>JAKVAR010000048.1 GCA_022447585.1 Crocinitomicaceae bacterium | reverse complement strand
AGGTCCACCTCTTCCCATTCCGAACAGAGAAGTTAAGCCTACTTGCGCTGATGGTACTGCCCTTTTGAGGGTGGGAGAGTAAGTCGACGCCACTTTTAGAAAGCCTCATTCCTAACCGAATGAGGCTTTCTCTTTTTATACTAAAACTCATTCAACCCGGTGTATCTTCTTTTCAAATTCGGTAGCGATGAACGCTGTTTTTAATGGCTACCAGATTTTAGGTTATTTGCGAGTGTATTGCTCTTTCGAATTGATCTTGATACAATCGATTGCACGTGATTGTTTATAGATTTGTATCGTTTCGTAGAAATTGGATTCTACTTCAGAATAAAAGCCGTAAGGAATCATTCTACTACTCGATCTTTTATAGTAACGAAGGGAAAATGAATAACATATTCCAATTATAATTAGCCAACAATTCATAGCGACTTGATCAACTATCATTCGAATCTTGAATCAATTGGGGAAATCGTAAAGATATGGGGCTATACAATTTAATTGAGGATAAATGATTACTTCTTTACTTTGTTTAAACTAAAAGTGAAAGTAGACCCTATATCTATAGTACTTCGGACATTTATTGTTTGTCCATGAGCTTCAATAATGTGCTTAGCAATTGATAGACCCAAACCTGATCCACCTTCATGTCTATTACGACTTTTCTCTACACGGTAGAAACGCTCGAATAGTCTTGGAAGCTCTTCTTCAGCTATACCAGGGCCATCATCTGAAACTTCTATAGTTACTATATTGTCCATCAAATAAAAACGAACCGTGGTAGTTCCATTTTTACTTCCATATGAAATCGAATTATTTATTAGATTACTAATTACCTGCGCAATCTTGGTTTTATCCGCTTTAACCCAAATCGGATCAAATTCTTTTGCGAATTGCAGTGTAATATGTTTATCCTTAGATCTAACTTTGGAATCCTCAAACAAGTCTTCTACTAGTTCTACAATGTCAAACTTAGAAAAATCTAATTCAATATTATTAATTTCCATACTGGTGATCTGGTCTAAATCATCAAGGATAGCAGTCATGCGTTCTGTGGCTTTTGAAGCACGTTCTAAAAACATTCTATTAACTGATTCATCTTCTAATCCTCCCTCTAAAAGGGTAAGTATATATCCCTGTATGGAGAAGACCGGTGTTTTTAATTCGTGAGCTAGGTTTCCAAGGAATTCTCTTCGAAATTCTTCTTGTTCTTTAAGTTTAGATATTGTTTTAACTTGTTGTTCGCTCCACTGCTGAGTAGCTATCTCGGCCTGCTTTATAACATCTTCTTGTAAACTATATTGGTTCGAATTATTCGGGTTGAATTTTCCTGTTCGGATTGATCTGTATAGAATTTTAAGTTTTTCCGTAATAAATAACTTAATGAAATAATAAAAAGTGATGAAAGAAGTTAAGCCTGCAATAATTGGTAATCCAATAATAAAACCAGTAGAGATGACCGTAAAGGTGTTTACTATGATTAGTGCAATCAGTGTAACAACTAAAATTATTAGGCTTCCTCCTAGGACTATATGTATAGGTTTTAAATTTCTCAAATTTCGTTAAATGTGTATCCAACTCCTTTAATGGTACGAATATAGTCATTACCAAGTTTCTCTCGTAGTTTTCTTATATGAACGTCGATAGTTCGTTCTCCAACAATTGCTTGATCTCCCCACACAATATTCATAATTTGATCTCTTGTGAATACCTTGCCAGGTTTACTTGTTAACAATTCAAGTAGTTCGAACTCTTTCTTAGGCATTGTTAGTTCGTTTCCATTTGAGAAAACAACAAATTTTTCACGGTTCATGATTACTGATGAATCAGAGTTAGTGTTGTCATTTACATCAAATCGCCTTAATAGCGACTCAACCTTACTAATTAATAACCTAGGGCGTATAGGTTTGGAGATATAATCATCGGCACCAGCTTCGAACCCGGCAATCTGAGAGTAGTCTTCCGAACGTGATGTTAGAAAAGTAATTATAGGTTGTTTAATTTTTGTTTCTTCCCTAATTTGTTGACAGGCTTCTATCCCATCCATTTCAGGCATCATCACATCCATTATGATTAGTGACGGTTGAACTTCTTTAGCTAATTTAATACCCTCTACACCATTTAAGGCTATAAAAACGCGATAACCTTCTTTCTTTAAGCTATATGATAAAAAATCGAGGATATCTTGTTCGTCATCAACAAGTAAAATTGTGTGTTTTTGTTTTGATTCTATCATCTGAATTCTTTTGATCAAAGTTATGAAAGGTTCATGTACAATGGGATTGGTCTTGTTTATCAAAAGGTTAAGAATTGTATTGATATGTGAACATAATGTTTCAATTAATCACTTGTTTGATGTTAACATGCCGTAGTTTCGAAACGTTAATGTAACCTGTTAACATTACGTTCATTTAAACTTGATGAAAGGTTAAGTGTAAGTAAATGCTCAAATCACTTAATCCCCTGATATTTGTCTCAGATAAATTAACAAAAGAAAAAATGAAATTAAACAGTATGAAATTCGGAGTGATGGTTTTGGCGGCATCACTAACAGTAGGAACGATTTCTTGTAAGAAGAAAGGTTGTACGGATCCAGCAGCATTGAATTATGATTCAAATGCAGAGAAAGATGATGGTTCTTGTGAGGCAGCTCCTGCGCCAGTTACTAATATTGTAAAGTCAGGATCTATTAACGCCAACGAGACGTGGGTTTCAACACAGGTTTACGAACTTCAAGGTAAAGTTGTAGTTCAAAGTGGTGTTACTTTAACTATTGAGCCGGGTACAATTATTAAAGGACAGCAGGGTACAGGGACAAATGCTTCAGCATTAGTTGTTGCTAAAGGCGCTATGATTAACGCTGTAGGTACTGCTTCAAATCCGATTATTTTTACATCTGTTTTGGATAATATCCAACAAGGACAATTAACTGGAACAAACTTAGATGAAGGTGATCAAGGTAAATGGGGTGGTATTCTGATTTTGGGTGATGCACCTATTTCAGCTGCTGATGGTGATGTTTTATCTCAAATAGAAGGTATTCCAGTTACAGACGTGTACGGAGCATTTGGTGGTTCTAATCCTACTGATAACTCGGGTGTAATGTCATATGTTTCAATCCGTCATGGTGGTGCTTTAATTGGTGCTGGTAACGAAATTAACGGATTGACTTTAGGAGGAGTTGGTTCTGGAACTACGATCAATAATATTGAGGTTGTTGCGAATCTTGATGATGGTGTTGAGTTTTTCGGTGGAACTGTTGATGCTTCTAATATCTTAGTTGGATTTCATGGAGATGATGGAATTGATATCGATATGAATTATTCAGGAACGGTTAACGAATTCATCGTAATCAACGGGGCAAATTCTGATGAAGGATTAGAGATTGATGGTCCTGAAGGTACAACTTATACAGATGGCTTATTTACTTTAACTAATGGTTCTGTATACATTTATGGTGGAGCAGGTGCTCCTGGAGATTTTAAATCTAAAGCTCAGGGAACTACAACTAACGTATCTTTTGGAACGGCAAAAATTAGAGCTAGTTACCAAAATGATTGTGCAGATCCAAAGACTGATTCTTATACGTACTTAACCGATGTTTCTCCTAAGTTAGTTTTTACAGGATGTGAATTCACTGGAGTAACTGTTTATACTGGTTCGCAGGATGATGCTGGTGTTAATAATTGTACAGTTTTTTCAGCTGATCAAACTACTGCTGAAGGAGCGATGATTTCTACAACTGCAACAGGTGCATCAACTTCGGGATATACTTGGACTTGGGCTTCAGTAAACGGAAAGCTTTAAGAGAGTAACAAAAATAAAATTTAGAATGTCTACCGGTTTTCCGGTAGGCATTTTTATAGTTTAAAAAAAAATCAATGTCAAGAGTAATTACATTACTAACAATTACCATTTTACTAGGCCTAAAGGGGTTTTCGCAGGGTAGAATTATAGGAGTCGTTAAAGACTCTATTTCAGGTGAAACAATTCCTTTTGCAAAAGTAAAAGTAGAGGGACAGAATAATGGCGCTAATACTGATTTTGATGGCGCCTATGCAATCAAAGTTAATTCAGGAAGCTATGTTCTTATTTTCTCGATGTCGAATGAAGGATATGAAGATATCAAACGAGATGTGGTAGTTGAAAAAGGACAAACGATTGAAGTAAATGTTAATTTAATAAAATCGAGTTCAGTAATCAATTTGAAAGAGGCCACCGTAACTCATACTAAGACGGAAGGAGCAAACACTATTGAAGGTGATGATGAACGTAGAAATATTGCCGCCGGTGCTACTGATGGTATGACCAAAGAGCAAATGCAAAACTCTGGAGCAAGCACGGCTGTTGAAGCTGCTGCAATGGTTCCTGGTTTATCTGTTGAAGATGGCAAGAGCGTATACGTTCGTGGTCTTGGAGATCGCTACACAAAAACTATTTTGAATGGGATGGAAATTCCAGGATTAGATCCAGATCGAAACTCTGTGCAGATGGATATCTTTCCAGCAACAGTAATAGATAATATAACAGTATATAAAACATTCACACCAAATTTATCTGGTGACTTCACCGGTGGGCTTGTTGATATTACTACTAAGGATTTTCCTGCTACTGAAATTTTCTACGCTAAAGCGAGCTTAGGTTATAATTCGGCCGCAACATTCAATAAAAACTATATCTCTTATCAAGGAGGTAAATTAGATTTCTTAGGGTTTGACGATGGTTCAAGGGCATTGCCTATTAGAACTACAGATCAGTTCCTAGACCCTTCAGTGGGGGATCCTTCATTGACGCAAATGACTTCTGCTTTTGGAAAAACGATGGCAACTGAAAAAGCAAAGAACTTTTTAGATCAGAACTATTCTGTAAATTACGGAAATAGATACTCTAAAGAAATGAAGAATAAGGACAAATTAAATTATGGGTTCAATGTCGTATTAAACTACAGAAATTCGCACAGATTCTTCGAAGAAGTTGAATTTAATGAGTACAGAAAAGACCCTGAATTATCAGAAACTAGATTATTCAGAGATAGATCTTCAAAGGGTAGCCTTTCACAGCATAATGTGATGTGGACAGCTTTAATTGGACAATCAGTAAAGATCAGAAAAAGTAAGTTATCGCTAACATTACTGCATACTCAAAATGGCCAGTCTTCTGCTTCAGATTTAACACAGCTGAATTCTGAATTCAACCCATCAACGTTAGTAAATCAAAGTTTGATGTACACACAGCGTTCAGTTTCTAATGCTAATTTAAGTGGTCGTCATTTAGTCGGTAAAAAGAGTAAATTAAAGATTGATTGGAAGTTGAGTCCAACGCTATCTATGATTAACGATCCAGACATTCGTTCTACTATTTTAGAGAAGGATACGACAGCTACAGGAGAAGATCTTTTCTTACTTACTGAAAGTGTTGGTGCTGGAATTAAAAGAACATTTAGAGATTTAACTGAGTATAACTTAAGTGGTAGACTTGATTTCACTTACAAGTTTAATGTATGGGATTCTATGGAAAGTAAACTTTCTTTTGGAGCGTTAAATACATACAAGAAAAGATCTTTTGAAGTTTATGATTATATCTTCAGATTTAAGAATAACAATTCTATTAATAACCAAATTGTTCTTACTGATGATCCAAACTGGTATTTTCAGGATGAGAATATTTGGAATCCACAAGTTAATACTGGTTTATATGGTGCAGGTGAGCGTGAGTTAGCAAATTCATTCGAAGCGTCGCAAAATGTTACTGCTGCTTATGTTATGAATGAGCTTCCTTTAACTAAATCATTTAGGGCAACTTACGGTGTGCGAGTGGAGCATGCAACAAATAACTATACTGGTCGAAAAACAGATGGTTCTGTGATTTATACGAATGAAAGAGTTTTAGATAACTGGAATTTGCTACCATCAGTTAACTTAGTTTATAAAATTAAGAAAGCTAAAACGGATTCAACTTATAAGCGATCTACTAATATTAGAGCTGCTTATTCACAAACAGTTGCAAGACCTTCTTTTAAAGAGAAGTCTATTTCAAGTATTTATGATCCTATCCAAGGACGTACGTATAATGGAAATATTGATTTATTACAGACATCTATTCATAATGCCGATTTACGTTATGAGTTTTTCTTCGGAAGAACTGAGTTATTCTCGGTTAGTGCATTCTACAAACATTTCATTGACCCGATTGAAATTGTAGCTAATTATGCCGCGCCAAGTAATGTTCAACCAATTAATGCTGGTGTTGCAGATGTATTAGGAGCGGAAGTAGAGATTAGAAAAGCGATTGGCTTTGAAGATAAAAATCACATTAGCCTTGTTGCTGGAACAAACTTTACTTATGTATTTTCTCGTATTGACATGAATAAAGTGAATATGAAAGTAGAGAATACAATATATACGGAGAAGGAAGTTCGAGAATTGAATGCTCGTGATGGAGAAACAATTGGAGATTACAGACCAATGTCTGGTCAGTCCCCATATATCATTAATGCTTTCTTAACATTTAAAAATGATAGTCTTGGTTTAACCCTTAATGCGTCATATAACGTTCAAGGGAAAAAGTTAGCAGTAATTGGTGTAGGATCTATTCCTGATGTTTATGAGAAACCATTTCACAGTCTTAATCTAAAAGTATCAAAAGCGTTTGGAGAAGAAAGACAATGGAAAGCAAGTATTTCAGCTAAAAATTTACTTTTAAGTAAGAGATCTAAAGTTTATGAATCTTTTGATGCCACACCTCAAATTTATGAGTTGTTTAATCAAGGAGTTCAAGTGACAGGTTCTATTTCTTACTTGTTTAAAGGAAAGAAAAAGTAAGCGAATGATAGTAATAAAAAAGCCCGATGTTAATCGGGCTTTTTTTTGAATTAATGAATTTGAATTATTTTTTATCAATGTACTTGTAGCCTACACCTTTTATTGTTCGGATATATTCATTTCCTATTTTCTCTCTTAATCTTCTAATGTGAACATCTATTGTTCTGTCGCCGACTACGATTCCAGTTCCCCAAACAGTTTCTAAAATATAGTCACGATCAAATACTCTTTCTGGTTTAGATGCTAGTAAAGCAAGTAATTCAAACTCCTTTTTGGGTAAATGAATTGATTCACCATGTATCGTAATGATGTATTTATCTCTATCTATTATTAATTCTTTACTTTCTATTGAAGCAGTTTCTTTTTTCGTTTCGACGGACCTTCTCAAAATCGCCTTCAATCTACTAATAAGTACTTTAGGTTTAATTGGCTTAGAAACATAATCATCAGCCCCTGCTTCAAAACCTGCAATTTGACTATAGTCCTCACTTCGAGCAGTCAAGAAGCAAATCTTAATATGCTGAGTCTCTTTTCTTCCTCTTAAGATTTCACATACTTCAATACCATCCATTTCCGGCATCATAACATCCAGTATTATTATGTTCGGTTTATGTTGAGTTGCTAAATCTATTCCCTCTGGTCCATTTGAAGCTGTGAAAACTTCAAAACCTTCTCGTTTAAGGTTATAGGCCAGAATATCACGAATATCTGCTTCGTCATCTATGATTAATATTGATTCCATTCCGTGATTTTAATTAATTGTGAGCAAACCTTTAACGAAATATAAAGATAATATTGGATTCTTAATGGAATAAAAGTGCTTTTTGTTTATTGTACGCTAAACCGTTTAGTTCGTCTAACTGATGATTATTTCGGCTTAAGTGTTGTTTTTTATATACGAGTGCTTGAAAAGGTTCGATATACATCTTGCTAAATCTTATGATGCTAAAATTTGGTCTTTTAAAAAAGGCGCCAAAAAGGGTTTTCTATCCAAAATCATGTGTTAACTTTGGTCCTGTAGTAGTAGGTTAGGTTGATTAGTGAAATGAGAGCTTTGGACGCCCGTCCTTAGCTCTCATTCTTTTTTATATCAATCCAACTTTTCTTAATATCTTAGTGTCAAATTAGTTTTCAATATTATATGAAAGTCAAAATATTGCTTGTAGAAGATGACACAAGCCTTGGGTTTATTATTAGCGATCAATTAAAGTCAGATGGGTATAAGGTAACATTATGTACAGATGGCGCAGAAGGTTTCAAAAGGTTTAATGAAGAAGAATTTCATATGTGTATTTTCGACGTTATGATGCCTAAAAAAGATGGTTTCACATTGGCAAGCGATATTCGTAAAATCAATAATCATATTCCAATCCTGTTTTTAACGGCTAAATCGAATGATGAAGATAAAGTACAGGGATTTAAATCAGGTGGTGACGATTACCTTACGAAACCTTTTAATGTTGAGGAATTGCAATTAAGAGTTGCTGCATTATTAAGAAGAGTAAATATTACCCTTGACGCTAAAGATGAATCTTCTTATCAAATTGGAGAATACACATTCGATACGGTTAACTTTCAATTGAAACATGATAACTTTGAGAAGAGCTTAACCAAGAAAGAAGCACAGATTTTAAAAATTCTTTGCAAGTTCATGAATCAAGTTGTTGCGCGCGATATTGTATTGACTGGTGTATGGGGCCAAGATGATTACTTTGTTGGAAGAAGTTTAGACGTTTTCATTACTAAGCTGAGAAAGTATTTAAAAGAAGATGAAAAGATTCAGATTGCCAACGTACATGGGATTGGTTTTAAACTAGAAGTAGAAGCTTAAGTGAATCAGTATATTTTACACCTAGAAACAGCAACTAAAGCTTGTTCGGTTGCGCTTTCGAATAAGGGTAGTCTAGTTGCATTAAAAGAAACAGTTGAAGATGGTTATTCACACGGTGAAAACTTGAATGTTTTTATTGAAGACGTGCTAAAGCAAGCAAATATTTCTATCAAGGATTTAAATGCGGTATCCGTTGCGTCTGGTCCAGGTTCGTATACTGGACTTAGAATAGGCGCTGCAACAGCGAAAAGTTTATGCTATTCTTTGGATATTCCGTTGATTGCAATTGATGCATTAACAAGCTTGAGTGAAATAGCAGTCTTGAAACATCCCAATACCAACCTTTGCGCATTGATTGATGCTCGACGAATGGAAGTGTATAACTTGTTTTTAAATGATAAGCTCGAAACACTGAAAGAAATTACAGCCGATATCATTGATGAGTCCTCATACGAGGAATTCATGCCTTTCGTTTATTTTGGAGATGGTGCTGCAAAGTTAGAAGAGGTTTGGTCTGGAAGACCGTGTAAAATAGATCTTACAATAAGATCTTCTGCGAAAGGGCAAGTTCGATTGGCATATACCAAATTTGAACAAAAGCAATTTGAAGATGTTGCCTATTGGGAACCATTTTATTTGAAAGATTTCATAGCTGGCAAGAAAGCGAAGTAATTATTTAATTTCTTCTAAAAACTTGGCTGCTTCATTTCTTGTCACTGATGCTAAAAAAGCGGAACCTATAATCGCGCCATCAACACTTTGTTGAATGCGTTGAACATCTAATTTCGTTTTAATTCCAAAACCAATAAATACGGGTGTATTTGTGCAAATAGATTTAATTTCTGCATATCTTTTATTGTTCTCTCTAAGTTCAATATTTGCTCCTGTCGTTGCATTGGAAGAAACTAAATAGACAAAACTATTTACGCATGATTCAGCAATTTTAATGATTCTTGAGTTTGATGTTTTTGGTGTAATGATGAATACAGGATATACCTGATATGATTCAAACATTGTCTTGTGAAATCGCTCATAAATCTCAAGACTTAAATCAGGAATAATAACGGAACGAATATTTAAATGTTTACACTTTTCTAGAAATCTGTCTAATCCAAAAGTCATTACTGGGTTTAGATAGCCCATTAAAACAATAGGAATATCAGTTATAATCTCTTCAAGTTGATTAAATATTAGATCCATATTCATACCGTTAGCTAAAGCCTTTTCACTTGTTTTTTGTATGATAGAGCCATCTGCTATCGGATCAGAAAATGGAATACCAACTTCGATGAAATCAATATTGTTCTTTTCAAACAATGAAATATGCTTTTTTAAGCTATTCAATTTGGGGTAACCAGCCGTAGTGAAGATGCTTAATTGTTTGGTTTCTTTTTTAAATGGATTCATGGTTGATTCAAATAAGTGGTTAAGTCTTTATCGCCTCTCCCAGATAGATTAACGACAACAACATCATTTTCTGTTAGTTCTATTTTTGCTAAAGCTGCCAATGCATGTGCGCTTTCTAATGCAGGAATAATGCCTTCAGTTCTAGATAGGTTTTGAGCTGCATTTAGGGCCTCCTGATCTGTGATAGGTATTATTGTTGTTCTACCAGTTGTTATTGAATGCGCGTGTAGCGGTCCAATTCCCGGATAATCTAATCCAGCGGAAATGGAGTAGGGTTCGGTAACTTGACCGTATTCGTCTTGCATCACTATTGTTCTACTTCCATGAAGTATTCCAGGAGTACCTAGAATCGATGTTGCTGCTGAAAAACCACTATTTAGTCCCTTTCCTGATGCTTCTACTGCTATGAGTTTAACATCTTCTTGATAATAGTGATAAAAAGCACCAGCTGCATTACTTCCCCCTCCGACACAAGCAATCACCATTGTTGGATTTTCTTTTCCTGTCTTTTTTTTCAATTGAATTTTAATTTCTTCAGAAATGATAGATTGTAAATCTGCAACAATTTGAGGGTAAGGATGGGGGCCTACAACAGATCCTATTAAGTAATAAGTGTCAGGTTCATTTATCCAGAAACGAATTGCTTCATTTGTTGCATCTTTTAATGTTTTACTTCCGCTTTTTACAGATACAATTTCCGCATCCAAGTATTTCATTCGCTCAACATTGGATGCTTGTCTTTTGATATCAGTCGCTCCCATAAAAACAATACACTTCATATCCATCAAAGCGCAAGCGGTAGCAGTAGCTACACCATGCTGACCAGCACCAGTTTCCGCTATAATTGTTGTTTTGCCCATTTCCTTTGCAATCAATATTTGCCCAAGAACATTATTGATTTTGTGCGCACCGGTATGATTTAAATCTTCTCGTTTTAAAAAAATCTTGGAGTTATATTTTTTCGATAGTTTCTCAGAAAGGTATAATGGCGTTGGTCTACCAACGTAATCTTTCAAAAGTTGAGTGAAAGTATTTCGAAATGATTGGCATCCTTTGATCTCTTGGTACTTTTCTTTAAGTTCTTCTAGGTTTGGGCGCAGTAACTCGGGAACATATAATCCACCGAATTCGCCATAAAAACCTAAGTCGTCTGGAACGGTATAATTAATTATTGAGTTCATGTATGAATGATTTTATTGCGTTTATATTCTTGTTTACTGGACTTATTTCGAAACCGCTGTTTAAGTCTATTCCGATGAGTTTTGGATGATTCAATGTTTTGATTTCTTCCAAGGATTCTGGATGTATACCACCGCTTAGAAAGAAGTCTGTTTCACCATAATATTTCTTCAAAATATCCCAATTGTACTTCTTACCGCTTCCGCCATGCTTAGGTGTTTTAGTATCAAATAGAAATAGTGTTACTGCGTTTTCATAAGATTTAAGCTCGGAAAAATCGAATTTATCATCAATTCCGAACGCCTTTATCACCTTACAGTGTTTCTGAACTTCTGCGCAGTATGAAGCGGTTTCATTACCGTGTAATTGCGCGATGTTTAATTCTTCAGATTGAATTGTCGAAATTACGTTATCTAAATGTTCATTAACGAATACGCCAACACGTTCCACGTTTGTTGTATCTGGAATAGGTTTGGAAATAAATCGTGGAGATTTTTCGTAAAAGATAAAGCCGATGTAATCTGCAAGCTTGCTCAGTGTATTAACCTGAGATTGATCTTTCATTCCACAAATTTTTACTTTCATAAAGCAGATTCTGTTTTCATGGTTTGAAATAGGTTTTTACTTAAAGTATTATTTAAAATACTCTCTCCAATAAGTGCTCCATGGTACCCCGTTTTCATTAATTTAAAAACTTCGGATTCCATTTTAATTCCGGACTCACTGATCAAAACCTTGTCCTTTGGAAGGAATGGGTATAGGTCAAATGAAGTGCGAATATCTGTTTTTTGAAGGTGAAGGTTTCTGTTGTTTATACCAATAATATCGACCTGATCATTAATTAAATCTAAGTGATGTTTGTCGTGACATTCCATCATAACCTCCATACCCAACTGCTGAGCCATGATTGTTAAATGAAGAGCTTTCTGACTGTCAAGTATTTCAGAAATAAGCAAAACAGCATCCGCTCCGGCAGATTTAGCTTCGAATAGTTGAATCTCATCAATGATAAATTCTTTGCGTAAAATTGGTGTATCAACGCAATCTCTTAAATCGTTTAAATCTTGAATGTTTCCCCCGAAAAAGAGGTTGTCTGTGAGGCACGATATCCCAGCTACACCATTTTCTTCGTAAAAACCTCCTTGCTTTGATACACTTAATTCAGTATCGATTACCCCTGTACTTGGAGATTTTCGTTTGATTTCTGCGATAATACCGAAATTTTGAGTTTGAATACTTTGTTTGAGTGAGATGGTGTCGCGATTAAATAATTCAGAGTTCTCAAAATCCGTGTATGTTTTGTTCGATTTTAAATTGGCAACTTCAATTCTTTTATTTGCCACAATCGTGTCTAATATTGTTTTCATCTTAGTTTTTTATGAGTTGTGCGGCCGAGCCACTTTTTATGAAATCGATGGTTTCATTGAATGCTTCTTGAATGGTATGATTTGGTTCTAGCATTTGTAATGCAAGTGCTGCATTTGAGGCAATCACATCATTTTGTGAATTCGTTCCCTCCCCATTCAGAATTCGAATAATTATTTGCGCTGCATTTTGGATAGATTTTCCTGCAAAAAGATCTTCAGTGTTTATTTTTTTCGTCGAGAAATCAGTAGAATCAACTATGAAATCAACATGTTTACCAAGAACTCTTGTTGCATCTGTCAAGGTTATTTCGTCATAGCCATCCATGCCATAAACTACGCGATAATCATTTCTGTTTTCCTTCAAAATGTGTTGATATAATTTTGACATCTCTAAAGAATAAGTTCCAGTTAATTGATACATGGGTTGAGCTGGATTTACTAATGGGCCAAGACAGTTGAAAATTGTTCGAATCCCTAAACTTCTTCGAACCGGTGCAATCTTTTTCATTGTTGGGTGAAATAGTGGAGCATGTAAAAAGCAAATATTATCCTTTTTAAGGTTGCACTCAAGAGTTTTCTTATCTGTGGTGAAATTGAATCCCAATGCTTCAAGAACATTGGATGATCCACAAATAGAACTTACGCCATAGTTCCCGTGCTTAATTACTTTGTACCCCATTCCCGCGAGAATCAAAGATGTTGTTGTAGAAATATTGAACGTATCTTTTCCATCTCCACCAGTTCCGCATAGGTCAATCGCATTATAACTCTCTAGCTCTATTCGAACACACAATTCTAGTAATGCGCTTTTGAACCCTTTCAATTCCTCTAGGTGAATACCTCTCAGCTGTATGCCAACTAGAATGCCTGCAATAACTTCCTGACTAATGGTCTCTTGATCTATGGCCATGATAAAGTTGTAAGCCTCCGTATAACTGAAAGCTTCTCCTTCGATTGTTTTATTTAATAAATGTCGCATTTAATTGATTTTTAACTTGTTTGTTTGAATTAATTTCATCCAGTTTTTAATCATTGTTCTTCCCGTTGGTGTCAGAATAGATTCTGGATGAAATTGCAAGCCATAAATTGGATAATCAGTATGTTTTATAGCCATTATTTCCCCCTCTGGTGTACTAGCTATTGCCTTTAGTGTTGAATCACATTTTAACTTAAGAGACCAACTATGATATCGCCCAACTTCGAATGAAGATTTTATGTTCTTAAAAAGTGAAGAAATACCATTTTGTTCTATTAATGTTGACTTTCCGTGTAAAGGTTTATTGTTTTGAACTAATAATTCCCCAAAAAATTCACCGATGGCTTGATGTCCTAGACAAATGCCTAATAGTGGTTTTGAGGTGTGATATTTCTCAATAATTGACATTAGTTCACCCGCTTCTTCTGGTATTCCAGGCCCAGGAGAAAGGACGATAGCATCGGAATTGGAAAGAATATTGTTGTCTATGGTGTCATTGCGCATTACATTAACCACAGTTCCATCGTTTTCTTCTAAATACCTGACTAAGTTGTATACGAAAGAATCATAATTGTCAATAACTGTAATTTTCATTTGGTATTAATTTTTGATGTAAATTGTTCTGTTGTTTTTTGGATTGCTCTGCGCACTGCTCTTAGTTTATGATGAACTTCTTCTGTTTCTCTTTTTGGGTTTGAATCCAATACTACTCCAGCTCCAGCGCGGTAATAAAGTGTATTGTTTTTACTTAGGACACTGCGTATTACAATCGCCATATTTAAATCTCCTGATGGAGAAAGAACACCAATAGTACCTCCGTAAAAATCTCTTGATGTTGACTCGTAGTTATGAATGAGTTCCAGTGCTTTTGGTTTCGGTGTTCCAGATAAGGTTCCAGCCGGAAATGAACTACATAATGCTTCAAAATTGTTTTTCGCTTTTAATTTACCACTGACTTTGGACACGAGGTGCGTTACGTGACTAAAGTGCTGAACTTCTTTGTATGCGTTCACCGTTACTGCAGAACAATCGCGACTCAGATCATTTCTCGCTAAGTCAACTAACATGGTGTGTTCTGAATTTTCTTTGTCATCTTTCAATAAAAAATCTAATTGAAGCTTATCAGCGTTTTTATCTCCAGTCTTTGGAACTGTTCCAGCAATAGGGTGTATTTGAGCTTCATCATTTTTAATGATGAGTTGAGCTTCTGGGGATGAACCGAATAAGCGATAGGATTCAAAGTCAAAATAGAATAAGTAGGGGGAAGGGTTGAGTCTGCGTAACTGCCGATAGACTTCGAAGTCATCACCAAAAAATGATTGTTGAAATAAGTTCGAAAGTACGATTTGAAAGACATCTCCACGCTTACAATGCTCGACTCCAGCCCTTACCATTTGTTCAAACTCACCATCTGTGAATTCAGCTTTTTCGTTACCAAAAAGTTCAAATGGAAGTGGTTTAGCGTTTGATAGTGAAGTGAAATCTGAAATTGATTTAGATTCAAACTTTCCTGACAGGCTGTTCTCTATTATCGTCCCGTCATTTGTGAAGTGGTCAATGACAAGAATGTTTTTGAAAATAAAAAGATGTAAATCTGGTATTCCAATGGAACTTTTATGTTTTTCGATATGAGTTTCATCGCGTAATGTATATTCAAAATTCATTCGTCCGAAAAAGCCATTGAAGCAGGAATCTTGAAATGAATATTTGTTAAGGATTGATTGTACTTGATGTGCATAAGATTTTGACTTATCTAGCTCAAAACTAGTCACTTGACCATTTGCTTCAATCGCGATGGATTGACCAATTTGCTTAATCTCAATGATTGGTTCTATACCAATGAATGATTTACTATTTTGCCTAGAGTGATAATCGTTACTCTCGAGCAAACAGGTTTTTCGAAAAGCGTTCCTGAGAGATAGGTAAAGTTTCACAGGTGTGTATAGATCTGCGTTGAAGGATGTTGCTTGTGTATAGAAATACATTGAAATAAGTATTTGGAAAAAATGGAACAAAAAAAATGGCTTGTCAGATGTGACAAGCCGTTTAAGTATTTATTGAAAAATTACAAACTATGACCATGCACACCAACTTTCTGTTGTGCGCCACCAATTTGTATTTTGTGTTTTTCTGTTCATCGAATACAAATGTTTTGTTTTTTTTTTGATTAAAACAACTGTTATGTTAATTATTTTTTTTCAATTTGTAATCAGATATGAAATTGACAATCTCAAATACTTGGCTTTGGAGCAACTTGAAATAGGTGTAATGAGCTAATAATGGAAAATAATTTTAAACCCGTTTCGAAGCTCGAAACGGGTTTTTTGTTGTTTGGATTGTTTAAATTTATAGGAATACTAGAAAATGAAATTATCAGAGAGAATTATCACAGGGAATAGGCCTTATGTAATTGCAGGGCCATGCAGTGCAGAAACTGAAGGTCAAGTAATGAACGTATGTAAAGACATTGCATTCAATGGTTCTGCTCAAATGCTTCGCGCAGGTGTATGGAAACCTCGAACTAGACCTGATAGCTTTGAAGGAGTTGGTGTAAATGCACTTCCATGGGTTGTAAATGCCGGTAAAGAAACAGGATTACCAACTACTGTGGAAGTAGCAAATAAATTACATGCAGAACAGGCTTTGAAAGCTGGAATTGATGTAATTTGGATTGGAGCTAGAACAACAGTAAACCCTTTTGCTGTTCAAGAAATTGCAGATGCTTTGAGCGGAACTGATATTCCTGTAATGATTAAAAATCCAGTAAACCCTGATGTTCAATTATGGATGGGGGCTTTTGAGCGTTTTGCTAAAGTTGGATTGACAGATTTAAGTGCAATTCATCGTGGTTTTTCCGTGTATAATCATCCGAAATATAGAAATGTTCCGAATTGGGAGTTGCCAATTTTATTGAAAGAGAATATGCCGGAAATTCCAATTATCTGTGATCCATCGCACATTACTGGAAATAGAGAGTTGTTATTCGAAGTTTGTCAGAAGGCAATGGATTTAAATTTCGAAGGTTTGATGATTGAGACGCACCCGAACCCGGAGAAAGCATGGTCGGATGCGGCTCAACAGGTAACTCCAGATGGGCTGAAGGCTATATTGAATGGGTTAGTCCTAAGAACTCCAGAATTTAGTACTGATGTTGCATCAAGATTGGAAGAAATTAGAGCGGAAATAAAGACAGTTGATGATCGATTATTCGATTTGTTGAGTGAGAGAATGTTGATATCTGAAAGTGTTGGTGTGTTGAAAAGAGAAAATAATATTACAATTCTTCAGCAAGAGCATTGGAGTAATTTGATCCAAAATAGATTAGATAATAGCGAAAGTTATAACTTGACTAGAAAGTTTGTACGTCAATTGATGGATGCGATTCACCAAGAATCAATTCGTCATCAAACTGCAATAATGAATCCTTCAAAGAAAAAGTAATGAAGCGATTGGTCAAAGGGTCTGATCTTCAGGGTACAATTCATATTCCATCATCAAAAAGTGATGGTCAGAGAGCGTTGTTGTGTGCTGCTTTGAGTAAGGGGAGGTCAATTTTAAATCAATTGGGTTCGAGCGATGATGAGCTTGCGATGCTTAGAAATATTCAAGTTATTGGGGCGAAGGTTGAAGAAAAGGATGATGGATCTTTAATGATTGCTGGAATTCATACTTTTCCTGAATACTTGGAACTGAATGTTGGCGAAAGTGGACTTGGTTTGAGATTACTTGCTGGTATTTGCGCAACGCAAAAGGGGAATCATCGTATTGCCGGAGTGGGCTCAATTTTAAAACGAGATCAATCCTTTTTTGAAGATAATTTGAATAAATATGGTGCTGAGGTGATTTCGAATCAAGGAAAATTGCCTTTAGAATTTGGTGGACAGATTAAAGTTGATAAGCTTGATGTGGACGGATCTCTGTCTTCTCAGTATATTTCGGGATTACTATTGGGTTTAGCGCTAAATGTAAATTCAAGTACATTAAATGTACATGATTTAAAGAGTGGACCTTATGTCGATATGACTATGAATACTATGAGTCAATTTGGAGTAAAGGTTCAGAATAATAATTATAAAGCATTTCAATTAAATGGGGAAGACTCATTTCTAGGAACAAATTACATGGTTGAATCAGATTGGAGTTCAGCCAGTTATTGGTTGGCTGCTGCTGCTCTAGGTTGTGATGTTGAAATTAAAGGATTGGATTTAAAAAGTAAACAAGCAGATGTTAAATTTCTGGAAGCCCTTGAGTTGGCTGGTTGTAGTGTCTTGGAGACAGAAAACGGATTAGAAGTAAAGACTTCTGTCTTAAATGGATTTGAATTTGACGCGACAAATTGCCCCGATTTATTTCCTGCATTAGTTGTTGTTGCTTCAAAATGCAATGGTTTGACTAAAATTCAAGGTTTATCTCGATTAGCCAATAAAGAGAGTGATAGAGGTGTGGTGCTTCAACAAGAATTTGGAAAGCTTGGTGTCGAAATCAAATTGGATGAGGACTATATGCTCATTCAAGGGAATTCACAATTGAAAAGAGCTAAAGTATCTTCGAATCATGATCACCGCATAGCTATGAGTCTAGCGATTTTAGGCACTACAATTGTAGATGGAATCGAAATAGAGCATGCAGAAGCAGTTTCAAAAAGTTACCCTGAATTCTGGCAACATTTAGATGAACTATCTGTGAGTTAGTTCTGAAATGATTTTTGTGTGTTTCGGAAAAATAGAAGTTAGCTCTTCTTCTTTAGCCAAAACAAAATCATGGAAATCAAAGCCTGGTGAAACAGTGCATCCAAGCAATGAAAATTCTGCATCACCCTTAACTCTAGAACCAAACCAATAACCTGCTGGAACTACATATTGTGGGTGCTCTCCATTCGAGAAATCTTTGCCTATAACTACTTTTGTATATTCTCCTTCTGGTGAAATCATATGTAATTCAATTGCTGCTCCATCATAATGATGCCACATCTCATCGGATTTAATCTTATGAAAAGCAGAGAATACAGTCCTTGTTAATAGGAAGTAGATTGCGGTAGAATAACTTCTTTCTCCTTCAATACCTAGAATTGCTCCATCAGGAATTTGGCCTACGCTGCGGTATGTTTCTTTATAATAACCTCCTTCTGGATGAGGTTTTAATCCTAAACTTTGGATAATTTGTTCTGAACGCGTCATATTAGTCTTCAGTTATGAACTCCCAATCTTTTACCGCTTCAAAACGTTCTCTTGCTTCAGCATTTGATGGGTGTTTCAATAATGATTCAACAGTAACTTCTGGCAAAAAATCATTCGCCAGATCTTCTCGAAGGTAAATAAAATTAAATCCTAATTCATTGGAACCAATCAAACGATAGCCTTTTTTCTTCGCCAATTTAGTCATTGCCACCGGAGATGCTCCGTGATAAGTTGGGTGTTTGCCGGGGTAGAAATACTCAGGGTCGTAAGGTACAATAATGTCATTCATTCCAAATTCATTATGTGTCTCTATAATTACAACTTGTGGAGAAATAACATCGATTGCTTTCCAAACCCAGTAGTCGTTGCCATCAATATCGATCGATAACAAACCAATTTCGCCAGTTAACCCGCCATCTTTTATCAGTTGGTTGATGTTTTCGGCTGTAATAAATGCTTGTTTGAATGTAGGGTTTGCAACTCTTGGATTACCATGTTTTTTGTAGAAATAACGGCCACGTTCTATGGCTTTTTCATTTCCATCTAAATATAATCCTGTAAAGTCATGGTTAAAATGAAGGTTCGCAGTATTGCTGTTAATTCCATCATCGGCTCCAAACTCAACGAATGTTTTTTGCTTCATCCCGATAATTGCAAAAATGTACAACAGCAATCCATCTTCTTCGAACTGAGAAAATAGTTTGAAACCTGATTCAGTAATCTCTGGAATTTGCCCTTCTAAAATATTCTCACGATAAAAAGTAACTAAGTCTTCTTGTTCCTTGCGAACTTCAGGCTTTAATCTGTTTTTTACCTTATAATATTTCAGGTATTTTTTAAGAATATGTTTTAGTCTAGCATTCATTTAAGTTGGCAAAAGTAGATAATCTATTCCACTGAACGCTTTTTTTAAACCTTTATTTACGACTCAGTTTATTTTTTTTGACTTAGTGTTTGATATTCTATTTTTTAGCTGATGGAGAACTAAGATCAATCGGTTGATATAAATAATGTCTAAAACATTAGAGCTATTGTTCATATAAATATTTCGGATCTTAGATCTCAATTTTGGAGTGATTTTAGCTTTTTTCTTTGGAATATCAAAGCCAGTTTCTGCATCCTTAGCAATGTCATTTTTAGTAGAATTGAAATCGAGTGATGCGACTTAGTTCGATAATGGAACTCGGAATTTTGATCCAACAATACCGGGTTTATTTCATTTGTGATTGCAGTTTCAAATTTCAATCTTTGTGACAAATTAAGAAACGATGACATTAAAAGATACTATTGGAGCTGTTGAGAAATTTCATGACGCTTTCGGAATTGATAATAACTATGAACCAACCGCTAACATCAGTGAAGCAGATTATACGCTTCGTCATAAGTTGATGACAGAGGAGAACGAAGAGTATCTTGAAGCTGCTAAAAATGGTGACTTAGTTGAAATTGCAGATGCCTTAGGAGATCAGTTATATATTCTTTGCGGAACAATTTTAAAACACGGAATGCAACATAAAATTGCTGAAGTATTTGAAGAAATTCAACGGTCAAATATGTCTAAATTGGACAAAGATGGAAAAGCAATTTACCGTGAAGATGGAAAAATTTTAAAATCTGATTTATACTTCAAACCGAATATTAAGTCTATTCTTGAGAAGTAATTATGGCTAATCATAACCTGCGTGTGTATGGAATTATCATCAATGAAAAAGATGAGGTTTTAGTTTCTGATGAACTCAGATTTGGGAATTCGTTTACTAAATTCCCCGGAGGAGGTCTGGAGTGGGGCGAAGGAACTAAAGATTGTTTGAAACGTGAAATTCAAGAAGAAATAGGACTAGAAAGTGAGATTGGAGATTTGTTCTACGTGAATGAATTCTTTCAACAATCTGCATTTAGAAAAGAAGATCAATTGACGAGTTTCTATTACCGAGTTACGAATATAAATTATACTCAAATTCCATTAACAGATCACACTTTACCCTTAACTGAAGAAGGAGAGAAATTCCGTTGGATAGCTCTAAGCGAAATCAGCGCTGATGTCATGACCTTTCCTATTGATAAAGTTGTTGCAGATTTACTTCGTATTTAAAGGAAAAACCTTTGGTTCTACCTTTCGATATTCATTCGGGAAATAGACTTTCAAAATTGACGTGTAGTAATTGTAGGGTTTATGATTTAAGGACATAGAAGTCTTCTTATAAACTCCTTTATCTTCAAAAACTCCATTAGTATCTCTTTTGTGCGCTGCCATGAAGTCAGGGTTGTTTAATAATGTGGAATCTTTCATAATTAATGGGTACACAGGTGGCGGCAAATGCATTAAATTTCCAACTTGAGAATAATTTATATCGTTGATTGGTTCCGGAAGCTTTACTTCCCCCAATTCTTTTTCAATTTGTTTTGCCACGGATTTGCCAAATTTCGACACGGTTCCTGTCAATTTTGTCTGAAACATTGAAATTAATCCGTCTTTAATGAACTGAGATTTATCGACTACTTTGTCTTTTGAAATTAATGCTATTATACCATCTCGCACCAAGGTGCTATCGTTATATGAAAGAGGCATTTTAGGAACGGCATCAGCAGAATTAATCATGGCATAACTCATTTCTTTATTACTGAAAAGCCTGTCGTATTCTGCAATAAATTCTCTATTTCCAACCATAGGCTGAGCGAATGCATAGACTTTGAACTTATTTTTACGACTCATTTTAGATACCGGTAAGTAATGAAAGTATGATCGTGTTAGAATGGCTAATGCACCGCCTTGACTATGTCCCGTGATGTAGATATTATAAATTCCTTTTTTGTTCAGGTTCTTAACTTGGCGTATTAAATCTTCATGTAAATAAGCGAGTCCAAGTAAATAGCCAGAATGAAGTCCGGACGAAGTGTCTTTCCCTAACTTGTAATCGAATTTTCTACCTCCAATAATTACTTCACCTTCAACTGGAATCATTGAAGAATAGAAGTTTTCTAACCAACTCGACTTCTTATCTGTTGATCCTCTAAAATTGATTACACCTGTTTTTCCCTTCGCGTAAATTTGGAATTTATTGTCCATCCCATAAACCGGAGAATCGTAGATTCGGTTATAGCCATTAGGAACGATCTCAGAATCGTTACCTTCTAAATTGAGGTAAGTATAACTATTACAAATTGCGATGAGTTCTTTAGCTTCTTCAGGCCTGAAACCAGAATTAAGTTGCGCAACTGCACGCGACAAACTTAACGCCATGGCGAGTGTAATTAACAGAATTTTCATGTCTTTGATTTATTGGAGATAAATAATAAAACGAAAACAGATAGACTTTATTTTAATTTTTCATTCTCCAAATGACGGGTAGCATCACGATTTGTTTTCTTGTCAAAGTTCTTTTGAATAGCTTTTTCCAAATCTATTCCAGTTTGATTGGCTAAGCATGTTAGCACAAATAAGACATCCGCAAGTTCTTCACCTAGGTCTTTATTCTTGTCGCTTTCCTTTTCACTTTGTTCTCCGTAACGGCGCGCCATAATTCTGGCAACCTCTCCAACCTCTTCCATCAACATTGCTGTATTTGTTAATTCGTCGAAATAACGGACGCCATATTCCTTAATCCATTGGTCTACTTTTTCCTGAAGTGTTTTAATTTCCATTATTGTTTGTTTTTAGAATCAATCCAAATTGTTACTGGCCCATCATTAATCAATGACACTTTCATATCTGCTCCAAAAATTCCCGAAGCGACCTTTTGAGATTGTACCGATTTTAGCTGTTTGATGAACAATTCGTACAATGGTATAGCTTGTTCTGGACGGGCTGCTTTGATGTAACTTGGTCTATTACCTTTTTTAGTTGAGGCATGCAGTGTAAATTGACTAATGACCAAATATTCACCATTGATGTCAGTTACAGATAAGTTCATTTTTCCTGCCTCATCACTAAAGATTCGAAGTCCAGTTACTTTTTTTACCAACCAATCAATGTCTTCTTTAGAATCATCTTCGCCAATACCCACAAATAATAAAAGGCCATGATTTATTTCGCCTTTGATGTTTCCTTCAACTTTTACAGATGCCTCGCTAACGCGCTGAACTAATAGTCTCATCCGAAAATGTTTTTGCGATGAATGTCGTTTTCATCTTCTTCCATCAATTGAACATAAGTAGTGTATCTACTCTCGTCTATTTCATTCTTTTCCAATGCTTCCTTTACGGCACATTTAGGTTCTTTCAAATGCAGGCAATTGTTGAATTTGCATTCGCTCATTAGAGCGCGCATTTCAGGAAAGTAATGTGATATCACCGATTTGTCCATATCAACTATTCCGAAAGCTCTAATTCCTGGTGTGTCTACAATATATCCGCCACTCTGTAACTTATGCATTTCAGCAAACGTAGTTGTGTGCTGACCTTGCTGATGCGCATTTGAAATTTCATTCGTTACAATGTTCAAGTTAGAATCAATAGCATTCACTAAGGTGCTTTTTCCAACTCCACTATGACCAGAAATCATTACTTGTTTACCGTTAATTTCTTGCTTTAAAAATTCAACACTTTCTTTATCTAGAGCCGATACTTTTTTACAGGGGTATCCAATACGTTCATACATATGTATTAAGGCATCTACATAATCTAAATCATCTTTAGAATACATGTCTATCTTATTGAAAAGAATAGTTGTTGGTATTCGAAATGATTCCGCAGAAACTAAGAAACGGTCAATAAAAGCCAAGTGTGTTACTGGCGAATGAATTGTTACTAATAGATAGGCCCGGTCAATATTAGCAGCTAAAATCTGAGATTGTTTACTCAGGTTTGTTGACTTACGAACGATGTAATTGGTTCTATTTTCGATCGACTCTATTACTCTATTTCCTTCGTCATCTTCCTTTTTTGAAAGATTAACAACATCACCAACTGAAATTGGATTTGTTGTCTTTAATCCTTCTAAACGCATTTTACCACGAATACGACACTTCACAATAGAGGTGTCAGATAATTCAACGGTATACCATTTTCCGGTAGATTTTAAGACTTTGCCTTGCATATTCATTGGGTGTAAAGTTACGTATTGTTGTGAACTCTAACTATTGAAGGTGAGATAGAAATCGAATTTTAAAATAAAAAGAGAGAAATAATGATTAGCTAATCTATACCGTTAGTTCAATAGAAGTTTAAATACGTATATATTCTATCAATATTCATTAAATTCGCTAGTTCAAATTTGAACACATGTCAATTGAAGTTAAAAATCTATTTAAGTATTACGGAGATCAAGCTGCTGTGAAGGATATTTCTTTCAAGGTAAATAGTGGTGAGATTGTTGGTTTTCTTGGACCTAACGGAGCAGGGAAGTCGACAACAATGAAAGTGATTACAGGATATATTTCTGCTTCAAATGGTGAAGTTAAAGTATGCGATATACCCGTTACTGTCGATTCTTTAGAAACGCGTCAATTGATTGGGTATTTGCCGGAACATAATCCATTGTATTTGGATATGTATGTGAAAGAGTACTTGACTTTTGTTGCGAAGATTTACAGAATTGATAATGTGAAAGAACGCGTTGCCGACATGATTAAGAAAGTTGGTTTAGAAGTTGAACAGAACAAAAAGATTGGCGCACTTTCAAAAGGTTACCGTCAACGTGTTGGTCTAGCGCAAGCAATTATTCACGATCCTAAAGTTTTAATTTTGGATGAGCCAACATCTGGATTAGACCCAAATCAACTGGTTGAAATTCGTGAGTTGATTAAGTCAATTGGAAAAGAAAAAACAGTAATGCTTTCTACGCACATTATGCAGGAAGTTGAGGCTATTTGTGACCGTGTTGTAATTATCAATAAGGGAGAAATAGTAGCAGATGATAAGGCGGGTGATTTACAGATGCAAGCACAAGTTCAAACGGTTTATGTCGAATTTGAAGGAAGTGTATCGAAAAGCCAATTGAGTAAAATAGCTGGTGTAAGCAAAGTCGGAAAAGTTTCTGAAGGTTGGCTGTTAGAGTCTCAAGAAGATATCGACTTAAGGAAAGTAATAGCCAAATTTGCACAAGAAAATAACGTATTGACATTAACCCTTCGCAAGGAAGAAAAATCCCTGGAAGAAGTATTTAAAACATTGACAAACCAATAGAATGCCTGAGAATTTTATAGAAGAATTGAAGTGGAGAGGGATGATACACGATATCATGCCAGGGACAGAAGAAGCACTCTTAAAGAAGATGTCTGCCGGGTATATTGGGTTTGATCCTACTGCTGATTCTTTGCATATCGGAAATTTAGTACAAATCATGACGTTGACACACTTCCAAAGAGCAGGTCACAAGCCTTTTGCATTGGTCGGTGGTGCTACAGGCATGGTTGGAGATCCTTCTGGTAAATCAGCAGAAAGAAATTTACTAGATTCAGAAACACTAGACCATAATGTGGCTTGCGTAAAGAAACAACTAGAACGTTTCTTGGATTTTGATTGTGGAGATAATTCAGCAGAAATGGTGAATAACTACGATTGGTTCAAGGAATTTAACTTCTTGGATTTTATTCGAGATGTTGGTAAGCATTTATCGATTAACTACATGTTGGCTAAAGATTCAGTGAAATCTCGTTTAGACACAGGAATGTCGTTTACAGAGTTTTCATACCAGTTAGTTCAAGGCTATGATTTCTATTATTTGAATAAGAATCACGATTGTATCGTGCAATTGGGAGGTTCTGATCAATGGGGTAATATTGTTACCGGAACTGAGTTGATTCGTCGTAAGGGAGGAGGAGAAGCCTATGCGGTAACAACACCACTAATAAAGAAAGCAGACGGAACTAAGTTTGGTAAGACCGCAGGAGGAAGTGTTTGGTTAGATGCCGAAAAAACATCGCCTTACCAATTCTATCAATATTGGTTAAACGCTAGTGATGAGGACGCTGAGAATTTCATTAAGATCTTTACCTTTAAGTCAAGAGAGGAGATTGAATCTATTATTATAGCCCATAAAGAAGCTCCGCACTTAAGAGGGCTTCAAAAAGCATTAGCAGAAGATATTACGGTTAGAACCCACGGTAAGGAAGCATTGGCTACGGCATTAGCAGCTTCTAAGATTTTGTTTGGTAAATCGACTTCCGAGGACTTGAAATCTATCTCAGAGAAAGATTTTTTCTCCATTTTCGATGGTGTGCCTCAAGCAACAGTGTCTAAAGCGGATTTAGCTGCAGGAATTGGAATCATTGATGCTCTTGCAGCAAAAACAGGTTTCTTAAAATCGAATGGGGAAGCAAGAAGAGAGTTGAAAGGAAATGCGATTTCAGTGAATAAAGAAAAGGTAAACGACCAATACATGGTTACTAAAGATTCTTTAATCAATGATAAGTATGTCTTATTAGGAAAAGGAAAGAAGAACAATTACATTTTAATTGTAGAGTAACTATTTTATTAGATATAGAATTGAATAAGGACGCTTACAGGCGTCCTTATTTGTTTAATAATGGTCTTTTTGTAATTATGGCTAATTGCTTACGATAGAGTCAATCAATGTTTAATTGCTTTTTACATTAAATAATTTTTTTGTGCTATCAGCATAAATATATATTCGCGTTAAGTTACATTTGAACTTAGTTTCTCTTCTTTACCTTTTGATCAATGCCTTGTTCAACCATATCTACATAGATGTCTTGAACATGCTCACGTGCCCAAGCAAATTTTCGGAGGAACTTCAGACTAACTTTAATAGAAGGATCGTATTTGAAGCAGTTAATGTTGACTTCTTGTGCTAAGTACTTCCAACCGTAAACTTCCACCAACGTTTCTAAAACTGTCGCAAGTTTGACTCCATGCAAAGGATGGTTAAGTTCTTCTTGAGTGGCTTGTCTTCTAACTTTTTTAGTCGTGGTTTTTTGTTCGTTGTTATTTTCTGATTCCATAATTTAAAGATAAGTGTATTTAGGTAAAGGAAATATCTTTATAAGAACTTTTGTTGAGGTGTATGAAGGATACTCAATCTCTTTATATGGCTTTTTTATTTGATAAAAAAATAAAGCATATATGCACAACTGGAAATAGAATAAGCCAATTATTTAGGTTTAACATTAAAACATAAATTAAGAACCGTATGAATTAAATTTCAAAATAACCATGCCAGCGCTCAGACTAATAGTTTTTAATTAATCCCCAATCATCAATTAGAACAATTGTCAAAAATGAAATTGTAAGTAATAGCAATAGAAACGTATAATATTTCCAGGATATTTTAATGGCTTGATTCATTAAACTAGTGTGATGTTTTTCAGCGATGAATTATTGCGATCATGAACGTTTTATTCATTTAAAGTCAATTCCATTTCCAATTGATCGATGTAATTGTCAAGTCCTATTGATCGAAAGAAATTGATTGTATTCGTTGACTTTTTATCAACATTAACGATGAATAGATCCTTGCCATACTTCGTTGTTATTCCCGTCAATAATTGCTTAGCGATCCCTCTGCGTCTAAAATTCTTATGTATTGCAATTTGTTGTATACGTTTGCTTATCGGAGAGTGAATTACATATCCAACTAAGGCATCGTCTTTATATGCGCCTAAAGCATGGTTGCAGGTAATTAGCTTGTTTATGACATTTCTTGAGTTTTGCCATGTTGTCTGTATATCCCAAAATGACTGCAATACATCCCATGGATAGTCAATGAGTTCTTTTATCACAAATTCTTCATTGGTTTTGATAGGATCGAAACTTCCTTTGAAACATGCTAAAGTTCTTGTTGTCATAAAACCGATCTTTTCATAAGATTTTATGGCAGCAGTATTTTTAGAGATTACTTCAAGAGTAATTTTGCTAATTCTCCTTTTTTCTAAAATGGGTAAAATAAATTGATACATGGATTTCGTTAGCCCCAAACCTCTTTTTGCAGGTATAACTCCTGTACCTCCATTATACGCGATGCTTACGTTATCAATTATATCTGTCCCATGAAGTATGAACGCTATAAGTTTTTTATTTTCAAAAGCTCCAACGGACAATTCAAAATCAATATTATCTGAAGCAATTTTAGAGTTTAATTGTTCTTTGGTCAATATAAAAGGAACAAAATAGTCTGAAAATGAAGCGTTAAATACATCCAGAATTTGAGTTATACTTATTCCTTTTAAATTTCTAATTTTCATGGGTTGAATACTATTATTTGCAATTACTCTTGCGTTTAAAGATAATTGTATTCGAGAAAAAATGAGTTGAGGATTTGATCTAATTTATCATTGAAAAAGTAAGTAAATCTGTTATAAATAAATGAGTATGTTTTGTAGAGGTAGGGTTTAGTTTTAAAATATAACAGAAACATGTCCCCATAACTTTTCCTTATCTGATTTGGCATTTATTGAATTTGTATAAACTAATGACCAACTATAAATTCCGTTTTCGACAAGCTTACCATTGTAGGTGCCATCCCAACCTTGATTTATATCGCGCGATTGAAACACGACTTCACCCCAACGATTGAAAATCAAAATTTCATAATTGGTAATATTTTCGCCTGTAAGTATTGGAAGAAAAGTATTATTGTACTCGTCTCCATCTGGAGTAAAACTGTTTGGTATGTACACATATGTCTCGCAATCAATGAGTTCTATGTTAATTAAATCGGAAGAAATACCACATGAATTTTCAATCTGTACTTCGACAGTTACTATTTCCTCCAAATTGTACTCTTCAAAATTAAAGGTAGCAGAAGAGTTATCAATTATCCCATTTGACCAGGTAACGACATCGTTTGGATTTGCATCAACTTCAAGGGTTAGTGAACTAGAAGAACAGTTGGCCAAATCACCTCCCAAATCGACTTGCGGCGGCTCTTCAATAACAATGTCTGTTTCTGTTTCAGCTTGACAATCATCAATTTCTATCGAGTATATAATTGTATGGACACCTGCACCAGCAATTACTGGATCAAAGGTACCATTATCTCCGTTGGAAATTCCAACTCCTGTCCATTGACCATTAGCAATATTGGATTCAAGCGTGATTTCATCCGATGTATTGCATAAATTCTCGATTGGAGTTATGGAAACATCGGATACGTATGTTATTTCAACTGTAGCTTTCGACGTGTCGGCCAAGCAAGATATGGTTTGTGGAACGATATATGTGTAAATGCCCTGAGGATCGACAGAAGGATCAAGCGTTGAATTTCCGCTTGACAAAACAGGAGACCAAACCCCATTCAAGTCTGGTGTGCCTTGAAGCACACCCATCAAATCAACTGGTAGGTCATTGTCACAAATACCTAATGTTCCATCAATACCTGCGTCGGGATTATTTTCAACTTCAATTATAAATTCCAGTGTATCTGAACAATTTAAGTTCATGAGAACATATTGTATCTCATACACTCCTGGAACATCCATGTTTGGAGAAAAGAAGGTTCCGGCAAACGCAGCTGTATTTTGCACGTTGATCCATGTTCCGTTTAATGGGACATTTGGATTCAATAATAATTCAAGATTTTGTGGGAGGTCTGTTTCACAAAAAGATACAGCAATATCAGAGCCTGCATCAGGTGTCGTGAGTACTACAATATCTTCTGAATATGAATCCATACCATATGCATTGGTTACGGTTAGCTCTATACTAAATACACCCGCTGTGTTGAAGCAGATACCTTGTGGGTTTTGATCTGTTGAAGTTCCTTGGACAGAACCATTCAAAGTCCAATTCCATTGTGTTGGTAGATTCAAACTGGCATCTAAAAAATCAATACAATCTCCAGCACATATCGTATCAGGTGCGCTAAAATCTGAATCTGGAGCAATACAGGGTTCAACCTGAATATAAGCAGGAATGGTAATCGTATTTGTTCCTAAATCATCATTTATTGTCAGTGTAACATCATAGGATCCAGCAACGTTGTAACAAATGTTCATAGGGTTTTGATCAGTTGAAGTATTCGGTGTTGCTCCAGGGAAGCTCCATAACCATGAGTTTATATTCGTACCTGTTGATAGGTCTGAATAATTTACACAATTGTTTACACAAAATTGAGTTTGATCAGCTTGAAGATTAGCTAGAGGCTGTGTACAGTCTAAAACATTGATGTCCATTTGAAAGGTTGAAATTCCTCCTGAACAATCTGTAATCTGGAGTGACGCCATATGAATTCCTTGAGTCGAATAACATACCGTAGGCGGAGTTGATCCTATAAAAGTTGAAGGTGTTCCTCCTGCAAATGTCCATTGGTATGTATCTATTGAAGCTCCAGTACTTACATTTGTAAAATTCACGCAATCTCCTTCACAGACGGTTAAATTATCAGCTGTAAATGATGCATTCATTGGAGCGCACGTATTTGATGATTGAGTTGGATAATAGCATGTCGGAAGACCTAGGCCACACTCTCTGGGTGTTAAATATGCATTCATTTGCAAGTTGGCTCCGGCTCCTGCAATGTTAGGTGTTTCTACTACATGGATATCACGTGAATAATACATGATACCAGCTTGAGAATCGTAGTAATCACATCCAGCTACTAAATATATTTTATCATTTGGACCGCGCATCAAGGCAGATCCTATTTCAATTGGGGCATACGTAAACCATTGTGCGGTTAGGAAATCATATTGGTGTAATTGGAAAGCTGTTGTGTAGAGTTTTGTTCCATCAGCTGAGAATTCCACTCCATATGAACCTGCAAAATCAGGAGTCGTTAAATATTGTGGATTACAAAGTGTACCATTTAAATTGTCAAAACTGAAGACTTCCACGGAAGGTGTACCTCCCATATCGCCGGCGATCGCGATCTTGCTCCCATCTTTTGAGCAAGTCATATAGCTCATTCCGGAGAATGCTGTAGGATGATTGTTCCCAATAGAAGTCGCTACTGAAGTTGCAGAAACACCTGTTGCAGTTATTAAATTACAATTGAATGTATTTCCAGTGGCTGAGTGACTAATAACCCAAATATCGATGCCATTGCAGTGTGTAACGGCTTTCAGTTGCTCAGAGCATGCTCCGCCACCAAGTGAAATGTTTTTATTTGCAGTTACTGCACCTAAGCCACCATTAAGAGACATGTCTACTTCTGAGTAGTATAAGCCATTATTTGGACTCGCTGCTGCATAACCCATGTGAAAAATATAGTAGATGTCTGAACTACCAGGTTTTGGCACAATCATCGTTTGTGCAGATGTCGATGCAGAACCAATTAATCCCGAACCATTTGGCATTGGGTTGTAATTTTTATCCCAAACATTTTCACTGTTATTGTAAAAGAGTAAGTTTCCTGAGGCATCGCAGATAGTTGATGACCCTTCCTGACAATAAGTAGAAACAGGAGTGGCCATTTCAACACCATTTGCACTAAGTACAGGTGTTTGCATATTTGCATTAAAGTCTAGGAAATTACCATCTCCAAAGTACCAGATATTATTCGTGTTTTGTGCAATAGAAATAGAGCTGCATAAAAGCAGAATGAAGAGAAATAGCAATTTCATACGTATTCAATTATTATAACATGTTTTCTATGTTTAATACAAACCCAAAATTAAAAGGTTGCCTAGGAGAGGGAAAGTTTTGTATAGTTCAAGTAAGAGGATGGACAGGACTATTTCTATTTAGTGATGCAGTTATAGAACTCTAGTTATAACAGCTGTCATTATTAGAGATAAAGATGAAAAAATAGATACATTTATGTTTTAATTTGAAGAGATCGAGGTGTGTCTTTTTATTTGTCAATATCTTCTATTGCACAAATTGTAATATGATTAAAATTCAATTATATACATCCTCTATTACTTCATTTATCCAAACACAGTGCAGAAAGCTATTTTATTATTCACATTAGCGTACGCATAATTTATGGGGCTCTATATTCTTTGAGTTTTCCATTAACTTAAAAGGGTAATAAGTATTTTATCAAGTGTTACTCACAGGTTATTTAACCTTCGGTTTTAAAATTTTAAAGCCATAAATCATCACAATAGCTTGAATGAAAATGCCAATTAATAATCCAATTAAATGGTCATTTATAGAAATTATGTTTTGCGTATAAAAATAGTGGATTGTATAAATGCCAATGGGAATATTTAAAAATAGACTTACAATAAAACCAGGGTTATATTTGTGTTTAAAAAACATACCCACATGCGATACAGCGTTGATGATAGAGAAATAGGCAGTCCATATTCCTATAGAAATATCAATGCTCCCGGCTAAAGTTGCGGAAAGCGGGTATGCAATAAAAATGATAGGAATGTTTATCCAAAAAGATGCAACCTCATCTAGAGGGTAATTGTCTTGAGTAGACCCAAGTATTTTATGATTAAAGAACTTGACAAAACCACCAGGCAGGATATATTCTTCAAATTGATGCAATAGATATACTACAAATTGTATCCAAATAAGAAATAATGCAAAATCCGTTTCTAATACAAATAATAAAAGCACTAGCAGGATGTAAATTGCTATGAATATTGTGGATTTATACCAGTTTTCGTAGAGCCATTTCATGATATGATCTATTCTTGTTGATACTTGAGTCTTACCAACAAAATGGATACTTAAAGATAAAAATACTTTTTAAATGAAGAGAAGGAATAACTAATCATTATCTTTATCCGACATAGCGTATGGATACAGCATATAAAATGCTTTTTTGAGTATACTGGGAAAAAAGTTCAGATCTATCTGGTATAATCTACATAATCATTATAAAATGCAAAACCTTACAATAAACAAAGTCTCTACTTGAGAGATATCGCATCTATTTAAACTCATTTTTTTATTGAGATGTTACTTCTAACCTTTATTAGATTCAATACACAATTATTAGGATATAATATTTCGTTTAAAATAAAAGGGCATCAACGAGACGCCCTTTGCAAGTTAGGTTTTTACTTTGACTATTGAATAAGTGTCAAAACTCCATTTATATTTTTGATATCTTCAATCGTGCTGTTTTCACTTGCAGCAAAACTTAATGACGACTTTGATGCAATTTGTTTGTCGTTAAGACATTCCGCAAAGATTGTAATTTGGATGTCATTAGAAGTTATTTGATAACTTCCTGCAGGAACAAATTTCCCGTAATTGATATGTGTATTTTTAACTAGCGGTCCGGAAGACTCCAAAGTCAACTGACCATTGGTATTGGCTATGTCGGTTAAGTTACCCGTCTGGTCAGCAGTATATTTTAATGTTGATTTTTTCCATGTGCCATCTGGCATTTCACAATTTGCACTAATTTCAATTGTAATATCTGTACTTGTTTTTAAATAACTTCCTTGACTTAGATATTGGTCTGCAGGTAGTGTTAGGTTTGGCAGGCCTTTGATTTGAACAAACTCAAACCATTCTTCCAGCTCTTTTTTAATAGCTTCCGACCCCTTTAGTGTCTGAATAGTTTTTTGCATGTATTGCGTACAGATTCCATAATCTGGGCGATAAGAAATCTCCCTAAAACTCATAATATTATGTATTATAAATTTAGCAAGTTCGCTATGTTCACAAATGGCCAGGGTAGATTTTTCAAATTGATCTTGTGCGGAGTACGAACTGCCTTCTGAATACACCTTAGGTAATGTCATCAGCGGAATTTTCGAAAGGTTTGGTTGTATCATTGGGTTTGCGAAATGACCTTCAATTACAGAACTCAAATTAGCAGGTCTTCCAGTAAAAGGGTAAGTGTTTGCTGCGGAACGTGTCATCCAATTCGGGTCGTTACAAGGATAATTATCCCAAATTGTTACATTTCGTTTAAATATGGAGTTCATTTCATTAATCTCATTAACACTAAAACCATTTGGAATGATTGCTGACCCACACCAGAAAATATTAAATGAACTATCTAAAGTTCCAAAAGTTGTCCAATAATCAAGTGGTACAGGACCATCTGCCATTACTGTTAATGGATCTTTTGAGTAATAAGTAGGAACAACATAATACGTGTCCAAAACAATTTTCTCTTTTATGTAATTAGCAATATCAACTTGAGTTTGAGCTATAGTATCTTTGTAAGGCTTAAATTTATTCGGGTCGTAATCGTCAAATCCAATTGATAAAATATCTAAATCAAGTGCTGCTATTTGACCTTCTAATCTAGTTTTTAAATCAGATTTAACCTCAGAAGTGAAATCATGGATGTCAAATGGACTAAAGGCGACACCAAAAGCCACACCGGCAGACTTGAACGCTTTTCTTACTTCTTTCAGATCTTGGAATTTATCTTCTGGCCATGGTGTTCTCCAATTGGATCGCAGATAATTGTCCATTTTCGGACCATATATAAAGTAGCTATATCCATTTGATTTGCAAAAGGTAGCATAGTCAATAAGCTCTTCTTTTGACCATATTTTTCCGTAGTAACCCATGATTATTCCACATGATGTTGTTGTTTTTGCCATTTTTTATTTGTTTTTAGTCGTGAATAAATTAGTAATATTTGTTAAGTCCTAATGAATTCAATAAAGTTGACTGAGTCGAATATATTGTTGCCATTTTTAATGTTTCAATTAATATTTTTATTTGACTTTAAGCTCTGATGAAATAACTAGTGCGGAATAAAGTGTGATTGGATCAGTTTTCTTTGCTGTTACTTTTTCATTGACGGCAATAGTTTAAGGAAATCATAATTTATGAAATTACAATCTGATTCGCTTGGGAATAAATACCTGATTTTAAAATTAGTTATTGAATTCCTAATGCAATGTAGATTTTGTGTAAGTTTTTCAAAGGGGTGTTGCTAAGGTATTTTCTGGAATTATTCCTGATGAATAGATGTTTAGCTAATTAAAGCTAATGAATATTAAAGTCTAAGTAGATAGCTCTTTAGTTCTGTTCCACTATCTAGGTTAAGCTTTTTTCTAACACGACTTCTTGATTTTTTAACACTTGCTGGTGCAATCGAAAGTATTTCAGCTATATCTTTCTGGGTATAATCGATACGAATAAGAATCACTAAGCGAAGTTCAGATTTAGTCAGATTTGAGTGCTTTTTGATTATCCGCTCCAAAAAATCAGGGTCTAATTGCTGTAGTTTTAGTTTAAATTCATCCCATTCTTCTTCCGTCGAAAGAGAATTTTCTAACATTTTAAATACACTTAGTAAGTCTGTCTTTTTTAAAGTTGATTCTAGACGCATCTTCGTTTTAATCAAGTCTTCCTTTCTTTGTTCGAGTTCACTTTCTAATAATTGCGCTTTATTTAGTTGGATTTTTATGATTAATAAAATGAAATAGGTAAAACCGGTAAACTCGATAATGGTTCCGATTTTAAAGTATGAAAAGGGGTCTCCAGGAAGTATTGTGAAATGACTATCAACTAAACCCAGTGTTATGAAAAATAATAAGCATGAGAAAGCTATGATGTAATATTTTGCTTGTAATTTTCTTGTTTTGAATGATATGATAATCATAAAGAAAGCGACCATAATCCAGAAGAAACCGATTAGGTTCTCAGCCATATGAAGTGTACTGATCGATTTATTGTAAAAAACAAATTGATAGATCGTTATTCCTCCAAGAATGATTATTAGTAGTCGTTTAATCCATTTAAAAAATAAGGGTTTTGCTTGGTTGACCTCTAAAAACTTCGCTGTAAATAGAATGGCTGCTAAAATCCAAAGTCTTATACTGATGAACATAATGTGGTCAATAGCCGAAATGGATAATCCTATTCCATAAAGAAGTCCTTCTACACTAAGATAAAAGAGACAGCTAGTAAAGATATAAAAAGTGTAGTAATAATAGATTTTATTTTTTAAAACACTCCAGTGAAAGATATTAATTAGTAGTAAAGTTCCAATTGCTGCATAGAATAGAATGTTGAACAAATAGTTTCGACTGCTGATAGACCTATAATCCTCTATTGTTAATAGTTTTGGTGTGGCTTGTAAGATTCGTCCATCACTTGTCGCAGTAATAACGTAAATGGCTTTTTCGTTTGGTTTTAAATTTAATTGAAAATTAGGTTTAGGGTCGTTATAAGTTCTTTGATCATTGAGTGATAAGTCGGAGTCAAAAGAAATAGATTTCAGTTGATTGGAAATAGAATCTAATTTATAAAAACGATAGCTTCGATTAATTAAATCGTTTGTCATAACGATATAAGTAGAATGCTCAGATGAATTTTTAATATCTAATTTTATCCAAGCTTTACCCTCATAAAAACCTAAGTCAAGGTTGTCAAACGGTTCAAATTGAACATGACTATAATCTTCAATTTCTTCGGAGACATTTATGGAAGCAGTAAAATTGTATTCAACATCAATGGGTTCAACTCTTGAACAAGAGGACATAATTAGAGCAATGAATCCAAGTGTAAATAATAGATGTTTCTTACTTGCTTTTCTCAAAAAGAATTTGGATTTATATTGAATTAATCGAGAGTTTAAATATAGGTCTTTTCGTAAAAAGAGAAAGGTGAATAATTGTAATTGTTACGAATCAATTTATAGGTGGTAAGGTCATAAGCGAAGTGCATAGATAATGTCAAGGAGGTATCACTTCGATAATTAAGATTATCCTGCGACATAAGTTGAAGTGTTTAACTTAAACATAGTTAGCTCCGGTCGTTCTGGAATCTGGGAAATAATAATTGAACTCTGTATTGTAATATTTTAACAAGAGCACACCGGTTTCCCGAATTTATTAGTTGAAAAGATAAATTGTAGAATCTATGGAGATGTTTTTCTATAAAGTTCTTTTGCCGTCCGAAAATGAAGTATCTTCTCAGTCATTCTTGCGGAGAATTGATGTTGAATTTTTATCGATATTCATTTTAAAACGTTTCGCTATGATATCTGAATTTAGCTTGTTATGATTATACTTGATTTATTTTAGGTTTTTTCCAAGTTCTAAAACTCGATTGAGCCATTTAGATCTGAATTCTTGACTAGAGTTTTTGATGGTTGCTATATAAGTTACTTTGACTGATTTGATTCCACAAAACTTCAATGTGCCTTGCTTTAGTTGATTAATTGCAGGTCTTCCATTAAAATATCGATCGTACCATTTTGGTGAATCTGAGGTCATTATAATCCGTGCAGTTTTACCTTTTAAAAGTTTTTCTGGAACGTTTTTGTTTTCAACAGGTTGGTATGTGATACCCGGGAGAAATGTGCGATCAATGAATCCCTTTAGAATAGCAGGAAGTCCTGACCACCACATAGGGAATACCCACACAATGTGATCTGCTTTTTTTATTAGATCGATGGCATTTAGTAAGTCTGGTTCTAATTTGGTTCTTTGACGGTAACCGAATTGAAGGTTTGGGTTGAAATCGAAGTCAGCTATGTTTAAAATTTTAACTGCTGGACTGCCTTGTTTTGCTCCGTCATAATAAGTTTGCGCTAGAGCGCTATTATAGCTTTTTTTATCTGGGTGACCGTTTATTATTACTATGTTCTTCATTTTTTTCCTTTTGTTTGAACAAAGGAATGAAGTCTTTAACTAGTGGAAAAGGACATTTGTCTATAAATGATATGACTTTCTGATTCTACTCAGATGTCGAGTAGTAATCCCAAGGTAAGAGGCTAGGTAATTTAATGGAATAGAATTAAGATATAATGGTTGATTGTTTACTAAATCTGAGTATCGAGATTCAGCCGACTCTCTTTGTAGTAGAAAAATTCTTTTTTCAAGTTTAATGTATTCGCTTTCGGCAATTCGTCTATACATTTTCGTCCAGTTTGGACTTTTTGATTCAAGTAGATCTAGATTTTTTTTTGAAATCATTAATAACTCCGAATTGGTTATAGCTTCTATGTTTTCTGTCGCTGGAGATTGAGTGATTAGAGAACTATATGCAGTAAGAAAGGCATTTTCAAACGTGAAACAATAAGTTACATCTTCTTCTTGTGAAGAATAATAGAAAGATCGAAAGGCGCCTTTTTTTATAAATGCAACATGCTTGTATGTTATGTATTCTTTGATGAAAAATTCACCTTTTTTCAATGTTTTCGGAACTAATAACTCTATGAAAGAGTCAATTTCTTCATTTGCAAGAATACCAAAAGAATGTAAAAATTCTTTCATTATCGCCATTTTAACACTTAGTTGCTTCAATGGAATATACCATCGGTAATCTATTCTCAAAGTGCTTTATTCGAAATTTCCCAGGTTCAAACTCTTCAGTATGATCGAAGCAATTGTATGGAGAATAATCATATTCTTTCAGAGCATCTAATTTGAAGTTCTTTGCGAAGAGACTAGTTAGCACTTCCGAAATAGGATGATTCCAGGTGATAGACTTGAAGGATTCATTCGCGTCTTTCTTAGCATAGGTGCCGTCAATTGTTTCTACTATGGGTTCAACGTTGAAGTAATTATATTTTACTGTAGTAAAGTCATCGTCAAACATCCAAACAACAGGGTGGAATTCAATAAACACGAATTTACCATCAGCTTTAAGGAAGTGATCTAGAATTCCTGCCCATTTGTCTAGGTCAGGAAGCCAGCCAATCGTTCCGTAACTCGTGAAAATAATGTCAAAATTGCTATCTAAATGATTTGGTAAATCATAAATGTCCGAGCAAATGAATTCTGCTTGAGAATTAGTTTGAGAAGCCAATTTTCGTGCATTGTCAATTGCCACATTTGAAAGGTCAACACCCGTTACCTTAGCGCCCAATCTCTCCAGGGAAATCGTGTCCTGGCCAAAATGACATTGTAAATGCAATACTTTTTTTCCAGAAAGATCTCCAAGTATATCCAGTTAAAATTTGTTCAAAGAGTTTTTTCCTTGAATAAATCCTTGATTATCATAAAAGTCAGAATTGATATGCAGTTCAGTTCTTTTATTCCAAGATGCCTTATTTATTGCTTGATAATTCATAATTAAATGTTTTTGGCGTATTCAACTTTCCAGAGAAATAGTCCACGCGCTGGCACTGAGGTAGATGCCGCCTGTCGATCCATTGCATCAAGTATTGAACGCATGTTTTCTGGTTTTGATTTCCCCGTTCCGATGTCAATCAATGTCCCTACTGTTGCTCTTACCATGTTTCTTAAAAATCGATCAGCTGTAATTTCAAAGTAGTATACTCCGTTTTCCAATTGAACCCAGCGGGCTACTTTAACATTGCAGATGTTTGTCTTAACGTCGGTATGAATTTTTGATAATGAAGTAAAATCTTGTTTGCCTAATAGGTATTTAGCGGCCTCATTCATTTTCTCAAAATCTAAAGGTGCTTTAACCAACCAACTTTGTCCTTGTTTGAAGGGATCCTTGTGTTTGTGAATAAAATAACGGTAGGTTCTTGCAGTTGCATCAAATCTAGCATGAGAATCCGGCTTTACAGCAAACATGTTATAAATAGCGATTGATTGCGGTAACATACGGTTCAGTTTAAAAACGAATCGATCCACATCTTCAATCATTGTAATTTCTGTATGTAAAATGAAATGCTGCGCATGTACACCAGAATCTGTTCTACCGCAACCTACAACTTTTACTTCATTGTTAGAATTTAGTTTCGTCAAATTGTCTTCTATAACTTCTTGTACAGAAATTTCTTTGGGTTGCCTTTGCCATCCATGATAGTCTTCTCCGTTATATGCTAATTCAATGAAATACCTTTGCATGTTTCAAATATAAGAGAATGTCTATTTTTAATGAAAAAGCACCAATCTTTGATTGGTGCTTTTTCATTAAGCTCTTCTTTTCTAGTAGGCCTTTGGATACTCGAATTTTGTCAGGTCTAGCTCGTAACAATCAATACTAGATTTTTTTCCAACCAGTTCAAAACCAGACATGAAAGCTTTTTTCAAGTCAGCATTATAAACAAAGTGGGTATCGTTATTCACTGAGTTAATGCCATAGCCTAAATTTACGGGTGTACTCCATGTTTCACCAAGGTTTTCCGAAACATAAACGTCCAATCCCCCCATTCCTAAATGTCCATCAGAACTAAAGAATAAGTATCTACCGTCTGGTGAAATGTATGGAGTAGTTTCTCTTCCTTTGGTGTTAATTGAATCCGAAAGTACTTTTACTTTACCCCAAGACTTTCCTTCTCTATGTGCTACATAAATATCGGTAGATCTTGTTTCACCTTTTCTATCAGAGACAAAATACATTGTGTTTCCATCGCTTGTAACTGTGGCTGATCCTTCAAAGTATGAAGTGTTTAAACCTTTTGCTTTAATTGGTTTAGGAGAGTTCCAAGTTCCTTTTGTGTTCTTTTTAGCTTCACAAATATCAGACCCTTTAGTAGCGTTTTTGGTGTCAGTTGCAGTTGAGTTTACTGTTAGAATTGCAATTAAACCATCCGGAGAGATGTAGTTCAATGCGTCAAATCCGTTTGAGTTTAACTTACCTAATTCATTTGATGCAGTTCCCCATTCTTTCATCTCTTCATCGTATACAGATTTATACGTGTCTTCGAAATACCTTTGGTCATCTGGATTCATTCCACCACCTGTTGTGTTACTTCTTCGCGAAACAAAATAGATGGTTTTAGAGTCTGAACCAAGAACAATGTTATAATCATCATATCCAGAGTTTATTTCTCCTTCAATTCTTTTCTTTTCGAATAATTTACCATTCTTTATTTGAGTTTTAGCAAATTCGCACTCTTCGAGATGATGAGCTATACGTAACACCTTTGCTCTAGATTTCGTAAGGTTTTCTATAGCTTTGTTATAATTAACAATCGCTGAATCAATATTTCCAAGTCTATGATTTACTGAACCTAGAGTAAAATAGATTTCTTTATTTACTTTCTCTCCACCTAAAGTCATCGCTGAGTTTGCATACTTTAATGAATAGCCATAATTATTCATTTTGTAGTGACATTTACTAATCCAGTAGGCTGCTTTCCAGCTATTAGGGTCTTTAACTCCTGCTTGTCTAAACTTAATTAATGCATCTTTAATCCGGCCAATTCCGAACATTGTTTTCCCTTCTTCAATAATGTAAGTTGCAGCTGTCTTGTCTACAATGTTAGTTGTTGAATCAGGCGGAGTAGCAGTATTTGAATAAGCAAATGTATTACTCATCGCAGATAGAAACAGAATAGTTAATGAGTAGCGTAAAATTGTTGTCATGGTTTTCGAATTGTTTTGTTTTCCTAAACAGTAAGCAAAAGTTATGCAAAAGAATGTAAAAATCTATTATTTCCTCTAAAATAGTTGTGTTAATTATCCACTTTTGTTGAGTATTTGTTTGATTTTAAGTCTACTAAATCATCTAGAGCGATTGTTGCTGCTACGATTGCTAAAATTGGTGCGGCAGCAGCACAGAGCCATAGTAATAAATGCAATAGAAATCGTCCAATTGTATTCATCGGAGATATAGAGAAGTTGGACCAGTCGAAGAGTGCACCTAAATCAACAGGGACTAAAATTAATAATGAGTAAATGGAACCAATTGCAATCGCAAGGCCACGATTGTTTCGAACAAATACAATACTCGCATCGATATCTAACCTTCTTCTTTCATTGATGTAGTCCATGAATGCAAATCCATAATAGAAAAATCCAATAACGAAGGTTAAATAGAAAATGGGAGAGGACTTCGGATCATCCCATCCAAGAACAGAGACCAGAAATATAATAAGGAAGAAAAAATATTCCCACATAAAATTTCTAATCACAATACGCATTGCTCTTTTTATATCATGAATTAATTGACTCAGACTAAATGGATAAGTGTTACCGGTTAAGATCTTTTCGGTTTTCATACTGAGATGCGATATGAGCGGTGATAGGATCACAACTACAAGGTATTTGGCGAATTTCATCAGAAGTAATGCCACGGATATCTCAATCAATACATAAAGCAAGTACCAAACAATTTCATTCATATTCTCCGCCTCAGGGACAACACGATTATTCTTAACCATTGATCCCAGCTTGTAAATTATAAGCATAAGAATTGCAGGGAAAATCAGGTACCAATATAGCTTGTATTCAATGATGAACTTAATGGCTTTGATGTACGCTTTCATTCCAAAAAGGAAATTCTTAATAAATCGCATGCTCAAAAATAATCAAAGGAAATTCAAATCGGTTATTTCATAAGGCTTTTGTATCTTTGCCCTTTCCAATTTTTTAACCCTTGAACTCAAGAGTAATTATGAATTTTAGCAGTTTAACAGCAATTTCACCAGTAGACGGGCGATACCAAGGTAAAACAAGTGAATTACAACCCTATTTTTCTGAATTCGGTTTAATCAAATATCGAGTAATTGTAGAGGTTGAATATTTCATTGCAATGGTTGAAAGTGGTGTTGATGCACTAGCGGATTTTCCAAAAGAGAAATATGCTGAAATGAGATTGATTTACACTAACTTTTCTGAGGAAGATGCGTTGTGGATTAAAAATATTGAGAAAACGACAAATCATGACGTGAAAGCTGTTGAGTATTTTGTGAAAGACAAAATGACTGCGTTAGGTTTAGAAATGTATTTAGAATTTGTTCACTTTGGTTTGACGTCTCAGGATATTAACAACACTTCAATTCCTTTATCATTGAAAGAGGCAATTGAAAAAGAATACCTTCCGTTATTAGATGAATTGATTTCTAACTTGACGGCATTGAGTAAAGAATGGAAAGATATTCCTATGCTTGCTCGTACACACGGTCAACCGGCATCGCCAACAAGATTAGGCAAAGAAATACAGGTGTTTGTTGAACGTTTGACTATTCAACGAAAACACTTAACAGCTATTCCTTATTCTGCTAAGTTTGGAGGAGCTACCGGAAACTTTAATGCACACTATGTTGCCTTTTCTTCCACGGACTGGGTTACTTTTGGAAATAACTTCGTTAACAATATTTTGGGGTTGAATAGAAGTCAGACAACAACTCAAATTGAGCACTATGATAACATGGCTGCTATGTTCGATACTTTGAAAAGAATTAACACAATCGTGATGGATTTGGATCGTGATATGTGGACGTATGTATCAATGGAGTACTTCAAACAAAAACTAAAAGCTGGAGAAGTTGGTTCTTCCGCAATGCCACATAAAGTAAACCCAATTGATTTTGAAAATTCAGAAGGAAACATCGGGATCGCAAATGCAATTTTTGAACACCTTTCGCTGAAATTACCAGTTTCACGACTTCAAAGAGATTTAACCGATTCTACTGTTTTAAGAACAATTGGTTTACCCTTAGCTCATACATTTATAGCGTTTAAATCTACGTTGAAAGGTTTAGATAAGCTGTTATTAAATGAGGCTGCTTTCGATAATGATTTAGAGAATAATTGGGCAGTTGTTGCCGAGGCAATTCAAACTATTTTAAGAAGAGAAGGCTATCCAAAACCATACGAGGCCTTAAAAGGACTAACACGAAAGAATGAGGCTGTAACCAAATTAACTGTTCACGATTTTGTTGATACATTAAATGTTTCTGATGTTCTTAAAGCTGAGTTGAAAGAGATTACACCTCAAAACTATACGGGAATACAATTAGTTAGCTAAGTTTTGGACTGATAATTGTCCGATTTTAGTTAAATTAAGTGTATGATTAAATCAATTTTGGTATTCATTACCCTGTTTAACGCTGGATTTCTGTTTGCACAGAAAGCTTCCATCGAATGGGGTCAGATTCAAAAAAAGCAAGGTCGACTGATTGAAATTTTGTCTCCTGTACCTGGAGAGTTTTACACACTCCGCTGGTTAGGAGGGAATATTGGTGGAAGGTACCATGTTACCAAAAATGTTGGTCTTGAGCGTATTGAACGAAAACGAATTAAACTTTTCGTAAATGAGAGTATTGCAAATTTTGTAGCTGTTGGGATTGTTGATGGTGACTTTACTGTTTTTCTTTCAGATAAGCAAAATGGTTCGCATAATATTTATATGCAACGTTATGATGAAAGTATAGAACCAAAAGGGGAACAAGTTTATTTGGGCGGTTTTCCGTTACAAGCTGGTGTAAAAGGGAGGTTTAATGTAGCTTTTTCAAAGGATAATAGTCATTTTGGGGTGTTTTGGAATTTGCCAGGGAAAAAGGATAGAAAGCACATTTATGGTTTTAACATTTTTAATAAGAATATTGAAAAAGTAAATGATGGAGAGTACCCGCTGAAGTTTGATCCTAAGTATGTCCGAATTCTTGAGCATCAGGTATCTAATTCTGGTGATTATTTTTTGGCGTTTGCTGAATATGAAAGAAATGAAAAGTCGTTCTTGAAGAACAAGCAAAAATTTAAAGATTTACATATTTATCATGTTAATGATGACGGGCTCCAAGAATTCGAAATTGATATTGATGGAAGGCGCATTGAGGCAATGGCAATGTCAATGAATGATGAGAATCAATTTGTTGTAACTGGTATTTATGGTGTTCAAGATATACAAGGCGTTACTGGCCTATTTCATCAGAGAATGGATTTAAAAACAGGAGCGCAGCTATTGAATACTTATAAAGATTTTGATGAGGACTTTATTAAAGAAGGTTGGAGTCAACAAGCTTTAAGAAAAGCTGATAGAAGAGAAGAGAGAGGTATGGGTGCAGCCCAACTTCAACATTATCAAATGCAGGATGTTGCCACATTAAGCGATGGTAGCCTTCTTGGAACAATGGAACAATACTATGTGGAACTGCAGTCTTCTGCTGACCCGAATACAGGTACCTCATCTGATCGTTATTATTATTATTTCAATGATATTATTGCTTTCAAGATTAATGCGACAGGTCAATTTGACTGGATAAAGAAGGTCCCAAAGTATCAGGTGTCTATGAATGATGGCGGGCCATATTCTAGCTTTGCAAGCTACGTTTCAGATTCAAAAATAAGTTTTGTATTTAACGATAGTCGAAGTAATTACAATGCTTCAGGAGAATTTTTGAAGAACTCAGAAATACATACCGCAAACTATACTAAGAAGCGTAATGTAGTTGCCTTAGCAGAAATTGATGTTGAAACTGGTGAGGTTGAAAGGAAGGTTTTCTTTGGTAGATCGGATATATCTACAATCACGGTTCCGAAGTTGTTTAATATTAATTATCAGACAAGGCAAGTGTTGTTGTATTCAATTTGGGGAAAGAATGAAAGGTTGGGGTTAATGAAGTTTTAGCTCAGTTTATTTTTAAGTGATTCTTTTTCTTCAATACTGAATTTATACTTTTCAGGATGTTTAAACTTTCGAGTAAGCAATTTTTCAATGGTTGCACTATCTTTAAAGTATTGTCGACAGGGAGGGCAAATCATAACATGCATACGAATACTTAAGCGCTCTTTAGTAGTAAGTCGCTTTATGTATCCTTTTTCGATGTTTTCAGTTATTTCCTGACAACTCTTCATTATGCCCATTTTGTTTTGAGACAATCACGCAATAATAGCTTTGCTCTATGTATGATAACCCAAAGGTTAGAAGAAGTAATTTCGAAATCATTGCAAACTTGCTCACTTTCTTTTTCCTGTATGTATTTTGATGCAACAATTCCTTGCCATTTTTCCGGTAAAGTGTCTAAACAAAGTCCGAGCTCATTTAAAGTTTCTTCCTCACCTATCTGTATGTCAATATTTTTAAATCCCGTGTCAGCTTTCTTTTCTAATAACCATTGTTTCGAATCGTCTTCTTGATCGAAAAAACTAGAAATTGGATCAGTGTATCTGGTTTCAGCTTTCCTCCAGTGATCTATGATCTTTCGATTTAAAATACTCGTAAGCCATGTTCTGATCTTACTTCTGCTTTCAAAAGTATCAAGTTTTGTCAGTGCTGAAACGAAAGTGTCTTGGACTAAATCTTTGGCGAGATCGATGTCTCGTAACTTTGACATAGCAAAAGACAATAGGTAATCACTGTGATTATCTACTAGACTTGCGGTGTCTATGTTATTTTTCTCGCTCAATTACTTGGAAATATATTTCTTTTTAAATCGTTTCACAAAGGTGAAAAGTAATAGAAAAACGGAAACAAAACTAAAACTTCGACCTAAAACATTACCATATGTAGTGTAGAATGTCTGTTCTGTATTCAAGTTTACTTGTTCTGTAATGGCATCCGGGACCCACCATTGTGTTGGTTGCGAAATATCTCCTCTTTGATTGATGAAACAACTAGTCCCCGTATTTGCGGATCTTACAACACTTCGTCTATTTTCGATAGCTCTTAGACTTGCAAAACTATTATGTTGTTTATATCCAGGAGTATCTTTCCACCACCCATCATTTGTCGCAATACATATTAATTGAGCTCCTTTTCTGCATTGTTCTGTTACCCATTCACCATAAATTGATTCGTAACAAACTACTGGGGCAAATTTAAAATCTGCCGTTTCAAAGATTTGCGGCTCCTCTTCAATACCAAGAGTCCCTGAGGTTCCTCCATTGTCTATTGAAAGATCCTCTAAGAAACCAAGGTATTCCGAAAAGGGAATTACTTCTACTCCAGGTACTAACTTTGATTTATGGACGAAGTCTGTAGAGTTATCCTCTCTAATTAGGAAGGAAGAATTATAGTGTTCAATGTAACCAGGACCGCTATTCAGTTCCATTGATGCTCTTGAGTTTTTCTTCTCAAAAATTGCCATTGTTGAAGCTCCAATATACCATGGAGTGTTGTTCAGTTTTGCTTTTTGTTGTTTTAAGTAATGGAAGAATTCTAGTTGTTGAATATCTCCCTCAAAAAAAGAAGCGCTTATAGCAGTTTCTGGAGCTACAATTAAGTCTGTAGAGTCCGTCCATTTCTTGGCTGCAAGAGTTGCTATTTTCTCTAATTGATGTTGTAGCATTCCCGGTTCAAACTTCTCATTGTATGGGTCGATATTTGGCTGAATTGCAATGACATTTATCGGATTTTTTGTTTCTTCATATGTTGTATAAGAAATCAAAGAAATTAGAGTTGGAGCAATTAATAGAAATGCAGCACTATAGAAGATAGGAGTTTGTATTTTCCAAGATTCTTTCTTAAAGTAGACGTTTTGATAAATACGGTAAAACACAAGGTTGACCATTAAGACCCAAAGGGAACCACCCAGAACTCCAGTGTATGAGTACCATTGAATCAAAGAGGGGGTTATGCTAAATGTATTACCTAATGTTAGCCATGTCCATGAAGCTTCCCAGTTGTAGTGTAAGTATTCAAATCCAATCCAATAAATTAAAAGAGATAGATATCCTTCTTTGTTGCCAACGTGTTTTTTAGTTAAGTGATAACAACTAAAAACCAATGCCATTAATAAACTGTTCAAAATGATTGCTAACATTGCACCTCCAAAACTAGCGTTCCAAATCCACCATGTGCTCAGTAAATTGTATGTGAAGAATGAGGTATAGGCATGCGTGAAAACTTTTCTGGACTTATATTTTTTCGCGGAGATATAATTCTCCAGGAACAAAATAGGTACCCAGGCCACAAAAGCGACAAATGTTAGACTGCCCGTATAGGGGAATGATATGGTCATTAAAATTCCTGCCAAAATACTTAGCAGAAAACGATGTTTCTTTTTTAGCTCAATCACAGTATAAAAATAGATTAAAAAAATTGTTTAGCTCCCTAATTGAATTCATTCATTTGATTCCATGATACCCTTAAGGTTCTCTAGTCCTTTCTGAAGGTCCGGCCCTAATTGTTTATCCATATCAATGAAAAGCAGAAAGAAATTCCAAGGGTATGCGCTTTCACCTTTGAATCCCCAAGTGACATTCGTAGAGTTACCACTTTCATTTGCGCTTGTGATCATGTATGATTGAGCCTCCATTTCAATTGGGTCTTTAAAGCGTACACCAAAATCTACTCTATTGTTATTATCTATAGCGATAACTTCTTGTTCACCGTTCCCAACCTCTTTATTTTCGCTTGTCCAAGTATACTTTGATCCAACTTCACCGTCTATACCTGAATATGTTTGGATAATATTAGGATCCTTTTTTTGCCAAACAGCATAATTTTCTAAATTTCGAAGGTTTTTGACATAATTAAATATTTCTGAGTTTCGTTTTGAAATGTTGATTTTACGTTTTATATCATATCCTTTTTCGACGAATAAGGCTATAATCAATACGAGTGTAATCAAGGAGGCGATGAGTATGGAAATCTGTTTTAAGAACTTCATGCAGTAGAGTTTTAGCTCGTATTAAATATAGAAAATTAAGACTGTTAAACAACAAAGGGTCAGTAAAACTGACCCTTTGTTGTTCCCGAAATATCGAGATATGTTATATATGACTTTTATTCAAAAATAATTGTCATTTCTACACGTCTGTTTTTCTGACGGCCTTCTTTTGTTTTATTATCAGCTATTGGTTGAGTTTCTCCAAAATAAAGAGCGGATAATCTGCTGGCATCGATTCCTTTTGACACCATAAACGCTTTAACTGATTCAGCACGTTTTTTGGAAAGGATTAAGTTGCCTTGAGCAGATCCAACATCATCCGTATGTCCTGCAATTTGTAGTTTCCATTCAGCTTTCTTAATAAGAACTTCTGCGAGTTCAGTTAACGAAGGGATAGACTCAGACTTAATAACATCTTTACCAGTTTGGAATTCTAAGTTTTCGAATGCTGTTCGTAAGATCTCTTTAACTTCTTCTTCTATAACTGGACACCCGTTGTTTTCAACAGGACCTACAACCGTAGGGCACTTGTCGTCTTTATCAAGGACACCATCTTTATCCGTATCTTGGTAAGGACACCCTTCGTTTTTAATAGGGCCTGCCAAGTTTGGACATTTATCATCCTTATCTAATAAACCATCTTCATCAGTATCAGGCCAAGGACAACCCTTGTTCTCTTTTGGTCCGAATTCAGTAGGACATTCATCAATAAAGTCGAATAAACCATCACCATCAGTATCAGGGCATCCGTTATTTACTAATGGGCCTGCAACATCTGGACAAGCATCGTCTTCATCTTTGATTCCATCACCATCAGTATCCGGGCACCCCTTAAATTTCGCAAGGCCAGCAACATCAGGACAATCGTCTTTGGAGTCAATAATACTATCGTTATCTCTATCTGGACAACCGTTGAACGCTCTTAATCCAAACTCTTCTGGACAAGCATCATCTTTATCTGGAATAGAGTCGTTATCTGTATCTGGACAACCTTGGAATTCAGCTAAACCAGCTTCATTTGGACAAAGGTCATCTATATCTTTAATTCCATCTCTATCCGTATCAGGACATCCTCGGAATTCCCAAAGCCCCTGCACAACTAAACATTCGTCTAAATCATCAGAAACTAAATCTCCATCAATATCACTTGGGTGAGAATACAAAATTGGTACACGCAGACCTGCGTAAAATTCAGCGCCATTTACTTTTCCAGCTGCAAACAATGTTTTGAAATCTGTTACGCCTATTGTTAGAGGACCTAAGCGCGCTCCAAGACCAGCTTTAAAACCAGAGTATTTGTTATATGACATTGGAATACCAACACCTGCCCAGGCATAATCAAAGCTTGGAGTTACCGATACTTGATTTGCTATACGAACTCGATGCGCGTTCTTTTTATTTTGAATACTAATCATTCCTGTGGCATTAACATAAAACCATTTCCAGATGTGGTAATCTAACTGAAGGCTAATTGCAGTTGGTGTGCTCATGAAATAAGTCCCATCTTCATCAGTACTACTCCAATCTGGATCATTTGCTATTAATGAGTCAATTCTTTGATCAATTAAGACTAACGAAGTGTCATTTTCAAAAGTATGTCTGTAATCAAAGGCGTTGTTTGTGTTGATAGAGAAATCCTGACTCGCTCCGCCTTTTTCAAATTTCATTCCCCCAATGTCTAGAAGTGAAACGCCTGCACGGATTTTATACTTATCTTGATCTCTCCTCCATATGTTTGTTTCGCCATCCATATCATATTTATATTCTTTCCAATCTGGTCTCCATTCATAAACGAAACCTAAATCTAAACCAAGTCCAAATTTTGATGCAGGGGAAGTGAAATCTCTTGTTTCGATCTCTTGATTTGTGCCTAATTTATCGAGAACTCCAGTCGAATGTCCATAAGACATGTCGCCAGAAACTTGTTGAAAGAGAGAATCATTCAATACATTATAATTGAAGTTATCCGTATGAATATATGCAGATGCAATTCCTGATAACCACTTCGCCTTACCCCCCATTTTCATGAAGTGCTCACCATCATCCTTTAAAACTTGTGAATAAACAATTCCATATTCCATCCAAGTCATGTGATTAAAACTGAGTAATTCTTCATTAATTGGTTGATTCCATAAAGATTGAACATCCCAATCGTTTTCTAGAAGTACAGCTAATTTGGGGTCAATATTGTCTACGTTTGTGATTGACCTTGCCTTCACAGCGGCGCCAACAGCTATTTTTGGATTAATATGAAACATAAAGTTCAGTACATCGACTTGCATATTATTGTAAAGACCAACCGTTTTTGTAGAGGTTAAATCGTAATTTCTTTCGAAATAGCGATTCATTATAGTTGAGTCTGGGTTTAACCAATTATTATATGGATTGTCATAACCACTAGAATCCGGTCGGAATGACTTTACCCACCATTTTGGCATGTCAACTGTGTTGAATGCACCTGCATTTGTATATGCGTTAAAATTAAAACTTGCTAGGTTGACGTCTACCTTGAATCTTCCATCGACGAAGCTTGCTGGGTTCAGGTCGGTACCCATGACACCGGCATAATTACTGCTGTGAACGCCAAGGTAGTTTTGAGACAATCCTGTAAAAGATACAAACATTGCAGCGAGAGCTATCACGCGATTTTTTAATTTCATAAAAGTTTGTTTTTAGTTTTCAAAATACTGAACGATAAATTGATCTATAACTGTAGTTATTACGTATTCATTTTCGTTTTGCTCAAGGAAAACTTTTGTTTGCCCTTCAATTGGTTTTTGAATAATTTGTTTACCCTCAGTTGTATAAAAATAAACATTATTCTCTAACCCGTCTATTATTCCAATAATCGATTTTGTTTGGTTTGCTGAACTAAGGGAAACGTAGTCAATTTCATTGAAAGGAACTTTAAATGAAGAGAATGGAATGCCTTTCGAGTTTAGGAGAATAATTTCGTTGCCATCTTGAACAATAACCACTGGATTTTTGTTTACATCTATTACATTCTTGATGGAACCTCTTTTGAAGTTGGAAAAGTTATGTCTGGCACCTTGTTGATCAATTTTGTAAAGGGTTGAGTTATCTATTCCAAATTGTAATAATTCATTTGGAATTTTGGCAGATATACTATTCGTTGGTAACTTAAATTCACGGTATTTCTTGTAGTTGTCCACTTTAATCATTTTAAACTCTGTGGAATTGGCTAAGCCTGCAAATAGCATCCGATTACTGGCCCAGACATCGATTTTTCTAGTCACATTAATGTCTGTTGAAAAAATATTCAATTCCCGACCTTTACCATCGTAATGCATTATTTCCTTTTCTGCATTAGCAGCGAAGAAATAGCTTTTTCCTTTCCAACGGTAAAATTTGACTTCGTTAGTTAATTCGGAGTCGATGTCTATAGGAAATCCGGAAGCGTTTTTTCCAAATTCATCCAAAAGATAAATTTTTGTGGATGTATTTATTAACGTATACTTTTGATTATTGTCAAGTAAGTCAATGATTTGAATTTGTCCCATTGCTTTTTCGTTCAGCTGTTTCTTCCATATTTCTTTTCCTTCTTGAATTGAAATTAATTGTCCTTCTGTACTCAGTACTACAACAGATTTTGAATTGTTGTATGTAGCGAAATCAGCAATGTCAAATTCGCAATGAAATGATATTGTTTCCTTTTCTTGAGGTGATTCTGTGTATTGCATGCGTCCTAGTATGGTTTCAAGGATACGGTCTTTGTAAATGGCCTTGCTATATTGTGTTTTTTGAGATACAAATCTTTCGGAAACAGCTTTAGGTAGATTGGCATAAACTTTATCTCTCGCATTTTTACTCATCGCCAGTGTATTTCCTAATTTGAAGTCGGCTATGATTAAATCACAAGCTTCTTGGTGCTCAGAAATTACAACCATGTCGTCAACATATTTAACGAAATAAGATTTTCCTTTAGAAGGGAATGTATTTGTAAGCTGTTGATTGAAAAAATTTGTATCTATGGTTTGATTAAGATCGTTTAGGACTAAAATGGGATCTTGACCACCAAGATAGTCAGAAATGAGAACCTTTTTGTTATTCACCATTAACTCAACAAAACCATTTTGCATCCAGTCATGTAATGGACTTGTTGCGAAAACGGTGTCCATTGAAGCATAAAAGTCTCTTTCGTAAAAATGATAATCTTGCATTTTTTTTGATACTACATGAGAAAAAAGGACTTCGTCTTTAATTTGATTCCCTTGCGATAAATGATTCTTGTGAGTAATATAATTTGTCTTATTTCCAGGGAGAAAATATAAGTCAGTGACTTTGTTAATATTGTTGTTTAAGCCAAAATCAACTTTTGACGCACTTGACTTCCTATCAAAAACGATATCACCATCACCGATAATTTGAGGGTATTCTTGCCCATCATTTATGTAGAGCTTTTTTTTGTAAAACCGTCCTTTAAAATTTTTGAATGTGAATTCATTTCCTGAAAAAGATATGTTTGATTCAGGTGATAAGGTTGATTTTATTGAAGCTTCGTCCCAATTATCATTCTTTTGAATTAGTATCTGATTTCTTTTCTGACTGAAAAATGCAGTTTTGAATTCTGAGTCTAAAACGGAACTCATTATCTGCGAAGTTTTCTGATTGGTGAAACCAAGAGAGGCAGGAGAGTCTATTTCGTTTGGTCGGTTAATGATAAAAAGGCTACCGTCTTCAGTTCCGAACAATGTTTCCACTTCATAGTTGCTTTTCTGACTTAGTATGTCCAGTGTAACATAGGATAGCCAGCCAATGCTAATAACGATGATTAAGAAAAGGAGCGCGCGTTTTATCATGTCTAAGTGCTTTATTCAAAATTAGGTAAAACCTTCTCTTTAATTGGTTTTGATGGACTTAGAAATGAACAATTATATGTTTAATCAAAGAGAGAGAGTTGGTCGGGAGGTAGCCAAGTGAACGTTTTTCTATGGTATTTGCTTCCTCCGTGATTCAATATTCCAATTCGATGTGCTTTGGTCGGATAGCCTTTGTTTTTATTCCAATCATACATCGGGTATTCTGCATGAATTTTCTCCATGTATTCATCTCTGTAAGTTTTAGCAAGTACTGAAGCCGCCGCAATGGAGAGGTATTTCCCATCTCCTTTGATAATGCATTCCGCTGGGATATTTGGATATGGAGTGAATCTGTTTCCATCAATGAGCAGAAGTTCTGGCTTTTCAGAAAGTTGATCAACTGATCGGTGCATAGCCGTGAAACTGGCATTAAGAATATTTATTTCGTCAATTTCTTTTTCACTAACAAAGGAAACTCCGAATGCAATTGCTTTTTGTTCTATAATTGGACGTAATTTTTGTCGTTTCGCTTCAGTAAGCTTTTTTGAATCGTCTAAAAGCTCATGTCTAAAGTCTTTTGGAAGAATTACAGCTGCAGCAACTACAGGGCCTGCTAAACAACCGCGTCCTGCTTCATCGCAACCAGCTTCAATTTTGGATTCGTATTTGTAGGGTAATAATCCACTCATTTGGTAAAGTTGATGAAAAAATAGTAGTTTAGCCAAGATCAAAACAACTTTTCATTAAGAGTGTACGTCATATTAATATAAAAGAAATTTAGCCATGAGAAAATTAGTTTATACGTTAATCGCAGTTTTAGGATTTACAGCAATGAGTTTCGGTCAGGGGTCAGTTGATACTGCGAAAACTTCCAGCCATTCTGATCTGGCGGCAAGTAAAGAATCTGGACATTACATTTTCACATTTCCTGCTTCAGTTAGTGAAGAACAGGTGAAAAAAAGTGCGTCATATTATACTAAAATGTTCACAACTTCTTATGATAAAAATACGCATGACGTATCATTCGATATGGTCGAAAATACGAGTGCTAATCGCACTGTAATGACTAGAATGATGCTACAATGTGGTGTTAAGTTTGTTATGGTTGAAGATGAAACATTGAAATTATATGATTTCGTTCAGAATTATTTAAAATAAAATTAAAAGCTTTTGATATCTAGCCCGAACCTCCTAGTTCGGGCTTTTTTTATGACATAAACCATCGGATAATAATTTTCTTCTTGCGATATTTACACAAAACAAACAAATATGAAATCTATTACACTAATTATTGCGGCTGCAGGATTGTTATATGCTTGCGGATCTGCTCCAGAAGAAGTTGTTGATCAAGTTGAAGAAATTGTTACAATTGAGTTAGGTGATGCTTACGGACCAGTTGAAGTGAATCCAGAAGAAGCAGTTTCAGTTAAACAAATGCTAGCTTCTTTTGAGGGTAAAACAGAAGAGACTGAATATACATTTAAAGGAGCTTTAAAGGAAGTTTGTGCTAAAGCTGGATGTTGGGTTAATATTGATAAAGGAAATGGTGAGACATTTATGGTTCGGTTTAAAGATCACTTTACAATTCCTCCAGCGACTGATTTAGGTACAGAAGCTTATTTCCACGGTGTTGCTTATTGGGATACTGTATCCGTTGATTTATTGCAGCACTTTGCAGAGGACGCTGGTAAAAGTGAGGAGGAAATTGCAAAAATTACAGAGCCTAAGTTTGAATTAGGATTTGAAGCAGATGGTATAGCTTTAGCGAAATAATTAAAATTAAAAAGGGCGAAATTTAATTTCGCCCTTTTTAATTTTTAGACTATTAGAAGCAATATTCATTGTTTTCAATAATCGCTAACGCTATTTTCTGTCTAGCCTCTTTAGGGTTGTGAGATTCTGTCTTAGTGAATCGTTTTAGACCCATTAACATCATCTTTAATTCGTCGCCTTCAGCAAAAGAGTTTAAAGCATCTTTTCCAGATTTCTTTATTTTATCCGCGATATCATAGAAGTAGGTTTTAACCATTGCGATTTGAACTTCACAATTTTCTTCGCCTTTGAGTTCAATCATTTGTTGTGTTCTCAATAAAGCAGATTCTGCCAAGTAAGTCCAAATCGACATATCTGCAATGTTCATTAATACTTCTTGCTCTTTAGCAATTGATTGCATTAATTTTTGAACTGCGGATCCAGCAACCATCAAGATTGTCTTTTTGAACCCTTTTAGAGCACTAATTTCGTTTGCAAAAGTCCCTTCAGGCTTGTCTCCGAAATCTGGAATACTCATAAGTTCATTCGCAACTTGCATTGCTGGCCCCATCAAGTCCAATTCTCCTTTCATAGCTCTTCTTAATACCATATCAACTGTAAGAAGTCTATTAATTTCATTTGTTCCTTCAAAAATTCTGTTGATTCTCGCATCACGATAAGCGCGTTCTACTGTGGATTCAGCAGAATACCCCATTCCTCCAAAAATTTGAACTGCTTCATCAACAACATAATCCAATGTTTCTGAACCAGCAACTTTAAGGATAGCACATTCAGGTGCGAATAATTCAATTCCTTTGAGTGTTGCTTCGCCTTTTTCCATTCCATCAGCCACTAGACCGGCAATGGCATCGTCAATATTTTGACCTGCTCTGTATATTGCCGATTCTACTACGAATGTTTGAATAGCCGATTCAGCCAATTTATATCGAATTGCTCCATATTTAGAAATTGATCTACCAAATTGTTCTCTTTCTGCAGCATAACGCACACCATCAGTAATTGCTTGTTTTGCACCGCCCATTACTCCAGCAGCCAATTTTATTCTACCAATATTTAATATGTTAAGCGCTATTTTAAATCCGTTCTCCCTAGTTGAAAGTAAATTCTCAACAGGAACTTTTACGTTGTTGAAGAATACTTGTCTTGTCGACGATCCTTTTATTCCCATTTTCTTTTCTTCAGGGTTCAATGAAATGCCTTCACTATCCGCTTCAACTAAAAATGCTGTGAGTTTATCGTCGTCATCAATTTTAGCAAATACAGTGAATAAATTCGCAAAACCAGCATTTGTAATCCACATTTTTTGTCCATTGATTATATAATGCGTTCCTTCTTCGTTTAAAATTGCTTTAGTTTTCCCTGAATTAGCATCAGAACCCGATCCGGGCTCAGTTAAACAGTAAGCTGCTTTCCATTCGCCAGAAGCTAGTTTGGGTATGTATTTTGATTTTTGTTCGTCATTTCCATAGTATAATAATGGCAGCGTGCCGATTCCTGTATGTGCGCCATAGGCAACAGAAAACGAATAACCATTTGCAAGGCGCTCTGTAGCTAATAGAGAAGTTTTAAAATCAACTCCTAAACCACCCAGTTCTTCTGGTACACTCATACCAAGCAGTCCTAATTCACCTGCTTTTTCCATGATAGAAGGCATCAGGCCTTCTTCCATTTTGTCGATACGATCAATATGAGGTAATACTTCTGCGGAAATAAAATCATCGCACATTTGCGCAATCATTTGTTGTTCTTCTGTCCAGTTTTCTGGAATGAAAATATCTTTGTGTTCTGTGTCTCGGATGATGAATTCACCTCCTTTGATGGGTTTATTAGCGTTATCTGACATACTTTTTATTTATAATGGTATTCTATGAAACGAATATAAGTAAAATGTTCAATATATTATGCATGCATACTATATTTTTTTTGAATAGATTTATGAAAGGTGTATTTTCAATGAATTAAATATTTCGAGTATGAATAAATGCCTGATTTTCTGTTTTCTTATGTTTCTATTTATCAGTTGCGCGCAGAAATCGATTGAGCCTTCAGGTAAGATTAATGGATTGAGTTTTGTTTCGATCAATAAATTGGTTGCGCAAGAGGATATTGATCCTATGAAATCCGTTAATGCAAATTGGGTTTCTGTAATTCCATTTTCTTTTATTCCTGCAAAGGATAATCCGAATCTTAGGTATAATTCGGATTGGCAATGGATAGGAGAGCGATTAGATGGTTCTCAAAAGTATATCCAACAAATGCATAAAGCAGGATTGAAAGTGATGCTAAAGCCACAGATTTGGGTTGGACGAGGAGTATTCACTGGTTTTATTGAAATGAATAATGAAGATGACTGGTTGGTTTTTGAAGAGAAGTATCAAGAGTTCATTTTGGAATTCGCAAAAATGGCTGAAGAAGAACAGGTTGAAATGATTTGCTTAGGAACAGAGTTGAATAGATTCGTTGTTACTAGAGATCGTTTTTGGAAAGGAATGATTGCTGAAGTCAAGAAAGTGTATTCTGGTAAACTTACCTATGCAGAGAATTGGGATTGCTTTGATCAGGTTACCTTCTGGAGTAACTTGGATTATATTGGGGTGGATGCTTATTTTCCAATCACACAAAAAGAAGAACCGACTAAAACAGATTTAATTGCTGGTTGGTCAGCGCATGTTGCGAAAATGGATTCTATTTCAGCTAAATACGATACCCCTTTATTGTTTACAGAATACGGCTATAGGAGCACGGTGAATTGTTCTATGAAACCATGGGATTATTCGAAAAAAGCGGAAATCAGTGAGGATTGTCAAGTGAGAGCGTTAAGCGTATTGTTTGACGTGATGTGGTCAAAAGAAAATTTTGCAGGTGGTTTCCTCTGGAAGTGGTTTCCTGATCATAAAGATGCTGGAGGTCCGAAAAATGACATGTTTACAGTTCAGAATAAGAAGGCTGAGACTTTAGTGAAGGAGGTTTATCTTAGATATAATTAGACCATTTTTATCATTTTAAGCGCCACACTTTCCTTGAAGTCGAATACAAGTTGTTTTTCCATTTCTTTCCGGCTATAATGGAATCCTAAGTGCAAGATTAGCCAGATAGAAGAGATGATTATGAATACCCAGTAGGGAGCTGGAAATAATGCTTTAACCGTCACTTGTATGCCAAGTAAAAGCAGGAAAATAAATAGATGTCCTTTCCAAAAATTACGGGTAAATTCAATTGGATGCAGGCCTTCTTGCTCAGGTGATATTTTAACTCTGAGATCTATGTCACTATGGATCCAGTACATTGTTGGTGAGCTTGAGAGTCCAATGTAAAAGTTTTGTTCTAAGGGTAGGTTTATATTGTCTTTGCCATTGATTACATATTGGTTTTGATTCAGTTTTTGACAATTGATCTTTTTCTTTGCTTTGCCTTCTGTTATCCGCTCGAATATTTCATCCAGTACTGACCTCTCTCCCCGAAAAGTTATTTTTTTCTTGAAACCTAGTTTTTTTAAAATCATGATTAAGCTTCTTACATCGCAATTTCAATCTTTAATTTCTTCCCTTTTACTTTTTCATGCTTCACTTTCTTAAGTACTTGTTGAGCTTTTGTTCTTTTAACTGCAGCGTACGAGGTTCTATCTAATACAGTTACAATTCCTAATTCATCGCGCCCTAATCCTCCTTTTTTAGAGAGGAACCCAACGACATCAATTTTGTTGATCTTATCTTTCTTTCCTCCACTTAAGTATAAAGTTTCCCATTCCGGTTTAACTGCTCCATTTGCCGAAGGCATAATATTGATTTCAGAATCAGGGCGATGGACGTACTCTGGTAGTTTCGAGTTTTCTCCTACAAACAAGTATGAGTTTCCAGAAGCAGACATACGAGCAGTTCTACCTTTTCTATGAACGAAAGCTTCTTCGCTATTTGGATATTGATAGTGAATTACATGATTTATTTCAGGAATATCAAGCCCTCTCGATCCTAAATCAGTACAGATTAACTTCGTTACACTTCCATGTCTGAACTTGATTAATGCCCTTTCACGTTCGTCTTGATCAAGACCTCCATGGTAATATGCACTCGTAATTCCTTTTTCAGCTAATTGGTTTGAAACATCTTGAGCAACTTCTCTATAATTACAAAAGACAATTGCTCTTTCGTGTTTAAATGAATTCAGAAGATCTTCTAAACCTTCAATTAAATCTCCCTGATATTTCACCAAGTGTTCGTGGATATCCACGAAATCATCTTCTTGAATATTATCAATTGTGAAAGGTTTGTGCATCTGGATATAGTCTGGAATTTCTTCCATCTTTGTTGCAGATACGAGCATTTTATATTCTAGAGCTAATAATTGGCGTGTGATATAACTCATGTCGTCATTGAATCCAAATTCTAAACATTTATCGAACTCATCAATAACTAGGAATCCACACTTTTGTAAATGAAGGTTATTTCTATCAATATGATCTGCTAAACGTCCAGGTGTGCCAATGACAACAGCAGGGGCAACGCTTAAACTACTTTTTTCCTCTTGCATTGAATGACCACCATAACAAACCGTTGATTTGTATCCTGGTTTTAGTGATCTGAAAACATCATTGATTTGTATACATAGTTCTCTTGAAGGGGCTAAGATAATTGCTTGAACTTCTTTTTTGTTCGGGTCAAGTTTGCTTAAAACAGAAAGTAGAAAGGCCAATGTTTTTCCGGAACCTGTCTTCGAGAAGAGTTGAACGTCATTGAATTTTTGAAATGCATCAACAGATTGTTGCTGTATGTCCATTAGGGATTTAAATCCTACATTTTTAATGTAAGTCTTTGGGGAAAATTGTTCCATGATATCAAAGTATTGTTCGTTCAGCGCTTCAATCGAAGTGAATTCATTACAAAGATAATTTAATTCAGATTGTTTGAAATAAAAAAACCTCGCTGAATATTAACGAGGTTTTCCGTTTAAGATCGCTTCTATTAGAGCATTTCAATCACGCCTGCAGCGCCTTGACCAGTGCCGACACACATGGTGACAACTCCATATTTCGAATCTCTTCTTTTTAATTCATTCATCATCTGAACAGTAAGTTTACCTCCGGTACAACCCAGTGGGTGCCCAAGGGCAATTGCGCCACCATTCACATTTACGATGTCAGGGTTGATTCCTGATTCTCGAATTACAGCTAATGATTGTGATGCGAAGGCTTCGTTTAATTCATATAATGAAATATCGTTTGGAGTTAAACCGGCTGCTTTAATCGCTTTTGGAATGGCATCAACAGGACCGATCCCCATAATTCTTGGTTCAACACCAACAAGGCTGTAGGAAGCCAGTCTTGCAATTGGTTCAAGGTTTAATTCTTTTACCATTTTTTCGGACATTACTAAGCAGAATGCAGCACCATCTGAAGTTTGAGAGGAGTTTCCGGCGGTAACTGATCCCCCTTGCGCGAATACGGGTTTCAATCTTCCAAGTCCATCTAATGTGCTTGCTCTAGGTCCTTCGTCCGTATCTACTACAAACGAACGCTCCTGTCTTTTTTCGTATTCATCAAGGTAAACTTGGCTAACGTTGATTGGAACAATATCGTCTTTGAATCTTCCTGCTTTAATTGCGGCAATAGCTTTTTCATGAGAGTGCATCGCGAAAGCATCTTGTTCTTCACGAGATACACTGTATTGTTTTGCCACTGCTTCGGCCGTAAGTCCCATTCCCCAATACCAAGATGGATTTTCTTTACCAACTTTTGAGTTTGGGACAATTCTCCAACCCCCCATGGCCATGGTTGACATTGACTCAACCCCACCAGCAATGATACACTCAGCCATGCCGCTTTCGATTTTTGCTGTGGCAATTGCAATAGTTTCTAATCCAGAAGAACAATATCTGTTCACTGTCATTCCAGGGACTTTATCCGTATCTAACCCCATTAATGAAACCATTCTACCAATGTTTAATCCCTGCTCAGCTTCTGGTGTTGCATTCCCAACGATTACATCATCAATGCGTGTTTTATCCAATTCTGGAACCTCTAGCATTATGTGTTTAATTACATCGGCCGCTAAATCATCTGGGCGAGAGAATCTAAATCCACCTTTTCCTGCTTTTCCAACAGCTGTTCTATAACCCTTTACTATGTATGCTCTTCCCATGATTAATTTCTTAAAATTTTTCCTTTTTTAACGATGCTTTCTAATCGTTCAAGTGTTTTTTTCTCTGTGCAAAGTTCTAAGAAAGCTTTTCGTTCCATGTCCAAAAGATATTGCTCAGATACGACGGTATTTTCAGATAAGTCACCTCCGCATAGCACGAATCCTAATTTTTCTGAAATAACTCTGTCATGCTCTGACATGTAATTCCCAGAAAGCATTGTGTCTGCCCCTACGTATACAATTCCTAAACCTTCATTTCCAAGAACGGTTATGTTCTTTGCGCGTTTTGGTGCAATGTACCCTTCAGCAATCATTAACTCGCAAGCCTCTTTAGCTCTAGTCAATTGATGCTGACGACTAACAACAACTTCATCGATACCTTCTCTTAAGTATCCTAAATCGAATGCTTCATATGCTGAGGTCGACACTTTGGCTTGACCAATTGTTAAGAATTTATCCCTCATACGGTTGATTTTAATATCGCCAGAAGCCAATTCATCAGAAAGGCGTTTCGCAAATTCTTTCGATCCACCACCACCTGGGATAAGACCTACTCCAAACTCAACAAGTCCCATATACAATTCTGCATGAGCAATGACCTTATCGGCGTGCATTGATAATTCACAACCTCCACCAAGTGCCATATTATGAGGCGCAACAACTACTGGTACATTCGAATATCGAACACGCATCATTGTATCTTGGAAAGTTTTAACAGCAAAGTTTAATTCGTCATATTCTTGTTCAATAGCCATCATGAATATCATACCGACATTAGCTCCAGCAGAGAAGTTTTGTCCAGAGTTTGAAATAACAAGTCCCGAGTATTCGTTTTCTGCTAAGTCCAACGCCTTATTAATCCCTTCTATAACACCACCGCCAATTGTGTTCATTTTAGTGTGGAATTCTAAATTCAAAATTCCATCACCCAGGTTGACAATTGTTGTGTCTGAGTTACCCCAAACTTTATTTTCTGAACCCAAAGACTCTAACATAACTAGGTCTTCTGTTCCTGGAACTACTTTGTAAGATTTTGAAGGGATGTCAAAATAGAACTTTTGACCATTCTCCATTTTGTAGAATGACTTAAACCCTACATCTTTCATTTCTTGAATCCAAGAAGCGATTGTTTTGCCTTCTTTTTCTGCTAACTTAATTCCTTGATCAAGCCCAACTAAATCCCATGTTTCAAATGGCCCTAACTCCCATCCGAAACCAGCTTTTAAAGCATCGTCTATTTTGTATAGGTCATCTGTGATTTCTGGTATTCTATTGGTGACATAAGCGAATAATCCTCCAAAAATTTTCCTGTAGAATTCACCAGCCTTGTCCATACCCATCAGCAACATTTTAGTTCGTTGATGCAAATCTTCAATAGGTTTCGCCATTTCTAAAGTTGGGAATTTTACTCTAGACTTTTCTTGGTATTGCAGTGTGTTCAAGTCCAGAGCTAAAATCTGACTTTTCCCATTGTCGTCTTTTACTTTTTTGTAAAATCCTTGTTTCGATTTTGATCCTAGCCAGTTGTTTTCAACCATAGTTGAAATATAGCTCGGTAGTTCGAATAAATTTTTCTCTTCATCATCCGGGCAGTTCGCTTTTAAACCATTAGCAACATGAACTAACGTGTCTAATCCAACGACATCACAAGTCCTGAATGTTGCTGATTTTGGTCGCCCCATGATGGGTCCTGATAATTTGTCTACTTCTTCAACACTTAACTCCATCTCTTTTACAATGTGGAATAAAGACATAATTGAATAAACACCAACACGGTTTGCAATAAACGCGGGAGTGTCTTTACAAAGAACTGTTTTCTTACCTAGGTATCGTTGACCGTAATCCATTAAAAATTCAATTACCTCAGGTTTAGTTGATGGGGAAGGGATGATTTCCAATAATTGAAGATATCGCGGAGGGTTGAAAAAGTGAGAACCACAAAAGTTGGATTTAAAGTCTTCACTTCTTCCTTCTAACATCATGTGAATTGGGATTCCGGAGGTGTTGGAGGTGATTAATGTTCCAGGAGTTCTGTATTTTTCTACATTTTTGAAAACTTCCTGCTTAATGTCGAGCCGCTCAATGACAACTTCAATAATCCAATCACATTCGCTAATATTAGACAAATCATCTTCAAGGTTTCCAGTTGCAATGCGAGAAACGAATGATTTTCTATAAATTGGTGATGGGTTAGACTTAACAGATGCTTTTAATGCATCATTTACAATTCTATTTCTGAATGCTTTTGATTCTGTTGTAAGTCCTTTTTTTGATTCAACTTCGTTTAATTCTCTAGGTACGATGTCAAGTAGTAAAACTTCACAACCAATATTGGCAAAGTGACATGCGATTCTTGACCCCATGACCCCTGACCCTAAAATGGCAACTTTACGAATGTGTCTATTCATGTTGTATACTATTAAATGTTATTTAATTCGATGTCTATTGTAGTGTCCAATCGCTCGGCAACTTCAAAAAATGTTTTTAGTTTCCCCTTTGGAATGTTTGCAACAAGTCGCTCGTTAAAATCTAGAACTACATGTTTCGCAATTCTTCTTTTATCGATTCCTTCTTGTGTAAGAAATATTAAGACTTTTCTCTTATCTTGAAGATCAGCTTGCCTTCTAATCAATCCTTTTTCTTCCATGGTTTTGAGTGTTCGAGAAAGCGATGTTGGTTCCATGCCCATCTTGGGCCCTAATTGAGTGCTTGGAGTACCTTCTTTGTCAATGTTAAGCAAGATAAACCCGATGGAGATTGTGATTCCATATTCATTTGCTTTTTGATTGTACATTCTGGATATTTTATGCCACAGGTGCCTTATAGCGAAATCCATTAGGTATTGTTTGTCTTTATTTTCTGACATTACTATCTTATTTTGATTAGTAAATATATCAAAAATGTTCTATGCTTGCATAGAAAAAAATAAAGAATTGTTTAATTCTGCCTGAATCAGTTTTTAATCTAATATAGAGTTTACCATTTATCCTTAGAGATGTTCACGGTTCCCTTAAATTTTGAAACTAGCTTCTGCTCCTCCGTGAATATGTCTACTTGGTAAATTCCTATTGTCTTTCCTCTGTGAATTTCTGTAGCTTCTACAGTAAGTTTTTCATTCAGTCCTACTGGACGCAAGTGTGAAATTGAAGTTTCTATACTCACACATTTATAGCCGTATGAGTTGGCGGCGAATGCTAGGGCAGAGTCAGATAAAGAAAAAGTGATGCCCCCATGTAGAATTTCGAAACCATTTAGCATTTCTTGTTTAATAGTACAAATCAGCTTGCATTTTCCTTTAGAAATTGAAATGACTTCAATGTTCATCCATTCGCTGAACGCATCGCGCTCTAGCATTAGGTTGATTATTTCACGGGGTTGTTTCACTGTTTTATTACGCGATTCATTAATGAAATCATAGCGGTTGTAACAATAAAAAGTTGGGTTGCAGTTTCATCGTCTAAAGCTGTTCCATCCTCATCTTCTGTGCTAATCTCAATCATCATGAATTGAATCAAGTCTGGCTGATCAACAAAGTTATTTATGATTTCTTGATCGTCTTTGTCAAAATAGCGATCTAACATTTCAAAGAAAGGCTCTTCAAAAGTGTCAATTTGATCTTCCGTAATTTGATTTAGAAGCACTCCTTCTTGTGCAAATGCCTCAGATATTAGGCAATAGTAATAAATCAATAAACCTTCAAGGTGCTCATTTTTATATTCAGTTGCTGCTGACATAATGTATCCTAACAATACTTGCTGAGCTAAAGCATAAGTTTCCGCTAATTTTTCAAGTCCATCCTCATTAAGATTATCAACTTTTAAGATTGCTTTTTCTATACTCTTTATCGAGACGTGTTCCATTGATTTTACTTTTTGTGTAAAAGTAGTTTATTTCTCATTAGTCAAGTGTTATAGTTGCGTAAAAGTTTGTCTCAATTCTTAATGAATTCGACTTGACACAGAATTGGGATTTCAAATACGTATATTTGGCTATCATAAAAATGAAATTACGTTAGAATTAAATTGTGAACAATGATTAAACAGTTGATTACATTCGTTGCATTTGTATTTATCGCAGCGCCTTCCTTTGGACAACAAAAGGAATTGAACCTTGAAGATGCAGTGATGCAACAGTACAGAGCATTTTATCCAAAGTCGCTATCCATGTTTCAATGGATCCCTGATACCGACAGCTATACTTATTTAGAGGGGTATACAAAAATGATGAAGGCTTCTGTCAGAGATTCGGAAGCTAAAGAAGTATTGACTATTCAAGATTTTAATACTAAAATGGATGCTCAGATGTATTGGTTTTCTGGTTTAGAATGGAAGGATGAAAATGAGTTCTGGGTTAATGATGGTCAATCTTTTTATAGTTATAACATAGTTGATGAAAAAGGGAGGTTGATTCATGATTTAGATGATAAGTCTGAAAATGCTACTTTCCACAATGCTTCTGGAAACATTGCATTCACTGAAGATAATAATGTTTATATTAATTCTGGAGCTGGGTCAAAAATCATTGTTACGGCGAATGAAGATAAAAATATTGTTTCTGGACAGGCTATTGCTCGCTCTGAGTTTGGGATTACAAATGGGTTGTTTTGGTCACCTAGTGGAGCTTCTTTGGCTTTTTATCAAAAAGATGAAACAGAGGTGCATGATTATCCTTTATTAGATAATAGCGTTACTCCGGGTGCTTTGACTTCCATTAAATATCCAATGGCTGGACAGTCTTCTGAAAAGGCAAAGGTTGGTATTTATAAAATTTCAGATCGTTCAACAGTTTTCATTTCGCCGAGAATGGGAGAAGAGAATTACTTAACGAACCTTTCATGGACAAGTGATAACAAATATATTGTGGTTGCTGAAGTCAATAGAGGTCAGAATCATATGTGGTTGGATGTGTATGACGCATCAAATGGTAGATACATTAGAACTTTATTCGAGGAAGAAAATGACAAATGGATTGAGCCTGAGCACCCGGCATATTTCCTAGAAGGAAAAGCGAATGAGTTTGTTTGGATTTCGGAAAGAGATGGATTTAACAACTTATACCACTATGATTTCAATGGTAGTTTAATTAAGAAGTTAACTTCTAATCAATTCGTTGTAAAGGATATTGCTGATTACAAAAACGGTAAAATTTTCTTTACTGCAACAGGAGAAAGCCCATTGGACACTAAGATGTTCAGTGTAACACTGAAGGGGAAACAAGCTGAAATTACGCGTTTATCGGGAACGCATAGTGTTGAGATTTCAACTGATGGGAAATACTTTCATGATCACTTTTCAAGTCATGATGTACCAAGCAAAGATGTTATTTTAAATGCTTCAGGTAAAACTGTTGAGGTTTTGATGGAGAGTGCGGATATGCTCGCAGATATGAAGATAGGTAAGGCTGAAGTTTCAACATTGGAGGCAAAAGATGGGACGAAATTATACTCTCGTTTGATTAAGCCAAGTGATTTTGATCCGAATAAAAAGTATCCTGTTTTAGTTTATGTATATGGCGGACCTCACGCCCAATTGATTACTAATTCATGGTTAGACGGTGCTTCTTTATGGATGTACTGGATGGCAGAGCAAGGCTACTTAGTTTATACTTTGGATAACAGAGGTTCTGCTGAGAGAGGATTTGCTTTTGAGTCTCAAATTCATAGGCAATTAGGAAAGGTTGAAATGGAAGATCAATTATCAGGTGTCGAGTATTTGAAATCTCTTCCTTATGTTGATGGTGACCGTTTGGCTGTTCATGGATGGTCATTTGGTGGTTTTATGACATCATCATTGATGCTGAGACAACCAGGAACTTTTCAGGTAGGTGTTGCAGGCGGACCAGTGACAGATTGGAAATATTATGAAATCATGTATGGCGAAAGGTATATGGATATGCCAGAAGAGAATCCTAAAGGTTATGAGGAAGCATCTTTGATGACACATGCTGAGAATTTAGAAGGCGATTTATTGTTGATTCACGGAACGGTTGATGACGTCGTTGTGATGCAGCATAATTTCGCGTTAGTTCAAAAGTTTGTTGAGCTTGGAATTCAAATGGATTTCTTCCCTTATCCAATGCATAAACACAACGTAAGAGGTAAAGATAGAGTTCACTTGATGACGAAAGTGTTAGAATACGTTATTGAGAATAATAAATAGAAAACTTTATTTTTTTACACTAAAAGCAGAGATTTAACAGTCTCTGCTTTTTTTGTTTTACACGAGCCTTTCAGCACGTAAAAGTCGTATCGTTTAAGTATATTTGGTGACTGAAAAATTGGAATTTAATGGGATCAGCTGAAGCGAAATCAAAGAAATCAACGGTAAAAACATCTAAGGATACTCTTTTAGAGGCATTTAAATTAATGTCTACGGCTAAAACATTAGCTGAGAAATACGAGGAAAACAAAGAGGTAACTGCAAAGTATGTTCACGCAACCTCAAGAGGGCATGAGGCAATTCAATTGGCTTGTGGCATGCAATTGAAACCGCAGGACTGGGTTTCTCCATATTATAGAGATGATTCTATTCTTTTAGGAATTGGAATTACTCCGTATGAATTGATGCTTCAAGTTTTCGCTAAAAAAGATGATATCTTTTCGGGTGGTAGGACTTACTATTCTCATCCTTCTCTGAAAAGAGATAATATGCCAAAAATCCCACATCAGTCTTCAGCAACTGGTATGCAAGCTATTCCTACAACGGGAGTTGCAATGGGAGTTCAGTATAAAGAAAAACAAGGATTAGCAGAAGACTTCAACGGAGAGAATCCAGTTGTTGTATGTTCTTTGGGAGATGCTTCTTGTACTGAGGGTGAAGTTTCTGAGGCATTCCAAATGGCTGCCTTGAAGCAGTATCCAATTATTTATTTAGTACAAGATAATGGGTGGGATATCTCAGCGAATGCTGAAGAGACTAGAGCTCAGGATATTTCTAAGTATGCTGAAGGATTCAATGGTATCGAAGTTCGAACAATTGACGGAAGTGATTTCGATATATCTTTTCAAACAATGAAAGAGGTAATCGAAATTGTACGTGAAGAAAGACGTCCATTTATCGTGCATGCAAAAGTTCCATTGTTGGGTCACCACACATCTGGAGTTCGCAAAGAATGGTATAGAGATGATTTGGAAGAGGCTGCGACAAGAGATCCTTATCCAAAATTAAAAGAAACATTGAGAGCTTCTGGGGCTGATGAAGCAGATATTATCAATATCGAAGCTGAGGTTAAAAAGTTGATCGATATTGACTATGAAAGAGCATTAAACGCAGAAGATCCTTCACCGGAGTCTGTGACTGATCATATTTTTGCGCCAACTCCAATTACAGAGGAGAAAGGTGAGCGTGAACCAAAAGGAAAGAAGAAAACTGTAATGGTTGATTCTGCCTTGTTTGGTGTTCGTGAATTAATGGAGAAACACCCTGAGTCATTACTTTATGGACAGGATGTTGGTGGACGTTTAGGAGGGGTTTTCCGTGAAGCGGCAACTCTTGCTCAACAGTTTGGAGACGATCGTGTCTTTAATACACCAATCCAAGAAGCATTTATCATTGGTTCTACAGTTGGGATGTCAGCTGCTGGATTAAAGCCATTTGTTGAAGTTCAATTTGCAGATTACATCTGGCCTGGTCTAAACCAATTGTTTACTGAGGTGAGTAGATCTTATTACTTATCGAATGGTAAATGGCCTGTAAGTTGTGTGTTAAGAGTTCCAATTGGAGCTTACGGTTCTGGTGGTCCTTACCATTCTTCAAGTGTTGAGTCTGTGTTGACAAACATTAGAGGAGTTAAGATTGCATACCCTTCGACAGGTGCCGATCTAAAAGGGTTGATTAAGTCTGCTTATTACGATCCGAATCCAGTTGTTCTTTTAGAGCATAAAGGTTTATACTGGTCTAAGATTGCTGGTACCGAAGGTGCGATGTCGATTGAGCCAGACGAAGATTATGTGATTCCTTTCGGAAAAGCTCGGGTTGTTCAAGAGGCAGATTCAACTGCAGTTAAAAAAGGAGAGTCGTGCGCGATCATTACGTATGGAATGGGAGTGTATTGGTCTATCGAAGCTGCTAAGAAATTTGAAGGTAAAGTAGAAATCATCGATTTAAGAACGTTGAATCCATTAGATCACGATAAGATTAATGAAGTTTCTTCAAGACACGGAAAGATAATGTTAGTTACGGAAGAGTCTGTTGAGGCGTCCTTTACATTAGGTCTAGCTGGAAGAATTCAGCGTGATAACTTCAAGTCTTTAGATGCTCCAGTTTCGATTGTGGGGTCAATTGATACTCCTGCAATTCCATTGAATTCAATCTTGGAATCTACATTGCTGCCGAATGCTGAGAAGGTTGGTGTTGCTTTAGGTGAGTTGTTGTCGTTTTAATGTGGAAAGCTCTCTGTAGTCCAGTGAAATGAGTCTTCTAATAAGGGTAATGATGTATTGTCTACTTCTGTTAGTTTGTATTGATTTGAATTCAAAGTTAGTATAAGTTGATTGGAGTCAATCTTATAGTTCATAACTTGATTTAATTCTTTTAGCATAATTTCATTTCTTAATGGTGATGCATGGATTCTACAGTCTTCAAATTCATGGTTTTGAGATTCTGTTACGAGATATCCTTGCTTGTGGAAGTGAATTCGTTTAATTTCATACGGAATTAGTTTAATTTGCTGGGCTTGTTCAAATTCATAACTATTTCCAAAAAGTTCTTTGGATGTCCTTCTATGCCGCATCCCTGCGCTGTATGGTAGCAAACATTCAATGATAATTACTCCAATTACAGTGGATTTTACAAAACGATTTAGTTTTGATTGCTCATGTCTTTTTATATTATGAGCAATTTTTGCTATGTCAGTGAGTGCTTTGAGTACGTGTGAAGCGTAGAATAAAGTTAGGTAGATTGATAGGATAAATAAGTAGCCTGAAAGAAATTTTACAGAAATATCAAAGCCGACATTAATCATGAAGATATTCGCAGTGATCCCAATACTCATTATTATAGCTATTAATCGAAAGCGGTTAGAAAAGAGTAAAAGTCCTGAGCAAATTTCTATGCACCCAATGAATATATTGTAAGAGGATGAGGTGTTCATTGATGTCCAGAACACAATATCTTTTGTAAGTTGTCCGATTGGAGTATGGAGAATGTTTGGTTCTGGCGAGTAAAATTGATTTTGAAATAATTTGTCTACACCGTATTTTATTAAAAAAAGAGCAAGCAGGTATGTTCCTATTGTTCTAGTTAAACGTGAGAATTGAATTGTATCAACTGAATTATAGAATAGGAGTAAAACGTTGACGATACATGAAAGAATGATTAAAGTAAAACTTAGTAGGTAAATCAAACTTGATTCAGAGGCGGCAAATTTTATTGAAGGAATTATGGCATAAGGAAAAGGTAGGATTAAGGCTGTCATAATTAACCATAATTCAATCGTGTTTTTTACGATTAGTTTAATCTCCATTTTATTTTTTTTCTTTAGAAAGAAAAGTGAATCCAAGAATAGAACAGCAAATTAATCCAATAAGCCATGATATGCTGTTTTGAATTGGCCATCCATTAGGTGAAGGTGGCACCGTTTCGATTTGTTCGAAGCCCACAAAAACTCTTCTTGACGGGTACATTTCCTTGATTGCATTTAGATTGTATCCATGTTTAACGAATTAGGGGTGGTCGCATACAGTATCTTTTATGCTGCTGCCTTTATATACATGGGTACTGACTTCAATGATACAATTATTTCCATGATAAATGATACTGTCAATTTCGATAGCGGGCATTCCGAAGTTGTCTTTTTCAAGGTTGACTTCGGCTAAGTTACCTGAATGACTTTTGTTGGAAATAATGTTTGTTTGACTTATTAAGTTGGAAGTCCAAATGATTAGTAAGATAAATGTTACTAGTTTCATAGGTATTGTTTTGAACTAGTACATTCTTTTATACTTTGTGTTCAATTTAAATACGGCAGAATTAATTTTTGCCAAAGGTTATACCCCTCTGCAGATAAGTGTACACCATCCATAGAGTATTTTGAATTAAGTTCATTGTTAAGTGTGAATGATTTATGGAAATTGAGAAACCGAGCATTGTATTTGTTGGATAAGGATTCTAATTTTTTATTTAATTCATTTATTTGCAAATTAGTCTCAGGAGAACAATACGTTTTCATTCTCTCGCTAGAATCAGCAACAGGGAATAGGCTCGTGATAATTAGATCTGTTTCAGGGGTAGTGTTTTGAATTGCTGAAAGCAATTTTTTATAGTTGGTGATGATTTGATCATTGGTATGATTAAGGTCTCCGATATCATTGATGCCTGCCTCGAGAATTATTCTTTTTGGTTTTGCGTCCGTAACGTTTTTCAGGCGATTGATAATGCCAATTAAATTATCACCGTTTATACCTCTATTTTTCACTGCTGGTCCTGCAGTTTCTTGGATTTCAAAGTTGTGTGTTAAGCTCGTTCCAATTAAGACAATACTGTTCGTGTCAATTGGTAATGTGTTTAGATATTTGTCTCGTTGCATCCAGTATGATTCGCTTATTACTGTTGATTCTGGAGTTGATAATTTTCGAATTATTTTGGGGGTAAAATACACGATTGCCATAAAATTGAATAGCAGCGATGCGTAAAAAATAAATCGTGTTGTCTTTTGCATGATAGCCTTATGTAAAGTAAACTTATGAATTATTCTTGTAGAATCAATTACCGAGCGTTTGTTTCTCAATAGTGCTATCAACAAGCCATGGAGGATAACATCTTTTACTTGGGTGATTCTTAGGGTTGATTTAAGGTATATTTACTTGAGTAAATATAGAGTCACATGAAATTTAAGCAATCTCATACGGTTAAAGAAATAGCAGAACTCTTAGGATGTTCATTTGTTGGTTCTCCTCATCATATTGTTTCTGGTATTAATGAAATTCATAAGGTGGAAAATGGAGATTTAGTCTTTGTTGATCATTCAAAGTATTATGGTAAAGCCTTGAAAAGTGCTGCCACTACGGTATTGATTGATCAAGAGGTTGAATGTCCTGAGGGTAAAGCTTTGATAATTTCTAAGTCACCGTTTGACGATTATAATAAATTAGCGAGGCATTTTTCTCCTTTCATCCCCCAAAAAGAGGCGGTAAGTAAAGAGGCGGTAATTCATGAGTCTGCGATCATTTATCCAAATGTTTTTATTGGTAAAAATGTAGAGATTGGACCTGATGTAGTCATTTATGCAGGAGCTTCAATTGGGGATAACACTAAAATTGACGAAGGTGCAGTGGTCGGGCCGAATTCTGTAGTTGGACATGCCGCATTTTATTATAAAAAGAAACCAACAGGTTATGATCGGATGCATACTTGTGGTGGTGTTCACTTACAAAAGAACGTTGAGCTTGGAGGGCTTTGCACAGTAGATGCGGGAGTATCTGCTTTAACTGTTATTGGTGAAGGAACTAAATTAGATAATCATGTTCATGTTGGTCATGATACGGTGATTGGTAAAAATTGTTTGATGGCTGCAGGAGTTGGTTTGGCTGGATGTGTAGTTGTTGAAGATAATGTGACTTTGTGGGGGCAAGTTGGCTGCGCTAGTGATATTGTCATCGGTGAAGGTGCTGTGGTTTTGGCGCAGTCAGGAATAGCAAAAAGTTTAGCCGGTGGAAAAACGTACTTTGGTTCTCCTTGCGCAGAAGCAAAATCTAAGCTCAGAGAAATGGCGGCATTAAGAAAACTTCCAGAAATTTTAGAAAGTCTCTAATGATTGATAAACTCGTAAATAACCTCGAATCTCAAATTCGGCTTAAAGATTTTAAGCTGAACTCTTTGTTGGAGATTACTAGAGCTATCAATACCAATCAAAAAGTAAATAAAATCATTGAGTTATATTCGTTCATTGTTCGCGAACAGTTAGGATATGATCGTTTTGTCTTATTTAATCATCAAAATGAATGGAATTGTCTGCTTCGCGTAGGTTATAAAGGAAAAGTTAATAATATTGATATTGAAAGTGAGTTAAGTCGTTTTGAAGAAATCACGATGATACAGTCCTCACAATCTAGGTTGTTGAGTGAATTCGATGTTGTTGTACCTGTTCAACATAAGGGTAGGGCTCTTGCGTACCTTCTTGTGAAAGGGGTGGAGAATGATGCTAGGCATTTAAGTTCTGATATCAATTACATGAGTTTCGTTCAAACATTGACGAATATTATTGTTGTAGCTATTGAGAATAAACGTATGGCTAAGCTCAAGGTTAAACAAGAAGCCTATAAAAAGGAATTGGAGGTGGCGAAGACAATGCAGAAGTTGTTATTCCCTGAGCAGCTACCTACAAACAAACGAATGGATATTTCTGCAAAGTACACACCTCGACACGAGGTTGGCGGAGATTACTACGATTTTATTCCTTTAGGAGATGATGAATATATAATTTGTATCGCAGATGTTTCTGGTAAAGGAATTTCAGCAGCTATGTTGATGGCTAACTTTCAAGCAACCATTAGGACCTTGTTTGAGTACCAGCGTTTTGATATGAAAACCTTAATGGTGGAATTAAATAAAAAGGTAATGAGTAGTGCTAAAGGGGAGAAGTTTATTACATTTTTCTTAGCTCACTATGATGCCAATTCAAGAAAGCTTAATTATGTTAATGCTGGTCACAATCATCCATTTATTACGAACGGAAAAACGTACGAAGATCTAGATCAAGGGTGTATTGGTTTAGGTATGATGGATGAATTACCATTCATTAATGTTGGTGAAAAGAAGTTGAGTCCAAATACGACAATCGTTCTATATACTGATGGTGTTGTTGAGCTGGAAAATGAGGAGGAGGAATTTTTTGGCACAGATCGGCTTGTAAAGCTAGTTCATAATTATTACCCCTTAGGTATGGATGATATGAATAACCTTATTTTTTCCAAACTAGATGAATGGAAGGGGCCGTTACCACTGGTTGATGATACAGCCATTTTCAGTTGTAGGTTCTTCTAGTTATCTTAGAATATACATCTTTCCAAAGTCCTTCTTGAAGTATGTATCAGCTCCAGAATTTCGATGCTTAATATCCTCGCCGTTAATTTTTGCTTTAACACGATAGAGGTATACTCCATTGGCAAGAGGGTCTCCGAATTCATCTGTACCGTCCCATGCAAAATCTGTTATGTTTCTACCAATTGATAATGATCCAAGTTCGCTTTCAGTTATCTCACGCACAACTTTACCACTAACGGTCATAATTTGGATGATGATATCATCTGGAGTTTCAGAACCTGTTAAAGTGAATACAAAGCGTGTGCTTGTACTGAAAGGATTCGGGTAATTCATCATCTTAGTAATAGATGATTCGTGTATGATCTCGAAGTTTACTTTATATTCTAAATCACCTGATAAGTTTCCGCTTCTATCAGCCCCTTGCACGAATAAAGTGTATTCACCATCAACTTCAAAATTAGTTGGCCAGATGATTTTAAAACGTTTATTTGTTGATTCGGCAGGAATCCATTGCATTACTGTGTTTCCTGATTGATCAACAAATGGGATTCGTTTAAGGTTTCCTAAGGGATCTGTCAAGTATATACCAAATAGCGTCGTATCAGATACGTCATCCATGATTAAGAATTCATTTTCATCTTTAAGTGTAATAAGGATTTCACTATTGGGATCAACGATATCCCCGTTTAAGATGTGTGTACCGTTAAATGTTACATCTAAGATTGGATTGACATCGTCAGCATTCACGAAGAATGGAATTTGTAATAAGTTGTTGAAATGCTCTTGCTCAGGTTGGTCAGTTTCATATAAGCTTCCATTTATATAGGGGTTGATTTCAACCCATAAAGAGTTGACTCCTCCAAGTCCCACAGTGGAGAATGAAATAGTATCACGTAATGTTTCTCCAACTCGCAAAGAATCTTGCCTTGGGTAGCTTATAAAATGATTTGTTTGATTCGCATCTTCAATCCAATAATTAACCAGTAATGAATCCATGTCTATGGAGTAGATGTTTTTAATATCAACGGCAAAATCTACATCTTGTCCTTCAAATAATGTATCACTAACCTGCGACCATAAGTATTGATTTGAACCGTCAATAGCTGCTTCTGGTAAGGGTTGAAATAAAACATGCCAGCGATCTATTTGAGCAGGAGTGTTTGTTACCGTATCATTGTAGTATGCACTTAAACTTAAATACGGGTATTGAGAAGCATCAACCATTGTATTAAGATTCAATATTGAATCATTGCTAGTAAATGCCGTATCAATTGTGAATTGATATGCTCCAGATAGATCGTAAGCTGAAATGGAGAGTATAGTCGAGTCAACAGAGCCCAATTCTGAAGGGTCTTGTTTCCAGTAAACGTTACCCCAATTTGCCGATGGTCCTATTAAAGGTGCGGTCTCTATTCCTTCGTAATCATTACCAATTAATTCAGCAGTAAGTGTTACGTCTCCAGATGGTGAATCAGCAAAAACTTCTATTACCGTTGAAGGGTCGCCTTTTTTACAGAAAAAAGCAAATGGTGCATTTATTCTTCCGCCATGAATACTATCCGATCCGAGTCCTGCAAATGTATTGTATATGTTTGCTGAATCTAAAGCATTTATTTGATCATATGCTGTAGAAAGCGGAGAGTATATAAGTAGGTAATGACCATCAGGAACCTCATTGTTTACCATGTTCTGAAAGTCTGTTAAGTTTGTTAAATCATTTTGGTGAAATGTAAAATACTTCATAGGTCTTCCTGCGCAAGCTCCATTGTCATTTTGATTACCAAAATTATTGTTAAGATTCTCTCCCCATGGAACATATCGCGTACCCCATGACTCTAAAGTTACAGGGTCAATAACTCCTACATGGAATTTAGGGACATAAGAGCATATGCCGTAGTCCTGCATTGTTCCATCAATAAACCAAGCGTTTTCATAAATGGTTGGGCTTGCGCCGGATGCGAATACATTGCAAACTAACTCTTTAATATTAGGTCCAAACTGCCGAGTTCTTGAGGGTCTGTCGTAGTCTACACTAAAAAAATTGTTTCGCTTAAATTGGAAGAAATGATCTTGACCCCAACCTATTTTGCCCGTAATATATTGGAAAGAGCTTTCTCTCCAGTCGAAAGTTGAGGAGTCAATTGCAACGCGCCAAAAGTAAACTGTGCTGTCAGTGCATATCAATTGATTTGGATTGTTAGTGCTTACAGAAATCCAGTCCGAAGGGTGAACTTCTTTAACTCCACCAGTTCCATAGACATAAGCATAACGATGTTCACCACTGTTGAATAGATCTGTTGTGTCAATTTCGAATCTATAGCTGTTAAAATCAGCAATAGGGTTGATAGTGGAAGCGCGAAGAGTGACGCTATCTTCTGGGACTACGGCAAATTCATAAGGCACTACCGGAACAATTCCATCAATATCGATAAAAAGAGTTTTTACTAATTGATTGTTGTTGATCTCATCGTATTGCTCTGTGATCAGAGATGGAAGATCGACACTAATATTAAATTGATTTAAACCTACACCAATGTTTGCTTGCGTTGGCATTTTAAAGGAAAAAGTATCTTTATAATGTAGGTTTGGGATTTGAAAAGAATATATCGAATCAATACTGCTTGATGGAAATTGCCTAGTCACTTCTAATAGGAACGTGTCTATGACAGATTGTCCAAGATTTGTAAGAGTAATATGCATTTCTATGCTATCTACTGTTAAATCAATATTGTTTGGGGTAAAGAATACTCCTGGGGCAGTCAATTCTATTTCTGGGTTAGGATGACTATTGATTTTGACCATTGGGTCACCATTTAAAACCATTTGTGTACAAGTGGTTTCAAGGTAAAGGTTTCCCGAAGGGGTTTCCATTGATTCAATATTTTTCATCATTTGATGGCCAATATTTGTGTTGTAGTTTTTGTATGAGAGCTGTTTATAAAGATTTCTTGAGTATATGTTTAAATAAACATCAAGGCCTACTCCTACTGATGCAATGTATCCAATTGCACCGAAATTTGCAGCTTGCACAAATTGTTCCGACTTAGAGGTGCTGCTTTGAAATATATTTCCATTGTAGCATGAGTTTACTAACATCAAAGGATATTTTCCTGTATTGTTCCAGTTCGCCGGCTCATCCAGGTTGATTTCAAAACCACTTGTTGTATTAGAAGCATGGCCAAAGTAACTCATTAAACTTACCCCTTCAGAAATTCTATCTGTAATTCCATTAAGTACCGTAGGGTCAAGAGGGTTGCTTGAAGTTTTGAATATACTTGTGACGTTACCACCATATAAAGAATCTTCAATGATACCTTTATAAATATTCATGTAGTTTTGGAAGTCTTCCTGCTCATCAATATCAGAACCTCCTGCAAAATGTAGAATCTGTTTTTGCCAATCTTTATTTGGCGAATCGTAAATACTAAGAGGATTTTGATTTGCTTCAAAATCCATGACTTTATTTAAATAGTCTTCAAGTTCATCGTTTGTTCTTGCAGAAATTCTCCCTGTTGGTAGCATTGGAGTCCATTTTAAGGATCCGACTAAACCTGATGTTATAGATACGTCGCTCGATGGGTGGCCAAAAGAAGGGACTAAAGATTCGTGGAAACGATCCGTGTTTTTTCTTGCTCCAGCACCGTCTGAAAGAACTGAATTGTAATTAGCTTCTCTAATTCCTTTACCGATTAGAAATAGGCCAACAGGTTTGGCGCTGGAGGTGTTGTAGATCAAGTGAGCAAATCGACGAATTCCATTAATGTGTTTTTCAATTCCACCACCAAATTGAAGGTAAAGTTCATCAATGTTGGCAACTAAAGTATTATAATTACCACCTTCAATTTGTTCTCTATAATTCGCGTATTGAAGCGTCGCTTGTTCTAAGGATTTATGGTAGACCATCAACAAGGCTTCTTCATAACTTCCAGGAATTGCCGTGTAGTTGGTGAATGTTCCGCTTCCATTTACAGCTTCAAGTGTATTAATGTCAATGATTAAAGATTCATCTCTATATACCACTTGCTGGTTCACGCCATTAATACTGTTTGGAATGATTACACTATGAAATGATCCATTTGGCTCAAAAGGAACCATTAATGGTTCTGAGCCGTGAACAAACATTATTGGATTGGCGTAACCAGCCGAAGCAATGTCTAGTCGAATTTTTCCTTGTATATCATTTATGACTTCAAAGTCCATGCTGTTACTCCCTCCAAAATTAGGTTGTCTAGGGTATGTTACACCATAGTAACTATAGGCTTGATAGTCTGTAGCAACACTTAAATCACCTATAATATTCCATTGAACCGGAGTGTTTCCGTTAGATAATACACTTGCAGGAAAGCTTGAGTTACAAATGATTTGGCCATAACCTAAAACTGATGTGTCTAGCATTTGAAGATTTGTGGTGCCTATATTCCATTGTAGGTGATGGTTGAATGACCCCCCGGCTGGCACAGCAGCATCCGAATTTGTTGTTGAGAGTCCTTTGAATATTGCATTTGGACTTCCAGGGCCTGTATAAGGAAATGGAGTGTTGAGGGTTAGGTTTCCATTATAGCCAGATGCGCCGTTAAAAGCAGTATTGCCCCATCCTTCTCCGGGCGTGAAAAATGAACTTGATGAATAAGATGTTTTTTCACCTTCATGGTAGGTTGAGTTATATTCTTTCTCCGATTTAAATAAGATGTAATTAGCAATGTTAGCATAGCTCGCGAAGTTTATATCGTTTTCAACTTTGTATCTTAAGTTTGTTGTAGAATTGTTCCAAGTGAAAAAGTATCTAATGGTATCATTATAAAGACTATATTTTGGATTTCCTATGGTGTTTGGATCTTGATATAGAGTTGAGTCAAGCCAACTATCATTTTTTTCGGCATAGAACAATATATAATCGCCAGGGTCTAATGTGTTGTCACCGCCATCTTCTATGTGAATTGGGATTTCATGTTCTCTTCCAAAGAGTTGAATGTTTTCGGTTTGAAAGCTGCCAGTTGGAATACCAGCACTTGATATTGTACTAAAGTTAATTCTATGTATACCAGTCTCAGAAACCTTAAGTGTATAATATGATTGACCATAGTCTATCCACTCGTTTCCATAGGTTTGACCGTAACAGTGAGTCACAAATAAGCACAAGGAGAGGAGAGAGAGAGTATGAATCAATTTTTTCATTCAGTCTTAGGTTTTGGTTTGTTTAGTTTTACTCGCAGCGAAACGACATGCGAATAAAGAGCAACAGATGCATCGCCAATATCAGTAAATGCATAGTCAAGATAAAAGCTTTTAAAGTTTAATCCAACTCCAATGTTTGGTTGCACATTTAATTTTTGAGAATCATCAAAGTTTTTAACGTACTGAAGGTTAGAAATGCCGGCTCTTAGAGAAACGTAATTTTTGAATCCAATTTGAACTCCAAGGTGAGGATCCATCGATACTACCCCCGTTCTAACGATAGCATTTCTTCTACCATCCGTAGTGATGTCAATGTCAAGTTCAGCTGAGGTGTAGAATCCCTTTTTGCCTAAATCAAACTTTTTATAACCGGCTAATATTACACGGGGTAGTGTTAATTCTAGGCCGTTTTGAGGGATTTCATTTCCAGTATTAATAAAAACTTGCTGTGTCTCGCTATCTAGCGTAAATATCCATGCGTTAAAAGTAGAGGTTACATCTCTAGCCATTAATCCAAATTGCCATTTCTTCTTTGTTTCGTACTGCAATCCAAAGTCTAAACCAAAGCCCCATGACTTTGCGAAATCACCCACTTTTCTATGAATAACTTTAAATGTTCCACCTAGACTTAATCCTCTCTGGTTAAGTTCGCGGGCGTAAGAAAGCAAAAAGCCGTAATCAGCGGCTGTAAATGTTGAAATATTATCGTAATCAATATTTCCGTTATTATCAATTAGTTGGGTTGTGTTTGGGATGTCATCGATCGCAAATCGGATAGCGCTAAAGCCAATCGCACTTTTATCATCAATAGAGTGAGCTAAACCTAAGTAGTCGTATTTCGCAATTCCAGCAAAGTATTCAGAATGCATAAGACCAACTTCTAGCCATTTATCAATCTTTGTCAGTCCAGCAGGATTCCAATATCCAGAAGAAACATTATCTGACTGTGCAACCACTGCATTTCCTTGTCCTAAAGCATCGGCGCCAACACCAATAGAAAGGAATTCATTGGAGTATTTTGGTGCAACGGTTTCAGATGGGCTTGTGTCTTGAGCAAAAGATAAAGAAAAAGTAAACGCTGTTAAGCAGGCATTTATAAGCCAGGAAGTCTTCATACCAAATAGAATTTTATAATTCTTAAACATCTTTTTCAATAAAAAATTGTGTTATTTGTAGAGTAAGTCAATAAATAGTCAACTGTTATACGTAAAAATACTACATAAAGTTGACTTATCAGAATTAATTTGAAAAATCGAATTTTATATGTTTACACTAGCAAACTTGTTTACTTCTGCTAATCTGATTTCAGGTATTATTGCAGTTATTTTGGCTGTAATGGGGAGGTTAGACTTGGCCGCATATGCCATTTTTTCTGGGGCAGTTTTTGATTTTCTGGACGGGTTTATTGCGCGAATAACGAAAACGACAGGGGAGTTGGGTAAGCAGCTTGATTCTTTAGCGGATATGATTACGTTTGGCGTTGCTCCTGGAGTTGTTATGATGGTTGTTTTAACAATTGATATTGAATCAATCGGATTTATAAGTCCTCATTTTATTAAGAATGGTTTTGATTTGTGGTTCGAGGGCTTGTTTGACGGAAGGCTGAGTTTAATTCCTTTTGCCGGGTTGATTATTCCATTTTTCTCGTTGTTTAGACTGGCGAAGTTTAATATTGATATACGGCAATCAGAATCATTTATTGGTGTTCCAACACCTGCAAATACACTTTTATTTATGACGTTTCCGTTGGTTTTGAATTCGATTCAGGATGTTACATCAGTCCATGAGGTTTTATTTAGTCCTTATTTGTTAGTCCTTTTAATGATTGTGATGGGGTTGTTAATGGTTTCTGAAATACCGCTTTTTTCTCTAAAGTTTAAGCGCTTTAGTTTTAAAGGTAATGAAATACGATTTACATTTTTGTTAATAAGTTTGATATTTATTCTTGTTTTCAAAGTGTGGTCTATAGCATTAATAGTATTTTTGTACCTTATTTTCTCAATTGTAGAAAACACATTTTTTAAAAAAGAAGTTAGATGAAATTTAAAGCAGAAATCGACGTGATGCCGTTAGATGCATTACTTGACCCTCAGGGAAAAGCTGTGACAAGCAGTATGAAAAATATTGGTTTAGATTCAATTGATGGTGTTCGTATCGGAAGACATGTTCGTTTGTTCGTTGATGCAGTAAATCAAGAGGAAGCAACTGAAAAAGTTGAAGAAGCTTGTAAGAAATTGTTGGCCAATCAAATTATGGAAAAGTATTCTTTCCAAGTTGAGGCTGTCTAATCGAATTAGCATTCTATTTTTTACGTAGAATTAAATTATTATTATCTCAATACCAATTCTTGTTAACAAGTGTTGTGTTATTGTTAGATTTGATTTAGAATTCTTATCTTGAGATGTTTGTCAAAAAAAAGAAAGTAGAGATACGTCTTTTTTCTTGAACATTTTTGAATATGTAGCATAAAATGAACTTTTACGTTATTTGGTCGTAAATTAGATTCATTGTTAAAAAGTAGTGTCATGTCAGAATTACCAGAATCACCAAAAAAAAGTAACGGAGGGTACGTTGCTGTCATTATAATTTTATTGCTTATGCTTGGAGTTATGGCTTATTTATGGTCCTCCAAGAATGCACAGTTGAATCAATGCGAAAATGATAATAAAAGTCTTAATGCAGATATGCAAGGGATGAATGAAATGATGTCTGGGTATGTTGGCGGAATGACTAATGATATTAAGACAGATTTCAAGAATATGCTTTCTACTTATGATGCACTTTTGGAAAAGGATGCTACTCAAGCTGACTCGATTAATCAGCAAAAAGCCCAAATCCAAGAGTTATTGGAGAAGGTTGAGCGTGGTAATATGAGTGCTCGTCAATTGTTTTCTGCTCGTAAAGAGATTGAAACGATGAAGGGGATTATGCGAGGTTATATTGTGCAAATTGATTCGCTGAATACATTGAATTTACAACTGACAAACGATTTAGAGAATACTAATACTCAATTGACGGCTACCACAACAGAAAGAGATCAGTATAAGACAGAAGCTGAAGCCAATGCAGAGCAAGTTAAGAAAGGTTCTAGGTTACAGGCATATGGGTTTAGTTCTGGTGGATTGAAGATGAAGTTGAATAATACGACTACAGAAACTACTAAGGCGAGAAATACTGTTCAGATAAAGTCTAGTTTTACGATTTCTGAAAATCCAATTGCGCCAGCTGGAACTAAGATGGTTTATCTGCAGGTTATTACCCCAGAAGGAAAAACACTTCAATCGAGTTCTAGTAATGTTGTTGATATTGAAGGTGGTTCGGTTGCGTATTCTGATAAGAAAAGTATCGATTACCAGAATCAAATGATTGATATGTCTATTTATTACAGGTTGAATGGTGAGGAATTGTCAAAAGGAAATTATAAAGTAAATATTTATTGTCAGGGACAGAAAATTGGAACTGATAGCTTTACACTTAAATAAGAAAAAGAATAATAAGGTTAGGAATGGTTAATATTTTTATTGCCAACTTGGATTGGAGTATTACTTCGGAAGATTTGAAAGCGACATTTTCGTCTTTTGGAACTGTTACATATGCACACGTTGTATATGAAAAAGAAACGAAAAGGTCGAAAGGTTTTGGTTATGTTGAGATGGAGAGTACAGATCAGGCAATTAATGCTATTGAAGCATTGAATGGATTGGAGGTTAATGGAAGAGCTATAGATGTTAAAATTGCATCGCCAAAAGATAGTCGTCCTCAGAAAAAATCATAAAAACAAGAACAGATTATGTCAAATGCAGTTGATCAAGGACATGTTAATGTGTCGATTGAGTCTTCAGGAATAGCAACGGTTGAATTCGGGCATCCACTAAGTAATTCATTGCCAGGAAAGATTTTGCAAAAGTTAGCTGATTCCATTACCGAATTAGGCGGTAATGATGATGTTAAGGTTATTATTTTACGTTCAGCAGGTGAAAGAGCATTCTGTGCCGGAGCTAGTTTTGATGAATTAATTTCAATTAAAGATTTAGAAACTGGTAAAGTATTCTTTTCTGGTTTTGCTAATGTTATTAATGCATGTAGAAAATGCCCGAAATTTATCATTGGAAGGGTTCAAGGTAAAGCTGTTGGAGGAGGTGTGGGGGTTGCCTCTGCGGTTGATTATTGTTTTGCAACAAAGTATGCTGATGTTAAGTTGTCGGAATTGGCTGTTGGCATTGGTCCTTTTGTAGTTGGACCCGCTGTAGAGCGAAAAGTAGGGTTGTCAGCAATGAGTCAATTAGCTATTAATGCTACTGAATGGCGTTCTGCACGTTGGGCAAAGGATAATGGGTTGTATGCTGAGATTTTTGATAACGTCGAAGATATGGAAGAACGTATTAATGGTTTAGCAGATACTTTGTCTAAATCTAATCCTGAAGCAATGAGTATGTTGAAGACTGCTTTCTGGCAGGGTACGGAGCATTGGGATTCCTTGCTAAAGGATAGGGCTGCAATGAGCGGTGAGCTTGTGTTGTCTGATTTTACTGTGAATGCAATTAACGCTTTTAAGAAAAAATAGACTTTTTTTTGAATATTCAAAACACGAGGAGAGCAGTATTTGTTCTCCTTTTTTTTTCAAATTTAATATGTGATAAGATGATTGGTATAAATTTGAATGACGGACTTATGCATCTTAAATACTCAGTTAACATGCGTTGATAAAATATATGTGTAATCCGATTTTGATTACGGAGTTGGTTTGATTAAAATACCAGTATAGCTAACGCTATGCAGGTAGATATATTATTCGGGTACTAACTTGAAGTGCTTGGGGGCTTCATATTCTTTTTTAGTTAATCAGTTCAAAATGGCGTGCTTTATTGATTTGTTCAATGTTGATTTTTTAAATAGTATGACCATTTCTCTTTTGTATTGAATTGGAACTTGCCCAGAGGACAATCTTTTTTAATAAAGGTTTGTTAATAAACCTAGAAATCATATCTTTGCACCCCTGATTTAGGGGAATTGTCTTATTTATAAATTAAATTATTGTGGATACATTAAGTTACAAAACTGTCTCTGCGAACAAGGAAACTGCTGATAAGCAGTGGTTTGTAGTAGATGCTGAAGGCCAGACATTAGGTCGTTTAGCGAGCAAGGTGGCGAAAATCATCCGTGGAAAACACAAGCCGAATTTCACGCCTCACGCAGACTGCGGCGACAACGTTATTGTTGTAAATGCAGAAAAAGTATCTTTCTCAGGTGCTAAATTAGTCGATAAGGAGTACGTTAGATATACTGGATACCCAGGTGGGCAGCGTTTTACTTCTGCTAAAGACATGTTAGCGAAACACCCAGAAAGAATGGTAGAAAAAGCGGTTAAAGGTATGTTACCTAAAAACAAGCTTGGACGTCAATTATTTACTAATCTAAAAGTATACAAAGGAGGAGAGCACAATCAAGAAGCTCAAAAGCCAACTGTACTTAATTTAGATACATTCAAATAATGAGCATGGAAGTAATTAACACATTAGGAAGAAGAAAAACAGCGGTTGCTAGAGTTTATCTGACAAAAGGTAAAGGTGCCGTTACAGTTAATAAAAGAGATTACAAGGAGTTTTTCCCTGTTGCAGTTCTTCAATCTAAGATTGTTCAGCCTTTTGCATTAACAGATACTGTTGATCAGTATGATGTTAAAGTTAATGTTGCTGGGGGTGGAATCAACGGTCAAGTTGAGGCTATTCGTCTTGGTATTGCAAGAGCTTTGGTTGAATTAAACGAAGAAAATAAACCTTTATTGAAAGAAGAAGGTTTGATGACTCGTGATCCAAGAATGGTTGAGCGTAAGAAACCAGGTCAACCGAAAGCACGTAAGAAATTCCAATTCTCGAAACGTTAATCGAATTAGTAAACAAAATTTTGGCGGTTGTTTAGTATCTAAGTTTATCTGTATTGCGAAAGCCCCTTATAAACTGCTTACTAAAGGAACGTAAACAATTAAAAGAAAGAAAATGTCAAAAGTAAAGTTTGAAGACTTATTGAATGCAGGTGTTCATTTTGGACACTTGAAAAGAAAATGGAACCCGGCAATGGCGCCGTATATCTTTGAAGAGAAAAAAGGTATCCACATTATTGACCTTAATAAGACAATTGCACACATCGATTCTGCGAGTGCGGCACTTAAGCAAATTGCTAAATCTGGGAAAAAGGTTCTTTTCGTTGCAACAAAAAAGCAAGCTAAAGATATTATCGCTACAAAGGTGAGTGAAATTAACATGCCATTCGTAACTGAACGTTGGTCTGGTGGAATGTTAACAAACTTCCAAACTACGCGTAAGTCTATCCGAAAAATGACGTCAATTGACAAAATGCAAACGGATGGTACTTGGAACACATTAAATAAAAGAGAGCGTTTATTCAAAACTCGTCAAAGAGAGAAGCTAGAAAAGAACTTTGGTTCTATAGCAGATATGACTCGTCAGCCTGCAGCTATCTTTATTGTTGATATCATTAAGGAGCACATTGCCCTTAAAGAAGCTAAGAGATTGAATATTCCAACTTTTGCTATTGTGGATACAAACTCAAATCCTTCATTAGTTGATTTTCCAATCCCTGCAAATGATGATGCTTCAAAATCGATTTCTATTATATTGGATGAGATTTGTGGTTCAATCAAGGAAGGTTTAACGGAAAGAAAAAGTGCTAAAGATGCTGACGCGAAAGCAGCAGCGGATAAAAAAGTGGCAGCTGAAAAGAAAGCAGCTGCTCCTAAAGAAGCACCAGCTAAGGAAACTCCAGCAGGAGAAGCACCAGCTACCAAGGCTCCTGCAACTGAAGAAGCGAAAGAAGAAAAATAAGCAGGTTTTATCTGTGATGTCCTAAAAGAGGGCAATAGAATTAATTATTAATTAGAAAAACTTATATCCATGGCAATTACAGCTGCAGATGTAAATAAATTAAGAAAACAAACAGGAGCAGGTATGATGGACTGCAAAAAGGCTCTTGTTGAAACTGACGGTGACTTTGAAGCTGCAGTTGATGTACTTCGTAAGAAAGGTCAAAAAGTTGCTGCGAAACGCGGTGACAATGAGGCGAAAGAAGGTGTTATTTTTGCAGAATCATTAGGAAGCGTAGGGTATATCCTTCAATTGAACTGTGAGACAGATTTCGTCGCGAAGAATGCTGACTTCCAAACAATGATCAAGTCTATCATGCAAGTAGGCATGGACAAAGGAGCTGCTTCTAAAGAAGAGCTTATGAACATGGCTTATGATGCAAAACTGACTGTTGCTGAGAAAATGACTGAGCAAATTGGTGTTATTGGGGAGAAATTAGAGATTTCTAATTTTGCTAAAGTTGAAGCTGCTACTGTAGTAGCTTACAATCACCCGGGTAATCAATTAGCTACATTAGTTGCTTTAAACAATGGTTCTGACGCTGCTGCTGATGCTGGAAAACAAGTTGCAATGCAAGTTGCTGCTATGAACCCATTAGCCTTAAGTAAAGAGGGAATTGATGAATCTACGATTGCTAGAGAGTTAGAAGTTGGTAAAGATTTAGCTATTCAAGAAGGGAAGCCTGCTGAGATGGCTGAGAAAATCGCTCAAGGACGTTTAGGGAAGTTCTTCAAAGAGAACACTTTATTGTCTCAAGCATTTATCAAAGATAATAAGCAAACTGTAGAGCAGTTCTTGGCTTCTACTGAGTCTGGTTTAACTGTTACAGAATTCAAAAGATTTTCTTTAAGCTAATTGCTTAACTAAATATTTGAAGCCGTTTATCATTATGATAAGCGGCTTTTTTTGTGTTCATAATTTTTCATCAGTTCCATAAATTTAGAAAGGAATCATAGGTCAAAAAACGTATATTTGTTAAACCTCAAAAAAGGAAGAATGAAGTACAAAAGAATACTCCTGAAATTAAGCGGAGAATCACTAATGGGTGATAAAGCTTTCGGTATTGACAATAATAGATTAAGTCAATATGCAAATCAGATAAAAGAAATATACGAACAAGGAGTAGAAATAGCTATCGTTATTGGAGGTGGAAATATTTTTAGAGGTGTTCAGGCTGAAGAGGGAGGTATGGATAGAACTCATGGTGATTACATGGGAATGTTGGCAACAATGATCAATGCTATGGCTCTACAAGCAGCGCTAGAATCCAAAGGTGTTCAATCTCGTTTGCAATCTGCAATCGAAATGAAGGAAATTGCTGAACCTTACGTAAGAAGAAGGGCTGTTCGACACCTAGAGAAAGGAAGAGTAGTGGTTTTTGGAGCTGGGACAGGTAATCCTTATTTCACAACTGATTCTGCTGCTTCTTTAAGAGCAATTGAAATTAATGCAGAGGTTATTCTGAAAGGTACACGTGTGGATGGAATTTATACAGAAGACCCGGAGAAGAACCCGGATGCTACTAAATATGACGTTATTAGTTTTGATGATGTTTACGGAAAAGGCTTAAAGGTGATGGATATGACAGCCTTCACTTTATGTAAAGAGAATGATTTACCTATTGTTGTTTTTGACATGGATACGCCAGGGAATTTGGTGAAAGTTCTTTCAGGAGAGCAAGTGGGTACGATTGTTCGTAATTAAGAAAAAAAAGATACAATGATTGAAGAATTAAATATGGTGTATGATGAGTTTAAGGGGGCTAACTCGAAAACAATCAATCACTTCGAAGTTGAATTATCAAAGATTAGGGCTGGTAAAGCTTCGCCTGCAATGCTACAAACAGTTATGGTTGATTATTACGGATCACCAACTCCTTTGTCTCAAGTTGCCAATGTGAATACTATGGATGCAAGAACGATTACGGTGCAGCCATGGGAGAAAGCAATGCTAGATCCTATTATGAAAGGGATTATAAACTCAAATCTTGGGTTTGCTCCTCAAAGTAATGGAGAATCTGTATTGATTTCGGTGCCTCCTTTAACTGAAGAGAGAAGAAAGGAATTGGTTAAGAAAGCGAAGGCTGAGGGCGAAAATGCTAAGGTTGGTATTAGAAACAATCGTAAAGAGGCTTTGGATATGATTAAATCCCTCAAAGCTGATGGTTTATCTGAAGATATGACTAAAGATGCTGAAGGACAAGTGCAGACTATTACAAATAGTTTCTCTGCTAAGATTGAGGAAGTGTTAGTAGTGAAAGAGAAAGAAATTTTAACGATTTAATGGCGGACCTAAGTTGATATTCAAAATACCTCTTAATTTAAGGGGTATTTTTTTTAGTACTAGTCCATCACAAGTATCTCCACACGACGGTTGGCTTGTTCTTCATAGAAAAACTTAGGTTCAGGGAAAATCGGCTGTGTGTTACCATAGCCAACTGCTGATAATCTAGATTTGCTAATCCCGTTCTCAACGAGGTATTTAAGAACTCTCTTCGCTCTGGCCTCAGATACTTTTTGTCCAATGTATGAGTTCTCTCCTAAGGCAAATACATGTCCTTGGATTTCAATGTTTATATCTGAATTTAATGCTAAGAAGTCTTTAAGCCGTTTTAGCTTTGGAATCGAATTAGGCGCAATTTCACTGGTTCCTTGAACAAATTCAATGTCCTCAATTTTTATACTTTTTCCTGGTGAAATTTGTTCTAGTTCAAAAATAATTTCAGAATCTTCAAACGAAGATACCTTCTTGATTTCATCTTTAAAGAAGTAACCCGGAACTTCGCATTTTACAATAAGCTCTATCGTTCTGGGAACATTAAAGAAAAAATCAGAACCGGTATAAATACCATTTAAGGATTTATGACCTTCAACGGATAGGCTGGCAATTAATGGTTTTTGAGAGAATTTATCTCTAACCAAAACAGAGAATGTTGGGGCAAAGTCATCGTCGCGACGATCAACAATTTTTTCTTCCGTTACTTGAGGAGTGTGCTCATGGAATCTCCATGAAAGGACAAGCTTCGCTTTTGACTCTGATTCTGTAGCAAATAGTATGAGTATTTTATCACCTTCCTTTAATTTTAGACTATAAAGAATTCCGCCGCCAATTTGATAGTCTAATCCAACGGTTGAATTATCTTTTTTAACGTGAAGTCTTTTGATTTCAGCTACTCCGTTCTTAATCTCGCTACATATATCGTTTTTATTCTGTTGAAAAACAACCATTTGAAGATACTGAGCCTTGGTGTTTGCGTTAAATGTTAATTCCCCCGAGCGACCAGCAACAAAAGCGCACCAGATTTCGTTTTTTTCATCAATTGAATTTAGTGATGGATATGATTCGATTGAGGATTTTGATTTGGATCCCGTGAATTCTAATCGAAAGTTACCATCATCAAAAATGTTGATTGCTCCTTGACATGTATTCATTCCCTCAGCAGTTCTGGTTCTTTGGGAATAGATTCCTAAAGAAAGAAACAATAAGAGGCTTAGAATAATTAATTTTGTCATTTTCAGTTACAAAGATAGCGAAACAATAAATATTTAACGCTTAATTACTAAAAATGAGCGATATGGAAACATTATATACAAGAATTGGACCAGTGAAATTAAGGGAAGTTGTAGATAGATTCTATGACATTGTTTTTTACGATTCATCGATTTCTTTTTTGTTCGATACTGAAAAAACATTAATTAGAGATAAGCAATATATGTTTTTAACTCAATTTTTAGGTGGACCGATGTTATATTCTGAAAAATACGGTCACCCAAAAATGAAGATGAGACATTTACCCCACGCCATTGGATTAGCGGAAAAAGATGAATGGTTAAGATGTATGAAAATTGCTTGTACAGAGAAAATTGAAGATCAAGAACTAGCTATGGCCTTGTATGAATGTTTCCCGAAAGTTGCCAATCATATGATGAATAGATAGCTACATCGTTAATTTCAGTTCCCCAAGACTATGAAAACGAAGGAATAGTTTATTTTCTAAGGGTATGATAGATCCAATTTTTATATCATTTACTTTACCTGACATGAAAATTCCTTCATCTAACTCCATATTAATATTTTCATTAAGACTTCCTTTTAGGGAGTCCAAGTATGGTTTTAAATCCATTGATGCTAAATCGCGTATCATATTTGTAATTTTCTTGTTGTACAACCATTTTGCTGATTTAAGTAAAGCGTGCTTTGTCTTAACATCAAAATTCAAGTCTGGAAATGAAATATTTTGTTTAGCTCTATGAAAAATAGGTGTTCCTGTTAAGTATAATGTTCCTTTCTTCTTTCCTGTAAAATCTACTCTAAGATTCACTTTTTTGTTCGCTGCACCATGAATGTTTATGTCTCCGAAAATAACTTCATTTCCATTAATATCGATGGATTTCCCTTTGATATTAGAAGAAAGCATAGAAGATAAAGAGTCATATTTAGCGTTGATATCCATGGTAATATCGAATCCATCTTGATTCTTAAATTCAGATAATGGCGGTAGTTTAGTGATTAAGGTATCCTTATTATTTAGAGTAATATTTGGAGATGCATGAAGTAAAGCATTTACATATGCTGTATCTCCTTTAAAGTGAATTTTACTCAATGAAATATCTTTCGGGTGCATGGAAAGAAAGCCATACCCCTCTAGATCTGTAGGTAAGCATAGTATCTCCCATACTTCTTCCATGGTTGGTTTTAAATCGATAGCTTCGATTTCTGAATCTATATCCTTTTCAACGTCTTGTAAAGCAATGGTTAATTCTTCTTCTAAAGTTTTTGATGCGTCATAACTGAACATAGTCATTTCACATGGAGAAAGGGTTTTAACTTTTCTTAATTTTGTATTCGAAGTTAACTTGTAGTTTTTTGAAACACCTATTGAAGTCGCGTATCCAACATGCACAGTTCTCATTGGTTCGTCAACTCCACATGAGGCGTATATACGTGGAACAAGGCAATTTCCCGCTTCGTTGAATATTCCAGTACATTGAGCACAATAATTTACGCGTAAAGCGTATTTACCATCGACATCAAAAAGTAACTTATTTCCTACTCCTTTAAAGGTTATGGGAGAACGTAAAAATTTGTAAGAGAAACTAACACCTTCGCATTGTTGCTCTTTACCTGTGAACTTCAAGGGAATTGATTCATCCGTTTCTTTAAAATATGGAGCAAGATTAACTTTGATTGGAAGTTTGATTGAAGAAATTGGCTGAGCCGGAATATCTTCTTCCGATATAATATTTACCGGTGATTCTGGGCGAATAGTTCCACATGAATATAGAATAGTAAAGAAAATAGTTGTAATTATAAATGATGAAGTTTTAAAGTTCATAGAATTCTAAATTCAAGTTGATTTAAAGATGCAAAGTAATAATAGAAATATTAATATGGTTTAATCGTCGCACAAATACATTAAATAAAGTGACCTAGCGTTGGTTTTAAATAAATTTTGCTATTATTGTTGTAGTACAAATCTAATCTAAATTAAAAAATATGAAAAAGGTTATTGGAGTTGCTGCATTTGCAGTATTAGGAATGGTTGCATTATCTTCTTGTAAAAAAGAGTACACTTGTAGTTGTGTTGATGCTAGTTTAACTGTTACTACTGAAACTCACAAAGGAAAAGATGCTACCGATGCTTGTAACGATGCAACTACACTTGTTCCACTTAAAACTTGTACTCCTGCATAGTCAGATATAAGAATTTTATAGAGGGAGGCTAAAGCTTCCCTTTTTTTTTAAATTGAAATTATGAAAAAAATAATGGTGTTAGTAGGAGCATTGATGGTTTTTGTTGCCTGCAAAAAAGATAGGGTTTGTTCTTGCACAGTGAATGGTGCAGAAGCGACGTCTTATACAATTAAGAATAAGACGAAATCGGACGCTAAAGCAGAATGTGACGAAGGAGATGCATCTGTTTCCGTTCTTGGTTTTACCGTTATAACTGAATGTGAACTGAATTAATAAAAAGGAGTGTTTTATCTCAATTTTGACGGCAGTCACTTCAATTATGACAAAAAAATAGTGAATAATGAATTCAATTGAACTATTTCTACTCGACTTAGGTTTGTCTTGGACTATGAGTAAAATGTTGCCATACATATTTATGGTGCTGATTGGACTGATAATCGTTCTTCTGTTTAAAAAGAGGTTAAAAAAACTAGGACTTATACTACGCTTACTGATTAAATTCATTATACTACTAATTCCTTTCGTTGTGTATTTCGCAATTGCTCCAATTTATCAGGGTGATTTTTCAAATAATTCAATTGAGATTGAAAAGATTAAAGACTATTCTGAGTTGAAAGGAAAGAAATTGGTTGTTTTGACAATTCCTGGTTGCCCATATTGTTATGAAGCACTTGGAAGAATGAAAAAGTTAAAAGAAAGAGTTCCGAACATTGAGATCGAATACCTTGTTTGTCATCCTGATGAGGAAACAACTACTTGGTATAAAGATGAGGCAGGTAAAGATGTTGAAGTTAAACTAGCATTGAACCCTGATGCGATGGCTCAATTGGCTGTTGGTTCATTTCCAACTTTTGTTTTAGTTGAGGAAGATCAGAAGTTGAGGACATGGTCTAATGACAACTTTGGTGTGTCGGCGATGGATGAATTAGAACTCAAATTTAAATAAAGAGGATCATTTAGATTAGAAAATGTTGAACATCTAATAAAACAAGAATTCAATTTTTGCAATTAATATTGCACTCATAAAAAAAGGGCGAGAATCATCTCGCCCTTCTTAATTCGAATACATTCCCTACAATTTAGCAAGAATTTCGTTAAATGTATTGCTGGGTCTCATAGCTTGAGAGGCTTTTTCATCACTAGGGAAGTAATAACCATCTAAGTCGACTGCTGGACCTTGTGCGCCGTTTAATTCAGCTACAATTGTTTTTTCGTTGGCGTTGATATCTGAAGAAACTTGTGAGAATAAATCTTTCAAGTCGGTATCTTTAGATTGAGCTGCTAATGCTTCAGCCCAATATTTAGCTAAATAGAAGTGAGAACCTCTGTTATCTAATTCACCTACTTTTCTTGATGGGGATTTATCATTTAATAAGAACTCAACAGTTGCTTCGTCCAATGTTTCTCCTAATATAGATGCTTTTGCATTTTCCGTTGATTCACCCATGTGTTCTAGTGAAACAGCAAGCGCTAAAAACTCTCCAAGAGAATCCCATCTTAGGTGACCTTCTTCATTGAATTGTTGAACGTGCTTAGGAGCAGATCCACCGGCACCTGTTTCAAACAATCCTCCTCCTTTCATTAATGGCACAATAGAAAGCATTTTAGCTGAAGTACCTAATTCTAAAATTGGGAATAAATCAGTTAAATAATCTCTCAAAACATTTCCTGTTACGGAAATTGTGTCTTGTCCTTTTTTCAATCTATCTAAGGTGAATAACGTTGCGTTTTTTGGAGCAAGAATTTGAATATCTAATCCATCGGTATCGTGATTCGGCAAGTAAGCCTCAACTTTTTTAATTAATTCAGCATCATGAGCACGTTCATGATCCAACCAGAAAACAGTTGGTGATTGAGTTGCTCTTGCGCGATTCACAGCTAATTTGATCCAATCTTGAACTGGAGCATCTTTGACTTGACACATTCTCCAAATATCTCCTTCCTCTACATCGTGTGAGATTAAAATTGTTCCATTGTTGTCAATAACTTCAACTTTACCGTTAGAAGGGATTTCAAATGTTTTATCATGTGAACCATACTCTTCGGCTTTTTGAGCCATCAAACCTACGTTAGGAACAGTTCCCATTGTAGTTGGGTCAAAAGCACCGTTTTCTTTACAGAAATCAATTGTTGCTTGGTAAACAGATGCATAACTACTGTCTGGAATTACAGCTTTTGTATCTTGTTGTTTACCATCTGCATTCCACATTTGTCCCGAAGTACGAATCATCGCTGGCATTGATGCATCAATAATTACATCACTAGGGACATGTAAGTTTGTAATTCCTTTGTCTGAATCAACCATGGCTAAAGAAGGGCCATTCGCATATGCTGCAATAATATCTTTTTCAATTGCTAGTTTCTCTGAATCGTCTAATTGATCTAATTTACTTAACAAGTTCCCAAATCCATTGTTTACATCAACACCGATTCTATCAAAAGTTTCTCCATATTTATCAAATAATTGCTTGAAGAAAACACGCACAGCATGACCAAAAATAATTGGATCAGATACCTTCATCATTGTTGCTTTCATGTGAAGTGAAAAGAGAACTCCAGTTGCTTTTGCTTCTTCAACTTGTGCTTCTAAGAAGGAAACTAATGCATTTTTACTCATCACTGAAGCGTCAATGATTTCATCTTTTAAGATTGCTGTAGAAGCTTTCAGTATAGTAATCTTTCCGTTTGAATCTGTATGTTGAATTTTAACTTCTCCATCGTTTTCAATTGTAACTGATTTTTCATTTGATTTAAAATCGCCAACTGACATTGTTGCAACGTGCGTTTTAGAATCAGATGTCCAAGCCCCCATTGAATGCGGATTGTTTTTAGCGTACTGTTTTACTGCTCTTGGAGCTCTTCTGTCCGAATTACCTTCACGTAAAACAGGATTTACGGCGCTACCTTTAATCTTGTCGTAACGAGATTTGATGTCGCGTTCAACATCTGTGGTTGGTTCGTCTGGGTAACTAGGTACACCAAAACCACCTTCTTGAAGTTCCTGAATTGTTGCTTTCAACTGCGGAATTGAAGCACTAATGTTTGGAAGTTTAATGATGTTTGCATCTGGCTGCTTAACCATCTCACCAAGTTCAGCTAAAGCATCTTTGATTTGTTGGTCTTGAGAAACGAACTCAGGAAAGCGAGCAATAATTCTACCTGCTAAAGAAATATCTCTAGTTTCAATGTCAATACCTGAAGACTTAGTGAAAGCCTTAATGATTGGTAATAATGAGTGGGTTGCGAGAGCTGGTGCCTCGTCCGTTTTAGTATAAATTATTTTTGACATATGCTATGTTTATTGTCCGTCTCAATCGAATTGATTAAGTTATCCGGAGGGTTATTTTTTGTTATGCAAATGTACTGCTTGCCTAAGACATTGTCAATAAGATTCAGGGGCGATTTTGATTCCGGAATTGATAATTTCTGATCGAATCATGAATTAGATTATCTTCGTGTGAATCAAAGTCTTATTATGAGTTCAATAGATTTAAGTATTGTAGTCCCATTTTTTAATGAAGAAGAAAATGTTTCAGAAGTTTATGCTGAATTGAATTCGGTATTGAATGAACTTGATTTAGACTACGAGATCATATTCGTAAATGATGGAAGCACTGATAATACAGATGCCGAAATTAAAAGTATTTGTAATACGAATGCGTCTACTTTGGGCCTAAGCCTTTCTAGAAATTATGGACATCAAATTGCTTTGATAGCCGGGTTAGAACATGCAAAAGGTGATTTAGTCTTAAGTATGGATGGAGATTTACAGCACCCAGCATCACTTATTCAGTCTTTAATTGATAAGGCAAAGTCAGGTTTTGATGTAGTTAATACGATCAGAATTGATGAGGAAGGTATTAAGGCAGGAAAAAAGTTAAGTTCTAAATGGTTTTATACAATATTGAACTCTGTTTCAGATGTTCCAGTACGAAAGTCATCGTCAGATTTTAGATTGATGAATAGGAAAAGTTTAGATGCTTTTTTGAAGATGAAGGAGAAAGATCGTTTTAATCGAGGCCTTGTAAGTTGGATGGGGTTCAGACAAGCTTTTATTGAGTTTGAAGCTAGACCGAGACAAAATGGTCAAAGTAAATTCACACCAAGAAAGATGTGGTCATTTGCTGGAGATGGAATTTTTGCTTTCTCATCAAAACCATTGAGAGTTTCATTTTATCTGGGCGTAGTAGTTTCCTTTTTGTCTCTAATTTACATTGCTTATTCTGTTAGTCAATACTTTTTGGGTAATACTGTTCCGGGTTGGACATCCCTATTAGTAACAGTTTTATTTCTTGGGGGAATTCAATTGTTAAGTATTGGTATAATGGGGGAGTATATCCGAAGAATATTCAATGAAGTTAAGGGAAGACCTCTATACTTCGTTCAAGAGTATCATTCTAAAAGCGACTAATTTTTCTGGTAGATTTGGTAATTCAAATGAAGCTTGGTCATTAAATTATAATTGTGCCAACCTTGTGGATCATTCTCAATTTCACTATTAATCAACATACCAGAATCGGGCAGAGGATCTATAGCTAATGGTTTTTGTTGACCTTCGGCATTCTTTTTTAATAAATTAATTGTTCTTTGATCATACGCTGAACTGTATAATCTTGCATGATTGAATTGTTTCACGGTGTAAAGTGATATTGCAACAACAATCAGTAAAGAAAAACCCATAGGAGCGACACTCATCTTATTCTTGGGAGATCGATTACCGACTATAAAGGAAAAAAGTAAAAGGCTCAAGCCTAATGTGAACCCGAATGGTGTCCATGCACGTTGTGGGCCCAAGTTTCCAAAAACATGAACCAGAGGAAAAAAGGTTGTTGCACTAACCAAAATGATTAAAAATGAAAACACTCCAATAATTCGAATTGTGCTGTAGTGATTTAAAAAACGATGTTGCTGAAAGTTTCCTATAATATAACTGATGATCACAAATAACAAAAAGACAGCATTTTTAGGGACTATAAAAAGCATAAAAAAGGAAGTGAAGTCATCGATATATAAATCTGAACCTTGCGCAATTTCCAACGCAACTCTTTGGTCTGATCCACCTCCAAATATATTTGGAATGAAAAATACAAATAATCCAATAATAGCAACCATGTATGGAATGCTTTGCTTATTCTGCCTCTTAAGCATATTCAACAAAATTGGTACCAAAAGACAAGCGATGAATGATGCTGTAACTGTCTCAGACATTCCTCCAATAATAATGCAATAGATAAAGAGCATCAGGTAATGAATAGATTTTCTTCGATGCTTCATTAAAATTGTCAGAGATAGCAACACAAAGATCACTGGTATGAGATGAATCGCACTTGCAATAGTCCAAAACCAAACTTCATTTAATTGAAAGGTAAAGAAAAAACAAGCTGCAATTGTCAATATGGATAGGAGGTACGCGTCGTGCGTTCGAATCTTAAAATTCAGTAATACAGAAGAGGTATCCTTAATCAATCTTTGAAATGCATAGATGAGTGATGTAATGGTGATAATGTGAAATGTAAAAATATAATAATGCGCTTCTTGCAAATCTGTGGTGAATGAAAATAAACTGTAGAACAAGAAATGTCCAGTGATTCTTTTGTTGAAATTGAATTGAAAGATTGCATTCCATATTCCATTCTGTTCAAGGTCATTCAACATGACGATATCATCACTAACCGCTCGGTTATTAAATGAAAGAACTAGATAAAGAGTCATGAAAGAAGCTGCCACAATCCATAGCACCCATTTTATGTTCGCTGGTAAAGAAAATTGCATCTTGAATCCGTACATTATTGCATGCGTTCTTTTAAAAATGAGATCATCTTTTTTGTGGCGCGAGCTCTATGACTGTAGTCGTTTTTCTCATACATTTCCATTTCAGCAAAGGTTTTGCCGCAGTTTTCAGGTTCAAAAATCGGGTCGTATCCAAAGCCATATTCTCCTCGTTTTTCTTCTAGGATTTTTCCCTCTACAATACCTTCAAACTCGAATGTTTCTCCGTCTAATTGCAAAACAATAACAGTTTTGAATCTCGCTGATCGATCTTCTAGAGTGGATAGCTTTTCCAATACAAGGTTCATATTGTCTTCGTCGCTTCGCTGTGGCCCGGCATAACGCGCAGAAAACACCCCTGGAGCTCCATTCAAGGCGTTAATCTCGAGCCCGGTATCATCCGCAAAACAGTTTAAGTTAAAATGTTCTTTAATGTAATTTGCCTTTTGCAATGCGTTTCCTCGAATGGTTGGTGAGGTCTCAGGAATATCTTCTTTCAAATTAATATCCTTTAGTGTAATGATTTTAATTTCATCAGGTAAAACCTTTTGAATTTCATTTGCTTTATTTTGATTACTTGTGGCAAATAATATTTTCATGACTTAAACAGATTCAAGTAGTTCTTTGAATTGGCTCTTACTGAGTAACGTTCTTGTACCGTTTTATTTCCTTTATCACCAATTTTTTTTCTTAATTCAATGTCAGTGATTAGCTTTCTAAGTGTTGACTCCCATGATTCTGGTGTATCACATATGAAACCATTTACTCCATGTTCAACAATTTCTGAGTTCACACCAACGGGCGACATCAAAGCAGGTATGTTTAGAGCCATATATTGAAGGCCTTTAAATCCACATTTACCACGTGACCACTTGGAGTCTTCCATCGGCATTATACCAATGTTGATTTTAGCTAAATCTTGTATTTCCGTTTTTTTGTTCCATTCAACATAGCGAAGGGATTTAAGTTTCAATTCAGGAGGATGATTTGAGATTACACGAAATTCGAAATCAAATTCCTGTTCAAGTTTTTCAATAATTGGAATTATTTGAGCTAAGTATTTTGCAGTTGTATGAGTCCCTGTCCATCCAATTACAACTTTCTCTCGGTGTTCTGTTTGAATGTTATGCACATTGACTAAATCAATGGTTGTTGGTATAACAGAAACGTTAGAGTTAAATTGTAAAGCATATTCTTTTAAGTATTCATTTCCTACAACAACATGGTCTGCCCACTTAATAATTTTCTTAACCTTTCCATATGCTTTTAGCTTATGAAACTTAGCATTCGATTCACTATAATTCGGCAGCCAGATCGCGTCATCAAAATCGTAAATGAATTTTTTACGAAGAATTTTGGCGATAATCCATTCAAAAACAGGAGGACCAATCATTGATGCTTCTCTGTGAATAAATACGAAGTCTGCATCGTTCAGCTTAAACAATAATATAAATCGACGCATGAAACTACGAAGCATGGCGAAGGCTTTTTTTAATATAGAACCTTCTTTGTACAATGAAGCCCATCCTTTATCATCTAAAAAAGCGTATTCAGATATTTCAAAACCATTTTTTTTCAGGAGATCGAAATATTGTTCAAAACGAAAACGTTGAGATGGAGCCTGAGTGAAGGGGTAAGGAGCAAGAAAAGATATTGTTTTACGCATAAACTGATTTATAAACTTCAGCATATCTTTCAACTCCTTCTGTCAAGGAGAAATAGGAATCTGCACCTGCTTTAATTTTTTCAGTATCGAATGTTGATGCATCGATGATATTTGAAGCATATGCTTCCTCATTAAATTTATTAATTACATTTCCAGCATTGTAGCGCCTAACAATCTCATCGGTATCACCCACACCTGAATTACAAACCAATGGAACTCCCATAGCCATAATTTCACCTTGCTTTGTTGGAGAGGATGCTTTTTTGGAGTATGTAGCTCGAATGAAAAAGATTGACGCATCAAATAGAGAAATATGCAAAGGAACTTCATGGTGCAGAACTGAAATCACTTCCAATTCATTCTCACAAATGCCTTTTTCTTTTGCCACAGCAATAATCTTTTCTTTGGATTCGCCGCTCACAAAGAGAAATTTTGTGTTTTCTTTTTTTGCCGATAAGACTTTGAAATAATCCATCATCTCATCCAGCATATACCATGTTCCAATAGAACCAACATAACCTAGTACGTAGTCTTTCGAACTAAATCCGAGTTCTAACTTGCGTTCATCTATATGAGTCTGGTCAATTTTTTTTGGGTCAAATTTATTCAAGTCTACGCAACACGGAATCACTTTAATTTTAATGTCTTCTTTGATTTTTGGCCAAGAACAAATTTCATTTTTCCCATTCTCCGTGAGTGAAATAGTGTAATCTGAGTGATTGAAAAATTGAATTTCTTTACGCTTGAAATAGTTGTAGATAGTTTTGTAAAGTTTATTGTTCAGGTTCCAAATTCCACCATCAATGCGCTCATCTGCCCAGAAACCACGCATATCAAAAATGAATTTGACTCCATGATTCTGTTTCATTTTCATGCCGATTAAAGCGGAGATATAACTTCTGCAATGCACAATATCGAATCGATGTTTTTGATGCAGGTAGTTCGCAACTTTTTTCATTTTACGTACTTGGCGAATGGTCTTTTTCAGTCCACCTTCATTGCGATAATCTTGCGGATGCCACACAATTCCCGATTCATCACAAATGGATTGTATATGTTTCTTATGACGTTTAAATTTATCATCTTTCTCAAAACTAATCAGATGAAATTCATAACCTTTCTCTGTCAAACCTTTCAGGTAAGGAAGCACTTGAGACTGTCCTAAAGGGTCTGTCATTCCATCGTATGATATGTAAAGTACTTTTTTGATAAACTTAGTTTATATTATTGCATCCACCGTTCGTACCACATTTGAAACATAAGTATGTACCAAATCTTAGTATCGTATTCTTTTCGTCCATTAAAGAACGCTGTTTTTATTTTAGTAATGTATTCAAAATTGAATAATCCTTGTTCTTTTATTTTTTGCTCATCAAGGTAGGTTTCTACATGCCCTTTCAATTCATTATTCAACCACTTAGCAATCGGGATAGCAAACCCCATTTTTGGACGATCTAGCAACTCTTTTGGAATATAGTCATGAACGATATCTCTTAAGATTCTTTTCTTGACACCATCATTGTATTTATAAGAATCTGGCAATTGTGCAGCAAATTCAACAATACGATGATCTAACATTGGCTCTCTTCCTTCCAGACTTTGTGACATCGTGGCGCGATCTACTTTTTGAAGTATGTCATCGAGCATATACGTTTGGTAGTCAACAGCCATCATAAAAGTTAATGGAGAATGGAATTCTGATTTTAATTCTGTACTGTGATATAAGGTGTTTAGATGCTCGAAATCACAATTCATAAAATCTTTCATCTGAGCGTCTGTGAATTGTTGACTCAAACTCAACATGATATCGTGATCAGACGGGTTTTTCAAAACGCCTTTTAATTTTTCGTATCGATTATGGAAGTTGTACTTATTCTTGAGTACTGGGATCTTTTCAGATGGAATAATATTCATCATTCCAACCAGAGAATATCTTATAGCTCCTGGAATTCGATTTAACTTTTTTCCATACTTGACCATGTAATCGTAGCGATTGTATCCTGCGAAAATTTCATCTCCACCATCTGCACTCAAAGCAACAGTAACATCTTTACGCGCCATTTTAGAAACTAACGTTGTTGGAATAGCACTAGAATCTGCAAAAGGTTCGTCATAGAAAAATGGAAGTTCTTTAATAAAGTCAATGGCTTCTTTTTCTGTACAGTTTATTTCTGTATGATCGGTTCCTAAGTGTTTAGCTATATCCCCAGCATAAGGAGCCTCATTTAGGCCAATATCCGGTACTCCAATAGTAAATGTTTTTAATTTATCCGTACGATTGGATTGTAATAAAGAAGTTACGCAAGTACTATCGTATCCACCACTTAAAAAAACACCAACTGGAACATCTGATACCATCCGATACTCAAAAGCTGAATTTAGGATTGTTTTCGTTTGTTCTTTAGCTTCATCATAGGAAACATTGAATTTGGGTTTGTTGTAATAGTCATAGACATTCCAGTATTGATTCGTACTGAATTCCTTAGATCTAAGGTCAAGTGTTAATTGATGACCTGGTTTTAATTTGTGTGTGTGTTCAAAAATACAATAGGGTGTGGGAACAGATCCGTATTGTATGAATGCCGCTACTGCATTTTTATTGATTTCTTTCTCAAATTTTGGATGCTCGTGAAAAGCCTTTAATTCCGATGAAAATAGAAAAACACCATTTTTCCAATAGTAGAAGAAAGGCTTGACTCCAGCCCTATCTCTAAAACATATGATCTCTTGTTTCTTTGAATCGAATATGACAATGGCAAACATTCCAATGAATCGATGAACACATTTATTCCCCCATTCCTGGTAGGCATGCAAAATCATTTCAGTATCTGAATTACCAACAAATCGATGACCTAGCCTTGTTAAATCGTCCTTGATTTCTGCATAATTGTATATTTCACCATTGAACGTAATCCAGAATTCTTCCAATTGCATCGGTTGCTTGCCCGTTTCTGATAAATCGATAATTGAAAGCCTTTTGTGTCCAAGCGCTACTTGGGCATGTTTAGATTGAATTATTTCAGAGCTATATCCATCAGGTCCTCTATGATCCATTGTTTGAATCATTTTTGTGATAGTTTCCTGGGCTGAGGTCTTCTGAAAGTCAATAAATCCTGCTATTCCGCACATGAGGGTAAAGATAAGTTTTCGAGTTGACTTACAGCACGTTTATGTTTGAACTTTTTCCCTTCTGAAATGTTTCTTTTTATTGATGAAAAAGCGTTCTACTGTAATGTGTGAAATCCAAGCTATCGTAATTGTAGTAGCCAGAATGAAACTGTATAGAACAATATTAAAATGCAAGACAGTTTTAAAGGTTTCAGGTGTGATCATTTGAAGAGCTAGAAGAATAACCATCCAATGAAACATGTATATCCCGTAGGATATCTTACCCAGAAAGATAGTAATTTTAGGTTCTTTTGGAAGTTTAATGAATGGGTTAGTCGCCACAGAAAGTACGAGTAATGCGAAAAGAATCATATAGATCTCATCTGTAAAATATGCCCATTTCGCATTGATTCCCCAAAGTATAAGTGGGAATAAAATGGAGAGGTAGCCAAAGCGTTTTGATTGAAAGAAGTCGAGAATTTTATGTTTGCTAGAAACTAGAAAACCCATCATCGCTCCTAATGCAATTGCACTGAATTTTGAGTCGAAAATAAACTTTTGTATTTGTATATAAGTTGTTTTGTTACCGCCGATGTTGTGTTCAATATAGTTTATCGCATGGGGTGTTAAGTCATAAATAAGAACAAAAATCAATAACAAAACTGGAATCCATTTCCTTCTAATATAAATCAATAGAATTGGCCAGATGAGATAGAATTGCTCTTCTACACCTATAGACCACACCTGAGGACTTGTAGGCCATCCTTCACCAATTGCTTGTGCAACATTTGGGAATATAGTTAATGTCAAAATTGATCCTGTTGTAGTAAATTCCCCTGGGAAAAATGACCATGACAAGAGCAATGTAAGGTAATACAGAGGCCAAATTCTTAATATTCTACGCATGTAAAATTGCTTCACATTGATGTTGCCAAATGCCTTATTTTCTTCCATCAATAAATAAGTAATTAGAAAGCCACTAATAACAAAGAAAAGTATAACTCCAAGGTGTCCATCTGGAAGAATGGTTTCAAAATCGGCAATTCCATTCCTCGATTTTAACAACTCTACATGACCAATTACAACGGTAATAGCTGCAAGTGCTCGTAAAGAATCTATCCCTTTGAAATGAGTTCTCATAGAATGAAGGTAAGGAGATTAATCCTTAATGAATGATGCTTTTATGCTGTCGCCAACTTTGAATAAGTTTAATATCCCGTTTATTGCCTTTTTTCCAAATCGAAGGAATCCATTTTTCTCAATTTTATATCGAACCATTTCATCATCAGATGTTTCAGATACATATTCCTGATTACTTTTCCCTTTACTTGTTCTGAATCGTGTAAAACTAAGACCAGTAGTTTTAATGTATGCTGGTTTTAATCCATTTTCATGGAATAATGAGCTGAGGGATTTTTTTGTGTAATAACAAAGGTGATTTGGGTATTCGATAACATCGTATTTCTCCTTAAGGTAGTACCTCAATAATGAATTGAAGTTTGGGGTTGTTATATAGCACTGCCCACCTTTTCTCAATATACGTTGAATAATCTTTACGTATTCTTTCGGGTAGTTAATGTGTTCAATCATTTCGATGGAAACCACAATGTCGAAGGTATTCTCTTCATAAGTACTTTCAAGAATTCTGCCTTTGTGCATTTGAATCTCTTTGAGCTCACAATCTTCTATTGCCTTGTTTGAGAGTTCGGTTCCATATACTTCCCAACCACGTTCTTTAGCAACTTCTAAGAAAAAACCATGTCCACATCCAATATCGAGAATTCGATTTGTTTTTCGTTTGCTTTCGAATTTATCTAACAAATGATTATAACGAGCGCGGGTAATAGGAGAGAAGTAGTTTGTTCTTTGATAGTTGTTTTCGTAATAATCTAGAAGTGTTTGTTCCGAAGGTATACCTTTGCAAAAGATGAAATCGCATGATTTACAGGATGTTAAATTGCTATTTGAATACCGGGTTAATGGCGCAAGATCTGCTGAACCACATTTAATGCATTTAATATGTAGCGTATTGGTTGACAAACTAACGTGAATATAGTTAAAGGAATTGTATTATGGTAATTCTGAGTTGAAATCAGAGACTAATAATTCTCCTAATAGAGTGGTTTGGTGTTCTCTACTGAAATAATGACTGTAGGATTCATTTCGAACAACATGAAATGGCTCTCCATTTTTATGCTGGGAGAATAGACTTATTAGCTTTTGTTTCGCTGAATTGTCATTTTTAACAATAACTCCCGAATTGGATTTAACTACAAATTTCGTCATTAGATCACTTCTATCAGAATAGAATAGAATCAGTGGGATTCCACTTGCATAATATTCGAAAAGTTTCACGGGATAACTATTCGGAGTTTTTGAATAGCTAGTAAGGAATAAAAAATCTAAAGAATTATTGAATTTGATTAGTTCTTCAGGATTTAATCGACCTTTTACAAAGCACATTTCATTCGCTCCATCAATTGAGTTTATTTGATCTAGTAGAAATTGACTGCTTGAAGTTCCCACAAAATAAATTTCAATTTTAATTTCAAGTACATTTTGAATTTCAAGACAGCTTTTAATTAAAGGAATAAAATTTTGATCAGAGTATATTGTTCCAGTGTATCCTATTCTGATTAATAGTGGATTGTATTCTTTTGGTAAACGCTGAAGAATTTCTTTATAACCATTTAAAATAACAACACCTTTTTTATCGATATGATTAGATAGGGATTTAGTCATTTCTTCAGATACGGCTATAAAATAATCCGCATTTTTAGTCCATTTAAGTTCACTCTTTAATTCGAGTTTTTGGATAATTTTATTCAGAAAAGAATTGAATTCGTTTCTTGGATGAGTATTCCACTCATCACGATAGTCAGGAATCCATTTTAGTTGTGGGAATTTATTTTTAAGCTGGAAACCAATGAAAAATGTTTGAAATGGTCTGCCGCTACCGATAATCCCTATTATTTGATTATCAGAAGATAGTAATGAATGAGCTTCCTGATAAAAATTACTATATGGTAATGATTTTATGAAGTAGTTAGACATAACTAACTCCCAAACTGTGAGTGCTTTTTGAATAGGCCGTAAAAAAGAATATTTGGCGCATTTATCTCGTAAGGTCCTTTTGTATGGTAATCTGCGAACTTCAAACTCTTCTGTGGTTTCAACTGAATATTGATTGTTGGTAACTTCTTCAGTTATAGAATTTTGGTTTTTATTCCAATTGCGTGTGATTATAATTGGGTAAATTCCAGATTTAGATAGGTGTTTAGCCCAAGCTTCAGCTCTTTGACTACCAGCGAAATTAGCAGGAGGAAAGAAGTAAGAAATGATGATTACTTTTTTCATAGAGTGCTTAGGGCTTCTGTTAATTTTAATTCTTGATTTTCCCAACAAAAAACCTTTTTTGCTCTGGCTAACTCTTCCTTATATTGACCCACGTCAGAATCTTCAGCCATTTTTAGAATTACTTTAGACAAAGCTTCTTTTTCCAAGATGGTTGATTTACCTACATTGAATTCATTTAAAACTCGATTGTTCTCAAGTCCAAGTGAGCAAATAACAGGTATTCCAGCGTGAATGTATTCATAAAGTTTATTCGGAGATGCCATTTTTTTACTCAAATTAAAATCTTCTAGAAGGTTGATTCCTACATGTGCTGAACGAGTGTAGTTAGGAAGAGCGTTCAAAGATACTTTGGGTATGAAATAAATATTGATATTGAGGTTTTCTTTAGATTGAATTAGCAATTCCTCTTTCAACGGACCGTCACCAAGGATGACGAGTTTAATTGAATTCGGCATTGTCTTAAATGTTTCAATGAGTAGTCTTAATCCTCTCCCTTCATTCAAAGCTCCTTGATATAAGAAAATAGTACTGTCTTTTGATGTGTCCGGAATCAATGGTGTTTTTTTTTCTAGTTGATTTAAATTATGCGGGTAATTTACGATAGTGATTCCTTTTTTTATCGAGTGTTTTACGCGAAAATATTCAAGTATTGATTGGTTTACAGTGATGAATAAGTCGCAATTCGGGATGTACTTTTTTTCTATAAATTTTCCATTTATTTTCATTATCCTTAGCAGAGTTGAAAATATAGGCTTCTTTAATAATGAAGGATGTCGAGGGAAAAACTGATTTAATGTTTCGATATAAATCTCATGTGAATCGTATACCAATTTAGCCTTTAGTTTTTTTGCGATTTTGTAGGCGGGTAAGAGGGTTGTTAAGTCATTAGCCCAAACGATATCGTATTCAACCTTACCTTTAAGAACTTCCCCCATTAAAAATAAGTACTCCCTTGTGAATAAAGAATGGCTAATGATTTTGGTGAGCAGATTAGTTTTGTACGGAAAATTAAATAATCTCACGTTGTCATTAAAATGAACTGAATCTTTTGATTGACCGTTGATGTAATATAGGTCTACATTCAGTTTTACTGCCAAAGTTTGGATAGTTTTAATAACTCTCGCATCATTTTCAATGGAATTACTAAGTAAAACACAGATTCGCTTATTCATTTGACAAGAGTTTTGAGGCCATAATATACTTCCAGCGATTTGATTGATCCATTGAATTAAGAATTCTATCAGATCTTAATTGTTCAAAACTGTGCTTAGTTAATTCAACAACATCGGGGTCATTCAGCCAAGAAGATGGAGCCTGAAAACCTTTTTTATCCTTACGATATAAGATTTCCCTTGGAACACGTCCTTCCATACTACTCCGAATTATATTCTTCGTCCAGCCGTCATTTATTTTATAATTTGATGGCAGTGAAAATACGAATTCAACAAGTTCATGTGATAAGTACGGTAATCTAACTTCGACCCCATGTGCCATGGCGTTTCTATCAGAAAACCTTAACAACTTAACTAAACCATAACTAAAAATTTCATCATATAGAAATTGATTCAATGTGTGACTTTGATGAAACATAGATTCATTGCTATAATGGTTTTTAAAGAAATCTCTATTTAAGTCTTTGCCAATATTTGTGTTACGAAATTGCCTAGTAGCTTTTGTCGCCGTATCATATAATACTGGGGCAATCATCCTTAGTTTTTGATTGCGGGATATGAAATTCGAAGTATTTAAATGAGCTTCAATTTTGGAAAGTTGTTTTTGAAATCTTGACTTATCTTTTCGAATTTCGTGTAAAAAAGGATAGAAATATTTGAAGTATCCACCTGCCATTTCATCAGCACCTTGTCCGTCAAGTAAAACTGTTGTATTCTTACTTTTTGCTAGCTTCATTACTTCCCACTGAGCGATAATACTAGTTGACCCAAATGGTTCTTCCTGATGGTAAAATATTTTATCGATTTCAGAAAGTAATTGATTTTTCTGAGGGAAACAATAGTTTTCACTAAAGTTATATGCGTCTTTTAACACATCTATAAAATGTCCCTCATCGTATTTTTTATCATCGAATCTCGCTGTAAAAGTTTTGAATTCTTGATTTGGGAATTGTGTTAAGATAGAACCTAGTATTGATGAAGAGTCTACGCCTCCAGAAAGTGATGATCCTACATTTACATCTGATCTTAGTCTTTTTGATATTGAGGAGTCAAATAGCGTTTGAAAGGTTTCTTTTGCTTCATTTTCCGAAATGTCAATCTGCTTTTTGAAGTCTAAATCCCAATACTTTCGAATTCTTATGTTTCTTCTCGAATCAATTCTAACTGAGTGTGAAGGTGGGAGTTGATGTATGTCTTTAAAAAATGTGTTTTGTTTGTTTTTTGGATCCTCTACTAAGTCATAAGTTAGATAGTTAAATAGCATTTTCTGATTAACTGACCTAGACTTACCAATGCTAAATAGACTCTTCATCTCAGAGGCAAAGGAAAAATCGATATTGTTGTTTGAGAAAAAGAAAGGTTTTTCGCCAAAACGATCTCGCGCACAAAACAACTCATCCTTGAGTTTATCATAAATAGCAAAAGCAAACATGCCATCTAAGCGCAAAAGAAAATCTTCTCCCCATTGATGATAAGCAACAAGTAAAACTTCCGTATCGGTTTTTGTTTGAAATATGTTACCTCGTGATTCAAGGTCTTTCTTTAATTCTAAATAGTTGTATATCTCTCCGTTAAATGTGATTACGTATCGACCTAAAAAGTGCATTGGTTGATGACCATCAGATGAAAGGTCTAGAATGGATAATCTTCTATGACCGAATGAAATTCCTTTTTCTTTGTCAGTCCAATTGCCTTCGCCATCGGGGCCTCTATGCGCGATAGCCGCAGTCATTTTTTTGATGTCACTAGCAATGTCATCGATTCTATCTTTTCTATATATACCGGCAATCCCACACATTAAATATTCCTCTTTATATACTTATAAAAGTATCGAAATAAACATAATGAAGTCAAAATAGAGCTAATCAATTTAATTATGAAATAGGTTAAATTAAATTCGAAATTCTCAAAGTAAAAATTAACCAATATGGACAACGTGAAAAAAGCAATGAAGAACCCTCCGATTTTATAAAAGTTGTAAGGAAGTGTATAAAATTTTTGAGAGACAAAGAAAAGAAATATTGGTATGAAAGAATAGGATATTAGTGTAGCAATCGAAGCTCCATAAGCGTAAAGAGATGGAATAAGGGTAAAGTTTAATGTTAGATTAATTATGGTTGCGATAAAAGTGGAGGTCATAACTGGTTTCGTTTTCTTTGCAATTGCGCTCCCTATTCCACTTAATTGATATAGCCCCATCAAAATATTTGAAAATATTAGAATTGGTATTAATGGGTTGGAAGGGTAGAATTTTTTATCTGAAAAAAGATATAAAAGCTCACTCGAAAATAATGAACAAACAAAACCTAAGAACGTCATTACGAACGTAAAAGTTTCAATTATTTTCACAATTTTTTTACGGTGATCAGGTTCGTCCAAAATAGAGTAAACATAGGGTGTCCAGGCAAAAAGGAAAGCACTTATTGGTAATGTAATTACACTTGAAATAGTTATGGCGATTTGGTATATTCCTACATCGTATAAACCGGTTAATTTTTCCAAAATAATTCGATCCATAAAGGTTAGCGCCCATATACTCAACCCTGCAGGTACCAGAGGTATGCTAAATTTTAATAATTCTTTAAGATGTTCAAAATTGAATGTACTTAGTTGAATGAACTTTTTAATGACCAAAATTGAAATGATAGCTTTTAATATGGCTGTTATTAATGAGGACCATACAATACTGTAAATACCATATTCATAATGAACTAAGAAGATATAATTGAGAATTATCTGTAAAACTAAAGTTGTTAGATTAAAAATCGATACATGCCATTTTTTACTGTTTATGCGCCAATAGGATCGACATAGATCATCAAAGGTGTTCAAAGGAAGAACCGTTAGCCCAATTAAAAGTAGTGAAGAGAGTGAAATATCGCTGAACAAGAATTCACTCAAAGCTGACTTGAAAAGAGTGAGTCCAATAAGTAGAAAGAGTGAAAAACTTAATTGTCCGAATAGCCAGGTTGTATAAGTTTTTTTTGTTGCTGATAGCGTCGAGTTAATATTAATAAACCTGAATACAGCGGATTCCAATTGAAGAGAAGATAGCTGTGTGATTATAGCAAGAAGAACTGTTAGAATGGATAAAACGCCGTATTCAGATACGCTAAAAACATCAGCATACAATGGTAATAGAAAGACGTTTGCCATGCGCCCTATAACGTTAGATACGCCATATACTAATGTGTCTGAAAAGAGTCTTTTCATTTCTTCAAAATTGCTAGCAATAATTGTTTTTGATAGTTGGGATTGTAGTTTGTAGCATAAGCTATTTTTGAATTCTCTTTAAGTTTTAGAACATGTTTTGGGTTTTCGACTAAATAATTGAAACATCTTTTTAATTCTTCAATTGTTGCATCTGAATAACATATTCCGTTTTTATATTCATTTATAAGCTTCTTTAATGGATAACTTTTAGGAGACATTAAGCCTAGTCCAGAAGAAATATTTTCAAATGTTTTAAAGCCAAGGTTGTAAAAGTGGTTGACTTGATTCATTCTAACCAGAGATAAACCAATGTCGTAATCTACTCCATGTTTTGCAAGTGATTTCATTGGTATTGGATCTAAAATAAATACTTTATTCTTAATCTTACTTGTTTCCACAAGAGTTTTGATTTCAGCTTCTAAAGGTCCATCTCCTCTTAAATATAATTGCGCGTTTTCTACATCAAAAATTGCTTTAATTGCATTTATAATTCCCCTATTTGGATAAAATTTACCGTGATAATAGAATTTTATTGGATTGTTAATTTGTGTTTTATTTTCAAATTCCTGTTTAGGGCAGATGGAATATTCTAAAATTGGTTTGTTAAGTTTATGAAACTTATTTAAATAACTCGCTAACTGGTCATTACCTCCACTAATTAATAGATCACAATAGATACAGGCTTCTCGCTCCAGAATTGTTTTAAATTGAAATAAAGGAGCCCTGTTTTTAAGTGATTCTTCAGCGTAAATTTCATAAATAAAATAACTCCCGTAAACGCTATTTTTTAGTTTGTATGGTTTGATGTAATCATGAGAAATAGGATCAAATGCTATATAAGAATGGATAGGTCTCGTTTTAGCTTGTTTGTTTATTTTTTTTTGAGCAATCGCTATGGATAGTTTTTCAGCCCAAACATTGAGGTTTTCTGTCTTATTAGAGAAAATCCTAGAAAAAATAAAAAGAAACCGAATTAAACGAAGTTTAAGGAGGATTCTGTATTTGGAGTTAACATCTATATATGAGCGATGGTATTCTTTTGGGACTAAATAAATTGGTTCCTTGCCGAAAATAGTAATGTTACATTCATCTTTTAGATCGTTGTAAATTCGAAAAAGTGCTGGGTTGTTTTTCGATTGATTACTTAATAGTATTGCAACGTTTTTCTTCATTAAAACTTAAAAATATGTTCGTCTAGACCTCTGACAATTTGAGCATTTGAATATGTGAAGTTCGTTTCAATATTTTCTTGAAGAATATGTTTTCGTATCAATACATCAGGTTCATTGTAACCTACCATAGCTCTTAATGATGTTGTGCCGCTAAAACGAGGGTTGATTTCAAATACATATATTTCATCATTTTGTTTTCTACATTGAACATTAATAGCGCATTTAGGGGAAAGTTTTTGACCTATTTTTTCGCAGACTTCTCTAACATCTTTGAATTCACTTATTTCTCCTTGTGAAATCCCGCTACTAATAACCAAGTGTGAACCCAGTGTTTCATTTGGGGTATTATTTGGAACCTTTAAGCGTTGATTAAGTCCTCCGGATAAATCTCGTTTGAGACAAATACTATTTACAAAGTTATAATCGTTATCATAAAGCAGTCCAACCGTGTATTCTTCGTTAGGCGAACCAATGTATTCTTGTATTATAAATTTTGAGTAAATATTGAGCAGGTATGTAGCAAATAGTTTCAATTCAGATAAGTTTTGTGCCACCATAACATTCATACTTCCACCACTTTGAGTTGAAGGTTTCAAAACTATTGGAAATTCAATACTATTATCAAAGTCTTCAAGTTTTGTTATTTCTATCGTTTTTGGGTATTTGAATCCATGATTTCGTAAGAATTCTACGGTTTTGGCTTTATCCATACAGACATCAATTAGACTCATATCATTTGCGAAAATATGAATGCCAGAATTTATGAAGATGTCCTTGTTTTTGGAAAGAATAACTAATTCAGCTTCTGATCCTGGGAAAATTGCTGAGACTTTGTTTTCACGACAAATATTAAAGATGGTTTCTATATAGTCGATGTCATCTGCTCTAGGAACAATAACAAAGGTATCTGCAGTTTTAGCTCCTTTGCTTAATTGCTTTATATCGGTACCTATTATGTGATATTTATAGTCAGAAAGTCTTAGAGCCTTTAATATTTGCTGTCCTACACTTCCACCACCACATCCTGTAATTAATACTTTTACCTCCATTATTTATTGATTATACTTCCAAAATAACTGTCAGATTCCCTTTTCATTAAGTTTTTCACCGACGAGTGGATGTTCTTATTATTGTTGATTAATTTAATTGTATTCGGAGAGGTTTTTATTCTCTTAATTTCACATGTTTTAACCTTTGTATCTAATATAGCAAAACTCATTAGTTTACCATTGTCTCTGGGCATGCCAACAGAACCTGGGTTAACATAAGTAGTATTGCCTTTTTTTCTAATAAATGGTCTGTGCGTATGACCGCATAAAACAAAATCTATGTTATTGATGTTAAAGTCGTCAAGGTTAGTGTCAGGGTAGATATATCCTTCAGTTTTGTTATTTGGACTTCCATGAACTAAAAGAATGGTAATCCCGTCAATTTCCTCTAATCGATCTGTAGGCCAGGATTTGATGCATTCAATATCTTCTTGAGTCAATGTTTTTAAACAAGATTTTATATTATATATAATATCTTTTTTTTCATTGAGGTCTATAATTCCAAGTGCCATTTGTTCATGGTTACCTTGAATGCAAATAATATTTTTTTCAATTAGAAAATTAATGCATTCTTTGCCTTTGTCAAGATATCCAATAGCATCACCTAAAAAGTAGATTTGGTCCACCTTGCCTTCCAGATAATTGTAGGTTTCTTTAAGGTTGTATATGTTTCCATGAATGTCAGAAATTAACCCTATTTTCATTTTGAAGTGTTTAAATAATTAATCCACTCAGAGATACCATTTGTTAGTTCAACTTCAGGGTACCAATTTAGTTCTGATTCAGCTTTCTTTATGGAGAATAGTGCACGATAATTCTCTTGTGAATCAGTATTCTCAGAAAATTTTATTTTACTTGTACTTTTTTTATTTGCAGACAGTATTAGTTTGGCAAAATTATGCATGGAAATTGGAGCTCCACCAGATATGATATAAGTCCCGGAAGTTTTATTTATATTAAGAAAATATGAATAACAGGCTTTTGCAATATCTCTTACATGTGTAAAGTCTTGCAAGCGACTCCCTGTTCCATGTAGAATAATATCCTTATTGGCTAACGAAGAATCAATAAAGAGTTTAAAAACGGTCTTGTTCTGCTGTCTTTTACCATAAGGTGCATTAATTCTCAATATACAGTATTTGTTTAAATCTTTTTTAATTTGCTCCTCAGCTTGATGTTTTCCTTTAGAATATAGGTTGGTGATTCGTACTGGACTCTTTTCGTTTGTAAGAGAGTTAATATTGCCAAAAATACTTGTTGATGACATGTAACATATTGGAATATTATTTTCTTTACAGAGATTAATTACATTTGTATCAATCGCGCGATTTATGCCATGAGCGAGCTCCGTGTCTTCTTTCGAGAAACTTTTTGGGATGATTGCCGCTGTATGAATAAGAATACTCCAATTGGATTTTTCAGCAGAAAAAAAATCACATGTATTACTTGTTAAGTCCGAAACGATAAAGGATTTTGAGTCGAGTTTGATGGGGTTAGGTTTAACTACTCTTAATACGTCGAATCCCTCTGCTTCAAAATAACGACATACTTCATGTCCAATTAATCCGTTAGCACCTGTGACTACTATCATTAAATTTGCTGCTTATTCAAAATATCAACCAATTTTTTTGCAATATAAATGATGTCTTTTTCAGAAAGTCTTTCATATAAAGGAAGAGCAAGTCCATTTGTATTCGCTTTTAAAGCATTTGGAAATTCTTTTGAAGAATCAAGTTGATATTTGTTTTTGTAAAAAATTTCGTTGGGAATGCATTGTGCCCCATAATTTGATCCAATTCCTGCTTCTTTAAGTTGAAGGATAACATCATCTCTTTTATCTACAACCACATGATATGTCTGCCATGTATGATTATCATCAAGTTTTGGTGTCACGATATTTTTGCAGTCTTTTAAAGTCTCTGTGTATATACGTGCCAATTCTTTTTTTTTAGCCAGAATAGAATTAAATCGTTCAAATTGACTAAGGACCAATGCGGCTTGAATGTCTGTTAATCTATAATTGAAACCCGCAATAGGGAATTCCATTTTATTGTCAATAATTTCAATTCCATGGTTTCTGAGGGATCTAATTTTTTTAGCGATATCATCATTGTTTGTAACAACTAACCCTCCTTCACCTGATGTAATTGCTTTTCTTGGATGAAAAGAAAAAGAGCCAATATCACCAATAGTTCCTGAAAAATATTCATTATGCTTTGCTCCTAAAGCACAAGCTGAGTCTTCTATGAGATAAAGTTTGTACTTATCTGAGATTTCTTTTAGAGCTGTTAAGTTTGAGCATAAGCCAAACTCGTGAACTGTAAGAATTGCTTTTGTTTTATTTGTTATTTTGGCTTCAACTTTTCTAACGTCAATATTGAAATTGTCGAGAACTACATCTACAAAAATAGGTTTTGCACCTACGAGTTCAATTACATTTGCGCTGGCAATATATGATAGGGCGGGAACTATGACTTCATCACCTTTTTCAATGCCAAGAGCCACTAGTGCTAGATGCAAGGACGCAGTTCCGTTTGACACAGCGATCGCATGTTTAACCTTGAGATATTCAGAGATTTTGGTTTCTAATTCTTGAACTTTAACACCTTGGACCAACATTTTTGATTTAAGAACATTTACTACCTCGTTTATATCTTTTTCGATAATGTCGGGGACCATTAAAGGTGTGAAATCTCTTTGACTCATAGGGACTTGAAATAGTTTGCAGTTCTTAAAATTCCTTCTTCCAGGTCAACTTTTGCTTTAAAGCCAAGAAGTTTTTCTGTTTTTTCGACAGAAGGAATTCTTAACTCTATATCTGCTGATAATTGATCTCTAAAATGAATTTTTGATTCAGATCCAAGAACTCGACAAACTGTTTGAGCTAGACCAAGTGTTGTTATAACTGCTCTTGCATTGCCAAGATTGAAACTTTCTCCAATTGCATTTTCACTTGTTAAACAACTCATTAAGCAATCGACAAAGTCGTCGACAAAACACCAAGCTCTAATTTGACTACCATCTCCATTAATAAAAATGTCTTCGTTTTTAAGAGCTTTCTTGATAAATATTTGCATCGCACCTTCTCCAGTTTGACCTGGGCCATACACATTGAAAGGCCTTACGGTTATCGTCGGTAGCTCATACATGGTATGATAAGCATGCGCAAGATGTTCTCCTGCCAATTTACTTACCGCATATGTCCATCTTGCCTCACCTGCAGAACCTGAAACAGTTTCATCTGATTCTCTAGATTTGAAAGCCATTGATCCGAATATTTCCGAAGTAGAGAAATCTATAAATCGTTCGGTTTTATCGTTTAGATGAGCAGCTTCTAGAGCATTAGCTGTCCCTATCATATTTACTTTCATTGTGTTTACAGGGTTTTTTATCACCGTATCGATACCTGCGATACCTGCTGCATGAACGACAATCTCATGCCCCATCATGGATTTGTTTAGCAGTTCAGAATCTAATACATCTCCTTTAACTATAGCAAGATTCTTATGATTTATTAAGCCGCTTGCGGTTAAAGTGTCTCTCTGGAATGTATCATATACCGTTATGCTATTCTTATCAATTAAATTTTTTATTAAGCTATTAGCAATGAAGCCAGCACCTCCTGTTATAAAGATTCGTTTGTTTTCAATCATTAAATGTAGTTTGTACCAAAAATACCAATTAATCACTAGTCTATTTGGATCTTGTAGATTCTTTTTAGGTTTTGTAGCTTGTAATTTCTCTCATGTTGACCATTAAGAAATTAATCTTTTTTCTTGTGTCGGTGTTAATGAGTTCCATTCTATTGTTAGTAAAATAAATAAGAAAGGTAGTAAAGGGGCTCTGAGTCGAACGAGAACTCCGTATAATCCAGATGTAAGACCGGTCATAAATGCTATTATAAAGACAAAAAGAAAGCAGAAGATTAAAAATTCATGACTTCTAATTTTTCTCCACTTCGCTTTTATTCCAGCTTTAAAAAAAATGAATGTGAAAAAGATAAAGATTATTGACTCAAGACCATTGATCAGAAGGGTTATGCTTCTAGCTTCCCATATAAATGGCCTGTAAACTCCCGTGATAATAGCTAGCGGGCTAGTTTTAATAAGTCCTAAGGGGGTGAATTCAACATCACCTAAACTATATCTCTTCGTGCCATATGAATCATTATTTTGAAAGTCATCCTGGATGATTGCAGCTTGTTGAAGGAAAGAGTTGGATTTTAAAAAGTCACCTTCAGATTGAATAAGTAAGGTTCGCCCCCCAATTGCAAATCCAATGAGTATGAAAAAGGTGCGAAAAAAAACTACGGCGTTGTGTCCTCCTCCAAGTGATTTAACTAATCTTACTCCTAGGGAGAAGAGAATCGGTAAAAGAATTGAAGCTAATACGAATGAGCGAATGTGATATATCACAAAAGCTGATAGGATTAGGAAAAAGTAGTTTTTTAACCCTGTTTGATAATTGCTTGATATTAGCTTGAAAATATTGACAATCATTGTTATAGCCGCGATAAACACTACCGTGTCTTTTGAAACTCCAGTGCACCAAAAGTTTACCGAGGGTAAAAGTAGGACACCGAATGCAAGAAGCTTTTTATTGCTAAACTTATAATTTCTAACCAGTAAAAATAGTTTCCAACTAACAATTGATGTTACAAATGCCATAATAAAGGTCATGGCTAAATAGCTTTTTAATGTCAAAAATGATATCAGAGACATTAATTTACAAACAAAAAAACCTTCAGGCTCTCGATAGATCCAGCCAGGAGGATACGTAGTCTGTAGATCGAAATACTGAGTGAATTTGTACATGTTCGGTGGACTTAACATTTGCTCAAAATACAAGGTTGGTGATTTCAAGAATAAGTTGTTTAATGCCACGGCACCATCGTAATATGCCGTAGTGTCACCTCCTCCGTAGTAGAAAATATAAACACATGCAAAGGCAAAGCTAAAAAACAACTTAGCAAATAAATTAGGCATGTAATATTTGTAGTGGGGCTTATCGGTGTTTGCATTTCTTATGGCAAAGCCAGTTACAACAATGATCACTAACCAGAGTAGTGCGGGCAAAATATCAAGAAGTGTAAAGTATTCTTTTTGCACGGGTGGTGTCCATTTTTTGTAATTTACGAATTTACATCTCTACGGTTACAAAAACTAGTTATTGACGGCCTTATTCATGATGATAAGGTTCACCTTTTAGGATCGTAAAACCTCTGTAGATTTGTTCTAAAAAAAATAAACGTACCATTTGATGTGAGAATGTCATTTGCGATAAGCTGATTTTGTCTGACGATTTAGCATAAATTTCATCAGAGAAACCGTAGGCCCCGCCTATGATAAATACAATTCCCTTTCCGCCGGAATTAAACTTTTTCTGTAGGTATTTAGAAAATTCCATGGATCGGTATTGTTTGCCTTTTTCATCAAGCAGAATGATTGTTTCTCCCGGTTTAATATGATTTAAAATTAATTGAGCCTCCTGTGTTTTTATTTGCTCTTTGCTCAGTTTTTTAGCATTTTTCAATTCAGAAATCTCAATCTTTTCAACAGGAGAATAATGCGTGAGCCTTTTTAAGTATTCTGCTTCTCCCTCCTTTAGATAGGATTTCACTGTTTTCCCAACACAGATTAACTTAATTTTCATAAAGCGAAGATAGAAGAAAATGGTTAAAAACTAATTGAATAGAGAGGTTGTTTTTCGGCACTATGTTTGTATATTGCTAGGCGTAAAAGCGTAAGACTATGAGTTTAATATTTACATTTTTAACTTCTGTTATCTTGTCACTCAATTTGAATGGAGATGTTCCTTATGATATGATTGAAAAGGCTTTTGAGGCGAATGATGCTAAGGCTATTTCTGTTATGGGAAAGAGTAAGGTACTTATCAATATTCTTGGGAAAGAAGGAGTTTATAGCCAGTCACAAGCAAGTCTTGTTTTGAAAGATTTTTTTACGCGTAAACCTGGTTCAAGTTTTAATTTTTTTTTCAAAGGACAAGAGTCTTCGGATGGAACTTTTGCAATAGGGAGCTATAAAAGTAATAGTGGTTCCTTCAGAGTAACCATACATTTCAAGAAGATAGATGTTCAATTCAAGATTGAAAGCTTGACTATTGAGGCTTCATAACTTACAATTTTAAAATAGATGATACCAATTCAAATGATTGATGAAATTATTCAAAATGCCCTACGAGAAGATATTGGGGATGGAGATCATTCTTCGCTTTCTTGTGTGCCTGAAGATGCTACAGGGACTGCAAAATTGATTGTAAAAGGGGATGGCGTTATTGCTGGCGTTGAGCTTGCCAAACGTATATTTGAACTTTTCGATCCTAGCCTAAAGGTAGAGCAGTTTATTAATGATGGTGATCATGTGAAATACGGTGATATTGCTTTTGAAGTTCATGGGAGTTCACGCTCAATTTTGAGTACAGAGCGTTTAGTACTAAATTTCATGCAGCGAATGAGTGGCATTGCTACGCAAACAAATGAGATTGTTAAGTTAATCGAGGGTACAAATGCGAAACTCCTAGATACGCGTAAAACTACTCCGGGTTTGCGCTATATGGAGAAGTGGGCCGTTCGCATTGGTGGAGGTCATAACCATAGATTTGCGCTTTATGATATGATCATGTTGAAAGATAATCATGTTGATTATGCGGGAGGGGTGAGGCCAGCAATTGAGCGTGCAAATGAATACCTGAAGTCTACCGGTAAAAACTTAAAGATTGAAATTGAAGTGCGCAATGAAGTTGAACTATCTCAAGTGATTCAGGTAGGAAATGTTGATCGTATTATGCTGGATAATTTTACACCGGAGAGAATTGTAGAAGTATTAAAAACAATACCTGATAACTTTGAAGTGGAGGCTTCTGGTGGAATTACAATTGATACAATTCGTTCTTTCGCAGAAACAGGGGTCGATTTTATCTCTGTAGGTGCGTTAACACATAGTTTCGAGAGTTTGGATATGTCCCTCAAAGCGAAGTATAATTGATTTCTAATTGTCAAGAAGATCATCGTTTTTCGTTGGTGGACTTACTAGTTTTTCAGGAAGTACAAATGATATTCCTAGAATGACAATTCCGGAAATGATTATATAAGGCCCGTAAGGGTATTTTAGTAGGATAAAGTTTAAGCCTATGAACAGGACAATGCTTCCTATCCAGTATAGGAAGTTGAATAGTGGACCGTGCTTTCCTGATCTGAAAGAAAGTAGGTTAAGTATAAGTCCAATTGCTCCCGCTCCAATGAAGATTGCTTTTGCAGTGTTAAGCGGAATGTATTGTCTGCCCACGTCTGCAAATAGTACAATTGCCATGAAGAAAGCAATTGCAAAAGCAATACCAGAATATCGTTTTAAATCCATGTTTCAATGTAACTAATTTTTTTGTGGTAAAAGAAATGTTTATTTAATTGCTCAAATTAAGATTCAGTAAATTCAATTTAGATCTTAATTTAACTTTTTAAGTTCTTATCAGCTGTTATTTATTTTTGTATTAAAATTTAAGAAGAATAAAGATTAAATAATTTCCTTATTTTTAAGTGAACCAATAAGTTTAATATGAAAAGAAAAGTTATTACAACATTCTGTATAGGGATGTTATTAGTTTCATGTTCTTCAAAAGAAGCAACAGAAGTAATCGAAGATGCAGGTGTGCCAGAAGTTTCTACAGAATTAGTTGAGCAGTTAGATGTTGAGAAAGAGATGAATGAACAAGCGCATCAGTTAAATGATGAATTAGATCAATTTATGAACGAATTAGAACAATAAGATGAAGAAGTTAATATTAATAGTTGCCTTATTAGGTGCCTATGGAGTAAATGCTCAATCTCTTTCTGACCAGGCGAAGAAGTTAGAAACGGAAGCGAAAAAGCAATACGAGGAAAATAAACCTGCGGTTGATAAGGTGGTTAAAGAAGTCGGGGAGAAGGCTGAAGAGGTAGCGAAAGAGAAGTTAGAAGATATTAAAGAGAATAGAGCGGATAAAAAAGCTGAAAAAGAAATTGCAAAAGCTACTGAAATCGTTGAGGAATCGGTTGCGTCCGTTGAGGTGGAAGCTCCTGCTACAGATGCAGAGGCCGAAGCCGCAATTGAAGCAACTCATAAAGATACTGAAGCTGAAGTTTTAAAAGCTCAGTCTAAAATTGAAGTGGCAAAAGCGAAGTTAGAACAAATGAGAACTGAAGGAAAAATCTCTATTGGTGATTATGAGGTTAAAAAAGAGACTTTAGAAAAGTTAGCGGCTCAAGCTAAAGAATTATCAAGTTCCTTGATGAAATAGATTGGCGAATTTAAATTGGAAAATTATGGAAGGGCTTTAGTTCTTCCATTTTTTCTTTGTAACCATTTTTAAATCAAGTAAGAAGTCAATATCTTCTTCGATTTTGTTGCCTATAACAATGACGTTGGCCCCAGCTTTTTGAAGCGCATCAATTTCCTCTATTTTAGTGATCCCTCCTCCTACGATAATTGGTTTGTTTAGCGAAGCTAATTCAGAAATGACTTTATTTGGCACATGATTAATAGCTCCGCTTCCAGCATCAACATATATAAGTTTTTTACCTTGAAGTATTCCTGCTTTTGCAGTGTTTAGAATTATACTTGACTTGTCTGATGGAATAGGCGTTGTCTGACTCACATATGCAACAGAAGATTTAGTTCCGCCGTCGATTAATATGTAGGCAGTTGGAATGACCTCAACGCGCATGTCATATATTTCATTGGCAGACAGGACGTGATGTCCTATTAAATAATCAGGATTTCTTCCTGAAATTAAACTCAAATACAAAATTGCATCGGCACGTGATGATATTTGATGTGAAGCACCCGGAAATAATACAACTGGCAGTTCACTATTATTACTTAGGTAGTTTACAACATATTCAAATTGCTCTCTAGTTACAGTGCTGCCACCAACAAAAAAGAAATCGATGTCTGCAAATTCACTTTTTTCAATGAGTTTATCTAGCTCTTCCTTTTTATTCGATTTGTCAGGGTCAATCAATACTGCAATTTGTCCCTTCTTCGCAGTGATTAAGTCAAATATTTTTGTTGTGTCTAACAATTGATTCTGTGTTGATAGATATGATTGTGTTGTTGTTTTCAAATATATTTAATTTAACTGACAAGTCGTGGTTGTGATTTATGATTTTGCCAGACCAAAATTCATCGGAGTCTCTATTTAATAATAGTTCCGATTTGAAATGGATTTTTTTTCTACCGGCTAATTTGTACATGGCTTCTTTTGCAGACCATATTTTACAAACTTCTAGAATGTCATCTGTGTTGTATGTCTCTTTTTCTTGATCCGATAGGAATTTGTGCATTAAACTTCGGATGTTTTCCCGTGGCGATTCCAAATCCAAGCCAATTTTAAAATTAGGATTAATTGCAAGTCCAACTTCATTCGTTGAATGACTGATTGAAATAAAACCTTCATTATTAATATAAGGCGCACCATTGTGGTCGTAGTTGATGTGTTGAAATCCAATTGCACGATGTCGAAGGATTCTTGTTGCCATAAATTCACGTCGTCTACGGATGTGTTTGAAAGAAATAAGTCGTTGCTTTTCTATGTCTGTTAGATATTCCATGAACTCAGTTGGCTCAAAGTCATTGTATTTACAAAGATGTATGGTTGAACCATGTATACTGATTTCATTGAAATAGAAGTCTTTCATATCGGCAATTATACGAAAGAAGTTTAGCATTGTTTCTAATTAGACGTGTATAAATGGTTTTTAAATTGGTTTAAAGGTTTATTAACGGTTTAAACAATGTCGCTATGTTTGTTAATGAAAGTTAAGGGATGTAGAATTAAATTTTATTAACAAATCATATTTCACAGTGATTTTTTCTATATTTACGAGCTTTATTAAAGCAACTAAGTTTAAATAAACAAACTGCACTTATGTTACTAAAACTGAACTTATTATTGGTAAGCGTCTTGCTTACAATTACTTATGGGTTTTCGCAGAACGGTCTGGGTACTATAAAAGGTACCGTAAATGACGCCGACACGAAACAACCTATTCCGTTTACTAAAGTGATCCTTAAAAAGGAAGGACAAGTAAAAGGAGGAGCTAACACAGATTTTGATGGAAATTTCCAGATTAACTCAATTCCTGCTGGATCGTATGATTTAGAAATAAGGAACGAAGTTGAAGGTTATAAGCCTCAGGCCTTGCAAGGGGTGATTGTTAGTTCAGACAAGATTACATTCTTATATGATCTTGAAATTGGAAAGGCAAAAGACGTCCAAGATATCGAGGAGGTTAAGGTGGTTGCCTACAAAGTTCCTTTGATTGATCGAAATGGTGGTGCTTCTGGTGCAACTGTTACTCGAGAGGATATAGCTAGGCTTCCAGTTCGTTCTGCTGCAGACGTTGCAGGAACAGTTGGTGGTGTAAATAAATCTGAAGGTGATGGAGAGATTAGTGTAAGGGGGTCGCGTTCTGAAGGAACTTATTTTTACATTGATGGTATCAAGGTTCGTGGTTCATCGAACTTACCTAAGTCAGCAATAGAAGAGGTATCTGTAATTACTGGTGGACTTCCTGCAAACTATGGTGATGCTACAGGTGGTATTATCTCTATTACAACAAGGGGGCCTTCTTCAAAATACTTCGGAAGTATTGAGGGTGTAACGTCTGGATTCTACTTTAATGGTAAGGATCCTGATGGTTATGATGGTAATGTTTATGGATTAGATAAGTTTGGTTATAACTTAGTTGAAGGGATGTTTTCTGGTCCATTATGGATGCAGAAAGATTCTTTAGGGAACAAAACAAAACCAAGATTGGGTTTTTTACTTTCAGCTAATTATACAGATCAAGTTGATAATAGACCGCTGTCAGGAGGATCTTATAGAATTAAGAAAGATGTTAGAGATCAAATATTAGAAGCTCCTCTTACACCAACAGGAACAGGAAGTGGTGCTTATTATAGTACTGACTTCTTGAGAGAAGCGGATTTTGAGACTACACCATTCAGAATGAATGCAAGATCTCGATCTTTTTCTGCTCAAGGAAAAATTGACGTTAATACGGGGCCATCTGTCAATTTAACATTTGGAGGTTCGATGAATTATAGCAAAGGTTCAATATATTCTCGTCAAAATTCATTGTTCAATTTTTCAAATTTCGGTATTAGAGAAGATTTTGATTGGAGGGTATATGGACGTTTAACTCAACGTTTTACGAATAACACGGAAGGAAGCTCTTCAAAAATAAAGAGTGCATTTTACACGTTAATGGTCGATTACTCTAAAGAGAACACTAAGAGATATGATCCTAAACACGGATATAACTTGTTTAATTATGGACACGTTGGAACTTTTGATATCGAAAGAAGGGTAACTTACGGTGGTATTTCAGATATAAATGGACCGATGCAAACAACTATTCCTGCTGATGTAAAAGTTACTTTTACGCCATCTGAAACTAATCCAATGTTAGCGTCTCAAACTTCTCAGTATTTTGGTTTATATGATTACGAGACTAATTGGCAAGAAGAAGAGAATTATAGAAATTTACTTCAAGTTCAACAAGGCAATGGATTAAGAAACGGTGATGCTCCGAGAAGCGTTTATGGTATTTGGAGTAATATTGGTTCTCCTTTTAATCAATTTGGTAAGAGGGAAAATGATCAGATTCGTGCTACAGGTGCTGGTGCGGTTAATATCGGAGACCACTCTATTTCTTTAGGGTTTGAATACGAGCAACGCTATGATAGAGGTTTTACTAATGGTACAAGATCTAATGGTAGTGTTAATGGTCCGATGGGGTTATGGTCTGTTGCTAGACTTTTATCTAATTCTCATATTGCTGAGTTAGACTTAAACTCTCCGACAACGTTTGATTCTCTAGGTGTTGTTTACACGGCATATGCACCTCTTAATACGGGGGCTGCTTCGACAAATGGAGGTTCTTATGGAGGTCAAATAAACAACGATCAGCAATCTTTTTTCGATTATAACTTAAGAGAATACTTGAATGGTGAAGGTTTGATCAATGAAGGTGGAGGCGGTAGCGAATATCTTAATATTGATCAATATGATCCTAACATATTTAAATTAGATATGTTTTCTCCAGATGAATTATTGAATTCTGGAAACTCTTTAGTTTCATACTGGGGATTTGATCACACTGGAAAAAAAGTAAGAGGTCAAACTGATATTACTGATTACTTTGTAGATGTGGATGAGAATGGTAACTATAAGCGTTTTGTAGGTGCTTACCAGCCAACGTATATTGCAGGTTATATTATGGATAAATTTGCTTTCCGTGATATCGTATTTAACGTTGGTGTCCGTGTTGATGTATTTGATGCAAATCAGCCAGTTCTTAAAGATCCTTATTTAGTATATGAGGCTAAAACTGCAGGTGAGGCAAGAAACGAATTTGAAAATGGAGTTTCTCCTTGGGCTTCTGTGCCAACGTCAATTGGTGATGATTATACAGTATACGTGAATGATGAGTATGACCCAAATACGATTTTAGGATATAGAAGTGGAGATACTTGGTACAATGCAGAGGGGATTGAAGTTGAAGATCCTTCCGTTGTTGAAAGTCCAACAGGGATTTTACCTTACTTGAGAACTCCAGGACAGTCTAGTCCGACTAAAGATGCATTCGAAGATTACAAGGCTCAGGTTTCCATTATGCCTCGTATTTCTTTTTCATTCCCTATTTCTGATGAAGCATCTTTCTTCGCGCATTATGATGTGTTAACTACAAGACCTACTTCAGGAACTCGATTTGATCCATTCCAATATCAATTTATTAATGATAGAAGTGCGATTATTAATAATTCAAATTTAAGACCGGAAAAAACAATTGATTATGAGCTAGGATTTCAACAAGTACTAACTAAAACGTCTTCATTGAAAATTTCTGCCTTCTATAGAGAGCAGAGAGATATGGTTCAATTGATTAATGTTACAGGTGCTTACCCAAGACAATACAGAACTTACGGAAATCGTGATTTTGGTACAGTTAAAGGTGTTACTATTGCTTATGATATGCGTCGTACTGGAAACATAAGAATGACTGCTAACTATACGTTGCAGTTTGCAGATGGAACTGGATCTAGTGCAACTTCGGGAGCAGGTATTGTGAATGCCGGTTTGCCGAACTTAAGAACGATTCAACCATTTGATTATGATCAAAGACATGCATTCGCAATTACATTTGATTACAGATATGGTGAGGGAAGAGATTATAATGGTCCTGTTATTAAAGGATTTAATCTTCTAGAAAATACAGGACTTAACCTTGTTTCTAACATCTACTCAGGTTCTCCTTATTCAAATCAAAATGGTATTACTTCTGACGGTTTAATTATTCCAGCAGGGGATTCTGGTTTGGATGGAACTTTAAATGGATCTAGATTACCATGGTCTTACAGATTAGATTTACAATTAGATAGAACGTTTAACCTTGAATTAGGTAAAGAGGATAAAAAGAAACCGGTTTTCTTAAATGTATATGTTCGTGTTACCAACTTATTCAACCAGTTCAATATATTGAACGTTTATAGAGCTACAGGTAACTGGGATGATGATGGATTCTTAGCTGCAGCTGAATCACAAACTTCGATTCAAAGTCAAGTAGATGAGCAATCTTTCAGAGAATATTATGCTTTGAAGATCCAGAATCCGTTTAATATTAGTTCGCCTAGAACTATACGTTTAGGTGTTAAATTCGACTTTTAAGTCATAATTACTAAAGCATTATGAAAAGACAAATAATAGCAATCGTACTTGGAACAACTTCTTTGTTGTTTGCCAATAGTGCGTTAGCCTACCACTCTGTAAATGATAACCCGGGGGCTACTCAATCTCAACAAAGTTCGCAGCAAATGAAAGGAGCAAATTGTGTTCCGGCAACTGCCAGCTTAGTTATGAATTTTAATGATGTAAGCGCGTTGATCGAACAAGGTGGTTCTATGTGGACGAATAGAGCAACTTTAGTTTCGGCATATGAAGTGCCTGCTGGTTCTGGCTTGAAGGTTATATATGCTGGGGCTTTATGGATGGGAGGAACGAATGCTGATGGTCAATTGAAGCTAGCGGCTTTGACTTTCCGTTCTGCGAATGATTTCTGGCCTGGACCATTAACGGTTACTCCTGGAACAGGAGACTATGATCCTAGTCAACCATCTTTGGCTGGAGCAACGCGTGATTTTGGTCAAGCTGATATTAATCCAGAAGATTGTTTGGCTTATGATAAGTTTTATACTATCACGAAGGCGGAAGTAATTGGGTTTAACGCTTGGTTTGATTGTCAAGTTGGTACTACACCGGTCAATGAATGTGTTGAAGTGGTAGCACCTACGAACGAAACAATGATACGTTTGAATAACTGGCCTGCCCATGGTGATTTAACTAAAGGGCAAGATTATTACTTAGCACCATTTTATGATAATCCAACGAATGGACTTGATGGGGAGTATAATGTTGATGATGGTGATCACCCTTGGTTTGATGATATTTTAAATAGAGATGACGTCGAATGTGGTATTGATAGGAGAGTTACGCTTTTTGGAGATGAAACAAACTGGTGGGTATTTAATGATAAAGGGAATATTCACGGAGAAACAGGTGGTGATCCAATTGGTATGGAGATTAGAGCTCAGGCATTTGCCTTTGCAACTAACGATGAAGTGAATAGAATGACTTTCTATAATTACGAGTTGATTAATAGAGGTACGCAAACATTGCAGAACACTTATTTCTCCCAGTATATTGATGCAGATGTAGGAAATGCGACAGATGACTATGCTGGATGTGATGTGTCGAGAGGTCTTGGTTATACATATAATGGAGATAATAATGATGAGTCTGGAAATGGGGTGATTGGTTATGGTGAGAATCCTCCTGCAGTTGGATGTGACTTCTTTGAAGGACCTTATCAAGATGCAGATGGGATTGACAATGTTGGACCTTATTTTGACTCAATAAATCAAGTCATGGTTGTTCCAACTGTGGCAGAAGCAATTACTGGAAATGGAATTGTTTATTCTGGTATTGGAATTGGATATAGTGATTCGATTATTGATAACGAAAGATATGGTATGAGACGTTTTACGTATTATACAAATGGTGCTGGTATACATGGTGACCCTTCTACTGCGGCTCAATTCTATAATTATATGGAGGGATCTTGGGCAGACGGTTCAGAAATGTACTATGGTGGTCAAGGATTTACTGGAACGGTTCCTTCTGATTATTTATTCCCTGGTGATTCTGATCCATTAGGATGGGCAACTCAAGGAGCTATAGTTAATGGTGACTGGAGTGAAGTTACGGAATCAAATGTTGAAGGAGACCGACGTTTTGTACAATCAGCTGGACCTTTTATTTTGGAACCAGGTGCGGTTAATAATATTACTGTTGGGATTGTATACGGCAGAGGTAGTGATGGGACTGCATTTGGATCGGTTGAAGCATTAAAAAAGGCTGATACGAAAGCGCAAGCTTTATTTGATGCATGTTTTAGAATTCTTGAGCCGCCTTATGCTCCTAGATTAGACATTCAAGAATTAGAGAATTCTTTAGTGTTAACGATTTCGAATCCTTCATCTTCAAATAACAAAAATGAGTCTTATAGAGAAGAGGACAAAATTAATATCGTAGATCCGAATGTTGATAGATACTACACTTTTGAGGGGTATCAAATTTATCAAATGCAAGATGCTGACGCTGGAGTTTCTGAAATAGGTGACCCGTTAAGTACAAAAGCAAGATTAGTGGCTCAATGTGATATTGAAAACGATATTGTTGATTTAGTTAATTTTGATTTCGATGAAGATTTAGGCTTTTCTGTTCCAGTTCAAAAAGTGGAAGCAGCAAATTCAGGTATTCAACATTCATTTTTAATGACTGAAGATGCTTTTGCTCAAGGTGACAAAGCTCTAGTTAATCATAAAACTTACTATTATATTGCAGTAGCATACGCGCACAACGAGTTTAAAAAATATGATCCTTCGGATCCTAATTTATTAGATGGTCAACAAATGCCATATATCTCTTCTCGTCTCGGTGCTGATGGAGGTTCGATTAAATCTGTTTCGGCTATACCTCATAATCCTTCGCCGGAAGCTGGTGGTACAATTCAAATGGTTGAATATGGTTCTGGTCCTCAGATTAAGCGATTAGATGGTTTTGGTAATGGAGCTAACTCACTGGAATTAAATAACTCTTCAAAAGAGACTATTATTGCGAATGGTTACATGGAGAATCCAGTTTATGCAAATGGTTCTGGCCCGATTAACGTTAAGGTTGTTGATCCTTTAAATGTTGCTGAAGGTTATTTTGAATGTATTTTTAGAGATAATATTGCAACGATTACTAATTCTTGTGATACGGCTGATTGGATAATAATGCGCTATGAAAGCGAAGGAGGAAACCTAATTGATTCTGTAGCTTCAAGTTTACCGATTTCTTCGGATAATGAACAATTGATTCCACAATGGGGTATCTCAGTTCAGATTAATCAATCTAATTATTACTTTGCCGATGGTGCTTCTGGACAAACTTTTGAAAGAAGAACTGATATCTTAGGCGCTTCAGTTACGTTTAGTGATAGTACTAAACGATGGTTGTCAGGTGTTCAAGATGACTCACGTTTCTACCCAACAAACTGGGTGTTGTCTGGTATTTATGATCCAACGGGTGGTACTGCTACTCCTGATGATGATGAATGTACGGATAATACACTACCGGAATATTTGGACTATACTGACCCTTGTAACTACCCTGATTTATTAGGGCAAGATGCAGATAAAGAATGGTCTTCTATACTTGGTGGAACAATTGCTCCTCATAAATTGGTGGCTAATCAGGCGAGCTATGCACCAATTGCTTACAATGGATATGATGCTGCATCGGCAAGAGGAATTTCATCAATCAGTTACTTACCTTCAGTCGATATTGTTTTAACAAGAGATAAATCTAAATGGACACGTTGTCCTGTTATTGAGTTAGGTAGAGCCCCTGCATTAAATGTTGGTGGCGCTGAAGCTGGTGCTTTGAGAGAAAGTCCAAGCGTGGATAAGAATGGTAATCCTGATGGTTCAGGTACTACTGGTCTTGGCTGGTTTCCTGGATATGCCATAGATGTAGAATCTGGAGCAAGATTATATATGATGTTCGGTGAGAATTCATTCCTAGTTTCTGATAATGGAGCTGATATGATTTGGAATCCAACGGATAGGTTAGCGGATGACAATGGTTCTCCTATATTAGGAGGTCAGCACGCGTTCTACGTATTTAGTTATCAGAATCAATCTAAAAATGCTCAACTGCAGTCTTACGATTACCCTGCGTATGATCCGGCTGTTGCGGAGGGTACAGTGGGAAATGCTGCTTATGATGATTTATTGGATATTGCTGGTGGAAATTTAGCATTGAGAAAGAGATTTTATGGTTCTATTAGTTGGGTTGCTAACCCATTATTGGCTCCAGCTCAAGATCTTTTAAGTTCGGATGCTACTATTAAGCTAAGAGTTAATAAAGAGTACAAGCATTTCTCAAATGAAACGGATGTAACTGGAGGACCAAATAATGGTTTACCAATGTATTCATGGAGTACTGATGATATTGCAACTCAATACAATGATAATGCGGAAGCTACATCAGCTTTAGACCTAATCAATGTAGTGCCTAATCCTTACTATGCATATTCTGAATATGAGAGAAATAGATTGGATACGAGAGTTAAGATCACAAATTTACCTGAAGTGTGTACGGTTAAGATATACAGTACTAATGGTAAACTTGTCAGAACATTTGAGAAAGATAATGAAGTGACATCTGTTGATTGGGATTTAAATAACTTTAAAAACATTCCAGTTGCTGGAGGGGTTTATCTTATACATGTGGATGTCCCTGGTGTCGGTGAAAAAGTGTTGAAATTCTTTGGTGGAATGAGACAAATTGATTTACAAGGTATTTAATCAGCTAAAACGACTTGAAATGAATAATTCAATTATTAAAATAAAAAGTGCTTTACTTGTAGGAGCAGCGATAGTATCGAGCTTCTCAGTGAATGCAGGAAATGAAGATCGTGTCGGTTCTGCTGGTGCATCACATCTATTAATTAATCCATGGTCAAGAAGTGTTGCTACCGGTGATGCTGGTATAGCTAGTACTAATGGCCTAGAGGCTACATTTACTAATATTGCGGGTTTAGCATTCACGGACAAGACTCAGATTAAGTTTAATTATACAAACTGGATGGGTAATGCGGGTATTGCAATGAACAGTGCTGGTATCGCTCAACGTGTAACTGAATCGGATGTAATCGCAGTGAGCGTTCAATCTTTGAACTACGGCGATATTCCTATCACTACGGTTGCTAACCCTGAAGGTAATATTGGTTTCTTTTCGCCTAGAGCTAATATTATAAATATAGGTTATGCTAGAACTTTTTCTAGTTCTATTTATGGAGGTATTAATGTGAAAGTTGTTTCGGAAAGTATTTCAAACTTGAGATCTTCAGGAGTAGCAATTGATGCCGGTATTAGATATGTAACTGGAGAGCAAGATCAGATTAAGTTTGGTATTGCACTTAAAAATGTTGGACCTACTGTTAAGTTCAAAGGTGATGGTTTAGCAAATCAAATTTATTATACGGCAACTGGTGTTGAAGCGACTTTAGAGCAAAGATCAGCGAGTTATGAGCTACCTTCTTTATTATCAATTGGTGGTGCATATGATTTCATCTTAAATGAAAGAAACAAGATCAATTTAGCGTTAGCTTTTACAGCAAATTCATTTTCTGCGGATCAGTTCCGTTTAGGTCTTGATTATGCTATGACAGCGGACAAAGTTGCGTTTAACTTAAGGGGTGGTTTTGTTTATGAGAAGAACCTCTTTAGTGCTGAGAACAGATCTAATGCTTTTATCGGCCCTACTGCTGGTTTCTCTGTTGATGCTTTAGTTGGAGAAAATAAGAGTGCTTTAGGAATTGAGTACGCGGCACGTTTCGCTGGCGTATTCGGTGTGGTTCATACAGTTGGAGCTACGATTAGCTTGAAATAAGCAAAATTTATTATATTTGATGAGCAAGAGAGTCCTTATGGGCTCTCTTGTTTTGGTTTAACAATAATGAAGTATTATATGGCTGAAATTAACTACTATACAAAAGAAGGTTTGCAGAAGCTTAAGGATGAATTATATGAAATGGAGAACGTTCAACGTCCGGCTATTTCTGCACAGATTGGTGAGGCAATAGATAAAGGGGATTTATCAGAAAATGCAGAATACGATGCGGCTAAAGAGGCTCAAGGGATATTAGAGACGAAAATTGCGAAACTTAAGAATGTTGTAGCAAATGGACGTGTTATTGATGATTCTGAAATTGATAATACTAAGATTTTTATTTTATCTACCGCAAAAATTAGAAATATTAAGAATAATCAGGAAATGATATTTACTATTGTTGCGGAGAATGAGGCGGATTTGAAAGCAAAAAAAATCAGTATTGAATCTCCGTTTGGCAAAGGTTTGTTGGGGAAGTCTGTGGGAGATATTGCGGATGTAGTTACCCCAAATGGTACGCTCCAATTTGAAATAATTGAAATCACACGTTAATGTCTACTTTATTCACTAAAATAGTAAACGGTGAAATTCCTTGCCACAATGTTTTAGAATCGGATAAATTCTTGGCTTTTTTAGATATTATGCCTATCAAACGAGGGCATGTCCTAGTCATTCCTAAATTGGAGGTGGATTACATTTTTGACCTGGAAGATGATTTGCTTGGTGAAATGATTATTTTTTCGAAGAAGGTCGCGAAAAAAATGCAGAAGGTTCATCAGTGCAATAGAATTGGTATTACGGTGATAGGATTGGAGGTACCGCATGCTCATATTCATTTGGTTCCAATAGATAAGCTGGATGATATGAACTTTGCAAAAGAAAAGTTAAAGTTAAGTTCTGATGAATTAGCTCAAATTGCAAAAGATATAGCTGAAGCCTAGTGTTTTAGCTATTTTTGTATTTAGCTAGTTGATTTTGGATTGAATTTTGTTATGGGATAAGTGAACCTTAAAGTTCGAACTTATGTTGATTAGTAAAAGTATTAGAAATATTGTTTTGAAAAGTTTGCTCGTTTTTTTCAATTGGTTGTTTTTCGGAACTTCGGCGAATGCTGCAACTGTAGAACCAATAAAAATCTTGTTTATTGGAAATAGTTATACGCATATGAATGAGATGCCTTCTATTTTACAGAAGATTGTGGATAAAGCGGGTAAGAATGCCATTATTGAGAGGAATACACAGTCTGGAGCTTCATTTAAGGTACATTCTGAACGCTCTGATATGTATTCTGCCATAAAAAGTCGTAATTGGGATTATATAGTCCTTCAGGGCTTTAGCCGTGAATTAAGTTATAGACCGGAATATATAGATTCGGCGACGGTTCCTTTTGTAAATCAAATTACAGATTCAATTTATCAGAATAACCCATGTACTAATATCTTGTTTTATATGACCTGGGGCTATGAAGGTGGATATTTAGATCGTGAAGAAGTAAATACTTACGAGAAAATGGCTGATAGCATTGAAAGAGGCTATCGTTATTTAAGTGATATATATGATGTACCTGTCGTTCCAGTAGGAATGGTTTGGAAAGCGGTAAAGGAGAAAAGCAATATTGATCTATATGCACCAGATCGCGCTCATCCTAGTAAAAATGGATCTTATTTAATTGCAAGTACTTTTTATAACGCCATTTTTAATGAATCGAATGAGGGAGTTTTCACATCAACAATAGACTCTAAGAATGCGGAAATTATCAAGAAAGAGGCAAAAGAAATTGTCGAGACATCTAGGCATAAATATAAGTTAGATAAGAATAAGTTAACCTTGTCGCCTCAAGTATCAGAGGAAGGTAAGTATATACTGGATTTTAAGAGTTATTTCCCGAATGCATTGGATTTGCAATGGAAGTTTGATGATGGAAAGAAATCTAAGGATTCTACAGGAATACATATATACAGAAAGCCTGGAAGGTATATTGTTCGATTAGAAGTTGAAGAAGAATGTGGCACGCGCTATCTTGAACGTGCAGTCGTTTTCAAAAAACCTTCACGACCTAAAAGAGTTAAGAAGAGAAATCCCAAATATAATGTCAACAATAAAAAGAAGGTTTAATACCTTCTTTTTCGTTTAAATGGACTTAGAATTTTTTCCTTAATCCTTTCAAAGAATTCTAAGTGTCTAATGAAAAGAACGAAGAAACCAATAAACGCAATCGCTCCTAATATTACTTGCCAACCGTTTAAGGATCTCGCGAAATCTGTTTTTAAACCATATCCAAAAACTCCACCATATAATATGATTACGTGAATTATATAAATGGATAAAGTGTTCTGTCCAATTTTAAGAAATAACTCTGCTTTTACATTAAATAATTTGTCTATCAACATAAATGCACCTAGCGCTATAAAAATTTGTCCTAGTCGTCCATATAACCATGTGTTTTCGACTAAGTAAAGTTTCATTCCGCTAATGAATTCAACAAATGAATCTAGCGTTAATCCAATGCTTCGCCCAGTAACATTTAGCGTGATTCCTAATCCTATAAATACCAATGGATACCAAAACTTTTTAACATGATCTTGATACCTAATTGTTAATGCACCAACCATCCCTCCATACATTGTAAATGCCATCCAAGGTACAATTGGAAATATCGAATATGGTCCTCTAAAAACATTCTGAATTAATTGTGGTGCATGCTCAGGGAAATATGCGCCTTCCGCTAACCCTTTTAAACCAGGGTAGAAGCAAAATATAACTGTTCCTGCAATAAAATAGTATAAGAACAAAGGCCCCCTATTGATTAGCTTATAGATACCGAAAATCAATAATAATGTTATGATCCCGAGCCCAATAGATTGAAGTACATGAAATGCAAAAAACCATGTTTTTTCGTTGTAGAATGTATTCGATAGATTAAATACATTCAATTGTAGAATGTATCCCCAAATCAGTAATTCTCCTCCCCGCTTAAACCCTTTAATGACCCTTGGATTTCTTCTAAAGCCAGCTTCTTTATTTCTAGCAAGTAAGTAGATGAATACAATTCCCGTTACCGTAAAGAATAGTGGGGCTGTAAACCCTTTTATAAAGTAAAACCAATCAAAAACAATATACCCTGATGTACCAGTCTCGCGAATCGTTTTTACCATTGGTTTAAAATTAGTAAACAACAATTCAATAAAATGACCTTCAAGCATTAACAGAATAGCTAATGATCTGGCCATATCGATAAATTTCAATCGAACCTTTGGTTTAGCTATAATTTCTGTTTGTTCCTCGCTCATAGTACTAGTTGAAAGCGTAAAAATACGCTTTTCTTAATAACCGTAATGTTTTTATTTGATTTCGGTGGAGATGTATAACTTCAATTCTTCTTTGGAATTTTTAACCTGCAGTGTTACTGATTGAACATTGAAGCCAGATAGACCTCCGGTATCAAGTTTTAAAGTAATCGTTTTTGATGCTTGAGCTGCAATTTGGGTATTGGTGATTGTATACGTCATACATTCACAATCACTAAGAATAGATTCTATTTCTATTGGTTCGTTGGATTTATTTCGAATGATAAATTCTCGCTCTATAATATCACCCTTACTACTTCCTCCCGCATCAATTACTGGAGTATCTGTGGTTAATACCAATTCATTTTCCTCTTGTAAATAGCTTACAGATTGAATTTCAATTTTGCGCTCTTTAGCTGCTGAGCGAGAATAAACAGAATTTTGTACATCATTCGGATTGTCGCTTGTGGTTTGATTCGCTGTGTATTCGCCAAATGGAATTTGAGAGAATATTACTTTTCCACCATTCGAGGCAGTTGCATCTAAATATTTTACGAAAATACCATTATCATATTCTCGCATATAATTCACCATTGATGATATTCTTCTTTTAGTGAGGTTAACATTGTAGTCGGTCTTTGCTAATGGACTTGCAAATCCTTTGACTGTAATATTGATTTTTGCTCCTCGGTCAAGTTCTTTTAAAAGTAAATCTCTAAACAATTCTAAGTCAGAAACACCCTTATCGACGTATTCAATGAAAAAACTTTCAATGTCCTCCTTGGCCTCATCGGCTTTAACTCCCTCTAAGCCATTCGCGTATTCTTGTTGGTATTGATGAATCATTGATGTGTAATCATGATATGATGAGATATAATTGACTTTTGTAATGGTATCTCTAGATCTAGGGTTTGGAATGTCATTGTGGAAGTATAGCGTCACCGGTAAGCGCTTATTTAGGTCAGCTAAAGTTTCTTCTGGAGTAGGAGGGATTTCTTTTGCCCGAGGAATCAAAACAAAAATATCACTGCAACAAGTTGGATTTTTACTGTACATCACTCCAATTCGATTCGAAGTTACAAATGCTGAATCTTTGTGTTTGAAATAATATAAATCATTCGCCGGACTATTCTCTGGTATTCCCGCGTTAATTGGCTTCTCAAATTTTGTTGTGTAGGGAGAGTAATGGATGTCATATCCTCCAAATCCATTATGCCAAGAAGATGAGAAGTACAGTCTTTGATTTGCTTTATCCCACCAAGGTGTTAATTCATTATCAATGGTGTTGATCGATTTAATCGCTCTAACTTTACCGTATTGGTTTCCATTTTTAATTTTAGAATAGAATAGGTCTAAACCTCCTTTACTTTCTTTACGATTAGATGCAAAGATCAGCGTTTCCTGTCCGTCAATATACGCAATGCAAGGCATAGTTGTATTAGCACCAGGCTCATTAATAATATCTCCTAAGGAATCGATATAAGTCCATTGTTGGTTGGAGTATTGTGCAACCATTATTTTACAGGAGTAATTGTAGCCGTCTTCACCACATTTACTGAAGTAAAATCTTGTTCCGTCTAATGAGAAAGTTCCGTTACCTGTATTGAATTCTTTTATAATTAACTGTTCTATCTTTTCAGATTTTTCGAATTCAGTTTTTACAATTTCACTTGAGTAGATTGAAGTTGTATACTCTTTTGAGTAAACTTCTTCTCTCGTACTAATTGAATCCGCGCGTAAACTTGAAAAAATAAGCTGGTCCATATATATTCCATGACCGAATTCTGAATTTGGTGTATTAACGGTTTCTGGTAATTGTTCAAATTTTACTTTAGAGGTATCGACTATGGCAGACTTTGCCCAAACTGTACTTTCAATTTCTTTTTTTGCTTTCTGGTAGTTATAGCTTTTCTTCTGTTTGTAATATTTCTTTTTGGCCTTTTTGAAAGTTTCTAATGCTTTATCATATTTACCATTTTGCTTTTGCATTAAACCAAGGTTCAATAAACTTGATGGATAAATACGTGATTCTTCACGATCATAAACCTTGGCGTAATAGAACTCGGCTTTGCGATAATCTTTATATGCCTTTGAGGTTTCTGCATATTTCCATAAAATATCAACGGAATTGGAGTCAAGCTCCATAGCCTTTTTATAATACTCCATGGCATAGAAGTAATCTCCTTTGTCATATTGCTCTTGAGCAAAATCTAGGTATTTCTTCAAGTTGTTTTGTCCAAAAGCTAGCCCTGAGAAAACTAAAAATAGTGCAATTAAATGTAGTCTGGACATATCCTATGTATCATTTTTTTAGGTTTAAATCTCGTCAAAATATATCTAACTGCTATTTCGAAACCACCACGGGTTCTACTCGCAGGAGTTAGTTTTGAAAAGTTAATATCATAACTCAATCCAACGAACCAGCTTTGATAATCCATTCCAACTGAAATGAATCCTGCATCTCTGTTTCTATACCACAGACCACCATAAAGAGCTCTGTATTGTCCAAGTTTATTGATTAAGGTATATTTAATGGAAGAGCCTAGGACCATTTCTCGGTATTTACCCTGAATTGAAAAGTTGAATGCTGGAACAAGATCCCAATCATAATTTAATTTATAAATCCCTTTGGCGAATATGTTAGCCCTAATATCTCTTTTAATTACTTCATTATAAAACCCTTGATTGGGTTTGTTTAAATTGTATGCGCCAATTCCTGCTATTATATTTACCCTTTCATTTTTATAGAATTGATAAATACTACCAACTCCTATTGAGAAATTTGTTTTTCTATCTGTTTGAAGGATTTCGTTAGTCGCTAATGCTGGGTTATATGAAATACCATCGTATTGATTATCGAAATAGTATTGACTAAAATCCAATTGACGATGATTAATCCCGATGTTAACCCCCGGTCTGATCGTATGCATTGAATCAGCGGTAAGTTTTAAGTGGTATGAGAGATTACCTTGAACTTCAATTGTTCTCAAGCTTCCATCACCGGTCACATCATGAAAAAAGAGTAATCCATATCCTAAGTTTTTTAGTTTATTATTATTACCATCGACAGAAAGTGAAATCGTACTATAAGGCCTTGTGACAGCCCTCCATTGATCTCTAAAGTTTCCAACGAATCGAATGTCTCCTTTGAAATGACCCGTATTACCCGGGTTTTGAAAGATTGGATTATCACTGAACTGAGACCAATGTATATCTTGTCCATAGGCTAATAAGCTTAGAATTAGTGAGACAGAAAGAAGTAGCAAATGTTTCAATGGCTTCAATTAATCACATGAAGATACGAAAAAAGTAGCTAGGGAAGGAGGGCTATTTGGATTCGAGATAAACCAAGAGCATTACGATTCCGATTATTAGAATAAGCATGAATAGTTTTGGATCTTGATAAAGCGGTCGTTTTCCGCGCTTGGTCAACTTTTCGTAATCGTGGTGTAGACGCGAAAAATCCTTCTGACGCTTGATTTGCTCAGGTGATGGATTAACCTCTTTTTTGTCTTTATTTAAAATGAATTTTCTCATTTTTTCTCTTCCCACTTTTTGCCTATACGCTCTAAAATACGATAAGTTCTCATCTTAGCATTGGCTTCTGTAATATTATATATCTCAGCGATCTCTTTGAAACTAATCTCTTGAAAAAATCTCAATTCTATAATCGCTATTTGATCCTCCTTTAATTCATTGAGCATTTCGATCAATCGTTCTTGATCTTCAATAGACATTGAATTGGATAAATTTGCTTCTCCAGCCAGGTCCAATATTCTGTTCTCATCAATAGCTATCTCTATATTCTTCTTCGCCTTTCTGAAGTACATCAGTACCTCATTCTGCGCAATTCGATATAGCCAACTTGAAAAAGGTAAACCTCGATCTTCATATTTTTCAATATTTGCCATTGCCTTCATGAAAGCTTGTTGGGTAAGATCTCCGGCTAAATCCTCTTGACCACCTAGTTTTTTAAATACAAAGCGAAAAATTTGATCAAAATATCGATCGTAGAGTACACCAAAATATCGACTCTGCTTTTTAGCGAGTGCAATTACCTCTGATTCGGGTAAGTTTTTGATGTTCCTTTTTCGTATCAATATATAGTTAATTTAACTAGATAATACAGAAATTATAAATAGTAACAACTATGGAGTACTTAAAGATACAGGAATGATTTTTCCATTCATCCATTGGTCGGCATTTAAAGAGAAATCAACAATATATTCTGCCATTTTCTCTGCAGATACAGGAGCTTCATATCCAGGAAAAGCTTCTTCCAACATTTCCGTTTGAGCTGCCCCTAGACAGAGACAATTCATTTTAATTGATGAATCTTTATATTCTTCTGCAAACAATTCTGTAAAACTGCATAGTGCTGCTTTTGAAGTCGAATAGGCCGCTAGCCCAGGGAATTTTACACTGCCTTGAAAACCACCAATTGAGCTGATGTTAACGATATGTGCTTTTGTCATTTTCGGAATAGCTGCCTGAACTGTTTCCATTACACTCATTACATTAACACTGTAACATGTTTCTAGATCTTTTCTAGATAGTTCTATGAAGGGTTTATTTACTAAAACACCAGCGTTGTTGATTAAAATATCAATCGTTTCTAATTCTGAGAAAGCTGTTTCGCATTTTTTGCGAATATCATCAGAATCTAGGTCTAGTTCAATGCATGTAACATTTGTAAGGCTTTCAAAAGAATGATTCATTTTTTTAATGTTTCTGGCCAAGGCTAGAATGACATTATTAGAGTCTTGAGCTAATTTTTCTACGATTGCTTTACCTATCCCCCTACTTGCTCCTACAATTATTATATTTTTAGACATCATCAAAAGAAATTACAACTTCTTCACTATCCGGGTGTGCCTGACAAGTTAGAATGAACCCCTCTTCAACTTCTTTATCGGTTAAAGAATAGTTCATTTTCATTGAGGCTTTACCTTTTATTACTTTAGCTTTGCAAGTACTACATACACCTCCTTTGCAAGAGTATGGCGCATCTAACCCTTCTCTGTTAGATTTTTCAAGAATACTCATTCCATCCGATTTTAATTCGAAAGAATCAGTCTCGTCGTCAAGAATAATGGAAACCTGAGATATTCCAGAGAATGAACCTGATGTATCAGAAGCCTTTACTTGCATTTTAACTGGAGCTGTAAATAACTCGTACTTGATTTTATCCTCTGCCACACCAAAAACTTTTAGTGTATCAATTGCAGAAACAATCATTTCTTCTGGTCCGCATAATAGAAAGTAATCAGACTTCAATAAATCTAAATTACCTTTGATAATGGAAGATATATTGTCATTGTCTAAACGACCATTTTCAAATCCATCTTTTGATTCACCGCTTAAGAAATATGAAACACTAGTATTCTTTAGTCCATCTAGATCAGATTTAAAAAGAATTGAACTTTCAGTTCTGTTGCCAAAAAATAAGTTAAGCTTTGCTTCAGATGGTTCAATGTCTTTAGCAATTGATACGATTGGAGTGATTCCGCTTCCTGCAGCAAACGAAACTACTCTTTTTATGTCTTTGGGAAGTGTAAAACTTCCTTGTGGAGCAGAAGCGAAAATTGGAGCTTCAGCCTTAGCTACTTCATTGAACCATGTCGAAACAATTCCTTTATCCACTTTTTTAATTGCAACTGATAATTCTTCATCTTTTCCACTACAAATAGAGTAAGAACGTCTTTGTTCTTTTCCATCAATTGTAATCGCGAAGTCTAAATATTGACCTGGAATGAAATTGTACTGAGCTTTCAAAGCTTCAGGTATATCAAGAGTTACCATAACGGTATCATCAGAAAGTCTTGTGATTTTTGAAATAGTCAAAGTGTTAAATCCACGCGGACTTTTAGGTTCTGAGCCTTTATTGAAAAGCTTTTTGAAAAATGCCATAATTTTTAATTAGTCGTCAAATGAAACTACCAGTTTATCACTTGTTGGATGCGCTTGACATGTTAATATGTATCCTGCTTCAACTTCGTCTGTTTCTAATGCATAATTTACGTCCATGTTCGCAGATCCTTCAAGGATTTTTGCTTTACAAGTACAGCAAACGCCACCTTTACATGCGAAAGGTAGATCACCACCAGCTTTTTGAGCAGCATCTAATATATTCTCTCCAGTTGAATCTAGGTTTAATTCGATTTCATCACCATCAACAATAACAGTTACATTTGACTCAACCTTTGGTGAATTCGTTGGTAACTTAATTTTTTTTGAGCCTGAAGAGGGAGCAGTAAATAATTCGTAATGCACTTTTGATGAATCAACTCCTTTCGAAATCATGCTGTCTTTAACTCCCATAATCATAGACTCAGGACCACAGATGTAAACTCCGTCAATAGTTATATTTCTTAGAAATGCATCGAATAACTCATTTGTTTTTTCTCCATCAATACGGCCTTTTTGAATTTGGTTTCCTAAACTTTCTCTGGATAGTACATGTACAACTCTAATACGTCCCATGTATTGGTTTTTCAAAGCTTCAATTTCTTCTCTGAAAATAATAGATCCAAAACCTTTGTTACCGTAAAACAAAGTTACATCGCTATTGGGTTCATCATTTAAAACTGACTTAGCGATAGAAAGCATAGGTGTAATACCACTCCCTGCTGCAAATAAAACGTAAGATTTAATGTTAGATGCTTCCGTAGAAATTTTAAAATTTCCAGATGGAGTCATTACATCCATCTCCATTCCTGATTTAAGCTCATGATTAGCATAAGTTGAAAACTTACCATTTTCAACTTGCTTAACAGCAACTCTCCATTCATTCTCGAAAGGAGATGAGCATAAAGAATAAGATCTTCGCACATCTTCACCGTTAATGTCAGCTTTTAGCGTCAGGTATTGTCCTGATTCAAAAGCGTAATCATCTTTCAATTCTTTGGGCACTTCGAAAGAGATAGAAACAGTATCTTCCGTTTCTTTTTTTACATCATTAATCTTAAGAGTGTGAAATTTTGGTGTCATGCTTGGTTTTATTTGGGGGCAAAGCTACTCATTTTTATGCTATTCAACATGATGCCTGTTATTATCAATCAACACTTATTAGTTTAGAGAGCCCGTCAATCAACGAATTTTCGTATATTTGTTTAGTACAATTTTAATCAAATGAAAGAGCAAGATATTTCTATACTTGAACAGCGTTTTCAAGAAAAAATTGATAATGATATCAAAATCGAGCCGCGAGACTGGATGCCTGATTCTTATCGTCAGACGCTTATTCGTCAGATTTCTCAGCATGCCCACTCTGAAATTGTAGGGATGTTACCAGAGGGAAATTGGATTACGAGAGCACCAAACTTACGCAGAAAGGCAGTTCTTTTGGCTAAAGTTCAAGATGAGGCTGGTCATGGATTGTATTTATATAGTGCTGCTGAGACATTAGGAGCTGATCGTGAAAAGACAATCGATGATTTACATACAGGAGTGGCTAAGTATTCATCTATTTTCAATTATCCTACACTGTCTTGGGCGGATATGGGAGCAATTGGATGGTTAGTTGATGGAGCTGCAATAATGAATCAAGTTCCATTGTGCAGATGTTCTTATGGTCCTTATGCTAGGGCAATGGTTCGTGTATGTAAGGAAGAGTCTTTTCACCAACGTCAAGGGTTTGAAATTATGACAAATTTGATGAAAGGAACTCCCGAACAGAAGGCAATGGCGCAGGATGCGTTTAATCGTTTTTGGTGGCCTGCATTAATGATGTTCGGACCAAATGATGCAGAATCTAAACATACTGCTCAATCAGTAAAATGGAAAATTAAGCGACACACGAATGATGAATTGCGTCAAATGTTTGTTGACGCCACTATTCCTCAGGCAGAATTGATTGGTTTAACTATTCCAGACAAAGATTTGAAATGGAATGAAGAAACAGGTCATTACGATTTCGGTGAAATCAATTGGGATGAATTTTGGCAAGTAGTTAAAGGAAATGGACCTTGTAATAAAGATCGTGTTGATACAAGGAGAAAAGCAAAGGAAAATGGGATGTGGGTTAGAGAAGCTGCTAAAGCCTATGCTGAAAAAAAGAAATTGAGAAAGGCATCATAACATTATATTATGGAAAATAAGGAATGGCCTCTTTGGGAGGTTTTTATTAGAAGTAAACAAGGCTTAAGTCATAAGCATGTTGGAAGTTTAAGAGCTGCTGATTCTGAAATGGCAATTGAGAATGCCAGAGACGTTTACACTAGAAGATCTGAAGGGATTAGTATTTGGGTAGCCGAATCAAATAACCTTTTTGCTTCTAATCCTTTTGAAGCTGATTCATTATATGAGCCATCAGATTCAAAGGTGTACAGACATCCAACTTTTTACGAAGTTCCTGACGGAATTGAGCATATGTAATATTTTTTGAAAAAAATGAATTCATTATTTGAATATTTATTGAGATTAGGCGATGATAGTTTAATCATTGGACATAGATTGTCTGAATGGTGTGGACATGGGCCTATACTTGAAGAGGATATTGCCGTAACAAACTTGTCATTAGATTTTATTGGTCAAGCAACATCAATTTTTAGCTATGCAGGTGAAGTAGAAGGAAAGGGAAGGTCTGCGGATGACTTAGCTTTTTTGCGTTTCGATAGGGAGTATCGTAATTTGTTATTAGTCGAACAGCCAAATGGTGATTTTGGAATGACAATGATGAGGCAGTTCTTGTTTGATTCTTACCGGAAACCTTTGTTTGAAAAATTAACTAGTTCTAAAGATGAAACAATTGCGGCGATTGCTGCGAAGTCTTTGAAGGAAACTAAGTATCACTTAAAGCATTCTTCTGAATGGATAATTCGTTTAGGAGATGGCACAGAAGAGTCTCATAATAGAGTGCAAGACTCATTAGATACGCTCTGGAGATATACTTCTGAGTTGTTTTATACAGATGCTGTTGATTCAGAATTGGAATCTTCAGGCGTTATTCCTTCTATGGAAGGTATTAAAGATGAATGGGCCTCATACGTTAATGACGTTTTAAATGAGGCTACTTTAAGTGTCCCATCTAATAACTGGAAGCAAGAAGGTGGAAGAAACGGAATGCACTCTGAGCACTTAGGTTATATGTTAGCTGAACTTCAATATATGCAACGTGCTTATCCTGGAATGGAATGGTAACGAGTAAAGATGTTTGGGGTTATTTGGAAGAGGTTTTCGATCCAGAAGTGCCTGTTTTAACAGTAGTTGATTTAGGGATTGTTCAGAAGGTAAATGTGGACGGTTCTAAAGTCGATATTGTAATAACACCAACATATAGTGGGTGTCCAGCAATGCAGCGTATAGAGGATGACATTGTAGAAAAACTAAACGAAAAAGAGGTTTTCGATGTCAATATTGATTTAGTTCTTTCACCTGCTTGGACAACCGATTGGATAAGTGATGAAGGAAAGCGAAAGCTTAGAGAGTACGGTATAGCACCTCCAGAGGATGAGGCAGATAAGAGTGTTTTGTTTGCTGAACCTACGGTAGTTCCTTGTCCTAAATGTGCTTCAACAGATACTAAAATGATTAGTCAATTTGGTAGTACAGCTTGCAAGGCTCATTATCAATGTAATACTTGTTTAGAACCCTATGATTATTTTAAATGTTTAAAGTAAGCTTTAATTAAATTTTAAATAAAAAAAGAGCAATGAAATCTCATTGCTCTTTTTTTATTTGAATATTATTATTATTTCCAAGGTTTAACCTAAGAAAGGGTATCTGTAGTCTTTAGCAGGGATGAAAGTCTCCTTAATGGTTCTTGCTGAAATCCATCTCAATAAATTCATTGGTGCTCCAGCTTTATCATTTGTTCCAGATCCTCTTGCTCCTCCAAATGGTTGCTGACCTACAACGGCTCCCGTTGGTTTGTCATTGATGTAAAAGTTACCTGCAGCATTTTCTAATTTTTTCATGGCAAGGTTAATTGCATAGCGATCATTTGATATGATTGAACCAGTTAATGCGTAATCAGATGTACTATCAACTAAATCTAGTGTTTCTTCGAATTCATCTTCGTCATATACGTAAATTGTCATCACGGGGCCAAAGATCTCTTCACATAATGTTCTGAATTGTGGGTTAGTTGTAACCACAACTGTAGGTTCAATGAAGTAACCTTTAGATTTATCGTAGTTTCCACCAGCGATAATCTCTGCGTCATCTTGACTTTTAATAAAGTCGATGTAACCAGCAATTTTATCAAAAGAACGCTCATCGATAACAGCATTGATAAAGTTAGAAGTGTCTTCAGGAGATCCCATTTTAAATGAGCTCACTTGATCCAATACGATGGATTTCACTTCTTCCCATAAGTTAGTTGGAATGTACGCTCTCGAAGCTGCAGAACATTTCTGTCCTTGGAATTCGAAAGAACCTCTTGTTATTGCAGTTGCAACCTCTGCGGCGTCAGATGATTTGTGAACCATGATAAAATCTTTTCCTCCTGTTTCACCAACAATTCTTGGGTAACTTCTGTATTTTTCAATGTTATTTCCAACTTCTTTCCATAATTGTCTAAATACTCCCGTTGACCCAGTAAAGTGAAGTCCAGCAAAGTTTTTGTTTTTGAATACAACATCACCTGCAACAGGGCCATCAACAGAAACTAGATTAATTACACCGTCTGGTACTCCAGCAGCTTTAAAAAGTTCCATTATAACTTGTGCAGAATACATTTGAGATTCAGCTGGTTTCCATACTACAACATTACCCATCATTGCAGGTGCAGCGCATAGGTTTGCGCAAATAGAAGTAAAGTTGAACGGAGTAATAGCAAATACAAATCCTTCAAGAGGTCTGTATTCAAGTCTATTCCACATGCCTGGCAAAGAATCTGGCTGCTCCTTGTAGATGTCTGTCATGTATTGAACGTTAAACTTGAAAAAGTCAATAAGTTCGCAGGCAGCATCAATTTCAGCTTGAAATACATTCTTTGATTGAGCGAGCATCGTAGCGGCATTCATCTTATCTCTGAAAGGTCCAGCAAGTAAATCAGCAGCTTTCAAGAAAATAGAAGCTCTATGTTCCCAAGGTAAGTTTGCCCAATCTTCACGAGCTGCCATGGCAGCGTCAATGGCATCATTCACATGGCTAGCATCTCCGTAATTGAAATGACCTAAAACTTTTTGATGATCATGCGGAGGAGTCATTGGCATTTTATTGTTTGTACGAACCTCTTTATCACCAATGTACATCGGTACATCAATTGCTTCTTGGTTGTACATTTCTTTATATTTAGCGATTAAACTAGTGTGCTCTGGAGAACCAGGTGCGTAACCTTTAACAGGCTCGTTTACCGCTGTTGGGACTTTAAAAAGTGCGTTTGACATAATAAAATAGTTTTTGCAAAAGTAATCATTGTTCTTTATCCTTGCAATGTAAGTTTAATTCACCTAGCTGTTTTGATTATTAGAGTTGTATTCGTTTTACTTGTTTGCCTTCCTTTATATGGTGTTGGGCAGCTTTCGTTCAGCTCATTTGAAAGGGCTTCGGGAGTTGATGAAAGGGTAGAGATCGGTTCTAGATTGTCTTATTATTATGGTGTCAATTATATTGATTCACTTTTGCTTTTATCAAATAGATTTATTGTTGCAAGTAGTTCAAGTTTAGAAAAAGGAGTTGGTTATAGGATGTTGGGAACATACTTCCGTAAGTCAGGTGATTTAATAGAAGCAAGAAGGGTACTTTCTTTAGCCAATTATTATTTAAGGGGGCTTGAGTCGTTTCAATTTGAATCAGAAGTGTATAATGAAATTGGGAATAGTTATTTTTTATCTGGTGATGGAAGGTTAGCAATTGAGGCCTATTTATTGTCGATTGATGTCGGTGAAGGTGCGCAAGATGAAACTTCGTTTTATAATGGGATGCTTGGGGCTGGAAAAGCATTTTGTATGGCAGGAGATACTACAGAAGGATTGCTTTATGTTCATCGATTTATCGATTTGGCTTTTAATGATGACAAATATGAAGCATTGGCTGATGCATATGCATTTTTAGGTATGGTTCAGATGGAAATGGGAGAAGTTCAAGAGGGAATGTGGAGTTATAAAGAGAGTTTACGATGCAGTTTAATGTCTGGTTCAAAGTTGCATGCGGCTCATAGTTATAATAATAGGGCAATACTGGACTATCAAAATGGTGAAATGGATTCCTCTTTGTTTCATTTCAAAAAAGCCCTTTGCCTAAGGGAGGAAGTGGGAAATAACAAGGCAATTGTGGAAAGTCATTTTAACCTTGCGAACTATTACTTTGGTAACGATATTAACGAACTCGCAATAGAGCAACTTAAATTGTCTGAGAACTTGTCGCGTAAATATGGTTTTATGCAAGATGAGTTTGATGCAATCGAATTAGTGAATGAGTTCGGTGAAGAATTATATAAAGTTGAAAGACTAGGTTGGCTCAGACATGAATTAAAGCTCAAGAATGATTTGTCTGTTGAATTGAAGGCTGTAGCTCACGAAGTATTAAAGACAGCAAAGTATACTCCTGCTTTTGTTTCACAAAGAGAAAGTGGAAGTGTATTGAATTGGGTAATTGTTAGTCTTTGTTCTGCACTTTTTTCTTTGTTTTTAGTGCTTGTTCAAAAGAAACTAATCAATTGAGTTTTCCGGGATACTCCAGTTTGAATTTTGGTACATAAACATGAAATAAGCCACCTTCGCTTAAGTTTTTAAACGTGTAAAAACCTTTCATCGATCCTAAGTCAGAGAATATCTCGCAACCGCTTGTGTATTTGAATTTTTCTCCAGGCTTAAGTGTTGGCTGCTCTCCAATTACACCTGAACCAGAGATATATTGAACTTCATTAAGCGAATCGAAAATATACCAGTCTCTAACAAGTAATTGAACGTTGAATTCATTCATGTTTTCGATAACTATTGAGTAATTAAAGAAATATTGAGAAGTTGCAATGTCAGAAAGGTCTTCTCTGAATTTTGTTGTCACAGAAATTTGAACACCTGAATTTGTTAATGCTGTCATATTAAATTGTTTCAAACGAAATATACAATATTTTATTTTAAATCATTTAGCTATACTGATTTTAAATTGAAGGGTATAAATATAATCAAATTATTTAGAATCATTCTAAATTGATGTTGTAGACAATCTTCCATGTTGATGAATATTAACATTGATTGTGAATTTTCTATTTTTGCCTTTGTATTTATAAACGCTTTAATGCATGTCTAAAACAGTAAGGCTTAGAAAAGGCTTGGATATCAGGTTGGTAGGTGTCGCAAACAAGGTTAAAACCGAGGTTGCTTTGCCAAAAACTGTATCCGTAAAACCAAGTGACTTTCACGGAATGACACCAAAAATGCTCGTCAAAGAAGGGCAAGAAGTGAAAGCAGGAACAATCATTTTTCAAGATAAGTATAACGAACCAATTAAATATGCTTCTCCAGTTTCAGGAAAGGTTGAGGCCATTATAAGAGGGGAGAAAAGACGTATTCTTGAAGTTGTGATTGCTACATCTCAAGATCAACAGTCAGAAGCTCCAGTTAGCTTAAGTGTTGACTCAATGTCTAATGAAGAAGTAAAGGCCGCAATGTTGGCTTCTGGTTTATGGCCATTCGTAAAACAACGTCCCTTGGATGTGGTTGCGGACCCAGTTAATGAGCCTAAAGCAATTTTCGTCTCGGCGTTCGATAGTTCTCCGTTAGCTCCAGATTTCGACTACGTATTGCATGGGAAAAATGCCGAGTTTAATGCAGGAATGAATGCTCTTAAGAAGTTAACCTCTGGTAAAGTTCATTTGACATTAAATGGAAAGTCTCCTGCAGACTCTACTTTTACGGAAGTGAAGGGAGTAGAAATTAATACGATTTTTGGTAAGCATCCAGTTGGTAATGTTGGTACTCAGATCCATCATATTGATCCTGTGAACAAAGGTGAGTTTGTTTGGACTGTGAATGCGCAAGATGTGGCGATTATTGGGCGTTATTTTTTGAAAGGTCAGTATGATGCTAAAAGAACAATCGCTGTGACAGGTTCAGAGGTTAAGCAACCACAATATATTGACACTGTTATTGGTGCAAATGTCTCAGATATTATAGAAGGACAACTTACTTCTGATAATGTAAGAGTTATTAGTGGTAATGTTTTAACTGGAGATAAGATTGCTCAAGATGGTCATTTAGGATTTTATCATAATCAAATCACAATTATCCCAGAAGGGAATCAGCTTAAGTTTGTTTTGACGAAAGGGTGGTTAGGATTGGGCTTTGATAAATTTTCTAATTCTAGATTGTTCCCTACATTTTTATCAGGAAAGAAGAAATTCCGCCTAGATACAAATACAAATGGGGAAGAGAGAGCATTTGTGGTTACAGGGGACCTAGAGAAGGTTTTTCCTTTTGATATCTTACCAATGCAATTGACTAAAGCCGCTATTACAGATGATATTGATGCAATGGAAAACTTAGGGATTTACGAAGTAGCTCCTGAAGATTTTGCGTTGTGTGAGTACGTATGTGCGTCGAAGATTGACATTCAAGATAAAATCCGTAAAGGTTTAGACCTGATCGGAGAAGAGTGCATGTAATATTTATTTAATATCAATTACAGTGAAATTCTTAGAAAATATAATTCATAAAATGGAGCCGAAATTTGCTAAAGGAGGCAAGTTGGAAAAATGGCATCCAGTATTTGAATCATTTACGACATTAGCTTTTACACCGGCAAACGTGACTCAGAAAGGAGCTCACATTAGAGATGGGGTAGATTTAAAACGTACAATGATTACAGTAATCTTGGCAATGGTGCCATGCTTATTATTCGGTATTTATAACACAGGTCATTGGGAAATGGTTGCTGCTGCTGGCGATAGAAGTTTAGACTTCTGGGCTGACGGAGGAGCTAAATTCATGGCTGGTTTGTGGGTTGTTCTTCCTTTGATCGTCGTTTCTTACGGTGTAGGTTTGACAATTGAGTTTATCTTCGGTATTATGAGAGGTCACTCTCTTCACGAAGGGTTCTTAGTTTCAGGTATGCTTATTCCATTGGTTATGCCGGCTGATGTCCCATTGTGGATGGTTGGTGTTGCTACTGCTTTTGCCGTTATTATCGGTAAAGAGATTTTTGGAGGGACAGGTATGAATATCTTGAATGTTGCATTAACGGCGAGAGCATTCTTATTCTTTGCTTACCCAACGTCAATGTCCGGGGATAAAGTTTGGATGGCTGGTAACGAAGCTGCTGTTGATGGATTTACAGGGTCTACGGCTCTTGGAGATTTAGCAACATTTATGTCTGATAAACCAGTATTTGAAAATCTTGATGCCTACACCAATAATTATTCTCTTATGGATTCTGTTTGGGGGATGATTCCTGGTTCAGTTGGTGAAACTTCTGTTGTTGCAATCTTAATTGGCGCATTGTTGTTGTTATTTACAGGAGTTGGATCTCTTAGAATTATGGCATCTTTCTTCATTGGAGGTTACGTAATGGGGTTAATTCTTAATGCTTTTGGCGGAAATGAATTCTTGGATTTACCAGCCCACTTTCACCTTGCTATTGGTGGATTTGCTTTTGGTGCTGTTTTTATGGCAACTGATCCGGTTACTGCTTCTCAAACTGCAACAGGTAAAATTATATATGGATTTTTAGGTGGTGTTATTGCTATTCTAATTCGTGTATTGAATCCGGCATATCCTGAAGGTGTTATGCTTGCTATCTTGTTCATGAATGTAATGGCTCCAATTATCGACCATTATGTTGTACAAGGGAATATCAAACGAAGATTAAAAAGAGTTAAAACTGCGTAATTATGGCAATTAATAGAGATAGTAACGGGTATACTTTCGGCTTCGCAATTGTTTTAGTTGTTGTTGTTGGTTCAATCTTAGCTTTATTGGCAATGGGATTAAAACCAATGCAAGATAGAAACGCTGAGGTTAAGAAAAAGTTAGATATTCTTTCGGCAATGATGGATATTGATGCATTGGGCATTGATCGATCTAATGGTGAAGCTGAATTTGATAAGTATGTAAACTTGGATAATGCAGTTGTATTAGATGCCAATGGTAACATTAAAGAAGGTGTTGTGGCATTCGATGTAGATATCAAGAAAGAATATAAAGATAAAACATTAGATGTAAAGGATAGAAATTATCCGCTTTACCTCTCAGAAATGGATGGTAAAGCAAAGTACATCTTACCAGTAGTTGGTAAAGGTCTTTGGGGACCAATTTGGGGTAACATTTGTATTGGTGAAGATTTAACTACTATTGAAGGAGCTTCATTCGGACATAAAGGTGAAACTCCTGGTCTTGGTGCTGAGATTAAACAGCAGTTTTTCATCGATCGATGGATTGGTGAAAAAATTACAGATGAATCTGGTTCCTTTGCTAAATTTGAAATCGTTAAAGACGGTTCAGGGGCATCAAAAGAATCTAAAGTTGATGGAATAACGGGAGGTACAATTACTTCTAAAGGCGTTGAGGAAATGGCAAATAGATGTTTGGAAGTTTATGTGCCTTATTTCAATAAACTAAAAAAGAATTAGAGATGAGTGAAGTAGCAAAAGAAGCGAAAGCTCCTAGAGAGCCATTGTTTTCGAAGAAAAACAAGAAGTTGGTTACTGATCCCTTGACGGATAACAATCCAGTAACTATTCAAGTACTTGGTATTTGTTCTGCATTAGCAATTACTGTTCAGGTTGAGCAAGGTGTTGTTATGGGAGGAGCGGTACTTTTTGTATTGGTTTTAGGAAATTTAATTATCTCTTTAATGAGAAGCCTAATACCTTCTAGAATTAGAATTATCGTTCAATTAGTTGTTGTTGCGGCATTAGTAATTATTGTAAACGAGGTGCTTAAAGCGTTCTTGCCAGATGTGTCTGAAAAACTATCCGTCTTCGTAGGGTTGATTATTACGAACTGTATTATCATGGGACGTTTTGAAGCGTTTGCTATGGCGAATAAGCCTTGGCCGTCTATTATGGATGCTGTTGGTAATGGTTTCGGATACGCTGGTTTATTAATCTTAGTAGCTGTATTTAGAGAGTTATTTGGATCAGGTACTTTATATGGTTTCCCAATTTTTGGAGATTATATTGAAGGTAACGGCCTGTACTCTTTAGGATATGTTAATAACAACATGATGATTTTGCCTCCAATGGCTCTTATCATTGTAGGAGTTATAATCTGGGTACAACGTTCTCGTAATAAGTCATTAATTGAAGAACATTAAACTGTTCAAATAAATAGATTATGGAAAGTACATTCGATATTTTTATAAAAGCCATCTTCTCCGAGAATATGATTTTTGCATACTTTTTAGGTATGTGTTCATATTTGGCGGTATCAAAAACTGTTAAGACAGCAGTTGGACTTGGAGCAGCAGTAATTTTTGTATTGGTCGTTACTGTGCCAGTGAATTACTTGTTGGAAAATTACTTATTAAAAGAGGGAGCGTTAGAATGGTTGAACCCTGAATGGGGTGTTAATGGTTCAAGTACAATTGACTTGAGTTTCTTATCATTCATTATGTTCATTGCTGTTGTCGCTTCTATTGTACAATTGGTGGAAATGTTGGTTGAGAAATTCGCACCTGCTCTTTATGGTGCATTGGGAATTTTCTTACCACTGATTGCCGTTAACTGTTCAATTTTAGGAGGTGCATTATTTATGCAAGATCGTCAATACTCTACTATTTTAGATGCAACTGCATTCTCTCTTGGTTCTGGTATTGGATGGTTTATTGCTATCGTTGCAATTGCGGCTATTCGTGAGAAAATTCGTTACTCAAACGTACCTGGACCTCTAAGAGGCTTGGGGATTACATTTATTATCACTGGATTAATGGGAATCGCTTTTATGAGCTTCTCAGGTATCAAGTATGGTAAAGATGAAGTTAAAGCGGATACTGTTCAAGTTGATCCTGCAACTAGTACTAACCCTCAATAATTTAAAGAAAATGGAATTATCATTAGGTTTAACGTTAACGTTAGCAGTCTTTTTAATAGTAGTGTTGGTATTGGTATCGATGTTATTGTTTGTTAAAGCAAAACTTTCTCCATCAGGTAAGATTACGATCGATATTAATGATGGTGAGAAAGTAATTGAAGTAGATGGTGGTGGAACTTTGTTAAGTACGCTAGGTAGTAATGGAATCTTCTTGCCGTCAGCTTGTGGTGGTGGTGGAACATGTGTTCAATGTACTTGCCATGTTCTTGAAGGTGGTGGTGGTATTTTACCTACTGAAGAGCCACACTTCTCTAGAAAAGAAATCGCAGCTCATAAAAGATTGGGGTGTCAAGTGAAGGTGAAAGAAAACATGAAAATTCATGTTGAAGAAGAAATTTTAGGTATTAAAGAGTGGGAAGCTGAGGTTGTTTCTAACTATAACGTAGCAACTTTTATTAAGGAGTTTATTGTTGAAATTCCTGAGGATATGGATTATAAGGCTGGAGGTTATATCCAGATTAAAATTCCTAAGTGTACTGTGAATTATTCTGAAATGGATATTACTGCGCACCCTCAAGATCATCCGGGAGCTCCGGATAAGTTTAAAGCTGATTGGGATAAGTTTGGTTTATGGCCACTTGTTATGAAAAATGATGAGGAGGTGGTTAGAGCATATTCTATGGCTTCTTACCCTGCCGAAGGAAGAAGAATTATGCTGAATGTACGTATTGCTACTCCACCATGGGATAGAGATCGTAATGCATGGATGAATGTAAATCCGGGTGTTGCGTCTTCTTTCATTTTTAACTTAAAAGTTGGAGATAAAGCGACAATTTCTGGGCCTTATGGTGAATTCTTCATCAACGAGTCTGATGCAGAAATGTTATACGTTGGTGGGGGGGCTGGAATGGCTCCAATGCGTTCGCACCTGTATGAATTATTTAGAACGTTGAAAACTGGACGTAAAGTTTCTTACTGGTACGGTGGTCGTTCGAGAGCTGAGTTATTCTACATTCACTATTTTAGAGATTTAGAGAAGGATTTTCCAAACTTTAAATTCTATTTAGTATTGTCTGATGCTTTACCAGAAGATAACTGGGTGGTTAAAGAGAATACTGAAGACCCAAATGGTGATGGATTTACAGGGTTTGTTCACCAAGTTGTAATCGATGAATATCTTTCGAAGCACGAAGCGCCGGAAGATATTGAGTTTTATTTCTGTGGTCCTCCGATGATGAATCAAGCAGTTATTAAAATGTGCGATGATTGGGGAGTACCTGATGAAAATGTAAGATTTGATGATTTTGGAGGTTAAACTTCGTCATTAATAGATAAACATAAGTCCTATCAGTTTTGGTAGGACTTTTTTCGTTTTGTGAAATAATTTTGAATCTGGCATATAATTTGTAATCTAAGAGTGGATTAAATCGTTTATTATGAGAATACATTACTTACTTGCTACATTATCTTTGGTTATTTCTTTAAATTCATTGGCACAACGAAGTCCTGAAGAAGTCAGTTCTGTGTCGGCTATGTCACTTGAATTAAGTGAGTGGGACGATGTTAGGGGGCCTTGGTTGGCGAAGAGTGTAGAAGCTTTATCTAAAAACGAGCCGATACCAGATAGGAATTTTCCGGAAAACTTTACTCCACATCAAATGATGAAATTGGTGCCTGTCTCCTCAAGAAATAGGTTGTTGTCAATGTCAAGACATAATCCACATAATGATCGAGTATTGCATCAGTTAAGAATCGTGGTTAGTTCAGTTAGCTGTGCTAGGGTCAGAGGCAGGTCTTATGGTGATCCTCATTTAGTTTCATTTGATGGAGCCAGATATTCATTTCAAACGGTAGGTGAATTTGTGATGACTAAATCGAATGATTCACAAATGGAAGTTCAAACCCGCCAAAGACCGCAGCGCCAGGATTTTTCATTGAATACAGCCGTGGCAATGAATGTGGCCGGTGATAGAGTTTGTATTTATGCTAGCGATTATCCAGATGGCGATTATTCTACACCGATTAGATTGAATGGCTCTCCCGTGAGAATGACAGGGCGAACTTATTACTTGAGCCATGGCGGTACAATTAAAAAAGTAGGGAATAGATATACAGTACATTGGCCAACAGGAGAGAAGTTGAATGCTGAGATATGTAGAAGTGGTAATATGGACTTTTTGAATTTGGCTGTAGAAGTAATGCCATGTTCTAGATTAGGGTACGATGGTCTAATGGGGAATGCTAATGGTTCTGAATATGATGATTATAGAGGTTCTCAGTTTTCAAGAGGAATTCCGAATGATCCATTTGGCAATCAGCGTTATGGCAGTAAAGAACGTCAAGCATATATTGCTCGACAGTTTGCTGATCAGTATAGAATTACGCAATTCAATTCATTGTTTGATTACAGACCAGGAGCTACAACTGAAACATATACGGATAGAAGTTTTCCTAGGGTATTCCATGATATGGACGATTTAAATCCTAGAACATTGGCGAGATCGAGAAGAAATTGTGAACAAAGAGGAATTAGTGGTAGGGATTTACAAGGTTGTATTTATGATAATGCATATTTAGGTATAGAACCAGCTGCGGAACCAATATTTAACGAACCAACGGATGGTGTGGAATTAAGACCAGTTACGAAACCAATGTTGAATGATAATTACGGTTCTAGACCAATGCCTTCAAGGCCGGCTCCTGGAGATGCTGAAATCCAATTGTCAAAGGAGGAAGCGCGCCCATCTACAAATGGTCCAGGTGAGAGTGTGCAATTCGACAAAGATGATAAGTTGACTCCAAATAATGAACGTGAATCTACATCTGATCGTCCTGTAACAACAAGACCACCAGTTGTAACTCCAGCTAAGCCGCAATCAGTTGCAAAACCTGAATCAAGGCCAAGTCGTCCAGTCGTTCAACCAAAACCTACGCCTCGTCCGAAGCCTGCGCCAAGACCGGTGGTTAAACCTAGACCGATTTCAAAACCATCTGCACCTAAGGCTAAACCTCGTCCGGCGCCTCGTCCGAAACCAGTACCAAGGCCATCTGCCCCTACTAAAGGTCGTGGATAGTTGAAAAAACTGTTGATAGTTACTTTTTGATAGATTTATTTCGATTTTAGTTTTACTTAATTTTGAGACAATTAAGTATGGTATGAAAGAAATAGATCAGTTAGGAACGGATGATGTTTTTATTGTAAACCATTTAGCTAAGCAAATATGGCCAGATACATTCAAAGATATTTTGTCGAAAGGTCAAATTGATTACATGTTAGATTGGATGTACAATATAAACACCCTTCAAGAACAGGTGCAAACGGGACATCTATATTATTTGATCAAATCAGAAGGAATGCCTGTTGGTTTTATGGGCTTAGAACCTAATTTCCCTGATGCTGGTTACCTTAGGATGCACAAGATTTATGTTTTACCTGAAATGCAAGGCAAGGGAATTGGAAGAGCACTTTTAAATCACGCTATTGATCTATGCTTTGATCTAGATTTAGTTTCAATTCACTTAAATGTTAATCGTTTTAATAAAGCGGTTGGGTTCTATAAGAAGACTGGATTTAATCTAATCGGTGAGGAAAATATCGATATTGGTAAAGGCTATTTGATGGAAGATTTCATTTTTGAGCTTCCTTTAATTAAGTCCTAGTTGATTAAAATGTTTTCGGCACATTTGAAGTGCCCTTTAGGACATTCTTTATGCCCGTGAAGTCCACAGGGGCGACATCCCAAATCTTTAACTTCTAATATTTTAGAATCTTCAGACAAAGGGCCGAAACCAAAATTTGGCACTGTTGAACAAAAGAATGCCGTAACATTTGCATTAACTGAAGAAGCTAAATGAAGAGGTCCTGAATCATTGACGTAGTTCCGAGTGGCAGTTTCCATTAATGCTGCTGACTTGAGTAATGATAGTTTACCCGCAAGAATTTCAATGTTATGCTTGGGATTTTCATTCTTTAGTTTTTCGCATAGCTGGATATCATCTTCCCCTCCAAGGAGGTAAATACTTTCTGTTTCTGGAAGTGTTTGAATTAATTCACTCCATTTATTCAAAGGGAGTTGTTTTGTAAACCAAACAGATGCTGGAGCAATACAGTAATAGTTTCCAGTTTTAAAGTTGTTGATAGCCATTCTATCATCCATGGAAGGAAACAGTTCGGGTCTAACTTTAGCTACTGCGCCCAATTCTTTAATGACAGATAAGTTTCGTTCAACTTCGTGGGTGCCATCTCCAATGTTATGATCAAAAGATTTAGTGTATAGAAATGAAAAAGGATTCTTTTTAAAACCGAATCGTTGTTTACCACCGCTTAAACCAGATATAATACCTGAGCTTCCGTAACGATGAAGATTGACAACTAAATCATATTTTTTTTTACGAAAATACTTGATTAAGGATATTATCGACTTCCATTTCCCATTGGTTTTATCAAAAACTAATATGTTTTCAAGTTTGGGATTATTAGCTAATAACGATTCATTCCCCTTTTTCACCAAAAAATCAATTTTAGATTTTGGAAAAAGGCGGTTTAATTCCGAAACAATAGGTGTTGCCAGAATTACATCACCCAGAAAGGCAGTCTGAATTATTAAGATTCGTTTCACTGGACAAAAATAGTCTTATTTCAATAAAGAAACATGGCCTCTTTTTATGATTTCAATTCCGTCTCCATCTCTTAGCGTCAACATGTACAAATAAGTTCCGGTATTAGCCATTTTATTGGAGAATGAAATTTTCCCATTCCAACCTTCATTTGGAGAGCTTGTCCTAAAAATAGGCTGTCCCCACCTATCAAAAACTGTAAAGTCATAATCAGTAGGATCAAAATCATTTAGAACTGGTTTAAAAATTGGATTTAAACCCTCTGGTGTAAATGCATTAGGGATATATACCAATGGAGGTAAGGTAATACAAGCAGTATTTGATCTACTAACTTCTGAAAAGTTATACGTATTTATCGATTCAATAGCTTCAACATAATAACAGATTTTACCAGAAGAAACCACGTTATTTACATCGTCAACAAATGATCTTGTATCGACAGAAACTGATGCAATTGGAATAGGATTGAATACATTATTTGTACCTCTATAAATATCATACCCAAGTATGGCACCATCAAATTCACGATATGCAGACCAGTTCAGGTAGTTAATTTTAGAAACTTCATCATTGTTAATAGATAAAAGGATTGTTTGAGCTTCGTTGGTTGTATCACCTAACAACCCGCAACTATCAATCACTTGAGCTCTGTAGTTATAGTATAGATCGCTAACCATAACATCTTCGTCTGTGTAGGTTAATTCATTGCTAGTGGCTGGCAATCTTCCTAATTCAACGAAACTACCATCTTCCTCTCTTTGGAATGATACTTCCAAAATGTTTGCACTTACGTCTACAAATAGTCTAAGATCAACACTTTCATTGTTAACCGTAGCGACTTTTAGATAATTGAAATTAGGACGACCTACTGAAGTCACAAACACTGAATTAGGGTTGGAAAAAGATTCCTGACCAATTTCTGAAGTTGATTGTATCACAAACGTGTAAGTTTGACCATCAATAACATCTACTGTGAAGTTGTTAGCTGTTGTCATTCCGAAGTTTGTCCAGTTCCCAGAACCATAGAACCCCATAATTGTGTACGAAGTAGTTCCATCCCAGCCAATATATGGTGTCCATGAAAGTTCAATTTGTCTATTGCAAATGTCCAATGACGAACTCAAAAACGCGGTCGTATGAATATCACCTTTAGCAGAAGTTTGATATGTAGGAGGAATACTTGTGGTCCAACAGGAATCGAAGGCAGCAACTGAATACGTTAATGGTCCTAGAGTTATATCTGGGCTATAGGTGTAAGAGGTGTTGCCAATGCCAAAAACATCAACAAGCTCAACAATATTTCCACCTGCATCCTCAACATAAACTGTATAGCCGAATGTATCATCTTGACCGTTTTCATTCCATGAAATGGTTACCTCACCAGTTAAAGTGTCGATGGTCACAAAATCAATAATTGGAATGTCTGGAGAGATGTTATCCTGAAATAAGTCACCCTGAATGTTTGATGTATAGTCGCAGGGCGCATTAGGCAAAACGACTTGATAGCTGAACATGTCTTCACAAACCGTAATAGTATCCTTGTAAAAATTAGAACCAAAAGGCACACTGTCGTATAAGGTCCATGCACCCGCATATTCTCTGTAAATATGATAATAATTACCCATTCCTGGGAGTGATGGAAGTATCGGATCATTCCATTGGAGCACTGCAGTGCCATCTCCAGGGTTGTTTAAATCTAAATAGATGTTGGATATAGTATCAGAATATCTTTCTGTGTTCCCATCGCAGCCTGATGCTGTAGCAATATAGTAGTCGTTAGCTTGCGTGATTGCTGGGTCCGTATACGTCCCTGTATTAATATTTGAAACAGTGCCTAATAAAGCGCCTTGAATTGAATAAATTCGGTATTCATTGAATGAACCTAATGGATCGACAATGGGTGTCCAATTTATAGTAACATCTCCTGATGAATTTGTTTGAATACAATCAATTTGTGGAGCAGGGAGTACTCCTGAATTTTCAACATTTATAGTGATTGTGGCATAGCTAATCTTAGGTACAGAACAATAATTATCTTGTACTTTAAAAACAAAGTGATAAGGCACAACATCCGCAACTCCCCCATAAGTGGTCACTAAATGATCACATGTTGTTTGCCAATTAAAGCTTGCTGTGACCCCTTGTGACATTGTAATTAATGGAGTGGCGTTTAATGTTGCACAAGGTGCAATAGCGCATCCAGTATTACTTGTAAAGTTTGTTCCAAAAGTTAATCCAGAAGCCGATAAAATATTGTCTTGGGGTGAACCATCTTGAAGTAATTCAACATCTGTTGAATTTAAATTGAAGTTGACAAGATCCCCAGCATTAATAGTTGTTTCAAATAAACCGCCGAATGGTCCTGTGATTACAGGTTTGTTATTTGTTCCTGCACAATTGGTGATTATAACTATAATCTCTCGTTCTACTTCTGCAATAAGATTTCCATAACGATAGGATTGAGCTACAATTTTGATATTGAAACTTCCTGCGTTATTCGATAGAAAAGTTAAATTTCCAGAACTTGCATCTACTTGAGCAGGAGTATTTGATGGGTTTAAACCAACTCCTGGAGTCGGAGAATCAAATGTAAACCCAGGCTCGAAAGTAAGTGGCGCGGGAGTAATCCCGGCGCTAAAAATACCTCCAGGGAAATGATCATATGGTACACCAAAACTAACGTGAATAGAATCTAAATCTGGATCAACGGCATTCATGTTATATTCGTAATTGTCTCCAGCGCAACTTACGAAATATGGTTCTTGTAAAAATTGAGGAGAATTATCGACGCAGCTATTTGTGCTTCCTGCAATCTCAAAAATTTTTGCAATTAGGGTAATTCCCTTAGTCGAAGGATCTTGCAAGTTTGTAATTGAGTTACTTCTCGAAAAGTCTTGAAAAGTGAAAACCCAACCATCCACAGGAGGAGATCCTACTAAAGTTGTTGGTGCACTTTGATAAACAATTTTTTCAATTGCGCCTAATCCATTACCGGCATTCGCACCAGTTCCACAAGCTAAAGCACCAGGTCCTCCCACAACTGGGGTGCAAAACGGAGAAACATCTGTTCTAGAAATATAACCGCATTGAATAGAATTAACTGTGGGGTGTCCCCAAACTTCTATTTCTTCAGAAATAGTATTGATATCAGCACCGTTACAGTCGCGGTACAAGACAAGTTGAAAAACATAGTCTCCGCCTTGACATGTCCAAGTAATATCTCCACCAATAACATGAGAAGCTTTTCCCGAAAGGGAAAAGAATAGCATTAAAATAAGTAGTAACAAAGACTTTGTCATATTGCTCTAACGATTTTTTTTGAATCGTATTATACGGACGAAATTTTTATTTTACCGTTGCTATCCAGCAGTTACAATTGTCATTTCTTCCCAATTCAAATACTTGTTCGCTAACGCTTTAATTCGTTCGGGAGTAATTTCATTCAAAGCATTGATTGCTTTGTTGTAGAAGTTCAAATCCAAACCGTGTAACTCAGCACTAATAAAAAGGTCAGTCATAGCATAAGGTCCATCGGCACTTTTAAGCAACTGTCCCAACATATAATTCTTTACTAATTCCATTTCCTCCAATGGAACCAGTTCGTTTTTAAGTCGGGTAAGTTCAATTTGAATTTCTTTCAAAGTTGCTTCTTTAACGTCTGTACCAACCTCAGTTGCAATCATGAAATAACCCGTTTCGTTTAACTCAGCAACCATCGTTCCAATACCATAAGTATATCCTTTATCTTCACGTATGTTCGACATTAATCTACTTCCGAAATAATCACCTAAAATTGTATTTAAGACTAAGAAATCTAAATAATCTGGATGATTTTTATTGAAAAGTATTCTGCCAACTCTAACGGCTGATTGAACTGCGTTTTCTTTCATCACATGACGGGAACCAATTTTATTTTGAATGTCAGAAGCAAATTCAGTTTTCTGTTCTAATACAAAATCTTTCGCGCGATTAATGAACGTTTGAATTGAAGCTTCATCAAGATCGCCAACAACTACAATTTTGGACAAACCTTTTAAATAGTGACGTCGATGAAATGATTTCAAGTCATCAATTTGTACATGCTCAAAATCCGAAAGTTCAGTTGTCTTAGCGTAAGGTTGGCTTGATTTGAACAAATCTTCTTGAAAAGCACGCTGAGCTAGATAGTTTACCTTCTGAAGGCTAATGTTGAAACCTTGCTTTTTATCTCCAAGAAATTCTTTAACTTCCTTTTCAATGAAAGCAACGTTCTCTATAGCATCCGTAATCGTTTCGAATATCTCAAGTAAATTCTCGCTAAGAGAATAAAGGGAAATAACAGAGTTTTCTTGAGAAACCCCTGATTCATAAAATCCTCCTTTACTATTGATCTCATTATTAATTTCAATCGAAGTTTTTTGCTCTGTTCCCGAAAGGATTAGTCCGTTAACGAAACTGGCAATTGAACCTTCACCATGACATTTACCTGCATCGAAGTATAAGTCAAAACGTGATGTTGCATTTGGAACGTCTTTCATGTGATATAGACTCACATTCTCATTGATTTTATATTCTATCGGAGCAACAAAGTCAATTTTATCTATTGTCTTTAATTCGGGCTGTTTAGTTCTATCTAACATGTTACTTCGATTTAACCTTTAATAATGAACAAGATGATTTCTGCAGAATAGTTTGAGCCATTCTAAGAATGTCTGCTGACGTAATTTTTTGATATGCTTCAGATTCTTTATTGATCAAGCTAACATCTCCAAGTAATTCATAAGAACATAAGTTCATAGCTCGATTTAAAATTCCCATATCTTGAAATTCTTTTGCAGTTCTAATTTTATTCATGATTTTAACAAGCTCTTTTTCTGGAAAAGCTTCAGACTTAATTTTGTCTAATTCCTTCCAAAGTGCAGAATCGAAATCATCAAAAGACACCCCTTCATTCAATTTTCCTGAAATGATTAGAAGCCCTGCATCAATTGACCCAGTAATATAGGCACTTATATCTGAAACAAGATTTAGCTCTTTTTTCAAGTTGAGGTATAATCGAGAACTTTTATCTCTTCCTAAGGCATCGGATAATGTATCTACCGAGAAAAAGTCAGGACTCATTCTATCCGGCATCTTGAACGCATAATAAAAAGCATCCGCAGGAACGTCCCTTTCGATAGTCTTTTCTCTAAATTCAGTTTGAACAGGTTCTGGAGTTAAATTCCTCTCATATTTCACTCCAGATGGAATTCCACCATACCATTTTTCCGTCAGTTCCTTTATTTCAGCTAACTCAAAATTACCGGCAATACAAAGAATTGCGTTCGATGGTGAATAGTGTTTTTTGAAAAATGATTTAACATCTTCCATCGTAGCGTCTTCAATGTGAGAGATGTCTTTTCCAATAGTCGCCCATTTATAAGAATGTTTTTTATAAGCTAGTGGTCTTAATTCTAGCCAGACATCTCCATACGGTTGATTCAGATAACGTTGTTTGAATTCCTCAATTACAACGCTTCTTTGAACTTCAAGACTTTTCTCTGTAAAGGCTAGTGATAGCATTCTGTCGCTCTCTAGCCAAAGGGCTGTTTCAATATTATTTGAAGGTAAAACATCATAGTAGTTAGTGATGTCATTTGATGTAAAGGCATTATTTTCACCTCCTGCTAGTTGCAAAGGCGTATCAAAATCAGCAATGTTGATTGATCCTCCAAACATCAAATGTTCGAAAAGGTGAGCGAATCCAGTTTTATTTTCAGATTCATCTCTTGCTCCAACATTATAGAGCGTATTTACTACTGCTAATGGAGTTGTTGTGTCTTTATGAAAAAGAACAGTTAGTCCATTTTCCAGGGTAAACCTGTCGTATTTTAACATTAAAAATTGTATTTATCGTTTGATAATTCTTTAAGGGCAGTTTTGTATTCAGATAGAATTTCTTCTACGATTTCTGCAGCTGGCTTTACAGCGTGAATCAAGCCAGAAATTTGACCGATTTCCAATTCTCCTTCGACTAAATCTCCTTGAAACATTCCTTTTTTAGCCCGCCCTCGTCCTAATAATTCTTTCAATTGTTCAGTAGAAGAACCTGCGCTATATGCTTCTGCTACTTTTTGGTAAAAATCGTTCTTGATCAAACGGACCGGTGTAACATCTTTTAAGGTCAACTGCGTATCACCTTCTTTAGCTTCAACTACCGCATTTTTAAAGTTGTCATGTGCACTAGACTCATTTGAAGTAACGAAACGAGATCCAATTTGAACGGCATCAGCTCCAAGCGTCATTGCTGCTAACATTCCTTTTCCTGTACCGATTCCTCCTGCAGCAATTAATGGGATTTTCAATTCTTCGGCAACCATAGGAATTAAGCAAAGCGTCGTTGTTTCATCTCTTCCGTTATGTCCTCCAGCTTCAAATCCTTCGGCGACAATGGCGTCTACACCCGCTGCTTCAGCTTTTTTTGCAAATTTTAAACTAGAGACTACGTGCACAACAGTAACTCCATGCTCTTTTAAATGAGCTGTCCATGTTTTTGGGTTACCAGCAGATGTGAAAACAATCGGCACTTTATATTTGATAATTGTTTCAATGTGTTTATCAATATCTGGATAAAGCATCGGAAGATTCACCGCGAATGGTTTATCTGTGGCAGCTTGGCATTTTTGAATGTGTTCTTCGAGAATATCAGGGTACATAGAACCAGAACCAATAATGCCTAAACCACCAGCATTCGAAACGGCAGAAGCTAACTCCCATCCTGAACACCAGATCATTCCAGCTTGGATTAAAGGGTATTCAATATTAAAGAGTGATGTAATACGATTTTCCATAGTTATTTGCTTGGTTCAAAAATAAGGTTTTCAGTAAACTTATTGAGTCGTTTTGGCGTCTTATCTATAATTGATTAATTTAGAGTTAACATCTCTTCCTATGCAAAAAAAACTACTTCTGTTTTTATCGATGATATTCCATGGAATAATTGGCTTTTCTCAAGAGGTTTGTCACAATCATTCAATTCAACATTCTTTTATAGAAAACAAGGGACAGTGGAAGGATGATGTCTTATTTAAATCAAAATTACATGGAGGAAATCTATGGGTGGAACAAGGACGTTTTTTGTTTCATATGCAAGACTTTAGTGACGTCCGAGAGGCTCATGGCACATCAGGTCCATGGAGGTCTACCGAAGTCAAACAAAGACTGATTGAATTGATTTTTTGGGGAGCGAATGATGTTCAGGAAATTGAAACGAGTCACTCAACGGAAACGTATTACAATTACTTTCTGGGTAATGATAAATCTAAATGGGCGAGAAACGTTCGTGGATATGGAGAAGCAATTCTGAATGAGTTTTATGATGGAATCGATCTCAAGTTAATTGAGAACGAATATGAGTTAAAGTATGAGTTTCATGTTCAACCACATGAAGACCCCAGTCAAATTAAGATGGAATATAACGGTCACCAAAAAATTGGATTAGATCGAAAAGGAAACCTCACGGTTAAAACGGACCTAGGAGAAATTGTAGAACAGAAACCATATGTTTATCAAATTGTAAACGGAAACATTCGTGAAGTTGAAAGTGCTTTTGTTCTTAATGGAAATAAAGTGACTTATGAGCTCGGAAGTTATAATCCAAACGTCACATTGATTATAGATCCAGTTTTGGTTTTTTCAACATATAGTGGCTCACTTACCGATAACTTTGGTATGACTGCCACTTATGGTTATGATGGTTCTGCATATTCGGGAGGTATTGTTTTTGGAGATTCGTATCCAACTCCGGCACCAGCTTGGAATACTTCAACAACATTAACGAATGTTATGCCTACAGCAAATGATCCAGCCGGAACATATGGGGTAACAGATGTTTTTATCTCCAAGTATTCTGATGATGGGATGAACATGCTTTGGACATGTTTTATAGGTGGAGGAGACGATAATCAAGGAACGGAGACTGTGCACAGTCTAATTTGTGATCAATCAGATAACCTATATCTCTATGGTTCTACTTCGAGTTTAGATTTTCCAATTCAAAATGGAGTTCAAGCTACTCACGCTGGAGGAATCGCAAATGTTAATTTTACAGCGAATGGAGTACATCATTACACAAATGGAACAGATATTTATGTAAGTAAATTGAGTGCTGATGGTATGAATTTAATGGGGTCAACTTTCATCGGCGGTTCAGGGAATGATGGTATAAGTTATAATGCGAATTCTGGATTGGCAGATTCCTTAACTACAAACTATGGAGATCCCTTTAGAGGTGAAATTATGTTGGATGCATCAAATAATGTCATTGTCGCTTCATGCACAAAATCCATCGATTTCCCAACGGTGAATCCTTTTCAGGGAACGAATGCTGGAATGCAAGATGGCGTTGTTTTTAAATTATCGAATAATTTGAGCTCATTAATCTGGTCAAGTTATTATGGAGGGTCTAATAACGACGCATGTTATTCTGTTAAGGTTGATACTTCGGATAATGTTATTGTTGCCGGGGGTACGGCTTCAAATGATTTGGCAGGAATGGCAACAGGATGGCAAAATACATATAATGGAGGTAAAACAGATGGGTTCGTTGTCAAAATTCCGTCAGATGCAAGTTCAATTATTGGGGGGTCATATTTGGGAACACCTAATTATGATCAAGCCTTTTTCGTTGAGGTAGATCGAGTGAATAATGTGTATGTTGTTGGTCAATCTGCAAATGGTTCTTTTCCAGTTATAAACTCAGGTTATGTTGATCCAGGAAGTAGTCAGTTCTTAATACGTTTTGATTCGACACTAACTAACGTAATGAATTCTACCGTATGGGGCAGTGGTTCTGCAACAACTGATATTTCTCCCTCTGCTTTTCTTGTTGATATTTGTGGAAATATTTACATTTCCGGATGGGGTAAAAGTATTTCCGTTAATCCTAGTATCCCAGCTATAGGAATGCCAATTACCAATGATGCATTTCAACCAGCAAGTATTAATTCTGATTTTTACCTCTTAGTTATTGAGCGAGACTTTATTGATACGCTGTATGCCACTTATATTGGAGGCGGAGTTTCTGGCGAGCATGTAGATGGAGGAACATCTAGATTTGACTCTAAAGGAATCGTGTATCAATCTGTTTGTGGAGGTTGCGGAGGTAATAGTGATTTTGGGACATCTCCTGGAGCTTGGTCGTCTACAAATGACGCAGATAATTGCAATAATTTGGTCTTCAAATTCGATTTTGAATTAATTCCGAATGCTGAGTTTACTGTTGATGATAATTTGGGGTGTGCTGACTTTACAGTAACCTTTGATAATTTTTCTTCAGGCTCAGATGCTTATTTATGGGACTTTGGAAATGGAGATACGACATCTGTTATATTTAATCCCGTAGTTACATTTGATAGCGCTGGTGTATATGATGTTTATTTATATGTTACAGATTCAATTTGTTTAATTACGGATACAGCTCAAATAACAATAACAGTTACCGATTCATTGGGCTTAACGGTAACAGCAGATCAGGAGCTATGTAACTCTATCCCGGTAGATTTAATTGCCTATACAAATGATATTGCTGATTATTATATATGGTCGAGTAATGTCAATTTTACAGATACTTTAAATGGTGACTTAACTGATTCCATCTATACTGTAACCCCAACTAATCCTGGCATGTACTATGTCCAAGTTGGTAATGCGGGATGTTCTCTCATAGATAGTGTTTTCATAGATTTTATAGGCTCTGCGATGACATTAACTGGTAATACAAACTTATGTCTAGGTGAATCCGCTGAGATAACTGCAACAAATTCTAATCCCGGTTTAACTTTTACTTATACCTGGGCGCCTGATTCAATATTGCTTACTCCTTCAGCTAGTAGCGTTGTCAATGTTATGCCGAATGTTTCACAGTATTTATATGTTTCTGCCTTATCTTCAAATGGATGTTTAGTTGATGATTCCATATTTATTAATGTAGGAAATATTCCTGATGCATCGGTTATTGCAAGTGCTTCAAATTATAATGTTCCACAAGGAGAGACCGTTACGCTTTATGGTCAGCCGGATAATTTGGTTTATAGTTGGTCTCCTGCTGGAAGTGTAAGTAATTCAACTTCGCAGAATACAACTGCAGAAATTAATGAGACAACCTTGTTTGTTCTTTCAGTTTCAGATGGAATTTGTGTAAAATCGGATACTGTTTTAGTTAAAGCATATGGTTTTCTCTGTGACGATCCTTTTGTATATATACCGAATGCTTTCTCTCCCAATGGTGATAATGAGAATGATGTTCTTTATGTGCGAGGTGCGGCTGTTCAAGAGATGGTTTTTAGAATTTTCGATCGATGGGGAGAACTCGTTTTTGAATCTTATGATCGATTAGATGGATGGGACGGAACATTCCGAGGGAAGGATATGGATCCAGATGTCTATGATTATTACTTGAAAGTAACTTGTATCGATAATGTTGAAAGTATTATTAAAGGGAATGTTACGTTGTTAAGATAGATCTTTCATTACATTTGAGTAACTGAAAACTTAAATTGAATGAAAAGAATTATAAGTAAAGACGCTCAAAAATTTCTTGAAAAATATTTGAATAATGCTTCTCCTACTGGATTTGAATCTGAAGGACAACAGATGTGGTTGGATTATATTCGCCCAAATATCGATGAATATTTTACAGATAATTATGGTTCAGTGGTTGGAGTTATTAATCCTAAAGCAGATTATAAGGTTGTTATAGAAGCGCATGCTGATGAAATCTCTTGGTTTGTTCACTACATCAATAGCGACGGTTTTATTTATTTAAGGCGTAATGGAGGTTCTGATCACATGATTGCCCCATCTAAAAGAGTAAATATTCATACTGATAAAGGGATAGTTAAAGCTGTTTTCGGTTGGCCTGCAATTCATATGCGTCATCAGAAAGAGGAAACTCCTAGCATGAAAAATATTTTCTTAGATTGTGGTTGCTCTACGAAAGAAGATGTGGAAAAGATGGGTGTTCACGTTGGATGTGTTGTAACCTTTGAAGATGAATTCATGACGTTGAATAAGAATAGATATGTTGGAAGAGCATTGGATAACCGTATGGGAGGATTCATGATTGCTGAGGTTGCTAGACTATTAAAGGAGCAAAAAATTGAATTACCTTTTGGTTTATACATTGTGAATGCTGTTCAAGAAGAGGTCGGTTTGAGGGGAGCTCAAATGATTGCACATAAAATCAAACCCGACGTAGCTATTGTTACCGATGTGTGCCATGATACGCAAACACCAATGGTGAATAAGATTCAGAATGGAGATTTACATTCAGGTAAAGGTCCAGTTTTAACCTATGGTCCTGCCGTACAGAATAATTTACTAAGGTTGATTATTGAAGCAGCGGAAACAAATAAAATTCCTTTCCAAAGAGCGGCTGCGTCAAGAGCAACAGGAACAGATACAGATGCATTCGCTTATTCAAATGAAGGTGTACCGAGTGCTTTAATCTCTTTGCCATTAAGATATATGCACACTACAGTTGAGATGTGTAGAAAGGAGGATGTTGAAAGTGCTATTCAATTGATTTTGGAATCAGTTAAAGCAATTAAGAAAAATCAAGATTTTAGATACATCAAGTAAGAATGCAATAATGGTTTAATAATGAAGATATAGGAATAGTCAATCAATTTCGTTAACTCTAACTTAGTTTTTGACTAAAATTATATTTATGAAAAAAATTACTTATTTACTATCAGCTGTATTGCTGGCATCTAGCGCTACTGCTCAGATTTTTACAGATGATTTTGAAGGATACGCAACTGGTGACTACATAGGTCCTGGATCTGCGGAATGGACTACTTGGAGTGGAGCAGAAGGTGGGGCAGAAGATGTTCAAGTTACAAATGCGCAAGCCTTCAGTGGAACAAAATCTATATACTTCTCATCTGTTGCGGCAAATGGAGGTCCTCAAGATGTTGTTTTAGACTTTGGACAGCAATACAATGATGGAGTATTTACCTATGAATCAGCAATTTATATTGAGTCAGGGAAAAACGCCTATTTTAATTTTCAAGCAACTCCTGCAATTGGGACCACTTGGGCTATGAATGTCAATGCTGATAACGGTATGGTTAGTATCGATGATGGGATTACAAATAATTTAGCTGTTGGTTCATATACAGATGAAACATGGTTTACCATAAGAATTGAGGCGAATTTATCTACTGGTAGATGGTCGGCTTATATTGATGGGAATTGCATCGGTGTGTGGGCAAATGGAGTAGGTTCAATAGCTTCATGTGATATTTTTCCTATTCAAAATAGCGGATTTTATGTTGATGATGTAATGTTTGATCATACTGCTTATAATTTACCTGCTTTAAATGCTTCAGTTAATGGGTTGAATATGGGAGGTAACCTTGCAGGACTAAATGTATACCCGACCGTTAAAATTGCTAATGCCGGAAGTACAGAGATTAATTCTTTTGACGTTTCTATCGATTACAATGGAAACACATATACCGAAAATATTACCGGACAGACTTTAGCTTCTTTATCTACTATGGATGTTGTATTTACGACAGCCGTTCCTTTAGTTTCGGGTCAAATGGCCGCAACGCCAACAGTGAGTAACGTAAATGGAACAACTGACGATGATGCGACAGATGATAGTGCTTGTGGAGAAATTAATCCAATTGTGCCTGCTGCAGGAAAAGTTGTTGTTGGTGAGGAAGCTACTGGAACATGGTGTGGATGGTGTCCAAGAGGTACTGTTGCTATGGATAACTTTGCTGCGGAATACGGACCATACTGGGCCGGTATTGCTGTGCATAATGGAGATCCAATGGCAGATGCTGTTTATGATGCTGGTATCGGAACTTATATTTCTGGTTACCCAAGTTCAATTGTCGATAGAGGGGGGGATATTGATCCAGGATCTATGACTAATGATTTCTTAGCTCGTTTACAAGTCGCTCCAACAGCAATTATTACAAACGCATCTAATTGGGATCCTGTAACTCGTGTGTTGGAAGTTACAGTTACTGCTGATTTTCAATCTGCTGCTGATAATTCATATAAATTAGCATGTGCAATTACTGAAGACGGTGTTACTGGAACTGATGCTGGATATGCTCAAACGAATTACTATGCTGGTGGTTCAAATGGTGTCATGGGAGGATTTGAAATTCTTGCTAGTCCAGTTCCTGCTGCTGATATGGTTTACGATCATGTAGCTCGTGGAATCCAACCTTCATTTGAAGGAGATGCAAACTCTTTTCCGACGACAGTAAATGCGGGTGAACAACATTCAAGAACATTTACGTTTACATTACCAGCGGACTGGAATGAGGATAATATTCACGTTATTGGAATGATCATCGATGGTACAGGTAGAATTGATAATGCCGGAAAATCTACTATTTCTAGTGATTCTGGAATTAACGATTTAAATGCAAATCCAACACAGTCTTTTAATATCTTCCCGAATCCAGCATCTACTTCAGCTACGGTTGAAATTATCGTTGAAAATGAAGCTGAAGTTCAGTTGTCTATTTTCGATATGTCTGGAAAAGAAGTTGCCTCTAGAAACTATGGAACATTGAATACCACGTCAACGGTTAACATAAATACATCTTCTTTTGAAGCGGGGGTTTACATGGTTGAATTAACAGTTAATAATGTTAAAATGACTAAAAGGTTAGCGATTAAGTAATCCGAAAAACGTATGTTGGAAAAGGGCGACATTTGTCGCCCTTTCTTTTTATATAAACTGGGAAAATAGGTACTTTTGTCACATGAAATGGATTGGTAAACGCATCAGCTTTGTTGAAGATAAAAACAAAACAACTATCATTATTTATCCAGAAGATGTTTCTTGGGTTAAGGCGGTGATGGGAGCTTGGGTTGGAATGTGGATTGCTATTGGAGCGACTATCACATGGTCTTATTTCAACTTAGATCTTACAGAGCAGGAGAATATTATTTTGATAGTGTTTATGGCTTTTTGGCTATATTTTGCTGTGAAAGTTTTTCGTTCATTCTTTTGGTTATTATGGGGTAAAGAATTGATCAAGATAGATGAGGTGTCCTTGTCGTATAAGAAGTCAATTAAAGGTTATGGAAAGGCAGGTGTCTATTTATTGGATAATATCACAAAAATAAAAGAAGTAGATATTCAGGAAAATTCAATTCAATCAATTTGGGAGAAATCTCCATGGGTTAAGGGTGGTGAAAGAATTGAGTTTGAATACAAAGGCAAACTTGTGCAGTTCGGTCGAAAGATTTTACCGAAAGATTCTAAATTGCTTCTTAGATTAATTTCTAAGAGAGTAGAAGAAAAAGTGCGAAAACTTAATAAATCGAATCAATAGATTTTTTCCATTAAATAGTGCTGTAAAACGTCATAGAGCTTATAGCTCTTTTCAATTTTATTGTAACCTAACCTTACATAAAAATCTAATGCGTAATCGCGGGCATGTAAGATCATTTTCCTATTGCCAGATTTTATTGAGCTTCCTTCAACAGCCTCCATTATTAATCGACCATAACCTTTTCCTTGACTATCTGGATGAACAGCAACGAAACGCACTTGTGAAATACCTTCTCCGGCGCTGTCCAACCTGGCAATTGCTCTAAGTATTTGATTGTCATATAATGCAAAGTGTCTTCCAGATAGATCTCCATCATTACGTTCACTTCCTAAGGGCTGATTTAATGGTTTACGAAGCACATTATAGCGCATGTCGTAATAGTTTTCCCATTCTTTTGGGGTAACTGGTCTTCGGATTTCTATACTCATTTGAATACTACTGAGGTTACACGAGAAGTTTCGACTCCATCTATTATTTCTGTTCTAACTAATTCTTTAGCTTTTTGATCTTCAAAAACTTCTGCTAAGTTCTTAACTTTTCCTACTGGGACATGAAGAGATTTTAATTTTGATAGCAACTCGTTGGTACTTCGGGTTTTTATTTTTTCTTGAATGATTTTTTGAAGTTCTGTTCTGTTTATAACGCGATCTTGGTTTTGTTGAAAACGCTTATCCAATAACAAGTCTTCAATTTTGAGAGTTTTACATAGCTTTTCAAAATGCGTGTTTGATCCAATTGCAAAAGTGATTAAATCATTATTCGAAGTTTCAAAAAGCTCTCCATAGGGGGCAATGTTTGGATGAAGGCTTCCTATGCGTTGTGGAATGTGATTACCCATTAGGTAGTTACTTCCTTGATTTGCTAAGCTGCTCAGCGCTGCATCATATAAAGAAACGCTAACGGATTTACCTTTTCCAGTATTTGTTCTTTCTAACAGAGCTAAAAGAATGGCTTCTTTCAGGTGGTGCGCTGCTAATATATCAATCATGGCGATTGGCATTTTAACTGGGCCACTATTAGGAGTCCCATTCATGGACATAAAGCCTGTTTCAGCTTGAAGGATTAAGTCGTACGCTACACGTTCATTATTCTTTCCATATCCATTAATTTTACCAATAATTAGTTTTGGGTTTGTCGCAAGTAGGTCTTTGTCTTCAATATTTAATTTAACATCATCACCACACTTAAAGTTGGTGATAAGAACATCAGCATCGATAATCAACTTCATGAATTTTGCATGATCATCCTTATCTTTTAAATCAAGAGTAATATATTCTTTTTTATAATTGATACTTGAAAAATATGCAGATACTTGGGCATCCGAATCTTCACTTGGCAATTTCCATGTGCGTGTCACATCAGCATATTTTGGATGTTCTACTTTGATAACCTTTGCTCCAAGTTCTGCGAAATATGTTCCCACAGAAGGTCCTGCTAATACAGAACTAGCATCAATTATTTTTAGCTTTGAAAGCATGTTTATTTTGTGATTTCCCAATTAATATACTGGTCAACAAGCGCTGTTTGCTCATCGGATAAATTCGCTTGCCTGGCCATATTAGGTAAAATTTTAGACCATTGCGTAGCATTATAATCTCCAACCTTCTTAAGGTTATGACAGCCTTGACATTTTGAATCGTAAATAGTTTTCCCTTGAGCAATCGCTATGGTTGGCGCAACTACTTCTGCTTCAGTAACTGTTTCCACAACGGCTTCTGTTGTTTTTGGAGAGCAAGCCAAAACGAAAAACGTTGTTCCAACAAAAAAAGTGAGTTTTTTCATGAGATTTTCTTTTTTCGAATATACTAAAAGATGTCGTTAGTTATATTTGATGAATAATACACAAGATATGCAACAACACAACTTTATCCAAAATAATCTCGGGTTTCAGGATCGTTCGATTAAAAATGTGCTAAGCCTTTTAAGTGAAGGAGCAACAATTCCCTTTATTTCAAGGTATCGAAAAGAAATGTCAGGAGGATTAGATGAAGTACAAATTGCTTCAATTCGTAATGAAGCTAAACGATTTGATGATTTAATTGCACGAAAGAAAACAATTATTGCCGCAATCGAAGATCAAGCTAAATTAACAAGTGAATTAAAATCTAAAATTGATGGTTGCTTTAACTCAATAGAACTAGAAGATATCTACTTGCCTTTTAAAGTGAAGCGATTAACGAGAGGTGAAAAAGCGCGAAAACTAGGTTTAGAGCCATTAGCAAAAATGATTATGTCTCAAAGAGGAGGAGTTCCTGATCAAATGGCAGGAAGGTTTGTAAAAGGAGACGTTTATGATGAGGAAGTTGCGATTAATGGCGCAAAGGATATTATTGCGGAATGGATAAATGAAAATAGTGCTTTAAGAGCTAATTTGAGGCAATTATTCGAACGTAGATCAATTTTGAAATCTAAATTGATAAAAGGTAAAGAGGTAGAAGGTGAAAAATATAAAGATTACTTTGATCATTCAGAATCGTTGAACAGGTGTGCTTCGCATCGTTTTTTGGCTTTATATAGAGCTAATCGTGAAGGGATCATTTCACTTAAAGCTAGGCCGGACGAAAATGACGCATTGCATAAAGTTGAGCGATTTTTCGTGAAAGCAAATGATGAATGCGGTTTTATAGTCTGTGAAGCATGTAATGACGCCTACAAAAGATTGTTACGACCTTCTTTAGAGAATGAAACTTTAAGTAATGCAAAGGAAAAAGCGGATAAGGAGGCTATTCAGGTGTTTACTAAAAATCTGAGGCAGTTGTTATTGGCCCCACCATTGGGTGAGAAAAGAATATTAGCTATCGATCCAGGTTTTAGAACAGGATGTAAAGTAGTTTGTATTGATCAATATGGTGCTTTGATGACTAATACCACGATTTTCCCTCATTCTCCCCAAAAAGAAAGGTCAAAAGCTGAAGCTAAACTTGCTCAATTGGTTCAGGCCTATAAAATCGACGCGATAGCCATTGGTGATGGTACTGCGGGTAGAGAGACGGAAAGATTAGTGAAGCATATTAGGTTTGATAGAGAGGTCGAAGTGTATGTTGTTCGAGAAGATGGAGCTTCTATTTATTCAGCAAGTTCAATTGCCAGAAAAGAGTTTCCGGATTATGACGTTACCGTCAGAGGTTCAGTCTCAATTGGAAGAAGGTTAATGGATCCACTTGCAGAGCTTGTTAAAATTGATCCTAAATCTGTTGGTGTCGGACAATATCAGCATGAGGTAAATCAAACACATTTAAAAGATTCTTTGGATGATGTGGTCGTTTCTTGTGTTAATGCAGTGGGAGTAGATGTGAATACTGCATCCGCTTATTTATTAAGCTATGTTTCTGGGTTAGGTCCTACATTGGCGGAAAATATTGTCACTTTTAGAAGTGAAAATGGTAAGATTAATTCTCGAACAGAATTGAAAAAAGTGAAACGATTGGGGGATAAGGCATTTGAACAGGCTGCGGGATTCATTAGAATTAGAAACGGAAAGAATCCATTAGACAATTCTTCTGTTCATCCTGAAAGTTATCCTTTTGTACAAGATATTGCAAAATTCACTAATACTGCAGTGGAAGACTTGATAGGTAACAATGAAGTCTTATCTAGTTTAAAACTATCTGATTTCCCTTCAATTGATAAGTATACTTTTGAGGATGTTATCACTGAACTTAAGAAACCAGGGAGAGACCCTCGAAAGAAAGCTAAAGTTTTAGAGTTTGATCATCGCTTAAAAACGATTGATGATGTAATTCAAGGAATGACGCTGACTGGAATTGTCACAAATGTTACAAATTTTGGTGCTTTCGTGAATATTGGGATTAAAGAAAATGGGTTAATCCATAAATCCAATTTAGCGGATACTTATGTTGATGATCCATCTCAGTTTATTTCTTTACATGAACATGTTGATGTAAAAGTCGTTGAGGTAGATGCGCGGAGAAAGCGAATTGGATTGAAAAAAATATAATTATCCTAAGCCTAGAATGTCAAAAAGTTCTTGTGCATGGCTTTTGCTAACATTTAGTTTTACACCATTAATTTCTACATGATGCCGAGATACTTTCTCTATTTTGTTTAACGAAACAATGTGGGAACGATGTATTTGAACAAAGTTCGAATCTAGTCGATTTAAAAACCCTTTCATATTGGAATAGATCATATGCCTGCCATTAGCGGTATATATATTGATGTATTCGCTCGCTGCGGATATGTATAATATATCATCTAGCCTTAACTTGATGAATTCTTTATTGGATTTAATAAAAATGTAGTTCTTCCGCTGTGTGTTGTTAGAAAAATTGGCCTTAATTTTTGAAATGGCCAAATCAAATCGTTGAAGTGTAATTGGTTTTAATAAAAAATCGGTTGCATCATTTTCGAAACCATCAAAGGCGTATTCTTTATTGGAGGTCATTAGCACTAATTGTGCATTAATTTTTGTCGACTCTAAGAATTCTAAACCATTCATCACTGGGGTTTGAATATCCAGGAATAGGACATCAGCATTTTCAATTAGTCCAGAATCTATTAAATCAACTGGGTTTATGAAAACCGATATTAACTCTAAACCATTCGTTTGGTTTATATAGTTCATCAACATTTCTTGAATCAACAAGTCGTCGTCAATAACGATACATTTTAAGTTAGACATCATAGTTGGTTTTCGGTGGACAAATTAAAAGTTACGATAAATTCACTTAAAAAAAATACTAATTGATTGAAATTATTTTTTAAGGCTTCCTTTAAGACTTAACTTATTGTCTATGATCGCTAATCTTATGCTTTTTAATTATGATGAATACTACTAATATATACGTTGTTGAAGACGAGTTTATCGTAGCTGAAAATATCATCATGGATTTGAAAGATTTTGGCTACCAAGTTGTCGGAAAAGCTGCTTCCGGTGAAGAAGCAGTAGTGGGAATTTTGGATAAACGTCCCGACTTAATTTTAATGGATATTAACCTGAAAGGTGAGATAAACGGTATAGAAGTTGCTCAAGAGGTTCACAAACACTTAGATGTTCCCATTATTTTCTTAACTGCGTACGCAGACGAGAGGACACTGTCTTCAGCTAAGAAAGCCGGTGCATATGGTTTTTTAGTAAAGCCATTTCAGGCTATTGATTTAAAGTCCGTAATTGAAGTTGCGTTTAACAATTATGCAGACATCCACCAGGCAAAAAGACAACGAGAGCAATCTGCTTTAGCTCTTAAGGAGACTGAAGAACGTTATAAACAAATCGTAGAGAATGTAAGTGACTTAATTTATACAACGAATCATCGTGGAGAATTCACCTTTGCTAATCCTGCAGTATCCATTCTTACTGGTTATAATGTGGATGTAATTGTTGGAATGCACTATAGTCATTTGGTTAGAGAGGATTATCAAGAAAGTATAGTTACATTTTATAAAAAGGTCTTTAAGAATAGGGAGATGGACTCCTATTGTGAGTTTCCAATTTTAACAAAAGGAGGAGAAGAAGTTTGGATCGGTCAAAGGGTTCAGTTGTTGAAAAAAGGAAGATATGTAATCGGATTTCAGGCAACATCAAGAAACATTACAGAGCGCATTCTTTTTGAACAGGAATTGATACGAGCAAAAGAAGAAGCTGAAAGCGTTGCTCAAATGAAGTCTCAATTTCTCGCTAATATGAGTCATGAAATAAGGACACCGCTCAATGGTATTGTTGGTGTATCCAAGTTACTAGCAGGTACAGATTTAAATGAAAAACAGCAAAAATATGTCAAGGCTATTGTTGCCTCGTCTAATCAATTGATGGGCATAATCAATAATGTATTGGATTTATCCAAAATCGAAGCTGGTAAGATGGTTCTCGAGGAACATGAATTTGATTTTATTGAACTCTTAGAAAGCCTTGATTCCTTATTTGAGACAACTGCTAATCAGAAAATGATTGTATTCGAATCGAAAATCGATCAGAATATCCCAAGAAGATTATTAGGTGATTCTGTGAAGTTGAATCAAATTTTATATAACCTGATAGGGAACTCGATCAAATTCACTGAAAAAGGAGGTGTTTATGTTTCTGCTAACCTCTTTTCTGAATCTGAGAATGAAGTTTGTCTAGAGGTAAAAGTAAGAGATACAGGTATTGGTATTAATCATGATAAGTTTGAATCTATTTTTACGGCTTTCGAACAGGCAGAGGGCGATACAAATAGAAGATTTGGGGGGACAGGCTTAGGACTCACTATAGTTAAAAGATTAATAGAATTGCAGAATGGTGTTGTATATGTAAAAAGCAAAAAAGGAAAAGGAACAGAGTTTAATGTACAATTACCATTACGTAAAATTCAAGAGGTCAAACGAGAAAGTAAGGAATTAAACGACGATAGTCTTGCAGACTTTCAAGTGGAAGGATGTTGTGTGCTTTTGGTTGAAGACAATAAAATAAATCAACTAGTTACAACTGATTTGCTAAGAGGGCAGGGTGTAAGCGTTGATATTGCATCAAATGGAAAAGAAGCTTTAGAAGCTTTGCTAAATAATGATTACGATCTGGTGCTTATGGATATGCAGATGCCGGTAATGGATGGTTATGAAGCTATGAAAATTATTCGCAGTGAATTTGACAAGCCATTGTCGCAAATTCCAATCATAGCTTTAACAGCTCATGCTTTTGAAGGTGAATTGAAGCATTGTCTTGATAAAGGAGCGGATGCATATTTATCAAAGCCCTTTGAACCTAAAGAGTTGTTTTTAAAAATAGAAGATTTAATCAGTGTTAATAGGGCAACTAAGGAGGGGGTAAACGTTTTGTTTGAGGATAAAATCAGTATGGCTGAATTACGAAGTTTCGTGAATGGTGATGAAGCTTTACTTCATTCAACCCTTGAGCTTATTCATTCTTCGCTTAGCGAGGATATGGATTTGCTTTCAAAAATGATTGATCTTGACGATTATGGCGGTGTGAGAAGCTTGGCTCATCGCATAAAACCGAATTATGGACTCATTGGTTTAGATAAGTTGAAATTTTTGAGTCAGGATATTGAGCAAAAGTATAATAACAATGAGTTGCCGAGTTCAGTCAAGGAATTGATTCAAAGAACTTCTATCATTTTAAATGATATAAAGAAAGAATTAGAAAAAAAAATGCAATCAAGAGTATTGTGATATTTATAAACTAAAAATAGAAAACATGAAAACTGAAACTATAATACAAGATTATTACGGAGCATCTTACTTTTTAGAAACTCATTCGGATAGGAGTTTAACCGTGTTTATTGTTGATGATAATAAGGTTTACTTGAATCTATTGAAAAATGTAATAAAAGGAACTAATATCACAGTGCACACTTTTGATATTGGTGAAGATTGTCTTAAGTGTTTAGATTTGAATCCTGATTTAGTAATTCTCGATTATCATTTAGATGGCGTAAATCCTGGAGTAATGAAGGGAGATCAAATTGCTGAACTGATTGAGGCACAATTACCAGATACTGAAATTATCATGATTTCTGCAGATCAAAAGTTTAAACTCTTGGTTGATTTAAAAATGACTAAGGGCAATCGGTTTATTTATAAAGATAAATCAGCACTTAAGAAGCTAAAGGACAAATCTAAATCTGCCTGGAAAACTAAATTGTTGGATTTAGGCTTTAGAGACAGCGTTCATAAAGCTATTTGGTTCGCGTTGATTTTAACTGGCGTAATCGCCTTATTGTTCATCTTATATAAAATGTATTATGTTTAATCGTTCAGTAATCCGGGAAGAAGTTATTCATGTGGTGAATAAACAGCTAAAGGTTAATTTGGGGCGTGATGCCACTAATTTAAGGCTAAGAAAAGATTTGAATATGTATTATTCTGATCTAGTAAAGATTATAATTCAATTGGAAATGAAATATCATTTGATAATTCCAGATGAGGATATGAATGAATTCAAAAATATAGACGAAATAATCTCCTTTATTTTTAGAAATATAGAAATAGAAGAAGATGAATTTAGTTTTTCTTGAAGATGAAGCCATTCTTAACTTCTAAGTCTGAGTCAATATTGTTCTTATACAATGAGCCAGTGCCAAGTCCTTGAGGTAGTGGGTTGTTATATTCCGCAGCCAATTGACAAATGGCATTGAGTCCAATGTTTGATTCAAGAGCAGAGGTAATCCACCAAGGAATAGATTGACTATTGGCAATATTTATCCATTCTCTTGTACCACTTATGCCTCCGTGTAAGCTTGGTTTTAGGATAATATATTGAGGTTTTATGTCAGATAATAAATTGGTTTTCTCATCTATAGAATTAACACCTATTAATTCTTCGTCCAGAGCAATGTCCAACGGGGTAATGGCGCATAGCTTCCTCATTTCTTTAGTTTGCCCTTGCTTTATTGGTTGTTCAATTGAGTGAATGTCTAATTCTGAAAGTTCCTTTAACTTGTCAAGAGCTTCTTTGTTAGAGAATGCTCCATTGGCGTCCACACGAAGCGTGATTTCGGATGAATCATAGCGCTCTCGGATTAATCTTAATAGTTTGATTTCAGTTTCAAAATCTATGGCGCCAATTTTCATTTTTATAGTGGAGAATCCCGATTGTAACTTCTCTTCAATCTGATTGAGCATGAAACGCTCTGTCCCCATCCAGATTAATCCATTAATGGGAATTTGAATTTCACCTTTTGTGAAGGCATTATTGAAAATTATTTGTTTACCTCCATTTTCAAGATCAAGTTGCGCAGTCTCTAACCCAAATTTGATCGATGGCCAATTTGTAAGGTCTAGTGATAAATCATTGGTTAAAAGATCTAGCCGACTTTCGTACTCTTCAAAATTAGAAAAGTCGGGTGATAGCCCGGGTATAATACTGCATTCGCCTATACCAATTACATCAGGTTTTTCGGTGTCCCATAGCTTTATGAACCAAGCATGTTTTTCGGTTAGAATACCTCTGCTTGTTCCACTAGGGCTTTTAAACTTAAATGTTTTTTTGGAATACTTCGCTTTAATCATAATAATATGAGGACAATTGTGGTTAGCAATGAAAGTCCAAATGTAGATAGTGCTACTTTTTTTAATTCTGGATCAAATTCTTTTGGGTTTTTAGTTTTCATTACTTTTCTGATGTGCACAAATAGAATTATACTAGGGGCTAAGATCAAAAAGGTCAATGGTTCTTTTAACTTATCTAAGAAAAGAGCTAATGAGATTATAGCTATCAGTATTAACAAAACATGGTAAAACTTAGCGTTATTGGGGCCCATCTTTACGACAAGTGTGTTTTTGTTAGATTTGGCGTCATTTTGATAATCCCTCATATTATTTAAGTTCAAAACTGCGGTACTTAATAGTCCGACGAAAATGGCCAAAAGAATGTTAATATCAAGGAACGTTTTCGCATAAAGAGAATAAACACCAAGAACACTCACAATACCAAAAAAGATAAATACCATTATATCACCTAGACCATGATACCCATATGCTTTCTTACCAACAGTGTAAGTAATTGCCGCTATAACGCAGATAATGGCGAGACCTATATAGAATATCACAATTGATGATGGCATATCTTTCGCTCCAAAATAAATTAGTGCACCAGCAAATAAGAAGCTGAGTATGGATGTAACTATAACCGCACCCTTCATTTCTTTGCGTGAAATTAAGCCAGATTGAACTGCACGTTCTGGACCAATACGTCCTTCATTATCTGTACCTTTAATATCATCTCCTAAATCATTTGCAAGATTAGATACGATTTGAAAAGATATCGTTGTAGCCATGGCGAGAATGAAGATTGTTAAATCCCAATACCCATTGTAATGAGCTACTCCTGAGCCTAATAATATTCCTGAAAGAGATAAAGGCAATGTTCTCAATCTGAGTGCGCTTATCCAAGCTTTACTTTTTGACATGAAACAAAAATAACCAAAGTGTACGTATTTGACTATCTTTGTTGTGCGTACATAGTATTTTTTCATTAACTTCACTTCATGAATGCAAATCCAAAAGAAATAGAGTTATGCAGAATGTTGGGAATCGAGTTTCCAATTATTGTGGCTCCTATGTTTCTCGTTTCCAATAAGGAAATGATTATTGAGTCTATTAAGTCTGGCGTTACAGGAGCAATACCTGCATTAAATTATCGCACGGTTGATGAGTTGAGAACAGTTATAAAGGAAATTAAATGTGAAGTAAAAGGACCGTTTGGGATTAACTTAATCGTGAATAAATCTAATTTTCTGTACAAAGAGCAGTTAAAAGTTTGTTGTGAGGAAGGAGTTGATTTTATAATTACTTCGTTGGGATCCCCAGAGGAAACAATAAAAATGGCAAAGAAGTTTAACATTAAGGTGTTTTGTGATGTGGTAGATGTAAAGTATGCAAAAAAAGTTGAAATTCTGGGCGCCGATGCTGTGATCGCTGTTAATAAAGAGGCAGGCGGACATGCAGGTCCAATGTCTTATCAAGAGTTAATTCCGTTATTGAAAGAAGAGTGCTCGATCCCTGTGATTTCTGCTGGAGGTGTCGGAAATGGGTATGAATTGAAAAGTATGATTGAACACGGAGCTGATGGTGTGTCTATGGGAAGCGTTTTTATAGCCTCAAATGAGGCTGAGATTTCTCAAGATTATAAGCAAGCTTGCGTAGATTATGGAAAGGATGATATTGTTATGACTACTAAATTATCGGGTACTCCATGCACGGTGATTAAAACTCCTTACGTTGAAAAAATAGGGACTTCCCAAAATTGGCTCGAAAGATTTCTGAATAAGAATAAGAGATTTAAGAAATGGTTTAAAGCATTTACATTTTTCAAGGGAATGAAAAACCTTCAGAAAGCTGCATTTAGTTCGACTTATAAAACAGTCTGGTGTGCAGGACCAAGTATTGAGCATGTGAAGTCTATTAGGCCAATTGAAGAAATTGTTAAGCAATTAAGGAAAGAATATGGAGAGTAAACTGTCAAAACCCATCACTATTGGTAAAATGAAATGGTTGTTGTTTCTTCTTGGAACGCTTAAAATTCCACTAATTGGTTTTATTAAACCAAGGTTAATTGAAGTAAACGATCAATCGGCTAAATTGAAAATTAAACTAAGACGTAGAAGTAAGAATCATTTAAATTCGATGTATTTTGGTGCGTTGGCTGTTGGAGCAGATGTTGCGGCAGGAATTCATGCATTTTATTTTTCAAAAAAAATGGGTAAACCTGTTTCCTTCGCGTTTAAAAGTGTGCAAGCAGATTTTTTGAAACGAGCAGAGTCAGATGTTGTTTTTTCTAGCGATGAAGGTCACCTCGTTATGGCTGCAATGAAGCTTAGCGCCTCTTCTGGTGAAAGAGTAAATCAACCAATCCATGTTTTAGCGAAAGATTCATCAGGAGAAATTGTCGCAACCTTTGTAATGGAAGTTTCTGTAAAGGTTAAATAATTCGACTTCATTGATTATGATTAGAGCTATTTAATATATTTGTAGCAATAGATGCTTAATAAGAAGATGCAATATATAACTCCCTTAGATTTAAAATCTAAACTTGAAGCGAAAGAGAAAGTCGTTGTAATCGATATTCGTGATAAATATGAATTAGAGATTTGTAAAATGAATGCAATACATATCCCCATGTCTGAGTTGACTTCTAGGGTGGGTGAATTGCATGCAGATGCATTGAGCGTTATCGTCTGCCGGTCTGGAAAAAGAGCAGAAGCGGCTGCTAATTTATTAAGCCAAGAGTATGATTTCAATAACATTTTTGTTTTAGAGGGTGGAATACTCGCTTGGATTGACAAAATTGAACCTAACCTAGAAGCATATTAATGACTAAAAGATCACCACTTAAATTAGGGTTTTTAGCACTTAAGGGAGCTGCAATGGGGGCCGCAGATGTGGTTCCAGGAGTTTCAGGAGGGACAATTGCGTTTATTTCTGGAATTTATGAAGAGTTAATTGATAGTATTAATAATATTAATCTGTCAGCACTAAAACTTTGGAAATCGGAAGGTTTTAAAAGTTTTTGGAATCATGTGAATGGAACCTTCTTCGTTTTCCTTTTCGTAGGAATTGGAATTAGTATTGTTTCCCTAGCAAAGGTTGTATCGTTTTTACTAGAAATGCACCCTGTTTTAATTTGGAGCTTTTTCTTTGGTTTAATTATCGCCAGCGTTTGGTTGATTTCAAAAAGTATTGAAAAATGGTCTCTAGGGGCTATGGTTACAATAGCTATTGGTGCGGTTGTGGCGTATTACATTTCTACAATAAATTCTGTAGCCTCAGTAGATTCGACCTGGTATATTGTGCTTAGTGGTGCAATTGCAATATGTGCAATGATTTTACCAGGAGTCTCAGGGGCCTTTATTTTGTTGCTTCTAGGCAGTTATGATAAAGTGCTTGTAGCAATTAATGATCGAGATTTAGTCACAATTGGGCTCTTTGGATTTGGTTGTGCTATTGGTTTATTGTCATTTGCTCGTGTGCTTAAATATCTCTTTAGTAAATTCAAAAATTTAACAATTGCTCTACTTGCTGGTTTTATGGTTGGTTCTTTAAATAAGGTTTGGCCTTGGAAAGAAACCATATCAACTAGGGTCAATAGTCATGGTGAAGTTGTTCCATTTATTCAGGATAATGTTTTACCGAGTGATTTTTCGGGAGAAGCACAATTGACATATTCTATTTTGCTAGCTATTGGAGGTTTCTTATTGATTTTCATTCTAGAGAGATTTGCTCCTAAGGAATCGTAAACATTAATTGCATGAATAACTTCGGATTAATTGGAAAGTCATTAGGACATTCATTTTCAAAAACTTTTTTTGAGTCATATTTTAAAGAGAATGACATAGACGGAGCTTATTCTAACTTTGAAATCAATTCTATTGATGAGATAAAAACAATTTTAACTAAAGATATTCAAGGGTTGAATGTTACCATACCTTATAAGGAAGAAGTCATTCCATTCTTAGATGGATTAAGTGATGAGGCTAAAGCGATAGGTGCGGTAAATACCATTGAATTTGAAAATGGAAAAACGATAGGTCATAATACGGATGCCTTTGGATTTCACCAATCTGTAAAACCTTTTTTGAGTAATCAGCATGAACGTGCTGTTATTCTTGGGACGGGAGGTGCATCTAAAGCCGTAGAATTCGCTTTAAACTCAATTGGTGTTGATGTTATTTTTATATCGAGAAAACCAAAGGGGAATAATCAGTTCAGTTACGCAGATATTAATTCGTATATGATCGATGCGTGTAAGCTGATTGTAAATTGTACACCTGTTGGGACATATCCCAATTTTGATGAGGAAATCGATTTGCCGTATGATAGTTTGACAGAAAATCATTTAGTTGTGGATCTTATTTATAATCCGCCAAAAACTATTTTGCTACGAATGGCGGAAAAACAAGGTGCTATTGCTTTAAATGGATATTCAATGTTGAAAGAGCAGGCATTAAGAGCTTGGTCAATTTGGAATAAGTAATGTCTGAGTTATTGAAACTGATATCGAAAGGAAAAGGGCAGCAGCTAGAATTCGAAAAAGAACTAACAAATAGTCAAAGAATTGCTTCTGTACTGGTTTCATTTGCTAATACTGATGGCGGTTCTTTGTTGGTCGGTGTAAAGGATAATGGAAAGATAAATGGTATTGATCCTTCGGAGGGAGCTTTTGTTCTTGAGCGAATGGTAAATCTTTTTACAAGACCACTTGTTGAATTTGACACAGTTATTTGGCAAGAAGGGCACCATTTGGTTTTAGAAGTGAGGATTCAAAAATCGAATAATATGCATTTTGCAAATAGAATAGGGGATGGATGGGCTGTTTTTGTCAGAATTGGAGATAGGACTTGTTATGCCAATAAAATAATCCAACTGGCTTGGAAGTTAAGTGGTGATGCTAAAAATAGTTCGAAGTTTAGTTTGGATTGTCAGGCTGAAATAATTGAAAGTTTATATGGCGATGCTATGACGTTGTCAAAATTGTATTCTAATGCGAATAGATCACTGAAGGAAGTAGATTATAATTTAAGTTACTTAATATATAAAGGAGTAGTTCTTTTTGACCTAAAAGACGATCATTTTGTGTATGTTTTAGCTCAATAGGCATTACAGTGGTGTTTATCAGGTAGGAATTCATTATCCATATTCCTAAAAAATCATAAAAACTTTGATATGAATATTTCTTTCGTATATTGAGGTCTATAAGTTTAGTAATACATAAATAAATATATCGAATGGGAAGACCAGCGACTAAGCCGGCAAGACTAAAAGATGGTTTTTATATTGAAGTTAAAAATCAAGGTAGTGGAGGTATTTTAATAAGAAGAGATACGAAGGATCAAATGCTTCTTGCGGTAGAAGATTATTCAAGAATGAAACAAGTAACTGTACTTGGTGAAATGAAAAATGACAAGTGGGTTGATAAGATCAAAGACCGTAAAAAGAAGTAGTTTATTTTATAAATAAGCGATCAATTTATAAAAAGGCAGCTCATTTAGTTGCCTTTTTTCATTGTAAGGCTTTTTTAATCAAGCGATTAAAAAAAAAGAAGTCAAAAAAACAGAAATTGTTGTGTGATAAATAGAAAAGACTTTATACCTTTGCAGCCGCTTTTGACGTAGAGCGTTGGCAAAACCAGTAGTGTTTTTGTTGATTAAGTTGAAAAAACAAATAATTTTAAAAGTTTTTAACCAAAACTTGTTAGTTTCAAAAAAGTGCATATCTTTGCAGCCGTTTTGAACGATAAGCGATATTAAAAACTGAAATTTTTGAAAGCAAGAAAAAATATTTTTTTTAAATAAAAAGCTTGCTAGAATAAAAAAGATACATATCTTTGTGCCCCCGAAACAAACGAGTTGACGGAAAAGATGAGTAAAGATTTTAAGTGTTATTGGTTTAGCATTTAAGAACATATAAGTTCTTTGAAAGATTGAGAAATAAGGAAACAGCGTAAAGAATTAAATTAACGAATGAGCCTCAACAGAATTCAAAGTTTTATACAACGGAGAGTTTGATCCTGGC
>JAKVAR010000047.1 GCA_022447585.1 Crocinitomicaceae bacterium | reverse complement strand
TGTTCCATTTACCTCTAAAACATGAATTCTGTCAGATCCATTTGAGTGGCTTACAAATAATTCATCTCCCGGAGTAAATAAATCTTCATATCCAGCATTAACCTGTAAGACTCCATTATTTATTGCAGTGTTAAAATGATCGCTGTTTAACTTACTTCCTAAGTTTTTATATGCTCCACCTAAGGCTTCATAATTCCAGTGGGCTGGGTAGTTAAATGAATATAAAGGATCTTCATACTCATTGGTTACCTTTGAGTTAATCACCGCTCCTGTTTCTCCGTCATAAGCTAAATTCTCTGTTACCACTCTTGATTTTCCATCCCAAACTTCTACTTCTTTTAATACCCCTGATCTGTGGATGATTTTGTGGGTGACAGAAGTTTTGAAACTAGCCTCTGATTGTGTAACAGCAGGAATAGGTGTTATGTATTGTAACATTGGTAGTGATCCACTTGGCATTACCCCAACGTTAAATTCTAATCCTCCACTATTAGTTTTGCTATAATTTTCGTTCATTACGTTGAAAATCTCTACAGTCTCACCAATCACTGCTTTTACTTGAGAACCATCTGAATTTAAACAAGTAACTTCATTGTTTAACCTGTTATTTCCATTTGTGTTGAATTGTGATTTTGTTTGATATCTATATTCTTGTGACGACAGTATTTTGTCTTCTCCGTTAGTTGCATTTTTAGGTTTTTCAGCAATTGTTCTTGTTAGTTTTGGCTTACCTGCCATGTCATTTAAAACAATTGAGTACCCCTGACTTCTTGCTACTCTTTTTACATTCTTATTATAAAGACCTAATAACGGTATAACTCTTCTTATTGCATCATGTTCACCTAGATCTGTTTCATCAGTATAAACAGGGAAATCTTTTGGTGTATAAAATTCATGCTCTACTGTTGGTGTAATTGATTTGTGGTTATAGTCAGTAGTAGACGTAAAATAATCATTTGTATTTATACTCTGAACGGTTACTTTTCCATACCCTACGCTTTGACCTGGGTAGTAATCTTGCATTACAGGTTTTTTAACAAAAAACTGATTTGCACCTCCCATGTTATTATCATTAAACCATTTAGAATTATAGTTTACTGGTTGAATTAAACTAGATTCTTCCATACCTATTTGAGGTTCATAAGCTACTCCATCTTCATAAGTATACACTTGACCATATCGTTGAGAAGCAAAACCTGAAGCACCATCATCTTCTACATAAATTTGTTTTACTCTTACGCCTCCACCTAATTTTTCTGTAGGTGAATACATTCTTATTTGAGAATGACCTGTTAACCTTATAAATTCAGCTCTTCCTTCTACTATATCAGCTTTATATTTTCCTAAAACTGTACCTAACATATCTTGTAAAGGAGAAAATAAAGACTGTATATTAACTGTTACATTTTGAGTTGGTTCTCCATATTTTATATGAGGCACATTTATATTTAAATGCTGAAGTGCTGCTTTTCTTATTGGATTAGTCTTAATAGCTCCAAGTTTACCTAAGTTTAGTTTTTTTAACTTAATGTAACCTATGGTTCCATTTGCTACAATTCCATAATCATCTGGATTTTCATTTGAATCTTCTGAACCGTAGTCTATTTCCCCAAACCCATTTATCAACTCATATTTTCGATTTTCATCATTTGTTATTAAGTTATTTGACAAACTTACTTCAGCTCTAAAGTGAACATATTTTAATCCTTCTTTATTTAAGTACTTTTCACTAAATTCTTCTCTAGTGGCAACTGACTCTCTCAATTTTATATAAACATAATCTCCTTTTAAAGGAGTGAAAGCAACAGTTGCACTTGGATCATGTTTTCCTCCATCTACAGGAACAATATTTGCATATTTATTAATCCCAATAATGTCCATCATTTCCATTGGTCTTTTTCCTTCTACAAAAGAGTAAGAGTCTTGTTCATAGTCTACATGCATATTAGAACCAGATGGCAATTTAATATCTGTCATTAACCAATTATCCACAGCTGAAGGAGATTCCTGATCTACATATGGGAATCTACCTGAAGGGTAATGATTTTGATAAATTGAGTTATTCTTATATAACCCCCATCTATCCATGTCTTGATAAGAATAAGCAGGGTTATTATTACTATAGGTAAATTCGTATGGGCTGTATTCCATTCTATTTGAACCTTCATAAGTGAAATATACTTTTTTAAGTGTTAATTTTCCCCCACCATTGATGTTATTTGGTACTCCTGGACATAATGAATAATCGTATTCAAAATGTACTTCTTTTACAGGAATTGCATTAGCCGGGTTTGCCAAGTATTCGTTTTTAGAATACAACTTTATACTTTTTAAAGCCTTTAATGAATTCGTTCCATGAATGTTAGATTCATCTTCATCTACTAGTTCTCCTTTTGCTTCATAACCATCTTCTCTATTTTCTAACTCAAAAACAGCTATATGTGTTTTCGTTTCTACAGTTTCTATATAAAATATATCTTTTTCACCATAAGTGTAAGAACCTATATTGTCTCTTTGTGAAGCAAATGAACCGCTTGAAAAATTAGCATCTGAATATGGAGTTCTCCATTTGTAGTTTTCTATTACTTTCTTATAGTTGAATTTAGTCCAATAACCAAAATCATCATTTGTTGGTCCATCTCCAGTTATATCTACATAATCGTCTGATAACACTGAAGTTAACAACCAAGAATGTGCGTAAGCAGGAGTAGTTGTTTTTGACACAAACTCATCTAATGCACCTCCTTCTCTTTTTATTTCTCCATTAGCATACCAGTTTTTAACTCTAGACATTTTTTGAATAGGATAAGGGTCTTCTTCTGTAATTCTATATCCATTTTGTAAAACATCTTGATCTATTGGTAATCTAAAGGCAGCATCTATTCTAGTTTTATTATAAGCAGGTAATCCATAAACATACTTCATCCCATTGCTTTGAAGAACACTGATTTCATTAATATGGTCATTAGTCCCAACATTTGAAAGATCTGATGATTTTGCAACATTTGAATTAACAGAATTTACATCATTAACTGAAGGAGTGTTATCTACTGAATAAGCAAGGTAATTGCTAATTCCATAAGACTGAACCTGTGATTTTGTTAACCTTTGAATATTAGAAGCACGTCTTACTTTACTTTGCTTACCATTTAATGTATTTGATAAACTTGTTTCTGTTCCTGCTGAATTTTTTAAAACTCCTTTTGCTTGATATTTTCTATTACTATAGTTAGATGTTTTTTCTAATTTCATTGAAACAGCATCATCACCTGACCATGTATTTAAGTAATTTTCTGATTGGTATTTTGCAGTTTTTTCTCCATACATTTGGAAATAAGTACCTTCTTTTCTTGGATCTTTATTCTCATTTAATCCTAAGTGGTCATTTACTTCATTTTCTTCTTCCCACTTGCCCGAGTAATTAGTTGTATTTCCAAATTGCGTATCAAACCCTAAATGAAAATCATTTGGCAGTGTGCTACTCCCTATTTCAATACCAGTAATATTAGAACCATCATTTGCTATTGGGTTCACTTCTGTTTGATTCTGTTGATTATAAATTCCTATTTCAGATTTATGTGGCCTAAACATTCCTCCTGTTCCTTGACCTGTCATAGAATATATATCATAATTAACTGTAGAAGGAGCTAGATTTGGTACTAACTTAGAATACCTTATATTTTGACTTTCCGAGAAATCAGTTATATCTTCTTCTTCTGATTTTTCAGTATTTAAATACCCGTATGCACTTCTATTAAAAACAGCATCTCCATTTGGACCTAAACTTGATATATTAATTTCTCCTGATACTGGAAAAGGATATTCTACCTTTGCAATTGATTTATTTCCAAAATCAAACTTAAAAGGAACATTTTGTCTATTGTAAGTATATTGTATTGAAGCTACATTGTTTGGCATGTAGCCAAAACTTAAAGAAGAGGTATTACCTAATTTAAAAACTCTAGCTGTTCTATTTCTCCCTATCCCCCTTGATATTCTTAAATTCTGAAATCCTGTTCTTGAATTTATCGAGGCACTTATTTCTTTATTACCATTAATACTATATCCATGTTCAACTGAAGGGCTATATGTAATCCCATTTTGAGAATTAAAATTTAGATTAAGGCCAAATTTTAACTTTGTAATATGTCTAAATCTTTTTCCTTTTAGTCCTAATGAGTATTCATAACCAAAGCCTTTATAATTATTATAAAACAGACCTAATCTATAAGAATTAGTCTCATAAGAAGAGGGATCTCCCATCATGGTTAATCCCATTTCCTCATTTTCTGGATCTGGAAAACCTGCTGTTTCACTTCTAGATCTATTAGGCAACCATTTCAGTACATCATTAAAACCAACTGTAATATTCTCTTTCATATGAACACTCTCTGTAACCACATCTCCATTAAAGTCATCAGGCAAACCTCTTAGTTGTCTATTTATGGCTCCCATATTGATATTCCAGCCTAGTCCTACCCAAGAAGCTTCTTGTTCCATACCAACACCACTATGGTACGCTAAATTTATTGGGTATCCTCCATTTGGCCCTGGAACTGATAGTAATGGAATGTTATAAGTGAAATCTCCACTATATAAATCTACCATTTGGTTAGTTCCTACTGGCTCAAAACTTGCATATTCCTCTTGTGCTGGACCAGAGGTTAAGGCAAATGAGTAGTTTGGTGCTACCAATTGAAAAACGATACTAAAAATTAGATAATAAGCCAGTAGCTTAAATCTCTTTTTTGTCTGTACTTTACTAAAACCAAATTTCATAATTAGTCTATTTTTAGTTTTGGGGTATTTTTAATGTCTTTAAACTTAAATTTTAATGGTCCTACTCCTAGTCTAGTTCCATTAATATATATTGTTCTCTCTTTTTCTAAATCTTGCTTCTTAAAAGCTATATCAAAACTTACAAAAGGTTTGATATCATAGGTTCTCTCAAAGTGAAAATGGGTAGGGTAAATTGAATCTCCATCTACTATTAACCTTATGTCTCTCTGAAAGTCAAAAGCAAAATAATTTACTTTATCTTGGTATTGTCCCATATCAGTTATTCCTAAATCCATTGCTGTTACACTTGGATTATTTGAGGCTATTTGTAACTCATAACTTTCCATTTCTGGGTCTATATTCTTTACTCCTTGTATACTCATGTATTCTGGAGTTTTATGTATTACCTCAAAATGGTAATCAGAAATATCTTTCTTTTTTCGTAATCCATTCTGTGGGTTTTGCACCCACTGCACATACTCCTTTTTTGTTAGTGTTTGTTCTTTAGAAGTACAGGAACTAATTACAAGCAATAGTATTGATATGTAAAGTAATTTACTCACCTGCGTATTTTCTATTTACATAGGTTAATATTCCTTGAGTTAAATCTAAATTAGGGTTTCCAAATACTCTTGTTTGGTCACTCTCGCTTATTAAAATA
>JAKVAR010000046.1 GCA_022447585.1 Crocinitomicaceae bacterium | reverse complement strand
ATAAAAACGGTTGTTTCTATTTTACTATGGGTGCAATAGGGTTGTTTCAAACAGTGGTTTACGAGTTCTTTTTGACAAACCCAGCACAACAATGGTTTACGATAAAGCGCAAACCCAGTTTGCCAAACTAAGGTTGTTTTTTTCTTACAAACAGTGGCTTACGAGTTCTTTTTGACAAACCCAGCATGTGTATTTTTTCAATGTAAAGAGTAAACCTTGTTTGCAAACTCTGGGTTATTTTTTCTGATATAAATGACCCTTACCCATAGTTAAATATCTCCACAATTAGGGACCTCAACTTTATGATCTGGCGAAACAAGATAAGGCGAGCAGAACTAAACAAATAGCATCTTTTCGAGCCTTATTGGTCATTGCGAATAACGGTCGGGGCTACGCAACAGTGCGGCTTTGGACCAAAATTTTTGTTTAAAGTAATAAATAGAAATCTTCCAAAGATTAATTTTTGAAGAAAAAACTCCGCATTGAGCGTAGGGTATGTTATATGCATTATATAAATGGAAATTCAGCATACATTGATAAATGTGCAAAGAAGTTCCAAGAAATGTGAAAAAGAATAGGATAAATAACTTTCATATTCCCTATTATATAGAAAAGGCAGGCCAATAACCCACCAATGATACAAATTAGCATTTGCTCTTGTTGGGGATAGTGAATAGCAACAAACAAAATTGTACTTACTATGACCCCTATTGTAATATTATATCTTTTAAGAAGGTCTGCTAAGATTAGTTTCCTAAATAGTATTTCTTCAGCTATTGGAATTATAAATACTCCGCCAATTATAGTTGGGATTGAACTAATATTGAACTGTTGATTACCAGTAATAATTCCGTTGTATCCATTTATAATACCGGTTAAGTTGCTTAAATATAAAATAGGTGATTGAATGTAGATCATTATTACCCCAGATACTATTGCAATAACATATAGTATAATAGAAGTTTTAGAATTGTCTGTTTTTTTACTGTTTTTATAAAACTTTCCAATAAGAAAGACAATTGCCAATAAAACTAGGTCATTTATAAGGTTTATACTGATCGAATAATAATAAATGTTTTGAGGAACGGTCATATATTCATAAATGGATACAAAAAGCTTGTATAAACCATGAGCTAAAAAGAAATATAAGATGGTAAATGCCAACGATTTACTTATGTGCATAAACTGTGGTTTTCTTCATTGCATATAACGGTCGGGGCTACACAACAGTGCGGCTTTTGACCAAAATTTTTGTTTAAAGTAATAAATAGTTGTTTTAGAAAGATTAGTTTTTCGAAGAAAACACTCTGCATTGGGTGTAGGGCATGTTATACGTATTATTTTATTCAGTAAAGATCCTTTTTAGTTCATTAAATCTTTCTCGAATTGGAGGCCCAAGATTTGGAGTGTTTGGAAATGAGTATATCCTGTTGCATTCAAAACATATTTCTAGATAGCCAATTACAGAGCTATTTATGTCATAAAAAATTATTCCATGTCTCGGATTATAACATGCAGCGCTGGAAGTTGAAAGCTCAGAATCATATAGAATATTGAATAGACTATCATATAGAGTACTCTTTAATTCTATTCTTTTACCAATGTGCGTTGTATCCAATTGTGATTCTTCCCTAATTATTGATGATTCATAACAACTTTCATATTTTCTTGGGATACCGAAAAATCGTGACGGATATTTTTTAATACTGCAATATGGCTTTAATTCTATGAGTTCAATTTTAGAAACGTTATTAAATAAAACTTTCGCATCATTTTTTACCGAGTTAATCCATGATTCACCTCGCTGAGCTCTGCTGAATGCCGAAAATATTAAAATGATTATTATGGTTAGTGTGTTCTTCATTACGTATAACGGTTCTGCGGCAGGAAAAGTGGCGCTTTTTTCGAGTGTAATCGTGCGCCATTTTTTTTACCGCATGTTATAGCTATTCTTTATTCGACATAATATGAAAAAATTAACCTATCAGTTCCACATTCTACATCCGATTCTCTAAAATATTTTTTGAGATCATTTGAATTATAAGCTTCAATAAATTCACTAAAATACAGATCGACTTCGCTATTAAAACTGATATTATCGCTTGCTTTTAAAGAGTCAATGCTTAACAGGTTGCAATCACTTGAGTAATTTAATTTTGCGTAATATTTTCCTTTCTTGATTCCACTATTAATAGCCTCGTCAATTGTAGATTGTTTTATGTGGATATGGGCATTTAATAACAATGAGGATTGTGATAAAGTGCCATTTCGATAAGCCTTCTTGCACATCACCTTTATTTCACTATTTGGAGTTTTAATAATAAAAGAGGTGTCAATGTCTTGAGCGAATGTCAGTTGACTTATTAAAAGTAATATTATTAGAACCAATTTATTCATATTGTATTGTTCTTTTTATTGGCTATAACGGTCGGGGCTACGCAGCAGTGCGGCTTTGGACCAAAATTTTCGTTTAAAGTAATAAATAGTTGTTGTAGTAAGATTGATTTTTCGAAGAAAATACTCCGCATTGGGTGTAGGGCATGTTATATGCAGCTTATTTTGGACCAGCTTCTACAATTTGATTTACAAATTCATCATGTTTATTGTGCCACTCTTCATCTCTCTGTTCTTCAGGACAATTATATAGATTAAAAATTTCTTCAATAATGGATTTTAACTGTTGAATCAAATCATCTGCCTCATAAAAATAACTTAAATAGACAGTATGAAATATTAAACCATAAATACCAATTGTAATTGCAAAAGGAATATTCCCACAATCTTTTTCTAATGTTATTCTTGCGCCATCTGAATGTTCAATATCCTTTATGATTTTCCCGTTTTCAGTACCTGTAGTTCCAATACTTTCCTTCTCGTCATATTCAGACCAACCAATAATTTGTATTTTATTTGGTTCCTCAATAGTTGGATTCGATTTCTTAAATAGCTTTTTCCACATATTAAATAGCCTGGTTCACAAAAGGTGGTGTATCATGGGTATTGCATATAACGGTTTGCAAGTAGGCACAGGCGCCAAACAAATATAGTGTTTTCGGCGCTTGGGCTTACTTGCTGTTATACGCATAAAATTAACCAGTGATTCCCGATTGTGATTTATTTGCTGAGAACACAAGTCTCTATCCATGGACTCCCCCTTTTTCTTTTCTAGTGAACCTATTTTGAATTAATCTGTATTAAGTTTTTAGAGTTTTATTATGTCAACAATGTTTAAATGAAGATTTTATTTACTGTTTTCATTTTGATGTCCTTTACCACTGTTGGGCAATTCGATACTATTCAAGAAAAAGTCTTGGCTCGTAACGATAGCTTGGGCATCCAAATTTTGAGAGTGACTCTTCAGGACAATCGTAGAAAGTATAATGATAATTACGTGATTAGCAATTATTATGTAATAAATGAGAAACGAGAAGATTCATTATTGTTCAAACATATACGAGGAGATTATCCTGAGTATTTGGATACGGCATATTTGAATTTTAAACAACTTAATGGTAAGGGAAACAATGAGTTGATTTTAGAATATGAGTTTTCAGGAGATCATACTTACACAGGATATCATAGAAAAATTCTAGTAGTTGAACTTGATTCAGTTAATGTTTTGTTCAATATGGAAATCGAGGCTAGTGGGCAGCACGTTTTTGGAGAAGAGCTTGGAGATCACTACGGCTTCAGGTTCGATATGTCATTCGAAAACAGTGATATAATCATACGAAAGCCGATTGATACAAGTGGGAACTACATTAAGGAAAGGTATGCAATTCTGGAGGGGAAATATGTCATTAAAGAATAGGTATCGACTTTCCGCCAAAAAGTTGTCTTATAACACCAAAAAAGAAAGGGGGGGAGAAAGAAAACGAACACACTGGTTACTTAGGTGTGGCTTTCAAACAATGGGCATTGGAGCCACGCCTTCATTGCGTATAACGGTCGGGGCTACACAGCAGTGCGGCTTTGGACCAAAATTTTCGTTTAAAGTAATAAATAGTTGTTTTAGAAAGATTAGTTTTTCGAAGAAAATACTCCGCATTGGGTGTAGGGCATGTTATGCACACGTTGCATCCGCCCACATTGTGTAATCTACACGTACTTTTTTAGTGGTTAAGTCGTATTCGAAGTAACCGTAATAAATGTATTCTCCACATATTTCAAAAAAGACAATCGATTTATCCTTCACAAGTTCATTATAAATTTTTGATACTTTAATTTTTATTACTCCTTTTGGGTTATTCGCTATTCTATTAAATTCTAAATCAATGTTAGTTGGATTTGGCAATAGTTTATCCGAAAACCAATAATAACTGAAGTCAATGGAATCTTGTATCTCTACGAAACAAATTGGTCGTTTTTTACCTCCAATTTTTTCTCTTGTTTTGTTTACTTTGAACTTTGATGGTTTCTGCTGTAACCTACTTAGATATTCTTCAAAATTGAATTTGTTTTCTTGTGAATAGAGTTGAAAGGTTATAAAAAGTGAAAAACAAAATATGAAAACGTGTTTAATGTACATTTGAGTTTATACTTAAGATGCCATATTTGAAATATTCCACATAGTGAAGTCTAATTTTTATTGTGCATAACGTTTTGCGGCTATGCTTTCGTGCCGACTCTCGAATATAACACTTTTCGGCATGAAGCATGAGGCGGTGTTATGCACTTCCTTAAATAGCGCTTTACCTTTTGTTATTCTTCCTGCCTAATTTGATGCTTCAGAAAACGTTATAGATTTTCCTTTCCCTTTTTCAATCAACTAAGTGAAGTACTTTTTTTGAGCAGTTCACTGAACAAAATAGGTGCGCAACGAAAATTCGTAAAGATCATTTCATTACTCAAATTATGCAACTTACTTGAACTAATTTGTTATACTATAGATTCCATGGTACAATCATGTTGGTAAAGCTTTATAAACAATGAATTTAAAACTACTTATCATGTTCATCTTTTTCCCAATGATGGGATTTGGTCAAGTTTCACTGCAACCACCTGTTCAGGGTAGTTCTTGGGAAGAACCTGCTTTTGCCGAAGAAGGTCCATACGATTTCTGGCCTCCATCGATTACGCATTTTTCTGACTGGATAAAACATAACTCGTATAAAGAAATAATTGTCTCATCCAAACCTATTGCTTTTGACTCACCTTTTAACACTATAGGTTATCTAGAATATAGATATCGATTTGATGATCACGGACGTTTGATACGTTCAATGCTCTATGGGGTAACTCATAACCTTGATGAATACACTCCCGAATACAGGAACAATTTTGAAATGAACGGGTTGTTTCTTGATTCGAATAATTTTTATGATTTGCCTGTGGGGTATGAAATGAAATTGGATGAAAATCATATGAGGAAACAGATAATTAAAAAAAATGAAGTAGGTGACACTGTTTTTTTGTTAATCGGCGACAACTCCATCTCTTCTCATGCGCTTTATTCGAGAATTTTAGTGGAAGAATATATTTGGAAACACGAAGAAAATCAATTCATGTATATCGAATATTCTCCGATTAATTCTGCTTTAAATTATGAGCTAGGTTCCGTTATTGATACCTCATTGGCATTTTTATGTGAATATGAGGACAACGATTTGGTGAGTTATAGTGTTTTAAGGGATACAAAAGGCCGTTACACGGATGATGTTGAATTTGATGTTAGTCGAGATACAATTGAGGGTTCTCTTAATTCACTTCTCGACTACTTTCCTAATGATAAAGGTGAAGTGAAAGACTTTATTCAAAAAATAGATTCGATAAGTTCAGAAAACAACTTTTCATTTGAAGTGCACCAGCTCAAAAATACATCTGATCATTCGAGTGAAAATAAGGTGAGATTCAAAACATTGATCGATGAAAAAGAATATCATATTTTAATACTTGGGTACGGGCCATCCATAACAGCGACAAGTGTAGAACGATTCACAAATGGAGATTTGATTAAAGAATATTTTGTGGTTTCAAAAGGTCAATTTATCCTATCCAAAGTTGAAAAATATGATGCATTTGGACGCCTAATTTTTCAGGAGTTTAATTCACGTACGCGATTTAATTACCATTACACAGAAAAGGGGGAGTTAATTGGAGAAAGTGTGTTGAAGCGATGTAGGTCAAACGATAATTTCAGTTTAAAAAAGAGAGATCTGAAACAAAATTATTGCATTAAAAGGAAAGACGTAATTACATTCGCCCCATTCTCTATAATTCAACAAGACTTTGAAGGTTTGAAGAGAAAAGGTTGGAATATCCAGTTAATGAAATAAAAAAGGAGCGCATGGGTATGTAAACTGAACTCTGTCTGTTGAGTCTCGTCATCATCTTTGATGTGACGATCATTGTATATCGAGTTTGAGTCGTCCTTCAAAGATAATAGATAATTGCTGTACTGTGATTCCCCAGTTTTGAATAGGCGAAGTCCATTTTTTCATCACATTCTTTGTGGCAAGGTAAATCAGCTTCACGAGTGCGTCATCAGAGGGAAAAGCACCTTTGGTTTTAGTCACCTTTCTGATTTGACGGTGAAAGCCCTCAACGGTATTTGTGGTGTAAATGATCTTACGGATCGGTTTGGTGTATCGAAAGTACGTAGAAAGACGATCCCAGTTATTTCGCCAGGAAGCGATTACCACAGGGTATTTATCTTCCCATTTTTGAGCTAGGTTATCCAGTTCATTTTCAGCTATCTCCTTGGTGTCTGCTCGGTAAACTAGCTTTAAGTCAGTCATGAACTTTTTCTGATCTTTGGATGCCACATACTTGATCGAGTTCCTTATTTGATGGACAATACAGGTTTGTATCTCCGTTTTAGGAAATACACTCAATATTGCCTCCGAAAAGCCTTTAAGGTTATCGGTGCAGGCAATCAGAATATCTTCAACTCCTCGATTGTTTAGGTCTGTAAGCACCTGCAACCAGAAGTTAGCACCTTCGCTTTCTGAGAGGTACATTCCCAATACATCTTTATGTCCTGTAGGAGTAATACTGATGATATTGTAGACTGCCCGATGCTTTACTGATCCACCATTACGAACTTTGTAATGCATCGCATCCAGCCACACAATCGGATAGACTGGATCTAATGGACGGTTCTGCCAAGTCTTTACTTCAGGTAATACTTTGTCGGTAATTTGGCTCAGAACAGTATGAGAGATGTTGGTGTCATACATTTCTTTGATGTGATCAGAGATATCGCGTAGACTCATTCCTAGCCCGTAAAGACCGATAATTTTGTCTTCCAGGTTCTCTGCTAAGATCGTTTCTCGCTTCTTGATGATCTCTGGCTCAAAGCTGCTCTGGCGATCTTGTGGTGTGGAAATGGTCAACTCCCCACTAGAACTTTTGACTGTCTTTTTCCCCTTTCCATTACGTTTATTGCCTTTTTTGCGCTCATCTTCATCCAAATGAGCTTCCATTTCGGCTTCTAAAGCCTTTTCCAAAAAACTCTGAAGCAAAGGGGCAAAAGCTCCATCTTTTCCAAAAAGAGACTTGCCTGTTTTAAATTGAGCCAGTGCTTTTGACTCTAATTCTGCTAATTCTTCCGGTGTCATGTTATCCGTTTTTAAGTTAAAATTACATTTTGGGTTTTTAACTCAACGGACAGAGTTTAGTTTACAGTCTCGAGCGCATCGCGCTCACATAACTTTTCCTTAAATCTTCTCCAACCAATCCACCAACAATTTCAAATCAAACAGCACATCTTTAAACTGCTTGTCAATTTCTTGATCAGAAACATAAGCAATAGAATCATGCGCGGAGCGCAGAGATTCTATGAAGGCATCTCTTGGACATGGCGCACCCAAACCTTCTATTGTGCATAACGATTGAAGCTACGAAACGTGCAGCTCTTTACCAAATTTGGTTTCTCCAAGTTAGGGATAGATTTCCTAATCATAAAGTGATTTCTCGAAGCGAAAACCTGCATGGATTGTAGCTTGTGTTAGCATTATTATCTTTGACGATATTGCCGATAGAATTCTGTCTGATTTATGTATTCTGTCAATGAGAATGTTTTATTTTCACCTAGGCCTGAATAATAGCTTTGGTCGATGTAAATGCGAACATAATTGTCTTCAACCCTTATATAACTCCCAACAGGATCTCTTTGGTAATAGTACCATCCTGAAGCCGTAACTATCGAGTCATTTGATTCTGTGTATTCTTGAGGTGGGGGGAACTTGCCATCTTTCCGTTTTACTTTTTCTTCCAATATTTTATTAATCGAAAAAAAATGTGGCGGAGAGAAAATCGATTGTGAATTGGTTGCTGATTGCTTTTTTAACTTAAAGTATTGTGTCACGATATCAGTATGATCAAAGAAATTTTTAATGTCTTGAAATTTATCTAAGAATAAATATGGGATGAGAATTTCCCTTGCTTCATCTATTTTTCCTTTCCCTTCAAGGCAAATTGATTTCATCATTGTCAAATGAAGTCCAGCACATAGATTATACTTATACTGTCGAGGAAGTGAGGTGTAATTTTCAATCGATGAACTGTCCAAGTGAATCAGACACGAGTCATATTGTTGCCTTTCTAAACAGGCTGATGCCAGAAAAAAATGGCCCCAATTATATATTTGTCTAGTTGGTAAATCTTTGCAATAGGACTCCCACTTTGTTTTTGAACTCTCAGGGAATTTAGTTTTTAATTTACTGTAGTCATATTCGAGCATCAACTTCGAGTATTTGAATAACCTATCGAAATCTTGTATTTGAAATAGCTTTCTGCCAATTCTATGCAGTGTAAATGGAACAATAATAGAATCAGAGTACTTTAGATACATAGAATCCAAATGAAGATCTATGTCGTCCCATTTATCATTTTTCATATCCCGCTTTATGGGTTCATAACACAAGCCAGGGTTTTGACCAAAGCTAAAGCTCTGAAAAACGATAATAAAAAAAAAGATCGTGAGTTTATTCATTTTCATTAATGCTAACGGT
>JAKVAR010000045.1 GCA_022447585.1 Crocinitomicaceae bacterium | reverse complement strand
ACTTAGGAGCTTGAGGGCTCCCTTGATCAGTATCCTCTTAGGGTCTTTCCCCTGATGGCTTCTCCAATATGTTTGCAATATTGGATCGTGGTGTAGCGCTATTCACGAAGCTTCCGCGAAGTAGCTACGCAGCATGCGGTTCCCACGAAAACTGATTCGTGTACAGCGGTAGGTATCGCCGCTTTGATACACTCAAGAACACTGTCCTGCGGAGGAGACCAGCTTCTTGAGGTTCTTTAATCGTCTTAACTCCCACACCTCACTTAGGATGCCGCAGGCCACTATCTTGCCGATCCCAGATACACTTCTGAGCTACATATAACCCTCCTTACGGTGCTGCTTGTGGTAAGCACGCTGGTTACTGACCTGCTTGATCTGATGGTCGACAAACTCGTATTGACTCAACCCACTTTGAAGTGTCGTTGTCGCAGTAGCATATCCGCATAGCTGACTGCGGACCCATTCAACAAAAGCCTTCAACCACTTGGCCTGCTTGTCAAATTGCTCCGGAATATCTATCCCTGAGAACGGAAACTGCATCACCAGACAAGACTTGATGACCCCAAAGTTCTTAACCAATGACACTCTTCTGCTAAACAAATAGCGCAGTTATTCTGGTCCCCCTGAATGTACAATTATGCTTACCAGCCTCCCATCCTTCAGCCCACTGCATAGCAGCCGGGCATACATTGTATAAGTCTTTTGGAATTTTGATTTGCCTGTTTTTGAGATATCTGCTGGATTTACCACCAGTGAACGCCAACCGTAACTCATAAATGACTGATGAGCCACATAACCAAAACATCCCGCTTCATAAGCAATCAATACTTCTATACTTCGCGCTGGGAATGGTGCTTCTCTGCATAATCCTTCAAAAAATGGGCGTTTGGAAGACCACTCATCGTTTTGCCATCAAATAAATCTTTTCAGGCATGGATCTCGCAGTTGCGTTTGTGGATGTCAAGTCCGATGTATAACTTGGCTCAATGATTTGCTGCTGTAGCCTGTTCAGTGTTGGTTTTTGTTGCAATAAATGTGGAAGTTTATCCCAAACTTGGGCCACGCTTTTTCATGGATGCTGAAAAGCTTACGCCGTAGCTTAAGCATAGGCGCTAGTGCATTACACCCGAAGGTCGGTTAAGATAACATACGCGGCTACGACAGCCAAAACGAGAATTATCTAATTACATAAGGATACTTCAATTTACCATGTTAATAAATCAGAAACTACGAGCCTCCAAGATAACTTATCAAATGAATATAAATTGCTCCACAGAAAAACTGTGGGATGTGATATCAACACCAGGAATTCTTGAGTTTTGTCATCCATTCTGTAAAGAAAATAAAGTAACTAGATGGGGTGAAGTTGGAGCGCAAGATACCATTCAATATTATAATGGGCTTATTTTAAATCGATTATTCACTGAATGGGATGTAGGGAAAGGATATAAATTGCTTATAGGACAGGGTAGATATGCAACAGCAAAAGTTATATGGAAAATTACTGCTGAAGAAGCCGAGATTTCAATGCTATCAATTTCAATCGATCTATATTCTGATATTGCGTTAAAAAGATACCCGAAGTATTTACGCTGGGCAATTCAGAAATTTTATCTTTTACCCAATATGTCCAAGTATGTAAAAGATGTTGTTCAAGGGTTCAAATATTATATCGAAACTGGAAAAAGAATAGAAAAAAATCAATTTGGAAATAATCGCATGTTTTCCAATATGAAAACCTAATAGAATAATCACCCCAAAAAAATTGTATTGATTCTAACACAACTCTGGCTAATAAAGAATACACCTAATACGAGATAATTCGATAAACCGAGTTATGCTTCTCCTGTTGTGCATTTATTTCAATTACCTCGAAATCAAAAAATTAATCCTAAGTCAGTCAGAATTATAAAAAATTCCTACCCATATTGATAATTGAAATTTTGATTAGATTTCCGTCTTTCAAAGAGAAACAGACGAAAAATAAAGCGGTGAGGACTTGCACCCCTCCTCTAATTAGCTACATTCAAAATTAATCATTTCCAAGTGTGTTGACCTTTCTCAAGGCCATGAACCAAATAAGTGTGTTCTCCCCACCCAAAAATAACCGTAATTTAAGTTTGAAAACAACACCTAAGTTTACTGTTATGGGAGGGTTATAGAATTTCCAAAAAGAAGTTCCATTTCAGTTCGCCATGTTGTAAATAGTTACTTACTTCATATACATTTTCATATCTCTATACTGCCATATCAAATTGATAATTTTCCATTTTCCATTTAATTTAATCAACTGAAGGTATTCTATCCAATTATCAGAAATCAATTTAGTCGTTGCTATTCTATCGTGGATATCCAAAAATACTATTTGCCTCTCTGGTTTCAAAGGAAACTTTGTGCCATTTTTATTCCATTCATTCGCGAACTGAATCATTTGATATTTATTGGTTGATCTACAATATTCATGCATTTGATTCTTATCATATCCGATGGTCACTTTATTAAATTTATCGCATAAAATATCATCCATTAATTCTGGCTTTAGTTGCTCCAAAGCGTCAAGATAACCAAGGGTAATTTTCTTTATTTCCAATGAATCTTCTTGCGTAGCGCTTAGACTTTCTGTTCTAGAGACATTAGAATATAAATTACGACTGTCAAGAATGTTATTCCTGGTATCATAAAAATTGAGTTGAATATTATTTCCAAGTTCGTCATATATCTTTTCACCCGCAGCAAAATTCCATTGATTCGTAACAAACTCGTCATCTTTGTTGTGATAGGTATATTTAACATGGTTGCCTGATTCATCATAAGTGTCTTGATAAGAAGCAATACCGTGATCATTCTCAATGACTTCAAGTTTTTCGTTCAGGTTATAATGTGCCTTTGGCACTCCAGTTGAATCAATTAAAATTCCTGTAATACCAAAATCAAAATAAGGTGATAAGCTCACTAATTCTTTTTCTATGTTATATCTTTTTTCTATCACATACTTTTCTGTTTGTTGCCAATTATATTCTGCGATTTTCCAGTTGGATTCCATAGGCTGATCATGCAAATCATAAAAATTGAGTTGAATTTTTCGATTACTCTCATCTCTATGATAAATTTCTTTGTATACATTTCTGCCATTCATAATTCTCTTATTATTTGGATCATAAAATATTCTGATCTCTTTGTTTTCTAGATATGCAAAAATGATCTTATGACAACCTATTGAAGCCAAGGGGTGCACTTTTTCTGTATGGTAATGATTATTTACTATTTCAGATACTTTACCTAAAGTGTCATACCTAAAAATATAGTGAGAAGTATTGCTCGCAGTAGCGCTATCTATCGGGTGAATCCCTGTAATTTCCAAATATGGTGAAATGTGATTATACCTTAATTGCCTGTAGTATTTAGTGTCTTGAGAGAAGAATGAATTACTAATCAAAAGACAATATAGTATCGTTACTATTCTCATTGTTTTTGTGCTATTTTCCATTCAATGTTTATTGATTGCGAAAATTCTTGTATAGAATTTAATCCTATTTCTTTTCTTCTTTTATTGATGAGTTCAGGTTCTTCTATTTCAAAGAATGCAGATGGATTGTCATAAGTATATTGTGTTCCGTATAATTGCGGTTTATCAGAATTAATAAGCATTCTATCGATGAGTCTAGCATAATGAATACCTTGAGATTCTTCTTTTAGAACAGACGCTTTTAATAATGGTGCGTATTTTTCTTTTGTTGAAACACTTCCGTGTTGTAAAACAACCCATAGAGTTGTATTCGCCAATCTTCCAATCTGAGAAATTCCTAACCAACCATATTTATCTATAATGTTAGAAACTTGCTTTTCTAAAATTTTATCCTGGGCTTCAACTACTTCCCAAAAGTAGTCATAGGCGTCCGAATCTGCTCCAAGTTTATCTTCCGCCTCTTTATAGATGTTTCTAAAAGTCTGGTCTTTCATAAATATCTCGGCTAGTTCGGTTCTTAACGAATCTAATTGATATTGGGTGGGAGTTTTATATTCTGTGGTTGGTTGAGCGAATGAAGAAGTAGTAATAATAAAACATAATGTTAAGCTGAAGAATTTCATATTTATTGGGATTGAAACCAGCGAATATAACTAATTTATTAGTTGCAACTAATTATTTAGTTATATTTAATTCTAGCTGACAAATCCTTGAGCAGTTTACAGTTATTGTCTGCAGCTTGATAATGGTCCGTGGCAATTTGGTCTCGAAAAATTCTAACTGAGTCCAAAATAGATTTCTAATAGCCAGGAGACCTTTTGCTCTGGGCTTCCCTTTTTCAGACATGTCGTAAATATAAATTTTAGCGCGTTAGTTTGTGCTGCCTGATTTAGAACGGAAAGCAGCTCTGCCGGAGGGCAACCGTTAAGGGATAGTTTCAGGTTGCGGAGAATGTGTAGAACAGTGGTTTTTAATCACCGTGCCCGTCTCATTCTTTTAGTAGCATACCTTAAAGAACTCATTGTTCTACAGTTAAATACTCTCGTGTGCAACTGGTAGGCGGTAGGTTTTTATAGCTTTCGTGGACCATCATTATTGTAATCCCTCATCCAAATAGCCGCTTGATCCCTCCCATCATCGAGGCTGTTAAAGAGGTGGACATAAAG
>JAKVAR010000044.1 GCA_022447585.1 Crocinitomicaceae bacterium | reverse complement strand
CAAGAATTTTGCTGAAAATGGAGGGCTTATTTTTGCCGAATGTGGTGGAATGATGTATTTGGGAAAGCAAATGATTGATAAACAGGGTAAGTCGTTTCATACAGTTGGCCATTTTGATTTTTCAACTTCTATTGAGCATCCTAAGTTATACCTTGGTTATCGCACAATTGATATAAATGACGAACGATATAAAGGACATGAATTCCATTATTCAAGTATTCAAAACCATGACACAGAACAAACGGTTGGGACGATTCGAAATGCGAGAAATGGGGCAGTCAATACGCAGTTATTTCAAAAGGGAAATGTATTAGCATCTTATATGCACTTTTTTATTGGAGATGCAAAAAAAGTAGAAGCGTTAATACAGTTAATGTTAAACTCAAAACAATAAAATGAAAATTTATACACGAAAAGGAGATAAAGGAAAAACAGGTGTTTTCGGAGGTAAGCGAGAAGATAAAAATTCACCTAGAATCGAATGTATTGGAACATTAGATGAAGTGAATTCAACCATTGGTTTGCTCCGCGCCAAGTTGGGGAATGATCATGAATGGCAGTCTAATTTACACCGTATTCAAAAAGATATGATGAATATGATGTCGCATTTGGCCCGTCCATCTGATTCAAAAAAAGAAAATCAGAACCCAAGACCAACAGATGGGGCCGAATTTTGCGAAACTTGGATTGATGAAATGGAAAACGCCATGAGCTCACCTTCCGATTATTTTTTATTACCTGGTGGGAATGAAATTTCAGCATTGTGCCATGTTTGCCGCACACAAGTTCGCCGAGGAGAACGAACACTAGTTGGTTTGATGCAAGTAGATCCAGAAAGCGTGGAAGAATATGTAGCCGCATATATCAATCGACTTTCTGATTTGTTTTTCTCCATGGCAAGAGCTGAAATGGATAAGCACGGTGTCGCCGAAGAAAAGTGGAACCTATTCCTATACAAACGAAAAAAGAAAAATTAATAATGAAATAATTGAGAATTGGATAATTGAGAATGAATAATTGTACAATTGAGAATACCATTAATAACTAGTAATTCAAAATTCATAATTAACCAATTCAAAATTTATAATTCAACATTCAAAATTAAAATAAGATGAAAAAAATACCAATTACAATTGTTACTGGATTTTTAGGAGTAGGAAAAACCACACTCGTCCATAATATGTTAAAAAATGCCAACGGAAAGCGAATTGCCGTTTTAGTAAATGAATTTGGAGAAGTAGATGTGGATGGGGAGTTGATTGGAGCTGCAAGTAATGAAGAAGAAGACTCGAACTTAGTTCAATTGCCAAATGGTTGTATTTGCTGTACGGTTCAAGAAGAATTTTTGCCTTCCATGTTGCAGTTATTAGAGCGAAAGGAGGAAATTGATCATATTGTAATTGAAACCTCGGGTTTATCTATGCCTAAGCCATTGGTTAAAGCGGTTAATTGGCCTGATTTGAAACCGCATATTACAATTGATGCAGTAATTACTGTAGTGGATGCTGTCGGACTAGCAACAGGTGAAATTTGTGATCGTGAACGCGTTCAAGTACAACGTTTAGCTGATGATTCTTTAGATCACGAAACACCAATTGAAGAGTTGTTTTTGGACCAATTGACTTGTGCCGACTTAATCTTAATGAGTAAACGAGATTTGGTAGATGAAGAAAAGTTTGAAGAAATTAAAGGAATTGTTGAAGCTAAAGCAAGACCGAATACAAAGATTCTTCCTGTTGTTAAAGGAGAAGTGGATAATTCAGTACTTCTTGGAATAGCAGCGGCTGCAGAAGATGATGTCGATAGTCGTCACTCTATCCATGAAGAACATCATAAACATGGGCATCACCACCATCACAATGATGATATTGAAAACAAACTATTGGTTTATCCAGAGACTAAGGATATTAAAAATTTAGTTGGAGAACTAAAACAAATGGTTGAAGGAAATGAAATTTATCGAATTAAAGGATTTGTAAATATTCCAAATAAACCTATGCGTATGGTGCTACAAGGAGTTGGTGATCGTTTTGATTATTACTTTGAGCGCCCTTGGAGAGAAGGTGAGGAGCGTAAGACGAAACTGGTTGTCATTGGAAAAGAATTGAGTAATGTTGAATAATTGTGAATTGATTAATTGATAGTTGTAAGTTGATAATCGTAAGTTTCAATAGTGAGTTTGATCTAATAAATAATGAGCAATAGCCTTGTCAAAAATAAGTCGTTTGACTTTGCGGTAAAAGTGGTTCGAACCTATAAGCATTTATCGAAGGAGAAGAAAGAATTTGTTTTAAGTAAGCAATTTCTGCGATCCGGAACTTCTGTTGGTGCGAATATAAGAGAAAGCCAAAACGCACAAAGTAAGGCCGATTTTATTCATAAATTATCCATTTCTCAAAAAGAGTGTGATGAAACAATTTATTGGTTGGAGTTACTCTATGAAACAGATTTTTTAGATGCTAAGAGATATGAAGAACTTCATGGAGAAGCAACAGAAATTTTGAAAATTCTAAGGAGTATTATAATTACAACTAAGAATAACATGAAGAAAAACAAACAACTCATAATTCATCAACTCATAACTAATAATTCAATCACTCATAACTCATAATTAACCAACTCATAATTAAAAACAAATGCACTTAATCGCTACCATACCCGGAGGATGGAATCCTAATGACGAAGGCGTGTTCTACATTGATCAAAGTCCAGGAGATATTATTTTCTTATCTGCAGCTGACACAGATTTGTTTATGGTGAATCGTGCTTATCATCAACTACGAGCCAAAGATTCGAATCTTCCGACATTGCGTTTGGCTAACTTGATGTATTTCAAACAAGAATTGACGATTGATACCTATGTGGAGGAGGTCGTAAGTCAGTCAAAGATTGTCATTCTAAAATTATTAGGGGGAAAGGCATATTTTAATTATCTCTGTGAGGCAATTACGGAATACTGTAAAGAAAATGGAATCAAGGTTATTATGATGCCAGGAGATGATAAACCTGACTTGAATTTAATGAGTTCGTCTTCAGAACCGCTTAAGGAGGTGGATCGAATTTGGAAGAAACTATGTGCAGGTGGAATGCAGAATTGCAAAAATGCCTTAAAAGAAATAATGCTTAACATAGGTGTTGGAGACAAAGTTGAACAAACCATTGAAACAATTCCAGAACTATTTCTTTATCATCCTAATAAGGCAATTGAAAGTATAAAAGAAGATTATACCCTAATTTTTACTTATCGAAGCTATTTTCTGGCAGATAACCTGGCACCTATCGATACTTTGATAAAAGCATGTGAGCAAAAAGGAATTAAAGCAGTTGCTCTAATGGCTTCAGGATATCGGGAAGCACATCTCGAACGCCAAATAAGAGAAATGTTGTCAACTTATACATTAAAAACACCTTCAATAATCATAAATACAGCAGGTTTTTCTGTTCAAGGTTTTCAAGCGGATCAGGAAACAGGAATTTTTCAATCATTTGGTGTTCCAGTCATCCAGGCAATAATGGCAAGTTGTAATCGTGCTACTTGGGAAGAGGGGAGTTTTGGCTTGCCTCCCACGGATATTGCTATGAACATTGCATTACCCGAAGTAGACAGCAAGATTATTACAAAAGTGATTTCATTTAAAGAACCATTGGAAAAGGATGTAATTACAGATTCTGAAATTGTGGCCTATACGCCCAACCAAGAAGGATGTGATTGGATTGCTGACTTTGCTTCAAATTGGATGAAACTTCAAGCTAAGAATAATTCAGAGAAGAAAGTTGCATTGATCTTACCAAACTATCCCAATAAAAATAGTCGATTAGCCAATGGTGTAGGGCTAGATACACCTCAAAGTACACTCTCTTTACTGAAGGCATTGGCTGAAAATGGTTACGATTATGGAGGTGAAATACCCCAAAATACTGAAGAGTTAATCGATAAACTAACATCTACGACAACAAATAGTTTAACATCATTGACAAGCTTAAATAAAGCCCGGACCATTCGTTTGAGTGAAAAAGATTTTTTGCTTCAATATGATCTCCTGTCAGCTGAATTGAGAGAGAAGATTGAAACACAATGGGGAAGTTATAGAACATCACCTCTTTTTGACCAAGGTTCATTTCTGATCCCAGGATTTTTATTGGAAAATATTTTTGTGAGTATTCAACCTAGTAGAGGATATCACCTTGATTTACAAGCATCCTATCATTCACCTGATTTACCACCACCGCATGCTTACTTGGCCTATTATTTTTGGTTGCAAAATCAGTTTGAGGCAGATGCTATTGTTCATGTAGGGAAACATGGTAATCTGGAATGGTTACCTGGAAAGGGTGTTGCATTAGGAACCGAAACGTGTTTTCCTGCTGCGATTCTTGATGCAGTCCCTCATTTTTATCCATTTATCATTAACGATCCTGGAGAAGGTACACAAGCAAAACGAAGAAATCAGGCAATTGTATTGGATCACCTTATTCCACCTATGACAAGAGCAGAGAATTATGGTGAATTATTAAAGCTAGAATTACTTATTGACGAGTTTTATGAGTGTGCGTTAACGGATAAGAGAAGAGCTAACCTCATTAAAGCCAAGATTGAGAAACTAGTAAATGAAACACACCTTCAATCTGATTTTGAAAGTGAAGGAAAAGATATAGATGAGTTATTAGGGATTATTGATGGCTATTTATGTGAACTGAAGGAAGCTCAAATTCGTGGAGGACTTCATATTTTAGCTGAACTTCCAACTCACGAAAAATTAGTGGATTTAGTCGTTGCGCTCCACCGTTTACCTCAAGGAGATTTACCAGGAATTTCTCAAGGGTTAGCGAAAGATCTAAAATTGGATTTTGATCCATTGAATTGTGATTATGCTGAGTCAGTGAATTGGAATGTGTACGGTATTGATTGTCGTTCATTAGGACAGGTAATAGAAGTATTAGAGAACCGTTCAAAACAATTAATAGCCGCCCTTCTTTCGAACCAAAAGATTACAAATGTCAGTCCAACTGTGAGTACCCTACTGAATTTTATTTTGTCACATACATTGCCTACACTTGAGAAGGTCAAAGATGAAACGGACAATTTAATTGTAGGTTTAAATGGTCAATATGTTCCAAGTGGAGGATCTGGAGCACCTACACGTGGTCGACTGGATATTCTTCCAACAGGTAGAAATTTCTTTTCAGTAGATGTCCGAACGGTGCCAACAGAAGCAGCATACGAATTAGGGGTAAAAAGTGCGCAAAATCTTGTTGATCGCTATTTACAAGAACATGGGGAGTACCCGGTTTCAATCGGTTTGTCGGTTTGGGGGACATCAACAATGCGAACAGGAGGTGATGATATTGCACAAGCATTGGCATTAATAGGTGTACGTCCTATTTGGCAAGGAAGTAATCGAAGAGTGAAAGATTTTGAAGTAATTTCTACGCTGACACTCAAACGTCCGCGAATAGATGTAATGCTTCGTATTTCAGGTTTTTTTAGAGATGCATTTCCAGATTTGATATCCCTATTTAATGCTGCAATAGAAAAAGTAGCTTATCTGGATGAATCAGATGAAATGAATCCGATTAAAGCAAGGGTAAGTAAAGAGCAACAAGAGTGGGAAGAAAAAGGGTTGAATAAGGAACAAGCTACAGAGCGCTCGTTATATCGCGTTTTTGGTTCAAAACCTGGTGCATATGGTGCTGGCTTACAAGGATTGATAGATGAAAAAAATTGGACGGATGAATCTGATTTAGCAAGAGCATACATCAATTGGAGTGGGTATGCCTATTCCGGACGAAAAAATGAAGGTAAATCCGCTCATGAAACATTCGAAAAAAGATTAAGTGCAATTGATATTGTACTTCAAAATCAAGATAACAGAGAACATGATTTATTAGATTCGGATGATTATTATCAATTTCAAGGAGGAATGACGGTAGCAGTAAAAACGCTAAAAGGTGAATCTCCGGAAACCTATTTTGGCGATCATTCAAGACCTGAAAACCCACGAATGAAAACGCTTAAAGAAGAACTCTTAAAAGTTTTTCGCTCAAGAGTGGTAAATCCAAAATGGATGCAAGGAATGCGTGATCATGGTTATAAAGGAGCTTTTGAAATGGCTGCTACTATGGATTATTTGTTTGCATATGACGCAACAACAGGACTCATTGAAGACTTTATGTATGAAAAAATGACAGAAGAATACCTTTTGGATTCAAAAAATCGTGCGTTTATTGAACAACATAATCCATGGGCATTAAAAGATATGTCTGAACGAATGTTGGAAGCTATTCAACGGGGAATGTGGAAGGCCCCATCTCAAGAAATAATCGAAACATTAAAGGAACTTTATTTGAAATCAGAAAATATAATTGAATAAAATGATAGCACCAATTGATCAAAATTTAGTAAAACAATTACAACATAAAATTGACTTTAAAACGAAACCAACTGGTGCGCTGGGACAATTAGAGCAGATCGCTATGCAAATTGGTTTGATTCAGAATACATTGACACCAACTATAACTGCGCCGCATTTAATTGTTTTTGCTGGAGATCATGGGCTGGCAAAAGAAGGAGTAAGTGCTTATGCGCAAGAAGTTACGCATCAAATGGTATTAAATTTTTTAGGAGGTGGAGCTGCTATAAATGTCTTTTGTCGACAACATAATATTGCTTTGAAAGTTGTAGATGCTGGTAAATCATGATTTTGGGAATTTACCAGCTTTGATTCATGCAAAAGTAGATTTTGGTGCGGATTCAGCTTTAGCTGGAAATGCAATGTCTATCGATAAAGCCAAGGCTGCTGTAGAAAAAGGAAAATAAATTGTAAAAAACGAGGTAGATGAGCATTGTACATTAATTGGATTTGGCGAGATGGGAATCGGAAATACTTCTTCTTCAGCGTTGATTATGCATTATATAACAAAATTAGATCTTCCTACTTGTGTTGGTAAAGGAACAGGCGTAAATAACGAGCAATTGGCCAAAAAAATCGAAGTTCTTGAGGCCGTGGTAGCTAAACACGGAACGTTAGAAGATCCATATGAAATTTTAGCTGGAGTAGGAGGATTTGAAATTGCTCAAATGACAGGTGCATTTTTACAAGCAGCAAGCCAGAAAATAGCAGTAGTTGTTGACGGTTTTATTGCAACAGCGGCTTACGCTATTGCTACTTTGATTGATGAAAATGTAAAAGATTATGCTTTATTCGCACATCAATCAGACGAAAAAGGACATGCAGATTTTGTAAAGCACTTAGGTGGAAAGGCGATTTTGAATTTGGGGCTGCGCTTGGGAGAAGGTACAGGAGTGGCTTTAGCGTTTCCATTGATTCAATCTGCAGTGAATTTTCTAAATGAATTGGCAAGTTTCGAAGATGCAAATGTTTCAAACAAATAGATGAAAAAGGAGTTTCAAATAGTGTTAACTGCTTTTATGTTCTACACCCGTATTAATGTATCTAAATGGGTAAATTATAAAGAAGAATATGCGAATCAATCGAGTATATATTTACCTTTAATTGGTTGGTTTGTTGGGGCAGCTGTTGCTGGCGGTTATTTGCTGTCAAGTCAAATTTTAAATGAGTTGGCCGCTGTAATTATTGGTTTATTAATTGGTGTTTTAATCACAGGCGCCTTTCATGAGGATGGATTAGCGGATACGTGTGATGGTTTTGGAGGAGGTTGGAAGATGGAAGACATCCTAAGAATCATGAAAGATAGTACAATTGGAGCATATGGAGCAATTGGACTCATTTTTCTGTTTGCACTGAAAATAGCGCTTATGACCGAGATTTATGTTTAACGTAATGATGTACTTCAGGTTATTTTACTGACAATTTCTGCACACGCAATGAGTCGATTTATTGCTGTTACCTTTTTGTTTATACATGATTATGCACGACCTAAAAATGATAGCAAATCAAAATCAGTAGCTCAACGATTAAGGCCAAATGCACTTTTAACAAGTCTATTTTTTGCGCTTACGCCTTTGAGTATCTACGTCTACTGCACAAATGAATATTGGCATTTATTGATTCCGTTATTCTTGTATGGGGTTAAAATCATACTGGGCAGCTACTTTAATAAATGTATTAATGGATATACAGGAGATACGCTCGGTGCAACACAGCAAATAACTGAGGTATTTTATTTTGTAGGAACTTTAGTTGTATGGAAATTTATTTAATTCGACATACAGCTCCAGACATTGAGAAAGGCATTTGTTATGGACAAACTGATTTGGAGTTGGCACATACCTTTTCAGTAGAGGCCAGGGAAGTACTAAAGCAATTGCCAAATCAATTTGACGCTGTTTATACCAGTCCCTTAAAGCGGTATAAACAATTAGCATAAAAAATTGCTCCAGAACCGATAGTGGATTTACGATTGGCCGAAATAAATTTCGGTTCATGGGAAATGATACCTTGGGGTGCAATTCCAAAAGCAGAGATTGAACCATGGTATAAGAATTGGATCTACCATAAGGCTTCAAAAACGGGTGAGTCTTATCATGAATTATATGAGCGTTCAGTTGACTTTTTATCAAATCTTAAGGAAAAATCAGAAGCGCTAAATCGTATCGCTATTGTCACACATGCTGGTGTAATTCGGACATTGAATACACATATTAGTGAGTGGAAATTAAAAGATAGCTTTGATTTAAAATTGGGATATGGACAAGTACTTTTATTAAGGTTATAAGCATTTCTATCAAAACAAACAATTCTCTACATAAAATAATCTCAAAAAGCTCTTTTGCCAATCGGTCGAGTTTAGTCATTTTGAAAGAAGAAACATCTTTTTTTGCAAATCAATCTCCCTCCAAAGCTCATCCAACTCCTTAAAACTCTCTAGGCTCGGTTTCGACAATTGTTCGCTATGCTCCGCAAAACCAAGACAAGGTGGCCGAATGGTTAAGGCAACGGATTGCAAACCCGTTTTTTATGAGTTCGAATCTCATCCTTGTCTCACTTCGGGTAGTAGAGGAGTTAGGTTTATCTCGCCTCATTTGGGATGAGGAGCACGTAGGTTCAAATCCTGCCACTTCCACAAAGACACTGAAGTTATGATCTTCTGTTTGACTGTCTCTTAAACAGAGTTTGTAATGACAGTGTCTTCAACCTGGGAAGATAACGATGGTTGTTTACCCGCCTTGGACGCGGGAGGTTGTAGGTTCGAATCCTGCTTCCCAGACAAAATGCCCTGTGGTGTAATGGCA
>JAKVAR010000043.1 GCA_022447585.1 Crocinitomicaceae bacterium | reverse complement strand
ATGAAGTTAATAATATTAATTCTTTCAGGAATCATTTTCAATATGGGAGTACTGTTATGGTATTACATGACAGAGAACAGAAAATTAAAAAAGTACATAGGTATAATTCAAAATAAAAACACTTAGCCGTTGGGCGCCTATAACTTCAAAGCATATTTAGAAGAAAAACAAAAGCCACTACAGGCATAGTGGCTAATTATAAATTCAAATCAATAATAAAATTAATTCAAACAGTATTCAAAATTATGGAAAATACACAAGTAAAACCAGAATTGAAACCAGAAAACGGAGAAGTAACATTTTTAATGCCTTCTACAAATGCGATCGGCATTTTAAAAAATGCGAAACCAGGAAGAAAATTAACTGTCACCTACAAAACAAAAGAAGAGTGGGCAGAAGAAAAGGACAAGCCTGTTAATTGTTTCTTCTTAGGGTTTAAAAACGCAGAAGATTCAAAAGGAAACACCTATTTAATTGCTAAACTACATGACGGCGAGAAAGCTTTTGTGTGCGCTCAAACAATATTAGTACAGGCTTTAATGGGCGTTGAATTAGGTCAAGGTGTACAGATTATTTGTACGGGAACAGTAAGAGCACAAAGCGGAAATCATATCCCTACTTTTGAAGTATCTGAATTAGAAGGTGTAAGCTTATTATCTCAAGACAATGAGTAATTTAGGTATTAACATAGAAGAGTTGAGAGCGGAACACGAAGCCGCTCTCAAAAGCTCAGAAGAGGCGAAGTCTATCGACTACACAAGACCTTTAAACGAGTACCCAACCGCACAGACAATTGCAGATTTTCTGAAAACTAGAAAAGGAACACATCATGTTTATACAAAGAACTTAAATATTGGAGGTGTTGCAGTTCAGGACGCAATGGAAAAGTACTTAAATGATGATTCATATTCTAGTGGACATCTAAAAGCAGCTTTAAAAACTCCTTTACATTTATTCTTTGAACGTGAAGATGAAGCCCGTAGAGAACTGGAGAAATTAGCAGATAATAAGACTTTCAAACTTGGTACATTCTTACATGAATGTATGTTGGAGCCTACTAAATTCTCACGAGTAGTTGTTGAGCCAAAGAAAAGCAGAGCTAATAACAATGATTTAGACGATCTTATTGAGTTCTATGAAAATATATGTGAGCAAAGAGAAGTTTGTTTCTTAGACGGAAAAGAAGTTTCTTCTCAAGCTGTTTTCGATCACGCTAATACAATTGTTCCAGATACTTCAAAACGCGACGATAAGAAAAAGTATTTAGCTATACTGGAAGAGTGTTCCGGAGTGACTACAATTTCGGCACAACACAAAATCATTGTCGATGCTGTAAAGAGAAACTACCTAGCATACGGAAACGGAATCATACCGAAACTTTTAAAACACTCTAAGAGAGAAATTTCCCTTTATGCAACAGATGAAGTTACAGGGCTTAAAACAAAGGTTCGCCCTGACTCTTTACAATTTGCCGAGAACATTGGTGTCAATGCGATCATTTCAGTAAAGAGTACGTCGGCAGAATCGTTGTCTCATTTCTTTTATCAATCTGCCAAACTTAACTATGAGCTTTCAGAAGGAATGTATCAAGAAGTAGCTTCCCAAGTAACTGGAAGAGATTTCAATACAACTATTACGATAATGTTGCAAACGGTAGCGCCTTTCGGTGTTGGTGTTATGGTGTGGAATGGTGAAGATATTGAAATTGGTAAATACAAATTCAGACAAGCACTTCAAACAGCTTACGAATGTGAATTAAACGGAGACTACCCAACCTATGATGCATTCGCTGAAGAAGGGAATCTTGGATTGATCGATATGAAGCAACCAGATTGGAATGCTAAAGAACTGCATCCTACGGATTTAAGTAATTA
>JAKVAR010000042.1 GCA_022447585.1 Crocinitomicaceae bacterium | reverse complement strand
AGAAAAAGAGTTAATGTCCTGAGATTTAACAAAACATGACGCAAATAAGGTGTAAATTAGATGATCAAAAAAGATAATAATCAAAAAATACACTGCAGGCAACAAAAGCTATGACGACCATGCTGGCTACACGCCATCACGCCGCATAGCTCGACCGTTGGCTGACATATAAAATACGATGAAATCAAAGCAATGAATCTTAAATGGGTGATTTTGATAACTATAATAGCAATGCTTAGTTGTCAATCGAGTATTGAAAAGCATGATCTGCTATTAGATTTTAAAGTAGAGAGTAGAAGTCCTGAAAATCTTCGTCAAATTAGGTCTTTTGAAGAAAAAGGCTTCTTAGATAAACCGGTGAAATTATCCACAAAACAAATAGCCGATACATTGAGAATAAATTTTGAAATTTTTGAAGGGGCATCTACTGAAATTGAAGGGAATATCGAGATAAGAAAAGATTCGTTAATTTTAAAAATTGGAAAGGGAATTGGTATAAGGGAACTCATGATTCATGAATATCAATATGAAATTTTTAATCCAATGAAGGAGGAATACAAAATACGAATAGAGAACTATGTTGAAATTGATGAATTATAAAGAAATTGAAAAAATGAGACGGATATTACCTGCTTTGATATTGTTAGCACTCTTTGCTTGTTCAAAGAGCGAAACTGATAAAAAAGGGTTTCAAGTACGTGAAGTATCAGAAAATGAAGAAGGAGAGAGAATAGTAGGTCTACCAATTGACTCATTAACACTCGAAACAAAGCCAAGAAATGTTCTATTAACCAATAATCCTAGCCATAGAGTTGTCCCAATTTATAAAGTCAATTATGATAAAAAAACGGGAAAACCATTTACCGGATCAAATAGATTTCACTCAAATTATTGGGAATATGGTAAAAACGAAGATAATAATTGGAACAATAATTTTATGCCAGGATTTGAAGCGGTTTATGGCTATAATTTTGTAAATATCTCACATTACAATAATTCAATGAAAAAGGAGAATCTCTTTTTCAGTACTCCAGTTTTGATAAAGACATTTTATTATCCTGCATTCTCGAAAGACACTCTAAATTCTATTGCTGTTAATAGAGATTATTATCTAGTATCAGTTTACGATGATGATACAAATAACGATGGATACATAAATGTGAAAGATTTAAGACGGTTTTATCAATTTGATATAGATGCATTGGAAAAAACCTTACTAATCCCAGATAATTATTCAGTGATGAGTTCAGAATATGATCCAGAGAATGATTACATGTATATATTCGCAAGAAAGGATGAAAATGAGAATGGTCAAATGGAATATGAAGAATCAACACATATATTTTGGATTGACTTGAATAATCCAAGGAACAGAGGGATTCAATATGGAAATGAATGAAAACGTCAGCCAACAATGCATAGCCGTCCATGCTCCGCGAAGCTCCGCACGGCGGCTATGCTGGCCGTTGTGCCTAATTTTAGGGTGAGTTACTACCAAAAATGATAAAGGTTAGAATGGGGAAGAACCTGCTGTGGCGTGTCAGGATTATTCGGATTTGTAGCATTGGTGATTTAGATTTAGTGAGGACCGGTAGCAATTGTTAATTCTCTGCATCTGAGAAACTATTAGCGTGAAATTCCACGCCTAGAATTAGATCTTCGATCTGATTGAATCTTGACCGAAGATAAACTCTCTTGAGATTTGTAGATCGCTAAACATTTAGGGAAATATAAATCTAGACTTTAAAAATTAATGTAAATTGAGGAGAACTGTTTGAAAATATCAGTTGGGGCTATGTGGAGATTGTGAGAATAGCATTAGAAAAATAAGTTTTATGGAACTAATTTATTCTATTGAAACTTAGAGACTCTAGAAGGTATCCGAAAAGAGGATTAAAAGTAAAAAACTAGGTACAACAAAAGCTATGACGCCCATGCTGGCTACACGCCATCACGCCGCATGGCTCGACCGTTGTACCTAATTTTAGGGTGAATGACTACCAAGAATGATAAAGGTAAGAATGGGGAAGGACTTTGTGGGGCGTGTCAGGATCATTCAGACTTATA
>JAKVAR010000041.1 GCA_022447585.1 Crocinitomicaceae bacterium | reverse complement strand
TAAGTCTTTAGCTGATTGGCAAAAATTAGTTTCTCGTTACTCGCAAGAGACAAAAGAGCCGATAAGAGCCAAATTTCATACTGATGATCACCAGTCGGTAACAGGAATTTATTATGTTCTACCTGAACGTAAACTCCAAGTGGATGATTCTGCTCCATCTCCATTGGATGAGGCGATCGTTCACTTAGCCGGCCAATCTCAAGTAAAAGGACTTGATGGTAAGGGGTTTAACTTAGACGACTTGGAGTGGGGTGTTAATCTCGCTAACCAAATTGAGCAGGGATACAAGATGTCTCCTTCTGAGGCTCATGATGCCTATTCTCGTATAGGGAAGTACCGTCGTCAATTAGCTAAAGTTGACTTACAACTTCGAGATTGGGAGTCTATTGCTTACCATTACGATCCAACAATGGCACCGATGGTGACAGTCGAGGGGGCTGCACTAGATGCACCGTTGGATCATCCCAAACATCTACTTTCTGCTTTGCAACAACCACCAGAACCTTTGGAATCTTCTAGATTACTGCTTGATTCTGGTGTTCTGTTAGAAAAAATCGCTCGTAAATTCCGTTCGTCTAACTCAGAACTCGATGGCTTTGACGTAATACAAGCAGGTACCGCTATTTTAGGAGCCGGATTTGTGGCATTAGGCCGGTTGAGAGAAGGGTTTCGGCGAATGGAAGCTGAAAAACTCTTGAAAGATCCCCAACTCGGAGATCATGCCGGTCAAATCGAGGAGTCGGCGAGAGATTTGGACATTCAGTTCGTTCGAGCTAGAGATATTTTATCAGCAAGAGGGGACTCAATAACCTTTATTGCTGAACCTGACTTAAGAGATGATCCCCAACTTAGGTTACGTCAATGGATTGAGCTTATTGATGCTCACCAACGTTCTTTGATTGAAGCCATTGATAATACCCGACAGGTTAAACCCATAGGTTTAATCGGTTCATCTGAAGTAAAGAGTGACATTGAAAGATGTCAGGAAAATCAAAAACAACTCAATACTTTAGTGACTCAAACTGTTGAACGTGAAAAACCTTTGAAAATACTGGGAGGTGCCATTAGTCCCGAAGAATTTTATCACAACTGTCAAAAATTTTTTCAGGCAAGGGAAACAGCTAACGACCGAAAGTTTTATCCTAATTTAAACTATGAAGTCAGGAATAATAATGGGCTGAAATTAAGTTGGTCCGACCGAAATATTAGAGTGACTGATAACGGGAAACTGATTTTATCCATTGAGAACATTGATAACCGAGGGGGCTATCAAGTTATAGATAATTCAGACTTAACTACTATCACCTATTTATCTTCTTTACCCACTCTCCCTGAAGAAATTAAACAACTTGACAATCAAAATAAATTGTTTAATTCTCTTAAAGCCCATCCCTATTACTCAAGCCAAGCAGGGACAATTCAGGTCATTGGCTTAGGAACTTTTAACTTTCAACCTTCTGTTAATACTTCTAATGGCTGTTTAATTCGAGGGATTTCCGTACACAATAACGAAGAATTTTGGAGAAGTGAACAACGAGTAGAAAAAAACACTTTACCAAGTAATTTATCTAATCAAATTGCTGATAAATTGTCTCGTCCCATGCGAAGTCAATCAACAAGCCAAAAATCTACTCGAACAGTTCAATCTACCCCAAAATCAGCAGACCGTGCGCTCGTTTAAAACAGTCACCAGTCGCCAGTCACCAGTCACCAGTCCAATACGCGTATGGCCCTTGGATTTAAACCCACAACCAACGCAGACTACTAATTGTGAACAATCATCAGTTAACAGTAATCAAGCAACACAACCAACGCAGGGGACGCAGGACCTGGCGGAGAAGACAAAACTGGTAAGGAGTGACTGTTCATTGGTGACTGTTAAAAATGGACAATTATCAATTTTCAGTAATGAATAATTAATAATCAACACTTAATAATTAACAATTATTGGGTCAATTATCAATTGTTCACTGTCAATTGTAAGAATGTCCATTGTAAGAATGTCCATTGTCAATTGTCAATTATCAATTGTTCACTGTCAATTGTTCACTGTCCATTGTAAGAATGTCCATTGTAAGAATGTCCATTATCCATTGTCCATTATCCATTGTCCATTATCCATTGTCCATTATCCATTGTCCATTATCCATTGTCCATCATTAATTTTGAATTTTGTGAGGAGTTATATCATGACATTAACAACAGCAAAACTCTCTAAACCTTCTTGGAAAAACATTATTTCGAGCCTGAAATCTTTTGATTGGTTTTGTGCCTTCTTAGGATTATTAGCCTTGGGATATTATGGAACCATTTCTCCTTTTGTTCTGTGCATGATTGTCTTATTTAGCACCATGCTGGTTCCTTTTTTGGGCATTCCTTCTTTTGTCAAAAAAGAATCCTCATCAGGGATTGTTAAAAATGAATTAGGTCTTGTCAAAAAAGCTAGTTTCACTATTCCTTGTAGCAATATTCAGGTCAGTATTACTTTTTGGCATATTTTAGCCATTGCTTTAGCTGCAGTGATTTTATTAGATCATAGTCCGGCTCATGCTTTTTTCTTGAATCATTTAAGAGACAAAATGGCCCAAGCAGTAGGCTGATGCAAATTAGAAAAAAAGCTTAAGTTTTTTCATGCAGTTTTCATGTCGTCAAGAGAGCCAGTTATGACGGCTCTTCGTTTGGAGAGCATGGACTGTCCAAAAATTTCATCTATCCATTCAGATAGATCACG
>JAKVAR010000040.1 GCA_022447585.1 Crocinitomicaceae bacterium | reverse complement strand
TACATTTTCAATCCCAACTCTACTCGATCCGTAGATATTTCGTTCTCTAATATATAAGTTTTTATCAGGTCCATTTCCATCATCTTCCACTTTATATTCGTAGATGGCCATCACATTTCCTTGAGCATCTCTAATATAAAATGTTTTAGAAATTAAATCATCTGTACTATTATCGAAAACAGCTAAGGATGGTTTACTTGTATATTTTGTTCGAGGGAAACCTTACTACTATTTCCTTTTCATTGTGCTCTAGGCCTATTATCATCTTCTTTAGGCAAAGTTTAGCCACTACCTGAAATCAACAAGGGTAATACGAGCTACTTCGTAGCCCTTGTTTTATTTCATCTAGTTGCTTTTTGGTGGCCTAAGAGATGTTAATGGGGTAACATCATCTGAATTCCAAAATGATTAGAAATCAGAACAAGGAAAAAAACAAGAATAATAAGTACTATACGTATTATTAATCGATGATACCATTTTACTTTGTTTCCTTTTATCTCGAACTTAAAGATAATTTTCATGTGGTAAAATATTATTGACCTTTTACAGTCTGTTTATTATAATTAACTGACTGACTACAAAAAATGTCACTTTACTCTTGATTCTCTTCTTAACAAAGACTTACAATTGAATTCTCGATAACTGATATCTGACAACAGAGGACTTAATATTGACGACTTATAACTGATAATTGTTTAAGCGGAAATAAGGTGATCAAATCACTTCTACATCAATTTATCACGCCATAATGAGAAATAGCCTTAAACAGGCCAATTCTCACCTTAAAAGGCTTGTTATGTCATGAAAATTGAAGTGTATTCAGTGATTCTCACTCATAGCTTCAATAATCCTTTTAAAGAGTTCTGCCGAACACATTAAAAGTCTTCCAGCTATTTAATTCTTTGCGTGCCACTTGGTGTCTTTGGCTACGTGTAGTTCCTACATATCCTGCTTTTTCATGCTACGCATTCCCAAATCAGGACCAAAGCCACTACACGCCGTGGCAACGCACTATTCTTTAACTAAAATCTTACTTATGAACTCAAATGAAATTCTAAATCAATTGAACCTCTTTACTGGTTCTGAACATCTATACCAATACAATAGTATTTTAATTACTGACGGTATCAAATACCTCTGTGAAACTTGTAATTCCTATTGGTTATTAGATGTATTAATTTCTCATCAGATCTTCCCAAAAGTGAACTCTGAAACTTTTCAAGTTTGGACTATAACCTTAAAACCAATATTTAATTTCCCAAACGCTTGTGAAGTAACTTGTAATGATGGTAATGATAACATCTTGGCAACTCAAGTTATTCCTTTTACTGATTTTCCTTTCTCCTATTCCTTTTATTTCATTGATGGGATAGTATTGCTTAAAAGTGAGTACTAAACCACGCTGTTTGGAACATTACCCTAATAAACGGGAGGTAATAAATGTTCGGTTTCATATATCCGCAATTTTTTATCAAATCTGTGAACGTCTATTATTTTGTCCTCCCTTAATACATTAACTTCAATAATTGAATCATTTGGACAATTTACACTTTCAATTTTCTTTATTCTTTTTGAAGTATCTTCTAATCTTGTATATATAGAATCTAACTTATTCTTCACTATGGTTTTGGTTTTTCCCATAGAATATTCAGATTCAAAATCATCACAAATCACAAGGTTTCTATATCTACAAGATTGAACACTCCAAATTGTAATAACAAACAAAAAATATGTCTTATTTTTCATACTAATTTCCTTCTCTTTTTATTTCTGGATTTGGAGATGGGGTATCTTTCATATCTCCAAATTGATCAGCAACTTTTCCTGATTCATCATTTTTACCATGACCTCCTTCTTGGTAAGTTCCATCTTTGTTTGATTCGACATAGTATTTAACATATTCTGCAGTAAATATTGCTATGTATAGGTGTTTAAGGGGTCTAAACGGTACACACGCGACGGGAGTCGCGCGCGAG
>JAKVAR010000004.1 GCA_022447585.1 Crocinitomicaceae bacterium | reverse complement strand
ATATCTACTTTATTATACAAATACTGGAGATGGAGACCGTCAAAGAGGGGACTATCAATACTTCTATTCGCTTGAATATCCAATTACTGGTGGTTGGTTGCATACGGCAACTGTTAAGAAGTTTGAGATGGACTTTGATCCAACTCTTGAATTTGCTGAAGCCGATTTACACCTGTATAGCCCAGGAACATACCACGTTGAGTTTGCAGGTAAGGACAACTCATGTACAATGAAATTGATTACCGAGGACTGGCAAGAAAGTGTAGTAACCTGGAACAATAGGCCAGATACTATAGGAGAAAATTCAATTGCAGTTCCCGGAACTAACGGAAACCAGTACAGAGATGACATAATAGACATTTTAGATTTTGTTGAATTCTGGCAGAGAGATTCTACCGAAAACCATGGATTTGATTTTTCATTGAATTCTTATTCCAATTTAGCATATACAAGATTAATCTATGGCTCCAGTGATAGAACTGTAGCAGCGGATCGTCCGGAACTACATTTGAAGTTTACTGTAAAGCCAAAACTTGAAATAGAATGGGATAACAACAATCATGACGGTGATATAACGGTCAACGCTCCAGCAGGAAATTTACCTTATACTTATTTGATTAGTAAGGATTCCCTGCCGATTATGGATTCCTTATGGTCATATCTTAAAGATTCAACCGGTATAGATAGTGCTGGGCTTTGGAATGGTCAAATTAATTCAAGAAAATACACTTTCGAAGGACTTTCGAGCGGACGTTATTACATTTCAGTTTATGACAATACAGGTGATAGACTCTTAAATGAAATTGGTTATGTAAACCCTGACATACTAGTAGCTAATAGCACCGGATTAATTCAAACAGGTGAAGTTCTAACGGTAGATCTAGCAAACCAGAATACTGAAGCTTATATCAATTTTAAACATAAAGTTTTTGAACAGGAAGACGGAGGTATTTCCTTTGTGGTGAATAATCTGAGCGGAACTTTTGAGTTTGGTTTTAATGATGAAGACGATGCAGCGGTTACCTCTTTTACAGATTTTGAATATGGAATTAAAGCCACAAGCAACGGGCTCGAATTACTAAAGGATAATGTGGTTTTCAGCACATCAACTGTTTCTGCCGGAGATGAATTATCAATTTATCAGAGAAATAACTCAATTGAGTACTATAAAAATGGTGTGTTGTTGGCATCTGAGGATATAGAAGGAATTCAATATATAAACTATAACACGGAGGCAAGAATTACCGGGACTCAAATGTCCGTTACATTAGTACATTTTGATAAATACAAACCTAGAAGAGTTCATAGTTATATTTCCCATGCATCGTGTGGAGCTCCTCTTGGAGGTAAGTTAACCTACAAAACATCTGTATATTATGGAACTACGCTAAACTCCATTGATTTAACGGAAGTTGGTAATGCATCCAACACACACGTATCGTCAACTGGAGAAATAACAGGATTATCACCAGGGATATATACTTTAACCGGTTTTTGGAGTGACGGCGGAACCAGTACTGAGACAGTTTACATCGGATATGATATCCTTTGGAAAGAAACAGCAACACTAGATATTGCGGGTGATGATGTTTATTATCCATTGGCTTACGCATATCCAAGTATTGCTCCTAGTGGAAATGTCGAAAGTAAAAATACTTCCGATGATTCCGAAACGAATTGGGTAGTTTATGAACAGACAAATTATGTTTCAAATACTTCAGGAACCCTTTCGCTTGAAAATGCAAGTGGAGAAAAGCTAGCGCAAGTAACAATTTACACCACTCCAGCAAGTTTTAGTACACTTCAAGTAAGGGACTATGACAACAACGTTCAAACGCTGACAGCTCCTCCGGGTTATGCAGTTTTTCCTTTGCCTGGAATAACAAGCGCCATGATGGTAGGTGTCTTTGATGCCCATGATATCAGAATAGAGGAAAATTTGGGTGTCATAAAAGTATTCTATAATAATTATGAGATATCAAGTTTTACTTCTGGTCATACAGGAGAAGATATGGCTCATATCGATATCAGAGCAAACAACGCTTTAGTCTATAAAGATGTGATTGCATCGTTCTGCGGAGAAGAAAATATTCTTTCTTATGCTGATGTTACACCAAAACTTGACGGTGGATATTATAAAGCATTTGGAGGCACTCTTAAGTTCATTTATGAGGAGCAGTATAACGATCAAGACAACGAACTCTCTTATAACATTTATGATAATGAAAATACTGTAGTTGTAACAGGAACAGGTGATGAATTGGTTTATTATGGAGATAACCGATACGAGCTTGATTTCTCTTGTGCTGCGGGCCCTGGACACCTGACCGATGGCGTTTACGTTTTAGAAGTTATTAACGAAAAAAACGAAAAATGGTATCTACGTTTCAAAGTAATCGAAAACTGTTAATGAAGAGATTTTTATTCATATCATTAATAGCAACTAGCCTTATTTCTTGCTCTGGTGATAAGAAAATTGCCTATGTGGAGAATTATAAACTCTACTCAGGCTTTGATTTAACCAAAGAATTGCAAGGTGAGTTAACGAATTACCAATCAAAAGAACAGAATTACTTAGATAGTTTAAATCTGATTTTCAATCAGCAAACAAACTATTTGCAGTCTTTAGAAGAAATTCCAAGTGAAGATTACGCTTCTTACAATGAATTCCGAAATTTCTTAGCACTTAAGCAAAAGAGTTTTGACGAAGAGGTAATGTTGAAATCTCAAGAATACGATCAGCAAATTTGGGAACGAATTAATACATACGTGACGACATATGCTGAGGAGAACGAGTTTGATGTTGTCCTTGGAGCTTCAGGGAACGGAAGTTTAATGTATGCTAAGGAAGATCTTGACATAACAGAAGACTTAATTCAATATTGTAACACTAAATACGGAGGAGAGTGAGAAGATTTTTAGCTTTCATATCACTTCCTTTTTTGGCATTCGCGTGCTCTAACTCTGAACTTACGGCCTCAGATCTAATTCCTTGGGTGGAAGATGATGAAAATGGTTTGCATAAAGAACTTCAGGTTTCGGCCTACGAATTTGAAGCACAGTACAAGCCCATAGATTACATCGTTGCTATGGAGGCTAGAACGGATGAAATTTCCGAATTGGATTATCAATCCACGAAAACAGAATTAGAAGGGCTTGAGTATTTTGATTTGAGCATTGGAGGTTTATATGAAAATGCCAATGCGTTAAATGCGAATATTTCTAGTGACGAAGAATATTTTTCAAGATTAGACTATTACTTGACTTATGCTAGAAATGACATTTTCCTGGCGCAAGACTCAGATACATTAATGCCTGTAATTTACCATTTCGAAAGAAATTACGGCATTTCCTCGAAGAATAAAATCTTATTAGGGTTCGAAACAGAACCTACCAACCTAAATGATATGACCTTGGTTATGGACGACCAAGTTCTTGGAATAGGAAGAGTGAAATTCACCTTTTCTAAAGAGGACTTAAACGCCATTCCCAAATTAAAACGCATTTAAATATGTTAAAGCGATATAAAAAAGGTATAGCCTTATTTCTAGCATTATCAATTATACAAGAAGTTGTATTTCCTGCAATTTCTATGGCCTTAACTGGTGGTCCAAGCCAGCCAGAGGTTGAAAGTTTTGAGCCTGTAGGCACCAACCAAATGGTGGATTTAAGTACGGGTGACTTTACCTACAATATCCCTTTAATGGTAGTTCCTGGTCCTAACGGAAGTTATCCAATTAACCTGGCTTACCATGCAGGTATTGGAATGGAACAAGAAGCTTCTTGGGTTGGTTTGGGGTGGAACATAAACCCTGGAGCAATTACTAGAAATATGCGTGGTTTACCGGATGATTTTAACGGTGATGAAATCAAGCAGACAACTAGTATGCGTAAAGATGTAACTATCGGATTAGGTGCAAATTCAGCAATGTTTATGCCTGCTGAAAATTTAGAAGAATTATTTGGATTTGTTCCGTCAGGAACGAGTGGACAAGGTCAATTCAGAGTTTATTATAATGTTTATAGGGGAGTAGGATATAGCTTTTCTGGTAATCTGGTTGAGAATGCCCAAATATTTAATAATGTTAGTGATGAAGGAAATGGCTTATCTGGTGCATTTTCTTTAGGTTTTTCTTTTGATTCCCAAACGGGTCTGGGAATACAACCTGCCGTTAATTTAAGTCAACAAATACATGATACCGAAAGATCCAAAACCGATATGTATGGCTTTGGAGTGGGAATTGGTATTCATTCCAGAGAAGGCGCCAACAGTATATACATAAATCCAACGAGATCATCCATTACAAAGAATTCTGGTTTGGCTAATTATTCAATTAATTCTTCAAACTACGGAAGTGTTTCTTTTGCTACAAGCTCATATGTTCCTGGTCAAAATATTTCAATGAAATCAAGCAGCTATCAGCTAGACGTTTCTCTTGATATCAAAAAGATGACCGTATTTGGAAAACATTCTAAGAAAAAGGAATTTAAAATGGATTATAGTCAATCTGATGTCAAAGATGAAACACGCGAACTTGAGGCCTATGGAGTAATCTATTTACAAAATCAAGAAACTGCTTTAGGACTAGGATCAGACTATGATAGAACAACAGACGTTAATTTGTACAATGATATCCCAATTAACAGAAGCTCTAAGAATTTAGGAGCTCCAATAACTACGAATGATCTTTTCATAATTACGGGGCAAGGAATTGGGGGTATGTTTAGGGCCCATAGAAATGACTATGGTATACTTTCAACAAATGGTAACGTTTCTACTTCAAATAGCACTGTTGTTGGAAGCGAATATGCTTCTGGTGTAACACCTGCAACATATAATCATATTGGCGCCGATCCTTTTTTCGGGACACATAATAGTTATAGCGGACGTTGGGTTAGTGGAGATGAAAAACTGTCTAATCTTAAATTTCAAGATCAAACTGTAGACTTTCCAAAATTTGAACCTTTTTATTTTGGTATGGTTGGCGAAAAAAATGCGAAACCGACATATGTTTTTGACCACTTAAATTCTGAAGAGGCCGTAGCATTTGATATGGGTCTAAAGTATGACGATGACAACATAGTCCAGCCTATAGTCAAAAGTAATTTATATGAGTCCTCTTTTAAGATTGCGGCGGTAAACAAAACCGGGCAAAGAACTAAAAGAACTCAAAATATTGAATACTATACAAATGGTGAAGTATTGGATAATGAATATTCCAAAGGATCTTACTCACTACCGGAACATATTTTTGAAGAAGGAGAAATACCTCAAGAGGACACAGGTGAATCAATAGATTATAATAACGGAGAGAATCATCATATCGGGGTTTATTCAATTCTAAAGCCTGATGGTACACGGTATACTTATGGTTTGCCAGCGTATAATACTGTTCAAAAAGAAAAGTTGTTTTCAAGTGTAGATGCTGGATTAAATGATTACTCAGAAAAAGAAATTACTACTTATGATACCGGAGCAAGCGGTGACGCAACCGTTGAGAATGATGAAGGGATTGATAACTATTTTAGTGAAACCGAAATTCCTGCCTATGTTCACGCAAATTTATTAACTCAAATAACATCGCATGACTATGTTGACCTAACAAACGATGGTCCAACCGAAGATGACTTCGGATTTTATGCGAAGTTCAATTATCAAGAAGTAAAAGATTATAAATGGAGGTTTCCCTTTGAAGATGCACAATACATCAAAGGAACTTATTCAAATGAATTGGATGATAAAGCATCCTACACTTATGGAGAAAAGAACCTTTATTATGTACATTCAATAGAAACAAAAACGCATATCGCGGTCTTTGAATTAGGCGATAGACTTGACGGTAAAAGTGTGAACGAAGAAGATCAAAATTCGGCTTCTTCTTTTGGTGCGAAAAATCAAAAATATTTAAAAAGTATAACTCTATATAGTAAGAGGGATATTGAAGAAAACACGTTTGACAATGCAACTCCACTACAGAAAGTTGAATTTGAATACTCATATGAACTTTGTCAAGGAATTCCGAATAATGAAGATGGTTCATTTGATCCAGATTATATCCAATCAAATGCTGGCGGTAAATTAACGCTAAAGAAATTATATATTTCATATAACGGAAACTCTAAAGGTCGTTTGAGTCCTTACACTTTTGAGTACGATAATAATCCTGGATATGATTTATCCTATGTTGATAGATGGGGAAATTATCAGCAATCTGTTGGTTCTGATCCTTTGATGAATCTACAAAACCCATACACTAGACAAGATGATAACTATTTAAATAGAGATGCAAATGCTGGGGCTTGGAGTTTAACTGACATAACACTTCCTTCAGGAGCATCGATGGAAGTTTCTTATGAATCTGACGACTATGGCTATGTTCAAAACCAGAGAGCAATGCAAATGTGCGAAGTTTATGGCTTTTCAGATCACACAGAACTAACTCCGTCGTTACCTACAGGAGATGATAGGTATAAATTGAGTAAGAAAAAACTCAGGCTCTGGTTCAAAATGAACGAAGATTTTCCATCTTGGGCTGATACACCAACGAAAAAAAATAATATAGTTGCTGATTACGTGAATGGCATCGATGAAGCTTACTTTAAAATCTTTGAAGAACTAAAGTATAAGTTTTCTGAACCAACTGTCATGGCGAAAGACTATGTAGTTGGGTATGCAAAAATCGATAATACAAGTTATGGATTTGATTCAGGTAATGATTCTTATGCTTATGTAGATTTGGAAGAGGTATCATATAATTCTGCACTGGGCTCAACCTTTAAAACACATCCATTTCGTAAAGCTGGTTGGCAATATTTAAGATATTCTAGAGCAGACCTTTTTTACGATCAAGTTGCTGCAGATGATGGATTTTCAACGGGCGAATACTATTCTTCAATTGCATCTACAATGGGAACCTTTTTCGCCGAAACTATTTCCATAGTAACAATGGGATACTATAATAAAGCAGCATTAATGGGGTATTGTAAAAATATGTCCACCGGAGATGGTGCCAACGGTAAACCATCGTTCATTCGTTTAAATTCTCCAAACTTTACCAAGTTCGGAGGTGGACATAGAGTTTCTCAAATTGTAATGGACGATAACTGGACCGAAGGTAACCAAACATATGGTCAAGAATATGTCTATGAGCTGGAAAATGGTTTAACGAGTGGTGTTGCGGATTATGAGCCCTTTGTTGGTGGCGAAGAAAATTGTCTAAAAAACCCAATTTGGTATGATGGTGTAGAAAGTAGATTTCAAACCTATGACACTTATATAGAAACCCCTATTATGGAAGCTGTTTATCCAGCAGCTCGAGTAATTTATGGGCGAGTTGAAGAAAGAAGCTTAACTGCTGATACTGATGTTAATAAAAGTCAATCAGGTATTACAGTCCACGAATTTTACACGGCAAGAGATTTTCCAGTATATGAGAAAGAATCTAAATTATCTCACACTGGGTTTAATATTGCGTTTAGCATACCTTTTGTAGGGAGTCAAAGCATTCACAAAAATGGTTATTCACAGGGCTATTCAGTTGTAACCAATGATATGTCGGGAAGACCTAAATCAGCAGCAACCTATCCTTTTAGAACAGGGGAAATAGAGGGTAACCCTACATCTAAAGTGGAGTACCTATATCAAACTGACACTAAAGGAAGACTTGATAATACGGTCATGGTATTGGATGGTCATGGCGAATACCGCGAGGCGTTAGTTGGTGTTGAACAGGATTTTTCCGTTTATGAACATGAGAATTCTGCGTTATCAATTAGTGGTGGCATCGAGACAAATATTGAAGTAATTACAATAACACCTCCACCGGTAGCGGTGCCTGTATTAATACCAAGTGCAAACTCAGCAAATTCAACATACCGGGGAATAAGCACAAGTAAGGTAATTCATAAATCAGGAATTTTAAGAGAGGTAAAGGTCTATAACGATGGATCTATGGTATCAACTAAAAATTTACTCTATGATGCCGAAACAGGGCAGCCATTGTTAACATCTGTTACAAATGAATGGGATAAGCCAGTATATAATTATAATTATCCCGCGCATTGGGCATATCAAGGAATGGCTGGAGCCTATAAAAATTATAGGGCTAATGTTCGAGTGGTTAGTTCAACTAGTGGCTACCAAATAAAAAATACATCTGGAACGGTTATAAATCTAGAGGATTTGTTAACCGTTGGAGATGAAATTCAATTCTACGAAACTGATACTTATCACAGATACTTTGTAACTACAGTTGATTACGTTGGAAATGAATTCACTCTAGAAGATGAATTCGGAACATCTGCTGGATTTACAGATCAATCTGGAGAAATAGTTCGTTCCGGTCACAGAAATTTACAGAATATTAGTAATGGAGAAGTCATTTCATTGAACACTTCATTTTTAGGTGGAGGAAACGAATATTTTCCAATTTTTGACCTTTGGAATGATCAAATTTTTGGAGCAGATCCTCAGGCAGGAATTGAGACGCCTGAAACATATTTAGATTTCAATACAATGACTAATAACGTTAAGTCATTTGACCCACAAACAATTCCGTTAGTAAATATACCAAGTTGTGGTAGTGGTGGATTTGCATCCGCAGAGGTAGAAGTAAACGACCCAGCAAATTTGGATGTATTAAATGTGTTTATTTCTGGAAACTGTAATGCATCCATCACATTTACCGGTACAACTCCGGATGATGACGGATTAATCTATGGTGTTACTGTGGACAATGGTATAGGAGGTACTACAACATCTTACACGGAGCAATTGGTGGACTTTTACGTTTCAGATGCTTATGAAAGTTCTGGAGATATTATTGTCGAGTTTCTGCATGTTCCAACATTGACTACGTATACAGCAGAATGGGAACTAATTGGGTCAGCTGATTGTTGGGAGCCATGCGCATCTTTTAATGGAATCTTACATGCATCAGCAGTGACATTTAAGGATGATTATGGATTAGCTTATCCTTTAGCTGATTTAGGAGATCCGGAAAATGAAAATTCAACTACCATAAGTACTTCATCTCTTAACGAATATCGTTATGGTAAAAAAGGAATTTGGAGAGTTGAAAGTACACATTTATACCAAGTAGCCCGAAATCAAAGTGGTGCTGGTTCAGATTTCAAAACGAAGATAGATCAGGATGGGACATACGAATCTTGGGAACCTTATGATTGGAATGATGTTGCATCAAACCTGAATTGGGATTGGGTATCGGAGGTTACAATGTACAGCCCATATGGTTTTGGATTAGAGGAGAAATCAAGATTGAGTAAAGGAGAAGATGAAATCATATACTCGAGTCAAATGTATGGTTATCAAAATTCTGTTGTAGTTGCACAATCACAATTGGCAAAGTACTTTGAAATTGGTTATCTAGGTTTTGAACAGTCATCAGATTTTGAAGGACATCTTGCCTTATCAACAACCGGTTCTGGTTTAACAACGGTTGGTACCAAATCTCACACTGGCTATAAATCCCTCGAAGTACTTAACGCGGAGACTATTTCGTTCGATGTGAATGAATCTTCTTCAACTTCGGAAGTGTTAAAAGGTGAGCCAGATAAGAAGTACATTGTTTCTCTTTGGGTTAATGTTGAGAATACCAATGCAAAAGGAACGCTCACTGTTGGTTCAGAATCTGTAAATACAGATGACGATGGAGGAAGTATTATCGATGGATGGAAGAAACTAGAGTTGGCATTTACTATGCCTTCAACGGGTTCTGTCACGGTTAACTATACATCAAATCAAACTACATATATAGATGATTTAAGGTTTGGCCCTTATAGTGGTGGCATGGTAACATACGTCTACGATGTACGCAACTTATGGTTAATCTCCGAACTCGATGCCCTGAATTATGCAACCTTCTATAATTATGATGAAGAAGGAAATCTAGTACAGGTGAAGAAAGAGACTGAAAAAGGAATAATTACTATTCAAACTTCAAGATCAAATACTCAAATAGCACAATAATGAAGTTTTACGTCATAATACTATTCCTCATATCGGCTACAGGACTTACTCAACAGAGTATTCTTGAGGATTTTTTGAAATTGAATAATCATTATTCAGAACTAAATGCATTTTCACTTGAACTGAAAGTTTCATATGTGGATAAATCAGGTAGAATCTTGTTAGCTCAAGGAGGAGAGGTTGCTTCTTCAGAGTCCTTTTACTATTCAAATTTTTCAGGTCGAGTTTCATTGTACAAAAAGAATCAGGTTTTGCTGGTAGATAATACCTCTAAACTCATTGTTTATAATGAGTTTGAGAATGATTTCAAAACGTATAATTCAGATTTTAATATCGAGTCCACAATAGATAGTTTGTGGACTTCCCAAAAGAACCTGGAATATCAGTACGTAGAAGCACCAAAAGGACAAACTAGAGTTTACGTTTCTGACAATGCTAATTCAGATTATTCTGGTTATACAATCACAATGGCCGAAGATGGAAGGCTTGTTAGCTATGTATATCATTTAAAAGATAAGCCTGGTCAAACGCTTTCAGAATTAAGGATTGACTATATAAACGAAACGGAGAAAGTGAAAGCTAAAGATTCAAAATATTCATTCAGCTCTTATTTGAAAAATATTGGTAAAAGCTTAACAGCTGCCGACCCTTATAAAGATTACGAAATTATTGATCAACGACAAATCCAACCGTAACATGATTAAATTAAAAAGTTTATTTCTTATTGCTATTTTTTGCTTAAGTTTTGATGCCTTAGCAACCAAAGAGAATTTATATAATGGTATTAAAGGTTCGGAATTTACAACCTCTGGTACTGAAATAATAGTAGTTGATAACTGGTATTCTGAGTTTATTGAAGGAGAAGATGACAATCATTTTAACCTTGTAAGTTCAGAAGTATATGTAAAGCTTTGGTACGATGATGCCTTAAAAAATTACTATACCTCATGGAGTTTTGATATTACTTATGATATTACATTAACTAAATCTGATGGAACCTCAGTTACGCATACTAGCGAATCCTTAGGAATAGACTTCCACAGTACCGCGACCTATACTGATATTACTTACAATCTCTACGATTCGGATGACTATATCAAGGCTAAGGTTAGTAATATTTCTGTGACGGGTACACCATTTGCTACGCCCCTTCCAGATGATTTACATCTTGATGTAGAGTTGCGATCTGAAAAATATTATTTACTGGATGATGAAACAACAACCCCAGTTTACACAACAGATTATATAGTTTCAGACGGTCAGTTAGAATTGTCATGGGATTATGTCGAAGGAGCTGAGAGTTACGATGTTGAATGGTTATTTATTGATGTACCAGATGGGCCAGAGCCTTGGGATGATGATCTTACAACGGTGAGTTTAGACTATGATTTTAGAAACGCTTCTAGAATTAATACCCTAAATACAAATTACAGACTAAGCTTAGCATATCCAAGAGGTATCTTTCTTTTTAGAGTTAGACCAGTTGGTATTGATGTTGTATCTGGAGAACTGGTAAGAAATGAAGGAGATTGGTCTGGCGGTTCATTAACAGGAACATCTGGAGCATGGACAGCAGGACAAAAGTTTGAATGGGATGGGTTTTTAGGAAACATGAATTGGCAGTATACCGCAAGCTTTGTGGAAGAAGGCAAGAGCGGAGAATTGCTATCCATATATGATGGTGCTTTAAAAATGCATCAAACTGTGGCTAAGAACAACGCAGACAATACCGTTATTGTAAGCAATCAGATTTATGATTATTTAGGTCGTGCGGCAATTACTACCCTACCAAGCCCAAAAGAAACGCATAATGGACTAGACTTTTATGAAGATCAATTATTAATCTCAGGACCTGATGATTATTATGATTACACCAACTTCGATACTGATACTAAAATTAGCAGCCCGGATGGTATGTCCGGATTGGGAGTAAATGACTATTACGCTGACCAAGTTACTGATGGTGGAACAGGTTTCGGAATCCATTCTGATTATATTGCTGACGCAGGCAATTTACCTTTTGCTCGTACGGTTTTTATGAACGACGGTACAAACAGGGTTAAATATCAAACTTCATTTGGTGATACTGAAATAGGACCTAATGATCCAACCTCTGGAAACAACGTCTCTTATTTTTATGCCACTCCGACCCAGGAAGAACTATATAGATTATTCGGAAACGAAGTAGGAGCAGCAGATCACTATAAGAAAAATTTAATTGTAGATCAGAATGGTCAAGGACATATTCAATACCTTGATATGTCTGGAAGAGTTATAGCTACTGCACTTATTGGAGATGCTCCCTCTAACTTACTTGAAATCGATACCTACCTTGAAAGTTTTGATCAAATTGTCGCTGACCTGACCGTAAACAACGAATTAAATACTGATAACGAAATGGTGATGAGCAAAGCATTCTTAATTGCTTATCCAACGACAATTAATTTTGATTATGGTATTGAAGATATATTGTTTACTGACCCTTGTCTTGACGATGATCTCAACGTAAAGTACAATATCACGATTTATATTGAGGATGAAGATTATAATAAAATAAATATTGACTACGGAACAGGCTCTCTAGAGCCATCTCGCACTTGGACAACAACTGATGAGATCTATCCTGCGATTTCTTTCAGCCATACTTTTACAGATATAGGTGCTTATACTGTTCATAAAATTGTGGAGATTGATCCTATTACAGTGACAGATATGTTGGATGATTATCCGTCATCTACACTAGGCTGTTTTGATTTCACTCCTACTACAGGAAGTCCATGTAATGAAACATGCGAAGAAATGTGTTTTTCTGGCCATGGATTTTATAATGAAGATGGAGATAAGGTTTACGTAAATGATGATGGAGATTACATTGCTACCTATGACGCTATAAATGGGACCTATGAATATTTTGATCCATCTTATACCTTGATAGATGATCTTCAACCTATTCTTGATGCAATTCAAGATTGTGAAGATTTATGCGAAGCAGACCCTACTATTCCTCAGTTTGACGACTGTACTGAAAAATATAATAAGATGTTGTTAGACATGAGTCCAGGAGGTCAATATTTTGATAATATACCTTTTGGTTCAGATGTATCTTCAACGACACAAAATGATTGGTTAACTACTGAAATTGCCAGTACACCCCCAACCGCCATACAAACCTTAACAGGAGAAACAACCTGGAATGGAGTACGTGATAATTGGGAAGCTACTTGGTCCGACGACATGGTAATATACCATCCTGAGTATTGCATTTATCAATTGCAATGTGTAGGAATAATCAATTGTAATTCTTCTGTTGCCTTAATTTATGACGGGACATCACTTTCTGGAATGTTCGGCAATCGCTACGAATTCAACTCCTATGCTTGTCCAACTGGTACACCGGCGCCACTAAGCGAGGCTGACTACGACGCTATTTTTTATGGTACTGACAACCCAATTACAGCTGAAGAATTTCTTTGGAATCCAACCAATAAAACTCAAGTTACGTCAACTGCAAACAGAAGTACCTATCAGCCAAATGCCGATACTTGGGATAATGATGAATTAGACCCAAGCATTTTATGCAGAGAATATTTAACGGAGGATATTGAATCCTTGTTGGCCGAGTTCTTAGATTGTTCAACTTCGGGCTATCATTCTATATGGTATGTATTAGATGATCCAGATCCAGATGGAGCCGGCCCACTTCTTCCAGTGCATTTGCAAACAAGTACGACCACGTATTCATCTGAAACCATTGACTTTTATCAAGAATTACACGGTGATGGAACCACAGCTGGGTTAATTGGATCGGGAACTGATCAAATCACTAAATATGAGTTTTTTAGAAATGCATATCTATATGCAAGGGAGTATGTATTATACCATTCGTTAACCAAACTTGAATGGAATTCAACTGATTGTTTGGGAGACTGCACTTCACCTCTTTCTTATTCAGTAAGTCCTGATAATAATGGTCTTGATGCAGATGGATTTATACTTTTATTCCCTGAGAATCCTGCTTTTGAGGAATTTACGAGTTCAACTATTGATGACTATATAGAAGACGAAGCCGAAGACTATTGTATCATTCAATGTTCTGATTTTGCAACCGAATGGATGGCGGAATTAGACGGTTGTAATTCAGCTACTTCAGGTAATCTAGACATCATCGAACAATATTTCATAGATATCTGTGCAGCAGGGTGTGATGGAGATAATCCACTGGGAGTCGACGATATAGGTTCAGAAACAGTATCTGGCCCTTGGGGTACCATGTCAAGTTTTCAAGATGTTGTGGACTATTACAATAACAACATAGGAAGTAGTGGAGATTGCTCAACTACTCCGAATCATCCACCATTTGATTCTGATGACTTAATTGACGATTGTGAATGCACGCAGGTTACAGACTATTTAACGAATTATTATGTGGCGAATGGTATAACCGTTCCAGCAGTAATTAACCCTTCAGCTGATATTACGGCTTCAACCGATCAAGATGATTTAGTTGAAGACCTTGAAGAGTACTTGCTAGCTACAGAAACTGTAAGCTTTTTAAATATAGATACATGGGCAGATAATTGTGCTGCTGGTTCTGCTCCATCGGGATTAATTGATGTTTTCACATGTGCGGATTTTCCTGATTATGATGAAGACGAGTTGGATATAGCTTGTGGCGATGAAATTGACGCATTAGAAACCTACTATGACGAACTAGCTTATTTAGCTGCAATTGCTGAGGCAGAATTGGAGCTTGTTGGTAATTATAATATCAAAGCATGGGAGAATTACAATACACGTGAAACCTTCACTATGACCTATGATTTAGAAGAATACCATTATACACTCTTTTATTATGATCAGGCGGGTAATTTGGTAAAAACTGTACCACCTTCTGGAGTTATTGGAAACACGTTAGATGCCACCGAAATACAAGATTGTAAAGATCATGTGTTATACCCTACAGTAGAGCCTTATGTGCACCCGGATTATATCATGATCACCAATTATCAATACAATAGTCTGCAACAACTGGTGCAACAAACTACTCCAGATGGAGGACAAACAGATTTTTGGTATGATGAATTAGGAAGATTAATTGTATCCCAAAACGCGCGTCAGGCAGCTGAAACGGGAAATGAATATTCATACACCATATATGATGAGTTGGGCAGAATTACTGAGGCTGGCCAAATAAATCATGACGAGCCATTTTCTGAAACAATAGGTAAGAATCATTTAACATATCAAGATTGGCTTTACGGCTCTGGTCTTTACTTCGGAGACCTCATTACTAAAACAGAAATTCGTAGCACTTATTACGATGACTATGTAATTGCAGGTATTGATACTGAAATAGGAAACAGCAATCCTCTTGATCTAAGAAATCGAGTAGCATCTGTAACTTATACTGAGAACGGCGGAAGTACTTACGACTTTGCAAATCATTATAATTACGATTATATAGGAAATGTGAAAACTTCGTTGGAAGAAAACAATTCACTTCCAACAGCAATTTTATCCGTTTCAGAATTCAAACGAACAGACTATACCTATGATTTAGTAAGCGGTAACGTGAATCAGGTTGATTATCAATCTGGTGAGCTTGATGAATACCATTACAAATATGAATATGATGCTAACAACCGATTAACATTAGCATATACAAGTACTCATGGAGAGATTTGGGAAAAGGAAAGTAAAAACTTCTATTATGCTCATGGCGCCTTAGCACGCACTGAAATTGGCGATAAAACCGTCCAGGCTTGTGATTATGTCTATACAACCAATGGTTGGCTAAAAACTGTGAACTCATCTATAAATGATGAAGATTATGACGCAGGTTCCGACGGAAAAATTGGAGATTTAAATGAGTATTCTGGAAGAGATGTGTATGGCTTTAGCCTTCATTATTTTAATGATGATTACAAAGCAGTCAATACAACCGGAACTAGTAATGTATTGGTTTCATTAAGTAATTCAACATATGACAATGAATCCCCTGATTTATATAATGGTAACATTTCTAAAATGGTGGTTTCATTAACCGATAATAATGAAAACGTTATTAAGGTAGCTGCAAATGGATATCAATATGATCAATTAAATAGAATTAAGGAATCAAATACTTATCTCGCGAATTCAACTTCGGCTGTCAGAGATATTAATGATATCACCGCAATTAATACTACTAATGACAACTCCTTTAAAACCAGATATTGGTTTGATGGTAATGGGAATTTAGATTCATTGGAGCGCTATAATAATCTTGCGACTTTAATGGATGATTTATCGTATGAGTATAATACTTCATTAAACCAGTTAAATCATGTTACTGATGGTGAAGGAGTAGTTTCATCTGATGATTTAGGAACACAATCAACTAACAATTATCTCTATGACGAAATAGGTCAGTTAACAAAAGATGTGGCCAATGATATCACAGAAATTCAATGGTCGGTAACCGGCAAGGTAAAAAAGATAATTAAAGACCCTGCAACTCATGGTGGAGGCTATTATGATGTATTAGACTGGGAAATTGAATTTGAATACGATGCATTGGATAGAAGAATTGCAAAAATTGAAATTCTCAATTACCAAGAAACATCCGGCTCTCCGGTTACAAATCAAAAAGTTTACACTTATTATTCTTATGATGCTTCTGGTAACGTTTTAGCCGTTTACGAATATGATCCTACAATTCAACAAGGATCTACGTATAAATTGCTTGAATCATATATCTACAGTAGCAAGCGTTTAGGAAGGAAAAGACGAAACGTTGATATGCTTGGGACTTTTGCAGTTGAAACAGAACGAGTCTTAGGGTACAAGGATTATGAACTGGCTGATCATAGAGGAAATGTCATGGAAGTTATTTCAGATAGGAAAATTGCAATTCCTTCTGGCAGCGACGTGGATTATTATGAAGCTGATGTTGTACAGTATACAGATTATTATCCTTACGGAATGGTACAGATTGGAAGAAATGGTACAACTAGTGATAAATACCGTTACGGTTTCCAAGGCCAGGAAGATGATCCTGAGGTTAAAGGAGAAGGAAATTCAACAAACTATAAGTATAGAATGCATGATCCTAGAATTGGTAGGTTCTTCTGCACTGATCCACTAGAAGCATCTTATCCTCATAACTCTCCTTACGCTTTTTCTGAAAATAGAGTTATTGATGGAATTGAGTTAGAAGGCTTGGAAGTGGTGCCTTTGAATGAAATATGGGACCTAAGACAAAATAATGTAACTGCATCTGGAGTTCCTCAAACACCTGATCCACGCAATGTTCCAGGAATATACGGACAAATAGATGGACAAAATGTCATTCTTTATGAAATCCTTGAAGGAGCAAATGCAGGTAATTATGCTGCGAGTATAGCAAATGATGATGGGTCTTATGAACATAGTGCTTATGTTGTAGGAAAAGATGCCATAGAGACTAATGGGTCTGTTTTTAGACCTGCAAGCTCTACGATAAGCAGTGAAACGCTGGATTATACTAAAGCTGTCAATACATCAGGACGAGTTTTTCTAGGGCAATTGGGTATCGGAGAACTTCAACAGGATTTTGAAAATAACGCATCTTTTTGGGTAACCAATGACTTAGTAGCTGACCTTTATTGGGATGAAAGTGGACAAGTCCAAGGAGACTGGAGTATTCAAACTAATTACAAGTACATGGGAGTTGCTGTAAAAGGAAGCCTTGGTCCACTTTCATGGGTTTCTGGAAATGCTCCAGTTAAAATATCCAAAGTTGCAGTGGATTGGGCAGTTAAAGGTGCACATGTAAGGACATCGAAGGGAGTAGAAATGGCTATAAAGCCAGGAGTAGGGGGATCTATTGTTCTTAAACCAGTTTTTAGTAAATACACTTCAAAACAGATCACAGCAGCTACAAAAGAAATCAATGCTGCAATGAAGAGTCCAACATTTGTTAATACGTTAATGCGTGATACTGAAAGGGCAATAGAAATGCTTAAAACTGGAACCGATATAGAAAGAGCCGCTTCAGGAGAACTAAATTTCTTGTTGAAAGCTCTGCAAAAATTATGATATTTGCGACTATGGAATTCAATCAGTTAAGGCAATTTTTTACAGAGAAAAGGTTCAACAAAATTGGTCTAAATGATGTAGTAACGTCGACAAGTATTGTTGGGCATAGTGATATTGGACAAGTAGGAAAATTCACTATTTATAAGTTCGAAAACTTTGAAATAAGTGTTTATAAAAAGAAGGTAGTACAAATTTCATTTATTGATTCTCAATTTGATTTTTTCTCTTTTGTTAGGGAAACTGATCTGCAATTAAAAAAGGTTAACGAGGACTATTCTCTTCTTAATGACGTGAAAGTTTATTTTGAAAAAGATAAGTTTATTAAAGCGATAATTTCTTAATTAAAAAAGCATATTTAGATGGTTGTCAATTGTATGAAATTCGCTGGTATATTTTTTATTCTTGTTTCTTCTTTCACTTTTGCCAAGGAGTTTCCATGTGGGGAAACTTTTGTTAAAGGAGAATATGTGCTGGTGGATTCTAGGGACGATGAGTACTACATGGTAAGAAAAAAGAACAAACAAATCGAGTATTTTAATCATGGTAAATCAAAAGTTGTTTCCAAGGTTAAATGGCTTAACGGAAACACATATTTAGTTTATTCTATTAAGTATTACAACGCCCCAAAAAGCTGGGAACAAAATGATCAGGACATAACCGTTACTATTGTTGATTGTGAAGGAGGAGTTTTCAATCTTAAAGTTCAAGCTAGTGGTAAAGATGATGTTTACTTCAAGTATAAACTTAAAGGAAGCTAACACTCCCCTCTAAGCAATACTAACCCATCGCTAATTGATTTTCAGATCTAACTCTTTCAAAGTCAACTCTAAAAACCACTCACTTCGTTCATTTCATATGGTGAGTAAGAGAAATCCCATGGCTTGTTCATGATTAGTTCCCAATGCAGGTAATGTTCCAAACAGCGTGGTATTGTAAAATTCAATATTTAAACAACTGAAAATCAGTGTTTAGATATTGGGATAATTTTGAACTCGCGCGCGACTCCCGTCGCGTGTGTACCGTTTCAATCCCTTAAACACCCCTCA
>JAKVAR010000039.1 GCA_022447585.1 Crocinitomicaceae bacterium | reverse complement strand
TAATTTACTTAGATCCTGATAACCTTAGACAAAGACCAAAAACGAAGGGATGGTCAGAAAATTAATGATTCTAAGCATCGGAAATTAATTTTTTTGATAGAGTTCTATGTAATCAATTTCTAATTGATTAGGCCAGATTGTTGTGCCCGATGTCGGTGCAGCTGCTCTAACGCCGTTATTTAGTATAATATACATATTTTCGTCAGGCCAAAGTTCAGGTCTTCTTGATTGGTTTCTATCAAGCTTATTAACGACTTTGCCATTAATCGACCACGTAGCATCAGTTTCCGTCCATTCCCAACCGTAAGTGTGCCAATTTTCTGCATTATAGTTTAGATGATAGGAATAAATCCATTCCATATCCCAAAATTGTTGATCTTGATTGGGCCACATGCTGCCCGATTGCTCGTAACCGGTCATTAAATGCATTCCCATAGCATCGTAACCAGTCGTCGGATCTACATAACCAAAGTATTCCCATAAATCCCATTCTGGCCCCCAAATTAGATCTTCAGATACAAGCCATATAGCTGGCCATACTTGCACGCCAGATGGAAATTTTGCACGCACTTCAATGTAGCCCCTATTAAAGTTTACTTTCTGCATGGAGGTTACCCAGCCAGAGGTGTATTCAAAGTTTCCTTGAGGGCTCACACCGGTGTAACTTCTTTTTTGATTTCTAAGTATAAGAGCACCATTTTGAACAAAACTATCTTCTTCTGTAACATAACCAGAATAAGCATCTTTTAATAAATAATCTCCATTTGCACCTGGGATTAAATCGCCTGAATCAGGGTTTTTCATGCCAACAAACCAATTGTCTGAGTTAAGTTCGTTGCCTTGGAAATGGTCACCCCAAATAAAAGAATAGCCAGAAGGTACATAACGAGCTGCGGGTAAATCGCCTAAATCATCATCAGGTACCCTAGCGGAAACTCTATAGAAATTGTTATTGGTATCGATTGCATATCTACTTTCCCAAAATAATGTATCCAAAGAAATATTCTGCTCAAGAGTAGTTAAAGCAATAGTGCTCCAAGAATCTTCTCTTAAATTATTACTTTCATATAAAGTATATATTAGTTCGTTATTCTTTCTTCTTGGGAATATAAAAAAATAATCGTTTTCTATCAATCTAATGTAAGAGGATCCAAATAAAGTTGAATTATCATTGTATCCAGCAAATGAATATCTTTGGAAGGCTTGATTGTATAATTGCTCGTTATCAAACAAACTATCTTCAAAAGCCTTATAATCGAAAGTATTTTCTTGGTACGGATTAAAATCAAAACTTTGCCCAGATTGTAAGCTCCGAATCGAATCGAAGTCGTTTGCGAGAGCTATTCTTTCAACTTCGTAATAGCCACCTTCCGATTGCAGGGTAATTGCATCAATTTCATCAAAATCTGTATTTCCATTTAAATTAAGAATTTCAGGGCCTTTTAATTTAGAATAAGTTCCTTCAGAATCTCGACCAATCCATACGGAAAAATTATCCTCATCTGTGTTTACTTCGAGAATATAACTTACCCCACTGTTACTTGGATTTTGAGTGGTCTTAATCCAATCATATGAACCTTGGCCTGTTACAGCGAGGATTGAATTTTCAGGTGTTAATCTCAAGGTTAGATTTAAAACTTCACTGGTTGTAGGATTATTAGTACTACCATTTTTTAAACGTACCCCATATTTAAATCTTACATCTGAACTTTCATTATTACTATTCCAAGATTGGAAATCAATTCTTGTATAAATTGTTCCACCCAATGCGGCATCATTTAGTTGCAATTGGCTTGCTGGAATTAACCCGTTGATAATAAGTTGACCAGACCCATTTAAATTACCCCAATTGTTGTTAAGGGATGGTATATTTGAACCTTCTACTAAATTGAGCGCATTGCTCGCTCCGCCTTGGGTTTCGTCGAATTCGTAGTATGCAACAACAGTAGCATTGGTATTTATGGCCAATGTAAGCAGCGTAATTAAAATTAGACCATAGTTTAGTAGCATTAGGTAATGAGTAGTGTGTAAATGAGTAGTGTGTAAACTAGGTAGTTCAAATACTTTTGGTATATTAAAGTCCAAAATTAGTAGCGAATTAATTTGGAGTATTACCTTAACCGGCCACTATTCGGTAGTATTTATAATGATTTTCTTGATGTAAGAATTCTAGCTTTTGACTTGTGTAATGTCATTCATTAGGGATTTGTGACTTTTATATTCGCTATTTCTCAAAGTCGAAAATTAGGAACTGAGTGATAAGGAGTAAATATTAATTACAGTAAATACATTTGCACATGCGTCGTACTGTGCTACTATTATTTTTTTGTAACTAAAAACCGTATGTAAACAATCACATCTATACTATAACCTATAATTAAAAAATGAAATTTCTATTAAATTCTACTCTACTAGTCGCTGCATTATTTATTCCGTTTACTGCGCAGGCTAATTTAACTTTTATTGTTGATACGTCTAATTTCAAAGTAGATTGGCTTGATGGTGGATCGA
>JAKVAR010000038.1 GCA_022447585.1 Crocinitomicaceae bacterium | reverse complement strand
CATTGCTGATCCGAGAATATGGCCAGCATTTAGAAATTGAAATTTGATGTTTGGCGTAATGAATACCCATTCTTCGTAGTTGTGTGTGGAGAAATGATTATTAACTGCTAATGCATCTGCAACTGTGTAAAGGGGTTTGGCTTCTGTATGACTTGAGTAACCATATTTATTGGCTCGATTAGCATCTTCCTCTTGGATTTTACCGCTGTCTTTTAATATGATTTCAGTGAGTTCCTTCGTTGGTAACGTGCAGTAAATTTTCCCCTTAAATCCATTTTTAACCAATACGGGGATACAACCACAGTGATCCAAATGAGCATGGGTAAGGATAACGCATTCTATACTTGCAGGATCAACCGGAAAATCGTCCCGGTTTAATCTACGAAGATGCTTTAACCCTTGAAATAAACCACTATCAATTAAGATTTTTTTACCATCGGCTTCAATGAGACTTTTTGAACCTGTAACCGTTTGCGCTCCACCCAAAACTTGAGTCCAAACTCACCTTCCTTATACTCAATAACTAACTGCCAAATTTGGGTTAAAAGTAGCATTTAAGAAATTAGAACTTATTGATGTTGATCACGAATTCTTCTGAGGTCAATCAAAGCTATAATTCATTCGGTTTGATCTTCAATTACACTTTCGTTAACCACTTAACAGCAGCCTCTTCAGTTTTGAATAAGCGGATAGGAACCTTCGGTTTAAAGATTCTTGTATAGCTGTTTACTAATATTCTAACTGGGGCTGAATGGGTAATCATACCCATTTTAGTGGCAAATTTTTCGAAATATGCATTGGTATACTTCTGTTCTTCTTTGCTCACAATACCAGTGATATAACGATTGTCACACATATTGGGTCTAGGAACACCATCTGTAATTTCAATAAAAGCCTCGAGTAAGTCTTCTAGTATAGGCATGGTGTATTCCTTGAATGTAGCGACGTCAGGTCTAAAAACTAAAATATTATCTGAACGAAGCTCTACAATTCCATGTTCAATTGATACTTGTTTAACAACTATGTTAGATGACTTCTTCATCAATGGTTTAGAGATAGCTCATTCAAAGAGGTACTGAATGCTATGTGCTGATTTTTAGACTGATCAACAAATGACGTAGACTCACTAGGTGTTTTAACGGAAAAAATGATTCTCAAATAAGACAAACGATTGACGAGGTTTATTCCTTTTTTGGATCAAAATAAGCTATATTTACTCGAATGTTGAGGGTATTCGCTTTTCTATATTGTCTGTTCCTATTAGGTTTTGGATTTGCGCAAATAGAGAGTGTCGAGAACTACACCGGCCTGTTTTGTGGCGATAATATTCCTGCAGACTTTACAACTAGTTCAACAGAGAAGTTTAAGGAAGATAAAGAAGAAAATCAGAACAAGAAATTAGATCGTGATTTTTTTATAGAGACTCGGTTTATTATTGACGAAATGCTCTCAAGTGGCCAAGTCTTATTTGATGAAACTTTAAGTAATTATGTTTCTGATGTTGCCAATTATGTGCTGCGGGAAAATGAAGAACTAAAATCTGGATTAAGATTTTATGTTCTTAAGAGCTCAATTCCAAATGCCTTTTCAACAGATCAAGGCATCATAGTTATTATGACTAATTTATTATCGCGATTAGACAACGAGGCACAATTGGCCTTTATATTGGCTCATGAGATTGTGCATTATACAGAGAGTCATGTTCAGGATGGTTATGTGGAAAGAAATAAAATTGCTAAAGGCAGAGGACAATATGGTCTACTCTCGAGGTATGAGAGAATTAAAAAAATGAGTCTTTATAGCCAGAGCGATGAATATGAAGCAGATCTAGGAGGACTAGGTTTCATTTTAAATACGGATTACGCTCAAACAGAAGTTCTGAGTGCATTAAGAATACTCAAAAAAGCCGATTTACCATATGAGGATATACCATTTGATAAAAACTTTTTACAGACAGAATATATTAGAATTCCTGATCTAGTATTAAGTAAGGGAGACCCAATTTATCATAGAATTACTGAAAAAGAACTTGAGTTTTCCACGCATCCTAACATAAACAAAAGAATTACAAAAATTTCGAGATCGAAAAAGTTTGATTCTGATGCGCCTGGTGAAAAATTCATTATTTCTGAAGAACGCTTTCTTGAAGTAAGAGAGCTTTCAAGATTCGAAAATATAGAGAGAAAATTGATGGAACGAGAATATGTTGCATGTTTATATGATCTGTTCCTAATGTCTAAAAATTATGAGGATAATTATTTTCTAGATCTCGCCTTCATTCAGGCATTATATGGCTTGGCAAAGTATTCCACGAGTGTTTATTATAACGAGGTTTTTGATGAGGATAAAAAGGTTTATGGTTTCGCAGGTACACTTAATAAATTAATGATAGATATTAAGGGCGATGCTTTAATTGTTCTAGCCTACAGGCATGCTTTTGATATGTCGCGTAAATATTATTTAGATCCTAATTTTAGTTTATACGAATTTGAACTAAGGAAATGCTTGGTTCAGAATACTAATTTAGAGTTGAAAGATTTCTCCAAGGAACCTTATGACCAGTATTTTGACAGGGTAGAGGTAAATGGTAGGATTATAAGCATAAAAGATTCGTTAGAAAGTATTAAAAAATCAAATTACGAAATAGCCCATAAAGAAATACTCGAGGAAAATTTGTACCAAATCATTATGGATTATGAATATGAAATAGATGAATATGACTTTCATTTATTCTTTTTAAGAGATCTAATAGGTCTGGAGCCATTTGAAGATAGTATAAATAGCGTGTCTGTTTACCAGTCAAAAAAGTTTGACCCTTATGTATTTAACGGAAAAGAAAAGATTGTTCACCAAGAATACGAAAAGGTTGTGGTAGTTGATCCGAAGTATAAAAACTTCAATGTTTTTAAGGACAAGGAATACCTTTTGGAAGAAAGACGCAAAAAAGAGGTTGATGAATTTTTCATGGAGGGTTTTGAAGGCCTTCCGATAGAATTGCAATTATTAACATCAAAATCAAATTCATTAACGAGTAAAGATTACAACGATTTAGGTGTTTTAAATAATTGGTCGGCTGAGGTTATTTCACATGATCCGGACCTAAATTTCGTTTGTTCTAGCAGGCGCAGTATGAATTTAATTTCGGACGACTATAAGTCAAAAAAATTCATGTTTACAGGAGTATTTGCATTTAAGGCGTTCGATAGAGCTGATCAGAGAAAAGAATATCTTACTTATTTTGCCCCGCTAGAATTGCTTGAGTTATTAATTGTAAGAAATCATTTTATTTTAGTGGCTTTCACGATAGATTCTGACAATGATCAAATTGAATTTATAAGTTCATTTGATGTTAACATCAAGAGCTACTCGAATATATTAAGACATTACTATTACAACATATTATATACCTTGGGCAGTGATAAATAGATTTTTCATATTGATCATACTAATTTTTTACCCAGTAATGGGTGAATCTCAGGGAGGTTTTTTTGGTAACTACAATAGCTTTGAATTAACAGCTATGGGAGTTCCTTCTAACAAGAAATACTTGAAAATAAATGATGATTATACTGTCAGAACTTCTAGGATAGCAAATTTGAGTTATAGCGCAAATTACGGACGAGTAGTCACAAATAAACTTCAAATTTGCTTTAATTACAGATATACATCCGGAAAAATGGTTGTTGATGAGGTCTTCTTCCTAGTCTTGGACTCCATTGTTAACCCATCGGGTTACACAACATATAATCATCAAACGTATAATTTTCTTGAAAGCCCTAAATTCACAAACCATTCTGGAGGATTGGAATTCAGGTATTATAGATATGGTAGCTTAGCCCCTGTGGGGAAATATATTTCTTTTGGTCTACAAATCGGTCAATCAACAATTAATCCAGGTCAGGATTATTATTTTGGTAAGAACATAGATTTTACCAAAGTTTCTATGTTTAGGAGTCGTGCGGAAATCGGAGAGTTAAGAGCAGAAACCATTGTCCCTGAGCTAAAAATTCCGACTGTGTTTTTTACAATCGGCGTAGGGAGAAGATATCCATTAACTGACTTCTTGAGTTTAGGTTTCTATGCAAATCTTCCGTTTATCGCAGTAGTTGGCGATTCTGATGGTGGTGGAGCGTGGCTCTCTGATCAACGTAAGGTAGAAAACTTTGACAATAATGAGGTGAAATGGGTTCGTGTATTACGGAACTCTACCCTTAAATATAATCGGGTAAATGCGGGGGTTTCACTTGGCCTTCATTTCTAGTAGTACTCTAGTCTAATAGGGTTCTCATCATCAGGTCTTAATCGATGATATTGTGAAGTAATTAAACTGTCCCATTCGTTGGTAACATTTACAACGACACCCCAGGCTTCTGAATAAATCTTTCTTGACGAATAATACATGATAGGTTGTCCAGGGTCGCAATCAGTATTCGTAACAATATTAGATACGTAACTACCACCTACAAACATGGTGTCAATATATACTTTTACGTAGTTAATATTGTCCGTTTCCAATTGATAGATGAAGGAACTTTTCCACTCTATACACCCCGCACAGTAATAGTAACAACTGTTATCATATGTGTCGGCTGCTGGATTATAATTAGCTGCTCTATCATCTGTGCAACCTCTAACTTCCTTATTACAACTTAGGGTTGACAATCCAAGGATTAGGAGAAAACAGAAAAAATAAATTTGACTATGATAGCGTTCTTTATTCAACTGATCCATCTGAATCTGCTTGTGTAGAAACCTTTTCGAATGCCTGGAAGCGCAACATAACTTCATGCGTAGCTCCATTAAATTTGAAAGATTGGTTTTGAATAGAATAATCAAATGCATAACCAACCGAGAAAGAATCGAGGATAACTCCGGCCGTGAAACCGATAGCTTCCGTGCCTCTCCATGTTAATCCTGCCCATGCTTTTTCATTGAAATGAATAGGTGCAGAAAGCGTAAATTGGAACGGTACATTCTTCTGCATTTTTACCATAAGATTTGGCTTCATTACCATGAACTTTCTTCTTGATAACGTAAACTCGGCACCAGCAGTTATGTACATCAAACGGTTTACCTGGGATAACCCACCAACGCCTCCAACATCGTCAACATCGTTGATAAGAAGACGTGGTGCCGATACACCAATGTAGAATAATCGACTTTCATAATGTGCGCCGAAACCGACATTAGGAAGTATTTGCGATGCCACATTAGCTGCGAATTCTGGGTCGTTTGTAGTAACGGTCGATAAATCACCAAGTCCGTTACTTCTTAGGTAAACTCCACCACGAATACCGAATGAAAGAAAACCACTGTTGTATCCAACTCTCATTCGATAAGCAAAGTTTCCGAATATTCCGGTGTTTCGTAGCGGT
>JAKVAR010000037.1 GCA_022447585.1 Crocinitomicaceae bacterium | reverse complement strand
CATTGCTGATCCGAGAATATGGCCAGCATTTAGAAATTGAAATTTGATGTTTGGCGTAATGAATACCCATTCTTCGTAGTTGTGTGTGGAGAAATGATTATTAACTGCTAATGCATCTGCAACTGTGTAAAGGGGTTTGGCCACGTCATGGCTCGAGTATCCATATTTGTTAGCTCTATTTGCGTCTTCTTCCTGAATTTTTCCGCTGTCCTTAAGTATTATTTCGGTTAATTCTTGTGTAGGTAGAGTGCAATATATTTTTCCTTTGAATCCTTTTTAACCAGAACTGGAATATATCCGCAATGGTCCAAATGTGCGTGAGTTAGGATAATACATTCTATGCTTTCAGGGGATACGGTAAAATCGTCCCAATTGAGTCTTCTAAGGTTCTTTAGCCCTTGAAATAGACCACAATCAATTAATATTTTTTTGCCATCAACTTCTACTAGACTTTTTGAACCTGTAACAGTTTGTACTCCTCCTAGGAACTTTAATCTGAATTCACCTTCTTTTTGCTGCATAACGTTAGGAAACGATTGATCCAAAAATATGCTTTATAAGAAATACTTGGATTGATAACTGTCAATTTTCGTAGTGACTCCTATCAAAATCATCAGAGTGTTCGAACAAAGGTAACTTACACCTTATTGAGCCATTTAACAGCTTCCTCTTCTGTTTTGAATAGTTTAATAGGAACTTTCGGTTTGAATATTTTGGTATAGCTGTTTACAATAAGTCTTACTGGAGCAGAACGGGTAATCATGGCCATTTCCGTCGCAAATTTCTCGAAATGGGTATCAATGTATTTCTGTTCTTCCTTATTTACAATTCCTGTGACGTAACTATTGTCACACATATACGGTCTTGGAATTCATTCCGTGACTTCAACGAAAACTTCAAGGAGGTCTTTTAAAACTGGTATTGTGTACTCTTTGAAAGTACCAATTTCAGGTCGAAAAACTAGAATGTTATCGGACCTGAGCTACACAACTCCATGTTCTATAGATACTTGTTTAATAACTATGTCAGAAGATTTCTCCATCAACGGATCTAAAGATAGCTCATTCGAGCACTAGCCAAGTGCTAAGCTCTGATTTTTAGAAAGATCAATAAATGGCGTAGACTAACTGGGTGTTTTTAACAAAAAAAGGCCACACGAAAGAATGGCCTACGACTCATTAAAAAAAATTTTTTTTTCGTTTAATTATTAAGTTCAAATATGTGAGTTTCTCATTGCCTGCAAGTTAGGTTTTTATACGTTAAAAACAAGTCTAAGTATAAAAACCTAAACCCCTAAGTGTTTATACCTAAATATTTGATTATTAAATAATTAATAGTTTTTTCGCGAAATATTTAATTAGTTTTGGCGTACAATAACTAATAGTAGCTACTTAGATTATTATGGGGAAGCCGAAAACCAAAACGAGTAGGCAAACAAATAAATAATTTAAAAATGAACAAATTAGAAAAATTAGATTCTAAGTTATTCGAAAACTTCTCTGGGAGTGAGTTAAACGACATCTCTTTAGTTTATGGAGGAGCAACATCTAAAAAGGATGATTGCAATGCGTCTTCATATGATGATGATAATTCAAGATGGGGTAAAGACTCAACAGATGCAAGTGATACAGTTCGTGCTGATGACGGCTGTAACGAAAAGTAGATAATTACTTGCCGGTGGAAAATATATTTTCCACCGGTTTCTAAATACCATTTTTCTTAGCCCAGTTAAACCTCCTCGAGTGTATAGATATACGTTCCATTTAATAGTTCTTTTACTTAGCATACCTACGCAGCCAACATTAGCGCGGGCCTCACATTCCTATGTGGATTATCATTCAGAAATTAGAAAAGCTGAAGAATTTATTTTAGACAGTAATTATTCCAGTGCGATAGAAAGATATAATGAAACGTTTTCAAAATATGAATTCATTTTTCTTCAACATGCTGTCACAGCTACACAGGTGGCCATGGAAGCTAAAGACACTTCTGCTGCGGAAGTTTTTTGCTACAGAGCAATTAAACAAGGACTGAAATTCGAAATGATTTATTCTGATCCAATTTTAAGTCAATTAACACTAACTAAGAATTGGTCAAACATTGAGGAAGGATATGATTCCTTGAGACTAATTTATCTGAGTAAAATTGATACATCACTCAGAAAAAAAATTAATTCTCTCTATAGGCTGGACAGAAAATACAGAGATAAACACGAAACACATCCGTGGAACTTTATTTGGAGACCATTTATTTGGATGAAATGGAAAAAAGTTACTAAACATATTGTTGAAAATGAGTTGAAACCAATTATTGAATCGAAAGGTTACCCTGGTGAAAAATTAATAGGAGTTGATGAAAAACATATGTTTCATAACAAAAGCAAAGACAGTTACGGGAGCTTTTTCGTAACAACAATATTGATGCACTATTACAGTGTCCCTAGGCCCGAAGACCTAAACGAACCAATGCTTAAGGAGATTGAATTGGGTAATTTATTACCAGAGCATTTTGCAACTTTTATGGACTATCAAGCCGAATTTGGTAAGTCAAAATACTATAATGGGTCCTATTATAACCAGTGGCATAAGAATAGTGATCCGGAAGCTGTCGAGGAAATAAATGCGGTTAGATCTGCCATTGGTTTGGAAGATTTAGAAACACTAAAAAAGAAGGAAAAAAGAGGAATAAATCACTGTAAAAAAAAGAATACAGCCATAATAAAATTATGGTATTTCTGCGGATAAAATTATGGAGATTACAGATAAAAAAGTTCTGATAATATCTGATGAAGATGATGCAACTACGGAAGATGTCATATTGTGGTTGAAACATTTTGGACAGCCATTTATTAGAATAAATCGAACGGATAATTTTGAATTAAAGAGTATATCTATTGAAAAAGATACAGATGATTTTCTTCTAGAAAATGAGAACTTTAAGCTATGTTCTAATGAAATTGCATCCTATTGGTATAGACGAGGTCGATTATCATTAAATCGTGAAAGTATAGATATGACAGAAAATCCGAGGCTGAATTATTCGCTTCAGGATTCAATTGATTCGGAAGTTCGTGAAATTGTTACTTACCTTCATAAAATATTTGAATCGAAGAAGGGGATAGGAAGTATATCAGAAAATTCAACGAATAAACTATTCAATTTATCAAAGGCAAAAATTGCTGGTTTTAGTGTTCCAGATACACTTATAACATCTTCAAGAAAAAATCTTCTTGACTTTGTGATGGTGCATCGTAAAGTCTTAACTAAACCTATTTCTCAGGGCGGTCTAGTTTATTCAGAAGAGGATTATAGACTTGATGGTGGATCTGTATTGATTGATAAAGAATTTATTGAAAGTTTACCAGTTGAATTTCCATCTTCTTTGTTTCAAGGATACATAGAAAAGGCTTATGAGTTAAGGGTTTTTTATATGCATGGTAAGTGCTTCGCCTCGGCTATTTTTTCACAATTAGATGAAAAGACAAAAATCGACTTTCGAAATTATAATTTTGAAAAACCCAATAGAACGCCACCTTACAAACTGCCTTCAAAAATTGAAGAACAAGTCATTTCTTTCATGGAAAGTGTCGGGATGGATTCTGGCTCTCTTGATATTATAGTAACACCTGAAAAGGAGTTCGTTTTTCTCGAGGTAAATCCTGTGGGACAATTCTTTCAGGTGTCCTATCCCTGCAATTATTATTTGGAAAAGAAAGTTGCCGAATATCTATCAAATTAAAATATGGAAGAGCTAACATTAGAAACGATTCTTGGTTCAAATCTGAAAAAATTACCAGTATATGTTCGAAAGTTGGATGTAATAACCGAACTAGGTGAGTCTCCAAAGAGAGTCGAAATAAAATCTCATAACACAAGAAAATTTATGCCCTATCCGGTCCATAAGCCGGTTTCTAAATTCTCGGGAAAGAAAAATGAACAAGAAAAGTAAATATTTTAAGGTATTCTCACTCTGTATTCCCGTAAAGGGTGCAATAAGATCAGCAATTTATGATCTTCAGCGTAACGAGTTCAAGTTTATTCCAAACACTCTCTATTCGATTTTGGAGGAGTACAATGGAAAGACGATTGAAGAAGTTTTAGAAAACTTTTCAGATGAAGATGACAAGGAAACGGTAAGAGAATATTTCAACTTTTTAGTTGAGAACGACTACATATTTTTTTGTGATAAGGATGAATTAGAACTGTTTCCTGACCTAGAAAAGGAGTACAATTTCCCTGGTACAATATCTAATGCAATTATCGACATCGGAAATTTACCAGAAGAGCGATACTTGGACTTACTGACATATCTTGAAGAATTAGGTTGTCTGGATATTGTCTTACGTTTTCCAAAAAGTTGTTCTCAAAGTCAAGTATATGACTTATGCGATGCATTGAAAAAATCTTCAATTAAGAGTATTGATATATTTTTAAATTTTGATGAATCGATTGATTTGAGCGAAATAATCTCAACTTTTCCAAGAATAAGAACCATTACCGTTACAGGTGCCGCTAAAGAGAATATGAAAGTAGGAAGCCTGGGAAGAGGAAATATCCATTATACAACTACTGAATTTGAAAGCTTAGATAGGAATTTTGAAATTGATAAGTCCATGTTGACTTCGAATATTAAAATGTTTATGGAAGCTCAATTTTATCATACATATCTGAACAAAAAGCTATTCATAGATATTGATGGAAATATTAAGAATTCCCCCGAATCAGATATTTCTTTTGGCCAATTGATGAATATCTCAGGGTCAGCCGAGTTAAATAGAATTGTCGATTCACCTAAGTTCAAAAAATTATGGGAAGTTAAAAAAGACGAAACTGAAGTATGTAAAGACTGTGAACTAAGATACATGTGTACAGATTCTCGTGTGCCAATAGCTAATAATGAAGGAGAGTGGACACATGAAATTGATTGCAACTACAACCCTTTTACTGGCAAATGGACTGCATAATTATGTGAATTCTTTAGATACTTGTGAAATTTAAAAACTACATACAACCCGATACCATGGACTGTGGTCCAACCTGTTTGAGAATGATAGCTCATCACTACGGGCGTAGTATTTCATTGGATAAATTAAGACGTCATTCTGAAACTACCAGAGAGGGCACATCTTTAAAACAAATCGCCGATTCGGCGGAAAAAATTGGTTTTCGAACACTTGGGGTTAAGATAAACTTTAAGAAATTTAAAATCGACGCTCCCTTACCATGCATAGTACATTGGAATCAATCACATTATGTTGTTGTCTACAAAGTTTCTAAGAATTCTGTATTTCTTGCTGACCCAGCTCATGGAAAGCTCAAAATGTCAATTAAAGAATTCTTGGAGTCCTGGATAGGTAATAATGCTGATGAGTCTACAGAAGAAGGAATTGTTCTATTATTAGAACCAACGCCAAGATTGAATGATGATTTTAATGATGATGAAATCAAAAATAATAGAGGTTTTGGATTTCTGTTTGACTATATATTTCGTTATAAAAAGTTCATTTTACAATTGGCAATTGGGTTGTTAGCTGCCAGTGTCCTGCAATTGATATTTCCATTTTTAACTCAAAGCATTGTCGATGTCGGAATACAAAATAAAGACATCGGATTTGTATACTTGGTTCTAATAGCCCAATTGTTTCTCTTTATAGGAAGGACTGCTATAGAGGTAATTCGCGGTTGGGTTCTTCTTCACCTGAGCACACGAATTAACATTTCCTTGATTTCTGACTTTTTTATCAAATTGATGAAATTACCAATTGCCTATTTCGATGTGAAAATGACGGGGGATATAATGCAACGAATTAGCGATCACGGTAGAATCGAGAGACTATTGACTTTTCAGTCATTAAATGTATTATTCTCAATTTTCAACCTGATAATCTTCGGAGCAATTTTGGCCTGGTATGATCTTACGATTTTTGCCATTTTCATGTTAGGGAGTATTTTGTATTTCGTGTGGGTTATAATATTCCTTAAACGAAGAAAAGACCTAGATTACAAAAGGTTTGCTCAAATGAGTGATGAGCAAAGCAAGGTTATGGAGTTGATTAATGGAATGCAGGAAATAAAACTTCATAATGCCGAAAAACACAAGAGATGGGGTTGGGAATTTCTCCAAGCCCGCTTATTCAAAATTTCCATTAAAAATCTGAGTCTGGAACAAACTCAAACTTTAGGGTCCGGATTTATCAACGAGGTTAAAAATATATTCATCACCATTTTTTCAGCTAAGCTTGTTATTGATGGGCAGATAACATTGGGTATGATGCTGGCAATTTCTTACATCATTGGCCAACTAAATAGTCCAATTCAGCAACTTATAGGATTTGTTTATTCGGTTCAAGATGCCAAAATTGCTTTGGAACGTTTGGCTGAAATTCATAATAAAGAAGATGAAGAATCTTTAGGTGATGATAAAACTAATTTTATTGAACCTGACCAAGACCTTTTAATTTCAAATTTAGATTTTAGGTATCCAGGTGCTTCAGAATCGGTTGTACAAGGCTTAGACCTGACTTTACCCAGTAAAAAGACAACGGCAATAGTAGGTGCCAGTGGAAGTGGAAAAACCACCTTGATGAAGATCCTTTTGAAATTTTATGAACCGCATGTAGGAACAATTCAATATGGTGGAATAAATCTGAGTAACATCTCTCAAAATGTCTGGAGAAATAAATGCGGGGTTGTGATGCAGGAAGGTTTTATTTTCAATGATACGATTGCGAACAATATCGCTATTGGTCAGGTTCGTGTTGATCAAGGAAAATTATTACAAGCCGTGAAAATTGCGAATATTCAAGAGTTCATAGAGTCTCTTCCTTTAGGATATAATACAAAAATTGGTCAGGAAGGAGTTGGAATCAGTACAGGTCAAAAACAACGTTTGCTAATTGCCCGTGCAGTTTATAAAAACCCTGATATCATTTGCTTCGATGAAGCAACAAGTGCTCTTGATGCGAAAAATGAAAGGATCATCATGGAAAATTTGAACGAGTTTTTCAAAAAGAGGACGGCAATTGTTATTGCCCATCGTCTAAGTACCGTAAAAAATGCTGATCAGATTGTTGTCTTAGATAAAGGGAGGATTATTGAAAAAGGTACGCATAAAGAATTAGTCGCTCTGAAAGGCAGTTATTATACCCTGGTAAAAAATCAACTTGAACTCGAAAAACTTAGTAATGCCGAGTAACTCTAAGGAACATATTAATCTTAGAAGCGATGAGGTACAAGAAATCATGAATCATGTTCCTAATTGGATGGTTCGTTGGGGAATTTCAATGATTTTTTTCTTATTCATTCTATTAATTTCAATTTCATACTTCATTAAGTATCCTGACATCATAGAAGGATCCGTTACAATATCCACAGAGGAGCCACCAATAGAGATGATTTCAAAAGTTACTGGTGAAATTGAATCAATTTATCTTGAGAATAACTCTCAGGTGGAAAAAGGCGAGGTTATTGCGACTGTTGCGACAGTGCTGCCGGAAGAAAGCAAGATTTATTTAGAGAGCACACTTGATTTGCTTGATGAAATGATGAAAACTGACGCAGTTATCAGTTTTGAGTTCAAAGATGAAGGCTTATCCTTTGGCGGAGTTCAGAATACATATTACGAGCTAAAATCTAATGTGATTGCGTACCAATTCTTTCTAAAGAATGATGCTTCAAGTTTTGAAATTCAGAACCTTAAAAAACAAATCGAAAATAATAAGTCGCTCAAATCTATCAGCAATCAGCAGCTTTCTACAGCGAAAAAGGAGTTAGAAAATGTAAAAACGGTATACGACTCTGATAAGAGATTATATGAAGAAAAAGTCATATCCAAATCAGAATTGTTTGAACGTGAAAAAGAACTTATATCGGTTGAGAATAAAGTAGGAAATTATAAGAAAGCTGCAGTTCAATGTTCTATTACAATTACTGACCTTGAAAAACAATTGTATAACCTCACCCTAAATGCGAATCAAGAAAAAGAAGATTTTATAAGTAAGGTGAGCGCAGGTATTAGCGCTATTAAAAATTACTTACATGAATGGGCAAAGGAATATGAATTTATTGCACCGGTTAGCGGAAAACTCACCTACCTGAAAAATATCAATGAATTTCAGCATATAGAAACGGGAGAGCCTTTATTCGCTATCGTATCTGAAAACCAGAATTATGTTGGTTTTATGAACGTTGAAAAAACAGGTTTTGGAAAAGTAAAATTGGGTCAAAAGGTTAAAGTAAAAGTAGATAAATACCCTGAGTATCAATATGGGCAATTAGAGGGCGTTATTACCGCGATTTCCTTATTACCAAATGAGGATTTATACAGAGTAGAATTTGAACTCCTAAACGGTATGGTATCCACCTACGGCCAAGAGTTCGAATATTCTCCTGAAATGTCGGGTACGGCGGATGTCATTACGGAAGACGTTAGATTGATAACACGAATTTTTAATAAGTTCAGAAAGGCCTTTAATTAATGATTCGAATCTTAAGGGGCATATCATTAATTCTTTTGTTGTGTTCACAGCTAAGCTTATCTCAGAACGAATGGACGTTGCAAAAATGTGTTGATTCGGCTGTGGTGAATAATTCAAAAGTTAGATTGGCAAGCTTAGAATTGGGTAAATCTGAAATAATCTATGAAGGTGATAAATTGAATTTTATTCCTAGAGTACATGCTGGTGCTTCTCATGGGTACAATTGGGGTCAGACCATTGACCCATTTACGAACGAATTTGCGACAGACAGGGTTCAGTATAATAACTTTTATTTATCATCTAGCGTAGCCTTATTTACTGGTCTTTCTAATTATTATCAAACAAAAATCTCCTCCAATCAAACCAATATTCGCACTGCTGAACTAGAATTGGCAAAAAGGAATATTACCATTGATATTTTAACGGCTTATTTGCAAGTCAAATTGAATGAAGGAATTTTAAATATGCGCACAAAGCATCTCGAGTATGTTCAAGAAGAGCTAGCAAAGGCTGAATTGCTTTATGAAAATGAAAGAATTGTAGAAGGAGAAGTACTAGAAAAGAAGGCTAGATTTTCTACAGAATATTTTCAAATGGTTTTGGCCAAGAATGATTGGAAAAAAACACTTTTTCTTTTGCAAGTAACTATGGGAAAAGAACCTGATTCGAGTTTTAGAATAAGTGATAGTATTTCTTTATCGTGTGAATATTCTATAAATGAATTAGAGCTGGAGAAATTAGCCCAAGAAAGGAACTTGCTTCTGAGTAAACAAATGCAGGGCCAATTCTATCCTAGTATTCGATTAAATGGATCCTTAGGTAGTGGATATTCTGAGAATAGAACTGAAATTTCTCCTGATGGTTCGATTAATGCTGTACCATTCGGAAATCAACTTTCCGCGAACTTTTATCAATCCTTATCAGCAACTTTAACTGTTCCAATCTTTAATGGAACTAAAAGCTACGCGGAGATAAAAATAAATGAATTAGAGTACCAGCAATTATTGATTGAAGAGGAGCAAAAAACGCTTGAACTCGAGACAAAATTGCTGGAACTAAAATTTGATATTGACAATAATAAATTGGCATATCAAGAATCCAAAGAATCATATTTGGTATCTGAAAAGTGGTATGAGAATAATAAGATGAGCTTTGATCTAGGTAAGATTGATTATTTCAAGCTATTGGAGTCTAAAGATGCGTTAATGAATGCCGAAGCTGAGATGATTCAGGCGAAGTACAAGTTGATATTTTCAGAATTGATTTACTTTATCTATAGCGCATAAAAAAAGGCCATTCTTTCGAATGACCTTTTACATTTCAATTAGTTTCTATTTATTCAATCGATCCATCAGAATCTGCTTGTGTTTCAACCTTTTCAAACGCTTGGAAACGCAGCATAATTTCGTGCGATGCTCCATTGTATTTGAATGATTGGTTTTGGATAGAATAATCAAAGGCGTATCCTACAGAGAAAGAATCTAAAATGAGACCGGCTGTGAATCCGATTGCCTCAGTTCCTCTCCAGGTAAGTCCAGCCCAAGCTTTTTCATTGAAATGAATAGGAGCAGAAAGTGTAAATTGGAACGGTACATTCTTCTGCATTTTTACCATAAGGTTTGGCTTCATTACCATGAACTTTCTTCTTGATAACGTAAACTCCGCACCAGCAGTTATGTACATCAAACGGTTTACCTGAGATAACCCTCCTACGCCTCCAACATCGTCAACATCGTTGATAAGAAGACGTGGTGCAGATACACCAATGTAGAATAATCGACTTTCATAATGTGCGCCGAACCCGACATTAGGAAGTATTTGCGATGCCACATTAGCTGCGAATTCTGGGTCGTTAGTAGTAACGGTCGATAAATCACCAAGTCCGTTACTTCTTAGGTAAACTCCACCACGAATACCGAATGAAAGAAAACCACTGTTGTATCCAACTCTCATTCGATAAGCAAAGTTTCCGAATATTCCGGTGTTTCGTAGCGGT
>JAKVAR010000036.1 GCA_022447585.1 Crocinitomicaceae bacterium | reverse complement strand
ACAGGCTTCGGCGAAAAAAGAATTCAGTCATGAAGGATATACCTCAATTCATTTCTTAAGAATGTTTTACAAAAAAAGGTTCCGAATTCCAGATTATGGACCTCTCTCTAAGCAATTTAAAATGTATCTCCAGCACCTTAATCTTATCTTTGATTTTATTGATGGAATCCATCAAAAAAAAGAGTTAAATCTAACGCAATATGAAAAGCACTTTTATTTAGATAAAAGGAGGTAAGAGATCTTGGCACACACATTGTTTTAATAATAATGTGATTTCTAACTTCAAGCACAATATATTTGAGGACATGAGAGTATTTCTTCTTTCATTGATGCTTCTTTTGTTTCCTAGCCAAATGGTTTGGGGACAGAGTCTCACGCAGTCTCAAAAGCTTATTCCGTCAGATCGAAATGCCTATGACCATTTTGGATATTACGTTCAGATTTATGAAGATTTTTGCTTTCGTTTGTGCAATAACAGAAGGAACTCATGAGGTAGAAGGCGGACTTCAAGAAGGATCTGTTTACGTCTATAAAATCGACTCTTCAGGTTACTGGAATTTTCATCAAAAGCTTATTGGTTCTGATAGAAGTGGAGACGATCATTTGAACGTTCAGGGGATCGAATAATAATTGGTGCTGCAAAATTTGCTGACGATGATTTGGGAGCAGCTTACATTTTTGCCCTTACAAATGATAATTGGTTTGAGGAAGCACGCTTAGAAGCTGGGCATCGCGAATTAAAAGGAGCTTTTGGTGTAGATGTTTCTATTTCAGGAGAATATGCTGTTGTAGGAGCTTGCGGTCATGGTAAATACATTCAAGAAAGTAGCAGGTTAGAAGATGCCGGTGCTGCTTATATTTTTAAAAGAGATAGTTCAGGAAACTGGCTAGAAACGCAAAGAATTGTATCACCTACCCCCACAATCGACGGAAAATTTGGATTAACGGTATTTATGACAGAAAAGTATATGGCCATTTCTGCAACACGAGAAAAAACAAATTTTGAAGGAAGAGACACTATGGAACGTGCTGGGGCGGTATATGTTTATGAACTTAATGAATCTGGTCAATGGTCTAATAAACAAAAAATTACACATTCAGATAGATTCAAATTTGATTATTTTGGTGATGAATTAATTATTTCCGGTGATGAAATTTTTATCTCAGCGAAGAACAAACACATTGGAGATATAAAAATGACGGGTTCCGTTTACGTTTTTGCTCGGGAAAATGGTGTGTGGAAAGAAAAACAAAAGTTAATTGCTCCTCAAAGAGATCATCGCGATATGTTCGGCTATTCTGTAGATGTTGAAGAGGATGTTTTATTAGTTTGCGGTAAGTATGGTGATATGGGAGGAGCAGGTTATATCTTTATTAAGAATGATTGTGGGTATTGGCAATACCGACAAACTATTGAAGCTCAAGGCGAAGAGCTAGGGAAACATAGTCTTGATGGTTTTGGATTATGGCTTTCACTTTCAAGTAAGCATCTTTTGTTTGGCGCATTATACGATCATAACGCACCAGGCCAAGAAGATTTATTTGAAGCCGGTTCAGCTTTTATTTTCGATTATGAAGGGTTTGAAGGCTTTGACAGAAGTTGTGACGAAAAAGAATATCCCGAATTAGGTTCAGGTTCCTTCATCGATTCTTCCACTTTTAATACCGATTCAATTCCAATTCATTATACACCTGATACCAGTATTTATGTCCAAGAGCCGGTTATTGATACTGTAATTATTGAAGCGATCGATTCGACCATTGCGGTTATTGAAGAATACACTACTTCCGATTAAGTCGAAGATGTTGATATTGATATCATGGACGATGATGAGGAGGAAGAAACCCGTTTTATAGTAATACCTAACCCCAACAATGGTAAATTCTCTATAAAAATTGAAGGCCCAATGAACGGCCCTTATGAGGTAGATATTAAAAAGCCTTTTGGCGCTATTGTAAAAGAACTCCAACTCGTTGAACGCATCACGCACGTTGACTTAGGCCGAGGGGCAAAAGGGTCCTATATCGTCAAAATCTTTACAAATGCAGGTGTAAAAACCATTCCTATTTATGTGGAGTAGGTTTTGGAATGATCAAGGAGATTATTTCTAGTTTTAAATCATGAATAGTATTTTCAAATTTGCAGCTAGTTGTACAGTGTTTTTGTCAATCTTAGTGAGTTGTTCAGGCAATGAGTCAATTGAAGCTTCTGAGCTCGAAAAGTTATGGTATAGGACTGCACCAAAGGCTGAATATTTTGAGAATGATACTATTTCTGTAGACACCACTTACACTCTCGTAGAAGTTCCAAGTGATATGTTGACACTTATAAATATAATGACGGATAAAGACTTAACAAAAGAAGAAAAATCTCATTTGGTTCACTCATACGGGCTCACAGGAGGCGTAGGTCCTCGAATTAAGAATCTTAGATTTGACGACATTGATAGTTCATGGACATCATCAGGCAGAAGGACTTACTGGTTTTATAAATCAACAATTGGCGAAATAAAAAGGGTGGCGATAAATAATAAGGACACGGTTTCTGTTGCGTTTTATTCATTGGATTCGATATTCTTCGAGCCTTTACGCCTCCCTCACTCAATAATAGAGAGTGTTGATGGAAAAATTATAGAGCATCACTATGATTGGTCTTTAGTCAAAAGATGTAAAGCGACAAAACGTGGAGAGTGGAGACATTGGGATTTGGATGGAAACCTTGTAGAAAGAAAGGAATGGTAAATTAAACCAATTACTTGATGCGTACCTTCACTGTTGGATCACACTCCCTTTCCATTCTTACCATTTTGCTCGACAGCCTTGATCCCGTTGAAAATGGAATGAAATATTAATGCTTAGCTTTAGCCCATGCAAATCATCTTTAGACAAGTTCAAGAATCTGAGTTACCCATAGTATTAGCCAATTTTAAAGCGGCTGCTGAGAAGATTGGGAAGATGAATGTGGATCATTGGCAATATTGGAAAAATCCACCCGAAGAAAAGGTTAAATGGGTGGAAGAAGGTATTGGAAATGGAGAGTATTATTTTCTTGATTTAGAGAATGGAGAACCACTAGGTACGGTGCGTATTCTTGATGAAGATCTTTTATACTGGGGCCCTCAATCAGCAAAGGCCAAGTATGTCCATTCATTGGTCATAAATGAAGTTCATAATGGAAAAGGTTATGGACAAAAGGTGTTGGAAGAAGTCGCTAGAAAAGGAAAAACAGATAATTGCTCCTATTTGCGATTAGATGCAGATGCAAAAAATCTTAAGTTGTGTTCGTATTACGAAAATCTCGGCTTTGAAAAAGTAGGAGAGAGGGAGTTGTCTTTATCAGTGTATAATCTCTACGAAAAAGCTATTTTTTAGAGTTACTCCAC
>JAKVAR010000035.1 GCA_022447585.1 Crocinitomicaceae bacterium | reverse complement strand
ACTTATGCTACGTTGTTAACCAATGCAGCAAAGTCATCCGCTTTTAGGCTTGCGCCACCAACTAGTGCACCATCGATATCTTCTTGGCCCATTAGTTCAACAACGTTACCTGGCTTCACAGAACCACCATACTGAATGATGATCGCATCTGCAGCAGCTTGCGTGTATAGTGCCGCAACAAGTTTACGGATTTCAGCATGAACATCCTGAGCTTGCTGAGGTGTAGCCGTTTCACCAGTACCAATTGCCCATACTGGCTCGTATGCAATTGTAATGTTGGCTAGTTCTGCTTCAGAAATACCTTCGAAAGCGCCTTTGATTTGCGTTTCAACCACTTTGATTGTATCGCCTGCTTGACGCTCTTCTAGTGTTTCACCAACACATACGATTGGTTTGATACCGGCAGCAAGAGCCGCTTTTGTACGCTGATTCACAGTCTCATCTGTTTCTGCAAAATACTGACGACGCTCAGAGTGACCAATGATCACAAATGGAACGTTTAATTCGTTTAACATTTCAGCAGAGATTTCACCAGTGTATGCACCGTTTGCAGCGAAGTGTACGTTTTGTGCGCCAACAGCAATATTAGAACCTTCCAGAACTTCAAGAGCCGTAGGAAGAGTTGTGAATGTTGGGCAGATTGCGATATCTACAGTTGTTACACCAGCAACTTGTGCTTTAAGATCTGCTAGAACTTCTTTTGCCACAGCATTTGTGTGGTTCATTTTCCAGTTACCAGCAATAAATAATTTTCTAGACATATTTTTTTCCTTCTTATTTATCGTTTAGACAAGCTACACCAGGTAGTACTTTACCTTCAAGGAATTCAAGAGATGCTCCACCACCGGTAGAGATATGAGACATTTTGTCTGCTAGGCCACTTTTGTTAACCGCAGAAACGGAATCACCACCACCAATAATGGAAATAGAACCGCTATCCGCAACAGCCTGACAAATTGCATTTGTACCTGCAGCAAAGTTATCCCACTCAAAACAACCCATTGGGCCGTTCCAAACGACTGTTTTAGCATCTTTGATTGCATCTGCAAATAGTTCCATCGACTTAGGGCCGATGTCTAGCCCTTCCCACTCGTCTGGAATCCCCTCTTCAACGGTAACAATTTGTGTATTGGCATCATTCGACCAATCATCGGCAATTTTGTTATCTACAGGAAGAAGTAGGTTAGTATTATTTGCTTTTGCATCTGCAAGGATACGTAGAGCTGTGTCCATTAGTTCGTCTTCATGAATAGACTTACCAATTTTGTTGCCTAATGCTTTTTGGAATGTGTATGCCATACCACCACCAATGATGATTGTATCACATTTTTCAACAAGCTTCTCAGTAACTTCTAATTTACCAGAAATTTTTGCACCACCGATAATCGCCACGAATGGACGCTCAGGGTTTTGAACTGCACCACCTAAGTATTTCAATTCTTTTTCCATTAGTAAACCAGCTACTGCAACATCCGAGTATTTTGCAACAACTGCAGTCGATGCATGTGAGCGGTGTGCTGCACCAAAGGCATCATTTACATAAACGTCTGCGTAAGAAGCAAGCTCTTTAGCCATGGCATCTTGTGCTGCTTTGATGTCTGCTTTTGCTGCCTCTTCTTCAGAAAGACCATCTGTTTTTACTTTGCCTTCTTCTGCTGCGTGGAAACGAGTGTTTTCCAGCATTAAAATTTGACCCGGCTTCACATCTGCAGCTAATGCAGCAGTTTCTGCACCAATACAATCTGGCGCTAAGGTTACTTCTTGATCTAGAATCTCAGATAAACGATCTGAAACAATTTTAAGGCTAAATTTTGGATTTGCTTCACCTTTTGGACGCCCCATATGGCTCATAAGGATTAGAGCAGCACCTTGCTCAAGGATGTATTTGATTGTTGGCAACGCTGCCTGAATACGTGTTTCGTCAGTAATTACACCCTCGTTGGAAGGAACATTGAAGTCAACGCGCATCAATACTTTCTTACCTGAAAGCTCGATGTCTGCAACAGTTTTTTTGTCCATTATAATATCTCTATGCTTAAATGTTCAAATTATCCCGCTCATTACGGGCAAATAATCACACAGTATCATTCAAAACAAAAGTCATAAATGAATGATACATCAAAGCTTATAAGATAATGCCTAGCTTGGATTTGTCCACATTAATACTTCGTTAAGCTATGGAAGCCCAAGCTGTAAGGACTTCCATCTGTTAAAGAATTGTAAAAGTAGCTAAATTTGTTAGATTATTAGGTAATCGAACTAGGGGTTCAAGTTATGACAAAATTATTGAAATCGAGTCATTCTGATTATGATCGGAATGCCATTCGTATGATCTTAGAAGATCAATTTGATCAATTTCCCAAAGTGAATAGATCTCTTTGTTCTGGTACCAGGATCTTGCTTAAACCCAACTTTGTTGCACCCGACACCCCAAAAAATGCTTCCACGACTCACCCTGGATTTTACTTAGCACTAGCAGAGTTACTTCTTGACCGTGGATGTAAAGTAACGATTGGTGAATCTCCAGCATTTGGAACCACTTCGCTTTGTGTGCGAAAACATGGTGTGCTAGATGAATGTAAAAGACTGGGAATTCCACTGATTACATTTAGTAAAACAGAAACTTATGAGCATGAACACGAGCACAAAGCTTTTCAAGAAATGACTATTGCTGCAGAGCTACAAGATTTTGACGTGCGTATCAATTTACCTAAACTCAAGGTTCATCAACAAATGGTCTTCACCGCTGCGACCAAAAATCTTTATGGTTGTATTACAGGATTCCGAAAAGCATACCGACACTTCGTGTGTGAAAATAACCCAGCGCTTTTTGCTGATATGGTGCGAAAAAATGCTGAACAAGCGAAATTTGACTTACATATTGCTGATGGTATTGAAGCGCTTCATGTGAAAGGTCCTCGGGGTGGTAAGCCCTATCCATTAGGTGAAATCTTAATGTCCGACAGTCATTTAGCACTGGATTGGTATTTCTGTCAGCGTATTGGTTTGTTACCAGAGAAAGCACCTTTATTTGTGAATTGTGGGCAAGCTATGTTTGATGAGCTTCATGCCTTAACCAAACATCTTACCGAAGCAACAGACTTTGAAGTTGCACCTAACTTTCAACTTTCCGAGGAATCACCTATTCAATTTTCTGCCAAGCACGTCGTGAAATCCTTGACTAAGCGTGCGATTCGCCAAATTAAAGGTCAAAATACGGGTTAAAAAAAGAAAATTTTAATCTAGAGATAGGCTAAAGAGAAATTGATTAAAAGATGTAAATTTCACTTAATTGCTTATCATCCAAAGCTTCATTATTATTTAAATTCCAGGATTTGGTTAAATATCAAAACAATGAGTTTAAATTAGAGTTTTTTGAAACTTACTATTAAGAATTTAATTATGCATATTTTGATGGAAGTCATTTAAAATAAGTCCCAGCTCTCAATAGTAAATTAGGGACTTACTTTATTTTACTTTTTAACTATATAATTCTATATTATTATATATAACTATTTATAATTAGTTTGTAAAAATACATGAAGAAATTTAGGATGGAGAAGCAATATTCTCTACTATTATGTATGTGATTACTCGTGGTTAAAAATTTTATTATTCCCGATATTCTTTTATATTTAGCAATTAGAATAAAAATTTTCAAAAATAATTATCCGAGTCCTTAGGCTTATTCGGTTTTAATTATAGGATGTTTGAAGTTTCGATCATCATGCATGTTTTAACTATCCAAATAAAAGAAATTTTTAAGACATTATATCTTATAGCTTATTCATCAATTTTATGATGAGCTGGCTTTAATTTGTCAAACTCTACACGATGTATCTCATATTCTTCATCATCCATAAATTCTATAACGAATCTACCATCTGCAATCTCATTCTGTGGTCCTATTTCAATACTAATAAGAGATAAATCTTCTAGTTTTCCATGAAAAATATCTGAGTTCAAAATTAATGCTTGAGCTCCATCTAGATATTTAACAAAGTTTTCTTGAATACCTAGATAAAAATTTTGCTGAGCAGGAGTGGGGCCTGATTCTGGTGCTTTAACTGCTAATTTAGGTAGTTCTGAGTCTTTTGGACGGTTTGTCCATTGGGTTATACCGTGTTCAAAACTAAATTCAATTTTACCAAATATTGGATCATCAATTGTTTTAGCTGCTTCTCGTTTAAAAATCTCCATCAATACCTCTTTTTTGCTTATCTAATTTTACCCTATATTTTAACATGCATTTTATTTCTTCAAATCACTTTATTAGGTAAAAAGATGACCAATAAGAAACTTTTTAGCATGGGTGGTTGTTTTTACATATAATTCAATCAAACATCAAGTGGCAATTGATCTTTTTGAAAGTAAAGAATCAACCTATGATATGTTCATATCAAAATTTCTTAAGTTGAAGTGATTTTGGTTATTGAAACATATTTTTATTGATAGGAATTGGAGAATTTTTGAATAGGGAAAATCTCTTAGGATTGAAGGGATGCCTTTTCTATTAGTTCAAGAATCATAAGATTATAGTATAGGTTGCTTTCCTATTCCATATAAACAAAAAAAGCGCACTTAATAGTGCGCTTACAAAAGTTATGAACGATGTGAATTTTCAATACGTTCTTTTACATCTCGGTAACCGATATCTACTTGATAAATTTCTTTAAAAGAAGCATGAGAATCATCCCATCTTTTCAGATTCTCATAAATTAAACCCATTTCATATAGTGCATTTTTCTTTATACCGGTCATAGTTGGTGATTCATTAATAACAATTTGAAATTGCTCTTCAGCCAACTCCCAAAGCTCCTTAATAACAAAACAATTACCAATTAACTGTGCTGCATCAATTCGATAACGCGGGTTCTGAGAAAGCTTCTGTAAATGAGCTAATGCTTCATCATAGCGATCTAACTTGATTAGCAAGTTCGCATAGTCAAAACGCTCATCATGTGTGTTTGGAAATTTAGTAAGAATTTCTTCACCCGTAGACAATAAAATATCAGTAATTTGATTTTCGACTGCTTGAATTTCAGCTATTGGTACACCTTCACGTTCAAGAGATTCAATCTTATGTTTCAGCTCCCCGATATCAATATTACGCAATAAACGAATATTGTTTGGATCACGCACATTGGATAACTCAATAGATTTTTCGGCATGTATTCTTGCCTCATCAAAATTTTCTGATTCAAAGTAGAGTTCAGAAAGTTTAGTGCGACGATCAATCGAATCTTGTTCTTCAATTTCGTTTAACAATTCATCAATCAATAACTGACGTCCTTCTTCAGTAAGTGCTGTACGCCCTTGTTGTTCAAGTAATGCTGTCTGCTCTTTATCTTTAATAAGATCACGGAAATCACCGCCTTCTTTGGCAGCTTTTGTCCAGCCCCCACGATCCATCGATGCCAGGGCATTTGCATCTCGTAATAACTCTTGCCATTTTCTAGAGTTCGGATTTTGCGCAGCAATTTCTTTATAGAGTTGTAAACATTTTACACCTTCACCGGCCTGGCCATAAAACCTTGCTAAGTCTGCTTTAACGGCGGTACTTTTTGGGTGAAATGAATAGACAATTTCCATTGCCGTTTTTGCAGAATATGGTTCCCCACACTCTTCTGCAGCCAGACAAATACATTTACCTGCAACGGGTGAACTAGGGTCCATTGAAAATATTTTTTCTGCTAGATCTAATGCTTCATAATCACGGCCCTTATGAAACATCCACTGCATCGTTACAGACATATGCCAGGTAGCGACTATACCTGCCATCATTGAATTCATAAAACTTTTTTTAGTAGCTAGACTTTTAGTCTGAGATTCACGTAGCTTATCACGAACCTCGTAACAGTTTGGTTCTGACAATAAAACTCGACGATACATCGCATTAGAGTATTCATAAGTCCCACGATCAAATGCCTCATCCCCACGTTTTAAAATTGTTTTTAACTTTTTGCTTAAATCACGAATTTTAATAATTTCCATAAAAAAGCCTCTTTAGTTGTTACTCATTTTAAAGAATGGTTATCCTGTAAACGAATTTCTGGTAAATACTGTAAGATATGGTTTCACTTTAGTAGTGTTTCGCTACAGTATATCTCAAGAAATAAGGTGTAAATTTTTTGTAGTTGTTTATTTACGCCATTCACTATATTGATTAATTAGCAAATAAATTGTCATGCCAAGTATTGTAATACAACTGACTGTGAAGACAAAAAGTAGAAAAAAGTTAAGAATTTTTTAAATTGATGAAAGAACAGGATTTAACAACATGAATAAATATGAGCCATGTATTGCTGCCATTGCAACAGGTGCTGGGGGTGCAATCTCAATAATTCGTTTATCAGGTTCAAACGTGTTGTCGGTTGTGAATCAGGTATGGAAATCGAAAGACTTGATAGAAAACTACCCAAATAGAAGTATGCAACTTGGACATTTATACGACCGTAATGAGAACCCATTGGATCATGCTTTAGCTGTCTTTATGCCAGGCCCTCATAGCTATACAGGAGAAGATTTAGTAGAAATTCATACACATGGCGGAGCGATGATTACAAAAACTGTGCTACGTGAACTGCTTCATGCAGGAGCAAATCATGCAGAAGCTGGTGAATTTACCAAACGTGCTTTCATAAATGGAAAAATTGATCTTACTCAGGCGGAAGCAGTTTCTGATCTAATACAGGCACAATCAGAGATGGCTTTACACGCCGCTAGCAAACAATTAGATGGTCAACTAGGTAAACGTGTAGCAGAATCTTATGAACAATTAAATGAGATTTTAGGTGAAATAGAAGTACGTATGGACTTTGTTGATGAGGAACTAGACTGGACAAGTCATCAAAAATTAAACCGTTACATTACGGCTGCAATTGAAAACTTTACTGACTTGCTTCAATATCAACATGAAGGAGAGATTCTTCGTAATGGAGTAAAGTTGGCCATAATTGGTGCTCCAAATGCAGGTAAATCTAGTCTTTTAAATCTGATCCTAGGTCATGAACGCGCTATTGTAACGGATATTGCAGGGACCACACGTGACACCTTAGAAGAACAAACAACTTTGCGTGGTATTCCAATACACCTTGTAGACACAGCTGGTATTCGGGAATCTAATGATGTGGTTGAACAACAAGGTGTAAACCGTTCCTATCAAATGATGGAACAAGCACAACTTATCTTGTACTTATTTGACCAAACACAAAATCTTGATGTACAAAGTTTTGATATTCCACAAGGAAAAGAAGAGAACATATTATACGTTGTCAATAAGTCTGACATGCCATCAAAAAGTTCTATTGAGAACTTTTTCAAAGATAAAACTTTTGTCTCCATCAGTGCTAAGAATGGAGATGGTTTTAACGAACTTCTTGATGCAATTGAGAAACAAGTTTGGCAAGAAGAAAATCATATTGAACCAGAAATTGCTATTAATGCTCGTCATGCTGATCATTTGATGACTGCATTAACAGAATTACATCAAGCCATGGATGTACTAGAAATGGAAGATTATGAATTAGTTGCTATCAATTTACGTGTTGCAATAGATGCAATTGGTAACCTTCTTGGTAAAACTGTTCAAGCTGATGTACTCGACTACATTTTTGGAAAATTTTGTATCGGTAAATAATTCATTAACAGTACTGTTGATTACTCAACTCTACTTGTTAACAAACTGTTAATAATATTATTAATAACTATTTTTTTTTCCTCTTTATCCCTTATTACACCGTGAAATCACCAATTTCTTAAAAAAAATTCATATTTTATATTTGCATTTATTGGGCCAGGTGCAGGTTCTAGCTTCATTGGAATTTTACTATATTTTGAGGCTAAATATTGTTTATTTCTCAAAAATTGTCTAAATGATTGATTTTTTAGGTGCTTAAGTAAAAGTGTTACAATTTAGTAATTTCGAAAACTTAACGCTTTTGAACCAATTCTTAATAAATTGTTGGTGAAGTTGTCAAATGAACTGTTAATAAGTTGTTTTTAAGTTGTCCATAAGGTTATTGACATGTTGTACTTAAAGTTATTGTAGTTCTTATGAACAATCACTTTGCGTTGTAAGTTATTGTAATGATAATATTTCATGAAATTTATCAACATATTAACATGCTATAATAGTAATAGATATCTATTTATTTAAATTTAATTCTATCTCTATTATCTCTAAATGACTTCTTTTTAAAGGAGATTTTGTCTGCTTTTTATCTTGGGAAAATTTCTTCAAAAAAACTGATTTAAATGTCGTCAAAGCCTGTAGCATTTCTTTGATAGAGGTCTAAGTTATTGTTCAATAACAGAAAACTGAAAAGAAATGTATCTAAGCAATTGATGTTTAGAAAAATCATTGGAGGAGCAGCCGCTTTATGAAATTAACTGTCAATACAGTTTTGTTACAAGATGCGATCAAGCGTGTAAATAATATCGTTGGTAAAAACAGTACGATGCCGGTTTTATCAAATATCTACTTAAATGCTAGTAATGGCCGTTTACAACTTGCTGCTACTGACTTAGAGATTTCAATTCGTACTTCCATTGAGGCAGATATCGAAGAAGAAGGTGAAAATACATTACCTGCTAAGAAACTTCAGCAGATCGTTAATGCACTTAGCGGTGAGGTTGTTCAATTAGATACAGATGAAAACTTAACAACTCGTATTTTGAGTGGTTCTGCCAAGTTCCGTTTAATGGGCATGAGTGCAGAGTCTTTTCCTATTGATGCTGACTTCCAAATTGACCGTGAACTTGTTTTTCCATATAATGAGTTTGATAAAGTTCTTTCCAAAATTTCTTATGCAGTTTCTGACGACGAAACGCGTTATGTTCTTAACGGTATTTTATTAAGTATTCGTGAAGGTAACATCATTTCTGTTGCTACAGATGGTCGTCGTTTAGCACTCGTTGAAAAGGTTTATTCAGACGAAGACCTTATTGATGGTGATGTGATTTTACCGATCAAGGTAGTGAATGAGTTAGGTCGTTTAAATGGTGGTGACAATCCATTGAATATCAAAATGTCCGATTCACGAATTTCTTTTGCGTTAGGCGAAACGATTATTACTTCAAAACTGATTGAAGGTACTTATCCGAATTACCGTCAGGTAATTCCCAGTGATTATGAAAATGCAGTAGTTTTCAATCGTGATTTATTTCTTCAGGTTTTAAATCGTGTATCGGTTGTGATTGTAGATCGTGATGATAGTATGTTGTTTGAACTTTCTGAAAACCTGATGACAATGTCTGCAAGTAGTACAGATTTTGGTGATGCATCCGAGCCAATTGATGTTCAATATGATGGTCCAGAACTTAAGATCCGTTTTAATCCATACTATTTACATGAAACATTGCGTAATCAGGAATCGGATGATATTACAATTCGCTTAAACAATTCTATGAAACCTGTTGTTATTTATGGTGATGAAGGATTCCTTTCTGTTCTTATGCCAATGCGTAACTAGCAGATTGATTCATTCTTACTTAGTTTTTATTCAAGCCGGTTTTTACCGGCTCTTTTTTTGTGAGTCCATTACATGAGTTATCTCAAAAAGATATACCTTGAGAATTTTAGAAATTATAAACAAGCTCAAGTGATTTTTTCCCCTAAGGTAAATTTATTATTAGGTGAAAATGGACAAGGTAAAAGTAATATTTTAGAGTCTATTTACTTTCTTTCTTTATTACGTTCGTTTCGCACAAATCGAATTCGCCATTTACAGTCCTGGCGGTCTCAACAAATGCTTTTGCGTGCTCATATAGAACATGATGAAAAGCAAGAAGATATTCTAGGGATTGAATATTTAAAAGATAAACGAAAATTGCGTTTAAATGGTGATAATGTAACGCGTGCAAGTCAATTTATTCAACAGATTTTAGGTATATGTTTTGTTCCTGAAGATATTGAACTAATTAAAGGTAGTGCTTCTGAACGTAGGCGATTTTTAAATATAACTCTCTCACAATTTGATCCAGTTTACTTACAAATAAGTCACCAATATGAGTTGGCACTTCAGTCAAGAAATAAGTTGTTACGTAAAGAAAATTTAAGTGCTTCAGTTTTAGCTGCTTTTGATCAGCAATTAATTGAATATGGAATTCAAATTTTTCAGGTCAGATACCATTTTTTAAAAACGTATTGTCCTCAATTAGAGGATGTTGTGAGGCATTTATATCCAGAAAATAATCAGTTACAGCTAAAATATATACCTTCGGGTTTAGATCTTCATGATGAAAATATTGATAATGGACAGTCTTTAGCTCAGCAATTTAAAGAACAACTTCAACAGGACTTTGAGCGTGATTGTAAACGTGGAATTACTCATAGTGGCCCGCACAGAGATGAAATGGCGATCTCCTTAAACGGAAAACTATTACAATACTTTGGCTCTGAAGGTCAATGCAGGCTTGCAGCGATTGCATTAAAAATTGCCAAAACAAATCTTATTGAACAATATACAACCCCACAAACAACAGTCTTGTTGGTTGATGATGTTATTGGAGAATTAGATTTAAGATCTAGAAATGCTTTCTTTGACTTTATTCAAAATAAAGGACAAATTTTTATTGCAGCTACTGAAATTGATTCCATTCCAGAATCATTACAGCCTAAAATATTCCATATAAGAAATGGTGAAATTTCACAAGGTTAAGTATTAAAATTTTACACTATCAAATGATCTAGCTGCTTTCAGCTCAAATGGTCTTTCTCTGCATTATATAATTGATCAGTTTAAAAATCTTGGTAAATGCGGATCAAAAGACAGTAACATTTGTGATTTTAAAGGTGATTATACGGTTAAATTTATGAAAACTTGTACTGGATAATTTTATCAATTTGTATGATAAAGAAGGACATTTTTTTGGCTAAATTATCTCATAGAAAACCTTGATCAATCTCCTTATAAGATTTTAAGCTATTGTGTGGTTATTTAATTTTAAGGAGTTAAATTCTTTCAATATAATAGTAAACATATATGGAATTTATTTTTTGTGTGTTTAGATGAAGAGATGGGTGTTTCGTCTTATGGGCTTTGTGTGTTTTTATTATCAATTTCTCTTTTTTAATTTGGAGATTTTATGTCTACTGTTGATGCTAAATTATTGACTGAAAAAGAAAAGTCATTAATATTTTGGGCTAGCTTTCTGGCTCTCACTGCCGCTGGGGTCGGATTTGTTTTACGTTCTTTAGGAGGAAATACTTTCTGGGGAGCACACTTTGAAATATCCGATGTACAAGTTGGCATGCTTTTTGGAGCCGGTTTGTGGCCAATCGCTATTACCATGATTCTTTTTAGTTTACTTGTTGATAAAGTTGGCTATAAAGTTTCAATGATGTGTGCATTTATACTTCAAGCTAGTGGTGCGATTTTAACTGTATTTGCAAGCTCTTTTAATATGATGCTGGCTGCATGTTTGATTTCTGGTCTTGGACACGGTGTTGTTGAGGCTGTAATTAATCCTTTATGTGCTTCCATGTACCGCAAAGACAAATCTAAAATGTTAAATATTTTACATGCTGCATGGCCAGCAGGTATTGTTATTGGCGGTGTTGTTTGGTTGACTTTATTCAAGGGTGGTGAAGGTAAAGATTGGGCTGCTTCTGCATCTGCTTTTTGGTTTATGTTCTTACCTGTATTATTCTATGGAATTATGTTCCTTAGTGTGAAACGTTTTCCTGAAGATGAACGTGTTGAAAACGGAATACCAATGAAAGATATGTTAAAAGAATTTGGTGGACTGGGTGCTTTTGTTGCCATTACTTTTATTGCTTATGAACTTATTAATCAAATTGATCCAATAAAAGAAGCTCTCAGTGGTGAATTATTTGCAATCCCAAAGCAATTAGTTGTTTGTATTATTTCAGGTGCAGTGGGTGGTGCAATTTTTGGTGCCATTGTTGGTTCTTTAGGAAAATGGATGTTCTTTATTTTATGTTTAATTATGGTTCCTTTAGCAACTGCTGAAATCGCAACAGATGGTTGGATACAAGCATTAATGAAGCCTACAATGGGAAGTTATTCTGGTTGGGCATTAGTATTTTCCGCTGCTATCATGATGGGCTTACGTTTCTTTGCTGGTATTCCACTTAAATTCATGTCTCCTCCAGCCTTACTGCTTCTCAGTTCAGTATTTTCGATCATTGGTTTATGGGTTTTATCAATTGTACCAATGGGAATTCTGGTTTGGGTTGCCTTCGTATTTTATGCAGTAGGTCAAACATTTTATTGGCCAACGGTCCTTGGGTTTGTTGCAGAACAGTTTCCTAAAGGTGGTGCAATGACACTGAATACAGTTTCTGCGATGGGCTTATTAACCGTAGGCATCTTCGGATTTACTTATTTAGGGTCTGCAAAAGATCACTTTACTTCAAAGTATGCTTCTCATAAAGAGCCAGAAATTATGGCTCAAATATCAACTGATGAAACCAAGTTTGAGAATAAATTAGGTGAACAGCAAGTTATTGTTGGAGAAGGAAATTTCTTTGGTGTAAAATTCCAAACAACAAATATTATTGAGGTACAGAATGTAATGCTTGCTAAACTTCCTGAAAATGCTACAAGAGCAGAAAAAGAAGCTTATGAGAAACGTGTTGAAGAATTTAAAATTTACGTTGATAATAAGACTGGACGTAGTGTATTACGTATGGCAGCAATTTTACCAATTATTATGGCTGTAGCATTTTTATTAATTATAATTTATTACCGTTCGATTGGTGGATATAAACCTGTTATCTTATCTAAAGATACTGAAGCAGAATCTAAAGAAGAAGCAGAAGTTGTAGTTGAATCAATAGAAACTGTTTAAGAAAGTTGTCTAAACCCAGAACCTGTTAGTGCTTTTTTTAAGCTTGTTAAAAGAATCAAAATGCTTACATTTCGTATAAGAAAAATGTTATTAAAATAATAAAAATAGAGAGTTTCATGAAAACTATATTTTCTTTTTATTGCCTACTTTTTGCTACAATTATTTCTGCAGCAGATCCATTAAAAATATGGATAACTTCTTATCAGGATAAAAAATATTACGAAGCTATGGTAAAAGAATACCAAAAGCTTGATGCAAGTTTTGAAGCTAGCATTGAGGCATATGGTTTTATGGAAATGCCAGATAAATTAAATATTGCAATGAAGACAGGACAAGGCAGTCCTGATATTGTCCAACTAGACGAAGTTTTATTTTCAGTATTTTTACGAGGTGAAACTCCTTTTGTAGATTTAGCAGAACATGTTAATAAAGATGCGAAGTTAAGTGGTGGATTCCACCCACAACGTTTAGCCTTGTTTAAACAAGGTGAAAAAATTCTAGCTCTGCCACAGTCTTTGTCAGCTTATGTCTTGTATTATCGTCGTGATTTATTTAATAAGTATCATATACGTAAAGAGGAAGTGGCGACATGGGAAGGTTTGTATGAAGTTGGTATGCGTTTGCAAAAAGATTATCAACAACGTTTTATGCCATTAGATCCGAGTTACTTTGAAGTATTACTTCGTCAACGTGGTTTTCAGATGTTTGATAATAAAGGCCAGGCCTTTCCTGATATGTCAATTGCTATTGATACAATGGAATTTTTAATTGACTTAAATGATAATAAAATTGCTCAGTTACCAGACCGTGGAACCATTTTTGATCCTGTTTTTTTCAATGGTGATGTAATGAATAATGAAGTAGTTGCAGTTCTTGGTGCTGACTGGTATGGTCTAGATATGATGCAAAACTTTTGTCCTGATTTAGATGGTTCTTGGGGTATTTTACCAATGCCTAGATGGAATAAAGATGAATTTCCTACTTCTAGAAAATCTTCAACTTTTGCTGGTCAGGGTTTATCAATTATGAAAAGTAGTCAGCAGCAAGATCGTGCATGGAAATTTTTGAAATGGGTTATGAGCTCTAAAAATGGTAATATAGAACGTTATACGCAAGGCAATAGTTTCTCTGCTTATATGCCTTCCTGGATTTATCCAGAAATGACGGAAGGTTCTTCATATTTTGGTGGTGATAGTATGGGTAAGATTTTAATTGATAGTTCAACAGATTTACCACCTATTGCTATGAATCCTAAACGAGGTATCTGTGTTTTCTTATTGCGTGAAAAGTACTTTGCATCAATCATAATGGGCAATGTAAATCCAAAGACTGCTTTAGATAAGCTTCGTGAAGCATTAAACCAAGCTCCAAAGTTTTAATTTGAGGTTAGATTTTGAATAAAATATCACTGTATAATAGCAGCAGCGGTGTTTTATTTTTCCCTTTTTTTCTGCTATTAATCTTCTTTTGGTTGATTCCAATTTTTGGTGGAATTGAAATGAGTCTATATGCAGATCCACCTCCCTTTTATTACGGTGAAGAGACGACTAAAAAGTTCATTGGAGTAAAACATTATCTTAATCTACTTAAAGATAAGACCTATTGGAAAGCCTTATTAAACACTACTTCCTATTCCCTAATTTCGATTAGTTTGATTATTCCATTGGCTTTTTTGCTTGCGCAAGGAATTTTGGGAAGTATAAAAAAGTTTCAGATGATTCTAAGTTTTCTTCTTTTGATTCCTGCAATCACGCCTCCAAGTGTAATGGCAACGATCTTTTTAATCTTCTTTCATGGAGAGAAGGGGTTTTTAAATTTTTTCATTATTACCCCTTTGTTCGAGGTACTAAGAAATACTGGACTGGAAGTATTTTCAGACTTACCCAATTATGTGAACTGGCAAAAAGATCCAAATTATATTATGCCCTCTTTAATTATTCAAGCAGTCTGGCGATGGACTGGTTTTATTACACTTTTTATGTTGATTGCGATTCGAAACATACCTAAAAATTTAGAGGAGGTTGCGGAACTTGAAGGAATCAGCTGGCTTAAACGTAACTACTTAATTTTAATCCCAATGACGAAACCAGTTATTATCTTTTCTGCTATTTTTCTCTTAATTGATTTCTTTAGCATGTTTACAGGAGCTTACCTTTTATTAGGCGGTTCCGGTGGAACAGATAATGCGGGGCTTTTATTCGTTAGTTATGTATATCAAACTGGATTTACTTTTCATGAATTTAGAAAAGCTGCAGCCATAAGTTTATCTATTTTGCCACCAATATTATTTTTATTAATTGTATTTTTCTGGTATAAACGAAAGGATATATCATGAATAAATCAATAAAAAAATATATATTAACTTTTATTATGATTATTATTACATGTATTGGCTTATTACCCTTTATATGGCTCATTATAGGATGTTTTAAAACGAATAGAGAAATATTTTTTATACAAAATTTTTGGCCAGAAAATGGTTTTACTTTTCAATATTTTAAAATGTTAGAAAATGAATATTTTGATTTTAAAGTGATCTATTGGAACTCATTTAAAGTTGCTACGATTCATGCATTCTTTGTCCTTTTAATTACTGCTCCAGCTGGATACATATATGCAAAGTTTAATTTTTATGGAAAAAGAATATTTTTATTTATTGCTCTTTTTGTTCTTTTAATTCCAAAGCAAGCTTTAATTATTCCTTATGTGGAATCATTATCTAATTTAAATCTTATGGATTCTCACTGGGGCTTAATTTTACCAAGTATTGCTAATGTATTAGGATTTTTATTTTTTATACAAATATTTAAAGGTATTCCAAATGATTTACTAGAAACAGCACGTCTTGAAGGCGCCAATGAAATTGGTGTATTTATGCAAATTCTTCCTTTAATTAAAGCCCCTTTATGGACTTTTGCATTACTTGACTTCGTTTTGACTTGGAATGAACATTTGTTTCCTTTAATTGTAATCCAAAGCCAGCAAAAAAGGACATTGCCTATTGCTTTAGCTGCTTTAACAGATAGTAGTCTATCTCAACCTAT
>JAKVAR010000034.1 GCA_022447585.1 Crocinitomicaceae bacterium | reverse complement strand
GGAACTGGAGGAGATACAGGCGTTAGTGGAATAATAATTTGAGGGCTTTTATTGATTTCACCACTTAACAGGAAATGCCCAAAAATAAAATCATCATTGCTATTTTGAGTCGCGACTCCTACAAAAATAGATCCATTAATTTCAACTCCTGCACGGTCAAATGTACCTATAAAAGAACCATCAAAACCAGAGTTTATCACCGTATTTTCCCCATAATTCTTATCTGCATTTTCTAACCATTTAGCAGTAAAGCAAGACCAAATGGGACCAGGTTACTTTTTGAAGACAAATGTAACAACAAATGGGGATTTTAGAAGTATAAGTCGGCTTTTAAGGGAGGATATTTTGGTAATTCAGTGGGAAAGTTTTCAACTTTTAGGTTTCAGGGCATTGGATATCCCCCGAGTATTACGGATTACTAAACGTTAACAAGTCGGTTACGACGAGTGGTGTATTTAATCGGGAGGAGCTGTACTTGTCCCCTCTTCTCTTCCCAAAGCGTTGGAGAAGTCTATTTCTGCAGGAGGATAATTATGATGTGGATTTCCAATAATCCTTAATAGAAAGTTCTTTGTAGTCTTCAGGATTAATTTTTCTGAAGGTTCTTTGCTTTTAAGCTCCATCTGTAGCATTTCTGGTTCCTCAACGGTACAAACCTGATGATCGATTGAGGCAGAGGCTCTCGGGTATGTTTTTAATTCCTCACCTACTTTCTTCTTATAAAATAAGTTAAAACAACGTACTTCATTAAATTCTTTCTTCTGATAATCTTGCTGCTTTTCACTTGCTTCAATGACTTCCTCTTCTTCACCAATCATTTCAGAACGTGTCCAAGCTGGACATCTTTGCAACATTGTATCTGCAAAGTCATTTTCTTCACGTAGAATATTCACTGCATCACGAATCGTTTCTGGTGAATCATATTTATTTTTACGCATTAAAGAACGTATGATATGTGCTTTGAACTGTAGCACAACCAGCTCATCATCAAGTTTTGTTAAGTTGTAAAAATGATAATCTCTAAGGCAATTAACAAATTGCTTTATATGCTGAAATGTTCCTGTTTTATTAAATTCGCCCAAGTCGCCAAAGTCATAAAACTCTGGTGCAATGGCAATTCCTGCTCTAACGGGGTTTAAGGCAATATAGGCTGCACAATCCCAAACGGCTTTTCCACCTTTAAGCGGTACACACGTAAAACGGCTTTTCCAAAAGCGACCGTCTGTTCCATGCTTTTCATGAAACCACTTGGTAAATTCGCGTTGAACATCCGCAACAAACATACTTAAAGAGCCACTACGTGAGCGATATTTCTCAACATTGTAATCAGTAGCCAAGACAAATTTTTGATTGTCTTCTTCATAACCGTGAAAGGAATTCCAACGATCCGCTATATCTTGTAGAGTAAGTTCAGGTTTTGGACGTACACGAAGCATCAAATGATAATGATTCCCCATCACCACTAATGAAATAATTTCAAGATAGTAAAAATTAGTCCAATGACGGATAATTCCCCTTAGAACAAGCTTTTCTTCAGCTTGAAACGGATAACGCTCCTCACCTTCTTTATCACGATTTTCATACGAACGACCTACACGATTACATATATGAACGACAAGGTCCTCTCCCTTGCTACGTTTATAACGTACTTTTTTCATCACCAACACCTCATTTATTACAAACATAAAAAAACACTAACAAGAACTAATTCTTATTAGTGTTAATTCTAATTACATAAACAAGGTTATGCAAGATACTTTTAGGAAATATTTCTCAAAAAGTGACGTGGTCCCATTTGCCTCAATTTCTTGTGGATTGACGGTCAGAAAAGTTTTAGAATATCTTCATAAGTTTTCGTACTAGTTTGCTTAATGTAATAATCTCGACATTCTTCAAAAATATTTTTATCAATCAAGTAAGGTATAACATAGTGAGTTTTTTCATCTCTGCACAAATTTTTAAGTAAAGCAATTTGATAAATTGTCATCAAATCATCTTCTGCAGTTTCACCTTCTTCTTGAGCAAAACACCACTCTTTAAATTGAAGCATCCTCTTTTTTACAATTTCCCTATCCGGGACTGAAGAACCATCTTCAAGCCAGTATACAATTTCATGCATCACTTCGTAGGGGGAGTCTATTAATCTGATTGACATATATATTTCAGGGAAAATTTCCTGTACTTTGTAAAATAGTTTTTTCATTATACACCTAGTAGAAATTAAAAGTTAAAGTTTTATTATTTGTTGATGGGG
>JAKVAR010000033.1 GCA_022447585.1 Crocinitomicaceae bacterium | reverse complement strand
ATTTTACACACAGTAACAGGAGTAGGTGCGAAGCTTCAAAATGATGGTTGAAAAATTATCTATTGCCCACTTATTTTACACAACATAAAAATCTCAAATACATTTAAACAAATAGCATAATTTGGGGCGAAACATATAAGGTAAAACTTAACAGACTCTGGGCATATTTTGAGACTTATTCCTCATTGCTAATAACGGTTAAAAATAGGCATAGGCGCCTAACAAACAAAGTGTTTTCGGTGCTTGTGCTTATTTTGTGTTAGCACCATTTATATTTAGCTTCTCCCAAATTTCAAGTAGTCGTCAAAGTTTTTATAGTCACCAGTTATATTATTTTCTTCATCTATAGCGATATAATGACCCAACTTATTTTTGAGAATACTGATTATTTTTTTGTCCAATTTATACCTATTAAAAATGTCAATAATAATTTTTTGGTCACAATCATTTCTTAAAAACTGAATAGAAACTTCTCCGTCATCATGACTACTTAGGGAAATTCCGTCTTCCAATTCCATGTCGCAATTGTGAATATAGAAGTCAGGATTAGTTACAAAAAAGTCGTTGAATTGACCAATGTTTTTAAAATTATCGGTTGTATTCTCATCCAAATAATTATCGTCGTCAGTATAAGCAAAGATTTTGTTAGAAATTATTTTTTTGTCATGTGGTAAAAGAGTAGTGGCTTGTAAAGTTGACATTTCGAGAAAATAATACTGTTCCGAATCTGCTGTCGGTCTGTTGTAACTGAGAAGCTGAATTTTCAAGTTTTTATCGTCAATTAAGGGTGTCATTTTTAGTTGGTGCTAACGGTTTGTGTATGGACAGTAGGGCAGATTCGAAGCACTTCACTTTTGGTTTACCTCTAAGCCAAAACAAACGTTTTTACTTTTAATTTTTATTTCAATAAACGTCAAAACTTTGTTTTGGCGTTGCCTGCTCAAAGAACAGGACTTTCAATTTGTCACTTTTCGCCCTATTGGCTATACACCTTGTTGTAGGTAGTTATTTTATTTTCATTTTTTCAGTCAGATCAATTTCAGCTGTTCCACCATATCCGAATTTCACTTTCGCTTTAACAGAGTCAAGATGTTCGAGAATAATTCCTTTATTGACTGGAACATCAGAAAATTCTTTTGGTATTCTAACTTTTGAATCTTTTACGATCACAAAGAGCATATATACTGTCCATCCAAAAGAACCAATTCCAATTTGCTCGAAATCTTCTTTTAAATCATCAGCGAATTTCTCGACAATAGCGCGCTTTGTTTTCTCTCCAATTTTTGGTTCGTATGGATTCCAATGATGATTCCAAATGTCCCTTTTTGATTCGAATGACAGGTCATTCCATTCTTCAAAGGTTAATTCTTTCGTTATTGGGTTTATTTGGTTCTTCATTTTAATTACCTACAACGTTTAGTATAAACGGTCGTTTTAATGCCGTTTATACATTGTTAGCATTTCGTTTTTTAAGTGTCTAAAGTTATTTCATCCCATTTAAGACTTGGGTCGGTCAACCATCTGAATGCAAAGTCTCTTTCTCTAATTACGCTATAATTATAATTTGAAGGAACATTTTGCTGTTTTCTTCTATGTTCTCTTGAACTCCAATGAAGTCTATAAATAAAATCAGATTCATCTAAAATCTCTTTAGTAGACCTCAATTTTGTTCGGTCAAGAAAAGAATCCAAAGAGGGATACTTTTCAAGTGTTTTGTCACTTACACTCACAAGAGTATCATCTTCAATAGGATCTCCTAAGGATGAAATTTCGTTCAAAGACCAATAAAGAACTTTAAGAACTTCTGTTCTCCAAGTCATATCAATTATCCTTTGTTTTGAATGATTTTTAGTAGTTAAAAACTCTTGGTCAAGTGGACTTAAAAAATTCCAGAGTTTCACATCTTTTAAAAATTCTATTGATTCACTTCTGTTTGAGTCTTTTGTTTTGCTTGCTATATTCACAACTTCCCAAAGGCAGATGATTTTTGAAGAAACCTCTTCGACATTCCTAATAGCGACTGAATCTTTCTCAATTGTCAATGGAAGATTGGAATTATAGCTGATCCCAAGTTTTGCTAATCTATTTTCAGATCGTTCCTTTCTATTCTGAGGCGAATTATGCTTTTGTATTTTCTTTTTAAATAGATTAAACATAGTCTTTTATGAATGCTAACGGTCGAGGCTATGCTTTCGTGCCGTCCGCCCGAATATAACACTTTTCGGCATGAAGCATGAGGCGATGTTATGTACTTCGTGGTTGGCAATATCATAAAATGATCCTCAGAAGAAAACAATTATTTATCACAATGGTTTTCTTTATGAACCAAAAAAAATAATTGATCTTTCCAACCCATTTGGATTGTCATACGTATTCATTCATATGGACAAGATTCACCCCTTAGTATTATTCGTAACCCTTTTTAGCTTTGCTTCATGTGAAAAAGAAACCGTCGTTAAAGACGACCCTGCACTTGTCAAATATTTTGGAACTTGGGAGTTCAAGGAAATGAAAGATGGATCACACTGGACTTATATTCCCACTCCGAATGGAACACAAGTTGTGTTTTCAGAATCGGAAACAACATTGTGGCAGGGAATAGGAACCGTTTCCATGGGAAGGGAAGCCGGAGAATTAAAAATTATGATGAATGGCAATTACACGATTACCTATTATGCTACTGTAGATCAGCAGGGGAATCTGATTTGCTCTGGTGAATGTGCAAATATTCCTTATGTTCAGAGTGGAGCTCCTGGAAGTAGTCCTAGTGGCAATCATCAAATTACGGATTCAACATTCAATATTCACTTAGGCTATGAATCAGCTGGGACCGGATCTTCATATTCCTTTTACATCACAGGGGAGAAATTATAGGAGTTAATTCGTCTTCCTTTTTCTTAAATAATTTACCTTTTTTGCGTTACGTGATTTATCGTTTCAGAAAACTAAAATAAGACTCGTCGTCTGCATTTGAAGCGTAGTATATATTGTACATAACGTTTTGCAGCTATATTTTCGAGCCACTTCTCGAATATAGTACTTTTTAGGCTTGAAATATTAGGTGCTGTTATAGGTATATTTTCACTTATCTTTTGAAGTTAATTTTCCATTCTCAGAATAGAATTTCATCCATAGTTTTTTAATATAGTAACATCCAACTGTCTTACTAAATGTTTTTTTCTTTATGTTTCCATTATCATAATATTCTAATCTGAGACTTTTGTAGTATTGTACTTTGTTGATTAATTTTTTACCTGATTTTGAATTTCTAATTAATTTTCCTTCTTCATCCCATTCAATAGTTTTGATTCTGGATGTTCCCTTTTTAATATATTTTTTGCCAACGATTCCATTATTATGATAAATCAAGGTAACTCGTTGGGTTAAGTCCAAATATTTTGAACTATCTAACCAAAGGGTATCCTGAGAGTAGGAAACCTTTGAGAAAATTAATAGTACCAATATTGTGAGTAAACTTCTCATTACCTATAACGGTTCTCAAATAGGGAAAGGCGCCTTATCAAATATAGTACTTTTGGCGCTTTTGTTTATTTGATGTTATAGCCGTTTTTTAATTCATTCTTTTATCTATTGAAATATCATCAATTAAATCTGATCTCTCAATTTTTGTTTTATGCAAGTGATTAAGCATAACTAAGGCCAAATAAAACAAAGCCAACTCCAATAATCCAACGGCATAAAAACCAATTTTTAATGTCTTTGGTTCGTTTAATAAAAATGGTGCTATTATTATGGCTAAAAGTGAAGATAAGTGTAAAATTATCATCAGGACAAATAGAGATAATAAAATCTTTCTCGATGATCTTTCGATGAAGAGCATAAAAGTGACAAGAAAGGATATTACAACATTTAAAATTGTGCTTAAAGACCCTAAACCATTAAATGTTGTATAGTGGCCCCCACCAAAAAATCCTCCTGATTGGTCTGGGTTAGGATATTGGCTAATGAAACTAATTGAATCATCCGACATACCATCAGTTAGAGTTTCGTATTGAGGTAAAAATAAACAACAACAAATAGCGATAAAAATTATCACGCTAACAATTTTAATAGAGGATTTGTTCATTAAAAACTATTTCTTTTTCTATTGATTTTGTCTTCGACTATTGGCTATAACGGTTAAGGTTAAACTATCGTGCGCCTTTTATTATTAAATAATTTTTCGAGTTAAATATAGTCATTTAGTGTTGGGTGGTTTTGCGAAGAATGAGCGGAGCATGGAGTTTAACCTGTGTTAGCAGTATTCACTTTTCAGTATAGACATAATAATCTTGTCATGGAATTTTCCATCTCTGTAGCAAGCTTTTCGTAGTCTTCCCTCAAACTTAAACCCCGCTTTTTCATATGCACGAACACCACCTTTATTTGGTTCTGAGACTGTGAGCATAATTCTGTTCAAGTTTAATCTGTGAAAACCATACTTTATTATTTCATTAGTGGCAATGGTTCCAAGTCCCTTTCCCCATTGACTTCTATCTCCAATGAATATAAAGTATTCTCCACTTTTATTGGTTTTAGATATGTCGCATATACCAGCGTATCCAATTAACTTATCTGATTTATCTAGAAATATACCGGTTGTATAGTTTTTCGAATCTTCAATTAGATTTAAATACCAATTTTGGATGTCTTTTTGTGAGGATATGCCTTGAAATTTAGAGAGTGAATATTTAATAGCTAAATCGTCGTTTAACCATGTATGGAAAGGGGTTATATTTTCTTTAGTTAATGGCTTTAAGTTTATCACGGATTTTAGTCTAATTCTTAATTACTGCTAACGTTTTGCAGCTATATTTTCGAGCCACTTCTCGAATATAGTACTTTTTAGGCTTGAAATATTAGGTGCTGTTACCAACATTTTTTTGAAGCTCTATAAGTCAGCGGAGTAATGATAGCAGCCATAATGGAAGAAGATATTAGTGTTACAACTACATTTCCATATTCACTTATATGTAAACCAAAGAAACATCTAATTGAAATAATGGCGACTGCGACAATAGCAAAAGTTAACCAATACCTTGGACTTATTTCATTTTTCAGATCCATTTTGGGCAGTCTAACAAAAGCAATTAGAATAATCAAGCCACCGATCAATGTGCTAGAATGTTGCATTATTTTATATAGTGGAATTTCCTTCCCTGCAACGGAGTAATTGTTTTTATAGATATCTAAGTTTTCTACAAAATAGCCATGGATATGTGTAAAGCTATCCCAGAATAAATGTGATAGAGCACCGATGATAATTGATATTATTACAATTAACCAATTCTTTTTGAAATAGTTATTCCAGTTAAATTCGTTGAAGGCAATCATTCTCCTATAAATAAAGTTTGGGCTATTATTTACCAGTGCAACTTTTACAATATTGTGGAAAATAAAAGTTAGGATAATTCCAACAGGAAAGTTGAACCACAATAAACCTTCAATATTATGGCTGCAATCACTTTGGATTTTCATTCGTATAAAATATTCGAAATCTGGAGTTAGACTACCTATAATTAGACCTGTTAATGAAAACCACTTTTTAGGAAGTAGGCTCAATGGTAATATTATTGCAGGATGTGAAAACGTGAATGGCATTGTTGGTAACGTTTGGGGCTATACCACGTGCGGATTAACACCAAGATTGTATTCTCGAAGTTAAGAATAGATTTACTAAAACCCAATTGATTTCCTGAAACAAGAACCCGCATGGGGTATAGGACGTGTTATGCACTTACTTAAACAGCGCTCGCCTTAAATGTTTCTCAAAATCACAATTGATTTTTTAGAAAACGATTGTGTCCTTTTTTCTCATGTTCACTAAGTGAAACACTTGTTTTGAGTAGTTCACGGAACAAAATAGGTGTGTAGCGGTATCCAATTTTGACACATTAATTTCATTTTTTAACCTAAAAATTGATTTTGGTATTTGTACTGGGAATGATTAAGTTTGATTCTGAATAACCACTACAATAATTCTAATGAATCAATCATTTCAATCTTCGGAGCTTATAAAGCATTGTAAGCAGCTAGAAATGCTTCAGGCTGAAATTGAAGAAGAAGACTTGTTGGAAAGTTTGGATGAAGTTTATAGCGATATTGTAAGTGAAGAATTCGACTTAGAAATAAGAAGACGTAAAGACTTTTATGTCGCAGATGGACTTGAACATAGTTTAGTTCTTCGAAAACTAAATGACAACATTAAACGGATTTATAAAGATGAGCAAGCCAATAGGAGAATTATAATATCTCAAATAAAAACTCTTTTGGGTGAATCATGTCCTTTTTGGGTTTTAAAAACCGATATAAGTAGTTTTTACGAAAGCATAGATGAACAAAAAATCATTAGAAAGATTCAGGACGATGCGATTCTGTCCTATGAGTCAATTTATTTGCTGAAAAATATTTTTAACAATGACCTTTTATTGGGCAGAAAAGGTGTTCCCAGAGGGTTGAATATAAGCGCAACAATGTCTGAGATGTATATGCGGAAATTCGATCAATGGATTAGACGTCATCCAGGTGTTTATTACTACGCTAGATTTGTTGATGACATAATAATTTTTGTCTACTCAAAAAAGGTTCTTCTGGAGTTAAAGGAAATAATTGATTCTAAACTTCAAGAATTAACCAATGGACTAAGAATAAACAAGTCTAAAACTAAATCCTATGACTCAAAATTATCGAACCCAAATCGTCCGCTCGAATATTTGGGATATAGTTTTTCAAGAGTAAAAGAGGGAAAGGACTGGAACTTAAAAGTAACCATAGCTAATAAGAAAATAAACAAAATAAAAACTAGAATTGTTTTGTCTCTGCTCGATTTTATTAAGAATCAAAACTTTCATCTACTTGAAAAGAGAATGAAGTTTCTAACAGGAAATTATAGCATAAGAAAGGGTGAGTCAGGAAATGACTTGAGAGCAGGAATATTCTTTAATTATAGTCAGATAACAGAGAATGTGGCTCTTAATGAGTTAAACACTTTTTACAGGAATTTGTTGTTTTCCAAGAATAAAAGAATAGGACAAAAATTATCGAGCCGATTAAATACTGACCAGAAGAACAAGTTGAATAAATATTGTTTTAGAACAGGGTTTTCTAAAAGAGTCCACAATTCGTTTAGATACGAAGAAATGGTTGAAATTGTGAAATGTTGGTAATGGGAAAAGTAAAGATAAATAGGGATGATAAGGCTCGAATTCTGCTTACAGAATTATTGCCGTATGAGGTGCCAATGCTTTTTTCAAATGAGGGATTTTATTCCATTGTTACGAATAAAGAATATGATAGATTTTTTAAGAAGGTTATAGAATTATCAAGAGCTTCTAATAATGGCAATACCTACGGAATTCCATTTAATTATGAAATTGGAAAATCAGGAACGGGTGATACTAGAACTCTTTCTGTAATGCACCCATACAATCAATATGAATTCATATCGTTGTATGAGGAGTATGATTCTTTAATGCTTCATTTGTGTTCTAAAAGTCCTTTTTCACTTCGGAAAATTTCGAAGGTTGCGAAGTTTTATTATTCTCCAGATTTTCTATTTAACGAAGATCCACATAGAAATGCAGGAGTCGAAACGGAACATGACACAGATCCTGAACCAGAACTGATAAGTTTTGAAACAAGATACATTAAGTCTTATTTCACGTATAAACCTGTGGATTTGATCTATAAGTTTTATGAAAGAAATGAATATCAGAGACTAGAGCAGAGGTTCAGGTATAAAATGGAATTCGATATAAGTAAGTGCTTTTACAATATCTATACTCACTCTGTTTGTTGGGCAGTAAAAGATAAGGAAACCGCAAAAAGAAATGCCAGACAAAAGTCGTTCGAAAATTCTTTCGATAAGGTAATGCAGCTTTGTAATTATAATGAAACGAACGGTATATTGGTTGGTCCCGAGGTGTCAAGAATTTTTGCGGAGATAATACTTCAACAGATTGATTTAAATGCTTTAGCCCGACTTCAAAAGGAATATAAGTTGGGAGTTGATTTTGAGGTTAGGAGATACGTAGATGATTACTTTGTGTTCTCGAACAGTGAGGATATTCTTCAAGCGATAAAGAAAATATATCAAGAAGAGTTAGAGTATTATAAATTATACCTCAACTCTTCTAAGGAGGATACTGTCGAATCTCCATTTATTACAGATGTTACAGTGGGGAAAAGGGAGTTGAAAGGATTGCTTAATTCCCTATTTGATGAAATGATTCTTCCTCTTGAACAGGAAGAGAATGGTAAGGATAAAAAGCTGAATAAAATTCGTAAACCGTATAGTTTTTCACAAAATTTCATTCGTGACTTTCAATGTATTGTAAAGAAAAACCGGCTTTCTTACAGTCTACTGAGTAAAGATGTTATTAGATCATTCAAGTCTAAATTGGTCAAAATTTTGAAAGATGATAAGATTCAGATTGATAAGGAAGCATTTGAAAATTTTCTAATGGTACTTTTTGATGTCTCATTTTATTCATATTCATTAAATATTAATTCTAATACGTACTTTTAAGGTTGCTCAAGTAATTGTCATTGTATGCAAGGCTATGGGGAACTGGGGGAATGATGTAAAGCACAAGATTCACTCGAAGATCCTCAAAAATGCAGATTTTGTTCTTACAAATCATCAGAGAAGAACCAGAACGGTTGACACCAATATTGAAACATTGAATCTGTTGATTGCGCTTAAAAAGCTTGGTGAAAATTACTTGTTTAGCGAGAAAAGATTAATGGAAATGTTTGGCGTCGATGAAAAAAAATTGGACTTTTCGCACCTGAACTATTTTGAGGTTGTGTCATTGCTTTACTACATAGGGAGTAATGAATCATATAAAATCACTCTTAGTAAACTAGAAGAATCAATAATTAGAAGATTTAATATTGAAGATTATCCTTTTGCGAAAGCAGAATTTACCTTAATGTTTTTTGATATTGTAAAGTGTCCGACAATATCTCGTGCAACTAAAAGAAAGATAATAAAGAGTTCAAACTACTGTAAAAAGACTGATTCTAATCAGGTCATTGATGAAGAGATAGAACAAATTAGCTCTAAGCCAAAGTGGTTTATGGATTGGGATAAGGATATTGATTTAGAAAGAGTTTTGAAGAAAAAAGAATGGGGATCATCATATTGATTGAGGAGTTGGTGCTGCAAGGGAGAAGGTTTTTGATTTATTGAAAACTGAATACGACCCTGCTGATGCAATTTACACTAGTATAAATTGTTATTGGTTGGGTTGAGTTGGACGTAAGTCCAACATCACACACGATATCTTGCAGTTACCAACTCTTTGATTTTCTTTAAAACAACTCTCCTTCACCAACACCTAAGGCTTTAGCAATAGCTACAACAGTAGAAATCGAAGTGCTGATTTTACCCGATTCTATTCTGGCAATTTGAACTTGTGAAATTCCCGCACCGTCAGCCAATTCCTCTTGGGTTAGTTCTTTTTCTAGACGAAGTCTACGGACGTTTTGTCCGAAACTAGCCATGACCTCTGTAATTCTGACCTTATGCATATAACAAAGTTGTCATAAATTTGTTTTGACTCTTATAACAAAGTTGTTTTTTTCGTATTGAAACATTCATAGAAATATTGATCGTTATGAGTAACAGAGAACTTATTATTAGCCTTATTCAAGAAGACTTAAAGCACAGCCAATTAATAGTCGGGTTAGATGAACTAGGATTATCGGCATCGGAAAAACATTGTTTACGAATCTTGGATATAGTAGCCAACTTAATGCAAGTGACCGAAGGGCACATTGAATTTGATTGGGGAAGAACCTATATCACTTATATGGCAGATTGCACGGGCGGAACCGTTGAGGATTCATCTGATTCAATGAGACCTTATGCGGAATCATGTTATGATGAACTTATTAAGATTTTAAACTTAGCTAACGTTGGTTTGTCTGACCAAAATCAGGAAGGGGAGTAAGGGCATTGCAAACTGACGAAGGAATTTGCAAATGCTGTTACTTGCGTGGGCTGAGAAAAAGGAGATTAAACCCACAAATGTAAAGGCGCTGTTTAACTTGTTTGGGTACTATCCAATTTGGGCATCTCTCCGACAAGGTGTACCCAAAACTTCTATTGTGCATAACGGTTTGGCTAAACTGCGTTTTAATGCAGTTTAGGTTTTGTTAGCTGCTGCTATTGCTTTTTTTGTTATTCTAGTCACAAAATCTGTCTTGGCAATTCGATATTCTACTCTTTTCTTTTCATACTTTTTAGCCAACTGAATTTTAAGATTAGTATAATCCATTGCCGTTTCAGGATTCTCTCGAAGAAAATCGCGAAAATATATTCTATCCCAAATTGGATGATTGGCACTACTCATATGTACATGAAAAGTCTGTTCCTTTTTTCCTTCAAGGTTATATCCTTTGCCAAATACCATATAATCTGCCTCATCTCCCTGCTGTAAGAAGTAATGATATCCGATTTCATTCATTGAATCTATAATTTGTTTTGAGAATAATTCAGAATTTGGAATTTCAACGAGAATATCAATGGTATCTTTTGCTTGTAATCCTGGAACTGCTGTACTCCCAAAGTGCGCAACCTGAAGATTTGTTAAATAGAAAAGAGCATTTCTAATTAGTTCTTGTTCTTCCTTAAAAAGGATCGGCCATTTTGGGTTGTATGGAGAGATTTTAATTGGAAATAAATTTCCCCAATCCTCTGCTGTTAAACTTTCAAGACTTTCTTTTTTCATACTATTAGTTGCAGCTAAC
>JAKVAR010000032.1 GCA_022447585.1 Crocinitomicaceae bacterium | reverse complement strand
CCAATAGAAAACTGTTGCGAATAAAAATGGAAATATAGTAAAGACAACCCAGAAGGGAACTATTAATCCTAAGGTAGAAATTATTACTGCCCATTTATGAAGTCCTAGGTTTTTCATCCTGTTCAATGCCACCTAACGTTTGGCTAAAAATAGCCAATTTTTCAAATTGGCGCGCGAAGTGCGATGGCCAACCCCGGACTCTCTACCGTCCGCCCGTGTGAAAACACCGGAGCTTTTAGGCGAAGGTGGGCCAAACCAAGACCCTGAACAAGCTACTGGGAGCAAGTGCGCTGGCAAAGAAGCGCGGACGTGTTTTTTAGCTACTGTGTTAGGCCACGTTTTCAATGATACTCATACGAGAACGTGATAATTGTTTCGAAGCTCTCGGACCGGGTCTTCATAGAGGTTATTAGTCCATTAGACGCGTATTTGTATAAAGTTTTTCCCATTAACGAACCTTTTTCTCCATCTCGATTGATGGCGTAGGTTTTCTTGATTTTGTTTTGACCTAGTTTATTATGTGAGAAGTGAGTTTCATAAAGGCGGTTAATTCTAATAGCACTTTTTAAAGCACCTTTTTTATAAAAATACTCAATTGTGGTTGTCGACTTCTCGGATGTTTTACTAGAATATTTGTAGGTGTGTGAAGTCTCTCTGATTAATCTTTGATTTTCTCCGTAGAAATATTCATTTTCTTCGACTTGGCAATCTTTTTCATCAAAAGCGTCTACCCAGCATTCTTCTTTTTTCGTTGAGACTAAATTGTTCTGGGCATTATAGAAAAATGTTCTGGTTGAATTGCTTCTGATTAACGATTCATTAATTCGTTCAATTAATAGACCATCTTCGTTGTAGATAAATTGTGATGTCATTATGGTGTCGCTGAATTCGTGATCAGCGTATTCTAATATTTTTTTTGAGTATCCGAAATCCAAAGAGTCAGAGGATGAATCGTATGGAAGCATACATGTGATTTCCTCAACTAAAAGTCTCTTTTTATACATGTATTTGGTCTTGAAGTACATTCCAGCAGGAAAAACTTCTTCAATTAGGTTTCCGTTTTTGTCATACTTGTAGGTTCTATAGGTTGTATCTGTATGTTTGTCGGATTTATGAATTTCAGTTTGCTTAATAGACTTAACGCTATTAGAAGCAATAATGGAATCAACGAAAACTATCTCTTGAGCAGAAGAAACAGTCGAGAAAATTAATATCAGTGCTATTAGAATCGACTCGCTCATTAATGTGGCCTAACGTTTGGCTAAAGTTAGGGAATTTAGGAGAAGATGGAAAAAAGTGCGATGGCCTAAATTACCGTGCGAAGTGCGTAGGCCAAATCCCGGATAATGGGAGCGTCCGCCCGAGTGATGGCGACCCCGCCAAGTACACGCGAATGGGAGTGAGCGTGCTGGCTAAAAAGGGTGGGCGTGGACTTTAGCTATTGTGTTAGCGTTAGTTTTAAAATTGAGACAACCTATTTATAATGGACTGTGATAAGCTGTCCGGGTCAATTTCTCCCTGTTTTATAAGACTGTCAGTAGACTTTATTAATTTTTCAGTAGTTTCTAAAATATTTTGAAAATATGTCGTGTCAATCTTTTCTGCTAAGCCTAAAACTGTGTCACCCTTCGTCATTTTTTTATTGGATTTTGAATATTTGACATTAATTCCTTTTGTACCGAGTATATCCAAAGAAGCCATATAAAACTCAGAATTTTCTGGGATTTCAATCTCGTCTTTGAGCAGCGCTGTCACAAATACTTTTCTTCCATTTTTTGATAAACCTATATCGTTTACATTTCCAATGGTCACACCATTATTTTGTATTTTATCACCAATTGTTAAACCATCTATATTAGAAAATTCCACAACGATCTTGTTCTCATTTTCTTTAGTTTCAGAATTACCACAGCTTAAAGTGGTTAACAATAGTCCTAGGAAGTATTTATGCATAATCGCGAATTAACGCTAACGTTTGGCTAAAGTTAGGGAATTTAGAAGAAGATGGAAAAAAGCGCGATGGCCTAAATTACCGTGCGAAGTGTGTAGGCCAAACCCCGGACCCTGGGCGCGTCCGCCCGAGCGTGAGCGCCGAAGCTTTATGCGTAGGTGCCGGCTAACCCCGCCATGAGCACGCAAATGGGAGTGAGCGTGCTGGCTAAAAAGGGGGGACGTAAACTTTAGCTATTGTGTTGTGTGCAGTTTTATTTACTCAAACTGAACGCAATTGGTCCACCATTTAACGGTTCTAGGTCATTATTAAGGAAGTTCGACAGACGATACTCTGAAAGCTCGTAGCGTCTTAATTCATGTTGATCG
>JAKVAR010000031.1 GCA_022447585.1 Crocinitomicaceae bacterium | reverse complement strand
ACATTTACGCAAGTAGCCGATATTTGTGAAGGAGATACTTTAGCAGCTTTACCATTAGTTTCAAACAATGGAATAAGTGGAACTTGGTCACCAGCATTGGATAATACTGCTACAACGTTATACACGTTTACACCAGATACCGGTGAATGCGCAACAGTGCAGACAATGACTATTACGGTAGTGTCAATAACTGCTAATTCTTCTCCAGCACCTTTAGAATATTGCGATACAGACAATGACGGTTTTGGGCTTTTTATTTTGAGTGATGCCACAGCTCAAATTACAGGTGGATCGACAGACGTTATAGTAACCTTTTATGAAACACCAGAAGATGCAGACAATGCTGTAAACTCATTAATGGATGCTTATACAAATATTAATGATTACAATCAAACGATTTATGTTCGTGTATCAAGTATTACTGGTGACTGTTTCAATGTAGTTCCTTTAAATTTAATTGTACATGATGCGCCAGAGATTGCAGCGATTGATGCAACTAGTTTAGCTGAATGTGACAATAATACTGATGGAATTGCACAGTTTGATTTAACAGAAAGTGAAATGGATATTCTAAATGGAGAAGATCCTATGACACATACAATTCGTTATTATAACACGCAGGTAAATGCTATTGCTGGAACTACTACGGGAGAAATCAATAATACAAATGCGTACAGTAACACTCCACCAAGTCCAGAAATAATTTGGGTACGTGTGGAAGATCAAAATACAGGTTGTGTTGGTATTACCAACTTAACATTGATAGTCAATGAACTTCCAGTTCTTGTACAGCTTACAGGTTTGGAACTTTGTGATGCTAGTAGCTTAAATGACGGTATGGAAGTATTTGATTTAACTTCATTAGCTGAAGATTTACTAAATAGCATGCCAGGTATTAGCTTGCAATACTATGCAAGTGCAGCAGATTTAACGAACAATATACCAATTGCTAATCCAACAATGTATAGCAATGTGGAGGTTGGAGTACAGACAATCTTTGTAAAGGGAACCAATGATACTACAGGTTGTGAAAACACTATTACCTTCGACATTCGTGTAAACCCGCTGCCAAGCCCAACACTAGATCCAAATGGGATGTTAACAGCTGATATCTGTGATGATGATAATGATGGATTTGCTAGTTTTGATTTAACGGGTTTAACAAGTGCTATTATCAACAATGAACCAGATGTAGTATATACTTTTCATGAAACAGAAATAGGTGCCAACAATAATTTAGACGCACTGACAAGTCCATACACTAACATTGTAATGGATACTCAAACCTTATATGTATTGGCTACCAATACTGTAACAGGATGTTTTACAGTAACACCACTAATCTTAAGCGTAAGTCAAATTCCAGAATTGCCTCTAAATATTACAGATCTAACGGTTTGTGATCAGGCAGATAGTTTAAATGGAATTACAATGTTTGATTTGACTCAGACACAAACAGAAATCTATGGGACTCAAACACCAGGAGATTATACACTAACTTATCATGAGAGTGAAACAGATGCAATAAATGAATCAAATCCAATAGTGAACTTAACGAGTTACACTAACATTATAGCGAATCAGCAAACGATTTGGGTACGATTAGAACACAATACGACTAATTGTTATGCTATTGGAAGTTTTGACCTTATTGTAGCTGGACCTCCAGTATTAGTACAACCAACACCATTTGCTTTATGTGATGATGCAGAAAGTGGTGATCAAAGTGATGAACTTACAACTTTTAATTTAACCGATAAGTATTTGGAAATTACAGGCGGCGACACCAGTTTAACACTTTCTTACTATGCGAATGCAGTTGATCTAGCTAGTGATACTCCTATTGTTGACCCAACAGCTTATCAAAATTTAGAAAACCTACAAATACTCTACATCAGAGCTATCAATGCAGCTGGATGTACCACAGATATCACTATGACATTGCGCGTACTTCCAATTCCAACACCTAACCCAATGCCTGAACCGCTCATGGAGTGTGATGATGATATTGATGGTATTTTAACCTTTGATCTAACTTTGTCAGAGGCAGAGATTGTGGATAATGAAAACAATGTAACAGTGAGCTATCATGTAACACAGATGGATGCTGCCGACAATCTGAACCCGATTATAGATCCAACCATGCATATGGTAGATATGGCAACAGCCAATGCAAATGGACAGGTGATTATTTATGTGCGTGTGCAGAGTGATGTTCAGATTGATAGTAACATGTTACCTTGTTATACCATTGTAGAATTGCCAGTAATTGTGCATCCGCTACCAGTACTTACTGATACCGCTTTTAACTTTGTATTCTGTGAATATGACGCTGATAATACAGGACAGTTTGATTGGGATGTAGTTACAGCCTCACTTAATTTACTAACTGCTCCACAGGATATGAATGACTTTACTGTAAGTTATCATTCAACAGTAGCAGATGCTTTAGCTGGTACATCAGCTCTAACCAATGGGTTTGAAAATACAACTGATCCACAGACAGTATTTATCAGAGTGGAAAATACTACTACTGGATGTGTCAATACGAATAACATTGCAAGTTTAGAACTTAGTGTAGAGCCAATTCCAACGGCAACTGCGCCATCCACTTATGAGTTATGTGCTGCAAGTGAAACAGATCAAAATACAGCGGTTTTTGATTTAACAAGTTTGGATGCAGTTATTATAAACGGTCAAACCGATATGGTAGTATCTTATTATGAAACAGCTATGGATGCAGCTACAAATATAAATGCTATTGTTAATGCTGATTCGTATACAAATACATCCAATCCGCAGATTTTATATGCAAATGTACGTCAAACCATCACTGGATGCATCTCCGATCCAATTATAGTAAATCTACAAGTAAATCCATTACCTGTCTTTACGTTACCAGCAGATGATATTTTATGTATAGATGCAGACACAGGAATCGCTTTAGAAACTAGAACTATTGGTGTAGACTTTGGAGTTGGATTCACATATCAATGGACAACACCGAATGGAACAGCAACCACTGCCACAGTTGAAGTTACCACCATTGGAACATACAGTGTTATAATAACGGATGAAAATCATCCAACCAATTGTACCTATACTGATAGTGTTACCTATGAAGCATCATCGGCACCAAGTGTACTTGATATTCAAATTACAACACCAGCCTTTGCAGACATACACAATGTAACAGCAACTGCTTCAGGTGGTTCAGGGAATTATGAGTATCAATTGGATGATGGAGAATGGCAAGTAAATGGTGAATTTCTAGATCTTCAACCGGGAGAACATGTCATTATTGTAAGAGATACCAATGGATGTGGAGAATTAGTAAAAGGCTTTTTAGTTATAGATTATATGAAGTTCTTTACACCAAATGGAGATGCTTATAATCCAACATGGAATATCATTGGGTTACAAAATCAATCAAGTGCTAAAATATACATCTTTGATAGGTATGGAAAACTGCTTAAGCAGATTAGTCCTTCTGGACAAGGATGGGATGGGACTTTCAATGGAAACCCAATGCCGTCTAATGATTATTGGTTCAAAGTTGAATATGTAGATCCTTTTGATGGATCATCAAAAGAATTTAAAAATCATTTTACACTCAAAAGATAATGTGATTTATTAAGAATTGGATAGTATTGAATAATAAGAATTTCTAACTGTTATTTTCTTAAAATTAATTAAATAACAGTTAGGAAGCATTAGATTTTACATAGTTTATATAAAAACAATTCGAAACACTTGATGTTAAAATTCCCGATGCTTCTAGTTCTGTAGATAATTTTTCAAACTCTTTCAATTTGATCTTTGAATTGGGATTTTTTGAAATTTTAGAGATAATATTTATTATTTTCTTTTCAATAGCATTAATCTTAAAAATGGGAAGATACTTTTTTCTAAAACCATCAATATTATAGAGAGTTACATCATAATTTTCTAATTCAAAATGAATGATAATATTCATAAGCTCAGTTTTGATATAAACTGAAGGCTTTTGTTTTAATTTATACTCATTAAATATGGTGTTAACAAACTTTAATGCGGCTGAAAGATTTTTATTAAGAAAGTGAATACAAGCAAAAATATAGTACAAATCTATATAATAATAGGGCTCTATTTTATACTTGTTTTTTAATATTGTTTCTTTTATTTTGATCATAGTTTCATGAGCTACAGCAATATTATTATTAAAAATGAAGTGTTCTAACTCAGCTTTTGATGTGTGAAAAAAAATGCGTTCTTCAATTACATCTTTTTTAAAACTTAATGTTGAATCGAGGCTCCTCAGTGTGTTTATTTTTTCATAAAAAATAGAGCTTTCATAATTTTTATGGATGTCAATTATTCTAATGTAAATTGATATAAAATCCAAAGGATTCTCTTTTTTGTATTGAACATTATTATTAAAAACTAGTATTGTTTTATTTAAAAATAGCAATTCATTATGCAAATCTTTTTCAATAAAATAAAAATTTGAAAATATCAAATAAAAGAAAACCTGTGATTGTATAGACATCAAATCATTAATACTGGTCATTCCCCCATTCAGAGGACAGGTTTTATGCTAAGTTAAGTGAATAATCATATATCAAGCTACTTGTTTATTTTTCATCAAATACCTGTTAACAGGTATTTGATTTTCGATCCCTTGATGTCTTCTTTTGGTATTGTAATAGTTAAAATATTTCTTGAGTTGTCTGTATAAATCTATGGCAGAGTCTGGCGGATTAAGATAGACACTTTCATATTTTACAGTTCTCCATAAACGTTCAATAAATACATTGTCAATAGCACGTCCTTTTCCGT
>JAKVAR010000030.1 GCA_022447585.1 Crocinitomicaceae bacterium | reverse complement strand
ATGCCCCTGATGGTAACAATTTAAAAGGAGTTATTGTTGTTAATGATGAAGACTATAACCGCATTGTTCAACGAACTATCTTAGAAGCTAAAACAATTAATCCAAATGTTGAATTAATTGACATTCCTGAAAAGCTAAATCAATTATCTGTACAAGAACGCATTGCTTTTACAAATCAACTTAACGAAGCATTTAAACAAGCAGAAATTGACCTATTTGTTCCTTATGAATCTGACTGTGAACGGATGGCCGCTGACTTTGACGGGGACTGTATGGGGGTAGCATCAGCAGAAATATTCCCTTATTTAACTCAAGATGTCATTGAAAAAAGTCAACCGCTCAATTTATTTCGTCCTACTCGTAAAGAAGATAAATTATCGTTCCCAGAAGGGACTGATTTTGAAGTAATGGCTATTCATCAATCTGATGGTATTAGTGTTGGTTCAATTAACAATAGTGTTACTACATTTTCTGCTTTACTGTCTGAACAAGAAATTTACGAACAATATGGAAACCCTACTATTAAACAACAATTAGCTACAAGATTAATTGAAAAAGCACAAGGTCTTCTGAAACAAGAAAATCAGAGTAAAAAATCGATAGCCATTCCTGAGTTTCTCCATCCACAATTTGCAAAACTTGCTAGTTATAATACTACTCAACCTCTAGGAAAAGAACAATTACAAGAGGTGTTTGCTCTCCAAAGAGATATCTATAGAAAAATGGTAGAAGAAGGATGTTATCAAAACCAAATTGCTGTAGATTTATTTAAGTCAGCGAGGGTTGCTGATAAAGATTCCATTACTAATTTAACCAAGTTATTATATCGAAAGGTTGATTATTTTAAACAGAAGAAAGATTATAATACCTACCGTAATGAAATTTTAGAAACGAAAGGCTTTTCTCCTACAGAATTAACCGCCTCTTTAGTTAATGCTGAATTCAAAGAAAATCAACTAACCACTCAACCTCCAGAACAATTTAAAAACCTCTTTCCTAATAATTATACCTCTCAACAAATCTTAGAAGCTAAACAAATTAAGGCTAATTATGATACAGCGTATAATTTAGCTTCAGCTTATAACCGTAAACAAAAGTTAGAAGATGATACACACATTAAAGTAACAACTAAAAGTGGAAAAACCTTAGAAATCGTTAACTATAAACGATTTATTTCTCATGGTGATGTTGGTAAAATAAGTCAACAACCTGTTAATTTAAGACTCATTAATAATACTAATCCCAAAACCAAGAGTCATCAATTAATCGCTCAATACCAAAGTCAAGAGGGCTGGAAAAACTTGGGACTGGTTTGTGAGATTAAAAGAGAACAATACGGACTCAAAGCTGGTTTAACCAGTGGTGAATGCCAACTAAAAATAGCACAATCTATTGGTAAAAAAGAGGTTCAACTTCTTTTTAATCAAGCTAAAGAGATAGCTCTTGATTGGCGTTCTCATCTAGAAGAAAATTTAAGTCCAGAAGAGTTATCCCAATACGCTA
>JAKVAR010000003.1 GCA_022447585.1 Crocinitomicaceae bacterium | reverse complement strand
CCTTTAAGCTTTGAACCGTTTTACCCATCTCTTTGAAGTCCTTGTGGACATCTTTGATGAAGTAAAGCGTCGTCAGCATTAAAAGACTGTTGATTACCAAAAGTGTTTCCATGTTCATGCTTATTTGTTGGGGATGAATTTTAAGTTGTTCTCTCTATGGGGATAGAGAAATGAAATGATCTCTTCGCGATCCAGATCGTTGTATTCACAATACTGGCTAATCAATAAATCGTCTGAACCAGATCCGATTGTCTTTCGAATGTATGCGTGCTCTCTCTCCGCACTTTCGATTGTCAATCCTGTGATTAAATGAATATCTTTTGGGGTGATTAAAAGATCCTCTCCGTTTATTCCTTCTCCTCGTTCCATCTCTATAATTTGTTTAGTGTTTTACATCTGCTTTCGTCGTTTGCTTACATCAAAGTTCCGACGGTTCTATCGATCTCATTTAGCAATTGATCGCTATTGTTACGAATCGTCGCAATTGATCGCAATTGTCATCTGTTTTTATCGATTCCATTGTAAAAAATCAATGATTTCTAGGTAATCCAGTTCCCAGTAAGCACAGTATTCTTTTACAGAGAGTTTTTTACTCTTCTTTCCGATAGCGTCTCTAGTCAATTTATGCTCTCGTTGAGCCGAACGAATACAATCTGTTCCAGTAATCAATTGTATATCTCGCGGCGTAATAATTATTCCACCTTTCAATTTCTCTCTCTCCATATCTCCAGTTTTAGTTTAAAAAGATGCGTCCAAAGTCTGATCGCTGATTTTTACCTTCTTGGTAATTGTTCACTGTTCTCAAAATGGAAGCTACTTGCTTACTCATAGAGTTCTCAATCTTTACCAGGATAGCTTCAAATATGACCTTCACTTCCTGTGGTCGTGAATCATAGATTCTTGCCATTTCTTCAAAGCTTAACCCTTTCACCAGCCGCTCAATGAGTAACTTGATTTGAAGGTCTCTTAAGTGCTTTCGTAAATCTTCATCTGATTTGATCCAGTAAAAGATCAATTCTCTCAAGGCTTGTACATCAATTCGCATCTTTCCGATCTTGGTTTTCGAATCACATCTTTTGCGATTTCCTTTACCAAAGTTGCGACAGTAAAAACCCAAATTCGAGGACCTTGGGGGGTAGAGGTCCCCCTCAGGGGGTAAAGGTTCCTTGAAAAAGGGTTACTTTTTAAGGTTTTTTACATTTAAAAGCAGGTTACACCCGCATAATAATTCGTTTTAGCATTTAGCTATCTAAGAGTAACTTCTTAGCTTAAAAACTGTTATACTACAGTATATCAGCAAAAAACAGCGTACTCCCAATGCTTAAGCATGACTAGATTTTGCTATCATACCTGCCACGAATTACTCGATATGTATCCTCATGTTCGAAAATGGGGATGGAATTCCAATAAGTTGGGAACCTTTCACTCTTGCCTGCTTTTGCATGGAAGAAGAATTAACAACAATGGTAGGCTTATTATCACCCTTGAAAGCTTTCGATGCCTGATTGAATATGTAGAAAATAGTAGGTATTTAACTGAAAAAGAGAGATATTATGTTTCGTACGAGGAAATTTTAGAAACTATTCCCCAAGCAGAATACTATTGCTGGACACCCACCAGAATTGGCATACTGCGAAGTGGGCAATTAATACAAGGAAAAAACAGTCGGTCGGAAAAAAGAAACTTAGTGGCCCTAGAAAGTGCCATTGACTTAATTAACTTCACTAAAGATAGATTTGATAGAATCGCAAGAAAACCAATTATTGATTAAAATTACGCTTTGAATCTTTACTTTAGGAATTTAACTTTGATAACACTAAACCCGATACCATGAAGAAGCCTATTTTTTATTCGACTAAAGAGTTATTTGAGAAATACCCCACTATTTCTGAAAGGGGTTGGACTGTTGAGGATCTAGAAACCTGGGTAAAACAGGACATCATTATTGGAAGATTTGCGGATGATTCACCTTCTCAAGTTGAAATCGAAAAGGAATCTATTGAGGCCTTCTTAACTTATCACAACAATCATTTATTGGATCGTAACCGAAGAGTTGAGGAAGGTGTTGACGTGGCGCGTGAGAAGCCTTCTGGGTCTGGTTCTTGAATTTGTGTAAAAATACTGAATCCCAGTAAAAACCCATTCTCCAGCACATTCCTGATATATTCCTAGCACGTTCCTGACATATACCACTAATGCTCCTTCTGATTCGTTCAAGAGTTGCTTACAGTCAAAATTGTGTCTCTTTTTATAAAAGCACTCGCGGGTTCAGGTTATGAACTATTTTTATTCGATAGAATTAGTTATTTCCCTGACACTTTGGTAGACATTCAACCAGTCCGCATATTTATCGAACGAATCATATTTATATCCTGCTAAATATTGATGTACAAACCGCCCTGGTGATTCGGATAACTTGAATTTTTGGTAAACCGCTTCAGGAACATCGAAGTACATATAATACACTCGACTATTCTTGAATTTAACAACCAAAATTTCCATATCAGCAATGTAATCTATCCATTTCACACTCGAAGACTTTACAACAATCCTATTTACAAAATAAGCATCGATCTGGTCAATACTGTGGTCATAATATTGCCTATAATTCTTGGCAGATTTAGTTTTAAAATTGTAATAGCTGTTATACGTATGATTAAACGCGTTTTCTGAAAGAAATTCTAAATTTCTTGAAAGCACCTCGTATGCCATTATAATCTCTTGACTTTTTTTTGTAGCTGTTTTTTTCGGAAATCCCTTTATTTATAGCAATATCAGGATGCCATGAAAGCATTTGCTTTTTGAAGTTTCTCTTTAGTAATTCTGATCCAAGATCCGATTTCTGAATATCCAAAATCGATAAGGCTTCACTTATAGTCATCTTTCATAATGTTTAATGCTACTATTGAAACCAAAAACCTACTCCTTTATTCGAAGCCTTACTCATAATTTACCCTCTATTCTTCCTAAAATTCTCCGCTTGCTCAAAAATCTCTTTGTACACTTCATCTCGATCTACCGGTGGGTAGTCGTTTTCTCCAAGAAGTATGATTAAATCAACTTTTAATTCAGCCTTTATATCATCTCGTTTGCTCCAGTCGGTGTACTTAGTCTTATCATCCACAATCTTTTTTACTCCTCCTGCTAAAAACAGAAGCTTGTCTTCGGGATAATCGAAGTCGTATTTATGAGCGAGCGTTTTTAAGATGTCGTAGAATGCTTTTTCCTCAAATGTGATCCCGAGTTCATCACCTGCGTTAAACTCCTGTTTAACACTTAGTATCAATTCGGTCAATTCTTCAGCTATAATTTCAAATTCCTCTGCATTGAATACATCTTGCTCATTTCGTTCATTGTAGCGTTCAACAATGGCTTGCATCTTTTTCGTAAAATCTACACCTTGCATCTTGTTGACTTTTTTCAATTCATCTATAGCTTTGGCTAGTAGTTTTTGAAGAATTTGAATTTTTGTATTCGGAAGTTTGATACGGTTAATTCGATCTAAATAGTCTTCATTAAAAATGTCAATCTCCGAATCATCTTCTTCTCCTAACTTGAAAATTTCTTCAACACCATCGCTTGCAATAGCATCTTTAATCATTTCACGAACTTTAGCGTTCATTTGTGCTGTATCAGGAGCATTTGGTTTGGTTAGCTTGAAAACAATTGAACGAACAGCCATGTAGAAGTGAATCCAATCTCTTTCTTTTTGCCTTAGTTTATCACTACCAACACAAACATCATAAGCAGCTTTCATACGCTTTGTTAAGCTCATGAATCTTTTCTCTTGCTTTTCGGATTGCATTACAAATTCAGATGCCAATTTTAAGGCTTCTAATTGTTCAACTGCCGTTCCATTGAAGTATTGACTACTATCAAATTTGTGCATCAACTTTGCTAAAAGATCCAAATGATCCTTTACTACAATAACGGATGCTTCTATGTCTTCAAAATTTTGACTTTCAGCCTTGTTATACATAGCTAAAGCCAAATTCATCTGCTTCTTAATTCCAATATAATCAACTACCAATCCTTTGTTCTTCCCTTGGAATTTTCTATTTACCCTGGATATGGTCTGAATAAGGTTGTGCTTTTGAAGTGGTTTATCAATGTAAATGGTATCCAAGAACGGAACATCAAACCCAGTCAACCACATATCTACGACAATGGCAATTTTAAAGTTTGATTTTGCATTTTTGAATTGCCTGTCTAATTCTTTTCTATATTCCTTTGTTCCTAAGGCTTCATAAAGATCTGCTTCATCATCTTTCCCTCTGGTCATTATCATTTTGATATGTTCCATGGGTTTGATTTCTTTCTTCTCTTTTTCTGTTAATTCAGCCCCTTCTTCACAGGCTTTTATTTCTGCCCATTCTGGTCGTAACTTAATTACTGCTTTATAGAATTCGTATGCAATAGGGCGACTACTACACACAAACATTGCCTTTCCTTTAATCGTAGATCCTTCTTCAACTCTCGTTTCGTAATGATTCACAAAATCTTCAGCTACGGCTTTAATTCTATCTGGATCTCCAATTATGGTATTCATATTAGCTGAAGCTTTTTTACTTGCTTCAACTTGATATTCCGTAGCTCCTTCTGCCTCACATTGGTCATAGTATTCTTCGATTCTTTTTATCTCCGAATTATCTAATAATACTTTTGCTGCTCTTCCTTCGTAGACCAATCTTACAGTAATTTCATCTGTTACTGATTCTGTCATAGTATAGGAATCAACTATGTCTCCGAAAACATCTAGTGTTGCATCAACTGGAGTCCCCGTAAACCCAACATAGGTGGCATTAGGTAAAGAATCATGTAAGTATTTTGCAAAACCATAGGTTTTTTGAACGCCTTTTTCTGTGATCTTTAGTTTTTGTTCAAGATTTATTTGGCTTCTATGAGCTTCATCAGATATACAAATGATGTTTGTACGTTCGGATAAGAGTTGAATATCTTCTGTGAACTTGTGAATGGTAGTTAAGAAAACACCTCCGCTTTTAATTCCTTCTAATTTCTCTCGTAATTCGGCTCTGCTTTCAACACTTACAATGTTGTTGTCTCCAATGTAACCTTTGGCATTTGAGAACTGATTCGATAATTGATCATCTAAATCTGTTCTATCTGTAATAATGATGATGGTTGGACTAGCAAAATGAGTGCTACGCATGAGTTTACGGGCTAGAAACAACATGGTAAAACTCTTGCCACACCCCGTAGCTCCAAAATAAGTTCCTCCTTTACCGTTTCCATGTGGTTTTTGCTCTTTGACGATATTATCGTACAATTTGTTTACTGCATAGTATTGTGGATAACGACAAACAATTTTTTCGTCTTTCTTTGAAGAATCTGGCAGATAGATGAAGTTATGAATGACATCCAACAATCGTTTTTGATTGAACAAGCCTTGAATCATAGTGTGCAAAGAATCTATTCCTGCTCGCTCTACCGATTCATCACCAGTAATTTTTCGCCAAGCATACCAGAAGTCATAAGGAGCGAAAAATGATCCTGCTTTTGTATTTACACCATCTCCAATTACACACAAAGCATTGTACTTAAACAATTCTGGAATATCTCTTTTATAGCGTGTAGTTAACTGAATAAAAGCGTCATAAATACTTACACTTTCGTTAATAGCTGTTTTAAATTCAAAAACTACCAAAGGCAATCCATTGATATAAATAATGGCATCAGGAATGCGTAAGTGGTATTGTTCTATTTCTAGCTGGTTGACAACTTTAAAGATGTTGTTTTCAACAGTATTAAAATCCAATAAGTGTATGTATAGATCTTTTTGACTGCGATCTTCACGTTTCAGTGTAAAACCATCAGAAACCAACTTCATTATGGATTTATTGCTTTCATATAAATCTGAAGAAGAATAGCTTTCTAATTGTCGAATAATAGACTGAATTTCGGATGCCGTAATGTTATCAGAAGCGTATCGTGTCCTCAAGAATTCCTCAATATCTTCTTTGATAAGCACTTCCATTTTATCACGCTCAATTGTTGTACCCAAAACATGCGGGTAATTTTCTTTACCCAATAACTCAATGATGGCTTGTTCTAATTGTGCTTCTGTGAATTTCATTAATATTTACTTTTGTTGTTTTCGCAGAGCTTCAACAGCATTTTTAATACCAGTCGTAGATTTGTCTTCTGCCCATTCATCCCAAAAATTCACTGTAGCACTTTTTGGTTTCACAGTTGGTTTATCAATAATTACCCTGCTAGGGAGCAATGAAGCATCTCCAACTAACAGTGCCTCTCCTACATCTAAAATTGGAAGTAAATCAGCAAATCCGCCTAGGTTATCTGGGAATAATCTCTTTATTACGTTTTGATCTTCCGGGTTTGTCAATCTCATGGCCACAAAATTTCCACATTGACTGAGAATAGTTTTATTAACATCAGATGGTCTCTGACTAATAACCACTAAAGAAATACCATACTTTCGACCTTCTTTGGCGATTCTTTCAAAACTTAACAACCCTTTCTCTTCCGATCCACTTCTCGGATTAGCAGGAATGTAAAGGTGAGCCTCATCACAGAACAGAGCAACAGGATGTCTCACTTCATCATCCATCCACTGTTGGATTGAAAAAACTAACCTACTAATTAGGCCAGTAATAAGCGGCAATATGTCTGAAGGCACTTCCGAAAAATCTATTATTTTGATTCCTTTATCGCTTCCAAACCCAAGAATATTATGAATTAATTTGGGTAAATAATCATAATCCAAAAGTTCAGAGTCAGTACTAAATAAAAAGTTTAGACGCTTATCTTCTTGCTTACTTTTTAATCTCTGCATAAATCGAGTAAGCTTACCAAAAAGAGGCCCTTGCTTTTCTCTACCATTGGCTCCAGGAACCATCCTAACATCTTCTTCTTCGATTTTTGTGATTATATCCTCTAGTTTATACGGTATTGGGCTTTCAACTGTGAAATTGTTTAACACATCTTCTTTCCTAAGAGTCTCAAGGGTTGCTTTTTTTGCTTCAATAATTGAATCGAATAACATCCTTGACTGATTCGGAGCATTGGAATCTGTTCTATCTAACAATAACGACTCCATTTCTTCATAGGAAAGCAACCAATGAGGTAGAAAAATAACCCCATCATCTGATGCTTTGTCGGAAGGTCCAGCGATCTTCAAGAGTGTGGAGTTATCTAAAGACTCTAATGGTTTATACTCCCCATGCAAATCAAAAAGAACAGAATTGACACTCTTCAACTTACTTGCTTTTTCCAAGATATTTGCAACAGTCCAAGACTTTCCAGATCCAGTTCCTCCTACAATAGTGGCATGACGTTGAAAAAACTTATTACCATCAAGATTGGCAGAAGAATCATCCGAAATTGTGTACTTACCAACTTTCAATGGATTTGTTGCATTTGATGAAATTGCAGTCATGAAATCCGATAAATCTTTTCCTTCTAAAAGAAAACAATCGGCATCAATACTTGGGACTGTATTCAATGTGCGTTTAAACTTATTTAATTCCATACCCTCTTTAAGAACGAGAGTGCCAACTAAATTTACTCTAATCACATTCTCAATTACAGACTCTGGCTCGTCGGCCCCACCAATACTTTCTAATATAGCTTTCCGTAATATTTTTGTGATAAGTCCAATTATCTTTTCTCCAGTTTTTGTTGACCGTATTTGAATAATTTGATTTACCTGAACACTGTTTAAAAGTTCTTCTTTTATAACTTTGATAGTAATATTTCCAGTATCTACGCTTTGTACTTTTCCCAGGGCTTGATTAGTCTCCATTATATTATTTCATTAAAGTTATTTAACATCCAATAAGATCCATCTAAGATTATCTCTTTTTCTATTGTGGTTGCAGACTCTTTATATGTCACCTTTGTGTTGTCAAAAGAACCCTCTTCGAGGAATACATATTTTTCAGCATCTTTTAACTCAGCTTTACAAGAGGTAGTTATATTTTTGGTAATCACAACAATTGGTGTCCCATTTTTCACCTTTGCTCTAATCCGTGGAGTGAGGTGTTCATCATTGAAACCAAATCCTACTGCTAAAAAACTAGCCGCACTTTTAATAAATTCATCGGATTTTTGGATTAACTCTCTATACGGACTTTCATAAGCTTCTTGATACTTGTTCTTGCCAGGACAGATTATCTGTGGGTCAAATTCCCATTTGTTTTCATTAAAGAAACGAACCTCACCGTTTGCATTGAACCAGTTCAATGATCCATGTACCTTGACTAAATTTACAATATCCTCTTTTTGAAAAGCGTTTTCATCGAATAATGACAATTTTTTCCCTTCGAAACCATCAGTAAACGTTATACCAGCATAGCCTAGTATATATTCTATAACTCTGTCATAATTTGTAGTGATGACATTGACTAACTTTGGGTGAGTATCTATGAACTTTTTTAGTAGAATCTCTAAACCTTTGTACTTTGACGAATAGCTAGATACAATTTCTTTTAATACTTCCTCATCTTTGTTGGCGACTTGTCGCCAAATAATGGACTTAATTTCAGGCATTATTTCTTTGTACTTATCCTTTCCTAATTCTATTTCAAGATTGGTAGAAGAATCGTCAAAATCAGGAATGTCTTTTTTGAGCGCTTCATTCAAATCCCACATTCCTGGAAGACCAAACGGGACCGTAGCCCCAGAACCCCAAATTATAGTTGGTGGATCTTTAAGCTGTTTTTGTATTAGTTCGAATATAAAATCCTTTTGTTCGCCTGTTGTCATTTCACAGTTTTATACTGGTTAATATTTCTCCGACCCTCAGCTTTCCACTTATCAACTGTGGCAATAAAACATCTCTTTGTCTGGTTAGAGTTTCAATTTGTATTAAGTTGGATTTAATTTTTGAAAAATAGGATTCACTGAATTCTTCAAAACTTTCCAAAACGCTCTTAGATTTAGGAATAACAACATTTATCGCTTTAAAAGTGTCTCTGGTAATTGTATTAAAAACTGATCCATGTCCTTTGTTTTGTAAATCTGAAACGTTTTTCCTCAATAGGTAATAGTTGAATCGACTAGAGCCTAAGGCACTTTTAATTCCATAACATGATTGATTCATTGCCATCGGAAACCCTACAAAGGCACACTTTCCTACAGTTCCCCTAGCAGAGATAATTGTCACTCCTTCTTCTAATATTTTGGTAGATGATTTTGCTACTCCTAGTTCTGTTATGGTCTTTTCTGTATTTAAAACAAATACATCTTCATCTCTGGGTGCGTCAACAACTGAAAACCAAGGTATGTCTCCATTCCAATATTCTTCTATTGATGTTTTTGGAGTTCCGCCACCGATTATTTCTATTACTTGATCCAATAATTTAACCTCCCACCCCTCAGGGATCCATTTCTCCAATTCTTCATTAAACTCAAATGAAGATGGAAACAATTCCATTATTTCTTTTGACAAAGCTTTATACTTGCCAGACGATATAACTTCTTTTCGTCTATCGGATTTTTGTTTAAGTGTATCTGGAATGGAATTACCTTTTGCTATCGCATTGTCAAACACAGGATCAAAATCTACAAACCAACTTTTAAATAAAGCCTGAGCCATTTGCTCTAAGGTTTCATTCATTTTGCGATTGAGTTCTATTTTATGGTCTAATGTTCCAAGTATGTGGGCTATAGATTTTTGTTCAGCTAATGGCGGGAGTTCAAATTTAAAAGAGCCAATTTGACCAAGACTCATGTGTGGTATTGATGTCCCTGTTTTGACTAAGTCAATATACTGATAGAAACGATTAGAGTTTATAATTTGCCAAAGGAAGCCTTGTGAAATTCCTGATTTTGCCCGAACTCTTCCTACTCGTTGAGCTAGAATAGAAGGAAGATCATTGCTAGTTATCATAGCTTTGTTCTTGCCTATTTTTGACCCATCCATACCAATGACTATATCTTCTTCAGCTAGTAGATATTTTTCTAAACTCTCTTCAAATTGATTCCAGTATTTCGCATCTGTTCCCCATCTACAGTTACCTTCTGTTACATTTTTACCCCTAACAACTTTTAACTCTCCTTCTTCAGAATACTTAGCACTTTTAAACGGAAAGCCAGTATCAATAACAGCTACTTCTATAAGTTCAACTTCCTTCCAGCCCTTATTCATACCCCAGTAATTTTAAGTTTTCACGAATAGTCTGATCCAGTTCAGAAGCTTCACTCATTTGTGTAAATAAAGTTTTGCTTAATTCCGTCATTTTTTCTTCAAATGGAATTCCGTCATCTTCCTCCTCGGCAATTCCCACATATCTGCCCGGAGTAAGTACATAATCGTTCTTTTTAATGTCTTCTAAGGTTGCAGATTTACAGTAACCAGGGATATCCTCGTATTTTCCTCCCCCTTGGCCCCCCTCCGAAGGGGGAGAACTACGCCAATTGTGATATGTACTTATGATTTCAGCAATATCATCATCTGTTAGTTCCTTATGGGTTCTATCTAACATGGTTCCCATATTTCGAGCATCTATAAAAAGCGTTTCACCTTGGCGATCTCTAAACTCATTTGTTTGCTTCTTGTTTTTAGTCATAAACCATAGGCAAACAGGAATTTGAGTTGTGTAGAACAACTGAGCAGGTAAAGCAATCATGCAATCCACCAAATCATTTTCAATGAACTTTTGTCGCAAATCTCCTTCACCTGAAGTATTACTACTCATAGAACCGTTCGCTAAAACAAATCCTGCTGTTCCATTTTCTGAAAGTTTACTAATCATGTTCAAAATCCAAGCATAATTAGCATTTCCAGTTGGAGGAACATCATAACCACGCCATCTTGGATCATCAGTTAATTCATTTTCTGCGCGCCAACCTTTTTGGTTAAAGGGTGGGTTTGCCATGATAAAATCGGCTTTTAAGTCGGGGTGTTGATCTTTGAAAAAAGTATCAGCAGGTATATCACCTAAATTGGCGTTAATTCCTCTAATTGCCAAGTTCATTTTCGCTAGTTTATACGTCGTAGCCGTATATTCTTGTCCGTATATGGAAATATCTTTTTTACTTCCATTATGGCTTTCAATAAATTTGATACTTTGAACAAACATACCGCCAGAACCACAAGCAGGATCGTAAATTTTTCCCTTGTAGGGTTCTAGCATTTCTGCTATGAGTTTAACCACACTTTTAGGCGTGTAGAATTCTCCACCACCTTTTCCTTCAGAAGCTGCAAACTTTCCTAGGAAATATTCATATACTCGACCTACAATATCCTCTTCGTTATCAGCTATCGTGTCAATGTTGTTCACCGTATCTAAAAGAGCAGACAACTTGCTTGCATCCATATTCAAGCGAGAGAAATAATTATCGGGTAGTGCACCTTTCAAAGAGGGGTTGTTCTTTTCAACTGTGAATAAGGCGGTATCTATTTTTATGGCAATATCATCTTGCTTGGCATTTTCCATAATATAGCTCCAACGAGATTCAGGAGCTAAGAAGAAAACATTGTTCATAGTGTAAAACTCCACCATATCAACATATTTCTCTTTCCCTTCTGCTATTAATTCTTGTTTCCGCTTTTCAAACTTATCACTGGTAAACTTCAAGAAAATTAAACCAAGTACTACATGCTTATATTCGGAGCTTTCAACTTTCCCTCTCAGTTTATTCGCAGCGTCCCATAGGCTTTCTTCTATACTCTTTTCTTTTTTTGCGGTTTTCTTGGCCATTTTTTAATCTATAATTTCTTAAGCCCTTAAGATAAGATTTATCCCTAGGTTACTTATGCGTATTTATACTGATTTCTAATTTAGACTAGGAGAGCGTAAATTATTTATGTTTTGAAGAAGAAAAGAAGAATAATCTTTATTTTAAACAATTGCTATGAATCAAATCTTCGAAATAATATCAAGAGAAGAAAATGGAAGCTTTCTGCACCAAAAAGAGAAATTTCAAAATATCATTGAAGGTAGTTTTATGGAAAGAGATGTATATATTCTAGATTTAGAACATAATAGACATAAGATTCATATCCGAAATACAATGGGACCAACTGCGGTCGGGAATTTCAAGGTGGTTCTTCCTAACTTTTCAAGAAAAATAAAATTCTCTATTTCAGGTAAAAATCACTTTGTAGCCTTATTTACTGGAAAAAAAGATATGTTAAACATTAAATGCAATGACTCTGCGATCGAAGGGTTAATAAGATCATCTCATGAGTTTAACCAAATACATGATTTGGCAAAACAATATGCATTTGAACCAGAAATAATGGCTGATATGGAACAGGGAGTATTTCAGATTACTGCTGACTATCATCTAGCATTTAAAGAAAGAGAAGAGGCTTTAAGACCTTTAATTCGATTCTTCAAATTTCTAATTGACAAATTTGGTAATGGGTAGGGACAGTCATTTTAGTGAATCACTTAGAAAAGATTTGTGATAAATCTAAATAATCATTCTCCAATTGAACATAAGTGATGTTATAGGAAATGATCTATGAAAGAAACAGGCATCATAGCGGTAATGGATATTGATACGATGGGATTTGAAACTTTGGGCTCAAGCTTTTCGTAATAGGGAATAGCTTTTACGAAAGCTGACCCAAAACATGAAAAAAGACCTACTTCATTTAGAACAGGTCTTTTCTTTTATAAAAAATTAAGTAAACAAGTTTTTATTTCATTGATCTGATAGTACTTCTTAAAAGTGAGTATTAAACCATGTTGTTTGGAACATTACCCATTTTTACTCAATTGGAACATCGTTATCTATCATTCCGGTACTCACTTGAAGTGAATCTTGGTAGGTATAAAAATTGATATGTAGGCTCGTATTATTTTTAAAGTCAAATTCCTTTGAATAATCAAAATTCTCCTCACTAATGAATAGCTTCAAATTAATTTTTTTTACATTTTTTTCTAGTGGAAAATAAACTTCCTCAAATACATTTGGATTAACTGACTTTTTAAGTATTAACTCTTTTTCTATCCCATTAATAGAGACATTGATATCTAAGTTCTGTGAATCAAAACCAGCTCTATAAAATACAACTCTAAAGTTATCACTTTCACAAGAGAAAAAAATGAGTGGGATTACTACAATTATTAATTTAATATAATTCATCTATTTGTTATTTCTGACTTTCAGCTGCTGCAGATGCACCACCTGCCCTTGATGCACTTCCCCTTGTTCCAGAATTTGAAGCCTTGGATTTACCTCCTGATTCAGGAGTTGAAGTGTTCAACTTTTTCTCCGCTTTAAAAACTTGTCCATCTTCTTGTATTAAGGGTATTTTTTCTCCTTCCTCAGCAGTTCTGTCCTTGTAAGGATATAGCGTTATTGTTAATGTGATGAATGTTGGCTGGGTGGAATCTATTACTTTGTAACGTTCTGACATAGTGGTAAAAATAGTTGATTTTTCTTACCACTTTATTTGTAACACGTGGGATGACTTTGTTGCGATTGAGGGTGTTTAAGGATTTGAAATGGTACACACGCGACGGGAGTCGCGCGCGAGTTCTAAATTATCCTAATACCCAAACTCTGATTTTCAGTTGTTTAAATATTGAATTTTACTAAACCACTTTGTTTAGAACATTACCGATTTGGGGTTGGGAGATGTTTAAAAACATGGAATTGCTTACCTCTACAAAGGAGCCATAAAGAATTAAAAATAACAATATTATTACCTTTCCAAGCTTTCGTGAATATAAATAAGCTATACATCCTGAAATCAAGCCATAGGAACATATTGAATAAAATGACACTGTCGGATTATCTCCCCAGATAAAAGCTTCAATAATAGATAGAAGTAGAACTAATGGAATCAACATATTATCTAATTGGGAGATTCTCCGTATTTGGTTTCAACATATTTACCTAAATCAAATATCCAATGAGTTTTTAAACTCCCATCATCATTAAAAACCTTGTAGTCACCATGTTTTAGGCCTTCGACGTATTGAACTTCTCTAACTTTTACTCCGTCTTCATTCCATTTTTCAGAAAATCCATCAATCTCTCCATTTTTATATGACATTCTCATTTCTAATCCACCACTCTGATAATACTTGTAGAAGTATCCATCTTGAACTCCTAAACTATTAATTGATATTTTGTACTGAATAGATTCTCCATCTTCGTAATAAGTATATACTGTATCACAACAACTAACCTCGCCCTGTGAAATAGAACTAAACGAAGAAATAAAGATTAAAGTAAAAGCTAACATTTGAAATATTTGATTTGTCTTCACAATTCTTTTTTGCAATAATAATTATTTTAACTTACTATGGTCTATCCCTTTTCCTCCGCTACCAGAGCCACCATAACTTGAATTGTTACCCGAACCACTAGTAGAATTTTGATTTGCATTTAAATATGCGTCAACAGCATCTATTACGGTAGGACCTTCTGTTTCAATATCTACAGTTTTTCCTTTACCTGGTGTTTTAGTTATGGTTTTTGTTTCAACATTCTTTATCATTTTTTGAGAGCATAATAAATTTTTTAAACATAAGATTTACTCTTTAATTATACCGGAACGTGTTTCTTGGATTGTAACAATTCCACGGGCAGTTTCTTTCTTGATTCTAATTAAACCACCCTCTTGATCGTACTCATAGAAAGTTGCGTAATTATTGTCATCAAGCTCCGCAGTTAACCAGAATGTTTCCCCATCATATACATACGATTTCATGGATGAATTGAACGGGTGAATTCTTATATCGTCAAAATATGTTGCGTAACCACCGGCATTAAATGTTAGGTCAAGGTCATATGTTCCAGTTGGAATTGTAAAATCTCCAGCTATTCTTTGCCAGCAACTTGTGATGATGGTAATGATAACATCTTAGCAACTCAAGTAATCCCTTTCACTGATTTTCCTTTTTCCTATTCCTTCTATTTCATTGATGGGATAGTATTGCTTAAAAGTGAGTACTAGTTCTTTTGGAGTGTGACGTGTTCTTATTCATATCCCATTTCACATTTTGTAACATTTTTATTAATCCAATCCATGAATTCTAAGCTGGGTTTGTAGTAAGTATCTAAGAACTTGTATGATTTGAAAGAATTTAACGAAATAGTTAAGTAATTATTCTCTGAAAAATATACCATTATCAACATTCTTACATCTAAAGTATTAATCTTTAACTCTGCGTCTTTCCGAACAAATTTTATCTTGGAAAAGTTATCAAGTGAAACACTATCTGTTAAAGTTTTTGAATTAATACTTTTATTCTGATAATCGAGTAATTTTTCCTCTGTAAAATTCATTGGAGTCTTAGCAGCCCAAGGTAAATATCTGACTTCTATCTTTTCAATTTTAAGTGGCAAAACCTGAGATTTGGTGGTTAAAGCCCCGAACATCGTAATGACGATAATTATTATTCTCATATTCCTCTTGATTGATGAGATTCAACTTTTTCAGCTAACCTCTTTATTTCATTTTTCTGTCTTTTGGAGTTATATTTATCATTTCCCTTTAAAGCTTTTAACCTAGAGAAAGGTCCCGTGGTTAACATGTTCTCACTTTTATGATTATCCCGTGATTTTTGATTAAACGCTTTATCAAATCCCGGTTCCACATTTTGAATTATCCATTTGTCACTGTAGGTATGATATTCTCCACAAATTTCTCGCATTTTTTCGTCATAGCTATCTAATTCTGCGTACATCTTTATGCGTTCCTCTTCACTAAATTGACCATTCTCATTAGAATCCTGGCGTCTATTAATTTTGTTATACTCTTCGATATGTCCTTCAGGATCCTCAATTAAGTAATATACCTCAGCTAATTCATGAAGTAAGCCTTGCGCTGCGTTCTGACGGTAACCTTTATCTGTTACCGCCCCAGCTTGGGGATGCCACAGGATTTTTGCGCTATTAAGATCAGCACCTTCAGCGCCTACGGCGAATGTAGCATTATAAACTGACGGCAAATTAATATCTATGTTCCCATCAAATTCCATTAAATATGGTATTATTCCAAGTTCATCTCCCCCTTTTTTTACAATTCTATTTAGAGTTCTCACTGTTTTTTTAACATACTTATCATTTGGAAGTTCTTGACCAGAACCATAAACGTAATAAGCGTCATTACCCTCATCATCAATATAATGTATACGAATTACTTTTCCGTCAGGATCAATAAACAAAAGTGGTGAATTACCTACAAAATTATATGGAGATAAACTTGGATACTTATTCTCCAAAGGGTCCCTACTCAACCATCTCCCAACCCTAGGATTATAGAATCTAGCACCAAAGTCATAAGACTGTCCTTCCCCACTAGTTACTTCATCATCCTTCTCCATACCATTAAACCCATACCTACACGACCAATTTTCACCAAAAAAGGTAATCCCGCATGGTTGTTGAGACTCTGACATCATAGTTGATCTTTATTGCTATGATCGAGATTAAATTTGGTTTTTCGTTTTAGAGCAGTTAAAAATCAAAATTCCTTATACCAACTTTTTCCGAATTTAATTGTTCAACGGTAATTGTGGATTCATCATTTTTTAATAGATATACGATTCTGTTATCCATCTTAATACACTCGATAATTTTGTTTAAGTTAAGGTCGTAAATAGTTAATAACCCTTTTAATTTCTTGTTCTCATCGTAGTAATTCGTAGCACAGACAAGAGCGTTATTTCTAAAAAAGAAACCCGCTATTTCTTTACAATTATAGGATTCTAAGCAGCTTGGTTTAAATACATATTCAATATCTTTCTCTTTACTCACAATTTTATATTTGTCAAAATAAAACTCCATTTCCTCTTGAATAAAGAAAAATCTCTGTTTCGTGAATAAAAAAGAAATATCGATGGAGTCAAGTATCTCAAAAAACCTAGGCATTTCCTCTCTGAAATCATTAATTGAGACTTCATTCTCATTGACTAAAAACGACGTGAGATAAACGTCCCCTTCAAAGAGTCCTTCATTTATCAAATATTTAGACTCTTTTATTGAATCCATGGCCATTCCATTCGATTCTATCAACTCAATTTTCAGCTCAAAAGAATCATAATAAAGATATGTTACATTCTTTTTTAGGTACTTCCCATACTCCGACTGCACTTTGTTATTGGTTTTCAAAGGTGGAAGATTACTAAATACCTGACAAGACGAAAATAATGATATCAGTAATAATATTTTAAATAGCACATATCGTAACATTAGTCCTCCGGTTCTATTTCGTAATCATCTGAATCGTTCCTGCCTGAAGGGGTGTTCGGCCTACCTTTTTCAATCCAACTATCTATATACATTCTTATCAAATCTTCAGCCTCAGATCTTTTAATATTTTTATAATAGTGTTCATTTCCTATTACTCTCTCTATAGACTTCCCATCTTTAATCATAGCGTCCAGATCTAAACTAATTTCATTCGGCGTTGGAGAGCTCACGGTCACAGTCCCGTCAGAAGAAGTTACCTTCGTCATACCAAAATCATCGCTAGTAAGTCCTGCTCCATTAAGTAAATCAACAATTATAGTTGAACAGTCATTTACAACATATTCTCCGTCGACCATAATATGTTGATATGGAACACCTTTATCATCCATTTTTTTCAGGTCAGCTTTAATACCTCTTTCAGCTTCAACTTCCTCTGGAAGGAAATACATCTGATTTGGATCTAAGTCAGGATTAAGGTTTTTAACATCATCACTAAATTCTGACCCTAATACTCCTTCGTCTTTATCTAGCGTGTAACTTACTACTGACTGTTCATCCAAAAGAGCCTCTTTTTCCTCAATTGTTTTAGGTACTACTTCTGTTGCGCCATCAGGATCCCCTGGCATATTTTGAGCAAAAATATAAGGTTTAGTCTCACTTCTCACATAATAGGTTTTGGTAACTTCTTTACCATTTTCCATTACCTTTAAATAGACTCTCTTATAATTCGTGACCAAAATATACATATGGCCTGAATCTGTTCCTTTTGTTGTACTTTGAACAACAACAATTACATCTCTTCCGTCATAATCCTTACTAGAAATTGGAGTATTCATACCATATAAGTAAGGAGAACACATAGGGTACTTCTTTTCTTTTGGATCTCTCGACAAGAACTTCCCAACCCTAGGATTATATAGCCTAGCCCCAAAATCATAGGAGTTACCATTGCCTGAGACCTCGTCATCCTTCTCCATACCATTAAACCCATACCGAGACGACCCATTTTCATTGAAACAGGCAATCCCGCATGGTTATTGAGACTCCGACATCATAGCTACACTTTATTGCTACGATGAAGATACTTTTTTAAATTCTTAGTTCGTAATTACGAAACTTTATGTTGAATAATGCTTTAAAACTGAACCAATATTTTCAATTCATTCCAAATTGGCAAACCAATTAAAAACTTAATAAATCCGAAGGCAATTCAGTCGAATTCACAAAGAGCGAATCGAAAAATTTCTCTTCGTACCCTTGCCATTTTGCACCAGTACCATTGATGCTGCCGTTCGTTTCAAATGAAGTTTTTAAGCTATCAAATAGTTCTAATGATAAATCCAAATACTCATCTGAAAAGTCTGGACGTACATTCATGTATTCGCGATAATTATATTCAGTTGTATCTTCTTCACTCTCTGAAAACTTCGGAAATACAGAAACAGGATTCTGAATATATGGAACTATACTATTACCCATAGATATTCTCTTCCCAAAAAGATAATCTTTTTGATAAGTTGCTTCTATCCAAAATAATTTATGAACGACTTCAGGCAAAATGGAAATATTCAACTTTTCATCAAATTCAGTGCCGTATAAAGATTCACTTGAACAATCTGAGAACAGAAATTTCAAAAAATCTTTACGATTGGAAATTATTGACACCCACCTATCATTTAATTCCTTTGTTTTTGATTCTACATTTTCGTTAGGCTCAATAATTAAATCAGCATATATGGAATAGAAAAACTCTAAAGAATCATTCCATTCGCAGTTAACATCAGAAGAATCATTATCAAACTCATCCAGAAGATCAGAGTGATTATCATTTTCTTGGCTGCATTCAAGCATAAAGAGAGAAACTGTGATTAATAAAACTAAACGCAAAACTATTTTCATGCCACTAATTTAATTATTTGAAGAAGAATCGCTACTTGAAGTTGAACTTGAAGATTCAGGCTTAGGTCTATTCCAGTTAAAATCCTCTATTGGCCTTTCTTTCATCATTGTATTTCCTTCTTCGTCAATATAAGGTTCATAAAGAATTCCTGTACTCTCCAGGGTTGAATTGACTTCGTCCCAAGAGGCGTTTGTTATACCTTCGGACCCTAAGAAGTTACTATCAAATAATGGATTCCCTTCTGGGTCAAAACCTGAGACAACAATCGAGTGGTCACCTTCAAATAATAAATCTCCAATTTGTAATTCACTTGGTGAGTTTATCTCCAATGGTGTGTACTCTGCATCAACAATTCCTTTCATCGGCCCATTTCCTCTGAGCAATCCTCCCGTACCTATTGTTACACCGTGACAATTTGAATAGTAATCACCACACTCAGAGCTACTTATTATCGAATTTGGATCTCCTATATCAAAGACTTCAACAGTCTGGCCATTGATATTTTTTTGCTCAATCTCTGTAATAACATAGTCCACTGTAAATTCTGCTCCTCCTGGAGTCCTATAGCCCACTCTGTAGACTATACCAGACACGCCTTCGTTAATATCAGCTATCATTATTTGGCCAGTCCCTTGAACCATCTGAAAATTAGTTCTATTTAGTTTTTGCATCCTATCCTGACCTACTTTTTCAAATTTAGCTACTGCTTTTTCGTTTTTCATCACAGTTTCAACGGTTACAGTTTCCAATCCTTCTAGTTCTACTGCATCAATAAGTCTGTTCTCACTAAACGCATATGGACTGTTAAATGGAAAGTTGTATGAGAGAGGATCGACCGCGAAGAGGTGCAACTAGTATCTCATCAATGGCTTCTTTAATAGATTTCTCCATCCAACCAATTTAAAACAAAATCTACATCGTTTAACACAATTAGCATTTCCTTTTAATCTTGTTTTAAGTATCAATGCTCACAAACATTTAAAAACTAAAGGCTAACACGTTTAAAATTGTTTGGAGACCCTTTTCAGTTGTTTAAATATTGAATTTTACTAAACCACTTTGTTTAGAACATTACCGATCTCCTTTGTTTTAATGTTGTGTTTTAAATACCATGATGTTTTGAATGTCAGTAAGGTTTAATCACAAAAACCATTTACACTGTTCATGAAAGCATTGGTTGAAATATATTCCTCACCTAAAAGATTTTCCAATTCAACATTAGTGTATTTAACCTCTAAGTCATTAAACTTAACACTGACATCATTTTTTTCAATCAGCTTATAATTCTCAAGAAGAAAATACACCCTCAAATAGGAATCTTTTTGAAATTTATATCTCTTAATATTCATGCTAACGTTCTTATTACATGAACCTAAAAACTCACTCTGGTTATTAAGCTCAGTTTTTATTTCAAAATCGGAGCTAATGTTAGATATCAAAATTTCAGTTCCTCCATTTGGTGAGTATAAATCCACTTCTATTATTAATCCTGAAGGATTTAGTGGATTTTCTTCATCCAAAATAAAAGCCTTATTAATCTTAAGTTGATCCTTTTGTATCTCTTCATTAGTGCAACCAATGACCAAGAATAAGGAGAACACAAAATATATTAACCTATTAATTCCCTTCACTTTCTGAATCTTCATATAATCCGCTTTCTTTTTTAATAGCCTCTAGATCTTCTTTGGCTTTATGATACTCATCCCAATAATATTCAACGTCCTCATCAGATAACGTATCCTCATTTCTCGTAATAGCCATACCAAAACTGTTTATCGTATTTTCCAAATCCGAAATTTTATTTCTTTTAAACGCCTCTGTGGTCTCATCCCATGAATCATGTTCAGTATCGTGTATAAACATTTTTGCATGTTCCAAGAGCTGTTCAGGTGAATCATCAAAAAGGCCTCCACAATTTGGGTGATCTACTATGTGATCAACTTCATGTCCGAGACTAACTTCAAAATTAGCAACTGTCATATCGTCTTTTAATTTAATATATCCTGAACCCAGGTATACTGCATCAATAAATATCTCACCATTCGAAGAATAAAAAGAATTTGATACTGCTACTCCAACATAATTGATAGCGTCATATTCTTCTGGAGTTACATAATGTTTTACAATATTGCTAAATGCAGCGTTATATTCATAAGAGTTTTGAATATCACCGTGCTCATTTACTTCATCTGCGGCTGGGATCGGTAAATCTTGTATCCTTGTTGAGGATGCGTGTAAGGTTGTCTCGTAATTTGGATCCTTATCCATAGTTTCCGAGATTGTTTCGCTATCCAACATTACAATCCTAATAAAATTAACCTTCGTTTCAGTATAATAAGTACTATACGTATTATTAATCGATGATACCATTTTACTTTGTTTCCTTTTATCTCAAACTTCACGAGAATTTTCATTTGTTAAATTTTTATTGACCTTTTACAGTCTGTTTTTTAGATAACTGACTGACCACAAAAAATGTCACTTTACTCTTGATTCTCTTTTTAACAAAGACTTATAACTGTATTCTTGATAACTGATATCTGACTACAGAAGACTTAATATTGAGGATCTATAACTGATATTTGATTAAGTGGAAATAAGGTGATCAAATCACTTCTACATCAATTTATCACGCCATAATGAGAAATAGCCTTAAACAGGCCAATTCTCACCTTAAAAGGCTTGTTATGTCATGAAAATTGAATTGTATTCAGTGATTCTCACTCATAGCTTCAATAATCCTTTTAAAGAGTTCTGCCGAACACATTAAAAGTCTTCCAGCTATTTAATTCTATGCGTGCCACTTGGTGTCTTTGGCTACGTGTAGTTCCTACATATCCTGCTTTTTCATGCTACGCATTCCCAAATCAGGACCAAAGCCACTACACGCAGTGGCAACGCAATATTCTTTAACCAAAATCTTACTTATGAACTCAAATGAAATTCTAAATCAATTGAACCTCTTTACTGGTTCTGAACATCTATACAAATACAACAATATTCTAATCACCGATGGTATTAAATACCTCTGTGAAACTTGTAATTGTTATTGGTTATTAGATGTACTTATATCTCATCAAATATTCCCTAAAGTTAATCGAGAACACTTCCAAGTTTGGACATTGACCAAGAAACCAATATTTAACTTCCCAAACGCTTGTGAAATCACTTGTGATGATGGTAATGATAACATCTTAGCAACTCAAGTAATTCCATTTACTGATTTCCCTTTTTCCTATTCCTTTTATTTCATTGATGGGATAGTACTTCTTAAAAGTGAGTATTAAACCACACCGTTTGGAACATTACCGACGCGAGTTACTTACGAACACAATATTCAAACACTGATCTTCAGTTGTTTAAATATTGAGTCTCACAATACCACACTGTTTGGAACATTACCCAACTGATGCCTCACCTGTTTTTTTAATTCGCCTTAAAATCTTACCACATTTTTCAGAACCAGCCTTTTTTCCATCCTTCAAAATTTTCATCATTATTTTTTGAGTTTCTTTTTTGAGATCAGAAAAGTTTCTACCCATCTCATCAACATATAAGAAATGAAGATTCCAAAAAGCATTCTCAAAAGCAGGAATATGGTTGAATTGATAAGCCATAATGAAATCGTATGGTATTATTTGTTCTGCATTTCCATGATCTGCGAGATACATGAATAGATCCGTATAGGCTTCCTCATTTCCAAAATTCATAACCTCTGAAACTAGGCTATCCTTATACGGATTTCCAGCCCAACTAGTGTTTGCTTGAAAAGAAATGAATATTATCAGTACTATTCTAAACATTGTAAAATTTTATTGCCCTGAACCAGCGGAACTAGATTCGTTATTATTGTCGTTATTTACTCTTATTGTATCTCCACCAATAGAATTCTGTAAGGTATCTCCATCAATTGAAATATCAAGTACTCCCGCTTCTTTAACGACTTTACCATCAACGACAAGCGGAGCTTCCTGTGAAGGGGCAGTACTTTCAGGATAATACTCTGAAAAAGATCCATGTGGCTTAGTACTAGAATCGTTGATATCGTAGACTAAGTGCTCCGCGTCATATGCTTCTTTATCGTGACCCGAATAATGAGGTTTCCAATCCCCACTATATTGCGCTACTAATATCCCTCCTTCAAATACATTCCAATAAGATGGTCTGTTATCATCAATCTCCGTATTATATTGATCGTACCCCTCATCATAATCTCCATCAATGTCAGTATGAGTCTTTTCTACACTACCAAAAATATCTTCTCCACCATTTTTATATTTTACTCTTCCATCAGGTGCGACTACTCTTACTTCAGGCATAGCAATAGAAATTTCCTGAGCAATTGGTTTCAATACTACTCCCTCTGTTCTATTACTCTCTACAGTTCTTCCAGTTCTACAGTTATAAATCACTATTGTTCTATCTTCTTGTTGCTTCCAAACATCATAGTTCTTATGTCGCTTTAAAATAGGCTCAAAGTGCTCATCTATATCAGTCTTTCTTATGTACCTTTCATCACCTACCTTATCTACCATAACAAAAGGCTTACCATGACCTATTAAACTAATAACATTATCTGGATCAGTGAAAGTTCTACTAAATGCATACAGCACCCGATCCCTTCCATGGTTTCTCACAAGGCTAACCTCTAACCCTTCTAATTCTACACCATCAATTACCCTATTCTCGCTAAACGCATATTGACTATTCCAAGGGAATTGATGAGCCAACGGATCAACCTTAAAAAATCTTGCTACTCGGCTATTATACATCCTATACTTATAATTCACACTAGACCCATCACTGTCGTAAACCTCATTGTCCTTCTCCTGTCCTTGGAACCCATACCTATACTCATCTCCATCTTCATGGCGATTAGGGAGTAACATACCAAAGGGATAGTAATCGTTCTGTGCTAGTACTTCTGGACCATAATGAGATAGTAATCCCAATCCTGGGGATGTTTCTACTGATATTTTATGATCGCTTATCACTTCTAATACGTT
>JAKVAR010000029.1 GCA_022447585.1 Crocinitomicaceae bacterium | reverse complement strand
AATTAAACTAGTTTTAAAAACAATGGGCGTAAGTTTTTGAGTTGTTAACTTGTTTTGGGCATGTTTTTCGAATCTAGCGTTTTACACACAGTAACAGGAGTTGGTGCGAAGCTTCAAGATGATGGTTGTAAAATTATCTGTTGCCCACTTAATTTATACAACACAAAAATCTCAAATACATTTAAACAAATAGCATAGTTTGGAGCGAAACTTTTAAGGCAAATTATATCAAACTCTGGGCGTCTATTTAGCCTTATTAATCATTGTATATAACGTTCCGGCTAAAATGTCGTGCAACGGTTAGGTTGGTTGGGTATGCATTTTAGCCATTGTTGTGGTGTCGTTTTTTATTTTTCTCCAAGCCAAACATTTCCCTTTTTAAATGAATATGATTCTGTGGCTTCCCCAATAGGGTCTTTAAATTTCGTTGTCCTGTGTGGTTTTTTTAGCATTTTTTCATACCACCTTTTATCTTCTTCATAGTCCGCTAATGTTGCGTATAATTCTGGGTCGCCTGGTTCACTATTGTCAAAGTGGTCTTCGTCAAGTCTATACTCCCAATTAAAATTTGCAATTACATCTTTTATCAGACCATAATTGGTGGGGTCTAATTTCTTATACTTCTCTGGTTTGTAAAATGTGTTTTCATAAAAGTCTAAATAGTCTCCAAGAGCACAAACAACTTGAGAACTCGCAAACCTTGGTTCAAACAGCCATATTTTCAAATAATAGTTTTCTCCAAGTTTATCTAATTCATTTTTCCAAGAATCATAAATTTCAATTAGTCCACTTAAAATTTTGGTCTTTGTTTGTCTTGTTGGTTCAGGTGTTTGACTGTTGGTTAAAGAAACTCCGCTCCATGGGTGCACTCGAATTTTTGCATAATCTCTCTGGTATTCCTTCAGATACTCCAAGTTTAGATTCTTATGAGTTTCAACCCAGCGGTCAATATCACTCCATCTTCTTCTATGTCCGCGTACTTTCTTTGTCTTCACTGGCTTTGTTTAATGCACCACAACGTTCTGTGTATGGGCAGTAGGGCAGGTTCAAAGCTCTTCACTTTAGGTTTACCACTAAGCCAAAACAAACGTTTTTACTTTTAATTTTCTTTTTGTTAAACGTCAAAACTTTGTTTTGGCGTTGCCTGCTCAAAGAACAGGACTTTCAATTTATCTCTAAACGCCCTATTGGCTATACACCTTGTTGGGGCATCGTTTTTTATTTGTTTACTCGTCCATTTTTAAATTCAGTTGTGTAAGTCGTATCTGATTTTGATATAAACCCTTCTTCAAACCCGAATCTATGGTAGGTCCAAGTGCCATTAATCTTTTTGTCAGGATATAAGTATGAAATTCGAATCCCGTTTTCAAAGTCGTATAGAATTTTCCTATTTTGATAATGATGGAGTGAACCACTCAACTCCATAAATTGACCTACGATTCTTTCTCCGTCTTGATTGGTGTATTCTGAAGTATCTTCAAGCATTGGATAGTCATCTGAAAAAAGCGCTGGAATAACTGCCCAAAGTCCAATCCACAGATATGGCAAGAGAATAATTCCTGTCAATCCGATTCCTGCGAATTTTAGTCCAATTTTTTCGAATTTTAAACTTTGTCGAAATAGCAGAAAGAAAATTATTCCAACTATAACTGCTGAAACCAATACACCAATTCGGTGTCCTGGCTGAAAAGTAATTTCGACTGGCGAACCATAATTTAGTCCGAGAATCAAAACGGTCAGACCGATTAATATGGTTATAATTTTAGTAGTCATTTTTTAATGTGCCCCAACTTACTTATATGCACATAAAAGTAGTGTTTAAATCCTCAATTTGGCACGTTATGTATTGATTTATAGTTTATATCAGTCTATCTTTTTTATTGGATCAATAATACTAACATTTTTTTTATCTGTTTAAACAATATCAATAATCCTCTTTTTTAAATACAAAGTAACGCCCTTTCCCTTTTTTCTCCAGTATATTTTTTGGCTCTGATGGGTCTGGAATGACATAAGTATAAGTTGATACTTTTCGATTTCCTTTTTTATCCAATTCAATCGTTGGTTTGAGGTACTCATTGACCATCTTATTGACGTAGTTGATTTCTTGCCTTATGCTGAATTCATTCTTGATGTCTTTTACTGACATCTTGATTTCCTCAACTCCAGTTACAAGGAACAATTCTGTTAATTGTTCTCTGATGTCCTTGATTATACTTGGCTCAGAGTTCTTAACTACATTGTAGAATGCATCTGTTCTGAATAACTCTTCATCGAACCATAAACGGCTAATTTTCTGGTGTGTGATTTCTCTATTCATCAAGAAATAAACGAATGAATTCACCTCGCTTTCGAGCTTGTCTTCAAAGTCGTCAATTTTCTTTGGTCTTCCAGTGACTTTAGTGATCCATAGCCTAGAATCATTCTTGTCAATCTTTACGAAATCATCTTCATGATTTGAACAGAAAATGAAGTGAAGCATATTGGAAATGGCAACCGCACTTTTGTTTTTCTCTTTGCGGTTGATGTATGGATTTGTAGTAAGGTCTTTTAGTTTCTCGTAAGCATCCTTTTTATCGAACATAGTCTCTTCGCAAGCAACCACAAGTTTAGTAATCCAATGATCGTTGAAGTCCTCTGAAAAACCCTTGTTACTTATTCCTATCATATTGTTTTGAAATATGAGCTTCATTAAGAATACAAAAGTAGATTTACCCGTCTTTTGAGTTTTGGAGACTAAACAAACTACAGGCAATTTTTGAAGAGGGTAGCGGTATAGAATCGTAATGTAATCGAGTATCATTTCATACTTGTCTTGAAAGATGTGCTTTAATAGCATTTCAATATGCTTGAATTTACCTTCTTCGGGCTGATGATTTAATTCATGATAAAGGTTTAAACAATTTGATACAACTGGCTGATAATTCAAGTGATCTGCAATGTTTACGAAGTCTTTGTATCTTTCAACATGTGCCGGAGCTGTTTTTCCGTGGTCGTCAATCATTGTTTGCTTTAATCGAGGAGTCAAATGCTCTTCATGAATTAAGTTTCCAGAAGGGGATAAAAACGGCTTTTGAATATTCTCGTAATATGAATCTCCAACACGCTTGTAATTCTTAAGATCCTTACTCACTTGAATTGAAAGGGCGAAGGAATCTATAAAATGGTTAATTGAATCGGTAGACAGTGGTCCATTTCTAAGTTCATTCCATCTTCATTTGAGTGAATTAGTATATACTGGATCTTCCAATAGCCTCTCCCACCAAAATGGTATTGAAGTTGAGAAAATCCCGCAAATATCGTCGAAATTATATTGCCAACCAGTGGTTAATTCTGCATTGCAATAGTCGGCATTTCCAAATGACAAGTTGAAATCCCACATTGGCCCTGCTGTTAATGGGGCGTTCCACGAGAAGCCATCTTTTTTTTGTATAAAAATGAACTTGAACGATAGCCATCAACGGTTCGACCTAGTTCTTGAAGAATGAGGAAGTCTTGGAATGAATTTCTGTCAATAATTGAGGGGTATCCAGTTTGTGGATCTGCGTAATTTGGACTATTCATTATCGTTTCAAATTCATTAATGTAGTTTTCAGTATAATTGGCTTGAAGAGCATTTAATTCTAGATGTTCAGGGTCGTGAAATTGAAAGACAACTTCATTGTTATAGATCGATGTCCATGAATAGTCAACATCAACGTTTAGTTTATCAACTTTGAATATATATCCTCCGGTTAATGTGTCATCCCAATCGCCAGTTTCATGAATGTCGGTAATATCAGCTCTGTCGTTGTCTCGCTTTATTCGTTCCATCATTATGTAGATTCCTCGATACTCATTGTTAATTTGAAGTTTACAGTATTTTGTAGCAGGTGCATAATGACCCATTTTTCTGGATGAATCAAAGGTTAAAACATTCCTAATTAAAGTCTTATCTGGGTAAGGGCCATAAAGAATCCAATCATTTTCTGTGGGTAGTCCCATTATAGGGGAATTCAATTTTATCCCGAGAGAGTCTTGCGTTTCAAAGCCATATCCTTTTTTCGGGTATTGTTGTGATGTAGATCCGCGAATCTCTATTTCAATTCGTCCATCATAATCATTGTAAGGATCTGTTATATTATTTATGTTTCCGATGCCATTGTCAATTATTCTCATGTGACAAACTATTCTTGGATCATCAACTATATTTTGTCCAGGTGAAGTAGTGATTACTTCGATTGGAAGGTTGGAAGTGCTTAAATTCTGACTGATTCCGTAGCAAGTAAAAACGTAATGAAAGAGAAAAAGAGTAGTAAGTGTTTCATATTGTGAACAATATACACAGATTATATATTTATGCTGATTGTAATTTTGAATACAATTTAATTCAATATACCTTTGTATCAGTTCATTTAAATAGACTTATGAAGAAAGGTGGAGGGATAGGCCCTATGAAACCTTGGCAACCTGCTCGTTTTGAAAAAGGTGCCAAATCCGATCCCGTCTGGGTAAAGATAAGTTTAGCTTGATATCCCTCTTGCTTCATAGTCACAAATGGTATAGTATGAGGGATATAAAATCCATATTGGAAAATAGAATATTAGTGCTGGATGGTGCAATGGGTACCATGATTCAGCGTCATTTCCTTGAAGAGGATGACTTTAGAAAGGGATGGTTTGAAGGTCATGATTTTTCTTTGAAAGGAAATAACGACTTACTTTCTCTCACTCGACCAGATATTATTAAAAGTATACATGCTGAGTATTTTCAAGCTGGTGCAGATATTGCCGAAACAAATACTTTTTCAGGTACGACAATAGCTCAAGCTGATTATGGTTTGGAAAAATCTGTTTATGATATTAACTATCATAGTGCTAAGATTGCTAAAGAAGTCGCTGATGAATTTTCAGAAAGGGAGCCAGATAAACCTCGATTTGTTGCTGGATCTATAGGTCCTACAAATAGAACAGCATCCATTTCTCCTGATGTAAATGATCCTGGGTTCCGCGGAATTACATTTGATGAGTTAATTATTGCTTATTCGGAACAAACGAATGCTTTAATGGATGGAGGTGTAGATATTTTACTTGTGGAAACCGTCTTCGATACATTGAATGCCAAAGCAGCACTTTTTGCCATTGATGAAGTATTTGAAAAAAGGGGAGTGAAAATTCCAATAATGGTTTCGGGAACTATTACTGATCAAAGTGGAAGAACTTTAACAGGTCAGACTACTGAAGCATTTTTGATTTCAATTGCTCATATGGATTTACTTTCAGTGGGGTTGAATTGTGCATTAGGGGCTTCTATGATGCGACCTTATTTACAAGTTTTGGATAAAAAATCTCCTTTTGGAGTAAGTGCACATCCGAATGCTGGATTGCCAAATGAATTTGGTGAGTACGATGAGACTGCAGAATCTATGGGGGCGCAGATTAAAGATTATTTGGATGAAAATCTAGTTAATATAGTAGGAGGGTGTTGTGGGACAACGCCCGATCATATTGCCGAAATTGCGCGTATGGCCAAAGAATATGAACCACGTAAAATCGAATGGAATGTATAACAAGCCAAGATTACAACTATCAGGATTAGAACCATTAATTGTTACTGAAGATAGTAACTTTGTAAATATTGGTGAGAGAACAAATGTTACGGGTTCTCGTAAATTCTTAAGGCTAATTAAAGAGGGTTTTTACGATGAAGCTATAAGTGTTGCCAGGGAGCAGGTTGAAGGAGGAGCGCAGATTATTGATATTAACATGGATGAAGGGATGATCGATGGAGAAGAAGCCATGGTGAAGTTCTTAAATCTAATTGCAGCTGAACCGGATATTGCTCGCGTTCCAGTTATGATTGACAGCTCTAAATGGGAGATTATCGAGGCAGGATTGAAATGTGTTCAAGGCAAAGGAGTTGTCAATTCTATTTCCTTGAAAGAAGGCGAAGCGAACTTTATTCAACAGGCAAAAAAGATAAAAAGATACGGTGCTGCAGTTATTGTCATGGCATTTGATGAAGAAGGTCAAGCAGATAGCTACGAGCGCCGAATTGAAATTTGTGAAAGATCGTACCGAGTATTGGTCGATAAGGTTTCTTTTCCTAAAGAAGACATCATCTTTGATCCAAATATATTTCCTGTAGCTACAGGGATGGATGAGCATAACAACAATGCGTTGGATTTTTTTAGAGCAACAAAATGGATTCGAGATAATTTAGATGGAGCACATATTAGTGGAGGAGTTTCAAATGTTTCATTTTCATTCAGAGGAAATAATGTTGTTCGAGAAGCAATGCACGCGTCGTTTCTTTATCATGCTATACAGAATGGTATGGATATGGGGATTGTTAACCCATCTATGCTTGAAGTTTACGATGATATTGATAAAACTTTGCTTGAATTAGTTGAGGATGTTTTATTAAATCGAAGAGAAGATGCAACGGAGAGGTTGCTTGCTCATGCAGATACTGTTCAAGGGGTAGGGAAGAAACGTACTGTTGATTTAACTTGGCGTGAAGGTTCTGTCCAAGAGCGCTTGACACATGCCTTAGTTAAGGGGATCGCTGACTACGTTGTTGAAGATGTGGAGGAGTGTCGTCATTTGTTCAAAAGACCAATAGAAGTTATTGAAGGTCCGTTAATGGATGGAATGAATGTGGTTGGAGATTTGTTTGGAAGTGGAAAAATGTTTCTGCCACAAGTTGTGAAATCAGCTCGAGTTATGAAGAAGGCTGTGGCTTATTTACTTCCATTTATCGATGCAGAGAAAGATGGTAAAAGTTCATCTGCAGGAAAAGTATTGATGGCAACCGTAAAAGGTGATGTTCATGATATAGGGAAGAATATCGTTGGTGTGGTTTTGGGTTGTAATAATTATGAAGTCGTTGATTTAGGGGTTATGGTTCCACCTGAAAAAATTATTGAATCCGCAATTAAAGAACGGGTGGATGTGATTGGTTTAAGTGGTCTGATAACCCCATCTTTAGATGAAATGGTTACTGTTGCTAAAGAAATGGAGCGTGCCAATTTATCTATTCCATTGATGATTGGAGGTGCTACCACATCTCGAGTTCATACAGCTGTTAAGATAGATGAACATTTTAATTTAGATCAGACAGTGCATGTATTAGATGCTTCTAGATCAGTTACGGTTGTTGAGAGTTTACTCGGAAATAAAAAAGAAGATTTTGTTGCGGATATAAAAACTGAATATGCTAAAGTGAGAGAAAATCACACGAAGAATAGAGCACAAAAAGCAATTCTAAAATTAGAGCAAGCGCAAGCGAATTCTTTAAAGACAGATTGGTCTGAACAGGTAATATATCCACCAAAAAATCTTGGTAACATCCCTATAGTAGTTTCAACAAGTGAATTATTGCCGTACATTGATTGGACACCATTCTTTAGAACTTGGGAGCTTCATGGTAAGTACCCTCAGATATTAGAAGATGATGTCGTTGGATTAGAAGCAAAGAGTTTGTTTAAGGATGCTAGTGAGATGTTAGTTCGTATAGATAAAGAGGGTTGGTTGACGCACAAAGGTGTTGTTGGGATTTATCCAGCGGCATCCATTGGAGATGATATCGAAATTTATTCCGATGAGTCGAGAACTGAGGTTAAATATGTTCAGAAGACATTGAGGCAACAAACTAAGAAAGCAAGCGGTGTTCCGAATTTAGCCTTGGCTGATTTTATAGCTCCAAAAGAATCTGGAGTTAAGGATTATATAGGAGGGTTTGCCGTAACATCTGGAATAGGAATAGATCCTTATGTTGATGTTTTTGAGGCGAATCATGATGATTACAATTCAATTTTATTGAAAGCATTAGCTGATCGTTTGGCTGAAGCTTTTGCTGAATATTTGCATGAAAGAGTTAGGAAGGAGATATGGGGCTACGCGGATGAAGAAGAATTTACAAATCAAGAATTAATTAAAGAGTCGTATAAAGGAATCAGACCTGCGCCTGGATATCCAGCTTGTCCTGATCATACTGAAAAAAACGGACTTTTTGAGCTATTAGATGTTACTAGTGCTACGGGTATTACCCTAACAGAGAGTTTGGCTATGATGCCTACTGCTAGTGTTTCAGGCTGGTATTTCGCGAATGATGTCTCCAGGTATTTTGGTGTAGGTAAGATTAATAAAGAACAGGTTGAATCTTTAGCTAACCGTAAGCGGGTTCCTTATGAAGAAATAGAAAAATGGTTGGCTTATACAATGGTATAAAAGTGCTTAAAAAAGATAAAGCAACTCGGGAGAGTTGCTTTATCATACCTAACCTAACCACTATTCACTGAAAAAGATTTATTGACCTGAGCCAATATGAAATCTTTACACTACAAATATAAAATAGATTCAAATTTTCACAAAACTAAAATTGACAACAATTACATCATTATAAATAGCTGTGCATACACAGCTTGTTTGTTTTTTGCTTAAAACAGTCTTATAAGTGTAATTCATAGGGTAAATTCGATGATTCATAGAAAAAAGCAATATTAATCATTGGATTCCTAAAAATGTTCGAAGTCCACATATGTTCGGTGGAATCTTGGGTTTACACATTTTGATAAGTGATATAAAAAAATTAATATCGGTTCATTTATAGCATTTTATGGTATTTTATTCTTGGTATTTTGATTAATCTTAATTGATTAAAATTAATAGAGCATTATTGCTCTAAATTGACTATAACTTAATACAACTGACCGTAGCGCATAATTCTAACGCAAAAAAAAAGCGTATCTATAGATACGCTTTTTTTTGACAATTTTACCTTTTAAAGATTTGTTCTCATTTTCCATTTAAATATTTTATAAACCCAAAGTTTAAATCTGTACATTAGTAAATAAAGCACTGGGATAATGACAAGAGTCAAGAACGTTGCGAATGTCAGTCCGTAAATAATGGCCCATGACATAGGTGAGAAGAAGACATTATTGTCGCCTCCCATGTAAATCTTAGGGTCATATGTTGTAAAGAAACTGAAAAAATCAATATTAAATCCAATAGCAAGTGGGACCAACCCTAAAATAGTCGTTATTGCTGTTAATAATACTGGGCGCAATCTTGTTTTTCCGCCTTCAATAGCTGATTTTATAATTTCATCATATGGAAGAATATCGTATTCGCCTAGATTTAAAGCTTCTCTTTTCTGTTTACGAAGAAGGTTGGTATAATCTATTAATACAATAGCGTTGTTTACAACCACCCCGGCAAGCGATATAATACCAATCATGGTCATAATAATTACGAAGTTTTGTCTGGAGATAACCAAACCAAGTAATACCCCAATTAAGGATAGAAGTACCGTTAGCATAATAACGGTAGGCATTGAGAATGAATTAAACTGGGCTACGATAATTAGTAGTATTAAGAAAACCGCAATTAAAAGTGCTTTACTTAAAAAAGCCATCTCTTTTGCCTGTTCTTCTTGTTGTCCAGTAAACTCATAATCTAGTCCTGGTTTTAACCTTTCTTCTTTGACGTAGTTTTCCATTTTTACTTTTAAACTATCCACAACCTGAGTAGGATTTGAACCTTCAGTTACATTAGAAGAAATAGTTACGATTGGAACTTGGTCTTTACGAACAACAGCGGTGTATGAGCTAATTTCTTCTGGTTTCTCAATCACAGATCTGATTGGAATATTCATCAATTGCCCTTTATTGTTCCTAAAGATTAAGCGTTGATCTAAAAGTGAATTAAAATCTTCACGATTTTTTTTGTTAAACTTAACTACAATGTCATATGATTCTTCATCCTGTGTGTATGTTGAGATGTCTTCACCTAATAATGCTTTACGTATAGCCATACCAACTTGATACGTTGATGCATTCAGTTTTCGGATTTGATCTCTATCAACTTTAATTGGAATTTCAGGTCGGTTTAACTCAACATTTAATTTAAGTTTTTCAACGCCTTTAACATTTTGCCGATCCAGATAAGTTTTAATTTTATCTGCCTCTTCAATTAAGTCTTTGTATTCACCGCGTCCCGTGACATCAATGTTAATTGGAGCTCCTTGTGGTGGTCCTTGTTCATCTTTGGATGCAGTTATTTCGATGTCTGCTGTGAAAGCACCTCTTAGATCATTTTGAATATCCTTAAGAATTTCACTTGTCTCAATACCTCTTCTGAATTGCGATTCAACAAAGTTCACCGTTACTCTACCTTTGTGTGGAGTGTTGCCCATAGAGACGCCCTGAGCAGGATCACTGGTTCCTTCACCTACTTGGGCAATGATTGATTGAATTAATCTTTCATCTTGAGGAATACCTGCTGTGTCGGCTAAATATGGAGCGAGTAAGGTGTTGATTTTCTTTTCTACCTCAAGCGTAGTTTTATTAGCTACAGTAATATCTGTGCCAATCGGGTGTGAAATAAAGATATTCGCATAATTAGGCTGATTTACCGGAAAGAAATCAATTTTCGGAGGGAAAATCCCCATTAATATAAACGAAAGAATAAATAATCCGAATGTTCCTAGTAAGAACTTTCCTGGTCTTTTACCAGTCAATGCAAAACTTAAAAAACGTTCATATATACGCTCAAGTTTCGGTAAGAATCCCTCTTGAAATCTTTTAGTTCCAGGGAAGAAAATGAAGAAGTTGACTAAAATCATTATTCCGATGAATACTAATAAATTACCAAGACCAATACCTCCCAATAGAATAAATATGATACCAATACCAGCAAAAATACCAGCATTTCTAAGTGCTTTCTTTCTGTTTGGTTTGTCTTCTGTCACTTTCATATATACCACCGCTAGTACAGGGTTTATTACAAGAGCAACGAATAAAGATGATCCAAGTACAATCATCAATGTGATTGGTAAATACTTCATGAATTCACCCATCAATCCTGGCCATAATGCAAGTGGTAAGAAAGCGGCAAGTGTAGTTGCTGTAGAAGCTATAATTGGCATAGCGACTTCACCAACACCTGTAATTACCGCTTTTGTTGAAGATAATCCTTCATCCATATGTCGGTAAATGTTTTCTACAATTACAATCCCATTATCAACAAGCATTCCTAGAGCAAGTACAAGAGAGAATAGTACCATAACGTTTAATGAAACGCCCATTGCATCTAAAATCAAGAAAGACATTAGCATCGAAAGCGGTATTGCTACCCCTACAAACATCGCGTTTCTCAATCCTAAGAAGAATAAAAGAACACAAACAACTAATGCAATACCTAAAAGAATTGAGTTCTCAAGGTTTGAAACCATATCGCGCGTGTTATTTGACTGATCATTTGTGATTGAAACATGAACGCTTCTTGGTATAGAGCCATCTTCTTTCCATGTAGCAATAATTTCTTCGATTTTATCAGAGGCATCTAGTAAGTTTTTCCCGCCTTGTTTTTTCACATCTAACATTACCACGGGGTCACCAAATTCTCTAGCATAAGAAGTAGTGTCTCCATTTCCAAAAGTCACTTCAGCAACATCGCTCAATCGAACAGGCAGGAAATCATCTTGTTTTACAATAACTTGACTTAGCTCTTTAGCGTTATCAAATTCACCTTCAATACGAATTGTTTTACGAATTCCATCGGTTAAAATTTCACCACCAGGGATTGTTTGGTGCTCAGAGTTAACAGCATTTTGAATGTCTTCAATTGTCACATTAACAGCTTGTGCTTTAATTGGATCCACATCAATATTCATTTGTTGCTCTTGAATACCACGGATGTCAACTTCGCTTATTTCTGTTAAATCTTCTATTTCATCTTCTAGCTCTTCAGCAATATCCTTTAGTAGTCTAGGGTTGTTGCCACGAAGGTTAATGTTCATGATAGGCATTGCAGAAGGGTCAAGCTCAAATATGTTCGGTTCTACAGGAAGCTGAGGGAATTCAGCTTTTGTCCTTGCTTTATCAACAGCGTCCTTTACTTTTTGGAGTGCTTTGTCTACATTCATTTTAAAGTCAAACTTGACTCTAATTGTAGCATAGCCATGAACTGCATTTGAATTAATTTCATCAACCAGTTTTATGCTACCCAATTCTTTTTCAATGTTCTTCGCTATTTTTTCAGCCATATATTGAGGCGAGGAACCTGGTTTTGCAATACCAATATATATTTCCGGTATTTGTAGTTCAGGAAAGTTTTCTTTTGGCATTGATTGGTAAGACATGAAACCACCAAACAGGATGATAATCGCGATAAGAAAGACAGTTTTTCTATTGTTTACCGCAAGTGTCGAAAGACCAAACCCTTTATTTTCTTTTTCCATTTTTATGAGAATTTAAATAGATTATTTAGTTCTAACGATATCACCTTCTGTAATACCTTTTGCACCATTAACCACAATCATGGTTTCTGGCTCAATGTTTCCTTTTTTTATAAGTGCATCTCCATTAAATTTTTCAATTACTTCAACGTTCGTTTTAGATACTACGAATTCCGATCCTTTTTTTGATGCTGTATATACAAAATCAATATTATTTTGATCTTTCAATAAGCTCTTGCTAGGAATTACTAATCCATCTTTAACTTCAAGGTCAGTGATAGAAACCTCAGCTAACATGTTTGGTAATAGTAATTTGTTGTTATTGATTGTTGACATGATTCTGAACGTTCTATTCGTTGGTTCGATGTAATTACCAACATTAGAAATATTCAGATTAATTGAAGTGTCATTGTAGTTCGGGAAAGAAACACGGATAGGTGTACCCACTTTTATATTTGAGATGTGTTTTTCAGAAATTGAAGCAACAATGTCAACTGTGTTGTTATTTACCAATCGAATGATTGGTGATGTTGGCCCGGCCATTTGTCCATTTCTAGCAAAAACGTTATCTACAATACCTGTATATGGAGCTTTGATTACAGCTTTACCTTTTTGAACATTAAGAGAATTCATTTTTGTTTTTAACGAGTTAACTTGGTTTTGAGCTGTTTCATAATCGAATTCAGAGCCAACACCACGTTTTTGTAATTCTTCTTGTTTGTCTAGCATGTACTCAGCGTACTCTAATTGAGTTTTTAGCTCTTCTGCATTTGAGGAAAGAATTGAAGCATCAATTGTAGCGATTGTTTGACCAGAGATTACGTTTTGACCTTCTTTAACCTGAATAGAAGTGATTAATCCCCCCATTTCTGCATTGATTATTATGTCTTTATCCGTTTCTACGTTCCCTTGAACGCGTATTTCATGTGTGAAGTCTTTTAATTCAGCCTTATGTAGGGTTACGAGAGGATTTAATTTTTCTTCTTTCAGTTCTGTTTCGGTAGATTCGACTGAACAAGAATTTAGTGATACTAAAGCCATTGAAAGTGCGAATAATCCAACTAATTTACGTTTCATCTTTTCTTTTATTTTTGGGTTCGTTGAATATTATTTACTTGGTAATATGTTGTTGTATAATTTATCTAGTGCAAGTTTTGCTTGAAACAATTCTACTAAAGATCCAATGTATTGAGCTTGAGCAGTCATGTATTGCGTGTGTTTTTGAGTGACATTTATACTGTTTCCTTTTCCTATGTTTTCTCTGATAATTTCGTTGTTATAAATGTTCTTGGCTAATTCTACGTTTTGTTTTTGCAACTCAGTTTTGTCAATTGCTGCTTGGTAGTTGTTTTGAAATTGTATTTCCTGAAATTGTAGGTTTTGCTCCATCATTGATAAATTGTTTTGATCGCTCAATAGTTGAATCTTAGTTTGAGCTGTTCGGGCATGACGCGATAATCCAGAGAATACTGGTATGTTTAATTGGAGCCCCCAAACTGTTTGTGGAAACCATCTCTCATCATCGAAAAAGTTGAACTCAGTTCTGAATGCATTATATGTTTGCGAGAAGAAGGCATTTAACGTTGGAAGATTAGCGAACTTATTATTTTTTACGTTTAATTCTGATAGTTTAACTTGGCGCTCCATCATCATATATGTCAGGTTACTTTTAATATCGCCAGTTGTGATAGACGTTTTTGACATTAAGTTCGATGTAGTATTGTTTACTTCAATTTGAGAGGATATAGGATAACCCATAGCTAATTTAAGCATGTTTAGTGCATTCTCATATTGTAAATCGGCACTTAATTGAGCATTTTTTGCGCCCAGTAAAGAGTAGGATAATTGATCCATATCTTCTTGAAGCATCAAGCCTAATTCGAGGAAGTTTTGTTGTTTTTGAACGAGTTGAGTGGTCGACGCTACTAAGGAGTCCATAAAGGATTTGTTCTCTTTCGCTATTGCTGCTAATTCATATGCTTGAATTACATTAAAGGCAACGTCTTCTTTCGTTTGGTTTGAAACTGTTTCTTGAAATTTCGCGAAGAAAGAAGCAGCTTGAAGTCCTACTATGTAGGATCCGTTGAAAAGAATTTGTCCTACTTCTAAAGATCCATTTGAAGTATATTTCGTACCAGCTTCAAATGAAACTGTTTCGCCATCTTCTGCCATTGGATTTAGGAATTTGGCATCGATTACTGTAACAGGTAGGTTGATGAAGTGATTGAAATTACCATTGATGTTTACTTGTGGTAATCCAATACCTCTCGTTTCTACAATTTTCTTTCGAGCAATTTCAATGTCATTGTTTGCATTGTGCACAGAGAGGTTGTTTTCTAATGCGTATGCCTTTGCTTCTTCAATAGTGAAACTTCTTACTTCTTGCGCGATAATTGATGACGCTAGAAATAAGCTGATTGTGACTAGTGCTAATTTATACATCTTGATTTGAATTTAATTTCTGTTTTAGGTAAGCTCTCCCTGTATCGTTGGCCATTCCATTGATATGTAGTCTGATCATTTCAATGAAAATTTCTTGAAATTTGAATTCAGGCCATGGGAAAATTTCTGAATTCATTGCTGCATCTGAAGAAGCTACATAAAGTTTAGCGGCGATCATAGGGTTCAGGTTCTCCCGATAAATTTTTTCTTTCACACCTCGTTCTATGTTTTCCCGAATCATGTTTTGCACAAAAGTGGCTTTATGATGAACGATGATGTCCCATGCCTCTTTGTGGAATTTTTGAATATCGAAGAAAACACTTGGGTTAAAGTCATTGAATTGTTCAATGACTAATTGACTGATTTGGATTAGTTCATCAATGGCATTGTCAGATTGTAGCGCTGTATTGGAGCAAACAGCTGAATCCATTTGAACTTTCATTTCAATAATAGACTTTACGAGGTCGTTTTTGTCATTGAAGTATTTGTAAATTGTTTTTTTCGAAATGGAAAGTTCTCTTGCGAGATCATCCATAGTAACACTCTTGATTCCGAACTTCAAATAAACTGAAGAAGCGCGCTCAAGTATTTCTAGTTTTTTCTCATCCATAGTGCAAAAATAAATTAAAAATACACGCAGGAAACAAAAAATATGTAAAAAGTTTCCTTTGTTTCTATTGAAAAACAAATTATGTATATTCGTACAAACATATTTTATGGTTCAGATATATACGGATGGCTCAGCGAAAGGTAATCCAGGGAATGGTGGATACGGTATTGTTATGCGTTTTAATGGCATCGTAAAAGAGTTTTCTCAAGGCTATAGAATGACCACTAATAACAGGATGGAGCTATTAGCAATTATTGTCGCGTTAGAAAAAATGAAAACTTCAGAGTATCCTATTCATATTTATTCTGATTCGAAGTACGTTATTGATTCTATTACAAAAAAATGGGTTTTTGGATGGGTTAAGAAAAATTTCAAAGGCAAAAAAAACAGTGATCTTTGGAAGCGTTATCTCTTACTTCATTCAAAATTTGATTTACATTTTCATTGGGTGAAAGGGCATGCGGGGCATCCTGAAAACGAAAGGTGTGATTATTTAGCAGTTTTGGCAGCGGACAGCAGTGATCATTTAATAGATGAAGTGTTTGAGGCTACCAAGGAGTCTGGAAATGATTAAGCTTGTTTCTTTGAACTGGTGTCAATAGAAATTAGACAAGCTTTCATGAATGTGTAAATAATTGGATGTGGAATCTCCCTTGTAGATGAGATTTGAGGGCAAAATCCGCATGCAACGAAAAATTCGTTGTTTTTTAAACTAATAATTTCTGGCTCTTCGAACTGATTATAAGCTTCGATATCGGCAATGTCATCATTCAAATGTTCGATCAACTGAGGGTAAAGACTGTATCTGTTACTCGTCAATTCCACGTTAGAATAGTTTTCATACAATTGTATGAATTCTTTTGATTTCGGAGAAATAAAAATCTTTTCAAATTGTTGACCTTCAACAAGATTTTCAGAAATTAGCTTTTCATTTTTGTTATTTAATTGGTAGGTTGATATTAATACTTCAAGTAGAGTCTTGTAGCCATCACCTGTTACAAGAGTAGGTATTCGTTTTCCAATAATTTCTTTAAGTATTCCGCGCAAAAAGAAAGGGTTTTTAAACGGCCCTGGAGCAATCATAATACCATCGTATTGATGGTATTGTTGTGGTCTAAATTTGGCTACCTCATTGAGTTTTATCCAATAATAATTAACATCTATGTCCAGAAATTGGGCAGAATGATCAATGGCCAGGTTAGTAGCGTGATGAGAATTATAAGTGAAGTTGTAATCACCTATGATCGCTATTTTTAAGCTTTGACTCATGGGATTAACTAACCTTGATTAGTCTATCTTTTAAAGAAGCCTTTATAAACGGCGTCAGAAATAATTATTGACGCTACTGAATCTGTCATTGTTGGCGGATTCGTCTGCGGCACAACAGTTATATCAACAACTGAATATGTATGAAATACTTCAGCTTCAAAATTACAAGTGAAGGTCGTATAGTCTCCAGAGGCATCAGACTCTTGATTAATACTTGCAGTAACAAATTCAACGTCTTTTACAGTAGAATTTACTTCGTCCGAAGTCCAAAGGTCTCCATACGCATCTTGGTAAGTAACTTCAAATCCGGCTAAAGCTCCGTTTGAAAATGTATTTGAATTCATAGCAGCACCTGTTGGTGCTAAGAATTGATTGAATGAGCTTAACGCCGGCCTGCTCGTGCCTGTTGGATTTGCCCAAACTAAACTTCCTAGACCAATTTCAACATATGGCGTTTCGCTATTTGATTTCATAGCAAAAAGATATTGAGCGGAGGTCTGGCCTGCAGTAGTCTGACTTGAAAGATCAGGAACACATACATAACCATTTACATTTTCTGTATATTCAGTGTATGCTCCTCCAATAACTCCAGTGAATTCACCTTTTAAGTCAACCGTTGGTTCTGGTGCAGGAATAACTTCATGTTTGATGCAAGAACTTAATGTTAATCCAATTGCTCCTAATATAATTGCGCCCTTTTTGATCATAATTTTAGTCGTTTAAATTGTTTAGCTTTCACAAAGAAATACTAAAACGTTCAACTAAACTACGTAAAAAATAGTAAAAAGGTTGCTTTAAATGCCAAGTTTGTTAAGCACGTAACTGTTTAATGCTTGCTTGATTGGATAATTCACTCAAAATAATCCGATTATTTTTTACTTGGGTTGAATCAATAATGTACAAAATTTCATTTTCGTACATCTTTTCAGTGGTCATAATTTTTTCTAAATCAAAATCGGAATTCTGACGTTTTAACAAGTTGATTAATTCGTTTAGTTGAGACATTGATATTGTAATGTCGCTAACATAATTCATGCACCCCTGATTGATAATTCCCTTAACTAGTACTAAGTCATCGTTTGACTCGAATAGAATAGTATTAATGTCAAATGTTTTTCCCTCTGTACTCATGCTTTTAATGTTTATGATACAAATTTGAGTAAGTAGGACGTAAAGTATTTACGGTGTGATTTTTATCATTTTTTTGAGCTTAATTGATTCTGTTTTATGAGATATTGCGTAACTTCATCTCTTAAATTTTTAGAGATGAAATACGATAGAATAGATAGAGAATTATTTGTTGTTAATAGAAAGAACTTTGTTGCAGAAATGGATCAATCTTCATTAGCTGTTTTTAATTCAAATGATATTTATCCAGTTAGTGCAGACAGCACAATGCCATTTCAACAGCATAGGGATATTTTGTTTTTGTCTGGAGTGGATCAAGAGGAAACTATTTTAGTTATTTCTCCTTACTCTAAAAATAAAGCTCATCGAGAGGTTTTGTTCTTGAAAGAAACAAATGATCATATCGCAATTTGGGAAGGGGCTAAATTAAACAAGGATCAGGCCTTAGAAACATCTGGAATTAAAACTGTTTATTGGTTAGATCAATTTGACAAGGTTTTTAAACAAATGATGTCCGAGGTGGATCATGTCTATTTAAATACAAATGAGCATTTAAGAGCTGATACAACAGTGCAAACTAGGGAGGATCGTTTTATTCAAAAGATTCGGACTGAATATCCTGCGCATTCGGTAAGAAGGAGTGCACCGATTATGCATCAGATTAGATCTCGTAAACATCCGATTGAAATTGATTTAATGCAAAAAGCATGTAATATTACTAAAGCTGGTATTGAACGTGTTTTAGGTTTTGTCGAACCTGGTGTTTGGGAGTATGAGATTGAAGCTGAGTTAATTCATGAGTTTTTAAGGAACCGTTCGCGGGGGTTTGCTTATACGCCAATTGTTGCATCCGGGGCAAATGCTTGTGTTCTTCATTATATAGAGAATAACGCTCAGTGCAAAGCAGGTGATGTCATCTTGATGGATGTTGGGGCTGAGTACGCGAATTATGCATCCGATTTAACTAGGTCGATTCCTGTTAGTGGAAGATTTACAGATCGTCAAAAAGCAGTTTATAATTCTGTTTTAAATGTAAAGAAGCAGTCTGAGAAGCTACTAATTCCAGGAACTTTGTTAAATGAGTATCATAAAGAGGTAGGGCTATTAATGCAAGATGAGTTGCTGAAGTTGAAGTTAATCGATAAAACGGATATTAAAAATCAGCGCTCGGATTGGCCGGCATACAAAAAATACTTTATGCACGGGACTTCCCATTTTATCGGATTGGACACGCATGATGTTGGTTTGTGGAATGAGCCAATTGAAGCAGGGATGGTTTTTACCTGCGAGCCTGGTATTTATATTCCGGAGGAAAACTTAGGGATAAGATTAGAAGATGATTTAGTTGTTCAAAAATCAGGTGAGCCATTAAATTTAATGGGGTCTATTCCTATTGAAGTAGATGAGATTGAAACATTAATGAATGAGTAAATCTAATAGCGAGATACTGAACTACAGGGTGATTGGTAACGGTCGCCCTGTTATTTTTTTACATGGTTTTTTAGAGGATAATTCAATGTGGAATGATCTGACTTTTTCTAAAGACATTCAAATGATTTGTATTGAATTACCCGGTCATGGAGAGAGTCGGAGTGCAAAGGAAATTGAGTCTATGTTTTCTATGGCTGAATCCGTTTATCAAGTGATCCAATTCCTTGATTTGGAATCTTACTGCGTTGTTGGTCATTCTATGGGCGGATATGTTGGGCTAGAGTTAATGAATGTCGATGCTAGCTGTGAAGGTTTGGTACTTCTGAATTCAAATTTTTGGAATGACTCTGCAATCAAATTGGAGCAAAGAAAAAGAGTCGCTCAAGTAGTTCAAAAAAACAAAAGTTTGTTTCTATATGAGGCTATACCTAATTTATTCTTCGATCCAAATAGTCATGATGATTCGGTGAAAATATTAGTTCAAAACGCAAAAAAAATGTCTGCAAAAGACATTTCAATTATTTCCCTAGCAATGGGTAATAGAATGGATAATTCGGATGTCTTAAAATTGAATTCTGAAGATGTTCTAGTTATTCAAGGGCAAGAAGATTCTACGGTTAAAAAAAGTCAAATGGATCTGGCTTTGCAAAACATTGATGTAGAATACTTTGTTTTGCAAGAGGTTGGGCATATGGCTCATATAGAGAATCCAATAGAGACTGTAAGGCTAATCGAAAAATTTATTCAAAAAAAACGGAAACTAATTAGTTTCCGTTATCATTAAAAATCCAGATTAATTGGAGGGTAGCGTGTAGATTTGAATTCATAAGCGTACAGTTTTAATTCCTTTTGTATTAGCAATATACGGTCTTTTCTGGACCTTTAAATGAAAAAAACTTAATCTGCGCATTGGGTTTAGTTAACGGTGTGATTTTTAAATTAAAGAGAATTGCACGTAAAGCAACCGTCTCAAAATCTGATGATGTTGAATTAATTATGTCTATATTAGAATTAGAACAAACTTGAACTTAAACTGCATACAATGATGAAACTAAGAGCACTAGTAGTAGATGATGAGGAATTTGCAAGAAAAAATCTAACAATGATGCTGGAGGAATTTTGCCCTGAAATTGAAGTTATTGGTCAAGCATCCAGAAAAGAACAAGCAAAGGCTATAATAGAATCGGCGCACCCGGATGTGGTTTTTTTGGATATCCGAATGCCATCAGGGTCGGAAGGCTTTGAGTTGTTAGATGAGATTGAAAATAAAGACTTTTTAGTTGTTTTTGTTACGGCGTTTAAAGATTATGCCATAAGAGCTTTTAATGCAAGTGCCGTTTATTACTTATTAAAACCAATTGATGTTGATGAGCTGCAAAAAGCGATTGCGAAGCTGGTTGAAACAAGAAATACTTATAAAGACGATCCACAAAGTTATTCGGCCTATTTTGATTCGTTGAAAGACCTTTCTTCAAGCTTGCTTAATAATAAACCAACAAGTCGAATAGCTATTAGTCATACTAAGGGTTTGAAAATTGTTGAAGACGATACAATTACGCATTTGGAAGCAAGTGGAAATTGCACAACGATTTACTTTAAGGATGGATCTAGATATTTAGATACTAGAACGCTTAAAACTTATGAAAATATTTTAAACCCTATGAAGTTTAGTAGAGTCCATAAGTCGCATATTATTAATCTAGATATTATGAAGGAGTATGTGAATGAGGATGGTCACTTTGCTATCCTTGAAGGAGGAATTCGTGTTCCTGTAGCAAGAAATCGTGTTGCAGAATTTGTAAGAATGTTAAAAGAGTCTTGATGCTCAGAGTACTTAGTTTTTTATTTGTTTGTTGCTTTAGTTTTGTGAGTTTTTCGCAAAAATACGCTTTTGTAACCTACAGTACAGAAGACGGGCTTCCTCAATCTCAAGTAACTTCCATTACGCAAGATGCTCAGGGTTATTTGTGGGTAGGAACATTAGGTGGGTTGGCAAAATTTGATGGTACTAAGTTTACTTCTTTTTCTTCAAATCAAGGTTTATTGAATAATCGCATCACATCGTTGTCTTTTTTTGATAATAAACTTTGGGTTGGTCATGATGGAGGTATTTCAACAATATCAAATAACGATGTTCGTCAAATTGGTTTTCGTGGTAATGGAAATGATAAGTCAAGAAGTGTTTCTGAAATTATAAAGTTCAATAATAGAGTTTATGTCTGTTCGAACGGCGGTGGACTCTTTAAAGTTTATAAAAATGAACTGAAAAAAGTTAAGTTAGGAGATGTTTTGTATGAAAAAATTAGAGCTGCCCATGTGCATGGGGGTAAGTTATTCTTGGCAACAAAAGGTGGCGTCCTAGTTACTGAAGATGGAGTGAACTTTGAGAGGTTGACGCAGTTTGATCTTGATTTAAGCTTTTCCGGAGTAGATTGTAATGAGGATTTTGTCGTTTTCTCAACGTATAGCTCAGGCGTTTTTGTTCAAGATTTACAATCTGGTAAGGTGAAGAAATATGCTTCAGAAGAGTTAAGGCATAATGTTTATGGCTGTTATATTGATGAATCAGGAAGGATTTGGTTAAACACTTTGGGTGGTGTCGTAAATATCAATTTGGATGGATCAATTTCATTTTTAGATGATACAAATGGCCTTCCTGTGAATATGATTACTTGCTTTTTCAATGATAGTGAGGGTAATATTTGGATTGGTTCTGCTGGCAAAGGTTTTTTTAGGATCCCAAGTTCAGATTTTAAATATTATGACAAAACAACAGGTATGCCAACTGATTTGTTTTTGACTGGCTTCCAGAACGAAAATGGAGATTATTATTTTGGGACTTATGATAAAGGTGTAACGAAAAAGAGTGCTGATGGAGTGCTGTCTGAGCTGAATATCGAAGAGAGCACGATTTGGTCATCTGTTCATGATGTAAATGGAAAAGATTTTTTCGGTACAAGCTCATCTTTGGTTGAAGTAAATAATGACGGAAGTATTAGGACCTATCAATTTGAGGATAATCCTAATATACCAGGAACGAAAATCACTTCCTTTTTTAAAGATGAAAAGGGAGGTATGTATATTGGTGGAAATGCTGGTGTAAGCTATTATTTTAATGGACAATTTAAGCGGTTAGGCAAAAAGAAAGATATCGATATAGGAACGGTTTATGATATAGAATTTAAGGGTGAAAAGCTTTATTGTTCAACAAATTTAGGAATTCAGGTCTACGAGAATGGAACTTTTAACATTTTAGAAGGTGCAGACCAAGTTTCTTATAATATTGAGCGAGATGGTCAAGGTGTTATTTGGTATGGATCGGAAGAAGGACTTTATCGTATTGTAAATGATAGACCCGAGCGCGTTTCATTACTTGAGGACGCAGGGGCAAATTTTGTGGCGTTTTTAAACTATAAAAATGATCAGCTTTTCATTGGAACAAACAACGGCTTATTTATAGTCTCAAATTTGAATGAGGCCGTTCCATCTTTTAAAAGGTTTGGTGTAAAAGATGGTATTATTGATTTAGAATCAAATCAAAATTCAGGATTTTTCGATGATAAAGGTGATTTTTGGTTCGGAACAGCTTCTGGACTTGTAAGTTTTAAATTAAATGATGCGATAGGGGTTTCTGCTGACCCTAAGATTCTTTTGACTTCAATTTTATTGAATTATAATGATTTCGATTATTCAAAATATAGCGCTGATGTTGATGAGTTTGGTTTGCCATTAGATCTTGATTTGCCATATTCTAAAAATAACCTAATTTTTGAGGTGAACGGAATTTCTCTGGTACATCATAAAGGGTTGAAGTATCAGTATTTGGTTGAAGGCTTAATAGAGAGTTGGTCTTCACTTTCTGAGAATTCAACGATAACATTTACAAGCCTTCCTGCAGGGGATTTTGTTTTGAGGGTCAGAGCTGTAGATGTTGATGGTAGAATGTCGTCGGAAGTGGTTTTTCCTTTTGTTATAAATGATGCTTATTATAACCGCTGGTGGTTTATACTTTTCATGATTATCGGAGTGACAAGTATTGTCTTTTTCATTTTTAGATTTAGGCTGAAAAGGTTAGCCGATATTAATGAAAAGGAAAAGTTAGAATATAAATCACGACTTCTTTCACTCGAGCAAAAGTCTATGAATGCAAGTATGAATCGTCACTTTATTTTTAATTCTCTTAATTCAATCCAATATTTTATCAATACGCAGGATAAATTATCTGCAAATAAGTATTTGACAAATTTTGCTAAGCTAATTCGAAAGAACCTTGATTCCGCAACGGCAAAAGGTAATGTGATTTCACTAGAAGAAGAATTGGAGCGCTTAGAACTTTATTTGTCCTTAGAATCTATTAGATTCAAAGATCGTTTTGATTATCGAGTAGAAACGAATGGAGTTGATGTTGAGTCAGTTCTAATTCCGCCAATGTTGATGCAGCCTTTTATTGAAAATAGTATTATCCATGGTATTCTCCCGAATGAATCTAAAAAAGGCTTAATTGTAATTGATGTAAGAAAAGTTGATGGCTTTCTATATATATCCATTGAGGATAACGGAATGGGTATTAAGCAAAGTATGAAAAACAAATCAACCTTGGATGGAGATCATAGGTCGCAGGGAATGGAAATAACCTCAAAGCGTATAGAATTGATACATAAAGTTTCAAATAATAATATCTCGTTGGAGGGACCAGAGGAAATTATTGGGAATGACGGTTCAATCAATGGGACGTATGTTTTAATCAAAATACCGTTGTCAGATTTGGAAATTTAGCAACAATACCATATATTTGACTAGTAAGTAATTATAGATGAAGAAATTCTTATACATATCGTTTCTGTTTATCAGTCTTTTACTAGTGTCTTGTTCTAAGCAAGATATTGTACCTTTTGCGGATGATACAAGAGAAGTTCCTGCTTGGTCAATTGAAAAGTCAGGTTCAGGTGATGATACTATAATTAATTCCACTAATGATGGAGGTGAACCTTCAGATGATGATGGAAATGAAATCGTAGATCCACGATTTGATCCAGATGGAAAAGGAAAGTAATTAACCTACATATTTTATTAAATCCCGCTCATGAGCGGGATTTTTTTTACTCGATACTTTTCCATTAAATAAATAAATTATACACTTCAAATTTTAATTGAAAAATGAGTTGAATCTTTACCTACCTTGTTATTGATTCGCTGATCAATAAAAAACATATACATGTCTAGCAAGGTAAATGAAGCTCTTTTTGATTTAATTAATTCAATGTCAAAATCCGAAAAACGGTATTTTAAATTGATGTCTTCTCGCCATACAATTGGCGCTGAAAACAATTATGTCAGATTGTTTGATTTTATAGATAAACAAAAATCGTATGTCGAAGACGATTTATTTAAAGCGTTTAATGGCGAAGCTTTTTTAAATAGATTCTCAATTACTAAGAAAAGACTTTACGATCATATTTTGGCATCATTGGATTCATTTCATACGAATGGCTCAATTGAAGCTCAATTATTTAAAATGTTACATTCTGCAGACATCCTTTTTGAAAAGTCGCTTTATGATCAAAGTCGCCGTGTTCTGAGAAGTGCAGAAAAGCTTGCGGTCAAAAATGAAAAACCGGAGATTTTACTTTTAGTCTCAAAAAAACAGAAGCGTCTATTAGAAACAAGTGGTTATCTAGAAATTAGCAATAAGAATATTCAAGAGCTGTTTGAAAAGGAATCTGAATCGATTGATTCAATTCAAGTTTATAATAAGATTTGGACGATTAAGAGTAAGTTGTTTGCACATTTATCAAAGAAAGGGGTTGCGAGATCTGAAGAAGAGATTGGAGATTATAAAGACGTTTGTATTGAGTTGCTGGATGAAAACGCCATTTGGACTGTAAATATAGAAACAACATATTTGTATCATCATACGTTGAGTGCCTACTACTATGCCATTGGTGATTTAGAGAATTCATTGGAGCATTTAAAAGTCAATCTAGAACATATAAATACGAAGTCTGTAAACCCAATAGAGGCAAATAAAAAGGTGTCCGTTTATACCAATGCAATCTATGTTTCGGATAAATTGGGCTATCATAAACAATCGTCCAAATATTTACAGAATTTAAAAGAAATTGCGCGCTCAATTGATTCAAATGAGGATTTAGCAATTAAGCTTTTTTCTAGTATTTCTAGTATCGAATTTAGTATGTGTTTAAAGAAAGGTGATTTCTTAACAGCACAAAGAATTTCTCAAAGTGTAGAAGAAAAGTTAGAGGCGTATGGAGATAAAATAGTGCCTATAAGAAAGGCATTTTTGGAATTTAAATTGGCTGTGGTTTCAATGGGTAATGGTGATTTCAATGATGCACTAAAATGGGTGAATCGAATTCTTAATGATTCAAATCTAGATAAGACCGAAGATATTATTGGTTTTACTCAATTATTAGACCTGCTGATTCATATCGAATTAAATCACAATAAATTATTGCCTTATTCTTTAAAGAGTACAATGAGGTTCTTTAAAACAAGGAATCGCCTTTATGGTTTTGAGAAAGTATTACTGCAATTTATTGGGAAACTTATCAAGTGTGAAGATCGATTTGAAGTAGAAATAATTTGGGAAGAACTTTACAATGAATTAGGAACCTTAAAAGATGATTGTTTCGAAAGTATCGCCTTGGAATATTTTGATTTTGCCGCATGGGCTGAGTCGAAACTTAAGCGTAAATCATTCGACGTTGTAATTCGAGAAAAATATAACAACAACCTAAGAACCGCTTCTTAGTTATTCGAAATGACTCCACCCCTGAGCCTTAAGCTCAATCGCTGAACCTCCCTTATCAATAAAGTATATCCCATCGTTTTCATTCGTCATATGACCAATGATTGACATGTGCGGATTTCCTTTAATTTTTTCAAACTCAGATTGAGGAACCGTAAATAAAAGTTCGTAGTCTTCGCCACCATTAAGTGCACAAGTTGATGGGTCCATATTGAACTCCAATGCAGTCATTGAAGTTTTTGCATCAATTGGAATTTTCTCGTCGTAAACATGACAACCAACTTTACTTGATTTACAGAGGTGCATAATCTCAGAAGCAAGACCATCAGATATATCAATCATTGAGGAGGGTTTAACATCTAATTCTTTTAAATACTTCAAAATGTCTATTCGTGCTTCAGGTTTTAATTGACGCTCAATGATATAATCGTGACCGTCTAAATCTGGCTGAATATTTGGGTTTTCATTGTAAACCGCTTTTTCGCGTTCCAAAATCTGAAGTCCCATGTATGCTGCTCCCAAGTCTCCAGTAGTAACTAATAAGTCTCCTTCCTTAGATCCTGACCTGTACGTGATATCTTTTTTCTTCGCTGATCCAATAGCAGTGATGCTGATTGATAAGCCAGAAAGAGATGAGGTAGTATCTCCACCGATTAAGTCTACATTGTAAATTGAACATGCCGTTTTAATTCCTTCGTAAAGTTCCTCAAGAGCCTCTACAGGAAACCTATTTGAAACAGCAATTGAAACAGTAATTTGTTCCGGTGTTCCATTCATTGCGCAAATATCAGATAAATTTACCGCAACAGCTTTGTACCCTAGATGCTTTAATGGCATGTACATTAAATTGAAATGAACGCCTTCAATCAACATGTCTGTTGAAATCAGTTTAGCTTCTTCTTCAGAAATAGAAATGACTGCAGCATCATCACCAATACCAAATTCTGTAGAATTATTTTTGTTGACAAAGTCTTTAGTTAAATGGTCGATTAAACCGAATTCACCTAACTTTTCTAATTCTGTTCTTTGGTTGCTCATTTACTTCAATTTTCTGTAAAGTTAATTCATTTTATTCTGTTTGGAATTGCCTTTTAGAATTCTTTGGTAAATTAATGCTATCAATGCAGCATGGTTAATTTATTTAAGGTCGTTTAGGATAATTTACTTACATCAATTACCATGTTCTATGATTCTATTTGTTTTTATATGAATGAGCTTAGTAACAATAATTTGAATTACGAATTTATTGGTTGAGCAGGTGTAAGTTATATACGTTTGCATGCTTTTATTCAAAACAATGAAAGTTGATATTTTGGATCTATTGGATAATTATTTCGGTGTTCTTTTTGATGTGAATATGGCGTAATGGCGATTGAGGATTCAGCCAAAGAAGTAATGTTATTTCTTAGAAAACCTTTCAAGTTCTGAGCTTTCAAACACACTCTTGTTTTGAGGGGTGTTAGCAAGAAATATCATACTTTTTGCAATAGATCTAGCTTGTATCGCTTTGTACTTTTTTAATGGTCCGATGAATAGAAATTGTAGCGCTTTGAAAAGCACAATCCCTAGTTTTTCGGCAGGGCGCTGTTCCTGCCTGTCTCCTATGATTAATGAGGGGCGAACTATAATAGTATGTTGAATTTTTTGTATTAAGATACCATCTTCCATTTCGCCTTTCGTCTTATTGTAAAAAAATGAGCTACTAGCGTTCGCGCCAATCGCCGAAATTACAACAAGTGTTTTTATATCATTTTTTTTACAGATTTTAGCGGCATTTACAGGGATATCAATATCAATTTTTCTGTATTCGCTTTGATTAGGTGTTTTCTTCTTTGTAGTTCCGATACAACAGAATAAATGCTCTCCTACAAATGATTTAGTATACTTCTCAAGCGCATCGAATTCAACAATAGTTTCTTCGATTTTTGAGTGCTTAACCTTTAGAGGAGAGCGCGAAATGACTTTTATTTTGTCATACCTATCATCCTCGATAAGTAAGCTTAATAAAAGACTTCCAGTTAATCCACTTGCTCCAATAATGATTGCATTCATAGCTTAAATTACTTTTTATTGGTAATTACCGATATTCATTGAATATTTCACGTAAATAGGACCTAATCTAAGCGTTTTTGAGCAGAATTTAGATAAAACTGATTGATTTTCACTAAATTTGGAGTCAGACGTTGATTTAGTTTTGTCAAATAACTTCAGCGCGAGGTTTAAGGAGTCACCTTAAATTTGAATCAATATTTGAACAAATAAAAGGAGAATCATTTTGAATTCTATTACTCAAGAACAAACCCAAAATCAAATTCCAACATTAACTGATGATCCCCTAACCAGTCTCACTCAATTAGTTGAGATTTTAAAAGAGGCACCAATAGAAGAGTTCGTTTCGATTTCTAAAAGTGTGAAATTAACCGCTGAAGACGTCGCTGACTATGCTACATGGAATTCTGACAAGTATACAAGAAACTGTGTCGAAATTAATGATAGGTTTGAGCTAATTCTATTATGTTGGGAGCCAGGTCAAAAAACACCAATTCACGATCATGGTGGAGAAGAGTGTTGGGTTTATTTTATCAATAGTGAGTTTGAAGAGGTTATTTATTCTACCTCAGAGTCGGGACTGGAAGAAACACAAAGCCTTAAGGTTTCGCATGGCACCGTTACTTATATGACCGATTTTATGGGGGTTCATAGTCTTCAAAATATTGGTGAAATAAGAGGGTTTTCATTACATCTTTATGCAAAACCAATTAAATCATGTAACGTTTTCAACGACTCAATTGAAGAGTTTGAACTAAAAGAAATGAATTACGATTCGAAAATCGAAATAAACAAATAACAGTATGTCATTAATTAAAGCTGATTTAGATCTTTTCAACGAACTTGTTGAAGGACTCTTGAATGAAGAATCAGATCAACCTGTTGCCGAACGAATAGCAGCGACGGAATTATATAATAAGCTAGATTTAGATTTAAATGAAGAGCCTATATTGGATGATGAATTTAAGTCAACCATGAAAGAGGTTTTGGCAGCAACACCAAAAACTGCCACCAAACTTTTCTTCAATCAATTATTTGGAGGAAGACAAGGTAAAGCAATTGTAGGTGATTTACTTGCAGTAATGCTAAATAACAGCATGTATACATATAAGGTTGCAGGCCCGCAGGTGGGTATTGAACAAGAGATTATACGTAAATCATGTGATTTGGTCGGGTATGGTGAGGGTTCGAATGGTACTTTTCCGACAGGAGGTTCTATGAGTAACTATATGGCCTTGATTATGGCTAGAGATAGGCACGATTTAAGTGTCCGTTCGAATGGCGTATCAAAGCGAATGACGGTTTATACTTCAAAAGAATCTCATTATTCTAACGCTAAGAATGCTAGTTTCTCAGGTGTTGGAAGAGATAATGTAAGGTACATTGATTCGGATGAATTTGGAAGACTTATCCCGGCTAGGCTGGAAGAGCAGATAAAGCAAGATATCATCGATGGATTTGACCCAATTTACGTTAATTGTACGGCAGGTACAACGGTGCTTGGTGCTTTTGATCCTGTGAATCATATTGCTGACATTTGTGAGAAGTACGATCTGTGGTTGCATATTGATGGTGCATATTGTGGATCAGTTATTTTTAGTGATCGATATCGTCATTTATTGAAAGGTATGGAGAGGTCAGATTCTTTTAGTTATAACGCTCATAAGATGCTTGGTACTCCAATGACATGCTCAATTCTTTTGGTAAAGGATAAGAAAGATTTACATAACTCATTTAGTAATGATGCAGATTATTTGTATCAAACGGATGGAGATGATTTTAATTTGGGTAAAACGTCGTTCCAGTGCGGTCGTCGAAATGATGCTTTAAAGTTTTGGACCTTATGGAAGTCTGTTGGAACCAAGGGGATCAAAAAGATTGTGGATCATCAATTCGCCCTTGCTGATGTTGCACTTAGATACGTGCGTAATAATCCAGATTATACTCTGTATAGTTTTGATGATTCGATTTCAATTTGTTTTAATTATAAAGGTATAGATGCGAATAAGCTTTGCACTGCACTTTACGAGAGGAAAATTACTGTAGTAGGTTTTGGCGCATTTGGAAAAGATGAATTCATTCGATTAGTTACAATTAATGCGAATAATTCACCCGATGATATTCTAAATTTCTTTAGAGTAATGGAAGATTTTGTAGATGCAAATCCAGAATTGTTGAATTAATAACAAAGGCCTCTCCAAACGCAGAGGCCTTTCTGATTTAACTATTAAAGCCAATCGGTTACTTTATGTATTCTGCTTTTTCAAGCAGTAACTATTCACATAGCTGACTGAGTAACATAGTTTAGCAAAACGAAGTTAGCTATTTTTATTTAGTTAATTGTGGAAACGATTTCTTTTTTTAAATAAGCTGCTTGATGTCCCACTGTTGTTAATGCTTGCTTTGCTTTATCACCTTGATTTTTTTATTGAGTTGATGCGTAAATTCCTAAAGTGATTAATATCCATATTAGACCTTTTATTAGAAAAAATAAAAATGTTATTTTTCCAATTCTACCGATCCATTTTTTCTTTTTTGGAGACAAAGACATAATTACGAATCTAGTCTTAGAATTTTTTATTTAGGCTTGTTTTTCCCGTTTTTCGAGTAAAATACCCTTTTCATGGTATGGTTGCCGTCTTTAATACCTGTTTTGAGGTATTGACTTGTACCTTTACTCAATATACTTTTGCGTTAATTATTTATAATTAATCTAAATAAAAATAAGATGAAAAAAATTCTAGCAATAGTATTGGGGATGTCCTCCTTGTCTATGGCACAAACGGCAGATGTAGTTACTCTAGGGGCAGGTTATGCCAATGAGTCTTACTATAGTTTCGAGAATGGAGAAGTGGCAAGTGAGCAAATAGATTCATGGGATTTAGCCTTTGATTTGGATGCTTTCGGTGCAGCGGTGAGATTGAATAATAAGAGATCTAGTCTTTGGGTTTATCCTGGAGTGGTTGGAGATTGGACAACAGTTGATACTAATGGGATGGCTACCACTTGGGAAACTGCTCTTAATGACTACGAGAGTTGGTCTTTAGGTGCGCTGAACGTAGTTGGAGACCCAATGTCTGCAACTGACTTAGGATGGGGTGAATACAATACGATTACTCATCAGATTCAAGGTTCGAGAATATTTGTTTTGGAATTGAGTAACGGGACTTTTAGAAAGTTACTTATTGAATCTTTAGCTGGAGGAGATTACAGTATAAAGTTTGATTTATTAGACAATTCAAATGAAGTGGTGGAAGTTATTAGTAAATCGAGTTATGTTGGAAAGAACTTCGTGTACTACAATATTTTAACTGAATCTATTACAGATAGAGAACCTTTAAGCTCAGATTGGGATGTTGTTTTTACAAATTATGTATTGGAATTAGCTCCAGGATATATTAGCTCTGTGACAGGTGTTTTGCAAAATAGTAGTGTAGAAGTTTCTAAGGTTGAAAGTCAACCTGTATCAACAAGCACTTATGCTACATTTGAACCTGAGATTAATACCATTGGTTATGATTGGAAATCATTTAATATGAGTTTATTTACTTACGAAATAGTAGCAGATTTGTCTTACTTCGTTAAGTTAGAAAACGACGATGTTTGGAAAGTAGTTTTTACAGGCTTCGAAGGTTCTTCAACGGGAGTTGTTAATTTCACAAAAGAAAAAGTTGAATCTGCAGGTGTTCCAGAATACATGGGAGCAACAGTTGATGTTTACCCTAATCCTGCGAGTAACATATTGAATATTAGTTCTGTTTACTCAATTAATTCTTTAAGCATTGTTAATGCTAGTGGTCAAGTGGTTTATACCGGAGTAGAATCAATGATTAATGTTTCAAATTTTGACGAGGGATTCTATTTTATGCACATAAAAGATGACGCTGGAAACGTTTCTGTGGAAAAGATTATTATTAAGCATTAAAAAACAGAGTGAAGTTATTCGAAAAAAGTCTACTTAAAAAATGTATGTGAAGTGCAAAAGGAATAATATCTATCACTTTTTGTCAATGTTTTTTGTTATTCACTGATAAAGCTTTAGAAATCAAGATTGTGGCTACTATAGTAGCCACAATCTTTTTTTGATTTTCAAATACGTATCTATTAGTGCTTTGGAATTGTGCAGTAGTAAGGTCGTTATTACACGTTGGATTTACGAAATTCAAATAGGTGTTTGTTTAAAAAAATGTTAGGCGTAAAAGTTAGAAAATATGATTCTTTCTTTTGAATATGTGCAATGCAAATACAAATGAAATTGTCATTTCAAAATGGTTTATTTAGTATCTAATTAAGTAATAAATGAGTGAGTTTTTAGAGTTAAACACAAATAAAGTAGGGAGTGTTAGTTATTGCTACAATTGTGAGTGTTTTCATTTGAAATTGCATGGAGTGCTTAGTTTTCTGTCAAATGATCAATTGAGTACAATAGAGTTTAACTTAAATAAAATGAAAAGGGATTTAGAGTTTTCACACAATCTTTCTGACCCTTCAATCGGAGTGCAAATTAAACTAACGAAGAATACATATTTATGTCTAACTTATGATGAGTTAGTATTGTCTTTAGAATTGATAGACATTGCAATATATATGAAAGATGTTAATGATATCGTAAAGCTATGACTAGAATAATTTTAGTAATCGTATTATTAGTTGTTTCTTCCAATATATGGTCACAAAACATTGTAATTGTTGAAGATGAAACCGGAGATCCCGTTGCCCAAGCAAAAGTTTCTGTTATTTCTTATATTGATTCAACACAAGTTGAAAACACGATATCGGATTGGAATGGTAAGTCAAGATTCTATTCTAAATTCGAGGAAAAAGTATATGTTAAGATCTATGCTCTTGGCTATTATCCATTCACAGACACCTTATGGCTTCAGTCAACAAATAAATTCAGTCTAATTAAGCTGCAGCAGATTGAAGAAATGGTTGTAACGGCTCAATTAAAAGCTACTAGTCTGGAAAAGGCTGTTCAAAAAATTGATGTCATTACGGCGGAACAAATTCAAAAATCTGGGGCGGTTAACTTATCTGAGATATTAGTCTATAAGACCAATATTCGAATTTCTCAGGATAACATACTTGGTAGTTCAATGGAAATCGGAGGAGCTACAGGTCAAAACATTAAAATACTTATTGATGGTGTTCCAGTTATAGGTCGTCAAAATGGAAACATTGATTTAAGTCAAGTAAACTTAAATAATGTCGAACGAATTGAAATTATTGAAGGGCCGCTTTCGGTCAATTATGGTACAAATGCTTTGGCCGGTACAATCAATATAATTACCAAGAAAAAGACGAGCCAAGGTGTTGAAATCATTTTAGCACCTTTCTATGAGTCCAGCGGTGTTTATAATTTGAATGGAACGGTTTCGTTTAGTAAAGGGAAAAATTCTTTAAGTATAAATGGAGGGAGAAATTATTTTGACGGTTGGTCTGCGAATGACCCCTTTATTGAGTTCCCAAAGGAAAGGCTTGCTGATTCCAATCGAGTTAAAACATGGAAGCCAAAGGAACAGTATTTTGGAAATGTGAGGTATGATTTTCGAATGAAGAATTGGCAGTCAAGTATATCGGGAAGCTACTTTCATGAAGAAATTATGAATAGAGGGATGCCTAAGGCACCTTATTATGAAACGGCTTTTGATGATTATTATAATACGCAAAGGTTAGATGTTTCTTTCGTGAATGATTTCACGATTAGAAAGAGTAAATTGAAGCTATTACTAGCGCACAATTTTTTTAAAAGAAAAAAGAATACGTATATCATAGATCTGACGTCTTTAGATCAACTACTTTCAGAGTCAAATGGGTCGCAGGATACTTCAAGATTTGATAATACCATGGCACGAATGGAGTTTATATCTCGATTGCATAAGAAGCTAGATTATCAGATCGGAGTTGATTTGTATAATTATACAGGTTGGGGAAGACGCATTGAAAGTGGAGAACAGGATATGGGAGATTATGCTGGCTTTATTACGCTAGACTGGAAAATCACAGATTCATTAATTGTTAAACCAGGACTAAGATACGCCTATAACACGAATTTTGAAAGTCCACTTATTCCTTCATTAAATCTTTTGTATCGAGTGAAAAGAATTTCAGTTAGAGGTTCTGTCGCGCGTGGTTTTAGAGCTCCAAGTATGAAAGAAATGTACTTGGACTTTGTTGATGTAAATCACGATATAACAGGAAATCCAAATTTAAAACCAGAATCGAGTTGGAATTATTCGCTAAACTTGAATTGGATCAAAAGTATGAAAAGCAATGGAATGTATAAAATGGAATGGAATGGTTCATATAATGAAATTGAAAATTTAATATCATTGGCTGTTAAGGAAGATGGTAGCTATTCTTATGTAAATATTGGCGAATTTAGTTCGATCTCCAATAGATTGAAATTTGTTTTTCGCCAACAAAGATTACGCTTAACCCTTGATTTGGCTTATATTGGAAGGTTTAACTATTTAAGTAATTCAACTTCAACGTCGAACTATCTTTTCTCTCCTGAAATTGGAGTCAATTCCGAGTTTGATATCATCAAAAAGCGTTTGTCATTTAATACGTTCTATAAATTTAATGGACGCCTTCAAACTTATTCACTAAATTCAAACGATGAGGTTGTAGAAAGTCGACAAGACGGTTTTAATATTTTAGATGTTAGTTTTTCTTCGCAGCTGTTGAAGGATCGTAATTTAGTACTAACAATTGGTGCTAAAAATGTGCTAAACGTACAAACTGTCAATGTAACGGGGCAAGTTCAGGCAATTCATTCGAGTGCTGGAAATTTTAATGTAGGTAAAGGAACTTCAATTTTCTTTTCAATGATCTATAAGCTTAAACTTAAAAAGAATTAAAATGAGATTTGGCGTAATTATTATTTGTGTATTATTTGGTTTAATCTCTTGTAAGAAGGATGAGATACCTATTCCGAAGCATGAAGCTGGAGAAGGTCAGGTCTCGCAAATACCAATGGGGGAGGATTATGCAAATCAATTGTTTTATGATTTAGAAACGAACAGTGTAATTTCAACGAATGATAAAACGGATTGGGATTTAGGTTTTGAATCTAATGATGACGGTTGGCATGTTGTTCTGAATACTTCCAAAGGAATGGGAGTGCATAGAAGTGATTTAGCTTTTGATCAAATTACATCTGATGTTGGTTTAGATTGGCATTGGGATAAACAAACTGGAAACCTTGATTCTACCGCTATTGGAGATTGGACAAATGTTGATAAGACATATGTAATTGATCTAGGATACAATAGTGCTGGGACACATTTGGGGTTTAAAAAGTTGATGATTAATGATTATACTGCAAGCACATTCACAATTGAAGTTGGTGATTTAACCAGTGTCATAGCTCAAGAAATGATTGTGACCAAGGATGATAATACAAGTTTTACTTATTTTTCATTTAATGATGGCGTTGTTGATATTGCTCCAAGCAAAGATTCATGGGATTTAATGTTTACTCAATACACGCACTTGTTTAATGATCCAGCTACAATTTACGTTGTAACTGGAGTTTTATTGAATCGATTTGAAACACAAGCAGCTTTGATTGAGGATAAGTCTTTTGAATTAGTCGATTATAATGATGCTGTTTCTGCAAATTATTCGAGTAATTTAAATTACATAGGCTATAACTGGAAAACGTATGATTATGACAATGCTGTCTATATTGTAGATCCAAATAAAATATACATTGTGAAAACGTTTGCTGGTATATATTACAAGATGCACTTTATTGATTTTTATAACGATTCAGGTATAAAAGGGTACCCAACATTTGAGGTTGTCCAACTGTAATTTTCTAAATAATACCCACACAAATCTTGAAGAGTACTGTTAAAATTAAGTCATAAATTACTCAAGATAAACGGTAAAAATTTGCCTTTTTCTCCTATGGTAATTTTAGGTGTTTGTTCTGAATAGAGAATTATAGATTATGATAGGCTTTATTTTATTAGAAGGAATTGTGTTGGAATAGCTTGTGGTTCATGCATGTGGGGGAGGTTTAATGTCTAACATAAGTTAAACTTGACTTTATACTCGGACTAACCTGCCAATTATAATTTTGATTGATCGTTTGCATATCATGCAGTTGAACTTGTTCTCAATAAATTTGTAACACAATTAATTGCTTAATGGTACCGCTCCATTGTTCAATTTGGGATTCATTAAATTGTTTGACATCCTTTTTTATGGAAATATTTGGATGATTTTTTATGATTGTATCTCTGATTCTTTGATAAATTTAGATTCCATGAAAAATGTTGTTTATAATGATGATTTTTGACAGATTATACCAATAATAGGGTATTGCTCGGCATCGAATCTCAATGTAACTTTACTGTATTGAATGTGAAAAATTATTATAAATGAAGGAATTATATTTAGACAAGAATGGATTCGGTTTTGAGCATGATATTTATAATGATGTCAGGGAAATAGTCTATGCAACTTCTAAGCCTGAAGATGTAATTGCATACCTTAAAGCCTCTCATTGGAGGTTTGAACATGAATTGATTCCCAGAATTGAGCAAAATTTTTTAGGACTCATAAAATTAACTCCCAACTCTAAATCGTTACCAATTATTCTAAACTTGTTTATGAAGTTTCAGGTTTCGCTTAAGGTTCATATGGATGTTGAAGAAAGAATTACTTTCCCAGCATTTTTGAATAATTCCATTCCGGCTAAATCAGCTAATGAGAATTCACATTCCCATGAGGATCAAGAGCCTTTTTTAAGTGAAATTATAGCTCTTCTTAAGAAATCTAAATATGCCAGTAATCCATTTTGTCAATTGCTTATTCAACGCATTGAAAATTTTGATTTAGAATTAAAGAAACACGCTTGGATTGAAGAAAAAATAATTAACTCATAGTACAAGTAAACGATGCGAGAAAACAATCATTCCCTTATTCACTCAAATTCATTCGGATACATATCACAATGTAATTGTTGTAAAGATCTACAAATGTGTTTCGGAAATTTAATCCTTGTGCTAGGTCAAAGCGACTTTATAAATTTTAAAGCAAGTTTTTTTGGGTTGAATAATATTCATACTGCCGCCATTCATAGAACAGGTAAAATTACACGTTATTCAATAATGACTTCCTATTCCGATATAACGTTGAGTTTATCTAAAAAAGAATATGAAATGGCTTCTGATTTATTGAACCTGGCTGAAATGCGCTTGTTTATAACTAATGAGTTGAACTAGGTTTTTAGTATGGTTCATACTCTTAATTTTCAATTCTTAAGACAATACTAATTCTTCATTAAGAACCAACTTAGCTTAAGTTTCTCTCGATCAATTTTCATCTATTGAATTTATACCAGAGCGATTTCTTTAATTTGAACAGGGTCCGAGGTTCAGCACTATACTATTCCTCATTAATCGCGATATTTATGTTTAATAGCAGTCAGTCTTGATCAAACCTTCATTTTCAAAATGCGATATAGGGAGGTTTAAGTTTTTCGTAGAGATAGTATCTAACGTTTTCAGGACACTTTTTTTCATGGCAATAGAACCACAAATCATGAATGTAGATCCTTTTAGTAAATTATGAGTGATGAACTTTTCATCTTTAGAGATGAGATCTTGAACATATTTTAGTTCAGTACTTTCTGTTTGAGACAAAACGATTTTGCGCTGGGAAATATGTTTTTTCAGTAAAAGATGCGATATGTCTGATTCAATTACGTCTATTACTCCTTGATATTTGGCTCCCCAATACAAGTAAAAAGGTTTGCCTATATTGTTTTCTCTTGCCATGCCGACAAAGGGCGCGATTCCAACTCCGTTAGCGATTGTGATTATAGACTTAGATTGCTGTGGGAAGTTAAAGTGATTATTTTTTTCAATTTGACCCTGAATGATTTCTCCAGGTTTAACGTTACTTAAGTAATTAGAACAAATTCCATTCTCAATCTTTCGAATAAATAGTAAAATGTTGTTGTTTTTGCTCTTGCCTATGGAATAATATCTGAATTGGGCTTTATCTGGGGTATAAATTGAAATTAAATCTCCAGATTTAAAATTAGTGTTAGGGACTTTTAATTCTAGAGTGAAGGAGAAGTTGTTAGCAGCAAAAGGATCTGTTCTGGAAACTAATTCAAAGTCTAACAAATTTAGTGTTTTAGTATCAGGGACAACCAATTTTTCATTTGATAGAATACCGGATTTTTCTAGATAACTTTTTCGCCATACATCTAAATCTTCAGATGACCGATTGTTTATAAGCTCAAGTGGCAGAAATTCGTCTCCTTGGCCTTTTTCTTGTAGAGCGTTGGATACGTCAATGGCAAATTGGCAGAAAAGAGGAAAGTTTTTAGATCCAAATCCAACAATGGCATATTGAAAATTATTCACTTGATTGAAATTATTGAATCGCTTTAGGAATTCTGATGCATTTGTAGGCGCGATTCCTTCTCCATGGGTAGACGTGAATATTATAAGGTGCTTTAAACGTGGGTATATTTGATAATTGTTCAAGTTATCTAGAAATATGCGTTTTCCCTTTTGTATTAGAATTTGTTGAAACTCTTTGGCAATAGTCATAGTACTACCTCCTTCAGACCCCACCAAAATGACATATTCGCTATTTTCGGAATTGAAGGTTTGTTTTTTCCGATTTAGCCTGAGCAAGGCCATTTTTGTGCCTGATACAATAAAGAACAGTATGCTAATCGAGGAAACACATAAGAATAAAGACCAAATTATGCTACCTTGCCCGGTGTGTAATTTGAGACTGTAAAAATCTATTAAGGTTTTAAAATCAAGTTGTTCATGAGAAATTATTTGCCCATTGACTTGATTGATTTGAATTTCTTGATCAATTAAATTGATTATAAAATAATCTTCTGGATCATCAGAAAATGGATACTCAATGGATTTCAAGTCAGAAAGTGAAACATTCGATAAAGCATGATATCTGAGCTTCTCAGTGTCTTTTTTTTGTTTGGATATTAAGGGGGTGATATTGCCGATCTTTGATTCCGGGATTATGCCAAATCGATCTAGAGATAGATAGGTTCCGCTACCAGCAATAATAATAATGAAAATGAGTGTGATTCGACCTAGTTTTACATGCCAATAGCTATAGAAATTACTTTTGTATACTGGTTTAAGAATGTTTTTTAAACCTAATTGCCTCTTAATAAGTAGAATTGTTCCAGTAATTGATAAAAGAAGAAGCATAAAGGATGAAATGCCAATAAATATTCTTCCGGTTACTCCTAAGAATAAAGACCTATGTATTGCTTTTGAAATTGCAAATAGTCTTGGCTCTTTCGAAATGATAGAGCTCTTTTCTAGTGTTTTTGCGTTGATGTAAAATTCGTCATATTCGCCCTTTTGATCTATTACTGAAATGCGTATTAATCGATCTTCAGTTATTTGTAAATCGATGATTTCATCATATTTTGAATCGAGCTGATATAATAGTTCAGAGACAGATTTGTTTGGAGTGTTGCTAATATTAGAGTTGTTTAATTCACTCTGAATAGGCTTAAACGACAAAATCACACCAGTAACTGATGTGATTAGAAGGAATATACCAGAAGTTAAAGCAAGTATTAAATGAGCTTTTCTCCAAAAGGTCAGAATCATATGCTAGTTTAATTTGGTATAATTCTCAAATATTGAATGAAACCAGATCCGTTATGCTTTTTTTGTAAATTTGCTGTCGTTAGTTTGAACTGAATATCTCGTTCAAAATAATTTTCAGATTCAACTGCGCTTTCAACTCTTATCTGATAACCTTTATTAATCTTTGAAGGCTCAATTTCGAGTATTTTCATAGATCGTTCTCCACCTGAAATAGTACTTCCCGTGCGACCATCTAAATTAGTGCGTCGTTTTCCATAAAATTTCCACCACGAAGTAATTTCGTAATACCACTCTTTATCATCTCCTTGAACATATAATGTCTTTTCATACTCTCCCTTTGGATTAATTAATGAAATTACGATGTATGCACCCTCTCCAACATAATTAGTCATTTGAATGAGGCATTTATATTTTTTTACTGATCCAGCGTACGAAGATGTAATGAAAATAGTTAATGTTAATAAACTATAAGTTAAAAATCGTTTCATATAATTATTTTAAAAATTCGACAGAGATTCCATTATCTTTTAGCTGCTGGTTTTCCAGAGCTAAATTGTAGGCTGTTTCATCGAATGCAGTTTTTATATTTTTGTTTGCTCCAGAATGAACAAGTAATTTTAATATTAAATCGTTTTTTGCTGTCGCAGCGGCAATTTGCAAAGGCGTTAAGCCGTTAGCTGACTTTAAATCTATGTCTGAGATTAACGGGAGTATTAATTCCACTATTTCAATTTCTTGACTTTTAACCGCTAAATGAATGATTCCTTCGCCATCTTTGTTTATTGTATTTAACTCAGGATCACGCTCAATTATTAGTTTAATCATGTCAATATTGTTATACTCTAATGCATAACATAGAGGCGTGTTTCCTTTGGAATCTTGCATATCTAATTTCACCTGGTTTTCAATTAGGAAGTTGAATAACTTATCATCTTTACTATATGCGGAAAGATAATGAAGCACGTTTTTACCATCTTCATCAATCGTGTTTAGAGATAAACCAAGTTGCTTAAGGAATTCAAATGTCTCTGCGGAGTTTTTCTTTTTTCGTGTACCTTTTCCGGCAAATATTACGGCAGCATCATTATTGGCTGATGGATCTATTCCAAGAGAGATTAATTCCTTCATAATTGAAATGTTCCCCGTTTTTGAAGCGTATGTAAAAGCATTATTGCCTTTGTTATCTTTATCTCGAATACTGAGTCCATTTTTTTCAAAATACCTCACTTGCTTTATATCAGTAAGAAAAGGCATTATTAATAGTAGCGAATTTGCGCCTGCTCTATTTTTTTCTGTTTTAAGATCGGCACCGTTTTCTTTACAAATGTCATAAATCTCCTCATTGAGCTGTCCCGTAACTGCGGCAAAGGTTGCAAGTCCATACCCATGGTCGTCAATTAAATCAGTACGGGCATTATTTTCAATTAGATACCTTATAAGCTCAACATTATTTTTATATGCCGCCCAAAAGATTGGAGTTCTTCCATCATGCGATCTTTTATTGACACCATTACCATCAATGTTTATAAGATATTTTATTGTACCAATTGATACATCTTCTAAAATAGCCCAAGTCACGGCATCGAATTTATGTTTGTCAAATGCAACTAGATTGTTCTCCTCATTCACAGAACTTTTTATTTCTTCAATACTTGGGTTTTGAGTCCAATATTTACGTGAGGTAAATATGTTCTGCGAAGATGAATGAACACTTGTTAATATGAAGGTAAGAATGAATAGTATCCTTAACATAGCAATTCTGTTATTTTATTAAGAAAGATTCTATTACTTTTTTGATTTCTCTCGGCTTGCTGTCTAATTCCATTTCGAAAAGTATTTCGTATAGTCTTTTTCCATCAACCTTTGAAGCCAATTCCATGTTTATATTACGTCCATAAACACTATCCCACATTTCTCTAGCATTTTCCCAGAATATTTCATTTTCTTTCCACCATGTCTTAGCTGATTCACATTTTGAGTCATCAACGCGCACATAAGTATTATATCCCTTTTCTTGTGCAATCAATTCGTCATTATCATTATTTCGAATAATTTTGTCGTTGTCTTGGTCATGCACCCAGCCATTTTTTGTGATTTCATGTCTGTTTCTTCTTAATGTTAAATTGTAATCACTTCTTTGAGTGTACTCTCTTCTTGGTAAGGGTGCTGTGGTTGTGCTTTCCCAGTAACTTTTTCCATCTACATGTACCCATGTTCCTGAGCCTTCATATCTAGGACTATCATCTACTTGGTAAACTTTTTGTGTCCATTGACCAGATACTTCTGATTTTGATTTTTTTGTATAGCTCCATTTGTTGTCGGCGTTAAACATATAAAAGTCGGTGTTCTCATATAGCCAATCCTGTCTCCAATGTTTAATAGTCATTGGATTTGAAGGAGGGCCAACGATCAATAAATGTTGTATACTTACTTTTCCATCTTCATCTGTAATCAGTTCGGCTAATTCTAATGCACTTGCATGTTTAGTGTCAGATGGACGATAAGTAGAGTCTTCAGAATAACTGAATGTTTCTGCAAAATTGAATGTAACATCAAAACATCCACACATTTTTTTAATTGAATTTTTATCTTTTGTTAGTTGGTTGTTCTGACCGATAATTTTGCTAATTGATAACAATATAACTGCTACAATTAAAATCAAATTTTTCATATACCTGTTTTTTTATGACATTGTTATGACAAAAGTAGTTTGCTTATGTGAAAAAGCGAGCTTAATTTAGATTAATTCTAAATTAAACTTTAAAATACCTTTTTCATGGTATTAAAAAATGAGCTTTCTTGGGCGTTATAAACATCATGAAGTATTGCTCGATTTCTTATCTCGATGTCATTTTACGCTATAGATTAATTTTTATCGAGGAAGATGAAAGAGTAATATTTGCAAAAAGACAGCGTCAATTTTGAAGTTGATTTTAATGATGCTCTAATATTAGAGCTTGGATCAAAAGAGATTGTCGCATACCTAAAAGCATCGCATAAGAGTTTTGAAAATGACATATTACCAACGATTTACCAGCATTTTTTAGGCTTAATGCGTTCTATACCTAACTCTAAATCATTGGTAATAATTTTTAACTCATTCAGCGCTTAGAAAATTTTGACTTTATGCTTAAAAGGCATTAATGGATTGAAGAGATAGTATTTAATTTCTAATAATATAGAAGATATGCAAGAAGATAATCATACGCTTATTCATTCGAATTCTTTCGGATATATATCACAATGTAATTGTTGTCAAGAATTACAATTATGTTTCGGGAACTTAATTTTAGTTCTTGAGCAAAGTGATTTTGTTATTTTTAAATCTAGCTTTTTCGGATTAAATAATATTAGCTCAGCAAGTATTCATAGAGCGGATAAAACAACAAGGTATTCGATAATGACCTCTTATCCTGATATAACTTTAAGTTTGTCGAAGCACGAATTTGAAATGGCTTCAGATCTGCTAAACCTGGCCGAGATACGTCTTTTTTTAAAGAAAGAGTTTAATTAATTTCAGATTTTTCGCGTTCTATTTTCAGGTGCAACAGGAAAAGCACGGAAATAGCTGAGTTTCATTCAGTCAACATTTTCTTCTATGAGTAATTGTATAAACCTTATTTAGAATTACATTTAGTGAGTTTATAATGATGATGTTATGTGTAGTCTTTTATTAAAAAGGAGAACAGTTTATTGCCCTCCTTTTTTAATGTATTCTTATGGTTTTGAGTTCTTACCATCTTTATATCCTGAGCCATAAGCATATGCTGCAATTAGTGTGTAAACAATTACTACGGGAACCCAAGCGAAGGCTTGCACGTCATCATTGGTTTCAGGGTTATATTTATCTCGAATTTCCTTGACAAAACTTTTGGCTTTTGGAAAAGCCGAGTATACTTCTTTTAAGATATCATCTTCTTCATTTTGACAGGTAGACTTTAAAAGGGAAGGCATTACTTCTGTTCCAATGTATTGGCCTAGTTTTTCCTTTGGATAAGGAGAGTTTTTAGAAGCTCCTTTTTTCACATCATCGGATCCTTTTAGGTAGTAATCTAATAAAAATGGAAGTAATGGGATTAAAATAGGAGGCATGATTGGACATTCATTTGCTCCTTCCGATGACGATGCTCCACCGTTTATATTTGATGCTTGTTTGAGGACTAATTCGAAATTCCCCATAGAAATTGTATTATTCATTTTGATTGATTTAAAAGTTAATTGTGATTTATCTTAACGGTGTAATAATTAGTTTTCACCATCACCGTTATCTTCAGATCCTTGCTTATATCCTGCCGTATATGCAATTGCGTATGTCACAACTGCAGCAATTGCCCAAGGGACCCAAACTAAACCTTGTATATCAGTATCGTCAGTTTCATCTGAAAGTGACGATACTAACTCTTTGGCTGCTGGGAATGCGAAATAGATCTCTTTCATGTGCCCATCTACTTCTTTTTGTGATTTAGCTTGTGCTAAAGCTGGTAAAGTTGTTTTGTGAATACGCTTAGCTAATTCATCAATGGAATATGGATATTGTTCATCGGTTCCATTTGAGGCTAACTCTTGCCCTTTCATAAATCCTCCTAAAAGAATTGGAAACATGTCTTTCCAAGAAAATGGAAACGGAAAGCATCCGTCAATAATTGAATTGATAACTTGGTTCTGCGGCCTTAAGATCATCTCGTAGTTACCAAGTGAAATAGTTTTTTTCATTACTTATATTTTAGTTTTTTGCTTACTCTAGTTAAGACTTTTCAGCTTCCTTCTAAATGTCACTATTAGGTTTAAGTGCATTCATAGCTTAGTGCATGGTTAAATAAAAAACCTAACCAATTTGGAGTGAAAAAAATAGACGATGCGCTTTACAGGTGCATAGACAATAGATTCTTTCAGTAAATAATTCTATTCTTCGATGATACCTTATGACTTATCTTATTGTAGCTATGACCTAGAATATTAGGTGTAAATGAAAGTGATTTCACCATTCCCATCTTTATTGGAGAATAAGCTTAAATGATTAGCAATTGGAATGTATAACACAGAACGCTGCATTTTAATCGTTTTTTGGGTTTGTGTTAATATAGCTGTATTAAGCATCACTATTAAAATCATCAAACTCTATGAATAATGGGTGCTTTTAATACAAAATTCAGGATTGTGATAAGGTAATAGATATACTTCCCTTTTATTAGATCTGATTCATCTTTATCTTGTATGTTTTCTCAAAAGAGGAAGGCTCAATACTGAGTATTAAGCTATAGAATGTACCTTTCCATTGAATAATTTCAATACCTAGTTCAACATATTTATTTGCAAAATCTAATTGTTAATATGTATTGATTTTATCAGAAGAAAGCTGTGTTGATAAAATTCATAAAACTATCGTCCAAGCGTACCAAAACTTGATCTTTTTGTAGGTCGCGGCGCTGGTCTCGTTTTGGGTCTATGCGAAGGTGTGTATGGCCTTGTTCCAGGATGAACCGTGGGTCTCGGCATCGGTCTCGGCGTTGGTTTTGGCGTCGGTCTCGGCATCGGTCTCGGCGTCGGTCTCGACGTTGGTTTTGGTGTCGGTCTCGGCGTAGGTTTTGGCGTCGGTTTTGGTGTCGGTCTAGGCGTCGGTTTTGGTGTGGGTTTCGGCGTCGGTTTTGGTACCGGTTTTACGTCAGGTCGTTTTGTAGGCGTGTAACGACTAACTCCCTTTCTTCTGTCATAAATGGACGGTCTATTAGAGTTCCCAGGATTATAACCTTGACCTCCATTATTGTGGTTGTGGTTGTGACCGTAATACGGCGGACGGTGATAAGGTGGTCCCCAATTGTTCCAGCCATTATTCCAATAGTTACAGCCCCACCAATAGCTTGGTGGTCCAAACGAAAAACCTAGCGTCCAACCGAATCTTGGTGAATAACTGAATGAGTATCCATAAGTGTAATGATGATGATAATAAACACCATTATACCAAGGGTTGTAATAGTATCCTGTGCCGTAAACAACAGTTTGGTTGTAAACATAAGAACCATAGTAGCCTTGTGTGTAGCCCACATAAACTACAGAAGGAGTGGATTCATAGATATAAACATATTTTGTGTTGTATTTTGGGTTGCTTGCAGGTACTTTTTCTATTTCAAGAGGTCGTTTCCCAGAGACTTTCCATGGTCCAAAAGGTGATTTTGACTTGAACCAAACAGCATTATCGCATAGGTAATAAGAGTGAGGGTCTTTAAAGACATCACTTTCGGTATTGACCGCATAACTTAGAGATGTTCCCTCAATAGTTTCAAAAATGGGATCTCCATTGAAAACAACTTCGGATGCTTCTGTATTTACATCAACAGCTGCGGTTTCAGGGATTTGAGCATCGTATATCGCTGTTTTTGCTTCTTCTGTTCCGGCTATGGAAGAGAGTACGTTACCTTTAGCACTTTCCGGGTTGATGTGTTTGAAATCAATGGGTAGGTCATCAGATGAAATTGGTTTCCATGATTGTTTCAAGGAGTTTGAATAAAACCACCTTCCAGAGATTAGTGTATAGAACATTTGAGTTTCTATATCTAGAAAAACATCTGCATTTGTATTCTTTACATACAATAAATTAATGTTTTGGATTGGGGAAAATTCAGCTTCTCCGTAAAACACAATTAATTCGCTTGGTTCGGTTGAAACAATGACGTTAGGAATCACGTCATTTGTTGTAAAGTCGCTTTCGTATTGACTTTTTTTATCCATGTTTTCAATGACCTCTTGAGCAATTTTCTTTAATTTTTTCGGGATGTTTTTTGATGGTGACCATGGGCCTTCTATACCTATTGAGGCATACCAGATTCTTCCACCATATAAATAAAACATATTGGAATCATCACTATATGCAATAAACGATGATGTGTTTTCTACAATACTTATTCCATCTTCACTGGCTTTTAATTTGGGTTGACCATCCGTTTGAATGAGAACAGTTGGTTCATTGCAAATAATGATTTTGGGAGCATTCGATTGGATATCATCTAAGTGAACACTCACGGATGATAGTTCATTAATCAGAGAGTCTAAGGAGAATTCATAATTCCATTTTGGGACTTCTGTTTCAATTAATTCTTTGAAAGATTCAATTTCTTCATCACTTGTAACTTCCGGGAATCGAACTTCATCGATCTTGATTGAAGCGAGATTTACAATTCGATTGCTACGATCGCTATCTAGAGTAGCCGTACTCCAAAGAATTCCAAATGTAGGGGTGGAGTTATTTTCTTTTTTGATTGAAAACGCGGCTTTTGATTTTAACTCATGGTCATGATAGGTTAAATCTTCAGGGGCATAAATTTTGACTAAATAATTTTCAGATTCAATTTCCTTTGGCCAATCACTTGATTCATCTTGACCGAAACAAAAGAGAAATGAAAAAAAGATAAATACAAGCGTGGTAAGTGAAGAATACATATCAAATATTTAATTCAAACTAAGTTAGTTAAATCTTAAAACAAATTAAAGTAGAGTGCATAAATCCTTGAGAGCAAGTTTTATTCTTTGGAAATAATTGTTCGATGAAGTGGACTTTAACGCTAAATTTAATCGACTTATTGGATATTCTGTGTTTTCCACTATTGTTGCGATAAAATGGAACAGTGTTGGTGGAATAAGAAACTTTGAGAGTTGCCCGATTAGATTGAATAACGTTTACGAAAAGGCAAGCACTTTTGTTAAAGCGAAAAGCTCGATGTAGGCTCTTTCAAGACTGACATTGGAATGTTATTCCAACAAAAAAGCCTCACCTTTCGATGAAGCTTTAAAAGTTGTCCCACTAGGGCTCGAACCTAGACTCTTCTGTACCAAAAACAGACGTGTTGCCAGTTACACCATGGGACAATTGCGGTTGCAAAGCTACGAACAAAATTCATTTCTGCACAACATTTTGGAATAAAAATTTGAAAAAAATGTACTTTTTTTCCATCCTACTGGAAATGAACATTTAAAAATTGACAATTTTTCACTTTTAGACAGTTTCAACCTGCTTTAATATTCTTATTTTCGCAAAGCCTAAAAAAAACGGTGCTTGGTCAAAGGACCTGGCAATAACGCTTAACAACTGCATATGAATTATAAGAAATTGAACCTCTATCTTGGTTGGCTGGTATTTTTAATATCTACTGTCGTGTTTTTTATCACGATTGAAGACACAGTGAGTTTATGGGATTGTGGTGAGTATATCACTGCTGCATATAAACTAGAAGTTGGTCATCCTCCGGGAGCACCGTTATTTATGGTTATCGGCAGATTATTCTCGTTCTTTGCTGAACCTGAAAATGTAGCTGTATGGATCAATAGAGTTTCTGCTTTATCTAGTTCTGCAACTATATTATTTATGTTTTGGTCAATCTCAATGTTAGTTAAGAAAATTAGTCTTAGAGATAAGCCTGAATTAACAAGTGGAGATAAAATCGCAATTCTCGGTTCTGCATTTATAGGTTCAATGGCCTATACTTTCTCAGAGTCTTTTTGGTTCTCTGCCGTTGAAGGAGAGGTCTATGCAATGTCTTCTTTATTTACAGCCATCATTTTCTGGGCAATTCTAAAGTGGGATGAAGAAATGACTGCGATTCAAGGTGGTAAATTGTTTACTGGTTATTCACCAGATCGTTGGTTGTTGTTAATCATGTTTATGCTTGGATTAGCAATTGGGGTTCACCTTTTAGGTATTCTTGTTGTCCCGGCAATTGCTTATGTAATTTACTTCAGGTATCAGAAAACGGCTGACTTAAAAGGTATTCTTTTCACTGGTGTTTTGGGGGTTGTGATACTTGGATTTATTCAAGTTGGAGTCATTCAAGGGGTTATTTCAATGGCGTCATCTTTCGAGGTAGGATTCGTTAATTCTCTCGGGTTACCATTCTATAGTGGAACAATTTTCTTCTTCTTATTAATCGTTTCATTATGCGTTTTCTTAATTCGTTTTGCACGTAAGAAAGGGAATAGAATATTGTATTCAGCCACAATGGGTTTAATCCTATTGTTGATTGGATATGGCTCTTTTGCAGTTATCGTTATTCGTTCAAATGCGAATACACCTTTGGATGAGAATGATCCTGAGAACTTAGTAACTCTTACTGCTTATCTGAAACGTGAACAATATGGTTCTGCACCAATTCTTTTTGGTCAGCACTGGAATTCTATTGAGAATGATAGAGAGCAATGGAATGATCTATCTGCTTTCTACTTAAGGAGGTTCGTTGTAACGAAAGGTGATAAGGAGTTAAAAGCATTTAAAGATGAGACTAGAGCAAATGAATTCGCCAAAGTAAATAAAGGCGAAGTGATCGAAAAATATTTTGAATCAAATGCCTCAACGCGTAAAGATGCAACCCCTACATACGCCCAAACTACATTCTTCCCAAGGATGTATTGGAGTCAAGAAAAACAGCGTGTCGATGGATACAAAAGATGGTCAGGATACGATGCTAACGATGATAAAGGTGGCGAGATAGGTAAGGATGGGAATAGACTTCCTACTTTTGGCGAAAACATGACTTTCTTTGCTAGATACCAGGTGAACTGGATGTATTGGAGGTATTTTATGTGGAATTTTTCAGGGCGCCAAAATGACATTCAAGGCCATGGAGATGAAATCAGAGGAAACTGGATTTCTGGTTTCAGCGCTGTTGATAACGCACGTTTAGGTAACCAAGATGAATTGGCACCATTTTTTACAGAAGAGAACCCATCGAATAATAGATTCTTTTTCTTGCCTATTATTTTAGGATTTATTGGTCTGATATTCCACTTCTATAGAGCACCTAAAGATGCATTCGTGTTGTCATTAGTCTTCTTATTTACTGGATTAGCAATTATAGTTTATCTTAATCCAAGACCATTCGAACCAAGGGAACGTGATTACGCTTATGCCGGATCTTTCTATTTCTTTGCAATGTGGATTGGTATAGGTGTCTATGCGCTTTATGATGCATTTAAAAGCTTCAATAAGAAAGAACTTGTTAGTGGTGGAGTAATCGCAGGTGCTGGAGTACTGCTGACACTGATCGCTGATATGGGAAGTTATTCTTCATTACCAATTACCTTATCATGGATTATAATGATCGCTATTGGTGGAGGCGTATTGATTTTGATGGGCTTATTGAGAAAAGCATTGAAAAAGGATGTTCAAGGTGCAGGAATTGCTGTAGCACTTTGCTTGTCTGTCCCATTAATTATGGGAGTTCAAGGTTGGGATGATCATGACAGAAGTTTAAAAACGACTGCGCATAACCTTTCATTGAATTACTTAAACTCTGTAGAACATAATGGTATTATATTTACGAATGGGGATAACGATACATTCCCATTGTGGTATATGCAGGAGGTTGAAGGACAAAGAACAGATGTCAGAGTTTGTAACTTGTCTTTAATGCAAACCGACTGGTATACGGATCAAATGAAATTAAGAGCCTACGAATCTGATCCACTTCCGATCAAATTTACAGAGGATCAAATTTTGATGTATGCAGGGAATACGGATCAAGTGCTGTTTACGGACTTATTCGAGTTATTCTATATGAACACAAATCCGGATATTATCCGAAGAGTAATTAAAATGAGAGCTGATGCTAGTCCAAATGAATTGGTTCAAGCGACTAATGTTTTTAATAATCAAGCGTCAGGATTATTAGCTTCTACGACTGCTTCCGACCCGCGAGTTGCTGGAAGGCTAGCACAGATTAAAGCAATTTTAGCAGCACCATTGACTTCTCAAGATCCAACAGATGTAATTTTCAAAAAGTATCAAGCAGCAATGGAGGTGTTTAGTGCTGCTCAAAGTGGGTTAGTTCAATCGAATGAGCAAACATTGCAAGCTTTCCAAAAATTAATGATTGATTACGAGAAAGGTTGGAACTATACAGATCTTGCTGAGGCAATGGAATTCACTCGAGATGATGAGAATTTGATTAATTATAACGGTCAACGTTTAGTTAGGATTTTCCCAAGTACCGGTTTTGTTTTACCGGTGAATGTGAAGAATGCAGTTGCTTCTGGTGTTGTTTCTAAAGAACAAGAAGCGAACTGCTTGAAAGAAATGAGGTTTAACTTCGATAAACGTGGATTAACACGTGAACAAGTGATGATGTTAGATATCATTTCGAATAACGAATGGAAACGTGGCATTAGCTTCTCTTCGCCTGGTGGATCGGATGTTTCTATCGCATTCTATAGAAGAGGTTATGTGAAACAAAACGGAATGGCCTTTGAATTAAATCCAATCGATAATGAAGGCTCTAGATTCAATGGGGATAAGATGTACACTAATTTGATGGAAACATATGATTATGGTGCAATGGATAACCCAGATGTTCTAACCGACTACTATGCTAGACGTCATACAAAACAATATCGATTACATTTCTTGTCTCTAGCTGAAGAATTTGTATCAAGAGCTATGTCAGCAGAGCAAAATAATGAAAGAAGAGCAATGGTCCTAGGCATGGGACAGGATGCAACTCGTTTACCTGCTGAAGTTAGTAAAGAGGTGATTAAAGGATATAATACCAAAGCGATTGCCTTAATTAAAAAATCGTTAGAAGTGATGCCAGCACGTTTGGTTATTGATTATGGTGAACCGAATGGTTCCAGCAATCCTAGAGATAATTATACAATTAATGGTAAAACATTAACAGCATATACAGATGGTGTTCTTCATGATTATATAGCAGTTCTTTATATGGCTGGTGATAAAGCTGGTGCCGAAAAGTTAGGTGTTGAAGTTGCTGATCAATTAGAATCGATTATTGGGTACTATGAGGCCAGTCAAGTAGAGGTTGCTGCTAAAGCGGATAACACAAAAGACTTCTACGCTGCCTTGGCTGCTTACTTTAAGATATCTGCAGCTGCAAATGAGTTTGGAGATCCTGAAGGTGCCCTGTCTAAAAGGACGAATTCAAAAATTGATCATTTCTACAAGACAATGTTCCCGTCAATGTTCGATAAGCTTGAAGCGCTAGCAAATGCAAATGGTGAAACTACGCGAAGAGGAAGTAGAGCAGGTTATTACGCAAATATGTTACATAACCTTCAAGATTATTCTGAAGCAATGGCAGTGCATTATGGATGGATGGAAGCGGGTACTCCAGAACCGCAATCAACGCCAGCTCCAGTGAATGGAGGTTCTTTAGATGCTTTGATGAATCCTGGACAATAAAAACTAGTTCGAAAGAACATGTTCAAATTATTTAAAACCCCGAGTTTTATTCGTTGGATGGTACCACGAAGGACTTGGGGTTTTTCGTCTTCTGAAACTTTATATCTAACATTTGATGATGGTCCTACACCTGATTTGACTAGTTGGATTCTGGACCTTCTCAAAGAAAAAGAAATTAAAGCTTCCTTTTTTTGCGTGGGAAGTAATGCTAAGAAATACCCAGAATTGATGAATAGAATGGTTCAGGAAGGTCACGTTATTGGCAATCACACTATGAAACATGAGAATGGAAATAAGACTTCGAAAGAAGATTATTTGAATTCAATTCAGGAGGCAGCTAAATATATTGATTCAAATTTATTCAGGCCTCCATACGGTCGTTTACCGGTGCCTTATGTTTCGAGTATTCGTAAAGAGTATGAAATCATTATGTGGACCTGGTTGTCTTATGATTTTGATGAAAATGTGAGTGTAGATGAAATCTTAATTAAATCCCAAAAACAAATTAAAGGAGGGGATATTTTGGTATTGCACGATAACCTGAAAATTGAAGCGAAAATTAAGGAATTGCTTCCGATATTCTTAGATGATTTGATAGCAAGAGGCTATCAATTTGATGTTATTTCTTCTTTTTCTTGAAAACAGGTACAGTAGAACAAGGCTCTCCATACATGATGCTTTTTGCTACAGGTTGTATGAAACGAATTAATTCAGTCATTGCATATTCCGGACAAGAAATGTCCGCACAACCTTTGATGATAACTCTACCATCTCGATAATCTTCTAGATTATCTTCTTCGATACGATTCTTGATTAAGGCTTTTTCAAGATCTAATTTTGATCCAACAACATAAAATGCTCCTGATTCATGCAATTTTGACCCAATGAGCATGTAAGCCCATGTAGGAACAATTGCATCCGCTGAACAGTGAATGTAGACCGCTTTTGTTGCGTATTGGTCCCAATCGTGTTCTTTAATCCATGAGCGAAAATCTTTTTCTTTTAAAACAAGTCCTTGCCATAAAACATCAGTAATGTCAATAGCGATTATGGCAATATTTGATTTGTAATCAGCTAAATCAATGGATATTAAACCACTTTCTTTTACTCTATTTACGATTTCTGTCATGTTGCAAAAATATGGTTTTTCTTTAGAGCCTGAGCTAATTTGAGGCTTTTAACAAATTATGAAATGGTGCCACATTGTCATTAAATTGCATTGGGCATAAGATTTGACAAGAGTACCTCAATGAAAAATGCTCAATTTGGTTCTCCAGTGGAGGCAATAGTTTATCCATTATTGTTGGTCGTTATTATGTGGCTGGTCTACTGGGCTGATCATCTTTTTCCACTTATTCCATTTTATCATTACGGAGTAATGCCCGGTGAATTGTCTAGCTGGAAGGGGGTGTTTTTAATGCCTTTACTTCATTCGAATCAAGAGGTGAATCACATTTTAAATAACTCTATTCCAACCGCTGTTCTTTTAGGTGCAATCATATACTACTACAGAGAGATAGCGTTAAAAGTTTTTAGTTTGGCTTGGCTTTTTACCGGGCTTGGAGTTTGGATTGTGGCTTCGAATAATAATTCTTACCACATTGGGATGAGTGGGGTTATATACGCAATGGCAGGATTCTTATTTACTTCTGGAGTCATTAGAAAATATAAACCACTCCAGGCTATTTCATTATTTGTTACGTTTATTTATGGGGGAATGGTTTGGGGAATCTTTCCAATGAAAGAACATGTTTCTTGGGAAGGTCACTTGAGTGGACTAGTTGTAGGTATTGCCTTGGCATTTATCTTCAGAAATAAAGGACCTCAATCGCCAAAGTTTCTATATGAAATTGAAAAAGAGATGGGCATTGAACCACCTGATTTTGAAGGTGAGTTGAACGAACGAATTCGTCTCGAGAAATTAAGGCAAGAAGAAGGAATTTCAGAAACGCCCCATTCACAAGAGCGAAAAATAATATATCACTTCGTCCCCAAAAAAAATGAAGTTAAACCTGAGGGCGATAATAATCCACAATAGAACCTGTTCCTTGAGAGGTTTCATTACGGGCTAAATTTCCAAAGTCAAGACAGTAGTATTCAGAGGTTCTCATTTCTAAAGGGGTGTCTGCGAAATATGATAGAAGGTCTGAAATACCAAAGTTATGACCTATTATAATCAAATCTTCCTCGGATTTTCTTTTCCAAAGTAGAGATAAAAGATCCACTTTTGAGCAAAGGTATAGGTCGAAGAAATAATTAACATTAGAAAACTGACATGATTTTTGGATTGAAAAGAGTGTTTCTCTCGTTCGAATGGCGTCGCTGCACCAAACCTCAATGTCATTTAGTTTTGTCAAATAATTGCCTAATTGCGTTGTCTGTTTAATCCCTTTGGTAGAAAGTTTACGATTAATGTCAGTCGTTTCGATTGTTCCTTGTTCTGCTTTACCATGTCTGATTAGATGCAATTTCATGAAGCTAATTTACAAGTCTTTCCAACCAAATCAAATCAATTATCGTTAGAATAAACAAGATGTCTTGGCAAAGTATTTATTAATTAGAACGGGAGAGTGTGAGCTGGGGAGAAAATATTATGTAAATTACAGTAAATCTTGAAGATAAGACTTTTAAAGAATAGAATGAACATCACACCTGAAGTTATAAGATTATGCGTAAGTGATGATCGCAAAACCATAAATCAGCTCTATGAGCATGGTTTCAGGATTCTTATGCCTATTTGTTTCAGATATAATAAAAATGAAGAAGATGCGCGAGCTGCCTATAATATGGGATTCGTGAAAATTCTTAAAGGGTTAGAAAAATTGGACGAAAACGCAAATTTCGATGCGTGGGCAAAACGGTTAATGGTGAATGCATTAATTGATGAGTATAGAAAGAATAAAAAGTATAATACCCAGATTACTAAAAGTGACAATGAAAGAGAGTTGGATTATTATTCAGCTGGTCAAGATAATGAGGCAGAAAGTAATTTGGGTTGCGAAAATATAATGATGTTAGTTCAGGAATTACCAGATACTACATCTAAAGTGTTTAACCTCTATGTAATAGAAGGTTACTCCCACAGAGAAATTGGTGAGAAGTTAGATATGTCAGAAGGGACATCAAAATGGCATTTATCAACGGCTCGCAAATTATTAAGAGCGAAATTGGAAAGATTAGAAAATCAGAATCAACGTATGGTGATATGAGTTGGACAGATGAAGAGATAGATAGAATTTTTCAAAAGGAGGCGACAAAGCAACCTGTTGAATATAAAGATGCCTATTGGAAAGAATTTGAGGCGATGTTACCTGTTTCTAGGAAGAGAGATTTTTTATGGTTTCTTACTTCTGGAATTTTCATAGCCTTATTATTAATTACTCCTTTTCTTGGTGTTCTGAATTCGGGGCGTTCTGCAGAAGTTATGGCAATGGAAAATAGCAAAAGAGATACGCGACAGATTGCAGAGCAGAATGAAGAGATAATAAATCGAATAAATTCAGCGCAAATCGATTCGAATAATGCACCTAGAAATAAACAAAAAGAAGAATTAAATGATAGTCCTGTAATACCTGTCAATTCAGCAGTGGCCAATTCAATTAGTCAAAATATAGGTAATAATGGCGTTTCTGAAGTGAATGATGGAGTCCGAGTTGGTTCAGTGATGGGTGAAAGAGAAGGAAATTTATCAATAGAAGAAAGAGCAATACAAAATCCAATTTTTGATTCTAAAGATACTGAAATTGAAAATATTATTTCTTCAGCTTTGAGTGAGTCAATGAATGAAGCTTCAACAGTTAATAAGTTGAATATTTCAGAAAGTGAGGTTGATGATGGAACAAGAGTAAGTGAAAGCATTCCGATACAAGGAGAGGTAAGTACATTGGATATTGCCGCTTTAAAGCAGGTGGATCAAAATAGATTGTCAAGTGAACTGAATTCAATTTCATATGATTTAAGTTTGCCTGTTAAGACGATCTTTTATGTAGAAGGGAACGCTGGTTTAAGCCAGTCTTTGATTACTCCTTCGGATGATTTTTCATATTCATTTGGAGCAGGCGTTGGAGCTCAATTTAGAAAAGGAAGAGTTTTGTTTACAACTGGTATTAATGGTATTTGGGCGCATCACAAGGATATTCATTTGAATAGACAGGCTAAAGTGTATGGCTTTGGTTCAACAGTGGTCCAGTCACATTTAAATTATAGCGAATTATATACCTTGGAGGCTAACTTGAATGTAGGTTATCAATTAGGTAGGCATAACATTAATGTTGGTGTAAGGCCATCATTTGTAGTTGGTTCTAAAGTAAAGTTTACACAAAGTGAAGTTTCTACGAATGACAATAGGACCGTTTATGGATTTATGGATGGGATTAATCGATGGGGCTTAAAACCTAGTTTAGGCTATGGGTACAACTTGACTCATAATTTAACGTTTGGTTTTAATGTTAGTACGCAGCTATTGAATTCAGTGAATGAAGAATTTATTAATGGGTTTAATAATATACTCCCTATTGATGGTCAGATTTATATAAGAAAGACGATTAGATTAAGAAAATAGAATGAAATTAGAAATGAAACATATCTTTTTCCTTGGAATTACAGCAGTGATGTTTTTTTCTGGGTGTAAGAAAGATACAATTGAAATACCTGAGTCGAATGACCCCGTTTTTACGGCTCGCGGAACGCTTTCGGGGGAAGAATTTTTCATAGTTGCTGGTGATAATGGTGCGTACATGCATACAATGACAAATGTTGAGAATGGTGTCAATGTGTATTCGGGAAATCTATCCAATGGTGATTTTGGGATAGAATTAGGGGTGTTTGATGGATTACTTGATTTAATTGATGATCAATTTATTGTAGAATTACTAACAAATAATACTCCAGGGTTCGCTCATTCTGAGGGGCAACCACTAGCAGAATTAAATAAAAATTTAATTGATGATCTCCAAAATGTTCATCATATTAACTGGTATGTAAATAATGTTTTTGCGGGAGTTGATATTGTAAAGATTCAAGAGCCAGGTAAGTATTATGTATGTGCGAATGTAACATTCAATGATATGTCAACGGCGTCTTATTGTAATGAACTCATCATAGGGTTTGAGTCAGGAGCGAATTGTACAATTCATTCTAACGTAAGTGTTGCTGGAGAGTTAATTTGTTCCTTAATTAATAATACGGAACAAGTAATTGAATTAAACTGGTATTTAGATGATGTATTAATTGGGAGTAATATCTATGTCGATATGTTGGTTAGTCCTGAAATACATAATTTGAGAGCAGAAATTACTTTTGCGAATGGTGTAAGACGAACAAAAGAAGTTTTGATTGACGGGACTCAGGCAAACAGAGATTTAGCAGACTTTACAATTTTTGAAGAGAATCAGGTTCAGGTGACTCCAAGAGATTTTAACTTGAAGTTAGCTATTGAAAGAAATGGCAAGCATTATCATTCAATTTTGGCGAATAATGCGAACTCAATCGTAGAAATTACCAATATCGAGAAATATGAAAATAATTCAGCGGGGAACGATGTTTATAAAATCTCAGCAAATATTAATGCCAATTTATTGGAGTCAGACTCAATGAAAGAGACAGAAGTTCAACTTGAAGTAACTTTTGGAATTGAAATACCTTAATTTTTTGATAACATAAATCGATGAAATCACTATTACTTTTAGCTCCAATTTTACCGACATTGGCGTTTTCTCAAATCACGATTACGGATAATGATTTTGCCGATGGAGGCGATACCGCTTTAGTTAGTTTAGCAACTGACCCTGGAATTGATTATGCCTCTACAGGAACAGATTTTACATGGGATTTTTCATACCTCACACATGATAGTCAACAGATTAAAGATTATTCCGATATGTCTGAGGCTTCATTTTTGGCAGAGTTTACTTTTGGTAATTTTGCTTCAGCGCCATATCAAGCTACAAATTTCGCTTCATCTTCAGCTATTCCATTAGACCAAATTGGTGGATTTTTACCAGTTAATATTTCTGATGTTGTCCTTTTTTCAAAGAATAGTTCAAATGCGATTAACTCTGTTGGGTATGGCGTTACCATTGAAGGGACGGAAGTTCCTTTCAAATCAGATACAATTGAAACTAGATATGAATTACCATTGAATTATGGAGATGTATACTATTCTAGAGGCTATTCTAATCTTGACATGAACCCAGTTTATAATGGTATATGGAGGCAGTATAGACAACGTTCATCAGTAGTTGATGGTTGGGGATCAGTCACAACACCTTATGGCGTTTTTGATGCATTACGTATTGATCACACAATTACAGAAATTGATTCAATTTATATTGATGCCTTTGGTTCTGGTTTCTGGGTTGAGTTGCCCATTCCGGATAGTCATGAATACGAATGGTGGACGAATGGTCAAAAAGAGCCATTATTAAAAATTACCGTTTCTGACATATTGGGAGTAGAAACCGTTACGAATATTGAATATCGTGATATTTATAGAGGGGCTGATGCAGGTTTATCAACAGAAGAGCTAAACATATCTGTCTACCCGAATCCGACAATTGATGTGTTACATATTGATGGTACTAATGTTGGAACTGCATATACTATTGTTAATGTAAATGGTGAAGCTGTAAGAAAAGGAATTTGTTCTAACGAAAATACGGTAGTTTCAATTTCAGAATTGCCTAATGGAGCTTATCAGTTGGTTCTTTCTTCTGGTTTTTCATTTTCTTCAAAGTTGTTCATTAAAAAGTAAAGAGTACCTTTACAACAAAGGCAAATCAGTCTATCGCTTTGCATGAGAATTGTAAAGAGGAAAGTCTGGGCAGCGAAGAGCGCCGTACTTCTTAACGGGAAGGGTTCTTTTAAGAATACAGAAAGTGCCGCAGAAAGGAAAACTACCAGTGTCTTCGGATACTGGAAAAGGTGAAAAGGTGAGGTAAGAGCTCACCGGAGATGTGGTGACATATCTCGCTTGGTAAACCTTACGGGCTGAAAGACCATGTAAACCCAGGATTGAGGATTGCTCGTCCGATCTGGGAGGGTAGGTTGATTGACGCTAATGGTGACGTTAGTGCTAGAGAAATGATAGACACCGCTTTAATTAGCGGCTACAGGACCCGGCTTATGATTTGCCTTTTTTTTATTTATCTCCAAAGCCTTTCTTAATGTTAATTCTGGGTTCATTCTAGAATTAGCTATTCTATTCAGAATTACTGCGCTTCGAGGGACTCCGTCCAGCATATAACTTAACCTTGTCCATTGAATTCCTAAAGCAGTTTTAGACCTTATTTTTCGAATACTACGAATTGATGTAACTGAACTTTTATTGTCTAAAGAATTGAAAATAATGGTGTCTCCCTTTAATGATGTTGCTTTAGCACTCTTTTTTAATAAAATCGTTACCATTATAGCAGGAACTGTAGTAATAAGCATCAGTCCTATAGTGAGGAAAGAAATTCTAAAGCATAAAATTAGATAAACATCGAAAATAATTGAGACTAAAAGTATACAAACAATCAGTAATTTGAATTTGCTTAGATAATTTGACGGTGTAATGTCAATGCGTTTTCTGTTCTTTATTTGGCTTGTAAGAGTTTTCTCTTGTTCCATAATTTAGACAGTTTAATTTTCAGCTATTAAGCAAATATGAACATAAGAAATGAGAATACCAATTTAATCGATGTAAAAGAGAGTTTTGTCGGTATAACCATTTAGTTAGTCTTTTTCAAGCTTTCTCTTAATGCGATCAATCATACTGTAATATGGTATTAACATTTCAGGTGAGGTATTGTATTTTCTAAAATTGGAATGATTGGAGTAAATCGAATAGGTGTTTATCTTTTTGTTCAATGCTATATTATTTTCTTCCTCTAAATAATGGAATAAGAATTCCTTAGCAGTGGTGAAGTTTTCGGCTTGATCCACCAGTGAAATTGACCGAACATTATAGAAAATACCAGTTGTTCTTTCATTTGGTAATAAGTAACTTCTGTTCTTTAATATTGGTAATGAGTCTTTTTGCTCTTTAAAAAAGCTCATTGTGCAGATTAGTGGAAGTTTGATGTAGGTTGTGTCATTTTGAAGACTATCCATTTTAGTTGGAAGTTGAATTCCATTTTCTAAATAACGTTTAATCCATTTATTTCCTTTTGCTTTATTCAGTTTCTTTAAAACTGGAGCTAATAACGGGGGGAAATGGTCATTCTCAATACCATTAAGGTATCTATTTAATGTTAGATCATTGTACATTCTTGAATTGTTGTTTTTTCGTAGGTCGAATGCTATGATGTATGGGTCAATTCCAATCCCTACATAATTGTACTTCCATGAAGCGTATGTCTGAGCTTCCATTGGAAGTGTTTCACTAAAATTTAGGTTTTGCAAAATATCACGCTTATTGAGCCTTGATACATCATACAGAGATTTGACCATCAGAACATCTATTCCAGAGTTAGCCTCTGTGTTTCTAATAGTTCCAATTATTCTATCCGTAGACATGTTGAAAATGGATAATTGAACGCCACTTTGTTTGATGAATTTTGTAAAAAGTACGGTGTCTTTTGATGTTAAATAGTCCGAAGCGATAACTAATTTTTTTTTTGAAGAAGGCTTCGCAGTTTCGATTGAACACGATGTTAGAATTCCCGATAGAATAAGGACGATAAAAACACCAATTGACTTCATTTTAATTTTCTTTTTTGTAAAGATATTTAATTGTAGCAAGAATAAATATTATGGTGTATTTTTGTGTCAAATTAAATGAAATGGCAACAACGAAACAGCAGTTGAAAATAAAACAGATTCTTGAAGATATCAAGTCTGAAGATCCTAAGAAAGTTTCTAAAGCAATTAAGTCTTTGGAATCGCATGGAGATGCTTCTGTGATTATTCCGTTAGCTGAAGCTTTGATTTCTGGGTTAAATAGAAAGAATGAAGAAGAAATTATTGAATTGTTGAGTAGCCTGAAAGATACCTCTGCAGTGGTTGAAATAATGGAAGTAATTGGAGATTCTAAGTTTATTTCAATTCGTCCTCAGATACTTTCAGTCGTTTGGAATACGCAAGTTGATTTTAGTGATTACATCGATGATTTCGTAGAAATTGCCGTTACTGGTAATTTAATGGAAGCTGTTGAATGCGCTACAATTATTGATAATCTAGAGGGACCATTCATGGAAGAAAACATGCTCGAATGTCAACTCCACTTAAAGAACTATTTGGAGTCAGGTAGTCAAAAAGATGAGCACAAAGCTTTCTTGTTAAGCGAAATCGCTATCAAGATTAAAGATATTAATGAAGGATTAGACGCGGAGGATTAAAAATCCCATCCGAATCTTTCTTTCAATATCTGTTGCGTAAACGTTTTTACGTTCTCATTTGTGATTTTGTCCAAAACATCTCCAATGAAGGCAGATACCATTAAATGCCGCGCCGACTTTTCTGAAAGACCACGAGCTCTTAAGTAAAAGACAGCTTCTTCATCCAGTTGACCTGTTGTAGATCCGTGAGAACATTTCACATCATCAGCGTAAATCTCTAACTCTGGTTTAGAGTTGATCGTAGCGCTATCAGAAAGTAAAACATTACCATTTGATTGAAACGCATTGATTTTTTGTGCATCCGGACGAACATATACCTTGCCGTTGAAAACAGCAGTAGATTTGTCATCAATCACACCCTTATATAATTCATGTGATTCACAATTAGGTACTTTATGATCAACAATAGAATGGTTGTCAACATGCTGTTTGTTCTTCAATAAGTATGCTCCATTCAAATGAGTTTCACAATTTTGACCATTTACATCGATGTGTAAATTGTTTCTTACAAAACCACCGTTTAAAGTTAATGTATTAATACCGAAGTTTGAATTTTTATCTTGTTGAACTTGTTCTGTATTAATGTGATAAGACTTTTCAGATTCATATTGAACCTTATCAATTCTTAATACTGCATTCTCAGCGACATCAATTTCTGAAGTGGTATTACAGAAGTTATTTTCTCCAGATGCACTAAAGAAACCTTGAATGATAGAGGCTTGTGAAGATTTCCCTGCCTTTACGGTCATTTTAAAGTTTGAGATGATATTGTCTCCTTCTAAAATGTGAATGACTTGAATAGGCGTATCAACAATCGAATTTGCCGCAATCTCGATTTGAACGCCGTCATGCAAATAACCTACATTCATTGCATTGAATACTTCACCTTTCAAGTTGATTGTTGAATCATCTAATATGGTATTATCCACAGAAAGAACTTGCATAGAAATTCCAGAGGGAACCTCTTGACTCGATAGCTCGCATGAGAAGTGACCATTAACAAATACGAAAGTGCATTTGGTGTCGTCAATTAAATATTTTGAAACATCGCTTAAGTTAGCTTTGTTATTTGTGAAATCAATTTTACCAAGTTTTGCAACTCTTGTATATTTCCAAGCTTCAACACGTGTTGTAGGTAGTGGAGTACTGTTTAGTACTTCCATGGCTAGTTGCTTGTCTTTATCTGAAACTTTCAACGCAGTTGCGTTTAAGTTCGACTTTAAATTGATGCTATTATTTACAACCTCAGTCATCGCAATTCTTATTGAGCTAATTCTTCTTTAATCCAATCATACCCTTTCTCTTCTAATTTTAGAGCAAGTTCTTTTCCTCCAGTCTTAACGATTTTTCCATCGTACAATACATGAACAAAGTCTGGAACTATATAGTCTAATAATCTTTGGTAGTGAGTAATAACAATTGTAGCATTATTATCGCTTTTCAATTTATTTACACCGTTAGCAACGATGCGCAATGCATCAATATCCAAACCGGAATCAGTTTCATCTAGAATAGAAAGCTTTGGATTCAACATTGCCATTTGAAATATCTCGTTTCTTTTCTTCTCACCTCCAGAAAAACCTTCGTTTACTGAGCGTGAGGCAAGTTTAGAATCTAATTCAACTAAAGCAGATTTTTCACGAACCATTGCCATGAATTCTTTTGCAGAAATAGGGTCTTGTCCTTTGTGTTCTCTTGTTTCGTTAATTGCCGTTCTTAAGAAGTTGATGTTTGATACACCAGGAATCTCAACCGGGTATTGAAATGCTAAGAAAAGTCCTTCCCAAGCTCTTTCTTCCGTTGAAAGGTCCAGTAAATCTTCACCATCTAAATCAACAGAGCCATCAGTTACTTCATAATCCTCTCTACCAGCTAAAACAGATGCTAAAGTGCTTTTTCCAGCACCATTTGGCCCCATTATAGCGTGTACTTCTCCTGCTTTAACTTCAAGATTCAATCCTTTAAGGATTTCTTTATCTTCAATCTTTGCGTGTAAATTCTTAATTGTAATCATCTGATTCTATTTATCCTACTGAACCTTCAAGGCTAATCGTTAATAATTTCTGTGCTTCCACAGCAAACTCCATTGGTAATTGATTTAATACTTCTTTACAGTATCCGTTTACAATAAGTCCAATGGCTTTTTCTTCACTTATACCACGTTGTAAGCAGTAAAAGATTTGATCTTCTCCAATTTTAGATGTCGTCGCTTCATGCTCAATCTTAGCACTGCTGTTTTTACATTCTATATAGGGGAACGTATGTGCGCCACTTTCATCCGTCATCAGCAATGAATCACACTGTGAGAAGTTTCTTGCGTTTTGTGCACTTTTATGAATTTGTACTAATCCTCTGTATGAGTTGTGAGACCTTCCTGCAGAAATACCTTTAGAGATAATGGTGCTCTTCGTGTTTTTTCCAAGGTGAATCATCTTAGTTCCAGTATCGGCTTGCTGGTAGTTATTTGTAACTGCTACCGAGTAAAATTCTCCAGTTGAATTGTCACCTTTTAAGATACAAGACGGGTATTTCCATGTTACGGCTGAACCTGTTTCAACCTGCGTCCAAGAAATCTTAGAGTTCGTTCCACAAATACCGCGCTTAGTTACGAAGTTATAAATTCCTCCGTTTCCGTCTTTATCTCCAGGGTACCAATTCTGTACTGTAGAGTATTTAATTTCAGCATCGTCCATAGCAATCAACTCAACTACAGCAGCATGCAATTGGTTCTCGTCGCGCTGTGGTGCGGTGCACCCTTCTAAATATGAAACATAAGATCCTTGGTCAGCAACAACTAATGTTCTTTCAAATTGTCCTGTACCTCCTTCGTTAATTCTAAAGTAAGTTGATAACTCCATTGGGCATTTAACACCTTTTGGAATGTAACAAAAAGATCCGTCAGTAAAAACTGCTGAATTTAATGCTGCGTAAAAGTTATCTGATGTTGGAACAACTGTTCCCATATACTTTCGAACTAACTCAGGGTGATCCTGAACCGCTTCTGAAAAAGAACAAAAAATAATTCCTAATTCCTTTAGTTTTGCTTTGAAAGATGTTGCCACAGATACTGAATCCATTACAAAATCAACCGCAACGTTAGTTCCAGTTAATCTTTTTTGCTCCTCTAATGAAATACCTAGTTTTTTCATGGTCTCTTTCATCTCCGGATCAACATCATCCCAGCTTTCATATTTCTTCGTCTGCTTTGGAGCGGAATAGTATGTGATATCTTGAAAGTTTGGTTTCTCATATTTGACATGAGCCCAATCTGGTTCTTTCATTGTTTTCCACAAAGCGAATGCCTCTAAACGATGCTCTAACAACCATTGTGGCTCTTCTTTCTTCGCAGAAATGAATCGTATAATATCCTCGTTAAGACCTTTTGGAGCTTTGTCTGATTCAATGTCAGTTGTAAACCCAAATTTGTACTCTTGATTCTCGAGATCCTGCGCTAACTCGTCTTCCGTATAATTCGACATAACTGTTATTTATATAGAGAATGATTCACCGCATCCACAAGTTCTATCTGCATTCGGGTTAACGAAAACAAATCCTTTTCCATTCAATCCTCCTGAAAAGTCCAAAGTTGTTCCTACTAAATACAAGTAACTCTTTTTGTCTACGACAATTTTAATATCATTGTTTTCGAATGATTTATCAGATTCCGTTTCGACATTATCGAAATTCAATTGATACATCAAGCCTGAACAACCTCCACCTTCAACACCAACGCGAATGAAAAGACCAGTACGATCGTCATCTTCCATAAGTCGTATAGCTTGCTTTTTTGCTGAGTCTGTGACTATTATCATGTTAAACACGTTTTTAATTTCAACTTGTTATTTAGAACAGTTTTAAATAGACAAGTTCCACAGTGCAAAAATACCTTTTTTGTGGTATTGTTGCAAACAAATGTTGAATAGAGTCAATGATGCTTTCAAGATTTTCAATTGATGTTTTCCTTGTAATAATTATGCTTAATTACAGAATCAGTTCATTTTCAGTAGGTGTAGGTCTTTATTGAGATTGTGAAGCAGTCTAGGTTTTTCTTTATTGATACGCTAGAATACGATTTAAATTTAGAGTGAATGGTATTCAAGAATTCATACGACCTAAAAGCTAAAATGGAAATTGCAACGTTTGGTGCAAGAGGTTAATTGATTTATTCGCTAAATTTGTAAGTCCAAATACTCGACAGAATTAAATGAAAATTTTCCAAGGATTTGACGCACTAGAAGAAATTAAAAACCCCGTACTAACTATTGGGACATTTGACGGGGTTCATCTAGGGCATCAGAAGATCATTCAACAGCTTAACGAGGAAGCAGAAAAAATAGGTGGAGAATCCGTTCTTTTTACTTTTTATCCGCATCCGAGAATGGTTATTTATCCTGAAACGCATGGGTTGAAATTGATTCAGACTCAGGTAGAGAAAATTGATAAACTGCGGAGAATCGGATTGGAAAATGTAATTGTTCATCCTTTTACTAAAGAGTTTTCGCGATTGACAGCCATTGAGTTTGTGCGCGATTATTTAGTTAACCGACTGCATGTGAAGAAGCTTGTAATTGGTTATGATCATCAGTTTGGTAAAAATCGAGAAGGAACCTTGGCTTTTTTATTGGAGGTTTGTGAAACCTATGGCTTTGAGGTTATCGAAATTGGAGCGCAAGAAATTAATGAAGTCAATATAAGTTCAACTAAGATTAGAAATGCGATTCAAGCCGGAGATATGGAAAAAGCCTCTAATTACCTCGGTGAACCATTTGAATTGTATGGAAGAATTGTTCAAGGTGATGCAGTCGGAAGACAAATTGGATTTCCAACGGCGAACCTGGATGTCGAAAGTGATATTAAATTGATTCCTGCAAATGGTGTTTATGCAGTTAATATGCTTATGGGAGATGGAGTCATTAGGGAAGGAATGATGAATATAGGTTCAAGACCAACCATCGCAAATGGAAGTAATGTTTCTATTGAAGTGCATTTATTCGACTTTGAAGGGGACTTGTATGGCGAGCAAGTAACGGTGCAGTTGCTATCTCGTTTTAGAGATGAAGAAAAGTTTAATTCAGTGGATGCGTTAATGGAGCAATTAAAAAAAGATGAAGAGTCTATTCGTAATTATTTTATTTCTAGCTAATAGTCTTTTATGTCTCGCGCAAAAAGAAGACTATCCGATATATGATTGGGAAGATGTGCAAAATGCATCGCCCGATACGATTTACGGGTTGTCATTGGCCAAAATGAAATTGGACACTCTTCCAGCGAAATTGTCAAAATTCACTCATTTAAGAACACTAAACCTCAAAAAGAATAAGCTTGCTGTCCTGCCAGACTTTATTGCTGAGTTCAAAAAATTGGAAACGATCGTTCTAGAAAAAAATCAATTGATCTATTTCCCTATCGTTTTTTGCAGAATGCCAGAGTTAAGAAACATTTTAATTGGTAGTAATTATTTTGAGACACTTCCCGAATGTATTTCTGGTATTAAGCACCTTGAATATTTAGATTTATATGATACGCCAATTCGAAATTTACCGCTAGGGTTATCTGAATTGCAGAGTATTCAAAAAATTGATTTATCTGGGATTAAATTTAGTCCGGAATTCCAAGAGGGCTGGTTGAAGCGAATGCCGGATGTTGACTGGGAGTTTGATCCACCTTGCGCTTGTATGAGATAATTCTCTTCTTTTGCTATCCTTTTTTGTTTTATTTACGTCTTGATATTGTTCTGATAGATTGATTTTATAGCAGCGTCAATGCTTTGCTAAAATATTTTATCTTTGTTAGAACCTGCAACTATGAAGCTAATCAACCTGCGTATATAGTTTTAATTGCGCACTAAGAGGTGTTTTTACGTTGTTTATTGAATGAAATTAATTGGTATTACAGTTCGAAAACAATGAAATAATGAGAATATTATTAATCTGTTTGATTGGAGTGATCGTTTCGGTGTCTTATGGACAGCAGCAACCTCAGTTTAGTCAATACAATAGAAATCAATATTTAGTCAACCCCGGGGCAGCTGGAATATATAACTTTTTAGATGTAACATTAGGCGGGAGAATGCAATGGGCAGGATTTGAAAACGCACCAATGACATCTTATCTTTATGCTTCAAAAGCACTTGGAAAGGGATCGAAGTCAAGATATAATCCATCGATTAGAACGAGTAGTGGTCCAATAAAAAATCCTGAGATTAAAACAGGAAAATTGAAACATGCCATTGGAGGATATTTATTCGCGGATCAGTATGGCGCATATAGACAGTTGAAGTTTGCCGGAACTTATGCTATTCATATTCCAGTGGCTAAGAATTACAACCTTTCATTTGGGGCAGATGTTGGAATGTCGAATAGGGCTTTTTTAAAAGATAGAGCACAGACCTTAAATGTTATTACGGGTGTTGGAACCGATGCAACTTATGACGAGTATGCTTCTTCTTCAAATAGAAATACAATTGATGTTGGAGCCGGATTATATTTTTATTCTAAACAAATGTATATCGGAATTTCTGCAGATCAACTAACGCGCGACTTAATCAGTTTCGGTTCAGGAAATTTAAACTTTGATCCTAATATTCATTACCGCGCTACTGCAGGATATAAATTCAACTTATCCGATAATTTTACTCTTACACCATCTGTGTTAACTAAATATGTCTCTCCAGCTCCAATTTCTTTTGAAGGAGGTTTGCAGTTAGAGTATCAGGAGTGGATTTGGTTAGCTGCGTCCTACAGAACCTCAAAAACTGCTATTGTTATGGCGGGATTCAATATTAATCGCATATTTAAATTTGGATATTCGTTTGATTTCTCTGTTTCAAACTTTAGTAATAATAGTGCTGGAGGCCATGAGTTAGTTTTGGGTTTAATGTTAGGAAGATAATCGATGATGAAAATTAAATTAGTTGTTACAGCACTGACATTAGCTTCTTGTGGAATTTCTAATGCTCAATTTTGGAAGTACTCTGATCCAGTTAAACTCGGAGGAACGGTAAATACAGATGCTGAAGAAAGTATCCCTGTTTTTTCTAAGGATAGTTCAATTTTATATTTTGTTAGAACATTCGATGCTGATAATAAAGGCGGATTGAATGATCAGGATATTTGGTATAGTGTCAAGAACGATCGTGGAGGATATGACAAATGTGCGCGTTTAAAATCATTGAATAACAAGTTTAATAATGCTGTGCTTGGTGTGAATAGTAAAGGAACGGCGATGTATGTATTGAATGCGTACGATGGTAAAAAGGATGTTGTCAAAGGAATTGCTGTTTCCAATGGAAGTGGCACTTCTTGGGGGGCTCCGGAGAAAATGGCTGTTGATGGATTAGATATTGAAGGTGATTTCTATGGTTTTCATGTTTCGGAAGATGAAAAAGTAATGTTGATTTCATATGCTGGATCTGGTTCGCTTGGAGAGGAAGATTTATATTATTCAATAAATGAAGGGGGCAATTGGTCTAAGCCAAAACATATGGGGAATGCCATTAACTCTGCTGGGTTTGAAATCTCTCCGTTTTTATCTCAAACGAAAGATACCTTGTTCTTTTCTAGTAATGGATTTGGTGGGCAAGGAGACGCAGATATTTTTTACTCGGTAAAACAAAATGCGTGGGATCAATGGTCTACGCCAAAAAATTTAGGGTCAACTATTAACTCTCCAAAGTTCGATGCTTATTTCATGCATTCAGGAAGTCAAGCATATTGGTCTAGCAATAGAGATGGAGATAAGAGTGATATCTACTTAATAGATATTATGACACCTCCTCCAATTGTTATTGAATGTAATGGAACAGATGTAACTACTTATAATGGTGAAGATGGTAAAATTGATTTGACTGTTGTTTCTGGAGCTGAGCCTTATTCGTACAAATGGTCCAATGGATTAAGTATTGAAGATCCTTCTGGATTGAAAACAGGGGAGTATTCTGTTGAAGTAACCGATGTTGTAGGTCAAGTTGCAACGTCTAAAATTTTTATTGGTCAACCTGCGAAACCGATTGAAGAGGTTATTGCGAGTGATTATGAGAATTTAAGTTTCAAACATAACTTTGGATACAACAAGAATAAGTTGTCTGTTTCTAGAGGGCGCTTGAAGAAGTTCGTTAAGTCTGTAGAGGCTCAGTTGAAAGATGGTCGTGATCAAGTTACTATTAGCATTACTTCATCGGCATCGCAAGTTCCTACAAAATCTTTTGGAACAAATGAAAAGTTAGCAGAAGTACGCGCTGAGAATATGAAATATGATTTAATTGCTTACTTTAAGAAGAAATATGCAGACAAAGTAAATATTGTTGTAGCTTCTTCTTCTGTGCAAGGCCCGGCGTATTTGAATGATTCTAATGCTAAAGATAAGTATGAACCTTTTCAATTCGTTAGCTTGATTACAGAGTAGTCTAATGCCGTTAGTTTTTAAGAAAGGGATTACTGGATTTGATAGTGATCAGTTTATTAGTGAGTCATCAGTCAAGTCATTTTTAAAGACAATAAAGTTTCCATTTATACCGGTTCAAAAATTGTATTGCACCACATCAGTCTTCTAATTTCTGGGTTATTCCCATTGTAAATTTGCTTGATCTTTGTGAATTCAATTTGATTATTAACTCTTCGTATTGAGCTTTAATAACTAGGGAAAGTTCTTGGATGAATCATGAATACATTGATTTTCCACTTGAGTTAACTAGACAGCTTGAAATAGGGAGGGAAGAGGTTCAGTTGTTGACAAGGCAAATTCTAGAATTGAGGCTAGATAGAAGTGAATTATCTGAATTGGGGAAGTCAGAATTAGAGCAAATCAAATATTGGAAATGTAATACTGTTGGCGATGTTGTATTTAACGGTTTCGACTAGTTAAACTTGATGGCTTTAACAGGATTTATGCGCGTAATTACGATGCTTGGTATTATTAGGGCTACAACGCAAACGAATAGCGTAGCGACGTTTAAAACGGCCCAGTTCGTGAAGCTGAGTTCTATCGGAACCTCGGATAAGTAATACACTTCAGGGTTTAGGGTAAATATCCCGAAATAACTTTGCAAGAAACAAAGTCCAAGTCCGATTAAATTCCCCCAAATCATTCCTCGCGAGATCAAGAATGTGGCTTGAATTAAGAAGATTTTACGAATGCTCCAGTTTGTTGCTCCCATCGCTTTCATCATTCCAATGAAGTTAGAACGAATCAAGATTAGAACAAGTAATGCTGAACCCATGTTGATGATTCCAATGAGAATCATAAGCGTTAAAATAATCACAACATTAATATCTAAAAACTCAAGCCAAACAAATATTTCGTTTTGATTTTCGCGTATGCTCGTTGTTTTTAACATCTCATCAAACTTAGTGGGAATAAAATCCGTTAGTCTAGCTGTATTTTTTACAACGTCGTCTAATTTCTCCCAATCATTCACCATGATTTCAAATCCACCAATGTAGTTGTGAGAACTCCCATTGCCTGAAGTGAATTCAAAAGTCAGTGTTTTCTGACTTGCTTGAATAGAAAATTTTGATCCGTCACCATTCAAGTAAGTGCGCTCAATTTCATCGAGGTTGTTCATTTTGAAATCACAAGGACTATACCCTGTTCCATCAACTTTAATCTTTAGGTAGGCAGTGTCCGCAATGGTGTTTACTTCATTTCGACCTTCAATATTATTCCAATAGTCAGAGGCGATCAATCTAAATGTGGTGTCTTTAATTGGACAATGTGTAAATCGAGCGTACGTCTCGTATCCTAATCCCCAATCGTATCTGTGATGACCATTACCACCTACAACATTCGCTTCGATAATTAATTGACCATTCAACATCGTATCAGCTAACTCAATGTTGGCTTTAATTCCCCAGTCGTTGAGTTCTTGAACTATTGATAGCTTTCCCAGAACCGTTTTTTTGTCAAATTCTTCCAATCCTGTTTCATAGATCCCAACAACAATAAAGTTTCGCTTAATCGGTACGTTCTTTACAAAGAATGCTGATACCGTATCATTCACCTGATATCCTAAATCATTGGAAATCTTCTTCGAAATTAAGATATGTTGATCGGATGAAGCGCTACTGTAGTTTGGAAGTTTCCCTTCAATAAGGTTTTCTTTGAAGAAGTCCAGGTTGTATTCAGGGCCAACTCCTTTAATCATAGCTCCATTTACTTGCTGATTAATTTCAGAAGTGTCTTTTCCATTAGGAAGTTTATAGTGAATTTCGTTTTTTTCTGATTGAAATAAAACAGGTTTGTATCCTATACCGTACACAGACTTGATGTCCTTATTATTTTTTATTTCTTTAAGGAATTCCTGTTCTGCATGTATGGCTTCACTTTCATAAACAGTATTTTCGCTCGCACTCATGATGAAAGCGTGTGATCCAAATCCACTTATTTTTTGGCGTACTTCTTGCTGAAAACCAGTAACAACGGCAATTGTAATTAAATTAACAATCACAGCTAAAGCAATACTAATAATTGAGATGCGTACGATAGGTTTAGAAACTTTCTTACCTTGCACGACACTCTTTAGCGTTTTCTTAGATATGAAGTATTCGAATGACAAATTGAAACCTAGTTTTCGACTAAAATACACAAAGCTTTTGTGCTTGAAAAGTATTTTTTCCCTTTTGCTGTTTTCATGCAGTTATGTTAATCCGATGGACGATACACTCAATATTGTCAAGACTATTGTGATTAAAGAAAAACGAATCGTTGTTGGAGCAGAAAAGGTAACTGAAATTATTGCGTTGTTGAGTGGTAAAACTGTTGGGGTTGTTAGTAATCAATCATCCTTAGTGGGTCAGGTGCACTTGGTTGATACGCTCATAAGTTCTGGCGTAAATGTCGATAGAGTGTTTTCACCAGAGCACGGATTCAGAGGAAATGCGGACGCAGGAGAGTTAGTCTCAAATGGTATAGATAAGAAGACAGGCTTGAGGATTTTTTCTCTTTATGGGAAGAATAAAAAGCCGCAAGACGAACAGCTGAAAGATTTGGATGTTTTGGTATTTGATATTCAGGATGTTGGTGTCAGATTTTACACGTACATTTCAACCTTGCATTACGTGATGGAAGCTTGTGCAGAAAATCATATTGCATTGATTGTTTTAGACCGTCCAAATCCAAATGGGCATTATATTGATGGTCCAATTTTGGAGAAGGAGCAAACGTCTTTTGTTGGAATGCATCCGATTCCAATTGTACATGGAATGACTATTGCGGAATATGCTAAAATGATTAATGGAGAAAAGTGGTTAAAACATGGAGTAACTTGCGATTTAACTGTCGTTTCTTGTGATAATTATACTCACGACAAAGTTTATTCATTGCCAGTCCCACCATCACCCAATTTAAGGTCAGATATTTCCATTCAATTGTATCCTAGTCTTTGTTTGTTAGAAGCAACTACAGTTACTGTTGGTCGCGGAACCGATGGTCCTTTTGAAAGATATGGACATCCAAATTTTCCAGAAACTGATTTTTCATTTACGCCAAAGTCAGGACCAGGATCTAAAAACCCGAAACATAAAGACGTATTATGTAATGGATATAACCTCAATGATTCGACCTATGCGAGAATGAATCAATTAGACTTGAGTTTTGTTCTCAACGCCAATAAGCAATTGAACGGAAAACTGTTTGTAGATCGTGCGAAATTCTTTAATTTGTTGGCCGGAAATTCAACCTTGTTAGAACAAGTGGAGTTGGGAATGACTGAAGATGAAATTCGTGCCACTTGGAAAGATGGATTAGACCAATTCAGTATTACGCGTGCAAAGTATTTGATGTATGACTAATGATCTTCAAAGGGATGAAGAGTTGGCCTTTCGTCAGTTCGGATTGAAAACTCAAATTGCCAAGCTTGAAAAAGAATTAGAGGAGGTGCTGATCAAAACACGTTCTTTTGAGGCGATGCTGCTTACGCACATTGAAGAAGATATTATTGAAGAGCGCGAGTTAAATGCAGTGTATCGCAAACTTAGAAATGAGAAAAAGCAAAAGAGACTAGAGCAGAAGCGAAGAGGAAAGAATTACAAAGCACCAAGGAGTGTGTTGATTCCGCCTAAGAAGGAATTACCTAAAGTTGAATTGTCGAATAAGCAAGAACTGAAACGGTTGTATAAAGAAACCATGTTTTTGGTTCACCCGGATAAGTATTCTTTGAATGAAGATATGGGAGAGAAAGCAACAGAAGCCACGGCGAACCTCATTGATATCTATAAGTCCGGAGATTTAGTTAAAATGCGTTTGTTTCATCAACACGTATTGAGTGGGAATGCCATTGAAGACAATACAATAAAAGTAAAAGAACAAGAGCCAGATGCATACCTCGAAAGTGAAATTGAACGTTTAACAAAAGCCTTATTTGAGGCAAAGCATAAGCGAACGTATAAAGTGTTAACAACCTATGATAATCCAGAGTCTTACATACAAGAATTGAAAGACTTTTATGCAGATCGAATCGCTAAATTGATGAAACGAACAAGAAAGGCGAACAAATAAGTCGCTGATCATCAATTCTATTTTTTTGCTCATTTTTAGTCTTTTATATGGGTGTCACCCCTTTTGTCCCCTTCTAATTATTAGGTTGAAGTATGAAAATTTTGCAGATTTGATTCAATAACACTAAAAAATAATCTATGAAAAAAAGATTACTATTAGCTATTGCGCTAAGCACTTTAGGTTTTGGAACCTTCGCTCAAGACGTCAACATTCCAGATGCAAACTTGAAAGCATACTTAGTTGGAAATTCTGCGATTAACACAAATGGTGATGCTGAAATTCAAGTAAGTGAAGCTACAGCGTTCACTGGAGATATTTTCGCAAATAACCTAGGAATAACGGATTTGACTGGAATTGAAGCTTTTATTAATGTGGATGGTTTATATGTTCGAGGCAATAGCTTAGGAACCATTGATGTCAGTGCGAATGTTGCTATGACCTATTTAGACTGCAGAAATACGGGTATTAGCACTTTAGATCTTAGTAGCAACATTGCTCTTGAGGGGATAGATTGTATGCTAAATAACTTGACTAGTTTGGATTTGAGTAATAACCCAAATATTGGGGCAATTCACTGTAGTGATAATGACTTAACAAGTTTAGATGTAAGTAATAATCTTTTGTTATCTAACTTTAGTTGCGATAATAATGATCTAACGAGTATTGATGTCAGTAACAATACTGCTTTGGTTTACTTTGTTTGTCATTTTAATGATTTGTCAAGTATTGATGTTTCCAATTGTACGGATTTATCCTGGTTTTCTTGCGCTGGAAATAATCTGACTTCCTTAGATGTAAGTAATAATCTTGCTTTAGGTAATTTATATTGTGGCGTAAATAACATAAGTCTTTTAGATTTAGGTGCTAATACTGCTTTACAGGTTTTAAATTGTACGGTTAACGATTTGAGTATTTTGAATGTCGCTAATGGAAATAATGTTAATTTTTCTCTTTTTGCAGCTTCAGATAATCCGAATTTAACTTGTATTCAGGTTGATGACGCTACATGGAGTACAACAAACTGGACAAGCATTGACCCTGCATCAAGTTTCAGTTTAGATTGTAACTATCCTTTGGCGGTTAATGAAGTTGATTTAGTTCAAGATTTATCAATTTATCCTAACCCAAGTTCTTCAATACTTACAATTGTGTTAGAAAATGAGGTTAATTCAATCTCAATTATCGGTTCTATGGGCAATGAAATCCAAGCAAGTTTATCATCATCAAACACAATTGATGTTTCTGAATTGGCAAATGGAGTATACATATTACAAGTAGAAACAGAGAGAGGCATTATTCGTGAAAAGTTCATCAAAGACTAATCGAGAATTTGCTTAATAAGCATAAATTGGATTTGAAAACGGTTTAGGTTTTGCCTAAGCCGTTTTTTTGTTTTGACTAGATCGGAAGGGAAGGTGTAGTGTTGTTTTTTCATCTTACGATGATAAGGTAATTATAATAGTCTCCGATAAAGAATTGGATTCACTACCCCTTTTTCACAGACTCAGCACCTGCCAATACTTTTTGCTTTAACTCTTCCATGTATTCTTCCATGCGAATTAATACTTCTGGGTTAGAAGATCCAATGATTTTAGCAGCTAAAATACCAGCGTTTTTTGCTCCGTTTAAGGCAACAGTTGCAACAGGAATTCCTCCAGGCATTTGAAGAATAGATAGGATGCTGTCCCAGCCATCAATGGAGTTACTAGATTTCACAGGAACACCAATCACTGGAAGTGGAGTAAGAGAGGCTGTCATTCCAGGCAAGTGAGCTGCACCGCCGGCACCGGCAATAATCACTTTCAATCCACGCTTATGAGCACTCTTTGCGTAGTCATACATTTTCTCAGGAGTTCTATGAGCTGAAACGATATCCAATTCGAATTCAATACCTAGATCTGTTAAAAAATCTGCTGCATCTTGCATAACCGGTAAATCCGATGTGCTTCCCATAATGATTCCTACTTCTACCATGTCTTAAGTTTTGTGCAAAGATAGTGATTCGTTAGAATTAGACTCTAATCTTACTTAGTTCAGATAAAACTTCTTCTTTCACAATAGCTTCATCTCCCCAGTTTTCTAATTCTGTCTCAGACCATAATTCTGGGAAGAAAATTCTTCGCTGATACTTCGGGTGCATGTATTTTTGCCATTCACTTCCTCCAGTAGCTTCAACACTTGTTTCTCCACTGTTCAAATACTTGCGGGCAGCGTTTAAGTGATGCATAACCCAACTCACATTCACAGTATGATCATAATGACGCATTGCATTCACTAAGTCGATATCGTTGCGCTCTTCTTCTGGTAACTCTTTGAATTTTGTCCAAAGGTTCGTTGTGTTGTATTTTTTCATGAAACCGATGAACTCTTCTTTGTACTTTTCTTCAAAGTTAGTCATCAATTTAGTCTTTTTACCTGTAGAATAGTCAATGCCGGCAACCTGCCAGTATAAGTTGTCAAACGCATGAGAATAAGGCGTATTACGATCAATTGTTTTTCTAAATCTAAAGTCAATAAGGTTGATTAATTCAGTAGACGCAAATTCAATTTTGCGGTATTGAGCACTTTGGAAACCACTTGCAGGCGTTAAAGTATCTCTGAATTTCATGTATTGATCAACATCCATTCCGTCACCCATAATTGTAAATGAGTTCGAAAGCATGTCGAAATATCGACTGATTCTGTAAAGGTGTTTAGCGAATTTTTGCGTAGAAATAGAATTATCTTCTGAAATTTGTTCCATTTCCCAAAGAATCATTTTGAATAAAAGTTCATTAATTTGGTGATACATGATGAAAACCATCTCGTCTTTCAATGTCGTTTTCATAGCTTGTAAACCAAGTAAAGCATCAACTTGAATGTAGTCCCAGTATTTCGTTGGCTCAGCATAAAGTAATCCAGACAAATGCACATCGGGATTTTGTCCCATTGCTTCGTATTTTTCGTCAATTGCTTTAAGTAATTCTTCTCTATTCATATTGCTAATATTCTTATGCTCCAAATTTAGGGAAATAAAAGCGGTTAATACATGACGATTATCATCAAAAACTAAAGTCCCAAGATTTCTTTTAATCCGCTATATGAACTTCTAGAAATTGGAATTTTCGCACCGTTTTTTAAAGTAGCGCGATAACTGTTTTTCTCATAAGATTCTATACGTGTAAGCTCATTGATATTGATGATATACGATCTGTGGATTCGTAAAAAATCTTTAGTATTTAAAGTCTTTTCATAGTAGATCATCGTTTTCTTTTTGACGTAATACTTTTGATTTGTGTGAATCTTCACGTAATCATCGTAAGCTTCAATATATAGCACACTATCCGTTGGAATGATTTTAATATCCGTGCCCTCTTTTACTACGATTCTTAAATCTTCATCTGGTTGCTTTTTACTAGTGTTTGCAATCACTTCCTTATCTGCTGATGAAGTTCTACTGAATATCCATTTTTGTACGGCTTTGTCAAATCGTTCCTGTGTAAATGGCTTCAGTAAATAATCAATAGCAGAAGTTTCAAACGCTTTAATGGCATATTCATCAAACGCAGTGGTAAAGATTACACCTGGATTTTGATCAATTAATTCTAACATTTCAAAACCATTGATTTTCGGCATTTGAATATCTAAAAAAATGAGGTCAGGTTTGTTTTTATCTATAGATTTTATTCCTTCAAATCCATTATTGCATTCTTCGATTATTTCTAAGTCTTTGTGCTTGCTTAAATATGATTTGATAATTGAACGCGCTAAAGGTTCATCGTCAATAATGATTACTTTTTTCATTGCTGAGGAATTTTCAAAGTGGTAGTAAATAGTTTATTCTCTGCATTGGTCTGAAGTAGGTTAGATTGATTGTATAGAATCAACATTTTTTTTTCAATAGACTGTAAGCCATATCCCGTGCCTTTTGATGCTGATTGCGTATCCGGGTCAAATGGATTGGAAATTGAAATGATTAAGTTATGGTTCAATTTTTCAACATTGATTTCAATAGAAACTACATCAGTGCTATCATAGAGTCCATACTTAATGGCATTCTCAATAACAGGTTGGAGAATTAATGAGGGTAACTTATGCTTTTTTAGATCCTTTGGAACGTTGTAGTTCACTTCTAATCTGCTGCCGAAACGTACTTTTTCGATGTCGGTATACAATTGAATGTGGCGTATTTCTTGATCTAAATAAACTAAGTCTGATTGATTTACGTTAATGGCGCAACGCATAAATTCAGAAAGTAAATGCACCATCTTTTGTGCTTCTACTGGATTAGAAATAGTTAAGGCATTAATTGAATTTAAGCTGTTAAATAAAAAATGTGGCTTGAACTGTTGCTGCAAGCTATTCATCTCGATGCGATTGGCTTCTTTTTCTTTTTCAATGGCAAATTTTTGAATTCGAACTTCTTGTACTTTTTGCTGGTCAATCCAAAAGATAAGGTGACAAATGATATACACTAAAACGATAAGGATACTTTTTAGTGTGAAGGTTAAATTGTAAAAATCATTATAGGCTTTTGTTGTTTCAGCAAAGGCGCTGGTTGCTAAATGACTCCAAAGAATAGTAAGGAATGAAAAAAGTACAATTGTACTGATGTTGGGGACGTTCAATACTTCCTTGGAGTGGTAGTAATGCTGAATGATATAGATGATACTCGTAAAAGTAATCGTGAAAATTAAGGTGGAAATAACATCTGTTAGGATAATTCGCTTCGAAAAATCTTGAGCACTCAGTATAGTGTATTGAGCAATAGCTATGAGCACCAAAAGAATGATTGTTTTGACCATTCTCTTGGATATTGCACCATATTTTTTCTTAGCAGGTTTCATTTATATATAGCTGTGTATTTCAACTCCCCCAAAGAAGCAATTTCCTTTTAAAGTTAATGTTTTACTTGGGTCTTGCGCTGAATCATTCATGATTGGACGTTTATCTTCTACGGACCCAAAAGCGGTAGTTAATTCCGAATTGATTTTCCAGTTTGAAGGAACAATGATTGTTAATCCTCCAAAGACTGTATTAGAATTTACTGATACCGGTTCTTGCATATCTGCTTTCGTCATGTTGATTTCTGTCCCTCCAAAAGCCGTGACAAAATCTGCACCTTTAAAGTTTTTGGTTACTATATTTTTAGTCACGCCTCCGAAAAATGTCGATGCACTAATAAAATCATCCGATTCAACATCAACTTCTCCATCAAAGGCGAATGACTTTCCCGGCTTGCCGCGTCTTCTTCTGTTATTTTTTCCGGGCTTAATTGCTTTTACGATTGTGATTGTTCCGAATACGATAACCAATATTGGTAGAATTAACCTGCGATCAACCATGTCCGGATATACTTCATTTAACATAAAAATTCCACCAACACCAATCATAACGTATCCGAAGAAATGCATGAAGTTATGCTTGTACAATGTAACTGCTCCAGCAGCAATTAGAATTGTTTTCCAAGATAGAATCCAGTGTGGTACATGCATCCCAGTTCTGTCCATTAGGAAAATGATTCCAAATCCTATAATTAATATTCCCGCTAGGATCTTCGATTTTTGATGTCTTGTTGCTCTGTCTTTATTTAAACTTTCCATGTTGTTGTGTTTTATGATTCAAATCTAGGGAAGCTGTTTACATTTACAGAGTGCTAATAGGTGAGTTGTGGTTATTATTCGGTGAATTGTAATATATCGGTGAATGGTATTAAAAAAGCCATGTATTCTTGGAATGCATGGCTTTTGAAATTGTAGAGAATATAAAACTATAGTGTTCCTCTTTTTGCTTGCTCTCTTTCTATAGATTCAAAGAGTGCTTTGAAGTTACCTGCGCCAAAGCCAAGAGCACCCATTCTTTGAATGATCTCGAAGAATAAAGTTGGTCTATCTTCAACTGGTTTCGTGAAAATTTGCAATAAGTAACCTTCTTCATCAGCGTCAATCATAATTCCTAAAGACATCAATGTATCGATATCTTCTTTTAATTTATGATTATGTTCTTCCAGACGAATAGGCACTGCTTTATAATATTCTTCGGGTGGGGTTGATAAGAACTCAATACCTCGACTTCTTAAATCAGCTACAGTTTTGATGATATCATCTGTCGCAACAGCGATGTGCTGAACTCCAGGACCCTCATAGAAATCCAGGTACTCTTCAATTTGAGAACGTTTCTTTCCTTCTGCTGGCTCATTGATAGGGAATTTAATTCTTCCGTTACCATTCGACATCACTTTTGACATTAAAGCTGAGTATTCAGTATGAATTTGTTTGTCATCAAAAGAAAGGAAGTTTACAAATCCCATTACATCTTCATACCACTTAACCCAAGTGTTCATTTCATTCCAGCCAACATTACCTACCATGTGATCGATAAATTTCAATCCAGTAGGTTCAGGGTTATAATCGGATTCCCATTTCTGGTAACCAGGTAAAAATTCTCCTTTATAGTTTTTCCGCTCAACAAACATGTGAACTGTTTCTCCATAAGTATAGATCCCGGCTCTAACTACTTCACCATGTTCATCAGTTTCAACTGTTGGTTCCATGTATGATTTAGCTCCACGGCTTGTGGTTTCTTCATACGCTTTTCTTGCATCCTCAACCCATAAAGCAACAATTTTCACACCGTCACCATGCTTTTTCACGTGCTCTCCAATTGGAGACTCACTATTCAACCCAGTTGTTAATACTAGTCTAATTTTATCTTGTTTAAGAACATATGAAGCACGATCTTTCATCCCAGTTTCCAATCCTGCATAAGCGTATGATTGAAATCCGAATGCCGTTTTATAAAAGTGTGCTGCTTGTTTTGCGTTACCTACGTAAAATTCTACGTAATCAGTTCCTAGTAAAGGTAAGAAGTCTTGAGCTCCTTCAAATATCTTTTCTAATCCGTAGTTTACACTTTGAGGTGTTGTTTTTTCTGCCATCTTTCAATAGTCTTTATAATAATATTGTATCAGCTTCTTAATGAAGCCATGATTTATAGTAATCTTTAAATTCCAGTTCTAAAGCCTGCTTTGTCATTTTTAATGGTTTAAATGTATCAACCATTACTGCCAGCTCTTGAGTTTCTTTTTTTCCAATACTTCTTTCGTATGCTCCTGGATGAGGTCCGTGAGGAAGTCCTGCAGGGTGCAAAGTGATTTGTCCTTTTTGAATGTTATTTCTACTCATAAAATCACCATCTACATAATAAAGAACCTCGTCTGAGTCAATGTTACTATGGTTGTATGGAGCTGGAATAGATTCCGGGTGATAGTCGTAAAGTCTTGGAACAAAAGAGCAAATAACAAATGCACTTGTTTCAAAAGTTTGATGAATTGGAGGGGGTAAATGCACTCGCCCTGTTATTGGTTCAAAATCATGTATTGAGAAAGCATAGGGATAATTATATCCATCCCATCCAACAACATCAAACGGATGCGATGCATATGTGTATGAATATAAGATGCCTTGTTTCTTCGTTTTCACTAAAAAGTCCCCCTTTTCAGCATGAGTTTCTAACTCTGTCGGTGGTCTGAAGTCACGCTCGCAAAAAGGGCTGTGTTCTAATAATTGACCAAACCAATTCCTGTATCTTTTTGGGGTAAAGATTGGATGTTTAGATTCAACGATAAATAATCTGTTGTCCTCTGAGTCGAAATCGACTTGATAAATCATTCCTCTTGGGATTACTAAGTAATCTCCGTATTTGAATTCAATATTACCTAATTGTGTTCTTAATTTACCTGTTCCTTTATGGATAAAAATAACTTCATCGCAATCTGCATTTTTGTAGAAGTAATCTCTCAATGATTTCTTTGGAGAAGATAATACAATCTCGCAGTCGTCATTGACCAATACAGGAACTCGACTTTCTAAAAAGTCGTCTTTAGGCTCAACCTTATAGCCCATTATACTGCGCATTTGAAGCTGGCGGTCTTCAGCTATTTCAGGACGCACATCTTTAGTTCCAATAAAATCTTTAATGATTGTTGGTGGCTCAAGGTGATATAATAATGCTGACATTCCATCGAATCCAGCGGTTCCGAAAAGTTGCTCGTGATGTAACCCTCCGTCTTCCTTGCGGAAAATTGTGTGTCTTTTATGTGGGATCTTCCCCAGTTTTTGATAAAAAGGCATGTGTAATAATTTAATTCATTTATAAATTTAGTATTCCACTTGATTTAAGCCCTTTTCACTCTGGGTTTCTCTTGATGAGGTAATTCAAATGATCTTTTAATCCTATCCACATAAATATAAAGGTAACGAATTTGTCAAAATTAACATAAGCGCACCAGTGAAAAAATGATTTTTGTCATTAAAATGATAAAGCGTTAATTTTTGGTTTATCTCTTAGGAATTTGAAAAAAAAATATTTCTATTTGCATTCAACTCAGAATTATGAAAAAGATAATTATCATTGGTGCTTGCGGCCAAATCGGAACTGAACTTGTTTTGAATTTAAGGGTAAAACATGGAAATGACAATGTTTATGCCGCTGACTTACACGCCGATTGCCCTGAAAAACTAGTAGGAGGGCCTTATGTTCAAATGGATATTTTGAAGAAAGAAGAGGTTAGAGACTTTATTATATCCGAAGAAATCAGTGAAGTTTATTTGTTAGCTGCGCTATTAAGTGCTACTGCCGAGAAAAATCCTGCATTTGCATGGCAATTGAATATGGATGGTCTTTTTACTATTCTGGACCTAGCGAAAGAAGGGTATTTGGATAAGATTTTTTGGCCTAGTTCTATTGCTGTTTTTGGACCAACAACTCCGCAGAGAAATACACCACAGTTAACGGTTATGGAACCGACTACGGTTTATGGAATATCAAAGCAAGCTGGTGAGAGGTGGTGTGAATACTACTTTAATAATTACGGAGTAGATGTAAGAAGTATTCGCTATCCTGGATTAATTTCATATACTAGTCTACCGGGTGGAGGAACTACTGACTATGCAGTAGATATCTTTTATCAGGCGAAACTAGGAAACGATTTTTCTTGCTTCTTAGCTGAAGATACAGCATTACCAATGATGTACATGGAGGATGCGATTCGAGCAACTATAGAATTAATGGAGGCTCCAAAGGAAAATGTTAATATAAGATCATCATACAATTTGTCGGGATGCAGTTTTAGTCCTAAAGAAATTTCGGATGAAATTAAGAAGCATATACCTGATTTTGATATCAGTTATACTCCAGATTTTAGACAGGAAATTGCGGATACTTGGCCTGGATCAATTGATGATTCTCGTGCGCGTGAAGATTGGGCATGGCAAGAAAGGTACGATTTATCGATGTTGGTAAAGACCATGCTGGATAATGTTGACGTAAACATGATATCAGAGATCTAGATATTGACATCAAATCAGTTTTATTTGTAACGAATAAAAAAAATATTTGTCGAAGAATTTAACCAATTCGACGAAAATGTGATGTTTTATTTTGAATAACTGCATTGATTTTCTATTTTCGTTTGGAACTGTGAACTCTCGAAAACATTATAAACTAACTGTAGATGATATTTAGGACAATATTATTTTTGTCGTTTATTGGATTAGTTACTACGCCGCTGGCCTATGCGTCAAGTGATCAGGGTGGTGATACCAATAAAAAGGACAGTGAAGGGAGAAAGCAAGGTATGTGGATTTACTATGGTAAAGATAGACCTGCCGCGGGATTTCCAGCTGAAGGAAAAATAGAGGAAGGTGAATACGTAGACGATCGTAAAGATGGTGTATGGATTAAGTACCACAATGATGGAATTACTCCAAAGCTCAAAGGAGAATATCGAAACAACAGACCGAGTGGTCAGTATACGAAGATTTATCCAAATGGACAAATCAAAGAGGTAGGCACATTCGATAGAAATAAGTATAAAGATTCCTTAAAAAGGTTCCATGAGAATGGGGTTGTTGAGTACGAAGCTAATTATGATGAGACTGGTAAAGAGCAGGGGACAGTGAAGTATTCTTATCCGAATGGTCAACTAGAGTTTGTTTATGAGGCCCAAAATGGGGTTCCAACAGGTAAGGCTACTAGGTATTATGAGAACGGCGACATAAAAGAAGTGATATTCTACGCTGCCGACGGTTCCGTTGAAAAGAGTGAGGTGAAAGAAATGGTTAGCCCAACTATAAATGTTGTGGACCCTGGTGTTTCCAATGAATCTGCTCCAAGAGTAGTAAATCCTAGAACCAAAGGTGCTAAGTTCGAAGCGAATGGATACAACAAAGTATACAACGAAAACGACGAGATTTGGCAAGATGGTGACTTTAGAAATGGTAGACTTTGGGATGGTAAGGTGTATGAGTATGATTCAGATGGAATTCTCTTAAAAGTGAAAGTATTTAAAAAGGGTGTGTATCACTCAGATGGACAGCTTTAATCGAACAATAGAAAACTGAAAAGCCCCTTTTGGGGCTTTTTTTTTGTGTCGACTTATGTTGCTATATTTGTTTGTAACAAACGAAATGATACGTGGGTCGAAATAGATTCGGCTATTTAAACTAATAATCAATGAATAACAAAAACAGTGCGAATAAATTCGTGCTACCCGACTTTACTGCATCTCCTAGGATTGACAAGGTAGGTGTAGAAGAAAGGGTTGCTAAATTTCAAAAAAGAAGCATCAAAAAAGAAACGAAGCAACAAGGTTTGCGTATGGCTTTAAGTATGATTGACTTGACAACTTTGGAAGGAAAAGATACTCTGGGTAAAGTCAAGCAAATGTGTTATAAAGCGCAACATCTTCATGATGTTCTTCCTGGATTACCAAATGTTGCAGCTGTCTGTGTCTACCCTGCTATGGTAGCGGTGGCAAAAAAGGCAGTAGATGGTTCAGGAGTTAAAGTAGCGTCTGTCTCGACTGCGTTTCCGAGTGGTCAAGCTCCTTTAGAGGTTAAAATTATGGACACTAAGTTTGCAGTAGATCATGGGGCTGATGAAATAGATATGGTGATTTCAAGAGGGAAGTTTCTTTCAGGAGATTATAACTACGTCTTTGATGAGATCGCGTCGATTAAAGAAGTTTGTGGAAAGGCCAGACTAAAAGTGATTTTAGAAACTGGAGAATTAGTTACGCTAGACAACGTTCGAAGAGCTAGCGATATTGCAATGTATGCGGGAGCTGACTTTATAAAGACCTCAACGGGTAAGATTCAACCAGCGGCAACAATGCAAGTAACTTATGTTATGTTAGAGGCGATTCGAGATTTCATGGATAAGACAGGTGTTAAAGTTGGAATGAAGCCGGCCGGTGGAATTTCAAACGCTAAATTGGCATTAAATAATTTAGTAATGGTTAAAGAAGTTTTAGGCATGGAATGGTTAAACAACAAATGGTTCCGATTTGGGGCGAGTAGTTTAGCAAATGATGTGTTAATGCAAATTATGAAAGCGGAGACTGGGTTTTATCAATCTTCTAATTACTTTTCAATAGATTAATTATGGCGATGAGAAAAAGCGATTTGAATAACGATTTTTCATGGGATTATGCTCCTGCTTTAGAGGGGACTTCTCATGTGAATATTCAAAAGAAATACGATTTATTTATCGACGGGAAGTTTGTGAGGCCTTCATCTGGTAAATATTTTGATACATATAATCCAGCTAATGAAGAAAAGATTTCTGAAGTAGCTTATGGTAATGCTAAGGATGTAGATAAAGCAGTTAAAGCTGCGAGAAAAGCCTATAAAAACGTTTGGTCTAAGGTTTCTCCTTCCGAACGCTCTAAATACATTTATAGAATTGCGCGATTGATGCAAGAACGCGCAAGAGAATTAGCGGTTATTGAAACGTTAGATTCTGGTAAGGTTATTACTGAGTCTAGAGATGTTGATATTCCTTTAGCTTGCAATCACTTCTTTTATTATGCTGGTTGGGCAGATAAAATGGAATATGCATTTCCGAATAGAAAAGTTGAGCCTTTAGGTGTTGTAGGTCAGATTACACCTTGGAATTTCCCTTTATTGATGGCTGCATGGAAAATTGCACCAGCATTGGCAGCAGGTAATACTGTGGTTCTAAAACCTGCTGAAACTACTCCGTTAACTGCATTGAAATTAGCAGAGATTATTAAAGATTCAGGGTTGCCAGATGGCGTTGTAAATATTGTTACTGGTTATGGGGATACGGGTGCAGCTCTTGTGAATCATAATGATGTCAATAAAATAGCCTTTACGGGTTCAACAACAGTTGGAAAAATCATTCAGGAATCAATTGCAGGAACAGATAAAAAAGTAACGCTAGAATTGGGAGGTAAGTCAGCTAATATTATTTTAGATGATGCTCCAATTGATCAAGCTATTGAAGGGATTGTCAATGGGATATTTTTTAATCAGGGGCATGTTTGTTGTGCTGGATCAAGATTGTTTGTTCAAGAGGGTATTGCGGATGTCGTGATTAAGAAATTGAAACGTAGAATGGATAACCTGATTGTTGGTAATCCTCTAGATAAGAATACTGATATAGGTGCAATTAACTCGAAAGAGCAATTGAAAACGATTAATGACTATATTAAGATTGGTGAAGAAGAAGGTGCTCAGATTCACCAGGGTTCTTGTAAATTACCTTCAAAAGGATATTATTGTGCACCCACTATCTTCACAGATGTCGCTCAATCTCATAGGATTACTCAAGAGGAGATTTTCGGTCCAGTTTTGACGGTTCAAACATTTAGAACCGTCGATGAAGTGATTCAAAAAGCGAATAACTCGCCTTATGGTTTAGCTGCTGGAATATGGACAGATAAAGGTTCTAGAATCTTTAACCTTTCAACGAAGTTAAGAGCGGGAGTAGTTTGGGCTAATACTTATAATAAGTTCGATCCAACTTCTCCATTTGGAGGTTATAAGGAGAGTGGTTTTGGTCGTGAGGGTGGACTTCACGGTTTAAGTGCTTATGTTAATTTAAAGTAATCATGGAGAGATTGGAAGTTTTAAAAACATATAAGATATATATCGGTGGAAAATTCCCTAGAACTGAATCTGGGAGATACTATACACCTTTGAATAAGAAAGGGGAGCAATTAGGGAATATTTGTCAATCTTCAAGAAAAGATGTTCGTAACTCTGTTGTTGCGGCTAGAAAGGCATTTGGAGGATGGTCTGAACGCCCTGCATTTAATAGAGGGCAAATATTATATAGAATTGCAGAAATGCTTGAAGGGCGTAAGTCTCAATTTGTAGAAGAGCTTACTTTTCAAGGAAGTACTAAAGCTCAGGCAGAAAAGGAAGTTGATCTTTCGATAGATAGATTGATTTATTATGCTGGATGGTGCGATAAATATGCTCAAATTTTAGGGGCTGTCAATCCGGTGGCATCATCTCACTTTAACTTTTCAGTTACCGAGGCTATGGGTGTTGTAGGTGTAATAGCGGACCAAAAAAGCGCTTTGATTGGGCTCGTTTCTCTAGTAGCCCCTGTCATCGCAGGAGGAAATACATGTGTTGTGCTTTCTGCGGAAGAATTGCCCTTAAGTGCTGTAACGTTTGCGGAAGTATTAAATTCTTCGGACGTTCCTGGTGGAGTGGTGAATCTGTTGACCGGATCACTGGATGAAATGATAAAGCCATTGACAACGCATATGGACGTAAATGCAATGGTTTATAGTGGAAATGATAGAGATGTAATGAAAGAGTTGAAAGAAAGCTCGTCGTTAAATTTAAAACGTATTCATACTTACGACAAAGATTGGATGAATACTGACGCACACGATTTATACATGATTGCTGATTGTCAAGAGGTGAAAACTACTTGGCATCCGATTGAAAATATTGGAGGAGCATCATCTTCTTATTAATGGAATTTATTATGAATAGTTTGAGAAAATTGAAGTACATTTTAGGAGTTTTTATTGCTTTTTGTTCATTGGGCCTTTTGTCGATGAACCTTTCAAGCATTGGTTCTGTCCCCGAGGTTTGTAAGTATAGTCCGACACCTCCACGGAGCGGTGGTGCTGGGGCTTCTGGACTTGGTGATCGAACTGGTAGTCCAATTGCTTCGGGCACTTGTGCTGGCTGCCATGGTGGAGGTTCTTACTCTCCTACAACATTAATTCAGCTGATTGATGGAGGCGGTGCAGCGGTAACAAGTTATACCAGTGGTCAATCCTATACAATCCGTACAACTGTTACTGCTGGTTCTGGGACTCCTGCGTCATATGGTTCTCAGTCTGTTGCTTTAACAACTGCTAATGCAAATGCCGGGAGCATGAGTAGTGTTATCACGCCTTCAACTCAGGTTGTTCAAGTGTCAGGTAGAGATTATATGGAACATTCTGGGGGAAGTTTAACAGGTGTGTTCGAAGTGTCTTGGACTGCACCAAATGCCGGAACTGGGGATGTAACCCTTTACGGGATTGGTTTAGCTGTTGATGGCACAGGAGGTACAGGTGGTGATGAAAGTTCGGCTACAGCATTTCTTACTTTAACAGAGGGTTTACCAACGGCAATAAGTTATCCTGGGACCCCGTTCTGTTCGAATTCATCTGATCAAGTACCTGTGCAAACTGGAGAAACTGGGGGGGTCTTTTCTGCTCCAGTCGGTTTGGATATTAATTCAGTTTCAGGAGTAATAAATGTTGCTAATTCTACGCCAGGCGTTTATCTAGTGAATTATACTTATTCGCAAGGAACGACTTCTTTTTCTGTAACGATAAATCCGACTTATAATGTTTCAGATGTGGCTACTATTTGTAGTAATCAGACTTTAATTTTTGGCACTCAAACTTTGGATGGTACTAATGCTGGGTTGAATACTGAAGTTTTTCAATCTGTTCACGGATGTGATTCTACTGTTAATTTGACATTGACAGTGAATCCAACAGACCAAACTTCTCAAGCTGCAACTATTTGTAATGATCAGACACTTGTTTTTGGATCGCAAATATTAGATAATACGAATGCCGGATTGAATACAGAAGTCTTTCAATCTGTTAACGGATGCGACTCAACAGTTGATCTTACTTTAATTGTAGAGCCTCCAATCAATGATCAGGTGAGCTTGGTTGGAAATTCGCTTATTGCAACGCAGAGTGCAGCTTTATATCAATGGTTAGATTGTGACAATGGCAATGCTGAAGTGGTTGGAGCAACAAGTCAATCTTTTGTCCCGCTTACTTCAGGGAATTATTCGGTTGTGGTAACAAATGGGTCGTGTTCCGTGACTTCATCTTGTGTGTTTATTGATCCTTTTGTTGGGGTTGATGAGATGACTTCGGATGAATTGTTTATTTATCCAATACCAGTTGAAGATGTACTTCGTATAAGTGGTTATGACGAATTGTTAGATGTGAAGAAAGTTTCAGTTTTAACATATGATGGAAGGATGATGGAAGAATTTAATGTAAACACGAATAGTTTTGATGTGTCAAAGTTATCAGAAGGAATTTACTTCTTAGTCATTAATGAAGGTAATGGAAAGCAGCATGTATTGAGGTTTGCCATTGAGAAGTAGTTATTAAAATACATAAATAAAAAAAAGCCGCGCATTTTAATGGGCGGCTTTTTTGGGGGATTTACTTCCAAGGAATTCAATTCAAAGTTGGTTGGTAATTTACATCTTTATTTTACTGAAAGGTCTTTAGCTTCACCCTCTAATCATTTCGGTATGTTCTGAATTAGTCGCTTAGCTTCTCTATTTAAATCTGCATTCACAAGGCGTTCTATTTCAGTGTTAGAGATTCATCCATCTTTTCATTGCTGTAATTCCACTTAAGATTGTGTATCAATATCGGGAAATTGCACTACTGGCTGTATAACTTTTAGTGCTCATAACGATAGTGATTTATTTGCATTAGTTCTAATGACATAGGTTAAAACAAACCATATATCAAAGTTTAGAGCAAAAAAAAACCGTGAACTAATTCACGGTTTTTAATATCGTATCAGATTCCTAGTTCAACGTAAAGTTGATAGGAAGTCTACATCTAGTTCTTACTTTACGTCCGCCAGCTTCACCAGCTGTCCATTTAGGCATTTTACGTAAAAGTCTTTTTGCTTCTCTATCTAAATCAGTACTTACGCCTCTCTCAACTTGAATTCCTCCAATAGATCCATCTGCCTCCACAACGAATGAAAGATAAACTCTACCTTGCTCATTCATTTCAATAGCAGTTTGTGGATATTGAACGTTTTCACCAATCCACTTTTGCATTGCTGCAGCCCCCCCAGGGAAACCTGCTTCAACATCAGGGAAATCGATAATTTCTTCTTCAACAACAACTTCTTCAACCGGTCCAATATCAACTGGCGGCGGAGTTTGAACAACTGGAGTTGGCTCAACTTCAGTATTTTCCTCTTCCACGATTTCTTCAGTCACGGGAGGTGGAGCGTCTACTGCAGGTGGGGGTGGGGGAGCATCTTGTTCTTGAGCATCTTGCATAAATTGTACATCTGCAACGTTCTCTTGAACTCCTGCTTTTATTTCACGTACTTTCCCTTCCTGATATGAGAAAGAAGCTAGTACCACACTACCTACAAACAATAAACCCATTAGCGTAATTGGAACGCGTAGTTTCTCGATGTTTGCTTGTTCACTTTTCTTTAATTCCATAATAATTAGCCAAATTATGTTGTAAATATATGAATTTATACTAACAAATTGTATACCATAAACTCAATAACATGATGTGTATAGTAGACGAAATGTAATAATTCCTAAACATGATCCTAACAGATCAAATATTAAATTCCAAAAACTAAAAGAATCGGATATACCGAGCATTAGCATTATAGCTTCTGATAATAACGCGAGTGCAACCGCTGAAACGAACGTGATTAAAAAGGCTTTCCTTCTAATTGTTTCATTCTTTAGCTGTTTCTTTAAGGTTCCTATCCAGATATGAACAAAGCCCCAAAAGAGAGCGAAGTGCACTATAGATCTAGCAGGGATACAACCAAAAAAAAGGTTGTCTTCATCCTGAATTGGAGTCAAGAACAATAAAATCATTGCTCCAATCCAAACAAAACCTAAAAGAAAGATTCTAAGACTCAACGTTTAAGGATTATCCAATCAATGCGCTGTAGGCTTCGGCATCTAGTAAGTTAGCCACCTCTTCTGGATTTGATATTTTAATCTTAATCATCCAACCTTCTCCGTATGCGTCAGCGTTTACCGTCTCAGGACTAGATTCTAATGATTCGTTAAATTCAAGAACTTCTCCCGTTAATGGCATAAATAAGTCAGAAACAGTTTTTACAGCTTCTACAGAACCGAATACTTCTTCGATATCTAATGATTCACCTTCAGTTTCAATCTCAACATAAACAATGTCTCCTAACTCACTTTGAGCAAATTCAGTAATACCTACAGTTGCTACATCTCCTTCAATACTGACCCATTCGTGATCCTTTGTATATTTTAAGTTTTCTGGAATATTCATTTTATAATTTTTTAAAGTCTAACAAATTTAAAACTTTTACTTACTCCGTAATGCCCTTTTACAGTTTAGTTCTAAACAATTTTGTAATCTTTTTAACTAAGTTTGTTGTTCATGATAAATCAAGATCAAATAAAAGACATACGAAAGAGGATCGATACTATTGAAGAATATCTGAGTATCAGTGAGAAACGTGTTCGTTATAAGGAAGAGGAATTGAAGACTCAAGACCCTGAATTTTGGAACGATTCTAAAAAGGCTGAAGCGCATATGAAATCAATTCGATCATTAAAATATTGGTTGGATGCTTTTGATAATTTAGAATCAATATTTGGCGACCTTGAAGTATTGTTTGAATTTGCAAAAGAAGGAGAGGCTGATGAGCTGGAGGTGGATGAACATGCTGAAAAGCTGTTAATTCTTGTTGAAGAATTGGAGTTGAAAAACATGCTTTCAAGTGAAGAGGATAGTTTAAGTGCCGTTCTCCAAATTACGGCAGGAGCTGGCGGTACGGAAAGTTGTGATTGGGCTTCAATGTTGATGAGAATGTATTCTATGTGGGGGCAAAAAAATGGATATAAAATCAAAGAGTTGAATTATCAGGATGGAGATGTTGCAGGTATTAAAACGGTGACTTTGGAATTTACGGGTGATTTTGCTTTTGGTTATTTAAAGGGGGAGAATGGAGTGCATCGGTTGGTGCGCATTTCACCTTTTGATTCAAATGCTAAAAGGCATACTTCTTTTGCTTCAGTATATGTATATCCTTTAGTAGATGATACCATTGAAATTCATGTCAATCCAGCAGATTTAACTTGGGAGACTTTTAGATCAGGTGGTGCCGGTGGGCAGAATGTGAATAAGGTTGAAACCGCGGTTCGATTAAGACATGCGCCTTCAGGGATAATCATTGAAAATTCGGAGTCACGTTCTCAACTAGGTAATAAAGAAAAGGCAATGCAGCTTTTGAAATCTCAATTATATGAGTTAGAGTATCGTTCAAGAATGGAAGCTAGGGATGAGATTGAGTCAAGTAAAAAGAAGATAGAATGGGGATCGCAAATACGTAACTATGTTATGCATCCTTATAAATTAGTTAAAGATGTTCGTACTGGACATGAGACAGGAAATATAGATGCAGTTATGGATGGTGATTTGGATAAATTCCTTAAAGCTTATCTGATGTCATCAGGAAATTAAAATTATGTCGGAAAAATATAAAATTTACCATAATCCGCGTTGCTCTAAGAGTAGAATGGCTTTAGAATTTCTAAAGAAAGAAGGAAAGGACGTAGAGATTATTGAATATTTGAAAGAGATTCCTTCGAAAGAGGAATTATTGGTAGTGTTAAAAAAATTAAATCTATCTGCTGAATCTATCATTAGAAAAGGCGAATCAATTTTTAAAGAAAATTACAAAGGGAAGAATATGTCTGAAGATCAGTGGGTTGAGGCTATGCTTAAGTTCCCAAAATTGATTGAACGTCCTATTGTCATAAAAGCGAATAGGGCAGTTGTTGCTCGCCCAACAGAGTTGATCAATAATTTGGATTGATTTTTGTCAACAACGATTCATTGTTAACGCTTTAATTAGCTATATTTGCGGTCGCTTAATTAACAGCGGCAAACTAGAACATGAATTTAAATACCATTTACCTTAAACCTGGGTCGGAATTTTCGACTTATATAACTTCTTGGGCACTAAAACTTGGGATTCAAACTGCTGACTATGATTTTAAAGCCGAAGAGCTTGGTGCAGAAGGATTATTGTTAATTAACGAGAATCAAGATATTGAGAAGGAAATTGATGACCTTCACAACCAATTTTATAAAAAACATTATCCAACACAAAAGATTGATATCAATGGAACACTGCAAGTTGCTGTGTCGAATTTTGATATTTGGATGAAGAGCTTTAAATGCAAAGAAATTTTAATCTTAGGCTCGGATAATCTTGTTAAGAATGATAATTTGGAACGGTTTTTTAATAAGTTAGAATCAAATTCTCTTTCATAGATAGCTGCAATTACATAGATTTTTGAAGTGTAGAAGAAATAAGTTAAAGATCTTTTAAGGTAAATCTTTGTGATACTATTTTTTTATTCAAACTACATAATTTCTTTAAAGATGTCAGTTGAAACTAATTCTGGAATTTCAATTTCATTCCTATAAATGTCTTCTAGAGTTTCTCTCTTGCGGATTAAATGATATCTACCTTCATAGATCATTACTTCTGCTGGTCGTAAGCGAGAATTGTACTGATTCGCCATTGAGAAACCATAGGCACCGGCATTATGTATACTGAGAATATCTCCTTCTCTTACCTCGTTTAATAAACGATCATGACCAAAGGTGTCACTTTCACAGATGTTACCGACAATGGAGTAGAGTTTTTGTTCACCTTTCGGATTTGAAATGTTTTTAATTGTGTGAAATGCATTATATAACATAGGTCGAAGTAAATGATTTTGACCACTGTTAACACCAACAAAAACTGTTGATGTTGTTTGTTTTACTACATTAGTTTGAACAATAAATTGACCGCCTTCACTTACAATGTACTTTCCGGGTTCAAACCATAATTCTAATTCACGTCCGTAAGTTTTACAAAATGCTTGAAAAGATTCGGTAATTTTTGATCCAATTTTATCAATATTAGTTTCCATTTCGCCTGCTTTATAAGCTACTTTGAATCCACTTCCAAAATCCATGAATTTTAGTTCTTTAAAATGATTAGCTGCTTCATAAAGTAATTCGGCGCCGCTCAAAAATACATCGGCATCGAGAATATCGCTTCCCGTATGCATGTGTAGTCCAATTATGTGCATATCATGCGCTTCTGCAACACGCACAACATGACGCAGTTGATGTATAGATATTCCGAATTTTGAATCAATATGACCGACAGAAATGTTTGAGTTTCCTCCGGCCATAATATGCGGATTGATTCGAATACAACAACTAACGCTGTTCCCATATTTTACTCCGAATTTTTCAAGCATAGTAATGTTGTCAATATTGATAGATACTCCCAATTCTACAGCTGCTTCAATTTCGCTGAACGCGACACAATTGGGTGTATACATAATATCCACAGGAGAAAATCCTGCTCTTAATCCTAATTCAATCTCTTGGATAGAAACAGCATCAATTCCTGCTCCTTCATTTTTTAAAAGACGCAAAACATTAACATTATTAAGTGCTTTCATGGCATAATGAAGCTTAACATTAAGAGGTGTAAACGAGTTTTGCAACTTTCTGTATTGCTCAACGATTTTGTTGGCATCATATACATAAGTTGGTGTTCCGTGTTCATCGGCAATATTTAATAATTGGTTATTCGTCATTTTAATTAATTTATTGGCGCAAAGGTATGAAAATATAAAAAAAATAACAATAGGTTAAATAAGATATAAAGTGTTAAATAAAAAACATTTAAATTGTTTTACTGTCCTCTGGGATATGTTTTGCACTGCTTTGTAACATTTGAATAGATTCAATTGTTTTATCGATGTTCCTTACCGTTATTGAACCTAATACCAATTGCATTGTACCTTAAATATAAACACTATGAAAAATTTTCTGTTATTATTTCTTTTAACACCATTATTCTCAATAGGCCAGGTAATTAATGATCAGGTAATTAAGTCTAATATTGATGCTGTCAAATTATACTTGACGGCGGGTCAAATGACCCACACCCAAGAGGTGACGCTAGCTCAGGGGAGAAATAAGCTTCGTTTTTCCGGTGTGTCCGCTTATGCAGATCCGGCTTCAATTCAGTTCAAAGGAAATGGTGCTTACCGGTTAGTGTCTGTTTCAACTGAAATGGACTTTTTAGCAGCCGAAGGGTTTAATCCTCAAATTTCTATTTTGAAAGATAGTCTGGACGTATTGAAAGACGTTTTACAAAATGTAAACGATGAATTGGGCGCTTTCTATGCTGAACAGGGTATTTTGAATTCGAACAAATCTCTTGGTGGAAAGAATGATAATCTTACCGTGCTTCAAATTAAAGAGGCTGCTGATTTTTATCATACAAGAACGCTAAAGATTAATAAGGCTATTTCAAGATTAAAAAAGGAAAAACGAAATTTGGATGCGAAGATTGAGAATACAAGGTTTCAATTAGTAGAGTTAAATTACAACGAAAACCAAAGAAGTAACCAAGTTATTGTATTAGTGGATTGCGATAAATCGTTGACCATGCAATCGAGTCTTAAGTATTTGGTTTCTGATTGTGGTTGGGCAGCTACTTATGATCTTTCTGCTCAGGACATCAATCAAAAAATTAATTTGAAGTATAAAGCGCAGGTCTATAATAATACTGGAAATGCATGGGAAAATGTTGAGTTAACATTGTCTACTGGTGACCCCAAATTATCTGCTGCTCATCCTGAACTGTCCCCTTGGTATTTAAATTACTCTCAGATTAATAAATTATCACAGACTAAATATTATAGGCCACAGGCTACTCAAGAAGATTATAGAGATGATGTGATATCTTCAATTAATGTTGCGAACCAGAGGGCATATGATAATTATTATATGGGGTCTGATCAAGCGATTATGGAGAATAATTTTCAAATGAATTCTGCGAAATTAGCGTCAAATAAAAATGTAGGAAATCAGGGAGTCATGATGCGCAATATTGATATTTCTGAATTAACTACCGAATTTGAGATCGCAAATAAGTTTACTTGCCCAACGGATGCTAAACCATACATTGTTAGTGTTAAGGAAATGGATTTAGATGCAAAATTTTCTCATATTACAGTTCCGAAGTTAGATCGTTCTGCATTTTTAATGGCAAATATTGTTGGGTGGCAAGAACTTGAACTTATTCCTGGACCGACAAATGTTTATTTTGGAGGAGTTTACGTTGGGGTTTCACAGATTGATACACGAAATGTGTCTGATACTTTAAGTCTATCTTTTGGCAGAGATAATAAGGTAATTGTCATGCGAAAACTCAAGAAGGAAATGTCAAGTAAAAAAGTGCTGGGGAATTATAGAAAAGATTCTTATTTATATGACATCGCAATTAGAAATAATAGATCGGTTCCAATTAACATTGAAGTTTATGATCAAATTCCAATTTCTAAAAACAGTGATATAACGGTCTATGTAGATGAGTTATCCAATGGAAAGAATGATATTGAAACGGGGGAAGTGTCATGGAAATTAAATGTAAGTTCAAGTCAAGTTCAAAATAGAGAAATTGGTTATACAGTTAAATATCCTAAGAACTCGAATATTACGATTCAAAGATTTAGAACAGTTTCTTGTCCTTCATTTTAATAATTGATTTTGATAGAACAATTTTCTTGGTAATTTTGCGTTCTACGCATTACAATTATGAAACAGTTTATAGTCATTATTTTATTGACATTGTCTTCGCTCGTGCATGGTCAATACCATACCGCTGCCTCTCGATCTGAGTTAGGGATCTTGGTTGGAGGTTCTTATTATCTAGGTGATTTAAATCAATTTAGTCAGTTTAGAAATACGCATTTAGCCGGCGGATTAGTTTATAGATTTAATATAAATCCAAGAGTAAGTTTCAGGGCTAATTTCACTTATGCGAAAGTAAGCGCTGCTGATTCTCAAGCGAAAAATGAATTTCAGAGAGAAAGAAATCTAAGCTTTTCATCGGAAATCTATGAATTGGGAGCTGGATTGGAGTTTAATTATTTTCCTTTTCAAATTGGACATAAAAGGTATAAAGGAACCGCTTATTTATTGGCTGAATTAGGAATGTTTAGAATGAACCCTAAGACTAACTATAACGGAACTGAAGTAGAACTGCGCAATTTAGGTACAGAAGGACAAGGTACGTCTTTGAATTCTAAAAACTATTATGGATTGATGCAGGTTTGTATTCCGCTTGGAGTTGGAGTTAAAATGTCTTTAGGGAATAGAATGGGATTAAATTTTGAATTTGGAATTAGAAAGACCTTCACAGATTATTTAGACGACGTGAAAGCAGATTCATATGTAGACCCAGTTGTATTAGAAGCTGAAAACGGACCTACGGCAGCGGCTGTTTCAAATTTGTCAGGTAATCGATATGGTCAACGTGGTAATTCGTCAACGAAAGATTGGTACGTGTTCTCTGGGATGATGATCACTATTCGTTTGGGAAGTCCTGCCAAATGCTACGATCACTAGTTATAAGAAAAAGACATAGACAAAAGAAGCCAGCTTATAAAGCTGGCTTCTTTTATTTGAAATATGACATATTTAGTGATTGTGACCGTCTCCTCCATGATCATGATCATCTCCATCATGATGTTGTATCGACTCTCTCTTTTCGGAAGGTTTTAAATTAACAACCTCTAAGTCGAAAACTAAATCAGAATATGGTGGAATTGCCCCTGGTCTTCCTTGGGCTCCATATGCAGAATAGTATGGGATAAAGATTTTTGCTTTTCCACCTTTACCTAAGAAAGAAAGTCCTTCTTCAAACCCAGGAACCATTCTTTGTTCTAAGAATTTAAAATCCATCGGTTGTCCTCTATCTACAGATGAGTCAAATTTGTTTCCCGTTTTTCTGAAGGTTCCAGTATAATGAACGGACATTGCAGCACCTTTTGTAGGCTTAGCACCTTCACCCTCGTTTTCGATGATGTAAACTAAACCAGTCTTTGATTTTTGAGCTGACGGGAAATTTTTCTTAACTGCTTGATACATATATTCGCTATATTCTTCGTTAGACATAGCAGCTATTTTTTTATACTCCTCTTGACGTGCCTTTTCTTCGGCAACATAAGCGTCCATTTTTGCTGCATATTGCTCAGACGCTTTCCACTTTTTAGCTGTTTTACCTTTACGAATGATTTTAACCTTATCCATAGTATCGCCTTGCTCAATGGCATTTACAACGTCCTGTCCAGTAATGACATGTCCAAATACCGTATGTTTACCGTCCAACCAAGGTGTAGCTTTGTGCGTAATGAAGAACTGACTTCCGTTTGTATTTGGTCCTGAGTTAGCCATAGAAAGAATTCCAGGCCCAGTATGTTTTAGATCAGGGTGAATCTCATCAATGAACCTATGTTTCGGCCCGCCGGTACCTTTACCATCTGGATCTCCCCCTTGAATCATAAAGTCTTTAAGAACTCTATGGAATGTTAAGCCATCGTAAAAAGGAGTGTCATACTCATTTGTATCAGCTTTGAATTTACCCTCGGCTAATCCAACAAAATTTGCAACAGTCATTGGAGCTTTTTCAAATTCTAATTGAACAAGAATGATTCCTTTTGTCGTCGTGAACTCAGCATATATCCCAGGTTCTAATTTCGGTTTTTTCGGTTTTTTGCCCTTTCCATCAATCCCTGCAAATGAAGTTACGAGCATTGTTAAAGAAAGAAGTGTTAAAAGTATTTTAGACATATTTAATTTATTTGTGATTCAAAAATATTCATTTATTATTTATTACGAGGATCAAAAGTCTTGCCGAATGTTAAAACATGTCAACTAGTTTCGTTTATCCTTGCCCCAAAGCATTTTGTTTCTAATTGTATCTAAGAAGTTGTTTTCTTCAAATTTGATTACGTTAACCATGTAATTGGCTTTATGAATTATAACTTCTTCGTTCTGCTTAATACTATGAGAGTTACCATCCAAACTGATCAAATAGGATCTGTTACGACCTTCAATGTTTAGTTTGATCGGCATATGATCTGGAACTACCATTGGTCTAACGTTAAGGTTGTGAGGAGCAATGGGTGTCAAAATATGTACTTGGCATCCCGGAGTTATAATTGGACCTCCACAACTTAAACTATAGGCAGTAGAACCTGAAGGCGTAGCTACGATTAGACCATCTGCCCAATAAGAATTCAGATATTTACCTTCCAAAGAAGCGTGAACGGTAATCATAGATGAGGTGTCTTTCTTTTGAAGAGTAACCTCATTTAAAGCAAAGTTTTCTTCACCAAAAATATCACGTTCTGTTTTAACTCGAATTAAAGAACGACTTTGATGAACGTATTTTTTATCCTTCACCAGTTCCATTGCATCGCTTATGTGATCTTTAGAGATATTCGCTAAAAATCCAAGTCTGCCCGTGTTGATTCCAAGAACGGGTACACCGGAGTCTCGAATGAATTTGACATTTTGAATAAATGTACCATCCCCCCCCATACTAAAACTTAAATCAATTCCAGATCTTAGATCTGTGTGGTTTTTAAACTCATCAACAGATTCTTCTAACCCGATTTTCTTTACGAGTTGCTCTTTTAGGTTCTTATGAATTACTGGATTCCAACCAAAGTCTTTCAAAATAGATAAGAACTCTGTATAGTAAACAGCATTTTGTTTGTTGACTTTACGTCCGAATATTGAAACATTCATAGTTATAAGTTCAAGTAGTTCATTAATGAATCGTATTTGAACTGAAGATCATCACTAAATTGACTCTTTTGAAAAGATGCTTTAATGATATAATCATATCGCTCAAAGGTTCGAATAATGCGATCTAATTCTACCTTATTAATCTTAAGTGTAACCTCTATATTAGTTGAATTTCTTGAAGACATAAGGTATGAACTTAGAATTTTAGCGTCATTACTTTCTATGATTTGGCCAATTTGAGCCATAGAATAATCTGAACTAGCCATTTCAAGAACCAATATTCCACCATTTTCCTTAATGCTACCGGTATTCGCTATTAAAAACATAAGGTACTGAACGGTAGTGCATCCAAGGTATTTTTCATTATCATCTAAAACTGGAATAACACTAAGTTTCAATTCAGAAATTCTAGAAAGAACTTGGTATATGTGATCACTCGCTTGCGCATAAGGCCTTGGAAGGTGCTGAAATAGCTCATCCAAAGTTTTATCTAGGTCCATTTTATCCAAGATGTCGGATTCAGAAACAACACCAACGAATTCACCTGATTTAAGTACAGGAAGGTGTGAAACTTTAAACTCATCCATCCAATTCAAGGCTTTTTCACCTGTGTCGGAATGCATTAATGGAGGTATTTCGTCTGTAATAAGGTTTATTGCTCTCATTGTAATTGCTAATGTAGTATAATACTGTGTAAGTTCTTACTTTTGTAAACACAAAATTAGACAGGATGAAGACTAAATTGAGCGTTAATGTAAACAAGATTGCAACCTTGAGAAATGCTAGGGGAGAAGATTCGCCAAATGTAGTACAAGTTGCAATGGATTGTGAGCGTTTTGGAGCGGATGGAATTACTGTTCACCCTAGACCTGATGAACGTCATATTACTCGAAAAGATGTTTATGATTTAGCTGAAGTGGTTAAATCTGAATTCAATATTGAAGGCTATCCAGACAAGCGATTTATGGATTTAATTCGTGATGTTAAACCTGCACAAGCGACTTTAGTTCCGGATCCTCCTGGAGTTCTGACTTCAAATGCTGGTTGGAATACTAAAGCCAATTTAGAAATGCTTACACAGTTGAATAAAGAGTTAAAGGGTTTAGGAGTTAGATCTTCAATTTTTGTCGATACTGATTTGCATAATATCGAATTCGCGGCTAAGAGCGGTGTAGATAGAATAGAGTTTTATACTGGACCTTTTGCGAGAAATTATAGTGAGAATAAAATCGAGGCAATAAAAGATTATGTTTCCGGTGCTAAATTAGCTAATGAACTTGGTTTAGGTATAAATGCAGGTCATGATTTAAGTCTTCAAAACCTGAAGTTTTTTAATGAGGAGATAGAAGGTTTGCTAGAAGTTTCTATTGGTCATGCTTTAATTGGTGATGCTTTGTACTTTGGATTGGAGAATACAATTCAGATGTATCAGCGTCTATTGAAGTAGCTAGTGAATGATTATTCTTCCTAATTGAAGCGAAATCGCTTTTTTGATTTGTTCCAATGCGACTTGTTCCGAAAGTAAATCCATTAAATCTTCATTTGCAATATCGGGACCGTGTTTACCGAGTTCAGATTGAATTTCTTTAATTCGCTTTTCAACTTTAGAAATTTTAAAAGAGTATACAGAACCAATAACGGCGTCTTTTAATTTATCCTGCTCCGAGTTCGTAAAAATACTATGCTTAGTAACCCAGTTATGACTTAGCTCATGCTGGTTTATTTCAAGTTCTGTCACAAATTGAACAATACCCTGATCCATTTGACTCTTAAAGAAATCGGGTTTTAAAAACGTATTGTCTTTTAAAGATTCGTTGATACTTTTATACATCGAAGCAAATACAGGGTTATCAAATCCTAGCTCATCTTCATTAAGTGCGTTACAGATGTATTCTGCTACACTGATCTCGACTAACGTCTTTTGCCCTTTTTCACCAATCTGATCTAATTTAATTGCCATTGGACCATATATTACCAAAATTCTCATCAAATCTTGTTCATTGGGGTCGTCAAGGTTAATTGATTCAATGATTTCTGCAGGAGTTTCCTCAAAGGGATTGGGTTCGTCTGCGTACGGATCAAAGTTGGGATCAAAAGATGGGGTCGTTTTTGGAGAAGAACCTGGGTTAGGTTTGGTTGTATTTGATTGATTGTTAGAAGTCGGTTTACTTTGAGTATAGTTTTGCTTTCTTCTCGCATCTTTTTGCTCTTTTGCCGCAGCTTCGTTTCTGTCTTTGGTGACTTCATTCCAAATTACTTCTTCTTTAATGTTGAAACGTTTTGCCAACTCTGGAATAAAAACATTTCGCGTAATCTGATCAGGAATTAAAGAAACGCTATTAGCAAGATCTTTAATCAAAGTAGCTTTCTTAATTGGGTCATCTCCGTTTTCTTCCAGCAAAACATCGGCTTTAAAAGAAATGAAATCTTGTTGGTTCTCTTTAATGTATTCATCTAATTCCGTTGAACTAACCGCTTTAGAGTATGAATCTGGGTCTTCACCTTCGGGGAAGAGTACAACTTTTACATTTAAACCTTCTTCAAGAATTAAATCGATCCCTCGGAAAGAAGCTTTTATACCCGCGGCATCACCATCATAAAGAATCGTTATGTTCTTTGTGTATCTTTTTACAAGTCGAATTTGCTCGCGTGTTAATGAAGTTCCTGAAGATGAAACTACATTTTGAATTCCGGCTTGATACATGGATATTACGTCGGTATATCCTTCACATAAGAAGCAGTTATCATATTTGATAATATCACTTTTTGCAAAGTGAAGGCCATAAAGGATTTCACTTTTATTGTAGATTATACTTTCAGGAGAGTTGAAGTATTTTGCAATCTTCTTATCTGTGAATAAAGTTCTACCTCCAAAACCTAACACACGACCTGTTACAGAATGTATAGGAAACATTACACGCCCTCTGAAAAAATCAAAGCTTCTGTCATCTTTAACCTTAGTAACTCCAACCTTCTCGAGGTAATCGATTTTATAACCTTTTTCAATTGCGGCGGCTGTAAAATCATCACTTTTATTGATGCTATAGCCTAGTTGAAATTTTTCGATTATTTCTGGTCTGAAACCGCGTTCGATAAAGTAGGAAAGAGCTATCTTCTTTCCTTCATCAGAGTGGTGTAAATTGTTCACAAAATGATCTTTTGCAAACTCATTAATGATGTGTAAACTTTCTCTTTCGGAAATTGCAGCTAATTCTTCTGGTGTGGCAGGTTTATCTTCGGGGAGAGGAATGCCATACTTTTCTGCTAACCATTTTAATGCTTCTGGGTAAGAGTAATGCTCTTTTTCCATTAGGAATGAAACAACAGTTCCTCCTTTACCCGTTGAGAAACACTTAAAAATTTGTTTCGCTGGCGATACTACGAAAGAGGCTGTCTTTTCATCTGTGAATGGACTTAACCCTTTTAAATTTGACCCAGCTCTTTTTAATTGAACAAATTCTCCAATTACTTCTTCTATCCGAGAAGTTTGCATAATGTCATCAACAATATGTGGAGGAATTATAGCCATTATTTAATTTCGTCGTAATTTACTTCGTTCGTCAATTCTCCCTGAATTGAATATGTTTTCCAGATACCAACTAATTTATTATGCCTGTATTCTCCATGATAATGAAGGTTTCCATTTGGATATTTCACTATTGAAAAACCATGCTTTTCACCATGTTCATACATAGTCATAGATAATTCAAGCCCATCTTCTGAAAAGTATTGCCATTTACCATGACGTTTTCCTTCTTCGTCTTGAGAACCCTCAAATTTCACCTTTCTTTTACCAGGATAATATTCTCGAAATATATTATCTTTTACTTCTATCAAATCTGCTCTATTCTGATTTTTAACTTCATTGCTTTCGGGAGAAATTGTCGTTTGCTCAGAAATAGTTTCCTTGTCAGTTTTAACTGCGTCATCCGATTTACATGATGCAAAACCAACTAATAGTGTCAATATGGAAATTCTTAAAATCATTTTTTTCTTGTTGTTGTATAATCTACCAGTGCAATAATTGATTGTTTTGATTCTGAATCTGGAATATCCTTTAAAAGTTCAAGAGCCTTTTTTTTGTATTCTAGCATGCTTTTATGTGCATATTCTATACCGCCATGTTCAATTACTAACTTTACAGCCCGTTTGACTTTTTTCGGATTCTCATTATGGTTCTTAACTATGTTGGTCAATTCTTTAGAAATTTCCTTTGGAGCCGTGTTTAGAACATGGATAAGAGGTAGTGTCATCTTCCGTTCTCTAATATCTAGTCCGGTTGGCTTACCAATTTCTCCAGGTTCTCCATAGTCAAAAATATCGTCTTTCAATTGAAATGCTATTCCGATTAATTCTCCAAACAAACGCATATTTTCTCTTTGGTCTGTTCGGTCAACGCTCAATGCTCCTAATTCACAACAAGTAGATATAAGAGATGCTGTCTTTTGTCGAATGACATCGTAATATATTTCTTCAGTTATATCTAATTTCCGAGCTTTTTCAATTTGAAGTAGCTCACCTTCAGACATTTCTTTAACGGCTCGTGCAACAACCTCTAATAGATGTGTATTGTTTTTCTCTATGGATAGAAGTAGAACTTTTGATAACATATAGTCACCAACTAATACCGCTATCTTATTTTTCCAAAGGGCATTAACCGAAAAGAAACCTCTTCTTTCATTTGCATCATCAACAACATCATCATGAACTAGAGAAGCTGTATGAAGAAGTTCAACTAATGTCGCTCCATCGTAGGTCTTGTCGTTAACATTTCCAAGCATTTTCGCAGTAAGAAAAATGAACATCGGACGCATCTGTTTTCCTTTTCTTCGGATGATGTAATGGGTAACCTTATCCAACATAGGCACTTTAGACTTCATGCTTGCACGAAATCTATTCTCGAATTCACCCATTTCAGAAGTGATTGGGGCTAATATTTGTTTTACAGCTGACATATTCTATACAAATATAACAGGATTGAGGGCTATTTCTGTCAAATTCGACGATTGAAATATGAAAAGCTTTATTAATGTATTTACTTGTGAGATATTGATAGTGACCTGCAGCAAATAAAAAAAGGCGTCTATTTAAATAGACGCCTTTTGACATTTATAAAGAAAGATTTACTGTCTTATCAACTGTAAGAATCCTTGTCCTTCTAATTTAGACTCTTCAGTAACGCCATGAACGACGTATCTGTAGAAATATGTTCCACCTTCAGCATCATTTCCATTTGGAGTTTTACCATCCCATCCTGGATTTTCACCTACAGCATTAAACATAATATTACCCCATCTGTTGAGGATTGTAAGCTCTACACTTGTTGAGTTTGTAACTGTCAACATAAAAATGTCGTTTAGCTCATCTCCATTTGGCGTCATTACGTTAGGAACAACTACCGTTGGAACTGGTAGTATACAACTTCCGTCATCAATAGTTGCATCAGGGTTGTAGTTCGTAGCTTGCGGATTAGTACATCCACAAGGAGATACGTTGATTGTAACATAAGCTGTGTCAGAACATGTAGGGTCAGCATATGCAACAAGCATTACAGTTGATGTGTTTGCAAATGTTTGTGTCTGACTATCTGTATTATTTACAGTTTGCGTATTTCCATTATCAAAATCCCAATAATAGCTATTTGTATTTTGGCTTGTGTTCGTAAATGTAACTTCAAGAGGATCACATCCTTGAGTCGTATTTGCTGAGAACTCTGCGATTGGAGGGTTTTCAATATTTACAAATGCGCTATCCGTTTCTGAACAAACATCGTCTGTTACACTGAAATAATACCATCCAGAAGATAATATTTCTGGAGTTGCGGTACCATCAATGCTGATTGCTCCGCCTTGTCCAGGACCAATCCAGTTATAGAACGGTTGATTAATATCATCCGTAATTCCTGAAACAAAAGCAGAAACGGCTCCGTCATTATCGCAGGCACTAGTTGGAAAGGAGTAGATTGTATCTATCATTAAAGTTTGATTAGTAACCATGACGACGGAATCAGTGTAGGTGTATCCACATGCATCCGCTACATCAACGTAATAAACGATTTCTCCTTGTTTATCAGGTCCACTTGAAAGCATTTCTAAGGGATTTGTCCCTCCTGTAGACCATTCTGTTGTGTATGATGGTGTACCATCTTGAATGTTTAAAACTTCTGCAGGAAATGAATCATTCGGGCAGTAAGCAAAGATTGTATCAACTAAATCGTAGGTCATGTCATTCGGCTGAATAGTTATAATAATTGGCTCCGATTCACATTGGAATACACCGGTTGTGTCATATACATATGCTATCAAAGTATCATTAACCATAGGTGTAACGTAGAATGAATTTGTATCTGTTAAACCATTGTTCCAGTCTACAACTGTGTTCGTTCCACAAGGAGTACCTGAAGAGTTGATAATAATATTCTCCAATCCCCAGTTATCACAACATGTTCCAGAGTTAGTTTGTTGAGTCCATCTGAACGCTGTATTCGTTGTCATTGCAGCAGGTGGGATGTTTACTGTAAACGTATTCCAAGTAGTGTAAGCAGTTCCTGCCGTTGTAGCTACAGAACCTGATGTGTTTGGATTTGTCGGTAGCTCATATCCTCCAGGGCTATAATAAACAATAGGTACCCATGGAGCACCTCCCACAGAGTACTGAAGTTCAACTCCTTCATCGGCTAAATCTGGACCCTCACATGGAGCAGCTCCACCTTGAACAGCGAATACCATATCAAAAACGATCGCACCACCACAGCTAACATCAAATTCCGCTGTTGTAATCCCCGGGTAAGTTCCCGCTGTTGCTGTTGATGCCCAATAGTAAGGGTCACCTGTTAAACTCGGAGTACAAGGGGTACTAAAAGTACTTCCTCCAACCGCAGTCCATCCTGTTGGAAGAACTCCGCCATTAAAGTTAAATGCCTGACCTGTAGGGATTAAGTTTGCTACGGCAGTAATGTCAACTGTATCTCCAGGGCAAATTAATGTGTCTTCTGGTGTAACAGTAACGTAACAAGTTTGCCCATAAGTCGACTGACCTAAGGCAAAAATGAAGAGTAGGGTTAATAAAGCATATTTCATGATTAGTCGATTTTAATGTCTAATAATATAACTGATTCAAATACTCTTGAATCTGGATAATTCGGGTTAATAATTAATGAAGATAATTCCCCTTTTGCAAAAGTGTTATCACATTCAATTGATGAGTTTCCAAGAACATTAACTGCTTTACGGCTTTCTTCTTCTCCGTTACAACCGATACATTCTTGATCATATTTTAATCCTGCTTGGAAGTACACATTTTTAGCTTCTGAATTAGTGTTTTCTATTTTGTAAAAAACATAAACTAGAGGCTTTTCTAGAGGTCCTACTTTACAAGATTCTTTTCTAACGTAAATATTTACCCCTTCTTCTTGATTGATTAGTGACCAGTCTTGATTCAACCCAGCCGCGGATAGTTCACTTTGCGCAAAAACCGAAAGGCTTGCAAAAAAAGCGAAAACTAGTAAAATTCGATTCATAATTTGTTTGTTATAATTTTAAATTGATAGTAGTTGTTTATTAAAGACTCCAACTAAAATGATTTGGTTGCATTGGAATCTTAATTTTTTTTATATTTATTTATTGTAGTGACAAATTTACGAAATGTAATTGATTTAAACGGCATTACTCCTTGTAAGCTTTTCGCTTATCACCTGATAAAGGTGTATTATTTTTATCTGATAGAGGCTTAGTTTTTTTGCACCTTAAATTTGCGCTCTGCTTTTAAAATTGCTTTGTTTTTATTTGCCAATTGCCCGCAAGCTGCATCGATATCTTTACCTCTTGATCTTCTTATGTGAACAATCATATTCTTATTCTCCAGGTAACTCGCAAAAGCATCAACTTTTGTTCTATCGGCTTGCTGGAATTCGCCATCATCAATTGGATTATATTCAATAATATTTACCTTACACGGAACACATTTAGCAAATTCAGCTAATTCCTGTGCGTCTTCAAGAGAATCATTGAAGTCTTTGAAAATTATGTATTCAAAAGTTACTCGAGACCCAGTTCTTTGATGAAAGTAAATCAATGATTCTTTTAATGCCTCCAGGTTGTTTGAGTCATTAATTTCCATGATATGACTTCTTTTCCTATCATTTGCAGCGTGAAGAGAGAGTGCCAAGTTGAATTTTACACCATCATCGCCTAATTTTTTTATCATTTTAGCAATTCCAGCCGTAGATACAGTTATTCGCTTAGGTGACATTCCTAAGCCTTGAGGAGAGCAAATTAATTCCGTTGAACGAAGCATATTATTGTAGTTTAGGAGCGGCTCACCCATTCCCATATATACTATATTGCTTAATGTTGTTTTGTATCTGTTTTCTGCTTGATTTTTTAAGTATACTACTTGGTCCACCATTTCGCCTGGAGTCAAGTTTCTCATTAATTTAAGTTTACCTGTAGCGCAGAATTTACAAGCTAGGCTGCATCCAACTTGAGAAGAAATACAGGCTGTTGTTCTTGATGAGGTCGGTATTAAGACTCCTTCGATCACCTTACCTTCTTCAATCTTAAAGGCACATTTTATGGTTTTGTCCGAACTAATTTGTTGGTCTTCCAGTTCAATATGGTCAATAAAAAAGGAGGAGTTAAGCTTTTTACGAAGTGATTTGGATAGATTTGTCATGTCTTCAAATGTTACGGCGTCCTTTTGCCATAGCCATTCGAAAATTTGTTTCCCTCTAAATGGTTTTTCTCCCATTTCTTGCAGAGCAGACTTAATTCCGTCTAATGTTAATAGTCTAATGTTCTGTTTACCTTCCATTGTAATGCAAATGTAGGTGATTTAATGTGAAGTTAAACGCTAAATGATTGCGATATCTTCTGCTAGAACGAGAACAGTTTCTCTGTTCGCCTTGAATACTTTAATGAAACCATTCTTTTCCTCTTTCATTAATTGAACTCTTTCGCCTTCTAAAAGTTTATCTGATAGTTCGTCTTGAGTCTCCGAATAAGTAGCTATTTCTTTGGAAGTCACTATTCCATAATTCTGTTCTGTTTGGTAAGCCATTGTGGAAGAAGCGAGAATTAAACTTGAGATGAGTGTGCAAGAGAATATAAAGCCAAAGATCATCATCATTTTTTTTGTTGAATGACTTGAATTTAATTTAAATATGAATATGCAAGAAGCTATAAACAAACTTGAAATAATGGCAATCATCGACCATCTATTTGAAGAAATGCTATATAGCCCTGATGCAAAGACATTTAAACGCGGTTCATATGTCAGTTCATTATTCAGCTGCTGGTATGTATATTCTAAATGTTCAATGGTTTCAGAATCATTAGGTATACGGTTTAATACCTTTTCGAAAGCCCAGATTGCCTTTCCATATGATTTGTTACCCAAATAAGCCACACCTAAATTATAGTAAGCATTGGTGTTGTTCGAATCAGATACAATAATTGTCTCAAATCCTTTTACAGCAGAGTTGAACTGCTCTTTTTCTATAGCGTCCATTGATGCTTTGAATAAATCGTCACCTGCAAATAAATGGCCGAAAATAGAAATGAAACCAAACAGCAGTGCGGTATGTAATTGTATGATTTTCATTTATTTCAAATTGGCTAAAATTGAATTTAGTTCCTCAGATAATTTTTGCTTAGAATTAGTGTTAGCTTGAAAACCGTAACGGAATTGATCCGCGGTTGATAACAATGTTTTAACCCTTATAGATAATTCTGATTGTCCGGAATTTTCTAAATAGGTATATATATCTTGCTTGCTCAGTTTTAGGTCTTCGTCAATATCCAGTATAATTTCGAAAGCTTTAATTAAAGCAAACTCTATTTCATTGTGAAAGGCATAGTCGTCCGAGCCATTCAGAAGCAGGTTTATTTTTGCCAAGGAATCACTGAGGTCTTTATCTTTTTGTCTTGAAATTTCTCTTTTGACAATTTCATCTGCAGAAGATTCTCTCTGCCTTTTTATAAATAAGAAAATTAATGCTGCGAACAATGGAGTGCCAACGCTAGCCCAAAAAACGGGGGAATTAAAGAACACTCTTTCTTTCGCTTTACTTAATGAAGGTCTTAGTTCGGCGGTATAGCTTAATTCTTCAATTGCAGAAGATTTTGGATCTTTCACTTCTTCAACGATAAAAGATTTATCAGCTTTTACCCTGATTTGCTCTAGTTCAGAAGAAGCCGTGATGTACTTTTCTTGATTCACATCAAAGTATGAGATTGTTGTTGCTGGAAGTTCAATTTCCCCAGCAATATTCACTTGAATGTTATAGTCATATGAAATGATTCCTTCAGTTCCTTTAGAACTGTATACAAAATGTTCTTCAATGATTGGGTCACCATAAACAATTAAACCTTTGGGTAGCACAGGTGTTGGTTCAATAGTGTTTTGAAGGTTTCCATATCCTTCTATGGTTATATTCATTTTGAAGACGTCACCCTGTTTCATCTCTTTAGAATCAATTGACCTGTGTACAGTAAAGTTGCCAACAGCACCTATGAAATCTGTTGGAGGATTTTCAGGTAATGGAAGAATTTCCACAGTGGCATGATTCGATGTAATCGGAAAACTCTCGTACCCTCTATGTAAGTTCATTGCATAACCGCTAATCTTGAAAATTCCTGTTCCTGCAGGGAAGATTATATTTTTGTCGTATTCAAAAGCGTAAAAATTAATCCCTTTGAAAATTTCTTTCTCTACAAGAATTCTTTGAGAGTTACCAACCGGTTGTTTGTCAATTGCACCCTTCATTGAGTAGCTTCTGTATCCTGCCAAATGCGTTGGGTCAAAATGTGAGTATACTTTTGCTGATACTAATATTGGCTCACCTTCATATACTGTTTTCTTATTTGTTTGAACAATACCAAATGCATCTTGTTTTAACTGGGCGGAAGTGACCTTTCCATTTGTCATTTGGGTTTTGTCGGCTATTGTAATTTCGACTGTATTTGATTTGTAGACTTTATTTCCTTGAGTAACAAATGCTGGCCCAATTGTATATTTACCTGCTTTACCAATAGCACCTGTTTCAGAAATATAATAGTAGGTAGTTACTATACCTGTATTATGATCCATGTCTTGTTCCATGCCATTCATCACGTCATAGCCTGGAACATAAGAACTTGGTTTATTGTCAATTTCAACTTGTCCTTGCACGTTTGATCTCACTGTAATCGTAAATATTTCACCAATTTCTGCTTGTTTAGGTTCGATAGACAAGCTTACCTCCGGCTTCTGACAAAGTGCAGAAAACGCAAGGATTAGGCTCAATATGACAAGTAATTTATTCATGTTACCAGTCTTTCCCTGATTTAGGTGTGTTTCTTCCGCCTTTACTACTGTTCATTTTGCGTTTAGTTTCAGCTTCCTCTTTCATAAGTTTGTCTAGCATTCTATCTGCCGTTTTATTGGGTAATTTGCTTTTGTGCTGGCCTTCTGTGTTTTTGCTACCATTGTTCTTTGGTTGACCATTTTGATTTTCGTTTTTAGAGCTGTTTTGCCCTTGATTTTGGTCTTGCTTATTGCCGTTGTTTTTTTGATCTTGCTGATCTTGCTGATCTTGCTGATTCTGCTCGTTTTGATTCTTTTTGTTTTGCTCTTGTTGGTTTTTCAATTGACGAATTGCCTCAGACAGATTGTATCTAGTTTTGTCATCATTAGGGTTGAGACGAAGCGAGTTTTTATACGATTCTATGGCTCCTTGATAATCCTTTTTCTTCATTCTCGAATTACCAATATTGTGCTCGTTTTCTGCCTTTTGAATGTTCGAGTTTTTATTGCCTGAATTTTGTTGATAGATTTTTTCTGCTTTTTCAAATTTACGAGCCTTGTATGCAGATTGCGCTATCTCATCAGAAAGATTTATATTTTCTGGAGCTTTTTTCTGGGCGGACTCATAATACTTCATAGCCTTAAGGTACTCTTCATTCTGGTATGCATCACGCGCTAATTGCAATGAATCGCGCCATTCTTGGCTGAAACTTTGCGCCGCAATTATAATGAATGCTATGTTAAGAATTAATTTCATTTCTTTTTAATGAGAGTGTCAAGTAACCCAACGTATCGTTTCGACCAAAGAAGGTAAGCTAACCAAAAGGCTAAGGATAAGAAAAGCGGAATTTGATAACGTTCTTCTTTAATATCGAACTCTAAATTATCAATTTTAGTTCGCTTCATCTGATTTATTTGTGTTAATAAAGCTGAAAGATTTGGAAATTCACTGGAACTAACTGATGCTTTTCCACCTCCTTTTCTAGCAATTTCTTGCAAAAATGATTCGTTTAGTTTTGAGATTACATTTTTTCCAACAGCATTCGTTTTATAACCTAATTCAGGTCTATTTGGATTCTTAGGAATTAATCCTCCTTTTTTAGTACCAATACCTAGAACACTAATCTGAACTTTTGACTCCTTGATTTGTTTTAAAATGTCAGCCGGACTTTTTTCATGGTTTTCACCGTCTGTGACCATGATAATGCCTTTGGTTGTTTTCTCTGTTGAGAACATCTCATGTGAAACAATTAGCGCATCGTTTATATTTGTTCCTTGACTACTTATCATATTACTTTCAATATCTGCTATGAAAAGTTTTGCTGCAGAGTAATCTCGAGTTAAAGGGAGTTGGACAAAAGCATTATTCGCAAACAAGCAGATTCCAATTTTCTCTCCATGCAGATTATTCACCAGTTGAATTAGAGCTCTTTTTGAAATTTCAAGTCTAGATATTTCTTTTGATATATCACGTGTATTCATTGAGTTTGAAATGTCCAATGCAACAACTAACTCTAGGCTTTCTGACGTTCCTGCGACCTTTTTCTTACCGAAAATGGGTAAAGCAAGGGCTAGAATTATCAATACAAATGCATTTCTAAAAAGAAAGAATCGCATGAAACTATTAAATGAAGAAACTGGGTGAAGCAGGGATTGTCTTACGCGCTGATTTACTCTATTTACTCTGTCGTTGTGAGTGCGTATATTATAAATATAAGCGCCAAGGATTGGAACCAGTCCAAATAGCAGATAAAGAGACTCAGGAGATTTGAACATCAATTGATCTACTCCTATTTTATCACTTGCTCCAGCAAATATCTTAATAAAGGCGTAATAGATTAGCCAAAAGGTTACTTCCCAAAGCATTATCCATAGGAGAATTGATTTAATACGATATGTATACTTTGGGTTATTCACTAATTCTAAACGTAAAATATTTGAGACTCCAAGTTAAGAGCGCGAGAATTGCTGCCCAATTTAAAAAGCCTTGAGGATTCGATGGGGGTTCAGTTTTGAAATGTAGATCTTCCATCTTTCTCTTTTCTAACTTCTCTATTTCCTTGTAGATTGATTTTAATGATTCAGTGTCTGTTGCTCTAAAGTATTGACCGTTTGTGATGCTTGCAATTTTCATTAAAGTCATTTCGTCAATTTCAACAGGCATACTTTGATATTGTATACCGAACGGAGTAATCACGGGTGATTGCGCGTTGCCCTTACTTCCTACGCCAATCGTATAAACTCGTATGTTTTTAGAAAGAGCCAATTCTGCTGCCATTTCTGGAGAGAGCTCGCCAGAATTATTACTTCCATCCGTTAAAAGTATGATTACTTTAGACGCGATACTATCACTTCTTAATCGAGTAACAGCCGTTCCTAACCCGGTACCAATTGCCGTTCCACCTTCTATTCTATCACCATTGATTTTATCTATTTGTTCTTTTAATACGTTATAGTCCAGAGTAGCTGGACAGGCAGTATAAGCCTCACCTGCATAAACTACAAGTCCAATTCTGTCACCGTTTCTTTCATCTATAAATTCTTTTGCAACTTCCTTCGACGCTTCAAGTCTATTCGGTTCAAAATCTCGTGTCAACATGGATAATGAAACATCCATTGCAAGAATAATGTCTATTCCGTTTTTATAGTGTGTATCAAAATTGTCGTATTGAGACCAATGAAAGGGTTTTGCCATTGCGAAAATCAATAACACCGCTATTAGTCCATATAGAATAATTATTCCTTCCCGTAATCGCAAAATCCAAGTTGCGCCAATACTGCGTTGATCTTCTGTTTTCCTCGAGAATTTAATGTCACCTTTTCTATTTTTTTCTAGTGAATACATTAAAAGTATGGCCACAGGAATAATTAGCATAAGCCAAAGCCAATGAGGTGAGAAGAACTCATATTCCCAAAAACGAATGTTCCAGTTATTTAACATTGTCAAATTCTAATGGGCTTGTTTCGGCAACTATTTGCTTTGCTAGAGTTGAAATTCTTAAAATTGATATAGTATCTGGCTTAGACTTAGCAAACTTTACCATGTCAGCTTGAGATAAAATTCTTACTATGACGTTTACTGTATCTTCATTCAATCCTTTTTCTGTTAACACGATTGTTGTTTCGTAGGTTGTTTTCTCCAAAAGCGTGATGTTATATCTGCTCGTTAAATATGAACGAAGAATGTAAGAGAGTTCAACGAAATGTTCTTTTAATTGATCACGCTCCCATAATTTAGCGTCTTCAAGAGCTTCAATTGCAATAAGTGTTCTCTGTTTAAGGGATATGGGGCTCTCCTCATCAATTCCCTCTTCGTTTTTGTTCTTTCTTCTGAAAGCAAAAAATGCAATTAATCCAAAAATTAAAATAAGTAGCCACCACCAATGGGTTGATATATAATTGATCAGGCTAAATGTTGAATCTGGTATTTCAGCATAGTTTTCCTTGATATCGTATATGTCTATACCCTCTTTCTTGTCAGTTAAGTATGAAAAAATTGCAATATCTGGGAAAGTGAAAGAAGAGTCGTTAATTAGTACTTTCTCACCTGGGATTATAAACATACCGCTATCCCATGCTGTAACAACATATTCCCCAATCCATGTTTTAGAATCTCCTTTTTTTATAACCGTATCCTTGAACGGAATAGTTATTTCAAATTCAATTCCTGTTGTTGTTAAGTCACCTGACTTCGTAATTGCTCGTGCTTCTAGAATTTCCTTTTTCGGGATAAATAAAATTGAATCATTTTTCCCAAAAGAAACTTCATATGAAATTGAAGTAGGCTGACCAATCAATATTTGATCTTGGGATATGGTCGAATTAAGCTTTTGTCCATAAGAAGTAGCGAGGATAAATGCAAAAATAATATTTAGCCAACAGCGAATCATCTATTTTGAAATAGTTTAACTAGTGGTTTAATGAAGTCTTCATCCGTTGAGATTGAGGTGCTATCTATTCCTGCCCTTTTGAATGAAAGGAAAAGTTCTGCTTCAAAGTCATTGAAATTTTTAGCGTGTATTTCTTTTGCCTGATGACTATTGGTGTTAACCCAAGTTGTTTCTCCCGTTTCTGAGTTATACATTTGAACAATTCCCATATTTGGTAATTCACTCTCAGCTTCATCAACAATACGCAAAGCTACCATGTCGTGTTTCTTTCTAGAAACTTTCATTCCTTCCATGAAGTCGTTGTTATCCATGAAGTCACTTATAACGAAGGCGATGCTTCTTTTTTTTTGTGTGTTCCTGAAGAATTTCAGGCCTTCATTGAGGTTTGTTCCGTTACTCTTTGCTTTCATTTCAATGAATTCTCTTAGGATGATCAATGAGTGTTTTTTCCCTTTTTGAGGCGGGATGTATTTTTCAACTTTATCTGAAACGAAAATAGCTCCAACTTTATCATTGTTACTTATTGCTGAGAATGAAAGCACAGCTGCTAATTCTAAAGCTAGATCTTTCTTTGTTTTATTTCTCCAACCAAAATTTTCCGATCCTGATACATCAATAATTAGCATGACAGTTAACTCACGTTCCTCATCAAAAACTTTTACGTGTGGTTCATTGAATCTCGCAGTAACGTTCCAATCTATAGTTCTTACTTCATCTCCAAAATGATAATCACGCACTTCGCTAAAAGTCATTCCACGCCCTTTGAACGCAGAGTGATATTCACCAGAGAAAATATGCTTGGTGAGTCCTCTAGTTTTAATGTCTAGTAGGCGAATCTTTTTGAGAAGTTCTTTTGTGTCCATTGATCGATTTAAGGAACTTCAACTTTATTTATAATCTTGTTGACGATATCTGTTGCATCAATGTTTTCTGCTTCTGCTTCATACGTTAACCCCATTCTATGGCGCATAACATCAGGGGCTATGGCTCTGATGTCTTCAGGGATAACAAATCCGCGACCTTGCAAGAAAGCGTATGCTTTTGCTGCTAGTGCTAGGTTGATACTTGCACGTGGTGAACATCCGACACTAATCATTGGTTCTAAAAATCCCAATCCAAATTTTTCGGGTTCACGCGTGGCGTATACTATATTCACGATGTATTGTTCTATTTTTTCATCTAAATAGACCTGCTTAACAAGGTTTCTGCATCTTTCTATGTCTGCTGTCGAAATTACATTTTTAGCTTTAGGCATTCCTTCTTGCCTAACATTAGCACGAATAATTTGACGTTCTTCTTCTTTTGTTGGGTAGCCTAAAAAAACTTTCAACATAAATCTATCCACCTGAGCTTCAGGTAACGGATATGTTCCTTCTTGTTCTATTGGATTTTGTGTTGCGAGGACCAAGAAAGGTTTTGGTAATTGATATGTATTGTCCCCGATTGTAATTTGTCTTTCTTGCATGGCCTCAAGCAAAGCACTTTGAACTTTAGCAGGAGCACGATTAATCTCATCGGCTAAAACAAAATTAGAGAAGATTGGGCCCTTTTTCACACTGAATGATTCCGTTTTTTGACTATATATCAGCGTGCCAGTTACATCCGCAGGCAATAGATCAGGTGTGAATTGAATTCTACTAAAATCAACATCTATTGCATCTGACAGCGTTTTAATTGCAAGGGTCTTTGCTAAGCCAGGGACACCTTCTAATAGTACATGGCCATCGGCGAGTAATGCAATCAGTAATCTATCCATCATATAAGTTTGACCAACAATTACTTTTGTAACTTCTTCACGAAGTAAATTTATAATAGCTACTTCCTGTTGAATTTTTTCGCTGACGATTCTAAGTGTTTCAGCTGGATTCATTGGGTTGTTCGAGTTTTCCTGCATAATCGATTTAATAGAACTATCAAAGTTGCAAAGATATGTTCTGTTGCCCTTGATTTTGCTGTTAATTAATGTTAACATTGTTATGCTAACTGTTGATGTTTAAAGGGATGGAGATACGTGAATGTAAAGAATGTAGAATGAAACTTTCAGGTCGAAAAGATCAGAAGTTCTGTTCTGATTATTGTCGCAATACGTTTAATAATAGATTAAATGAAGATGCCACGAAATATATCCGAAGAATCAATAATATTCTAAGAAAAAACAGAAGAATATTGGCTAGTTTAAATCCTAAAGGAAAGAAAACAGTTGATGGAATTACCTTGGCTGAAAATGGATTCAATTTTCATTATTACACAAATATATACACAACAAAATCTGGTTCGCAATATTTCTTTTGTTATGAGCAAGGCTATTTAAAAACAGATAATGATCGTTATATGCTTGTTCAAAAACAGGATTACGTGAAATAGTTAGTTCCCCGAATAAGTAATTTCATTTTTTTCTGTTTCGACTATACTAACTTCGATATTAAATTCAGTAGGGATTTTGCTCGAAGTAGTTTTTAAATAACAGTCATAATGTTTTCTGTGGTTGAGATGACACCTTCTATTCAAACATCTAAACCTTAGATGTGGCAATTGCAATTAGCGGGGATACATTTACCTAAGACTTAATTATTTTTTATGAACGCTAAGATTAAAATAGTCTGCAGCGTTAAAGGTTTTTCCTTGGCTAATTTTATTAGGAATTAAAGTTTTTTTCTAATCGATAAAATAGATACGTCATCTGTTTGTTCGTTGTCTCCAATCCATTGGTCGAAATCATTCTCAATCATTTTTCTTTGTTCTTTTAAGGGAAGGTTAATATTTGATTCGAGGAGTTCTAAAAGTCTTCTGAACGAGAATTTTTTGTCTTTTGGTCCGCCAAATTGATCTTGGAATCCATCTGTGATTAAGAATAGATTATAGCTGTTTTCAAAGTTTGCGTAATGCGTGTTATATCCGGTGAAATTATGTTCAAAATCTCCAATGTGTTTATTGTCTCCTTTGAACATCGTAAAATCTTCTTTTTCGAAAACTAAAAATCTCGATCCAGCGCAGGCATATGCCATTTCATTTGAGTTATCTTCAAATACACAGATTGTTATTTCCATGCCATCATTAACAGCTGTTTCTCCTTCTCCTTTTGGTAGGTATCCTTGAAGTTTCTTGTCAAGTTTGGTTAGGATTTTAGAAGGATTAACCTCTCTTCCTTCAAGGACAATAGTATTTAATAAATTGAAACCAAGTAAGGTCATGAATGAGCCTGGAACACCATGCCCGGTGCAATCCGCCATTACTAAGACTGTTTTATTGTCAACTTTCTCCATCCAATAGAAGTCTCCGGATACAATGTTTTTTGGTTTAGATATAATGAAGTGTTCTTCAAAGCAATTCGAAAATTGTGACTCATCCGGAAGTAGGTTGTATTGAATTCTTCGTGCATAATTTATACTCGAGGTAATTGCGTCACTTTGTTCAATGATAGTCTTTTGTTGCTCTCGGATTTCAGTTATGTCTCGCGCTAAAGCAATAAAGCCAGATATATTCGAATCAGAACCTTTGCTAAATATGGTTGTTACATATTGACCTACCCAAATAATACTTCCGTCTTTTTTCTGAACTGGGAATTGAAGGTATGATGTTGTTTTTCTTTTGGTGAAATGATCGGCGTAGAAATCTTCAACCTTTTTCTTGTACTTGTCTGGAACAATGCATGATGGATGTTTACCGATCAAATCCTCTTTGTTGTATCCCATTTTACGGTAAGATATGTCATTTAAGAAAGTAAACCTACCTTGAAAATCACATTGGTATATGAAGTCTTCAGCGTTTTGAACGAGTAGTTCATATGTGTTTTCAAGATTCATTTTTTCAGTGACATCTTGGCCTATGATAACTCGAATATTGTTAGAAAAATCTTTATAAGACCATTCTAGCCAATGAATTTCTTCATTTTCATTTAGGAGAGGGACGAGATACTTTTCACCGTCTTTGAATTGACTGGTTATGTCTGCTTGTTTAAAATGCCCCTCAAACGGAACGTATTTATTCAAAACACCAATATTGTTATTCACTAATCTGTCATGGGTGATATCCATATATTCATTGATGTTTTCACTAGCGTATGTGACAATGCCCTTTTTGTTAAATGCTATTGCTGGCAGGTTACCTTTGTTAATAATACCAGAAATAAATATTAGTTTTTCTAAAGAGTCATATCTCATGTAGCTTGCAAACACCATTAGGCAGCACATTGAAATAATTGCGACCATGAAATACCATTTTGGATAGAGCGTTTCGTTTAAAAGAAGCACAAAACAAAGGGATATGAAAAATATTATCAGTGAAAAGATCATAGTGTTCCTGACTTTGTTAATAACGAAAGGTATAATCATTGCAACTAGTGCAACGCCAATAATATAGAATGGGTGAAGGTTGGAGGCATATACTTCCCAGAGGAAATTAAACATCACCACTAGAAAACCAATTGTTAAATATATTTTAAACAAGGAGTTTTTCTTTTTCTTTCTTGCCGCTAAGGTGAAAATATATAAAGTTAAAAGTATAAATGCGGTTGTTAGAGATAAGCCTAGATGCATTTCTAATTGCGGATCGGCAAGAGGTGCACTGATTTGTGCTATAGGTGATGCTACAGTTGCAAAAAGAAGGATTCTAGGAGTAGAGTTGAGGCAAATGTCTAAATCCTTTGTGTCCATTAATTTCTCATCATCGAAGGTTATGTAGAATCTCATTAACAGGATGTTTAGAAATATTACGATACCAATTGCCGAAATAATAAACCAGTTTGTTTTCCAGAAAGGAACATTTACTTCAAAGGTGTGCCTGGAGGCTTGGCTATAAAACTTACCATCATAGGTAGATTTAACCTCAAGTGTATATGAACCATTGCTTAAGTCGTTTAACGTAATTAGATTTTCGCCTTCATTTAATTGGGTCCAATTGTCTAGATGTGAAAGTCTGTAGATGAAACTAATCAATCCTGCTTTAGGGTTGTTTACTTTTAGGAAGAATTTGTTGTTTTGATTTAAATTCTCATCATTTTCATCTATTTCTCTTGAAATGGTTGGGGGTAAAGGAGGTGGGTTATTGTTTAATAAATCTGTGTCTACTAAATAGAGCCCCTCAATAGTACCAATGAAAATTCCTGATTTACTTTTGAAGTCCGAACGCATATATGCTTCATGGCCGGTGTAGCCATTGTCATCATTGTAGTGATTACTGGATATTGGTGTTCCGGTATCACTTGTTTTGATTATCGTGAGACCTTTGTTTGTTCCTAGTAAAAGGTTTCCTGAATTATCGGAAGTTAAGGTGTAGAAAAGGTAAGTGTTGAAGAAGTCTGGACCACTGATAAGTTTGATTTTTCTTTTTTTTGAAATACCTATTAGAGCTTTTTCTGTGGTGAACCAAATGGTTCCGTATTTATCTATGGTAGAACATCCTGAGTAAGAACCAAATTTAGACCCGTACTTGACTCTATTAAATATTTTTCTTCTTTTGTCGTATTGAAATATACCGTTATTAGATCCAAAATAGAAGTAGTTTTTGTCTGGGCTTAACTCTCCGGAATAGATGTAATCAGGTAGGGGGATATTTTTAGGTTTAAATTTCACCAATTTTCCTGTTTTAAGAATTATTTGGTGAAGACCTTTACCACCCACTCCAACAAATAGTGCGTTTTTATCTGCTTTGATGAAATTAATTTTCTCACCTGCTAAGTATTTTTTTGAAAAACCAGGATGATCGGTTGGGTGATAGATTCTTATTCCGTCATTTGTAGCAAGGTAATATGTTCCGCTAAGTTCGGTGATACAATTAACATGGAAGTCATGTTTAATAAAAGGGCTGTTGACAACATTTTTACCAATGTAAGTTCCTTCGGATGCAACTGAGATTATAATGTCGCCATAGATTGTTTGAAATGGTAGGCTAATGTTTGGTTTTTCATATAATTCTTGAAGTTGCAGCTTAGTGAATGGTTCTTTGGATACTTTATAGATTCCCTTCATATAGGATGAAATCCAAAAATCACCATTCATATCCATTTTGATAGCATGAGCTTCTTCTAATTTTTTATTATAATTATGCGGAATTCTCTCAAGTTTGCGTTGTTCCAGACTGTATATTGCACCATAATTTGTAAGAACTGCTGAGCTCATCGATTTTTTGCTAAAAGAGTATGAGATTATTGATTCATCCGACTTTAGCTTATTTACTTCGTTATGTTCTTGAATTGAGAAAATACCGCCCCTAGAATTTGTGACAATTTCCAGCCATCGATTCCCTTTTTCTGAAAGCAATGTGAGTTTGTCATTGTAGTAATGGCCAAAGACAAAATCTTGTTCATTGTAAATTTCAGATTCTGTCCATTGAGATATTGTTTCACTTTTACCCGCGCTCAATTTGAAAATACCATAGTTTGACAGAATAAAACAGAATTGAGGACTCTGAATTATTTGGGATATTTGAAGTTTTTTTTGGCCTTTTTGAACTTTGAAAAGTTCTTGAATTTCGCTTCCTTTTTTTGATGCAATGCCTACAGCTCCAATTAAGTAGTAATAGTCTTTCACCTTCATTATAGCTATAGATTCTCCAACACTGTTACGACGAATTTTTATTCGTGTGTATTCATTTTTTGAGGGGGAGTATGAATAAAATCCCTTGTATTTAGAGGCTATAAGTATGTTCGAAGAGTCAAAGCTAATATTTGTGATATGGTGGTTATTATCTGATTTATCAGTAAAAATCTCTTTAAATTCTTTTCCGTCGTATCGAACTAACTCTGCACCATCGGTACCAATCCACAAATAACCATCTTCACTTTGTTCAATGCAATTAATTGTACCAAGGTTAAGTCCGTCTTTGTAGCTGAGGTTTTTGAATGTATGTAATTGTGCCCTGCCAGACAGAATCTGAAACAAGCATATAATTACAATAAGTGCTTTAGCCTTCAATGGTGTAGAAATAGTTTGTTTCCTACCAAAATAATAAAATCTAATGAAAAGATTAGGCTACAACTCTAATTCTATTTTTTATTGACTTTGCAGTTTCAATAGCTTTGTCCATAGTTGAACATGCAATTGTAATATGTCCCATTTTACGATTCGGTTTAGTTTTTTCTTTACCGTATAAATGAATGTGAACCCCCTTGAGGGCCATTAATTCATAAAGACCTTTATAGATCGCCTGGCCTTCATGTCCTTCACTCCCCAACAGATTCAACATTACTCCGGCCTGCGTTGTTTCAGTAGATCCAAGAGGCATGTTAAGTACGGATCGCATGTGTTGTTCAAATTGAGATGTAATGTTGCATTCAATAGTGTGGTGTCCACTATTGTGAGGACGTGGAGCAACTTCATTGACTAATAATTCACCATCTTCGCATAAGAATAGTTCAACTGCCAAAATTCCAACCATTTGCAATTTGTTAATTACCTCAATAGCTAATTTAGTTGCTTTCTCTTCAGTCTCTTTGGTAATGTTTGCTGGTGAAAACAAAAACTCAACTAGGTTAACTTCATTGAACTCACATTCCACTACTGGGTAAACTGCTGTTTCTCCTCGTTCATTGCGTGAAACAATGACGGAAAGCTCCTTTGTAAATGGAACTAATTCTTCCGAAATAGAAGGTGCGCTAAATGCATTTTCTAAATCAGATTCATTCCTCATCACTTCAACCCCTTTGCCGTCATATCCACCTGTTCTTAATTTCTGAACAAACGGTAATTTTTCCATTAATTCTGACTTACTCGGGTTAGATGAGATTAAATCAAAGTTTGATGTAGGGATGCCGTTCTTTTTATAGAACTCCTTTTGAACTCCTTTGTCTTTAATGATCTCAAGAACACGAGGCTGCGGAAATACTTTGACACCAGATTTTTCTAGGTCGTAAAGTGCTTGAATGTTCACGTTTTCTATTTCAACAGTTAATGTGTCCATAGTTTTTCCGAAAGCCATCACCTCATCATAGTTGTTGATGTCTCCTTTTGTAAAAGAGTTGGCTGATGCCGCACTTGGAGCGTTTTCATCATTTTCCATTATATGAACGTGAATGTTATAGTTTATCGCTTCTTGTATAAACATTCTACCTAGTTGTCCACCACCAAGAATTCCAAGACGGTATTCTGAACCAATGAGATTTCTTTCCATGGCACAAAGATAATGTCTATTTATGTTTTACAAGCTTTTAGCCTCATTTTGTTGCCTTTGTTGCGCAGAATATTGTACTTTTGACAATCAAATAACGAGAACTGTGGTACAAGTACTAGATAAGAGTTTTGAGGTGTTTATCACTAGAGATGAAATTCAGACAGAAGTTGAATCTTTAGCGACTAAAATCAACGCTGATTTTGAAGGAGAAGACGTTGTATTTATTGCGGTTTTGAATGGTTCATTCATGTTCGCGTCGGACTTAATGAAATGTATCACTTTGGAATCTGAGATTTCATTTGTCAAAATGAGCTCTTACGAAGGAACTTCTACGACAGGAAAAGTTAATGAACTTATCGGATTAAATAATAATTTGGAAGGTAAAACTGTTGTTATTGTTGAAGATATCATCGATACAGGAATTACTATAGATAAAATCATGACTTTACTTTCTATGGAAGGTGCTAAAGAAGTTAAGGTTTGCTCACTATTGTATAAACCACAAGCATTTAAAGGTACCCACAAACCAGATTATATTGGTTTCTCAATTCCTAACGCATTTGTAGTGGGCTATGGATTAGATTATAATGAAAAAGGTAGAAACTTAGATTCTATTTATCAGATAAAGGAATCAAAAAGCGAAAAATCAAAAATGTTAAATATTGTTTTATTTGGCCCTCCAGGTGCCGGGAAAGGAACTCAGTCTGAACGATTAAAAGAAAAATATGATTTAGTTCATATTTCAACGGGAGATGTTTTTAGAGGATTAGACCCAACTTCTGAGTTGGCTATTTTAGCCAAGAGTTATGCAGATAAAGGGAACTTAGTTCCTGATGATGTTACAATTCAAATTTTAGAAGGTGAAGTTTCTAAATATCCTGATGCACATGGTGTTATCTATGATGGTTTTCCTAGAACAACTGCTCAGGCAGAAGCTTTAGATACTTTTTTAAGTTCCAAAGGAACGAGTGTTACTAAAATGATTTCATTGGTCGTTCCTGAAGATGAATTAAAGTCTAGGTTAATTTCAAGAGCGGAGGTTTCAGGAAGAGCAGATGATGCAGACCCGGTGATTATTCAAAATAGAATAAATACGTATAAAAGTACTACGGCACCAGTTGCTGAATTCTACAAAGGACAGGATAAATTAATAGAAATCGACGGTGTAGGTTCTATTGATGAAATTACTGCTCGTATTTTTAACGCTATTGATTCGTTAGAAAGGTAATTACTATTACTTAACCAGAATTAAATTTCTGTAATTTATAGCCAATATGGCATCTGATAATTTTGTTGACTATGTAAAGATTCATACTACATCTGGAAAAGGTGGAGGAGGGTCGCAACACTTCCGTAGGGAAAAATACATCCCAAAAGGAGGTCCCGATGGAGGTGATGGAGGACGTGGAGGTCATGTGATTCTTCGGGGTGATAGTCAATTATGGACATTGCTTCACTTGAAGTTTAAAAGACATATTAAAGCTGGTCATGGGGTACATGGTTCTGGAAATTTAAAGACTGGAGCTCAAGGACAAGATGTTTATATTGATGTTCCCCTGGGAACTATAGCTAGAGATCCAGAAACTGGAGATGTCTTGTTCGAAATTACACAACATGGTGAGGAGAAAATTATTCAGAAAGGTGGTCGAGGTGGATTAGGGAATAATAACTTTAAGTCATCAACTAATCAAACACCTCGATTTGCTCAACCTGGTGAAGATGGCTCGGAAGGCTGGAAAACCTTAGAACTTAAAGTTCTTGCAGATGTTGGTTTAGTTGGGTTTCCTAATGCTGGTAAGAGTACTCTTTTATCAGTTGTATCAGCAGCTAAGCCGGAGATAGCTAATTACCCTTTTACCACTTTACGCCCTAATTTAGGTATTGTGAAATATCGCGATTACAGATCTTTTGTAATGGCGGACATTCCTGGTATCATCGAAGATGCGCATAAAGGAAAAGGTTTGGGGCTTCGGTTTTTAAGGCATATTGAACGAAATTCTTTGTTGTTATTCATGGTTCCTGCAGATAGTGATGATATCAAGAAGGAATATGAAGTTTTAGTGAATGAGTTAAAACTGTATAATCCTGAATTGCTGCATAAGGATAAATTGTTGGCAATCACTAAGAGCGATATGCTTGATGAAGAGTTGACAGAAGAGATTCGTGCTGAATTACCAGATGGAATTCCTCATATCTTTATTTCTTCTGTGGCTCAAATGGGACTGGTAGAATTAAAGGATTTGATCTGGAATACCTTAAATGAGTATTGATTATTTAGAGTCAATTGACAGGGCTATTGTTCAAGCTGTAAACGGATGGAATTCCCCATTCTTAGATGAGTTTATGTGGATTGTTTCAGGTAAGTTAACTTGGGTGCCGTTCTACATATTGCTAGTTGCTTTATACATTCGAAAGTCTAATTTACTTCGAGGAGGAGTGTTTTTGTTATGTGCAATAGTTACTGTGGCCGTTGCAGATCAGGTTTCAGTTAAGATGTTCAAGGAAGTTTTTGAACGTTATAGACCATCCCACCATGCATTATTAACAGATAAACTACACTTTTACAAGTTTGAAAATGGAGAGTTTTACAAAGGTGGGCAATTTGGTTTCGTTTCTTCTCATGCGGCAAACTTCTTTGCTGTAGTTTCCTTTGCTTATCTTGTGTTAAAGCAGTATTATCGAAACATTTTTATACCATTGATTTTATGCGCTTCAATTGTTGGATATAGCAGAATCTATCTTGGTGTTCACTATTTAAGCGATGTGTTGGTAGGAGCTCTATTGGGAATTATCCTTGCTTGGATAGTTTATCGTTTCTTATTTATTGTTATCATTAGAAAAGCAAAATAAGATTATGACCTATTTATATGTATTTATCGGTGGTGGACTTGGTAGTCTTGCCAGGTATCTCGTATCTAAATTTTCTCATCAAATTATTTCAACAGAATTTCCAATTGGAACTTTTATAAGTAACATATTTGCTTGTTTTTTGTTGGCAATCGTTGTAATTACCTTTAGTGCAAAGCATGCGGAACATGATTGGCTTCAACCATTATTGGTTGTAGGTTTTTGTGGTGGTTTTAGCACATTTAGTACTTTTAGCCACGAGACTTTTGGCCTGTTTGATAATGGTCAGACTGGTATGGCAATTCTGAATATACTTATCTCCGTTGCTGTTGGAGTAGGATTGATATTATTGATTCGTTCACGCGTTTAAAGTTCAGGAACTACTTTTGAAATGGTCTCTGCCAATTGTTCTCTTTTTTTAAGAATACCGGTTAAATCAGTGTTGTTTACTTTTCCTTTGATCACAAAATTCTTATAATGTGCTAGTAATTTGTAGGCTGCTAATCCTGTTAAGCCTATGGTTAGGTAATATCCTATAGCCATTATCCAGCTAGGGTATATCACATAGTAAAAAATGAAAATAACTGGAATATTGACCAATCCCATTGAGATAGCTCCAAGAAGCATTTTAACCGACGGCCAAAACACTTTTCTCTTAAAGGTTTTTTCTACCCACTTTTTAATGAATATGTAGGGCAGAGCGCAATGAATTACTCCTAATATTGAGAACGGAAATAGAAGAATCATATATAATATCTCTTTCAAACGGCTCCCATTTGGATTTTCTTTTTTCCAATAAACGAAATGTTCTTCAAGCTTGAATCGTTTCAAAAGCTTGAAGTACGATTCAGCTTTGTCTTTCGTTTTTGCTAATGCTTCATTTTCTTCAAGATCTTGCATGTTAATCCACTTAGCTAAGTTTCGAGAATAGTTCCATCGTTTTTTTAGAGGGATAGATTTGTCGTGATTTTTAGCATTCATCCCTTTACGATTAATTTTCATTATGTTTTCATGAAAAGGGGCTAGTTGTTTATTAACAACATGAGTTAATTGCTCTTGCATTAAAAACTCAATATTTTTAGTTAGATCATTAATGATCTTATTCGGATTTTCTTCAAATTCCTCTTTATAATCATTTAAACAAATACTTTCAGAATAGGATAAAACAAGATCGCTACCGAGAATGTTTGGGTCTGCATAATTACAGCCTATTGCAGCAATGTAGATCTTATCGCTCCAGTTTATATTTTCTAGTGTTTGGAATCCGATTCTAACTGCACCTTTTTTTATAGGTTTGAGCCTTCTGATGAAGACATCGTCTGTAAAGCCTTCTCCAAAAATCAGTAGGTTTCGACCACTCTTTAGAATGTTTGAACACCTTTGAAATACTTCTTGATTTTTCTTTTTAGTGTCCTCTCCATCTTGCTGACGGTAGATAGGCAGCATATGAACAGCTGTTAAGAAGGGAGTTGTCAGTTTCGTAAAAACATCTGAGCGAGTCATGAAGAATACGATGGCTTTTCCAAAACGTGCGATTACTAGAGGGTCCATGAATGAAGCGGCGTGGTTGCTCACGTAGATGGTGCTTCCTCTTAGTTTTTTAGGTTTGTTTTGGACTAATCGGTTCGGGTAAAATATCCTCAAGGTGTATGAGAACACCATGTAGATAATCATGTAAAATGGATGCATTGCTTGCTAGATGTCTTAATTGTTATTTTGTCTCTTCAGTGTTTTCTCTATGGCCATCTTCAACACTTTTATTCTTGTTGTTTCCGATGTAAATCCCGAGCTGAATCTCATGGGTTCCATTGTTGGATATTCGAAGCGCGCCAACCGACAATTCATAACCGTATGAAACATACAAGTTTTTGATCACATTCGCACCAACTTGAATCGCAATAGAGTTTCCTGTTCTATAATATCCGCCTAGCCATAGACTAGAGTTGTAAGTGAATCTTGCACCAGCGTCAATTGATAAAGGAGCTCCTTCAGTGTATTTTGCAATCAAGGCTGGTTCGAAGTCAATTTTGTCGCCAAAAGAAAAGGCATATTTAACTGAACCGAAAAAATGACGGTTATAATAATTGGCTGTATTTATTTCATCTAATTGTGCTTGGTTCTTAAATACTTGTGTTGAAGAAAGTCCAATAGAAAATTTCTCACCATAAAAGATAATACCAGCATTTGCATCTAAGAAGTTTTGAGCCGAAGATTGTCCAATAAAGTTAGCATAAGCGATATCGTCATCCTCATGCAGCGTAACTCGATCTTGATCTATTCTAAAATTACTCCAGCCTAATCCAACCCCAACTCCAAAGTTTAGTTTCTTGGAGAATGGCAGATGAATAGCATAGCTTCCGTGTATTGATGATTTTGCAAATGGACCAATAGCATCATTCATGGCTTTTGCTCCAAGGGTGTGTTTGATTTTACCAACGGTATTTGATGGACTGCTAAAAAAAGCTTTATCGTCCTTGTTAAATTCAGAAAGAACTTGCTCTTTATTCGTCCTGATTTGACTGTTTGCAGTTAGTAGGTATGATCTTGGTCCCCCGTTGTATCCCATCCATTGACTTCTTGATGTTAATTCAATTTGTGCCACACCAGTAAGTCCTCCAGCGGCAGGGTTTAAAATAGATTGATTGTTTATATTGTTCAAGAAATAGGCTTCTTGTTGCCCATTTCCATTAAGCGGTAATGCTAGGAAAGACAATGTGAAAATATAATATAACTTGTTCATCTTCGTAGTTATTTGCTTAGTGGATAATACTAATATCTCCGTTTAATATTGTTCCTTCAGAGTCATTTAATTCTATTTTATAGAAGTAGGTCCCCATTGGAAGTTTCTCGCCTTTATTTGTTCCGTCCCATGGTATTTGATACCCAGTCGATTCGTATATAATTGCTCCCCATCGATTGAAGATTACAACATGACAGTCAGGGTAAAGTTCTTCGATATTATCAATTACGAATAAATCATTTTTACCGTCAAAATTGGGGGTGAACATTGTTGGGATTTCAGGGGTATAATCATCGCAAACTTTTACGAGTAATTCTACTGTGTCCGCAAGGTCAATGCAACCAGGCATTGAAGATGTCATTAATATTTGGTTTGTGCCTGAAGATAAATTTGTAATTAATGCTGATGTATCTGAACTCGTATCGATGTTTCCATTACCGATATTGAATGACCAGTTAGCATCATAATCTGATGAATCAATCGGAATTACAAGGTCGCTTGAACCAAAACATAGTTCGCTATCACCATAATTCAAACTAGGTTTTCTGTTAGTTATAACAATGACTGAGTCGGTAGTAACAGGACACGTACTGTTATATACTGTCCAGTTATATTGGTTGATTCCTGCTTCAGGTATAATGACAATTGTAGATGCGGCCGTTGGGAGTGTAATGTTTGAATTTCCATCTGTGGTCCAGATTCCATATCCGGATACCGGATTGTTCGCATTTAAACTTACAGAACCTAATTCACATGCGTAAATTGTATCGGAGACAATGCTAGCCGGAAGTTCTTCTTCAAGTACGTTTATAATTAATGTATCACTGGAATTACCACAGCTTACCGTAGTAATAGTCCAAACGATAACATTTTCACCTATTGCTAAAGAATTAATTCCAGTTGAATTTGCGAATTGATTGTTAAAAGTACCTGCTCCAGATTCAATTGTCCATTCGCCAGTGCCTGTATTTACCGGGTCAGCACTAATAACTGTTGTGTTAATATCACATAGGCTAATTGTATCCTCCGTAATGAGCGCTTGAGAGGGGTATTCAAGGATTTCGATTTGAAATATACATGTATTCATGTTTCCGCTAGAATCAATCACCATATATTCTTGAGGCGTATTTCCTACGGGGAAAGTGTCTCCTGAGGTTAAACCAGATAGGTCGATTTGAGAAAGAGTGGCAAAACAATTATCCGAGAATGTAGGAGTTGCATAAGTGACTAGAGGGTCGCAGGTTGAAATGCTATTAGGACAATTAATCGTTGGAGCTTCTGTCTCTATAACTGTTAGTGGGAATGAACATGAGGCTGTATTTCCTCCTGCATCTATCACTTCTATAGTTATTAGTGTAATTCCTGGATTTACAAGTGATCCAACGGCAGGTGTTTGAACTAAAGAATAATCAGGGCAGTCATCTAGAACTGTTGTTACTGTGCCATAATTAGGCAGGATATAGTCACAACTAATTCCATTATTAATAGTGGTCGGACCAGGACAAGTGATTGTTGGAGCTGAGATGTCATCAGGAGTAATTTCCGTAATACATGTGTTTATGTTTCCTTGTTCATCGAATAAAGTGATTAAGATGTTTGTTGTGCCACTTCCTGTTGCTCCTGGCGCAGGTGATTGTGTCAGAGTCATATTACCAAAAACAGAGCAGTTATCCGATCCTGTTACCATTCCTGTGATGTCTGGGACTGTATATTGACAACTCGAATTCATTGCAAGGTTAAAGTCTGCCGGACAGTTTACCGAAGGGGGAGTTGTGTCTGAAAGGAGCGCTGTGAATTGACAATTACTACTATTTCCAATTTCATCAGTTACAGTTAAGGTAACAAGCGTATTTGAGGTAATTGCTGTTCCTGAGCTAGGAACTTGAGTTACTACGAGATTTCCTGATGTTGTACAATTGTCGGTTGCTGCTAAAATTGTTGTATAGTCTCCTAAAGTTCCTCCGCATGTTGCGTCAACAATAACATCTTGGTTAGGAGGGCACATTACTATAACTGGGTTTACTTGGTCTTCAACAATTAAATCGAATGTACATGTTCCAGAAATCGCAGAACCGTCTAAAACAGTTAAAGTAACAATGTTCGTGCCTGTTGGCACTAGAGTACCAATAGCTGGTGATTGAGAGTAAGTCATGGCTGGAGCTGATGTGCAGTTGTCAACTGCTATACCTAGACCGGTGTAATCAATCATTTCAAAGTCACATAAAGTATCTGTACTAACTGTAATAGGTCCGGGACAGGTAATTGTTGGGGCAGTTACATCAGCTGTGATTAAATTAAAATCGCATTGTCCTGTGTTTCCACTTCCGTCTGTAGTTGTAATTGTAATTACTGTGGTTGCGCCAATTGTAGATCCAGCTGGAGGAGATTGGGTAAGTGTAGGTGTTGAAAAAGATTCGCAATTGTCAGTCGCTACTAGCCCAGTAATGTAGTCAGGAACAATAGCCGTGCAGTTGGCATCTAAATTGATAACTTGGTGCACTGGGCAGTTAATTGCTGGAGAAATAGTATCTATTACAGATTGAGTAAAGGAACATTGACCTTGATTCCCTGAAGCGTCAGTTACTGTTAGGGTTACTGTTGGGTTGTTAGAAAGGTTTAATACGGTTCCTGCAATTGGTGATTGTGTTACAGTTAATGCATTTAAACAATTGTCAGTAGGTGTTACTAATGCAGTGTAATCTCCTAGTACAGCACTACACGTATTGTCAACGTGTGCTGGGATTTCTGCGGGGCAAATAATTGCAGGAGGAACCATGTCCGTTGCAGAAACACTGATGTTGTCAACAGCGAATGGTGTTCCGGCTATAGTATTGTCGTTATAAGTGAATCTGAAACCTAAATCAATAATGTTACCTGCTACTGGTGCAGGGAGATTAATTGTTTGAGGTGTCCAAGAAATGGTTGCAGGTAAAGGAGATCCTAATGGAATCCATGATGTTCCATTATCCAAAGAGTAAACTAATTCGCAATAATCATCTGCAGTTGCTCCGGCAAATTGATATTCAAAATCAACTACAACTGACGTTAAACATTGAGCATCAACCTGAGTTGAAATAATAGTGTTAACATTTGCTATTGGTGCGTTACTGAAAATAAACTCTTCGATTCCTGTTGACGCGCAACCCGGAATAATTCCATTGGCCGGCCCTGAAGAAATGTAAAGTGAATGTGATCCGGCTGCGACTAATCCGTTTCCGGCACAACTACCAAATATCCAAGAGTTTGGTGTGTTACTTCCTGATGTTGTCCAGCTGCTAGAACTTGATTCAAAATCATCTGAAAAGATATTGAATGGAGTTTGAGCGAAAACACTTGTGGTCAAAGCAATAGCTATGACTGTGATTAGTTCTTTTATCATATTATTAGACTGAGTTCTAGTTCTTATGGGCAAATATAGCTTAAAGAATCGGCATGAGAAAACGCGTTTCTATCCTGAAGTAGTTAACATCTATTTTGCTGAAAACTTTTATTGGGTGATATTCATTTTTAAGTGACTGAAGATTATCTTTATTCTACTAAATGGTCATAAATGAAAAATGCAGGTATAATATGTGGTGGATTCTCTTCTGAGTTTGAGATTTCAGTTAAAAGCGCCACAAATATTTACACAAATTTCCCCAATGGATATAAGCCATATCTTATTCTTTTGAAGAAGACTGGATGGTTTGTAAAGCTTGATACTGGAGGTGAAATTAAAATGGATTCTTCGAATTTGACCTTTGACTTAGAAGGTAAAGTTCAAAAGATTGATTTTGCTATTGTATACGTGCATGGTGACCCAGGAGAGAATGGAAAGATTCAGTCTTATCTCGACATGATTGATATCCCTTACGTAAATTCAGGACCTTTAGCCTCTCAATTATCCTTTGATAAATGGTTTTGCAATCAATTTTTAAAAGGATTTGATTTTAATGTGGCCGACGCAATATATTTAACGGAAGCTAAACAAGAGGTGAATGTTGATCAGGTTATTGAACGGCTGAAGTTGCCCATTTTTGTGAAGCCTTGTGATTCAGGGTCGAGTTTTGGTATTGCTAAAGTGAATAATAGGGAAGAGCTCATGCCTGCAATTGATTCAGCATTTGCCGAAGGGGAAACTGTAGTCTTGGAGGCCTTTTTAGATGGCGTTGAGGTTACTTGTGCAGCTTATAAAAGCGTGACGGGAATAGAGACTTTGCCATTAACCGAAATTATTTCTAAAAATGATTTTTTCGATTACGAAGCTAAATACAATGGTCTTTCTCAAGAGATCACTCCTGCAAGGATTTCTGATGATCTATCAGCTAAAATTCAGGGAATTACATCTAAAATTTATGGGCTGATGCAATTAAGGTCAATCGCCAGAGTGGATTATATGATTGTTAATGATGAGCCTTTTATTATTGAAGTGAATACAACTCCCGGTTTTTCTAATGAGAGTATTGTGCCTAAAATGCTTGGTGTATCAAAATTATCTGTTCGTGATTTCTGGACTCAAATATTAGAGGCAGAGCTTTAATTAGTTGCCATTTTATTGAAAAGAACAGCCATTTTTTGTTTTAATACGGAAGAACTGCAACTCTGGTTGTTTACTATTAATGCGAATGCGTACTTCTTTCCTGTACTTGAATCTACATAGCCGGAGTAGCTTTTAATTCGAGACATTGTTCCGCTCTTTGCAAATAATCGATTTTGGGCAGATTGTCCCTTGCATACATTACGCAATGTTCCACTAATTCCCGCTACAGGAAGAGATTTTTTATAGAGTTCAGCATGTTTGCTTTTGTGCATGTAGTGAAGCAGAGATGTGTAATTCGAGGCAGAAACAGCATTGGATCTTGATAGTCCACTTCCGTCATTCATGTGTAAGCCTGAAGTGTTAATTTTTTTATTCCAGTAGGAATCAAGAACTGCGACTCCATTTGATGAACTACCAATTTTAGATTGACTAGCGGCTACTAGAGTCAGCATGTGTTCTGCGAAAAGGTTAATACTTTTCATATTTGTAATGTTGATTATGTCGATTAACTTTTGACCTTTATGAGTTATTATAAGTTTTCGACTATCGTAATTAATTTGAGACGATGAGATATGCATCATTCTAGCTGACTTGTATTTTCCATCAACTGAAATGTTATGCTCTTCAAGCTTCTTTTCGAGTTCGTAAGCGAAAAGTAATTCTGGGTCAGAGATGCTTGCCTTAACTAGAAAGTCTGTCCGATTAATAGGTAAGGTTCCTTGTGCATATCGAATGGGGGAATATGGACCTCCATAAAAATAAACGTTGTCACCTCTTCGTGTGGATGAAGTTATATAATTGTAAAACTCCAAATGTGGTATCTCAGGTTCAATTGAGTTCACGTCTACAGGCTCTCCAGTCACACTTGATGTGTTAAAGCGAAAATTAATTAGATTATCGAATATTGTAAGTCCTGATGTTCCCGCTCCATAGTAATTACCTAAATCAGACCAATTCCAACCATCAGGGACACCTTCATATCCAAACTCAGATGCATCAGCGATGATAGACCCAGTGACACTTTTAACTCCTAAAGATTTAATTTCTTTTACCCATTCATCTAAAAAAGTCCTTTTATTCTCTTGTTTAGTGAAATATTTACTTCCTAAAGTTGGATCACCACCTCCTCTTATCCATATATTACCATTTAATACACCTAGTGTGTCTAATTGACCATCAAGATATATTCTTGTCTCTGGTTGGAAATTAGGTCCTAAAATTTCAAGAGCGGTAGCTGTCGAGAAGAGTTTCGCAGTTGACGCTGATGGTAAAGTAATGTTAGGGTTGTGCGAAGCAACGGTTTTTCCTGTTTCGAGGTCGATAACATTGAAGCTAATAGAGGCATGCTTAAAAACAGGATCGTTACAAAACTTGTCGCTCACTATTTGGATGGGATTTTGACCAAAAGCGAAATTTAAGGCGATATAGAGCGTTAATAGGACTATACTTACTATCTTCATTGCGTCATTTTTTGGTAAATTTCAATAAGATTGTTCAATGAATGTGCCAACTACTGTAAAACTTTTGAACATTTTTTTCAGTTTAGTTGATATGGATAAGGATGAAAACGTTTTTTACAAGTGGGAAAGATTAAGGTTTTAAGAATAATCAACAGGTTTAATGTTGGAGGTCCGACTTATAATGCTACCTTTTTGACATCATTTTTAGGAGATGAATATGAAACATTATTGGTAGGTGGATTACCTGAAAAAGATGAATCGGATTCATTATATATACTTGAAAAATATGGCGTAAAACCCGTGTTATTGGAAGAAATGGTTCGAGAACCAAACTTGAAAAGTGATAGACTAGCTTATAAAAAGTTAAAAGAGATTATTCGAGAGTTTAATCCGGATATTGTTCATACGCATGCCTCAAAAGCAGGAGTGCTGGGAAGAAGAGCTGCATTTGCTTGTAAAGTTCCTGTTGTGGTACATACGTTTCATGGTCATGTTTTTCATTCTTATTTTGGAAAGGTAAAGACGGCTATTTTCAAAATAATCGAACGTAATTTGGCTCGTAAATCCAGCGCGATTGTTGCTATTTCAGATATTCAAAAACAAGAATTAACCGAAATTCATAAGATTTGTCCCAAAGAAAAGGTTGAGATTGTTCAGCTTGGTTTTGATTTGCAACCATTTCATGATAAACGAAAAGCAGAGCGTAAAAGTACAAGGGATAAATATGGAGTGAAGGACGATGAAGTCGTAATTGCAATTATTGGCCGGTTGGCACCAATAAAGAATCATGATTATTTTTTGGATACAATGGACGCAATTTTGTCAAAAACAACAAAAAAAATTAAGTGTTTTATTGTTGGGGATGGTTCAGAAAGAAATCATATTGAGAGTCGCGTAAAATTGTTGAATCAAAAATTTAAATCGGATAGCATTATAATGACTTCTTGGATTTCAGATATAGGTTTGTTTAACGCAGGAGTGGACATTGTTTGTTTGACATCAAAGAATGAAGGTACTCCCGTAAGCTTAATAGAGGCTCAAGCAGGTAGAATTCCTATTGTAACAACTGATGTTGGCGGGGTTAGAGATATTATTAAAGATGGAGAGACAGGTTTTGTAATTCCTTTAAATGCTAAAGCTTTGTTCATTGATAGAGTCTTGGAATTAGTGGAAAATGAAAAAACTCGTGAAAAAATGTCACAAAATGGATGGAACTACGTACAAGATAAATTCCATTATAAAACGTTGGTAAAAAATATGGATCATTTGTATAAAAGATTATTAGAAAAAAGAACTCATGAATAGAGTGAATAGAGTGTTTTTTATCGTGTTTTCAGCTTCATTTTTAATGTTGCAAAGTTGTGGAGTGAATAGTAATCTAATGTTTAAAGAGGCGAAAGGAGAGGTTAAATTTGATTCAATTCCGCTAACGCCAAGTGAAGATTACCAAATTTCAGCGGATGATAAGATCAAATTTACTTTATCAACAAATAATGGAACTGAAATTCTAGAGCGTCAAACGGGGGTTTCTGAAAAACGCCTAGCTCAAGGCGAAGACATAGAATACATTGTAAGAAGAAATGGATTTGTAGAATTGCCTATTATTGGTGCTGTTCATGTTGAAGGGTTGTCAATTGAACAATGTGAAGATACGTTAAAGGCAAAGTACGGTTTAGAATACAAAGAGCCATTCGTTCAAGTGGAGGTTACAAATCAGCGAGTAATTGTTTTTCCAGGAAATGGTGCAGACGCTAAAGTTGTGCCACTAACGAATTCTAACACGACCTTGATGGAGGCTTTGGCTCAAGCGGGAGGAATAACAGATAGAGGTAAGGCGAATACAATTAAATTAATGAGAAGAGTTGATGGTCAACGTGAAGTATACGGGATTGACTTATCTACAATGGAAGGTCTTAAGTATGTGGATATGATTGTACAGGCCAATGATTATATTTATGTTGAGCCAACACCAGAATTAGGAAAAGAAATAGCTGAGGATATAGTGCCGGTAGTATCGTTAATTTCGAGTGCCATTTTTATAATCTCTGCAATTAATATATTGAAATAACTTGAGTCAAAAACAGTCACTTATTATAAACAAAACGTATGATCCTCTCATTTTGAGAACGATCTTGAAAAGGTATTGGTGGTGGCCAGTTTCTTTTGTAATTGTGTTTAGTTTATTCGCATTTTTCTATTTGAGATATACAAAACCGGTATTCGAATCTTCAATGACAATTCAATTGTCAGATAAGGATAACGCCAAGGAAGTCTTGAATATTGAAAACTTCAATTCTCGTGATAATCAAATATCAAGCGTTGTTGAACTTTTACGATCGGAGCTTTTGTTTGAAAGGGCATGTGACCGTTTGAATATGAATGTAAGTTTATATTCTCGCGGGAAAATACTGACGGAAGAAAAGTACCTTTCCAGTAGCTTTCACATATTACCCTATGAGCTGAGCGACTCTTCATTGATTAATAAGGAGGTATCTGTTTTGTATGATCAAGATAAAATTACCTTGAAGTATTCAAAAGCAGGAAAGGAAAAAACGATTTCCGGTAAATTTAACGAACACTTGAAGAATGAAGATTTTGATGTTATTCTTAAAGTATCGAATAAGGAGAGTTTTATTTCATCTGTAAATCAGAATGAACTTTATTTTGTTTTTAATAGTGTTAAGAGTGTTGGGGAGAGAATGATTTCAGGACTTACGATTACACCTATTGATTTTAATGCAAAGACAATAGGTATATCATTTCGCGGTCATAATGCACAATTGTGTCATGATGTAACCCTGGCAGTGTCTAATTCATTCATTGATTTTGACGAAGAGAATAAAAGAAAAGGTTCTGAGAATATATTGAACTTTATTGATGAACAATTAGATTCTTTGTCGAATGAATTGAAGTCTTCAAAAGATAGCTTAATGCTCTTTCAGAGAAAGCAAAATTTGCCAAATCCCGAAACTGTTGGAGAAACAATTACAGAAAATATCGCAAAGCTTCAAGATCAATTGTTCACAATTGAAGATGAGCTAAATTCATTATTGAATATTCAAAAAAAACTCTCTTCAAATGTTGACCGCTTAGATATTTATCGACTACTGCCTGAAATGTTAGGTAAAAGTTACGAAATTGCATTGGTTCAGCACATCGAAAATCTTCATTTATTATTAGAACGAAAAGAAGATCTTTTGTATAAAGTGACTGAAGAGAATTCTGAGGTGCGTTCATTGGAGAAGAAAGTCCAATCTAAGATCTCTTTGATTCAAAGAAGTATAGAGACGATTCAAGCTCGTTTGAGTTCCAATGCTTCAGTTCTAAGAAAGAAAATAGGTTCATATCAAGGTGAATTCTTTGAACTTCCTGAGAAAAGAATGGAATTCACAAGATTGAAGAATATCCAAGATCTAAACGAAAAGTACTTTAGCTTATTAACGGAAAAGAAAGTGCTCTATGCGATTTCTGATGCTGGTTATGCTTCATCTAACATTATTCTTAGTATGCCTAAGGTGTCTAATGTTCCAGTTGCACCGAATAAAAATTTCATTTACGGAAGTTTTATCATGTTCGGAGTAATCATCGGTTTAGGAGTTATGTTTCTAAAATACTTGATGTTTAATGAAATTAATTTAATTGAAGATCTAGAAAATGTTTTGCCACAAAAGGCCTCTATTTTAGGTGGAGTTCCATTGTTTAAATATAACATGGAGTACTCCCAGTTGATTGTTGCTGAGGCTCCTAAGTCAATTATGGCTGAGGCAATGAGGAAAATTAGAACAAATCTCAGTTATATTAATCCCGATTATAAAACAATTGCAATTTCGTCATCTATATCAGGAGAGGGAAAAACTTTTGTAGCATTGAATCTTGGGGGTATTATTGCAATGTCAGGTAAGAGAACTATTCTGTTGGATTTGGATTTACGTAAGCCTAAAGTTCACCTCGGTTTTGATGCAGATAATAATTTTGGAATGAGTTCATTGATTGTAGGGCAATGCACAATTGATGAAAGTATTCAGAGTTCTCCCATTCAAGGTTTCGACTTTATTACTGCGGGTGTTATTCCTCCTAATCCTTCTGAGCTACTATTAAGTTCGAGATTTACTGATATTGTTGAAGAGTTGAAAGAACGTTACGATGTTGTTATCATTGATAACCCTCCGGTGGGACTCGTTTCTGATGGAGTTAAGAATTTAACTGATGCTGATATCCCAATTTATGTCTTTAAATCGCATTATTCTAAAAGACATTTCGCAAATAGAGTAAAAGAGTTGTTTGAAATGCAACAATTAAAGAGTTTAAATGTAATTTTGAACGGTGTTCAGGCAATTAAATCGACGGGCTATGGATATGGCTACGGATATGGTTATGGATACGGGAATGGCTATTTGGATGATGATACCGAAAAATTCAAAGCGGCAGATAGACAGATGAGATGGTACAGAAGAATTTTTAGAAAGAAAAATGACAATAACTAATACAGAAATAGAAGGACTTTTAATCATTGAACCAAAAGTTTTTGAAGATTATAGAGGTGAGTTTTTTGAGAGTTTTAATCAGAAAATATTTGATGAGAAAACAGCGGGGAAGTATACTTTTGTTCAGGATAATCAATCATCATCTAAAGCGGGAGTTATAAGAGGTTTGCATTTTCAGAATCCACCTTTCGCCCAGGGGAAATTAGTTCGCGTCATTGCTGGTGCTGTATTGGATGTTGCTGTTGATATTAGGCAGGGCTCTCCAACTTATGGAAAACACTTAGCCATTGAATTAACACCAGAAAATAAGAAGCAACTTTGGATTCCACCAGGGTTTGCACATGGTTTTGTGGCGTTAAAAGAAGATACTATTTTCTCCTATAAATGCACGGATTATTATGCTCCTCATTCAGAGGGGGCTATACTTTGGAACGATAAAGATCTAAACATCGATTGGGGTGTTAATACTTCTTTGATGTCGGAAAAAGATGAGAAAGGTTCTGTGTTTTGTGATTTTAAATCTCAATTTGTTTATTAAAAGTGTTAATAAAATTAGTACAAATATTAGGATTTACTCTGGGTGGAGCAGGAGTTGCCATATTGTGTAACATCTTGTTGTTGAATTTCTCAAAATCTTTAGGAATTCGAAATAAGAATGACGTTGTAATTCGATGGAGTAATGAATCAAAACCATCTTTAGGAGGTGTAAGCTTTTTTGTTGTTTTTGTTTTTGCTGCAATCGCTTATTCTATCGTTTTTAGTGATGCACCAACGATATTTCAAAACAAACAGTTTGTAGGCTTATTTGCTGCAGGTACTTTAGCTTTTTTAATGGGTTTAGCAGACGATGCATATAATACTAAGCCTTTAGGTAAATTGTTTGTTCAAATTACATGTGGGGCAATCTTCGTTCTTACTGAATCAACAATTGAACTATTCCATATTTCGATGTTGGATAATATTATAACTGTTCTCTGGGTTGTTATTGTAATGAATTCTTTAAATATGTTGGACAATATGGATGGGATAACAGGAACTACTGTTTTCTTTATTTTGTTAACGTGTATTCTTTCATGCTGGATAATATTTCCGTTTAATAATAACATTTGGATTTTAATGATGGTTTCTGTACTTGGGGCAGTTGTTGGTTTTTTAACTATGAATATTCATCCGTCTAAACTTTTTATGGGAGATGCTGGTTCCCAATTTATTGGTTTGTTCGTAGCATTTTTTGGAATGGAGTTTTTATGGAATATTGGCTCTGCAATTCCTCATAATGTTCATCCGTCTTGGGTTGGATTGTGTGTCACAGTTGTAACTTTTACGCCAGCTGCCGTAGATACACTTACTGTTGTAATTAATCGACTTAAAAGAGGTCAGTCTCCTATGGTTGGAGGAAAAGATCATACGACACATCATCTTGTGTATTCTGGTTTAACCGATCGTAGGGTCTGGTTAGTGTTTGTTTTGATAGGTGGCCTGTCCACAATTCTGGCTATAGCAATGGTTAACCTTATTGCATTGAATACTTATTATCCCGTGGCATTCTTTGTTTTTTATACAATTTTTGTATTTGTTCTTTTATATAGAAATACAATAAAGTATCAGGCCACGATAAAGAAATAATGAGGCTAATTTCTTAAATTCGTGTTATGACTTTTACGCGGATAATATCCTTTTCTTGTTTCATCATTTCGATGTTGCTGATGTTATCATGCGCGAATTCTAAAAAAGAAGAAGTTAAAGAAGAAGCCGATACTACATCAGTTAAATCTCAAATTTACCCTAAACTTCCGGAGTCAGTTTTGTTTTGTGGTAAAACTATCTCATTGGATAATTTCGATATTCGAGAACGATTAGATAAAGAAATCATAGTAAATACGTACTACCACAGCTCAACGATTCAATCATTCAAAAGAGCTAATCGTTATTTTAATCGAATTGAAGCTGAATTAAAGGATAAAGGTGTTCCTGAAGATTTTAAATATTTATGTCTTATTGAAAGTGGATTAACGCAAGCAATCAGTCCATCTGGAGCACAAGGTTTTTGGCAATTTATGCCTGCAACAGCCAAAGAATACGGATTGTTAGTTAATGATGAAATTGATGAGCGTTTAAATGTTGAAAAATCAACTACAGCTGCTTGCGCATATCTAAAAAAGGCTAATTCAAGCTTGAATGATTGGGTTCTAACTGCCGCTGCTTATAACCGGGGAGTTGGTGGAATTACTAAAGATCTTCGGTCTCAAGAGGTGGATAGTTATTTTGACTTGCATTTAAATTCTGAAACAAGTCGATATGTGTTCAGAATCCTTGCGCTTAAATTGATTTTTGAGAACCCGGAAGCTTATGGTTTCAATATATCAGAACTTGAATTGTACGAGCCAATTCCAACAAGAAGTGTTGAATTGATAGAGTCGCAATCAAACCTGAAACATTGGGCCAAGGAAAAAGGCTCGAACTACCATATGTTGAAGGTTCTGAATCCTTGGATTCGAGGAAATAAATTAACCGTTAAGTCTAGCTCATTCACAATTCAATTACCACAATAATGAAGAAAAGTTATATTGAAGTTTATGGTGCTAGAGTCCATAACTTGAAGAATGTTGACCTAAAAATTCCGAGAAATGAACTTGTTGTATTTACAGGGTTAAGTGGATCGGGAAAATCTTCTTTAGCTTTTGATACAATTTTTGCTGAAGGTCAAAGGAGATATATCGAAACTTTCTCTGCTTATGCAAGACAATTCTTGGGTGGATTAGAACGTCCTGATGTAGATAAGATAGATGGGCTAAGTCCAGTAATTTCTATTGAACAAAAGACAGTATCTAGATCTCCACGTTCTACCGTTGGAACAATAACGGAGATTTATGACTTCATGCGATTGTTGTTTGCACGCGTTGGAACGGCCTATTCGTATAATACTGGTGAGGCAATGGTTAAGTATTCTGATGATCAGATTGTAGATTTGATTATTGAGAATTATGCAGGCAAGAAGGTTATTGTATTAGCGCCAAAAATTAAAGGGCGTAAAGGACATTATAGGGAGCTTTTTGAACAAATCGTGAAACTTGGATTTACTAAAGTTCGCGTGGACGGAGAGGTTAAAGAGATTACTAAAGGGATGAAGTTAGACCGTTATAAGATTCACGATGTGGATATTGTAATAGATCGCCTTCAAGTGGAAAAAAAAGATCGACAGCGAATTTATGATGATGTAATTACAGCAATGAAGCACGGTGGGAAATCATTGATGATAATGGACTTCGAAACAGAAAAAGTCCGCCATTTTAGTCGTTCTTTGATGTGTCCAACATCCGGTATTAGTTATCCTGAGCCAGAACCTAGTTTGTTTTCTTTTAATTCTCCATATGGTGCATGTAAAAAATGTAGTGGTTTGGGTGAGGTATCTGAAGTTGATATCGACAAAATTATTCCGGACCCATCACTTTCCATTAAGAAAGGTGGACTGGCACCATTAGGTAAGTATAAAAGAACCTGGATTTTTGAAAAATTAGATTCGTATCTGAGTCAACAAGGTTTGTCAATAACTACTCCTCTTAAAGATATTAATGAAGAAGTCATGAACGTTGTTTTGAACGGGAACGAAGGGGTAGAAAGATCAAGAAAGAATAATGATGTCATTTTTGAAGGAGTTATTAATTTCATTTCACGCCACTCAGAAGAGAGCTCAGCTCCAATACAACGCTGGGCACAAAGTTTCATGAATAAGAAGGTTTGTTCCACTTGCAACGGGACGCGAATAAAGAAAGAAGCGCATTATTTCAAAATAGGAGGAAAACATATAGGTGAGTTAGCGCAAATGGATATCGCTGATTTGGCTGTTTGGTTTGAAGATGTAGAGAAACATTTGGACGGGGTAAACGCAACTATAGCCGTTGAGATTTTAAAAGAAATTCGTGCTAGGTTGGGGTTTATTGTAGAAGTGGGATTGACGTACCTTTCTTTACATCGTTCTGCTAAAACTTTGTCAGGTGGAGAAGCGCAGCGTATTCGTTTGGCAACACAGATTGGTAGTGAATTAATGAATGTACTTTATATTCTAGATGAGCCATCAATTGGCTTACATCAAAGAGATAATACACGATTGATAAAATCCTTGAAGCGACTTCGTGATACAGGGAATTCAGTAATTGTAGTTGAGCATGATAAGGAAATGATTGAAGCAGCAGATTTTGTTGTAGATTTAGGTCCCGGGGCTGGTGCAAATGGGGGCGATGTCGTAAATGCTGCTCCGATCGATGAACTTCATAGTAAGGATTCTTTGACTAATCAATATTTAACAGGAGCAAGAAATATAGAGGTTCCAGAAAAGCGAAGAAAAGGAAATGGTAAGAAATTAGTACTTAAAGGTGCCACAGGTCGAAACTTGAAATCGGTTGATTTAACCATCCCATTGGGCACGATGACTTGCGTTTCAGGTGTTTCTGGAAGTGGTAAGTCGTCTTTGATTAATCAAACTTTATATCCAATATTATTAGCTGAGATTTATAATGGTGTAAAAAAACCGTTGCCGTATAAATCGATAAAAGGAATTGAACATCTTGATAAGGTCATTGAAATAGATCAAAGTCCAATCGGAAGAACCCCAAGGTCTAATCCAGCAACATATACGAAGCTATTTGACGAAATTAGATCGTTGTTTGCGAACTTACCAGAGTCTCAAATTCGTGGTTATAAGCCCGGGCGCTTTTCGTTTAACGTAGTTGGAGGTCGATGCGAAACCTGTAAAGGTGCAGGCATGAAAGTGGTGGAGATGAATTTCTTACCAGATGTTCTGGTAGAGTGTGAGTCGTGCAACGGAAAGCGTTATAATCGGGAGACTAACGAAGTTCGTTATAAAGGGAAGTCTATTAGTGATGTACTTGAAATGACAATTAGCGATGCAGCGGTTTTCTTTGAAAGCATACCTAAAATGCATCGGATTCTTAAAACATTGGCTTCAGTGGGGCTTGGATACATAAAGCTGGGACAACCATCTACAACATTGTCGGGTGGAGAAGCTCAACGAATTAAGTTGTCAGCAGAGCTTTCGAAACGAGGTACAGGAAATACGATGTATATTCTTGATGAGCCTTCTACGGGGTTACATTTTGAGGATATTAAGATGTTGATGATTGTTCTTCAAAAATTGGTTGATGAAGGGAATACAGTTCTTGTAATTGAGCATAATTTGGATATCATTAAAGTTGCTGATCATATTGTTGATATTGGTCCTGAAGGAGGTAAAGGAGGTGGGCGTATTGTTTGTTCCGGAACTCCTGAGGCAATAGTTGATAAATACAAGAAGCAATCTCACACAGCAAAGTATTTAGAGGCTGAATTATAATTAAAGGTTCATACGATGAGCGATACAATTTTCAGAAAAGATGGCACTGCACAGGGAGTGGCAAAACAACGTTTGATAGAGTCTTTAGCAAAGCCAGATAAACGTGTGATATTTGATCCATTAGCGAAGAATTTTGTTCTTGGATCCGCAATTATGAAACTAATGGGGCATAAGCTTAATGTTTGGTTGTCGAAAAAGTTAGCGCCAGGTTTTCATGAGCATTTGATTGCTCGAACGCGATTTATTGACGATTTTATTGAGCAAAGTAGTGATGAGGGGATAGAACAATATGTTATTCTAGGTGCAGGGTATGATTTAAGAGGACACCGACTTAAACTTTCTCCTAAATTAAAAATTTTTGAAGTTGATCAAGTTGAAGTTCAAGATCGCAAACGATCAAAATTACCAATGAATTCTCCCAATTCTGAAAACATAACATATGTTAGCGTTGATTTTAATCAGCAGTCTTTAAGTGAACAGCTTTTAAAGGCTGGTTTTGATAAAAATAAAACAACTGTTTTTACGCTAGAAGGAGTGACTCAATATATTTCAAAAGAAGCTGTTATTTCCACTTTAGGAGAGTTGTCAACACTAACTCAAAATGCAAATATTACACTGTATCTGTCCTATGTGGATGTATTATTCAATGAAAATCCAACTGCTTGTTTTGGGGCTGGATACCTAAATACTGAGAAGATAGCAAATAGAATAAAAAATATGTCGGCTAAGGTTGGCGAGCCTTGGATATCATTTTACTCAGCACAAGAGGTTAGCAATATGCTAGTTAACTGCGGTTTTTCAATTACAACAAATAAAACATTGGAAGATTTAAATCAATTATATTTTTCTCCGGTAGGAAGAGCGCTCGCTGAAGAGCACATCTTTAATCTTGAGCATTCAGTGATAGCTAAGAAGGTAGTAATTTAATGATCAACTGTTAAAGAGCCATCATTAAGCTATCAATTTGATTAAAACTCATTTCACCCAGCATGTTCCCCTCTGGATCAATTAAGTATTTTGTAGGGATTGATACGACACCGTATTTACGGCTAATTTCTGAAAGTAAAACCAAATTGGATTGCTCAACGATTTGATGTTTCCATTTGAATCCATCTTTTTGAGCGACAACAATTCCTGCATTTTTCTCTTTTTCTAAGGCTATAGTGACAATGCGCAGTTCGTTAGAGTATTTTTCATGTAATTGAACCAAGTGTGGATTTGCCGATCGACAAGGTTGACACCAAGAACCCCAGAAGTCAAGTAAAACATATTTACCTCTAAGGCTAGAAAGCTTAAAGCTAGACCCATCAATTAATTCGGCTTCAAAATCAGGAGCAAGCTCGCCTTTACTAGTTGCGGATAGTTTTATAAAGACAAAGAAGCTCAAGTAAATAAGCAACGCTATTAGAGGGATATATACCAGATATTTTTTCATGCATTACCTATTGTTATTATTATGATTACTGGTTTAAGTACTTTGTTTTATTACAAACAAACCAATCTACGGTTTCATTGTAAAATTCAACTTGCTTAACGTATTCAAACCCCATTTTCATGAGAACCTTCTTAGAGTTTTTATGGCGTGGATCTGTCATTCCAAAAACGTTGTCTGTTTCTATTTTATGAAAAGCATAATCCATCCAAGCCTTTGAAGATTCTGTTGCATAGCCTTTAGCCCAATGTTGAGGTTTAAATCGGTAGCCTAATTCATAGAAGTTAATGTTGCCATCAATTTCCTCATCATGCAGTTTTAGGCCACTCCAACCAATAACTTCTCCTGTAGATTTTAATTCAACAGCCCAACGACCAATACCGTTCTCTTTGTATTGTTCTTGTAGCATGTTAATCATTGGGTATACTTCTTCAATTTTTTTGAGCGGCGGAATTCCAATGTATTTCATTACTTCTATTTTGCTGTCCATTTCAAATAGATCCTCAGCATCAGAGCTTTCAATCTCTCTAAGTATTAATCTTTCAGTGGTGATAGGTGTTCTCATTAGATATAAATGTAATAAAAAAGGGCTAATCAAACGATTAGCCCTTCATTCAAATATAAAATTTGGTTAGTATTTTTTAAAAATGATAGATGCGATATGTCCTCCGAAACCAAAAGTGTTGCTCATCGCGTATGTCATTTCTTTTTTATGTCCTTTCCCTAATGGAAAGTCGTAATGATACTTGAAATCTGGTTCTACTTCTTTTGTGTTGATGGTAGGAGGAACAATTCCATCTTTCAAAGCCATTAAACTGGCAATGCCTTCGATTGCTCCGGCGGCTCCAAGTAAGTGACCTGTCATTGATTTTGTGGCAGATATTGATAGAGATTGCCGTTTTCCGAATACCGTATCAACAGCGATTAATTCACTTTTGTCTCCTTGTGGTGTTGAAGTCGCGTGCATATTAATGTAATCAATGTCTTTGGCTGTAATTCCAGCTTCTCTCATTGCCTCTTTCATTCCAAGTACAGCCCCAATTCCTTCAGGGTGAGTCCCCGTTAAATGATAAGCATCTCCAGCTTGACCACCACCCACAACTTCTCCGTAAATAGTCGCCCCACGTTTTTTTGCGTGTTCATACTCTTCAAAAATTAACGCACCTGCTCCTTCTCCCATGACAAATCCGTCTCTGGAAACATCAAATGGTCTCGATGCCGTTTTAGGATCGTCATTTCTTGTGGAAAGTGCTTTGGCAGATTGAAACCCACCGATTGCAGATTCCGTAATTGCAGCTTCAGAACCACCGGTGATAATCATATCCGCTTTATCCCATTTGATATGGTTAAATGCCTCAATCATTGCAGTATTTGACGTTGCGCATGCAGACACAGGACAGAAGTTTACACCTCTCAGACCGTACTTTATAGAAATGATTCCAGAAGCAATATCCACTAAGATTCTTGGAATAAAGAAAGGTGTAAAACGCGGTGTGCCATCTCCTTCACAATATTCTTTCATTTGATCTTGAAAAGTTTGAATACCTCCATTGCCTGAGCCCCAAATTACTCCAATTCTATTTTTGTTTAGCGACTCGAAGTCGATGTTTCCATGTGCTATCGCCTGTTCAACCGCAACTAACGCATATTGCGAAAAAGGGTCGTATTTTCTGATTTCCTTAACATGAAAGTGATCTTTAGGGTCATACCCTTGTAATTCACATGCAAATTGAGCTTTATGCCTGCTGGCATCAAATTTTGTGATTGTTCCGGCTCCACTTACTCCGGCTTGAATATTTTTCCAATATTCTTCTAGGTTGTTTCCAATAGGAGTCAGTGCACCTATCCCAGTAACTACAACTCTTCTCATAACAGTATGTTTAAATATCGAACGTGCTAATTTATAAAAAACCTAGTTCTAACATAGCCTCTTCACTCATCATGTCTTTGTCCCATGGTGGATCAAATACGATATTGACTTTACATGATTTGAATGCTGGGTAGTCAGCAACTTTATCTTCAATTTCTTTTGGCATCGATTCTGCCACAGGACAATTAGGTGATGTCAAGGTCATTTGAATCTCTACATTCGTATCCAAATCAATTTTAACCTCGTAAATTAGTCCCAATTCAAATACATCAACAGGGATCTCTGGATCGTAAATTGTTTTAAGAATTTCGATTACCTTATTTTCTAATTTTGCTATATCTTCTACCATAATTATTGTCCTGCGATCGCCTTTAAAGCGCTCATTTTTATTTTTTGAACCATACTTGCCAACCCGTTTGCGCGCGTTGGAGATAAGTGTTCTTGTAACCCAATTTCTTTAATGAATCGTAAATCAGTTTTTGCAATTGTCTTAGCATCCTCGTGATTTAGAACTCTAATTAACAGACCTATGATACCTTTAGTGATAATTGCATCCGAATCTGCACTAAAGGACATTTTGCCATCAGAGAGTTCAGTATTTAACCAAACTCTAGATTGACAACCTTCAATTAGTCGATCATCGGTTTTTTTATCTTCAGAGATAAGTGGTAATTCTTTACCAAGTTCGATGATATACTCGTATTTGTCCATCCAATCATCATAGATCTCAAACTCGTCAATTATCTCTTGTTGTTTCTCGTCAAGCGTCATTCTTAAAATTTTGATGTCCAAATTATCCTTTCGCTAACGTTCGGTCTTCGAAAGTTGCTCTTTCTCTTATCCAATCAACGTAGATCTCAAACTCGTCAATTATCTCTTGTTGTTTCTCGTTAAGCGTCATTTCAAATAATGTTTTAACTAACGTAGCATATTGATGCTACGGTTTAATGCTTTTATAAAGAAGTCTATTTCTTCTTTGGTATTATAAAAGGCAAAAGAAGCTCTTACAGTTCCGGGTATATTAAAGAAGTCCATCAAAGGTTGCGTACAATGATGCCCTGTTCTTACAGCAATCCCTTGTTTGTCAAGTAGCGTTCCAATGTCAAATGGATGAAGGTCTGAGACCATAAATGAAATTACACTTGTTTTCTCTTTAGCGGTACCGATAAATCGCATACCTTCTATTTTACTTAATTCTTCCGTCGCATAAACGACTAATTCATGCTCGTATTTTTGAATCGCAACTAAGTCTTGTTCTGCTAAATACTTGATTGCAGTACCAAGAGCAATTCCACCGGAAATGTTTGGTGTTCCAGCTTCAAATTTATGCGGTAGTACATTGTATGTTGTTTTTTCGAATGTCACTTTGTCAATCATGTCGCCGCCACCTTGATATGGAGGCATACTGTCTAAAATATCTTTCTTTCCATATAGTACACCAACACCAGTTGGACCAAAAACCTTATGACCTGAGAATACATAGAAATCACAATCTAAATCTTGAACATCCACGGGCATGTGTTGAACACTTTGAGCTCCGTCAATTAGAATTTTAGCGCCAACTTTATGACCTTCATCAATCATGTATTTGATTGGGTTAATAGTCCCAAGTGTGTTCGAAATATGAGTCACTGAAATAAGCCTTGTACGTTCATTCAGCATTTTGTCAAATTCAGAAATGATCAATTCTCCAGCTTCGTTAATAGGGATAATATTTAACTTACACTTTTTGCGCTCACAAAGCATTTGCCAAGGAACAATATTAGAATGATGCTCCATCGCAGAAATGATGATTTCATCTCCTTCAGTTAGCATCTCTCCAAAAGAAGATGCTACCAAATTAATACCTCCTGTTGTACCTGTAGTAAATAACACTTGTTCCGATAATGGTGCATTCAGATATCTCTGAATTGTTTCACGAGCATTTTCATACTGCGCAGTTGCTTCTTGACTTAAGTGATGAACACCTCTGTGAATGTTTGAATTGTCAAATGTGTAATAATGCTCAATCGCATTTATGACCACTTGAGGTTTTTGCGAAGTAGCTCCGTTATCGAAATAAATCAATGGCTTACCATAAACTTCTCTAGCAAGTGTCGGGAACTCTTTTCTAATTTGATCAACGTCAAATGTTCTTATGTCTTCTTGTGTTATCATTGCTACAAAGATACGAAATCCACTTATTTTGAATAATTCTAAACAACAAAAATATTCTTAGGATCGATTATTATTTTTTGGTGAAAAACATCAAGAACTCTTGGTTGCCGCTTTCGCCAATTATGGGAGAGGTAATGTGTCCTTTATACTCAAGATTATTCGTGTTACCGTATGATTTAACCAGTTCGATTGTTTTAGGGAATAGTTTCTTCTTTTTAACTAATCCATTCTTAGAGATATATTGTTTATCTACCTCCAGTTCAACTCGAATTAAAGCAATTACGAATCCTTCTGATTTTAAAACGGGATGAACGAATGGAAATATTTTAGAAAGGCTTTGAGTTTGCTCATTGATTACGCAGCCATCAAGTAATTCCGAAATTGTATTTGAATTTACTTCTCGGACAAGCATATTACTCAGGTCTACGACGGATTCTTTTGATGAAATTGCTTCGCCTAATTTATTGATTCCAAGTCCTAAGCTAAAAACCTTTTTCACATTTTGATTGACCAAAACTTCAGTAAAGGCATCCCGACAACCAATTTCCATAATTGTTTGCCCTGAAATTTTAGGAGTCCATGTATTTAAGGCTTCTTCCAATTTTACCGAGCCAATTGAAGAGTATGAGTTGTTCTTTTCAATTAACTCAATAGTGCAGTCACTCGGGAATCTTCTACCGTTCTTTGTGATTAGTTTTCCGTTTACTTTCACACCGATTTCTCGAATGATTTTTTCAGCTTTTCCTCGAGTGTCAGTTAACCCTCTTTGGATTAAAATTTTATCTAATCGTTCTTCAATCATAGCGCAAAGATACTCATCCTCCCATTTGTATTCTAAATTCAATGCGGTTATCTATTGGCTTGAATTAGGTTTTATTCGCCTTTCCTCCCTATATTTGCACTATAAATTCAAATTGTGAAAACAGTATATATTACACGAAGAGAAACGTTCAATGCAGCTCATAAGTTGTATAGGGAAGATTGGACGCAAGAGAAAAACGAAGAGGTTTTTGGAAAATGTAGTAACAAAAACTGGCATGGACATAATTTCACAATTTATGTTACAGTGAAAGGAGTGCCTAACCCAGATACAGGATTTGTTATTAATTTAAAGGACCTTAGTCAGATTGTAAAAGATGAAGTGATTGAACCTTTAGATCATAAAAATTTGAATCTGGATGTTCCATTTTTGAAGGGAATGTTGGCTTCTACGGAGAATATTGTTATTCAGATTTGGGAAATTATAAAAGAACCTATTGAGAAAGCAGGGGGGGAATTGGCCAAGATTAAATTGGTAGAAACGGAAAATAACTTCGTTGAGTATTTCGGAGGTGCTGAGCCGTTTTAATAAAGATTAGATGAAAGAACAGATCATATATAATGACGAGATAACAGAAACGTTATCTAAGAATTTCAAAGTTGTTTTAGAGCAAATTGGAGAAGATGCAAATCGAGAAGGTTTGATAAAAACTCCAGAGCGGATGGCTAAAGCGATGCAGTATTTGACACATGGTTATGATTTAGAACCGGACGATATTGTTAACCAAGCGATTTTTCATGAAGAGTATTCGGAAATGGTTATTGTAAAGGATATTGAAGTCTATTCTATGTGTGAACACCACATGTTGCCATTTTTTGGTAAAGCACATGTTGCTTACATTCCGGATGGTAAAATTGTCGGGCTAAGTAAGATACCGAGAGTTGTGGATGCATATTCAAGAAGACTGCAAGTTCAAGAAAGATTAACGCTAGAGATTAGAGATTGTATCCAAAGAACCTTAAATCCTTTAGGAGTTGCTGTTGTTATTGAAGCGTCCCATATGTGTATGCAAATGAGAGGTGTTCAAAAGCAAAATTCTGTGACAACTTCAAGCGCATTTACTGGATTATTTATGAAAAATGATTCAACGCGAAAAGAATTTATAAACCTTATTCAAGCAAAATTACATTAAAATGGAAAATATATTTAATCAAGAAAATGCAGGTTATTCAAAAGCCATCACACGGGACTTCTTTAAGAATGTGTATGCATATATGTTTGCTGCTTTGGCAATCTCAGGACTTGTAGCGTATTATGCTGGTACGCCGGAGTTTTTCTATAACAATTTCGTGAAAGCTGATGGTTCAGGTTTAAAACCTCTTTTCTGGGTAGTCTCTTTCGCTCCAGTCGGATTAGGTCTTCTAATTCAAATGGCATATCAACGCCTTTCCATGTTGGTTTTACTCGTGCTGTTTTTTGCATTTTCAGGGCTAATGGGTCTTAGTTTAAGTTCTGTTTTGCTGATGTATAATATGCAAGATATTGCGCTGACATTCTTTGTTACTTCTGGTGCCTTTGGGGGAATGGCTATACTAGGATACACAACAAAGACGGATTTGACAAAGTTTGGTAGTCTGATGTATATGGGGTTCATCGGTATTTTTATTGCAGGTATCGCAAATATTTGGATTCAAAGTGATATGGTAAGTTTGATTACTGCAATTATTGGAGTGTTTGTTTTTACTGGTTTAACAGCGTATTATATGCAGTCTCTTAAAAGTGTAGCGCAAAATCAGGCAATGTCTGAAATTGACAAAGCGAAGCTGTCGCTAATAGGTGGGCTTCAGCTATATATTTTATTTATTAACTTATTTTTATCTTTGTTGAGAATTTTAGGAGGAAGAGATTAATCTTTTCCTTTTTAATGAATCTATAAAACCACTATTATGATATTGAAAAGCATCTTTAGCCTTATAATTTGTTTAACTGCCAATTTAGTATTTTCTCAAACGACATTAGTCCCTGTTAAACCAGCTGGACAGGCTTTTTGGGGGTATTCTACACTCGAAGGTGATTTAGTAATCCCTGCTGATATGAAAAAGGTAAATGTATTCAATGAAGGTTATACTCCTGTATTGAAATCAAATGGGGACTGGGCATTTATTAATACGAAAGGCGAATCTTTAAATGTTGAAGCAGGATCTTTTGCTGCAGTTTCAATTTTTGGATTTGGTATCAAGGGATTTAATGATGGTTTGGCTCCAATCATTGTAAAAAAGAAGAAAGGGGTTATTAACAAGGAAGGTAAGACGATTCATAATCCGGAATACAATTATATATCGGATTTTAATGGAGGTTTTGCTGCTGCAAAAATTGCCAAGCAATTCTACATTCTGACTGAAGATGGAAAACGCTTAGAAATAGATAAGCCAATTATTGATTTAAAGAAATTTTCTGAAGGGTTAGCTCCGTATAGAGGTAAGTCAAAACTATGGGGATTCATGAATTCTTCGGGTCAAGTAGAAATTGAGGCTAAATTTATGTCAGTGGGTTATTTTTCACATGGATTGGCATGGGCGAAAGCTTCTGATAATTTAATCGGAATTATTAATAAGAAGGGCGAATGGGTTGTCAAACCTCAATATCTTTCGGCAAAGGAATACGATGCTTCAGGATATGCTAGAGTTAAATCAGGAACTGAATGGAGGTTTTTAACTAAAGAAGGAGACGAGATCACAGTTTCAGGAAACCTGAGTTTGGGAGATTTTAATGAAGGACTTGCATATGCTCGTAAAGGTGATTTTTATGGGTTCGTAAACACACAGGGAGATTGGGTTGTAGATGCAAAGTATGCTAAGGTGAAAGATTTTACGGAAGGTTATGCTGCAGTTCGAAATGGTGCTTCTTGGGGCTTTATTGATAAATCAGGGAAAGAAGTGATATCACCTAAATTC
>JAKVAR010000028.1 GCA_022447585.1 Crocinitomicaceae bacterium | reverse complement strand
ATGAATTAGTGAATCTATGGCTAAGAATTCTACTTCTGAACTCGTGTAGAGAATTGGCATTGTATATTTATCTACGTTTCCCAGAATTTCAGAAAGGATCATATTCAGGTATTCATCTTTTTCAGATGAATAACTTTCCATGTAATTTATACCCTGATCATATAATGCAATTGCATCTACTTTATATTTTCCTTTGACGATATAACGCATGCATAATGTAGCGCCTACACTATGTCCCATAAGACCAAGTTTTTCATCTACAAATTGCTCCTTACGAGCTGTTTCAACAATAATATTCATGTCTGGAATGGAAATATCAACTTCTCCGCTAACTTCAGGCAATTTTGTATCGTTTGCTTGATATGCAGCATTACAGACAACAAATCCGTAGCTAACTAGATATTCAATAAAGGCCTGGTTGTCGGCAATTGGAGCTCCTAGTCCTTGATGATAGATGATTAAAGGGAAACGACTGTGGACAGGTAATGCATTTTCTGAAGCTAAAGTTTCGGATTTTTTCCATTTTCGGAAAGCAATAATCTCATTGGGTAATAATATTCCTGTTTTTTTATTAAAGCCGTAAAGCTTTGTCATTTTCTGATTGTAGCGATTTAGGTTTCTCACTAGTCGCTTATCCAGTATATTACTATCAAAGTTTAAGTATCTGCCATAAGTTATTTTTGTAGCTGAATCCTGAGCAGGATACCACATGTTGATAATGACTGGACGGTTACTAACTTTTAGATTATTCTGACTACTCCTCATGGAATCCATGACAACGATTCGTTTAAATCCAACATTGTACTCTCCCTTAATCAGGTTTCCTTGTAGAATATCTTGTGAGAATGACGATAACCCTTTTAGGGATATGCAAAAAACGATGAGATATTTTAAGTATTTAATTGGCAAGGTATGTTTAGCTTTATTTAGATTACTGATAACGGTTTGCCGCTAGGAAAGGTAGGGCTTTTTCTTGAGTGTGATTGTTGGCCCTATCTTTTTTAGTGGCTGTTATGCACCTTTTATTTTTGTCCTGCTAGATATGGTTGATTTTTTAATTCGTTCTCGAAGTCTTCTTTAGTCTTAAATGGCCAAAATGCGAAATCACCTGTTTCTTTTATACGTGCAAATTCCTCATCTCGACTTAGTTTTAAGTTTCTATAATGCTGACCTAGTGTAGCAATGCTTTTCAACATATCCTTGAATGAAAACCGCATTATCGGATTCATTAAGTCAATATAATCCCAAGTATATTCTTGATCTGATTTTAGGAACAAAATGAATCTTGCAATTTCCTTTTTTGCATAACCAGTTAACTCATCCGATTCGGTTAGTTTATGGTTCCTCGTATCATCATATAAGCCCCAAGCTGTTTCAACAATGGGTCTCAATACAGGATCCATTTCATTTATTCCTTTTGCGCGATAAAATTGCTCTGGTAGATAACCTTCAGTTATTTCATCAGTGAGTTTATCCTCAAACTCATCGTTTGAAATTTGGCCTGTCGAAAGATGTCTTAGCAGTTCGGCTAATCTATTTCGTTTTTTTACATCAACCATAGCGTGTCCTTCATGGTGTATAACGGTCGGGGCTACGCAACAGTGCGGCTTTGGACCAAAATTTTCGTTTAAAGTAATAAATAGTTGTTTTAGAAAGATTAGTTTTTCGAAGAAAATATTCCGCATTGGGTGTAGGGCATGTTATATACAGATCATATTGAGCTTGAATTTCAATTAAACTAGTTTTAAAAACAATGGACGTAAGTTTTTGAGTTGTTAACTTGTTTTGGGCATGTTTTCGAACCTAGCGTTTTACACACAGTAACAGGAGTTGGTGCGAAGCTTCAAGGTGATGGTTGTAAAATTATCTGTTGCCCACTTAATTTATACAACACAAAAATCTCAAATACATTTAAACAAATAACATAATTTGGAGCGAAACTTTTAAGGCAAATTATATCAAACTCTGGGCGTCTATTTAGCCTTATTAATCATTGTATATAACG
>JAKVAR010000027.1 GCA_022447585.1 Crocinitomicaceae bacterium | reverse complement strand
AAGTATTTCTAGGAGCGTATGGGATTGATTTGGTTAATGATGCAGATGCTAATCCAGCGAATGAATTAAACACAGGAGTTGTTTTGAATGGGACTGACCTAGAAATAACAGATGCTGGTGGCACTATTGTTACAGACCTTTCATCGCTGCAAGATGGAGTGAATGATAATGATGCTGATCCAAGCAACGAGATACAGGCCCTTTCATTTTCGAATGACACACTATACTTATCCAATGGAGGTCAAGTGTTTCTAGGGTCGTATGGGATTGATTTGGTTGATGATGCAGATGCTGACCCAACCAACGAAATACAGACCATTAGTCGTACAGGAACTACAGTAACTCTAAGCAATGGTGGTGGTACATTTACAGATAGCGTAAACACCTATTCCGCAGGAACAGGAATTGATATTACCAACAATGTAATCAGCACTTCTGGTACTTGTGGTTTATCAATAGGCGATACATACCAAGGTGGTATCATCTTTTATCTTGATGCATCAGGTTGTCATGGTCTGATAAGTGCTCCTGTAGATCAAAGTGCAGCAGCGATAGAATGGTTCAATGGAAGTTATACTCAAACAAACGCAGTAAGAGATGGAATTGGAGCTGGTGAATTTAATACAGAGCGTATAATAGCTAATCAAGGGCCAGGGAATTATGCTGCTCAGATTTGTGCAAATTATCAAGGCGGTAGTTATGGCGACTGGTATTTACCATCCAAATATGAATTAAACTTAATGTACCAAAATATCGGTCAAGGAAACGCGCTTGGATTAGGAAATATTGGCGGTTTTGCTTTCAGCTATTGGAGTTCTAATGATGTGAATATCTACGATGCGTGGGTACAGAATTTCGGCAATGGTGGCCAGTTCAACCTCAATAAGAGCTACAACTACTATGTTCGCGCTGTTCGGGCTTTTTAACTATTTATCAATTTATCCATTTAACTATTTTTTATAGTGGGTGGTTTACCGCAAGAAAAAGCACTGCTTTTGATGCTTCGGTCAAATTTTAAAAATGGAGGGCTTTGCCCTCCATTTGCATTTAAATTATGTGTTATGGCCCTCTATTATGATTTACCTGTGTTTAAAGATGTGTACAAGCTCACGTTGTTAATTTATAGCTTAACCAAAGACTTTTCCAAAGAATACAAATACACCTTGGGGCAAGATTTAAAGAAAGATGTCATGGTGCTAATGAGAAGTATTTATAGAGCTAATAAAGCACAAAACAAGAAAGAATACTTGGAAACATTTTTGGATGATTTTGAGCTCTTAAAATTAGAAGTACGTTTGTGTGTTGATATGAATATAATAAGCATCAAAAAGCAAGCAGAAATTAGCTTGTTAATGGATGGTATAGGAAAACAAATTACAGGTTGGCGCAATAGCCAGCCTTAATGATGCCAGAATCGCTGTTGTTACGGTGGCAGTGAGTGAGCAAGTTTTAGTTTAAAAGCGATAAAGGGACTGTTTGCAAAAGCAGTTAAAACGAGCTACATTCTTTTCTTTTCAGAAATGAACCGAGCTATAATAAATGCAAGATGCCTTGTATTTAGATAAACACCTTTATTAAATGTGGTTGGCGGTTTTGCTAATAACAACTATTGGAGTTCTACGGAGAAGGATAACAACAATGCGTGGAAACAGAATTTCAACAATGGTAACCAGAACAACAACAATAAGAACAACAACAACTATGTTCGCGCTGTTCGGGGTTTTAAACAAAACAACAAGCGCCTGAAGTTTACTTCGGGCGCTTTTATTTAAACGCAATGCAACTATCATTATTTTCTAATTCCGAAACAATAGACTTAAAAGAGGGCTTTTCGCTAGAAGCAATTTTTGAAGCCTACTTTTCTTGCCGCAGCAACAAGCGCAATACCATTAATGCACTTGCTTTTGAGTTGGATTATGAAAGCAATCTCATACAACTTTGGAAAGATCTCAATGACGGAAGCTACCAGCCGGGCAAGTCAATTGCTTTTATTGTCCACAAGCCTGTGCAACGCGAAATATTTGCTGCAGACTTTAGAGATCGAGTGGTGCATCATCTCATCATCAACAAACTAAACCCGCTTTTCGAAAAAGAGTTTATTCAAGACAGTTATGCGTGTCGCGTTGGCAAAGGTACACATCATGGTATCAGTAGAGCCAATAAATTCATACTCCAGTGTTCTAAAAATTACACAGAAGATTGTCACGTACTTAAATTAGATATTGAGGGATTTTTCATGCACATCAACAAAAAAATTCTTTTCACTCGCCTTCAAAAGTTCATTGAAGTGAAATACAAGTGGAACGATAAAGAGCTGGTGTTAGAAATCTGTCATAAAATCATTTTTAATAGTCCAACAGAGAATTGTATTACTAAAGGTGCTGCTAAGAACTGGGGAGGATTACCCAAAAACAAGAGTCTTTTCCATAGCCCTCAAAATAGCGTTTACCTATTGGTAATTTGACGAGTCAAATTTTTGCCAATTTCTATATGTCTGCCTTCGACCATTTTATGAAAAAAGAACTCGGTATTCGCTTTTACGGCAGATACGTTGATGATTTTATTATTGTTCATCCAAACAAAGAATATTTGATGTCTTTAATTCCTGTAATCTCGAATTACCTGAATGATAAATTAAAATTGAGGCTTCATCCAAAGAAGATCTATTTACAGCATTACACAAAAGGAGTCAAGTTTTTAGGAACAGTGATAAAGCCCAAAAGAATTTACATTGCGAATCGAACCAAAGGTAATTTTTACAATGCCATTCAAAAGCACAACCAAGCAATAGAGGTTAGGCGTAAGCCAAACAGAGATGAACAAAACGCACTTTTAAGCAGTATGAATTCATATTTAGGTATCATGAAGCATTACAAAACCTACAACCTTCGCAAGCAAATGCTAAACAAGCACCTCAATGGTTATTGGTGGAATCACGTATGCTTGAGTGGAGGTGCGGCAAAGTTTGTCCTTAAAACAAAAGTAGTTAAACACAGTTGGTAATTTTCGGGTATGGGCTATTGGTTATAACGGCTCAGGTATGGTGTCGTAGCAGCCCGTAGGGTGCTATGCACTATACCGGTTCTCAACTAGGAGACGCGGGTTTCTCGCTTGTGGTTGTTCAGCCCGTGGCTTTTAGTTGATGTTACAGCCATTCCTTTCGGGTTAATTTATACCTGCGATCTGTGCACTGATCTTCTGTGTTAAAGAATTCAATATCTCGACTAAAGAACTTCTCAAGTATTTTAATGGATCGCAAATTGTCCACGTAAACATCTGCCGTGATTAAGTCCGTATTCAAATGTTTAAAACCAAAATCGATTAATCCTTTAGTGATTTCTGTGCCATATCCAACTCCCCAGTAATTTTCTCTGAGTCGGTAGCCTATTTCATCCTCATTTTCATTATTCTTCAGAAATGCACAAAGTCCGATAAACTCATTTTCTGCTTTTAGTTGAATGGCCCAAACCTTTGTACTTATTTGCTGAGCATTATTCTTTATGAACTGGGCCAGGTGCTTATCACTTTCATCCTTTGACATAATTTTTCTTGGAATCAAACTCATCACATTTGGGTTACCCATCATGTCAAAATAAGCCCTTTTATCGCTTTCGTGTAATTGTCTAACAATTAGTCGATCTGTTTCAAATATCATTAAACTGTGGTTAATTGGCTATAACGGTTTGGCTAGGCTGCGTTTCAATGCAGTTTAGGTTTTGTTGTACATAGTTTATTTTTTTAATATCCACTCTATTAGTTCTTTTGGATCAACAATTGACCAAGAATGAGGATGTCTCTGTCCATTACTTCTATAACCTTTATTGGTGGTTTGTATAAGCTGCAAATTATCCCACCCATGTTCTCCTGCACTCGCAGCAAAACGGATAAGTTGATACGAATCTGTTTCTTTAAACTCAAAACCTCTATTTTCTTTCCACCATACCGAGTCTGGTTCTGTATATATTCTAAAGTCAAGCTCATTGAGCCTTTCAATATTTTCAAAGTTTAATGTTGCGTAATTGAATGGGGACACTTCAGTAATTCTTTGAATAAGAGAATCCTTTGTATTCAAGGCTTCTTCGAAATAGTTGATAATATATTCGGCCTCTTCCATGCTAATTTCATGTGATGCAGAATCGACATCCGTGACGTTATTAAAAAGTTCAACTAAATCAAGAGGAGAGTCTACAACGAATGTTTTCTGAGGTTTGAAGGCGTGATTTATTTCTAGTAAATGGTGGCTCCATAATGAGCTCACAATTCCACCGCTTGAAAAACCACCGATGACTACCTTATCAGGGGATAGCTTGTGAGATTTAATAACATCATTTAAGACCTCAGTAAGAAGGTTTTTATCCTCTTTTGAAAGAAAAAGATGATGATTAAAATTCATCATTAATACAGAGATATTTGCTTCCTTAGCAGTGCTAAGAATATTAAAGCTTTCTTTTATTGATTCAGCATTTCCTCCTAAATCAGGAAATACAATTAGAAGAACACTTCGTTCGTTTTGAGTTTTATATAGTACGTAATCTTCTTTACTGAATTCTTGAATATTAGTAGGTTCAGATTCCATTTTTGTTGAACTCTGAGTACAGCCAAGAAGAATGACAAAAGCAATAAATGTTATCGATTTTTTCATGATACTTTTTAAGTATTACTCAAACCTTATAATAAGGTTCATTGAATAGTGGTTTTTCTATTGTGTACAACGGTCTTGTATAAGAATAGTGGCGGTTTTAAGACCACAAACTTTTCAGTTTAGACCAAATTTTATTGTTATTAATGTCTTTTGTTTTAGCAGAATTTCCGCCATTATTTTTATACGTTGTTGGGCGTAGTTTTTTTATTTCGTCAATGTCGATTTCCTGGTTTCTGTATATGAGTATATTCTCTAAAGTATCATTAATCGGCTTGTAGGATAAATTTTGTTTTATTTGGTTCAATTTAATTTCAAACTCTTTGAGTTCAATTATTGCCTTGTTATACGCATTTTCTAACTCTATAATTGGAACTACTATTTTTTCATCCGTTTTAGGGACAAAATCTTCATTGTCGTTTTTACAATTAAAAATCACATTTTTTTGATTAAACTTCAAATCAGGTGTTGGGTGTCCATTGTAAAATTTCCATTGTTTATATTTTGCAATTGCTTCCCAATAAACAATGTCGCTTAAATCTCCACAACATTGAGGAAATAGCTTATCTATTCCGTTTATTTTTAAAACGTATCCACCAAATAATGCACAAGTTTCATCTTCATTCCAATCGTCTTTTATAATCCCTTCAAAATGGTCGTTTACAATTTTTACTAGGTTTTCATTGGAAATATCTTTTGCTCTGTAAAAATTTGAACCCTTTTTGTATGGAATGAACTTATCTTTGAAACCTGCCTTTTGATAAGATTTATCTGCATAATCCTGCCACTCATCAGGAAATTCCCAATAAGGATAATTTTCAGGTGATTTTATTCCCTGATTATGATATCCGATTTCTATTACAGGTATTAATTCTGTTTTCATTTTCCAATTACGCCCAACGGTTTCCAGCTACACTAACGTGCGCCTTTTATTATTAAATAGTTTTAGGTGTTAAATATAATCATTTAGTGTTGGGTAGTTCTGCGAAGAATGAGCGGAGCATGAAGTGTAGGTGGTGTTATTAGCAGCATTGATTTTCGCCAGTACATCAATTAAATACTTTTTACATAAAAACGGTTGTTTCTATTTT
>JAKVAR010000026.1 GCA_022447585.1 Crocinitomicaceae bacterium | reverse complement strand
TAGTCTGGCGCGCGGCTCCCGTCGCGTGTCCATCGTCTAGATCAATAATGGCTTTGGGGATGTCCATTCTCTCCCCCGCTGCCGCGTATTTACCAGAAATGAGTACCCCCGCTACCGCGAGATTGTATCTCGTGGTTTAATTAAACAGATTGCATCTCGTGGCTAGTTAGCAAGATTTAACTAGCCAGTTATATAGAAAATTTGCTATTTCACCACGCGATTCAATCGCGCGGTAGCCAATGCTAGATACTTTGAGTTAATTAGGTGTAGCGGCATAGCTAATGCAAAGCAAAGGTAGTCTATTGTATAGTTTTGGGAAGCAACAGCTTAGCTACTGCGTAGCCTATATTACTCAGGAGAAGTAGGTTTACTGAGCGATGCTGTTGTAGTTTTCTAGGGTTCATAGACTAGTAGCATTCCATATGATCTACTTAAAATTTTTCCGTCTAAAATAGGAGAGAAATAATATTTTTGCCCTCCATGAAGTGGTTGGCGCTTATATTAAGCTTAAACACATTGTTCTTATGTGCTCAATTTGAGCGCGCTATACATTTTACCACAGAAAATGGTCTTTCTAGTAATCAGGTATACGATGTAATTCAGGATGACTTTGGATATATATGGATTTCTTCTGATAATGGATTAAACCGTTTTGATGGGTACGAATTTGAGCAATTTTCATTACCAGAAAGTGATCCTTCTAATGTTGTTTTTCGGTTTTACAAAGACAAAAATGACTTCATTTGGTTTTCTACCTCCTCAAGAAATTTATACTTTTTTAAAGGAAAAAAACCAAGTTTTACCCTCTTTCCTTTAAATAATTACATTAAAGGCAATCGTCAAAGTCTAATTATTGAATATTTCTATTTTGAAGAGGGTAGTGGCGACCTTATTGTTAACTTTTGCTGTAGGCTAGGTCATATAAGAATTAGTGCTAGAGGAGAACTTATTTCACGAGAATTTTTTGTTTACCAGTATCTTGATGAAGATCCTTCGTACAGAGCTAACTTTAGAAAGTTGACCTATGTTCAAACCAGCAATACGGAAGGAGTGGTTATACAAGATACCTCTTTTATTAAAGGTCCTTATCACAACTCAACGGATACAATGTATTTGAATCTTCAAGACTATTATACACCGATAGAATCTATATCACCCATTCGTTTTTTTGGAGTCCATGGTAAAGGATATACAGTGTATGGAGGCGGAGAGCACTTTTTTATCAAGAAAGAGGGCGAAGTAAAAGTAGAGCATGCAGAGGCAATCATCACTGCGATTGGTAAAATCAGCGATTCTACGTTTTACGTTTCTACCTTCGGTGAAGGTGTTTCTATTTATGATTCAAATGGGAGTGAATTACAGCACATACTTCCAGGAGAGCACGTAACCAAGTTGTTTTGTGATGCTCATGGCGGAACTTGGATAACAACTCTTTACAATGGATGCTATTATTACCCAAGAAAAAAATTCAACTCTTTAGCATCAAATAAATCGCATTATATCACTTCTTTGAGTTTTTCTAGAGCTTTAGGGTTAATCGCTGGCTGCGCTCATGGCGATATTTTAGTGAAGAAAAAATTAGCATTATCCGAACTAATTGAAGGTAAAATGTCTAAAAATAGTTATGTCAACTATTCTATAGGGTTTACACAGCTTTCATGCGATGGTCATATTAATTTTATTCCTGAAAGAGCAAAAGTATTCTACTCCCCCAGTGACAATTGCTACTCAGAAGTAATAGTTCTGAATAAAGACACTTTATTTCTGTCATATTCAACTACAGGCATTTATAATGTAGGAAAAGTTAAGTCAGTATGTTCGTTGTTTTGGCGGGGAACAGTTAAGAGCCTAGCGGTGTGTAGAAACAAGCTTTATGCGGCCACTGTAGAAGGCCTGTTTATGTTTCATGATATACAAGAAAAACCAGTGCATATAAAAAATAAGTACCTAGAGAATGCTAGAGTAAATGCATTAGAAGTATTTAGAGATTCGCTGCTTCTAATTGGCACACAGCGAAAAGGTATTTTTGTGTATGATGGAGAGCGTATGCTCGTAACAGGAATTTGGAATGGGTTTGAAGATGAACCAGTTCGAGTAATAAAAAGTGGCAATGATTCTATTTTTTTTGTGGGAACAAAATCGGCCTTATACCAATTTAGTCTATCATCATCTGCTCAAATGGCTCGTTTTACAGTAAACGACGGGCTGCTAAACAATGAAATTAACGATATTGAAATTCAAAACGATACGCTTTGGGTTGGAACAAGTGAAGGGATTAATTATTGTCCAATAAACCAATTATTTGATCGAAAAATTGAAAACTCATTTCTAGATATTATTAATGTCGCTGTTAATGATCAAGGATCTGGTTTTGATTTATCTCAATTGCCTTATTCATCCAATAAAATTAGATTCGATTTCAGAGAAATTTCATTTTCGCAGAAAGGAAAAATCAACTACCGTTATCAGCTCAAAGGATATGAAAATAGATGGAATACAACCCAATCTACATTTGCACTTTACAATGCCCTTCCACCAGGAAGCTATGAATTTGTTGTTCAAGCAGAAACAAGTAAGTATGTCTGGAATGAGACATCAATTTCATTTAAGATAAATTTTCCATTTTGGGAAAAATGGTGGTTCATCCTTTCTTGTATTGCCGTCTTCTTGATTGTTCTCTATTTCTTTTTCAGATACCGAATTTTAATCTATAATGCTGATTTGGTGCGTTCCTTAATGCGAGCAATTCTCAAACAATTCAGAAAAGAAGCACCATACATGATTGTTAAATCATCTGGTAAAGAAATTAAATTATATACCGCCGAA
>JAKVAR010000025.1 GCA_022447585.1 Crocinitomicaceae bacterium | reverse complement strand
CAATAGAAATCCAATCTTAGCAACTTCTGATGATACAGGAATAGTATATCGCTTTTTATCAAAGTGGCAATACAAGATTATTTATACAGTTGAAGAAAAAAAGGATAGAGTGATTGTAATACGAGTGTTCCACGATAAGCAGAATCCAGAACAGTTAGAGGAACTACTTCCGTAGAAACAGACCCCACCCATCCACCCACGCCGGGAAAACGGCGGCTAAGTGACGCTACATCGCCATCCCAATAAAGTGGCACGTCGTGTAGCTTAGTCTTAGCCGCCATTGCATACCAAGGCCAACGCTTCCCACCCTTGCTAACCATACGAGAGTTCACGCCCCAACGGCTAAAAAGCTGCGCTTTGAAAGGCTTTTTAGTCATTGCGCCGTGAGCAGCCAAAAGGCAAATGCAGCCGTTACTGCACTTCCCTTTTGGCTGTAATCACACCTAAAACGGACAGTTTTTTTTCTTTCACTTGAATAAAAAAAACACTAAATTGATGGTGGATACGGTCTAAAAGAAGATCGAAAAAGGGGTCTAAGTATTACCCTTTCGGAATGAATCAAGTGGGTGATTGGTATGCTTCTACTGCGCCTGAGAATAAATATCAGTACAATGGGAAAGAGCTGAATGAAGAACTGGGATTGAATTGGATGGATTATGGGGCTAGGTATTATGATCCTGCTATTGCTAGGTGGAATGCGGTCGATCCTTTGGCAGAAAAATATTATTCATTCAGCCCTTATAACTATGTAGCTAATAACCCAATTATGCTTTTAGATGGCGATGGTATGAAGATTTTCATCAGAGATAGCGATGGAAATAAGATAGAATATACTCGAGGTATGGAGCAATCAGAGGATTATAGTGATTTTATTAATCACACAATTGAAAGCCTTAATTACATTGCTTCTAATGGAGGTAAAAAAGCTATAAAAAGATTAACAAAGGTCGAAAACCGAAATTATGATATTGTTCAAACTGATGAATTTTCTGGGGATAGTTTTAATCCACATGGAGAAGGAGGTACTATAAAATTCAATTCAACTCAAGTAAATGAATATGAAACAGAAGATGGCAAGTTTAGAGTTATTACAGCCGTTACAATCTTAGCTCATGAAATAGATCATGCTTCGGAAAATGAAAGACTAATGGCAATTGGTGAAAGAACAGGAGACTATAGTAAAATTTTAGATTTTCAAGCTGCTATAAATCCTGTACCAGATGATCCTCGTCGTGCAAAAGAAGAGAAAAGAGCAATTAAAGGAATAGAACGGAAAATTGCTAAATCTTTAGGGCAACACATTAGGAAAAGGCATAATGAAAAACCAATTGATAAATATAATTCTGATGGACCTTTTGATAAATATTAAGATGAAAATGATTTTATGTGTTTCTTTAATCCTACTATTTTTAGTAGGGGGATGTATTCTTCAAAAGGATGTGATTAGCAAGTATCCTACAGGGAAGTCTATTAAAATTATTGGGGTAGACTATGTAGGTTACTTATTTGATGCTGAGATGACAACCCCATGGATGTCAGTTCAAAAGGAGATAAGATTTAGTCGTTATTGGTGGATAGATAGATGTAATATTTCTAGTATTGAATATTGTTTAAAGGATTATGTCAAGCAGTATATGAGTCAAGAGGTTAATGATAAACTTGATATTTATATTAGACAATATTTTCCTTTTATTTCTCAAGATGGTCGCCAGATGGTTAATGTAACTCTTACAGAAGTGAAAGAAGATGATCCTTATAAGGAGGAAATTATTGAAGAAATTGCAAAGCGTTACTATGCTGTATTTGATGGAAAACCTAATGCACATTTATCAATCATAATAGATTATTCTTCGTGCAGGGAGGCAAAAAATGATGTTTATCAAGAATAGAGTAATACATAGTAAGGCGAAAAAAAGGGGATGTAGTACGCCTACCATTCGGTAGGTAAAGCTGCATTCCTTTTTTTATGCTTCAAAAGTTAGGCAGTGAAAAGCTTGGTGACCGAAGGAAGTAAGGCTTTTTGGTGCCTAGCTTTTGAGTATCTGGTGTATGGATGGTATCCTTAGATGTTGATTGTACAGTACTACGTATAAATAATAAATATTATCGAAAGACAATACGATTCAGACTTGTAAGTTTTAACATCTGTATGAGATTGTAATCTAGATAATTAGTGATCCCTTCATAAACAATAAGAAAACTAAAAAACTTTCTAGCCATACATACAACATTTGTCTATTTGCA
>JAKVAR010000024.1 GCA_022447585.1 Crocinitomicaceae bacterium | reverse complement strand
GAGATACCATTTAAAAAATCGGTCTCAGATAGAGCCAATCCTAAGATACTAAGCTTTCGTTAGCTTGAGTAATCAAAATCAGGGAGGAGATTTTTTTTGATTTGCTTTTTAAAAAATTGGTCCTGCTTTCTGGGGAATTATGCATAACGGATAATGATAAGCGGAGGCCATCCCGGTAGGGTGGCTTCCGTCTTATCTAGTGTTATCATCGGTTACCTCCACTCACAAGTTTATATGACAATATAAAATCTAGTCTATTTTGACCATCTGGTGAAAAAAGACCTTCCATATCTGTTAGAATTCTGTTGTAGAAAATTGTTATTCCAATAGTTTTAGTGATGTCTATTGCAACTAGGCTATTAAATCCGAAGATATCGTATGGCTTGATTTCAGTTGTATTCTGATCTTCAAATTCATTGTTTACATTTTTTAATTCTCCAAACTTCTTGGTAAAGCTTGGACCAATTCCAAACGAAAAACTACTCCAGTTTGTCAAAAGTGAAAAGTCAATATTCATGTCCCAGTGCCTAAACTCATTATATTCGTAGCCTGGACAGTTACATAAATCTGTCCATTTTATATTTTCTCTATTCGAATAAGAAATACGAGTTTTAATAAACCAAAACTTTCGGATTCGCAATTTCGCTGAAAATCCTATAAGAGGGTCTATTCGATTTGATACATTCGTCGTATTCGCTCCATATAGTGTAAAAGGCATATAACTAAACCCTATTTCAGGACTTATTGTTACTTGACTGGACATTTGATTAATGGTAACAAAGACCAGAAAAATAGTTAGTTTGAGTATCTTATTCATTGATAATTGTGTTGAACGATTAAATAATTATTTAAACAAAATCAGGAGGCTAGACTTACCAACTTCCTGATTTGATATCAATGAATAAGTACTTTTTTAGACTCTATTAATTTGCCATATTGATCCCAATATGTGAATACAACAACCTTAGGATTATCAAAATGCCTTTGCATTTTTAAATCCTGCTCATTGATATTTAGTCTGTTACCCATCAAATCAAAAACTATCAACTGAAATTGAGTGAGTTCACCATCAGAGTCATTGAAACTTGAACGATAAGATGATTCTTATTGTGCTTTATTGTCATGATCATAGTTTTGAACCAATCCTTGAATATTATAATACTCTTCACATGTAAGGTCATCACCATCGCAATCACTGATTGTATGCCTTCGAGTAATACTTTGGCCAATGTTCGTATTCCAATACTTAATAGTAATTGTCCGAGGATAACGGTCGAGCTATGCGGCGTGATGGCGTGTAGCCAGCATGGACGCTATAGCTTTTGTTGTACCTAGTTTTTTATTTTTAATCCTCATCTCGGATACCTACTAGATTCTTTAAATTTCAATAGTACAAATTAATTTCGTAAAACTAATTTTTCTAACGCTATTCTCACAATCTCCACATAGTCCCAACTGCTATATTCAAATAGTTTTCCTCAATTTACATTAATTTTTAAAGTCTAGATTTATATTTCCCTAAAAGTCTAGCGATCTACAAATCTCCAGAGAGTTTATCTTCGGTCAAGATTCGATCAGATCACAGATCTAATTCTAGGTGTGGAATTTCACGCTAATAGTTTCTCCGACACAAAGAATCAACAATTGCTACCGGTCCTCACCAAAGCTAAGTCACCAAAGCTATAAATTCGAATGATCCTGACACGCCACAGAAACTCCTTCCCCATTCTTACCTTTATCATTTTTGGTAGTCATTCTCCCTAAAATCAGGTACAACGACTGGCTACACGCCGTAGCATGCGAATTTGGTTGAGGCCCGAAGGGCGCGCGCTGGCTAAAGTGCTATGGACGATGTAGCTTTTGTTCTGCGCATTTTTTTATTTTGTAATTCACGGTATTTATAGAATTCAATTTTTAATTAAGAATATGCTCTTAATGTTACAGAGATTCTTCTCTTTTTGTATTTCTTAAAATGAGGTACTTCATGTGTATAGATTTTATTTGTATTCCATGGAATTACTAATGCATCACCATTCTTAACTTTAAAATCTTTATATCCTTTTCCTCTTAATGGTCTTAATCTAAAAACTCTTTCTTCTCCATGCGATATTGTAACTATTGGAGTTCCTTTTATTAATCCTTTTGTAGAATCTCTATGTTTACCAATATAATGATTCTGTTCTCCTTCATACCAATTTATTAGTATTCCATTTAGATTTTCATCAATATTTATCTTACTCCATTCTAAATATTTGTTATCAATTCTATCTATTGGTAATGCATTATTTCTTGAACCAGTATATTCATAATTTTTTCCATAAGCTTGTTGCCATCTTGGTGTCTTAATCAATTTACCTAGTATTCTTACCTCATGAAATTCTTCAGGATGTTCATTCCATAATAAATTAAACTCTTTCGTATCTATCTTTAGTTTTGACACTTGATGATATATCTCTATAAAATACTCTCCATCTAAATATATTTTCTCATAACCTGACTTTTCTTCTTCAAAAAAATTTAGTTGTTCCATCTCTTTAATTATATTCAATTATCACTTCTATTTTTATTATTCCATGAATTTATTAGTTCTAATTTCAATTAATAACCTAATGTAACTATAATGTTATTTTTAATTGCGCAGAACGGC
>JAKVAR010000023.1 GCA_022447585.1 Crocinitomicaceae bacterium | reverse complement strand
TGGCATGTATTTGATTGATGATTTTAAATTAAATAATTATCAAGGAGCAGACAATCTTTCTACATATTGGTACAATAGAAATCTCAGAATATTTAGAAAAATACAAGATATAACAGAAAATGAAAATGATAGAATACTTGTGATAGTTGGAAACAGCCATGCGGCATTGCTTAGACAATTTATCACTTGTTCTCCTGAATATGAATATATAGAATTTTGTGACTTAGAAACAAACACTAAATAGCATTAAAAAATGAAACCAAAAATTATTCTTACGGTTATTGCAGCTATTGTTGGCATTGTGGCAATGGCTCAGAGTGATTTAAAACTAAAATTGGATTCTATCGCTAACTCTGGAATAGAAAAAGGGATCCCGGGAATGCAAATCTTAATCACGGATAATAATGGTGTTTCAATATACAATTATGGCTCTCAGGACATAAAAAAAACAAACAAGATAAACGATTCTACAAATTGGCGTTATGGTAGTATTACTAAATTATTCACAGCAGTAATAATTCTTCAATTAGAATCAGAAGGGAAATTATCTATTAATGATTCTGTTTCCAAATATGTAGACTTGAAACAACACAATGAAGCAGGCATTACAATAAAGCAACTATTAAATCATACTTCGGGATTATATAACTACACCTCTGCAAACCGACTAAAATGGGAAGACACAATGAATCAATGTCTCGAATATAGTTTAAAACGCAAACTAAATTTTACACCAGGAAGTGAATATAGTTATTGTAACACAGGCTATGTAATATTAGGATTAATCATAGAAAAGGTAACAGAATTATCGTATCAACAGAATATTACTGAAAGAATATTTGAGCCCTGTGGACTAGAAAGTATGATATATTGTAATGATGAGAAAACACCTTCCAATACAGCAAGAGGCTATAACAGGAAACGAAAAAAATACAAAGATTTCACTGAAATCAACCATAGTTGGGCAAACTCTGCTGGTGCAGTGTTAGGAAATCTAAGTGACTTGAATCAATTTGTAAACTGTTTGTTCAATGGTTCGTTAATTGATAGTGTTCAATTAAAAAATATGATTACACGAACAATAATTTATCGAGACCTGAATGCTGAAGGGTTGGAATGGTTCTATCACGCAGTTGGACTTTGTTGGGATTTAAATCTTGACAAAACCGAAAAAACAATCTATGTTTCTCACGGTGGCAATACGCAAGGTTATAATTGTGATATTCACTACAACACACAGAATAATTTAACAATAGTTATTGGAATGAATTTATTTCCAAGCGGTGAATATGAACCTGTTTTTAGCACTCAGAATCAATTGATAAATACAATACACGAATATTACAAGAAAGAAAAATAACATTTGCTAACAATGTATATGAAATCATAACACCCTGCGGGATGCAACGCTTCATATACTAAACGTTGGCAAACATTAAACCAAAAAGATGAAAAGAATTATACAAATAGGAATTGTAATAATTATCTGTTTTAGCTGTCTCTCAAGTAGAGCGCAGACCTCTGTGTTTAACTGGGATGTTGAGAATTCGCATTACATTCAGCCAGATGATGCCGCGAGTTTCCAGATCAACTATTATGATGAAGACGGCCTTAATCCAAATGTTGGAAGTGGATACGCCCCAGGAAGTTACTACCTGAACGATGACGGTTCGGGGAATAATGACGTATTAGTTGCTACGTCTTGGTTTGACTCTCCTAGCCAAGCCAGCAATTGGGTTGTCTTCGGACCAATTTCATACTCATCTAACTCGATCGACTCGTTCTATTGGGAACATAGAATAATAAGTAATAATATCCGCGATGGTTATGAGGTCCTAGTTAACAACGTTGGCCCCACCCCTGCAGATTTCGCAGGATCTACTATAATTGAGTCGTTTACGGACGATGACCCATTAACAAATGGTCATACGAGCTTAACTCCTCAATCCGCGCAGATTCCTCCTTCATTTGCGGGCAGTAGTATATACATTGCAATTCACCACAATGCGAACGATCAGTTTGTAATAGCATTCGATAACTTCAACCTCACCCAAACTTCAATTGCTTCAACTTCTTCAAGTTTCACTGTAAACCAATGCAACAGCTACACTGTTCCGAGTGGAGACGAAACTTACACTACAAGTGGAGTCTATATGGATACAATACCCAATGCTGCTGGTGGTGATAGTATCATGACCATTTCTGCGAACATTCTTCAACCATCATCAGGAACAGATATACAAACTTCATGTGGAAATTATACTTGGATAGATGGCAACACATACTCTTCATCTAACAATATTGCAACTCATACTTTAATGAATTCTGTTGGATGTGATTCAGTGGTGACTTTAAACTTAACGGTT
>JAKVAR010000022.1 GCA_022447585.1 Crocinitomicaceae bacterium | reverse complement strand
ACCATTTAGTAGTTTATGGTCAAATTTAATGAAGGAAACAGATATGTTTACACCAAATAAGCAATACAATGATATATATAATCGATGCTTGAACTTGAATGAAAAAAGGAATAAAATGACGTCAAAATATGTAAGGTGCGGAAAATACCCCTTTTTTAGGTTTTACAAGTTTTAGCGGTTATTTATTCAAATGCTGTTGTTAGTTTTGCCAAAGATTTTTTATCAACCGTTACTACCTAGAATTGACCTTTTGCTCTTTCCCACAATAGCATTGGCCATTTAGGTATGTACGATATTTATTGGTCATTATAAAAAGTATTCGTTATGAAACTGAAGTTAGGTAACTACTATAATTATTGCCTTTTGATTGTTTGCCTGATGTCATCATCCTATGGCTTTTCTCAAAATTTTGAAGTATCGTCAGATGCTTATGACTCTTTAGCAGTGGATGATTATTTTATTCGTCTTTCTGGCTACGCCACTTTTAACGATTCTATGGATTTTCATGTTGGCTTAATGAGTAACGATACTACTGAAACAGTCATTTACATGGAAAGTCATGATTTTACAACAGGTATTGGCACACTAAGCAATTTTGTTTTTGATCCAAGTTCTGAAGAATTCAGTTTAGACATTGGAAATTATTCCACACATGATTTCATCCTCCACCTTTGGAGTGAAGTTGAAGGTGAATTAAGAGAAGAATTATTCATTCACATTGACGAATTATAATGATGCAAAGAATTTATACAACAAGATTTATCGTCCTTTTTAGCCTTCTGCTATTGTCAGGAAGTTCCTTTGGTCAAAGAAGACCAGGTGGAAAACCAACGATACCAACGATAATTTTAAATGCAGTTGTTGATCACGCAACATGTTTTAATGATGTTGGTTGCATTGATTACTCTCTTACTACTAGCTCTGGTTGGGGTAAAGGCTGGTCAGTGAACAGCATGCGCGTATATAATGATCAAAATGTTTTGGTTCATACGCATGGAAGCGGTTTTACAGGAGATATTTGTGGTTTGTCGGTAGGTCGTTACCGATTTACAGGATCAGTAACGGTAAGAAATTCATCGGGTTATATGGTTTCTGTTCCGTTTACATTTTATGAGTGGTTGGGAGTTGAGACCAATTGGGCAGAGCTAAAAGATATGGTAGCAAGTCCGAATAGTTATTCGGCAACAAGGAATAGTTCGAACTTAGATTATGGTGGAGCATTGTCCTCTAATTATATTGCAAGTGGAGATGCTTGGATTCAGATGTCGGCGGACTATGGAACAACAGCCAATAGTTATGTTTATTGGATAATAGGAGAAACAAATGATATATCATCATTTATACCAAACGGATCTCAGCAATACGTTACATTTTACAATACAAGTTCTGGAAGTGGTATTAATGTAAGATACTTTAATGGAACAAATTATTCTTTCAGTTCAATTTCGACAAATTCATCTGATTTGATTCGATTAGTACGTATTGGCTCAACACTTACTCTTCAAATTAATAATTCTCCGAATACGGTATTTACTTTCCCTACACCTTATATAGGAGCATTGAATATTGGAGTTTTTGCAAAAACGGTAAATAATGCAGCGATAGATGATGTGAGTTCGATGCCTTGTAGAATTTCGCCAAGCATGATAAGCCATGCTAAAGTTGAAAAAAGATTGACAAGTGGATATACATTTGCCACAGGCTCAATTTTGAAGATTGTTTACGAGGGTGAATATGACACAAATCCGGGGTCCAAATTGAATTATGTTA
>JAKVAR010000021.1 GCA_022447585.1 Crocinitomicaceae bacterium | reverse complement strand
CGAATATTTTTGAATATATCGAGGTATTTTATAACCGAATCAGGGCCCATTCAACCATTGGATATCTATCCCCCGAACAATTCGAAAATATACCAAATCCTTATCAAAAAATTGTAAGCTAAAATGTTGACAGGTCAGTAGCCACTACTTGCAACACACACAACATAGCGGTTATTGTCTATAATATTCCTAATCAAGTCAATATATTTTTATGTGTAGGGAAGTGGGTTCTCTAAACATATTTCTATGTCTAAACAGACTCTCTTGGAAACAAGAGAGAATATATTTGTCTTGTCTCTTGGGGCTTTGCCCCTAGCGCCCGTCAATAAAAATAGATCAAGAGTAGACCCATTGTTTTGGTTCCCCCTAAAGGTCTCCCCCAAAACAATGGGTCTACACTTGCCGATTTTTCTTTGACAGTTGCACCCCCACTCTTCGCCAGAGGGTCAGAGGTTATGAACGGGTTCATAACCCTAAACATTAAGAAAAAAGAGGAGCGATAACATGCAACAAGATAAGCATATCGGAAACAGAATAAAAGAGATTCGTCAATTACAGGGGATGACACTTTCGGATTTAGGAGAGAGAGTAGGGGTATCAAGTCAACAGATCCAAAAATATGAATCTGGTGATAGTAAGATTTCTACGGACAAGCTTTATAAAATTGCTGATGCATTAGAAGTTAGAATTACATCATTCTTTGACCCATCTGATGATCTTCTAAGTGATACACGACTAGACATAACTGTTCTTGTTAGGAAATACAAAAAGATTCAAGAGCCGATATTACGCAGTGCTGCAATTTATGTGATGGATGCGTTGGCAAAAGCTGAAGAATTGAAGGAGAAGAATTAGATGGGAATTGAAGCTAAATCATTTATGGAAGAATTTGAAAATTTATACATTAGATATCAGCAGGGAGAATTTCCCTTCTTAGATTCATTCTTTCGCAAGCAACGATTTATTTTATATGAGCTAGAAACATCAGATAAAGGATCGTTTACACAAAAACATGAGCTTATTTTAAAGATTCTAATCGATCAAGGGTTTGAGGATGGGTTTCAATCACGAGTTCCTGAAGAGCATAAATTATTACAAGAAGAGCTTCAAATTATCCAAGAAACGCTAAGGTTATTAATTAATTAACGGAAATCGCATGAGAGTTGATGAGAATGGTTATTATCAACTGAAGTTAGAGAAATTAACGGTCTTTACAGTTATCAGTAATTAGGTTAAAAGATTTTATTGAGTTAATGAATGGTTAAATTTTCTTCCAAGGAAGTATAAAATAATTTGCAATGAATGCAATTTATTATTTTATATCAGTATGAACCCTAGGTTTAACTAGGGGTGGTTTTATACTGTATTTGGTAGATTTTGTTAATGAATTTAGAAGGGGTATTAATAATTAAATTATCATTAGTAAATGGTGATGGTTGCTATTAAGGCTAATTATTAATAAGAATTTAGAATATGGAGCAAAAGAATAATCGCAAAAATATACGTGTATTTGATAATGCAAATACAATAGCAGGTGTTCCCAAGATAATTCTGCTGCTCTCATCAGTATTACCGTTATTAATGATGATGCAGGGAATCATAATCTTAGGGGCAATGATCCTATTCGCTAATACATGGGTTTTAGTCAGGATCTATAAAGATGCTGTGACCTGTCAACATTTTAGCTTACAATTTTTTGATAAGGATTTGGTATATTTTCGAATTGTTCGGGGGATAGATATCCAATGGTTGAATGGGCCCTGATTCGGTTATAAAATACCTCGATATATTCAAAAATATGCGCAGCTGCCTGCTTTTGATTATG
>JAKVAR010000201.1 GCA_022447585.1 Crocinitomicaceae bacterium | reverse complement strand
TCGGACATTACAAATAAATGCGTCCACAATTTAGGTTTGTATTCTTCAACCTTAAGGTGAGGATTTAATTCACCCATAACTCTAATAATAGCTTGCGCTACTTTGTTTCTCTCTTCTCTATCTTCAATTGATAATGCAAGCGTTACCATTTTTTGTACGTTTCTTCCGTACTCTGGTAAGTGCATTGTAGAACGTTGTGAGTTATACTCTAAACTCTGCGTTTCTTCCATATGATTCAAAAATAATACTAATTAATAGCTTTCGTTCACGACCCTGATTCAAGTTTCAAAAGCGAATTGTGAAGATCACTTTTATTTGCTAAAGGTAAGGAGTTCCTCTCTTATAACCTCATGCCTGCTATTAGCAAAATTTCTAAGCTGCTCAATTTTACCTTTCCACTGATTTAAAGAGCCAGGAACGGTCCATTTTCGTGTATGATAATCGACGTGCTTTTCGTATTTAGTTTCAAATACATTTATTCCTTTTATCAAGGTATCAGGATGAAAATCGTGCTCTAAAAGAAAGTTCATACGAGAAATGATTTTGAGTTTGAAAGAATCATTGTCTGAAAGTGACTTGAACAGTCTGCCTGCATTGAGATCATGTAGAGTTTTATCTGCTTTTAGTTTGAATATGGTTTTATCCTCATACTTGGTCCACCCAGCATCTAAATCATGGAACAAAAACCTAACTTTCTGATCATTATAAGAGTAAACAATTTTGGTATTATTTCTGGGCCAATCCAGGTTGTTAAAGAATATTTCAGCACAGAAAAAGTCAATAATATTTGCCTCATCAAATAGTTCCATGGCGAATGCATAGTTTTTCAGTTTATTCATCGGGAGTGAATGAATAAGTGAGAGCCTGTTGTACAATTCTGGAATTGATTGAAGCTCTTGTTCTTTAAAGTCGATTACTGAAATTACCTCAGCAGAGCAATTGAAAATATTGGCAAAATAGTCATTATCGAGGTAAGGACGAATACTTTGTATCCCCCAATACTCACCGTTTATAAAAACTATAACTAAGCGTGATGGAGAGTAGGTGAAATTTAAATTTCGACATAAGTAAGATGACAAATCATCTTTGAACAATGTCTTGGACCAACAGCTCATAGAGTTCCTCAGAATAACCGTTTCGCCACTTAAAGAATCGATTCCAAGCCAAGAACCCACGATATTCTTACCTTCCTTTTTGATTCTTAAAGATTTTTGAAATAGCTCACGTGATTTACCTCCATGAATTCTTATTCGAACTGAATCAGAAAATTCAGCATAGTTATTTTCATTAATTAACTGAACAAGCGCCTCGCGTTCTGAAGACTTGCCTCGTTGATTAAAATTATGATCATCAGATTTTCCGGAAACATATATGCCTGTAGTATCATTGAATAGTTTTTTCTCATCAATAATGAGTGATAGAATTGAAACGTTTTCTATTCGATAATCTTGACCAAAGTTTACAAAATAGGACTTCGTGTATACTTCGGAAATCATATTTTGATTTTCAAATGATGCGAATCTTAGGGTATGGCCTTTAAAAGGAATTGTAGCGCCAAATCTTGGTCTAATTCCAGTTTGAATGTTATCATACTTATTAGGAGAATAAATTAGTGTTGTTACAGGCAAACTATCAGAAAGAACTTCACTGTTAAAATCAGGAACAGTTCCATCGGTTGTATATCGGATCGGGTGATTTTTTATGGATTTTACCTTGAGCGCAAAATTTCCTTCGTAAATACCAGGTTTATGCGAAAATATTAGGCTGTCTTTTTGTGAAAAAGTGGCACAGGAAATAAAGGCGAAAAGAAAGAGTGCGCCCCTCATTACTTCATTTGTTCGAGGGCATCTACTGCCTTGTTAACTGGCATTTGGCAGGCTTTATTTACACAAACAAAGATGGTGGTTTCACCTAAAAATTTTCCTTCTAATAATGGAAGTTTTCCGTCTTTCCCTCCCATTAGAACTTTATTTGGCACATAGGAGTTGGCTAACCCCTGGTATTCA
>JAKVAR010000200.1 GCA_022447585.1 Crocinitomicaceae bacterium | reverse complement strand
ATCGTCATCTGAACAGCCCATTAAAAGAAGTCCAAGGGTAATAGGGAAGATTAAATTTTTCATGGTTATTTTGGGTTTAAGATAAAAAGTTGAAGTTAAAAAATAAGGCGATAGAAATACTTTAAGAAAAGTTAATGCTGGATGTTTCTTTTTTCTTTCTCTTCTAATAGTTGATTCAAGTATTTTTGTGTTGCTCGCCGTCCCTTGTTATATCTTGCCGACCGGATCTCATCTTGCGAATCTTCGATCATAAAATCCAGCTCTTCATCGGTTAGTTTATGAATTTCCTTGAAATTAAGCTTGTATGCGTCCAACTCTTTTTCTAAGGTCTCATTTTCAATTTCATTGAATTCGTTCTTGTTGGTGGAAACTACTGAAATAACCTCATATTTTCTTGGGTCCAATTGCGATTCACCCATGAAGTCAAGATATTCATCCACTATTTCTTTCTGAATCATTATTTGTCCACCACCTGCCCAGTGTCGGTCGTTTCCATCCTTCTTAACACCTGAAATCCAGTGTTCGTCTCCCGTTATTAAGTCCCGGTAATTTCCTGAAATGCCTGCCCCAATAGATTTAAATGATTGACCATTAAAATAAATGGTCTTCCCACTTTTTGAAAACTCAACTCGCCCAATCCAGGCGGGGCCATCGTCTGAATAGCCGTCTTTGAGTTCGATATACATGATTCGATTTTTCATTACGAAATTTTTAGTTTATTAAAGAGATGCTCGATAAAATATGCTCTTTCATCAGTCGGGTTGGCCAAATAAATTTCGCCTAAAAATAACTCGTTGAAAACTTCGAATATTTCATTAGCAAGATCTACCAATTCCTGAACATTAGCAGGGTTGAAATTGTGTTTGGCTCCAATTAATTCGTTGTGTGCAACAAATTTATCTCTGGCAAACTTTACAGGCTTAAGTTTACCTTTAACACTACCTGATCGTATTTTTCCTGAATAGTAGAGGTAGAAGAATTGCCGTGCCGAACTTTCATCGTTTTTAATTTGATGATATAAGCTTTCAGGAAAACTAAATTTGTCGCGTTTGACATTCAACTGCCAAGACTTTCTTAATCGTAGATTGTCATCTTGTTTCACAAGTTTTAGGAAATTACTTAAACACAATGTGGACTCTTTTTTTGGGTAGTCGTATAATTTACAGGTATCAAGAGAAAATTGATACATAGCTGCGTGTTGAATATAAGAGAACAATTTCCGTGTTTCTTTATCTTCATTGTTTATTTGCTCTATCCTGTCAGCGATCCTCTTCCAAACATTAAGGTTTCTTTTTATTTCAAAAATTGGTTTTATAATACCCAATTCTATGTATTCTTTTGAGTTCTTCATTTGATAGATTTATTTGATAATTCAGAGACAATCAAATTGTTCTCACCATTGACAATTTTGAATAATACATCAGTTGTTGAAGACCTATCGATTAGGTCAATTCCATGTTTTCTGAACTGTTCCAAAAGAGACATTTCGACTTTATGTATAATGCCAACCAATTCAGTATATAAAGAACTAATATCAATCTCAAGAATTTTTTGTTTGTCAACAGACTCCAAGATGATTTCGGAAGGCTGCAACGCAGAATTAAATTTACCTACATTATATTTATTAGTTGAGGCATTAAAAGTTAATGAACCACTGATTGCTATGTAGTTGTTAACTTTGCCTCCATCATAGCTCATACACCACTTTAATTTCCCGAAAACAGGGTGTTCATTATTCATAAGTGCCCGATCTAAACGCTCATCTAAATGTTGAAATGTATTTCTAAACTCTTTAATTATTCTTAGTAACTCCTTAGTTTTCCTATGTTCGGACACCGACGGCAATAAATGAAGGAATTTTATAAGTCTTTGGGAGTGATCAATAATGTTCCATGCAAACTGGAACGATTCGGGAATACGCCTGATACTTTTATTAGACATTTCCACTAAACAAGAGTTCAAGTTTTGATAACTGTTGTCTATAATTTCTCCTGAGAATCTCACAGCTCCCAATATCAAAAATTGCCTTTTCTCAATATGCGGCAAAGATTTAAGAATTGATCCTTCTTTAATAATTTTCTCCATTTTATTTCGTTTTAACCCCCAAGGCAAATTCCCTGGGGGACTTCATTTATTTGTTCTTCAACTTTTCTTGGCGTTCACGCTCAGCTAACTTTTTTCTTCTTTTCACTTTCCAAGGCGCGTTTTTTTGCCAATCACCAGCCATAATAGAACCATATGGCATTACTTCATCTTCCACTTGTCCCAAACCAAACTCTTTCATTTGCTTTTGAACTGTTGCCGCACTTTTATAGGCAGAAGGAAGCTCAGTAATATCGATTTCCTTTGAGTAAAATCTAACATCCAAATTCTTGGTCTCTTCAGCGAACACCTCTTCGTTCGTTAAATGCGCTTTAGACTTTCTGTGCTTAGTTCTA
>JAKVAR010000020.1 GCA_022447585.1 Crocinitomicaceae bacterium | reverse complement strand
CATTGTAAAACACATAATGTTCAATTGTAGGCCCAAAATCCGTCTCAAATGGACCAATTTCCATTTTTATAAGTTCTTTTCTATCAAGTATAATTTCAAATAGGTCTGGCACGGGTCAAATTGTAATTGCACACAACGTTTAGCTAAAAATAGCCAATTTTTCAAATTGGCGCGCGAAGTGCGCTGGCCAACCCCGGACTCTCTACCGTCCGCCCGTGTGAAAACACCGAAGCTTTTAGGCGGAGGTGGGCCAAACCACAACCCTGAACAAGCCACTGGGAGCAAGTGCGTTGGCAAAGAAGCGCGGACGTGTTTTTTAGCTACTGTGTTATAAACAGTTTTAACTAATGGGCATAGGCTGAGGTTAACTCTTTATCGAAGGTAAGAACGGCACTGCCGTCCTGAATTATTTCATAGTCGAAAACGACTATATTATTTCTGATAAAGAATAATTTCTCACGAGAAAAGTCTATTGCATACTTACCGGTGTAATATACTCCCGAGATCTGATCATAACATGTATACTCGTACTGCTCGTTATTGATGAAATTTAATTTTGTTATAGTCTTATTTGATTCGTTGTAAATTGTATCACTTTTAAACAAATTGTAAATGGAATCGCGAGGTGTTTTATCTACGAGGAAATTATTTTTATCTACGGTCCAGCTTCCAAGTAATGGATTTGAAAAGTTATTCGGCCGAACGTAATAATACCTGGTACGAGATATTATTTTCTCTAATCCATTTCCAACTTCGTAGACTTCGTAGACTTCGTATACTAGATTATTAAATGAGCAACTGACTACCGTATAGCTCTCAATTATTTGCTTTTTTTTGCGCTTGGACATTAACTGTATTGTAGTCCAATCAGTTATTGTATCGTGATGAAGTTGATAATAAAATTCTCTGATTGTTGGTTGGTAGAATCTATACTCAGTGGTATCCGGATAACATTCAACTGTGCTAGAATTAAAAACAATTCTCTTTAATTGATTTTCTTGTGATAAAATGCAAGAAGTGTCGTTTGAATTCAAACCGATAATTTCTACTTTGTCCAAATACCAAGTTCCTTGAATTAATTCTGAAATTTCAAAAACTGAAGATTTTTGAGAGTAGTAATCACTTTGAGCAAATGTAATGAAGGTAGTATATAACAGTATTAGGTAGGCAGTTCTCATTAATTATTGAACTTAAAACTAGCATTCAGTTACAATCGTTATTGTTTATAACGTTTGGCTAAAGTTAGGGAATTTAGTGGAAGATGGAAAAAAGCGCGATGGCCTAAATTACCGTGCGAAGTGTGTAGGCCAAACCCCGGACTTTGGGCGCGTCCGCCTGTGAGTAGGCTACCCCGCCAAGTACACGCGAATGGGAGAGAGCGTGCTGGCTAAAAAGGGAGGACGTAAACTTTAGCTACTGTGTTAGCGCTAGTTTTTACCTTGCTACGGTGTAGTCTTAGAATTCAGCATTGAACTGACCTATGAAACGATTACTTTCGTCAAAAGTGTACAGTAAATTTTGGAACTGATTGTCCGCCACTTGAATTTTATACTTTACTAATGGGTAAGTATTCTTTTTGTCGATTAAAAACTGCTTGAGACTGATCAGTTCCCATTCGTAAAATTCTAGGTTATCCGAAATTTTGGCAATTGTAAGTTCTACTTCAAATTCGTAAATGCTTTTTTTCAACAGACCTTCCTTATTCGACAACTTTCCTTTGTTGAGTTCATAGTCATATTCAATTAGCCTGAATCCGTTATCTTTTAGATGTTTTTTCATCAAATCGTAATTCAAATCGAGATTTGTTCTTCGTCGCAGAAGATATAATCGAAGTAGGGAAGAACCATTAAATAAAATTTCGGTATCCGTTTTCGCTATTCCTAATTCCAAAGTTTCTTCTTCATGTTCATACAGTATTGAGTACTGCTCAACTTCCATACGACACATGTTTTTATAGAACTTGGTGTTTTCGCCTCTATAGAGCAGAGTGTCAAAATTGAAGGTCTCTCCCAATTCTAATTGACTGAAAAACTTTTTGGCTTCCGAAAGACTCCAACTTTGGGCTAATCCAACGCTGAAAGAAAGTAAAGTAGTGATGGTCAAAAGAATACTTCTATGAGTCATATCGTTATTAGCGCTAACGTTTAGCTAAAAATAGCCAATTTTTCAAATTGGCGCGCGAAGTGTGCTGGCCAAATACCGGACTCTCTACCGTCCGCCCGTGCGAAAACACCGAAGCTTTTAGGCGAAGGTGGGCCAAACCACAACCCTGAACAAGTTACTGGGAGCAAGTGCGCTGGCAAAGAAGCGCGGACGTGTTTTTTTAGCTACTGTGTTGTGTGCAGTTTTTTACCCATTTAATCGAGATTCTCACTCAGCCAATTTTCTGCTTGGTCCCGAACTACTTCTTCAATATTATTTAGACTTGCTCCTGCAAAGTAATGGTTAACACCAATGTCTTCCAGTTGACTCCAGCCATGATGTAACAAGTAAAAGTTCATTAGGTTATAAGTGTCATTTTGAAGTCCGTCCTTTTCGTAAATTATTCCACATAATTCCGTTAAATATCCCCTGATATTGTTGTTTGCTAAAATTTGATTCATGTAGAAGCTAATCAAAGCGATCACCGCTTCGCTACCAGTTTTCTCTTCGAGATTTAGCTCAGTTAAAACCTCGCTTAAATAGGGCTTAATTTCTTCTGAGTCTGTGGGTTTGGAAAATGAAGCTAGCATACAAATGTTATCGCTGTCCTTTCCTTCTTTCATTAATTCAATTGCCCATTCAATGGCTATATTATAATCAAAGTGATCTATTCCTAAATGATATTGAACTAATTGATATTTGTCTTTTATCGAGTCCACACGTAATTGCACACAACGTTTAGCTAAAAATAGCCAATTTTTCAAATTGGCGCGCGAAGTGTGCTGGCCAACCCGGACTCTATACCGTCCGCCCGTGCGAAAACACCGAAGCTTTTAGGCGGAGGTGGGGCAAACCACAACCCTGAACAAACC
>JAKVAR010000002.1 GCA_022447585.1 Crocinitomicaceae bacterium | reverse complement strand
ACTAATCGATTTTCAATTATTTCAGCTTTAGATATAGGGTTTGAGAAAGTAAAGAAAATAGACCAATTTAATTCTCCGTTTAATTTTGTAGAAGCAATGTATCCCTCGTTTCCCATTCCACCATCTCCAAATACAATTTTTTGATTTTCATATTCAAAACTTCCATGGAAAATATCATATTCGGTCCAAATGTCGTCATTGTATTTTTCTATTTTTTCTAATTCTGTATCGCACAAAGGAGACCAATATTGTTTAATTTCTCCATTATTTGGATTTTCAGTTCTGTAAACACTCCCAATTATGATTTTACCATTTGAGTATGTTATACAATCTAGACCAAGAACAAAGCCCTTTTTCCATTTATCTTGTATTTTTCTTTGGGAATTATTCATTTTTCATTTCTGAGTCTTAAATGCAATTGGTTACAACGTTTCTCAGCTAAGAAGTCGTAAGGACTTTTTACTAAGATTCTTTTCTAAAGATAAGAATGATTTTCTACCTAAGTTTATTTTACGAAGCGTATACCCTTATGCTTTTTAGGTGATGTTAGTGGTGCACCTCTTCGAATTTAGTAGATTTTCCCTTCTCAAAATATTCATAGCCATCGATAACTCCTAGACTGTCTTTATAAATCCACTTCCCCTCTTCCAAGTTTTCTTGATAGTTCCCTTCAGCTCTTATTACGCCATTTGGATAATACTCGTAGCTCACACCTTTCTTTTTGCCGTGGTCATAATAAAACTTCCTTTCAAGACTTCCATCGGGATAATAACCATAACCAAAACCATGGTAGTTCCCTCCCTTCATGTTGTACGTCATCCACTTGAAACCATCTTCATTATAAAAAATCAATTTTCCATCACAACATTCTCCTAGACAATGCCCTTCAATTATTTCAATTTGTCTTAGAGTACCATCTTCACGCCAATGTTTTCTCTCCTTTATGTACTTCCCCTTATCAAGATGGGCAAGATCCTGTCTGTTTCCGTTGTCAAACCACCATTCCCATAAGCCATTTTTCTCGCCGTTTACAATCTCACCCTTACTGCCCAATTTCCCATTTGAATGAAAGAAGGTTCTAATAAAAGTAGTGGTATCCTGTTCGTTAGAATACGTATTTAGAATTTTGGTCTGTCCATTTTCCCAAGTTTCAATTATGACATCCTTTTGCGTTTCTGAACATCCCAAAAAAATGACGGAGACTAATAAAACTATATATGTTGTTATTTTCATTACCACTAACAAGTGAATAAACAACACATGTTGTTTATTCAAACTATGTTTTAGTTATAAATCTAACATTTCAATTGGACTTTTTATAGTTTGAATATTGTGAATAGCAACTTTGGTATAAATTTCTGTTGTTTTACTGCTACTATGGCCGAGAAGTTCTTGTATATATCGCAAATCTGTTCCGTTTTCGAGTAAGTGTGTAGCAAAGCTATGCCTTAACATGTGCGGTGTTACATGTTTGTTTATGTTTGCCTTTATTACCGCACGTTTAAGTATTTGTATTATACTTTGACCACTATATTTGTCTCCATTTGGTCCTTCGAATAAGTATTCTTTTGGCTTCCATTTAGTATAATATTCTCTTAAATCTGTTAGAACTGAGTTACTTAATATTGTTATTCGATCCTTTCCTCCTTTTGTGTCTATTACATTAATGACCATTCGTTTGCTGTCAATGTCATTGAGCTTTAAGTTTAGAAGTTCTCCGCGTCTAAGACCGGAAGAATACAATAGGCTTATGATACATTTATGTTTAATGTTTTTAATCGCTTTCAGTATCATTGTCACTTCTTCAATACTAAGTACTTTGGAAATAGATTTTTTTGAACGAGGTCGCTCAATGGAATAGAATCTATTTGGCATTTGCATTACGATTTCATAATAGAATTTGATACTATTAATCATTTGATTTATGAATGAATTAGATTTATTTTCTTGGGCTAACTTTAATAAATATTTTCGAATTTGTTCTTCATCTATTTTGAGTAAATCAGTTTCATCGTGTGCATTGATGAATTTTTCGAACATACTGATGTATGTTTTTGCGGTATTTTTCGCATACCTTTTAATTTCTAGTTTTTCAAGGTATTCTCTAGGACAAGATTTATATCCTTTTGGTATTTCTCTGCCCCTAAAGGAACTAAGGTTTAACGCTGGATTTTGGTCAGTAGTTCTATTTTTAGATGTAAATGAAGATAGATTTACCCAAGCAATTCCTTTAAATACTTTTAATATGTGCTCGAAATTCGATTTTGAATTTAGAATATAGTGCATTTGATATTCATTGCTCCACATTGGTTTGTCCAGAGATTGAATAATTGCTTCTATTCCTTTGTTTGAATAGAATTTAAGTCCGATTTGCTTTTCACCATCAATGAATAAATGTTTGAGCGTAATTGTATTGTCATGTTGTTTCATGCATATAAACTTCCAACAAGAAATATTTTTGATTCGGTTATTTGTCGTTTATTGTCGAATGTATGTCGATTACGTTAGGGATAGTAGCGGCATACTTTTTTGTTAGAAAGGGCATTATATTTTACGCAATATCTGCTTTTGATGACACTGATTTAAGTGTTAAAATTTTAGAAAAAGATACAGCGGAAAGCCCGTTAAAACGCCCAAACTCGAACCTTTTTATATCTCAATATTGGTGTTCATCATAATTACTATAATGCATATGCTCTTTGCACAGGCCATTCGTCAGGATATCCTTTTTCCCAATGATTGGAATTAATTTCTTCTTTCGTTGATAAACAAGAATCCAGAAGAGACCGAATTAATTCTTCGTCTAAATCCTGTCCGATGAATACGATTTCATTTTTTCTATCACCAAATTGAGGGTCCCAATCAGATTCAATATGCTTCTGGTTTTCGATGAAAGAAAGATGTCGTGAACGTTTTTCAAGTGGCATGCTACACCACCATACCCCGGCACTATCTGCTTTTAGAGATCCCCCTGCTTGACCCCAAATTAATGCTTGTTCAGGACGAGAAGCCAGCCAAAACATACCTTTGCTTCGGATGATATTATTAGGAAATTGTACCTGAACGAAATGCCAGAAACGATCTGGATCAAACGGCAATTTGGTTCTATAAACAAATGAACCTATGCCATACGCTTCGGATTCTGGGTTATGCTGTTCTTTGTTCAATTCTTCAATCCAACCTGCGCTTTGCTCCGCTTCTTCGAAATCGAAGAGACCGGTATTCAGAATTTCTTTAGAATCGATTTCACTGAAACTAGACTCAATGATTTTTGCTAAAGGATTAAGTTTTTGAAGGACTGTTTTTAAAACACCCAGTTGATCAGGGGTTACTAGATCCGTCTTGTTTAAAACAATAACATTTGCGAATTCTACTTGATCGATTAAAAGATTTACAATGGAACGATTATCATCTTCGATGTCCGTCATATCGCGATCTATCAGTAAGTCGGTACTGTCGAAATCATTAAAAAAATTGAACGAATCAACAACTGTAACCATAGTATCTACATAGCTAAATCGAGAAAGGTCAATGTTGTTTTCTTCATCTATGAATGAAAATGTCTGGGCAACAGGAACGGGTTCACTAATTCCAGTACTTTCAATAAGTAGGTAGTCAAATCGATCTTCTTTAGCTAATCGTTCAACTTCAACCATTAAATCTTCACGGAGAGTACAACATATACAGCCGTTACTCATTTCGACTAGTTTTTCTTCTGTTCTTGAAAGTATGTTTTCGCTTTTTACTAGATTAGCGTCGACATTAACCTCACTCATATCATTTACAATAACAGCAACTTTTAGGCCATCTTTATTATGTAAAATATGGTTGAGTAGTGTAGTTTTTCCTGCGCCAAGAAACCCACTAAGAACGGTTACGGGAAGCTTTTTAGTTATTGTATCTGAGAGTACCATTTTATGATGTTATTCAGGTGCTGTTCACCATATAGAGAAATGAACTTTTTAGTTTCTGTGTTGTTTGAGTCCATATAGACGGATAAACGTTCTTGAGCGAATTCTCTCGTAAGATTGATTTTACAATCATTGACAATACATTTTTGCCATGCTTCAAAAGTTTGTGGAATCATAGTTCAATAGATATGTTTTAATTTTCAATCATTCGGAAAAACTCATTGCGATATTGAGCGTCTTCAAATACACCACCAAATTCTACGGTAGTTGTTGAACTATCTTTGTCCTTTATTCCACGCGAAGAAACGCATAAGTGTTTGGCATTCAAGACAACAATTACGTCTTTCGTTCCTAAAGTTGTTTGAAGGTCTTCTAAGATTTGTAGACAAAGTCGCTCTTGTACCTGAGGACGGTGAGAATAGTAGTCAACCAATCTATTTATTTTAGAAAGACCAATTACTTTATCTGAAGGAATGTATGCTATGTGAGCACTTCCAGTTATTGGTAAAAAATGATGTTCGCATGTAGAATCAATAGTAATATTTTTCTCTAAAAGCATTTTTTTATATCCATACTTGTTCGGAAAGGTTGAAAGGTGTGGTTTGTTTTTAGGATTTAACCCATAAAACAATTCCTTGACATACATCTTTGCGAAACGATAAGGTGTTCCAGATAGGCTTTCATCTTCAAGATCAAGCCCCAATTCTTCCATTATTTTCGCAAAATGAGATTGTATGTTTTCAATTTTCTCAGTATCATTCTTATCAAAGGCATCTGAGCGCAATGGTGTTTCTGAAGATGTGCCAATATGGTTGTCTCCTATGGATTCGTAGGTTTGATTCTTCATTATATTACTTTTGATTTGCGCAACAAGAGTCTTTTGCACAACGACAATATTTGAGATTATAAAAGTGGAGTATTATTAGCGCGAAGGCAGGTACATATACTGCCCCTTCAAAAAGTGTAATTAGTCCAAGTTGTTCGTTAGATATAACTATCAAAAGTAGACTCCAGCTAATCCACATGGCATGTTTAACCCAGTTCTTAGATGAGTTTTTAGACGCGTGTAATATTGCAAAAAAGGAAATCAAAAGAAAAAGTGCATCAATCCAAGCCCACCAAGCAGGAGAGTCAGAACAACATGTTGCTGTGCAGGTTTTAGCAATGAAGATAAACGGTGTTATGATACAATGAATCATGCATAAAGTGCTTGCAACGATTCCAATTGTATCTGATTTTATTAAGTTTGACTTCATTTTAAATGTGCTTAATGCAACTTAATTGCAAAAGTATGAAAAATGACCTTGTTTTTGCAATATGGTTGTATTAATTTTATCAAATGGGAGTAGTTAGACAAACTAAGTCGGTTTTTGCCGTACTTAATTTTTTTCAAGATACTAATGAAGCTGTTTCGGTGGTTGGGCTTGTAGAGCGCCTTCAAAATCAAATGAACAAGACAACTGTCTACAGAATATTGGAGAGGCTTGAGGATGAAGGGACCCTTCATTCCTTTACCGGAAAGGATGGTTTAACCTGGTACGCAAAGTGTAATGGTTGTTCTTCTGTAAACCATATTGATGCGCATCCACATTTTCACTGTCTTGAATGCGGTAAGACGGAGTGCTTATCAATTGAAATTGATATGCCTTTGATTCCAAATCATAAGATAGAAAAAGCTGAATTCTTATTGCAGGGTAAGTGTGCTGACTGTGCATAACTTATGGCAAATCAACAAATTAATAACAACCTTGGTTCTCCCTTATTTTCTTTTGGAGCTCTATGTATAGACGGGAGTACTGAACTATTTGGGTGATCAATTGCTAATTTCCAAACATGACCTTGACCTAAAGTAATTGGTTCTCCATGGTCTTCATAGTGCAAATCAAAGAAATTTTCGGTTAAAAAGTCTTCAAATCCGGCTTCAGGACCATTGTATATTTTTTGTAATTCAGTGCGTATTTCTGGAATGAGAATTTTCTGTTCAGCGTGTGCGTTTGGTATTATTTCACTTGAAGTACCGTGATATGTGCACAAGAAAGTATCTACTGGAACTGGTGACCGATCCACATGAAAGGAATAAACATCAGTAGGGAAGAAAGGGAAAGCATCATCTCTTTCGTATTGTTTTATGACATTCAAAATAGGGTCTGATCCGTGCGCTGTGAAAAGCGCTAAATCATTCAATAGAATGTCACGAGCAATGTTTCCTTGTTCGCTTAATTGTAATCCTCTCAGTTCCTTAGGTGAAATTGTAGTGATGTCTCCATCGAGTTCAATTTTATAAATAATTTCTTTGAAATCACCATTTAATTTTCGCGACCAACACATGGCATTTTTCTCTCCTTCAAATGGGGTAGAAACAAGTTCTCGAAAGGAATTTACCCTATAGATGTGATTTTCGCCGCATGATTCTTTCATTGCCAAAAGCTTACGTCAAGTCGTTATTCATCTGATTTTTAATGTCAGGAGAAACGTAATTTTTCATACGATCCAATAGGTCTTCAATATTGTCGCTTACGATCAATAATTCTTTATCTACCGCTCTTAAAAAGCCGCTGCCTATCATGTTATCAATCAAGTCAATTAAAGATGCATAGTAGCTGTTCACGTTTAGAATACCGATCGGTTTATTCTGCAATCCTAATTGAACCCAAGTCATTATTTCGAACAATTCTTCAAGCGTTCCAATTCCACCCGGAAGCGCGATGATGCCATCGCATAAATCGTTCATTTTGGACTTGCGCTCGTGCATAGAATCAACGAGTATTAATTCAGTCAATTGTTTATGCGCGATTTCTCTGTTCTGCAAAAACTTGGGTAAAACACCAATTACTTCGCCATTTTCACTCAAGGCTCCGTTGGAAACTGCTCCCATCAATCCTAAGTCTGCACCGCCATAAACCAATCCAATATTCTGATTTGCCAATGCTTTTCCCAAGGCCGTAGCTTGTTGCTCATAACATGCGTCAGAACCTAATCTAGCACCGCAAAAAACTGTAATTCGTTTCATAGATAAATGATTTGATAATCGTGTTCAATAGTCGTTGCTGCCTAAAATCGTTATTTCGAATGCATTGACTTGCGTTAGGGATTGCAACGACATCCTTTTTGAAGTATAAAAAAAGATACAGTGGAAAGCCTGTTAAAACGCCCAAACGTAAAATCGACTAACCTCTTGCCATTAATTTAGCTACGTACTTACCAATGATGTCAAATTCCAAATTGATTTTGTCGCCTACTTTCAATGTATGGAAGTTTGTATGCTCATACGTATACGGAATAATGCAAACCGAAAATGATTTATCCTTTGAATCAACAACAGTCAAACTCGTTCCATTGATTGTTGCAGAACCTTTCTCAACTGTTACTTGATCGGCACTATATTCGAAAGTATATTTCCAACTTCCTTCTTGGTCCTCAATGCCCACACAAATGGCAGTGGTATCAACGTGTCCTTGAACAATGTGTCCGTCTAGGCGTCCATTCATGACTGTGCAACGTTCTAAATTCACCTTAGTTCCAATATTCCAATCACCTAAATTGGTTTTGTTTAAAGTTTCTTGAATAGCTGTGACTACGTATTCGTCATTGTTTATTTCAACCACGGTTAAACAGCATCCATTATGCGCAACGCTTTGATCAATTTTAAGCTCATCGGTAAAAGAAGACTTCATAGTGAAATGAATGTTTTCCCCTTCGTGCTTTATATCTGTTACGACACCTATTTGTTCAATAATTCCAGTAAACATATTTAATCTTTTGATTCTTTTTTTTCTAATGATAACCAATCTTCATACGATATAACTCCACCTTTTGGACGAGGAGTTCCATCAAGGACGCCAATAAACTCTAATGAATGTCCATCTGGATCATCAAAGTAAATTGAAATGGCTGGCGTCCATGCAAAAACCATAGGTCTTTCTGTTCCATCTCTCAAAAAATTACGAAATGGTAAGTTTCTTTCCTTCAACCAGTCGATGGATTCATTGATAATCCATTCGGCCTCACATTCAAAAGCAAAGTGACGAATGTCTATTTCTGATTTCGGTTTTTCCCAAATTCCAAGCATTTGTTGTTTCGCTTCTCCTATCCAGAAAAATGCCGCCCTTCGTTCATCGTAATGACATTGTTCTAAGCCAATAATTTCAGTGTAGAATTCAATAGATCTGTCTAGATCTTCAACATAAAGATGCGTTTCGAAAAGTCCTTTAATCATCATTTTGTTGTTGCTTTTGGCGATTTCTTGAAATAGAAATAAAGCATTGATGCTGAGACAAGTGTTACTAAAGAAATTTCAAGTATTTTAAACCAAGTTGGATGCGGTAAACCGAATGCGTTTGCTATGGTACCAAACAGAATAAAACCAGCGATGATATACAATGGAATCAAGTCAGCTTTTTCGATTAATCTTGCTGTCATCAATCCTAGAACTAAGCTAATACCTCTTGATAGTGCAACTGAAATATATGCTCCCGTAGGTATCAAATGTTTGTTTGCATTGAACTCTTCCATATTCGAGAAGTCAACCTTAAACGGAACAGGGAATAGGTTATGTCCAACCAGCTCCAACAAAGGAGTTGCCATAAAACAGATTACCAATCCGATGAATGTTGCTAAAAATACTTTCATTCTATTTCATTCTAATTTTAACCTTCACTGATTTTGATGCTGGCGTATGACTTGAATGTGCGTGTAATCCGAGAGGGACTAATGGATTTGCTTCTGGGAAATAGGTTCCTAAACATCCTTTTGGAATATTGTAAGGAACTACTGCGAAATTCTCAACCACACGTTCTGTATTATCGTAATTGTTGTATAGTGTGACTAAGTCACCTTGCTTTAATCCTTTTGATTTTGCGTCTTCTTCGTTCATAAATACAACCATTCTTCCATTATACACCCCTCTGTATCGATCGTCTAGTCCATAAATGGTTGTGTTGAATTGGTCATGACTTCGAGTGGTCATCATTAAGAATTCATCGGCTTCACACTTATTTTCTGAAAGTTTGTTCACTGTGAAATTTGCTTTCTTATTTGGTGTTGTAAAGTTTCCTGTACGCGCTCCATTGGGCAATTCAAATCCAAGTGGTTTTTTCAAGCGTTCATTGTAGTTTTCGAATCCTGCAATCGTCTTTTCGATGAGGTCTCTAATCCGGCTATAGTCTTCAATTAAATAGTCCCAATCCACTTTATCTTGCGTCAATGTTGCTTTTGCTATGTTTGCGACAATTACAGGTTCACTCTCTACAAATTCAGAGGGGGGGTGTAATAACCCTTGTGTTGTATGTACAACGCCCATTGAGTTTTCTACAGATACAAATTGAGACTTTCCGTTCTTCACATACTTATCCGTTCTACCCATTGATGGCAGAATCAAGGCTGTTTTTCCATGAGTTAAGTGCGAACGATTCAGTTTAGTTGAAATATGAACGGTCAAATTACACTTATTGAATGCTTCAGCCGTATAGTTGGTGTCTGGCGCAGCTGATAAGAAGTTTCCTCCCATACCGATAAACACTTTAACTTTATCTTCATGCATTGCTTTGATTGCCCCAATTACGCTGTATCCATCTTCTTGAGGCGGTGTAAAGCCGAAGTTCTCACTGATTTTATTCAATAGTGCTTTTGATGGGCGTTCAGCAATTCCCATGGTACGGTCGCCTTGCACATTACTATGCCCGCGCACTGGACATGTTCCAGCGCCAGGTTTGCCGATACTTCCTTTTATCAATAAAAGATTAACGACTTCTTGGATATTATCCACACCATTTACGTGTTGTGTCAATCCCATTCCCCAGCAAGTAATCACATTTTTCTTAGCAGCAAGTAACTCAACAAAAGCGTCAATTTCACTTTCCTGAAGACCTGTTCGTGCTACCAAGCTTGCTAAATCTTGTTGGTCTAAATCCGCTTTAAACTCAGCGTAACCTGCAGTTTTATTTGCGATAAAATCTTCATCTAAAATAGTTGGATTTTTTTTGGCGAGTTCGTATAACTTGATCATTGCAGCTTTTAATAAAGCTACATCTTCGTTAATTCGAACTTGTAAGTATAGGTCAGAAATTACCGTTCCACCACCTGCTATACCTTTTACAGTTTGCGGATTTTTGAACTTCACCAATCCAACTTCTTTCAGTGGATTAATTGAAACAACCTTAGCTCCATTGGCCTTCGCTCTTTCCAAGGAAGAAAGCATTCTAGGGTGGTTCGTTGCTGGATTTTGGCCAAAAATCAAGATTAAATCGGCCTTATATAAATCGTCTAATGTGACAGAACCCTTGCCAATACCTACCGTTTTTGATAAAGCTACACCACTTGATTCATGACACATGTTTGAGCAATCAGGTAGGTTATTCGTTCCATACATTCGAACAAAAAGTTGGTATAGAAAAGCCGCTTCGTTACTCGTTCTACCCGATGTGTAGAAGGCTGCATCGTTTGGGTTTTTTAATGCATTTAGGTTTTCTGCGATGATTTTGTTTGCTTCGTCCCAAGTTGTTTCTTCATAATGAGTTCCACCCGGTCGTACAATCATTGGATGTGTTAAACGTCCTTGTTGCCCTAACCAATAATCACTTTGAGCGTGTAAATCGGCTATAGAATGTTTAGCAAAAAATGCAGGAGTTGCACGAGCGTCCATGGCTTCTTCGGCAATTGCTTTCACTCCATTTTCACAGTACTCACCTAATTTTGAACGATGTTTTGGATCAGGCCAAGCGCATCCGGGGCAATCTAAACCTTCTTTTTTATTGAGTTTATTCAATACTTTTAAACTTTTGCCTTTTGGCATTCGATCAAAAATATTCTTCAAGGCAATAACTACTGCTTTCATTCCTGCAGCGTGATCAGGGGTCCGTGTTATGCGTAATTTTTCTGCTTCGCTCATATAGAAAACTTAAGAAAACTAAAGATAAATAATTTATTGGCTCAAGTGCTTCTCAAGGATGTATGAATTAGATGTTCCGAGAAGTTTTTCCGTTAAAATCGATTATGATGCCTCTTCTGTTTTGGAGGAGTCTCCAACTAATTGCAAAATCTCTTCCAATTCCCGTTTTGTGAAGTGACGGTATTTCCCTGGCTTTAATCCGCCAAGTTCAATATTCATAATGCGTATTCTTTTCAGGGATCGAACTTCATAACCTAGTTCTAGGCACATTCTTCGAATCTGGCGGTTTAGTCCTTGTGTAAGTACAATGTTGAATGTGTAATCGTCGATTTTTTCAACTTTACATGGAAGTGTTACTGTATCTAAAATTGGAACTCCACTAGCCATTTCTTTTAAGAAGTAAGAGCTTACCTTTCTATTTACTCGTACTACATATTCTTTCTCATGGTTGTTTTTCGAACGAAGAATCTTGTTTACGATATCTCCGTCGTTTGTCATGAAAATTAAGCCTTCACTTGGTTTATCTAATCGACCAATGGGGAAGATACGCTCTGGATAATTCATGTAAGAAATGATGTTTCCTTTGATTTCAGTATCTGTAGTGCATGTAATACCGATAGGTTTATTAAACGCTAAATAAATGTTCTGAACTTCTTTGGTAATTACTTTTCCATTGACTTCAATAATATCACCCGGTTTAACTTTAACACCAAGTCCGGCGGTTTCACCATTCACTTTAACGGCACCTTCTTCAATGAATTTGTCGGCACCACGCCGTGAACAAAAGCCAGTTTCCGAAATCGCTTTATTGAGTCTCTTTAATTCCATGTGAATGGCAAAGTTACGTGATTTTCTAACATTTTTTGAATTAAAAAATCAAATTTTTAAGAAAAAAACCCAAACGACATTTTTAGTTTAAGTGTTTGTATATCAGTTGTAAAAACGATATTAATCATTTGTAAACGAAAGACATTCGACAGAAAACGACAAATAACCGGCTGTGGTTTTGAGCTTGCCCCAACTTTGTCCTGTCGATGTCGGTAAAGTATTGGTTTAGACGATAAAATTATTAATGTTCAAAAACAAAACACATGAACGTATTAAGAAACAAAGTTAGTTTAATTGGACGCTTAGGAGCAGCACCAGAAGTAGTAACATTCGAATCGGGAAGAACGCTTACCCGCTTTTCGATCGCAACGAACGAGAGTTATAAAAACAAAGAAGGTGAGTGGCAAGAGAAGACGCAATGGCATAACCTTACAATATGGGGGAAGCAAGCCGAATCTGCAGCAAAAGTATTGGATAAAGGTCAAGAAATTATTGCTGAGGGTAAGCTTGTGAACAGTCAGTATGAAACTAAGGAAGGCGAGAAGAGGTATTCAACGTCGATCGAAGTGAACGATTTTTTGATTTTATCGCCAAAACCAGAACATGCTTAAATCGAGTAAACTTAACCATGGAGTCGGCGTCGTCGACTCCATTTTTTTCACTACAAAACACATCAAAATGAATCACGTTAATTTAATTGGAAAAGTAGTTTCGGAACCACGATTCTATGAATTACCAACCGGTAGAAAGGTTGCTCAATTCACAATGTCTACTAAAGAGACATATTTAGACGAAGAAGGAAACACCAAAAAGAAAAGCCACTGGCATCGAATTTCAGGATGGGGACGCTGGGTTCAAGTAATAGAAGAACTCGGCAGTGTTGGTTTAGAAGTTGCAGTTGAAGGTAAGTTAACCACACGCTTTTTTCACCGTAATAATGCAAAACAATTTATTTCTGAAGTTGAAATAAACGATTTAGTAATATTGTAAAACCTAGCATATGCAGATCATTAAAAATCATGTCACATTAGTTGGCAATATGGGAGCAAATGCCCAAATTACGAATTTCGATAATGGTGGTAAAGTTGCACGCTTTACAATAGCGACGGATAGATATCCCGATGATATTAAAAAGAAGCCTGAATGGCATCGCGTTTTTGCTTGGGGAAATCTAGCAAAGTTTATTGAAGAGTATGGAGAGAAAGGACGTCAATTAGCAATCCATGGACGCCTGGTCAATCGGACTTATTTGAGTAAACAAGGTAAAGAGCGACAAGTAACAGAAATAGAAGTGAAACACGTCATTGGATTATAGTCAACCTAACCTATCGCTACTCTATATCCAAAGATGTAAGAGCGGGTCAAATTTTGACTCGCTCTTGTTGTTTAAGTAGCATCTATTTTCATATATTGCCGTGCAATTAATTTATTATGCAACGATTATTAATTACATTTCTCATAATTTGTTCATTTCATCTCTATGCCCAAGATTATCATCATTGGTCTGAACATTTCGGTGCCAGAGCATCATTATTGGGAGGTGCGGCAACAGCCGGATTAGGGGACAATTCAACAACATTCTATAATGCAGCAGCAATGAGTTTTGTGGAAGACCCATCTCTTTCAATATCTGTAAACGCCTATCGAGTTAGAAATTTGAAAATGAAGAACTTTTTGGGCGAAGGACTTGATCTGAAATCGACGCAATTAAGCACGATGCCGAATCTAATTTCGGGCATTGCAGAGCTTAAAAAGAAACCTAAATTAAAATTAGGATATACTGTAATTACCCGAAGAAATTTCAATAGTAAATTTGATTATTTGTATCAAGCCAATTATGATATACTCGCCACAACTGCAGGAAAGGAAATTTTCGTGGCAGGTTACAACTTCCAACATCAACTCAATGAATATTGGGCTGGCCCTAGTATTTCTTATCAACTTTCCAAAAGCTTTTCAATTGGACTAGCACATTTTGGAATTTATAGGGATGTTAAGTATTCAAATGCGCATACAATGTCAGTTTTGCCTGAAGATGGTTCTACTGGTGATGTTGCTTCTGTAGCAACCAATGTTACATTTAGCTACTGGAATGTAAAGGGAGTTTTTAAACCTTCGATTGCTTTAAGCTTAGAGAATTTCAAGTTTGGAATGGCGCTAACAACCCCTTCTTTTAACATGTTCGGTAGAGCAAAAGTTTATCGTGACTATTCTATTATTAATTTGGACGAATTAATAGGGACAGATGTCACGTTGATTGATAGGACAGAAGATGAAAAAGTGACACATAAAGAGAATGGTTCGCTTGCCATTGGATCGAGCTGGAAACTTGGCAGAAGAGCATGGATTCACTTTACGCATGAGACATTTTTTGGAGGGAAATATTATAATTTATTTGATCCAGAACAATCACCAAATGTTTACCCAGCAACTATAGATGATAGTACAATATTCAGTTATTTTGGAAGTCAAAATTTCTTAGCTTATGGAGAAGAAACGGAGGCAAGAACCAATTTCGGACTCGGGTTAGAATTAGTAATAGCAAAACGTTGGGAACTATACTTAGGAGCAAGAACAGACTTTTTGTATAATGAGCAACCTTATTATACCTTTCAAACTATTGGTGTTGAATCAAGTAAATGGGACTTATATCATTTCTCTTTGGGTGTGGTTAACTATAATAAAAATAATAAGCGTTATACGGTTGGGGTCGAGTATGCTTTAACACCTAAACGCAAGTTTTATAATGTTATTGATTACACTAAGCCGAGAGTAGATAATGGTCTTGCTGGTGACCCAGGTCTTAATGCATATGCCGAGCAATTTTCATTCAAACTTCTGTTCGAAATAATAATCGGTAGTAAAAGTGAAATTTAGACCTCAATAATCATAATACATATATCATCGACTTGTTCGTAGTTACCTTGCCATGTTATTAGCGCTTTGTCTAGGATTGAAATCATTTTTTTTGGAGTAGAAGAAGCGTTCTTTAGGATTAGGTTTCTCATTTCTTTAACCTTAAATTTTTTGTTCCTTTCTCCGCCAAATTGATCTTGATATCCATCCGTTGAGATTATGATTTTATCTCCTTTTTCTAATGAGATTTCAATGTTAGAAAAATTAAATTTATCGTAGGATTTACCAACTCCTCGACGTTGGCCTTTTAGCTCTAAAATAGAATATTCACCTTCATTATACAACTTGGCATCAGAGGTACTTGATTTCCTCAATTCTATATTCTCGCGTGTGTTTAAAATCCAGCAATTTAGATTTGCACCAGAGAAGTTCAATGTTTTTTTATTTTTTGAAAGTTTACAAAGTGCAATATCAAATCCATCATTAAGGTTTGATTCTCCGCCATTTAATGCGTTTGGAATATCAGCGTTTAAGGTGTTTAAAATAGCCCCTGTATTTCTAAGTTTTAATTCATGAATAGCTCTTTCTAAGTGTGAGGATGCAACCAAACTTACCATGGCACCTGGGACTCCATGACCAGTGCAGTCAATTGTAGAAAAATAGGTGCCGTTTTCAGTTTCTTCACACAAATAGAAATCTCCAGAAACTATATCTTTTGGCTTATAGAGTAGTCCAAAACTGCCGAGGGCAGAACTTAAATTTGCTTCACTAGGAAGAATCGAACTTTGGATCCTTTTAGCATAGTTAATACTCCCAATGATTTCACTGTGCTGCGCATCAATTTGCTCGTTTTTAGCGATCAACTCTTCGTTTGTCCTCTTTCTTCCAACAGCGGATCTCCAAATAATTATAGCTATTAATAGGAGGAGAAAAATTCCAAGCCCCAATAACCAAGCTAAGAAATTTTGATACGATATTCGTTCATCACGAGCATTAATTTCTTGCTGGTCTAATTCGCGCTGCATATTTAGTTGAATTATTTTAGCCTCTCTCTTTTCTGCTTGAAATTCAGCGCCCAATTTTTTAGTTAAAAGTGCATTATCTATTTCTGCGAGAGAGTCTTTTAATTCAGTAAATTTTACATAATACTTGTGTGCCAGCTTATAATTTCTTAGGGAATCATATGCGGAAGATATATTTTGGTATGTATAACTCATACCTCCATAATCCTTTAACCGGGTTTTAATCTCGTTACTTTTAAAAAAGTATTCTAGTGCTTTCTCATGATTTCCTTGACTGTTATGCACATTTCCGATATTGTTGTAGTTATAGCTTAACCATTGATCATTTCCTAACTCCTTATTCATTTTCACAGCTAAGTTGAATAAGGATAAAGCTTTTGTTTCATTTCCTTGCATTCTAAAGGACGAACCATAGTTATTATAATTACCCGCAAGAAGACGTTTAAAACCTTCTGATTTGCATATAGAAATACTTAGTTTATAGTAATTCTCGGCTTTTTCGAATTTTCCCTCTTTCTTATATCGATTCCCTAAACTCATTAAACTTGAGGCTTGGTACTTTTTATTGTTAATTTTTTTAGCATAATCTATACTTTCGATTAAGTGATATTCGGCATTCTCAAGATCATTCATTTTCAGAAAAATGATTCCTAATCTATTGTTAATTTTAGCACTTTGGTTGAAATCTTGACGATCTTCATACTCAGATAGAATTGATAAATATTCCGATACAGATACATCTGTTTGGCCAGAAGTTTTATAGATCGATGCCTTACGTTCTTTAACTTTAATGGTCTTTTCGAATGCTAATTTCGGATAGTTGTTAAGAAGAGTGTCGCAGTAATCAATGGCCGATAAATAATCTTGGTCAGCTTGGGCTAATCGAGAAAGTTTGAGATAGTACTCAACCATTACAGTATCATTTACAATTCCACTTTCCTCTGTAATAAGAGACTGTATTTCTGAAATTTTAAAAGCTATGTCAGTTGAATCACTTTTAAGAATTGTACTCAACCTCTCGTTGATTTGAGCATTAACTGAAAAAGAGAGCCAAAGTAGAAGTAGAATTGACAATGCTTTCATACGTGAAAAGTACGAAAATTTATCTAAAAATTCTAGCTAATAATACGGATTAATTGCCGGTTTCTATTTCGCTTTAATAATTCCGATAGTCATTCCAAAGTTGACTTCTTAGTCCAATAACAGCCGTATAATTGACTGAATTTGAAATTGTGTTATAGTCGACGTGATTTTCAATAAAAGCATTCAAATTCACTCCTTTTATTAATTCATATCCACCGGTGAGAATAACTTTTGTTCCGTTGAATCCTTGACCTTGACCAATGGTGTGCCCGTATTCAAACGGTCTATTTATATAGGGTTGATAGATGTCATTCCCATAATTGAAGCCATCTTTGTCATTACTTCTTAAGTAGTAGTTACAGAATAATTTGGCAGAAATTTTTTGTTTTTGCCACTTCGCTTCCGCTAAAATTTCCATAAAGTTAGATCCATATGGATGAGACAGAGGGTTCCCTTGATTACCATAATTCAGTTCTTTAGAAATATGCGAATATGTATAAGGCCGTGCGAAGTTGTATTCCAATCTGTAAAAGAGTTTATTTTTGGTTTTACTAAAACGTCCTTTTACACCAAACTGTCCTCCAAATTTATTTGCCCACCAGCCACTTTTAGCTTTTATTTCAGCGAAGTAAAATTCGTCAAGAATGAATTGCGAGTAAAAAGTATGTTTCTTCCAAAAGGCATTAAGTTGAATTCCAAGTAAAACATTATCCGAAGAACCTAAAGAATACTCTTGAGGACGATAGAAAACAAATGGATTTAAATACTCAACATCAAAACCTCTATTAACAAGGGTATCTTTAGGTTGAAAGACAACCGTTTCAAAGACTCCAATATTCAACCATTTTGCAGCATTAAATGAAAGGTGGTGACTGGAAGCAAATTTGCCTGCCCATTGATTGTTGTCTCGCTCGCGCAAGAATTGGTATAGGATAGCGTATTCCAATCTCCAGAAACGCATTCTAATTTTCCCAAATGGATAAGAAGTACCATAATCACTTAATAGCATAGAACGGGCACCTTCACCAATAAAATTATGATCTAGTCCTAATTGAAAGTTGAATATGTGATTGGGAGAATAGGAGATGCGTGAACGGATATCTGAATATAGGTTAATCGCACCAATAGAATCATTCAGATATGTTTTTCTACCGTATCGTAGGTTATTTTGACTAATTCCTTCGACGCCTGACAATCTGAAATAGAGCTTATCTTTGAACTCTCCTTTAAATTCAAGGCCTAAACCTAATTTGAGTCCAGTAGTTGAAGATTGTAACAAGTTTAAATCTCCAAGTGGCGTAAAGTTCAAATTTTTACCTCCTTTGATTTGTGCATGTTGTCTGATTAATGGTTTTAGGCTGGTGTGAGTTTTAATTGTTCTTTTCGATGTAGAATCTGATGGTAATTCTTCAAAAATATATCCAACGCTTCCTTGACTATATGAAAAGAAGGAGCAAAATAAATATATGTAGAGTAAAGCCTTCATTAGAAATCCTTATAATGATTCATGAATCCAGTTCTAAGTCCAATGTTGACTGTACTTGAAGATGGATTAATGCTATTTGATGTTTGTCTATAATTCCAATTTGCAAAAAGCATAAGATTCATCATTCGGTTGAAACGATATCCAATTTCAGTAGAGGAATTAACGATTGATTCAGAGCTTAATGTCTGGGTATTATATACTGGTAGATGACCTTTGTCAGAATGATTCTTTGTGATGTAATAAACTGCTGAAAAATCAATATAAATTCTTTTCCATTCGTAATTTGATCGAATAATAATTTCTTGGAACCCGGAACCTTTTACATGCGCTAATGGCATGTTGTAATGGGTATTGTTTAAACGTCTATTGCCGACTTCAAACGTTTTTTCTGCAACATAATTATATTCTAATTGGAGCATAAAGTCCTTAAGACCGAAATAATTGTAGCCTCTATAGCCCAATTGAAAAGCAAACTTATCACTATTGAAATTATTTAGAGCAAATTGAGCATAAGCAAGATGTTTAGGTGCAAATTGACACCCAATATTTAGTCCAATTAATGAAGATAGTTCATTCGTTTTATTTAGGACGGCTCCAGAGATGAAGGGGATAGGATTGTAATACAGAGGGTGCGATGCTTTGCTTGTTATAGAATCTCCTTTAGACCAGTTACCACTTTCAAAAAGGCTGATGTTTATTTTATCAGTTATCTTGTATGTCAAATAGTTGATTGAATACCCTTTATTTTCGTAAATCGCCTCTACAGAACCACTGGCGGGCCTTCTTAATAAATTGGTCTGTCTACCTCTTAAATATGTGAAATTGAATTTTTGACTGATTTTCCAATCGATTCGATAATATGGGAAACTATATGAATTATCTGAAATGAATAAAGAACGATGTCCGTTACCTATAAATTGAGCGTTATTTCCTGCCGTAATCCTCAAGAATTTGAATGGACGATAAACAAAGTATCCTATTGCATATGCGTAATCAAAGCCATCTCCTTTAAATGGTTTAGTTCTGCCTGCCCCAGGTATAACTGCATTTTGCCCTGAATAGGTTGAGTCGGGAAGAGGGTAAAATTCGCCGTTTGATTTATAATAAGTCGATTCATATTGTGTATTTCGACTTTGATTTTCGAAGAGTGAAGTTGAAAATGAAAAGTTTTTAAATAAATCACCCTCAACGTAGAAGCCACGTGTGTTTTGAAATAAGTTTCGAGTAATTGTATCAGCGAGATCGCGACCATAACCAAAATGAATTGCGGGCGATATCTTCAAATGATAGTCTTTTCCTTTTACATCGATTAGATGTTTTTGAAATAGTATATGTGTAGCATCGTAGTATTGTTTAGTTGAGTCTTTAATTAAAGAAGTTAAGTTGTATTCGGATATTGAAACTGGAAAAAACGATCCTTCGTTATACGTTTGCTGTCCTTTATTAGCAAATACTTGATCTTTATAGAATGAATGCAGAGGAATAAGAGATTGTTGTCCAATCACTAAATTAAATGAACTTAAGACTATTGATATGACTATTAAATACCTCAAAGAAGTATAGGCTTTGTTCTAGCTACAAAGTTGGGATTGAACAAACTTTTTTTGTTATAAGTTAACTCTTTGTTTGTTTCTAAACTTTTTATTTTTCCACCTAATTCACTCAGTATAGCTTGCCCAGCAGCAATGTCCCATTCCATCGTTGGTGCGTAACGCAGATATATATCTGCGGTTCCATCCGCTAAATCGAAAAACTTAAGAGCGCTCCCTTTTCTTAGAAGTCTTATGTCTCCATACTTTTCAATTAACTCTGCAACCAACGGATATTTGGATTGCGTAAAACTTCTTGAACAGGCAATGGTTAGAGGCTTATTGATATTTGCTTTAGCTTCTATTTTAATCCATGAAGCTGGTTCTTCGGCTTGATCAAAGTGAAATGTGTATACGCCACGATTAGAAATTCCGATAATGATTTTCTCTTCTACAGGGGAACAGATTAAACCAAACACAGGCCGCTCGTGTTGTATGTGAGCAATGTTAATTGAGAATTCGTCATTTTTCATAACGAACATTTTAGTTCCATCTAAAGGATCTACGCTCCAGTTTTCTTCCCATGTTGATCTAATGTCAAAACTGGTTTTAACGCGTTCTTCTCCAGTAATAGGAATTCCTAGTGGTTCTAAATGTTTTGAAATAATTTCTGAAGACTTAAGATCAGCTTCTGTAACTTGAGATCCGTCTTTTTTTAATTCTACATCAAAGCTTGAACGGTAAACACTCATTATTGTAGCAGAAGCTTCAATCGAAGCTCTGATAGCAGTTTGATATATATGTGGTAGCTTATCCAAGTCCAACCAAAGTTACAAAACTATATTAGTCTTCTAAAATAAAAAAGCCATCTACATTGCAGATGGCTTTTTGAATTATGTTTAAGGTAAGACTAGTGTCTAACTATAATTTTTCTTGTTACAGCTTCTGCACCCTCCGCTTCAATGCGTAAGAAGTAGATTCCGTTTTTGAATTCCGATACATTGATTGTTTTAGAACCAGACATTGTTTCTTTACGAACAACGTTTCCTAAAACATCAACTAAAGTAACTGATGCAGTGTTTACACCGTTCGCTTTAATAGTAACATAAGATGTAGCAGGGTTAGGTGCAACACTCGCAGTAATTGATGGTTTTTCATCAACTCCTAAAACTGAAGTAACTGTTACATCAACAAAATCTATATAATTACTTCCGTCTGTTGATACGTGGTATCTGTATGTTGCCGTTCCAGCAGTAGGAGCGTTAACATATGTCGATAATTTACCAGCACCACCAGAAGGAATAGATAACGACGGAGAAGTCCACAATATATCTGCAGAGGCTGGATAGCAGTTTCCTGCTGCTCCATTGATACCCCAACAAAATGTATTGGACCAACCTGATGTTTCGTTTAGTATTTCTCTGGTGATTACCCAATCTTGGGCAGATCCTTGATCATTGTTAACAATAAAATCAACTAGATGTTCATTGAAAGCGTCAAAAGTAATGTCTGCAACCGATTGCTCTTGACCAGAAACATCCGTAGATCCTCCATCAAGATATATAACCAATCCCTGCCCGTATGAAGACAGTGCAAGAGCTGAAGCTGCCAGTAAAGAGAGTAATGTTTTTTTCATAATTCTAGGGTTTAAATTTGTACCGTACGACCAAATATATGAAATTTATCAGTCGTAATCTAGCTTCTACAACAATTAGTCCACAGTTTGAATTTTTAAGAATTAAATGTATAGTGGCTGTTTTATGTATTGATGTATAATGTTTTAGGTGGCTTTGTGCTCGGCGAAAAACACATAGGAATTCAATAATGAAACGCAATATCCATGAGTACAAACCATAAAATTGAGTTACATTTGACTTCGGCAGGGTTTTTGACTACTGTTGGCTAGATAAAATTAAATAAAACTCATTATGAAAAACATTGTATTACTTTTTATAGGATTCGCTTGCGCTTTTGGTTCTAGAGCTCAGGACGATCATGGTAAAATTTTAGATAAGAAAGTAGCTTCAGTTCAATTAAAAGATATGGACGGGAATAGTGTTAACACTGCTGAATTAGGATTTGATGGTCCGGTTATTATCAGTTTTTGGGCTACTTGGTGTTCACCTTGTAAGAGAGAGTTGAACACAATTAATGATGTTTATATTGATTGGCAGGATGAAACAGGTGTAGAATTGGTTGCTGTTTCAATTGATGATGAGAAAACAAAGAACTCTGTCCCTATGTATGTTAACGGTAAAGGATGGGAGTATTTAGTACTTATGGATCCAAATGGAGATTTCAAGAGAGCAATGGGTGTGAATAATGTTCCTCATACTTTTTTATTAGATACGGAAGGAAACATCGTTTATTCTCATAATAACTATGCTCCTGGTGATGAGGACGAGTTATATGAGCAATTATTGAAGTTAACAGAGAAATAAAAGCAATACTTTAATTTTACTTAATGAAGAAATTAACGCTATGCGCTCTTATGGCGGCTATCTCCCTGGCAGGTTATAGTCAAGCGCCAGGAGGCAACTTAACCGGTAATATTGAAAGTACTTTTCAGTATTTAAATCAAGACAGTTTAATTGGTGCGGCGCAACCTGATACAAAAGGATTGTTAAACACTTATATGAACGTATTTTATACGAATCGTGGTTTTAAAGCTGGTATGCGCGTAGAATCATATTTGCCAAGGATTCAGGGATATCCAAATCGATTTGATGGAACGGGTATTGGTATGAGGTATATAGGATATCAAAATGATTTTGTAGATGTAACTTTAGGTTCGTTCTATGAGCAATTTGGATCAGGTATGTCTCTTAGGGCTTATGAAGATCGTGCATTAGGATATGACAATATGTTGGATGGTGTCCGTTTAATTTTGCGCCCTTATAACGGGGTAACTTTAAAAGGTGTTTATGGTTTGCAACGTTTTTCTTTTCAAGGAGGAGAAATTGTTCATGGTGCAGGTACTGTGCGCGGCGTCGATGGAGAGGTCAACTTGAACTCAATGTTTAAAAAGCTTGAAGGTAAAAAGTTGGACGTTACTCTTGGTGCTTCTTTTGTTAGTAAATACCAGAAAGACGACGATGATACATATATCCTTCCTGAGAATACTGGAGTTTACGGTGGACGTGCAAAGTTACGTTATGGAAAATTCACGTTGGATGGTGAGTATGTAATCAAAGGTCAGGATCCATCTGTAGATAACGGTTATATATATAATTATGGACAAGCGGCCTTAATTAATTTCGGATATTCTAGGAAAGGATTAGGCATCGTTTTATCTGCAAAATCTGCTGATAATATGAGTTATAGATCTGATCGTACGAAGGAGTTGACTGATTTATTCATCAATTATTTGCCTGCAATGAACAAGACGCATACGTATAACTTAGTGTCTTCGATTTATCCATATGCAACTCAACCAACTGGTGAGATAGCATATCAAGCAGAGGTACTCTACACAATTAAGAGAGGGTCTAAGTTAGGGGGGAAGTATGGAACGTCAATTAATGCGAATTTCTCGACTGCCTATAAACCATTGCAAAGAACAGGAAATATTGACCCATCGGACTCTTCTGGTGTTGCTTATGAAAGCCGCTTGTTTGATCAGAGCGATAGCCTTTTTTGGAGAGATATAAACGTTAATATTTACAGAAAATTTACTAAGAAGTTCAATGCGCGTTTAAGCTATTACAATATTAGCTTGAATAATGACGTTGCTAAAGTAACGGGAGATGCTGAAGGAATTATTACTTCTCACATTGGAGTTGCTGAATTTGGATACAAAATTAACAAGAAGCACTCGTTAAGGTTGGAAATTCAGGGTTTATTTGTAGAAGACGATGAGAATGGCGATATTAACGATAAGGGAAACTGGGCAACTGTTCTTTTAGAGTACAATGTTTCTCCTCATTGGTTCTTCAGTATTATGGATCAATATAATTATGGGAATCCGCAAGAAGCCTTACAGTTGCATTATGCTTATGGTTCTTTCGGTTATATTAGAGGTGCTACTAGAATCACATTGGGATACGGAAGACAACGAGAAGGTCTTTTCTGTGTTGGTGGAGTTTGTAGATTCGTGCCTGCCTCAAATGGTTTAACAATGAATTTCACTCACAGTTTCTAAATTTAGAATTATGAAAAAGATATTATTTATTGGATTAGTTAGTTTATTCGTATTTGCATCTTGCGATAAAGTGGATAAAATTTTCCCTCCTGCTATAGATACAGAATTAGACTATTCATTATATCCTGGCGGAGATTCTGTTGCTTATGCGGCTACAGAGTGGCCAGTTTGGACGCCTAATACGAATACCTTAAGAAATGTACTAATTGAAGATTTCACAGGGCATTTGTGTTCTTATTGTCCTATAGCTGCGGATACTGCTCATGACATTCACACCGATTTAGGCGATAGAGCCGTTATTGCAACAATTCATGCAGGCCCGGATGGAGCTGGAACGTTCCAAACCGTAACTGCCTCTTATCCAATCGACTGGACGAACCCAGCTGGTTTGGCTATCGGGGAGCATTTTGGATCAATTCCAGGGTCAACATTTATTGGTAACCCAAGAGGCAGTGTTAGTCGGATTTTAACTGCAGGTCAACATACATCAGGACAAGATGCTTGGAGAGGAATTGTTGGTGCGTCTATTGCAACTCCATTGGAAGCTAATTTGCAATCAGTAGTGAATTTTTATCCTTCAACAAATGGGGTTTTTATTCATTCGGAAGTTGAGATTTTAAATCCTTCATTAACGAATGACTTATATACTGTTGTTTATTTGATTGAAGATTCAATTGTTGCTAAACAAAAGATGCCAGATAATTCAACTGACCCAAATTACATTCACCGTGATGTTTTGCGCGGAACCATTGGAAGTGATTGGAGGGGAAGACAAATCACTGATAATGAATTGGATAATGGTAAGTATTACTTTAACTATAGTTATGCTCTTCCGGCTCAGTACGATCCGAATAACGTACATTTATTGATTTACGTGAGGGATGCTGTTACAGAAGAAATTTATCAAGTTGTAAAAAAGAAACTGCAGTAAGAGAATGTTAATAACTTTGTTAAGCCCGATTCACGCTAGTGTTTCGGGCTTTTTTTTGTTTTTTAACAAGTATCGTCATAAGAACACATCGATTTTATCGTTATATTGTAAAGAACAAACCACAATGAAAATGTTAGAGTTAACAAAAAAAATTCTCCACGGAGTTAGTTTTGATGCCCAATTATTCCAGAAGGAATTATACAAATCATTAAAGTGGATTACTGACGTGGAAGAAGTAAAAAAATTTCAAGAATGGTGCATAGTTGAATTTGGCGCTAAGTACCCCAAAATTATAAGTAAAGCCTTTTCACAAACAACAACAAAGAAATTGGGATTCGTTTAGAATCCCTTTTTTATTTCTTAAGTTCAAAGGTATACCCGACTCCTAGAATAAAGTCATTTTCTAAACGGAATAATTCTCTTTGGTAAATTCCGAAAAATGATAATTCTTGCCGCTTGTTGAGCTTATAGTCTGTACCTATTCTTATCCGAAGTTTATTTATTGCATGGTGTGATGTCACTTTTTCAAATGTATAAGTGATTTGATTGTTCAAATGATAGAATATTTCTAGCGATGCATTGGGAGTGATTTTTGATTTTTTCAAATTTAATGCTCCTTTTAATCGCAATCTAATATAGTGATCATCTCTTTTGTTTTTCTCCATCTCATGTGTGCCACGCAGTCTTACGTTCAGATCAACCATAGGTTTATCAAGTATTAAATTCAATAGATTTCTAAATTGCGCATCTAAAGTCAACCGGTGCGACAAAATACGATTAGAGCTATTTAAATTGAACGGAATGCTAGAAAGTCTATATTTTCCGCTTAATCGAATGTTTTTGTGAACTTTTAATCTGATTCCAGGTGAAATAAAGGTGTTTTTAAGATGCGAAGAATTTCGATCAAATCGTGATTGTCCTTTTAAGTTCAATTCAATTTTTTTAGAAACTGAAGTTTTAAGCTCAAGTCCAGCCCAAGTGATAAAGTCAGACTGACCAATAGTGAAGAATGAACCTAATAACGTGAAGATTAATATTATGTTACGGAATAAATTCATTAACGAATTATTGTAATTGAGGGTGCTTCCGAAATCGATTTATTCTTTGATATCGACGCTTCAACTTCAACTTGATGCAATAGACCACCTGCTGTTGTAGTATCCAATGAAAAAGCGAATATTCGATAATTTCCTTTTGTTAAACCGGTAAATTGATATTTACCATTTTCATCAGTTCGCACAGTTTCGCTATAAAAGTCTTCATCTCCATATATTAAATAAACTCTTTCATCGGCAATGGCCCCACTTGTTTGAATGGAGTTTCCAATTGTAGCCGCTTTACCTTGGTTTTCGGTGTCAATTACAAATGGTGTGTTAACGTCATCGGCATCAACCACCTCACCGGCTATGGTGTTTTCTATTGTTAATATGTCGTTGTTTAAAGATACCGTGAAGTCTGAGCCAGCGATTAAATTAATTGCAGTCATTGTGTTAGAGGCAAGAGTGCTATTAGAATCATTGTTGCTATACGTTACTTTAATTCCAGTTCTACCGGATAGACCAGGATCCTGACCCAGCCAATTTGTATTTTCATACCAGACATAATATAGTGTTCCTCCTTCTGGAGTATTCAATAAGAAATAATCACTATTATCTAGAATTGATCCACCAATGCCATCTGCATGATTACAAATAACTGTTGTTCTTTCTTTTTCTGCAAGGTTTCCATTTCCTCCTGACAGTGTAACTCCATTCACTTCTCCCTTTATTGAAGAAGTGCCACCTTTGCCTGCTGTTTTGGAACAAGCGATAAGTATAGTTGACGCGAATATAAAGCAGGTAAATACTTTTAATAAATGTCTCATATTATTGTATTGCGATTTTCCCAAGCCTAACGTTTTGGTTAGATTCTATGATTTTATAATTATAAATTCCTTTTTCTAAGTAAGAAATGTCCAGCTTAACCGAAAATACATTGTTGATTTTCTGGGAGTGAACTAATTTCCCGGCAACATCAATTAAGAATATTTGAGCATCGTTTATTTTTTCATTCGATTCTACAGTTATTATGGTTCTTGCAGGATTCGGAAAAACACGATAAACGGTTTCGTTTAAATTTGGAATTCCAAGGTCATCACATGTGCCAAACATGTTGGCATCCATCCAGTTTGCTCTCTCTACGAGCCATGTCTTTAAATAATCAATTTCTTCCGCATAGGAGTTTCCAATAAAGTTGTTTGGCCATAGGTAAGTTCCGAGTACAGGCCATTTTGCGTAATTACGAATTTGAGATTCTTCAAGGTAAAGAGCTTGTTGATCAATATAGGTTAATAAAGAGTCCGTGTGCCAAGGCCCTTGACGCAGTTCACTCCAAGTACAGTTCATCATATGTGCAAATGTAGGGTCTTGAACTAGTTTCTGCCACCAAAAAGGGTTTTGATATCCACCCCCACCGCATACATTTCCAAAATTCATTTCCCAACCTGAAGTTAAGCCTCCTTCACAGTAATTAGCATTTCCCCATGCCAGATTAAAGTCCCATAAAGGTCCGGCTTTCAGTTTTCCGCCTTCACTGTCTCTTTGTTTATGGAAAAAACTACTTATTCTATAGCCATCAACATTTTTGCTAAATTCTTGGACAAGCATATAATCTACAAAAGATTCCATGTCAATGTATGGAGAGTATCCTGAATTAGGATTTGAAAAATTTGGACCATCTAAGGCATTTTCAAATGAAGTAACATTAGATTCTAAATAACTTAATTGTTCAGTTACTAAACTATCATAACCAGGATCATGTGCTTGAAATCGAATAACGGCAGAAGCACCGGGGTAAGGGGGGATAGGCGATGACCATGCTACGATTCCTCCAGATGTTAGTTTATCTACTTTAAGAATGTAATCACCGGTTAGTTCATTTCCCGTGGTATCTTGAGGTTTTACATCGTCAATTCCAATTTTACCATCTTTTCTTTTAATCTTTTCAATAAAAACATACACACCTTGATATTCACCGTTTAATACAACTTCACAGAGCTTCGTTCTAGGAGCATATTGATCCGTATCCCATCCCATTTTATAGGTAAGAACATTTCGAATTAGTGACTTGTCAGAGTATGGGGCATATAAGACCCAATCATTATCGTAAGCCATGTTAAAAATACTTACATCATGTCTATTTCCTGATGGGTCTCTTGTTTCAATTCCCCATTGATTCTTGGGGAATCCAGATGATGATGAACCTCTTATTTCTATACCAATATCACCTTGGTATTCATTGAAAGGGTCTGTTAGATAATTCCTATTTCCTATACCGTTATAAATGATTCCCATTGAAGCATCAACCTTATACGAGTTTTGAATGGTAACACCACCAGTATTAATAACTATAATTGGAAGATTCGAATCTGAAAAAACAATTGGTGGTACGAACCAGGGTGGAGTTGATCCATAATTAGAAGATGAATCATTTATGCCCAGGGATAAAAACACACGGGAACTTAAATCACTAGATGAAATAGATTCATTGTGTGTTTGAATTGCTAGAACATTGGTTCCATTAATTAGGTTTGCAGCTAAAAATGATTGGCTTATTGTAAATTGAAAGGGATAGCCTCCTCCGTACATAACCGCCTCATGCAGTCCATCTGAAGGTTGATTAAATAATGGCTGTCCAACACTTGTAATATTTTCTCTAGTAATTTCAACACCGTTTAGGTAAGCTACAAATGCATCATCATAGTCAATGTTAAATACGGCAACGTCAATCGCGTTAATGTCTATTATATTGAATGTAGTTCTTTGATAGCAAGAAATTGTATTTGAAAAAGTGGTGTTGTCGTCACTATCACCATATCCAAAACCACCAATTCCATTAGCCCAGCTTGCGTCGTTGAATCCAATGGTATTCCAGTTTGTAGGAACCGAAGCAAAAGGTACTAGAAATTTCCAGTTGTCTGTTTCGTATACCACCGTCTCCCAATGATTAACAGCACTGCGACAAAATGAAGAAGCTACAATTAAAGTAAATAATAGTATTATTCGCATACCATAAGTAGTGTAAAAATTAGCGATTTAAGCTAACCAAGTTAAGAATAATAAAAGGATAATGCTATTTTTGATAGACTTCGAATAACTCATCTATTAGTCCAAATCCGAAATCATCTAAGTTTGCGTCCGTACTGAGTATGACAATCAAATCATTGTTAGCTACTTTTTCCAGGATATTGGCATCACTGCAATTTGAAGCACCTGGAGTTCCCATCTTATAGATTAGCCTATTGTAATACCAAAACTCTCCATTACTGAAACAATCTGATGAGAAATTCTTAAGGAAAAGGCCCCAATAATAGCTGTCGGCAATAATAATTGATTGGATGGAATCATATTTTTCCCGATGATCTTTATCAAAATGATAATCTGGATAAGCCATGGGGAAGGTTGGCAGCTTACTATATAAATTCATGCCGTCGCCAACATCATAGTCGCCAAATTGGTTATCAGCATCAACCGTTATGCTTTTAAGTATTATATCAGGCAAGTCGACTGACATATTTCTTTCGAAATAATTGATTAATGTATCCATAACCAAGTATTCGGCATATTTACTCCAATGTATTCCGGCCTGACTAAATAGAGGATATTGAGTTGTGTCCTTTGCCTGAACAAACCAAGTATTTAGATCAACGTAGTTTATGCCTTGTGCTTTACATTCGGAAGAATATATTTCAAGGTTAGTTTTATTCTTCTTTTGCTTGACCCAAATTTCGGGGATATATTCGGGAAAATAAGATCCTTTCCCAGGGGCAAAAACAATTATGATTTCTTTCCCTAGTGAATGCAAGGTATCGCTAACATACTTTAGTTTATCGATGTCAATTTTAACTGAATCATCGCCAACAAAATCAAGACCTAATGCAGCTGCAATATACCCCCATTCGTATAAATAGCTGTCTTTTCCTATAATAACACCGTTCGCTTTAGCTTCATTGTACATCAAGTAATGACGTTCATTATTTATTCTAATGAAGTCATTTCTGAAACCAAAATTATCATTGATATACTTGGAGGTTGAATCTTGATATTTTCCGCTGAACCAATCCTTGGTGTTTAACTGTGCTTTTTGTGTCACCTTGATATCGCCTTTCAATTCCCTAACATAAGCAAATTTGGTAAGTTGTTGAATCAATGGAAGGCAAAGTCCAACCAGCAGAATACCGAACAATATATTTTTCCCTGTGTTTCTGTTATTTTCAACCATTAGAATCTAAAATATATGAATGGATTAAATTCCGATGCAGCAATAGAGCTACATGCCAATATAAAGACTAAGATTGATAAAATAGCTCTTGGTAACTGTAACCAGATATTCGTAGTATGAGCGTATATCGATTCCTGAATTTTCATACCGATTTTTGATATTCCAATGAACGAAATAACCATTGCAATTGAACCAATGAATACATATTCAGACTTTATGTGCATCAGCCCAATAGGGTTAAAGCTGAACAGAACTTCGAAATAACTAAAGCAATGATTAATGTCCTCAATAGCAAATAAGGTCCAACCGATCATTACTATGAAGAATGTAATTATTGTGCTGGGGATTGATCCGATTCGGTTTAAAAATTTAGCAAGAAACAGTCGGTCTAAGATTAGAAAAATACCATGAAATACTCCCCAAAGAATGAAGTTCCAAGAATCACCATGCCATAATCCGGAAAGAAAGAAAACTAACCAAAGGTTTAAGTATAATCGATAGTTTGATTTTACCTTATTTCCGCCTAAAGGGATATATAGGTAATTCTTCATCCAATCCCCCAAAGTAATATGCCATCTTCGCCAAAACTCAGTAATGCTTCTTGAGTTATAAGGGTTGTTGAAGTTTTCGGGAAATTTGAAACCAATCATTCTTCCTAATCCTATAGCCATATCTGAGTAACCAGAGAAATCGAAATAGATTTGGAAAGTATAGGCGAGAATGCCGACCCACGCATTAAGAGTTCCCAATTGATGAATAGGGGTTTCTAATATTGTCGTCGCTAATTCGCCTAAGACGTTTGCAATAAATACTTTCTTAGCTAAACCAATACAAAATCTGTAGAATCCGAAAAGTTTATCATCCACGGTTTCTTTTCTACTTGTAATTTGATCGGCTACACTATTAAATCTTACAATCGGTCCCGCAATCATCTGGGGGAATGACATAATGTATAGCAAATAGTTGTGTAATCGCTTTAACGGTAGGTGAACGCCGCGGTAAATATCAATGGAGTATGTAAGCGTTTGAAATGTGTAAAAAGAAATTCCGATTGGGAGTACCACTTTGGTCCAGGTAATTGTATCAAACCCAATTGCTTCAAGCGTGGCATTGGCATTTTCAATAAAGAAATTCGCATACTTGAAATAACCTAATAGTCCTAGATTAAGACAAATAGAAAGGATTAATAAGTAGCGTTTCTTTCTTGCTTCTGTTGTCTTGTGCATTTGTTGAACAAGGTAGAAATCAAGAATTGTAGAAATCAATACAATGAATATAAATATTGGTGCTCCCCAGGCATAGAATACTATGCTGGAAAACAGTATCCACCAATTTTTAAAAGCTTTAGGTGAAAGCGTATAAACTACCAGAAATATGGGCAGAAATATTAGCAGGAAAAGTATACTGCTAAAGACCATAGGCTATTTAATTGTGTTGAATTATTCGAATTCGATAATTACAGCACCCTTCTCAACAACATCATCATTAGAAAAATTGATAGCTTTTACAACTCCTATACCTTCGGCTTTAAGCACATTTTCCATTTTCATGGCTTCCAATGAAAGAATATCGTCACCAACATTTAGTTCTTGTCCAATTTCTACTGCAATGTTTACAATACGTCCTGGCATTGGCGCTTGTAATTCTTTAAGTTTACGCACTTTAGGAACATCTAATCCCATTGCAGAGATAAGCTCATCCAATTCGCCTTTTTTACGAATTTCGAAAACACGGTGATTTAACTTCAGTTTCAAAAAGTTACTTTCTGTTTTTTCTTCAAGGACTTCTCCATTGAATGATTTACCGTTATACGATACCGTGAAGAATTGACTGTCTTCCCATTTGATCACTGCTCCCTCGCTTGCAACAGTTTCATTCCCATCAATATTCCAAATTCGATTTGCCATTTATCATCAATTTAATACAAAAATAATAGAATAGATTTCCGATACTGTAGAATTCGGTACTCAATTCAATTTATTTAGACAGATTTGTGTTGATTTAATATTTATAATATGAAGAAAATAGTATTCGGATGGACCATTTTAACATTGGTTTCGTGTGGTACAACTAAAACAGAAATAACTGAAATTGCTGTTGCGGAAGAAAGCGGTACAGAAATGCATACGGAAGTTGAAGTCATGGAAAAGGATTATGTAATCCCAACCCAGCGTCCAGTTTATCGGGAAACTGAGACTATTATCACGGATTTAGTTCATACAAAGCTTGAAGTTAATTTTGATTGGAGTAAGTCTAGAATGAATGGCTTAGCTACAATAACTGCCAAACCACACTTTTACGACTCTGACGAGTTAGTTTTGGATGCAAAAGGAATGATTATTAACTACGTAGAGTTGAATAATAAACGTATGAATTTCGATTACAAGGAGGATGTCTTAACAATATTTCTTGATCGTAAATACTCGAGACGTGACGAATACACAGTAATTATTGATTATATAGCATGCCCTGATGAACGAGAAATCGGTGGTTCTGCGGCAATTACTTCAGATAAAGGGTTGTATTTTATTAACCCAAAAGGAGAGGATAAAAATAAGATGCCTCAAATTTGGACGCAAGGTGAAACAGAAGCTAGTTCGGTTTGGTTCCCAACTATTGATTCGCCAAATGCAAAAACAACACAAGAGATTTTCATTACAGTTGATAATAAATACACCACGCTTTCTAATGGACGCTTTATTTCAAGTGAAGAAATTGAAGGAGGAAAACGTGTGGATCACTGGAAACAGGATCTACCTCATGCACCATATTTGTTTATGTTGGGTATTGGTGAATTCAAGATTGTGCAAGATTCCTACACAAGGCCTGATGGATCCATAATGGAGGTTAATTATTATGTAGAGCCAGAATGGGAGGGTTCAGCGAAAGATATCTTCGGAGAAACTCCAGCAATGATTGATTTCTTTTCCGAGAAGTTAGGTGTTGATTATCCTTGGGATAAATACCATCAGATTGTTGTTCGTGATTACGTTTCAGGAGCTATGGAAAATACTGGAGCTGTAATTTTTGGTGATTATGTTTATAAAAATAAAAGAGAGTTGTTAGATGGAACAGATCAATCTATAATTGCTCATGAGTTATTTCATCACTGGTTTGGAGATCTAGTTACTTGTGAATCTTGGTCTAACCTAACATTGAATGAATCATTTGCGAATTATTCTCAGTACTTATGGGATGAACATAGATATGGTATTGATGAAGCTGCCTACAATGCAGAAATTGAGGCAGATGGTTATTACCAATCTGCAGAAATGCAGGGTTACCATGAGTTAGTTTGGTTCGATTATGATGAGAAAGAACAAATGTTTGATGGACACTCATATAATAAAGGAGGGCGCATTTTACACATGTTAAGAAACTACATTGGAGATGAAGCATTTTTCTTAGCAATTAATCAATATTTAGAAGAACATAAATTTAAAGCCGCAGAATTCCATCAATTGCGTTTGGTATTTGAAGAGGTTTGTGGTGAAGATTTAAACTGGTTCTTTAACCAATGGTATTTGGGAGCTGGACATCCTACGCTTGTGTTTAAACAATCTGTGGATACAACGACTAATAAATTAATATTGTCAGTTGAGCAAACGCAAGATTTATCTAAATTTCCAATTTTCAAGTTACCGATACAGGTCGCAATATTTGATAATGATGGGAAGCATATTCACAAGGTGGTTATTGATGAAATCAATGAAACATTTGAGTTTGATTACAATGGAGAGCTAAAAGGTATTCTTTATGATGATCAAAATATGTTGCTAGCCAAGATTAGAGAGGATAAAACGACGGATCAATATATCTATCAATATTATCACGGAGAAAATTATGCTGCCAGAAAACTGGGTTTAATGAAAGGTACTAAGGACAAAACAGCTAAAGGTCAGCAATTAATTTTAGATGGATTAAATGATCCTTTCTGGAATATTCGTGTTCTTGCTGTAGGAAAGGCTGGTAAACTTCGTGATGGAATGAAAGAGAAAGGAATTGAAATGATGACGCAAATGGCGACTAATGACCCTAATTCTTCAGTTAGAGTAGCAGCATTAAATGCAATTTCTAAGCGTTTAGAAACTGATGAGCTGGGTGAAATTTATGAGGCCATTATTTCATCTGATTCTTCTTATTCAGTGGTTTCGGCAGCTTTGAGAAATCTGGGAAAAGCTGATCCTCATAGAGCAATTCAGCTGGCTGAATCGTTAGAGCAAGAGAAGTCCTCTAAGATGGCTTCAGGTATTGCGCAGCTTTATGCTGGGTATGCTGATGAAAATAAGTTTGATTTTTTACATGATGCATTAACTGGAACTACGGTACAAGGTTTTGATAAATTAGGTGTATTGAATTCATTTACGGTTTTCGTAACGCGACAAGACGATGCAATTTTGGATAAGGCTCATGCTTCATATGATGATCTTTCTAAGAATGGTGGATTCTATGCGCAGATGTTCTTACCACAGAATATTAACTATGTAGTCGGACATATAGATGCAAAATTAGAAAAGTTGGACGCTCAGTTGCTGGTGCAAGAGGAAAATGATGATGCAGCTTATGCGGCAAAAACAAGAAAAGAAATAGATTCGTACAAATTATTGAAAGCTAAGTATGAAGTTTTCGCTAAGAGTATTGAAAAATAGGTGCAAATATTCTATAATGGATGAACGCTCTGTTTTACGGGGCGTTTTTTGTTTTTACAGTGATAAGTAAATAGTTTTTTTGATTAAAATCTTGTCTTTTTATAAAATGAAACTATCTTTGATTAATAAGTCGTCAAAAAAATGATTAAAAATTTATCAAAATGAAACACTTAAAAGTAGGAGATAGGGCACCTGAATTTACGGCAGTCGATCAAAATGGAAATGAGGTAAGTTTAAAGGACTTTGTTGGGAAGAAAGTTGTAATCTATTTCTATCCAAAAGATAATACTCCTGGATGTACAGCTCAAGCATGTAATATTAGAGATAACTATACCACAATACAAGATCAAGGAATTGTTATTCTTGGTGTAAGCGCGGATACAGAAAAGAAACACCAGAGTTTCATTGAAAAATTTGATTTGCCGTTCACGTTATTAGCGGATACAGAAAGGGAATTGTTGAATCTCTATGGAGTTTGGGGAGAAAAGAAATTTATGGGTAAGGTCTACGATGGTATTCACAGAACAACTTTTATTCTAAATGAATCACACGAGATATTATCAATCATCGAGAAACCAAAAACGAAGGATCATACAAGAGAAATATTAGAGGTTTACAATACATAATTTAAGGACGTAAATATTTTACGAACTTCATCAACCATATTTGTAGAAATTAAAACACAACCAACGGATATGTTCATAAAAGAACTCTCCCGTAAACAACAAAAAAACGATATGTCAGGAAAAGCAAAAGAAGTAAGCGCAGAGAAATTGAAGGCATTACAGGCTACAATGGATAAGTTGGATAAGACTTATGGAAAAGGTACTGTTATGAAATTAGGAGATGAGCCTGTTGAGCAAATTGATGTGATCCCTTCAGGTTCATTAACGCTGGATTTGGCATTAGGTGTTAATGGATATCCAAAAGGTAGAATTGTCGAAGTTTACGGACCAGAATCTTCGGGTAAGACAACATTGGCAATTCATGCAATTGCTGAGGTTCAGAAACAAGGTGGAATTGCTGCTATTGTTGATGCTGAGCACGCTTTTGATCAGTTTTATGCTGAAAAACTTGGTGTAGATGTTGACAATTTAATTATCTCTCAGCCAGATCATGGGGAGCAAGCTTTGGAAATTGCAGATAACTTAATTCGCTCTGGTGCGATTGATTTATTAGTTGTTGATTCAGTAGCTGCCTTGACACCAAAGGCAGAGATTGAAGGCGAAATGGGAGATTCCCAAATGGGACTTCAGGCTCGTTTGATGTCTAAAGCACTGCGTAAATTGACAGGTTCGATTAATAAAGCGAATTGTTGTTGTATTTTCATTAATCAGTTGAGAGAGAAAATAGGTGTAATGTTCGGAAATCCGGAAACGACAACAGGTGGAAATGCACTTAAGTTTTACTCTTCTGTAAGAATTGATATTCGTAGATCAAGTCAAATTAAAGAAGGTGACGAGGTGCTTGGAAATCGAACTCGTGTTAAAGTTGTGAAGAATAAAGTAGCCCCACCATTTAGAAAAGCAGAATTCGATATCATGTATGGAGCTGGAATATCTAAAGTAGGTGAAATTCTTGACTTAGGTGTAGACATGAACATCGTTAAGAAAAGTGGATCGTGGTTTTCTTATGGAGAAACACGATTAGGTCAAGGTAGAGATGCTGTGAAGGCTATTATCAAGGATAATCCTGAATTGATGGAAGAATTAGAACATAAAATTAAAGAGGCTCTTGCGCCAAAGGGAGAGGTTGACCTGGCGGAACAAGACTAACTGCATATCGTAGATAAGCGGCATCTATCCCAGATAGGTGCCGCTTTGCTTTTATAAATAATTGTATTGAGCATTCTATTTTAGAGGAATGCTTTTCTTATCTTTCGACTAAATTTTTTGAAATGCAAAAGCTGCAAATAAAAGACAATTATGATGTTGTAATCATTGGTGGAGGGATTAGTGGTCTTACATCTGCCGCCTTGTATAGCCGTTTTGGATTGAGTGTTTGCTTGTTAGAAATGGATGCTAGGCCAGGGGGATACGTCGCAGGTTTTAGGCGAAAGGATTTTAGGTTTGACTCTGCTATTCACTGGTTAAATCAATGTGGACCAAAAGGGTACGTTACTCAAGTTTTTAAGGCAATAGGAACAGATTATCCAAAGGCTGAAATTCAAAAGAAAATTAGAAGATATCGTGGAGGTGATGTTGATTATTTAATTACGAATACACCCGATGATTTTATGAAGACACTCATCCAAGATTTCCCAAAGGATGAGAAGGGCATTCGAAAATTCTTTAAGCACGCTAAACGCATTGCTAAATCTTTTGAAAATTATAACAAAATAAGCCGTACGATGGATACCATGAATTTGTTTGAAAAAGCAATACGTGGAATGAAAATGTTGAATTTTGCACTACCATTTATTCCGCATATTAGCTATCACGGGGATGAAGGAGTCAAAAAAGGATTGTCAAAATATTTTACGGAACCAAAGTTGATTCAATTATTTGCCGCAGAGGGTGACTTACTTTCTTGTTTAATCCCTATTTCTTGGGCGTATATAGAAGATTTTCAGACTCCGCCCCAAGGTGGAAGTCAAACCTATGCTGAATGGTTATTGCATGTTATTAAGGAATATAAAAACGACGTTTGTTTTAAATGTCGTGTAACGAATGTAAATGTTGAGAATGGTGTAACTACAGGAGTGAATTTTGACCATCGTGGCGCACAATATTTGGTGAAAGCAAATTATGTTATTGCAGCTTGTGATGTTGAGACTTTGTACGAACGGATGTTACCCGAAGGTACTGTTGGCTCTAAAATGATTAATAATTTGCGAAATGCTGAATTATATGCATCTGCGGTAACTTTAAACATTGGGTTGAATTGTACTTCTGAAAGTTTAGGTTTTGGAGAAGAAATGATTTATCTAGCGAATCAAGATCCAACTCTGAAACGGAAACAGCATGGTGATGGTGACCCTTTAACAAGCGGAATTCATATGTTAGCGGCTTCAGCAAGAGATAAGAGTTTAGCACCCGTGGGTAAAGGAACATTAACTGTTTTTATTCCTGGCTTCATAGATCAATATGATAATTGGAAAGTTGAATATGATGAAACAGGAAAACTGGTGAGGGGTCAAGCATATAGGGATTTAAAACAAGAGGTAGCTGACACCTTGATTAGAAGAATCGAAAAGGAGCTTAGAATTGAATTACAAGATAAAATAGAATACTTAGATATTGCCACTCCGGTAACACACGAAAGGTATACAGGTAATCGTGGTGGAACTATGATGGGCGCGAGACCAGGTAAAGCAAATATGAAAGCGAAAGTTGCTCATTATAAAACGCCAGTCAAAAATTTGTATTTAAGCGGACATTGGGCTGAACTGGGTGGAGGTGTCCCTGTAGCGGTTAGAGCGGCAATGAATACAACCATGTTAGTTCTGCAGAAGGAAAATAAGAAGGCGTATAAGGTGTTAGCGAATTACATTGACGGAAAAATTGATGATAAGCAACTTGACGAATCTCAATATACCTTACCTTATTTAAATAATTGGGTATGCGAAATGACACCAGCACAAAAGAAACAAGAAAGAGAATAATAAAAAGCCTTCTAATTTTGAAGGGTCTTTTATTATTGCTTTGTCCCGTCTTGAAGTAGGTTGATAATATTTCAACTTATCAATGAAGAACTAAAGTAATCAGTATTTCTAAGCTAAGATGATTAAGGTCTTATTTATTATAAATTCTTCTAAATTTCTTTCTAAACGGGCTAGGGAAGCATTGGATTTATGTATATCAAGCAAGAAGTTGAATTGTAAAAAGGTTTACACAACTAAGTCGAAAGATGCAATTCAAATAGCGTTAAACGGGGCTAATGATGGGGCCAATTTGATTGTTGCTGTTGGCGGTGACGGAACTTGTAATGAAGTCTTGAATGGGATTTTAAGTTCTGAAAATTCTAGTGTAGTTATGGGAATAATTCCGAATGGCACTGGCAATGACTTTCAAAGAATGTTTGGCGAATTTATACCAGAGCGATTTCTAGAATTAATTGAGTCCCAAAATAGCAGTAAGATTGATATTTTAAAGGTAAATGCAAAAGATAAACACCATTTCGCTCTCAACATAGCTGGTGGAGGATTTGATGGTTTTGTGGTAAATATACTGGAGAATCAACGTAAAAAATTGAAATTGGATGGTAAGATTTCATATGCGATTGCCATTTTAAGGTGTTTTCTTCTCTATAAGAGACCTATTGTGGAGTTGAAGTCTAGGGAGTTTAATTATTTTGGAGAATGCTTGCTGGTTGCAGCATGTAATGGGACTACTTTTGGTCATGGTCTGGTTATTCATCCAGAGGCCAAATTGGATTCTGGAAAAATTGCAGTTACTCTTATGGGAAAGGTCACACTGCTGGACTATGTGAAGAACTTATATAAACTGAAGGTGGGATGTAGAATCGATCATCCTGAGGTTAAATATTTTACAACCAATGAAATTTCTATTAGAACGATTCATACACCACTTTACAGTCAGGCAGATGGTGAGTTTTTGTCCAATAGCTCAATCAAAGTTGAAGCCTTACCTGCTGCACTATACTTCTTACACTAGACTAAAATCCATATTATCATTGTAAGGATATTTGATTTCAACAGACCAATACTGAAAAAAACAATTTATGAATCAAAGTTTTGCTTTTATTATTGCTTGGCCAGAAACGCATGTTAGAAAAGTCGATACTTGGTATGATCCGATAATGACTTCTCTGGGTTTTTGTAATGACAACTATTATAAAGTTGGCCATGCAGCAATTGTATTAATTGATGGGGAAACTGGAAAACCACATTATTTTGATTTTGGAAGATACCAAACTCCGAAGGGTAAAGGAAGAGTTCGGGATGCATCTTCAGATAAAGACTTGGTGTTACATTCTATTATCAATTATGAAAATGGAATTCCGCAACTAGAAGAAATGATTTGTGAGTTGAATTCAAATGCAGCTTGTCAAGGATCTGGATTACTAAGAGGTGGTTTACACAAGATTAACTTTTATAAAGCTTATGACATGGCTAAATCGATGCAGTTAAATGGAACTATACCTTATGGTCCTTTCGTTGTCAACGGAACAAATTGTGCTCGATTTGTAAGAACAATAGCAATGAGTGGATCTACTTCTTTAATTCAAATGTCTAAATTATTAATAGCTCCGATGATAACTCCAACTCCTATGTGGAACGTTCGTGCAGTGGGTGAATATCGCTTATGTTCGGAATCAGTAGTGATAAATTTCTGAAATAGTATTCTAAATCTAAGTAGTTTTTACTTGCTAGCAATTTATTTTTGAACTGTTGTCTATGCTATTTTCGATTCGAATTATTACCTAGCAATTGATCCAAATTTATTAGGGTAATTAGCGGATTAATTTATCTCACTAAAACATCCAGCGTTTAGCTAATTGAAATGTGGTATTTAGCTAATAATCCAGAAATTCCATCTTTCGAAAATTTAGCTTTTTTTATTTGATTATTATCGGGATCAATCACATATCCATGGGCATTTCTAAAATCAGATTCGATTAAAATAGACTGATCGAAAATGGCAAGAGATAGGTCGCAATTGAAGAAAATAGACTTAGATAGGTTTGTTTCTGAGAAGTCAACTTCGTTCAAAGTTGAGTTAGCAAATGAAGTCCCTTTCAAGTTTAATTTATAGAAAGAAGATAAACTAAGTATGCAAGAGTCGAAGTCTAAAACCAATAGAAATGGGTTACAATCTTCAAAGCGAAGCCCCAATAATTTACAGTTGATAAATTTGCAATCTTTAAAAGCAGTATTGAGCAGATTCGAATTGCTCAAATTACAATCTATAAATTCACACTCGGAAAAATTAACATCTCTAAAATCGGCATTCTCAAAGTCACAAGAAATAAATCTGCAAACATCAAAATCATTATTTCTTAGCGTTTCTTTATTGTATGATGGTATATCTTTATCGTAAATTGTTTCTTTCATTTCCGGAAATAAATGGAATTGCTCAAAGGTGTAAATTTTTTGGCATAAAAAAAGGGAGAAGTACTTCTCCCTTCTATTCAATGTGATTTGATTAGAATCTCCATCCAAAACGAACTGCTGCATTAGCTGCACCTGTTCCTAAATATGATCTTTTGTAATCATCATCGAACAAGTTAGATGTACTATTGCCACCACTTGTTTCAGTAGTCGTCATATCTTTATAACTGTATTGAGCAAAGTTTAAACCTAATTCAAGACCTACATATAGGTTTTCAATTAAGTAAATATCTAAACCTGCACCTAATCCAACACCAAACATTGACATTTTCTCTGTTGTTTCTAAATAGTAATCAGGAACGAAGACAGTCCCATCAGTATCTGTGTTCGTCACAGTCTCAGAACCTCCACCAAAGTTAATTCCTAACATGAAGTATGGAGATAAACGGTCAGTTCCTTTTAAATGGTATTCCGCACCGATTTGTGCATTCCAAGCCATTCTTCTAATTTCTGAAGTACCCGTTCTGTTTGATGTACTGTCTGAACTGTTAAACTCAGAAAAAGTGTAAGATTCAGATAGAGGAGTACCTAATCCGTCACCTAATCCCAGGGACGCACGCACTGCGATGTTTTCATTCACGAAATAACGCGCTCTGATTGTTGGCGACTGCCAAGCTAATCCGTTACCTGTATTTAAATTCATAGAACCCTCTAAAGAAAACGGGTTGTCCATTGTCGCTTTTTGAGCGAATGTAGTAGTTGAAATCAAAAACGCTCCAACTAGGATAGCTAACTTTTTCATGTAAATTATGTTTTTGTTTGATCCTAATATACAGAATAAACCCATAAAGGTTACAAAAAAGCCGATGAAATGCATATTAGAGCACTGCTGAACCGTTTTCTTTTAGGGGCTCAATTCCTTTGGAATACCAGAATAGTTCGAATTCTTCATTATTTTCTTCAAAATCAGATTTTAATGAAGATAAAGTCCGCTTTTCTTTAAAATCTTGAAGTTTTATAAGCGTTTTTACAAGACAATATCCGTGATTTTCATTCACATTGATTGAGAATATGTTTATTTTTGTTTGAAATGTGAGTTCCATCATTTTCCAAGAATCCTTGCGTTTATTTTTCGTATATTTCTTTATTGAGGGCTGTCCGCCTAGCAAATTATAGTTGAAGTCGGTTTAGCATTATAGCTTGGGTGAATGCTAATGCAATCTTCAATATCGTTAGGATGAATCGTTTTTGGAGTTTTAAAATCAAACCAATCATTCACAGGCATATCTAAGCCGACACCACGCACAAAGTTAAATAACGACTTCTTTAATCCGTAGCTAAATGCTTGGCTTTATAATGAATTCCCATAGTTCCGAAAGCCCATTCCATATCATCTAATTGATTAAAGTGAGAGGCTCTTGGTAAGAAATTCTCAGTACATATTTGTCTCGCCAGGGATGCATTCTTTCCTTGAAGAAATTAAATTATGTTGTCTAATGGATTAAGATAGTCCTCCCTTAATGTATAAATCTGATTTTTATTTAACCAATACTTTTCTAACAACTTGAAAATCTCTATTCGATATTCTAATGAAGTAATTTCCGACATAAAGTGTTGAAACATCAAAATATGCAATCGTTTGCCCGGCATTTATGTGATGATTTTCTACTACTTTTCCTGTGAAGTCAATTAAATCGACAGTTAGATTTTCTTTTACAAGTCCACTAATTTGTATAGCGATTAAATCAGAGATAGGGTTAGGATAAATCTTCACATTTAGGTTGTTGAATTCTTCTTCACTTAAGGATGCTGAAGATGAATCATAAATTTCAACGGTTTCAGTTATGTTCGTAGTTAATGCGTTATTATAAACACCATAAAATGTTGGTCCTACCGCGTATGGATAGGCTGAGTTCCAATCTGAATCAACGGTGCAGAAATAGGCGTAAGTTCCCATTGGATAGTCTGGTGTTATACACCACCTTCCGTTGTGTTCGTCCAAATAATCTTCTTGCCCTGGGTGCGCAACGAATGTATAATCTTCTCTGAAATATCCTAAAAAGTAAGTTGCGTCTACATTTGGTCCATCATCTACATCTGTTCCATCAGCATTATGAGTTCTTGCGGAATAATTTCCAAGTTCATATCCTGATTTCATCCTTGTAATACCTCCAGTCCCATCTTGGTTAGCGAATCCATAGGCCCCATAAATTGGAAATCCATCATAGGCAAAACCAATTAATGGGGAATGATTTGCGGCATCAATTGCATAAAGTCCATCAGCATCATATAAGTTACAAATAGTTGACAGTACATTTTGATCTAGCTTAAAGGCTGAAGGGTTTTGATGATGGTGATAAGTTCCCATCGCTGGGTGTCCTTTTGAACAATCAAATCCATCCATTTCAGCTGGAATCGCATCTCTATTCCAATCCATGTTTGCGCCTGGTCCACCCGGACATGGTGGGTTTCCTGGTCCACCGCATGGTGAATTAGTTGTCGGGTTCCATGCAACACCATCGCGGTAATCGAATAATGCGGCACCGTTAATAAATACACCGATTCTCCCCGCAGTAGTTGGTGTTTTGACGCCGGCCTCTTCTTGAGGGTTTCGTGTGAATTGAAAAATTGCATCTTGGTCTTCTGCAACAGATGGGTTTCCATCTAAGAAAGGACCAGTAGGGTAAGCGGGAACTCCTTTAGTTTTAACATATACATTATTCGCGGAATAACTGACTTCTTGACAATTGTATAAAATTCCGTTATCCAAAGCTGTTGAGTTTCCAGAAACATAGTAAGTTCCATTATTAGTGGTATTCTGCAGCCACGAAGTGATTTCAGGTCCTTGCGCAAATGAATGCGCAGAAACTAACGTTCCTAAAGCGAGTAATATGATACTTTTCATAGCAAGAGTAATTTATGTGATTCTACTCTTTGGTTTCTTAATTGTCCAAATACTTGCGTTATTGTTTATAATTATTTTCTTCGATGCAATAAAACTAAGATATCAGATATGTGAGAATAGATCACAATAGGAACTATGACTGCCGGAAGCAGAGCATATGGGAAGTAGGTAATTGCTCTGTTTGGTTGTTCGAAGGCAAATAATTGGAAAGGTAATTCAGAAGAAAGTATTCCATTAGTTAGTATGAGCAGAATCAAAGCTAAACCTATGAAATTCCAGAATAATAGTATTTGATCGTTGATTTTACCCAATATAAATAGCATCCCTATAATGAATGCTGTTATTCCTGCGAATATGTCAAAATTTCTACCTTCAAAGGTCATTAATTCAGGAATCATCTTATTAAGAAATAGGTAGTATAGAATGATTTCAATGAATATTCTTATCGTATGTAAAAGTGTACTTACCTCAAGGTTCTTATTCTCATAAAGCCAAATTCTAGACTTTCTATTTAACCCGTAAATGATCAATATTGTTGGTGGTAATAAAACGAAAGTAAACCGTGGAGGAATGGTTTGAGTATTCAAGAAAAATCCGTTGTAACTTAACAAGGAATGAAGAATTGTCCAACCGATCAATATCAATATTAGCCGTTTAGGTTTTCCGTTTGCAATGTAGAATATAATGAGTGTGAAAGCGGTAACAATCAAAAATAAGATGTTTAACCAATTGGGCAAGTTCTCAATCATTTAATCAAACTTTTTAAGTGATTTGATTGGATATGAGCACTCATTTGTGAAGTCAATTTTCAATGAATTTTGCACTTCATCATGCACAAATGGAAAGCCTTGAACGGTATCTTCTGGTTGTTCTGATTTTCCCTTATATTTCTTCCAATATTTTTTTATTGCAGATGTATTTTGCTTTTCAATGGCCACAAGAATGCCTTCTTGCTCTATTTCAAAGACTACATGTGCACCACCTTCTTTCTTTATGATTCCCATTATTGTTTCTTTTCGTTGATCCTTAAAAGTACCATTTGATTGAATTAAAACAAGTCCTTTGTCGCTACTTTCGTAGTCATCTAATCATTCTAGATGCTAAAATCTTCCAAACATTTTTTAATGCAAAAGCACTCTCCCTATTTTATATAATCCATATTTTGGCCGATCGGAAACAAAAAGAGAAAGAGTGTCCACCCGCTGTTGCATCAATTTTTCTTCTTTACGAATATTTGAATCAATAGGAGTAATCTGGTTGATAATTGTGCTGATTATAACGAAAAAAAACCCTTCGGTTAGGAGAGGGTTTTTAATGAACATGTTTCATTCTTCACCGGAATAGAAACTAAAACTAAAATATAATTGCACTTATGGTTATTCCGGTTACTTATGATAGGGTGTTCTTGTTAATTACGCTTTACATAAAAGTAATACGCGCGTGTCTTATGAACGTTCATTTCAGATGAAATAAAAGTTAATTTATCTTGATTTTACAGATCCAATTCCTGATTTTTCGATGTCAGTTATTTTTGGATTACCATCGTATCTAATACTTCCAACTCCGGTGAAATCAATAGATAATTCATTGATAACGTTTATTTCAGAATCACCAACTCCGTTTTGCTCTAAGTCCATATTGTTCACAATTAATTCATAGGCTAATAAATCACCTACGCCATTAACTTCAAAATCTGCGTTGATTACTTTACCTTCAAGAATTACATCACCAACTCCATTATATTCCAATTCGAGATTTTTACAGTCCAATGTTAATTCTGCATCGCCAACACCAATAACCTCAAGGTTTAGTTCGTTTAGTGAAAGTGTATTTAGAGAATTTAAATCACCAACTCCATTCAAAGTTATATCCGTGATGTCCACAAGAGTGATAATTACGACAGCTCTTTTTGCTTTTTTAATTTTCACTTTGTCAGAAGAGACTGTTAATGTATTATTTCGAACATCTACATGAATATGATCTTGTAATTTTTCGTCTGCTTCTACAACAACACCGCATTCTTGTCCTTGTTTAAGATGAACGTCGAAAACACCTTCAATTTCGATTACAGAAAATGCGTCAACTGGTCGAGAATTTGTAAGAATATTACCGCTGCCCCTGATAGTTCGTGTATCAGATGATGAATTGCTTGATGTACTCCACGAGTCTAAGAAATTTTCTCCTAATTTTCGGATAGCTAACGGAACAATATGAAATTCATCATCGTTTTCAATTGCTTTAGGCTCTAATGGGGTTAAGCTTAAATTTTCTTCTTTTTCTGATTGTTTACCAACAGATTCTTCGAAGGATTTGTCAATGTAAACGTTTTCTGTTGACGGGGCATTTTTTTCTTGAAACTCTATCAAACTTGCTTGATACCTTGATTCAGTATCATTTTGAACTTTTGCGGTTCCAATCATTGTTACAGTTAATCCTACTGCTCCTAATATTCCTAGTGTACTTGCCATAATAATGAATGTTTTTTTTGCTATTAGTAATTTTAATTTCGCAGCAATTCCTAACCCGGCCGCTGCAGGAGCCGCTGCGATTTCTACCCATGTTGAAACTTCTTCCACAGAAGTATCGGCTGTTGCTTTTTTTGCGCTATCAAATAAATTATTTAATTCCTGATTCGTCATAGTTCCATCTTTTTTAATGGTTGTGAATCTGTTTGTTTTAAATCGTCGAGCAGTGCTTTTCTCCCTCTAGCTAATCGCTGCTTAACAGCTGAAACTCCCGCTTCTTGAAGTTCAGCAATTTCGACAATCGAAAATCCAGAGATTTCAAATAAAACAATGGCTTCACGTTGATTGTCAGGTAGCTTAGAAAGCGCCTTATGCAGTAAATCTACTTCTTCATTTCGATCAGCTCTTGTTGATTCGTCTTCAACATTATTTGCCTTAGAATGATCTTTTAAGTATAGAATGCGTTGCTTTCTGTTCGAATTTGCTAGCACGCGTATTGAGATTCCAAATAAGAAATGTAAGAAGGCTTTTGGGCTGTCAAGGGATTCAAACTTTTCATATGCGATGATGATGGTATCATGCATTAGATCTTTATACTCCATATCTCCGTAGACCCGAGCTTTGCAAAATCGCTCGAAGTTTTCATGCACCGGTGTGTACAATTGCATGAAGTCTTTTTCTTTCCTACTTTTTCCTCTCATTAGATACTCGTCTATTAAGTAGATGTCTTAAGTTTAAGAAAAGTTACATAGAGTTGAAATTAAATTTCTAAAATTGGTCGAATAGCAACTTTATCTATGAAATAGTAGGCGGCTTTAATCTTAGCTTTTCGATTTGCTTTCTTTCTTTTGGTCCGAAAGTTTGTATCGAAATTTCCAATAGTGAAGTATTTTTCACCTCCCGTTGCAATAAAAGTTTGACTTATGCGAATCCAATGTGTGGTATCTTGATGATACGCTTTTTGAGAAATGACATGAATTTCTAAAGAATCTGAAAACTCAGCTGCTACATCTTCACGGTTTAAACTTCTTCGATTAGCGGCATGAATTTCTCGATCTGTAGCTATAAAACTAAATGCGCGGATTGCAAATTTAGATTCTTCAGCCAAGGAAATGTGAAATGATAACTCATACATTTTACCGTACTCTAAAGTATCGTTTAGCGTACCTTGAATGTACTCTCTGTAATTTTGTGGAGCGTATAAGAACATTCCCGTATATCCTTGTCCATCGGCGGGATACTGAAACCCAAACTGATTATCAGGCGACTGCACGTTATTGAAGTTACATGAATGAAAGTAATCGGTAGTCATTAAAGTTGGTGAGGTCCAAGAATCAACATTGTAACCAAAGCCACCGCGATATCCGATGCAGTGTTTCTTTTCTTCGAGACCAGGGTTCTCAACGAAGTTTTGAGTCTTACCTATGAATGATAAGAAAATGATGGTTATCAAAATGGCGACACGCATGGAATGATTTTCAATAATGAACCTAAAAATAATATGATTCTCAATGTATTCAATAAGTTAGGAGAAAGTGTTATAACGATTACAATGTGTACAACCCATACCTGATTAAATGTGAATACTTTTTTTTAAAGAAAACCCATGTTAAATCTGGGATTATTCTATCAAAATTATCAATTGTAATCGTTTTAACGTTTACAAACTAAGTTCAGTTACCTTCAAATCAGTTATAAAGTTATCTGTAAGGTTGTTGTTATTTCTCCAAACGAGAGGAACGGATAGTTTTTGTTTAAATGATATTTGAAGTGGGCTTTAGAAATTGTACCTTGTTCATCATTTTAAATAGATCTATATGAAAGTTGTTTGTTCTTTTTGGGTTTTAGCATTAATTATCAATTTTAATGTATATAGCCAATCTGGTGGAGAAACATGTGCTACTGCTACAGTAATTTCAAGTATTCCTTATACGGGTAGTGGGTCTACTTTAGGAGCGGTAGATGATTATTTTGAGAGTTGTGCAGATGTAGGAAATCAAGGTGGGGCAAATGATCATGTTTATGAGTACACGAATGGTGGAACGGATAAGTATGTGGATATTAGTTTGTGCGAAGGCATCACCGATTATGATTCTCAATTGTATGTTTATGAGGGTAATTGTACAGGGACACCGGTTGGATGTCAGGAGGATGGCTGTCAATCGCCTAGTTTTGCAGCAGCTTACAATTCGCGAATTACTGCGCAATTGTTGCAAGCCAATACAACTTATTTCATTGTAATTGATGGTTATAGTGGGAATGATAATGGGAATTATCAATTAAATATAACAGAAAGCATAGGATTGAATCCACCAAGCGCGACAAATATTCCGCTTGTATTAATCAACACTAATGGGCAGGAGATTATTGATGAACCTAAGATTTTAGTGAACATGAAGATCATAGATAACGGGCCAGGAGCTCTAAATCATCCCAATGATCCTGCCAATGTATATGATGGGTATGCTGGAATTGAAATCCGTGGTTCTTATTCTGCTACACTACCTCAGAAACCTTACGGAATTGAAACTCAAGACGCATTTGGTCAGAACAACAATGTTCCCCTTCTTGGAATGCCAACTGAGAATGATTGGATACTATTGGCAAACTACAATGACAAGACTTTTATAAGAAATATTCTTGCGTTTGATTTGTTTAACAAAATGGGACACTATGCACCAAGAACTAAATTGTGTGAAGTGGTAATTAATGATATATATAATGGCGTATATGTTTTTACGGAGAAGATAAAAAGAGACAATGATCGCGTAGATATTTCAAGACTGGATTTGGATGATAATGCTGGAGATAGCCTTACTGGAGGCTATATTTTTAAGGTAGATTATTGGGATGGAACTAATAGCTGGCCATCAAATTATGATAATCCAAATTACCCAGGTAGTGCAGTGCAATATGTTTACGGTTATCCTGATGAGTTTGATATTACACAAGAGCAAAAGATATACATACAAGAACGTGTTGGTGAATTTGAAGATGCATTATGGGGTAATAATTTTGAACACCCTTCGGATGGTTACCGCAAGTATATAGATGTTCTTTCATTTATCGATTATTTTATTGTCAATGAGTTTTCCAGAAATATTGACGGGTTTAAGAAAAGTCGTCGTTTCCATAAGACTAGAGACGATAAAGATTCTTTGATTTATGCAGGTCCTGTATGGGATTTTGATTGGGCTTATAAGGATACTGATGCCAATATGCTAAATGGAAGTGGTTGGATACATAGTTATTCAGGGGGGTCAGACGTGAAGCCGCCAGGCTGGTATATGCGAATGATTCAAGATACCACGTTTGCAAATGAGCTGAGTTGTAGGTATTTTACGTTAAGAAATACGATTCTAGATACTTCGGTGTTGTTCAATTACATCGATTCATTAGGCAATGTGTTGACCGATGCTCAAGATCGTCATTTTACGCGTTGGCCTATTCTTGGTGTAAATGTGGGGACCCCAGAAATTGGAACGCAACCAAATACCTATGCTGAAGAGCTTGTTAAGTTCAAGGGGTGGATTGCTGAAAGACTTAATTGGCTAGATAATAATATGCCTGGTAATTGCCCTAATCTTGGAATTACAGCTATAGCGAAAGAACCGTATTTGGCAGTATACCCTAATCCGGCAAATGATGTTGTCAATGTTTTTGTAAACAAATCAATCACAGATGTTTCAGTTTTTGATCTTTCTGGCAAGTTAGTCCGTCAGGTGAAAGCAATCGGTGGTTCACAGGTTCAATTGGATACTAGAGACTTATCGGGTTCATTTTTAGTTGTTATCCAATTGGATTCAGGGCAAGTACTTAGAGAGAAGCTGTTAATTCAATAAGAATTCTTCTGTTTCAAAGATTGTATTTCTGAAATCAATGTTAGTGTGCGCTTGGCGTAAATGGGTAAATGATGTTTGCGCACTTGTGTTTAAGAGCGAAAGAATGAACCCAATAAAAACAGTAACTTTCTTAAACATCATTTTTCTGAACATCTAAGATAAAACAAAACGCCCAATTCAATTTGAAGAGGGCGTCAATGTTATTTGATGAAAACTAAACTATATTCTAAAATTACCTAACCATTGCACTTATGTTACTTATACAAATGCTTTCATCTTATATAGTAAGAGTGCTAAATCTGGAAAAAGTTACACGTTTAATTTGATTATTTTCTTTTTTGTGCTGTAGTCCATGTGATATCCCAATGTTGAACGTATTCTTCAATTGGACCTAGCCCAACTTCTTCTCTTCTTTGGTTAACAAATTCTGGATCTACTATTTCGTAAACTACAAATTCACCCTCGATACGTTGAATTTGGGAACCATATACCTGAGGTCTCTGTTGACGCATTTCTACTCTGTCAATTAGCAGTGCTAGCGAAGCCCAAGAAGCTTCACCTTTGTCAGCTGCTTCTTTCATGATTGGTAAATACTTCTTTTGCACTTCAAGATTTGCATGTTGAATAATTAGAAACGCTGCATTAGCAGCAGAACCTCCCACTTCACTAGATAATGGCCATCCATTGACGTCGATGATTTCTATTAATCGCTCTAAATTTGAATGATTCAGTTTGCGCTTTAATTCCCAAAGGCCGTCAACTACAACTGAATTATATCCTGTATGTATTTTTGCGACGTCAAGCTGATAATAAAAGGCTTGATCAGTCATGTTCATCCTCCATAGTTCTTTTGCTAACGTTAGATTTTGATATTTACCAAACTTTGATTCGACTTTAGTAATCTCTTTTAAAGCGAAGTCCTCCCAGCGAGGGTCATTGGTTAAAAAATACAAATCTGGATCAGTTAAAGGGCGAATTGAAGTATCGCGTTCTGTTGATTTATTCAAGTATTCAAAAGCTTGGTCAAACTGATTGTTGAGTGCTAGAACACAGGCATAATTGTAAAGAATTAACCCATTTGTAGAATCTTTCAATAGAATTTTGCGGTAAACTTCTGAAGCCTCGTTTACAAAACCTAAATTTCGCAAGCTGTCTGCTTTTGATGTTAAATCTTGTGAGTAGCACGAAATTGAAACAATTGCACAGGTGAGGACAAGGAAAAATTTATTCATAAAGAGTGGTTTAGAAGTATAACGAATTTGATTTGTATGGTAACAAATTTGCAACGACTAAATTAGGGTTAGATTATTTTCTTCCTCTAGGAACATGCGAATTCGTATATTTTTCCGCTGTTGAATTCCAGTTATCAATTAGCTTTGATCTTAACTTGTTGTTCTTTTCATTCATTTCATTATACGTGTTTACTGCTTCATTCATTTCATTTACACCTTTGTTGTATTGGTCAAAATCTTCTTGAGTTCTATTCTTCTCTTTTTTCTCATCGAAAGCTGCTTTCACTTTTGCAAAGTTTTCACTTTTCATAATATAATCAATGGCCAGTTCGATGTCCTTTGCAGCTTCTTCTTCGTAAAATGAAAAAATTGCTTCTGTTGCTTGAATCATAGAATTGTCTTCTGCGTATGGTTTTACATTTTTTAGTTTTTCTAATCCCTCTTCAACGGTTCCTAATAGAGCTTCTCTATTTTGTTCAATAGCACTCATATCATTCGTAACCAAAGCATCAATTAAATACATTTCTTGCTTACTACTTTTAAAAAAAATAAGGTATACTTCGTTGTAGTGGTCGTAAACCTTACCAGCAATCTCCATCTTTTTATCCATAGAGTCATCCTCAGAAGTAACTAAAGTAATGTTGTTTGCTTCAGCGAATTTTTTTTGTGCTATGGTTAGTTCAGCAGAAGCCTCAGTTTGTTTATCGCTTGCCAACTCTCTTGCCATCATGTATGCTTCCATTAGATCATATGATTGCTCAGCTACTTCTTCCATGTCTACAAGTTTTGCATAATCTTCCTTCAAAACAAGATTAATTACTTTATAATATTTGATAATTGCATCTCTGTATTCAGTGTCATCGTTGAATGGTTTTGAATTCTCCGCTTTTTTTAAGGCGGCATTGGAAGTATTGATTAATTCCCCTCTACGTTTTTCAACTTTACGTGCACTTTTGCCATGAGAAATGGTTCTTGTATAATCCCACATATCGGCTTGCAATTGTTCGTTTTCAGCGCTAAAGGAGTCCATATAAGCACCTCCATTAGTCATGTCTTGCGCAAAGTTAAATCCACTGAATAAAAGAATTGCGATAAAAAGTAAATGTTTCATTTTGTGTTTATTTGTTTTGTTTAATTAAGTCGAGCATAATTTGATATGTCTCCCCAAGTTCATAATCATTTTTGATGCGTTCGTGAAAAGTTTCATTGTATGAATTCAAATAATTATTCATTCGATAAATTTCAGCATCGTATTTAGTTGTTATTGGTGTATAGTCCTGAATCCAATTGTCTAATGTATCGTATAATTCATTTTTGATCGAAATAACCTCTTTTTTAAGTTCAATGATTTCGAGTAAACTTTGATTGGAGTAATCGATTTCATCATATTTATCTTCTAATTGATGGATTAAAATCAAAGCTTTTGTTCTTGTCGGATTTGCTTCTTTTCTAAGTTTCATCTTGCGAATTAAGTCTTCAGTTTCAATTTTATTCTTTGGTGTATAGTACATCTTCTTTTCTATGCTTCCTAAGGATAGGACATTTGGATAATCTTCTTCACGCTTGTAATCGAATTTGGAAAGAGGCTCTAAATCTATATCAGGAACTACACCATGAATCTGATTGGTCTCCAAACTAATTCTGTATAAACCAATCCCCGTTATTTTTGCATAACCATGAATTTCTCCATCTTCTAAAATCAAGGGTTGAACACTTTGCCCTGTTGCTTTGCCGAATGAAGTTTGTCCTACAATTAGACCTCGATTGTAATCTTGAATTGCCCCTGCAACAACCTCCGATGCGGAAGCAGAGTATTCATTGATAAGGATAATTAGAGGACCGCGATAAATAGCTCCACGGTTAAAATCTTTGAAAGTTTGAATATCTTCTTTATTGTCTTTAACAACTAAAACAGGACCATAATCGATAAATGTACCAACTAAATCAACTGCTTCAAAAAGAGATCCGCCACCATTATTTCTCAAATCAAGAATTACACCTCCAATGTCTTCTTTTTTAAGTTTGATTAATGCTTTGGCTAGGTCATTTGCACAGCCTAATTGATTGGTGTCTGTCCAGTTGGCATAAAAGTCAGGTAGTGCGATATACCCCACCTTTTGTTCACCTTGTAAAACAGCAGACTTAATTATATCACTGTCGCTATAGACTTTGGATTTTACAAGGTGAACTGTTTTAACTTGACCATTCGAATGAATAGTTAAAATTAAGTCCTTACTGATGGCCTTGGCAAAAGCTTGATGTAATTCGTAGTTTGTTTTACCTTCTGTTAAGATCGGTTCATCACCACCGAACTTGAGTTTCACTAGCTCATCGCCAACATGAATTTCCCCTGATAACCAGGCTGAACTTCCGGGGTGTACATCGGTGATTTCGAAAACACCATTGAGGTTTTTGACATAACTAATCCCGAAAATTTCGCGTTCACTCGTTAGTTCTTCTTGATAACTATTATTTTGAGATGTGGTGAAATATTCCGAATGAGAATCAAAAGATGCGGCAATTGCATTTAAATATTGATTATTGACAAAAGAGGAGTCTAACATTAAATTTTTGAAATAATCTTTGAAATTACTTTTAACTAAAGAAGTTGATTCTTGTATGATTATATCAAAAGAGTCTTGTGAGTAATTATAATCACTAAGTTCTAATTTTTCTAGAACAGCAGCTTGTATTGACTTTCTGTATTTTAGTTTCCAATGGGCAAGAGAATTACTTTTAGTTAAAATAGAGTCGGCTTCAAGTTCAGGTGTTGTTGCCTTGAGTATGTCAATTTTAGAATTAAAAATGGTTGTATGGATAGAATCTGCTTTGCTTATGTTTGAATAAAATTTCTTTTTAAAGAAGTCTAGATATGAAGTTTCATAGGCAGCTATGTCGTCATCAATTTGAGCTGATTTATTGACTAATTCTTGGAGCTCAGTTTTTGTGAAAAAATCGTGATCTGGATCAATAGTATTCAACAATACTTCATGTATCGTTAGACCGAAAGAATCGTTTATTTCCAGTGGTTGGACATGTTCTTTTTCAAAAAGTTCAATTAACCCGTATGCCTTTTGTGAAACATCAATGGTTTGGGAAGTTGATACGAAAGATATTAGAACAAATACGCTTGATAAAAGACGACTTTTATGCAGTAAATAAGGTAGGAATTGAGAAATCAAAAAGAATCAGTGTTAGTATAAAGTACAATAGTACCAAGAAAAGATCGTAATCGGAAGAAAGTTGTCTTAATGAAGGGCTTTAGTTTTCATTAAAAGAGCAGAGTGAAGAATCTTAGAGGTTTAATTTGATGAAAATGCAAGATGTCAATTCCTCTTTCAGGTTTATTTACCCCGAAGCTAAAGTTTATTAATGAGGCTTAGATGAAACACTTTAAATGCATAAAACGAGATAAATCAATTAGATCTTTTAGAAGATACTATTCAAGACTCTCTTATAGTTCTATGCTTCATTTATTGGTTTGAAACTCAATTGTTTTGTTTTCAGAACGAACAGATAGCATTGAAAAATTGTGCTAATAACTATTCTTATTTCATTATAAATTAAACGTTACTTGCTCCTATTCGGAAACAAGTAACGTTTAAAACTAACATTGCTTCTTTAAGAAGGCTGTTAATGCTTTTGTAGCTTATGTTCTGACTGTCTATTATTTAGATGAATACATTTCACAAAGTAGAGGCCTGGATCTAGTGAACTAACATCTACATTTGCTTTTGGGTTTTTAATAGAAAGAACCGTTTGCCCTGCAAGATTCACAAAATTCGCTTGGATAACATCTTGGTCAAATTTAAAATTTAAAACATCATAAAATGGATTTGGATCAATTGATCCCAGCATGGTGTTTTCTAAAAGTGTCGCATTCGGATCGTTGTTTTCAAAATACTGGAATGTACCCTCATACTCACTTACCATTACATCTACATCTCCATCATTATCAAAATCTGCCAGTGCAGGGAAAGCAAAATAATATGTGGCTGATAAACCGAATGGATTTAGTTGTGGCGAGGCAAAATTTGGACTGGTTGTAGTTCCTGTATTTTCGAAATAGGAAAAGTTCCCGTAATATTCACCTAATAGCATATCTAAATCTCCATCGAGGTCAAAATCAGCCAAGTTTGGCGAAGAAATATCGTATCCAGCAGATAATCCAAGCGGATTTAGTTGTGGCGACGCAAAATTTGGTGCTGTTGAGGTACCCGTATTTTCGAAATATTGTAAATTGCCTTCATACTCGCCTACTAGAAGATCCATATCACCATCCGCATCAAGATCCGCAAATTCAGGGATTGCAAATTGATCCGTTGCTGTTAAACCAAATGGTAAGGAAACTCCTGCTGCAAATGAAGGAGTGCTCGCTGACCCAACGTTTTCATGATATGTCAATGTACCAGAATATTGACCAAGCATCAGGTCTAAGTCACCATCACCATCAAGATCCGTAAATGCAGGTACGTCCAACATGCCAGAAGAAAGACCAAATGGCTCTGCTACAGGATTCGCATAGGCGGGAGCCGATGTTGTACCCGTGTTTTCAAAAAAATAGAGACTATCAGCATACGTTCCAACCAACATATCTATATCACCATCACCATCTAGGTCCGCAAGTGCTGGAAATTGTATGTAACTTCCTGTTGATGTTAAACCAAAAGGATTTTGAACCGGAGCAATAAATGATTGAGCAACTGAACTTGAAGCAAAACCAAATACAACTGCAAAAGAGCCTAAAATCTTTATTAGTTGATGTTTTGGCACAAAACCAGATAATTCTTGCAATAAAATTTTAATTCTGAGTTTAATTTGATTAATCTCCTCTACTGATTGATTTGATAAGCTAATTTTTAACTTTAACTGTTCTATTATTCTAGCTAGCTGCCTCTTTTTTCGTGAGTGGTTTATTTTTTTCATAGCGTAAATTGAAATTTAGAATTTATTTTGTTTTGCCCAAAAGGTTGTATTGGGAGTAGTTACGCCCTCTTTATAATCAGGACGAATGGTATTCATAATATTTGGTCTTATTGTATTGGGAAGCACGTGTACATCATATATTTCATCCAAAGAAGTTTGATACGTAATCTTACCCGCAATACTTCCCGTTGGCAGATGAACCACAACAATTCCAGCTTCATTTGCTTGAAGATTTAACTTTGCAAAAGTTGATGAATTTTGACGTAATTTCGATAATCCTATAAATAGATAGTCCTGATGCAAGTCCATACCACGTACAAAACCATCAAGCTTTAAAATCACTTCATATGTGCCTGCTTCCTTATTGATCTTAATTAATTCTCCTGTTGCTGATAAAAGCGTATATAATTCTCCGTTAAAAATACGAGGTGTATGCGGCATTGCAAGCCCTTCTATAATGATTTCGTTTGTATCGACATCAACTAGAATGCCTCCTGTTGTCACTGTATTTCTCCAGCTTTGAAATGAATTACCTTGGCCAAACGCTGTAGCATATTTTGGCTTACCATTCAGCATTGCCATGCCGTTTAAATGACATCGATCTTCAGCAACAATTTTATCTATAAAACCGGGTGTCCAAACCGGTCTAAAATTATAATCATCATCCAATTTAATTATACTTGAAAACAAAGTATTTACTCCATAAAGCTCATTATTCTTTCCAAAGTTGAGGTCATGAATATCTAATGTACCTGTATGGTAAGTTAGTCTCGGCATGTAAAGCGAATCATACTTATTTGGTGACTTTGGATAATGCTTCGCCAATTCTTTAGAATTAGAAAAGACAATGACTTCATCCTTGCAGGCGATTGCTAATTTGTCTTTTTCATAATCCTGCGCTATACCCATTGGTTTATCAAATGTTCTAGGTAGTTGAACAATTTTACTTTCATCTAAAGCTGAAATGAAAATCAATTTACCGGCTTGATATGTTGATATCGATAGAGTACAATTTAATCGTTGCAATAATTCAGGAACTTGCGCCGAATATGAACAAGAAAATGGAGCTAAAGCTCTTGTATGTTGATTGTTAGGCATAAATTTTAAGACATTAGTTAAATCTTATTTTGGATACCTAAAATAAAAACAAATAGTCATTAAATAATTGAACGTTGTTAAAGTATTTGTTTTTTTAACTTTTGTGAACACTTCTATGTAATCGCATGATAAATCTGATGAACTATAAGCCCAAATTTCTTTTTGTTAAGCCTAGCGGATGATATACCTTTTTATTCATCCTTAACTTGTTAGCTGCAGGTTTTCAATTTCTATCGAGGGCTTTAAATGAAAGTATCGCGAAATAATTTTAAATTAAATGCTTCTGAATTAAGCGGTATTATACTTGTCGCAAAATATAATGTTTACAGTTAGGATAACGATGAATAGTGTTCGAACATGCTAAATCTAAACCTATAGAAACAACAAAGGCAGCTAACTAGCTGCCTTTGTTGAAGTAGTTATTGTCATTAAATTCCCATTGACTTCAATTCTTCAGGAGTCATTTCTTTATATCCTTCTGGAATTTCAACGCTGAACATTGTTTTCTTTTTCTTTTTGTCGATTTTAGTTTCGATTTCTGTTGCTGTAAAAGCCATTGCCATTCCATTTGCACTTTGAGTGAATTCTAAAGGGAATCCAGGAATTTTTTCATTGTGGTAACTCTGACCTTTAGTGTTTACTTTTATGTCTTCAGAATACCATGTAATAGTCTCATTGCCATCTTCATCTGTGACAATTGCTTTTTTACATTCATACCCTAGTATCTCTTTAGTCTCATCAACTAATTGAATATCTAATTCAGGAGCTTCAACTGATTCTGCTTCCATTGCTTCTGTAGTTGTCGGAACAGCAGTGTTACCCATCATTCCACTCATTAGAATTAAAGCTTCACCAGTTTCACCTAAGACAATTGTTTGAACTTTCATTACAGCTCCCATATTTACTTCAGAGTGAATACTTTCGCCAGAGAAATAGATTTCTACTGAACTTCCTTGCATCATTCCAACAGCCATTTCCATTTGAGGATCGGTAGCGGTTACGTCAAGATTGAATTTAACGTGACCTTCATCTACCTGAGCCATAGTCGTAGCTAATGTGCAAACAGCGAATATTGCTGATAATATTAATTTTTTCATCAAGTTTATTTTTAGTTATGTGCTCGAATTTACGAAAAACGCACCAGACTCTTTCATTTTAATTATAGGCGGGCGTGGTCTGGTATAAATCGCCTGAGATTGATTTTAAAGGAGTTGAGGATATTCTTGTATTTTTGACAAAACTTCGAGTATGAAAATGATTGTTTCAATTTTATTGGTTTTTTTAATTATTTCAGCTTGCAAAAAAGATGAGACTGAAGATAATACCTCAGTCCCTGTCAACCTATTGGGGAATGCCACTGTACAAGAACACCTTGATTCTGGACTAAGTATTTTGGAAATTTTAGAAGACTTTCCTGCTGATAGTATTATCGGAAAAACGTACGGAGGAGGAATCCTCTTTTACGTTAACCCGTCAGATGGATCTGCATTAATTGTTTCAATGTCTGATCAAAGCATAGCAGCTGAATGGGGTTGTGAAGGAACGATAATTTTTGGAGCGGACAGCCTTTCTTTAGGCTCAGGAATGTATAATTCTACTGATATTGATAGTGGATGTAGTCAACCTGGAATTGCTGCAAACATTTGTGAATTTTATACCAGCACAACTTATATTGATTGGTATTTGCCTAATAAAACTGAGCTAACAGAAATGTTTTATTCAATAGGGCCGGCGGCATTTGGTGATAATAATAACCTTGGAAATTTTGCTTTCGATAATTATTGGAGCTCAAACGATTTCGATAGTGACCAGGCTTGGGTAGTAAGCTTTAATTCAGGAGTTGCCGAGTTTAAATTGAAAAGTGAAACTGCTAGAGTGAGAGCAATTAGAGCGATTAATTAGGTTTAGGCAGTAAGTCGCAAAACCAAAAGCCAATATCTCCAGATTGATCTTCTTTGTTTGGATTTGAGTAAGATTTAAATGTTTTTTCTCCGATTTCATATGCTACTGGAAATTTAAAAATTGGACCATCAAAACAGAAAGTATGAAATTCTCCATTTTCACCACAAGGGTCTACATTATCAGGCAAGTCTTCTAGAAATTCCTTATCAAAAATACGACCAACGAATGATTTATCCAATAAGTCTGATTTTGCGCAAACTACAATTGTTTTGAATCCTTTTTCAATAAGCTCTATCGCTAATTCCGAAGTGTTTTTCTTCCAGAGTGGAAACTCTCCTTTGAGGTTGACTTCTTTTAATTTCTCTTCTCTGAAAGTTCTTAAATCTTCCAAGAATATATCTCCAAATGCTGATACTTTAAATCCGTCTTCAACGAGCCTCTCCAGAATTTGACGCATTTTTTCTTCATATTCTTCCATCGTAGGTTCTAACGGAAGTTCAATGGTTGAAAATGGAAGTCCTATAGATTTGATCTGAACTTCGAGCATACTTCGACGGACCCCATGCATCGAAATACGATCATAATGGTCATTTACAGAAGTAAGCAGGTGCTCAACCGAAAATTTCGAGTTGTTTTGTAAGTAATGAAGAGCTAATGAGGCGTCCTTTCCTGAACTCCAATTGAGAAAGGTTTTCAGATTTTCTGACATTTAGAAAAGGCTATGAATTGGCGGCTTCTTTTTCAGTTTTAATTTCGAGATTAAGCATAGTTTTAATTGTTTTCACGATAGATTTTGTATCGAAACCACAATCTTCCCATAATTCTTGTTGAGTGCCATGGTGAATATATTCATCAGGTATTCCTAAGCGAACGATCTCAGCAGTGTATAGTTGATCAACCATAAATTCAATAACTGCAGATCCGAAACCTCCCATTAAACATCCATCTTCTACGGTAATTACTTTATCGAACTTTGAGAATACCTCATGCAGCATAGTCTCATCAATAGGTTTAACAAAACGCATATCGTAATGTGCTATTGAAGCCCCAGAAGTTTTGAGCTCTTTGATTGCTTCTTGGACAAAGTTTCCTGGATGCCCAAGAGAAAGAATAGCAATGTCTTGACCAGAAGTCACTTTTCGTCCAGTTCCAACCTTGATGGCTTTCATTGAAGTTTTCCATTCAGTCATTACACCTTTCCCTCTAGGGTATCTAATCGAAAAAGGGCCCATGTTTTCAAGTTGAGCAGTATACATTAAGTCACGTAATTCAGACTCATTCATAGGAGCCGAAACTGTCATGTTTGGAATACATCTCATATACGCAATGTCGTAAGCACCATGATGAGTGGCACCATCGGCCCCAACAAGTCCTGCGCGATCTAAGCAGAAAACAACATTTAAGTTCTGTAATGCAACATCATGCAATACTTGGTCAAATGCACGTTGCATAAATGAAGAATAGATGTTACAGAAAGGAACCATTCCTTGAGTAGCAAGGCCAGCAGAAAATGTTACGGCATGTTGCTCAGCGATGCCTACATCGAATGTTCTTTTAGGCATTGCCTTCATCATTATGTTCAATGAACATCCAGAGGGCATAGCAGGAGTAATTCCCATTACCTTTTCATTCTCCTCAGCTAATTCAACTATTGAATGACCAAATACTTCTTGATACTTTGGTGGCTGTGGGGATTTTGGAACCACTTTAACAATTTCACCCGTATCTTTATTAAATACACCAGGAGCGTGCCATTGAGTTGGGTTTCCTTCTTCAGAAAACTTGTATCCGGCACCCTTTCGTGTAATGCAATGTAAAATTTTCGGTCCTGGAATATCCTTTAAATCTTCCATAACCTTCGCTAAACCAATAACATCATGTCCGTCTACTGGGCCGAAATAACGGAAATTCAATGATTCAAACAAATTACTTTGTTTTAACAAAGAACCTTTTAAAGCAGTCGAAATTTTTGAAGCAACAGATTGAGCATCTGGGCCAAACTTAGAAACCTTTCCTAGTAAATTCCAAACCTCATCTTTTACTTTATTATATGTATGAGATGTCGTGATGTCTGTTAAGTATTCTTTTAAAGCTCCAACATTGGGGTCAATCGACATACAGTTGTCATTTAATACAACTAAAAGATTCGCATCTTTTTCAAATCCTGCGTGATTTAGACCTTCAAATGCCAAGCCTGCAGTCATGGCACCATCACCAATAACCGCAATGTGCTGACGTTCTTTCTCTCCTTTGTAATTATTCGCAACAGCCATTCCTAGCGCTGCAGAAATTGAAGTCGAAGAGTGACCAACACCGAAAGTATCGTAATGACTTTCAGAACGTTTAGGGAATCCAGAAATTCCTCCTTTAATTCTGTTTGTTGGAAAAGAATCTTTACGACCTGTAAGAATTTTGTGACCATATGCTTGATGACCTACGTCCCAAACTAATTGGTCATATGGAGTGTTGAAAGCGTAGTGTAAAGCAACAGTTAACTCTACAACACCTAAACTAGCACCAAAATGACTGTTGCCAATTTCTGAAATCACATCAACTATATATTGACGCACTTCCTCCGAAATCTGAGGTAAATCATCAATTCCAAATTTTTCTCTAAGATCTTCTGGGAGATTAATTTGTTCTAAAAAAGGTCCTGTTTTATATTCTGCCATAATCGTTCAACAAAAACAAATTTACGTCTTCTCGTTTATCACAACAAATATCAACGGTATTTATTTTATAATTTAGGGTTTTTAACGTTTAATTTTAATTTTCAGGGAAGCCATTATCAACCCAACATTGAAGTTTATTTAATGTTGTAGCATCCAAAGATCCACCTTGAGGCATTGTTTGATCTGTTAATACTTCTTTGGCAAATGAGCCATTATTCAAATATACCGAAAGACCAGCATACGTGGCCATATCAGAATGACAAGAGATACAATGAGATGACATTACGCTTTGAACAAAACTATTGTAGTTTGGGTTTGACCCATCACATGCTGGTGTGACGTTGTTTTCATCCTTTTTACATGAAACGAAAACGAGTCCGATTAAAATTATAGTTGCTGTGATTATTCTCATAGTTCGATAGTTTATATGTTATATGAAAACGGGATAATTTTTAAATAAGTTTGGTTGTCATGTAACTTATCCTTGAGTTATCATACTTACATTGTGAACCCAACGATGTGTTTTAAATAAATGAGAGTTTCAAAACAAGACGAATTTTTAGCACTTTACGAGCCAATTCATGATAGGTTCGAAGGCTTCTGCAGAGCAAGAGTGTATGGAGATATGGAATACAGAGATCTCATAAATGAAACCTTGTTAGTAGCATTTGACAAATTTGAAACGCTTCGATCAAAAGAAGCTTTTTTGTCATTTCTATTCAGTATTAGTGTTCGAATATTGTCGAATAATAACATCAAAAAGAAAGAACGTCCCTTATCTAAAGAAGATAATATTAATCAGTTGAATGATACTGAATCTTCTGGAGAGGTTACAACAGATATTCAATTTTTGTATCAGGCAATGTCCGAACTCAATGACGAACAACGAGAGTGCATTATTTTATTTGAAATATCAGGGTTTAGCATCAAAGAAATTGCAGGAATTCAAAACGCATCAGAATCATCTGTGAAGCAAAGGCTTCGCAGGGCTAGGATAAAATTGTCTCAGCTAATGAATTTTGAGGCCGTTACTAAAACAGGAGATGATCATGAATAAAGATAACAAATTGAATGAGCTCTTTGGTCAGATTAAGAATCAACCTGTAGAGACGACTTTTAATGAAACAAAGGCAACATTTTTAAAAAGTGTTGCAGCAAATTCGGCTAAACCAACATCGAAAACGGGTCAGTTTTTATCAATTAAAAATGGACTTATTATGTTAGGAATTATAGGAGTATTGGTTACGTCAGTATTGATGTTGAATAGTAATGATGAACCGGTTAAAGTTTCAAAAGAGCAGGGAGTAGCAAAGGTCGAGTATGAGGAGATCATTTCAATCGATTCTAAAGGTGATAAAGTTGAGGGTGTAATTGTAAAACAACAACGAATTAATGAATTCGGTGAATTTGAAGAGTTACCATTTTTAAAACTTGATGACAACATTACTCAAGAATTAATGCCATATGAGAAAAGATTTGAGCCTAAGAATGATCACGAAACTGGTAACAAGCGAGCTTACATTTTCCCAAAATTGACAGAAGATGAAATAGAAGCCAATCATAAGCAGAAAAGGAAGATGATAAAGGCAAATGTTAAATTTGATAAAAACACATACGCCTATGTGCCTTCAGGTTCCTTTCTATATCTGGGGGAACCAATATCGGTTCAGGCTTTTGTTATGTCAACGAAAGAAGTGACAAACTTAGAGTACAGAACCTTCTTGTTTGATTTATTAATTCAAGGAAGAAAAGAAGATTTTAAAAAGGCAGCACCGGATCAAGAAAATTGGACAATGTTGTTTGGGGAGTCTATGCGTCATTGGCAAGACAATTATTTTGCAGATCATAGTTATGATGACCGCCCTGTTGTTAACGTTAGTGTCGAAGGCGCTGAAATGTATTGCACTTGGTTATCTAAGGAATCATATATATACGCTAAAGCGAAAGAATCAAAAAAGCATGAAATAACAATTAGACTTAATGATGTGAGACTTCCTTATAAATCAGAATGGGTTAAAGCAGCTTCAGTTGAAGGTTTATATAATCGCTTCGCTTGGGGAGGAGGCAAACCTGTTAATGAAGACGGTTGTTTTTTGGGCAATTTTGATTTATCCACATACAGTGGAAATCTTGAGGATTGCGATTGTAAAATGCGTGGGACCAAAAACGCCAAAACGACAGCTGCCTATATTGCCGGAGATAACATGCTAATTGCGGATGTTGATTCATATAATCCAAACGAATATGGCATGTATAATATGAGTGGCAATGTGGCCGAAATGGTTTATGCGCATGATGTTGGAGGTCATGGAAAAGATTATCCTCAAGCTGCCGGTGGTGGCTGGATGAGTGCTGAGTCTGAAATAGGTGTTTATTCTGTCAAAGAGATTGAGTCAAAAAGTGTTGGTCATCCTAATGTAGGATTTAGAGTTGTAAGGACTTATTTGGGTAAGAATTGGACGCCAAGAGAGGGACAAAAATAATTGCTAATCTTTCATCGGTAATCATTAACTTTGCGGATTCAAATTACTGATTATAATGAGCAATAAATATCCAACTTACAAAGGATTAGACCTGCCGAATGTGGCAAGTCGCGTATTGGAAAACTGGGAGAAAAAGAATGTGTTCGAGAAATCGATCTCTACTCGAGATGGAAAAGAACCATTTATTTTCTTCGAAGGACCGCCATCTGCAAATGGTCTTCCTGGAATTCACCACGCAATGGGTCGTTCTATTAAGGATATATTCTGTCGTTATAAAACATTGAAAGGGTTTCAAGTAAAACGTAAAGCTGGATGGGATACGCATGGTCTTCCTGTGGAGCTTGGTGTTGAGAAAGAACTTGGGATTACCAAAGAAGATATCGGAACTAAAATTACCGTAGAAGATTATAACAAAGCGTGTAAAGAAGCAGTAATGCGCTACACGGATATTTGGAACAACCTTACAACTCAAATGGGGTACTGGGTGGATATGGAAGATCCATACATCACTTACGATTCTAAATACATGGAGTCTGTTTGGTGGCTACTTGGTCAGTTGTATAATAAAGACATGATCTACAAAGGGTATACGATTCAACCGTATTCTCCTAAAGCTGGAACAGGTCTTTCTTCGCACGAGCTTAATCAGCCGGGATGTTATAGAGATGTAACGGACACTACGGTTGTCGCTCAATTTAAAATGGTTGATGGACAGTCAACACCTTATGGTTTAGATAAAGATATCCACTTCATGGCTTGGACAACAACGCCTTGGACACTTCCGTCAAATACAGCGTTAACTGTTGGACCGAAGATTGAGTATGTTTTAGTAAAGACGTTTAACCAATATACACACGAAGCAATAAATGTTGTTCTAGCAAAGAATCTTGTTGGATATCAATTCGCAAAAGGATATAAGCCGGTTGAAGCTGAAGCTGAATTAGTTGAGTATAATAAAGGTGACAAATCAATTCCTTACTTCATCGCTGGTGAGTGTCTAGGAAAAGAGTTAGCTGGATTGAAATACGAGCAATTACTTCCTTTTGCGCAACCTTTCGAAGATGCCGATAAAGCATTTCAAGTGATTGTTGGTGATTTCGTAACTACGGAAGATGGTACGGGAATCGTTCACACAGCTCCAACATTTGGTGCGGATGATGCCAAAGTTGCTGCGGATGCCGGAGTTCCTGGTTTACTTGTTCTAGACGATAAAGGAAATCCAACACCACTAGTTGATCTTCAAGGTCGTTTCACATCTCGCATGGGTGAATTTGCTGGAAAGTATGTTAAGAATGAATATTATGATGAAGGGACTGCTCCAGATAAGTCTGCAGATGTTGAACTTGCCATCAAATTAAAAATAGAGAATAAAGCATTCAAAGTAGAGAAGTATGTTCATAGTTATCCGCATTGCTGGAGAACTGACAAGCCTGTTCTTTACTACCCTTTAGATTCTTGGTTTGTGAAAGCAAAACAGAATAAGGAAAGAATGATGGAATTAAACGAAACGATTAACTGGAAGCCGGAATCTACTGGAACTGGTCGTTTTGGAAAATGGTTAGAGAACTTGAATGACTGGAATCTTTCGAGATCGCGTTATTGGGGTATTCCAATTCCAATTTGGTCAACTGAAGAAGGAGAAGAAAGAGTTTGTATTTCTTCAATTGAGCAATTAAAAGGTGAGGTTGATAAGGCGGTAGCTGCTGGAGTAATGGATGCTAATCCTTTGAATAATTTCCAAGTTGGGGATATGTCAAAAGAGAATTACGCGAAGGTAGATTTACACAAGAACTACATGGACCAAATCACATTGGTTTCGTCTTCTGGTGAACCAATGAAACGTGAGGCAGATTTAATTGATGTTTGGTTTGACTCAGGTTCTATGCCTTATGCTCAGTGGCACTACCCATTTGAGAACAAAGAATTAATTGAAGATAGAAAAGGATATCCTGGTGATTTTATCGCAGAGGGAGTGGATCAAACAAGAGGTTGGTTTTACACACTGCATGCTATTTCAACAATGGTATTTGATTCTGTAGCATATAAGAATGTGGTTTCTAATGGATTGGTTTTAGATAAGAACGGACAGAAAATGTCGAAGCGTCTTGGTAATGCTGTTGATCCATTTACAACATTAGATAAGTACGGTCCTGATGCAACACGTTGGTATATGATTACTAATGCTCAGCCTTGGGATAACTTAAAGTTTGATTTAGACGGAATTACAGAGGTGCAACGTAAGTTCTTTGGAACATTGTATAACACCTATTCTTTCTTCGGGCTTTATGCAAATATTGATGGTTTTGATTATTCAGCGCCAGATTTAGCGTTAGAAGATAGACCAGAAATTGATCGTTGGGTATTGTCTAAATTGAATTCGTTGATTAAAAATGTTGATGAAGCATACAACTCGTATGAACCAACAAAAGCTGGACGTTTAATCCAAGAATTTGTTGGAGACCAACTATCTAATTGGTATGTAAGATTATGTAGAAGACGTTACTGGAAACAAACATCCGACGATGCAGCTGGAGCGAACGACAAGTTGTCTGCTTACCAAACACTTTACACTTGTCTTGAAACAGTTGCTGTTTTAGGTTCTCCTATTGCACCGTTCTTCATGGATCAATTGTATCTAGATTTAAACGAAGTTTCGAAAAATTCTACTTTGGAGTCAGTTCACTTGGCTGATTACCCTCAGGTGAATGAGTCATTCATTAATTTGGAGCTAGAAGCTCAAATGGATATTGCGCAGAGAACATCATCATTGGTACTTGGTCTTCGTAAGAAAGAGAAAATTAGAGTACGTCAGCCTCTACAGAAAATAATGGTTCCTGTATTGGATTCTACATTTGCTAAGAACATTACACACGTTAAGGACTTAATTCTTTCTGAGGTGAATGTTAAGGAACTTGAATTGTTAGAAGAAGATAACAGTGTTCTTGTGAAGGGCATTAAACCAAACTTCAAAACGATTGGTCCTAAATACGGGAAACACATGAAAGCAATTGCTGGAATGGTAGCTCAGATGTCTGCGGATGATATTGCTTCGGTAGAATCATCAAAAGGATGGTCTGGTGAAATCAATGGAGAGCAAGTTGAATTAGATATTACTGATTTTGATATTGCAGCTCAAGATATTCCTGGATGGTTGGTTAGTTCTGAGAATGGTTTAACTGTTGCTTTAGACGTAACGATTTCTGAAGAATTAAAAGCTGAGGGAATCGCACGTGAATTAGTGAATAGAGTTCAAAACTTAAGAAAGGATTCTGGATTAGAAGTTACCGATAGAATCTTATTGAAAGTAGATACAAACGAGTTAATTCAAAGTGCAATTAGCGCAAATAAGGAGTATGTTTGTAACGAAGTATTGGCAAATGATGTATTGTTTGAATCATTAGGTGATGATTCTCTAACAACAGATTTAGCTGAAGCAGAAGATGCAAAAATTAACCTTGTAAAAGGGTAATTAAATAGAATTTGAATTAAAGGTCTAGACATTTGTTTAGACCTTTTTTGTGACCAAAAGTTTATGACCAAAAAAAGCTGGAACCTTTCGGTTCCAGCTTTCTATAAAGAAACTTGCGTGCTGTCTAGTCTATTTTACGACTAAGAATTTAACTTGTCCTTCCTTACTATCTTTAGTTGCTTGAATGTAGTACATTCCAGCATCTCCATTTGGAAGAGAGATGAATTCTTTATCAGAAGTAGCAATTGTCTGAACAATTAATCTTCCTCTGTCATCGTATACTTTGTATTCAGAGCCCTTATCCAATCCCGTAATCACAAAGTTTCCGTCGTTTGGATTCGGGAATAATGAAACGCCTATTAAAGCTTCTTCAGCAATTCCAGCACAATCATTAACTGTTGCATTTACTATAACCGAATTAGAACATCCGTTAGCGTCAGTGTAGGAATAAGTTATACTATGTGTTCCTGGTCCAGCTGCACTAGGAGAGAATGCATCTCCAGAAAGACCTAGACCACTGAATGTTCCTCCAATTGGTGATCCAACTAAAGTAATTGGATCTTCATAAGAACATAAAGGACCTATTGCAGTTGGTGTTGCCGTAACTACAGGTAATGGATTAACCGTTACAGTAACTTGATCCGTATTAGAACAGCCGTTCTCTGTACCAGTTACAATGTACGTTGTTGTTGTAGTTGGAGAAACTGTTTGAGAAGCTCCAGCTCCAATTCCGTTATCCCAAGAGTAAGTAGTTGCTCCAGAAGCATCAATTGGCGTAGATGATCCTTCACAAATATCAGCTGTTCCAGTTGCAACTATAGTAGGTAGTGGATTAACCGTTACAGTAACTTGGTCAGTATTAGTACAGCCTGATGTCGTACCAGTTACAATGTAAGTTGTTGTTGTAGTTGGTGAAACTGTTTGAGAAGCTCCAACTCCGATTCCATTATCCCAGTCATAAGATGCAGCACCAGTTGCATCGATTGTAGTCGAAGCACCTTCACAAATATTTGCAGTTCCGCTGGCTACAACTGTTGGGAGAGGAGTAACTGTTACTGTTACTTGGTCAGTAGTTGAACAGCCTGCAGTTGTCCCTGTTACTTCATATGTAGTTGTAACTAATGGAGAAACTATTTGAGATGCTCCAGCTCCAACTCCTTGATTCCAGTTATAAGTAGTTGCACCATTTGCATTGATAGTAGTTGAAGCTCCTTCACAAATTGAAGTAGTGCCTGTGGCTATAGTTGTTGGTGAAGGGTTGACTATTATCGTAACATTATCTGTATTAGAACACCCATTTGTTGATCCTATAACTGTATATGTTGTCGTTGTCGTTGGAGAAATAGTTTGAGAAGCTCCAGCTCCAATTCCATTATCCCAAGTATAGGTTGTTGCTCCGGTACCATTGATACTAGTTGATTCTCCTGCACATATAGTAGCACCTCCAATCGCAGTTACGTTTGGAATTGCATTAACAGTAACAATCACCTGATCAGTATTTGAACATCCGTTCGTCGTTCCCGTTACAGTATATGTTGTTGTTGAAGTTGGTGAAACCGTTTGAGAAGCTCCAGCTCCAACACCTTGATCCCAAGAATAAGTAGCTGCACCAGTTGCATTTATTGAAACTGAAGCGCCTTCACAAATTGAAGTAGTTCCCGTTGCAAGTACAGTAGGCACAGAGTTAACCGTTACCGTAACCTGATCAGTTGCAGTACAACCGGCGACTTCACCAGTAACTGTATATGTTGTCGTTGTTGTTGGAGAAACTGATTGAGCACTTCCAGAACCTAATAGTCCTTGATCCCAAGAGTAGGTAGTTGCTCCTGTTGCAGAAATAATTACTGAAGCACCTTCACAAATTGTGGTACTTCCAATTCCAACGACTGTCGGTGCAGAAGGATCAACTAAAGATTGATTAATTGTATTTGATGTACAACCGTTAGCATCTGTAAAAGTTATAGTGTAAGAACCTGCACCTAAACCTAAAAGTGTATATGGTAATGAAACTGCATTTGCACTTCCCGATGCAGTTCCGGTCCATGTAACATTTCCACTACCAGAACCTCCAATTACAATTGATCCAGTACTTGTTGCGCATGAAGTTGGATTGTTTGCCCCCGCCAGTGTAATAGATGGAGTAGGGTTAACTGTAACTGTTATCACGTCATTATTTGAACAACCATTAGTCGTACCTGTTACAGTGTATGTTGTAGTTGTCGTTGGAGTAACGATTTGCGATGCACCAGCTCCTAGACCGTTATCCCAAGAATACGTTGTTGCACCAGTTGCATCGATTGTAGTTGAAGCACCTTCACAAATTGTCGCAGTACCTGTCGCAACTACAGTTGGTAACGGAGTAACTGTTACAGTAAGTATGTCTGTATTTGAACAACCATTAGTCGTACCTGTTACAGTGTATGTTGTAGTAGATGTAGGTGAAACTGTATGAGAATTACCTGCTCCTAATCCATTATCCCAAGAGTAAGTAGTTGCTCCCGAACCACTAATTGTAGTTGAAGCACCTTCACAAATTGTTGCTGTACCATTCGCAACTACAGTTGGTACTGCATTCACAGTTATTGTAACTGCGTCTGAACCAGTACAACCAGCTACATCACCAATTACAGTATAAGTAGTTGTTGTTGTTGGAGAAACTGTTTGAGATGCACCAGCTCCTAGACCATTATCCCAAGAATATGTAGTTGCACCTGATGCAGAAATATTTACTGAAGCACCAGCACAAATCGTAGTTGAACCTGTTGCTACCACTGTTGGAGCAGAAGGGTCAGATAACGATTGAACTAAGGTGTTAGAAATACATCCATTAGCATCTGTAAATGTTATTGTATACGATCCGGCAGCAAGTCCAGAAATTGTATGTGGCAAAGAAACTGATGTTGCTGTGCCAGAAGCAGTTCCGGTCCATGTAACATTTCCACTACCAGAACCAGCTATTTGGATAGAACCAGTAGCAGTTGCACATGCGCTTGGATTATTTGCTGCTCCTATTGTAATCCCTGGAGTTGGATTAACCGTTACAGTCACTGCGTCCGTATTTGAACAACCAGATGTTGTTCCAGTTACAGTGTATATTGTAGTTGTCGTTGGAGTAACGATTTGCGATGCACCAGCTCCTAGACCGTTATCCCAAGAATACGTAGTTGCTCCAGAACCTGTAATCGTAGTTGAAGTACCAGCACAAATAGTAGTTGTTCCTCCTGCTATTACTGTTGGCAAAGGAGTTACGGTTACGGTTACTTGATCAATACTTGAACAACCGTTTGTTGTTCCTGTTACAGTATAAGTAGTTGTAGTTGATGGTGTAACCAGTTGCGATGCACCAGCCCCCAATCCATTATCCCAGGAATAAGAGGTAGTACCAGCACCTGAAATTGTTGTAGAAGCACCTTCACATATCGTAGCTGTTCCATTGGCTGTAACAGTTGGCACTGAATTAACAGTAACCGTAACTTGATCAGTGTCAGAACATCCAGCTGTTGTTCCTGTCACAGTATAAGTTGTTGTTGTAGTTGGAGAAACTGTTTGCGATGCACCAGTACCTAAACCATTATCCCAAGAGTAAGTAGTTGCTCCAGAACCAGTGATAGTTGTAGAAGCACCTTCACAGATTGTAGCAGTTCCACTTGCGGTTACTGTTGGTAAAGGAGTAACTGTAACAGTTACTTGATCAGTATTAGAACATCCATTAGTTGTTCCTGTAACCGTATAAGTAGTTGTTGTATTCGGTGAAACAGTCTGTGATGCACCAGCACCCAATCCATTATCCCAGGAATAAGAGGTAGTACCAGCACCTGAAATTGTTGTAGAAGCACCTTCACATATCGTAGCTGTTCCATTGGCTGTAACAGTTGGCACTGAATTAACAGTAACCGTAACTTGATCAGTGTTAGAACATCCAGCTGTTGTTCCTGTCACAGTATAAGTTGTTGTTGTAGTTGGAGAAACTGTTTGAGTAGCACCAGCTCCTATGCCTTGATCCCAAGAATAAGATGTAGCGCCAGAACTAGTGATAGTTGTAGAAGCACCTTCACAGATTGTAGTAGTTCCACTAGCAGTAATTGTTGGAATTGCATTTACAGTAATATAGTTTGTTTCAGTATGAACATCAGATCCGTCAGCATTTGTTGCTGTCAGTGTTACTGTATAGTTTCCTGCAGCAGTATATATGTGTGTAGGGTTCTGATCAGTTGAAGTTCCTGCATCTCCAAAATCCCAAGACCATGATGTAGGGCCATCAGTAGATAAATCAGTAAATGTAACTGTTTCTCCAGCACAAATAGTTGTCGGAGTTCCTGTAAAATCAGCAGTCGGAGGAGTCCCTAATAGTTGGTTGTAAATACCTACACCAAATCCAGAGAATCCTGAACTGAAAGAACTTGTGAAAGTAACATCTGAATAAAAAGAACCTAAAGTAGAGGCTGCATTAGCAATTGTAAATGTTCCTGAATTACCTGGGTTTACATCTGCAATCGCATTGGCTCCTGCAACTTTAATAACCTCCGCATTATTTCTATTATTTCCAGTTGCTGCTTCCCAGCCGGCAACCTCACTTTCTTTATAATAGACGGTTATATCAAAGGTTCCTGATGGGTTGTTGTTTGTAGGAACTACAGTATATGTTTTTGACATTAAGAAGTCGGCTACCGTTGCAGAGTTAAATTGAACAGCAGAGGTTCCTGCCCTGTCTACTTCAACGGTAACACATCCGTAATCGAAAGCAGAAGTATTTTCCAAAGTCATCATTACATCACCAGAAGTTGGATCGTAAAAGTGCACAGTTTCGTTTGGCCCTAGGTTTGCTTCCATTCCACCAGTATTAATCGATTGTTGAATGTCAATACCTGTTTGACCAATTATTTCGATGTTGTCAACACCAGCTCCATAAAGCCAATCTCCACCATCACTGTAGGTAATTCTAAAAATGACGTTTGCGTTTCCACAAACTGAACTCATATCAATTGATTGAGCTACATAATCCGCAGCTGCTGTGTTTCCGTTCACTGCAGATCCAATTAAGTTGAAAGGACCTCCACCAACACTTGCGCTTAATTCTAATGTTTCAGTTACACCATTATACGCAAGACCAAAGAAATAAGAATCGAAATTAACTGTACCTGCAACATAATTTGTTAAATCAACAGCAGGGAAATCAATATTCACTTCAGATCTATCAGAATCAGCGTTATCATCATTAACCCATGCAATGTTTGTAGCGTTTGTCCCTGGGTAAGGGAAGTTTCCACTTGCTGCAGCTGCTTCCAATCCAATTGCCCATACATCTGGTGCTGAATTTGGATTGTTAGTACTGAAAGTACCAAACCCTGATTCAAAATCTTGAGTCAATAAAGAAACAGGTGTTGGGTTAATAGCATTTAGTGGAGCGATATCATCATCATTAATTGTGATAGTTACAGTTTGATTACTTAATCCTCCCACAGCATCTCCACCATTAGCATTTAATGAATAATCAAGAGTTATTGTTTCATTTCCTTCTACATAATCATCATTGTAAACATGAATTACAACGTTACCTGAAAGAGTTGCTCCATCGAAAGAGAATGTATTATTCTGAATTGCATAATCAACATTGTTAGTGGCAGTTCCACCTGTAACGTTAACTGTCACTCCTGCTGGCTGAGAAGGGTCAACTGCAATAGAAATAGGAATGTTTAATATAGAATATGGTAAGCAGTTATTAGTTTGATCAGCGTCAGATTCATTCAAGTCAAATGTTGACCCTCCGAAAGCTACTTGTGGACTACAAGAAGGCATACTAAATGCTGCAATTCTTGTTTGCCATTGTGTAGCAGGGTTGTAAACTCCAGTAAAGAAGAAAGTTTCTCCGTCTGAAGGGTCAAGTCCCATTGCGAAGTAATCCCCCCATCTATTAGAGCCATTAGAAGCCGATCCGGCAATGATTGTAGTCTCTGCTTCAGTCATTACACCAAGAGGATCACACTCTTTTCTTCCTGTATATCTTAATGAAGGGAATGTTGTTCCACTAGAAACACTATATGCTAAACCAATAGCACCTGAAGCTGAAATTCCAATAGAAGGCATCCATCTATGATCAGAGTCTGGCGAATAAGTTCCTTGTTGATAAATTGACCAAGTGCCTCCAGTGCCTCCAGTTCGTCGTAATTCATACCAACGAATACCAGCATGGTCAGTTCCATCAACGTCGGTCACATGACATGTTACAATTGATTCATGAGTACCGAAATTTCTATAGTGAATTCTATTCATTAAAAGCTCGCGCAAAGGGTCTAGTGCATTTACTCCACTTGGTTGAGGGATACAAGAGAATGATGTATATCCACACAATTCTGATTCATGAGGGGCAGTTGGAATTGTTTGAACTTGACTTAAAGATGAGTTACCAGGAGTTACCCAGTCAATATCTAATTCCCACATTTCTAATGCATCAGTAGCAGCACCTGCCCAGGCATCATCACGCATACGCATTAATAAAGCAGGCTGACCAGAAGGAGGCAGTGCAGTACCATTCATACTAACAGGGGTAGAAGCTTGAAAACCAATAGTTCCAAAGTTTGCTTGAGAGAACATTTGTGCAGTTGTGGCAACACCTGCCAACATATCCGCACGGTTCATTGCAAAGATATCTGGTGTGTTCACATTTGCAGTCATTACGTATTCATTTTCCCAAATTGAATATTTTGGGTAATCCGGGAATCCTCCAGGAGAGTTGAAACTATAAGTGTGGTAACTACCAGTCGGATCTGGAGTAGTAGATATTGCGACGTGTAGATTATTTCCAGATGCTGAAAACTCACTAATAAACCATCTGTCTGCACGTTCATCGTACATAACAATTGGATCACCAGCACCGGTTGGCATACTAACAAAATTATCGAAGTATACAGGAGCCATTAATGATGTGCCGGATTTATTCCAAATTTGAATTCTGGCACCTGAGGAACCATTGATCATTTGCACAACATGATTGGGCCCAACATCAACAGATGGATCCGCTGGATTAACACCAGTGTATCCCATACCATCCCAGTTCTGAGTTAGAGCTTTAGATGGGGCTGCTGGAGCTGGGTATGATTGTTGCAGAGCAGGGTCAATTCCATTGGGAAGAGCATTCGGATTTACATTCTCATGTAAAAGCCAATCACTTTTAGCGGAAACGCCTAATTTTTCGGATTTTGTTATTTCATTTACGGTACCAGCAGGCTCTACATAAGAAGAAAGATTAACAGTTGTCCCATGATAATTGATGGGTACTATTGTCGCCTGAACTGGAATTGTTTGTGGAGAGTTCGCTGTCATTGCATCTTTTTGGGCTGATGCATGCAACGACAACAATGCTCCGGATAGGAGCAGAAGTAGTTTGTTCATTTTGGTAGTTTTTTAGTTTAGCCCTATAAAAATAATAAAAAAAGTCAATATGTTCAATTTCAGGGAGATAAATAGAAAAAGCTGGAATCTAAAGATTCCAGCTTTAAGCTCAGAAACACCGATGTGTCTCAAATATTTAACTAATTCTTATTGAGCAATTAAGAATTTTATACCACCTTCTTTACCATCTTTTGTTGCACGAACATAGTAAATTCCGGCTTGTACATTAGGAACTGTTACGTGCTCTTCATTTGAATTAACAAAAGCACTAACAATTAATCGTCCCCTTTCATCATAGATTTGATACTCTGTTCCTAAATCTAATCCAGTGATAACAAAATTACCATCATTTGGATTCGGGAAAAGGGATACACCAGTTAGAGTTTCATCGGAGATACCTGCACAATCTTTCACTTCCGCAGATACAACAATTGATCCTATACACCCATTTCCATCCGTGTATGAGTATGTAATTGTATGGTTTCCAGGGCCGGCAGAACTCGGAGTAAACACAGTTCCTGAAACACCATTTCCTGTGAATGTTCCTCCAGATGGCGTTCCAACTAAATTAATTGGGTCTTCATAAGAACACAATGGACCTATTGATGCTGGAGCAGCAGAGACAGCTGGTAATGGGTTTACGGTAATTGTTGTAGTAATCACACTATCACATCCTGCAGCATTCATTATCACATCGGTATATGTTCCTGCTGAATTATAATTGTTCCCGTTAATAGAGTAGCTTGCTCCTTGACAAATATCAATAGTTTGAGACATTGATGTTGTTGCCAACATTGAAATTGTTGTTGTAATAGTACTGTCACAGCCACCTGCGCTTGTTATAACATCGGTATAAACTCCAGCAGAATTATATGTGCTAGTCCCCACCGTTACAGAGGCTCCAGGGCAGAGATCAAAAGTTTGAGAATTTGTAAGTCCTGTTGTAACAGTAATTAAAGATGTTTGAGTTGAAACATCAGACCCATTTCCATTCGTTGCAGTTAAAGTAACAGTATATGTACCTGAAGTGTTGTAGGTATGAGTTGGGTTTTGAGCTGTTGATGTACCTCCATCTCCGAATGTCCATGCCCAACTTGTTGGTGTTCCTGTTGAAATGTCTGTAAAGGTCACATCAGCACCCTCACAAATAACATTTGAACTTGCATTAAAGTTTGCAGAAGGTGCAGCATTTGCATCAATAACCTCAATTGTATAATCTTCAGCTTCACTGTAGTTTTGGTTACCACATGGTGTTGGTGCCGTATTCCATGTCGTTCTAACTCTCATAATTGTATTACCAAGAGCAGCGCCCAAAGGAATTGTTATTGAAACTGGAGATAAAGAAGTAGGTGCACTTGTTTGATTTGTTGCTGTTCCTAAATCATATTCTTCACCTGGATCTGTAAAATCACAGTTTTGATTCCAGTCAATCCAAGCTTTTGTCTGAACAGTATAGTTTCCTGCAGTATTAACTTGAACACCTAAGTCGTATGATTGTCCAGCGTTTACTTGTGTTGATTGCGCTGTGTAATCCGAATATGCTGGGTCTCCAGTTGTGGTATTGGCTATTGTATTAAAAGTTACTTCCGTGAATCCAGTTGCATCATCATTATTCGAAGCAACATCACCACAAACTGTACATGGGGCGATTCCTGTTGTAGGAGTCACATCAACCATGGCAGGGTTCAAATAACAGTATGATGGTGTAGTATATTCAAAAACAGAATAATGATAATCTGTTCCAGCTGTTAAACCAGTTAATGTGACACTTGTACCAGTTCCATCATAAACTACGTAATTACCTGTGCCAATTTCATCTCCACTTCCAAAAACAGAATTTGCTGTGTATGCATTTCCATTTCCAGGAGCATTATCAACCAATGCGCCTTCGTGCGCAAGAACAATTAGTCTATCACCATCACCTCGTGTCCAGTTAATTGTCATTTGGTTATCTCCGACAGCAGTTGCAGAATAATTTGTAGCTTGATTCGCTGGTGGTGTACATGGAGCAGCAAATGTGTAAGAGTATATTCTTGTTTTTGGTGACCCTCCTGCTCCTAAATATTCACCGGTATACCAAAATGTTTGACCATCTGGATCTAGTGTCGTTTGTGCATAATCACCGACACGATTAATTCCAGATTGAGATCCAGAACCAGCAATTGCAATAGTTTCAGCAATTGGCATTGTGTTTAACGGGTCAGAAGCTAATCTACCTGTATATCCTAAAGTCATATAAGTTGAAGTTCCAGCTTTTGCATATGATAGGCCAATATCTCCATTATCATTCATTGCGATACTACCAAGCCAAAATGATTCTGTTCCTGGGGCATATATTCCCTGTTGGTATATAGACCAAATTCCAGTAGATTGACTTTGTCTTAATTCACACCAGAAAATTCCTCTTTGTGAATTACTGATTTCTACAGCCCAGTTAAGAACTACAGTATTATATCCTGCCCATGTTTTCCATTGAGCTCTAAACATAAGACAACCACCAATACCATCAAGTTTGGTTGCAGTGCCTGGTTGAGGAATATCATTCCAACCAGGATTGTATGAAGCATCAAATGCTATCGTTGGTAATCCTGTTAAAGAGGTAACTGTTAGATTTGGAGATGCTCCCCAAGTAACACTTGCATTATAGATATTAACAGCATCTATATTTCCTCCTCCCCATCCGTTATCCGAATATGAGAAAATAGGACAAGGCGTTCCAGCTCCTGGCATAACCCCATCTGACGCATCAGCAGGTAATGGAACAAAAAATCCGCTTTGTGGTGGAGAGAATGTTTGGTAAACAGCCTCTGCGGTTGCGTCACCAGCTAACATTTTAGTTCTGTTAAATGCAAAGATTTTTTGGGCGTAATTAGCAGTCATATAATAACCATCTTGCCATGCAGAAAATTTAAGGTAGTCTGGGAAATCAGGCGAGGTAAACTCATAGGTATACCATGAACCAAGTGGATCTGGAGTTTGAGAAATAGCAATAAAAATGCCGTTTCCAGCACCGCCTCCTGCAAATTGACTCATAAACCAGCGATCTGCAGCTTTATCATATAGGACAATAGGATCACCATTACCATTACCAGAAGGAAATAATGAGCTAATATTTCCCGACGCTAAAACAGTCCCTGTTTTATTCCAAACTCGGTACGTATCACCGTTAATCGCTTGAATGATATGATTAGGACCAGCAGCAGCACTCGGGTCATAAGGTCTAAATCCTACAGATGGCGACTGTCCTGCCCAGTTTTGATCTAAAGCTTTATTTTGTGGACTTCCATTGTTTAATCCAAATTCTGATTGAATGAATGAATGATCGTTTCCGTATTCGGCACCATCATCCTTTACGTTATATTCGAAAGTTTGAACTGGCATGTCCCTTTTGTCTGGAAATTCTTTTTTTGCTTTCTTTTTACTTTGCACTTCAGAAGGATCTTGCATTAGATCTCTTAACGGAGCAGAAATTGAAAATTCCGAACATGGAATTACATGAGATTCAGTTCCCCATTCTAAATTTTGCATATTGCTTGCCTGTTTTTCAGCAAGGTTTTGCGCAAAAAAAAGTGTAGGTAGCCCAACGAATAGACTTAAAATTAGTTTTTTCATAGTTTTTATTGTTTTAGAGTAGTTCACGGTAAATGTAGAAAAAATTAATTATACCGAAAACAACACTTTCTGTTAAAAAATTAACTTCTAAACGTTAATGAGTAGAATGCTATTTATAAGAACTATTATTGTATCTTAAGTTAGAACAACAAACCAAAAAGATTAATGAATACTAATGCAATAGCTGATTTTACGGAGAAATTCATCAATCAAACGAATAAGTCTATTTTTCTTACAGGTAAGGCAGGAACTGGAAAAACAACACTCTTACAAAAGATTGTAAAGTCAACCTATAAGCAAACGGTAATTGTTGCACCAACGGGTATTGCTGCACTTAATGCGGGTGGTGTAACGATTCATTCGTTTTTTCAATTACCTTTTGGAGGATTCATTCCGGATTTTACGGTTGATGCTCAATTTACAGATCAAGTCAAATTAGAGAATAAATCTACTTTAATGCGTCATTTCAAAATGAATGCAACTCGAAAATCCATTATCAGAAACTTAGAGCTTTTGATAATTGACGAAGTTAGTATGTTACGTGCTGATGTCCTTGATGCAATAGATTGGACTTTACGAAATGTACGTGGGATCAATAAGCCTTTTGGCGGTGTGCAGATTTTATTTATTGGCGACTTATTGCAGCTTCCACCTGTTGTAAAACAGCAGGAATGGAATTTTTTAAGGAACTATTATCGAGGTGTGTTTTTTTTTAATTCCCATGTAATTCAGGAGTCGGAACCAGTATATATCGAATTGGACAAAGTTTATCGTCAAGATGATCAAGAGTTTATAGAGATTTTAAATAATTTAAGAAATAATGAGGTAACGCCTGAAGATGTTAAATGTTTAAATAAGCATGTTAAGCTGGGGTTTAGAGCGGTTGATCATGATGACTTTATTACCTTAACCACGCATAATTCCGACGCGGACAAAATAAATCAAGATGCATTGAAGCGGCTAGAGGGCAAGACTTCAAAGTTCTATACGGAGGTAACAGGAAATTTTCCTGAACACTTATTCCCAATTGATGAAACTTTAGAGTTAAAGATTGGTGCTCAAGTTATGTTTATTAAGAATGATCTTTCACCAGATAAAGAGTTTTATAACGGAAAAATGGGTCGAGTAGTAGATCTTGACCATGATGAAATTAAAGTGAACTTTCCTAAGGAGAAAAAGACAATTAATGTTGAACGATATGAGTGGAACAACATTCAGTATAGTTTAAATCCGTCTACCAGTGAAGTTGAAGAAAAGGTTTTAGGAACTTTTGTTCATTTTCCACTAAAACTTGCCTGGGCAATTACGGTTCATAAGAGCCAAGGGTTAACTTTTGAAAAAGCGGTAATCGATGTGTCCAAGGTTTTCGTGCCAGGACAAGCTTACGTCGCACTTTCGAGATTGCGTTCACTTGAAGGCCTTGTATTATTGAATCCGATTCGAGTTAATGGTCTTTCTATTGATCAGGGAGTAGCGTCTTATGCAAAATCAAAAAGTAAGCTTGTAGATCTAGACAAGACCTTAGAAAAAGAGACTTTCAATTATTTAAGGGATGCTTTGATTTTGGCCTTTGATTGGGTTGATTTGATAAATAAATGGCAAGTACACGAGAAGTCATATAAAAACCACGGTGTTAAATCTCTGAAAGGAAAAAATCTAATTTGGGTTACAAAGCAAGTTCAGATATTAAGTGGGACTGCAGAGCCTGCTAGGAAGTTTAGAAATCAATTAACTAATCTATTCAATGAAGATACTATAGATTTAGGTTACGTATACAAAAGAACCTGTGCTGCATATAATTATTTCTATAAGAGTTTAGATGGAATGCTGTATTCTAATCTTAAGAAGATGGCGGAACTTCAGTCTCAGAGAAACACAAAACAGTATAATGAAGAACTTGAAGAGTTAGATATGCTCTTAACTGAAACCATACTCAAACTAAAAAAGTCCAAGAAGCTTATTGAAGCTGTTATGAATGGACAAACTCTTGAGAAGAAGTACATCTGGACTGAAGATTTGAAAAATTACAAATTAACTAAGATAGAACTGGTTAAGACTGAAATGAGAGCGGAAAATGCAACTTTCGATTTCGATACAGACTTTATTCAATTAAAGACTAAAAAATCTAAGAAGGAAACTTCAAAAGCGAAGAAAGAATCAACATATGATATTACCTTGAGAATGATTAGAGGCGGGAGTTCAATCGAAGAAATTGCCAGAGAAAGACAGCTTTCTTCGGGAACAATATCTGCACATTGTGTTCGTCTTTTAAAAACGGAGAAAATTGATCTGAATCAGGTGATGGATTCAAAACGAATCAATAAATTGTATGATATCTTTGAGGAGTATCAAGGCGGTTCAATGACTCCTTTGAAAGAAAAAGTTGGAGATGACTTTAGTTGGGATGAATTGAAATTGTATCAAGCTTCACTAATCGTTTAGTTCTTATTGAATATTTGATCGCCAATAAAAGCTCCTTTCTTAATTAGTTTTTCAAATTCTTCTGTCGTTGGACTCAAAACAATTAGTTTGAAGTATTCATTTGGAATTTCTTTCTGAATCTTAATTTTTTTGAACAACTTAGTTCCATATTCATATTCCATTTCTTTTATGGTTAATGAATTTCCTGAAAAAATAAGTTTCGCCGGAACGAAAAGCCCGTCTTCCTCATAATTTATAATGTATTCATTGCTGCTTAACCGAGTCAATTTGTTTAAAGAATTTTTACCAATTATAACATCTCTATTTTGAACACCGAAGTAATAGTTTTCTCCTTCTAAAACGCATGGGACAGAGTCTTTTTCGATTAATCCATAGAGCATATTATTTCTAACGTCATACTTTGAAGACTCTCGAATTGTTTCTCGCGAAATTGAGGATATTGAAGTGGTTAAAATGGTAACCCCATTTTGGTTAACTTCATAAACTCTCGTTGCAACTTCTGAAGAATAAGTGCCAAATAATCTTTTTTCAACTGATAAAACAACATCTTGTTCTGAGGGGACAGGATTTGAAAAATAATAGGACTCTTGACCAAAAGCTAAAACTGAGAACAAAACACTTGTAATAAAACCAACTATTTTCATAACTTAATTAAGAATGTGACCTAAATTTACAATTACTAACCGATCAAAATACATACATGCAGAAAAGATGGCAGGTTAAAGCACCAATTGATAGTACAACCGTTGAAGAGTTTCGTTCAAAGTTGAAAGTAACGCCGATTGTCGCCAAATTATTATTGCAAAGAAATATTTCTACTTTTCCTGAAGCTGAAGGCTTTTTCCGCCCCAAGTTAGGTGATCTTCATGATCCATTTTTAATGAAAGATATGGATTTGGCAGTTGATCGATTGCAAGAGGCAATTGAAGAAGGACAAAAAGTTTTGTTGTTTGGAGATTATGATGTTGATGGAACAACTGCGGTTGCCGTAATGTATACTTTTTTAAAAGATACTTTACCAGTCGATTACTATATACCAGACAGATATACGGAAGGTTATGGGCTTAGTTTTCAGGGGGTTGATTTCGCGAACGAGCATAAAGTAGATTTAATTATTTCATTAGATTGCGGGATCAAGTCAGTTGATGAAATTGCGTACGCTAAATCTTTAGAGATAGACTTTATTGTCTGTGATCATCATACTCCAGGTGATCAGTTACCCGATGCAATAATTCTTGATCCAAAAAGAAATGATTGCCAGTACCCGTATGATGAACTATCTGGATGTGGTGTTGGTTTCAAGCTTTTACAAGGGCTTTGCGATCATAATAGCTGGTCTTATGATCGTTTATTTGAATTGTTAGATTTTTTAGCAATAAGTATAGGTGCAGACATTGTCCCCGTAACTGGTGAGAACAGAATATTGTGTTATCATGGAATGCAATTATTAAATTCTAACCCAAGACCTCCGTTCAAAGAAGTTTTAACTCTGGCTAAAAAGCAATTTCCTGTAACATTAACGGATGTGATTTTTTCAATTGCACCAAGAATAAATGCTGCCGGGAGGTTAAGATCAGGGAGGTTTGCTGTTGCCTTGATGGTCGCAGATAATGTCGATGATATTACAGCGTTAGCTGATGAGATTAATAGTGATAATATAGATAGAAAAGAGCTTGACGCTGAAATTACTGAAGAAGCTTTGGCTTTATTAGCGAAGGATGATTCTACGAAAAACAAATGTACTAATGTAGTTTTTCAGCCGAACTGGCATAAAGGTGTTGTTGGTATTGTTGCTTCTAGAATTATAGAAAAGTATTATAAGCCCACTATTGTATTGACTGAATCTAACGGGTTGGTTACAGGTTCTGCTAGATCCATAAAAGACTTTAATATTTATGAAGCAATTGCTGCGTGTTCTGATCTTTTAGTGCAATTTGGAGGACATAAATTCGCTGCCGGTTTAACCCTGAACCCTGAAAACGTAGAGTCCTTTAAAAAACGTTTTGAGGAGGTCGCTAAGGAAAGTATTTCGAAAGAAATGCTAATTGAGGAACAGGAAGTTGACGTTGAGTTAGAGTTTAATGAAATATTTAAATCAGATGAAAATAGACTAAAGATTCCTCAGTTGAAAAGAATTCTCCGACAGTTTGAACCGCATGGCCCTGGAAACATGAAACCTGTATTTATTTCAAAGAATGTATATTCAACTGACGTCCGAACATTAAAGGATATTCACCTAAAGCTTTCAATGACGCAGCCTCAATATGATGTTGTTATTGACGGAATAGGATTTAATTTAGGAGAGAAGTTGGATATTGTTGCATCTGGCATGCCTTTCGATGTCGTATATACTCTGGAGGTAAACAAATGGAAAGATAGAGAAACGCTGCAGATGAACATAAAAGATGTTCGGGAAACGGTGTAAACGTAAAAGGAGGCATTTTCAGCCTCCTTTCACTATGTTTAATTTGTTATGAATGTTATATATTTTCAAAAGCTTGCTTAATGTCAGCGATTAAATCGTTGTAATTTTCAACTCCTATTGATAAACGAACTAGCTTTTCCGAAATACCCATTAGTTCTTTGTCTGCTGGATCAACATCAGCGTGTGTCATGGTTTGAGGGTGTTCAGCAAGGCTTTCGGTCCCTCCCAATGAAACTGCTAGTTTAATTAGCTTTAAGTTGTCTAAAAATGCAAACGCCTCCTTTTCTCCACCAACAATGTCAAATGAAATCATTGCTCCATAAGACAAATATTGTCTTTTTATAATGTCTTTTTCTGAATCGGTTCCATGCTCCGCAGTATTACCCAGGTAATAAATCTTTTCAACTTTTGGATGACTATTCAAGAATTTAGAAACTTGTGCTGCGTTTTCCGCTTGTTGATCCATTCTTACTTTCAAAGTTTCTAAACTTCTCATTAATAGCCAGCCCGTCCATGGTCCAGCCATGTTTCCTAAGAAGGTTCTCAATCCTTTTACTCGCCCCATAAGTTCTTTTGAACCTAAACAAGCTCCAGCAATTACATCGGAGTGACCGCCAATATATTTTGTCGCTGAATACAGGACTAAATCAGCGCCGTGTTGCAGGGGATGCTGCCATAACGGACCCATGTAGGTGTTGTCAACTGAAAACACTGCAGATTTCTCTTCATTTGCAAAATGGGCTTTAATTTCTGAGCACATTGCAATATCGATTACGGAGTTAGTTGGGTTAGCTGGTGTCTCTATATGAATCATTGCTAATTTGTCCGCGCGACCACTATCGTTTATTTTCTGGATGATTTCTTCTTTCGATTCACCAGCCATAAAACCAATAGCTTTAATGTTTAATTTCTTTAGGAAATGATTTATGAAGTGATCTGTCCCACCATATACAGGTTTACTGTATAGCAGTAAATCCCCAGGCTCCATAAACTCCATCATTGCAGTTGAAATTGCTGACATCCCGCTTTCAAAAACAGCACAATCTTCCGCTCCATCCCATAAACACAATCTATTTTCAAGAATTTCTAAATCAGGATTGTTTAATCTACTATAGATTAAGCCCATTTCTTCATTATCCTCTTGTTCCCTTAAACCATAGGCTACCTCAAAGAACCTTTTTCCTTGCATCGCATTGTTAAACACGAATGTCGAAGTTTGAAATATTGGGCATTTAATGGCACCTTCTGATAATGAAGGTTTATACCCATAGCTCATCATTAAACTTTCTGGGCGCATACTTGAATAATCCATAATGTACTTATTATTTATACAATAAACATATGAAATGAGCTGCAATATCACAAATATGCAGTTTTTAAAACTGTATATTTAATGTTAATTAAATTATTTAACTTTATACTTGATTGTATCATACATCAAATAGAAAAATATTCTATGGATTTTAAAATGGATGAAATAGACGAAGCAATTCTTGAGATTTTAGTTGAGAATTCAAAAATAGGAACAAAAGAAGTTGCACTTCAAGTAGGTCTTACTGTTACTCCAACTTACGAGAGAATCAAGAGGTTGGAAAAGCAAGGAGTAATTCAAGGTTATACGACCCGGTTAAATAAAAAGATTATCGGTAAAGGTTTACAGGTCTTTTGTCAGGTTTCCTTGAAAGAGCATAATATAGACTTATTGAAAAGCTTTGAAAAAGAAGTTGTAGGGTTGGGTCAAGTCTCCGCATGCTATCATATTGCAGGTGATCATGATTATGCTCTTTTAATAGAAGTTGCAGATATGACAGAATATGAGTCGTTTTTAAAACAGAGTCTTGCAACACTTCCAAGTATTGCTAATGTTCAAAGCTCTTTTGTTATGAGTGCTATCAAGGAATAAAAAAGGGAGACTTATAAAGTCTCCCTTCATGTTCAAGAAGTAAAAAACTACTTTGTCTCTCTTGTGAATGCTGGAATTCCAGTAATATCCATACCTGTAATCAGTAAGTGTATATCATGTGTTCCCTCGTATGTCAATACAGACTCTAAATTAGCCATATGACGCATAATTGAGTATTCACTTGTTATTCCCATTGCTCCATGTATTTGACGTGCTTCACGTGCAATATTCAAAGCAATTTCGCAATTATTTCTTTTAGCCATTGAAATTTGAGCAGAAGTTGCTTTCCCTTCATTTCTTAATTGACCTAATCTAAAGGTTAATAATTGAGCTTTTGTGATTTCAGTAATCATCTCAGCCAGTTTCTTTTGGATCAATTGAAAACTTGCAATTGGATTTCCGAATTGAGTTCTTTCTTTTGAATACCTCAACGCTTGATCATAACAATCCATAGCAGCGCCTAAAGCTCCCCATGCGATTCCAAACCTAGCAGAATCCAAGCATCCTAATGGTGCACCTAGTCCAGATTTTCCAGGTAAGATGTTTTCTTTAGGAACTTTTACATCAACAAAAATTAACTCTCCAGTAGCAGAAGCTCGCAATGATAGTTTATCATGCATTTCAGGAGTAGAAAACCCTTCCATACCTCTTTCAACTACTAAACCATGAATTCGTCCAGATTCATCCTTAGCCCAGACAACAGCAATGTCAGCAAAAGGAGCGTTCGAAATCCACATCTTCGATCCGTTCAGAATAACGTGGTCTCCAGCGTCTTTGAAGTTAGAAAGCATTCCACCTGGATTGGATCCGTGATCTGGTTCAGTTAAACCAAAACAACCAATCATCTCACCTGTGGCAAGTTTTGGCAAATATTTTTGCTTTTGCTCTTCGTTTCCATATTTCCAAATTGGGTACATGACTAATGAACTTTGAACTGATGCCGTTGATCTCAATCCTGAGTCACACCTTTCAAGTTCCTGCATGATTAATCCGTATGAAATTTGGTCTAGTCCTGGACCTCCATATTCTGCTGGGATGTATGGTCCAAATGCACCAATTTCACCTAATCCTGGTAGGATGTGGTTCGGGAAAGTCGCTTTTTCATAATGATCATCAATGATCGGTGATACTTCCTTTTTTACCCAAGAGCGAGCCGCATCGCGAACTAGTTTGTGTTCTTCGGAAAGTAAATCATCCATGTTAAAGTAATCTGGATGTGTGTATAAATCAGTTCTCATATCGAATTCGTTTTATTAACTACAAATTTAACGATATTTTTTGTCTGCGTTATATTTTTTTCAAATTCAGAAAATATCTTTGTTATCTTCGGGATTCGAAGAATGTTAGAAATGACTTTGTTAGCAAAAATATCCAACATAATAAGTGTTATTCCATCAGAACTGACTTTGAGAGATCAAAGCATTACCATTACTGTTGGTTTTGGTCTATTTTTATCTTTCTTACTAATTTCATTCGCAAAGTTAATCAAGTCCGATGTATATTCTTCAATGATTGTTTCTTTGACAAAGATTAATGGGTTAAGAGCTTTTACTAAAGAAACTTACCCAGTTAACAAGGTTGATTCACTAATCTTAATCCTAAATTATTTGTTTTCAGCATCAACTATTTTATTGATTTTATTTAATACGGATGAACTAGTCGTTGATAATAAATTACAGTATGCCATTTTGATTCCTTTTTTACTTTTGATTTGGTCTGTTCTATCAATGTTTTTTGTTCTGATAATAACTGGAGAGCGCCAAGTTTTTATAGAGCCTTTCATAATGAAAGTTGTGGGGGCGCAGTTATTAGGCCTTTTTTATTTTTTATTGTCTCTTGTATTTACACTCAATTCATTTGACCACAAACTACTTATGGAAATCATAATTTGGTCATTTTTAATCGAGTCAGTAGTCCGTCTATTTAAAAGTATATCAGTAGTATATCTTAAAGGAGTTTCTTGGTATTACATAATTTTGTACTTTTGCACCCTCGAAATCCTGCCACTCGTTGTAGCATATTACTATGTACTTGGTAATTTCGAAAAATAAAAGAAAGATTAATTAAAAGCAAAGGACATTGGCTATCAAAACTATTTTGGTTTCACAACCTAAGCCGGAAGGAAAGAAGTCGCCTTATTTCGATTTGGCCGATAAATATGATTTAAAAATTGATTTTAGATCGTTCATTCATGTTGAGGGAATCGATGCTCAAGAGTTTAGGACTCAAAAGGTCGACCTTAAAGAACATTCAGCTGTAATTTTAACATCTAAAACTGCTGTTGATCATTATTTTAGAATTGCTGAGGAAATGCGGTTTGAGGTACCAGATACTATGAAGTATTTTTGTATTTCAGAAGCTGTGGCTTATTACCTTCAGAAATATGTTGCGTATAGAAAAAGAAAAATTTTCTTTGGAAAACAGACTATAGTTGATTTGATTGATGTTCTTAAGAAGCATAAGAAAGAACATTTCTTATTGCCTTGCACAGATATATTGAGAGATAAAATTCCAACAACATTAGAGTCAAATGGCTTGAATTTTACAAAGGCGGTGCTTTACAGGACCGTTGCTTCTGATTTATCAGATTTGGAGGATGTCTATTATGATATGTTGGTGTTCTACAGCCCCGGAGGGATAGAGTCTTTATTGAAGAATTACCCGAAATTTAAACAGAATGATACCATCATTGCTGCTTTTGGTCCTACAACCGCTAATGCTATTGTCAAGAATAAGTTAAGGTTAGATTTACATGCGCCTCAACCAAATGCTCCTTCAATGACTGGAGCAATTGAAAACTATGTAAAGGAAGGAATTAAAGGAAAGAAGTAGTTTGATGATCAAAAAATACGTTTAAAGTACTAGCCTTTGGTTAGTACTTTTTTTATGTTCTCAAGTACAGTTTTTATGCCAGCAGAAGCAGATGAGTTTACTTTTACAAAATCGGAAGGAACAATCATTTCTTCGCATTTTGGGTCGATTATATAGCGTTTACAATCTGGATTAGTTTCATGTATTAATCCACTTGCCGGGTAAACTTGTAGAGAGGTTCCAATTACGATTAGAATATCCGCTTCTTTGATTATCTTGGCTGCATTGGATAATTCATAAACCTCTTCTCCAAACCAAACGACATGTGGTCTTAATCTATATCCGTCAGGACATTTATCAGTGGATTTTAATTCCCAGCTATTGATATCATAGTAAGCCTTTTCTGTGTCAGGTCCGGAGGATTTACTCTGCATTATATTTCCATGAAGATGTAAAACACGAGTGCTGCCAGATCTTTCATGGAGGTCGTCAATATTTTGAGTAATGACTGTTATAGGGTTGATTGATTCGAATCTTGAAATCTCCAAATGAGCTTCGTTCGGTATACTTTCAAGAATGTTTTTTCTTCTTTGATTATAGAATTTAGTCACCAAATCAGGGTCGTGCTTCCATGCTTGAGGGGTGGCTACTTCATGAATAGAATAATTCTCCCACAACCCATTGGAGTCTCTAAATGTAGGTATACCACTTTCTGCACTCATTCCTGCTCCTGAAAACACGACTATATTTAGTAGCTTTTTCGTCATAAATAAAGGTTAGCTTTTCAATAATGCCAAATAAACGAATAATTATCATTCCGTTAATAATTTTTAAATAGTTCTTAATAGTCTAGTTTTATAGAACAATTTATTAAAAACTATAAGAATGAAAAAAATTTTACTACCCGTAGTTGCTTTGATGGCTTTTGGAGCGAGTGCGCAAACTCACTTCACAGAGGACTTCAATGCAGCGGGAGCTGCCTTAACTGGATGGACTGCTACAGATGTTGATGGTGATGGTCAGAATTGGTACGGCGAGGACTTCTCAGGTTACTTTCCTGAGTTAGAGGCTGGAACTGCTATTTCTAGATCTTGGACTGGTCAAACTGGTGCGTTAAGTCCAAATAACTTCCTAACTTCTGGAGCTATTGATTTAACATCTGCTTCTGGAACAAACTTATTTTTACAGTTTAGTGCTGGAACAATTGAAGGTGCTCCTTATCATGCTGAAGAGTATAATGTATACCTTACAACTTCTTTAGATCCTGCGACAATAGCATCTGCTACGGCTGTGTTTAATGAAATTTTGCCATCTGATGGAATGTTTTCTCATTCTGTAGATGTATCTGCTTTCGCAGGGCAAACTGTATACTTGACTTTCCGTCACTTCAACACATTTGATATGAATACGCTTTTAATTGATAACATTTCAATTAAAAACTTACAGGATGATGACGCTGCTGTTGCTGGTGTTTCTTTAGCAAGATATGCTGCTGTTTCAACAAACAATACATTATCTGTTGAGGTTAAGAATGTTGGAGGTAACGACATTACTTCTTTAGAGATTAACTGGAATGATGGTACTGACCATATCCAAACAATCAATCAAACAATAACTCCAGGTTCTACTGTTTCTGTTGATCATCCAGACGCAGTTTCCGCTGCTGTTGCTGAAGAGAAAAACATTACTGTAACTATTTCTCAAGTAAATGGGAATGCTGATGCCGATCCTTCAAATAATGATGGAGCTGCTAAGTTCAATACAGTTTCTTCAATTCTTCAAAAGAATGTTGTGATTGAAGAAGGTACAGGTACATGGTGTGGATGGTGTCCGCGTGGTGCTGTTGCTATGGATTATATGGTGGCTACTTACCCTACGCAATTCATTGGTGTTGCTGTTCACAATGGAGATCCAATGACTGTCACTGAATATGATAATGGTGCTGATATTTCTGGTTTCCCTGGTGCTAACGTAGACCGTGCTATTCTAGGTGCTAGTGTATCTCAGGCTGCTTTTGAAACTTTCTATAATGATAGAAAAGACCTAGTTGTTCCAGCTGGAATTGATGCTACTACTTCTGTCTCAGGAAACGATGTAACTATCGACGTTGCTGCTACTTTCGTTACTCCATTTGCTGCAGCTGATTACAGATTAGCCGTTGTTATGGTTGAAGATCATGTAACTGGTACTACTTCTGGTTATAATCAAGCTAACTATTATGCTGGTAATGGTTCAGGTGCTATGGGTGGTTATGAGTCTTTACCGGACCCAGTTCCTGCAGCGGATATGGTTTACGATCATGTTGGTAGAGCTTTATTAGGAGGTTATGATGGACAAGCTGGTTCTGTTCCTGCAGTTATTACTGATGGAGCTGTAGCTAACTATACATTTAACTATACTGTTCCTGCAACAAGCACTTTTTATAATATGCACGCTGTCGCGTTATTGATCGACCAGTCAAATGGTGAGATCGTTAATGCTGCTCAAGTTGCACTTTCTCAGGCTGGTATTGCTGAAGGTAATTCAATCGAATTGAATGTTTATCCTAACCCAGCTACGGATAATTTAACTGTTGCTTTCGAAGCTCAAAATGATGATTACACTGTATCTATTACAGATTTATCAGGAAGAGTTGTTTCTACAAACACTTACGCTAACTTATCTGGTGCGCAATCAATCAACGTCGCTGTTGACGGATTAAACACTGGGAACTACATGTTAAGTGTTTCTACTGCAAACGCTTCTTTCAATAAGATGGTTTCTATCAAGTAATTGATAATCTAAATAGTGTAGGCCCGATTCGAGAGAATCGGGCCTTTTTTTATTTCTTTTTTTCAGGGGCATTATAAGTTGAATTTAGTATCTTTAGCAGCTTCAAAAGACCCCATATGGCGAAAATTAGAAAACAAGACGCATTAGATTATCATTCTTCAGGAAAGCCTGGTAAGATCGAGGTAATACCAACTAAACCTTACGCTTCACAAAGAGATTTGTCTTTGGCATATTCTCCTGGAGTAGCTGAGCCTTGTCTTAGAATTGCTGATACTCCTGATGATGTTTACAAATACACAAGCAAAGGGAACTTAGTTGCCGTAATTTCAAATGGTACTTCTGTACTTGGTTTAGGGAATATTGGGCCAGAAGCGTCTAAGCCTGTGATGGAAGGTAAAGGGCTTCTGTTTAAAATATTTGCAGATATTGATGTGTTCGACATTGAAGTTGATGCGAATGATCCCGAGTTATTTATCCAAACAGTAAAGTCGATTGCACCAACTTTTGGAGGGATTAACTTAGAAGATATTAAGGCCCCCGAAGCTTTTGAAATTGAAAGAAGATTAAAGGAGGAGCTTGATATCCCTGTTATGCATGATGATCAGCATGGAACTGCTATTATCTCATCTGCTGCTTTGTTGAATGCTTTAGAATTAGCAAAGAAAAAAATTGAGAAAGTAAAAATTGTCGTTTCTGGAGCTGGTGCGTCGGCACTTTCTTGCGCAAAATTATACCACGCGCTTGGAGCGAAACTTGAGAACATTTATATGTTTGATTCTAAAGGTTTAATTCATGCAGGGCGTGAAGGTTTAGATTCAACAAAAAAACTATTTTCCAAACATAAAAAAAATGTTGAGTTTGCAGATGCTTTTAAGAAAGCAGATGTGTTTTTAGGACTTTCTAAAGGAGGGCTTGTAAATAAAGAAATGGTCATGAAAATGGCTAAAGACCCAATTGTTTTTGCTCTGGCAAATCCTAACCCTGAAATTTCATATAGAGAAGCAACCTCTGTGCGTAAGGATATTATTATGGCAACGGGAAGATCTGATCATCCGAATCAAGTGAATAATGTCCTTGGATTTCCATTTATTTTCCGCGGTGCATTGGATGTTAGAGCAACAACGATTAATGAAGAGATGAAATTGGCTGCGGTTCATGCTATTGCATCCTTGGCTAAAGAGTCTATACCGGAAGAGGTTATTGAAGCTTACGGAGAAAAAAATATTAGTTTCGGGCGAGAGCAGTTTATACCAAAACCATTAGACCCAAGATTGATTTATTATGTAGCACCGGCCGTTGCAAAAGCGGCAATGGAGTCGGGTGTTGCATTATCACCAATTGAAGATTGGGATGCCTATGAAATGGAATTAAAGAACCGTCTAGGTTTAGATAATAAATTAATTAGAAATATTACGGAGAAAGGACAACGATCTCCAAAGCGCGTTGTTTTTGCTGAAGCGGATAATATTAAAATTTTGAAAGCCGCTCAAACAGCGAGTGAAGAGGGTGTAGCATTCCCGATTTTGTTGGGTAGAAAAGCTAAGATTGAAGCTTTAATTGAAGAGTACAGTATTGAATTTGCTGAAGATGAGGTTGAGATTGTTGACCCTAAATCAGATGAAGAAGTAGATCGTAGAAAGAAGTTTGGATTAGCATTTTTTGAAAAGAGAATGCGGAAAGGTGTTACTGAGTTTGAAGCTATTCAAATTATGCGTGAAAGAAATCACTTTGGTTCAATGATGGTTGAAATGGGTGATGCGGACGCGATGATTTCTGGTTTGTCTAGAAATTATCGTGATGTTGTGAAGCCAGCAATTCAAACGGTTGGCCTTCAGAAAGATATGACAAAGGTAGCTGGAATGTATATTCTAAATACGAAGCGTGGACCCTTATTTTTGGCAGATACTACGATTAATTTAAACCCAACTGCTGAAGATATCGCGGAGATTACTTCAAATGTCGCGAAGACAATCAGGAAATTTAAAGTTACGCCAAGAGTTGCTCTATTGAGCTATTCTAACTTCGGATCAGCATTTGGTGAAGATGCAAGAAAAATGTCAAAAGCAGTTGAGATTATTCGCGAGAATGATCCAAATTTAATTGTTGATGGTGAGGTTCAAGCTAATTTTGCGTTGAACAATTCATTAATGAATGAACAGTTTTCATTTTCTACCTTGGCAAATAAAAAAGTTAATACGCTGATATTCCCTAATTTATCGGCCGGAAATATTGCATATAAGCTTTTGCAAGAAATGACAGAAGGTGATGCGATTGGACCTGTTTTGGTTGGGTTAAAGAAGTCAATTCATGTATTGCAGATGGGATCGTCTGTTCGCGAAATTATCAATATGGTTAAAGTGGCAGTTGTTGATGCCCAAAACAAATAAATATGATTGCACAACTTAATGGAAGGCTAATCGAGAAGAACCCTACAGAATTGATTATTGATTGTGGAGGAGTAGGATATGAGGTGAAAATTTCATTAAATACTTTCAGTGCAATTGGTTCTGATGAAAGTGTTCGAGTCTACACAAAGTTGGTTGTAAGAGAAGATGCTCAAATCATATATGGGTTCGCGGAAACGGTAGAGCGTGAAATGTTTAATCATTTAGTTTCAGTTTCTGGGATTGGTCCCAATACCGCAATGATTATGCTTTCTTCCTTGGTTCCTGAGGAGATTGCAGCAGCGATTCAGTCAGAGGATGTGAAAACGATACAAAGTGTAAAAGGTATTGGAGCGAAAACAGCTCAACGTGTTATCATAGATTTAAAGGATAAAATGTTAAAAATGGCCTTTTCAACTGAAAATATCTTTAATTCAAACAATACGAATCAATTTGATGCGTTAACTGCTTTGGTTTCATTAGGTTTCGATAAGAAATCAGCCGAGAAAGCTATCGACAAAATTAGCACGGGTGAAGAGTCTGTTGAACAGTTAATTAAGGAAGCTCTGAAAATATTATAGATTGAGAACGATCAAATTACTACATATGAAATTTACTTTTATCTTGCTACTTTTTGTCGCTGGATGGAGTTACGGGCAAGATACATTGATCTTTCCAATAAATAATAATGTTGACCCGACTCAAACGACACCACAGAGTTTTGATTTGGGTGACCCAAGTTCTGTTGAACCTACAATTGTATATGATCCGGCTACAGGGACATATGTTTTTCAAGAAAAAATCGGTGGAATCAATTATAGGAATCCGTCAATGATGACTTTGGAAGAGTATATTGAGTATGAACGAAAGAAATCATTACAGGACAATTGGAAAGATAAAATTGATGAGCAAACCGCAGAAAATCAACCATTAGAATTCCCGATTAAAATTGGAAGTAAAGTATTTGAAAACTTTTTTGGATCAGATCAAATTACAATTCGACCACAAGGTTCTGTTGAATTGTCATTTGGTGTTAATTCATCAAGATATGATAACCCTTTAATCCCAGTTAAGCAGCGTAAGATTACCCGATTTGATTTTGACCAACAGATTAACTTAAATCTTGTTGGACAAATCGGAACTAAATTAAAGCTCGGCGTTAGCTATAATACCCAAGCAGCTTTTGATTTTGATAACGTTTCTAAATTGGAATATGCGGGAGATGAAGATCAGATTATTCAAAAGATAGCCTTAGGAAATGTTGCAATGGAATTGCCAACATCTTTAATTCAGGGGTCTCAAACCTTGTTTGGTGCGAGTACTCAGTTGAAGTTTGGTAAAACAACTGTGGATTTAATTGCAGCTTCTTCAAAAGGAAAGCGCCAGGAAATTAATATCACTGGTAAGGCTCAAGTGCAAGAGTTTGAATTGGGTGCAGATAACTATGAAGCAAACCGCCACTACTTCTTAAATCTTTATCATAAAGATCATTACGATGAGGGGATGTCTACATTGCCAATTGTCAATTCTACGATCAACATTACCAGAATGGAAGTATGGCTAACGAACCGTACAAACAACACGGACAATACTAGAAATATTATTGGTTTCACGGATTTAGGTGAGGGTACTGAAGCTAATTGTGAAGGTGATCCCGGATCATACAATGGTGCGTTACCCGATAATGATGCAAATGGTCTTTATCAATGGGCATCAGTTGACGAACCTTCAATTAGAACATTCTCAAACTCTGTAACTGCATTATCAAATCAAATTGCTCAACCTGGGCCGTTTGAACAGGCAATTCACTATGAAAAAGTTGAAAATGCAAGAAAACTTACGGAACAAGAATTTACGTATAATGCACAGTTAGGGTTTATTTCCTTGAATCTACCATTGAACAACGATGAAGTACTAGCAGTTGCTTATGAATATACCTACAGAAATGAGGTATACCAAGTTGGAGAGTTCTCAACAGATGGTATTGATGGGCAAGACGCCTTAATTCTTAAGCTACTTAAACCAACAATTACGAATCCTAAAAATAAGCTTTGGGATTTGATGATGAAAAACGTATACTCTATTGGGGCGTATCAAGTTGATCAACAAGGATTCAAATTGGATTTGCTTTATAATAATCCAGCAACTTCATTGGTCGTTCCTTTCTTTCCTGCAGACAATTTAGGCTCAAATATTACTGGAATTGACGATAAGCAATTGGTCACTTTACTTGAAATGGATAAGATTAATCAAAATAATCAACCATTTGCAGATGGTGTTTTCGATTATGTTCCGATACAGTTTAATGGCAATAGAGCTGAAAATGGAGGTACAATTAATACAAGAAATGGTCGTGTTTACTTCAGTACAGTTGAACCATTTGGTAAAACACTAGCAGATAAGTTAAGTGCAGCAGGAGTATCTGATGTTGTAATCGATAGGGTTGCATATACGGAGTTATACGATTCTACTAAAACGGCAGCACAGCAAATTCCGACTAAGAATAGATTTAGTTTTAAAGGTGAATACCAATCATCGATTACTTCGGACATTCCGTTGAATGCATTAAATGTACCAGAAGGCGCGGTTTCGGTAACAGCTGGAGGACTTAAATTAATTGAAGGGCAAGATTATACGGTGGATTATAACTTGGGTCGTGTTAAAATTTTGAATACAGGTATTTTAGAGTCTAATACACCTATTAAGATTTCTATTGAAAGTAATTCTGTCTTTGGTTTCCAGTCTAAGTCCCTCTTCGGGGCTCGAGTAGCGCATCGATTCAATAGAGAGCTGAATATAGGTGCTACTTGGATGCGTATGATGGAACGTCCAGTTACTCAAAAAGTTGATATTGGAAGTGAGCCTTTCAAAAATAATGTGGTTGGATTGGATTTACAGTACCGCACAGAAGTTCCATTCTTAACTAAGTTAGTCGATTACCTCCCTGTTATTTCAACTAAAGAGAAATCTACGTTCTCTTTTACAGGTGAATTCGCGCATTTAATTCCTGGATCACCTCGAGCAATTAATAAAGATGGGACATCTTATATTGATGATTTTGAAGGTGCCCAAAGTACAATTGATTTAAAGTCGGCTGCTTCGTGGCATCTAGCATCAATTCCTCAAGGTCAAATTGATTTATTTCCAGAGGCGGTAAATAAGGACTTGACAGCTGGGTTTAAAAGATCTAAAACCAACTGGTATACAATTGATCCATTATTTTACCAAAGTAACAATTTAACACCTGAGCACATTGTTAATAGCCCAGAACAACTAGCAGATAGTCGAATGCGTGCTGTTAATCAAAAGGATATTTGGCCAAATTGGGACCCTCAATATGGTTCAATTCAAAACGTTCAATTATTGGAATTAGGATACTATCCTAAAGAGCGTGGTATGTATAATTATGATACCACAAATACTGTAAATGCAGATGGTACTTTTGTAAATCCTGAAAATCGTTGGGGTGGTATTATGAGAGCGCTTACGACTACTGATTTTGAGCAAACAAATGTGGAGTATATTCAACTATGGTTGATGGATCCATTCAATGATGATGCGGAAGGTGTTGATCCGAATTCTACGCATAATGGAGGTGATTTATACTTTAATTTAGGAAATATTAGTGAGGATATTCTTCCTGATTCGCGCAAAAGTTTTGAAAACGGATTGCCTGCTACTGGAGCTTCAATTGATGATAATTTGGATACAACAGAATGGGCGAGAATTTCCACCCAGCAGGTTGTTGTAAATGCTTTCGATAATGATCCAAATGCAAGAGAAAATCAAGATGTTGGTTTAGATGGATGGAATAATGTTGATGAAAGAGTTCATTATTCTAATTATGTTACATGGGTTCAGAATAATCCTGTACTTGATCCTACGGTTAAGGCTAGAATGATAGATGATCCTTCTAATGATGATTACAATTATTACAGAGATGATCAATATGATATTGATGAACTGAATATTTTGGAACGATATAAGAAGTTTAATGGTACTGAAGGCAATTCACCAACAACGGAAATGTCAGCGGCAGAAAATACTGATGGTTACCCTACATTAGGAACAAATACACCTGATGTCGAGGATGTAAATCAGGATAACAACCTATCTGAAACAGAAAGCTATTTCCAATATCGAGTAAGTCTTCGACCAAATGATATGAATATTGGACAAAATTTCATTACTGACATCCAAACTTATGATAAAGGAAATGGTCAAGTGGAAAAATGGTATCAATTAAAAATTCCAATAAGAGATTTCGAAAAGAAAATTAATGGTATTACTGACTTTAGATCAATTCGGTTCATGAGAATGTTCATGAAGGATTTTGATGAAGAGGTGGTATTACGATTCGCTAGATTAGAATTTATTAGAGGTGAATGGAGAAGATTTTATGATGATCTTACTGAACCGGGGGAAGGTGTAGTTGTTGATCCAAACTTAACTACATTTAATATTGGAGCAGTTAACATTCAAGAGAATGATAAAAGAGAACCAATTGAGTATAAAGTTCCGCCAGGAATTACTCAAGAAGTGGACCCTTCGCAAACATTCCAACGTTTATTAAATGAACAATCTTTAAGTTTAGAGGTTTGTGATTTGCAAGATGGTGATGCTAGAGCTGCGTATAGAAACGTTCAGTTCGATGTAAGGGCTTACAGAAAACTTAAAATGTATGTTCATGCAGAAGAGGTTGATCCTTTAAAGCCTTTAAATGATGATGAGATTACTTGTTTTGTAAGGTTAGGAACAGATTATACTGATAATTATTACGAGTATGAGTTCCCATTGAAAACTACAGCATGGGGAGCAAATGCCGACACAGAAATTTGGCCCGAAGAAAATTTCATGGAGATTGTATTCCAAGATTTATTGAATTTGAAGAAAGATAGAAATGAATTAATAAATGCAGGTTCGACAAATGTTTCCTATGTTTTAGAATACGAGAAAGTAGACCCGGCAAATCCAGAAAGACTTATTAAGGTAAAGGGTAGCCCAAACTTGCAAGGAATAAAAATGATGATGATTGGTGTGCGTAATCCGGACAAAGATTCACATGATTTAGACCCATGGCCTGATGATGGTGATCCCAAATGTGCCATTGTTTGGGTAAATGAGTTAAGATTGACAGACTTCGTTAGTGAAGGTGGTTCAGCTGCTGTTGCACAAATGCAAGTTCAGTTAGCCGATTTTGCTAATGTTTCAATGTCTGGTAATTATTCAGGTGTCAACTGGGGGTCGGTTGAGAGCAGAGTTCAAGACAGACAGCGTAATGAGCAAATAGGATTTGATATGAATGCCAATGTCCAATTAGGTCAGTTCTTCGGTAAGCAGGCAAAGGTATCTCTACCATTCTTTTATGGTTATTCTTTGGGAATTGTTAATCCTGAATTTGATCCATATAATCCTGATATCAGGCTGAAGGATTATGATGATGCAGCTACTCGAAAGGAAAGAGCAAAAGCAGGACAAGATTTTGTAGAGCGCAAGTCTTACAACTTTACAAATGTGCGAAAGGAAATGAAAGCTGGAGCAACACCGCGTTTTTGGAGGGTGTCTAACTGGACGGCGAACTATTCTTATTCGGAAAATTTTGAACGTGATTTTAATACGAATTATGATAAAACTAGAACTTGGAATGGTGGGTTAAATTATAATTACTCTTTTGATGCCAAACCAATCACTCCTTTCAAGAACGTTAAATTCATGAAAAAATCCAAGTGGTGGGCATTGATACGTGATGTTAATTTTTACTTGAAACCAAAAAATATGTCTTTCGGAACTGATGTTTTGAGAACTTATAACGAGCGCCAGGTTAGAAATAACATTGTCCCTGATTATGAATTTGCTCCTGTATACATGAAACAATTTAATTGGAATAGAGACTATGCATTGGCTTATGATATTACCAAAAAATTAAAATTCAATTTTACAGCAAATAATAGATCAATATTTGAAGAGGCAGATGGGCAGGTAGATCGTAGAGAAAACCCTGCACTTTATCAAGAGTTCCAAGATTCAATATCAAGACAGCTTTCTACTTTTGGTAAGGCTATGGATTACAACCATAATTATAGCCTGAATTATACGCTTCCATTAGATAAGATTCCGGCAACGGATTGGATGAATGCCAGTATTAAGTATTCGGCATCTTACAATTGGCAAAGGGCACCATTAGCTCAAGCAGAATTTGGAAATACAGTGCAGAACAGTCGTAATATTAATATGACTGGACAGTTAAATTTCACAAACTTATACAATAAGGTTCCATTCTTTAAAAAGGTGAATAAGGGCTCTGGATCAAATCGCCGGGGTATAAGTAGCGTTAAAGAAAAGCCTAAGTCAGATGGTGATGGCTCAAAGGATAAGCCAGTAGACGAAGACGTCGATTTGCCGGAGAAACCTGAGTCTGAAATGACGAAGAAAGAATTGCGCGCTAAACGCAAAAAAGAACGCAAAGAAAAACGTAAAAAGAAGAAAGAAGAACGTCAGAAAAAACGGAAAGGTAAAGTTCACCCAGTAGCAGGTTTCTTAGCGCGTATGGTTATGAGTGTTAGAAACGTTTCAGGAACTTATGCCTTAACAGATGGAACTTTGCTTCCAGGATATAATCAAGGTGTAGGTGTGCTTGGATTCAATTCTCAATTCGATACTGGTATGGCTGGTTTTATTTTTGGTCAGCAACGCTATGATTTATGGGGTCGTGAAACTGGATACAACGTAGCAGAAACTTCAAGAGATAATAATTGGTTAGTTGAAAATGAGAACTTAAATAAGCAATACACAAACTCTCACTCGAAAAACTTAAACATTAGAGCAAGTTTGGAACCGATGAAAGATTTATCTATTGAGCTAACAGTATTAAGAACATTTAGTAAAAATCAAAATGAATTCTATCGATACAATTCTGTAACGGATCAGTTCGAAAGTCAAAGTCGAGTGGAAGTGTCGACGATTTCATATTCGAATGTTTCTATTAATTCTGCGTTTACAGCATTGGGTAATGGCTATAAATCTTCTGTTTTCGATAATCTATTGGAGAATAGAAAACTTGTTTCGCAAAGGTTAGGTGAGCAAAATGCTAATTCTTCGAAATTGACTTCTGGATACTATGATGGATACGGAGGAACTCAACAAGAAGTTGTTTTAGGAGCCTTTATGACTTCTTATACACAGCGTAAAGTAAATGATAAGAATATTAATCCAGTGCGTAATTTACCATTACCGAATTGGTCCGTAAATTATAATGGATTGAAGAATTTTAAGTTTATGAAGAAGCATTTGAGAAATTTTGTTCTGCGTCATGCTTATAGTTCAACAGTTAGTATTTCTGGGATGCAATCAAATATTGCTGCTGAATTTGATAGTGATGGTAATGCAGTAGCAAGAGACTTGAATAGTAATTTTATTGCTGAGAGTCAGATTCAGAATGTTGTGGTAAGCGAAAGATTTTCTCCATTAATTGGAATGGATGCAACTTGGATCATTAAAGGACAAGGTCTACTAACTAAGTTTGAATATAAAAAGGATCGCTCGGCTACACTTTCATTAAATAATAATCAGGTTACTGAGGTTTTAGGAGATGAGTGGGTAGTTGGTGTTGGATACAAGTTTGCTAAGGTTAAATTACCTTTTGAAAAGATTCCGGCAAGCCCAGTAAATATTCGTTTTGATTTTTCATTTAGAGACAACTTAACAGTTATTCGTAAAGTCGTTGAAAATACTAATCAAGCAACAGCAGGTCAGAAAGTAATTTCGATTAAAGCGTCAGCTGATTATAATATGTCTCGTTATTTAACGCTACAGTTGTACTATGATCAAACGTTGAATACACCTAAGATAGCGACATCTTACCCTACAGGTAATTTGGCGGCCGGACTTCGACTTCGATTTAATTTAGCTGGTGTTCAATAATGATTATTCGTCATATTAAACCTGAAGATGTTTCAGCGGTTATGGATTTAATTCGTGGTCTGGCTGAATATGAAAAGGATCTAGATTCTGTAGTCAATACAACGGAACGTTTAAAGTCTGATATCTTCGAACATAATTATTGCGATTCTTTAGTTGGTGAAGTTGATGGTAATGTAGTTGGGTTTGCTTTGTATTATACTTCATATTCAACCTGGAAAGGTCCATGTTTATACCTAGAGGATCTTTTTGTATTACCTGAGTATAGATCAATAGGATTAGGCTCAAAGTTGTTTGATGCTATTGTAAATATGGCTAAGAGCAAAGGAGTAGCTCGAATGGATTGGCAGGTGCTAGATTGGAATCAGAGTGCTATTGAGTTCTATGAAAGAAAGAAAGCAACGATTGATCGTGATTGGTTAAATGGACGTATATTCTTATCAAAAAATGAATAGTAAACATATTTTAATTGCTGGAGGTTCTGGATTAATAGGCACTGCATTAAGTAAGCACTTAACTGCAGAAGGTCATCACGTATCTATTCTTTCAAGGCAAAATAAATCGGACTTCGTTTATTGGGATTTAATTGAAGGAGTTATAGATGAATCCAAGATTAAAGATGTTCAGGTACTAATCAATCTCTGTGGTGAGGGAATTGCTGATAAGAACTGGACGAAGTCCCGGAAAAAGGCTTTATTGGATTCCAGGGTGGAGAGCACTAAGTTATTATTTAAGTATTCGGAAAAAATGCCAAAGTTAGAGCATTATATTTCTGCCTCTGGGATTACTTGTTATGGTTATGACGAAAAGTTCGAGGGATACGAGGAAACTGATAATTTTGGTACTGATTACATCTCTCAACTGGTTAAAAAATGGGAAATTTCAGCTGATTTATTTAAGTCTAAAGTAACAGTGTCAAAGATAAGAACGGGTATTGTGCTTTCTGATCAAGGCGGGGCTATTGATAAAATGATAAAACCCATACGTTTTAGTTTAGGAGCATCTTTAGGTTCCGGGAAACAGATCTTGCCGTGGATTCACATTAATGATTTGTCAAGGATGTTTTCACATATAATAGCGTTTAAATCTGAGGGTATATTTAATGCGTGTGCAAATAACAGTACTAATCTTGATTTCATGAATACATTAGCTCAATCTATTGGCAAGACAAACTGGTTACCTGCAGTTCCTGGGGTATTGTTAAAAATGATATTGGGTGAGATGGCTAGTCTTTTACTTAAAGGCGTACATGTTTCTAACAAAAAAATTCAACGTACAAACTTTAAGTTTGAATACGTCGAATTAAAAGAAGCTTTGAAAAGCTTGAACCTAAAGTAAATCGTTCGCTAGATTTGCGAGTTCAGAGCGCTCTCCTTTTTCTAGGTTGACATGTGCGAAAAGATGTTGCCCTTTTAATCTATCAACTAAATAAGCGAGTCCATTGCTGTTTTCATCCAAATAGGGTGTGTCAATTTGCTTTACATCGCCAGTAAAAACAATTTTGGTATTTTCACCAGCTCTGGTAATTATTGTTTTAATTTCATGTGGCGTTAAGTTTTGCGCTTCGTCAATTATGAAGATTATATTTGATAAACTTCTACCCCGAATGAATGCTAAAGGTGATATAATTATTTTACCATTCTCCTCTAAGGCGATGATGTTCTTCCGTTTCTTTTCGTTTTCTCCGAATTGAGATTTAATAAACTTAAGATTATCCCAAAGTGGCTCCATATAAGGTCCAATTTTATCGTTTGCATCTCCTGGAAGATATCCAATTTCTTTGTTCGATAAAGGAACAATTGGACGTGCTAGAATAATCTGATCGTATTTATTACTTTGCTGCAGCGCAGAAGCTAAAGCAAGAAGTGTTTTACCTGTTCCGGCTACACCTTGAAGTGCCACTAATTTAATGTCATTATTAAGCAGAGCATGGAAAGCAAATGCTTGTTCTGAATTCTTTGGCTTAATGCCATAGATGAATTCTTTTTCAATGCGCTCGATTAGGTCCAATTTTGGATTATAAACTGCAAGAGACGATGATTTTCCGTTTTTAAGTATGTAATATCCATTTGCGATTTTAGAGTCTCCTAGAATTCCATCTTCATCAATATGTCCTTTAGTGAATATTTGACGTATCTTTTCTGAATCTACATTCTTTATAGTTTGAACTGTAGAGGTTTGCGCAATTTCTGATGAAACTTTACCTGTTTCATAATCTTCAGCTATAATCCCAAGTGCTTTTGCTTTTATGCGTAGATTGATATCTTTTGTTACCATAATAACATCAGCTTTACTTTCGCGCTCCTGTAGAAATAAAGCAGAATTAATAATCTTATGGTCGTTTTTACCCCTGGCGTATATGCTTTCGGCGTTTAAACCGTCTGGATTACTTTCAAGAACAACTTTGAATCTTCCATGTCCTTTACCCAGTGGTATCCATTCTTTCAAATTCCCATCTGCCGAAAGTTTATCAATGAAGCGAATTACCTCTCGAGCTGAGAAATTTTTAGTATCATGGCCAATCTTAAAGTTATCAAGCTCTTCTAAAACAGTAATCGGAATAGCGACGTCATTTGGGCCGAAATTTGAAATTGCTTGATGATCATGTAATAGAACGGAAGTATCTAGCACATATATTTTTTTCTTTCTCCCCATAGACTTGATTTTAACATTAAGTTAAAATTTATATTATTAAAATAGGTATAAAACCAATTGTAATTATTGACAATAACTTGTTGAAGATTATTTTAGAATAAAATTGAAATAAACGAACGAAAATGGCGTTGCAGTGCAATTTTAGAAACCAATGAGATTATCTGAAATGATTTTTTTTAATGGGACCTGTACTCTTCCATATACTGATTTTATATCTGTGGAATCTAAAAAGATTGAAATTGGAGTATAATTCACAGTCCATTTTACCGAATTAATTGAATCTGAGATGAGTTTTGGGCGGTATTTCCCGGTATAAAACATCATGGTACTATCAGTTCTTCTAAAGTTCAAAGGTGGAGAATATAACAACCTAACCTTTCGATCTTCTAGAGTCATTATTCCTTTTTCGAATAGTGATTTAACAAAAGAAGTTGCGCTATTATTAGTTGTTAAGTGAAGTGCAAATCCAGAAACCTTTACATTCTTGTATTTCACAACTTCTGTCACATTAAAATCATCATCTAGTTCAGATTCGATGAATTTTTCTCTAATTTTCTGAATTCCACCTTGTCTAAAAGCCAATTCACCGTTCCATATTTGTAAAAACTCATCTGTTGGAAAACTGATTTTCTGACCTATTTTCGAAAGTGCAATATAAATTGGATCCTTTTTGTTTCTTTTCAATCGTTCTATATCTACATTTAGTTTGATACTATGTTTTGTAAACTCTTGTTCTGAGAAACTTTGCGTATTCGTATTTAATGAGAATAGAATGGAATCAAATTGTGTAATGGTAGTGTTAAGTATTAAACTACTAGAATCGTTCTCTAATGATACTAGAGCAGATTCAACTCCATAATCTTGGATTTGTTTTGTTTTTAATTGGGCGATAATGGTATTTTCCTTTAAATAGTTCTTTTCTATAAAATTTCTCCAAATCGCAGATATTTCAGCTCTCCGCTTTACCTTAACCCTAATAAGAGTTTCGTTGAAACGTTTGCCCTTGTAGAAAAGCATCCAATCATGACCATAAGCCATGTAGATTTCATTTTGTGGTGAGATGTAAACAGGAGTATTATAGATTAACGTATCTTTTATTTCAACGAATTTGATGAGGTGATCAATTCCTTCGCGGACTTTACTGCTGTCTCTAACCGTAAGCATCATTCCAGCATCATCTAATTTATTTCTAGACTCATTGAGAAAAAAATAAACAGGTGTTTGCAAATCTATCCCATAGTTTTTCCCTTGACTCAACATAAAGTCGGGGGAAAGGAAATCACGGAATGGAAGTTTATAATAGAATAAAGTCTTTGATAAAGATTGAGAAAGATTCAAGATGTTAGTTTGTCCAATAATATCTCCATCGGGCAAGCGATCTTGAATTAATGCAGGTAAATCTTTTTCGCTCTCCCAAGGCTTGAAATAAAGAATAGCCGATAGACTCCCGGCAAGAACAAATATGATGAAGAGGTTACGGTACATATTAGCTGTTATTCCTATTTAGAAATAACATACATACTATTGATTAAATCTAAAATGTAGGTTTCAGAATCACCTTCCGATTCAAAGTCATAAACTAAATTAAATGAAGTTCCTTCCTTCGTAGATTCAGTAGATGTAAAGGAAATCTTTCCAGATTTACCACGAACAACATCAATCATTTCGTTTTCGCGATTATTGAACAGTTCACGAGGCAAACTTTCAATAGCTAAACCAAGATCAGCATAACCATAAACGATTCCACTTTTTTGTGCAATTTTCCCTTCTTTTTTACCAATAGATTGATCTCCAAAACCATCAGAATTGTTTTTAGCTAAATGCTCATCGTTTGTTAATATGAACAAGTCATTTTTAAGTATGAGATACAATGGTGCAGAGTTTAAAATAGCTCTATCAATTACCCAGTATTCTCCTTCATTTCGACATTCGTCTGTAAGCCTTGCAACTCGTTCTAAAATTCTTGAAGGGATGTCTGTTCTATCTGTCGAGAAGCCTAATGTGAATATCGGCATGTCTTCTTCTGCTTCTTCTTCGCGTTCGGTATAGTTAAATGTCTCTTCGTCGTAATCAAAGACTACTTTCTTCGTTTTTACTTTCTGAATTCCATTGAATGTTCCGAACATACTTCCTTTGTATGTATCAAACACCGCATCTTTATTGATGAATTCATCCATCAATTCAATAATAAGTAATTGAGTGCTAATACTTGGGTTTTCTTCTTCAGATAACATTGGAATAATTACATCGTAAGCCTGCTCGTATGCCTCTCTCAAATTAACGCGATAAGTGAAATAGGCTGAGTTGTCTTTATGAATGTATTTCAAAACATTCTTATCAAATTTTGCATCACTTAATTTCTCATAGATAGATCCTAATTCTTCACCGTATTGTGCATTAATTTGCATTTCAACGGAGTTATCGTTTAATACTAGATCGCCCAATAAAATGTTACCAGTGTATAGTTGCTCGATGTTTGTGTATAATGTAGGATAGATAGTGCTTAAGAATTTAAAGTCACGATTATTTTTCAAACCCTTTGAGTTATCCATAAAGAAAATGCCTTCCGAAGTGTGTGTTAACTGATCAGCAAACGCTTTGGATGAGTTTACCAAGTTCTTATTGTCAATAAACAGTTCATCACAAACCTCAGATAAGAATTGAATAGACAAGGCCGTTTCTACCGAATCACGTAGTTCGTAGTACGTTTTTGTATTCGGATTCTCATCTGCAATAGGAAGTTCTGAGTTTTCCGTTGGTGTGATGGTGTTTTCTTCCGTTTCCATATCATCAAAGAATTCTACTTCCGGTTCATCCGTAGTAGAAGTATGTTGTTCAGTACTTTCCATGATGTCTTCAAAAGAATTGTCATACCAAGGGTAATCATTTCCTCGGGCATACCAAATAGAGTCTGTCAACTCATCAACTGTACTCGTGTTTGGTGTTACTCTGAATAAAACTCCCGAGTTATTTTCAATGGCAATTCGACTGAAGTAAGATTCAAAAAACGCAACATTTTGATAATTGCTATACGCTGAAGAGAAATCATCAAAAACATCAAAAAGGTCGTCTTTATTTGTAATACCAAATGATAATCCGGCTACTTCAAAATCTTCATTCTGACCAAAGAATATATTCATCTTTTGATTGAAGTCTATTCCTGAATCTTTGAGTGTTTTTCCAGTTGTTGACCCATCGAATAATTCAGCTTGAACTTCTTCCATGAATTCATACTTCACTAAATCATCCAGAGAGATTTTTTGAAGAAGTGAAATATTGTTGATGCTAAACACAGAAGTCGCGTCCTTAGGTATTAGATTTTCCGATTTCTGTGCAAATGCAGAAATACTTACGAATAATGTTAAGGCTAAAATTGAAAATCTCATGGTCTACGTTTTTACCTTTTTGAAGCAGGTATTTTTCTATGATCAAAAGTACAAAAAACTAATGCTGATTAATTTGTTTTAACAAGATTTATACTGTTATCCAGCAGATTGGGATTTTGAATGAGTGAATGTATATTTGAGCGGACCATAATGGCCTTTTGGCTCTTGGATATTTTACCGTTCTCATTACTAAAATTGTCAATGGGGCGGTAAAATCTGGTTATTGATGTATAGCTGCCTTGTTTCAATAATTCTCTATCTTCCGATTTGATATCAGAAATTTTCTTAGTCGTCAATTTAGGAACAGATCGAGTGAAGTTCTCTTCAGAATAGCTCAACCAATTATGATTTAATTCAGGCATTGTTCTGTTTTTGGATTCTTCTTTAACTACACTTCGAATCGCGTTTTGAAGAGCATTCAATGAATTAAAATCACACGTTATCTTAAAGATGTAATCGGAATAATTTGACTCGAATGTTACGTCGGATATTCCTTCTTTTGTTTGAAAGGAATTGATTACGGTATTTATTTTGTTTTCTATTTCAGATATTGATGGTACTTTTTTACCATCTAGACTGTCCAGTGCTAGAACAGAATTTATCTTAACCTTGCTTGAACTCAAATTTACGTTGTACTTAAAAGTTCCGCTCCCATCAGCGTTAAATGATAAATCATCAATGATTTCAATACAACTTGAGAGGCAGAATAAAAAGAGGGAAACCAATAAACCTAGTAGAACTTTCATGATTCAAAATTATTTAAAAAGCGTTAAACAAAAACGGTACCACGAATCAATTGAGGGAAAACTTTATTAATCCTCGAATACTCGTTATATTTGCAGTTGAATCGCGCTGTTTGCGTATCAAAATACAAAATAATACCATGTCAAACGATAGTAGAATATCAACAAATAAAGCTCCAAAGCCTGTAGGTCTTTATCCTCACGCTCGTAAAGTTGGAGACTTACTTTTTTTATCTGGGGTTGGACCTCGTGTAGCTGGTTCTGATGATATCGATTCGGCCGTGCCAGGCTTGAAGTTAGATAAAAATGGAAATTTCATTGAATTTGATTTCGAGAAACAATGTAGAAGTGTTTTTGATAATGTAAAAGTGATTCTTGAAGAGTCGGGATCTGATTGGGACCAGTTAGTTGACGTTACTGTATTCTTGGTTAATATGAAAAGAGACTTCCATGTTTACAACAAGATTTACGCAGAATATTTTAAAGATAATCTTCCGTGCAGAACGACAGTAGAAATTAATTCATTGCCAACTCCAATTGCGATTGAGTTGAAATGTATCGCAACAATTAAATAATTATGATTAGGTTTATTATTCGCTGCGCTGTAGCAGCTCTTTCTTTAGGTTTAACAATCGCTTTATTTTATAATGGATATTGGGGATGGGGGATCGTTATGATTCTAATCACGGGTATCGTTGGCCTGTCTTTTTTCAGAAATGAGAACATGGTTCTTGCATTGAATGCTATGAGAACGGGAGATACTGATAAAGCATCTAAATTCATTAATAAAATTACGCACCCACAGTTTTTACCGAAGAAACAACACGCTTACATTTTATTTCTAAAAGCGGTTTTAAATACGCAACAAATTGGTTTATCAGAAAGCGAAGCTTATTTACGAAAAGCAATGTCTTTAGGATTGAGAACAGGTCAAGATAATGCAGTTGCTAGGATGCATTTAGCCGGCATATGTGCGCAAACAGGAAGAAAGAAAGAAGCATTAACCTTATTGGCTGAAGCGAAGAAGTTAGATACTGGTGGAATGATGAAAGATCAGATTAACCAGATGCAAAAACAATTGCAAGTGGCACCGTCTAAAAATCAAATGCGGATGGCCCAAATGATGGGGGGACGTAGAAAAACGCCTCGTAGATAGAATGTCAGCGGATCGCTTATATACTGCCGGATGGGATGATTATGAATTAATTGATGCTGGAGGTGGTAAGAAGCTAGAGCGTTGGGGTTCAATAATTACAATTCGTCCGGAAGTTCAGGCTTATTTTAAGTCAGGAAAGACTTTCGATCAATGGAATAAAATGGCTCATTGGGAGTTCATTTCCAGTGGAGGTCAATCTGGTAAATGGAAATGCCTTAAGCAAGGTACTCCTAAAGAATGGCAAATTAACTACCAAGATTTAACCTTCAATTTAAAGCTGACGAAGTTTAAACATGTTGGTCTTTTTCCTGAACAAAGGGTAAATTGGGACTTTTTAGCGAAGCGACTTAAGTCCACGGATAAATTCTTAAATCTTTTTGCATACACGGGAGCTGCCTCTGTCGTTGCGAAAAATAATTGTGAAACGGTTTTGCATATTGATTCTGTGAAACAATTAATTACTTGGGCTAAAGCAAACATGGATTCAAGTAACCTTGAAGGTATCAAATGGGTTCATGAAGATGCCCTCAAATTTGCGGCGCGTGAAGTTAAACGCAAGAATCATTACCATGGAATTATGATGGACCCACCTGCTTGGGGAATTGGCGCCAAAAAAGAGAAGTGGAAATTAGAAGATAAGTTAGATGAATTGATCGTTCAAGCTTCTAAAATTATAGGGCGTAAGGGTTTCTTGATTTTGAATACATATTCTCCCAAAATTGATTTGAGAAAACTTGAGGTTGGGGGGAAAATGAACTTTGAAAAGGGTAGAACTGAAGTTAGAGAATTATGGATGAAAACATCTACAGGTAAAGATCTATACTACGGAAACCTTCTGAGAATTCATCCTCAAAATTGATTTAAAATTTTATCCGCTAAAACGTTACTTAATTTGAAGTAGCTTTCATGTGTCCAGCCTCCAACATGAGGGGAGAGAATGACATTATTTGAGTCCAATAGATATTTAAAATCTGGAGATAAATCTTGCTCAAAGAAAGATTCAAAACTCGATTTTTCATATTCTAAAACATCTAAACAAGCGCCAAGTACTTTCCCGTCTTTCATTGCTTGAACTAACGCAGAGGTTTGAACAACTTTCCCACGCGATAGGTTTATTAAATAGATGCTTTTAATAAAAGACTTAAAGAAATGATCGTTTGCATAGTAGATTGTTTCTTGGTTTTGAGGGATATGAAAACTTAAAACATCGGCATGCTTATAGATTTCCTCCAAGGTTGTCTCTTTCACAAACTGATTTCCAAATCCAGTCTTGTATTTGTCGTGAGCTAAAATGTCAACATCAAAACCTCGTAATTTTTTCGCAAAAGCTTGACCGTTATTACCAAAACCAATCAAGCCAACTGTTTTTCCGTCTAATTCAACTCCTCTATTTCCTTGTCGATCCCACTTACCACTTCGAACTTCTTGATCGGCTGCAGGTATTTTATTAAATAATGAAAGTAACATACCTAAAGCGTGTTCTCCGACGGCGTTTCTATTCCCTTCTGGAGCATTGAAAAGTGAAATGTTTCTTGAATTGCAATAATCAATATCGATATTCTCCATCCCTGCGCCAGATCGAGCAATAAACTTTAATGACTTTGCAATTGAAATGAAGTCTTCATCCATACGAAAACGAGACCTGATAGCAATACCATGAGCGTCTTCAATTATAGGTTTACAATCTTCTTTGGACAAGTTGGTGGCATCCACACAAGTAAATCCCGCAGCTAATAATCGCTCTTCTAGCACTGGATGAACAACATCTAAAAAAACAACTTTCATATAGTTAGATTTAAACTCCGTATGCTAGAACGCCAATCATAAGATAGATGAATAGTCCAAGAACATCGTTAAGTGTAGTTATGAATGGTCCCGTGGCAAGTGCAGGGTCAATTTTATATTTATCCAACAGTAGAGGGATTAAAGTACCGAAGATTGCAGCGAAAATGACTACTGTGAATAAAGATATGCTCACAACTAATCCTAATGTCGCACTGTCAAAGACGAATGCAATGCCATAGATTATGATGGACAGGAGTAATCCATTTACTACACCAACTAAAGATTCCTTCAAAATTTTCTTTAAGATTGACCCGAACTGATCAGTACCTCTAGCAAGAGACTGCACTACTATGGCTGAGGATTGAACACCAACATTGCCACCCATCGCAGTAATTAATGGAATGAAAAAGGCCAATTGTGGAACTTCACTAATTCCTCCTTCAAACATTGAAATTACCTGAGCGCCAAAAACACCGCCTAGCAAACCTATCAGCAACCAGGGAATTCGGGCTCTTGAAATTCTCCAAACACTATCACTTGATTCAATGTTTTCAGAGATCCCAGAAGCCAATTGAAAATCTTTATCAGCCTCATCCATAATGACATCAACGACATCATCAATGGTAATTCTACCAACTAGTTTATTTTGAATGTCAACTACAGGAACAGAGACTAAATCATATTTCTCCATGATACGAGCAACCTCTTCATTGTCGTCACTTGTTTTCACTGAAATTATATTCTTATTTTGGTATAAGTCGATAATTTTAGTTGTTGGACTTGCAAATAAAAGGCGCTTCAATGAAAGGAAACCAACCAGTTTATTATGTTCGTCAACTACATAAATGGTGAATATTTTCTCTACCTCTTCGGCTTGTTTTCTTAGCTCAACTACGCAACGATTAACGGGCCATTCAGCTTGCGCTTGAATAAACTCTTTTTGCATGAGACCACCGGCAGTATCCGGTTCGTAATTTAATAGGTCAACGATATCTTCAGCGGTTTCATTATCCGCAATATGCCCAATAATTTCTTCAACCTGGTCTTGAGGAAGTTCGCTTACAAGATCCGCAGCATCATCTGAATCAATATGTTCTAATTGCTCAGCAATTTCTTTTGAAGAAAAAGTTCGAATAATAGTATCTCTTAATTCTTCATCCAAATCAACGATAACATCACCCTGTAATTCTTCGTTTAATAGGTTATAAATGTAAATAGAATCGTCTACATCTAATTCTTCAAGTATTGAGGCAATATCAGCATGATGTAAAACAAACAGATGCTGCTCCATCCATGAGATATCGTCCTCTTGGATAGATGAATTTAGTAATTCAAGAAAATCTTTTGTTAATTCAAAGCGCATCCCTCAATTTTCAGCAAAGGTAACACTTTTAGATCGTCTTACCTTGGAGTGAGAAGGAATAGCGAGTAAAGAGCCAATTTAAACAAATTCTTTAATTGGGGTTTTAGAACTAAACAATCCTAGAAAGAGGGCATAAAAAGTTATTCCAGTCTGAGTTTCTAAAGTGTCTTCAATAAGAAAGGATATTAGAATTAATACAATGAAGCTTAGTGCAAGAACATCACGTTTTTTGAAGTTTAATCTTATGAAATACGCTTGTATCAATATAAACAATACTATTCCGAATATTCCTAATGTAATAAATACGGTTAAGTACATGTTGTGGGTTCGGTTTCGATTCTCTTCGGTTAGAAGAGAATTGCTCTGGTTATAGTAAGTTTTAAAAACATCATTGATATCGCCTGTCCCAACTCCGATTAGTATATTGTTCGATAAAATATTCATCCCCGCTTTCCAATATTCTAAGCGTTCTAATAATGAGTGATTATTTGGATCAGTTTCATTGTTTAATTGAAACTTGACTCCATATAAGCGCGCCATGATTCCGGTATTAATTCGCGATGGATAGCCTTTTTCTATATTTTTAATATCATCTTCTGTTAGCATTGCTAAATGTTCAGCATCCTTTGGATAGTCCAATGATGACATATATCGAATTATGGTTCCTTTTATTGGTTGCCCTTTCAAGTCCGTGCTGTCGAAATCTATCTTGGAGTATAGGCTCCAATCGCGGCGCAGTTCTGGTTCGCAAACTTGTATATAGATCGGTTTGTGCGTTATAGGAGAAACAACATCAAAAAGGTCGATGTAATATTCTCCTTCTATAGTTTGTCTTGGTAAATCTTGGTAATCACTCTGATTAATGGTGATGGGGTTAAGTAACCAAAATAGAAATACTGAAGAAGTTGCTACAAATCCAAAACTTAAAATTGAAATTAGTATTCTGTTTAATGGCCAAAATTTGTAGACGGAGTAAACGAAAAAAACGCCGAATAACGTCAAGTATCCAGTTATAACCTGACTATAATATGTGTAGAAAACTAGCCATAGAATGAGGGCTAAAGCTAAAACAATATATCGCTTTACCTCAACAATGAAGTAAAGTAAAATGGCACATGAAAAAGAAACTGATAAAGCGTATCGAATATGTGAAGAAAATAGAGACATACCTCTGATATCATCATAAACTTGATTACCAATCCAATGTTGATACATGGAAAAGTTTATCAAGGATATTATCGTTGTTGAGGTAATGAAAGCAGTCAGTATTACATGCAATTGTTTCTTACTCTGAATGGGTTTGGATGCGAGTGCGGTTGTGATAACTAAGAGAGGTAGCTTTACTCTAAAATCATGCATTGCATAATCTAGGTTAGAAGTCCAAATCAAACCAATTAGTGTAAATGAAATAAAGAGAAGGATTAAATGAAATATGCGATTCGATTTTATATTTTCCCAATACGATGCGTAATTAGCCTCGATAATTAAGTTTAATATCAAAAACATCATAGAAACGGACATTACCACTTTGTTTGATGGAATTCCAAAGGCTAATCCGCACAATCCTAAGGTGTGCAAAAAGCTATGCGTATTTTTGCCGAAGAATCGGTTTAACATAATATGTAGAGGCTAAAATTTAATAGAAGAACGACTATTTCTTAAGAATAGTATCGTACTGCTTTTTATCTTTTAGTACTTCTAATGATTTTTCAATGAAAACATCTTCTTTAAAAGAGTTTTTTGCCCTTCCTTTTTGGTAGTAATATCTAGAAATTATTTCGTTTTCTAAAAGGGATTTAATCTCCGATTTGAACTTTTCTAGATCTCTCTCTTTAGAAGGGACCACTTTGTCCATTAATGAATTAAATTCAGCTTCTGAATCTTCGAAAAAGCCTTCTTCTTCTGCAGTTTCCTTCATTTTCTTTAACATTTCTTCTGAAGCTGTTGAATAGGAGAAATCTTGATCAAGCACGTAGGCTTTAAATTCATTGTATTCCTCATCGGTCAATTCAAAATCTGATGCATTCTTTATTGTTGGATGAGAGTAATAGTATGAGGTTGCAAAATTGAAGAAAAAGTGATTTCTAAAAATTGTTGCCGTGAACCGGCTAAGATCTTTCAATTCGACTTCAAGGTCTGGCTCAATACCCCTGCCGTCAATTACTTCTCTTCCATTCTTTGTTTTGAATTTTCTTACTAATGAATCTGCAATCTCAGCAGGGGTTTCACCTTGTTCTTTATCGTAGTATTCTAACCGCTGAACACAACGACCTGAAGGAGTATAATACTTTGCAATAGTAAGCTTTACTTTAGACCCATAACTGAGGTCATATGTTCTTTGAACTAAACCTTTACCAAAAGAAGTTGTCCCCACAATTACAGCGCGATCTAAATCCTGTAAACTACCGGATACGATTTCAGATGCTGACGCTGAACCTCCATCCACTAGTACAACTAAAGGGATTTCTAAATCCATTGGCTGATCCGCGGTTTTGTAGACTCTATTTTCCTCTATAACTCTACCTTTAGTATTAACCACTACTTGATCTTTAGGAATAAACATATTAACTATACGAACAGCTTCAATTAAAAGCCCACCACCATTACCACGAAGGTCAAGAATCAATTCTTTCATACCTTCATTCTTTAATTCAGAAAAGGCTTTTTTAACTGATGGAGAAGCAGATCTCGTGAAGCTATTTAACTTGATATATCCGACGTTGGAATTCAACATGCCAGAATAAGGGACATCCGGAAGTTTTATCTCATCTCTAACTACAGTAATGGTTTGTGTTGAAGAGTTATTCCTTTCTACTTGAATAACAACATCCGTTCCTTTAGGACCTTTTAATGCAGCTGAAACATCGGCAGAGCTTTTGTTCTTCATGTTTTTGCCGTCAATCTCAAGAATTTTATCTCCTGCTTTCAAACCCGATTTTTCGGCCGGGTTGCCTTCGTAAGGTTCTGATATGTAAACAAATTCATCATGCTTTCGAATTAAAGCACCGATCCCTCCATATTGTCCAGTAGTCATGAGCTGATAATCCTCAAGGTTGGATTCATGGTAGTAAACTGTGTAGGGGTCTAATTCTTTCAGCATGGCATCGATTGCCGTTTTGGACATTTTCCCCGTTTCTAAATCATCGACATAGTACTTTTCAAGATGCTCATATATCTGATCTAATAATTCTAAACTACGAACTACTTCAAAACCATTTGATTGAGCACTCGAAATATTAGTAGTGGATAATACTATTACTAAAAGAATTAGTTTGATTTTGTTCACGGTATTAAGCATTTGTTTCTTCGAGTTTGTTGATGATTTTATTGAAAAGTTTGATCGTTTTCTTTTCTAAAATAGAATGGTCGAATTCTTCAGGAGTTGAATATACCAAAAACAATGCAATTTGCTTATTTTTCTGTTTAAGGTAAGATTCGAGTGTGTTTTTATTTAAACGAAAGGCTTCCTTTGATTTCCTTTTGATATGGTTGCGCTGGACCGCTTTCTTAAAAGTTTTTTTTGGCGCAGAAAAAACAACTTGAAAAGAAGGCGCGTTCAAGAGGTTTACTTCTTTAAAAATGGCTTTAAACGGATATGATTTGATAGTTACTCCATCGTAAAACAAGTCATCAATGATGGACTTGCTGCAAAGCTTATAGTTTTTACCTAGCTTGTAGTTCATTGTCAGACAAAATTACTCCTTCTCTAAACGAGGTAAATTAATTTTTTCCTTAACAACGAAACTGGTAGGGAATTCTGCTTCGATTTCGGACTTGATTTTTTCTGCTTCAAGTCGTGTTCTGAAATCTCCAACTTTGAGAAAGAAGTTTGGAGCATTGTAAGTAATATAAGTATCGATCGTCTTGTAATATGAAATAAACTTCGATTTAGCGTCATTCAATTTACTTCTATCTGAGTCAAAAAACAATTGAATTCTATAACCATTAATCTGAGGATTAATCGCAGGTGGAATAACCTCACTTTGTTTTTCTACTAGCGCATCTATCCTATTATCTTTGATAACCTCAATGCTTCCTTGTTGAGCAAATATTGAGCTCGATGCAAAAGTTAATCCTATTATAAATACGATTGTTTTCTTTGAATTTATTTTCATACTGCTGCTAAATTACAAAATACTTCAATCAATCTTTATGCCGAAGCAATTTAGATGACGTAATCTTATGGTATGAAGTAAGTTGTGAAAGAATGTTAATTTTAAAGCTCGACACCCTCTTATTTAGAATGATTTTAAATTAAGTTATTCACAACTTTTATTGTCATAAAACTGTCATGAAATATCACATTTGTACTAAATTTGCTACCGTCGAAAAGTGTTTTTTCGATGTGGGACTAACAGTTTTTTACATGAAAATATCTAGTAGTCAGATGTTTAGAGATCTTAGTAAATGGTGCTTTGGAGCACTTACATTGTTGTTTTTGACTGGAGCTTTCAATGCCCAGGCACAAGGTGACGCCTTATTTAAGGCGAAGTGCGCAACGTGTCACCAAGTTTTTAAGGATGGTACAGGGCCGAAGCTCTACGAGGTTCGTCAGAAATGGTCTGATGGTGGTGCTGCCGAAGGTTCAATTCTTCAGTGGGTTAAGAATTGGAATGTGGCTGCAGCTGCGGATCCTTATGCTCAAACAGTTTCAACATGGTCTGAAACGGCGATGAGTATCTTTCCCGATTTAACGGATGAGCAAATTACAAGTATTTTTGATTGGGTTGATTCTCAAGTTGAACAATCAAATGATGTTTCGGCTGTTCCTGGTGTTGTTGCCAATGTGTCGGATGAAGAGTCAAGCTTAGGTTGGACTTGGATTATTCTTGCTATTGTTTTTATCGTTATCATTTTGGCTGTTGGAGGTGTTCGACGTCAGCTGAAGTCGGCTGCTGCTGAAGCTGATGGTGAAGAGTATGACGAGGATATGTCTTATGGCGATGAGTTAAAGCAATTCGCTTGGGCAAATCGTAAATTAGTTGCCATCGGTACGGTGGTTGTTGTGTTAGGCGTTGTAGTGACTTTATTCTTAGGTCTATATTCAATAGGTGTTGTTGAGGAGTATCAGCCGTCGCAACCAATTGAATTTCCTCACTCGGTTCACGCTGGTGTCAATGGTATTGATTGTAAATACTGTCATAATTCTGTCACTAAATCAAAATCTGCTGGTTTGCCTACTGTGAATGTTTGTATGAATTGTCACAAACAGATTGCTGGAGCAACTCCTGAGCAAGCTGAACAGATTCAGAAAATTTATGATGCTGCCGGATTTGATCCTGCAGGAGGGGGTAGGTATACAGGTGAGACGAAAGAAATCATTTGGAACAGAGTGCATGTTCTTCCGGATCATGTTTACTTTAATCACTCTCAACACGTTGAGGTCGGTGGGGTAGATTGTAAGCAATGTCACGGAGATATGACAACTATGACGGAAACGGCGAAAGTGAGAAGTATTGAAGAGTTGAACGCTGTTGAAGGAAATATAAAGCTGAGCAAGAAGACATTAACAATGGGTTGGTGTATCGAGTGTCACAAGGAGAAAGAGATTTCTAATGGAGCATTAGATTCTAAGAAAGACGGATACTATGATGAAATCCACAAGCGTTTAATGGATGGTGATAAAGAGCTATACGGTAAATACTTAGAAGACGGTAAGGTGTCAGTCATGGAGTTAGGCGGATGGGAATGTGCTAAATGCCATTATTAAGAGATAAGAAGAATTATTCGAATATATAGAATATGGGAATTACAAGGAAATATTGGAAAGGAATAGACGAATTGAAAGAAACTCCAGAGTTCTTGAAGTCTAAGGATGAAGAATTTTCTAATGAAAACTCTGTAGATAAATTTTTATCTGATGATAGCTTGCAGGAATCGTCTACAGGGAGAAGAGATTTCTTAAAGTTTTTAGGTTTTAGTGTTGCTGCTGCTACGGTCGCGGCTTGCGAGGCTCCCGTTACTAAGGCGATTCCTTATGTAAATAAGCCTGAAAATGTTACTCCAGGAATGCCAACTTGGTATGCCTCAACATATTATGATGGAAATTCATATGCTAGTATCCTAGTAAAAACTAGAGAAGGGCGTCCGATTCTAATTAAGGGTAATAAAGATTTCGGTATTACCAAGGGGAATATTAACCCGCAAATAGCTGCTTCTGTATTAAGCTTGTATGATAGCGAAAGACTTAAAAGGCCAACAATAAATGGAGAAGATTCTACTTATTCTGACCTTGATAAAAAAGTTAGGTCTGGGCTTAAAAAGTCGGATAAAGTTGTTCTAGTAACAAATACTATCATTAGCCCATCAATGCTTAGAGCAATTGATAAATTAGGGGATTCTATAGGTGAAGGCAAGTTGGAGCATATTCAATATGATGCGGTTTCATATTCGGCACTGAGAGAAGCAAACAAATTATCATTGCAAACGGATGAAATTAATTCAGGAAAAGCTATCATTCCGAGTTATGATTTTTCTAAGGCAAAAACAATTGTTAGTATTGGTGCTGATTTCTTAAACTCATGGTTGTTACCAAATCAATTTTCTGGGCAGTATGGTTTAACTAGAAATCCAGACAATGACTGGATGTCGAAACATTATCAGTTTGAATCGGTATTATCAATAACGGGTTCAAATGCAGATGTTAGAGGGATGATAAAGCCTTCTGAGCAGAAGAATGTTTTAGCTTATATGTTAAATGCTTTTGGTGTATCTACGAATGTTTCTAAAACTTTAAATAAAGATCTTGAAAAGAAAGTTAAGCAAGCAATTGCTTCTTTGAAAGCATCAAAGAGCGAATCTTTAGTTGTTTGTGGTGCGAATGATACGTCCTTACAGGTTTTAACGAACAAATTAAATAGTGTATTAGGAGCTTATAGTACAACTATTAATATGAATAGACCTGTTAATCTCTTTGCTTCTGACGATGCTAGGATGAATCAGTTTGTTCAAGATGTTGTTAAGGGTAAGGGACCGGATTCAGTTATTTTTTATAATGTCAATCCAGTGTATACTCTGCCAAACGGTAAAATATTTGGTGACAAATTAAAAGCGATTAAAACGACTGTTTCACTTTCCTTGTATGCGGATGAAACAGCCACTTTATGTAAGTATGTAGCTTCGGATTTACATGCTTTAGAATCGTGGTCTGATTACAGTCCTGTCTCAAATCATTATAGCGTTGCTCAACCTACAATTAGACCTTTACACAATACGGCTTCCGCTCTTGAATCAATTTTAGTTTGGTCGAATGATGCGAAACGTGGAGGAAAAGATTCAACAGTTTCTTATAACTTTATAAAAAATCTTTGGGAGGAGCAGAGTTATCAAAATTTAGCTACGGAAAGCTACGATGATTTTAATGATTTTTGGAATTTCGTAGTGCATAATAGTTCTTGTAATATGGAAGAGAACTTCGCTAGTGATATCGCCTTCAAAAATGAATCTTTGTCTAGTTTGAAATTTCCAAAGGTTACTTCTGACCGGGAGATAGTTCTGTATCAAAAAGCCGGTATGGGAATTGGTTTACAAGCTAACAATCCATGGCTTCAGGAGATGCCAGATCCTATGACAAAGGTTACTTGGGATAACTGTATTACCATGAATCCGGTTGAAATGGAAGGGTATGCAACAACTTTTGACCAAGAAAATGGTTTGAACTTAGGTACTGTTAAAGTTGGTTCGGCTGAACTTACCCTTCCTGTATATCCTTTGCCTGGACAGGCTTTAGGTACTATTGGGATTGCGCTCGGATATGGAAGAGGTGGTAATGGTGAGAAGATAGGTAAAGCTGCTTATCAAACTAAAGAATACGGTGGATATGAGGTCTCAGAAGATGGGAATCCTCTACCAATCGGTGGTAACGCATTTAAATTTGTAGGATATAATAACGGATCTTATTCATTTGAGACTTCAGGATCATTAGAACGATTGGATGAGAAGTATTTAATAGCGGCTACTCAAATTCACTCAACTGTTATGGGGCGCCATTCGGTTGTTAGAGAAACTACATTAGATATTTATAACTCGAAAGATAAACAAGCATATAATCCTGATCATTTACTCCAAAAGTTAGATGAAAACGGACATCACGTTGAAGCTCCAGTGAGTGAATTCGATTTATGGGATGAACATCCAGTTGAAAAAATTGGCCATAGGTGGGCAATGACTATTGACTTGAATGCTTGTTTCGGTTGCGGTACATGTCTTATTGCTTGTCAGGCGGAAAATAATGTGCCAGTAGTTGGAAAAGCTGAAGTTAGAAAGGGTCGAGAGATGCATTGGCTTAGAATTGACCGTTATTTCTCGTCAGATGAGGAGGCTACGATTGGTTCTAGAAAGGATCATGATAAAAGTAAAATTGAATGGTTTGCGGATGCTGAAGATCCATCATTGAATCCTAAAGTGGTTCATCAACCTATGATGTGTCATCATTGTAATCACGCTCCATGTGAAACGGTTTGTCCGGTCGCGGCAACAACGCATAGTAATGAAGGATTAAACCAAATGACATACAACAGGTGTATTGGCACAAGATATTGTGCAAATAACTGTCCTTATAAAGTGCGTCGATTCAATTGGTTCAACTACCCATCTTACAAAGCACAAGCTGAAATTAATCCTGCACAAGATGATTTAGGACGTATGGTTCTAAATCCGGATGTAACCGTTAGAACGAGAGGTGTAATGGAGAAATGTTCAATGTGTGTACAAAATATTCAGGCTTCAAAACTTAAGGCAAAAACCGAGGGTAGAGCTTTAACTGATGAGGATACGTCTTCAGTTTGTGGAGACGCTTGTCCAGCAGGTGCAATTACTTTTGGAGACTGGAATGATCTTAAATCTAAGGTACGAAGCAGTTCAGAAGACAAGAGATCATATCAGGTACTAGAAGAGATTGGTGTTAAACCTAATGTTTGGTTTAAGGTCAAAGTTAGAAATGAAGATAATAAGGAATTGGACGAACTTCAGGTAGTTAAAGAATCACATCACGCAGGTGGACATGGAGAAGCTCATAGTGATGATCATGGTTCTTTAGAACATGGAGTACACAATAATCATTAATTGAAATAAAAACCTATTGTAATGCATAAGGAAGCAGCAATTAGAGAACCCCTCATTTTAGGTCATAAAACCTTCAATGACGTTACAGAAGACGTTTGTAAGCCAATTGAGGACAAAGCGCCAAAAACATGGTATGTCCTTTTTGGTATTGCCTTGATTATCGGTCTTTATGGTGTAGGATGTATCTTATATTTGTTAGGAACAGGTGTTGGTGTTTGGGGATTGAATAAAACCATTGGTTGGGCGTGGGATATTACGAACTTCGTTTGGTGGGTTGGTATTGGTCACGCGGGGACATTAATTTCTGCGGTACTACTTTTATTCCGTCAGAAATGGAGAATGGCCATTAACCGTTCGGCTGAGGCCATGACAATCTTTGCTGTGTTTATGGCGGGAATGTTCCCTTTAATACACATGGGGCGTTTATGGATGGGCTATTGGGTAATGCCTTTGCCAAATCACTTTGGTTCATTATGGGTTAACTTCAACTCACCACTACTTTGGGATGTTTTCGCAATTTCTACATATTTGTCTGTTTCTTTAGTGTTCTGGTACATTGGATTAATTCCTGATTTCGCAACTATTAGAGATAGAGCTAAAAAGCCAATTTCAAAAAGAATGTATGGGATCTTGTCCTTTGGATGGTCAGGTCGTGCTAAGCATTGGAATCGTTTTGAATTAATTTCATTGGTATTAGCAGGTTTAGCAACTCCTCTTGTATTCTCGGTACACTCGATTGTATCTTTCGATTTCGCCACTTCTGTTATACCTGGATGGCACACCACTATTTTTCCTCCTTATTTCGTTGCTGGAGCCGTGTTCTCTGGTTTTGCAATGGTACAAACTTTAATGTTGGTTATGCGTAAGGCAATGAACTTGGAGGCATACATTCATACAAGACATGTTGAGTACATGAATATTGTAATTATGGTAACAGGATCCATCGTTGGAACTGCATATATTACTGAGTTGTTCGTTTCTTGGTATTCTGGTGTTGAATATGAAGCATACGCATTTATTAATAGAGCGACAGGACCGTATTGGTGGGCGTATTGGTCAATGATGACATGTAACGTAATTTCTCCGCAGTTAATGTGGTTTAGAAAACTGAGAAGAAGTTTATTATTTACATTCATTATTTCTATCGTTGTAAACATTGGAATGTGGTTCGAGCGATATGTTATTATCGTTACTTCTATTCATAGAGATTACCTTCCATCTTCATGGAGCATGCATTATCCAAGTCACATTGATATTGGTGTATACGTTGGCACAATTGGATTGTTCTTTGTCTTCTTCCTGTTATTTGCGAGATATTTCCCAGTGCTACCGATTGCAGAGGTTAAGACAATTTTGAAATCTTCAGGAGAATCTTATAAGAATGCCCCAGATACGCATCATGATGAACCAACAGCATCTCCAGTTATTGAGAAAGTTGAAGTAGTGAAAACTGAAGTTAAGAATACCGAAACTAAATTGACGGATGAAGAGATTACAGCTAAAGCATCTGCGCTGATTGAAAAACTAGGTGCTGGTTCTCAAGATTCAAAGGATGACTTGAAAGTAATTTCGGGTGTAGGTCCGGTATTAGAAGGTAAGCTTAACCAAATAGGGATATTTACTTATGAGCAAGTAAGTAAAATGACTAAAGAAGAATACGATCTTCTTGATGAATTAACTGGTTCGTTCCAAGGTCGCGCAGAACGCGATGATTGGGCAGGTCAAGCAAAGGAATTAATGAATAAATCTAACAATCAATAGGACATGTCAGATAAAGTAATTTATGCAATGTATGACGATGATGATGTACTAAAAGATGGTGCAAAGCATTTAGTCGCTAAAGGTGTTAAAGTAGAAGAAGTTTTTTCTCCTTTTCCTATTCATGGAATTGATCCTATTATTGGTGTTGAGCAAACAAGATTGGGTATTTTTGCCTTCATCTACGGATTGATTGGTTTAACATTGGCAACAGTGGGTATGAGGTATTTCATGATTGTGGATTGGCCTATGAATATTGGTGGTAAACCAAACTTCTCGTATCTTGAGAACATGCTAGCGTTTGTTCCGATTTCTTTCGAGTTTACGGTTTTATGTGCGGCACACGGTATGGCAATTACATACTTTATTGCTAATCGTACTTTACCTGGAATGAAACCGCAAAATCCAGATCCAAGAACTACGGATAATCGTTTCGTTATGGAGTTAAGGACATCACAAAATTCAAAGTTTACGGCAGAAGAACTAGAGTCTTTAGTTAAGGAAACTGGAATTGTTGAAATTGAGCAAAAAGACATTTAATAATTTTTCATACAATACCGATGAAAATGAAATTTAGAGTAATATCAAGTATAGCGATCGCAGCAGTAACGACTTTAATGTTTGGTTCTTGTGCATCCGATGCAGATAGTTCTGGTTTAGAATATATGCCAGATATGTACCGTTCAGCGGCAATTGAGCCTTATGTTGATTACGGAGAGATTCGAGGACGAGAGAATAAGGAGGTAAAACTTAAACGTTCAGCTTTGGTACCACCTTCGGGTACAATACCTTACTATGGAACTGATTCTGCTACAGTTGCGTTAATGATGCCCTACGCGAGAAAGGCGCATACTTCTATGAAATCAACGCATGGAATGTACGACGCTGATTTAACAAGTGTTAATGAGTACGAGCTTGCAGCTGCTGATAAGAACCCATTAGAGTTAAATGCGGATAATTTGGATGAAATGTTTGCGGAAGGTAAGAAGTTGTTTAATTCGAATTGTGCACATTGCCATGGTGAGAAAGGAGATGGAAATGGTCCAATGGTTTTAAGTGGAGCGTATAATGGTGTTCCTGATTATGCCAATGTTGCAAACTTAGGTGATGGTCAGTTGTTCTATTCTATATACTACGGTAAAGGTATGATGGGGGCGCATGGTCCGACGCTTAACAAAAAAGAAATTTGGACATTAGTTCATTACATTAGAAAGTTTCAAGATGCCGACTACGGTAAAGCTGAGGCAGCTCCTGCTGATGAAGTAGAAGTAGAAGAAGCGCTTTAATCTTTTGATTACGAATATAAATTTGACTAACACAAGAAGATGGAATTCAAAATAGCAAATAAAGCTAAAACGTTTACGCTAGCATTGATAGTTATCGGTGTATTATTCACAGGTATCGGAATCGCTCTGAATATAGGAGCAGATAACTTTGGACAACGTTTTATGGCGAATGGTTTAATTAATAGTTTCTTTTTCTTCTCTATTGGATTAGGAGCTTTATTTTTCTTAGCATTGGCTTATGCAACTGAAACAGGTTGGTACGCTGCGGTAAAAAGAATAATTGAAGCTGTTGCAGGTTTTATACCTTATGGTATTGGAGCTATGTTGTTAATCTTAATAGCATTAACGCTTACCGATGGTGGTCATATCTATACTTGGATGGATTCTGAAGTAATGGATAATGATCCTTTAATAAAGGGTAAAGAGTTTTTCTTGAATAAGCCTTTTTTCTGGATTAGAACAATTGCGTATTTAGGAGTTTATTACATTTTTTGGAAAGGTTTTAGAAAAAGATCGTTGGAAGAGGATCGAGTTGGAGGAACAGAAATTCACTTTACAAACTATAAAAAAGGAGCTTTATTCCTTGTGTTTTTCTCTGTATTCAGTTCAACTTCTTCTTGGGATTGGCTAATGGCGATTGATGTTCACTGGTTCTCAACATTGTTTGGATGGTATACCTTTGCTGGAGTTTGGTGCTCTTCGATGGTCGTTTTAGTGATTTTAACTTTATACCTTAAGAAATTGGGATACCTGCCAAAAGTAAATGACAGTCATATTCATGATTTAGGAAAATGGACTTTTGCTACATCATTCTTATGGTCTTACCTTTGGTTCTCTCAGTACATGCTGATTTGGTATGCGAATATTGGTGAGGAGGTTGTTTATTACATGATGAGAATTGAAAACTATAAAGTGCTCTATTTCGGGATGTTTATCGTTAATTTTGCATTCCCAATGTTATTATTAATGTCAAGAGAGGCGAAACGCCATGCCGGTATATTAACATTAGTTGGCGTGATCATTTTATGTTCTCACTGGGTAGATGTTTATATTATGGTTTCTGCTGGTTCGATGGGAGCAACTGCTTCAATTGGATTTATGGAAATTGGTATGGCAGTCTTAATGGCAGGAATCTTTATAAGAGTGATATTGACGAATCTCACGAAAGCACCCCTTTCGCCGGTTAATCACCCATTCTTGGATGAATCAATTCATCATGAAATTTAATTTAAACACTTATCAAGATAATTTATAATAGATGGTAACTAAATTAGTCATATTAGCGGTAATTGTTTTAGGAGTAATTGCCATAGCTCAATTAATGAGAGTCTATGAAATTTCTTCTAAACTGAGAAATAAGAATGAGGCTGAAATAAGTAATCGTGACAACAAGTTCAATGCGAATTTGATGCTCTTGTTCATGTTTATATTATTTGGAGGTTTTATTTGGTTGATGTTAACATACGGATGGACTGGTAGAGGTGATTCTGCGTCAGTACATGGACGTGATATCGATTGGTTATTAAATTTGAATTTCGTAATTATTATAGCTGTTTTCTTTCTTACGAATGCTTTATTATTCTTATTTGCATATAAATATGTGAAGAAACCAGGCGTGCCAGCTTTTTATTATCCACATAATAATAAGCTAGAAATGTTATGGACGGTAACTCCAGCTGTGGTTTTAGCTATAATTATAATTCTGGGATTAAAGACATGGAATGAAGCAACGTCGGATGCTGAAGCTGAATCAATACGTGTAGAATTGTTTTCAAAACAATTTGATTGGACTGCTAGATATTCAGGAGTGGATAATACATTAGGTAAGTTTGATTATAAGTTAACTACTGATAATAATGAGTTAGCTATTCTAACTTCGAATACAATCGATACTGCTATCCACTATATGGAAAATGGTCCTATGGGCATCCAAACTTTGGAAGATAAGTTAAATGATGAACATGTTATGTGGACGCCAGATGATAGGGAAGCAATGATGAATGATTTAAACAGAAAGAATAAATTAATTCGTTTGTTATATCAAATGAAGGGAAGACATGATTCAAAACTTGATGCGCAAGCATGGGATGATTTCATTCAAAAGGATACGTTATACTTATGCAAAGGTAAAGAGTACGAGTTTAACTTTAGATCTAAAGATGTTATTCATTCGGCTTACTTCCCTCACTTTCGAGCGCAAATGAATACAGTTCCTGGTATGACAACTAGGTTTAAATTTATACCTGACGTTACGACTCAGGAAATGCGTGTAAAGAAAAATGATAACAAGTTTAACTATGCGCTTTTATGTAATAAAATTTGTGGTGGAGCTCACTACAAAATGAAAATGATGGTTGTTGTGTTAGAAGAAGGTGATTATAAAAAATGGGAAGAGTCTAAATTAACTCAAACATTCAGAGATAAATATTTTGCTTCTGCTTCGGCACCTGAAGCTGATGAAGTTGATGAAACCGAAATGGTTACAGAAACGGAAGAATTAGAAGAAAACTAGATTATAATTAAATTAAAATAGAGAGAAATGGCGGTAGTAGCGCATGAAGCACACGGACATCACGATTCTCACGATCATCATGAGGAAAGTTTTGTATCAAAGTACATTTTTAGCCACGATCATAAAATGATTGGTAAGCAGTTTTTAATGACTGCTGTATTTATGGGAGTAGTGGCAATGTTATTGTCAATACTGTTTAGAATCCAATTGGCATGGCCAGGGGAAGGTTCTGATTTTGTTTCTTTCTTCTTAGGTGAAGAATGGGCACCAGGTGGAGTAATGAAAGAGGATATGTACCTTGGTTTAGTAACTATTCATGGTACTATTATGGTTTTCTTCTTATTAACGGGTGGATTATCGGGTACTTTTTCGAACTTATTGATTCCTCTTCAGATTGGTGCTCGTGATATGGCTTCGGGATTTTTGAATATGTTATCATACTGGTTCTTCTTCCTATCTTCTATCATTATGTTGGCTTCACTTTTTGTCGAATCAGGTCCTGCAATGTCTGGTTGGACAATTTACCCGCCATTATCTGCATTGCCTCAAGCGGTGAGTGGTTCAGGATTGGGTATGACATTATGGCTAGTTTCTATGTCTATATTCATAGCCTCTTCGTTAATTGGATCATTGAACTATATCGTTACTGTATTGAACTTACGTACTAAAGGAATGGCAATGACAAAGTTACCATTAACAATTTGGGCTTTCTTTATTACAGCTATTATTGGTGTGTTATCATTCCCTGTATTATTCTCAGCTGCATTATTGTTGCTTATGGATAGAATGGCTGGAACTAGTTTTTACTTATCTGACATTATTGTTGGAGGTGAGATGTTGACGCAACATGGTGGTTCACCTTTATTGTATCAACACTTATTCTGGTTTTTAGGTCACCCTGAGGTTTACATTGTATTGATCCCGGCATTAGGATTATCTTCGGAAGTAATTTCTACGAATGCTAGAAAGCCAATTTTTGGATATAGAGCAATGATTGGATCTATTCTCGCAATAGCATTCTTATCTTTTATTGTATGGGCGCATCACATGTTCGTTACAGGTATGAACCCTTTCCTTGGTTCGGTCTTCGTATTTACAACATTGTTAATTGCGATTCCATCTGCGGTTAAGGTGTTTAACTACATCACTACGCTTTGGAGAGGTTCCATTGTATTTACGCCAGCAATGTTATTTACAATTGGTTTGGTTTCTACGTTTATTACGGGCGGTGTTACCGGGATTATCCTAGCAGATGCTGCTCTTGATATTTCGGTGCATGATACTTACTTTGTTGTCGCTCACTTCCATGTTGTAATGGGATTATCTGCGGTATTTGGTATGTTTGCTGGTGTCTATCACTGGTTCCCTAAAATGTTCGGTAGAATGATGAATACGCGGATGGGATATGTTCACTTCTGGATAACTATCGTTGGTGCTTACGGAGTATTTTTCCCAATGCACTTCGTTGGATTAGCAGGAGCACCGCGTCGTTATTATGATTATTCGGTATATCAAGATTTTGATATTGAATCTTATAACTTAATGCTAGACTTGAACGTTATTATCACGGTCTTTGCGATAATTGCTGCATTAGGACAAGGTATTTTCTTATTTAATTTCTTTTATAGTATATATAGAGGGCCAAAAGCTACACAAAACCCATGGAAATCGAATACATTAGAATGGACTACTCCTGTAGAGCATGTTCATGGGAACTGGCCAGGTGAGTTACCTACGGTACATAGATGGCCTTATGATTATTCTAAGCCAGGTGCTGAAGAGGATTTCATTCCTCAAATAGTTCCATTGAAAGAAGGTGAAGAAGAACATTAAAAAATATTCTTGAATTTTTAAAAGCCCTTTGTCTATTGACAGAGGGCTTTTTGTATTTTTGAATAAAACACAGATACTTGGAAGAATCTTTTGATTACAGAGAAGAAGCGGATAGTCGTGGAGATCAGGACTATGATAAAGTGTTGCGTCCAAAGAAATTGGAAGACTTTACAGGGCAACCTAAAATCGTTGAGAACTTAGAGATTTTCATTAAAGCTGCCATACTTAGAAATGAGCCTTTGGATCATGTATTATTGCATGGTCCTCCTGGGCTTGGTAAAACGACATTAGCAAATATCATTGCAAATGAGCTTGGAGTTGGTTTCAAAGTGACGAGTGGTCCAGTGCTCGATAAACCTGGAGATTTAGCTGGGTTATTAACTAACCTTCAAGAAGGAGACGTTTTATTTATTGATGAAATTCACAGGCTGAGTCCAGTTATTGAGGAATACTTGTACTCGGCTATGGAAGATTATTCAATTGATATTTTAATTGATAGTGGACCGAATGCAAGAACGGTACAAATAGCATTAAATCCGTTTACTTTAATTGGTGCAACTACACGTTCTGGCTTATTGACCTCACCGCTTAGAGCACGGTTTGGAATAAACCTTCGCTTAGAGTATTATAATGCAAAGACGTTAACCTTAATTATTGAACGTTCAGCTAGTTTATTAGGTATTCCTATAAACGAGGATGCTGCGTATCAAATTGCTAGCCGAAGTAGAGGCACTCCGCGTATTGCTAATGCCTTGTTAAGAAGAGTGCGTGATTTTGCTCAAATTAAAGGTGATGGTACTATAACATTAGAGATCACTAATATGTCTTTAGAAGCGCTGAATGTTGATCAGAATGGTCTTGATGAAATGGATAATAAAATTCTTTCGGTCATTATAGATAAGTTTCAAGGAGGACCTGTTGGGATGACAACTATTGCTACAGCTATAGGTGAGAATGCTGGTACATTGGAAGAAGTGTATGAACCGTTCTTAATTCAAGAGGGATTCTTAATGAGAACGCCACGTGGACGAAAGGTAACCGAAAAGGCTTATTTGCATTTGGGCAAAGATCGTGGTTATACGCAAGGAGGTTTGTTTTGATTTCTTCTAAAGAATTCAATACACGATTAATTAAGGAGAAAGCCAAAGATTTAGGCTTTTTCTTTACTGGTATTTCTAAGGCGGATTTTTTAGAAGAGGAAGCAACCCAACTAGAATCTTGGTTAAAGGCGAATAATCATGGTGAAATGACTTACATGGAGAATCATTTTGATAAACGTCTTGATCCTAGGGTTTTAGTTCCCGGTGCTAAATCAGTTGTTTCCTTGTTATTGAATTATTACCCAGAGAAATCTAACCAACCAGAAGGTGCTCCGAAAATTTCTAAATATGCGTATGGTAAGGATTATCATTTTGTGATTAAAGACAAATTAAAATCTTTATTACAATATATTCAGAAGGAAATAGGTGAGGTAGATGGTCGTGTCTTTGTTGATTCTGCTCCAGTTATGGATAAGGCATGGGCTAAAAAGTCGGGTCTTGGTTGGATGGGAAAAAATGCGAATATTATAAATCCAAAACATGGTTCTTTCTTTTTTATTGCTGAATTAATTGTTGATTTGGAACTCGCAGTAGATGGGCCAATAAAGGATTATTGCGGAACTTGCACTAAATGTATAGATGCGTGTCCAACAGATGCGATTATTGAACCTTATAAAGTTGACGGTTCAAAGTGTATTTCTTATTTAACGATCGAACTAAAGAACCAAATCCCCAATGAATTTAAAGGGAAAATGGATAACTGGATGTTTGGATGCGATGTTTGTCAAGATGTATGTCCTTGGAATCGTTTTTCTAAACCACATAGTCAACCTGAGTTTAACCCTCACGATCATTTATTAAATATGTCCAAGAGTGATTGGGAAGAAATGTCGCATGAGCTATTCCAAGAAGTATTCAGGAAGAGTGCAGTTAAAAGAACCAAGTACGCTGGGCTTCAGAGAAATATTAAGTTTATAACCTCTTAAATTCTAGTTAATTTTTCTTTTTGGTAGTTCCTTTTCATTTTACTAAATTGAAGAACTAATTATTATACTAACTATGCCAGACCAGGGACAAGGACCTGGGGTTTCATTGAGTATGACTCCCTATTCAGGACCATGGACGAAAGCGGAAGCTGCTCATTTATTGAGAAGAACTACTTTTGGATCAACGAATCAACAAATATTAGATGCTGTTACCAACGGTATGCCAGCGACTGTTACATCTCTTTTGACGTTGCCACCTGCTACTCAGCCTTTAACTTATTTAGCGGAAGAGACAATCGCTGCTCAGGGTACAACATGGGTGAATTCAGTTTACCCTGCAAATCCTACAGACGCCCAATCGGTTGAGACTGCGAGAATATTGTCTTTAGCCGGATGGTTGATGCAACGACTAAATACAGAGCAATTATCTATTGCTGAAAAAATGACACTGTTTTGGCAAAATCATTTTTCAGCGAATGTAGGTGCTGATGCTCGAGCTGCATATGAATATTTTAATAAGTTATATAACGCATCTCTTGGAAATTTCAAGCAATTAGTTAAAGACATAACGATTGATCCAAATATGTTATTGTTTTTGAATGGAGCAACAAATACATTATATAGCCCAAATGAGAATTATGCACGCGAATTGCTTGAGCTTTTCACAATTGGGAAAGGTCCTCAAATTGGTCCGGGAGATTATACAAATTATACGGAAGAAGATGTGGCGGCAGGTGCTAAAATCCTAACAGGCTACATTGTGAATGGATTGAGGAGTGATACATTGACAAGTGTAACGGCTACTTTTACTCCAATTCTGCATGATACGTCATCGAAAACATTATCAGGGCATTTTGGTAATGCAGTGATTACGGATAACGGTGCTAACGAGTATGCAGATTATATAGATGTTATTTTTCAGCAAGATGAAGTAGCGCATTTTATCTGTCGTAAATTATATCGCTATTTTGTAAATTATGATCTTACTACTCTAGTTGAGTCCACAGTTATATCTGAAATGGCGACAACATTAATTGCAAATAATTATGATGTATTACCAGTCTTAGTTGAGCTTTTTTCAAGTGAACATTTCTATGATATTTCGGTGCGAGGAGCTCTAATTAAGAGCCCTTTAGAGATGATATATTCGATGATGAATAGCACGGAATCAGTACCAAATTATGATTTGGCTACGAATTATGAAATGGAAGTGACTATGTATTGGTTTGCCGAAAATATGGGGCAAGCTTATGCCGAACCGCCTAGCGTTGCAGGTTGGCCAGCATATTATCAAGAACCGAGTTACTCTAAATTATGGGTTAATGCTACTCATGTTAAATCTAGATTTGATCTTAGTTCTTGGATGACTCTTTACAATGGAATTCCAGCAAATGGAAACAATTGGAAAGTAAATACCTTAACATTCTTAGATAATCTTTCTTTACCTGCGGATGCACCTACAGTTATTGATGATATATGTGATGTGTTCAGTCCAAAAGGAGTTGACGCTGTTCAGAAATTGATTCTGAAGGCTATTCTAACCAACAGTTTACCTGATTTTGAATGGACATTACAATACAATGAATATCTTGCTAATCCGGGTAATACAGTGTATTCGGATCCTGTTAAACAACGCGTAGAACTAGTGTTAGGAAGATTTTTCCAAATGCCTGAATTTCACACAGCATAGTCCCCAAAAAGAAAAGCAATGAAAAGAAGAAATTTTCTAAAAAGTCTAGCACTTGCCTCTGCGGGAACTCCAATTTTATTGAATGAAATGAAATTTCAATCGATCGGTAAGCAATTGTTTAATGTGGCGAAAAGTGCAGAGGATAGAGTACTTGTCATTATACGATTGAATGGAGGGAATGATGGTTTAAACACTGTTATTCCGAGAGATCAGTATTCGAACTTAGCAATTCAACGGAATAATATTTTAATTCCTGAAAACCAGGTTTTGTCGTTGACCAATGATGTCGGATTACATCCAGTTATGTCAGGCATGAAAAGTATGTATGATTCGGGTAAATTAGGAATTATTCAGAATGTTGGTTACCCCGAACAAAATAGATCACATTTTAGGTCAATGGACATTTGGAGTTCTGGTTTAATTGATACTGATGCAAATACAGGGTGGTTAGGGCGTGATTTTGATAATCATTTCCCCGGTTACCCAGATGATTACCCAGATGCGCAGAATCCAGACCCTTTTGCTATTAGTATGGGATATGAGGTTTCTGCAACTTGTCAAGGTTTGATGGCTAATTTTAGTCATGCTGTGAATAACCCTTTCGAGGTGTATAATTTAGCAGCCAGTGGTGCAATTGATGATGGAACGTATTACGGTTCTCATATTGATTATTTAACAACCTTAATTGATCAAGCAAATGCATATGGGGGGCAAATTAATAATGCGGCCAATGCTGGAAATACGATGTCTACGTTGTATGATTCATCAAATCCGTTAGCAACTCAACTGCAATACGTTGCACAGATGATTTCTGGAGGTTTACAATCAAAAGTATATATACTAAATATCAATGGTTTTGATACGCATGATGCACAGGTGAATTCATTAGACGCGACAACAGGGAATCATGCAGATTTAATTAAAGGTTTATCTGATGCAATTACAGCATTCCAAGATGATTTGCAATTGTTAGGCCTAGAAGATAGAGTTGCTGGAATGACATTTTCTGAGTTTGGTCGACAGATTGCGTCTAATGCAAGCTATGGAACTGATCATGGTGATGCGGCTCCATTATTTCTATTTGGTACTTGCCTTGATTTCTCTATTATGGGGAATAACCCAATTGTTGGAGATACAGTTGTGAACCAAGCTGGAATTCCAATGGAGATTGATTTTAGAGATGTTTACGCATCGATTTTGAAGGATTGGTTCGGAGTTGGTAACTCAGATGTTCAAAGTTTATTTGAACATTCTATTACCTATTATCCAATGCTTGGAGCTTGTTCTGTCGGTATTGACGAAGAAGAGGATTTAACGAACGATAAAGCGCTGATCTTCCCTAATCCATCATTTGGCAATTCAACGATTAGGTTTGTTACTCAAAATGAGTGGGTCAAGATTGTGGTCTTTGACCTAATAGGGAAACAGGTTGCTGATGTGTTCGATGGAAACCTTAATCAGGGAAGACATGATATTAAACTTGAACTTAAGGGTTTGAATCAAGGAGAATATATTGTGAATATTCAAAAAATATCGGGAAATGTAAATTGTAAATTCTTGAAAGCAAAATAATAGATTTTATTAAATGAAAAAAAAGGGGAGGCAATTGGCCTCCCCTTTTTTATGAATTGAGAATTTTTATCCTCCCAATATAGCTCGATAAATATCATTTCCGTTTGCATAGAGTAATAGTGCCATAAGAATGAAGAATCCAGCGTATTGAGCATATTCCAACACCTTCTCAGGAGCTTCTTTTCCTGTTATAATTTCATACAATAAGAACACTACATGACCACCATCTAATGCTGGAATAGGTAAGATATTCATGAATGCTAAAATGATTGAAATTAGGGCTGTATTTAACCAGAATTTTTCCCAATCCCATTTGGCAGGGAATAAGTTTCCAATGGCTCCAAACCCTCCTAAAGAGCTGGCTCCTTTCTTAGTGAATAAGAATTTTAACTGTCCTACATAATCACCAAGCGTTGTCATACCTTTATTAAATCCACGACCGATACTAGCTCCAAAACCATATTTGACAGTTTCAATTTTATCTGCTTCAATCCAACCTGCAATGTTGTAAACCATTCCTATGGTACTATCAGCCCCAACTGGGGTTGACAATGTGATTTCCTTATTGTCTCTCAATACTGTAATGTCTATTGTTTTACCCGCATTAGAATCAAATGCACCTCGAATATCTCCAAAGTAAACATCCTCATTCCCGATAGATTTGATCTGATCACCAGCTTTAAATCCAATTTGCTCAGCAATTGCAGCAGAATCAACAGAATGAATTACAGCATAGCCTTGTAAAGTAACTGCAGGGAAAGCACCTGCTTCAAATAGTTCATAATCAATTCCTTCTGGGAGTGTTATGTTTTCAATTGAACCATCCTTATGTTGAACTGTCAATTCCTTCTGATCTCTTAAAAGTATACCATTATTGATATCATTGATATGCGTGATTTCTTTACCATTAATAGAAAGGATATTATCACCATTATGCACATTATACTTGGCCAATGCTGAATGGACATTTAATCCATGTTCAAGATTTTTTGTCAAAATTTGTTCTTCTCCCCAAGCAAAAACGACCATCATGTAAATGAAAACACCAACAATTAAGTTGACAACAACCCCCCCAATCATAACGATAAGACGTTGCCAAGCTGGTTTAGATCTAAACTCCCAATCTTCAGCAGGTTTGGCCATTTGCTCCTTATCCATTGACTCGTCAATCATTCCTGAGATTTTAACATAACCGCCTAATGGAAGCCACCCAATACCCCACTCTGTATCCCCAATTTTTTTCTTGAAAAGAGAAAACCAAGGGTTGAAGAAAAGGTAGAATTTTTCTACTCTAATTTTGAAGTATCTGGCTGTTAAATAATGACCAAACTCGTGTAATACGACTAATATCGAAAGTGACAGAATTAGCTGTACCGCTTTAATTAAAATATCCATAGTAAAATTTATGCTTGCAAATATATTGTTTTAAGTGCTAGAAGCGATCGTTACATAATCATTCTGAACAAAATAAGCTGTTAATGCTTCCTTCAATAAATGTTGTTGCTCTCTATCATTGATGTTTGGAATCTCTTTTACGAGTTTGAAGTGAGGCCATTGTTCTTCATCCCGACCTTCAAATTCGTAATAACCGTAAGGTTCTAATAGTGTACATATGGCTACATGAAGCAAATCAGTTTTTTCAGCCTTAGAAAATTCCTTGTAGCCAATGCCTAATTCATTTACACCGACAAGAAATAATATAGCCTGCATATCCATCCCCTCACCAAATTTTGATTCAAGTTGCGTTTTGACTTGTTGAAATTTTAATTCAATATCATAATCCATATAACGAAAATAGACATTCACGGTGAATAGCTCATAAAATAGCAATTACTTTATTCAGTAATTCGTATCTTAGAGGAAAATTTGAAATATGAAAAAGGCAATATTTGTAGCGGCAGGAATGTCAGTTTTATTCAGTTTTTCTTCTTGTAAAGGTGACTCGACAGAAGTGGATAACGCAGTTGTAGAAAATGTGGTTCCTGCATGTTTTTATTCTTACAATGAAGGTTCAACAAATTTTCAATGGACTGCTTTTAAGACAACAGCCAAGGTTGCTGTGGTTGGAGGATTTAATGAAATTGAAGTAACAAGCGAGTCTTCTGATGACGCAATGGCTGTTTTGAATTCTATGGCATTTAAAATGAATACGGCTTCAGTTGAAACAAACAATGAAGAACGAAATTTAAAGATTGCAACAAACTTTTTCGAAACAATCAATACAAGTGAAATCATTGGAAATGTTGTTTCAATTGATGAAAATGGCAAATGTGTGATTAATATCAACATGAATGGAATGAGTATAGACGTAGAAGGAGATTATACTTTTGAAAATAATAAATTCACATTTGATACAATGATTGACGTTGCTTCGTGGAATGCAATTACCGGGATTGATGCTTTAAATGAGATTTGTAAAGATTTACATACAGGAGAGGACGGTATTTCCAAACTATGGTCAGAAGTTCAATTGTCTTTTAGTACAACACTAAAATCTGATTGCTAATCGATAGTCAATCGAATGAATTTTATCGATTTTATTTTCATGGGACTTCTAATCTACGCAGCTTGGCGCGGATTCAAAAAGGGGTTCATAATAGAATTATTTAGTTTCTTAGCATTGTTTATTGGTCTTTATGCGGGGATTCATTTTTCCGATGTGGCGTCAAATAGTTTGAAGAACGCATTCAATGTTAGTTCTGAATATTTACCAGCTATCTCTTTTACTATTGTTTTTTTGATTATCGGAGCATTGGTCTATTTTGGTGGTAAGGCACTTGAGAAGGTAGTTTCTGTTGTACAATTAAGTTTGGCAAATAAGTTTCTAGGAGTTTTCTTTTCAATGTTAAAAATGACTTTCGTTTTTGGAGGAATCATACTTTTGATGGAATCTTATGATGAAAAGGGAGATTTTATTAGTGAAAAAACGAAAAAGGTTTCTTTGGTGTATTATCCCGTAAAGAAGATTGTAACGGTCTCTATCCCAGCGTTTGAAAGGAGCACATTGTTTTTAAAAGAGACTTTAACAAATGGTGTTGATGGTATTTTACCTGAGGATATCCTCAAGTCGCCTTAAAATGGAGAAATTAACAATTAGGTTGTGTATAATTATATTAAAATATACTACCTTTGCGCCCTTGAATTATAAGTTATGTCTGCAGGAGTAAAAATATTTTCGGGCCGCGCGTCTAAAGTTCTAGCTGAAAAGATAGCGGCTTCGTATGGTGTTTGTTTAGGAGACGTTAAAGTAACAGACTTTAGCGATGGTGAATTTCAACCTTCTTTTGAAGAAACTGTGAGGGGAAATGATGTGTTTATTGTGCAATCTACAATGCCACCTGCCGACAACTTATTTGAATTGTTATTAATGGTGGATGCTGCAAAACGTGCATCGGCCAGAAAAATCATCGTTGTTATTCCTTATTTCGGTTTTGCACGCCAAGATAGAAAAGATAAGCCACGTGTTGCTATTGGAGCGAAGTTAGTTGCTAATATGTTAATGGCTGCTGGTATCGATCGTATCATGACAATGGATTTACATGCTGATCAAATTCAAGGTTTCTTTGAAGTTCCTGTTGATCACTTGTTTGGCTCTACGATTTTCTACCCTGAAATCGAAAAATTAAATAATGGGAATTTGATTATGGCTGCTCCAGATGCTGGAGGTACCAAAAGATCAAACTCTTATGCTAAAAGACTTGATGTTGGATTGGCAATTTGTCATAAACAACGTAAGAAAGCAAATGAAGTGGCAGAAATGACGGTTATTGGAGATGTTACAGGTAAAGATGTTATCCTTGTCGATGACATGTGTGACACTGCAGGAACGTTAACTAAAGCTGCTGATTTATTCATGGAGAAAGGAGCGAACAGTGTTCGTGCATTTTGTACTCACGCGGTTCTTTCAGGGCCTGCATTCGATAGAATCACAAACTCTTCAATTACAGAGTTGATTGTAACGGATACAATTCCTTTGGGTAAATCACATGATAAGATTCGTGTAATCAGTGTTGCGGATTTATTCGCCGATGTTATTAAACGTATGGTTAACAATGAATCAATTAGTTCACATTTTATAATCTCATAAATAAATAAATAAATAAATAAATAAACATGAAAAAAGCGCAATTGAGCGGTTCGGTTAGAGCGAGCGTAGGGAAGAAGGACAATTCTGCATTAAGAAGTGCAGGTAAGGTTCCTTGTGTGCTTTATGGATCTGGTGAGCAGACTCACTTTTCTGTAAGGTCAGTAGACATTGAAAAATTAATATTTTCTCCAGATGTATATCAAGTAGAATTGGATATTGATGGTAAGAAAGCATTGGCGATCATTCAGGATAAGCAAATGCATCCTGTAAAAGATAAGCCAGTGCACATTGATTTCTTGGAGTTAAACGATAAGAAACCAGTTAAGTTGAGCCTTCCGGTTAGAACGTCAGGTGCTGCACCAGGTGTGATGAATGGTGGTAAATTGAGACAACCTTATAGAATGCTAAGAGTTATCGGTTTACCTGGATCTTTACCAGAAGCAATTGTATTGGATATATCCGCATTGAAAATTGGAGATTCTATTCGTATTTCTGATATCGAAGTTGAAGGAATACAATTTCGTGAGCCATCTAATGCTGTAGTTCTTGGTGTTAAAATGTCAAGAGGTGCCGTTGCTGATGATGAGACCGAAGAAGAGGAAGCTGAAGAAGGGGCTGAGGCTGCTGCTGAGTAATCTTATTCAGATAAATATTGAAAGTCCTGATGGTAGCATCAGGACTTTTTTTTGCTGTATTTTAATGCCGAATCAGTAATTCTTTGACGACAAATGAATTACCTTTCTTAAGCATAACTCGGTAACATCCATTGGAAAAACTGGATATGTCTACTTTACTATTAGAATCAATTTCTTTCGCCATAACAATACGTCCGTAGTTGTCGTAAATGGTTAGATTAATCATTCCTGTCAAGTTTAAAACATGAATATAGTCTTTACTTGGGTTGGGATATATAATTAGTTGTTCAAGTGCGTTTTCAATTATTCCTAAATTGTCAATGAAGCGTTGTCCATTTGACATAAATTGATCGCTTAAACCAGCTTGATTGATCGCCCGAATTGAAACGTAATAAACTTCATTGTAAATAGGAGCAATGGTAGCTGTAAACATTGCGTTCGTTCCATTATTCGTCCACGTAAGAATGTCGTCTACATTGGGTAAAGTACCAATGGCAAATTCATAAGCACCAATGTCAGAATGAATATCTTCTGCGAGCCAGTTTGCTGATATACTGCTTGTCGCAAAGGTATCCATGTCTAAATTTAATCCATCATGTAAGAAATCAATTATAGGTGGTGTGAAGTCTAATAGAAATGTCTCTTCATCAATCATAGACCAGTTTTCTGCACTGTCTACCAAGATTGATTTACATAGACCCGTAGGTATGGCATATTCACTTTCAATACTAAACTCCCCTGTTGGGCTTGCACTAATATTAATTGTTTGCTGTCTTGATTTGTAGACAAATATATTGTCGAAACTTGCTTCACACCCACCTGTCCTCAATGAAATATACGATCCTGCCGTTAATGGAGATGGATCAATCCAAGAAATAAGAAGTGAATCATTAACATATACTTTTACCAAGCCTGTAGAGGGTGAATAGGAAGTTTTGCAATGATAAGTTTGACCTGAATTAATTGTTAAACTAACTTCATTCTCCAGGTTAATAACATCATTGTCTACAGAATATAACTGAACTTTATCGTCATTTTCTCTTAAATACACGAAGTATGAATTGCCTCTATTAGGTAAATTAGGATTGTCGCAAAAGAAATGAAGTCCTGCTCTTTGATTACTAACTGTACTAGTAATAACCTGATCCCAACTATATAAATAAGTAAACAAAGAGTTTTGGTCAATTGAAAGGTAGCTGTTTGAGTTTTGTTGGGTAGAATCGGATTGATTATAGTTAGTTCCAGTATGACTGTATAAACCAACTTGATTGGTCCAATTATTCGCATCCTCTTCAAATGATTCATGTGCAAAACCAAAAGTTCCATTAGAGCTCCACTGATTGCTCGATAAGTCTTTTTCAGCTAGCAAGTAAAAGCCAGTTTGCACTCCACTTTGAGAGTCTGTGTCAATGATGTCAGCCGAGAAATTGGTGGTGTGCCATACAGCGCTTGAAAGTATATCTGTCGTTGGTGCCGTAACATCGGATAAAAGTGTGGTATAATTCGCTTCCCATCCGTTTGATACAGTTCCACAATCGCTTCTAAATTCAATAAGCAAAGAACCTCCACTTGAGCTTATTATTCCTGGTGAGTTATTGCCTGTATATGTTCCAATTAATGGGGCATCAATGCTATCACCATCATAAATGAATAGATTATCATAACTTGATTCAATATTAAAAACGGTAAAGTCAATTGTAATAGATTGTGCATTTACTGGTTGAATAAGCCAGAATTCTCTTTCGTCGTCCGTATAATCACCTGCAGGACCTCCAGTGTCATAAATTGTGTTAGAGGTTGCTGTAAGGGTGTTGAATACTGGAGCGTTATTAATCATTCTATAATACTTCTCCCAGTCCCAATTTATTCCTGGATCAGTATGAGATTGGTTGGGATAATGTTGATGCCCTTTGATTTTTGTGCAGTTCCCAAGAAGATTCGTCCCACTTGTTGCGTCTCCATAAAAAGTTCTTAGTGGTGGAATTCCATAGCCACTATTTGTAATATCTCGACTCAGGTCTGCAGAACTCGTGTACATTTCCTCTGTATACCATGAAGCGTCATCTACATATCCTTCATGTTCGTAACCAATGGTATAAGGGTTTTCTGTTCCAACATGCCATCCTTTATCTTCTTCTAAGAGCATTTGTGTTACTTGTCCATCTGATGATCTAATGACATAGTGATAAGATACACCAGCGGAACAATTTTGGGCCCATGAGATAGCGCCCGCATAACTTCCTTGTATGGTGTGAATCGTAATGGCTGATACAGGAACGCCATTCCTTGAACTGAAATTACACGTCGCCGCAGGATTCCATATGGCAGGTCCGAACTCCGCCGATTTAGAACTTGATTCTTGATATTGAATATGAGAACTTGATTCTATTCCGGTTGGTAAAAAGTTTATCCTTTTCCCAGAAAGAACAGCGTAGTTATTCGCTCCAAATAATTCTACTAAATTAAAATTAGTAGTAGTGAAGTTATATTGAGCTGCTTTGGATGCATTGTTCATGAACTCAAATATTGAATAGAGCTGCATGTCTCGGGCCAGGCGATTTACTGAACCAGAGTCAGGAATTTCAGAAAGCTGCAATAACACACTTGAAATGGCTTCTGGGTTGTTAAAGTCTCCAAGTTGACCAACCTCATTAATCATCAGCGTTTGAAATGTTTGTGCGTAAGCCAATACTTGAGTAGCGGCAGAATTCTTTTGATCTAGCACGGATACTCCAGAAATTTGAGCAACAAGATTCCCATTCTCTCTAAAATAGTTTTGACCATTATCATGAAGGCCCATAATACCATATGCCTGAGGAAGACCAGTACATGATGGTGTATAGTTCTCTAAATGAACCATGTGTGTGTTTGTATAAGAAACAGCTTCTAATACTCCTGAAGGAATATGACTTGTTGAAGAGTATGCAGACTCAAATATGGATTGGGCCGCTACTCCAAAGTAACTGGCGATAAATAGAGTTAGTATTCCAATTGCTTTCATAGTAATATGGTATTGGCTTAACAAAAATATGAAAATCAGTGGCTTACACAAGTGTGTCAAAGGCCAAAAGCCTAGTGATATTAAGCTTTTCAGAAATAAACCGTTATAGTAAAGTTAAATTATTTTCTCCTTTTTTTACGTTTTTCTTCAAGCCATGTTGGCACTCGCGATCCCGTTCCATTTCCATTAAGTAATTTTGAAGCTAAATCCATACGATCAGCTTTCTGCAGAGATTTCTTGATGAATGAATGATTTTCACGTTTGTACCAAAAGAAGAACCTTCTCTGATTCAGTTTTTCTTCCTTATCTTTTACTGTTCTATGAGGGCGCAGAGTATAAGGGTGAACTCCACTGTAATAGATTACCGTTGCAACCGTCATAGGAGTAGGAGTGAAATCTTGAACTTGCTCTAACTGAAAACCCATATCCTTAGTTTCTACAGCTAAATTCGCCATGTCTTCATCTTCACAGCCTGGGTGAGAAGAAATGAAATAAGGTATGAGTGGTTGGTTTAGGTTGTGTTTCGCGGAAATCTTATCGTATTTCTCCTTGAATTTATGGAAATATTTAAATGATGGCTTTCTCATCATTTTAAGCGTATTGTCTGATGTATGTTCAGGAGCAACTTTCAATCGTCCACTTACATGACGTGTTACAACCTGCTCGATGTATTCATCGTGATTTCCATCATCATTATTTTTATTGAAATCATCAACTAATAAATCATAGCGAATACCCGATCCGACAAAAGCTTTCTTCACTCCAGGATGAGCATCTACTTTCTTGTAAATTTCTGTCATAGACTTGTGGTTTGTGTCTAAGTTTGAACAAATAACCGGGTGAATACAACTTGGGCTGGAGCATTTAGCGCAGATATCCTCGTCTTTTCCTTTCATTCCATACATGTTGGCAGAAGGGCCTCCTAAATCAGAAATATACCCTTTGAAATCTGGGTGTTCAACAACTTCATCAACTTCTTTCAAAATTGATTTCTGACTTCTTGAAGCAATGAATTTCCCCTGATGTGCGCTAATTGTGCAGAAACTGCACCCGCCAAAACAGCCTCTATGCATATTGATAGAGAACTTAATCATATCATATGCTGGAATAGCTCCACGCTTTTTGTATTTTGGATGAGGTAATCGGGTATATGGTAAATCGAACGATTGATCAATTTCTTTTTCAACCATCGTTTTGTATGGTGGATTAATAACCAATGTGCGTTTCCCAACTTTTTGAATTATCCTATTTGCTTGCCATTTGTTAGATTCAACTTCGACGATTTTAAAGTTGGCAGCGTATTTTAATTTATCCGCTAAACAATCTTCATGACTTGCCATTTCTACCGTTTCCCATTTCTTGTTCTTTGGTAATGGCTCATCCTCGTCAAGCATAAACGCTACTTGTTTGATGGTAGTTAGATTTTTGAAAGGAACTCCTCTTTTAATCAGTTTTAAAACATCCCTCAATGGTTGGTCTCCCATTCCATAAACCAACAAATCGGCTCCAGAATCTTCTAAAATTGAGGGGAATAATTTATCTGCCCAGTAATCGTAGTGAGTTACGCGCCTTAGTGAAGCCTCTATTCCACCAATAAGAACAGGTACATCTGGATAGAGTTCTTTTAGGATTTTAGTGTAAACCGTTGTTGCATAATCTGGTCTAAAACCAGCAGCACCTCCGGGTGTATAGGCGTCTGTAGAACGCAATCGTTTGTTCGCAGTATAATGGTTTACCATTGAATCCATGCAACCACCGGTTACACCAAAGAATTTTTTTGGTTTCCCGAATTTTTTAAAGTCACGTAAATCATCCTTCCAGTTTGGTTGGGCTACAATTGCAACAGAAAATCCTTCGTCTTCAATAATTCTACCAACAACGGCGGTTCCAAATGCAGGATGATCTACATAGGCATCTCCAGAAATAAGGACTACATCAACGTCTTCAAAACCTCGTTTTTCGAGCTCTTTTTTTGTTATCGGTAACCAGTCTGTTATAGGGCGTTCAATTGACATACTGCAAAGCTAAGCTAAAAAAATGGAAAGAAATTTCTAATATTAGAGAAAGAGTAATTATCTTGTGAATATACCCCAGAAAAAGCTGTTTTATGAGACTTAAATTGATTGGTCTATTAAGTTTAATGATTGCCATTGTTTCGTGTTCGGAGGATAAGGGAAGGCCATTTTTGAAACGCAATGTAGATTATCAGCCATTCTTATTTAATATGCAGCATTACTTTTCGCCTCAAGAGAATAGTATGTCCTTCCCAATTTGGTTCAATGACTCTATAATCAAAAATCGAAAGATTAAGGGGATTACAATTTCTGGATATCCTTCATCTAAAAGCAAGGAAGTGGATCAGAATGCTCCTAAAACAACTAAAACGTATGTTTTTAATGAGGAAGGGGAGGTTTTATCTGTTCTATATGAGCAATTTTATGAGCACATGAAAGTTGGATCCTATATCTTCAATTATGCCACATCAAAAGATGAGTTCGGATTCTCAAAAGTCGAAAAAGTTATTCAAAAGAATTCTAATCAAAATGAGGCAGAACAGTATTCAGTTTTTCAGAAAGAACAATACGGAGAGAAGTTTTTAATTTATAAAGATGAGCGCACAGGTAATTATCTTTTTTATATGTTACAAGCAAGGAATTGGGGCGCACTTTCGGTAGATTCAATATTTAATCCAACAATTAACGATAATATCGTTTTGGGATCGCCAATGTATCCTGTCAAAACGTATCGAGTAGAGAATGTAGTAAATGAAATTGATGTAGTCGAGTATTTTTATGATAAATCGAATCAATATATGCAGAGTAAATTACATGATGAGTATCCATTTCAAAATCATAGATCAATGAATTACTCCAAAAGTGGAGAGTGCCTGGGGTTCGTGGATTCAACGTTTAGCGGTGATCGATTTTTGAAAGCGCGTCAAACATCGTTTGTAAAAGAGGAAGAATTACCAATCAAAATTATTCGGGAAACTAAATCCAATGATGCTGCCTCAAGTTACTTTCAAATCGAAACTTTGGAATATTCGTTTTTTGAAAGGGAATGATCTGTTGGGACGGACAATAAGTCTATTGCTTATTCGTCTGATTAATTGACTATTTTTGTTCATCAAAACATTTAGAAAAATGCAATTAACAAATATGAATATTGAAGATAGTGCTTTGAATCGCGTGATTGTCGGTTCAGAGGGGAGTATCCCGAACACTATTTCTTCGGAAGATAAGGCTCTTTTTAATGCTTTCCTCAAGTTGGAAGATGAGATGAAAGTTTTAGTAGAACTTAATTCAATCATTGTTTTAGTGAAGGCTAACGTTGATGAAGAGAAAATGCGCGTAGCAGGCTCAAAGATTAGGGCGGCTCTTGACAAGGAAGCATCTTCTATCACAATTCATGGCTCTAAGGAATCTACGTTTTCATTGGTGGAAGGTTTAATGCTTTCTAATTATCAATTCACAAAATACTTCGCAGACGCAGAGAAGAGAGCAAACAAGTTAGACTCAATTGCCGTTGACGATTCATATACTGAGTCTGATGTAAAAGAATTGGTAGATATTACGACGGCTGTTTTTTGGGCGAGAGATATGGTGAATGAACCAGTTTCATTTTTGAATGCTCAGCAATTAGCTGCTGAAATAGAAGCCCTAGGAGATGATTCTGATATGAATGTCACTATTCTTGAGAAGACTCAAATTGAAGCGTTGAAAATGGGGGGGCTACTTGGTGTGAATCAAGGTTCAATTGATCCGCCAACTTTTACAATTGCTGAATATAAACCAGCAAATGCCATAAACACAAAGCCTATCGTTTTAGTTGGGAAAGGGGTAGTATATGATACTGGAGGGTTAAGTCTGAAACCAACAGCTAATTCAATGGATATAATGAAAAGCGATATGGGAGGTGCTGCATGTGTTGCAGGTGCAATTTATTTAGTTGCAAAGCAGAAGTTGCCAGTTCATGTAATTGCTTTGATTCCTGCTACGGATAATAGGCCAGGATTAAATGCTTATGCTCCAGGAGATGTGGTTACAATGTACGATGGAACCACGGTAGAAGTTTTAAATACAGATGCTGAAGGAAGAATGATTCTTGCGGATGCACTTGCTTACTCAGCTAAGTTTGACCCTGAGATCGTTATAGATGCGGCAACATTAACTGGAGCTGCCCACAGGGCTATAGGAATGCATGCTTCTATTGTTATGGGGAATGCCGATGATAAGTATTTTCAGCAGTTAAATGATGCTGGTAATAACACATATGAAAGGGTTGTTCGATTTCCTTTTTGGGATGAGTATTTTGAAGAGATGAAATCTTCAATTGCTGATTTGAAAAATCTTGGAGGTCCTTCAGCAGGAATGATTACTGCAGGGAAATTTTTGGAGCATTTTGTGAAAGCACCATATATCCATATGGATATTGCGGGTCCCGCTTGGTTGGATAAAAACGAGGCATACAGAACCAAAGGTGGTTCAGGAGTGGGGGTTAGGTTGTTATATAACTTCCTTAAAAATTACGCTTAATGGACAAAGTAAAAGAATCAAACAAAAATATCTCTTCAAAAAAGCCAGTTCGTGTTGGTATCTCTATTGGAGATGTAAACGGTATTGGACCAGAAGTGGTAATGAAGGCTCTTAATGATAATAGGTTACTGCTAGATTGCACTCCTGTTATTTACGGATCATCTAAAGTCTTTTCATTTCACAAGAAAAGATTGAACATCCGTGAATTTAATACATTTAATTCAGATTCAATTGATGGTGTTAAGAATAAGAAAATTAATATCGTAAATATCTGGAAAAATAATTTGAAATTTGAGTTAGGAAAGGCTACAGAAGAAGGGGGGCGTTTAGCTTTTGAATCTTTAGAGGCGGCAACTAAGGATTTAGCTTCAGGTAAAATTGATGTGCTTGTAACTGCCCCAATTTCAAAAGATGCAATGAATAAGTCTGGATTTAAATTCCCTGGCCATACAGAGTATCTAGCAGATATGTCTGGACAAGATGAAGCTTTGATGCTAATGATTGCTCCAAATCTTCGCGTCGGTTTAGTAACAAGTCATATTCCATTGAAAGAGGTTCCTCTGAGTTTGTCTGCAGATAAAGTCTTTGATAAAATCAAAGCGTTTAGTGCAAGTTTGTATAAGGATTTTGGAATTCGTAGACCAAAAATCGCTGTATTTGGAGTTAATCCTCATGCTGGTGAAAGTGGGAAAATGGGAACTGAAGAACAGGAGTCGATATTACCAGGTATAGAAAAGGCTAGGATGCAAGGATTACTTGCGTTTGGACCTTTTCCAGCGGATGGTTTTTTTGGTTCTAACGCGAGAAATAATTATGATGGTATCTTAGCAATGTATCACGATCAAGGTTTGGCGGCTTTTAAAGCTTTGTCTTTTGATGAAGGGGTTAACTTTACAGCTGGTCTTCCAATTATACGTACCTCTCCGGATCATGGAACTGCTTATGATATTGTAGGTGAAAATAAAGCCTCTGGAGCCTCCATGCGAAATGCAATTTATATGGCAATTGATGTTTTTTGGAATCACCAAATGGAAAAAGAGATTACTTCGAATCCATTGAAAATTCAGAAGAAAGAAGATCGGCGTCGAGATAAAAGAAGAGAGATTTAATAAGGTAGTTGAAAATAAAAATTAGTAATCGTCTGGTTTAAAGTTAAAATTGTTAACTTTGCCGCCCCGACTTCTGATGTGAAGAAGGGAAAATTAGGTGAAAGTGAAGTTAAATAGAGATTATATAATACCCTTTGTTGGTTTAAAAATTGGGTCTCATAAATTTGAGTTTGACATCACAGACGCGTTCTTTGACAACTATGAATACTCAATAATTCGCAACGGTAATGTGAAAGTCGAGCTAAATTTAGAGAAGAAAGAAACGATGCTTGTTGGTGATTATACCATAAGTGGGGTTGTTCAATCTGAGTGTGATCGATGTACAGATCCAATGGATGCTGATGTCAGTGGCGAATATCAACTTATTTACAAGTTTGATACGGAGCCTTCTGATGATGAGTCATTAATTATTGTATATCCTGAAGAGTTTGAATTGAATATTGCGGATAGTATCTTGGAGCTTATTACAGTTTCTTTGCCGTTAAGAACAATTCATGAAGAAGGAGAATGTAATGAAGAAATGATAGAGCAACTTAAAGAGTATGTATTAGTTGAAGACGTTTTTGAAGATAAGAGTGACGACGAGTCGTTTGAAAATTCAGAAGACGAAGATAATGATGATGACGATCAGGAAATTGATCCGAGATGGGCAGCATTAAAAGGATTGAAATAAGAGTGAGCTTGATTTAAATAGCAGGTTCTGTAAATTATAGATTATAGGTGTGAAGTAGTAATACGATGGATCACAAGTAAATAAAAAGTAAACAAAGTAAAATGGCACATCCAAAACGAAAGATCTCTAGAACGAGACGTGACAAAAGAAGAACTCACGTGAAGGCTGAGGCAAAAAACATTGCAACATGCCCAACAACTGGACAACCACACTTATTTCACCATGCTCACTGGCATGAAGGGAAATTGTACTACAAAGGTAAAGTAGTTGCAGAAAAAGAAGTTGCAGTTTAAATAACTGTGAGTTAATTCTTCATTAATGAAGATTGGTATTGGTGTTCTTAAGAGTGGAAATCTTTCCACTTTTGAAGACTCTGCAATGGGGATTTAAAAACCCAAAGGCGACCGGGGTGATTCTTGTGTGGCCTTTCTTTGTTTTTTGAACTAATTTTCATCAATTTTTTCGTTCGATTTTTGAGTGAGAATGCATACATTGTCGCTGTTTTAAATATCGAGCTTATTGATAAAAACCAGCATTAACTAGATTATGAGTAAAATAACTGCAGGAATTACAGGTATACAGGGGTATTTACCAGAATATGTTCTGACAAATGAAGAGCTTTCTACGATTGTTGATACGAACGACGAGTGGATAACAACAAGAACAGGGATTAAAGAACGACGTATCATGAAAAATGGTGCATCTTCTGATATGGCTGTCGGGGCAGTTGAAGGCTTACTTGAGAAGACTGGAACAGCACCGGAAGATGTAGATTTAGTAATATTAGCAACTGTCACTCCAGATTACCCTTTTCCTAGTACAGCAAATGTATTATGTGATAAATTAGGAATGAAAAACGCATGGGGTTTTGACTTGATCGCGGCTTGTTCAGGATTTATATACGGTCTTTCAACGGGAGCGCAATTTATTGAAACGGGAAAGTACAAGAAAGTTGTAGTTGTAGGTGTTGATAAAATGAGTTCTATTATTGATTATGAGGATAGAACAACTTGCGTAATCTTTGGTGATGGAGCAGGAGCAGTAATGCTGGAGCCCAATGAGGAAGGTTTAGGAGTTCAGGATTTCATTTTAAGATCTGATGGAGCAGGTAGAAATTACCTTTTGCAACCAGGTGGGGGTTCATTGAATCCAGCTAGTGCTGAAACAGTAGAAAAGAAAATGCATTTTGTAAAACAAGAGGGGAAACAAGTGTTCAAATTTGCAGTAACTAATATGGCGGAAGTATCTGCTGAAATTATGGAGAAGAATAATCTTACAAGTGATGATGTAGATTGGTTAGTTCCGCACCAGGCAAATCTTAGAATTATTGATGCTACGGCAAATAGAATGGGATTACCTAAAGAAAAGGTAATGATTAACATAGAGAAGTATGGAAATACCACTGCTGGTACATTACCTCTTTGTCTATGGGATTATGAAAAGCAATTAAAGAAAGGGGATTCGCTTATTTTATCAGCATTCGGTGGAGGATTCACTTGGGGGGCTGTATATTTAAAATGGGCTTATAATTCTTAAAAAATATTATTTTTACACTATTAAAACCAGTACGGAATGAACATTAAAGAAATACAAGATTTAATCAAATTTGTTGCTAAGTCAGGAGTTTCTGAAGTAGAGATCGAACAAAAAGAGTTTAAAATCACGATTAAGTCTGAAGACAAAAGAGAAGAAAAGCAAATTATAGTGCAAGCTGCAGCTCCGGCTGCACTTCCTGTTACGCCTGCAGCTCCGGCACCTGCTGCAGCTCCGGCACCTGCTGCGGCTCCTGCACCTGCTGCGGCTCCGGCACCTGCTGCTGCGCCCACTGCTGATGATAATTTATTGACAATTAAATCACCAATGATTGGGACATTTTACCGATCTGCTGGTCCAGATAAAGACGCTTTTGTGTCTGTTGGAGAGACTATTGGTAATGGTGATACTGTTTGTATTATTGAAGCAATGAAATTATTCAACGAGATTGAAGCTGAGATTACAGGTAAAATTGTGAAGGTTTTAGTTGATGATGCTACTCCAGTTGAATACGATCAACCATTATTTTTGGTAGATCCATCTTAATCCATTTATAAAAGGTCCACAGATTATGTGGACTATTTTTTTACATAAAAACATTTAGGCATGTTCAAAAAGATATTGATCGCCAATAGAGGAGAGATTGCAATGCGCGTTATCCGTACATGTAAGGAAATGGGTATTAAAACTGTTGCGGTATATTCTACTGCTGATAAAGACAGTTTACCTGTTCGTTTTGCTGATGAAGCAGTATGTATAGGACCAGCTGTGAGTTCACAATCGTATCTTTCTATTCCAAATATTATTGCTGCTGCAGAGATTACTAATGCAGATGCGATTCATCCAGGTTACGGATTCCTTTCTGAGAATGAGAAGTTCTCTAAGGTATGTCAAGAACACGACATTAAATTTATTGGTGCAACTCCTGAACAAATTTCTGGAATGGGAGATAAAGCTAGTGCAAAGGCAACCATGATTGCTGCTGGTGTCCCATGTATTCCTGGTTCTAAAGGGTTGTTGAAAGATTTGGCTGAGGCTAAAACAATCGCTAAGAAAATTAAATACCCAATCATTCTTAAAGCAACTGCTGGAGGAGGTGGTAAAGGAATGCGTGTGGTATGGAAAGAAGAAGATATGGAAGCAGCATGGGATGGTACTCGTGCTGAGTCGGCTGCCGCTTTCGGAAATGATGGTTTATACATGGAGAAATTCATTGAAGAGCCAAGACATATTGAAATACAAATCGCCGGAGATCAGTATGGTAATGCTTGCCATCTTTCTGAGAGAGATTGTTCTATCCAACGTCGTCATCAGAAATTAGTTGAAGAGACTCCATCTCCATTTATGACTGATGAGTTAAGAGAGGCAATGGGCGTAGCTGCTATTAAAGCAACTAAAGCTGTAAATTATGAAGGTGTTGGTACAGTTGAGTTCTTAGTAGACAAGCACAGAGATTTCTATTTTATGGAGATGAATACGCGTATTCAAGTTGAGCATACAATTACTGAAGAAGTAATAAATTACGACTTGATTAAGGAGCAAATTAAACTTGCTGCAGGAGACAAAATGACTGGTGAGAACTACTATCCAAAAATGCATTCTATTCAATGTAGAATTAATGCTGAAGATCCAAATGCAAACTTTAGGCCGTCTCCAGGTAAGATTACTACTTACCATTCTCCTGGTGGACATGGTGTTCGAATCGATACACACGTCTATTCTGGGTATACAATTCCTCCTAACTACGACTCAATGATTTCGAAATTGATAGTTGTAGCTCAGACTCGTGAAGAGGCAATATTAAAAATGAAAAGAGCATTAGGTGAGTATATTATTGAAGGTGTTAAAACTACGATTCCTTTCCACCAAAAATTGATGGAAGATGAGAAATTTAACCAAGGTGATTTCACTACTAGCTTTATGGATACTTTCGAATATTAAAATTTAAAGAAGGATTTATAAAAAGGGAGCTTCCAATTTGGTGAGCTCCTTTTTTTTTAATTACAATTAAAGGTCATTTAGCGGACTTATCAATTTCATTTTAAAGTTAATCTATACTAAGTTTAAACTTTCCATCAAATGTGGAAGAAAAAATGAACTAAATTAGTTTTGTGTGAACTCATTAGCTTAAAAACGATTTCGCAGCACAAATAGATTGCATCGCTCCGGCTGATTTGTAATTTGGTTGTAGTGTTTCGATTACTTTTATTGACTATTTTTGTTTTATGCAAATGGTGAAACAACTTCTGATTCAGTTTATAAAACTACTTTTGTTTTGGGTTTTGCTGTTTGATTTCCAGCGGCTTCTTTTCTCGATTCATAACTGGGAGAAATTTCAGGATGTTTCATGGACGGATTGGTTTTTGTCATTTTTCTATTCTATTCGCTTGGATTTCGCAACAGGAGGTTTTTTGTCTGTATTGCCATTACTTTTTATAATCATCTTCCTCGTTAAACCTTCAAAGTATACAAAAGGACTTTTTATTGGTGTTCTTTTTATTGAAGCACTTGTTTGTACACTCATTCATGCAGGGGAAATAAATGCTTATCCTGAATGGAATCATAAACTAACCTCTCGCGTGTTTACCCACCTATCAAATCCTGATGAAGTATTTAGAACGGCTGATTATGCTATGACAATTTGGTTTGCAATTTACTCAATTTTAGAAGTGGTATTTGCTTGGAAATTGATAAGATTATTCTTTAAAAAATTCGAAAATAAGTCATCTGTAAGATTGATTGTTGGAATTCCACTTGGGTTGATTTTATTTGCGGTTTTTAGTTTCGCATCTTTGCTTTTAGCTCGAGGTGGTTGGCAACAGATTCCGATTAATATTGATTCGGCTTATTTCTCTAACAAGCATGTGGCCAATGACCTTGCTGTGAATTCAACGTATTATTTTGGGAATAGTTATTTATTGTACAACCGAAGTGAAATTGATGAAACTATACCTAAAATAGATCCTAATAGAGCGAAGTCAATTGTTGACGATTTTTATGATTACCCCAAAGAGCACGATGTGCGCATCTTTTCTAATAAACGTCCCAACCTGGTATTTGTCATTTTGGAAAGTTGGGCAGCAGAAGCTGTTGGCTGTTTGAGCGAAACTAAAGGAGGAACACCAAATTTTGATGCGCTTTCTAAAGAAGGTTTACTATTTACAAACATGTATTCTACAAGTAGTACCTCTGAAATTGGAAACTCAAGTATCTTTAGTGGTAATCCAGCTATTCCGGAAATTTCGATTTCATTGCAACCAGAAAAGCATAGAAAATTAAGGTCAATAAATCAGGATTTACAAGATTGGGGGTATTCTTCTGGTTATATATTCAGTGGTGACTTGAAATACGGTAACATCGGGGGGTATTTTATGGATCATGATTTCCAAGATGTTAAAGATGAAAACGATTTCCCCTCTGGACTGGAGCGCGGTAAATTGAACTACTATGATGAGGCCTTATACGAATTATTCATTGATCGTATCGATAAATCGAAAGAACCATTTTTACAGTGTGCTTTTACTGGAAGTACGCACTCTCCATACGATCATCCTACCCATCCAAGTCAAAATTGGGAAGGTCCAGAAAGTTCGTTTATGAACTCAGTTATTTATGCTGATGCGTGTATCAAAGATTTTGTAACTGAATGTAAGAAAAAAGACTGGTTCGATAATACCATATTTGTTTTTGTAGCGGATCATGGTCATGCATCTCCAAAAATTCAAAGCCCTCATAAAAATGCTTTTTATAGAATTCCAATGTTAATTTGGGGAAAACCTTTAAAGCATCAATATCGCGGAACGACAATAGATAAAATAGTTTCTCAGGCAGACATTGCTGCTACTTTAATGAATCAATTGGGAGGAGATATAAGCCATTATCCTTGGAGTAAGGATATGTTAAATCCGAATGTGCCTGAGTTTGCGTTGCATACGGTTATTCGAGGTTTTGGATGGGTTACGGATAAAGGCTCCATGGTTTATTCGATGGAAGCGAATAAAGTTGTCAATAGTAATTTTTCTACTAAGGAAGAACAGGCCGAAATAGAAAAGGGAAATGCATTTCTGAATGAAATCTATCAGGATTACAAAAATTTATAGCTTGAAGATATTAGTTGTTCGGTTTAGTTCTATTGGTGATGTTGTTTTAACGACACCTGTAGTTCGTGCTTTAAAAAATAAACTTGATTTTCCTGAAATTCATTATCTGACCAAGAAGTCATTTGCATCAATTCTAGATGGAAATACAAATGTAGATCGAGTTATTACAATTGAAAAGTCAATAGATGAGGTGATAGGCCAATTGAAAATCGAAAAGTACGATTGGGTAATTGATCTACATAATAACATTCGTACTGCTTCATTAAAATTAAAACTGAGAAGACCTTCAAAAACATTTAAAAAATTGAATTTCAGGAAATGGCTTTTAGTCAAGTTGAAAATTGATAGAATGCCTGATGTACATGTAGTCGATCGCTATTTTGATGCAGTTAAATCTTTGGGTGTCGAAAATGACAAAAGAGAAGGAGAGTTTGCCATTGCTGAATATGATTATGTTGATGTAAATAGTAAGTTTAATGTGAATTCTAAGAGTTATGTTTCAATCGCTATTGGAGCTCAATTTGCTACCAAACGAATGCCAAAAGATCTGTTGGTACAATTGATTAATCAGATAGATAATCCTGTTGTTCTTGTGGGGGGAGCTATGGATAAGGAATTAGCGGATGAGGTTCTGGCTGAAATAAATCGCAAAGACGTATTCAATGCATGCGGTCACTTTAATTTAAAGCAATCAGCAAGTATTGTCGCGCAGAGTTCTAAGCTCGTTACTAACGATACGGGAATGATGCATATAGCATCTTGTTTAATAATTCCCGTAATTTCAGTTTGGGGGAATACAGTTCCCTCCTTAGGTATGTATCCCTACTACCCAACTAATTCAGCTATGTTCTCTATACATGAGGTTAATGGACTTGACTGTCGCCCATGTTCAAAAATTGGATATCAAAAATGTCCGAAAGATCACTTCAAATGTATGAATGATCAATCAATACCAGGAATCTTAAAGGGAATTAATTAAGCTGGTCTCCTAAGAATAATTTTTTCAATTCAGTTGCATCTGTGGCATTCATTTTTCCAGAAAGAATCAAGCTTAATTGCTTTCTTCGGAGGGCTCCCTCAAACCTCATCTTCTCTTTGTCAGTTTCAGGAATTAATTCGGGAACTTGAATGGGGCCACCGTTCTGATCTACTGCAACAAAGGTGTAAATTGCTTCATTACACTTAATTCTAGCACCGGTCACATGATCCTCAACATAGACATCTACAAAAACCTCCATAGAAGACGTAAAAGCGCGAGAAACTTTAGCTTCTAAGGTAACAATCGAAGCGTGTTGAATTGGTTGCTTAAATGATACATTGTTCACGGCCGCAGTAACTACCACTCGTTTACAATGACGATGAGCAGAAACGCTTGCTATAACATCCATCCAAGCTAATAATTCACCTCCAAATAAATTACCAAGTGTATTTGTGTCGTTTGGAAGAACAACTTTTGTCGTGATAGATAAGGTTTCTTTTGCTGTCTTAGATCTCATACTATATTTTTTTGTAAAATTAGAATTAATCGAGAAGCGATCTGGGATTCATTCCATTTTTTGAAACTTTATTTGTGATTTTCCGAAGAATACTTAACACAAACAAGTTTTTTTTCGTTGTTTGTTTAACTTTACACAATAGATTAAAGGATATGGAAAAATTAATAAGCGCATTCCCAAACAATATTAAGCAGGCTATTGCTATTGCTAAGAGTACGACTTTTTCTAAGCCAAATAGTACAATTCAAAATGTAGTTATTTGTGGAATGGGTGGTTCAGGTATTGGTGGACGCTTAGTGCAAAAGTGGGTTGAGAATGAAATTCAAATTCCAGTTACTACTATACACGATTATTTTCTTCCAAAATTCATTTCTAAAAATACCCTTTTAATTGCCTCTTCATATTCGGGAAATACAGAGGAAACAATCTACTGTGTGAATCAAGCTATCGAGGCTGGAGCGCACATCGTTGGTGTTTGTTCTGGCGGTAAACTTGAAGAAATGGGTGAAACACATGGTTTTCAAACTGTTATTGTACCTGGGGGAAACCCTCCTAGAACGGCATTGGCTTTTTCGCTTACTCAGCTATTACATATCTTGAATCAATTCAATTTAATTGGTACAACTGCTATTGAGCAATTAGAAACTGCTCGTCAATTAATTGTAGCTTCTGAAAAGAATATTAAAGCGCAAGCGATGGAGATGGCGAAATTTCTAAAAGGCTATGTTGGCATTCTATATGGTACTACCGCATATGAGCCAGTTTTAATTCGCGCTAGACAGCAGTTTAACGAGAATAGTAAATTACTATGCTGGCACCATGTAATTCCGGAAATGAATCATAACGAGCTTGTTGGTTGGGGAGGCGGAGATAATCGCTTTGCAACAATATTTTTTGACACGGATGATATCTCAGATCGTAATGCAAGACGTCTTGAAATTACTAAAGCCGTTATTGATAAAATGTCGGATAAGAAATTGGAGTTAAAATGTCAAGGGAATAATTTAATTGAACGCTCAATATACATTATTAACGTGGTTGATTGGGCTTCACTGTATTTATCTGATCTGAATAAAGTTGATCCTGTGGATATAGCAATTATTGATTACTTGAAAGGCGAATTGTCTAATTTCTAATGAGTAACAAAGCAGTTAAGTACCAAAATCTTGGCTTGATTGATTACAAGGAAGCTTGGGATTATCAAGAGATGTTATTTCGTGCAACGGTTAATCGAAAGATCCAGTTACGAAATGGAGAAACAACTGAACAGACTGAAAATCACATTCTTTTCTGCGAGCATCCGCACGTTTATACCTTAGGTAAAAGTGGGGATAAAGAGAACTTACTGCTAAATAATGCTTCATTAAAGCAGAATAATGCAACCTATTACGAAATTAATCGAGGAGGAGATATAACCTATCATGGTCCAGGACAATTGGTAGTTTATCCAATTTTAGATTTAGATCATTTTTTTTCGGATATCCATAAGTACCTGCGGCTTTTAGAAGAAAGTGTAATTCTCACTTTGGCGGAATATGGCATTGAGGCCGGCCGAGTAGATGGATTAACAGGTGTTTGGATAGAGGGCAATAAATCATCAGCAAGAAAGATTTGTGCTATCGGAGTTAAAAGCTCTAGATGGGTCACTATGCACGGGATTGGTTTCAACGTCAATCCCGACCTATCCTATTTTTCTCATATTATCCCTTGTGGAATTCAAGATAAAGCCGTAACTTCAATGGAACGCGAGTTAGGACGTAAAGTAGACATGCATGAAATTGCCAACGTCCTCAAAGATAAACTCGCAACCCTTTTTGAGTTTTCGTACACGGTTTAAATGAAGAGAATTATTTTAAAATTTTTCAGGTACTCTTTATACACGTTATTGGCATTGTTCATAACGGTTAATCTTTTTATTGTTCTTTCAGGAAGGTTTTACATGTACAAAGGAATTGCTAATACATATCTGATTGGAGAAACAGGTCCAACTATTTATGACCTCGATATTTTTCCTTATTCAACAGTTAAGGCGTCGTTAAATCCAATTCAATTCCCTCAAAAAGAGTATAATCAATATCAACTGTCTTCTTCAGAATTAGATTTTATGAAAGAATTGGACACAAAAGCTTTTTTGGTCATTAAAAACGATAGCCTTGTCTTTGAACAATATTGGGAAGATCATACAAACGAAACAGTTTCAAATTCATTTTCAGTTGCAAAAACTTTAGTGGCAATGCTTGTTGGTATAGCTATAGAAGAGGGTCACATAGCTAGTCTAGATGACAAAGTCGCGGATTATATTCCTGAATTTAAGGAGGGGGGGAAGGAAGTGATAACAATTCGACATTTACTATCAATGTCTTCAGGTTTGGATTGGGGAGAAAGTGGAAAGAACCCATTTTCAGATAACGCCGAATCTTATTATGGTTCGGAGTTGAGAAGATTAGTAGTTAGCCAAGAATTAGAGTCAGAACCGGGAATAGTTTTTAAGTATCAAAGTGGTAATTCACAGTTGCTCGGTTATATTTTAGAGGAAGCCACGGGTATAGATTTAAGTGAATATGCAGAGAGTAGAATTTGGAATAGAGTGGGTGCCGAACATGATGCATACTGGAGTTTAGACAAAGAGTTAGGAGATGAAAAGGCATTTTGCTGTATGTACGCAACTGCACGTGATTATGCCAAATTGGGGCAATTGTTATTGAATAATGGCTGCTATGGCAGCGAGCAAATAATTCCCGCTTGGTATTATCATGAAATGATTGAGCCTCAAAATTTAGCTACCATTGATGGAATCCCTAATTATAGATATGGCCTGCATACTTGGACTTATTTAGATCCAAATGGTAAAGTTGACTATTGTCGCGGAATTAATGGGCAGTATATCATTACAATTCCCAGTGAAAATTTATTGATCGTTCGTCTTGGAACGGCTAAACGACCTTTGATTACTATCCCTGATAACAAACAAAATGACAGTGATTTTATAGAGGAAAACAAGCATAAAGTTGGGCATTCATCCGGCTTATTTGAATATATTGCGCTTGGAAAAAGTATATGCACAAAGAACTGATTGTATAAATCCAAATAATTAGTTGAAAACTAAAGAATAAGCAGAATGCGCGAAGAACTTTTAAGCCCAAAAGTTGAAAATATTGGAGTTGCAATTGTGAAACAATTGAATGAAGAGAAGGAGACAATTTACAATGTATATCTTCTAAATTTATCAGATTTCATCATAGATGAAATATTAATTACGAGTCGTGGCTATGGTATTGATCATAATACAGGAGATAAAATAAAAACTTCAGTTCTCAGACATAAGGTTGATTTGTTAATGCCCAATGAGGTTGCCAAGATTGAGCCAATAATGGAAGATGTTTTTGGTATAGCAAATGAATATTGGGTAAGTTTTTACCGCGACGATAAAATGTACGATAAAAAGTACGTTTTCGTTCCAGGTTCATTAGCCGAGGAGAATATGATGGTGATTCCTGTTTTAGGTGATAAAGGAGTGATGATTATTTGATTTTATCACAATACCATCAGCATTTTGTATATTTGTGCAACTAAGAACTTTTAGAGTATTAAAATATGAAATTATGTTGAGACCATTTCTGAGTAAAGGATTAATTTTCATAGGTGTAATTGTGGCGTCATTTGCAATGCATTCATGTGATGATGACACATCTAAGACGGTTGTCCCGAGCGATGATATAGTGGTTGATGATGATTATTATGAATTTCAAGATTTTAATCTAACACCTTTTGATATCCCTGGTATGATTTCTTTACCAGATGAAACGGCAAATATTGGTGCTTCAACCAAGCCTGCTATTGAACATATCGAAGATGATATCAAGTGGGAAGTTAAGATTGGAACTAATTTCCAATTAATGATTGAAGATTACGGCGATATTAATGATTTGATTGTAGTAGAGAAAAAAGAACTCGCAGATCAGTCATTTTTCAAGGTGAAATACTTAATAGATGAGCCAGATTTAATCTTATATGAAAGAACCTTGTTAGTAAAAGGTACAGATAAAGCTTCGCCTAAAGTTGGTGTTGAACACAAGTCTTACCATGTATACGGATCTAAAGTAATTGATGGAATCACATATGAACTTCAGTCTAGAGAAGAAGGTTATGAAAAAGTTATTATCGAATTAATGGCGAAGTCAATAAAATCTCTTCGCCCGGTAGAATAAAATAAAATTCTTGGTACATATATACCAGAAATCAGATGGAATTAACACGTGAGAAAGTTTTAGAGGTGTTAGGAGCTATTATTGAGCCCGACCTTAAAAAAGATATAGTTTCTGCGAGCCTTGTAGAAAAATTAGAAATCACAGAAGGTAAAATTACCTTAACAGTTTTAGTCTCAAACCCTGCCTTACACGCAAGAAAGAGAATGACTGAAGCAATTGATTTTAATTTGAAGAAAGCTTTTGGTGACGATATTGATATCGAAAGTGAAGTTAAAGGCTTGCCTGCTGAGGCAAAAACGGCTCATAGAAAAGTGTTGCCTGAAGTTAAAAATGTTATTGCAATTGCTTCCGGAAAAGGGGGGGTTGGTAAATCTACAGTTACTGCAAATTTGGCTGGAGGATTGGCTAAGGCAGGTTATAGAGTCGGGGTGGTTGATGCCGATATTTATGGGCCTTCAATGCCAACTATGTTTGATGTTGTTGAAGAAAAACCAACGATGATTGATATGGAGGGAACTCCAATGATTAGTCCGGTTGTAAGTTATGGCATCAAGTTATTGTCAATTGGTTTTTTCACTGAACAAGACAGCGCAGTAGTTTGGAGAGGGCCAATGGCGGCTAAAGCATTGACTCAAATGTTTACTGATGCCTATTGGGGCAAACTTGACTATTTATTGATTGATTTACCTCCAGGTACAGGAGATATTCATTTATCATTAGTTCAAACTGTTCCTTTGGATGGAGCAGTTATTGTGAGTACGCCTCAAGAGGTTGCTTTAGCAGATGCACGTAAAGGAATTAATATGTTCAAATTGGATACAATAAACGTTCCTGTAGTTGGACTAGTTGAGAATATGGCTTGGTTTACACCAGCTGAATTGCCGGAAAACAAATATTTTATATTCGGACGAGATGGAGTTAAGAACTTAGCTGCAGGTATGGGAGTTCCTTTCTTAGGACATATTCCTTTGATTCAAGGTGTTAGAGAGTCAGGAGACGTTGGAAGACCAGCGGTTTTTCAAGAAAACACGCCTACATCTAAAGCATTCGAGGAATTAGTTACTACATTTGTAGAAGAAGTAAAGTCGTTGAAATCGAAAAAGAAAAATCATGTCCATTGATAAATCAGCTATCGAAGTAAAGGTTTTAGAATCTTTAGCACAATTGAGACCATTTCTTCATGAAGATGGAGGTGACATGGAGTTAGTCGAAATCCAGGATGATGCAACTGTTGTTGTTCGTTTAATGGGGGCTTGTAAGGATTGCTCTATGTCAATGATGACGCTTAAGGCAGGTTTAGAAGAAGCGGTAAAGAAAGTAGCGCCAGAGGTTAAAGCTGTGATTGCTATTAACATGCCTGCTGAAATCTAAATAAAAAAGTCGTATGTAGCAAGGGTAGTTGTCCCGTCATGAATTTTGACGTAATAATCACCTTTTTCCCAGCCTTTTACTGACATTCTGAATCTATATTTGACATGCGTCGTTTGAGCTGTCATTGTTTTATTACTTTCAAACATAGGCTCACCATTCGATTTCATTATATCTTGTCTTACTTTTGCTCCCTTTTTACAATCAAACTCTAGAGCACCATTAATGTTTATAGTCTCGCAATTGAAGTTACCGCTCTCATCTACTTGAACATTTTGAGGGGAAGAGAACCACGAATCTTTTTGTCCAGTTAGGCCCGCCAAATAAGTTCTTAAATCTTTACTTGCCATATTGTCGTTTGCGATGTTGGAAATTGGCTTGTTATCTGATATTGACCAAACAGCATCCTGATAAGTCGTTTTAGGGATGTGCTTTCCTTTCAAATAGGCTACAAGTTTATCCAAATTGGGGTTATTATTCTTTGAGGGAGACATTTTTGTAGAATTTGAAGGACAGCGATCAGAAGCTTCGGTGCAGAAGGCTGCAATCTTTCCATTGTATTCGCTATTGGGCTTTAATACTAGGAAAATGTCTTCTAACTGTATTAGAGTTTGTTCACCCTCGTCTTCAGGACTAAAATTCGTACCTCCCAATGAAGTGATTTTCAAAGGGACATTGGTATTATTCTTCAATTTGATGTTGATGCAATTACCACTATAATTTCCCGAAGAAGTGATTGTCGCCGTTATTGTGTTGTTGTCAATTGCGTCTATTAAACTCAATGATTTTGGTGCGTTATAAGTAAATGCTGAAATAATTATTGTGAATATTATTGCAGAAAGGCTAAAGACAAGTGTTGAGAAATAGTTTAGCATATAGTTCGATTTATTCAAATAACGAACGATAAAATATTGGTTACAAAAAAGGAGGAGCTTGTTAGCTCCTCCTTCAAATATATGCAATATTAAGACTATTTAGCAGCTGCGAAGTTTGCAGATACTTTATCCCAATTAACAACGCTAAAGAAAGCATTGATGTAATCAGGTCTTCTATTTTGGTAGTTTAAATAGTATGCATGCTCCCAAACGTCTAATCCTAATATTGGAGTGCCAGAACATCCAAATCCCATTAAAGGGTTATCTTGGTTAGGAGTAGAACATACTTCGACTTTACCATCAACTACACACAACCAAGCCCATCCTGAGCCAAAACGAGTTGCAGCAGCTTTTGAAAAAGCATCCTTGAAATCTGCGAATGATCCGAAAGCAGCGTTAATTGCATCTGCAAGTTCACCCGTTGGTTCACCGCCTCCATTTGGACTCATTACTTCCCAAAATAAACTGTGATTCCAGAAACCTCCGCCATTGTTTCTTACAGCTGGGTTATCAGCACAAGAAGTTAAGATGTCTTCAATAGATTTTCCTTCAAAATTAGTTCCCGCGATAGCGTTGTTTAGATTGTTTGTGTATCCGTTGTGGTGCTTAGAATGGTGGATTTCCATTGTTCTAGCATCAATATGTGGCTCTAATGCATCGTATGCATAAGGTAACTTTGGTAATTCAAATGACATAATATTAGAATTTGATATTTAACTTATTAAGAATCATCCAAAAATACTAAATCACGATCAAAGCCGAAAGCCTGAGATATTTAATTTTGAATTAAAAGAGAAGTCTCAACAATTTTGTAAATTAGGACAAACCAAAAAATGAAAATAATGAAGAAAAAGTTTATGCTTGCTGCAGTATTGTTTACTGGATTAGCTCTGGGGTCGTGTTCTAGTTCAGTTGAATCAGAAGAGAATTTAGAGGATTTAGATGCTCAAATCGAAGGAATGTTCGATGAGTTGAAAAAAGAAACGGATGCTGCTTTTGATGATATGAAAGAAGAAGCCGACACAAAGATCGATGAGGTTGCTGAAGAAGCTGAGCAAACAATCAAAGAAGCTGCAGAAGAGAAAGCAAATGAAGTTGTAGATCAAGCCGAATCTGAAGCGAAAGATATGCTTAATAATCTGTAAGACTTAAAAATACTATTTGAAAGAGGGGATGATATTTCATCCCCTTTTTTATTCGTTATATTTTTCTGTATACTTTTGAAATAGTTCGTATTGCATATTAGTAATTGGCATAAACTCACCGTCTACTAATCCCAGAATTACTTGATTGGTTCTCATATCAAGGGCATTCCCTTCAGAAACAAAGAGAGTAGCCGATTTTCCTTTTTCGACAGAGCCATGCGTTTTATCAATACCAAGAATCTTAGCTGAAGATAAACTAATAGAACTAATTGCCTGCTCTTCGGTTAGTCCATATGCCATGGCTGTCCCAGCTAAAAAAGGAATATTTCTAGTATTCATTGCTTCCATATCTCCATGGTTTTGGATACAGAATTCAACCCCACCTTCTTGCAGTAAGAAGGGCAATTTATAGCTCATGTCAATGTCATCTTCTTCGTTTTCGGGCAAACTATGAGGGCGAACAACCATTACGGGTATTTTCGCATCAGCTAAACGCCTCGTAATATGATGTGAATCATACCCACCAACTATTACAGGAAAGGATAAATCAAAATGCGCAGCGAAATCTATAATATCAACTAATTGCTGAAGTTCATCGGCATGAATATAAACACGTTTATCTCCTTTAAAACATGCACGCATTGCCTCCATTCGTATATCGTATTTTATATTCTCATTGGTCTTCGCATAGGATTTAGACATTTCAAAAAAATCATATAGTTTCGCTTTTTGAGATGTATAGTCTTTATTTGTGTTTTTTGGAGCGGGTTCGGCCCACCATCCTCCACCAGTAAAAGTGGATGGCCAGTTTAAGTGAATACCATCATCCTTAAGAACTGTTGCATCTTCCCAATTCCAACCAAGAAGTTTCATTATTGAAGAGCTTCCAGATATAGACCCACCTCTAGGTGATGCTTGTGATAATAAAACACCATTAGTTCTAACTGTACTGATTACTTTGGATTCGACGTTAAAAGCAATTTGCGAACGAATATGAGGGTTATACGTTCCTACTTCATCAAAGTCGCGGGTGGCTTTTACTGCGTCAATCTCGGTTAATCCAAGTGTGGAATTGGGAGCAATAAAACCAGGGTATACCTGTTTTCCTTTTACTGATATGATTGTATCCCATTCTGTTTGATCAATTGTGTATGCGTTAGAATTTTTTACAAAGGCAATTTTTCCTTCAATAATTCCGATGGCAGCAGTTTCCATAATTTCACCGTTTCCGACATGCAGATAACCATCTATGAGTAATATTTTATCCATAGATTGACCAAAAGAAACCCAGCTCAATGCTACAATTACTATTAGTGATATAATTAATTTCATCTTAATGGTGGTTTTCTTCAGTTGATAATTCTTCTCCGATGGTGTCGCAATGATAATGTCCTTTTTTCTTTTTAAAGAACTTTCTACTAGGTGCACCGCTATTGTTTTCAGATAACATTTTCGAAATTATGCGCGCTCGCTCTTGATTGTTTCTAGTTCTTAATTCGTTGTCTCTTTGGTGATCAAATAAGATTAAACCATCGATTATAGTATAATTGGTTTTAGCCATAATTGAAAGGGGATTATCACTCCAAATAACAATATCTGCATCTTTACCAACTTTTAAACTCCCCATACGATCATCTAAGTGAAGCAATTTAGCTGGATTCAATGTTACAAGTTTCCACGCATCCTCTTCAGACATTCCTCCGTATTTGACACTCTTTGCGGCTTCTTGGTTTAACCGTCTCCCCATTTCAGCATCATCTGAGTTAATTGCTACTACAATTCCTTGTTCGTGCATGACGGCTGCGTTATATGGGATCGCATCGTTAACTTCATATTTATATGCCCACCAATCAGAGAATGTTGATCCACCAGCTCCATGTGCTTTCATTTTATCCGCTAATTTATATCCTTCAAGAATATGCGTGAATATATTAATCCGAAAACCCATTGAATCAGCAACGTGCATTAACATATTGATCTCTGATTGCACATATGAGTGACATGAAATGAAACGTTCACTATTCATGATTTCATTAAGAACTTCAAGTTCTAAGTCTGTTCTTGGCGCAGAATCAATTTCTCCTGCCTTGAATGCTTTCCATTCATTTGCATATTCCATCGCTCTTCTAAATCCATCATAATAGATTTGTTCAACTCCCATTCTTGTCTGAGGGAATCTTCCTGAGTTCACACTCCAATTCGATTGCTTTACATTTTCACCCAATGCGAATTTGATGAATTTAGGCGCATCATCAATTAACATTTCTTCAGCACTATGCCCCCATTTAAGTTTGATTAATGCAGATTGCCCCCCAACTGGATTAGCAGATCCATGCAATAATTGGGCAGCGGTAACTCCACCTGATAACTGACGGTATATGTTAATATCGTCTGGATTAACAACATGACTAATACTTACTTCAGCACTGATGGCCTGACCGCTTTCGTTAACACCCTTTGAAATTGCTATGTGCGAATGCTCATCAATAATTCCAGATGTAACGTGCATACCTTCAGCATCAATTACTTTTGCATTTGCTGGAGGACGATGATTCATATCACCTACAAATGAAATCTTACCGTCTTTAAGAACAACCATGCCATTCTTGATTATTCCATCAGTTTCGTTGGTCCAAATCGTTGCGTTTTTAATTACGATGGTTTCTACTTCTGGAAGTTCTTCGAAACCGTATGACATGTTTGGTAACCAAGCATGATTTGTGGTGTCTATATCTTGAAGGTTATTTTTCTTTGGCTTATCAGATTTAACTTTTCCACTTTTTACAGCAGTCCATTTTTTCCATTCACCATTCGGAAGAAAGCCTTCCCCCTCGAATACGCCGAATTTTTCATTTGTTTTACCACGTAAGTTAACACTCCCAGTCAATTCGTTCTTTTTGATATTAAATTGAATGGTAATGTCATTTTCTGAAAGTTCGACAAATGCTTTTGCTGTGGTGTCTTTATCTAATCCATCAAAAGTTTTTTTTGTGTAAGTTACTTTACCCTTGAGTTTGTCAACTTGTCCAGAAATTTCAATTGGGAATTGATTTTCTCCGATCGTAATGGTATACTTTCCATTAATGTTATTTGTATTTGGTCTTTTAAGAATCGAACGCTTTCCAAATGACCAAGATTCAATCACATTCCCAGGTTTTTCAAACGGATCTACATCGTAAACCATGAAACTTGCAACTTTCCCTGCTTCAATTGAACCAACTTGACCATCAATTCCAATGGTCTCTGCTGGAGCTAACGTCAATGCATTTAATGCCTGTTCAACCGTTAATCCATGTTGAATAGACTTACGTATATTTGACCAAAATTCTTTATGATTTTTTGTTTTTGTTGATGTTATGGCAACATTTAAGCCTTTATTTATAAGAATGGCAGGGTTTTGTGGAGCCATCTCCCAATGTTTTAAATCACTCAAAGGAATCTGACGTGAAACATAAGGGTTTTTGACATCATACGCATGCGGAAAGTTGATTGGAATAACAAGTGTCGATTTATAGTCTTTGATTTCATCAATGATCTCATATTCATTCCCTGACCCGATGTAATTAAATTTTAACCCAAATTCATCGGCAATTTTTTGAGCTCGAGGTAAGTCTAATTTATCTCTCGTTTTAAGAAATAATGCTCCGTCTAATTGATTGTTTAGTGCATCTAACGAAATCTCACGAACTTCTCGATTTGCTCTATACCAATTCGCATCGTAAAACACTTGACGCATTAATGCGATTGAACCCATTAACGAAGATGGATAACTCTGACGAGAAACACCTTTTTCAAAGGAAAAATAACTAGATGATTTTTCTGTACTTAATATTTTTTGTTCACTTCCAAGAGCTACTAGAGCAGCTTTACCTCTTATAATTCCATCTTGCTGATGTGTAAGGGCGAAACCGAACCCACGTTCTATTAAAGCCTTGTTTGACTTTTCATTATTTACATATAAAGTTGATGCATCAATCTCTGGATGCACAGCTTGGTTCCAATAATATGATCCTTGTTTCTTTGTGTCATATTGCGTACGCATTGACCAAGCATCTTTTTTTAATTCTGGCAACCCCGTATTTGAATATAATTCAATAAATGATGGTAAAATAACTTTTCCTCTGCAATCTATGACGACAGCTTCTTTCGGTATGCTCAAGATTACGCCAACTTTTACAATTTCATTGCCTTTAATTAGTATGGTCGCATCTTTTAGTTTTTCAGTTGGGCTAACATAAACATTTGCGTTTTTCAATGCATAATATGCTGCTTTTGATTCGGCTATCCCATTTTGCGGTTTTAATTGACCAATGGAGGTCATTGATATATACAAAAAGACAAGAAGTATAGAGAATTTCATTCCAATTTTCATTTAATTGTAAACGTAAAATTAAGAATAGTAATTAAACAGGAATTTTTTAAATGTGTAGGACTCCATGCATTTTTATATTTTTGTAAATAAAATACTATGTATAACGGATTAATTCATGCGCATTCGGGATTAAGGTGGATCGCTCTAATTTTAATTTTGTTCGCAATTTTTAATGCGGCGAAGTCTCAAACTTCAGGTAAGTATCTGAAGAAGGATAAGATGATTAATTTGTTCGCAATGATTTTTCTTCATATTCAACTTTTAATTGGATTAGGATTATACTTTATCAATGAGAAGTCAAAAATCAGTTATGCAGATGGGTGGATGAAAGATGCCATGTTTCGTTTCTTCGGTTTAGAGCATTTAGTTGGAATGTTAATCGCAATTATGATTGTAACATTTGGACGTAAAAAGGCAGAAAAATTAGTCGGTACAAGAGATAAACACAGAAAAATTATGGTCAGTTATTCGATCGCTTTAATCTTTATTTTGGCTTCAATTCCTTGGCCTTTTAGAGAAGCATTAGGAGGAGGATGGGCTTAAAGAAGTTATTGGTTTGTTTATGTCTAGGATTGGTTTCTTGTTCTGAGTCGGGTGATTTAAAAGAGGAAAGTGGTTTATCCGGAGAAGATTTATTTTTGCAGCGTTGTGCTTCATGCCATGGTTCCGATGGTGGTTTAATGGGCTCATCTTCTCCAGACTTGAGAAAGTCAATATTAAGTGCGGAACAGATTTTACTAAAAATTAATTCAGGAGGAAATGGGATGCCTGCATTTAGAGCGATTATTGCGGATTCTGCAGAGAAGGATTCTATAGTGAGTTATGTATTAAAATTGAAAAAGTAACGATGGCGACAGAGCATGTTTTAGTAGATGCGGTTGAGCAAAAATGTGTGTTGGTTGGAGTAACAACTCAAGGAACATCAGAAGCTCAAGCGAAAGAGTATATTGATGAGTTGGAGTTTCTTGCTTTAACAGCTGGAGCTATAGCTATCAAAAAGTTCAATCAAAATTTAGAAACACCTAATTCCAAAACATATGTTGGAACTGGTAAACTTGATGAGATTCGCCAATACATATCAATGAATAACATTGAACTTGTAATTTTTGATGATGAATTGTCTCCTTCGCAATTAAGAAATATTGAACGAATATTGGAGGTTAAAGTATTAGATCGAAATAGTCTAATCTTGGATATTTTTGCCAGTAGAGCTCGAAGTTCACATGCGAAAACCCAGGTAGAATTGGCGCGATTGAAATACATGTTGCCCCGATTAACTCGAATGTGGACGCATCTTGAAAGGCAACAGGGTGGTGTTGGTATCCGTGGTGGTGCGGGTGAAACTCAAATTGAGGTCGATAGACGTATTGTTCAGGATCGTATAGCTGCTCTTCAGAAAAAGTTGAAGGCTATAGATAAGCAGATGGCAGTTCAACGTGGTAATCGTGGTCAATTGGTTCGAGTCGCTTTGGTAGGCTATACCAATGTCGGGAAGAGCACAATAATGAATATGTTGAGCAAGTCCGAAGTGTTTGCTGAAAATAAATTGTTTGCTACGCTCGATACAACGGTTAGAAAGGTTGTTGTAGAAAACTTACCATTCTTATTAACGGATACCGTTGGATTTATTAGGAAACTTCCGCACCAGTTGGTTGAATCTTTCAAGTCGACATTGGATGAGGTCAGAGAAGCGGATTTGTTGGTACATGTTTTAGATATTTCGCATCCTAACTTTGAGGATCAATTTGAAGTTGTAAATCAGACATTGTCTGAAATCGACAAATCCGATAAACCATCTATTGTAGTATTCAACAAGATTGACGCATACAATTATGTGAAAAAGCAGGAGGATGATTTAACTCCTATGGAGGCGTTTAATTATTCTCTTCAAGATTTGGAAAAAACGTGGATGGCTAAACTTAGCAACACAAAATGTATATTTATATCAGCCAAGACTAAAGACAACTTGGAAGAGCTTAAAAGTGTGCTTTACGATGATGTGAAGAAGATATTTCAAGAGCGTTATCCTTATCACCATTTCCTTTATTAGAAAAATATTCGGTTAAAATAAAAGCCCTTCCAATTTGGAAGGGCTTTTAAATATCAATTTAATATTGATTACGGAATCAATTGAACGAATCCATGTCCATCGATTTCAGTTCCGTCAACACCGGTAGCAACATATTTGTAGAAGTAAGTTCCTTCTTCAGCTAATGTTCCATTTTTAGTTTTTCCATCCCATTCTGCTCTTGCTAGAGGACTTGTTAAATCTGTTGTTTCATCATGCATTACATTACCCCACCTGTTTAATACGACTAGAGTGATGCTTACAGCATTTTTGTGAGTTAAGAAGAAGACATCATTATCCGTATCTCCATTTGGTGTAAATACGTTTGGTGCAGTCACTTCAGGGAAAGGGTATAAGCAAGATCCATCATTGACAATCGCATTTGGATTATAGTTCGTTGCATTTGGATCTGTACAACCACATTCAGCAATTGTAATTGTTACGGTTGCTTGATCGAAACAGTTAGGATCATCAGTTGCAGCAGTTAATGTTACCACAGAAGTCTGAGTGAATACATGATTTGGCTCAAACGAATTCGAGGTTGCTGTTCCGTCTCCGAAATCCCACGTGTAACTAGATGTGTTTTGACTTGTATTTGAAAATTGTACGGATAGAGGGTTGCAACCATCTGTCACTGATGCTGAAAATTCAGCAATCGGTGGGTTTTCAACTTCAACAAAAGTACTGTCAGTAACGGAACAGGTTTCAGTTTCTGATACAAAGTCTGTTACAGTAATGTAATACCATCCTCCACCTAAATCAGTCCATGTTGAAGCATTAATACTATCACTATAATCCGAATTGTAATACCAGTATTGGGCCTCTTGAGGATCACCTGCTGCGTTAGGATGGTTTGTTAGGCCACTTGCAACATTATTCTCAATAACTACGGCTCCAGTATTATCGCATGAGGATGTATTTTGGAATGTTAGTGCTTCTACACTCAAGGTTTGGTTAACCGTAAATGTGAGAGTATCATCATCTGTAAATCCACAGAAATCGGTTACACTAACATAATAATCTGTTGTTCCATTAACATTTGCTGGAACGGTAGTCATATTAATTGTATCATTGGAGTTACTCCATGTAAAGGTATAGGGGGGGACCCCATCTATTGCGGTGGCAAAAATATCTACAGAGTCTGTTAGGCAGAGAACGGTTGTATCTTGAGCTTCTAAACTAACATTTGGCTGATCAAATAACCAAAGTGTTCCGGTGGTGATAATTGTGTCTCCATTGGTCAGGATGTTTGTTACAGTTAAAGTAACGTATTCATACCCTTCGAATATACCATCTTGATATGCTGTGAAAGGTATTGTTACTTGTGTTTCTCCTGGTAAGAATAATACTGAATCAGGAATTGTAGAATAATCAACACCGTTAATGGCGGAGGTGTCTCCATTTGCATTTAAACCAGTAGTGATATCAACCGTTACGTATAAGGAGTCACCAGATTGACAAGAAGGACGGGAAAAAACGAAATCAGCATCAGTTCCACAACCTTCAAAAATTACACTATCTCCAAATAAGCTTGGATCAATGTTAGTTTCTAAATTTAAATCAACCGGAATAGATTGGAAAGAGCCGCCTTCTAAGAAGACTCCTGTATCTAAGAAATCATCAACGCAGTCAGCTACTGCGAATTTAAAGTGGTAGGTAGAGTCACAAATTACATCAAAGCGAATTTCAATCGGAACAGTATATCCATTGAAAGAATGTCCATTTGGTTGATCTAAGTAGTATTGTCCATTCAATTGTGCAGGTGTTTGATTACCATCAATATATATTGTACTAATTGTAATGGGGTCTGATGTTCCTGGAACAACTGCTAAGTTTTCAGCTCCATTAGGGAATGCAGCGGGAGAAGCATAAGGTCCTGCATAACCAGGGCCACTAATAAAAAAACCGAAGGCATCATTAAATTGTGAATTAATATATTGCGTATATTCTTCTGAAGCAAACACAAAATTAAAGACTACAACATCTCCATTTGGAACAAAGTCAAATTCTAAAATTGCCGCGTCTTGGGTAGTATTAATGTTTCCAGCGGCTGGGTTAGTTGCAACTGATTGCGCAATTGTAACTAAATCAGGATCTCCAGCTCCAGAAAAACCAGCACCAGATGGTTGATTTGGTGGAACAACATCATTTACATTTCCCGATGATAAAAACACACCGTTATTAAGTCCAATATTACTCCCTGTCCCATCGAAATAGGCTCTTTGCGTGGCATTTCCGGTAAATGTAATATTAGAAGTAACCAACCCAGGTCCAATCAATGTGTTTTGCACTAAATCTGTTGGTGTTGGAGTTGCATCAATAACAATTTGCGCATTAACGCCAGTTGCCAATAAAATTGACGTAAATAAAAATTTAATTGATTTTGAAAACATAATTTTCTTTATTTAGTTATTTCCAAGACTGCTTTTGAATAGAAATGGTTGCACTAAAATGCATTATTGTTCGAAGAATACCCAATATTTTTAATAAAATTACGACTTTTATACTGATCAAATCAAATTATAACATGGAAATAACGCAAGCATACATTCAAGAGAATAGGGATCGTTTTTTAAACGAACTATTAGATTTATTAAGAATTCCTTCCATTTCTGCAGACCCTGCATTTGCTGATGATGTTCGAAAAACTGCTGCGGTTTTAGCCGAAGGTTTAACGCATGTTGGAGCGGATAATGTTGAAATCTGTGAAACTGCTGGTTACCCTATTGTATACGGCGAAAAAATCATTGATTCAAGTTTACCTACGGTGCTGGTTTATGGTCATTATGATGTACAACCTGCTGACCCTATTGACTTATGGGATAGCCCTGCATTTGAACCGATAGTTAAGAAAACTGAGATCCATCCAGAAGGTGCTATTTTTGCCCGAGGAGCGTGTGATGATAAAGGTCAAATGTTTATGCATGTTAAAGCTTTTGAAGCAATGATGAAATCTGATTCGTTGCCTTGTAATGTAAAGTTCATGATTGAAGGTGAAGAAGAAGTTGGTAGTGAAAACTTAGGGGTCTTCGTTAAGAATAATCATGATAGATTAAAAGCGGATGTAATTTTAGTTTCAGATACTGGAATTTTTGCAAATGATGTACCTTCTATTACCACTGGACTTAGAGGATTGAGTTATGTTGAGGTTGAAGTTACCGGACCTAATAGAGATTTGCATTCAGGTTTGTATGGCGGTTGTGTCGCAAATCCGATCAATATTCTTGCAAAAATGATAGCCTCATTGCATGATGAGGACAATAAGATTACTATACCAGGGTTTTATGACAAAGTAGTTGAATTATCTGATGAAGAACGTGCTGAAATGGCAAAAGCTCCGTTTAAGAAAGAAGAATACTTAAAAGCATTGGATATTGATGAGGTATATGGCGAATCAGGATACTCGACTATGGAAAGAGGTTCTATTCGTCCAACATTGGATGTTAATGGAATTTGGGGAGGATATACTGGAGAAGGCGCTAAGACAGTTATAGCATCACAAGCCTTTGCTAAAATCTCAATGCGTTTGGTTCCCGACCAAGATCCAGAAGAAATTACGCAATTGTTCTACGATCACTTTATGTCAATTGCTCCGGAAGGGACAAAGGTAAAAGTAACTCCTCATCATGGAGGTGAACCTGCTGTAACTCCAATTGACTCTGTTGGATATCAGGCGGCGAGCATGGCTTACGAAAAAACATTTGGTAAAAAACCAATTCCAGTTAGAAGTGGGGGGTCTATTCCAATTGTAGCGATGTTCGAAAAAGAACTCGGGTTGAAGACAATTTTAATGGGATTCGGATTAGATAGTGATGCCATTCATTCACCAAATGAGCACTATGGATTATTTAATTTCTATAAAGGAATTGAAACAATTCCATATTTCTTCAGTTATTTTAGTGAACTCCTTAAGTCTTAAGAATATGAGAAGTCTGTTTGCATTAACTGTTATGGCCTTAATTTTAACATCTTGTACATTTTATGAGCCTGAATATAAAGGGGGAGAAAAGATCAAGTTGGGTAAATTGTATGGTAAAGAAATAACATTTACTGCAGGAGCAAAGGTAGCGAATCAGAATGGCTTCGCTGTAAAGGTGAAGCCATCTGAATTAGACCTATTTATTGAAGATCAATACATGGGGAAAGTACATTTAGATAAAAAAATACGTGTCAAACGTAAAAGTGAAGAGTACGTTGAAGGACCATTTACGGCAACCTTGGCTGAAGGCGCAATGTTCAGAGTTTTAAAGTTTGTGAATAAATCCAAACTAGAAATTCGTCTAAAAGGAAAAGTGAAAGCTGGCGTTTGGATGTTCGGTAAGAAATTCGAAGTGAACGAAACCCGAATTATTAATGGGTCTGATATTAAATTTAATTAATTATTGATCAACATAAACTCGATGAACCCTTTGGGAGAAGCTCGTCATAATTTCATACGGTATCGTTTGTGCGTTATCAGCGAATTGTAAAACGGATTGATTTTCTCCAATAATTTCAACGTAATCTCCTTCTTCGGTGTCAACTTTTGTGACATTAACCATGATCATGTCCATACACACATTTCCTAATGTAGGACAGTATTTGTTATTGATGTAAACTCCACCTTTACCATTGCCTAAAGAGCGCTTGAAGCCATCAGCATAACCAACGGGAATAATTGCGATTTTCATTTGTTCAAAAGCGATAAATGAGCGAGAGTAACCTACCGAATCTCCAGGTTCAATAGATTTAATTTGAGAAATAGAACTAATCCAAGAAATTGAGGATCTTAAATTCGTATTTCCATTAACACCAAACATTCCGATTCCCAACCGAACCATATCGAATTGAGCTGAAGTATAATTTTGAATTCCTTCAGAGTTTAAAATATGACGATCTACGTCATATGGAAGGTTATTTATAATTTGATCAGAGATAATTTCAAATTGTTCAATTTGATGTTTGGTAAAGGCAGAATCGATATTGTCCGATTCGGCTAAATGAGAATACACAGATTTTACTTTCAATTCTGGTTGAGCGCTCAACAAATTAATGAGTTTCTCTATTTCTTGTGTTGTAAACCCTAAACGATTCATTCCTGTTTCCAACTTGAGGTGAACAGGGAAGTTCATAATGCCTAGAGTGATAAGTTCCTTAATTAAAAGTTCAGCTTGTCTGATAGAAAACACGGCAGGCTCTAGACTGTACTTTACACAATCAGTAAAACTATGCTCTTCTGCATTCATCACAAAAATTGGAGTAGAAATGCCACTTTGGCGGAGTTCAATCCCTTCATCAACATAGGCTACCCCTAAGTAATCAATTCCCATTTCTTCTAAGAAATTTCCCATTGTTTTTGCATCAGACCCATATGATGAAGCCTTGACCATACATAAGAGCTTGGTGTTGGGATTAAGTAATGATTTTGTGTAATTGATGTTGTGTCGAATTGATTTTAAGTCTATCTCTAAATAAGTTTGATGATTTCTTGCCTTAAAGTTATATGCAAGCTGTTCTAGTTTTAACTCTCTATTTCCTTTTATTAAGATGATCGAGTTTTCAAAGTCGTATTTGGATAATTGCTCTCCATGGAAATAGTATGCATCTAAATTAAACTCGTCTAAAACCGATCTATACTGTTCTTTAATTGAATCGTTTTTCAAGCCAATGATGGCAATTCTCTTTTTACCTTTAGAGTTGGCTAGTTGATACTCCAGAGAACTGCGCAAAGAATCAAGGTCTAAACTATAAGTGTCGTTCAGGATAATATTGTTATTAACTCCAATAGAACTTTCGAGTCTTAGAGCTAAAGATTGAATTTGATGTAAAGTAGGTTCAATCTCTCTTTTTGTTAAACCCAATTCTATTGCCATAGCAATTGCGAGTCGAGCATTGTTCATGTTGAAGTCACCTTTTATTTTCAGTGATTGAAGTAATTGGGTATGTTCATTTGATTGAATAACTGTTCCGATGTTCGCATTTATTCCTTTAGGTACTAGTATGGTTGGAACATCTTTAAATAAGCGAAGTTTAGCTTCTAAGTGAGCTTTTTCTGATTTAAAAAGTTCTCGATGTGCACTTCCAAACGAAGTCATAATACCGTGCGAAGGATGCAGTAAATCACGTATTAAATCCATATTTTCTTTGGAAGAAATACCAACCTCAATAAGTGAAATTTCTGTTTTATGATTGATTTCTAATACAGATAGCGCAACGCCTAATAAACTGTTGTAACTCTTAGGACTCCTTGAAATTTTATATCGAGCACCTAATATTTGGGCAAGCCATTCTTTAACCGTTGTCTTACCATTACTTCCGGTAATTGCAACCAATGGAATTGGAAATCTTTTTCTATGATAAGCTGCTAATAAGAGAATGGCATCAAGTGTGTTGGGTACCACAATTTCTTGAGAGCCTTCTAAGAGGTCTGTAATTCCTTTTTTAGATACTACGAAATAACGGACTCCTTTATCATAAGCAGATTGAATAAAGTCATGACCATCACGAAAAACACCATTTAATGCAAAAAAAAGCGTGTTTTCTCCTTGAATTATTTTTCGGGTATCAAAGGCGATTGAACGAATTGGATGCTTGTCAGAAGATTCCTGAGTGCCAATTATTTTAGTGATTTCATGATATGAATAATCTAAATTCAATGTCCAATTTTATTGTAGCAAGATCGGCAAAGTGGTTTGTATTCTTCCACTGCGCCAACCAGAACTTGTTCATTTCCTGCCACAGTTCGATGAGAGAATTGCGCAAGATTACCACAAGATACACAAATGGCGTGAACCTTTGTTACATATTCAGCGATACTAAGTAATTGAGGCATAGGTCCAAATGGAACACCTTTAAAATCCATATCTAGCCCGGCAATAATTATACGAACACCTTTTTTAGAAAGCTCGTTACAAACGGATACAATTTCTTCGTCAAAAAATTGTGCTTCATCAATTGCTACTACTTTTTCTTTGCGCCAAATTGATAGTATTTCTTTTGAATTTTCAACACAAATGGCATCAAAAGAATTCCCTTGGTGACTTACTACATTGCTTTTGTGATATCTATCGTCGACTTTGGGTTTAACAAGTAAAATTTTCTGGTTTGCGAATTGAGCGCGTTTTAAACGACGGATTAATTCTTCTGTTTTACCAGAAAACATTGACCCACAGATCACTTCAATCCAACCATGATTTTTAAACTCATCCGGAAAGTGCTCCAAAAACATATTTATTCGATTTTTAGGTTATCAACAAATGACCTTAGACAAAAACAATTTGAGTAGTAATAAATTCAACTGTTCTTTCGGTAACTTTGAATAATAAAAGTCGTTATTAAGTGGCAATAATTTATCACTTCGTTAGCAACTTCGTGAAAATGTTGAAAAGTCGATTTATAAGAATAAGAGATGGAGAATTTACAGAATTACAAGAATCAGATTAAAGAAGTTGAGTCATTGGTTATTAAGCTTGAAAATGGTGAATTAAACCTAGAAGGGCTTGCTGAACTTGAATTATTAACTAGAAAGATTCACGAGAGAAGTATTATTCTTCAATATAAGGCTTATGAGCAGAGTTCAATTGTTGAAAAAGGTGTAATGGTAGAAGTCGCAATTGAAGAATTAGAAGAGTTTGACATACCAAATGATGCCCCTGAAGAAACAGTGGAAGAACCAACAATCGATTTTTCTATGTTTAATATGGAAGAATCAGCTGAAGCCCCAAAAACAATTGAAGAAACTCAGGAAGGTCCTAATGAGGAAGAAGTAATTGAAGAAACGCCAGTTGAGAAAGTAGCTGAGAAAATAGTTGTTGAATTAAAAGATGTGGAACCACCCCAAGCTGCAGGTGTATCATTTTTAGATAGCTTTAAGGTTGATGACAATTCTTTAAATGCTCAGTTTAACGGGGCAAAAATTGATACGCTGGTTGGGGCATTCGGATTGAATGAAAAGCTACGTTATATCAATGAGTTATTTGATGGTTCAAGTGAGTCTTTTTCGGATGCAATTAAATCTTTAGACAGCAAATCATCTCTGGATGAAGCGAAAGGAATTGTGACTAAGTTAGCGGCAGAACATGAATGGGATTCAGAAGAGGAAAGTGTAATTGAGTTTATGGCTGTTTTGAATAGAAGGTATGCGTAGTCTCTTTCTTATTTTTACAATGCTTATTGGTTCTTTTTCTTTCGGACAAATTGAAGAAGTAAGAAGAATTACTGAAAAACTCTGCTCTCCTGAATTTCATGGACGTGGATATGTGAATAAAGGAGATTCTATAGCGGCTGAATTTTTAAAGTCGGAGTTTTTAAAGTTGGGTGTTAAACCGTTTGATCAGTCTTATTTTCAGCCTTTCAATTTAGATGTGAATACTTTTCCAGGTGATATGATTATACGTCATCAGGGAAAAGAGCTAATACCAGGAGTTCATTTTTCAATTGATCCAAGTTCTGTAGGAAGAAAGGGTCAATTGCATTTAAAGGAAGTTACTGCGGCTCAAGCCTTAAATGTTGAAGAGATGCGTGCAATTGTTACTGAGATGCTCAATAAGCAAGTAGGAGATGAGGCTCTTGTCTTTGACATGACGATAGTAAGTAAAGATACGATCAAGCTATTAAAAGGAATTACGCCGCAATTAGCTCATTACGTCCCAATTGTTGAAGTAGTCAATGATAAGTTCACCTGGTCCGTTGGTCGAGATGAACGTTATTTTCCTTTCCTTCAAATTCAAGACTCAGTAATAAATAAAGCCGGTGTTCTTAATCTAAATATTGAATCTAAATTTCTAAAGGACTACCAGTCTCAAAATGTAATAGGATACATTCCATCTAAAAAAAAGTGTGCAAAAACGATACTATTCACTGCTCATTATGATCATTTAGGCCGCATGGGGGCATATACATATTTCCCTGGTGCAAATGATAATGCTTCAGGCACTGCTATGCTATTTACTATGGCAAAGTATTTCAAGGAAAATCCATCTAACTATAACATTATGTTTGTTGCTTTTGGTGGCGAAGAAGCTGGGCTGGTCGGTTCAAAATATTTCGTTGAAAATCCAATTTTAAAATTGAAGAAAATCCGATTTGTGGTGAACCTTGATATCATGGGCAGTGGTGAAGATGGAATTACCGTTGTTAATGGGACCGCGTTTGAGAAAGAATTTGCCCTTTTGCAGGAAATAAATAAAGAGGATGGTTTATTGAAAGAAGTTAAGGTTAGAGGGCCGTCAGCAAATTCTGATCATTATTGGTTCACACTTCAAGATGTTCCTGCATTCTTTATTTATACACGAGGACCAAATAAGCACTACCATGATGTTTTCGATGAGTATGAGGAGCTTAGCTTTTTAGAATACCAAGATATTACATCCTTATTGGTTCGTTTTGTCAATAGACTGGAAAAGAAGTAATATCTTCGGATTTGTATAATTGATTCAAAATTTGGATTTTTTATGCGTAAAGAGATTTTTCCCTTTGCTTAAATTGTCTTTATAAACTCTACATTATGAGAATCTTATTAACCATATTAGGTCTTGCAATACTTAATGTTGCAAATGCCCAAATGTACGTGGGAGATGAACCAATCAAAACGTCTCATGAGAAGGCTGCAAATTGCACCCCACCTTCGACATCGACATATATGGAGATGAATAACGTTAATGCATTAATTCATACTGCCGGAAATCTTTGGCAAGTTCCAGGTCAAAATCGATCTCAATATGAGGTTCCCAAGAATTCAGGTATTATGGCGCTATTTACATCAGCTTTATGGCTCGGAGGTGTTGATGCAAACAGTCAATTGAAATTGGCGGCTTTAAGGTACAGGCAAGGGCAAGATTATTGGACTGGACCATTGAGCCAAGGTGGTGCTGAAACGACTTATGAGAATTGTTCTAAGTATGACAAGCACTTTGTTACAACTCAGGATGCCATTAGGGAATTTGATTCATGGTTTCAGGCAGGGTTGGATGATGCCGCGAATGGAACATCAACTCAGAGCGAATTATTTCCTAATTATGAGGTTCCAACTATGATAAAGGAATGGCCAGCGCATGGAGATGTTTCTCTTGGACAAGATTATTACTTGGCTCCTTTTTTTGATCGAAATGATGATGGTGAATATAAGTGGACGGATGGTGATTATCCTTGGCATGATATTAATAAAACCAAAGATTGTAAGAGTGATAGAAGAGTATCACTTTATGGTGATTTAAACTATTGGTGGGTAATGAATGATAAAGGGAATATTCATAGCGAAACGGGAGCGGATCCAATCGGTATGGAAATTCGTGCTCAAGCGTTTTCATTTGCATCTAATGATGAGGTCAACAATATGACGTTCTATAATTATGAATTAATCAATAGAGGAACTCAAACACTTTATGACACTTATTTTGGTTGTTTTACTGATGGAGCATTGGGAGATCCTAATGATGATTTTGTTGGTTGCGATGTAAATCGAGGTTTAGCCTACTATTATAATGGAGATAATTTCGATGGAGATAATTTAGGTTATTTCGGTTATGGAGATAGTCCACCGGCGGTAGGAGTTGATTTCTTTGAAGGGCCATATCAAGATAATGATAGCATTGATAATGCATTTGGTATTGGCTATGGTGAAGCGTTAAACGGTATTGGTTATGGCGATACTATTGTAGATAACGAGCGTTTTGGTATGAGACGTTTCTTATACTATAGTAATAATACAAATGGGGCTGATCCAAGTCAAACTGATCCTCAATATGCTGCTGATTATTATAGCTACCTGCAGGGATATTGGAAAGATGGAACGCGCTTTTATTATGGAGGTTCTGGACATGTGTCAGACCCAGATGCAGATCCAACAGTACCATGTGATTTTATGTTCCCAGGAGATACGGATCCTTTGGGGTGGGGTACTGGTGGCATTCCTCAACCTTCCTGGACAGAGCAAACAGCTGGGAATGTTCCTAATGACAGAAGATTTGTTCAATCGGCAGGACCTTTCGTTCTTAAACCTGGAGCGGTGAATAATATTACGGTTGGAGTTGTTTGGGCAAGAGCTCAAAGTGGAGACCCTTTTGCTTCTGTCGAAGCTCTTTTAAGAGCGGATGATAAAGCACAATCATTATTTGAAAATTGCTTTAAAGTACTAGAGGGTCCTCATGCGCCTGAACTTGATGCGCAAGAGCTTGAAAATGAAGTGATTTTAACAATATCTAATCCTAGTAATTCAAATAATTACCTAGAACAGTATATTGAAGAGGATCCTTTTATTGCGGAAGAATATGGTGATAAGTTTTATAGGTTTCAAGGTTATCAAATATTTCAAGTTGAAGATAACACTGTGTCGATTTCTGATTTAGATGATGCTAATAAAGCGAGGTTAGCATTTCAGTGTGATATTAAGGACGATATTGCTCGAATTATCAATTTTGAATTTGATGATGCGGTTCAGGCAAGTATTCCACGTGAAATGGTAGACGGTGAAAATGTTGGTGTTCAGCATAGTTTTAGAGTAACGGAGGATTTATTCGCTCAAGGGGACGCATCATTAGTTAATTTTAAAAAGTACTATTATGTTGCAATTGCTTATGCATATAACGATTATAAAACGTATGATCCAGTAGACCCGAATGCACTTGATGGGCAAAAGAAAAGCTATATTGCTAGTCGAAAAGCACCAGTAGGGGAAATTAAAATAATTGAGGTTATTCCTCACAACCCTTCACCTGAAGCTGAAGGGACAATTCAATTGGTGGAATATGGTTCTGGTCCTCAAATTAGACGTTTGGATGGTCATGGAAATGGTGGAAATGTTTTAGAATTAACGAATGATTCAAAGGAATCAATTCTAAAAAATGGTTATTTAGATAATCCAATATATCAAAATGGAGCAGGGCCTATCAATGTAAAGGTAATTGATCCGCTTAATGTGGAAGACGGTTATTTTGAATGTATTTTTTCTGACAATACACCAACAAATACGAATGGATGTGATACTGCAAGTTGGGTAATAAATCGCTATGATTATGAGGGTGGGAGCCTATTGGAATCTGTCAGTTCGCAAACCACTGTCAATAACATTAATGAACAATTAATACCGCAATGGGGTGTTTCTGTTCAAGTAAATCAAGTGAATTACTTTAAGCAAACACCAGATGGTTCCAATGATGAACAAGATCAAGCGACGAATTTATTAAGTGCAACAATTACATTTGAGGATAGCACTAAGCGTTGGTTGTCAGCAGTTCAGGATGATGATGGGTTCTATCCAACAAATTGGGTTTTATCTGGTATTTATGATCCTTATGGAGGGGATAATGATCCATCCAATGATGCATGCACAGATGCTGCTGCACCCGATTACCTCGATTATACTGATCCATGCAATTATGCTGATTATTTGGGAGTAGATCCTGAAAAGGTTTGGAGTTCAATTTTGAATGGAGGTATTGCACCGCATAAATTAACGGCTAATTCGGCTAGTTATGCGCCAATCGCTTATGCAGGTGGAGCCCAGAATACAGCGAGAGATGCGTCTGCAATTAGTTATCTACCTTCAGTTGATGTTGTCTTTACAAGTGATACTTCCAAATGGACTAGATGTCCAATTATTGAACTGGGTAGGTCTTCAGTGTTAAATGTAGGAGGTGTTGAAGCTGGAGATTTAAGGGCGAGCTTAAGTGTAGACAAGAATGGGGATCCAGATGGAACCGGTACGGGTATGGGGTGGTTTCCGGGATATGCAATTGATGTGGAGTCAGGAGCTCGATTATATATTGCATTCGGTGAGAATTCATTTTTAGTTACTGATAATGGATCGGATATGATTTGGAATCCGTCTAGTAGATTAAGAGATGTTAATGGTTCTCCGATACTTGGAGGTCAACACCCGTTCTACATATTTAATTATCAAAGTAAACTGATAAATGATGCGAATCCAGCCATATCATTAGAATTCCCTGAATATATACCATCGGATGCTGAAAATGGAAATAATGAGGCGTACAATTATATTTTGGATGCACAGTCGAATCCCGCTATTAGAACGAAGTTTTACTCCAACATTGGTTGGGTAGGTAATCCATTATTAGCTGAAGGGCAGTTTTTACTTTCAAACGATGCAACCATTAAACTTCGAGTTAATAAAGAATACAAACATTTCTCGAACCCTACAAACCCCACAGGTGGACCGAATGGAGGTTTACCAATGTACTCTTGGAATACAGATGATATTGCGACTCAAATTGGAAGTTTAGATGAAGCAACAAGTGCTCTTGACCTTATTAATGTGGTACCAAATCCATACTATGCTTATTCTGAATATGAAAGAAATAGAATTGACACGCGTGTCAAGATTACTAATCTTCCCGAGCGATGCACGATTAAAATATTCAATACACAAGGAAAATTAGTTAAGTCCTTTAAAAAGGATTCGCCTATTACTTCGATCGACTGGTTATTAACAAATCACAAAGGTATTCCGGTTTCATCAGGTGTATATTTAATACATGTAGCTGTTGAAGGTGTAGGAGAGAAAATTATTAAATCGTTTATCTCCATGAGACAAACGGATTTACAAAATATTTGATGGAATCGAAATTCGAAAAGTAGTCCCGACATTTTGTTGGGACTCGAGCACGGAAACATTGCCCTTATGATATTCTTTAACGATTCTTTTCACTAAAGAAAGTCCTAATCCCCAGCCACGTTTTTTCGTAGAAAATCCGGGCTCAAAAATGGTCTTGATCTGATTCGATGGGATTCCTTTTCCGTTATCCTTGATGTCAATATAAACCCATTCAGGTGTTCCATGAACTTTCACGTCTAATTTTCCTTTTCCTTCCATGGCATCGACAGCATTCTTTGCAATGTTTTCTACAACCCACTCGATCAGTGACGCATTGTGAAGAGCAGATAACGTTTTATCAATCTCTAAAGTCACCTCAACTTTATCTGAAATTCGAGGGCGTAAATAATTCATGACACTACTCACAGTTGTTGAAATGTCATTATCATCTAATTTAGCTCCTGAACCAATTTTAGAAAAACGATCAGTGACTTTTTCAAGACGATCCACATCTTTTTGCATCTCAACAGTAACCATTTTATCTACTCCTTGTGATTCTAATAACTGAACCCAAGCCATTAAAGATGATAGTGGTGTTCCCAATTGATGTGCTGTTTCTTTTGCCATACCTGCCCAAACCTTATTCTGTTCAGCTTTTCGAAATGTGCTAAATATCAAGTATCCAATGATGGCAAATAGTCCAATAACTAGAAATTGGATATATGGGAAGTATTGAAGTTGCTTTAATTCAGAGCTATCATCGAAATACAAAGTACTTGAATTACCATCTTTAAAATCAATGGCAATTGGCTCATTTTGTTTCTTCAATTGAGAAATATAGTCATTAACATTTGATGTTGTGAAGGTATAATCGTCAATATTGGTGCCCACAATCTCTTTGGTTTTATTGTCAATAAGTAGTACTGGGACCAATCCATCATTATTGATTAAGTCTTCATTAAAAGCATTGATGAGCGAGTCACGTTCGTTTTCAAGTTTAGCAATTCCCTTAGAGTCGTTATAGCAATATGTCATAAATAGGCCCTCGTATACTTCAATTGTGAATGAAGGGTTTTTCTCTTGCCATTGCCTTGCCATCACTAGTAACGAATCTTCAAAATATCTATTTAATTCTTTAGGGCTGGCATTTGGATAGCTTAATCTCAAATCACTGGTGTCAAAATCAAGGTTGATGTTTCCAGATACTTGGTTATGATTATCCAGCAGAATTACAGGAATATCTTTGTTTCCATTTATAATTTTTAATGGGAAATCGTAATTTGGTATTTGATCTAGCGGTGTTGCCTTTGAAACCTCTTTTGTCGCATCAATCCATAAGGTCATTTTTTCACGTTCTTTATCTCTTAATTGACTGAATGTACTGTTGGTTAAACGAACAAGTTCTATCTTTTTCTTGATTGCATCCGCCCATTGGCGGGCACGTTCACGCTCGCGTTCTCCTACCTTAGAAACGATGTTGTTCGAAACAAATAGAGATGCTCCTACTAGGAGAAGAGCGAAAATCAATAAAGCGATTTTCCATCGTTGCTTTTTGGAATACAGATTCATTTGAACGTCTAATTTAACGAGAATAAACCAGAAAGATTGTCCGGCTCTATAAAGCAGTTATATTTAAAGCCTTTTCGACTTGACTGCAAATGGAGTGATGGCTATAAACGCTTGCCATTGCTTTAAGCTTGTCGGAATCAAACTCTTTTTTTGAATCTATTATAAAATCGATTTGTTTGGCTAGATCAGATTCATTTAAAGTTTCAAAAAGAATACCGCCTTCATTCATCTTTAAAATTTCTGGTGTTCCACCAGCATTACTGCCTAAGACAGGGGTTCCACATGCCAATGATTCAATGGTTACCATTCCGAATGTTTCCGCTTTGGTGGCCATCACAAGAAAGTCCACTGCATTATAGAAGGTGGCGGTATCTTTTCTGAAAGGACGAATGAAAACACGATTCTTCAAGCCATGGGTTGCAATTGTAGCTTCCATCTCTTTGTAGTAATCTTGTCCCTCATTTAAAGTTGGCTCTCCTAAAAAGATTATCGAAAAATCTTTGTTTTTAGCCAAATTCATGGCGTTTAACAAAAGAACTTGGCCCTTTTGAGGGTCAAAACGACCAATCAAACCAAAAATCAATGTACTTTCAGGTAGTTCCATTTCTCTTCTTGATATTTCCTTGCTAGGTAGGTTGGAAAACTGAAGCAAATCTAATCCCGAAGGAATAACCACGGTCTTATTTGAAAACTTAGTCATGGTTTTGACTTGTTTCTCTAACCAGTTCAATGGGCAAGACCAAAGGTCAATTTTCTTAAAACGAAGTGTATGTAATAGATTGGTTTTTTGGACTCCCAATTGCATTTCCATGAAATACGAAGTATGAATCTTGTCTTTTAATTTATATTTAACGAACGCCAAGATACTCATATCATAAGTGGAGCGAATAATTAGATGAGTAATTTCATTTGATTTAATGTGCTTTGTTAAGGTTTTGGCTTTTGAAAAATCGAAGTACTTCTTGTGTTTTTCAATGGTAATTGTATCCACACCAAATTCTTCTGCAATGCGATAAATAGGACTATTATTTACACAAAAGAAAACAACTTGATGCCCAAGTTCTTTCATCCATTGAGCATTTCTCAGGTGATTCATTTCTAATCCTCCCCAACTTTCAGATGAACATAGATAACCTAGCTTTGCTTTCATATCTTGTAAAATTAAAAGTAACTTCGTACTGAACAAACAAATCAAGATAAATGAAGATTACACCAATTTCGATTTTTATAGTTACGGTAGTTGTTTTAGGATTGGTGTTCTTCTTGTTTCCTATTAATTTATTTGATGGTAAAATCGTTTATCAGGAAGGGATTAAAGAATATACGATTGATGCACCTTTGAGTCTTTCATATTTTATTGGATTAGGTTATGCTGAGGATGAAATGGTTAATGTAAAATCATTTTACCTAACTACGAAGGGAATAGTTATGGCGTGTATTTTCCTCTTAGGGTTTCCCGCATTACTTGCATTTCGAATTCACTTAAGAAATACGAATCCAAGTAAATAGCTATTTTTGCTACCTGCGTTGCACTCGAATTAGACAAATCACATAACTTTGTTATTAAACAAAGAAATATGTTCGGAAAATTATTCAAGAAAACAGATTACAAGCAATTGCTTGCGGATGGTGCAGTAATTATTGATGTTCGTAGTAAAGGAGAATTTGCTGGTGGTGCAGTTCCCGGATCGGAGAATATACCCTTACCTTCAATTTCGGCAAAAACAAAACAAATTAAAAGCTTACAAGTTCCTGTAATTTGCGTTTGTGCTTCAGGAATGCGATCGGGCACGGCAAAAGCTCAATTAAAAGCTGCAGGTGTTGATGCATACAATGGCGGGCCTTGGACTAAAATGTTGCCTTACATAGACTAAATAGAGATCTATGGAAGATATAATTGGTATCATATCGCGTTCTTATAAAAGCTATGCTTCAAGTGTTTGGGAAACCATAACACATCCTTTTGGAGACTATAACTACTTCACTCTTTTGATATTAGTTTCATTAGCTGTTTGGGGTTTAGAATTAGCATTTCCGTGGAGGAAAAAACAACGTGCAATCCGCAAGGATTTCTGGATTGATGCCTTTTACATGTTCTTTAATTTTTACATTTTCAACCTTATAATTTTCATTGCATTATCTAATACTACGGCACATTTGTTTAGCAATTTAATGGTCGTTATCGGGTTGCCGGAAAAGAATGTTTTTGATTTATCAGGATGGAATCCTTGGCTTCAGTTTATTGTATTCTTTTTAATCGCTGATTTTATTCAGTGGTCGGTGCATAATCTGTTGCACAGAGTTCCTTGGCTTTGGAAGTTCCATAAAGTTCATCACTCAGTTACAGAAATGGGTTTTGCCGCTCACTTGAGATATCACTTTATGGAGAATGTTTTTTATAAAACAACACTTTACATATTTTTGGGATATTTATTCAATTTTAATTTGGAGTACGCGTTCTTTTTGCATGCTGGTACAATTCTTATCGGACATATAAACCATGCAAACGTGGGGTGGGATTATGGCCCATTCAAGTATGTTTTGAATAATCCTAAAATGCATATTTGGCATCACGCTAAAAATTTACCTGAATCGCACCCAAAAGGAATGAATTTCGGAATTTCTTTGAGTATTTGGGATTATATTTTCAGAACGAATTATATACCATCTAGTGGGCGTGACATCCCTTTGGGATTTGAAAACATTGAAGAGTATCCACGTAATTTTATGCAGCAACAATTAGAAGCTTTTAAAACAGAAAAATGAAAAGTCAATTACAAATTGCGGTGATAGCAAGCTTAACTTTAGGATTAGCTCCTTTCGCACCAGAGCCACATATTTGGAAACAAATATTGAATATATATTACGGTCGCCCAATGGCAGGAATCGATTGGTTTGATTTATTTATGCACGGAGCGCCTTGGCTGTTTTTATTTTATGTATTAGGATCAATAGCCTTTAGAAAGAAAGCAGCAAAAAGGGAGGCTAAATAAGATTGTAGCCATGCCCAAATAAAAAGGGAGTAACATAGAATGTTACTCCCTTTTTATATTTAAAACAGTTTGGTCTATTTCAATAATGTGGTCATTGAAACTTTCTTGCGAATAATTCCTTCTAAATCAGAAATAGCAACACGATCTTGTAGCATTGTGTCTCTATCACGAATAGTTACAGTATTGTCTTCTAGTGTTTGGTGATCAATCATAACACAATACGGAGTTCCAATTGCATCCTGGCGACGGTATCGTTTCCCTGGAGAATCTTTTTCATCGTATTGACAGTTGTGATCGAATTTTAATGTATCTAACACCTCTTTCGCCTTTTCTGGTAAACCATCTTTACGAGTTAATGGCATAACAGCAACTTTATATGGAGCTAATGCTGGTGGTAATGAAAGTACTGATCGTTCAGAACCATCTTCTAATTTCTCATTTTTGAATGATGTACTCAAAACAGCTAAGAACATTCTATCTAATCCAATTGAAGTTTCAACCACAAAGGGAACGTAGTTCTTATTTAATTCAGGGTCGAAGTATTGTAGTTTCTTACCGGAGTGCTCTTCGTGCTGTTTTAAATCGAAATCTGTTCTAGAGTGAATACCTTCAAGTTCTTTGAATCCCATTGGGAAATTGAATTCGATATCGCTCGCTGCATTTGCGTAATGAGCCAGTTTAATATGATCGTGGAATCGGTAATTTTCTTGACCAAGACCTAATTTGTTATGCCAGTTAATACGTTGTTCCTTCCAGTACTCATACCATTTCATTTCTTCACCCGGACGCACAAAAAACTGCATTTCCATTTGTTCGAATTCACGCATTCTAAAGATAAATTGTCTCGCAACGATTTCATTTCTGAATGCTTTTCCAATCTGAGCAATCCCAAAAGGGATCTTCATTCTTCCAGTTTTTTGAACATTCAGGTAATTAACAAAGATACCTTGAGCCGTTTCTGGTCTCAAGTAAATTTTTGCAGCATCACCGGCTACAGAGCCAAGTTCTGTAGAGAACATTAAATTAAACTGACGAACTTCAGTCCAGTTTTTAGAACCAGATATTGGGCAAGCGATAGCAAGGTCTACGATCAAATCGTATACACCTTCAAGATCATTGTTACCCAAGGTTTCACGCATTCTATTCTCGATATCATCGATCTTAGTTTGATTACGAAGTACGTTTGGATTTGTTTTCAGGAATTCTTCTTCGTTAAAGTTATCACCAAAACGTTTTAAACCTTTGGCAACTTCTTTGTTTATTTTTTGGCGAATTTTCTCGATATGATCTTCAAGTAAAACATCCGCTCTATATCTTTTTTTTGAATCTTTATTATCAATTAATGGATCGTTAAATGCGTCAACGTGACCAGATGCTTTCCAAGTTGTTGGGTGCATAAAGATTGCAGAATCTATTCCCACAATGTTATCGTGCATTTGAACCATTGATTTCCACCAATAAGATTTAATGTTGTTTTTTAACTCAGAACCTAATTGACCATAGTCGTAAGTTGCTGATAAACCGTCATATATTTCTGATGATGGAAATACAAATCCATATTCTTTAGCGTGCGAAATAATATCCTTTAAATTGTCTTCTTTTTGAGCCATTGGGCAAAGATATAAAAAAGGTATTGCTTTATATGTCTTCAAACTATTCGAGATCAAAAAGTCGATCCGCAAGAATCGACTTTTTAATGTGATCACAATTCTTTTATTTATTAGTTGATGGACAAACGAATGTTGTTTTTGGAATTTTAGTTTGAGCGATTGCGCCAAATCCTCCAGCTACATCGATTAACTTCGTATATCCATTCTGCATTAATAATGAGATTGCAATAACACTGCGGTATCCTCCAGCGCAGTGGATATGATATGTGGTGTCTTTATCTAATTTTTTTAAATCATTGTTCATGAAGTCTAAGGCGTAATGCGTAGCATTTTCAACATGTTCCGCTTTAAATTCTCCTGGCTTCCGAACATCAATAATGTTGCAATTAGTATGATTTTCTGCTAATTCAGTAGCAGGAATTGATTTAATTGTATTTAAAGTACCTCCCTCAGTTTTGAAGGTATCAACACCTCCTTTCAAGAATCCAACTGTGTTATCGTATCCAACACGAGAGAGCCGAGTAACAGTCTCTTCTTCCTTGCCTTCAGGTACAATTAACACTATCTTTTGGTGGATGTTTTCAATTAAAGCACCAACCCACATAGCGAAAGTTCCATTTAATCCAATAAATAAAGAATTAGGAATAAACCCATCAATGAAATCGCTTTGAGGGCGAACATCTAGAATCAACGCACCATCTTTAACTTCTCTATTAAATTCTTCTATTGAAAGTGATTTATTCCCTTTAGAAAGAACATCATCAAATGAGTCGTAGCCCATTTTGTTCATCATGGCATTTTTTGGGAAGTATTGTGGCGGAGGTAAAATTCCGTCGGTAACTTCTTTAATGAATTCATCACGCTTCATGTCTGAGCGCAATGCGTAGTTAGTCTCTTTTTGTTCGCCTAATGTTCCAACGGTTTCAGTACTCATGTTTTTACCACATGAAGAACCGGCACCATGTCCAGGATAAATAGTTAATGAATCATCCAAGGGCATGATACGGTTGCGTAAAGAATCGAAAAGCATTCCTGCTAAATCTTCACGTGTCAAATGAGTTTTAACTGCTAAATCAGGTCGACCAACATCCCCTAAGAATAAAGTATCCCCGGTAAATAAAGCGGTTTCTTTTCCATTTTCATCGATAAGCAAAAATGTTGAGGACTCTTGTGTATGACCTGGGGTGTGAAGTACTTTTAAAGTGACATCTCCAATCTTAAATTCTTGATTATCGTCTGCTATGATGGCATCGAATCCTGGATTTGCAGTTGGTCCAAAAACAATAGATGCTCCAGTTTTTTTAGCTAAATCAACGTGTCCTGAAACGAAATCAGCATGAAAATGAGTTTCAAAAATATATTTTATAATTGCACCATTATTTGTTGCGATATCGATATAAGGTTGAGTCTCTCTTAATGGATCGATCACAACAGCTTCACCTTTACTCTCTATGTAATACGCTGCCTCTGCAAGGCATTTTGTATATAGTTGTTCTACAATCATATTGTTTATTTTTTGTGAGTACAAATATCGTCAATTAAAAGTCGTTGAAAAGTGACTAATATCAGACTATTGAACTTTTTCGAATGATGCGTTTATGTTTTCTATATAGTTTAATATTTTTTCCCGACCGAACTTAGATGTAGACGAGCTAGTAAAAACAGGAGGCAGTTCTTCCCAGTATTTGAGCATCTCTTTCTTGTATTTAGCTAAATTTTTCTGAAGAGAAGTACTAGATAATTTATCAATTTTTGTGAATACCATTGAGAAAGCAATCCCTTTTTCACCGCACCAATTCATGAATTCCATATCGATTTTCTGTGGTTCTAGTCTTGAGTCAAGTAAAACGAAGACATTCAATAACTCCTCACGTTTAGTTAAATATTGAGAAATGAATTTTTCCCATTTAGCTCGATTTGTCTTGGAAGTCTTTGCGTATCCGTAACCAGGTAAATCGACCAAATACCATTCATCATTAATAATGAAATGATTGATAAGCTGAGTTTTACCAGGTCTTCCAGAGGTTTTAGCAAGTTTGTTTCGGTCCGTAAGCATATTGATTAGGGAAGATTTTCCAACATTTGATCGACCGATGAATGCGTATTCAGGCTTGCCATCTTTAGGACATAAATTAATGTCAGTATTGGAAATTACGAATTGTGCTTTGTTGATTTTCACGTTCTTATTTTTGACAAAGATAGAGTTTTAACATTTTTTCTTTCCATAGAACCTCGCTTTCCTTTACATTTGTACAACATTATTCAAGGTCTTATGAAGAATTTCATGTTTGTTTTTGCTGTAGCAATTGTGTTTACAGCGTGTAGTGATAAAAATAAAGTTGTTGAAAGCTCTACGACAGAAGTTAACGTTGAGAAGAAAATTCCCGTTAATGCTAATCGCTTGCTTACAATGGAAGTAGAAGGCATGGTCTGTAAGATGGGGTGTGGAGGATCCATTCGTAAAAGTCTGAATGCGACTCACGGTGTTGCAGAGGTTAAATTTGACTTCGAAGAGGATAGAGTAATTGATGTCGCGACAATTTCATTTGACAAAAATATTGTTACCGTAGACGAAATGATTAAAATTGTTTCTGAAATGAATGATGGTCAGTTTAGAGTTGGTGAAATATCTTCTAAAGATTTGCATGAAGTGATTACAAATGAAAATAGTGAAATGACTTCCGCTGAGGAACCAATGATTGAGGTTTCTTCTTCTCGGGTAGAGATTCCTAATTTATTGGACTTGTTCTCAAGTATTTTTACAAGATAGATGTTCCTAAATTGAATATTGATTCCGCTATTAGGCAAAGTGATTCCTTGTATTTTTGTCCTGTAAAAACATCGTAACTTTCATGAAACTTCATTATAGAGAATTAGGACAAGGGCAGCCGCTATTGATTTTACATGGTCTTTTTGGCTTTTCTGATAATTGGCAATCGCATGCTAAGAAATTTGCTGAATATTATAGAGTTATATTAATCGATTTACGTAATCATGGTCACTCTTCTTGGTCGGATGAATTTTCATATGATTTAATGGCGCAGGATGTTTTCGAATTGTGCGAAGATTTGAATTTAGAAGACATTATCCTCGTGGGACACTCAATGGGAGGTAAGGTTGCGATGAACTTTGCCCAAAAGCATGAACAACTTATTGATAAATTGGTTGTTGTTGACATTGGAATTAAGGGGTATCCGATGCATCACGAACACATTTTGGCTGGAATCCATTCAGTTGATTTGCCAAATATAAAAGCACGTCGTCAAGCGGAAGAACAAATGAGTGCGCACATTGATTCCGATGGGGTTAAACAGTTCTTATTGAAAAATCTCTACTGGAAAGAAAAAGGTAAGATTGCTTGGCGGATGAATGTACAGGTTTTGGAGCGCGAAATGCAAAATATTTTGTCGCCTGTACCAGAAATTGAAGTTGGAGTTCCAACCTTGTTTATTAGAGGTGCGATGTCAAATTATATTCTTGATCAGGATATTGAAGCAATAGAGGAATTATTTATTGACTCTGAAATTGTGACTATTGAAAATGCCGGACATTGGGTTCATGCTGAGGCTGCAAATGAGTTTTCAGATGCATTGCTTTCGTTTTGTTTAAGGTAAATGTGTAACTCATTACTTTCAGGCGCGTTTTTTGATTAGGTTTGAGTATGCGTTTTTTCCTTATATCACTTTTAGTGTTGATTGCTTTTATGAGTAAATCACAGGTTTTATTCAATAAAGTCAAACATGAATTTGGCGATTTAGAAGCATACTCGTCAAGGTACGTAGATATCATTCTTTCAAATCGAGGGGATAAACAAGAATGGGTCTTGAGTGTAAAGAAACCGCGAGATGTGGTTTATATAACTTCTAAGCAAATTATTGAAAAGGATAGCTCAGTAGTAGTTAGACTACAGGTAAACCCAAAAGAAAAAGGAAGGTTTTCATACGAGGTCAATGTCTTTACGAGTGACCGAGGTGAAGCAACAAAGATTAAATTGACCGGTAATCTGCGGGAGGTATCACAAGATAATATGGCAGCTTTCAATTCTTGTCCGAATTTTTCAGAACGAGAAGGAGGAAGAAATCCAAATAATTTTGATTTAACCGTTGTGACTATTGACAAGGTGTCCAGAATTGAATTAAGTCGTTCTGCAGTAACAATGCTTCAAAATGGTGAGGCTGTTTGGTCAAAATACACAGATAGAAAAGGAAAGATTAAGGAGGATGCTACTTTAGGGTTGAGTTACTTCTATGCAACACATGAGGGGTATCATCCGGCTGAATTAGGAACATACGTGAATTTCAAGAGAAATTATATCGTAGTTGAACTTGAAAAAGATCCAGCGTACTCTGAAGTTACACCAGAATCAACTTCGTCATCGGATATTGATACAACCCTTATAGCATTTGATTCTCCAGGTCCTGAAGAAAAAATGCTCATTGAAGTCGAAAATCATTTGGAGACATTGGAAACGGAAGAGGACAGTGCTTTAATTGCAGATGTTCCAATTTCATTTAAGGATTTAGGTAAAGAGAATTTTGATGAAAAGTATTTTAAACCGGTTAACGTAATATTTGTCTTAGATGTTTCTGCATCTATGAAGCAAGTGGATAAAATGGAGTTAATGAAATACTCATTGTTTCAATTAACGGAGATGTTAAGGCCGCAGGATAAAATAGGAATTGTGACTTATGCAAGTGATGCTCGTATTCTATTGGATCCTACAAATGGAGATTTAAAAGATGACATTAAGAAGGAAGTGAGTGCTTTAAAAGCTTTTGGATATACGTCAGGCGGTTCTGGGATTAAATTGGGTTACAAGCAAGCTATGAAATCTAAAATTAATGATGGGACGAATCATGTAATTGTAATTACAGATGGTGCGTTTAATAGAAATTCAGATGACTACAAGAGATACATTAAGAAATACAAAAAGAAATCGATTAATATGTCAGTTGTTGGAATCAAGAACAAAGATGTTGCGGAAGAGAAAATGCGGGCAGCTGCAGAGCTTGGAGGAGGACATTTTGTTGGTATCCATAAGCTTGCCGACGCTCAAAATAACTTAAAGCAAGAAATCAGAAGGTTAGCATACCGTTATTAGTTAACAGATACTTCTATTTTAAATTGCGGTTTCTTCAACTCTTCAGGTAAATTCTTTAAATGCGCCGTTCCAACTGTATATGATTCTGGATTCAGTTCTTTTGACGTAAAATAGTCTGAAATTGAATTATTGCGACTACTGATTAATGTTTCTAATTTGGTGTCTAGTGCAGCTGGCCCAATAATTTTAGTGGCCATATCATTAACGCTTGTTCCCTCAGGGAGACCTGAGTTAGTTAATAAGTACTGATTAAACTCAGTGTTTTTGTCATCAATATCTTGCCAATCAGAGGGGTTAAATAACTTTTTAGCTTCTTGAATTGCAATGAACTCTTTTTCCTCTTCGACATGTGTCATTTGACTGAAGCTAAAGAATAGTGCCGGTTTTTTCTGACAGATTTCAATAATTTGATTTAGTGTTTCTTTTTGTTTTTCATTCAGTGATTTTTGACCGTAATCAAACTTCATTCTTTCTAAATCTTCTGGGTTGTTACCAGCAATACTTGAAACAGCAGACATCGGTTTTGATGCGGCTTTAGCGATAAACTTTGTGAATGTTTTCCAAACAATTGGGAATAATTTGAAGTCAGGATCGGAAGGGTTTCCAGTAACTGGGATATCAAACTGAATGTTATCGTATTTATCTTTCAATAAGACCATAGCTAGTTTAATCGGAACTTTGTAAGCCGAATCACTTGTCTTTAATTTCTTCCCAAACTCTAATTCTCTAATATCAAAATTGTTGTTGTTTATCATTTCTAAAGCAGTCATTTCAATATCAATATTGTAGTTAAATGCACCTTGCGTAATAGGTGAAGCTATGTAGTATTCAGAATATGGAGAAAAAGGCAGAAGATCTAAATCTTTAATGACCGATTTAAATGCGATGTTTTCTGTTTCAACTAAATCAAACGTGCTAGTTCCTTCAATATAACCTTTATTTCCTAGGCGCATTGAAAAGTCACTGACTAGATCTCTAGAGGCTTCGGAGATGTTTTTAGTCGTTAAATTTAAATCAGAGATGGTGTAATGAAACTCTCTGTCTAAGGTGTTGTCGTTATAATGAATCAAACCATTTTGAATGGTAGTTGTTCCAATTTCAAAGTGAAATGGTGTTTCTTCTACCACTGTTGTGTCTGAGTTAGACACGTTATTTGTATCCGCTGGATTTTCATTCCCCATCAGAGGTTCTAAGACATAATCGATATTCGTATTATCATGATTTAAAGTGGCATATAACACCGGTTTTTCAAGCAAGGTTTCGCTTAAGTCGAAATAGAATTGTTCTATATTCATTGAGTCGATGATTACTCCAACAGAGTCAATTGAAGTAAAGGGACTTCCCATTTTGTCAATTATATTCAGTTTTGAAATGGCTGTGTTTCCCTTAGCCAATAGGCCATATGGAGTATCTAGATCTCCTTTCAAATTCAAGTCTGCGTGGAGCTCTCCTGTCAAACTATTAATATTGAATAGTTGTTTTAAATAGACCTCGACATAGTTTAAATCAATTCGTTTAGTGAGCACGTCAACTTCGTATTCATTATTTAAATTGTTTAAGTAAGCTTCAATCGCAATATAACCTCGCTTACCTAATTGAAAGTCAACTTTACCTCCAGATGTTTCACTATTCCAAGTGTATTCTGGAATAGAAATATTGAGGTTGTGAATAGGATATGTATTGCTTACTGTTCGATCATGAAAGCGAACAGCACTATTTGTGAAATTCACATTATATAAATAAAACTTAGTTGGAGCAGCGGTTGTGTCTTCGGGCTCGTCAGACCCAAGGTCACTAAAGTTGAATGTAGAATCATGTTGAATAATTTCCAGTTTCAAACGGTCAACATCAATTTGAGTTAGTCTAATTTCGTCTGACATTAACCCCCATGGGCTCAAGTTAGCATATGCATTTCCAAGGTACATAAAGGTGTCAGTTTTATTCGCTTCATACATTACAAAGTCACCAAGAGAGACAGAGGTAGTGAAGAAGTTTAGGTTTATATCACTTAAATGTAGTTTTCTTCCTGAAAGTTCTTCTCCATTCGAATTGATATAAGCCTTAGCAATGGTATTTGTGAAAAATAGAAGAATACATATTAACGATAGTAGAATTAATATCAATTTAAAAACGAGCTTCAAAGCTTTAAACCACGAGAAAAATTTTGATAGGTATGTTTTCATAATTTCTAAAAAAAAATTATTGAGTAGCGTGTTAGAGTAAATATACCCAATTATTACGGTTTAATCGACCGAAGGAAGGAGTAATTTAAATGATCCTAAATTCGCATTCATTTCAATTTTAATTCCCAAAGGTATTGTGAATTTGTTTTTAATGTGCCCAATTTGAGCACCGTAAAACACGGGTTTGTTGAGGTTTTTGAAATGTTGCTCGAAGACCTCTTCTAGTGTGAATGATTTATGAGGTTCTTCAGCTGTGCATTTATGAAAATTGCCCAGTATAATACCATTTACTTGATCTAATGCACCACTCAGTTTTAATTGAGTTAGCATTCGGTCTATTCTGTAAGGTTCTTCCATAACATCTTCTAAAAAGAGTACTTTTCCGTTCCAATCTGGCAGATAATCCGAACCAATCAAACTGGTTATAACACTCAAATTACCCCCGTATAATTGTCCTTGAGTAATACCCGAACTATAGTTCACTATTTTATGGTCTGTTGATGCATTTTTGTATTCAACAACTGCGCCTTTAAAAAATAATTCTTTGATATATCGAATGCTGTAATCGTTCCATGTAGAGTTTCCTCCTGGACCATGAAATGTGATCAGTCCTGTTTTAGATGTTATCGCATTTAGGAGGGTAGTAATGTCACTAAACCCCATCACAACTTTAGGGTTAGCTTTGATGATGTCAAAATCAAGAAGTTCTAATATTCTGGCGCATCCCCATCCTCCGCGAATGAAGAAAATTCCTTGAACTTCATCGTCTTGAATAAAATCCATGAACTCTTTTGCTCGATCTTCATCTGTCGCTGAAAAGTAACCGTGTCGACCTGGAATGTTTGGTCCAACTTTTACATTGAGTCCTAATTTTGAAAGGATAGCTTTAAATTCATCCATGTCTGAAGGATTCCCCATTGCTCCTGCAGGGGCACAAACACCAATAGTGTCATCTTCTTTTAGACGATTTGGACGGATGATTTTCAAAGAGTCATCTACCAGTTTATTTTCAAATGATAAACAAGAAGCACCAAGTATAGCGGTTCCCAACATTGGAATAAAACTGCGTCTACTTAATGGTGCCATAAAATCTGATTTCGAATTACAATCGTCAATAGTTGTGACCAGTTATTACGCTTTGTGTCGCTCTATACTAGGTTTTTAGAGAAGAAAACGCGTTCTTGATCTATTTGTTCTTCTAATAATTTAAAAAATTCAGAGCGATGTTCATCTTGAATACAATCTGAAGGGAAAGTTAACTGAAGGCCTTTTATGTAGTCGAAATAAATACTCTGCTGTTGAATACTTATTTTCCTTAAGCCTTTAAAATAAAGTAAGATTACTTCTCTATCTGCAATGATTAGGGCTTTTGACGAAAGACCAATTCTGTAATGGTTTCCACTTAATCCAACAGTAGTAAAAACAATATTGTCTGCTGCACCAAAGATGAAAGCAATTGCCGGAAACCAAGCCAATGGAGTAACTATATATAGGGCAACCCCAACAAAAGTCATAACTAATACTTCCAGAATCGTATAAGTGATAATTCTACGCTTACGAGTTTTACTTACGGGTTCATTCCATTTAAATTTCATCTGTTTAGAAACAATGCGCATTCCCATCCATCGACGGATACTGCGTCTAACATTAACGATAAGAATAAGTAAGCCTAACACTAGAAAAATTTCTTCACGGTAAGGAATATGTGCTCCTGTTGTTTTGAGAAAGCTAACCGGTAAGTCAAAACCAACGTATATTGCCATCAACATTGTTGGGACCAGTAAAAACAGTAGAAGCATATTAATGAACCTATTCATTGGGTATCAGTTTAAGTTTTGCCTTTATTCCTGAAATTTTATCGTTAGCTCTTGCAACTTTCTTTTCAACATCTTTGCGAAGTGCATCTGCCCCCTTACTATTCGCAAAGAAACCTAAGTTGTTTTCAAGTAATGCAATTTCTTTAATTTGAATATCGATTTGTTTTCTTAAATCCATTTTTAAGTCACCTAGCTGTCGAGAAGCGTTTGGACTAGCTTTCATTGTGTCAATTTTAGCTTGGAACATGATTCTTTCCATTTCTTGACCTTCCATTTTCAGGGCGCTATATTGTTTGTCCATGGCTTCTTTGAAGCTTTTGAAAATAGCATCTTTTTCTTTCATTGGAACATGTCCAATCGCATTGAAATCTGCTGCAAATTTCTTCAAATCATCAATTGCTGTATTTTTATCAGCGTTAGGTGTGTATGCGTCTATTGCTGCTAACACTTCTTTTTTAGCAGTTAAATTCACCTCGTTTTCTTTGTCTTTAGCACCAAAAAACGCTTCTCTTGAATTGAAGAAGGCATCACATGCACCTCTAAATTCTTTCCATAGTTTTTGTTCATGCTTTACTCCTGAATGACCTATTTGCTTCCATTTCTGTTGAAGTTGTTTCAATTTGTTGGCAGTGTCTTTCCAATCAGTTGATTCTTTTAAAGCGTTTGCTTGAGTAATCAAGTCTTTCTTTTTCAATGCTAAGGCATCATATTGACCTTGGATCTCATTATAAAACTCTTTCTTTGCGTTAAAGAAATCATCACAAACAGCACGAAACTCCTTCCACACTTGATCATTTTCTTTCTTTGGTCCGAATCCAATAGTTTTCCACTTTGCTTGACTCGCTAGGACCGCTTTAGTCATAACCTCCCATGCTTTTGTAGAGTTGTTTTCAGCTTTTGTTGACGTAATCGTTTTTGTTTCTTCTATGAGCGCTTGTTTTTGCTCTAAATTAGCTTGAAGTTTAGCTCTTCTGTCATCATAGAAACGATTTACTTTTTCATAGATAGAACGTACTTCTGTCCAATATGACTCTTTGATTGTTTCCCATTCTTCATTTGGAACAGGCCCAATATCATTCCAGTCATTTTGAAGTTTCTTTAAGGCAGTTTCAACAGTTTTTATGGAATCGATCGTGTTCAATTGCTTCAATTCCGCAATAAGGTCTTTTTTTAGTTGAAGATTTCTGTTAAAGTCGTGGTCCTTAAGGTCTTTGTATATTTTGATATTGTAGAAGAAATCTTCCAATAAACGAGAATACTCTGCTTGAATGTCATTTCTTTTATCTCTTGGAATATCACCGATCTCTTTCCATTTATCCTGTATTTCCTTTAAGGATCCAAAGGCGGCACCAATGTTTTCCTCTGTCGTCACCGTTTCTCTAAGGCGATTAATCAAAGCTCTTTTCTTACCAAGATTTTCAGTTTCAACAGCATTCTTTGCGTCAATTACCACTTTTCGCTTCTCTTTGAAGTCTCCAAATACTTGGTAAAAATCATCTTTCAATTTAGATATTTCAGCAAGCTGAGCATCCAATGAGGCTAGGTCGTGAGCTTCAGGATCATCCTTTGCTTCTAATTGAGCTACTTGAATTTTACGTTCTGCTTCCAATGTGTAATCTTCAAATTTTGTTCGAAGTTCATTTACATCTTTCCCCACAGCCAAAAGATTTTCAGAGGCTGCTAATTCGTTTAAAGTTTCTAAGAAATTCATGTTTTCCATGATAATTGTAATTGCTTATATATTAACCGATTGCGTGAACCATTTCGAAGTTTGTTAAAGCGACAAACTCTTCGATTCTCTCATTCAAGTCATTTTTAGTAATAGTTGTTAAACGCTCAGTTCCGAATTTTTCAACACAGAATGATGCCAATGCAGATCCGTTGATAATTGCTCTTTTCATGTTGTCGAAAGAAACATCATCAGTGCTAGCAATGTATCCCATAAAACCTCCAGCGAAAGTATCTCCTGCTCCAGTTGGATCAAAAACTTCTTCTAATGGCAATGCTGGTGCATGAAAAACACTCTCGTTGTGGAATAACAATGCTCCGTGCTCACCTTTTTTAATGATAAGGTATTTTGGTCCCATTGCGCGAATCACTTTAGACGCTTTAACTAAAGAATATTCTCCAGAAAGTTGTCTAGCTTCTTCGTCATTAATGATTAAAAGGTCAACCATTGAGATCGTTTGCTTTAGATCCTCCATTGCGATATCCATCCAGAAGTTCATTGTATCCATAGCAATTAACTTTGGGCGTTCTTCTAAACGTTCTATTACCTGACGTTGAACTTGAGGACTTAAGTTTCCTAGCATTAAGTATTCAACCCCTTGATAGCTTGCAGGTATAATTGGATCGAAGTGCTCTAAAACATTTAATTCTGTGATTAAGGTGTCTCGAGTATTCATGTCATTGTGGTACTTTCCAGACCAGAAGAATGTTTTTTCTCCTTGTTTGATTTGTAATCCATCTAAATTGACGTTTCTATTTTTCAATTGATCTAGCATAGCTTGCGGGAAATCCTCACCAACTACTGATACTATATTTTGCTCGTTATCGTAAAATGAAGAAGCTAACGCAATATACGTTCCTGCTCCACCAATAATTTTATCTGTTTTTCCGAAAGGTGTTTCAATTGCATCAAAAGCAACTGAACCTACTGTAAGTAAACTCATTCTTGATTTTTTTATCTGAATGCAAAGATAGAACTAAACAAATGGATAACAAATCATTTATTTACTAGATTTGACGTAAAAGATTAGTGATCAAGCGACTTAGAGAATGAACCCAAAGTTTGTTAAAGTGTACAATCAAAAGTAACAAATCCACACAGCATTGCGTTAATAAGTAAACGAGTATAGCGGATTATCCTTCCTTTTAACAGATAATTTTGTTGCATGCCTATAAAGCGTATTTACAGATTGAGTATTTGGTTCATTGGAGTTCTATTTGGAATTGCCCTTTTAATTACGGGTGGACTTTACTTTTTTAAGGATGATATTTGCGGAGTTGTAATTGATGAAGTGAATAAAAAATTGAAGACGAAGGTTACTGTTGCTAATGTGGACCTTGCTTTTTGGGGGTCTTTCCCTAATTTATCTGTTGATTTCAATGAGGTGTTCATTCAAGATTCATACGAAAATTCTTCGGAGTTAGATACACTTCTTTATTCAAATCGAATTCGTTTAAAGTTAAATCCCATGGATATTTGGCGAGAAGATTACAAGGTCAAATCTTTGGAAGTTTCTCCGGGTACTTTGAAGTTGAAGGTTAATGAAGAGGGAGTAAATAATTATGATATAATTAAGGAGAAAACAGACTCTATTGAAGGTGAGGGGGTTGATTTAAACCTTGAAATCGTTGAGTTTGAAGATTTTCGTTTCGATTATACAAACGCTGTTACAAATCAGGAATATAGAACGAAGATTAATACAATGACTCTTGAAGGAGAATTGAGTTCTTCAAAATTCACTACCCATGCGAAAAGTGACCTACAGATTTTGGCTGCTCGTTCTGGGAATGTAACCTTGGTTAAAAATCAACCAGCAATTTTAGATATTTCCGTCAATGTTAATCAAGATTCTAATACAGTAAACATACCTAATTCAACTATTTTCATTGCGAATCTTCCTTTCAATTTTAATGGAGATGTATGGAGTGATGGGTTCAATTTCAATTTAAGAGGTCAGAATATTGAAATACAGGATGCAGCCAATAATCTTGCAATGGTTGAAACAGAGGAGGTTAAAATTTTTTCGGGACAAGGAATTTTACTCTTTGATTTATTGATTTCTGGTGATAAAAATCCGAATAAACCTGTATCGGTGGAATGTGATTTTGGAGTTAAAAGTGGCACTTTGAAAGACCCGACAACTGGGATAGCATTGAGTAAATTAAAACTTGACGGTAGGTATTCTAATAAAGGAGGCTCAAAGAAAGAAAAGTTGAGTTTAAAGAATATTTCATTTCAAACAAAAGGAGGGCCATTTGTAGGTGATTTAGAGATCACGCAATTTGAACGTCCATTGTTCCGGGGAAATGCTAACGGGGTTATAAACTTGGCTGTTCTTCATTCGCTTTTCAAAATACCTCACCTAGATGTGTTAAATGGAACCATAGAATTGCATTCTGATTTTGTTGTTAAAGGAAAGCCAACACCAGCTGAAACAATAGAATATCACATCAATAAGTGTGAAGGTCAAATTACGATGAACAAAGTCAATGTCAAAATTGAAGAGGATAAGCGCGTTTTTGAGTCTATCGAAGGGTTGGTTTATTTGAGAAATAATGAAGCAGGACTTGAATCGGTTTCTTTGAATATCGGAAAATCAGACTTTGTTGTAAATGGTGTGTTTAAAGATGTTGTTGATTATTTCAGTGGAGCCGGTAGTTTGAATGCAAACCTCGATATCAAAAGTAGAAAAATCAATATTGAAGATCTTGGAACTGATGCCAAAGAAGAAATAATCCAGAGAGAGCGTCAGTTTATATTGCCAGATAATATTGATGGAAAAGTATTTCTTGATGTGGAATCGATGAGGTATGAGAATCACACATTCGATGTGTTGAAAGGAAACATGTCGATCCATAAACGTGTAATTCACTTCCCAAGAATTTCAGTGAGAAATGGTGGCGCCGATGTTGTTGGTTCATTAACGATTCAGGAAAGAGCACCAGAAATCTTTGATATATCGAGTCAGTTGGTATCAAAGAACATCAACTTTACAAGTCTATTTAAGGAATGGAATAACTTCAGACAAGATGTTATTAAGAGTAAGAATATTGAGGGAATTGCTCAGGCAAACCTTAGTTTTGAGGCACCGTTTGATTTAAGGTCGGGAGTTATTTCAAAAGCGATTCGTGCACAGATTGGAATTCAGATAGATAATGGACGCCTGAAGAACGTACAGACATTTAAAGAGATTATTGAAAGCTTAAATTCGAGCAGTGTACGTACAATTTTGGGTAAAGGAAATATTAAAGCTTTTGGAGATAAACTGCAAGATTTGAAATTTGATCAATTGAAAAACACCTTGATAATTAAGGAAGGAGTTTTAACGATTCCATCCATGAGTATCTCTTCTTCAGCATTGGATATCGAGGCGTCAGGGAAACATACATTCGAGAATCAAATTGATTATAGATTCGGATTTAGACTACGTGATTTAAAGAAATCTAAAGACAGTGAGTTTGGTGAAATTATTGACGATGGTTCAGGAATGCACGTTTTTATGCGGATGTATGGCAACATCAATGACCCTTCAATTGAGTGGGATAAACAATCTCGCAGAGAAATGTCCAAAGAGAATCGTGAAGCTGAAAAAGAAAATGTGAAATCGATTCTTAAATCAGAGTTTGGATTGTTCAAAAGCGATACTACGGTTAAGGGTTATATCAAGGATATTGCTCCCAAAGAAGAGTTGATTATTGAGTTTGATCCGGTAAATGAGATTGACACGATCATTGAAGTTAAGAGGCCTAAAAAAGATACTAAAATTAGAAGAGCACTCGATCGTTGGAAAAAGCAATCAGAAGCCGATAAAAAAGAAGAATTTGAAATTGGAGATTAATTAACACTCAGGGTAATTCACCGCCAATCCACCTTCTGACGTTTCTTTGTATTTATGATTCATTTCTTGTGCGGTATCCCACATCGTTTTTACAACCATATCAAAATGAACTTTAGAATCCTTTGGATCTCCTGAAAGTGCCAGGTTACTCGCTGTAATTGCCTTCATAGCACCCATGGTATTTCTTTCTATACATGGAATTTGCACTAGTCCTCCAATCGGATCGCAAGTTAAGCCTAAATGATGTTCCATTGCAATTTCTGAAGCCATTAAAACTTGTTCAGGTGTTCCTCCCATAATTTCAGTCAAACCACCTGCTGCCATGGCAGATGAGACTCCTATCTCGGCTTGACAACCACCTACAGCTGCTGAAATTGTAGCTCCTTTTTTAAACATACATCCAATTTCACCAGAGGTTAAAAAGAATCGTTCTATAGCATCCATTCCTTCATTTTTACAAAAGAAATAGTAATATAGAATGACCGCTGGAATTACTCCGGAAGCACCATTAGTTGGTGAAGTTACAACACGGCCTAAATCTGCGTTCTCTTCGTTAACTGCAATGGCAAAACAACTTACCCATCGGTTAATTGTTGCAAAATCTTTAGGACATTTTTGAATAGCTTCAATCCATTCTTCTTTTGAATTGAAAGTTTCTTGCCCTAAAAGAAGGGTGTTTAATCCTTTCGCCCTTCGCTTCACCATCAATCCTCCTGGTAAAAATCCTTCCGAGGTGCAACCGCGATAAACACATTCGACCATTGTGTCAAATATCCCTTTGATTTTAGCTTTAATTTCTGCGCGAGTTTTATAAGCCAATTCATTTAAGAAAACAACTTCTGAAATTGGTTTTTTTAATTCATCCACATGCTTTAATAGATCAATAGCTTCAATAATTGGGTAAGGTAATGTGATTTGATTATCAATAACTTTATTTTCACCTTCTTTTACAATGAATCCACCTCCAACAGAAAAGTAAGTTTCGGATAAGACTGCCTCTCCTTTATTGTATGCTCTGAATACAATTGTATTTGGGTGTTTTCCACTCGGGGCCGAATGAAATATGATATTTTTTAATGGATTGAATGAAATTTGCTTTGAACCTATGTTGATTCGATTTTGCATTAAAATACGTCCGATCATTTCATTGATTTTAGTTGTATCAATGAATTCGGGATCGTGCTGTTCTAAACCTAGTTGAACGGCTAAGTCAGTAGCATGTCCTTTTCCCGTTTTTGAGAGAGAGTCAAATAAATCTACGTCAATTTGATCGACATCTGCACCATTCAAATTACTTACAAATTGAGATGCCGCTTTCCAAGGTCCTAACGTGTGAGAACTAGAAGGTCCTACGCCAATTTTGAAAATGTCGAAAATACTTATTGGGTCCATGTGTTAGTTTAGCTTTACTAGTTTTGAATTTTTCAACAAATATGGAATTATTTGTTAGATGAGTATCAGTTTATATACCCAAAAAAAGAGCTTATCACATGTGATAAGCTCTTCCAATAAAAAATAAAATATAAATACTATTGTACTACTTTTACGTCTACTGCATTCATTCCTTTTCTACCTTCCTGAAGATCAAACTCAACTACGTCACCTTCACGGATCTCGTCAATTAATCCAGAAACGTGTACAAAATGATCGTTGCTTGAACCTTCTTCAGTGATGAATCCAAATCCTTTTTCTTCATTGAAGAATTTTACTGTCCCTTTACTCATGGTAATAATTTAAAAATATATAATTGCCTCAAAGATAAGTCTGGAAAGTGATATATCATAATTATTTTTCATCCGAATCCATTAATTAATTCGATTTAGTGAATAAAACGAGCTCTTTTTTTCATTGGGAACCACGCTAAACGCCCGTTTTTACTGAGGTATGTGTTTTTATTGTACTTGTGAAGTATTGAAGAGCTAACTTGAATAAAATCAATCATTTAAGCATATAAAATAGGTTTTGGAAGGTTGGTTTATGCAGAATATGGTTAATTAGATAGGGTTTCATCAAACTTTTCAACCTATCTTTGCACCAATTATGGCTAAAATTCGAGATATAGATTTAGGTGATTTCCCATTGCTTCTTGCTCCTATGGAGGATGTAAGTGATCCACCATTCCGTGCTCTTTGTAAAGAACATGGTGCAGATTTAATGTATACAGAATTTATTTCTTCAGAAGGATTAATCCGTGATGCGGCGAAAAGTGTTCAGAAATTGGACATCTTTGAATATGAAAGACCAATAGGGATTCAAATTTTCGGTTACGACATCGAAAGTATGAAGATGGCTACTGAAATTACAGAAAAGACGAATCCGGATATTATTGATATCAATTATGGTTGCCCTGTGAAGAAAGTTGCATGCAAAGGTGCTGGAGCTGGAATCCTGCAAGACATTCCGAAAATGGTTGAAATGACTCGTGAAATAGTGAATTCAACAAAATTACCCGTTACAGTTAAGACTAGGTTGGGTTGGGATGAGAGCACAAAGTATATAGTTGACGTAGCTGAAAGGTTACAAGATGTAGGTATTGAGGCGATTTCAATTCACGGACGTACGCGTAAGCAAATGTATAAGGGTGATGCAGATTGGAGCTTAATTGCGGATGTTAAGAATAATCCAAGAATGAAGATCCCAGTTTTTGGTAATGGAGATATTACTACTCCTGAGAAAGCGGTTGAATATAAGAATCGTTATAATGTTGATGGAATTATGATTGGGCGAGCTAGTATTGGTTACCCATGGATTTTTAATGAAATAAAACATTTTGCGAAAACGGGAGAATATCTTGAAAAACCAACAGTTATAGATCGTGTGGATGCTTGTATGCAACATCTTGACATGAGTGTCAAGTGGAAAGGTGAGACTTTAGGTATTGCTGAGATGAAACGCCATTATACGAATTACTTTAAAGGTATTTCTCACTTCAAGGAGCATAGAATGAAGCTAGTTACTTCTTTTGATTTAACTGAGATTAAGGATACGCTTAGCTGGGTTAAAGAAAATGCAGACGAATTATCCTTTGCGAAATAGTCCTTTTTGATATTACGCATATAAATAAATGATTCGCGATAAAGATCGTAACTTGATGCTGATAATTTTAGCCCTGTTGCATTTAATTCAAAGATTATGAAATTGTTAGTTCTTGCAATTATTTTATTGCTATCATTCTTTAGTGTTTCACAAAAAAGTGTTTATAGCGACACTTCAAATCCAGAATATGACATAGCAATAATGAATTATTCTGATTTAAATCAAATTGAGAAGTTCAAGAAAGTAGAGTTTGGAATTGATTTAAGTAATGTGGCTATTCCTTTGGATATTGAATCTAGAATTGAACGATTCTTAAGAAACCCAAAAGATTCTTCGAAACATGCAATGAACCCATTTTTAGAATGGGAATTAGATATCGTTGCCATTTTCGAACACAAGAGAACGGGCGAGGTAAAAAGAAGGTCGTTTTTCTATTATCACCAATTTGAACGTAATAATTCAAAAACGGATTGGAATGATTTAAATGAATCAAATAATCACATAATGCGTGTTCGATTTGCGCCACCTGCTTTAGGGGAGTGGGAAGCTACTGTCATAATTAAAGATCATGGAGTGATTAAGCACAACTTGCCGAAGTTTAGATTTAATGTCATCGACAATGATCACCCAGGTTATGTCACCGTTCATCCAAATAATCGTAATTATCAGCGAGGAAATAAAATTATTTATCCTTTAGGTCACACCTTTCCAGGGCCGTATAATGGAGTTGATATTTGGGGGTGGAAGAAGAAAGGAAGACCAACGAATAAAACGGCATCTCCAGATGATTATGTTGAATACATGAAGGATATTGAGGCTTATGCAGCTGCTGGAGGGAAGTATATCAAAACGGCTCAATGTGCATATTCTAACTTAATTGAATTTGAAGAACTCGGGAATTATCATAACCGTATGCATTATGCTTGGGAGCAAGACATCCTCCTAGATTATTGTGAAGATAAAGATCTTCTGATGAATTTCGACTTACTATTTCAAGATGTGATTTTCCGTTATGGGCAATCAGGTAGTGGAGGCGATTTTGACGGTTGGGGTGCCTGTAAAGGAGGTTATGAGCCTGTTCCATGGGATTATGGTCATGAAGGACCTAGAGGAGAGCATAACCCTTGTGATAATACACCAACATATTGTTACTACAAAGAAGGAACATTACCAGGATCTATGTTTTTAGATGACGATCGAATGGTTTATCATAAACAACGAACTAGATACTACATCTCAAGGTATGGTTATTCTCCTCAAATTTACATGTTCGAATTGATGAGTGAACCTTATCATATGAATGCGAATTTAGCGCACGAACCAATTACTGAAGTTGATCATCCGGATCATGATGTTACAATGGAAGCATTGAACGTTTATCACAATGAAATCAGTGAATATATTAAGCAAGAAATGGGTCATAGAGATCACTTGCTTTGTATACAAATGTATGAATTGAATAAGCCTAAAATTTATTATTCAAGCGCTGAGAATGTAAACATTGATATTATTGGTCATAACCCTTATCGAGGTGAACCAGATAAGTTGATTCAAGAACGTAGTTCTGGAAATGCCTTAAAAATTAAAAGTGCTGAAGTTAGTCGATATAAAGAGATAGAAGATTTCAAAAAGAGACATGATTTATACAAGCCTGTTGTTTTAACAGAGGCCGGTTCAGCTATTCAATATAATCCTTGTAGTAAGCATATCAATCATTATACAGATGTGATGACTCTTGGGTTTTCTGGTTATGCTGGATTGCACATTTGGAATGGTTATCAGCATCCAAGAGAAAATAGTACGGGAGAGCCTGAAACGCGTTTCCTTTGGAAAAGTACAATTAGAGCAGAAAAGCATATGAATTCTGAAGATATAATTGATGTTTTAAGTGCAGGAAACGGAAATTGGTCGCAAGGAAGACAGATTTCTAAAAATCAACTGAAGGGAATGCAGTATTATCTCAGCGCTGACGGAAATTCAGCTGTAGGGTATGTGAAGAATAGAACTTTCAATCACCACACCATGCTTGTTGATTCAACCAATTGTTACAATCAGGTATACCCTACATTTTTAAATCGCACAGATTTGAAATGGGATGACCCTGGTTCTGTGATGAAAGTAAAAGGATTAAATCGAGGAGCCAGTTACACGACAGATTATACGGGTTATGAAAAAGGTAACTATAGAAGTCAAGATTGTAAAAAAGTGAAACTAACAAATACCTATAAATTACAACATCCGGAACTTTTAATGGAGTTACCTTCCATTCAAAAGGATGGAATTCAACCGATATTATGGTTTGTTATTAGTGAAAGTGGTTGCGGGAATTAATTATCCTAGTGTTCCTTTCTCAATTTGTAGATTTGTCCAGACCAAAGCCTTTTTAAGATTGTAAAATATTTTTGTAGGCATTTTAGGGCGGTTGAATTTTAAGTAAAAATCTGTGATGATTTTCTGCGACAAACTTTCAATAACGATAGCATCTGTATGGGTATAATGGTTACCATTGTGGTCTGCTGCCCATTCACGTACTTCAGGCTCAATGTCAGAGAAGGAACCAAATTGATAGATGTTGTAAAATTTACCCCCGCCATTCTCATCCAAAAAATCGTATCCAGCTTGGATCGTTTTATGATCTATTTTTTTTAATCTAGGAAGAAGTACGTGAAAAACACGATTGGCATATAAACGAAACTGCACGCCATCGACTACTTTCTCAGCAATCATAGTAGTATTAAAAATCTTAGTGTCTTCTTTGTTCAGTGTCATTTAATAATTGGCTATCTTAGCCTAGTAAAATACGAAAAAAATGCAACGATATCAAAGTTACACTCAAGGTCAATGGATTGATGGAGAGGGTGTTGAGACAAATTTATACAATGCGATCACTGGAGATAAAATAGGTGAAGCTTCTAGTGCTGGACTCGATTATGAGGCTATACTTAATTATGGAAGAAGAACTGGAGGTGAGAAATTGCGCAAGATGACGTTCCAAGAACGTGGTCGTATGTTAAAAGCTTTGGCTTTTCATTTGTTAGAAAAAAAACGTAAGTATTACGAAGTAAGTGCTTTAACTGGTGCAACTAAAATCGATTCTTGGATTGATATCGAAGGTGGAATTGGGAACTTATTTGCAAACGCTTCTTTAAGAAGACAATTTCCAGATCTTCCATATAATGTTGACGGTGTGGCTGCTCCACTTTCAAAAGAAGGTTCGTTTATTGGTCACCATATCCAGGTGCCTAAGCGCGGTGTTGCAATTCATATAAACGCTTTTAACTTCCCAATTTGGGGTATGTTAGAAAAGATTGCCGTTAACTTCATGGCCGGTGTTCCCGCTATAGTGAAACCGTCAGAGTATACTTGCTTCTTGACAGAAGTTATGGTGAGGGATATAATTGATTCTAAAATTCTTCCAGAAGGTTCTCTTCAGTTAGTTTGTGGATTGGGCCGCGGAATTATTGATCATGCGACTTCTGAAGATGTAGTTACATTTACGGGGTCTGCACATACAGGGAAAATCTTAAAAGGTCTTCCTCGTATTTTAGAAGAAAGTGTTCCTTTTAATTTGGAAGCGGATTCATTGAATGCAACTGTTCTGGGACAACATGCCACTCCTGGAACTGCCGAGTTTGATTTGTTTATCAAAGAGACAGTAAAAGAGATTACAATAAAAGCAGGGCAAAAATGTACTGCGGTTAGAAGAGTTTTAGTTCCTGAAGATTTCATTGAAGAAGTTCAAAAAGGTATCGCAGCTCGATTAGCTTCTACTGTAATTGGTAACCCTTCTGAAGAAGGCGTTCGTATGGGAGCACTGGCAACAAGAACTCAAGTAGATCGAGTTCGTGAAAATGTCGAACTGCTTTCTAAGTCTCAAGATATCGTATTCGGAGATTTAGACAATTTTGATGTTAAAGGAGCAGATAAAGATAAAGGAGCATTTTTCTCTCCTATTTTATTTAGAAACGATGATCCTTACACGAAAACTGACGTTCATAACGTTGAGGCCTTCGGACCAGTTTCTACAATTATGCCTTATAAGAATATGGATGATGCAATTGAACTTTCTCGAATGGGTAAAGGTTCTTTAGTTTCTTCAATTGTAACGCCTAGCCATGAAGAAGGAAAAGAGTTCGTTATTGGCGCAGCTAGTATGCATGGGCGTATTTTAGTTTTAAATAAAGATTGTGCTAAGGAAAGTACAGGTCATGGTTCTCCAATGCCTTTATTAACTCACGGTGGCCCAGGTCGTGCTGGTGGTGGTGAAGAAATGGGAGGAAAAAGAGGCGTCATGCATTACATGCAACGTACAGCGATTCAAGGTCACCCAACAACGATTACGAAAATTACAGAGCAATTCCAAGTTGGAGCCGAAATGCCAGAAGCAAATCCTCATGTGTTCAGGCAACACTTTGAAGAATTGAATATAGGTGATACTGTTTTTACACATAAACATACTGTTACTGTAACTGACATTACGAATTTCGCGAATGTATCTGGAGATAACTTCTACGCCCACATGGACGAGACTTCATTAGATGGTACAATCTTCGAACAACGTGTTGCCCATGGATACTTTTTGCTATCTAAAGCGGCAGGTTTATTCGTTGATCCAAAAAAAGGCCCAGTTTTATTGAACTATGGAGTAGAAGAAGCACGTTTCACGAAACCAGTTTATCCGGGGGCGACAGTTGGCGTTAGATTCACCGTTAAAGAAAAAATTGATCAAGAGAAAAAAGATGAAGATGACATTGCTAAAGGTATCGTTAAGTTCTTAGTAGATATGTATGACGAGACAGGTGAGACTGTTGCATTGGCAACAATTCTTACAATGGTAAAGAAAATTGATCAATCTGCTTAAATTATAATTGTCAATCCTTTTTAGTAAGTTAGTAGGAAGTAATAAAAATTGAAATAATGAAGAAAGTAATATTTTCGATCCTTGCAGCAGGTGTTTTGTTTGCTAGTTGTAATAAAGAAGATGAGGATGCAGTGCCTACTTGTGTGCAAGAGAGGTTAGCATCTTTCGAGGCAAATGAGGCTTGCGGTGATGGAGCATCGGTAAAACGTTATATCTTCAACGGGGGAGATGTTTATGCTTACAACCCTGGAGGTTGCGGCGCTGATCTAACAACTTCAATTATTGATGAGAACTGTAATAATATTGGTTACTTAGGAGGTATAACTGGAAATGATACAATTCAAGGGGTGCACTTTACTTCAAATGCAATGTTGGTTTCAACTATCTGGAAGAACTAAAACTAAGAATAGGAGAACATAAAAAAGGGGCGATATACAGAATATCGCCCCTTTTTGTTTTTAATAATTAACTTAATTTGTAAAGGACTGGTAAACACATTTTAGAACTTACTTTTTTACCATTTTTAACGGCGGGCTTCCATTTTGGCATCTTTTTAATTAAATCTACTGCTAAGGTATTGAACTCTTCAAATTCAGACCCTCTCAAAACATGAACGTCGAGTATTTTTCCATTCTTCTCTACAGTGAATTCAACATAAACTTTTCCTTCTGCATTCTTTTCGATCAGAGATTTTGGGTATTTTAAGTTCTCATGGAAGAACTTGGCCATCGCCTCTGTACCACCTATGTACTCTGCCTCTTGATCAACATTATCTCCAGGAGTTGTAATTGTTTTTGTTTCAACCGGTGCTGAGTTGTTTGTAATGCTTGTTGTCGTGATTAACATCCCAGCAAGCACCGGGATTAAAATTAAATGTTTCATATGTATTTTATTTTTATGTTTCATTTTTTGAATGCGTTTAAGTAAAACGGAAGGTGAATTAAAGCCATTACTAATTGAAGGGATAGCGCAGTTAAAACTAACTTCTAATAAGGTTTTTGCGTATTTCTCGAAAGACACGGAATCGCTGATAACGAATTGATCCGCTAGGTATTCATGATTTTCTTTAGCAGCTTTTAACCAAAAATGAATAATCGGATTGAACCATAATATTGACTTAATAATATTGAGGTAAATTAAATCTAAGGTATGCTGTTGTTTACAGTGCGCGTATTCATGAAGTAAAATGATTTCAGCATGTTCTAAATGGGCTTCTCCTATATAAATTGATGAGAAAAATGAAAACGAAGTTTCTGCATTCTCAGATAAGTAAACATCTACTCCTTGATAGTTCGAAAGTAATTTTGCATCACGCAATTTAGAGGTCTTTTTAAGTTGATTCCATAATGAGATAATAAAACCAATCGCAATGATTAAATAGGTTGTTAAAGACCATGAGAATTGAGATGTAAATTCCGAAACTGAGTTGTTTGCTAAGATTTCAATAACGGGCAATTCGGAAACGTAATTATGCACTGTTGTTGATGTATAGAATGAGGGTATAAAAGGTAATACTATAGCAACTACGGGTCCAAGAATCAAATAAATTCTGTTGAAATTTAAATGACCTGATCTACGATTTATTAGTATGTAAATGAAAAAGAACGATATCAAATTCAATTGAATGAAGATAAATTGAAGGAAACTCATTTCTTTTTAATTTCGTTCATAATTTGTTCTAATTCCTCAGCGCTAATCTCTTTTTCTTTTACGAAATAAGAAAGCATATTCTGCACAGAACCTCCAAAGTATTTCTCCACTAACTTATTGGTGGATTGCTTCGTAAAAGCTTCTTTTGAAACTAATGGATGATACTGATGCGTTCTACCAAAAGGTGTGAATCCAACAACTTTTTTCTTTTCTAAAATTCGAATAATCGTAGAAATGGTATTGTATGCAGGTTTCGGGTCATTGAATTCTGCTACAATGTCTTTGACAAATGCAGACTCGAGCCTCCATAAGATTTGCATTACTTGTTCTTCTGCTTTTGTTAATTCTATCATGTTGAAATCGTTTCAACAAACATATAACTAATTAAGTAGTTGTACAACTAAAATCATAGTTAAATAGTGAAATGTTGACTGTTCGGTAGTTCATTTTGAGTAAAGTAATTTGCTTTTGTTGTATTATCTTTGGATTAACGAGCAAAAATGAATAACTCAATTCCAATTAGAAAAATAATTCATGTTGATATGGATGCGTTCTATGCATCCGTTGAGCAAATGGACAATCCAGCGCTGATTGGAAAGCCAATTGCCGTTGGTGGATCAAGAGAAAGAGGTGTAGTGGCGGCTGCGAGTTATGAGGCAAGATATTTTGGGGTTAAGTCTGCAATGTCGAGTATTGTTGCAGTAAGACGCTGTCCAAAATTGATTTTTGTCAAGCCTCGATTTGAAAGATACAAAGAGATCAGTAGTCAAATTCGTAGTATTTTTTTGGACTATACGGATTTGGTAGAACCTTTATCATTAGATGAAGCTTTTTTGGATGTGACTGAGAATAAGGTGAGTAATCCTTCGGCTAGTTTAATTGCTCAAGAAATACGTGGGCGAATAAAAGATGAGGTTGGACTCAATGCATCTGCAGGAATTTCCATCAATAAGTTTACGGCAAAGATTGCTTCCGATATCAATAAACCAAATGGACAAAAAACCATAGGCCCGAATGAAGTAATAAAGTTTTTGGAACAACTAACCATCGAGAAGTTCTTTGGAGTAGGGAAGGTCACTGCTTCAAAAATGCATTTGCATGGAATCTTCACAGGTAAGCAATTGAAAGAACAATCGATCGAATATCTGACAACTCATTTCGGTAAGTCTGGCCAACATTTTTACAACATCGTTCGTGGAATTCAACATAGCCAAGTACAACCTGATCGTATTCGTAAATCCATAGCAGCTGAGAGAACCTTCACTAAAGATTTGAGTAAAGAAGGTTTCATGATTGAGCAGTTGGATAAAATTGGTATTGAACTAGAAAAGCGATTACTGAAAAATAAGGTTAAAGGGAAAACAGTGACGGTTAAACTTAAGTACACAGATTTTACATCTCAAACCAGAAGTAAAACAATTTCGGAATTCATTCAATTGAAAAAGGATTTCTTTCCAATTGTGAAGGAATTGATTTATCAAGAGAAGCCCAAGCAAAGTGTTCGTTTACTGGGAATAACAATCACAAAGTTAGATAACGAAGAAGATTCTAAAAGTGTTTCGGCTCAGTTGAAACTCGATTTTTAATTACCAATTAAATTACTGTTAAATACCTGAATCGATTGTTATTTTCATTTACCTTGAGTGAATGAAATATGTAATATTGGTGATTGGATTGTTGTTTTATATGGGAGTTTTTGCTCAAGTAGAACCATTCAAAGTGAAGGTGAAAGATGGAGGACGGTTGCCAGAAGTATATGCTCTTGCAGAAAGTCAATTCACTTTTAATGGAATATCTGCTGTAGATGAAGCCTTAATCATTCATGGCGGAGCACAATGGCAGATTGAGAAATTCAGTGCTGGTGTCTTCAAGGTGAAATGTAAGGTCTATGGAAGATCTCAAACGGTTGAATTAGATTCGATTATCAAAATTAGGTTGATTTTAAATAATGGTGATGAATTCAATATGACTGCACCTATTCGTGTTTATGCTGATGTGAAGATTCTCCCGTATGGGATTAATTTACCCGATATTGAGCCTGGTTTTCTGCCCTGTGAGGAGAATATTGGGTTTCATGCGACTTGGGTTTATCCAAAGTATGTTAAACGTTTATGGCGTGTAATGGGTATGTTTGATATTGATCTATTGAAAGGTGAAGATAGGCTGATGGGCTTTACGGGGTGGTATGATGCTGGGGATAGAACCAAGCTTCAATCAATTGCTCATTTTTCACCAATAGCATCATTAAAAGTTAAAGTAACAAGTTTAAAAACATTACATCGCTATGCGCAGAATGGTGTCCTGTTAACGATTTATCTTTCTGAAGATTACCCGAGTGTTTGGAGGATGGAATGTGATTGACACTTCCATTTTTATGACTTAAGTTAAAAACGCTTCGATACTTTTTTTCAAAAGATGCAAAAGTGTGCAAAGAGATTTTGAGTTGCGAATATCATAATCCACTCTAGTTTTGAAAATTAACCTCCTCCATTGCAACTGAGTTTTTTGAAGTGATCTAATTTACAAAGTGATTTATACTTTTATTATTCAAGTGCTGAATCTTAATTTGTTGATCGATTCGGCTCACCACTTGGATCTGTTATTTTCCCAAACCAAACACAAGCAAAACCGCCCTTAATTCCTATTCCAATAGCATTCCAGTTTGCAGATTTCCATATGCCTTTATTTAGAATGACATTATTATGATGAGTGCTTTTTTTCCATGAACTTAGAGCATATTCCGGAGTCATAATGAACTCACTATAAGTTGGCTCGGAGCTACCTGCTGCAATTTCAAACCCTTCACTTTTATATGATGTTAATTCTTTAGGTTTGTCCCACATACATGAGGCGGTTTTGTGGTCTGGAGTATAACAGCAGCTCTTCCATGAGCCTTGATCCGACCAACTATGTGCGTTACATCTTTTTCTTAAATCAGGTTGTTGTTCCGTTAAATCTTTGCAATGGGCTTGAGCAACCACCGTTAAAGCATTTGATAAAGGAATTTTTTTCAACCCTTTTTTTGCTCGGTATTCCATAATCATTTCATATAACTCATTCTCGGTGTTTGAAATTGTTGCCTTTGCTGTTGCATAGATAGGTTCTTGTGTAAAGCTTAAAATTAGAACTGACAAGAGTAAGTTTAATCCGAACATAGGTAATGTTTGTATTTAGAGCGTTGACAAAGAAGAAAGTTACTCAACTTTTAGTGAAACCACCAAAATAAACCTGCTCGTACATAGGCTGCATCTCCATAACCTCCTTCAACTGAAAAACCCCAAAGCCCTTTCGGGTAGTATTGAAATCCATATCCAACACGATATGCAAACTCGATGGGATCTTTAATTTTTGTTTGCTCTATAAATTGTTTTTGATTCGAATGTTTACTTACATATTGCCTAATTCCACCTTGTAAGCTTAAATAACCAATAGTTCTCCCCTGAACCCAAGTCATATGATTTATGCTAATCATAGCCGTGTGTTGCTGAACTCGATAAGAGTTTAAAGAACCGTAAACTGAATAATTAATGCTGTGGAAGCCCTGAGAATAATCTAATCCAAGCCCTAAAACAGCATGATTGGTAATTAGAGAAGGAATGTATTTCTCTAGGCGAACACCAAATTGTCCGTTTGAACTCATAGAAAAATCTTCAGAGGCAGAGACGTTAAACCGTTCGTTCAAATCTTTTTTTAATATTTCTGAACTCAAAAAACCATAATATCCATTGACTTGATAGGATCTTCCACCTCCACCCCAATTGTTGCAGAGAGGAAGCGGTTTAGATGTTCTTAATTGACGAACACTAGAGACTGTTGGAGTTACTTTGTTAAAGCAATAACAACTCGATAGCAACGTGACTAGCACTGGCAGGACAACAAATATGTTCGCGATTTTAATCAAGTATAAGTAGAGTTTATTTTTAGAACGGTGATGTGTTTTAAAGTTACAATAATCTAATGAGCACAGCCAAATCCTTCATTGACACAAGAAATGGATTTCGTTTCGATGGTTTCAAAGCGACTCGCTTCTGGATTTGCTTTCCAAGCTTTGATGATGTTTGTAAAATCTTCTTCATTTAATTCGTCGGATTGGTATACAACCACAATAAATGAATCGTCTTTTCCATCCAACATACATATACCATATGCCAAGTATTGATTTGAGTCTAAATCTGAAATAATAAGTCCATCAATGATTCTATAGACTCCCTTACTCTTCACAGTTCTTATGGTTTCAAAGGTTATGATTTGCGAACCTTCTTTGCCATAGTGAGCGAATCCGTATTGAATTTCAGTATCGTGATCTCCTATCATCATTCCTCCGTAGTCTTGATAATCCTTGAAATCTTCAAATTCAGAAATTGACCTATGATCTATTCCAAGGTATTCTTCAAATAGTGGGTTTTGCGCCCAAATTAAAGGTGTAAAAAACAGGATTGATATGATTATGATTGTTCTCAAGCGTATAAATTATAGGTTTCTAATGAATTGGTTTGACCATGCCAATTCTTTAACTATTCATGGGGAGTATTATTTGCTTAAATAAGAGTAAAAGTTTTTTTAATATCAGCACGAATATTGACAAAATATCCTTGGTTCATATTCGAAATATACTAAATCCAATGTAAAAATAATGAAGTAGATTTTTTTAATTATTCGTGTTTTATCGAGACACCTTATCTTGAATAATCTCATTGTTTGAAGTGAGTTTAATGTTATTTCTTTGGATGTGAAAATTAATTACTTGAACTAGATACGGGGTAATTGTATGCTAAATTATCAAGGGCGGAGGAATAAATCTTATTAACTAGTTTGCCCAATTGACTGCAGAAGCTGGTCTGCTAATAAATTATCACGCTATTAAAACAGTCTATTCCTTTTTAAGGAATAATATTTATGGGCCTTCTGTTTTTTAAGGTTGCTTGAGATGCCTATTGTGCTAAAAATTAAATTTTTATCAACCATTTGATTAGGTTTTCCTTTCTCGTCATCACTAATGATCAAATCAGTGTTTAATCATCTAAGCTTTAAAATAGAGCTTAGGGTAATCTAAAAAAGAGAAGAATGAAAATCAATTTTATTAGTTCGAAAGTTAAAAACATAACATTAGGAATAGTGCTTGGGGGATTGTTTTGCGCTCCAACTGCTTTATCTCAAGGATGGAAACATGACATAACCTTTAAAGATGCAGGCATTAATAGTCGACAAATCTATACTGGAGCTATTGATTCAGATGATAAAACGTATTTATTGGAGCGAGAACCTGTGTCGGGAGGATCGGGATATCGTTTAGTGCTGGGGCAATATAATGATGATGGAACGCAAGGATACTCTCATTACTTAGGAATGTCAAATGGAAACGTAATACCTACCGGACATGCAGGAGGCGGTGTAGCGGTGGATGAAGACTATGTATACGTATCTTATGAATATCAACCAATTAATGGAAATGTTGGAGGCGCAAGAATCATGCGCATAGATAAAAATACACCTGCAAATTGGGTGGCAGGATTTAACGATATCTTAGGGTGGTGTCAAGTGACAGATTTAGCTGTATACGGTGATTATTTGTATGTGTACGGCTATCTTGGTGGAGGTTTTACGCATGATGTGCAGTTTTTCACATCTACAGGATCACAAATTATTTCTCCATACGGCGGTTATAGAAATACAGGATTTTTAGCAAGATACAATCGTACGACACTTGCAATGGACTGGGTGAAAAGAGTAAGTAATAATGGTGCCATGACGACTACAGATATGGAAATTGATGGGCAAGGCAATATCTATCTTGCTTCAAGTAGTACTGATGGAACTACAATTGGTACTTCTAGTGCTTATACTTTTAATTATAATACAATAGCAGAGGCAGGAGGAGTTGTTGTGAGATATACTCCAAATGGAAATTTTGATCCTACTTTCGCGCCAATTGTACGTGCAATACCAAATCCAACAAATAGTTTTCACAAGGATTTTGTCGATGACATTAAGGCTGATCCGATTACTGATCACATTTATATCACTTCATCCAATAATATTATAAAATACAATGCGTCTAATTCTGCAACAGTTTGGCAACGCAATATACCAACAATGAAGCTCGCGCGTTTAGCAGTAGGCTCATGTTCAGAGATGTACGTTACAGGAACAAAAGTTGCTCAGCAAGGGCCTTTAACTGATGAGCGTTATTTTGCACAATCTTTAAATAAAAATACAGGGGTTTTGACCACCTCATTACAGTCTGCACCGCATAATCAGATGAAAAATTCTGACGGTGAAATCATTTTTATTCAGTCTGATGGAGATAAAGTAATTGCAGCCGATTACAAAGGGGCAAACTCAATTGCGATTGATTATAATCACGTTTTTTTTAATCCGACAGGTACGGTTACATATTCTCCGTATTCTGTCAGTGGCTCGTTTATTGGAATTTTTGATGATGGTGTAAAAGGAACGCTGGTGAGTGATTTTATCCTTACAGACAATCAAGGAAATGAAAAGTATAATTTCTTATGTGGAGAAGATATCATTTTTGATGGAACAACTTCACTTAACGAAACAAATCACTTCATAGATTTATGGAGAAGACCGGCTGGAACATCAGGTAGTTTCCAATATTATGGAGGGTTCGGATGGCAAGGTGGTCAGGCTGATGTTAAGAACTTCTCGCAAATGGCAACAGCAAATGGATATCAATTACAACCTAACTATGAATATCGAATTAAACTTGCAGTTCAAAATGAATGCGTTGGGTGGCTTGAAAAATTGGTCGATTTCACGATTGAAGCAATTGTAATGGATGCCTCGTTTTCTTCCTTGAATACGAACACGAATGGAACCACATATGATATTGTTGCTACATCTGCTAATAATCCAGCTGGCGTCATGCACTTATGGTGGTTGTGGGATCCAGCGGCAGGGTCAATTGTTGCAATGTCTGGATGGACAACCAGTGGGACGTACACATTCTCAGGACTTACTAGTGGAACATTATTCACATTAGTGCATATAGTTTCAGATCCATCGGGATGCGCAGCTAACCAAAATGCAGCACATTATGTCGGACAGAAGTCGACTGGCATTTCAGAAGGTACAGAAGAATTTTCTGAAGAAATGCTAGCAATTTTAGCAGATATAAATGCTGGGAGGTATGGATATTTGAAAAACGGAATTGAAAGTGATGATTCTTATGATATTCAATTATACCCAAATCCATCAAGAGAGAAAACAACGCTTATGAATGGATCAAACTTTGAAGCAAACGTGTCGATTAAGAACCTTAATGGTAAAATCGTTGCGAATTATGAATTGTCTGCTTTAGGAAAAGTGATAATGGATGTTCACTCCTTATCGTCAGGTGTTTATTTAGTGGATATTCAATTTGAAGATGGAACCGCAACAATGAAGCGATTGATGAAGGAATAGAATCAATATTTGGGTTATCCAATGGATTCAACCATTGAAAGATCTTTTTTTTTTAAAACCTTTGAGGCAATTAGCTTCAAAGGTTTTTTAGTAACTCTTTTTTTATATCTGAAATCTATACTTTTTTAGCTTCGATGATAATTAATCTAGATCAATAAAATGTACGTAGAATAATATTTAGCGCTTTTTAAAAAGTTTTTTGTATGTCGAAACGGTATCAAAAAAGTACACCACCTTCATTGTAATAGTGTTTCTCTGGCCTTCCCCCAGAACTGATCCGAGGTTCTCGAAATAGGAGGTTTGAATATTCTGTTCATCACGCTGTAAGGCGTTTTTATAAACGATATTCAGGAAGCTGCCCGGAGCAAATTGCCAACCGAAGATTAAGTCAGTGTTAAACGCATTGAAATTAAAATCAGAATTTCCAGTAAATGAATCATCTCGAATTATATAACCTTCTGGGTCAAGGTCACCATAGTAATCATAGGTTCCGTAGGACCAATAATGTCTAATGCGCAGGGTGAGGGATAAATTATTCTTAAATAAGTATTTTGCTTGGATAATATTCGTGAGTGTTCTAACATCTCTAACACCGTATTTCGGTTCATCGTTAAAATATCCAGCAAAACCGGCACCGTTTAAGAAGATAGAATAATTTGATGATGGTCTTAGGGTTAACTTATCATTCACTCGAAAAATCGGCGCCAGATTGACTTCAAAATAATTGTTTACAATGTAATCTGAAAAGTACCCTTGTCCATATCCAATCTCACCATCAAGGGCCACGCTTTTTCTATAATCCGTAGATATTCCAATACCATTATAATAGAATTCGGGAGTAATAAATTTTTGGCCGGGAACTCGTGATTCAAAGAGGTCTATTCCATCCCCAACTTGAGAGCTAATAGTTAGAAAGAAAGTATTGAAATTTGGGCTATTGAAATAGAAATCACCATTGTATTTTTTCTTAAGTAATTCATTGGTGGTATAATCTTGCTCAACGCTAAAAGTGAAAGAATTATAACTACTGTTCAGCACCCAAAATGGATTGTATTTATTGTATTGTAGGTTAAGTGAATGTGTTCGAATGTTCCGTGTGAAATTGACTCCAAGATCATTCGGATTATAGTTTGGAGATTTACTTTCACTTGTGAGAGCATACTTAAAGTTTCCCGATATTTTTGCAACATTTAAGTTATAGCTTAAACCATCATTTGGATTGACTTTAAACAGGTTTTCTAACAGGTTTGTGTCAAGCTGCGATACCTTAATATCGCCTGATAGTGAATAGTTCGATTTTTTAGAGACTAAACTGATACCGAGTGCAGAAACATTGGCATCTATAAAATCATTTGCTCTAATTGTGCTCAGATTAATGAAATAAATAGAACTATTATTTTTTAAGTTTTGATCCAAAGACAGTATATTGTAATTAACTAAAGGGTTTGTTTCAACTTCTCTAGTTTCTCCGGTAATGGTGTTTTCAATAAGTGCTGTGCTAGAGGCGGTAACCGCATTCATTACGCCGATACCCAAGCCGCTTTTACTTCTTCCGGATACTTTCGCAACGTTAATAAGTTTTGATGTAATCGGATTCTCAAGAACAACTTCCGTAGAATCGATATTTGCAGAGACTTCATTGTAATTATAGGGCACACCGCCAATTCTTCTGGAATAAAAGAGGTCTCCAAGATTAAATAACTCAACTCCTTCTTGAAAGAAGGGGCGCTGTTCATCAAAAACAACTTCAAATGCTCCTAGATTCTTAATAATGTTATCCGATCTAACTTGAGAAAAGTCAGGAAGTAGTGTTACATCTAGCGTAAAACTTTCATTTAAACCCAGCTTAAGATCTGCCCCAGCGCCATATCCGAAACTCCGTTCGTCTTTGGTAAACTCCGTAAATGCCGAAACGTAGGGAGATAATGAAAGGCGAAGTGGGTCTTTAATATTGTCTAGGCCTTTAAGTTGGCCCCAGTAATTTATTTCGGTTTCTACATTTTTAGGAACCAAGGACCATTGTAGTTCTGTTCTGCTTCTTCTAATTTCTCTTTCGAATTGAACTCGCCAAATTTGCTTGTTAGCTTTAGGGAATCGAATCGCATAGTAAGGAATTTTGATTTCTGCAATCCAACCATCTTCTACTATGGCAACTTCACTTTCCCACACTGCGTTGAAAGCAGGATCTGAAATTCTAGAATCGGATTGAACACCCGATGCATAAACTGAAAAAGTAAATGCATCTAACTTCTGATTATAGGTATCAAAAGAGATAGAGAATAAGTCTGCATTCAAGTCATCGTCGCGCTCTCCGAGTTGAGTTAAGATACTGTCTGGATTACTATCAAAACAATAACCTAAAACATAGATGTTGTTGTCGTCAAATAGGATTTTAACTTCTGTTTTAAATCTTGGGCGTTTACCCTCAGTTGGATTGAGTTCCAGGAAGTCTGTTGCAACATGAGCATTTGACCAATCATCTTCAATACCTTGTCCATCAATCGTAATTTTCTCGCTAGTTCTTGAGGCTGAAACATCCTTCAATTGTCCCCATGATGTATAGGAGAGAATGAAGAGTAGAAAAACCTGAAGGGCTTTGAACAACAGCTTAGATCATTTTAATGAATCATAAAGATATTACAATAAGAAGAAATAGAAATGTTAAATGTACGCTAATCTCAATCAATGCTATTTTCATTTTTGCTAAACCACATGATTAATAGCACGGAAGAACTTTCGATTTCAGACAGTTGTTTTTTAATCCTCCGCTTGTAACTTCATTACTGTTATTTCAGGCATAATACCGAAACGACCTGCGTAACCTAAAAAACCAAATCCTCGATTGATATATAGATATTGCCCGTTTTCTTCATAAAGACCTGCCCACTTTGCGTAGCGCAAAGAGATTGGACTCCATTTGAAATTGGCTGTTTCAATTCCCATTTGAGCTCCATGCGTATGGCCTGCAAACATAATATTGATGTCCTTAAAGTCTTTTTTGACAATTTCATCGAAGTGGGTTGGGTCATGAGACAAAAGTAGTTTTACTGGTGCTTCAATTCCTTTGTATGCTTTTTCTAGATCGCCTTCTTGATGAAATCCAGCGCCCCAATTTTCGACGCCAATTAATCCTATTTTGTTCTTCCCTTTTTCCAAGTAAACATGCTCATTCAACAAAAGTCTCCAACCCAACCGGTCATGGAGTTCTCTAATCGCTTTTTTATTCTCAAGTTTTTCTTCTTCAGAATCCCATGGCGCATAATCGCCATAATCATGATTTCCTAGAATTGAATAAACACCCATTGGAGCACTGATTTCGGAAAACATCTTAAGATAAGGTTCCATTTCGGTTGCCCTGTCATTCACAAGGTCGCCGGTAAAAAAGATGACATCTGCTTTTTGGGCCATCACTAAATCAACTCCTTTTTGAACGGCTTCTTTGTTGTAGAAACTTCCTGAGTGAATATCTGAAATTTGAACAATTTTCAATCCATCAAATGGTTTGGGTAGATTGGGTATTTTAACGTTCTCTGAGAATACTTTATATCGGTAAGGACCTGCGATCATTCCCCAACTGAGTGAAGTAAGAGGTATCGCCGCAAAGGCTAATCCTGCTTTTACCAAAAATTCAGACCGTTCTATACCATTTTCAGGTTTAGAAGTTTTTTGAATCTTGTTTCGGGTAAAAAGGCTAATTCTCCGTATATCATCAATAATAAAAAAAACAGAAAGCGTTATTTTTGTAATTAGATTAATAATGACAAATGAAAACCAAAAGCCCTGGAGCCATCGGGGTTGATAGCTACTAAAAAAGTACATCATACTCACCGACATAAATGAAAGTAGCAGGAACGCAAAAAAGGTATATTTAACGACCTTATTTAGCCACGAACTCCAAGTGTGCCAGCGAGAACGCAAACCTCTATAAAGATACCATTCAAGCAAACCAAGTATCACAAGGACAGTGATGAAAAAGAATACGGAACTCATTGAATTGTTTTATGAATGATTTATTTTTTGTTTTTAACCCCAAAAGATATGTAAATTTAGATGATAGAATCGATTTAATCATTCAGGAATTGTTCGTTTTTTGATCTTTTAACACTACGAAAGTCACTTCATTTTCAAATGAATTCTGGTCTATAAAAAAAGGGTTAACTCCAATTCATTTTTTTCAAAACAGCAAAGCCAACATTGGTATTTAATGTTTCTTTATTGACATAAAGGCATCTGTTTTTTTATAGCTCCATTGCATGTATAAATTGAAGTGAATAAAGAGCAAACTGAAAACGGATAGAATCAAAAGTGCTTATTACGGTTTCAGTTATTCCCCAAACATTACCCATTGAATTGTATCCTTTTCAAGCTCCTGTTGATGACGAATAGAACACGAACAAAAAAAAAACAATCGGTAAATTTCGAATTTAACTTTTTGAAGAAGTAAAAGAATTAAGTAATCTCCGGTATTACCGCTTTGAGTTCATTAGTTTATTTTTGAAACTAAATAATCTGCAACTCCCTCAAAGCATCCAAAGTAATATCCATGCGAACACTCAAAAAGGCATTCACATCAAATTCAGCATTGTTTTCAGGCTCGATATTGGTAGCAAAGAAATAAACTTGACCATCTACTTCAATGTAACCCACAAACCATCCATTATCGATATCATTTTGGCGTGACCAGCCCGTTTTCCCGCGCAGCACGTAGTCTTCTTCTTGATCAATGACAATCATGCGTTTGATAATTTTCTCTGTTCGATCAGAAATTGGAAGTTCCGATAAATACAATTTCTTCAAAAAGTTAATTTGACCGAATTGACTGATCTCAAAATCGCCTTGCAGCCAGAATAGGTCAAGGTCGTTAGAATCAATGAGTTTGTTTCCATATTCAAACTTTGTGAGGTGCTCGTTCATTGCTTTCACGCCAATGTTACGCGCTAGGTCTTGATAACAAGGAACGCACGAATAATGGAACGCATCTTTGAAAATCAAATCTTGCTCCCAACGGGCAAACATTTTCGGTTCTCCATCCCATTCAAAAATGGTACTGTCATCTTCAGCTACACCGGTTTCTAATCCAATAATTGAATTTGGAATCTTATACGTAGAAGCTGGTAAATGTCCTGCTTTTGCCCATTCGTAATTGTTAGAATGATACTGATCTGCTTCTAAATCATAAACCAAAATGGCACCTTTCAAATCTGCTGAGTCTAACAATGTTTGAAATGCAGAAGATTCAATCTCTTTGATGTTCTCTGTACGTCTTGATGTTTCAGTTTCTAAGATAGTTTCTTGCTCAGTGCACGAGAAGAAAAGGAATAGGAGGGGAAGGATTTGGATTAATCTCATGTTGAAGCGATCATTTAAGTGCTTATAAAGATATAATTTTAAATGATTGGTTTTGTTCATCTTTTAGCGATGATAGTGGTAATTATACTAATAGGAAAGAGTGACAAGGATATAAGTTTGTTCAAGCTGAATCTAGTTAGTTTAACTAGTTTTTTTTTGTCAAAAAATAGCCCACACTGAAATTAGATAGAAGGATTAAAAGTGGAAGTTTTATTGCTAAAAGACGGTATAACCTTCAAATATCAGCCCAATAGAAATTTGGGTAAACACTAGTAATGTTATATTTCATAACTGTTCTGGTTATTACCATCCTGAGCAAAGTTTTGTGAAAATTTCGAATTTGCCCTGAACGATCACAATCCTATTATTAAGGGTGAAATTATTATTTCAGTTGGTTCTTCATGGTCGGTTATTGAATTAGGATTGAAGCTTTAAGAAAGTAATTATCTCCGCATCATAATATATATTGATTCTTAGATGTGGCCTTGGCCTTGCGCGCTATGTTGTTTTTCTGTTTGAACAAGTTCTCGATTAAATGTATGCATGTAGATCCCTAAACTAGTTTCCAAATCCAATGAAGTTGACGTCAAAAACTCTGAAGAATTAATAGGTTATTCCTTAACAAGCAGACTCTTCAAACTATAACTTATAATACAGCTTAAATGGAACACTATCACTTGGCAAAACCTCAACTTCATTCCAGCTAGATCTGATTCGAAATCAGATCTAAAATAGCGGTCCTAGTTACTGGACCGCTATTTATACCTTGTCAGAAAATTATTGTTTCACAATTGAAACCCTTCGTAGATCTTGACCAGTACTTACTGTTAGAAAGTAAATTCCATTGGCAAATGCTGACATGTCTATAGATGATCTTGAAGTTGATAATGAGAATTTCATTAGTTCTTCACCCATTGAATTGCAGATAACTCCTTGGTAGTTTTCATTAAGATCAAAATCGTTGACTGCAATGTTCACAAGTCCATTAGATGGATTCGGGAAGATCAACATGGACAATTCATCTTGAACTAACGACTCTTCCAATTCAGATAGATCATTCTGATTTATTTTTAATTCACCAGATGTGTTATTGATTCTAAGAATATGCGCATTGTGACCCGCACCAGATTGAATCAAATTTCCACTGTATGGAATTCCAGAATAGTATGACATTGCATTTTCATAATGCCCAGTAATGAATGAATTACCATTATTATCAGAGCAAATTGCAGTTCCGCGGTGATCATCAGAGTCAGTTGCACTTTGGCTTTCTGTAACATTGACCCATTTTCTATTTCCATCTGCTGTATAACAGATAATTCCAATGTGTGCGCTGTTTATTGGATTTCCTATAAATGTGCGCGACAATGAGAACCCTCCCCCTGGTGCAACCGTTAGATAGTCATCCGAGAAGTCATTGAGGAAATAAGCATTTACCCCATCTGTAGCTACACTGTTTCCGTGTGTAAACCTATTAGGAATTGCAGAGGTAACTGTGTGGCGTCCCCATGCATCTGAAGGTGAAGTAAAATTCAATTTTACCATGTAGCTTTTGAGATTATCATTAAATGACATCAATGGATCGATTCCGGGAAAGAAGAATGCAGGAGTAATAACAGGCGCAGAATAAGAACCTGTTAAATAAACACCATGTGTGGCTTCATCTACAGCAACACCTTCACCTGTCATTAAACCGTTAGGGCTTCTATTTCCTGATCTAAGGTTAAAGTAGCTAGTTCCTCCTCCTAGGTCATCATAAGTTGCAAGAAATACATCAGACTCCAAGCCAATTGTAGTTGTACTAGTTAATACACCATTAAATAGATTGACAACGCTGGTAAACGAACCAATAGCGTAGATACGATTTTGCGATTCGTCAAAATCAACATCATTAATAACGCTGTATGTTTCAGGTACATTCACATTGTCTCTAATTTGCCATACTGTCGGGTTCAACATATTGCCAATACCTAAACCTGTTGTTGGTTGATATTTATATAAGAAGGCATAGTAATCAGAGGAAATGCTAAAGCTCCCTCCTAAAAAGATTTCACCATTAGTTTCATTGACTGCTATCGTCCGGCAATCAACAGACTCACCTATTGCAACTTCTTCAGCAAAATAGAGGCATCCCGTGTTTTTATCATATTGTGCTACATATCCAGTTTGCGCCAATGAAGGAAAAATAGTAACACTAGTACCTGCCAGACATAGATCATCTGCACTTTGAGCACTATGGAATGTTGTTCCCTGTCCGCAAGTTCCAGTAACGTAAACCATGTCGTTGACTTCATCAACTGTTAATGACGAACCTGTACAATTTGTAACTCCTGTAGAATTTGCAACCCAAATCAATGTTCCACAACGATCGTACTTCGCAAGATACATGTCTCCTGGATTTAATCCACCTGCATCGATCGTAATGTTTGGATTGGCTCCTCCTTGGAGCTCAGTGGTATTGGTGAACGTTCCGACTACATAAAGATTCCCTTCATCATCGGTTACTACATCATTACCTGATTCCTCGCCTGTTGTATTCTCAGTAGTTTTGTGCCATTGATCATCGCCGAACACCTCTACACTTGATGTTGAAGAACATCCAGATTCCGTACCAGTTGCTGTTACAGTATAAATTCCTGGTTCAGTTACCGTAATAGACGTTGTTGTTTCTCCGCTAGGACTCCAAATTACTGAAACAGGTTCCGGGTATATTCCGATTAGAGCCCCAAGAGTTATAGGATTTGAAACACATAAATCTAAATCTCCGTCAATAGAGACAGTAGGACCACCAACAGTAATAGTAATATCAATGCAGCATCCGTAGGTGTTACAGTAAGTTAATGTGTAGATTCCAGCAGTGAGTGGAGTAAAACTATGCATTGAACCATCTAATGAAAAACTTACCTCAGGTCCTGTCCAGGTATCCCCCTCGGTAAAGGACGGCAGAATATAAGAAGATCCCAGACATAATACAGAGTTGTCCCAATCAGACAGGTCAACTGGCGGCGCGATTGTAATAAACAACTCGATTTCACACCCAATAGAATCGATTAAGATAACTGAATATTCACCACCTTCAGTAGCGGTAATTAGATTACCAGATCCGAAGGCGTCTCCTTCAAAAAACCATTCATACGCTTCAAAACCTGGAGGTGCAATCAAGTCCAAACTCTCCAACTCACAAAGCGTTGAGTCCCCTGTACTTGTAGTTATAGGCCCTACTTCTTCAGGAGTAATACAATCCGAACAAATGACGTTTCGCGTAAATGAAACTGGTGTTGCCGAAGGATAGAAGTTCTCATATTGAATGTTTGGGATTGTTAAAATAATCGGCTGTGTATAGGTGTTTGCCGGCCATTCTAATGATGAAACCGAAATTGATTCATCAGCACAAGTATTTCCTAAAGGTGAATATGAAGTAAGTCTGCTGATGTGATCTGATTCTCCAGGAGTCCAACTTCCCCTATAATCAGCCCTAACAAATGAATCATCCTGAATAAATAGGTTATGCCCCCTGTGTTCGAAATCTCCAACAAGGCTCGCTGAAGTGTTTATTATTGTCCCTGACGAAGACAGGGTGATAACAAAATTCCTATCAGTGATTCCTCCTGAGTTAGTTATACCAGAGACAATTATTCTTCCAGCAAAGTACTTCACTGCAGATAAATTCTCCCAATCTCCAACATCGTAGGTGTTACATTGATTTATTATTCCCTCTAACGAGCTAATTGTATTAAGATCTGTAGATATTTCAAAAACTAAGACTTTGGTATATCCTCCGGTAGTGATCCCTCCACCGACTAATAATTTCTCTCCATTATAATCCATAGAACTGAATACGGTTGCATTCGGAATCGAGAAAAATTTCAAGGATTCGATGTTAAATGAAGCTCCACCTCCGTCTGAAAAATGTAGAATGAATTTTGGAGTTTCAGTTGTATGACCGCCATATACATAGTAGTTTCCTGGTTCTCCCTCAATTATTCCGTTTACCCTGAACCCTTTATTGAGGTCTTCCATTACCATTTGATGTGTATACAGAACTGCTCCAGTATTAGGGTTTATCTTAATTATATCTAGTGCTGGAGTCCCTGGATCTGCGAGGTAAGATGACTCCATGGCAAGAATAACGTTTCCGTCTTCGACTTGTATTGCCTGGCTTCTCAGTCCAGCCCTAAAGATTCCATAATTATCTTGGAATCTGACTTTTTTGGACCAAAGGACACCACCGTCATTGCTAGTTCTAATAATATACGTGTGTGCCTCACCCTCCTGAATATTATCTCCGTATAGTAAATAACCATTGAGACCTGTTTCTTCTTCAATTGGAATAACAGAGGTGGTTCTCGAAAGATGGGTATAGATTTTGCTCACCCCAGATAATTCACCATTATGATCAAGTGTCATCAATTCTGTGCTAGATTCAGCGCCTTTGTCACTGACTAATATGTACCCTTCACTGGTCTTGTTAATTCTTTTTTGAAAATGTGCTTCCGTTCCGAATAAGGAATGTGAAAGCAGGTCATATTCCTTGATGTATTCTGTTTGTCCAATTGAATAATTATTCAATGAAACAAACAACAATGTCAGCCATGCTAACATAAAGCTATTTTTGGTTTTGTTCTTCATAAAAATCTATTTATACTTTATCAAAAAAATGCGTGTAAAAATCGACTAGTCATGAAATTATACGCTACATCAAAAGAACACTTCAGTTGGTCTTTAAGCTCAATGTTTACAAGGGTTTGTTTCAAACGACATTATTTTTGGTACGAACAACAATGTAAAATTTAGCAAACAAACTATTTTAGAATTTATTTACATAGTTCTGATGATACTAAAGTGGGATTTGGATAATTCGAAAACGTGGAAATCAGAGATTGACAATATCTAATTCTTGCGTATATTTTCTTCCCACAGGAATCGATTCGTCCAGAACAATTAATTCTTTTTTCCCTTTTTGTTTTATGTGTTCAATTCGAACAATGTATGAACGATGTACCTGAATGAATTCTAATTTGTCTGGAACCATTTCAAGAAACTCGCTAATTGAGGCGCGAATTATATATTTTTCAGACTGTGTGAATAGTTCCAAATAATTGCGATCCGTCTTTATATAGTGAATGTCATATGTGTTTAATCTAATTTCTTTTCCTTTGTGTTTGATTAAAACTGAAGGCTTATCTTTTCTAATCTTATGAAGAATGTATCGCATGAATTCACGTACTAAATCTTTATTATATATCAGAATACGTAATTTAAAGAACCAATAAATTAGTAAAATTACAGCAATAATAATGGACACAATAAACCACCAGGTATTCCAGAAAGGAGGAGCTATTTCAAAGGAATAATCTATGCTGTTCGAGCTCCATTTGTTATTCTTTCCTTTAACTTGGACTATAAGTCGATATTTGCCGGGGCTCAGAGCGGAAAATATCAAGTTGCGATTTGTGGTAAAATTCCATTTGCCTTGAAGTCCTTCCAGCCTATAGCGGTATTTCAGTCCCGGCATGTTACTGTATGAAACTCCTGTGTACCTGAACTTAAATTCGTTTTCATGATGAAAAAATTCGTTCCTACCATCTACCTTTGTCTCATTTAGATCAATACCTGTCCATTGGAGGTAATAATTGATGGTTTCTTTCTCTTGAAAAACATCATTTTGAGAAATGAAGTTGAGTCCTTTCTGGGTACCGATCCATATTTTCCCATTTGAAACAATGAGATCCCAAACTTCATTACTCAGCAATCCGTCATCAGCACTTAAACCTTTAATGGTATAATTACCATGCTCGTCAAACTCTATGCGATTAATTCCTTTGTTCGTACATACCCATAGTATTGAATCATTCTCAGCATATGTTTTATGAATGAAATTACTGTTTAGCCCATTGGAATTAGTTATACTGTACTTGGTATTATGGCTTTTATCCATCAATACAATGCCTGAACCATTAGTGCTCAGCGTAAGTAGTTCATTAAACGTAGTTAAATGATTTACACGTGAATTATAAACGCTTGGATAGCTATTCTTTATGTCGGATATATTTAATCTAAATACACCTGCACGATTACAATAATATACACGTTCGTTAAACGATATCATATCTGATATCATAATGCCATATGGATGCATTATCTTATTACCACTACTAAGAACTAATTCCCTAAAGTTACTTCCATACCCATAAAGAAGAAAACGATCAGAAATTATAGTCATAAATCTAGTTTTCCAGCTGTCAATCGTGGATATTCTTGAATTAACTTCAGAATAGCACATCAGATTATCAGAAGAAAAGTATAAATTTTGATTTTTTCTATCAAATAACATCTTGACAGTACTGAATCCAAATTTTGGGCTGTATAAATTTTTAATGTTATGACCACCTGCAATTACATCAACGCGTCCAAAATCATAGCCTATATAAATGTTTCCTTTATTACCATTTTCTAGTGATGTGATTTTAGATCCAATTGTTCGCTCTACAGCGGCCATATCACGATTTGAAAATTTAAAGACACCATGCTCTAGTGTACTGATCCAAATTCCGTCTTCATGATCAACGTATAATTGAGTTACAGATTTATCATTTAGAAAATGCCTAATTTCAGTTCCATTTTTTTCATAAAGTTTCACCCCACCATAACGGAATCCAATCCAATACTGATCACCTACCAATCCTGTTGCTATAATGTCATGATCAAATTTTTGGTGTCGCTCGGGATCATTATTATAGCTGCGGTATATAAGTTCATCATCAAAAGCAAGAATCACTCCATTTTCTTCACCCAGGTATAATGCTTCTATACTTCCATCACGGTATTGATTTTCTATCCTACAGGTATATTTTCCTTTTAGTTGCTTTTCATAGGCATCACCAATGTCCCGAAAGAAAAAAGGTTCATTTGAATGATCACATAGAATTACATAATCTTCCTCTTCATGATGTACATAAGATTTGATTAAGACTTCACCATTCTTGTCAATTTGCAGGAAACCATATCTATGGGCAAAGGTTATAAAGACGTCTCCGTTATTATTAAAATAAACACCGTTAATCACCGAATTACAGCAGTATTTATTGATTGTGTCATTATACTCGTATGGCTCAAATGTTGGCTGTCTGCCGCGAATAACAAAAAGTTTTGAAGAATAAGTTGTGCACCAAATATCCCCATTTGGTCGCTTGTGAAAATCAAATATTACGTTATCTACTAATCCATCATTCTCATCAAAATTCACAAAGCTGTAACCATCATATCTACTTAACCCTTTATCGCTAGCAAACCATAAATAACCGTACTCATCCTGTATAATATCGTAAACTTGAGAACTTGGAATTCCGTCTTCCGTTGTATAGCTCACAGATGGAATTTGCTGAGCATACACAGTTATGCATAAAGTCAAGGCAAAAATGAAGAATATAAAAGTTCGATGCACTTGTCTGGATTCAATTTTACTAATGATTTGGCAAAACTAATTTTTATTCTAGTCAAAATGCTAATCAACGCTTAGTCGAGTTATAAACTATACATTAAAATTTAAAGGTTCTGAGGAAAGCTGTGGAAAATTGCAACAAGTTTTAGCCAAAATAATTTTTTTTATTCTAAAATAGTTCGCAACGAAAACTCCATTGACCAATCATTTTCACGCGACGATTGGTCAGAAAATGAAAAGGAAGATTCAGGATCGTCGATTTCGAAATTTTCAATTTTTCGCCAAAACTTAAGTTGGGTAGGAGTCATTTACTTGTTGTCTTTCTTTTCAAGATTCCTAGCTTCGGTTAATGCTGAAGAAATCATTCCTGATGGAATTGCGATAATACCCAAACCTATCATAAGTATGAGGAACGTGAATATTCTTCCACCAGTGGTAATTGGCACAACATCACCATATCCTACAGTTGTTAATGTAACCACGGACCACCATAAACTTGAGAAAATGGATGAGAACGATTCTGGTTGTACAGAATTTTCAAAATAATAAATACCGACAGCAGAAAGGTAGATTAAGATTAAAGAAACAACGCTAAACATGATAAGTTCTTCTCGTATAAGCTTAAAAGCAACAGCAAACCTATTCATTGCTTTGTTGTAACGCACCAGCTTAACTAATCTGAATAACCTTAAGAAACGTAAGATTCTTGCCGAGCGTAAATCAAATCCAAATGAGAGATAAAAAGGCAATATCGCAAGTAAATCAATAATGCCATAGAAGCTAAATATGAATTTTAGTTTCTTTTCGGCGATATAAATTCTGAAAAGGTATTCTGCACTAAAAATGATAATACAAATGAATTCAAATATATTGAGAAAGTCTTGTGTACTTTGTTCTAAATCTGGAATTGTTTCAATTGTGAATGCAAGAACAGATAATAAGATTAAAAATTGAATTGCATAATCGAAATAGAGACCCGCTTTTGTGTCTCTTGACTCTACGATTTTTTCAATGTTTTTTTTCATGACGTTTATTTCTGTTGTTTCAAATTTTACTCAATTCAATGTAGTTTTATAACTTGATTGAGTGACTTTTTTTGTCGTAATTGTTTTTGGTTTGGATCAGAGTTTTAGTCAGGCGCTTACAAAAGAACAACAAATTACTGGTTTGTTTCTGATTCGTCTTTTTATAAATATGTTTTATCGGGCTCCTTTTAATTGCGGTTATGCAATGTTGTCAGCTGTAATGGCTGTCTTTTCATAATTTTTTGCATTGGCTTTTGTGGAACAATACTAGTAAACCCCTGAATTAGGCCAAGTAGTATATAATTGACAGGATATCTATAAATATTTCGTTCAGATAGGTATTCGACTACCCGATAGTTTTTCAATGTAGATAAGTTGTTTGTCTTAATGGCTAGATTTCCAATTCCAGAAAGTAATCTACGTGTTTTCCCTTTATTTTTTTGATTGAGAATGTGAATTCGTAAATCACTGTAATCAAAATGTAATTTGTTTTGAGAATTCAGGGCTCCTGCCTTCATTTCATAGCGAAGTCGCTCCATTTGTCCCGAAACGAATTCAATACCAGCCATCGGTGACAAAGTGGGATTGAGGGCTGCTAAATTCAACTTTCCAACGTCAACTTCTAGCGAGAATATTTCTTTCTTATATGGAATGTTTAGCGCTAGATTTAAGTCGGATTCGTCTAAAATGAGCGCATCAATGTTTGCTTCAATTTCAGTTTTCGTTAATTGTAGTTCAGGTATGTTGGTAATATCAGTAATTAAACCATTAATCTTGGTGATTTCAATTTGGCTTGTTTCATTTTTGGCTATTCCAAGTTCCTTATAGGTTAATTTAGAATTTAAAAGTTCAATGGAATCTATGCTAATAGATATTGGTATTGACTTCACGATGCCTTGAAACATAGGTTTAACATCATCAGGGGGTCTATCATAGTTTTTATTAGAATGTATTTTAATGTCTAATTCATTGATGATAAGATTTTGAGCGATTAAGTCTAATTTGGAATAGAACTGGCTAGATGGTTCAAGCTCCAGAATGTTAATATCCTTTGCGTGAAATTCTATAATGGGTTTTCGAACAGCAATTTTCTTACTTACTTCAAGCCAATCGATTGAATAGTTAAGAGAAAGGTCAACTAAAGAGATCTCTTTTTCCATTAGATCATAGTGCAAATTGTTTAAAGTAATATTTGTGTAGTCATTTACCTTAAAGGAAATACTATCTATGTCAGCACTCAGGTTGCCCATTTCAAATGGGATGAGGTATGTTGAGGTCAAAGAATCAGTTACAATTTCTGTTGCAAGAATATTTACGTGTTTAATTTGCCCTTTTATACTTTGATCATTGGGATCAATAAAATCAACAGAACCCTCTTTTATGCAAAAGCTATTTAAGCTTATTCGAGAGAGAATATCTCCAAAAAGATCTTGCATGCCTTTTCCTGAAGTCTTATTTATAGTATCGTTACTTAGAACTATTTCAAATATGGGCCGCTCAAATGTAATTTCATTTATTTGTAATTCTTGACCTGTTAGCAGTTTTAACCAGACAAGTCCGTTAATTCTAGCGTAATCTACTTCAGCAGTAATGATATTTCCATTTGCATGGTTTAAAGGTGTGATTTTAATTTCATCAAGGGTGACCCCTTTAAAAAAGGTGTCTAGATCAAAATCAGTATACTTAATGTCATATGCTCTATTAGGATTAGCGTTTAGATTTGCTTCAAATTTTGATTCAATCAACCACTCTAAACTTTTTACAATGCCAAAAAGAACTAAAAAAACAGATAGAATTACAATTGATATTTTTTTCATTCAATTCTCTTTTATTTGGTCATTCTCTTCATGTAAGATACATCGTTTTACATAGATTAGTGTTATTTATGTAACATCGAATTATATACGGGGTAATCAGTCAACCCTTGAGGCCCCTGAGTATACCAATGAGTCCGATCTCGTTCTGCGAGTGGCCAGTTATTTTTAAGCCTTTCAACCAGGTCAGGATTGGAAATGAAATCTCTACCAAAAGCAATGAGATCAGCATCTCCATTTTGAAGGGCGAGTTCTGCGGTGTCTTTAGTAAAATCACCGCAAAGCATCAAATTTCCTGAATAAATAGAGCGCAATTTTTTCCACAACTCAAATTTAACTGGTTTAGCATCTCCCATGTGACTTAAATGCAGGTAGGATAGGTTGAATTGGTTTAATTCCTCAGCTAGCATTTTGTACAGAGCAATTAATTCCCCTTCATCCTCATCTATATCGGCATAGCTAAATGGTGAAATTCGTAATGCGACTTTTTCCGATCCGATAGCTTGTATTGATGCTTGAATCACCTCCAACAAAAATCGAATTCTATTTTCGCGATTTCCACCATATTGGTCTTTTCGTTTATTACTTGATTGATTCAAGAATTGATTGGGTAAATACCCATGCGCACTATGAATTTCTATACCGTCAAACCCCGCTTGAATTGCAAGTTTTGCGCAATCAGCAAATTCACGAATAGTAGTTTGTACTTCATCTGTCCCCATCTCATTTGGCATTGTAAATGGTTGTTTTCCAAGGTCATAGGTTGTTGTGTCTCCTTTTTTCGCAATAGCTGATGGTCCAATTATCCGAGCCCCATCTGGTAAATTGTTTGAATGCCCTATCCGTCCAGTATGCATTATTTGTAATACTATTTTACCACCTGATTTATGAACTGAATCAGTTATATTCTTCCATAACTTAACATGATGGGATGTGTATAATCCAGGCATATTTGAGTATCCAACGCCATTTGGAGATGGTGAGGTGCCCTCGGCTATTATTAGTCCACAATTAGCACGTTGCGCATAATAGGTTGCCATACAGTCCACGGGATCATGAGCTCTGTTGGCTCGCCTTCTAGTAAGAGGTGCCATGGCAATCCTTGATGATAGTTCAAGACCTTTTAGGTTGAATGGGTCAAATAGTTTCATGATATGAAAATACGTAAGATTCGCAATATTTATTGGTTACGGGTAATATGAATATCTATAAATTTAGGTCTAAATTACATGTTCTTTTTTGCTCGCATATATTTCAAATAAATTTTACTGACTTAATTAAGCCTTAACCAAGCGAAGTTTATCTAATCGATATGCCTGTCGCTAAACATTGTATCTTCTTCGGAATTAAAAGAATACAGAGAAAAAATCGTATCAATTCTCATTATTGAATAATGAGTTTCTTACGAATTTTCATGCCGCCATGATTTGAAAATAAAGCGATGTAGTTTCCAGGTTTAAGCTTGGAAACATCTATCATTTCCTCATTATGATGAATTTGCCTTGAAAGTAAAGACTTTCCTGCTATATCTTGAATTTCGAACATTCCAAAAGGAATTAAAGTGTGGGGTATTTCAATATTCAAGATTGAATTTGCTGGATTTGGGTAAAATTCAATGTTGTTAATTTCGATCTCGGGAGTAAATGCAACCCCACAATTAAACAGCGTTTTCAGGGCGTTAGAATATCGCGTAGCAACAATCTCTGCACCAATTGAATTATAATGAGTATCGTCCACAAGGTAGCTATCTTGCCACCCTGTATTCATATCAACAGCAATAACTGTAGATCCACCAGAATTTTGAATCGTTGATAATGTTTGTATTTCGCTATTGAAGTTACTAACGGCTAATGTTGCATCAGGAGTCATAATACTGGTCATTCCAGGTGCTATTTGTTCTACTAAAATAATGATATTCGGATTATGAATTTGTAAGAGGTCGATGATAGAATTGATATTTGCAATTGCAGTTGATACATAAGAACTACCATTATTCAAGAGATCATTACCTCCTATTCCTAGCAATACGATATCTATAGAACCTATTGAAGATAATACGAATGGAAGGTCTGTTAATATATCTGATGTTGTACTTCCTCCTGACCCTTGGTGATCTGGGTCGAAAGTTATTCCTTGATAAGCCGGGTAGGCAAGAGGATCAAATTCTTCTCCAATAAGATCGAATGTCCAGTTGCAATCCACTAAATCTTTCCAAAACTCATAGCGATAACTTTCAAAAGTTGGGTCACCTTCTACGCGAGAATCTCCAAGGCACATTATTTTTGCATTCGCAGGGAATGTAGTTTGTGAAATTCCATAATTAGACAGGATAATTGTTGAAACTAGGACAGTAAAAAAGCTAAATAATCTTGAGGTCATAACTTCGATTTTATATGTTAAGAGTTTTAAATCCAAAATAGCAAGAATTGATTTTAATTACAAACGTGCTAGTCTTTTCAATTTTAGATGGATGCGATTTTTTTAAAACTGTAAATAAACAAAAGGTGGTTGTTCAGCGCCTATCGCTTGGTAAATCAGAAATACAATTATACCAACACTGATGGCTTGCAACCACATCGGCATGGCTGTAAAAGCTTTTTCGTAGATCGCTTTAACCTTGTTTGGTAACCAGTGTACAAAGAATCCGGCCAACATGATAATTAACGGTACTTGATACGTGGCAATGAAGTCTAGGAAGTACTGCATCGAGAAATCGAAATGGAAGGCAATGCGATTCAATAAATCCATCGGTAACTTGTCTGCCTCAGCATCGGTTAATCCGGCTTCTTTAAATGGTCCCATGCGGGCTTCATCCAACTTAAACCAAATACGCGTAAACGTAATGAAGTTGAACGTGATGAAGATTTTCCAGAAGTGGGCTACTAACCATTTTGAGTTTTCGTAGAAACTGATTTTCTTCCAGTACTTGTAAACCAAAAGTGCACATCCGTTCATGGCTCCCCAAATCACAAAGTTCTCACTTGGTCCGTGCCACAACCCACCCACAACCATCGTAATGATGAGGTTTAAATCGCGATGAACGAGGCGTTTGAAATCTGTGATGAATGCGACTCCCAATAAATAGATTATTGTTAATCCTCCGTATATCCAAAGCAGTTCCCACCATTGGGTAATGAATATCAAAAATGTAAAGATGAATACTATGGCAATGTATGATCCAATACCACCAGTTCTGTTTCCTCCTAATGGTATGTATAGGTAATCTTTTAACCAAGATCCTAGGGAAATGTGCCATCTCCTCCAAAAGTCTGCAACATTAATTGCTTTGTAGGGAGAGTTGAAATTTGGTTTCAATTCGAAACCCATTAAGCGCGAAAGTCCAATGGCGATATCGGTATATCCAGAGAAATCAGAGTAGATGTGAATGGAGTATGCCCACATCACAATTAAATATACAAAACCAGGTTCTTCAAACGTGAACGTTTCCGTAAAAAGCAACTTGTCGATGAAGTACAAAATCAAGAAATCAGCGATTACAATTTTCTTCACTAGACCTTTTATAATTTGTATAATCGACCAACTGAAATCGTTTTTAGTTAAGTGAAATGGTTTGTCAATTTGTGGAATGAAATCACGAGCACGAACAATTGGACCCATAACTAATTGCGGGAAGAAGGTAACGAAGAAAGAGTAGTGAAAGAAGTTCTTAACGGGCTCTATTTCTTTTCGATATATATCAACTACGTAACTGATATTTTGGAACGTGAAGAACGATACTCCAACCGGTAATAAGATTTTTTCTACAAAAGGAGTATCATCGAAAAAGCTATTCCCAAACTGAGCAAATTGGTTGATCAGTTCGTAATCCGTATAGAACATTTCATTGAATGATGCCGTGAAGAAGTAAGCGTATTTGAAGTATCCTAGGATTAATAAGTTGAAAATTGCGGAAATAGCAATGATCCATTTGCGATTGGTGTCTTTTTTTGCTTTGAATATCTTTATTCCTAAAAAGTAATTGAAGGAGACTGATATGATCAGAAGGAGCATGTATAGTCCTGAAGTTTTGTAGAAAAAGAAGACACTGACAAGGGTAAGGAATATACTTCGAACGAGTTTCTGTTTGTTTAAAAACGAAAATACGATCATGACCATTAAGAAGAATAACCAGAAGTCTAATTTTGTAAAAACAAGTGAACTTCCATCACCGATCTCTGTAGAAAATATCGAAAATATTCTTTCCATAGTTTATTACTCTTCTTCCGTTTTAGCTGTTTCTTTTTTCAACTCAAACTGATCCATGAATTTCAATAATCCATCAATGTATAAGTCGCCTTTGAAATGATATCCTGGATGGGTGAAGTGAATTAAATCGCTTCGCATTAATCCATTTAGTTTCCAGGTTTTACTCGACCCAAGTTCACCCATTACGCCGTATAAATCCCATACAGCCATGTCGTATTCTTTGGCCAATTCTATGATCATTTCGCGCTCACGACCGATGTTTCTATTCAGGTATCTTCTTCTGTAGTAAGAGTCATTAGGAACGGTTAGCAATAAAGCAACATCTGGATTTGCTCTTAGTGCCATTTGCATCATTTTTTCCAAGTTGGCTTTGTACACTTCTGGTTTAAAATCTGCGTAAGGAACGTTCCCGTCATTGGTTCCAACCGAATAGGCAAAGAAGTCTGGTGGATAGGCTTTCAATTGTTCTTCAAAGCGAATGTTCTTCAAATACGTGTATAATCCTGCTCCATTTACTCCAATGGCAGTGTATGAGAACCCGGGTTCATCATTCATCATTAAGAAACCGTGCAACTCTAATTCTGGAGCATGATAGCCTAATCGCGCGAACTGAATATTTAGGGTGTCTACTGGGTCTGTAAAATGAATCTCTGTCCATCCTTCTTCCAAGTTACTTACTTTAGAATCCACTAATAATTCATCTACACCAAAATGTATCGAGTAAGGAAATTCACCAACGTTATGGTAAATTCTCAAGCGTTGAATGGGTGGTTTTACTGTTGTTCTATCGTGCTTAAATTTCACAATGATAGCAGAGTCTGGACACGTTACTGCACATCCTAAAATTCCGTAATCAATATTAACTTTATGTGGCTTCTGTACAACACTTCGGTATGGCTTCCATGTATTAGGGGATGAGAATTCGTAATTTCCTGGGTTGTTTGTCTTCGCTAGATCAAATGGAAATACCCATCCACGTTCTCCGGTAACTCCTTCCCAACGCGTTTGTAAATAAGTTCGAACATCGTGGGTGTAAATATCTGCTTGCAGGTGCGATCCTCCAATGTGATACAGATTCATCTTCCCTTTTTTGTTTTCAATCAAGGACGACATCTTATCGTAGAAGGCTTCAAATCCTCTACTTTCCTTAGAATAGAACTGATAGTTGTTCTTTGAGTAATCTACAAAGTCGTATGTGGAACGCATGGAAGTATCCATGTCTCTAAAGTCTGGAAATTGATAAGTACTAAGCGAATCAGAAACGGGTTTTGTTTCTAGGGTGTCAATTGTAGCAACTGACTTAAGTGTATCCTGACCAAAAGTCGAAACACATAGGAACAAGGATGATATGAGAAGAGATACTTTCAATTAGTTGTTGTTATTCCATTTTGCATATTCTGCAATGAATGCGTCATAGAACATTTGTGAAGCAATTTTCGCTCCTTTATTGCTGAAGTGGATGTAGTCGTTTCCAGCTAAACCTTTTTCTACCCATGATGGCATAGAGTTACGACCACCCATTGCTGCGTAGAGGTTCCAATATCCAGAACCAGTTGATTTTGTAGCTTCTTTCATTTGCTCCACGCAATATGGTAAAAACTTGTAAGTGCTGTAAATTTGATCGTCTAAGTGAGACATGTCACTTGGTCCGATGACCACAACAAAAGCATCAGGGTTCATATTTTTAATTGTATTAATCTGGCTTTTGAAATAGCTCGCGAAGTTTCTTACACCCGCACTATCTTTAAAGAAAGGGACAGAGTTACCACCAAATTGCATGATCACCATTTTCGTATTTAAAGTGTTGTACATCGGTTGAAGTGTGCTCGTTTTTAACCTTCGAAACATTGTTCCACTGGATCCACGCATTGCAATGTTCGATACTTGGACTCCATAATCTCCCTCCAATGAGAATCCGCAAATGTTTGGCGAAATCTTACCTGTAAATGTATAGCGTAAGTTACCCGGTGTGTATGGGAAAGTCAATTTTAAATCGTGGTGCGCACCATCAGTAATCAACTCTTCTTCATGAATGATTGCTCCGTCTCTCGTTACCACAACTTTCGTTGGAGTTTCGCATGAGTTATAGTGCATCGTCACATTATTGAATTTCTTTGCTCTTGAGTAAGCCACTTTTGATGGAGCAACTTCAATCCAGCCTGTTTGTTCAACCAATGAATCAATTGTAAATAATGAGTCTAATTCAAATTCAGGAGTAAATCGTGCAACTGAAGCCATAGCTCCATAATGAGCAACTTTTAATTTCTCACCACCAAAAGCAGTGTATCGTACAAAGCTTTCAGAGTAGGTTTGTTTGAATGTAAATGACGGATATACGTTTTTAGCAGGAATTAAACCTGGACCGTTACCACCAAACTGGTCTTGGATACGCTGACGGATATAACTAGTCATTCGATCTCCTTCAATTTGAGAATCTCCGTAATGTAGAATTGAAATTTTTTCTTTCTTACTTGACACTCCTCTAAGTATTTGGAAGAAGTTGTGCATGCTGGTAATACCACTTTCACTCAAGTGAATTTCCGTTGAAGCGTCTTCGGAAAGTTCTCCCCCATTTGCTGCGCCTAAAGTTCCGTCAGAGTTATTTGCATGAGTAATTATAGTGTCCTCAACAATCACTGTCATTGTAGTGTCAATGTCCGCAATCAAATCTGTAATGTCGGTTTTTTCTTGTGTTTTCGGGTTGTAGAGGTCTTCTTGTGTTAAGAAATTCAATTTTGTGAACCCTAAATCCCATCCGTCTTCAGGCGCGAAATACACGGCTGGAGCCAAAACAGCCAACACGGCAATCACGAATAATGTGACTTTATATGCTTTAATTTCTCTCAAATCTTAAGTTGTTCGCGTAAAAATAATCAGAGTGGGCATTATTTCGACCGTTTATGACCTTTTTTATCAAGACTCAGACGCTGATAACCTGAATTTGATTCTCTACATTTACGGTATGGAACAATATACCAACGAACTTATTGCGGAAACTTCGCCCTATCTATTGCAACATGCGTACAATCCAGTGAACTGGGTGGCTTGGTCTGATGATATTTTTGAACGCGCCCAGAAAGAAAATAAATTGGTTTTAGTTAGTGTTGGGTATTCAGCTTGTCACTGGTGTCATGTTATGGAACATGAATGCTTTGAAGACGAAGAAGTAGCGGCTTTAATGAACAAGTTTTTTATCAATGTAAAGGTCGATCGAGAAGAAAGGCCAGATGTAGATCAAGTATACATGACTGCGGTTCAAATCATGACTCAAAAAGGAGGGTGGCCATTGAATTGTTTTACCTTACCAGATGGTCGTCCAATATACGGGGGGACATACTTTCCTAAGGAACAATGGATGCATATTTTAAAATCGTTACATCATACCTTCACCAATGATTTGGATAAAGTAGTTGAATATGCAGAGGATTTACACGAAGGAATCATAGCAAGTGAACTCATTAGTAAAAAGGCAGATAATGTTAAGTTCCAAGAATCACATTTAGATGAATTGATCCAGCGTTGGTCAAATAATTTTGATTCTATACAGGGAGGTTCTAGTAGAGCACCAAAATTCATGTTGCCGTCCAATTATTCATTCTTGTTAGACTATGCATTAAATTCTGGTAATAAAAAAGTGATGTCGCATGTAGAGTTGACTCTGGATAAAATGGCTCTTGGTGGAATTTACGATCAGATCGGTGGTGGTTTTTCTCGCTATTCAGTCGATATGATGTGGAAAGTACCTCATTTCGAGAAGATGTTGTATGATAATGGTCAATTGTTGAGTTTGTATGCAGATGCGTATAAAGTTTTTGAGAAGCCATTGTACAAACGAACAGTGTTTCAAACGGTAGAATGGATTGAGCGAGAAATGATGGCCGATAATGGTGCTTTTTACTCAGCGCTTGATGCCGATAGCGAAGGGGTAGAAGGGAAGTTTTATGTCTGGAGCGAAGCTGAATTGGAGCGAACTTTAGGAGATGATTTTTCTTGGGTAAGTGATTTATACCAAGTGAATCAGCGCGGGTATTGGGAAGAAGGTAATTACATTCTATTGCGTCACGAATCTGATTCCGAATTTATGAAAAAGATGAATTGGTCGTTGGAAGAATTCGAAGTAAATATTAGACGAATTAATGAGGTTCTACTGGATAAACGAGCAGACAAAATTCGTCCAGGATTGGATGATAAATGTTTGACGTCATGGAATGCGATAATGACGAAAGGGCTGTGCAATGCTTATGCTGTTTTTAAGGAAGAATCGTTTTTGTATTTGGCCCTAAAAAATGCAAAATGGTTGACTGAAAATCAATTTCGTGCCGATGGAGGGTTGTGGAGAAATCATAAGAATGGGAAGTCGAATATTGAAGGTTTTCTAGAGGATTACGCCCATGTAATTGATGCGTTTATTGCCCTTTACGAAGTAAGCTTAGATGAGAATTGGTTAACGAAGGCAAATGAGTTAGTTGCTTTTGTTCAATCTAACTTTGCAGATGATAACTCGAGTATGTTTTTCTTCACACCAGAAAACACAACATTGATTGCCCGTAAAATGGAGGTCAACGATAACGTAATGGCATCAAGTAATTCCGTGATGGCGAGAAACTTATTTTACTTATCGAAATACTTCCATAACGAAGCGTATGAACAGCAGGCTGTACAGATGTTAACTAATGTGTATGATGGAATGGAGATGTATGGTTCTGGTTATTCCAATTGGGCAATGCTCTTGAATCATATGGTATTTGGGTTTTATGAGGTCGTAACAGTAGGTGGGAATGCTGGAGAAAAACACGCTGATTTATTGCAAAAACGTTTGCCTAAAGTACTTTTTGCTGGAACAATAAAGGAATCTGTTTTGAAAGTATTTCAAGATAAGCCATTGGTCGATGAAGCCTTGGTTCATTTATGTACTTCTGGAACTTGCTTCATGCCACAGGAAGATGTGGATAAGGCAATTAAGGTTATTCAATAAACGTTTTTAATAAGATTTAGAACTATTGTTGCGATGCCGTATCATTTTTGTTTCCTTTGCCACGTGAGAATATTATTACTCTTTCTTGTTTTTAGTGGGATTGCCTATGCTCAAGTCTTAGATAACAGAAATGGAGAGGCATTCACTGATCGTCCATTTTTCAATGAGACTTTCGTGAAGCAGAACAAACTGAAAAGCTTAAACGGTACCTTTGTATATAAAAAACAAGGTGAATTGATGAAGACTACGCAATTCAAATACGTTTATGAATTTGATCAAGAAGGGCATCTAATTTCGAGTTATGAAACACGTTCAGATGATGGTACAAAGGATACAACTTGGAACCTGTATATCTACAACGATCAAAACGAATTGGAAACACACCGTAAAACAGATCAAGAAGGATTTACTTCAATTCATTATCTATATGATGAGGAGGGTAGAGTAATTGATGAGTCTTATACGCGCGATATTGATTCGAACAATAGTACAGTGCGTTCATTGTTATTCAATAACGAAACAATCAAATATGCGGAATTCGATAAGCAAACGAAAGCTACCCGATACAATAATTATGAACTCCCGTATTTGGACGAATTCTGGAATTATAATGAACTAGGTTACCTTGTGGAGCGCGTGGAGCGCATTAAAATGACTTCGACTGTTTATACGTATGCCTACGAATATAATGAGCAAGGGAAATTGTCAGCGATTCGTAAAAGCAGTAATCGTAAAGATGGATTTATTGAAGAGTTGTTGTTTCGCTATGACGAATTAGGAAACTTGATAGAAAAACACATTTATAAGAACGGTGAATTCATTACAGACATTCAAATCATTTACAACAGTAAAACGAAGTTACTTGCAACAGTAATTACACGTCAGGTAAGTACGGGGTTTATGATGATCTTGAGGTTCAAGGATTACGAATTCTTCGATTAAAGTTGTCTTCCCTTAATTCCGTTTTCAACCATTTCTGGGAGTGTACGAAAAGTGAAATCCAATTCTTTTCTAATTTTTGAAGCATCGTATGATTTGTTTCCAAACAGACTTTCAACGGTCTCTTTCGTTATTGAAGGTTTCTTCGATGTGAACAATGCTAATCCACCAATCAATATCCGTGCAACTTCAACCATCCACCGCTTTACTGGTTTTTTAGGCATTTTTACGTTCAATTGATTGGCAATCTCTGCCATTAGAACTTGAAACGATTGATTGCTACCAATACACAAGTATCGTTGAGCGGTAATATTTGAATCAGTAAGCTTGATCATAATTTCAGCTACATCTCTTGCATCAACAACAGCATTTGCTCCTGGAGGATAAAAACTAACACCTTTCTTCAATGTTCTGAAGATTGTCAATGAGCTTTCATTCCAGTTTCCTGCCCCAAGTATTACACATGGGTTTACCATTACGGCATCTAGCCCTTCTTCAATGGCTCGCCAAACTTCTTTTTCAGCAGAATATTTTGAAATACTATAGCCACTTGTTGTAGGTTCATTCTTCCATTTAGAATCTTCCGTTGTCATTTCTCCATCAAGTCCACCTATTGCTGCAGTTGAACTTACATAGCATAATTTACATCGGTTTAAAGTCAATGCGATGTTCACTACATTTTCCGTCCCTTCTCTGTTTATCTTAAGTAAGTTGTTGAAATCACTTTTGTGAAAAGAAACCATGGCGGCACAATGATAAACCTTCCTTGCGCCTTGCATGTGTTCTTTCAAACTAGGTAAATCCAGTATGTCACCTTTTACCCATTCAATCTTATCATAAGCTTGTTGTGCGTTTTCGGAAAGGTAATGTTGGAATATACCTAATACTTTATTCTTTTTGGATTCCGAACGGTATAAAGCCCGAATAGGAATCTTATGTGTACTCAATTGAACGAGTAAATGAGTTCCTAGCAATCCAGTTCCACCTGTAACGAATATCATAAGACTAATTTACTGCTTTCAATTATATATACATATAGCTATTACAGATACCTGTAAAATTTAACAACTGTATATTTCGTAATCTCTAATTATTATTACCAGGGTATGGATTATCATATTTTTTGTAGGATCGAATAAACAGTCGTTACTTTGTAATATGAAATCATGCTTATTGGCACTACTATTAGTTTTCACTGGAGGATTGACTTCTTGTACGTCTGAATATGAAGAACGACTTGCCCAAGGGCGAGAACTTAAGGAACGTCTTGCTGCGGTTCAGGAGAGTTATAGTTTATCTGCTACTGATCGTTTCGATAATGAAATTACTGAAATCACAAATGAGATTAATTTCTTAGCGAAAGTTTCGGGACACGAAAAATTGTTCTTGGAGGAATTATTTGACGATTAAAACGCGAGTTCGATTGCAGGGTCCCAATATATTTTTTGAAAATTTTGAATTGTATCATTCTTAACCACTATTCCCTCTTTTTCCAAGAGTTGCTGCATTTCGTGCGGATTAGAAAAATGCATTTTACCTGTCAATAATCCGTTTCTGTTTACAACACGATGTGCTGGAATATCCTTGTGATTATGCGCCGCATTCATTGCCCACCCGACCATTCTGCTGGATCTTGGTGAACCTAAGTATTTGGCAATAGCCCCATATGAAGTAGCGCGACCAATTGGAATTAGACGCGCAACATCGTATACGTTTTGGAAAAAATCTTTATTCTTTTGTGAAATAGCTTTAGCCATTACTCAACGGTTACTGATTTTGCAAGATTTCTTGGCTGATCAACATTGCATTCTCTCATAACGGCAATATGATAAGATAATAGTTGGAATGGTATAGTTGCTAATAATGGCACTAAATGCTCGTCAGTATCAGGGATCTCAATAGTATGATCCGCAATGTTATCTACTTGATCATCCCCTTCAGTTACAATAGCGATAAGTTTTCCTTTTCTTGCTTTAACCTCCTGAATATTACTTACTACCTTTTCGTATGAAGTTCCGCTAGTTGCAATTACAAAAACAGGCATTTCTTCATCAATCAAAGCGATTGGTCCGTGTTTCATTTCTGCTGCAGGGTAACCTTCAGCGTGGATATAAGAAATCTCTTTAAGTTTTAATGCACCTTCCAAAGCGACTGGAAAAGAACTTCCCCTTCCTAAGTATAATGCATTCGATGCATCTTGATATTTCTCTGAGATAATCTTGATTTCTTCATTTTTATCTAGAATCTGCTGAACCTTTTGAGGAATTGCTTCTAATTCAGATAACATTGTTCTGAATTTAGTTTCAGAAATAGTACCCTTGCGTTTAGCTAATGATAAAGCCATTAATGTCAGCACAGTTACTTGCGCTGTAAAAGCTTTAGTTGAAGCTACTCCAATTTCTGGTCCGGCGTGCGTGTATGAGCCGGCATCAGTAATTCTTGAAATTGAAGAGCCAACAACGTTGCAAATTCCAAGAATTGTCGCTCCTTTGGATTTTGCAAGTTCAAGTGCCGCCAATGTATCTGCAGTTTCACCACTTTGTGAAATTGCAATTACGATATCATTTTCAGTAATGATTGGATTTCTATACCTGAATTCACTGGCATACTCAACTTCCACGTTGATTCTAGCTAAATCCTCAAATAAGTACTCACCAACTAATCCTGCATGCCAAGAAGTACCACTAGCAATCATAATAATACGATTCGCTTTAATCATTTTCTCTTCATAGTCTTTGATACCGCCAAGTGAAACCCATCCTTCTTCAGCATTCAAACGACCTCTGAAACAGTCTTTAATTGATCTTGGTTGTTCATGGATCTCTTTAAGCATGAAGTGCTCATATCCACCTTTTTCAAGAGCTTCAAGCTGTAATTCAAGCTCTTGTACATATGGCGTTTTTTCGACTTCATCAATGCTATATAATTTTAACCCTTCATTTAAGTCAACAATAGCAATTTCTTCGTCCTCCATGTAAACAACCTTCTTGGTATACTCTACTATTGGTGTTGCATCGGATGCAAGAAAGAAATCATTATCTTTTCCAATTCCTAAAACTAGCGGACTACTTTTTCGAGCAGCGATTAGTTGATCGGGGTTGTCTTTTGAAATAACAACAATTGCGTATGCGCCAACAACCTGTTGTAGTGCAAGTCGAACTGCTTCAGCAACTGAAACACCAGCGTTTTTATGAATGTCATCAACGAGGTAAGTCAATACCTCAGTATCTGTTTCACTTTTGAATATGTAACCATTACCGACGAGTCTTTGCTTAATAGCATCATAGTTCTCAATAATGCCATTATGAATTAAGGCAATGTTACAGTCTTCTGAATAATGCGGGTGAGCATTTACATCGTTTGGAGCTCCGTGGGTAGCCCATCGAGTATGCCCTATTCCAGCATGCCCAGAACGATTTTTATCGGCAGCATGTTCTTCTAGATTTGCAACTTTCCCTTGCTTCTTATAGATGTTTAAGTCGCCATTATTTAGCAAGGCAACACCAGCACTATCGTACCCTCTATATTCTAGTCTTTTTAATCCTTTTACGATTATTGGATAAGCTTCTTTCTTTCCAATGTAAGCAACAATTCCACACATAGGTTTTAGAATTCAGTATATAGTATTTTTAAAAAAGGCTTTTCTTTGTTGGATGTAAGCGGTCCATTAAAGATAATTCGTTCTGCCGAAGTATTGTGTAGTATTGGAGAAATAATCAAACCATTATTTTCAAGTTGATTATTGATTAAACCCTGAACATACGTTCGCAAGTCTATTTCAAAACCTTTAGTATAAGCGCTGTATGGAGCAGTTCCATATCCGAATAATTGAGAATCTCCCCCCGTTTCTGTAATTGCGATTGAGACATCAAAACCAGGAGCATATTTTGTTCCGGACTGATATTGCGTTGGTAAGAATAAAGTTGCGGTGTGAACAATGGCATTATTAGGTATGTTATCTAATCCAGGAATCTGAACAACTGCCCTAGACCCGAAAGATTGAGCGTAAAATGTTTCCTGTCCTGGTATTGTATCATTGATAACCGTTTCAACATCTGTCATTGAATTGTCAATGTCAACGTGGTTAAAATCAGCGCATGAGGAATTGATTAGAAAGTCATATTCTTTTTGTTCACCGTCTTGTGTATAGTAAATGGTCAATTTAGTTGCTGGATCCGTCATGTTAAAGTAGAACGCACCACCTTGACCTGAAGATTGGCCAAAGTTATTTGTTTTAATGAGAAGACCTTTGAAGTAGTTTATGAACGCATCGTTATCGCTAAAAGCAGTTCCAGCATCTGCCTCCGCAATAAACGCGTCAGCTTTTGCTGTGTTTAAATGAATTCTCAATTGTGGATCGATAGTATCATTATCAACAACGGTCAAATAAGATGTATTCATTTCGAGTACTTCCATACCCGGAACAACAAGATCTAAACCTGTCAAAGCCTTGATGTCTTTAGAGTAGTATGTTGAGTCAATGTGGAGATCTTCGCCCAACTCAAAAACTTCAATTGTTTGATCACCAATCTCTCCATAAAAAGAGTTGGCACCAACATATTCTAACGCCAATACAAATGAATCTACTACAATTCCACTTATATCGCCAAATTCTGGATTCGCACCACTTAATCTTATTTGAGTGTAAATTTCAGCGTTATACCTTCCAAACACTGGGTCGTTGTATGAGCCAAGAACTCCAAAAGGAGGGTTGTCGGAAATAATAGAGTCACTTACATAAGAGAAGGTAACTAAAGAAAAAGTATCTGTAGTTGCCGATTGAAGCAAATCATTTTGATCGATGTTATTCTTCCCTAATGTGTTTTCTTTCTTTTTACAAGCCACTGAAACCAATAGGCAAAATAAAAAAGTAGCGGAAAGAGATGCCCCTTTCCGCCACGTAAATGGTGTGATAATATTCATTTTATATGAGAACTTCTGCATCAATTACTTTATCCAAAAATTCCGAAACTTCTTTGACTTGATGCTCCTCAGCTACGTAGTCTAACTTTTCACACTTCGCATTATCGAAGATGTTTCTTAGTTCCGGACTTAATTCTTCACTAGCAACGCTTAAACCGTCAACATATTTTGCTGCAGCTTTAGTAATGTTCTCAAAACTTGGATCTTCAAAGTCTTTAACAACATCGTCGCTGAATCCGTCAAATTTAAGTTTTTCAGATAGGCGTGGATCCCAATTATTGTTAAACCCGTCACCGTATATGTTGTAAACAACTTTCGTATTTGCAAAGTGCGGGTCGTCTTTGTATAGTTCTTTGATATAAATAGGCATTAATGAAGTCATCCATCCATTACAGTGAATAACATCTGGCTGCCATCCTAATTTCTTTACAGTCTCTAGAACTCCTCGGCAGAAGAACATAGAGCGCTCATCGTTATCTTTATGTTCAATTTCCTTATCGTCTAGAACAGTGTTTTTTCTTTTGAAGTATTCTTCGTTGTCAATGAAATAAACCTGCATTCTTGCCGCAGAGATTGAAGCAACTTTAATAATTAATGGATGATCAGCATCGTCAATAATTAAGTTCATTCCAGATAAACGTATAACTTCATGAAGCTGGTGTCTTCTTTCATTTATAACTCCGAATCGAGGCATAAATGCGCGAATCTCTTTTCCTCCTTCCTGAACTCCTTGTGCCAAGCTTCTAGCCGTCAAAGAAACCTCTGACTTGGGTAAAAATGGCGATATCTCTTGCGAGATAAAAAGTACTTTCTTTTTCTCCATGAAAATGTTATTGATAAAAACGTTTACAAAAATATACAAAAAAAATCGAAACTTCAACAAAAACGGATAGATTTGTCCCTCTCAATGCGTTATTAAATGGAGGATTTGAATGTTTTTACTACCGTAGAATCTCTACGAGAAAGATTGAAGAAAAACGGCGAGAGTTCGTCTGTTGCACTAGTACCAACGATGGGAGCGCTTCATCATGGGCATATAGAACTTGTTAAGAAAGGTCTTTCTCTAGCTAACGAAGTGGTAGTTAGTATTTTTGTAAATCCAACACAATTCAATCGTAAGGAAGATTTAGTAAATTATCCAAGAACTTTAGATAACGACTTAAAATTATTGAAAACTGTAGGTGATATAATTGTTTTTGCACCAACGGTTAATGAGGTTTATCCTTCTGATTACAGAGAAGTGGATCTAGAGCTTGGTCATCTAGAAACGGTTATGGAAGGTGAATTTCGTCCAGGACATTTTAAAGGTGTAGTGAATGTTTGTAAGCGATTAATCGAAATTGTTCAGCCCGAGTACTCCTTGTTTGGATTGAAGGATTTTCAGCAGTTAGCCGTAATTAATTTCATGGTTAAGTCATTTAATTTGAATACGGTTATCGTACCTTGTGAAATTGTTAGAGAGGTCTCAGGATTGGCAAGTAGTAGTAGAAATTATAGGCTTTCTGAACGTCAGTTAGACGATGCGATTATTATAAATCAATTGATGGTCTTAATGCAGTCATTGGCAAAACGATTCAATCCTGCGAGAACAAAAGAAATTGCACTAGAATATTTTAATAAAGGAAATTTAGAGTTAGAATATTTGAACATTGTTCATCCTGAAACTTTGTTAGAAATTGATACATGGGTTTCAGGGACACGCGCTTGTCTTGCAGCTTATTGCGGCGAGGTAAGACTAATAGATAATATGGAGATTGTTCCACAATCCAATGATTCTGAAAAATAAGCTAACTTTGGACTGCAAATTATAACTAGAAAATGTTAGTACAGGTAGTAAAATCAAAAATACACAGAGCACGAGTTACTCAAGCAGATTTAAATTATATTGGAAGTATTACAATTGATGAAGAATTAATGAAAGCGGCCAATATTATTGAGGGAGAGCGCGTTCAGATTGTGAATAACAACAATGGAGAACGTATAGAGACGTATACAATTAAAGGTGAGGCTGGTTCAGGTGTGATTTGTTTGAACGGAGCTGCAGCACGCAGAGTAGCTGTTGGAGATAGTGTAATTATTATCGGTTACGGATTTATGGATTTTGAAGATGCCAAGTCTTTCAAGCCATCTTTAGTTTTTCCGAACGAACAAACTAATTTAATCGACTAATTGAAAGCTACGATTATCAAAATTCTTAAGATTGTTATCCCAATTGGGATCGGAGTCTATCTTACGTGGTATTTTTTTAATGGATTAGACGATGAGCAAATTCAGCAGACTAAGGATTCATTCTTTGATGCCAACTACTTTTGGGTTTTTCTGGCACTTTTCATTTCGTTTTTAAGCCATTTAAGTCGAAGTTATCGATGGTTGTTTCAGTTAGAACCATTGGGGTATACACCAAAGCTCTCTAATGCTTATCATGCTGTAATGTCTGGCTATATTATTAATTATACTGTTCCTCGTTCTGGTGAGTTTGCTCGTGCCGGATTACTAACGAGTTATGAGAAAGTTCCTTTTGAAAAAGGCTTTGCAACAATTGTCGTTGAGCGTGTTGTTGATGTTATTATGCTCGGTATTGTTGTTTTTGTTTCAGGTTTGTTACAAGCTAATTCAGAAGAGTTTAGTCAAATAACGGCATCAGAAGGTGGTGGGTCCAATGCATGGTTGATCTATGCCTTAGTGGCCGCTGCTGTTTTTGGCGTGGTTGGATTGATAGCTTTCCTTAAAATTGAGAGGTTTAAGAGTTTCGTTATAGATAAGTTGAAAGGATTCTTGGAAGGGTTAAAGTCAATTTGGACAATGAAAAAGAAATGGGCTTACATCGGACATACTGTGTTTATTTGGTCGAGTTATGTTGCTACTATTTGGATTTTTGCTCAGGCATTCCCTGAAACAGCTGGAATCGATTTAGGGGCTGTTTTTGGAGCTTTTGTTGTTGGAGCTGCTGCTATTGCATTACTTCCAGGCGGTATTGGAGCATATCCTGCATGGGTGAATGCGGTATTGGTGTTGTATGGAATTAATTTTGCCGGTTTTGGTATTTTTATTTGGGTGGCTCAAACTGCAATGATGATCATACTTGGTTTAATTTCATTATTCTTAATCCAACAGCAACCTAAACTTGCTGAAGTAGAAAAAAGTCGTAAGCTATGAATACAAGGTTAGAGTATCTTCATAAAAAAATAGTTGACCATGAAACGGCGCTTAAACGCGTTAAAATGTGGGGAATGAAAATGGACAAGGTGGTTTTCACTAATGGATGTTTCGATATTTTACATGCCGGACATGTTTCTTATTTAGCAGAGGCAGCTGAGTTAGGTAGTCGTTTGATTGTTGCTTTGAATACAGATTCATCTGTAAAGAGACAAGGTAAGGGAGATGATCGTCCAGTAAATAAGGAAGATGCTAGAGCTATCGTTTTAGCTGCTTTAGGGTGTGTAGATTTGGTCGTATTTTTCGATAATGACACCCCTATTAATTTGATTAATTATTTGAAGCCAAGTGTTTTGGTTAAGGGCGCCGATTATGATCCATTAGAAGAAGATCAGAATTCGAAAAAGTATATCGTAGGTTCAAAAGAAGTGCGCTCTTTCGGAGGTTCTGTCAAAGCGATACCATTAGTTGAAGGATTTTCTACTACAGGGATTATCGCTAAACTTAAATCGTAATCAAATCAATATTTCCCCTGTCATTTCTGAGGGTTGGTCTAAACCTAAACGAGACAAAATTGTTGGTGCAACATCAGCAAGAATTCCATCTTTAATTGAAGTTCCTGCTTGCTGAGTTACGTGAATTACAGGTACTGGGTTTAATGAATGAGCTGTATTTGGGCTTCCGTCCGGATTGATAACGTAATCCGCATTTCCGTGATCGGCAATTACGATAAACTCAAAGTTTTTTTCAATTCCGGCTTCAATAACAGCCTGAAGGCATGAGTCTATTGTTTCAACGGCCTTTGTTATGGCAGAATAAACTCCAGTATGACCTACCATATCAGGATTAGCAAAGTTCAAGCAGAAGAAGTTCGGTGTATTCGATTGTATGTCCTGAATAATTTTGTCTCGAACTTCAAAAGCACTCATTTCAGGTTGTAAATCATATGTAGCAACTTTTGGCGAGTTTACAAGAATTCTACTTTCACCATTAAACTTGTCTTCTCTTCCTCCATTGAAGAAGAATGTTACATGAGGATATTTTTCTGTTTCAGCAATTCTTACTTGTGTTTTGTTATGTTTTGATAAAACTTCACCCAATGTCATGGATAAGTTGTCTTTCTCAAAAATCACGTTTATATTCTTGAAAGTCTTATCGTAATTCGTCATGGTATAATACGCAATGTCTAAAGTGGACATGTCGTATTCTTGAATGTCTTTTTGCGTCAAGGCGATAGAAATTTCTCTTGGTCTGTCTGTTCTGAAGTTGAAGCAGACAACTACATCTCCATCTCTAATTAAACCTTCTTTATCAATGATTGAAGGCTCTATAAACTCATCCGTTATATCGCTTGCATATGACGAATAAATAGCTTCTGCTGCAGAGTCGTATGTATGACCGATTCCATGAATCATTAGGTCGTATGCTTTCTTAATACGTTCCCATCTATTGTCTCGATCCATGGCAAAATAACGTCCAACCACTGATGCTATTTTAGTTTGTGTTCCAGCAATTTTATCTTCTAATTCGTTAATGAATTTAAAGCCACTTTTGGGGTCGCAATCTCTACCATCAGTAAAAGCATGGATGTAAGATTTAGGAAGGTCAAATTGATTTGCCATTTCGCTCAAAGCATATAAGTGTTCTTGGGAGCTGTGAACCCCTCCATTAGATACTAGTCCTATGAAATGTATCGCAACACTTTTTTCTTTGGCCGTTTTAAAAGCCTTAATTAAAGTCTCGTTTTGAAAAAACTCACCGTCACGGATAGATTTGTTAATTCTTGTCAATTCTTGATAGACAATTCTTCCAGCTCCAATGTTTAAATGACCAACTTCAGAGTTGCCCATTTGTCCTTCGGGCAAACCAACATCTTCTCCGCTAGTTAGTAAAGTAGCGTTTGGATATTTATTCAATAAATGATCCATGAATGGAGTGTTCGCGTTGTAAATTGCATCTGATTCAGACTTGTTTCCAATTCCCCATCCATCAAGGATGATTAGTCCAATGTTATTTGTCATTTCCAATTGATTTGAAAGTTGCACCCGGTTGGCTGATTATCGAGACAAAAAATGGTAGCTCCGTGCATTTGTATTAATTCTGAGACGATGAATAAACCAAGCCCAGAACCTTTTTGAGTTCGAACTTCTTCATTACCAATTCTATAAAATTTTTGAAAAACAACGATACGCTTGTCTTTATCGATTCCTGGACCTAGGTCCTTTACGCCAAATCGAATAGCCCCATTTTCTTTGGAACCGTATAGTTCGATCGATTGTTCTTTGCCAGCGTATTTAATTGCATTTTCAATCAGGTTGTTCAAGACTGTCTCGATCATGAACTTATCTCCTATAATTTCAATGCCTTCATCACAATTTACTTTTACAATATCTTTTACTAAGATCGTGTTGAAACGCACTGATATTGATTTTAATAAGGCATTTAAAGAGAATAGGTCCTTTTCCAATTGCAAAGCTTTATTTTCAAGCCTGGATGCATTCAGAATATTATCAATCATTCGCTCAAGTCGGGTATTTTCTTCGATTGCTTTATTTAGAATGTCATTTTGCTGTTGTTGGGAGAGGTCTCTCTTGGTAACTGTTTGAATGTATAATTTATTGGCGGCAAGAGGTGTTTTTAGTTCGTGTGTAACAGAAAGTAGAAAGTTATTCTGGCGTTCAGAAAGCTTGAGTTCTTTTCGTATTGATCTGCGAATTAACCATATGCCAAGAAGTAATAGTAATAGAAAAACGGCACCTTCACCAATAATCATAGCAACGCGTTTGGATACACGTGCATCCGTTTGCGTTACTTCACTCGTAAGTTCAATTAAATGGTATCCCCACCAAATAAACTGCACAACAACATATACACTGAGAATGTAGAATATGAGGGCTGCGCGTCTGTTCATAGGTTTTTATTAATAGGCACGTTCGTTTTTTCCTTCTTTCCAGTACATGAACGCCTTATTCACAACCTTGTTTCCTCCTGGAGTTGGGTAGTTACCAGTAAAGTACCAATCACCTTTATTATCAGGACATGCTAAGTGTAAATTTTCAACAGTTTGATAAATAATATCAACTTCAGTATTGATTGTTGGAGGTGTGAGTAACTCACTAATCTTTGCCGAAATTTCTTCGTCTGTAAATGGCGCGTAGATCTCTTGAACGTAGTTTTTAATTTGTTCTTTCGGTAAGTTTTCTTGCTCTTTACATTTAGCGTAAACTTCGTCAATGACGTGCGTCATATTACGCTCTTTCAAAAGAGAAATAGTAGCTTCAAACGCAATAAAGTCTCCCATTTTTGCCATATCAATTCCGTAACAATCTGGATAACGAATTTGAGGGGCAGAGGAAACAACAACAATTTTCTTAGGCTCTAAACGATCTAAAATTCTTAATATTGATTGCTTTAAGGTAGTACCACGAACAATACTATCATCGATGACAACAAGGTTGTCTGTCTTTGGTTTAACACATCCATAAGTTACATCGTAAACGTGAGCAACTAAATCATCTCTGGAGTCATCCTGAGTAATGAATGTTCTAAGTTTTGCGTCTTTAATTGCGATTTTTTCGATGCGAGCTCTTTTCAATAAGATTTCGCGAATTTTTTCAGGGCTTGCATCAGCTCCTAAAGCAGTGATTTGTTCAATTTTTTCTTCATTCAAGTGATCTTCCAATCCTTTGATTAAACCATAAAACGAAACCTCTGCAGTATTTGGGATAAATGAGAAAACAGAATTGTCTAAATCGTTCCCAATTGACTCTATAACTTGAGGAACAATGTTTTTACCTAGTTGTTTTCTTTCTTTATAAATATCAGTATCACTACCTCTAGAGAAATAAATTCTTTCAAAAGAACACTTCAATTCCGCTGTTGGCTTGTTGATTAATGTTTCTGTAATTGTACCGTCTTTTTTGATAATTAAAGCGTGTCCAGGCTTCAATTCTTGAATTTGATCAGCTTTTAAGTTGAAAGCGGTTTGTATAACTGGACGCTCAGAAGTAACCACACAAACTTCATCATCTTCGTAGAAGAAAGCTGGTCGAACACCAGCTGGATCACGGAGTACGAATGCATCTCCATGTCCAAATAAACCAGCCATAGCGTACCCGCCATCCCAATCTTCAGAGGCGCGTTTTAAGATTTTATCAATTTCAATTTTAGATGCAATTTTATTGTAAACCTCTGCATTGGAATAGCCTTGAGGCTTCAGTTGTTCGTACAATGCATCATTCTCGTTATCTAAGAAATGTCCAATTTTCTCTAAGACTGTAACCGTATCTGATTTCTCTTTTGGATGTTGACCTACATGAAGAAGAACGTCAAAAAGTTCATCTACATTTGTAAGATTAAAATTGCCGGCAACCACTAAATTTCTTGTAATCCAGTTGTTTTGTCTTAAGAATGGGTGGCAACTTTCAATTGAATTTCGCCCAAATGTTCCGTATCGCAAGTGGCCTAAGAATAATTCTCCTGTAAATCCAGCATTTTTCTTTAAATAATCAACATCTTGTAAAAGTGATGGATCTTGTTTTCCAATGGCTTCGAATTTACCATTTATGTGGTCAAAAATCTCTTGGATTGGCTTACTATCAATAGATCTGTAACGAGAAATATATCTTTCTCCTGGAGACATGTCAAACTTAATATTCGCTACACCGGCACCGTCTTGTCCACGATTGTGCTGTTTTTCCATCAACAGGTGCAACTTGTTTAGGCCGTAAAAAGCTGTTCCGTATTTATCAACGTAGTATTGTAACGGTTTTTTCAATCTTAAAAGTGCAATTCCGCACTCGTGTTTTATTGGATCACTCATCGTTAGAACTGGTGTAAATTCAGTACAAATTTAAGGATAATAAATCGTCCACCAACACTAAAGTTCACCAGAGTGAATTAACATTGAAATAGGCAACCTTTGCACTTATTAAACGATTTAATTATAAGAGGTTGTCTAACATGTGGTTCTTATTGAACTATGTGTTTAGAATTGTCTATTAAATGTTGTAAATTTCAACTTTAAATGAAGTTTCTATTATTTATATCCTGTGCAGTTATAATTAGTTCGCAATTCGCGATGTCTCAAGATGTATGGATGTACCCCAATAAAGGGCAATGGGATGATGAAGTAGAGTTTAAGGTAAACCTGAATCATGGAGATATGTTTATTGAAGAGGATGGTTTTACCTATTCGCTGAATGATGGCGGGAAGGAAGGTCATCATGGAGAAGAGCACGATCATGGCCATGAACATTTAAAACCTTTAAAAGGGCATGTTATTAAAACCAAATTTCTCGGGTCGTCTTGGAGCGGGAATCAGTTTGTTAATGATTCTTCTACATTTTATACAAATTATATTCAAGGAAATAATTCTGAAAAATGGTTTGGTCATATTTATGGGTATGGTTATGTTCGAATGTATGACCTTTATGATGGAATTGACTTAGAATTAAAAAAATCTGAAGGATTAAAATATTCATTTATTGTAAGTCCAGATACTGATGTTGATCAAATAAAAATTGATTACAAGGGACAAACAAAACTCTACATTGGTGATGAAGGAGATTTACATATTGTAAATCGTTTCGGAGAAATTCTAGAATCAAAACCAATTGCTTGGGTAGAATCTGAGGGAGGTAAAATAACTAAAGTGGATGTTAAGTTTAAATTAAACGGAGATGTCTTGAGTTTTGAATTTCCTGAAGGATATGATGTTTCCAAGACGCTCGTTATAGATCCCACAATTACATTTTCAACTTTTACTGGATCTTCTGCAAATAACTGGGGAATGACAGCGACTCCAGATTCGAATGGGAATTTGTTCGGTGGAGGAATTAGTTTTGGGTTAGGTTACCCTGTAACTGCCGGAGCATATGACGGATCCTTTAATGGTGGAACAGCTACTGCTACTTTACCAGATGGATTTGATGTCGCAATTACTAAGTTTAATAGTAACGGAGATGCATTGTTGTATTCAACTTATATCGGAGGAGCAGCAAATGAACTGCCAGAAAGTATGGTCTGTAATGAGGATGGCGAATTATATATTTTAGGTGTAACGGCATCAATTAATTTCCCAATGGTAGGCGCTTATGACAATTCTTTTGCTGGTGGAGGAGCATTAGCAATTGAGAATGGATTGGCATTCGATGGTTCTGATATTTTTGTAGTAAGATTGTCAGCAGATGGAGCCGCTTTATTAGGGTCAACTTTCATGGGAGGAAATGGACATGACGGATTAAGTCAGGGAGGACTAGATTATAATTATGGTGATCAGTTTAGAGGTGAAATTATTTTAGATAATAACGAAGATGTTCTTGTTGCTTCAACAACGCAATCTTCTAATTTCCCTGTACTTCAAGGTCCTGAAGCTAGTCTGTCTGGTGCTCAAGATGCTGTCGCATTTAAGTTAAGTGCAAGTTTAGGAAGCTTGGTTTGGTCTGGTTACTTTGGAGGTGTAGGAGTAGAGACAGGTAATTCTATTCAGCCTTCATCGTCAGGTGATGTTTACATTACAGGAGGGACAACTTCATCTGATTTAAGTATTTCAGCGGGTGAGGATTTAAGTTTTAATGGAGGCCTATCTGATGGATATTTGACTAGGTTGAATGGAAATACTGGAGCAATTATGTCTGGAACATATATGGGGCAGGGAGAATATGATCAAACTTACTGCGTCCAATTAGACTTAGATGACAATGTTTATGTTTTGGGACAAACAGAATCTAGTTGGACTGTCTCTCCAGGTGTTTATTCTAATCCTAATTCTGGTCAGTTTATTAGAAAATATAATTCTGATTTAAGCACAATAGAATGGACTACTATGATTGGTGCAGGGTCAGGACATGTAGAAATTTCTCCGACTGCATTTTTGGTTTCCGATTGTTATGATATTTATTTGTCTGGTTGGGGGGGGAGCACAAATACATCAGGTGGTTCAGCTAATTTCTCGACTACAAATGGGTTTACTGTTACTCCTGATGCATACCAGGATAATACAAGTGGCAATAATTTCTATATCGCTGTACTTGGTGAAGATGCTTCATACCTTAAATATGCGACTTTTATGGGAGGTACCACTGGGCCTTCAAATCATGTTGATGGTGGTACAAGTCGTTTTGATAAGGACGGACGAATTTATCATGCCGTTTGCGCGTCTTGTGGATCGAATCTTTTTGATGGGTTTCCGACTACACCAGGGGTTTATTCTAATACGGCACCAGCCGCTGGATATTCGTGTAATATGGCTTGCTTTAAATTTGAGTTAAACTCAATCGAAGCTACAATCGCAGATCCAAATCCTGTTGTTTGTTTGCCAGACCCTGTTGTTTTCGATAACAATAGCTCGAATGGGAATGCATTTTTCTGGGACTTCGGTGACAATACAACCTCTACTGATGTAAATCCTTCTCATTTATACCCAGGTCCTGGAGATTATGATGTTACTTTGATTGTAATCGATACTAATAATTGTTTTGTATCAGATACGGTTGAGTTTAACGTAGTTATTGGTGATTTTATTGGTGGGGTAGTTCAGCCTCCCGGACCTGTTTGTCCTGGTGATTCTTTTGAGTTTGAAGCTTATGGTGGAGCCTTTTATGAATGGACTCCAGCTAATGTTTTGAATGATCCAACTATTTACAATCCTATAGCTACCGTTACTCAAACAACGGATTTTATGGTTATAATTTCGGATACATGTGGTATTGATACTGTATTTGTTACATTGGAAGTGTTACCTGTTGCCGCTACGGTTTCAAATGATACATCTATTTGTTTGGGAAATAGTGCAACACTTAATGCAGCTGGAGGTGTCAATTATACTTGGACTCCTAATACTTTTATAACCGGTGAGAACACGGATAGTCCCACAGTTACTCCAAATGTCACAACTACTTATTTTGTAGAGATTGAAACAAGTACCGGCTGTCTGGTTTATGATAGTGTCCTAGTAGAAGTTTATTTCACTCCACCTATTCCAATCCTCGAAGATTCGATTAGTATTTGCGCGGGTAGTTCTGTGGATATCGAAATTTCCGGAGGGGTCACATATTTATGGTCTCCCAATTTAAATATAAATACGGTCAATGGCCCTCTAGTTACTGTTAATCCCCCTGCAGATATGTACTATTATTGTGATTTAACTAACCCTTGCGGAACTGTTAGGGATAGTATTTTGATTAAGGTTATAGAGGCATCTGTTAGTGCAGGTAATGATACTATTATTTGCCCTGGAGAGAGGGCTGTATTATGGGCAACGGGAGGAATAATTTATTCTTGGAGTCCATCAGGAACCTTAAACGCTCCAAATTTATCTCAGGTATTGGCTACACCATTTGCCCCTACAATGTATTATGTCAATGGTTATGATGAATTTGGATGTGTTAGTTCAGATTCTGTTTATGTTGATCTTTATCCAAATGCTTTTATTCAAACGAGTCCGGATGTATATGCATTTTATGGAGATGAAATTCAATTATCGGCTACAAGCACAACATCGGGCCCATTTGTTTGGAGTCCTGTTGAATTTCTAAGCTGCGTAGTTTGTGATGATCCCATAGCAAACCCTAACCAGAATTATTTCTATGTAGTTTCTTATACGGATGAAAATGGTTGTAAGGCTTCAGATAGTGTTCATATCTATTATGATCCAATTATATATGTACCAAATACTTTCACACCTAATGCAGACGAATTTAACCCTGGATTCAGGCCAGAAGGAGGTAATGTAAATACTTATGAAATGCTAATATTCAATCGATGGGGAGAATTGATTTTCACTAGTACGGATTTTGAAATTGGTTGGGATGGCACTTATGAAGGTGTGAATTGTCAAGATGGCACTTATGTTTGGAAGATTAAATTGAGTGATTTTAACAATAAAGAATATGAGTACGTTGGCCACGTCAACTTATTGAGATAATTTAATATTCTGTTGCTGATTAGCACATGCCTTTTTCATAAGAAGGTTAGGTTTACGCTTAGATTGTCAAAGTTATTTCTGGCTATAAAATAGGTTAACTCGTATCTATATTCTAAATATAAACTACCGGATATAAATTATCGCAATAATTTTCTGGAAGACCAGTCTAAGTTTTTAGTTTTTTCCTTCAAAGATTTGTTTTTTTTCGTATAATTTAAAATGAATTCGGTGTGTTGTGAATTAGTAAAAGAAATAAAGAGCAAAGAAAAATTATAGATTTTATTTCGCTTTATCTCAAAACTTAATGAAGTCATTACACGATATGATACTGCTATGTCAATTGGAAAGTCTTGAAAAAATTGAATGAAATACCGGGTTTAATTTATACCGACAATAAGAAGTGACTGATCTCAAGCTGTAATGAATCACCCTGTATCATAAATGTTTTAAGAAAAAAAAACGATTAAGAATCAAACAAAGCGTTCATCAATTTCCATCACGTGGTTGCAATTATCGCAAGTTCTCAGGGCTTCTGATTGATAGAAGGATCTGAACCTGGAAAGAAAATCTTCTTGAATATCTTCCAACTGAAATTTATATTCGTGTAGCTTATGATTGCATTTGTCACAGAACCACATGAGACCATCTGTCATATTCGTTCCTTTTCGAACACGCTCAACAACTAATCCAACAGTGTTTGGTCCTCTCATTGGTGAATGAGGAATTTTCGCTGGTAAAAGAAAAATTTCACCTTCCTTAATTTCAATGTCCTTTGCTTTGCCGTCTAATTGAATTCTTACCGTAATATCGCCTTCAAATTGGTAGAATAATTCTTCGCTTTCGTTATAGTGATAATCTTTACGTGCGTTTGGTCCTCCAACGATCATTACAATAAAGTCTCCTGCTTCAACATATAGATTTTTATTGTTTACCGGTGGCTTAAGAAGATCACGGTTATCATCTATCCATTTTTGTAAGTTGAAAGGAGCTAGCATAATTTTTTACTTTAAATTTTAATAAAGTTACTAATTAGAAAGGATTTATGTCCATTGTTTACATAAAAAAAGGGAGGCTTTCGCCTCCCTTTCTGAATTGTATTTTAACTAAAAGATTACTCTTTGATAATTCTGAACGTTTTGTCCGCGTTATCATTAAATACTCTAATTAGGTAGAATCCTGATTCAAGGTTCGTTAAACTAACTTCTGTAGTTTCAGTTCCGTTTATTGCAGCATCTTGGGCAGCAATAACTTTACCGTTAAGGTCAGTTAATTCAAAGTTAAACACTTCATTTGAGCCTTCATTAGTAACGAAAACTGATCCATTTGTTGGATTCGGGAAGATGCTCATGTTAGTGAAAACAACTTCTTCGATACTTAAGTAATCACAAGATGGATCAACTTGAACAATAACGTTAGCCGTATCGTCAGCACAAACA
>JAKVAR010000199.1 GCA_022447585.1 Crocinitomicaceae bacterium | reverse complement strand
TTTGGTCAATAGAACTTGAATCTATTTTAAGTTCTATATGGAATTTACCAGAAATAGCTTCCGCAACTGCATCTGATTCGGTTATTTCTATATAGTTAGATATAAAACCTGCTTCATCCATGCGCCATGCTCCAACTCTTATATCAGCATCTGCTATATATGAAGAGTGTCTTGCACCTGTTTTTTCATCAACAGGTTATTAATACAAGCCTTATTATAAGCGAACTAATTTTTAGAAGTACGTCTTCAATAGTATTAACGATCAAACAAAAAGTATTTCGATATTTGATATAATACAAAATTTTACTTGGTTTTAGAATTATATTTAATTTGATAACTAAAATTATTCTCTATGTTGCGAGAAAAATCTTTCCTCGTCATTTCCCGACGAACACTATTATATTTTTCCTTTTTTATAATTATGAGCTTTTCAAAATGTACTTGTGTTGATGAGTGTCAAAATACACCTGAAAGAATAGTAGAAGTTCTTATAAATGATCTACCTCTACCTAATATTTTTAACATTGAGGATTGTTTCCCTCCAGTTAATAGGCCATCAGGTTTTGGCTTTGGTATTGCACCAGAAAACACACCTTTCGATCAAATATTCACATGTGACATTAATGATTTCAGCAAATGGTATGTTCGTCTGACAGTTTCAGGAAAATGTGAAAGTTTTGAAACGTACGATGATTTTGTAGTTGATTACACAATTGGAGGTTGTGGTAGTACAAGAGATATGAGTGTGATATATAGAGGTGAAGAAAGAGTTGATGGTGATGTTCTATATCCTGCTTCTACATTATTATGTGTTCCTGTATGGGCACCAGAAGAAACTTATGGGAAAGTTAAGATGACTTTCAATTTAGTTGTAAGGTCAACTGCTATTCCTGAGAATCTTTGCGAAAGTATATCATGTTTTGAAGGTTCTACCAATTATGTTGTTTGGGAGACAGACTGGGAAAATGATATTGTACCACGTGCCATGCGATTTGAAACTTGCTCAGATTATTTCGATGCCTCAGGAGCTATTGAAATAAATGACTATGAGGAACTTCCAATATATTATATAGGTTGGCGTGATGAAGACCTTGACCTTGTAGATGGAGAGTTTTACGCTGATCCAGTATCAGGAATTTTAAATGGAGTAAATATTTATCGCGAATAATAAAAAAGTATTTATGAATAATTTATTAAAAATTAATTTTTTGCTGATATTTTGCTTATTGGCTTTTTCTAGCTGTAAAAAAGAAAGAATATTCGATAACATCGCTAAATCAAATGTAGATGTATTGGATAGAGGCAGTATCCTACAAATACTTGAAGAACTTGGACAAAGAGATTTTACCGCAGATTTATTCCTGAAATCGACCCAAACCGCTTTGGGCAGAGCAGATCGTTCTTATGAACTACAAATATTTGCTGATACAGATTCAGACTTCTTTGTAAATAGCAAGGAAGTTAATATTGGAAGTAGTATATTTTCAAACTTTAGTTCTTCTGGCTTTTTAAGAGAGAGAGGGGGACATTTAGAAAGTCTGTTTTATGGTTCTCCTCAACAACTTAGATTTGTTGAAAATGATGGTGCTGTTTTATTAGAAAAAGATTTTCATATTCCTGAACCTCTAGATATTTTATTAGATGCAACAGATTTTTTAGAGATAAATGGACATCCTATATTAAATAGGAACTCTAGCACTATTACATGGAATGCTGACCCTGAAAATGAGATTGGAGTTCTTATAGTTGTGCAGTATAATCCAATTTCAAATCCAAGTACTAGAGATCAGTACCCCAATCAGTTAGTAGAATTTATTCATGTTCCTGACAATGGTAGTTACTCTTTTTCATCAGGCGATGTCAGTTCATTACCATCTAGTGAAATTAATGTAAAGTTAAGAATTGTACGAGGTAATTACGCTATTGAAGAAAATGGAGAAGAAGAGTATTTGTTTACGACATTAACTCAAGTTAAGGGCTTCGCTGTACTACAATAAAATACGGCTTTAGGCTTTTAGCGAATATCGAATAAGAGAGAAACGGGGCTTGTCCAATTTAGGATAAGCCCTCCTGTTTTTCATTAAGTACATGTACTTAAGAAGTATTTTGCCATGAACACTGATTTTCAAGCATTAATTGTTAAGCCCGTGAGTTTAATTCCAAGGGGGTCAATCCAAGTCACATTAAAAGGGGCTGTTCCACCAAAAATATCCACGGATAATGTTCCACCTACATAGTCTGGAAAAAGCTCTATCTCAAAAGCTTCTTTCTCAATAAAATGGGCATCGTCATCTCCAAATACTACCTCTGGTGGTACCTGACCATTTGTTATTTGGGGAATTTGAATGCAGTCCACCAGTTCATTACTCATTTCCTTT
>JAKVAR010000198.1 GCA_022447585.1 Crocinitomicaceae bacterium | reverse complement strand
TATTTATGAAGAACTATTCTCCATTATAGCAGAGCGAGTTAGCTTAGAAGGTCAAGCATATCAAGTAGACGATTGGAAAGTGATCGAAATAGATGATTTAAGCGAAATAAAGCGATTATCTCAAGGAGGACTGCCTAATCCGCCGATGTGTTCGTTCTAGAGAAAAGTGCTAGTAAGGCTTTGCTAAAGTAGATAGCGGAGCTAGCAAAATAACCTTTAGAAAGTACAAATGAATAAGCGTGTAGCAACAAAGGGGTTTAGAGATAGCCCCTAAAATTTATAATTCATTCCTAGCCCTAAATTTAAGATCGATGGGAACAAGCTGAATTCACTGCTTTTGCTCCAGTTATCTAAACTTCTTTGGTATTGGATGTTTGCTGAAACTCCGATATGATTATTCAGATAATAGGAAATTTGGCCACCTGCGGAGGCGTGTATTTTCCATTGACTTTCAATAAAGGGATGGGTATTGGATGCTATTTCAATAAGTTGTTCTAATTGGATGGTTCTACCTTGATAGAATGAAGCTATATTTAGCATTGCTCCCATCTGTATGGCTGCTTCCCAGTTCCTGATCTTCCATTTTTTTCCTACAGCAAGTGGTATTTGGAAAAGCTGAATTTTATTAAAGTGACGTACATTCCGTTGAGCATTTACGTTCAGTGTGACATTACCTCTAATGATTTGTACTTCCCCTGAAATGAGGTTGTTTTGGATAGTTTTGATTGTATCTTCCAGTACAACTTCGTAGTCTTCAATTGTTGTAGACCAATCTAGGCGACTTTCTAGTTGTTGGTATTGAATACCAAGGGATAAGAAGTAACCTCTTTTGATTGTATGAGTAAAATGAAGTGCTCCTGTAAAGGATAAAATATTTTGTTCGAAATAGGCGTATTCTGGGAGTTTATTTCCAAAATTAGGATTCCAGTATCCAATTCCTGAAGAAATGGAGAATTGATTTTTTATTGGATATGTAGTAGATATCTCTTGAGAAGCTGAAATGGTCTGGCTAGGAGTCCTAGTCTCGCTTAGGGTGTTTTCCACAAAAAATATTTTACTTGGCAAGGGCGATATAATCTTTACTGGGGTACGGAGAATAGTTTGCTGTACCTTGTTTTTTTGATGTGTCTGGTGTAGACTATTTTGAATAGTTTTTGATGTAATAAAAATCGGTTGATCATTGGATTGCTCAATGGCAGGAGGTAAATTATAATTGTATGATTGTTTTGAAGTTTGTTTATGAAGGGATTGTCGGGTTTTGAATTTAGTATTTTTTTCTATAGTTATTGATGGTGAAGCGTTTTCGCTACTTACAATAGTATTAGTAGGCGTAGTGAGGTAGTCTGTGGATAAGTATGTGCGTTGACTTCTATTACAAATCGTTAATAAGCATAATAATAGTAATACGATACTTTTTAGCTTATTATCGCTACTCATTTCTCCTTCTTGGATATTTTGCATTTTTTGGAAGATACCATTTTCCATTCTTCCCCAATCAAGAGAAGGAGGCACGGATTTACTGTCTTCCGTTATTTTATTTTTTATATGATCAAAATCAGAAGCCATTGAGCATAACTTTTTGTTTGTTTGAATAGGAGACTCTCTTTCTAATCCAATTTTTTGCCCTTGATAATTGAGACCGAGATGTTTCGGGGCTAATACCTAACATTTTTCCTACTTCCTTATGAGAATATTCATCAATGATGACCAACATGAAAATTTGCCGATATCCTTCAGGCATATTCGATAAAAGATTTTCAATTTCTTCTTTACTCAGCTCATTCAGTGGATGTTTATCGACTACATTTGAATTACTTGCTACTTCTAGTGGAACTAAATATTTAGGAGATTTACCTTGTCTATAACTTTCTAGGCATTGATTTACGACAATTTTTCTTAACCAGGATTTGAAATCTCCTTTGGTTTCGTCATAATTTTTAATGCTTAAAAAGAGTCTAGCATATATTTCTTGAATGATATCTTCCTGATTACTTTCACTGGGTATATACCTTTTGACAATAGCATAAACATAAGCGATAGAGCTTTGATACATCACTTTGAAAGCGGCTTGTTCGCCTTTTTTTATTAATGCTATTATAGAAGTTTCTACCAAGATTATATTTGATTTTAGAGAGTATTTGAAAATTTATTCTTTACGTTGGGTTAATACCGATTAGTCGCTTGTCATCGGTATCTCCGTAGAGGTAATGAACAAATTTCAAAAACACTCTTAATATTTATGGACAAACCCAAAGAACAGTTAAAAGTTCTTCGGGTTTAGGGAAAATCTGTATGATTTTATTCACAGGCAAAGATGAATTCGCAGATTTCATAATCACTGTTAAAGATTAAAGTACTTCCATCTGCTATTAAGGTTACATTTAATGGATAGACTAAGTCAATTTGACTAGTCATATTAAAGATAGTTAGGTAGTCTTCATATTCATTGATATCATAAGTAACACCCTCTGCTTCTAGTTGTAGCGGAAAATCGATCGTATAGCCACATCCAATATTTCCTAACTGCTGATTGAAGAATAATAAGATATGTGCAGAGACAGATGCATTGTCACAACTAACTTCTCCAGTATTAATTATTATTCCACAATCTTCTAAAGCTGCAATAAAATCTTCATCACTGGTTACTTCCATAACACTATCGTCGATGAGGTTTTGTAAAAAGAAGGGATATAATAATTCGAATTCACCTTCTTCATCCATTAAGAATGCGAAGTATTC
>JAKVAR010000197.1 GCA_022447585.1 Crocinitomicaceae bacterium | reverse complement strand
CTTCAACATTGCTTTGATTGTGCCTGTCTTAAGTTCCTGTGACGGATTTCTGACAATTGTTAACCTTTCTCCAAAATATAGAGTGACATGGCTCCCTTTCCCCCGCTTTTTATCCACATAAGCCTCAATTCCTCGCTTCTTCGCCAGCCTCTTAATTTTCCTAATAAATTCATTTCCCTTCATTAACTCATTCTCGGACATTTTTGCCCTGTTCGTCAAGCCCATCTATTTTAATACTCATACTCATATCAGCGATCGCAGACCTTTATCCTGTTAACGGTGACATACTTATACTTAGTCAAACTTAAAGAGAAATAATGCTATAATAAGAGCAAATAATTAACCGAACATTGACAATTAAATAGAGACTCACTCGTTGTCTTAAGAAGGGAATAACCCTATTGATAGTCCCATAGCCTCCTCAACAAACCTCAGATAAGCCTGAAAGTTTTTGCTCTGTTGGTTAGCCCGAATTTCCCTTAACCAGCCAGGTACGAGTACAAGTATAAGTTAATCAAAATTCGACCCCCATCACCTTGACTAAGAGAGTTGTTACCTCTACCCATACTTCTTCCTGAATTCAGCCTACTTAGACTTCTTTCTTATTGTTTTTTTACCCAAACAACCAAAATTAATGAGACTAATTACCATTTTACAAAGATTTTAAACAACTAATAACTTCAGGATACTTATGACCTTTTCTGATGATGAAACTAAGACAAGATTGTGTAGAGAACTTGAACAAAAAAGAATAAAGCATAATCCATCTTCCATCATTAGAATTGCTAAAACTAAAAGTAACTCAATAGTTTTTCTTGAGCAAGGTAATAGCAAGGCTGGTTTTATTCATATTGTAGAAAATCACTCTACAAATTTTCTTAATCGGGGTATTTCATCTCAACAACTTCCTGACTTTATTATGAAAGCAGTTGTTCATGGCAAGTTAATCGGAATTCAAGGGAAAAGCCGACAAATTTATGAATTTGTCTTTAATCACTCCACTCACTACCTTTCTGTAGAAATTGGTTCTAATGGCTATATCGTCAGTGCTAATCCTACTCCAACTCGGTTAATCACTAAATATACAAGAGGTTGACAACAATGAAACAACGCATTAAATTATGGGCTGACTATGGTTCCTACCCTCTTTGGGGAGTGGACGAAATTGATAATTTTGCCCCTGAAGAATTACCTTTATGCTCAAAGACTATTAAACGTTTACATGAATGGCAAGATAGTTATGATCTTACTTTAAATGAAGAATATCCTCCAGAGTCAGGTTTTTCATCTCCTCAAGCTGAAGAAACTTTTAAACAAGAAGGATATCAGCTTTGGCTCTCATTAAGACAAGAACTTAGCTCAGAATACGAAGTCTATTATGAAACTGATGGACAGTTATTTAAACACCCCAATGAATTAACTCAAGTCCCTGTTTAATTACTTTTTTTACTCAGGCTCTTTATTAATATACTTCCACATGATTATGTCTTCTCATCTTACTACTAATATTACCGAACGTGAAATCTATCAACGATTACAAGTTAACTCTGAGCAGCTAGAACAGTTTTGTCAATCTAATTTAATTGCTGAATTGGCTGTTTTTGGTTCATTAGACCTCTTGCAAAAGTGTTTCATGGTATGATTAAAAGTTATTTATTTTTGGAATTAGCCACTGTAGTCAAGCGATCGCTCTCTGAAATTGCGGTGCGGCAGCACTCGCGGAGCGAGACCGCCAGCAAATAGTACAT
>JAKVAR010000196.1 GCA_022447585.1 Crocinitomicaceae bacterium | reverse complement strand
CCTTGTGGATATCGTGATTTCCTTCAAAATTATGAAAATCAAAAATCAAGCCCAAACTTTTAATTTCTGCAAGATGTTCTTTTGCCTTATCTAACGAGTAAAACTCATCATTGTTGCCAAATACAAAATGATTCTTGCTCTTTGAAAATGATTTTTGATAGTTCAAAGGCATATCGGGAGGGAAAACAGCAGCCCATAAAATAAACTCATCAAATTCAACTTTGCCTGAACCATGCCATCTTGAAGCTGTTGCTCCTCCTTGACTAAAACCTAATAATCGTTTTGAGTTAAATTCTTTTTCGGCAGTAATATGATTATAAATCGCAGTCAAATAAGAGATATAGTTCTCAATATCCTGTTCACGATTTTCTTTTGTCATCCATGATGCTCCAACCCTACCAGCTGATCCTTTTTGATAAAAACGATGAGGACCTTCAGGTGCAACGATGTAATATTTGTTAGGATCAATATGATCAAATTTCCGAATGAAGAACTGCGCTAACTGCCCATAACCGTGAAGCACAAAGAGTAGGTGAGAGGCTTTATTTAGATCCCCATGTGTAAAGTACCTTGCTTTAGTTGTGTAGGTTATTTCATTCATCCCAGTCAAATTTACGACTTAAGGCCTCAATAATTTTTGAAGCATGAGTTTTATGTGGTGAGTGACCTGTATTTTCAATTAATAAAGGAGTCGCAGTAGCTCCAATCGAATTTACAATATCTTTCACTTGCTTTGGAGTTCCGTATTGATCGTCAATGCCTTGAATTATGAGAGATGGAACATTAATTCTTTTCAACTCTTCAAGAATATTCCAAGGCTCAAATCGAGGATCAAGCCATATATTATTCCATGCCCAGAAGACTTCTTCAAATCTATCTCCGTGGAATTTCTTTAGGCCATCTAGTTTACCATCCTTAAATGGCTGGATAGCCGCTTTTACACCATCGAGTGTAACCTGTTCAACAAAAGCGTGAGCCGCTTCTGTGATAAGGTATTTTATTTTTTCAGGATGATTTCCAGCATAGATTAAAGCAATACTTCCACCATCAGAATGACCATAAAGTGAAATGTCATATTCTTCAAGATTTAGTTTATGAATGAAATTATTCAATTCTTCAGCTGCCTGATGTAAATAGTCGACATCTCTATCTATTAAAGACCCTTTTGAGTTGCCATATCCTGATCTATCATAAACAAGTCCATAACAATCCAGGGCGTCTACAACCATTTGCGGAAATGACTTCCACATTTCAATACAACCTAGGCCTTCATGAAGAAATACAATGAGATTCTTGGCCTTTGAATTGCCAATAAATCTATGATGAAGCATTGATTAGTCTTTAATTCGCTCTGAGTATTCCCCAGTACGCGTATCAACTTTAATCTTGTCACCTGTATTAATGAATAAAGGAACTCTTACGTCCGCACCGGTAGCAATTGTTGCTGGTTTTAAAGTGTTAGTAGCAGTATCTCCTTTAATTCCTGGTTCTGTGTAGGTAACCTCCGTGTCAATGTAGAAAGGAAGTTCAACCGTTAAAGGCATTTCTTCTTCAGCATGGAAAACGATAGTACAGATAACACCTTCACTTAAATACTGAGGGTTT
>JAKVAR010000195.1 GCA_022447585.1 Crocinitomicaceae bacterium | reverse complement strand
AACTCCCGTCTGAGGTAAGACTAATTCTTGATCTGTATTTAACCGTTGAGAAAAAACTTGTTTTCCATAAAGGTCGTAAAGTTGGAATTGGTTGCCAGAAGAGCCATCTTGACTATCTAAATAGAGAGTTTGTCCTTTATTTCCACTGAATTGATAAAGATGGGTTTCTCTTTTTGACTCTCCAAAATTCCCTGAAATAATAGTATCTAAATCAACGGGAGTAGCATTAACAATATCTAAGAGTCGGAAAGCATAATCCCCTGTAATATCTCCTGTTCCATCAACGATGAGGGTGTAAGTTCCTTCTTCTGTTAAAACAAAGGTGTTTTGATTGGAATTAAGATTTTTATTCCAAAATTGTTTACCACTAGGAGCTAATAAACTAGCTTGTATGTTACGCTCACTATCGAATAAACTATCAAACCAAAGTTGTTGTCCGATATTTCCTTCAAAGGTATAAGTATGTTTTTCTCCTGCTTCGTTGAGACGAGTAGTTATAGTTTCACCGATGGTATATTCATTGGTTATCTGTTGAGGGGTAACAAGTTCTACTTGATAATTATTATTGGTTTGTTCAGTACCAACAAAAGCTAAAGTATAAACTCCCGTCTGAGGTAAGACTAATTCTTGATCTGTATTTAACCGTTGAGAAAAAACTTGTTTTCCATAGGAATCATAAAGTTGGAATTGGTTCAAAATAGATCCATCTTGACGATCTAAATAGAGAGATTGTCCTTCATTTCCACTGAATTGATAGAGACGAGTTTCTCTTTTTGATTCTCCAAAATTTCCCGAAATAATAGTATCTAAATTAACGGTAGTCGCATTGATTAGATCCAAGAGTCGGAAAGAATAATCTCCTGTAACCTCATTTATCCCATCAATATTGAGAGTGTAATTTCCCTCTTCTGTTAAAACAAAAGTGTTTTGGTCAGAATTAGCATTTCCATCCCAAAGTTGTTTACCGGTAGGAGCTAATAGATTAGCTTTTATGCTAGTGCTACTATTGAATAAACTATCAAACCAAAGTTGTTGTCCGATATTTCCGGCAAAGGTATAAGTATGTTTTTCTCCTGCTTCGTTGAGACGAGTAGTTATAGTTTCACCGATGGTATATTCATTGGTTATCTGTTGAGGGGTAACGGTTTCTGGTTCATTGATAAGCTCACTTGTATCCTCCCCTTCTAAAGTCGTTATGGTGAAGTTATAATTAACAGGATTAACTCCGTTATCCCCTTGAATTAATAGAGTATAAGTATCGCTTTCATCTATAATAATTTCAAAATCACTATTTAAAGAACTACTCTTAATTTGATTATTACCTGAATCATAAACAGTCCAATCTGTATTTCTAGTTCCATCTCCTCCTTGAGTATCAAAGAAAAGTTGCTGACCTGATGTGGCTGAAAATTGATAAATATGGGTTTGTTGACCTGGTTCTAAGGTTCCGTTATAAGCTGTATCTAATTCTATATTACTTCCTAATTCTAAGTCTAATAAACTAAAACTATAGGTTCCTGTATATTCTCCATCTCCATCTACTTTAATAGTATATATTCCATTTTCTGATAAGGTAAATGGTAAAGGATCGCTTGTGCTAGAACCCGTTCTAGTTAATACTGATTTTCCTGATGGAGCTAAAATATTGATGGTATGAGAGCTTGAATCATCCTCAACAAATAGTCGATCCCAAAGCAGTCGTTGTCCTATTTCTCCATTAAAAGTATAGTAATCAATTTCTCCTTTTTCGGTGAGTTCACTATAAATAGCATGAGGATTATTGTTGTTTCCTAATGTTAAAAGAGTGGTACTTTCTTCTGGGGTAATGATTGTGAAGTTATAATCAACAGGATCAACTCCGTTATTTCCTTGAATTAATAGGGTATAAGTATCACTATCATCTATAATAATTTCAAAATCACTATTTAAAGAACTAC
>JAKVAR010000194.1 GCA_022447585.1 Crocinitomicaceae bacterium | reverse complement strand
TTTTTCTCTTAAGAGGCGGATCAAAATCTTCCGGACGCAGAACATTATGTTCTAAAGTAGTTAGGGAATTAGACATTTAAAAATTTAGGAAAGCCACGCTTATCACTTCTATATTAAGCGGTGCGATAGGAAAATCAATGGGTCAAAACAACGATCGCTTATGTTCACCCCTGATTTTCGGTACTTAGAACAGACTTGAGATGTATGTAAATGTCTAGATGTTTAAGCATATAAATTTTTAAATATACGATATATCAATACTATAAGTTATGAAGATATAATCAAACTTTCCAGAAAATCCCAGTCTAGCTTAGAAGCAGGTTTTCCTCCACCTTCTTTGAGAAGTGTTATGTATTTCCCCAATAATGATTGCATTAAAGGAGTCCTATATTGTGGATTAATTTGCCCTAGGGCTTGCTCCCAGTGGATTTGCGTCGGAATTTTCTCCCAACCAGCCAGATAAATAGTTTCTTTAACAAGTTTATCTAATTCAGCTCCTGAAAAACCAGAAGTTTTTTTTACAAGAAATTCAAAATTCATCTCAGGAATATTAGATAATTTGTAAAATTTTAAACGTTTTTCGATAATTTCTAATCTTTCTTGATCATTAGGGGGCAGAACGATAAATATTTCATCAAAACGACCAGCTCTAAATAATTCTGGGGGCAGTTGCTCTCTGTTGTTCGAGGTGGCAATAAAAAAGATAGGATATTGATGATCATTTAACCAAGATAAAAAAGTTCCAAATTGGCGAGTAGAAACTCCTGAACTATCTCCACCAACCCCTGAAAAAGCCTTTTCAATTTCATCCATAAAGAGAATGTTTGGGGCAGAGGCTTCGATCGCTCTTAACGCTTGATAAGTATTACTTTCAGATTCCCCTATCCATTTCGATTGTAAACGAGAAATTTCAAAGTTAATTTGGGGGACACGCCACTCTTGAGCGATCGCCTTAGCAATAAAAGATTTACCACAGCCAGGAAACCCTTCAAGAAGAATAGCTCTGGGACGCATTTCAGGTCGAAAATCCTGTTCAAACCAAGGATAGCGATTTGTCAGCCAAGTTTTTAGTTCTTCTAGACCACCAACATCTTTCAACCCTTCCCCTTGAGGAGCATAATATTCGAGAATTCCTGTTTTTCTAATTTCTTGTTTTTTGACTTCTAAGAGTAATTTCCCCGCTTCTTCGGCATTAGACCACAAATTACGTGCTGTAATCAGTTTAGCTGTTTGAGTAGCCGCTTGTTGAGAAATTCCTTGGGCTTGTTCAGCTAATCTTTGAGCAGCATCTTCAATTACTCCCTTACGCTTCACAGCAAACTCAAAAACATTTTGATAGAGTTCTTTCCCAATGGGAAGTTCTAGGTCAAGAATATGAACATTGTTGCGAAGAATTGTAGGAATTGACCAATCAGAAGCTACTATAATTAAAGTCATCTTAGGCCGAGGCCTTTTCTGTTCAATAGCAATGACTAACTCTTTAAGTTGTCTGGTGGTTAAATCCGAATCAGGTCGAATAAAAACTGGCCAATCAGGTAAAAGGAAAGTATATTGAGTTTTATTATTATTAGTTGCTTCTTGTAACTGTCCTCGTAAAGTGGCCAGAGCTTGTAAGATGGGATCTCGATCAGGTTGAGGAGCTGTTCCAACACTTGTCCATGCAGCTTTCTTTGGGTCGTTATCTTGAATAGTTCGTTTTTGGAAGCCTTCAATACTACTCCATCGGGCGATCACATTACTATCTAGTTGAGGATTAGCTTTTACTAAAGAAAGGTGTGCATCAATAGCACATTGAATGGCACGACTTTCTTCTGAGGAACGCAGAAAAATCAAGGGATGTTGCGCTTGTAACAATTCCTGCAATTCCCGTTGACATTTATTGTATGGTAATTCTAATTCTATTTTCATCATCAATTTAGCTCTTAAATTAGCTGTTAAAAATCAGGTTCTAGGTTAGCTGTTTCATAGGAAACTGTAATTTCCTCTGCTTCTTGTGTATTAGTTTCCTCTGGGCTGTTAAGACTTGATTGAGGTTTTGGTGAGTTTGTTGAAGGAGGTTGTGGGTTGATTTCATTGGTTGGGGGGGGAGAAGTCTGAGACTTTGGTTGATTGGATTTTAGAATAATTGTCGGCTCTGAATCGTCACTTTCTAAGGGTTGTGGTTGATTTTTGTTATCTCCCCAGGGATTGGGATACTTTTGTTGAGTTGGTTGAGGAAATCGGGGTTTTGGAATTTTAGGTAATGGTTGTTTAGGGGTTGGACTAACCGGAGAAAAGGAGGAAGATGGAGTCACAGGAGTGTTATCTATGAATGAGGTATTTGTGTTGGTTGACGAGTTAGTTCCTTCACTGGGCATATTTAGAGAAACTGTAATCTGACGACGACCTAGTTTAATTTCTTTTATTAAGGTTGCAGTCAATTTTTTTAGCAGGGGAGGTGTAATAGTTCTCAATGTTTGAGACTCGATGAGTTGTTTGATTGGGATAACATTTTTTTCTTGCCCAAAAAAATCTTCTGGAAAATCCTCTTGAGAATCCAGTAAATTAAGATTATGTTTAATTTCTTTGTTGCCGGCTTTCGGGATTTTGATGGTAATGGTATAAGTTGTCATATTTTTAATTGTTTCTAATTAAGTAATTTAGATTAATTGATAGCATTTCTGACTAACAACATATCTATCTATAGCAGTTCCCATACTTGTGAGGTATAAAGGTTGTCGCTTTAGGGTAGGAGGCAGAGGAAGTCCAGGTGGGTGTTAAGTGTCCTGATTCGTGGCGAGAAACGCCATAATATGATTATTAGTCAGATAAAAAAGTTTGAGACTGTTGATCTAAATCTTTACTCCATTTACTAAATAGTAAAAAGCCTCCGAAACCTAATAATATGGTTGCGACTCCAATACCAAGACGTTGTTGAAGAGGAAGAAAATCATCAACAAAGTTATTCATCCGATATTTAACTTCATTTGAAGCTAATCCTTGCAAACCCCGCGAACTTGAATCAAGTTTGACCATGGTTTTATGTTGACTCGCTCGGTCGGCTCCTGGTTGCTGAAACTGTATTTCATATTCTCGTAATGTTGTTAAAAATTGTCTGAGACTGTCAATGACTTCCTTTGGGTTACCAGGAAAAAGACTAATACCTCCTGTTTGATCGGCAATTTCTTTCAGTCGGGGTTCATCGACAATAAATTCTTTAATAATATTTTCTTGATAGTTATTATAAAGTTTACAAACTTGTCTTACGTTATCAACGGTCAATTGACTATCACTGAGAGGACATTTAGTTCTATCTCTGAGTTGATATAATCGTTCGCCATAGCCCATGGTATGTACGGACACTTCGGGGGATTGGTTCATAAGTTCTTGTAAGTTTTGAAATCGCTGGGGTTCATTACTACGATAGACATCAAATCCATCTGAAAAAAGGATTACACCCAAGCGTGGGGGAACCGAAGGTTGTTCGTCAGTTTCGTTGGTAGGAATAGACTGTAAATTATCTTCAATCCCTAAGTATCTGATGGCTTCACTAAGGGGTTGATAAATATTTGTTGCTCCACAAACATCTACTCGGGCCAATTCCTCCAATTTATTTTTTGTTTTGCTATAAGGGGCTGAGTCAAAGTTTTTTTGGATAATACTGGGTGTCACTTGATAGTTAATAGTACATTTGCCCCCTTTCTCAGCAAAGGGAACTAGAGAAATTTGAACACGTAAGTTTTCTTTCTCGATTTGAGCCAGAAAATCTTTCAGACCGTCAATCGCTCCTTTTAGTTTAACTTCTTGGGCTGAATCTTTATTCTTCATACTCCCACTCATATCTAGCAAAACGATCAGGTACGCTGGATCTGGTTTAGTTTGTTTAGAGGAGATTAACTTAATTTGGGAAGGGTTTAGGGTGATTGGTTGGCCTTGTTTGTCTGTGGTTTCAATTTGAAAGTCTTCAGTTTTTAACCCTTGAATAGGAACTCTTTCTTGATTAACCACTTTAACTCTTAACGTAACTTGGTTTTCGTTAATACTCCGAAGAGTAATTTCTACTGTATTTCCCAAGGCAGTCAGAGGAGTTTGTAAGACTAGACCAATAGAAATAGGTAGTAGTCGTGAAATAACATGGAAAAAGCGAGGTTTAAGCTCTTGGTTCAAGAAAGCGATCATAAAAACGAAAGCAATAATATTTTTCATCCCTATCTCCACTATTATATTCTTCATCGTTTTCCATGTCTTCATTGTCTTCATTAGTTTGATGATACAAGGTTAAGATTTGATTATGTCTGAGTGCTTTAGTGCTATTTTCGGTTAGTGGGACATCTTGAATCTGAACTAGATTATCTTGAAGAGGCCGTATTTGCACTTCACCTGGTTTAATGAATAGATATGCTGCTTCTTCAGGAAGATTTGGAAGATATATATCGGCTTGCTCAGAAGAGCCTACAAGTAAAGGTTTATCTAACTTGCGAGGAAGTCGAATGGATAATCCCTCCTCAATGATATAACTATGTTCAAAATTCCCTGGAGCAATTTTTAGGTCATTTCGTTTAGTATGTTGAATTGTGGGTTTATCTTGAGATTGGGAAGTGCTACTTTTAGGATCTACCTTTTCAAAACCTGTTCCTGCTTTAAGTGCGACTTGGTAGTTAGGTGCGGCGGCTCTATTAAGACAAATACCCAACATAACACCCAATATTAGAAAACCCAGTGGATCTTCATATCCCTGTAAATCAACCATACTTCTTAATATTTCGAGGATTAAAGCAGCAAAACCTCCAGCTAACAAACCGAAAAGTGTTGATTTTTGCAGACGAGATTGTATATCTTGTTTAGAACTGGTTAATGCTTCTTTATCTAACCAGTACCAACTTAATCCTTCTGCTAGTCCGGTTGCGAGTCCGATGATGCTCCAAGCAACCATCCTTACAGACCAATCAGGTACGTCTATTTGATAAAGTATCCATGTAATTGATGAAGCTCCTAATCCAGCCAATCCCCCAATTCCTAAAGCTGTCTGAATGTATTTAGGGATAATTCGTTTATTAGATCGACCATGAATCGGGTTACTTAGGTAAATCGTTGCAACAATCATCGAAACGGTCAGACAAGGTGCTAAGATGGGGAGCAGAATAAAATCAGGTCTAAACGGTAGGGTGTCCTGTTGAAGAAATTTCACAAAGTCAATAATGCCTAAGCTAACATTCCAGCTAATTAGGCAAGAGACAATCCCAGCGATTATGTATAATGTAAGCCTCACAGTTCTTTATTCACTCCTTATTAATTTAGTATTTTTTTACTATAAAAGTTGACTCGTCTGTACATCTATAGATTTAACCCTATCTGAGCGAAAATGGACTTGCCCAGAATGTGCTAGACATCACGACCGAGACCAAATGTGCTTGTTAAAATTTGCTGCAATTTTCAGACGGATATATAGGGCAGGAAGTGTCCGAATCTACGCCTAACCAAACTGTTGAAATGCAGTTTATCAAGAGCATTAGTTCTTGAGGGTAGGAAGCTCTAACTATATTGCCTTAGCAATTAGTTGGGGTACTTCACTGACGAGACTCATCTAGTCTAACGTTGCTGGTTCTAACGGTTTTAGTTGAAACTTACTTGTGGTATAATTTACTTCACAGAAGGTCAACGGCGATCGCTTGAAATGAGTCAAGAATCTAAAAAATTAAGGTCAAAGGGAGAGAAGACCATTTGTCTTCCTATTGTTG
>JAKVAR010000193.1 GCA_022447585.1 Crocinitomicaceae bacterium | reverse complement strand
TTGGTCAGTTTAGTACGTTTACCAGCAGAAATGCGATGGCGGTAATCAACGAGGATATCTTGGCGCAGGGTAGTAAAATCCTCTCGTTGACAAAAGTGAGTTAAGCTCTTAATCTGCTGTGGAGATGTCATGAGACTTTTGAGTTGGTAAAAAGATTGAACTTGTTTGTTCTGATTGTATCTGTATAATAAATAAAAGTCAACAACTCTCAAACAAAAATCAAAACTTGTTTGTGATTATATTGTCTGTATAAAAACTAAAAATCAAGAAAAGGAAGACAAAATTGGGTTGATTTAAGTTTGTCCTAAACCACACCATGCAGCATAAGCAATAGCAATGGCATCAACCTCTGGATTCAACGGGAGGTTTTGTAAGTCAAATAACTCTTCAACTTTAGCATTAATGTCTTCTCGTTCAGCTTTTGGACTGTCAAGATTACTTTTCCATGTAGCAGGATAAATCAGGGTGGTTCGACAACCATGACGGTAAGCGACTAAGTTAAGGACTCCCAAGACTTGCAGTAATTTAGTAGTTGAGGGGTATTCGGCTTTGATGAAAGGCTGTTCGATGGCAATATGTGTGGGTTGATATTCTTGTATAATCTCCCGTAAATCCGCCTCTATTTCCCCCAATCGAGAGGGCAAGGGATTGTGTGAGTTAGTTTCAATCAAACCAAAATTATTCATGTTGGGTTCTTCGGTGGTTTCCCCTTCAATGACAGCCCATCCCAAGCGACTAATACTCGGTTTGATTCCGAGCCATCGAGGAGAGTCAATGGTAGGACGGGAGTTTTGGTCTAAAGCGATGGCATAACTCTCTATCTCCTTAACAAAACATTCAGGGACTCGGATGGCTTTTGTCGGTAGATGATGCCATTGGGTCCGTTGTGGTATCAGATTTTTAAGACTACGAGAGGATTTAGACATAATTCTAGTGTACACTGGAATTAAAAGACTATAATTATCAAACATCTTGGCTATTTTGTCTGTATGAAACTGATGCGCTTATACAGAATTTCATCTGATAAATTGTAAACGAGGGATTTCCATTGACGCGCTTTATATATGACCAATTTTCAAAGGATCTTCTAGAAATACTGTTATCACCTTATGGAGAGGTGGAAGGAGGCAAAAGGGTATCCTCAGAAGTAAGAGAAATAGATGTGTGGTTTGTACCAAAGGAAGCTAAGTTGCCATCAGAGTTGGGATTATTGGGGAAAATGGTTCAGGGTGCTTCCTTATTTGAACCGTACCGAAATCCGGTGGATAGTGGCGAGATTTGTGACTGTATGCTGAAATTATTCTCATTAAGAGGTCAATTTCAAAGAGAAGCTAACCGTAAAAAACAACGATTAAGAGAGTCAGGATGGCCTCAATTATGGATTTTAACACCAACAGCATCAGCTACAATAATAAGAGGAATTAAAGCCGAAGAGGAGGAAGATTGGTCAAAGGGGATTTACTTCACAGGAGAGACATTCAGAACGGGGTTGGTGGTAATTCACCAATTGCCACCAATACCAGAGACCCTCTGGTTGAGACTGATGGGAAGGGGTAATGTTCAAAAACAGGCGATCAATGAATTAGAAGCATTACCTTCAAACAATTCAATCCGAGAGGCGATTCTGGAGTTATTATACAATCTCCAACAAAATTTAGAACTATCAACCGAGAAAGATCAAGATGATCAGGAGTTAATGATGCGTTTAAAGCCATTGTATCAAGAGAATAAAGAAAAAGCTGTGCAAGAAGGGGAAGCTAATTTAGTTATACGTCAACTGAAACGAAAAATTAGCGAAATTTCTTCACAGCTAGAAAGCCAAGTTCGTCAATTATCTATTGAGCAACTGGAAAATTTAGGAGAAGCCCTATTAGACTTTCAATCTGAATCCGATCTCCGCAATTGGTTGTCACAACACAATTAAGAGAATTTCTGAGGTTTTTTGTCTGTATAAAATATTTTTATATTATCTTGTTCAATGTACAAAACTGATAGGTAATTGGCTCACTGCGATCGCTTTATCGATATCTTTCGAGATCGCCACAAATGATGAAGGTCAAAAACGTTGAGAGAGTAAGATTGTTTTCAAGATTGTAAATCTAACATATAATAGGGGGTCAACGCTTTTAAAGGCATTCTTGATTGGCTATGAGACTATACCTGAAGATGGTTTCTCAATTCTCCCACAAATTAATTACTCATTGTGGACAAGACGCTTTAGATGCGGTAGATCACATCCCCTTTTTCAGCGAAGCGATCGCCTATTTTATTCGGAGATTTTGAATGTATAATATTTCTCTACGGATTTGTACAGGTATGATTAGATGTCCCTAGCAAAACTTAGAACTATCAACAGAACACTGAATCCGATCTCTGCAATTGGTTGTTGCAACACAATTAAGAGAATTTTTCTAGCTATTTGTTTGTATGTTATTGTTTTTGTCCGATAGCCTGTTTAATGTACAAATACGATAGATAATTGACTCACTTGATTCACTACTATTTGAAGCTATCAGAGGCGATCGCCATATACTAAAAGTTCAAAAATAGGGAGTTGAAAATTTGTGAAATCGCAAAAAAATAAACACAACTTTTATGTCGTAATAAAAGGAGAATTAATACTAAGAAAAAAAGTTATTGGAGAAGAGACTGTTACGTTTAGAAAGCATGGATTGACCAAAAGTAGAA
>JAKVAR010000192.1 GCA_022447585.1 Crocinitomicaceae bacterium | reverse complement strand
GTTGTTTGCATTTACGTCTGAACTAATAAATAATGAGGAACTCACTAAATATCTCTATAACATAAAACAGAATTATTTGTCATAAATACGTTTTGCTAACAAAACCTAAACTGCATTAAAACGCAGCTTAGCCAAACCGTTATGGTTAACTTAAAACCACTATTCAATGAATGAAGTGAAAAACATAAAATTGTTTGTCTCCTGCCCAGGAGATATCTCTGAAGAATTAGACTCAATTAGAGTGATTGTTAATGAAATTAACAAGACTAGTGGCACTCGAGATTCATTTCGTCTTGAATTACTAAACTGGAAAGAAGACACTTATACTCAAATTGGTTCGGATGCTCAGGAGGTTATTAATAATCAACTTGAGCCACAATACGATATACTCGTAGGACTGATGTGGCAAAAATTAGGAACTCCAACCAAAAGGGATAAATCAGGAACAGTTGAAGAAATTAACAGATGTCTTGAGAACGAAAGTAAAGAGCAACTCATTTATTTTAATGTCTCACCTCCAGAAGATTTAAATGCCATTAACCTAGAACAATTGATTAAAGTTAAGGAGTTTAAATCTGACCTTTCTAGTTTAGGTGTTTTATACAAAGAATACCATTCAATAAACCAATTCGATTCGTTATTCAGGATCAATTTAAATAATTTAATTCTGGATCAAATATTGAACAACGAAAAGTTGGAAGAAGTTGTAGTTGAGGTACAACCCTATTCTGAAATTCATGATCTAATTAAAGATGTAGAAGAAAACGAATATCATGCAATGGACCCTGAAACTTTGGAATTAATTGAAGATACAACACATCGTTTAAACCTAGTAACATCGTCATTGAAAAACGTGGCAAGTTCCATGAATTGGTTGACCGAACGATTGAATAGTCGAACAACACAATTAAACAACGCTACTGCAATCAAGGATAATCGCTTAAGAGAGTCAAAATCAAAAAAGATTTGTAATGATTTAGCTCTGGAACTAAATGAATTCAATGAGATGATTAATAATGAAGTTCCAGAATTTTCGAGCAATTTCATTAAAGTTAGCGGATCTTATTCCGACATTTTAATTGCTGCTTCTCAATATGATAACGATACGTATGAAGAAACAAAAAGTACTGCCATGGAATTGAGAGATGCCGTTGAAAGTTCAACCAAGGGTTCGGCTAACTTACTTAAATTTGTTAGGTCCTGGCCTCCTGCCTTTACCAAACTTAACAAGAGTAAAAGGGAAACCGAACTGACGGTAAAGAATTTGACAAAAGAGATGTTGAATGGGCTAATGCTACTAGATGAAGCTCTATTGTAACCATAACAAAGGCTTAAAAAGCATACGGGGTTTATGCTTCGAAAGATAACTTATGGGTAAAAAACTATTCCTAACTTTAAAATCAAATCTTGGTTAGAAGTCCGTACGACTTTCTAGCCAAACCGTTATCAGTAATAGACAATGACATCCGAAATACAAAAGCTCGAAGATTCAATAAAAAAGGTTCATCGTGTAGCCTTTACACCAAAGTTTAAGGATTCATTTCATACCAAGCTTTCAAAAGCTGCCTTTATTGCAATTGCATTAAAAGCTATTGAAAAAATTGGTTGGGAAGTCGTTTATTATGATGACTCAAATATAGAAGCCAAAAGAAAAAATGATTGGGATAAATGGACGGAAAGTATTGCCATGAGTTATGACTTTGGGAAAGTAAATATCCAAAGTACCTCGCTCGGAAATGAGATGTGGGATTTTGGGAGAAACTCGAAAAGGGTAAAACTATTTCAACTTGTCCTGCATAATCTTGAGAGTGAATTAAGTGCGGAAGAAATTAAAGGGTTCGCATCCGAACAGAAAAAAGCTGATGAATGGGATGATTATGTAATTCCAGAATCACTTCCAGCTCCATCACCGAGAATGAAGCCTAACCTTTATATCCCGCTTATTAGTAATATCGGAGTTAGCCTAATATTAGGGTACATTTTGGCTGTTAGTATCTCAAATGGCTTCTATATTATTGGCTTGTTCGATGTCGGGGTTGGATTTATTATCGGATTTATCTTATCTCAAACACTAAAACTTGGTAACTATACGGATTTCAAAAAGTTAAGACCAATTCTAATAGCTTCAGTTATTTTGTCATTTATTTCATGTCAAATTTTCATTTATCAGCTATACATTGGTAAGAATTCATCCGTTGAAATTGATTTTATAACGTTCATGAAACTTCGGTTTGAATCAGGTCTAACAATCAAAAGTTTAAATACTGGATGGATTGGCTTGCTAATTAGCTGGGGATTTCTACTCTTTTTTGGGTATTACATCGGTCTTTTAAAACTTGTCTCAGGAATAATTAATTACCAACTCAGTCGGATACCAGCAGAAGTTCTTGATTTTGCAGTTTATTTATTCATCAAAGAAAAGAGCGAAGATCAGGTAAAGACAGAGCTTTCCAAATTCGGTTGGTCCAATCATGAAGATCAAAATTATGTAATGGAAGCTGTAGGAGCTATTGGTGATGCTCAGGAAATGCGGAGATCATAGAAAAGTACTGATAACATCGCCTATACTTCATGCCGAAAAGATTATATTCGAGATTCGGCACAAAAGCATAGCCGAGAACCGTTAGCAACAAATAAATTCCAGAGACTGTGATTTTTTTCCATTTTTACGAATAATGATATAAACATTAGATTTTTCATGAATCAAGAAGAGTTTGTATCAATTATAAAGGATAATCAGAGTTTAATCTATAAGA
>JAKVAR010000191.1 GCA_022447585.1 Crocinitomicaceae bacterium | reverse complement strand
GTTAATTAGAGATCAAAAAATGGTGCACGTAGTTTCGTGTAATACGCATGGTACCGCTGCATTACTCCAATTATTCGGAGGAAAAGACTTAAGTAATATTAAAAGTGCTGATGTGGTCGTAGTAAGACGATCTGAGGATATATCTAATCATCAACGTTTGGTCTCTGGTAATGTAATTGCTCGACATTTAGATCCCGACATAGGTACGCATCATGCCATTGATGTGATTGATTTGTACAAAACCCTCGGAATTGAATGCAAATTAACTTCTTCAGACATTACTACACCAAGCCAGTTCTTGCATTCAGTACGGTTTAATTTAACGTTAAATAATGAGGTTGATTTACACGACCTTTTGGAGTATCATGAATTCATTGGAACTACAAATAAGTTTGATTCGAATGTGGTATTCGAAACGGGTCGTAGGTTTGGTTTTGCCGGACGGCTATATAACCATGCTATTTTGGTAAAAAGTAATTTAATGTATAATGGAAGCTCCATTAAGGGCTGGGCTTTTGTGCCTCAAGAAGGGAATACAATCGTTTCAACACTCCATGCTTTTTTACTTCAAACGAATCATGAGAAAGGGGATGCTCTCCTAAAGAAGGTTAAAAGTGATTTGATTATCAATTCATTATAATCTTTTCCGTAATTTGGAGTAATGTGATTTTCCATTTATTTCCAGCACTCGCTTTTTGTGATGATGATATTCCACGGCGTAGAATATGATTGAAGAATGCATGGTAATGAAGAAGGATTGATTTAGTCTTTATTTTTATTCTTCTTTTTACTGCCTTTATCTCTGCCGAGTGAAACCTCATAATCCTCGCTATTGCCAATCATTTTAATATTGATAAAAGCCACTTTCTTCTCTGGATCAACATATTCAATTTCGTCTACTTGATTCGGATCAACTTCTTCTTTTTTTCTCCCGAATAATTTACTCCAACCAGCACCGGCAACCATTTTTAACGGTACTCGAATGTAATACTCCATATTAAAATCAGCGTCTTGTGTGCCCGAAATTTGGAGAAAACCAAGCGTTGAGTTTATGGTCATATTCGGAATTACTAATGTTCCATCTACAAGGTCAATATGATTCTGTAAAGTATCAAAACGTACATCTTCCAAATTCTTATCTACGAAGTACTCCTCAAAAGTAGAAAGCATTTCATATTCAATTAATCTTCCATCTAAAACAGTTACATCCATATGAATTTCGGACTGATCAATAATCGGAACAAGGTCTGGATACATCCTTACTTTTCCGGTTATATCGGCCGTTAACCTGCCTTTCAAATTATCAGATACGATTTCATTTTGTCCAAAGTTCTCAAACTTATATAGGAGTTTGTCTAAGTCTACCCCCTCCAAGTGCATAATCGGATTTAAATAAATTTCATCAGGATTTGATCCATTAAAATATCCTCCAAGCGCCATTTTACCACCGGCGACATTCATGTTTAATGTGTCGATGTAGAGATAATGTTCTGGAGTGGTGCGCAATTCAGCTTTGAAATTGTAGAGTATGTTTCGATGATAGTTTAAATGATCGATATCAAACTCGAATTGCATATCACTAAATGGAAGTTCGTAAATATTAAAGGCAGCTGCATGCTCTTCAGCACTATTTTCAGCGTCTACAGGAATTTCGTTGAACTCGAGTAATTCATCAAAATTCAATCGTTTTGCCGCTAAACCAAAATAATTTTGCCCTGAAGCTCTTTCACCTTCGCGTAAATAGTAGTCAAGGTTTACGGTGAATTCGCTGCTTCCTAACTTGCCAGAGAAATCTTGCACAAGAAGTCGATCATCTTCATAATGTACATTCCCATTAAATTTCTCTAATTTGAGTGGATGTACTTTCATTTTCCCACCTAACTCTGTTATGTCAAGATCGATGGATTTTAAACTATCCTCATAGTCTAGCACTAATTCGCCGTGTAGCTTCAGCGCTGAAATTTCTTCATGACCTTCAACAATTACCCACGTATTTAAGCTTGAAAGGGGAAGATGAAATGCAGGACTGCTAAATCCAAGATCCGTTACTTTGAGTTCGGTATAATACGTTTCGTTCAGGCGTTCTATACTTCTTTCCGGTCTTGTTAAATCGATAATGTCATAGAATTTCATGTGCATTTCGATCTTCCCTTTTAAATTACTGAAACTAGTGGCATTAATGAATTGTGTTAAGAAGGCTAGGTCAAAATCTGAATCTAATGAAAGATCAATCTCGGGTGATTCAAAGTTTTTGATATGTAAATCTCCCGAGAAATTCCCGGCCTCTGGTTTGGCGGAAAAATCTTTGAGGCGGAACTCCATTTGGGTTAAGTCATTTCCTCCTTGATTTGTAAAATACCCGCCTAAGTTTAGCTCTTCAATTTTCTTGTGATTGATTTTATTGTCGATATAGGCATTTTCACATCCGAAAGAAGTTTCAATTGTTAGGAAATGGCCATTAATGGTCTTACCAGAGACATTTGCATTAATGAAAATATCTCCCGCATTTTCATACCGTTCAAGAAAAGAACTTACCTCTGCAGGTGCAAAGGCCAAGAATATATCAAAGTTCTTTTTGGAACTATTCATAGCAATATCCATGTTAAAATCGTCCTAGATATCAATAGATCCCTCACCGTTAAAAGTGGCTTCTTCAACAAATATCTCTGAAGGATATAGTACTAGAAAATCCTTGGTTTTATCGCAGTCAATTTCTAGATGTCCGTGTACATGTTTGTTCTTAAACCATGCGGTATCTTCATTGGAAATCACGTTTAGTCTAAAGTCAGTATCTACTGAGGCAAAGACATGTTCATTGCTTTTTTCTAAACTGATTTGAGCATCATCAATGTAAGAGGCTATCTTCATTCCATTGGATTCATTGAGCTTATAGACATCAATGTTCTCTAATTCTATCTTTTTAAGTCGGAGATGAAACTCTTCTTCTGGGTCTTCTATTTTTTTTTCCGTAGCCAGCGCATTTGTAATATTAAAACTTTCATCAACATGCAGAATATCATGAATATAGCCGTCTTTTGCTCGAATAACTTTTATGTTGAGGTTTCCAGAAATTATATCAAAAAAAACCAAATCCTAAATAGCAATCTTTAAGGTGAACAATAGGTTCTGAATCGGCTATTTTATCTTCGAAAATCTTCACTTCTTGGGCATCAATTGAAATGTAGGGGAAGTTTTCGAACGGAGAAACATGACTTTCTCCAATCTCTACTTTTCCTTTGAAATCTTCATTAAGTGTTGAAATGAGTTCCTGAACAATGGCATCTTGTTTCCAATAAAAAATTGCAATAACAATGGTAAAGAGTACCGGAGGAAAAATGATAAGCCAAAGAAACATCCGTTTCCAGAATTTTTTTCGCCGAAGGAATCCTAATTTCATCTTCATTACTTGTTGTAACAGCTAAAAATAGGTTTCTTGTACGCAAAGAACTCTACTTCAAGTTGATTCTAATTGGATTTTAATCTGAGCACATTAAGCATAGTTCTGCTATAGATTAGACAACTTAATATTGATCATTTCTGTAATAGAGTGTAGTGAAAGTAATTTTCTTAATACCGTTGATGCTATTAGGCTTTTGTTCAACTGCACAGGAAGGCACTGATTCTGCAGAAGTTCCAATCGATGTTCTCATTATGATTGAGGGTATGGAGACAGTTTATAGCCCTTGCGATTCTATACCTACTTTTTTCTTGTATGAAGATGGTAATCTGATTTTTTCTAAGAAGTTAGACTCGCTAAATCAAACTATTGGTATTAGATCTGACGAATTTAACCTTATTCGTCCTAATCATAATTACAGAATTAAATTTTCTCAATATCCTCCGGTGGGAACTTCAACATCTAATGACGATTTTACTACACATGGTATCTCAAATCCAACTCGAATTATCAGAAGTGTGAAATTTGGCCCGGGTTGTTTAAATCACCGAGAGCGAAGTTTTTTTTATTTTGAAGATGATTCTTTAATAGATCACTGCGATTTCAAATGGATTCTAAGAGATATTAATGTGCGTGATTCAGCAAAATTGGAGATTCAATATTACGGTCCTCGAAATTCTGATAATTTCAAAATTAGAGAAGAATATCTCAAAAGAACTCTTACAGAAATAGGATATCGTAACGATCAGTTTTGGTTTACAATGCATCAATCTGAAGACGAACGAGAATACCTTCAAGTAATGATTTACAGCATGTAACGATGAGAACTCTAATATTTTTTTCCATGTTGAATTCACTATTTTGTTTTGCTCAAAATTGGGAAGACTCCAGTTATGTGCCAATATGGTTGGAAGTTTATTTAGAACAAGAAAAGAGTAGTTTTGATAAATGTGATGGCCTACCAACCCTATTTATTTATGAAGATGATTCGCTGGTTTACAGAACGAAGTTTGAATCGATTTCAGACACAATTTCTTTAGTCTACAGTAAAGATTTAGTATTCAACATTACTCACAACCATATTTACAATCTCGAAATAGTTTTTGAGGATCGCCGAGACAAGAAAATATTGGATAATTTTTCAACGAATGAAGTCAATACGCCCACAAAATTTGTGAGAGCTATATCACTGTTGGGCTGTTACGTCATGCTCGAGAATGATTATTATTTCAGAGACACAGAAATGTTGCCTGGAGACGAGTGCGAATTTGTTAGAACAATGTCTTTTTACAAGGAATATACTGACTCCATATATTTCGATATAATGTATAACTATGTGAAGAAAGATTCTTCGTTTGAAAAAAGGGTAGATTATATCGAGAGCTTGGTTATAAGCTGTGGTTTTGATGAGAATCAGTTTGGGTTTACCTTTGGTCAATCTGGAAAGCTAGAGGACTATTTCAGAGTTGAAGTGTTGCACTATTAAATCGTTTCT
>JAKVAR010000190.1 GCA_022447585.1 Crocinitomicaceae bacterium | reverse complement strand
GTTAATTAGAGATCAAAAAATGGTGCACGTAGTTTCGTGTAATACGCATGGTACCGCTGCATTACTCCAATTATTCGGAGGAAAAGACTTAAGTAATATTAAAAGTGCTGATGTGGTCGTAGTAAGACGATCTGAGGATATTTCTAACCATCAACGGCTTGTTTCAGGTAATGTAATTGCTCGTCATTTAGATCCTGATATAGGAACACATCATGCAATCGATGTTATTGATTTATACAAAACACTTGACATTGAATGCAATCTAACTTCATCAGACATTACGACTCCGAGTCAGTTTTTGCATACTGTTCGATTCAACTTTAAATTAAAAGAATCAGTTAACATTCCTGACCTTCTCGCTACTTCAGACTTTGTTGGAATTACAAATAAATTTGATTCAAATGTGGTATTTGAGATGGGAAGAAGATTTGGTTTTGCCGGTAGGCTTTATAACCATGCTATTCTTGTTAAGAGCAATATAATGAAACATGGCAATACGGTTAAGGGATGGGCATTTGTACCGCAAGAAGGGAATACTATTATTTCAACACTTCATGCCTTTTTACTTCAGACAAATCATGAATCAGAAAAGCAATTGATTGAAATGATTAAGAAAGACCTAGTTATCAAATCGCTTTAAGGTGTTTACCCTAAATGTTGTGTTTCGAATTAGCCTACCTTAGAGGAAAAAATTAAAGAATATGCGATTCTTAACATTGTTAATCTTAAGCTCGAACATAGTATTTGGTCAAACTATAATTAGCATCGATGCTACGGTTAAGGATGCAACTGCAAATGTTTATCTGGATGATGTAATAATTAGGTGTTATTCTAATGAGACTCTAGTTTCAGTTGACACCACTGGTGGTATGGGTCGAGTAATAATAGACCTTCCAATACAAGAAGAATATGAAGTTCATTTTACGAGAGATGGCTATTACGGTAAATTCGCTTATATAGATACTAGACATTCGTTTCCTGAAGAAATAGCTCCCGTTATAGCATTTCCTTTTCAAGTTAGTTTGTTTCAAGAGAATAGTGATTTTGATTTAGGTTTTCTTGAAGAAGAGCCTATGATTAAAATGTATATTTCTGAAGGAGGTTATCAAGAATGGGATAGAGCGCATTTATGGTATATGCTAAGGAAAACCGAATTTGCTAAAGGTGGATGTAATGCTGAAAATTATGATGAATTCAAGTCAAGCATTGATGGAGCCAAACAGAACGAGGTAGATAAGGATTGGAACCTGGCACTTCAGAACTATAAGAAAGCGATAGAGCTATGCCCGAGTCAAGACTTTTCTAGTGAAATAGCACTTATTGAAAGAGAAATCGAAATCGCATCGATGAATGAAAGCCAGCTTATTGCTAAGGCAGATTCTTTAGCTCAACACGGCTTGTTTTACAACGATTCATACCGTTATTATCAGGCTGTACTCGAGAGAAATCCAGAGAACAAACATGCGCAAGATAGAATCACAGAAATTAACACTTTGGTTTATGGGCAATACGATAAAAACGATCCTAAGTTTGCAGATGTATCAGATAAATCATGGACTATTTATGAGGACAATATGTCGGAAGGTTATAAGAATTATGAGCTAAAGGACTACAACAACGCATTGGTGAACTTTAGAATGGCATCTACCACAATTCCAATGATGAATAGAGCTGGAGAAATGATACATATCTGTACCAATAAGCAAATGGTTCCGAATGAAGAGTTTGGAATGACCTTTGAAAAAAACTGTGAATATGTAAATGGCTTATGGGATTCAGGTGACACTCTAAAAGCTTTGCAATATGCCCAATTAACAAGGTCGGCATTCAATAATAGGAATGTAGGATTTACTCAGGAGTTGTTAGACTTTGAAGTAAAAGTTTACACTACTTCAGAGCGTGATATTAACCCTAATAATGGGGATGAGATATACCAATATTGTAAACTATTAATGGTAGCTTATATGAGTAGGTTACACGGAGATTTAGACAAAGCGAAGAGCTTATATAAACGATGTTTAGCCTTAAGGCCAAAGGATCTGAGGCCACAGCAATTCATTGATGAGATCGATGCAGATCTAGGCCTTGAATCCGACGAATAATTTCACTAAATTGCTGGTATGCGATTAGCCTTCTTTCTTTTCATTTTGTTCCCAGCAATCGCTTTTTGTGATGACGATTATGTGCGTCATAATTTAAAGTTGAATATTCAAATATTTGATGAAGACGGATCCACGTTGAACGAGGCACATGTCAAAATATATAACGAAAGCGGTGAAGAAATTGAAAGTAAGGATACCGATAAATTAGGCAGGGTATACACAGAGGAATTAACCACCTGGAATGAGTATAAAATCACTTTCTCAAAGTACGGTTATGTTACCAAAACAGCTCTTGTTCGGACCTCCTACTTTTACTATCAAGACAGACCTGAACACCCAGGTTTAGAATGGAAATTTCAAGTGACCTTGTTTAAAGAAGAAAAAGGAAAAGACTATTCTTATCTGAGCACCCAGCCAGCAATCATCTTCTTCTTTAATCATATGGGTTATCAAGACTGGAATAGGAATTATCAAGCAAAAATGCAGTTGAAAATGGAGTTGACAAATTTAGATATGGATACGTCAATGCTGGATTCTGCTAATTTATTCATGATGGACGCTCGAATGTGGATGAATTACAAAGAAATTGATTCGGCTATTGTGAATGACCAAAGAGCTTATGATGTTTATCCTGTGCCCTTTCTTAAAAAGCGACTTGATGATAGAATAGAATTGAGAGAAACGGTTTACGATACTTTCTACGATTTAAAATCACAAGCTGATTCTCTATTTGAAACAGGAAAAGATTATTCTGGCGCTCTGGATATGTATGAAAGAGCCAATAAAACATTGCGAAATCAATATGAAGTTCAAGACCGTATTTATGAAATTGAATTTATGATTTATGGTTATGATTCTCCTGGCACAAAAACTAAAGTAGAATATATGTATCTGATGGAATATCGTGATTTAATGAGGGCAGGTTTTGCAAGTAAAGAAGCGGGTAATTTTAAAGAGGCCATTCAATTGTATGAGGGTGCTTCGGAAATTTTTCCTGAGCAAGAATTTCCTAAACAAATGATTCAAGAGTGTAAAGTGTTGATGAAGTAGACAACTTACTTCTTCAAAAAAGTGTAAATAAAACAGTGAAATCAGCATTTTTCATATTGTTTGTCTTCTTGTTTGGGTTAAATGCTAAAGCTCAAGAAAGCGATACCTCTGAGGTGAAGATTGATGTTTTGATTATGATTTCAGGGATGGAAACAGTTTATAGCCCTTGTGATTCAACTCCAAAACTTTATCTCTTTGAAGACGATCGTTTAATTTATACTAAACAGTTTGATTCACTTAACCAAACATTTGACTTAAGTTGGGATGAACAAAGGTTAGTAAAGGTCAACCACCTATATAAAATTGTGATTTCTGATAAAGATCCGAAGGGTCAAATATCTCAAGTTGATGAATTTACAACTTATGGAATAACAAATCACACAAGAATTATTAGAAATTGTAGGTTCATGCCAGTATGCTTGATGGGAAGAGAATATTCCCAATTTCATTTTAATAATGACTCTTTAGCAGATATCTGTGATTTCAAATGGCTTTTAAGAGACATAAACATCCGTGACTCGGCAAAAATCGAAATACAATATTTTAGTAATTCTGGCACAGATAAATTTGAAGAAAGAAAAGATTATTTAAAGAGTGTTTTAGTGGAGATGAATTATAGGGAAGACCAATTTTGGTTTGTTAGAAAAGAGACTGAGGAAGACGAGGACTTCATAGAGTTATTACTTTACAGTATGTGATGAAGAGAATTATTTTGGTCATATTCTTGTTCAATTCAGTGTTCTCAAATGCTCAAACTTGGGAAGATTCGAGTTATATACCTATAGATCTAATCTTGAAAATTGACCAAAAATGTGCGGAATTTTATGAATTTCCAGCTTTTTTTGAGTTATACGAAGATGACTCCCTCGTAATCAAAATACAATTCGATTCAATAAATCAGGAATTCTCTTTACCATATATTAAAGAATCCACTTGTAAAATTACAAGAGATCATAATTATAAGTTAATTAGTCGAGGGAATGATTATGTCCTAGATTCAGAAGACAACTTTTCCACTTTTGGGATTAAAAACCCTACAAAAATTATAAGGATTTCATCATGTTTTATTTGTTGCAAAGCTGGCTTTGAAGATGAATTTACTTTTTTCAGTGAAGATTTAAGTTTAAAGTCAGACAGTACTTTCCTTAATTCAATTGAGTTAATAATCAATACATCAGACTCTGCAGAAATCGAAATAATGTATCACTATGTTGAGAAAAATGAGGTTTTTGACGCTCGAATAGAATACCTCGAAAACCTATTATTAAACGCTGGATATGATTACAACCAATTTGGATTTACCTTTGGTCAATCTGCAAGGAAAGAGGAGTACTTCACCATAATGATAGTTAAATTATAACATGAGAATTATACTTGTTATTGTATTTGTGTCATCAGCTTTTACCCATGCTCAAACTTGGGAAGATTCGAGTTATGTGCCAATTTGGTTGGAAGTTTATTTAAATCAGGAACGCAGTAGTTTTGATGATTGTGACGGTTTACCTACATTTTATTTGTTTGAAGATGATTCTCTAGTTTATAAAGAAAAGCTGCTTTCTAGGTCAGATACAATTTCAATCAACTTTAGCAAAGATTCTAGCTTTAATATAACCTCCAACCATAATTATAATCTTGAATTAGTTTTTGAGGATCGACATGATAAAAAGTTAGCAGATAATTTTTCCACCCATGAAGTCGAAGCACCAACGAAATATATTCGAGACATTTCTCAAGTAGGTTGCTATGTTATGCTTGAAAATGATTATTACTTCAATGGTTTTGAAATGTTATCAGGTGATGAATGCGAATTTATGCGAACTATGTCATTTTTTATGCAAAACACTGACTCCATATATTTCGATATAATGTATAACTATGTGAAGAAAGATTCTTCATTTGAAAAAAGGGTAGATTATATCGAGAGCTTGGTTATAAGCTGTGGTTTTGATGAGAATCAGTTTGGGTTTACCTTTGGTCAATCTGGAAAGCTAGAGGACTATTTCAGAGTTGAAGTGTTGCACTATTAAATCGTTTCT
>JAKVAR010000019.1 GCA_022447585.1 Crocinitomicaceae bacterium | reverse complement strand
TGTAAACACTCCCAATTATGATTTTACCATTTGAGTATGTTATACAATCTAGACCAAGAACAAAGCCCTTTTTCCATTTATCTTGTATTTTTCTTTGGGAATTATTCATTTTTCATTTCTGAGTCTTACATGCAAATGGTTACAACGGTCTTGTATATAAAAAGTAGCGGATTTTACACACTAACGTTTCCGAAAAATATACTTAATTAAATGAAAAAACGGTTCAGACTTACACCTAAACCGCATTTTTTTTATATGCGTTGTTGTAAACAGTTTTATTTCTCTTTTTAGTTACATAATTTTAATAAATGGAATGTTCTTTAAATTTTGTCCAGAAACGTTGAAAGATTTAATAATTCCATTTGAATTTGGAATAAAATCTATTTTTCCAAAATATCCTTCATAGGAAGAGAAAGTGTTTTTTGTTAGAGGATATAACTTTATACCAAAGCTTTTATTAGGATGTAAAGCCATTAAATCACCATTCTTTATAACTATTTCATAGGAAGTATTATGTGTATCATTTTTATAAGTTCCTACAAATTTGTTTAGGTCTAAATCTTCTTCAATTTCTAATTTCACATTTGTTTTAGAGCAGAAGTAATCCATATCCGCCTGATGGAGAACCATACCATCTTCATCAAAAGAGATTTTATAATGTGCGACTGGATATTCAAAAGTGTTTTCTCCTATTTGAGGAAAATGATATTTTTTTGTTGTACCAAAAAATTGAAAATATAATTTATCATTATCGACAATAAAATTGTAATAATTACCAGGAAACACCTGATATGTGCCTTGTAACTTTTTCAATTCATTGCCTTTTAATACTTCGAATTTCGTGTCATTTTGAATGTGACCTTTTAAAATGATTTCAAGTGCACCATACATTATATCTAACCCAGCCATATCACCTTTGTTAGACAAAAACACTAATGATAATTGATATTCAGGAGCATGTAAAATGTAAGACCGATAACTTTCTGTGCCTCCTCCATGAAACAGAACATCAATACCTTTATAAGTGTCGTGTTGTAAACCTAAACCATAGTTTGTTTTTTTTCCAGAATTTAAAGTGGTTAGAGTTTGCATTTTCTCATAAAATTCTTTTTTGCCTACAGTTGTCTTCTGATAATTTTTAACCCATAGGTTTAAATCTTCAATTGTTGTATAAATACCTGATGAACCTATTGTACTGAAATTAGATGGACTAGTATTATATACGCTATCCTGCAAAATATATGAGTATGCCTTATTATTAACCACAGTATTTGAGTTCCTAATAACACTAGTGTTGTTCATCTTTAATGGAGCAAAAATCTTTTCTTCCAACTGTTCTTCAAATGGTTTATTTCCAACTCTCTCAATAATTACTGATAGCAACATAAAACCTGTGTTGTTATAATAATGTTCTTCTCCAGCTTCAAAACTAACTTGTTTTATGTTTAGTAACATTTTAACAGCTTCGTCATGATTCATGGTGTTTGCCCCTATAAGTTGAGATAATTCATCCGTATTTGGTAAACCATGCGTATGATTTGCAAGTTGCTTAATGGTTATTTTATTAGGTAAATGCTTAAGTTCTGGTAAATACAATCTAATATCATCATGAAGAGATAGTTTCCCTTCCTCTTCTAAAAGTAGAGCAAGAAACATAGTAAATTGCTTCGAGTTAGAAGCTATATTGAAAGTCGTAGTATTATTTATTGGAATTTGATGTTCTATATTTGCTAGACCCGTTTTATTACTGTAAACTACTTGTTCATTTTTTATAATGGATACGATAGACCCTCTTTTATCTTGCTGATGATATTTATTAAATAAAGAGTCTATTTTTCTGGTAGTCTCTTTATCTATGGGTTTAACCTGTCCCAAAATTGATTGCGATGCAATTACTAATGCAAGTACTGTTACTGTTTTTAGAATGTGATTCATAGTTGTATACTTTTTTATTTGATACAAATTTGAATCGTTTGGGTGACATAAACGTCCGAATGTGTGAAGTCGGACTAATTTTAGATCAAAAAATAAGTACGATTTAAAGTCGGACTCTAGCTAAATAGTTAATTTTCTATATGCAGTTGGAGTTTGATTTGTTTCCTTTTTAAAAGCTGTGTAAAAAGAGGATTTAGAATTAAAACCAACCTCGTACAAAATTTCTAAAACAGTAAGTTCTTTTTTTGTTGGGTCTTTTAAAAGTGTTTTCGCGTCATTTATTCGGTACTCATTTATGAAGTCGAAAAAATGTTTATCTAAATGATGGTTAATTAAAAAGGACAATTCCTTTTCTGGAACATTAGTTTGAATTGCGAGTTTTTGTAATGTTAATTCACAATCCAAGTATGGTTTTTCTTCAGTCATTACTAAAGTGAGTTTACTAAGGAGTTCATTTTCTTGAATATTAGTTTTAGAAGATTGTTTTTCAAGAAGTGATTTTACAGGACTTAAATTTATATTAACACCAGTAAAAAGTTCGGGTTGATACAATGCCTTTAGAACAAAAAAGATAGTTATTGATAAAACAGAGAGGCTAATTAAAATATTAATATTTAGAACATATTCTTGATATATTGAGTTAGATAAATACCATCTTATGAGTGTAAATGAATGTGCTATACATGATAAAATTGTAATCTGAAATAACCATTTATAAACTGAAAAATTGGAATTAGAATAATTTTCAATATAAATAGTCTTATATCTTTTTAGGATAATGAATATTGCAATAATGTAATATATATATTGTATTTCTCCAATTATTCCATAAAACGACAAACTCTGTTCAGAGAAGCTTGTAATTTTAAAAACGATTAGAAATACTAAAAAGAGCAAGAAATGTAAAATGTGTTTTTTTGTAATCTTAAAATTGGAGTAGCAAGTTGATAATACATATAGATAAAATAAAGGTAGTTGTAGCAGACTTGAAGCCATTTTAATATTGTGAATATTGGGATATTCGAGAAACTTGCTTGTAAAAAAGCCAATTAAATCAAACGCAATGACCAATAGATATATACCAAAAATCCTATTGGCTAATTTTTTTTGTGTTTTAACCGTAAAAAGGAATACAGAAAGAAGTAACATTATAAAAACAACAATCTTTCCAATGGTTTCAATAATTTCTATTTTATTTTCCAAATAATTTAATACGAATTTCTTAATCTCGACTAACGCCAAATTTAGTTGTTTTTTACTCTAAAACCTCTATTAATAATAGATTCATTAATCAATTTTTTTCTAAAATCCCCTAAAAATTTGACGTTATCTTTAGGGATTAATCTCAGTTTTCCGTGATGTGGGGAATTGTTTACAACGGTCGGGGCTACACAGCAGTGCGGCTTTGGACCAAAATTTTCGTTTAAAGTAATAAATAGTTGTTTTAGTAAGATTAGTTTTTCGAAGAAAATACTCCGCATTGGGTGTAGGGCATGTTATAGGTAGCTATTTTTTCAAGTCTTCTGATTAAAAGATTCTCAAACTTTTTTCAAGAGCTAAAAAAGTATGCAAAAAGAGCCCTGCGCTAGTATAATCTGCTTACCCTTTTGAACCACATTCCTTAAACCTACATAACTCGTCGTTCCTCCTTAAACAGCTGTAGTTTTTAACAGGAATTTAGGTTAAAGGGTGCCAAGCACATATATACAATGCGCTGCGATAACCTTAAGGCTTGTCAATAAATTCAGGGCTATTTTGAAGTTTAGAGTATAGTGTTTTCCTTGATCTTACATATATAAGGTACTAAAAAACACGGATAATGTCAATTTACAGATTACCATTATTCATCTTTTAACAGAATACTTAATTCTGCTTTACCTTTATCTATTATGGTTGGGAGTAAGTGTTAGGTAAAGCTATTCCATTACCTATAACGTTCCGTGTATGGTGTCGTAGCATTCCGAAGGGTGCTATGCACTATACACATTGTTGGCATGTCGTTGTTAATTTATTGTTCCTCCCCAATATTCATGGAAAATCTTAAAAAAATCCTCCAAAACTTTTAAATCTACTCTTGCCGAGGTAATCTCTTATTTATGAAATGATTGTAAGCCAAATTATTTTTTTTATGATTTAAATACAAACGTTTCAATTTATTAATACCTATCTTATGTCTTTAAAATCTGATAATCATTAAATGGACAAGAAGATATATAAGAAATTGATTTCGAACCATGGAATGGGAACGGTGAAAAGTTTGGGATGGTCATCCATAGAAAGTCAACATAAGCGATTTGAAGTGATTTATAATAACCGGCCTGAAGCTGCGACTTCATTGTTAGATGTTGGAGCTGGGTATGGTGATTTTCTTACTTTTCTTAAATTTCAAGAATCGACTTTTGACTACACTGGAATAGAACCTTTTGAACCTTTTTATCAAGAAGCGGTAAAGAATTTTGGAGAAGAATTTTTTAGGAATACAGATTTGATGAACTACAATCCTAAAAGAAATTATGATTATGTAATAGCTTCAGGTTTATTCTGGCGCGATGTTGAAGATTGGAACGATATTTTTATTCGTTCTGTTGAAAAAATGATGTGCCTTTCTCGTTTAGGTGTTTCTTTCAACTTGCTGAGCACTTATTCAAATGCTATGAAAAATCCAAAATTGAGGTATTCGAACCCTGCTGAAATTGTAGAGCTAATCGGAGCTTTGGGTGAGAAATTTATGCTGATTCATAACTACCATAAGACAAACAAGGATTTTACATGTGTGCTGTATAAGTAGAAATAAGATTTCACGAAATTCAGATGTTTGGTGTATAGTAGTAATCTGCAGATTTGCAGATGGAATGTGATCCTAAATTCAATTTGAATGAGTACAGTGATGAACTGGTGTTATTTCCTCCGCTTAGATTCAATGAGCTTACTCCGATTTGACCAAGAAACTCTCCTAGTTTGATATAACTATGAACTGAAGTTTCATTGTACCCTCCGGGTTGGTCTTTGTAATTGAGAGACTTGCTGGACAGTAAAACTGCTACTGTCGGATTAAAGCTCATACGAGTGACGATGTTAAATGAAACAGGATTTGATCCTCGGTAACCGATTAATCCGATCAAGTTTTTGTTCCCTTTCTTTAAAAGATCAATAGCGAGGTAATCCTTGAAAACTGAGCGAGTATCAACATTTCGACTGATGGCTCTTTTGTTCCATATATCGGTAATCTTTTCTAAGTCTGAGATGTTAGAACTACTTATCTCTTCAACTCTTATTTCTCTATTATTCTTTCGATAATTGGCAAATGACCTTTTCGATAAGCGTTCCCTTAGTAATTCATTATTATGTTCACTATTTACGTCTGCGGTGTGACAGTCTAGCAAAACTTGCTCAAAAGTTTGTTCAATTGAATATTCCTCTCCAGGAACAAAATTGGGGGAGTGGAGTGAAATTCTTTTAACTCCATCAGCGACTAATCCTTCGACAGTACTCTTAACGGCTTTTTCTGCTTTTGGATGAACTAGAGTGACATGCTCTGCTTTCTCGTCGATTAATGTCAAAATATTATCCGAAGAAATGTTCATGTAAAGCTTTGTATCCCTTTTTAACTGTGCTTTCAAGTACTTGTTGCAAAGAGAAAATATGTTGTAGTAGGATACAGGGGCATTGTAAGGAAAGTCGTAATAGGAACTATATTTTTCAATTATTTTAAGTATGAACTCGAAATCGGAATTACTGTAAATTTTCATGATGGTTTCATTAATTATGATGAAGATGTTTCCTTCGTAAGAATTGTCAGTTGATCAAATTTATGCAGTTTTTCACTTAAGGAATCGTAACTGGTACCACCGCAAATCACATATCCTGTTCGATCAAATGAATCCAATATTTCAGGAAGTTTTTCCCCAATGGAGTAGTACAAGTGGTAGTCAACTACTGATTCATCTTTAAGGATGCCTTCTTCGTCAATTATTCCCATGAAACGTCCTTTTTTACTATGCAAATAACAAACCCCAGCATGTGAAAACTTAGTAGGTGCACGATCAACTTTGCAATTTGTCAGATGAGAGATAATTTCATATTGGACATTGATCCCTGTTGTTAACTCTACCAATTTCCAAATTGAGGCACCACCTGATCTTATTTGAGTTTCAATGATGCAAATTTCGTCTCCTGAAATCTTTATTTCAGTATGTGCAGGGCCGAAATCAAGTTCGATTGCAGTGAGCATTTCTTTCACGGTCTCGCCAACAGCCTTCTGAACATGATCTGAAAGAGTCGTTGGGGTTATGTGTCCTTTACCAATGAAATAAGAATCCGAAATAACGCGACGTTCAACAATGGCAACAATTGAGTGTGCACCATTGATAGTAAGTGTTTCAACGGAGTATTCCTTTCCTGAAATGTACTTTTCTGCAATAAACGGATACTCATCATCCAACATCCAAGGCACTTTGACTTCCGGAAACTCATTGATTGAGGTTCCTGGCTCAAGGAGAATTGTTCGGTAGCTTCCAGCTCCTTTTGAAGGTTTAAGAATTACTGCTTCTCCGAGTTTACTGCGAAATTCTTCCAATTCAGCGATTGATTTTATTTGTGCAAATGGAACATTGTTAAGGTTGAATTTCTCAAGCGTTTGACGGAATACAATTTTATTACGGGAATTGTAGATTGCGTTTTTCGAAATTGTATTGATTTGAAATTCTGTGCTAAGTGTATATAAAATGTCCTGGTACCCTTCTTGGAAAGAAACTGCTCCCGTACAATTCATGGTTCGGTAGGTGTCAATAATCAAGTCCACACGTTCCGCATTGGATAGTTTCTTTAAACTAATGAAGTGCAGGTTGTCCTGCGAGTTCTTCGGTTTAGCATTTCCCATTAAAACAATGTTTACGGGCAGCTTGGAAATATGATCAATCGATGCCATGTCTTCACCGAGAAGAATAAATGTTGGGAGGGTCTGATGTTTAAATTTTTCTAACATAAGGCAATTGTATCTAATTTATTCAATCAATAATCGGCTCTTGGCGTATTGTTTGACGGATTTCAAAAGCTGATGGTTGGAATTGGACTGAGCTTCTTTGGTGAGCCAGCCATATCCATTTGTTAAATGCACATACGGAAATGAGGAAAAAATGATTCGGTCTTCGATCGAATGCAGTTCGTCAAACCATATTGAAATAGAGGGAGCTGTGGATGTGTTTTTGAGATAGTGTAAATCGATAAGCTCTGGTTTGGAAGGGTTGAGAACTACGGATCCCGTCTTCATTAAATTAATTTCTCGTTCACCTATAAAACCTTTGGTGTTTTTGGTCAATTTGAGGTGTAAGGAGATGAAATCACAAGAAGCATACATTTCATCCAATGCCGTGTAGGATACCCGAGGTTGGGCATCCAATTTCTCATTGTGTTTGCGAGACCAGTAGTCAACTTCCATAAAGTGACTACACATTATGGCCATTCTTTCGCCAATATTACCAGCTCCAATGATTCCAACCTTCTTGTTCTTGAGCTCATTCCCCATATTATTGAATGGTATCGATGGATCCGTTGGAGAGGAATTTAAGAGAGGAAATTTTCGCGCGAAATTAAGGAGCATAAAGAAAGTGAGTTCAGCGACAGAATTAGTGCAGTAATCTTGAACGTTGTTAAGAGTAATTTTTCTTCTATTGAGCATCTCTAATTCGTAATCTGACGTATCTGTGTGGCCAGTTCCAATGTATTTTAAATTTTTTGCATGCTTGATAAAGTAATCGTAATTATCAAACACTCGGGAAATTAAACAATCACAGTTCTCAATTGTTTGAATGGGCAATGAGTTCAAATTACCTGAATAATCTAACGGAGTTCTCACCACTCGAATATCATGGGAAATAGTCGATAGTTCTTTGTGAAGCAACTCATAAGAGTCATCTCCTTCAAACAAATACAGAATTGTTAGGTCAAACATTTTAATAGATTAATGGAGTAATTCATTGATAATTAGACGTCTTTTGTAGGATGGATTCAAAATCTCTGCCATCTCATTGATTTTTATTGAAAGGTTCTCATCATTTCCAAACAATTCCTTTAAATGTGATGTAAACAGATCTATACAGGACCAATTTATTCCTTTAGAGTTTGCTTTTGGAACCAAGTTGAGTTCGATTAAATTGACTTCTTTTTGAACGATTTGAAATTCCAATAGATTAGAATCATGTGCGAGCAAAAAACGGTCGTACAGAGACATAATCATGAAGGATGAGATTTCTCCGTTTTTTTGGCTGATCAAAATTTGATCAGCTCGTCCCTCGAATTGTTTTAACATGCGGAATTTGTTGCCGCACCGACATTCAAGACCGTGCTGTTTTAATGCGAGTTTGTCTCCGTGATTGTAGCGAATGAAAGGCAAGAATGTATTATGTAGATTCGTTGCAATCATTTCTCCTTGACCAAGTTGATTTTCATTAATGATATCGACCCGTACATTGTCTTCAACCAAGTGATAATTACCATGTGGACATTGCATCGAAATAAAAGAAAGCTCTATGGAAGAGTACTCATCACATACCAAAGCACCTCCAAACGCACGTGAAATTCGATCTCGCTCCTGCTGACTACTTGCCTCTGAATTTGTCACGATCGCTTCTATAAAGTCGAATTCCGCTGGGTCTTTGATGAGACTTGCTAGATTTAGTAGATAACTTGGAAAGCCTGAGAGTATTGAGGGTTTCAGAAGTTTCAAATGAGCGAGGACATATTCTGGTGGGCACTCGTTTGAAACGGTAAAAAAAGGGTAATGATCAGCGATGGATGAAAACGTTGGTGCAGCTAAATAAATTTCATAGATCCAGTCCTTTTGTTTTAAGGGTCTTTGAAGGATTTGTTCATAGAACCGAAGTTGATTCAACCACATCATGTTATTCATAACAGCATCTCTGTAAACGGTGAAGACCTTTCCAGAGGACCCTGAAGTTGTGTATCTGTATGCATTTTCTAAAGTAGGGGAGAGATTACCACCTAACCAATTTTCATTATCAAGTAGGTCATCTTTTGTGATAATCGGTAAGGCTTTATAGTCGTCCAGAGTAATAATATCTCCTCGAGAGTAACCAACTTTAGAATAGAGCTGATTGTAAAAAGGATTAGTTGAAAACGCAGTGTCCACTATATTTCTTAATCGATCTATTTGATAGATTTCTAGATCCTTAGTTGAGAAAGTCATGTTGTTATGTATGATCGGTCTCTGGACTTTCCAAAGTTGCAGTAACTTCCTTTGTGTTTCAAGCGTCTCAGCAATTTTCTTGTTCTTCAGAATGTACGGCTTAATACCGTCGATTCCGAATGTATAATCTTCAAGTTGGATCATCCTATAATTTTCTTAATGCTTGACTAAATTTTTCCAATCCACTTATGAGTAACTCCATAGCCGTGAATAGTGACATTCGAATGAAATATTGGTTCGCAGAAGGAGAATTCCAGTAGAACATCCTTCCAGGTAATACAAAAAGGTCGTACTGTTCAAGAAATTCGTATAATTCAAGTCCTGTTAACTGCGTATCTTCCGTACTCAACCAAACAACGGGAAGATTACACCTTCCGCTACTTTCGACAATTTTAAGTCCTGTTCCTTCAACTGCCTCAATGAGCTTTTGCTTTCGGAAGTTAAGGTCATTCCAAATGATCTCATCCCATCCAACACGATGAGTTATTGTTACAAGTTCGGATAGTAAGGATAGAGAAATTTTGCTCGTACAGAGATAAATTTCTTCATAAAGAAGTCGCATCTCTCGCGTAATGGAATTAGAATAGACCATTAAACTGACTTTCAAGTCTAATGTTGGAAACGTTTTTCCTGTATCCTCAATCACAACAAAGTCGATATTGTCATGTAGAATGATGCTATATTCGTCGTAAACTTCATTTGCAAAAAAACGAAATGTTGTGTCCAGCACTAGCATGAGGTTCTCTTCTTTGCAGAAGTTTGAAAGCTCTCTGAACTCCTCTTTGCTCAGTTTAAATCCAGTTGGATTATTGGGGCTTACCAATGCAAGGCAGTTTAAGCCATTTTCTCGAACTCTTTCTCGAAGCGTTACTATATCGAGGAAATCATTTTCTGGGATAGGAAATACGTCGACACCTCTTCGTTTGAAAAGTAAATAAATATTGTCAAATGAAGGCTCAATAAGTCCGGTCTTGTAGCCTTTACTAGAAAGCCAGGCTCCCGTGATATCAATAGAGTTAGATGCTGTCGGACAAATTGAAAAGCAATTATGATTTATTAGAGCATTGGAGCCCATTAATTGGCCAAATTTTGTCTTAAAGTTATCTTCAAGAGTAGCGTGAGACTCTTTGATACTCTTCTGCCAAATAGACGAAAGTTGATCAAAGGTATCTTTGAATGCTTTCGGAATATCCTGATAGGCATGCCCATCCGCAAAAGAGTATTTTTTGGATAAGCCCTTTACTTCGAATTCCGTTAAGCTGCTTTCTTGAAGCACATTTTTATTCATCATAGCGAGTTTAGGTTAATAGTATTTGATACTGCGAAGTAGTGCTTTAGTGTCTAGAACTTTCGATCTGTACGATTCGTAATTAGGCTTATCTTCGCGTAAAAAATCATTGATCAGATTTCCGATGCTGGCAGTTATGGTTTCGTTTCCGCCAAGACGGGTTAACTCTTGTGTTCCGAATCGAAGACCAAATTTATTTTTGAATCCATGTTCGGGTAGGAGATTGGCATTCACGAAAATTCCTATTTTGGATAGTTCTTCTTCTATTACATGTGCGGATAGCTTTCCATGATCACTTGTAATTACTTGGTGTGTTTCGGAATAGTTTCCGTTCATGGTTCTGTGAACCGAAAATTCACCCTCTTCAAGTGTTTTACCGAGTACATTGGCGTTTTTAATAATTTGTTCACCGAAATCTTTACCGTATTTCAAAATTTCAAATAAGCTGACAATCGCACCTACATATTCCTGTAAATGTCCTCCAGATACGAAGCCAGGAAAAGTAGAACGGTCAATGGCCTGTTGATACTCAGCCTTGCCGATTATCCATCCATGAGAAGGTCCTGGAATCGTTTTGCAGGTGGTGGTAGTCAATAAATCAGCGCCATAATCAAGTGGGTTAGGGAAGGTTTTCGTGGCAATGAGTCCAGCTACGTGTGAAACATCAAAAATGACTTTTCCTCCATGTTGGTGTACGTGTTCGAAGCATGTCTTCATGAATGGGTCCCAATCGTGGAACATAGACCCTCCAAGTAAGAGTATTGCTGGTTTTTCTTTGTCGATAGTGGTAATGAGTTGCTCTCTATCTAACTGGAGTGTTCCTTTTTCATTTCGAATACGAATTAAATTATAGTCTCTTAACTCTTTAATTATTCGACCCGAAGTAGATACATGGCCGCCGCTGCGGATGGATGGAACAAGAATCGTATCGCCTACATTAGAGAGGCTGGTTAATGCGATAAGGTTAGCTTGACTGCCAGAAATTGGTCTTAACTCAGCAAAACCAGCGTTGAACGCTTTAGCTACTTCTTTTTCAGCAAACGCCTCAATCTCATAGAAATGAGTCAATCCAGGAAAGATAGATTTATCGCCTTTACCCTCAGCAGCTCTGTAGATGAGATCTGATTGCATTAATTCAAGAACAGCTGGACTTACAACATTTCCTGATGCTAGAAGACTGATAGCGTCTTCTGCAACTTTATCATGTTCTCGTACTAGTCTCTTGACATGGTTTATTTTATCTGCAAATTCACTCTTCATTATAGGATTGATTAGTTTGTTATGTTTAGCGAGTTATAGTATTCATTTGGATCATGAATTTCTCTGAGTACGTCGTTATCTATTAGGAAATACCGATTGGCGACGTTTTCGATGAATCTTCTGTCATGGGATACCATGATGAAAGTAGAGCTTGAATTGAGAATGTCTAGTTCCAACATCTCAATTCCTTGCACATCGATATGATTGGTAGGTTCGTCGAGAAAGTAAAAATTAGGGTCCATTAATTTTAGATACAAGAATTTCAGTCGTGATTTTTCACCCCCACTCGTTTTCTCAATTTTCTTAGTATGCGATTTATATGGAAAACCCGAAGAGACTAACTGAGAAGTAATTACGTTGTCTGGAAGGTCGAGGTCTTCTAAATATGCCGTGAGGGAAAGCTCCTTATTCATATCTGAGAAATCCTGACGATAGTAACCAATTGAAACCAGAGGGTTAATTTTAATATTATCGTTCTTAGAGTACAGTAGGTTCAGTAATGTACTCTTCCCAGAGCCGTTCTTTCCAAGAATAGCAACGCGATCGCCTTTATTGATAAAGAAGTTCTCTATCGAATATAATTGACGTCCGTCAGGAGTGGTAACATTGATTGATTCTATTCCTAAAAGTCTTTTGACTCGTAGATCGTTATCGCTCAACTTAAGCTTTCGCTTATCTGATTTTGATACCTGCGTTCGATTTTGTTCTTGATCATCAATTCGTTTTTTGATCGTTTGGTATCTAGCAGCCAATCCTGAGTTCCCTTTGACCCAATTCTTCATTTTTTCCTGGGTCTCTTTGAGTCTTTTTATTTCTTTTCCTTCGTTCAAATATTGCTTTAGCTTCGACTCATCTTCTAGTCTGAGTTGTTCCATGGCTTGCGTATAAGGAACACCAAAGTACATTAGCTCGCCATCCCGAATGATCAAGGTTTCTTTGGTTATCATATCGAGTAACTCACGATCATGACTAATAATACAGAAAGGAATTTTAAGTTTCTGTTCCATGAAAAACTGAAATCGAATAATGCCTTCCGTATCTAGGTGGTTTGTAGGCTCATCAAGCAAGATTAGATCAGGGTCAACAATTACGGAACGAGCTAGCATCACAGTGTTTATCTGCCCTCCAGAGAGGTTCTCTAGTTTCTCATCCCAAATGAAAGAGTCAATACCTATATCATCTAAGAGAGCGTATACCTGCCAATCTTCCTTCTGAGGTCTAACCTCGTTCATGTGAAGTGTGATCGCTTCGAATACCGTACGGGTCAAAAGTTCTTCTGGGGCAAATTGAGGAACATACTCGACAACCGCATCGCGATTTTTGACGACATCACCTTGAACTTCAATGGTACTATCATTTGAAGCGTTCAAAACCTTCAATAAAGATGATTTTCCAGTTCCGTTTGTGCCGATTAATGCGCAGCGAGTAGTTTTCGAAAACGAGAAAGATGCATCCACAAGAAGATTGTTTTCTCCAATTGAAAGAGATAATTTCGAAAAAGATAAAATCATTTCGGGTTTTAATGGTTAAATATAATTGAAAAAATTTTTTTGCATTGATTCAAATTTTTCTTTCTAATCCAACAATTAGATTATTTCTAATTTGTTTGAATTTTTATTTAATACTTTTTTAATGCATGCCAACGGTCGGGGCTACACAACAGTGCGGCTTTGGACCAAAATTTTTGTTTAAAGTAATAAATAGTTGTTGTAGTGAGATTAGTTTTTGAAGAAAATACTCCGCATTGGGTGTAGGGCATGTTATACACCTTCCTTCTCTATAATCAATGAAATTTCATCTGCTCGATTCACTATCATGAAGTGGCCGCCGCCGGTTATAGAATATTGCACGTTAGCTTTTAATGGTAATATTCTATCTTTTGAACCATGTATGACAATTCCGCTGGGCTTAATTTTATTATTCCATTTGGTAATAGCGTCAATTGCCCATTTAAGAAATACTGGATCAGTGTCCTTTAGAATTTCAGCTAATAGGTCTTTATCAGTTCCATCCTTCAAGCTAAATAAGAAGTTCGTTATAAAATTGCTTTTTCGAGCCATGCTACTGGGAATGAGCTTGTGTAGTCGAAGTGCTGAACCAATTTTAAATAGTAAATTCAATTGTGAGCGATTATTAATGGTGGAAACTAAGAACAACTTATTAGGTTTTTTAATCTTAGAAAATTCAGTCGCTATCATGCCTCCGAATGAGACACCTATAATATTGTATCCATCTTCTGGCTGAACTTTGCTAAATAATCTTTTGGCATAATTTTGAAGTGTTTCCGCAGGTAGCGGATCTATCCAGTCAATGTGTATTAACTCTACACCTTCAGCATTTATATTTTGGAAAGCCCTGCGATCAACTCCTAGGCCACTTAAACAATATAATTTCAAACTCTATTCTTCTTATGGTGTATAACGGTCGGGGCTACGCAACAGTGCGGCTTTGGACCAATATTTTTGTTGAAAGTAATAAATAGTTGTTGTAGTAAGATTAGTTTTTGAATAAAATACTCCGCATTGAGTGTAGGGCATGTTATATACAGATCATATTGAG
>JAKVAR010000189.1 GCA_022447585.1 Crocinitomicaceae bacterium | reverse complement strand
GTAGTTCATTCAAGACACCATTGTCGATATACCAATCTTCCCAAACTCCTCCTGTGCCTGTTTCCCAATCATTTAAGTCAAAGGTATTAGAGCCGTTTGTTGTTCCTTTTATTGAATAGACTTTAATCGCTTCATTCCCTAAATTCCAGTTAAGGGGGTTATTTGCAGAGCAATTTTCTGGCGTTACACTTGTTAATTCACAGTTTGTTTGGATGAAATATGCATTATCATCGTAATTAGGATAATCGCCATAAACTCTTGCAATTCCGTTTGTATCAATACATATGGCTGTATATTCATCACAGGCAATGCCTTTTGCCTCTATTCCATAATCAACAAAAATGCGAGCTAAAAAAACAAGATGTCTTCCTTTTCTGTCTGGATTGTCATAATGAGTGTCGGTAATGACATCACTCAAAAATTGATTTGAAATAAATGGTAATGAATCAACAGTTACATTGTTGTCAAAAGGATTAGATAGGGCTGTTGAAGAGGTCACCGTTCCGTTTTGTGCTGAAAAATAAAATCCACCTTGGATAGCCATACCTGCACTAGTACCACCTACAACAATATTTCTGCTGGAAATAGCATCATTGATTAAACTGTCAATAGCACTATTTCGCCAATACGAAATATAATCCCATTGATCTCCACCTGCAAACCATATTGCCTCGGCTTGCTGAATTTTTTGATGGATATATGCTTCGCTAGACGCAGATGAATTATTGAAGACAATAGTCTCCACAGAATTAACACTTACTCCTAATCCCGAAAACATATAATTATTGTATCCATCACTTCCAGAAGCTCTTAATACAAGAACATCTCCTCCATTTGCTTGTTGAAGAAACCAAATCATCGCATTATCGTTTTCGGTTGCTCCTCCCATTAAACAAATCCCTCCTGATGGAACAACGGTTAGGTCAGTGGTATTTCCTGTGATGTAAGAGGTGTAATTTTGGCTATATGTTGTTGAAATAAGGCCAACAAAAAAGGAGACTATTGGAATAAATCGTTTCATTTTACTTATTATTAATGACACACAACGTCTCTGTGTATGGTTAGTTGCGTGTTTAAATGTACAAAATTTAGAGTTAAAGACTAGTTTTATAAAAAATCACTTACCTTTGGTTTAGTAAGAAATAGCAATTAACTATACGCTTTGTTACCTGCTGGCTTGGTTTTCTAATCGATTTAATAGTTCTATTATTTTTTGTTTTCTCTTTATCAATTCGTGTCCATTTGTTCTAACCGTAGTTATTGTTGCCAAATTAGGAAACGTCAATTTTCCATTTGTTAAAGAGTACATCCAAATCAAATCAACATAATTTAGTGTGATATTCAACTTCTCCAATAATGAAGCCTGACTAACTTTAAAGCCTAATTTTTCAGCACTTCTTTGACTTACAAAGTACGAGCTTCCTCTAATTGTTATATTACTTGGTAGGACTTTATTCTCAATTTGGTGTATGATTTTAAGTAATGCATTCAGATAATGATGAAGCATTTTATTTTTCCATTTAATACCTGGCTTTATGTGCGACATCTCCAAAAGATAATCAAATGATGTTCCATTATGTAAGTCTATAAATCTCTTGTTATTGCCAAATGAAACAACCATTGGAGAGTGATAGGTATAAAAGTTAAGAAGTGTAAAAAGAGGTGTAATTAGAAATTGAATAATTGGAACAATTATAAAAATTGAAAGCATCAAAATTTTTGATTCACTTACGGTCATTATCCAGAAGAATAAAATAAGTAAAAGTACTATTCCAAACGAAATTGAAACAAGCCATTTTAGTAATTTATTAAATTGATTAAATCGTTTCATTCTCTCTGCTTGCAGGTTACGCTCAATGTATGAAGCGTAGTGTCGTTAAAAGTACTACATTTCGGTTAAACACAGAGCCGAGTTTTATAATTTGTTTTTAGTTTTTCTCCAATAATAAATACCAATTTAAAGCTTGGCGGACATGCGTTTAAGCACCTCGCTTATGGCTTACAATTACCCGCTATGCTTTATACATATCTTAAGTTAGCATTTTATTAAATTAGTTACTTAATCATAAAGAACCAAAGAGCGGAATAAGGTTATGATACACCTAGAGACTTTAGATCTCGTCAACATTGATAATCCCTGCTCTTTTCTATGTTAAATTCGTTCAGTTC
>JAKVAR010000188.1 GCA_022447585.1 Crocinitomicaceae bacterium | reverse complement strand
CAAAGACATTATCCCTCAATCAGGGCTAAAAGGATTTACAGGGGATCGCAATTTTTGCACTAGCATTTATTTTCTGTTGACATCTGAGAATTTCTCGGCCTTTCATCGCATAAAGCAAGATGAGATTTGGCATTTTTATGAGGGGTCGTCTTTAAGCGTCCATGTTATTTATCCAGATGGATCATACATAAAACATAAGGTTGGTTTGAACTATGATAATGGCGAAGAACCTCAACTGGTAGTGCCTGCAGGCTGTTGGTTTGCCTCAGAAGTAGAAGAAAAAGATTCGATCTGTTTGGTAGGTTGTACTGTTGCTCCCGGCTTTGATTTTGAGGATTTTGAATTGGCTTCGAAAGATGAGCTAATTAAAGAATATCCTGAGCACAATGAAATTATTGCCAAACTCACGCGACAATAAGGTATAAACCATTGCGTTTTACACTTGTGAGAAATCTGATTTTCATCTTTTTAGGATTGGTCCTATTCTTCTTTTCATGCAGAAAGGATGAAATAGCTTCAGAACCTGCAACATTATATTCAGGGTTGGATACAAACCTATACCCAGGCAATTTCTCAGATTATTCTCCACCAGAATTTCAAGAAAATACCAACACTCAACGAAATCTTTTGATTGAAGAATTCACTGGTCATTATTGCGGAGTATGTCCTAGAGCTCATGAAAAATCGGCCGAGCTAAAGTCTGCATATCCAAATCGAGTTTTTGTTGCAAGCATACATGCTGGGCCAGATTGGGACGGTGTTACTGTTCTTCAAACAGCAAATGAAACTGGGAGCTTCACGAGAGATTTTACTACTGATGAAGGAAAGGAACTTGCAGCGACCTTCAATAATATTCAACCATCATTTACGGGAAACCCTCAGGGTAGTGTAAGCCGAATTATTTCGGATGATAAATTCATCACAGGCTATTCAGATTGGGAAGCGAGAGTAATTGCAAATTTAGATTCACCCCTTCAAGTTAACCTTCAGGCAAAATCGGATTATTATCCAGAAACAAAGGGCCTTTATCTTCATGTTGAAACTGAATTTCTCACCGAGCTTACAAGTCAATATAGACTTGTTGGATACGTCATTGAAAAAGAAATTATTGATTGGCAGCGAGATTATTTATTCAGTCCTGCCTCAGATCTTGAATTCTATCAGCACAAAGACATTCACATCGGAAACGTTACGGGTGAAACGTGGGGTACTCTGTATTCTTCTGAAGAAAAAACAACTGGAGTAAAGTCAATAGATAGATACTCATATACAGTTCCAAATCATTTAGAACCTACCGATTTTCACATTCTTTTCTTCGTTTATGATATATATACCTACGAAATCTTTCAGGTGATTCACCATGAAATTGAGTAATTATTCTTTCAAATACTTGGCGTAGCTTTTCAAAAGCTTTTGAATCCACTTATCATTTTCCATTCCTTTGTCACAAAACTTAACAAAGTCTGTTTCCTCAATATACATGACAAATGCAACATTGAATTCATTGTTCATATAGGCCGCTGGTACATTCATGATATTCCAA
>JAKVAR010000187.1 GCA_022447585.1 Crocinitomicaceae bacterium | reverse complement strand
CAAAGACATTATCCCTCAATCAGGGCTAAAAGGATTTACAGGGGATCGCAATTTTTGCACTAGCATTTATTTTCTGTTGACATCTGAGAATTTCTCGGCCTTTCATCGCATAAAGCAAGATGAGATTTGGCATTTTTATGAAGGTTCGTCTTTAAGTGTTCATGTCATTTATCCAGATGGATCCTACATCAAACATAAAGTTGGTTTGAACTATGATAATGGCGAAGAACCTCAACTGGTAGTGCCTGCAGGCTGTTGGTTTGCCTCTGAAGTAGAAAAAAAGGATTCGATTTGTTTGGTAGGCTGCACTGTTGCTCCAGGCTTTGATTTTGAGGATTTTGAATTGGCTTCGAAAGATGAGCTAATTAAAGAATATCCTCAGCACAATGAAATTATTACCAAACTCACGCGACAATAAGGTATAAACCATTGCGTTTTACACTTGTGAGAAATCTGATTTTCATCTTTTTAGGATTGGTCCTATTCTTCTTTTCATGCAGAAAGGATGAAATAGCTTCGGAACCTGCAACATTATATTCAGGGTTGGATACAAACCTATACCCAGGCAATTTCTCAGATTATTCTCCACCAGAATTTCAAGAAAATAACAACACTCAACGAAATCTTTTGATTGAAGAATTCACTGGTCATTATTGCGGAGTATGTCCTAGGGCCCATGAGAAATCGGCCGAACTAAAGTCTGCATATCCAAATCGAGTTTTTGTTGCGAGCATACATGCTGGACCGGATTGGGATGGTGTTACCGTTCTTCAAACAGCGAATGAAACAGGAAGCTTCACGCGAGATTTTACTACTAACGAAGGAAAAGAACTTGCAGCGACCTTCAATAATATTCAGCCATCGTTTACAGGAAACCCTCAGGGCTCGGTTAGTAGAATTGTAGGTGATGATAAATTTATCACCGGTTATTCTGAATGGCAAGCTCATGTTATCGCCAATTTAGATTCACCACTTCAAGTAAATCTTCAGGCAAAATCTGATTATTATCCAGAAACAAAGGGCCTTTACCTTCATGTTGAAACTGAATTTCTGACTGAGTTAACAAGTCAATATAAACTCGTTGGATACGTTATTGAAAAAGAAATTATTGATTGGCAACGAGATTATTTATACAGTCCTGCCTCAGATCTTGAATTCTATCAGCACAAAGACATTCATATCGGAAACGTTACGGGTGAAACGTGGGGTACTTTGTATTCACCAGAAGAAAAGGCTACTGGAGTAAAGTCAATAGATAGATACTCATATACAGTTCCAAATCATTTAGAACCTACGGATTTTCACATTCTTTTCTTCGTTTATGATATCTATACCTACGAAATCTTGCAGGTGACTCAGCACGAAATTGAGTGATTATTTAATCATGGATTCAAATAATTCCATGTGTTTTTTAGCAACAACTTCCCAAGTGAAGTCAGAGGCGACTCTTTTATATGAGGCCTTTCCTTTTTTCTCTTTTTCTGCTTTTGACAGCGCCAAAGTTGCCTTAATTGCCGCCTTCAACTCTTCAAGATTATTCTTCTGAATTAAGTAACCATTGCTTTCATCAACCTGCTCAGCCGTGGCACCAATATCAGATACAATTATTATTTGAGATTTTGCCATTGCCTCAAAAACAACCGTTGGCATACCTTCAAAAAGCGTTGGAAATACAAATACATGTGCGTCTATGTATAGTTGTTGAAGGTCCTCATCTGAGATGAATCCCCAATATTTAATATTATCTAATTGATGATTCTGAGAATAGTTTTCGTAAAGAAGACCCTTACCTGCAAGATTGAAGAATAGTTGATCTTTTAATCCTTCTTCATTCAAATCTTCAATAGCCTGAATTAGCAAATGAATGCCCTTATTGTGCGCAAATCTTGCAACAAACATTAGATTTAACTGCTCATTTTTTTCTGGAAAAGCCTTGTTTAATTCCTCTCCTACTATGGTCGCATTCGGCAAAACCACAACCTTTTCTTTTCCCGCAACATCATTTAAAATATGTGTGAGTTTTCCGCCAAGTGCAACAACGTATTTTGATTTTGAAAAGATCTTCTTGAACACTCTTTTAAATGGAATAGCGATCAACTTATCCTTGGTGCCAATCGCTTGGTATGGCTCGAGTCCGTGAGGGTTAACGATTAGTCTATCGCTAAAATCACCGGCCTTATACCAAACGCTAAGACCTTGAGAATATATTACATCGTGATTTGACTTAATAAGATGATCATAAATCCTCTTCGAATATGCTTTACATTCTTTTAAGTAGTTTTTGGAAGTGTCTATTCCTAGAATTTTAATTTCATTCACTCTAGGGTTAGAAAAAATCTTTTCGTCATGAGGATGATAAACATCAATGTCTATCTCATACTTCCCTAATTCCTCAATTAAAAGACGCGAATGACGTTGCATCCCACCTACAGCATGCGGAAATATTCCATCTGTACAGAATGCAATTCTCATTACTTTTCAATCAGGGTTTTAACTCCATCATCAATACTCCATTCAGGATTCCAGCCGGTAAAAGATTTTAGCTTATTTACATCCGCTAGAAGATGCATTCGATCTGTTTTTCTTACCCTTTTTGGATCAACCTCTATCGTTATCTTTTCACCTAGTTGTCTTTCAAAAGATTCCACAATTTCTCGAACAGAATATTCAATTCCTCGACCTAGATTAAAAGTCTCGACCCCCTGAATCTCAGCTTCTAACAATAGCTCCATTGCTCTAGCCATGTCATAAGTATGAATGAAATCCCTTTTTGGGTCTAGATTTCCAAGTTGAATCGTTCTCTTTCCAGAGTTTACTTGATCTTGTATTTCAGGAATTAAATGTGGATTGGTTTCATTAGGTCCAAAGGCATTAAAGAATCTACAGATAATCACAGGAATGTTTGACGAAAGATTGAATTCATTGCATAGTCGCTCACCTGTCAATTTAGAAAGACCATAAACATCTAATGGTCCGGTCGCATGATTCTCCGTAACAGCTTCATCATAAATTGGATAAACCGCGGCAGTTGAAGCAAAAAGTGCTTTTTTTACCGACCCGGCAGCTTTACAAGCGTCAAGAATATTCATAGTGCCGGTAATGTTTATATCACTCGACATAAAAGGATGTTCATTGCAGTAAGGAATGAAATGTATGGCTGCTAAATGAACTACAGTTTCCGGTTGAATTCTATTGATAAGATCAAACATTAGATCTCGATCTCTAATATCATTTTCAAAGAAGTGATCATCTTCAATTTGATCAATAAATCCTCTTGTACCGAATGATAAATTATCGATGACAAAGATTTCGTGTTTCTCGTGTAAATGCTTTATAACTGCAGATCCAATAAACCCAGCTCCTCCTGTAATTAATACTCTCATGAATATTTAAAAAAAATATGGCGCAAATTATGAATCTTTTGCAACATAGCCCCGGATAAATTTGGCGAATCCTTAACTGGGATTTGTTTATAGACTATTTCCCTTCTTTTTTCGAGTAAAGCTTCAAAAGCTTTTGAATCCACTTATCATTTTCCATTCCTTTGTCACAAAACTTAACAAAGTCTGTTTCCTCAATATACATGACAAATGCAACATTGAATTCATTGTTCATATAGGCCGCTGGTACATTCATGATATTCCAA
>JAKVAR010000186.1 GCA_022447585.1 Crocinitomicaceae bacterium | reverse complement strand
TTTGATTATAATCACCATTATCTGATGGTGGAGAACCTCGTTGATCCACTTTGGTTGTTTCAACTGTATGATAAACTGCCTTACTATTCTGAAGACGTTCCTGTTGTTGATTCGCTGACAATGGTAAAATAGAAATTAACCTTTGATGGTAAGGACTAAGAGCGTTTTTCTCAGCGTTATTAGCATCAAAAATCCCCTTAGAAGCTTGTTCCATCCATTGACGTATATTAAGAGGAACATCAGACTCAATCATGGTAAACACCCCATAACTGCGTTCGCTTTCCAGTTGCACACTCTTATCATCCAGAGGAAGAAGTTTGTAAGGAATGTGATACTTTTCTAGGAATTCTTGAGTAGCTGCAACCCGATTCAAATCAACACTTAAACCCAAAGTAGGTAACGTTTCTATTTCTCCTTGATGTTGCCATTCTTGTTCAAAACGATGCAGTAAAGTTGGTTGAGTTGTTATTGTTTCAATAAACCGCTTCGCCGTGGGTTCTAATTCGATTTCTGTGGTATTTGGTGAACTTCCTTGCCATTCTCCCAATGCAGGATATTCTAGGGAATCTGGTTTAATTTCGATGGATGCAGCAGTAACTCTAGAATTAATCTTAGCCTCAAAAGTAGCTCCTTCTTTAAATAATCCCACCTTGGATAAAGCTAATTTAGAAGCTTTTTGATTAGTGGTAAATTCACCAATGGGTAATAAAGAACCATCAGCTTGTTTAATATTAGCCACCATCGCCTTCTTTTTAGGAGTCTCTAATGATAGACTAACCGTTACTTGCTCCCCATGAAACTGAGTATTTTTGAGGTCATTATCAGCTAAAAAATGAGACTTTTCTATCTTAAAAGAAGTACCTTGCTGTGTAGTAGCAATAATTTCCTTACCATTCCCTTCCCCATAGCTGGTTAAACTAACATTGAAAGTTTTATTAGTAAATATCCCATACTGTTTAAATAATTCTACAGCATTACTATCCAGTTGACCTAACTTTTTACCATTAACTTTTATCAAAGGTTGAGGGGGAACATTTTGTTGTTCAGATAAGACAATAGTAGCAGACTCATTTCTAAATTCATGACCAACAGTGGGATACTTCGTCATATTACCGATGACAATTTCTCTATCTTTTAATTGAGGGTTATCAATATCTAATCGTGCCGTAGTAAACAAATCACCCTTAATTTGACCTTTAACTTTTGTACCTATAGGTAATTGATACTCCTTATAAGATGCAACTCCAAAAGATTGATAATCTTCTTGTTCTGGATTTAAAATTTGCCACATTTTCTCCCCGTCAACCTCTTGTATTTGTAAGTCCAGAAATTGGTCAGATTTCCATAAAGATTCAGGCACTTCATTATACTGTTTCAATTGCCCAACTAAGAACTGATTAAACTGTAATTCAGGTTGAGCAGTTTCTTCTATTATTTTATCACCAAAAGCCGAATAAACAAAGTTATTTGTGGTATCTAAAGTATGGTTATGACATAAATGCCAAGTAGCGTTAGCATATTGGTTTAACTCATCAGTATTTTTAGTTTCTTCTAATTGTTTCCGCCAGTACAAAGCGATACATTTAGCTTGATTAAACAGTAATTGAACTTCTTTCTTACCCAAAGACTGAGCAACCTTTAGTTTAGCTTCACTGGTATTTAAACCAGCTTTCAGTCCATGTTTTTC
>JAKVAR010000185.1 GCA_022447585.1 Crocinitomicaceae bacterium | reverse complement strand
ACTTTTATTAGGGTTTGATTTAGTTTTTGCTGTTTATGAAAGGCCTCTGGTCGTTGTGGGTCATTTACATAGATAGCTTCCCAGGGTGGAGCAAAAAACACACATTTATGATAAAACTGTTCAAAGGGAAACAGCTTTAAATAGTTCGGTACATGTTTACCGGCAGCCTCTAAATAAGCCATATTATCAATCAAGCCACGATCACAAAAGATAGCTGCTTTATTTTCTTGAAGCCTACGTTGTGTTTCTTTAAAAACTAACGCTGTAAATCGTTCTATATTTTGCCAAGGAACACCGTCTCTTTGTTCATACTGCTCATTTTGGATCACCGATCTGGAAACTTCATGCATTACAGGATGACCATGCTTTTGCAAAGCATCTATTAATGTTGTTTTACCAGAACCTGGAATACCCGTAATGATGTATTTTAAATGTGAATGTGCTTCGACTGCGCTCAGCATAGCGGTTAATGTTTTAGTTAGTGAATGATTTAAAGATGAATGATGGAATAAAGTAATGGTTTAATGAAGAAATGATTTAAAGATACACACTTACTGAATCCACCAAATGTATTTCCAAAGAAAAACAATTCCAATAATTACAACTGCGGTAAATGTTACCGTATAATTAATCAGTGAGACTTTATTGATTTCTTTCAATTGAATGTCCCTATCATTGAATCCGATATAGGGCTTATCAACAAGTTTACCCCCATAGAAATTAGGTCCTCCAAAACGACAATTCAAGATGAATGCCAAAGCGGCTTCTGGATATCCCGCATTTGGACTACTGTGTTTTTTCCCTTCATTAAAAAGAAAAGGAATTCCATTTAGACGAAATGTAACTAGCAACATGAGTAAGGCAGTTATTCTTGCAGGAATAAAATTGGCTATGTCATCTAATCTGGCTGTAAATTCTCCAAATTCCTTATATCGTTCATTTTTATAGCCAATCATTGAATCAAGCGTATTAATCATTTTATAAGCCATGGCTCCAGGAACACCTAAGCAAGCAAAAAAGAACAAGGGGGCAATGACTCCATCACTTAAATTTTCGGATAATGTTTCGAATGTTGCACGTTTAATACTTTGGTCGTCCAAAGTAGTTGTATCACGTCCAACAATCCATGATAAGCGTTTTCTCCCCGCTTCTACTCCACCTTTTTTCAATGCCTTAAACACTTCTTTTCCTTCTTTTACCAATGTTTTATTTGCAAGACAATAAAACAATAGAACAGAAGAAAAAACAACATTAATTTCTACCCAATCGTTTTCCTGAAACCAAGCAATTAAATAAAAAGGAACAGCAAATGCCAGCGCCACTAGAATAATCGCAAGCACCATTCCTTTCATAAATCGATTTTCTTGTCTGTTTAAATTACGTTCTCCAACGATTATTAATTTACCATATCCAACAATTAGGTGAGGAAGCTTTCTAGGATCACCCAAAACAGTGTCCAAAACAATCGCAACAATTAAGATGATCGCTTCTAACTCCATTCTTTAAGTCCGTTAATCAATCGTTGATTTTGTGCATCACTTTGAACAGCAACGCGTATATATTGCCCGTCTAGCCCTTTAAAATTTGTGGCATCTCTCACCAACACTTGATGCTGTTCTATCAGATATTCTTTTAATTCCTTCGCTTTTCCAAACTTCAATTCTACCAAAAAATAAGAAGTTGATGACAACTTACATTCAAATCCATCTATTTTATTGATCGCCTGGCATAGTCGCTCCTTTGCTTCTAAAACAAGGTACAGGTCGAACTTCAGTTTTTCATAATTTTTAAAGATGAAAGCTCCTGCCAAAATAGCCATTGCATTAACAGACCACGGCATCTTTTTCATCTTCAATTCTTCAATAATGGCATTGTTAGAAACAAGATACCCCAATCTAACTCCGGGAATCACAAATGTTTTTGTCAAGGATCGTACAACCGTTAAGTTTTTGCAATGTTGCGTTTTTTCAATTAATGACGCCGTAGTAGCTGTAAACTCAATATATGCTTCATCAATAATAAAGTGAACATTGCTTTTCCTTTTGATCAAGCTCCATAATGCTTGATCGTTCCAAGCCTTACCATCAGGATTATTCGGATTGCAAATAAAAACGCAATCCGTTTGAACAGATTCTAGTTCTGCCGGCTGTATTAGATTAACCTCAACTCCATGGGCTAAACAAGCATCTTCATATTCAGCAAAGGTAGGCACCACAATAGATGCTGTTTTCCCCTGAAACAAATGCGCAAGTAGGTAAAAAGCTTCTGTTGCGCCATTGGTAAATAAGAATGATTCCGCATTTAATCCGTAGTGATTTCCAGCATGAACGTTTAGCTCATTTGCTACTGGAGATGGATAATTGCTTATACAAGAAAGCCCTTTCTGTAATACTTTGGTTAATTCAGCAGGGCAGCCACCAAAATAAACATTAGAGCTAAAATTTGCTTTAATATCCTTCTTTATAAGATGGAGATCATCTCCATGTCCTTCTAACATAACCTACTGAATATCTTTTAAGATTGCCTCCATGTCCACATATCCATCTATCAATTGAGCAAGTTTGTCATATTGGTTCTTTTTAAACCCTAGGTAATCTATCGCTTTCCGATTGGGATACTTTCGCTTTAATAATTCATTTACAACAGACGTATTATCAAAAATACCGTGCATGTAGGTTCCCCAACTCATTTTACCATCAAAAAAACCTTCTGGAATTCCATCTACTGCATTTAACGCGAACCCTTCTTTCATAGTTGTTTCGCCCATGTGAATCTCATATCCGATACAGGTCTCATTTCCTCCTTTAAAAGAAAAATTACGTTGGAGTGTCTGTTTACTTTTTGTCAAAACCGTTTCGATATCAAAAATACCGATTCCTTCAATCTCGCCTTTATCCGACTCCACCTGATAAGGGTCTTTTATTACTTTCCCAAGCATTTGATAACCACCGCAAATACCAATAATAGGAACTTTATCGTAACTGGATCTAACTAAATCAGTTATTCCTTCTGATTTCAATGACAATAAATCTTCTATCGTATTTTTTGATCCTGGCAAAATCAAGACATCCGCTTTTGTCAATTCATTTTTGTCACGTGAATAGTAGAGACAAACTCCCTCCTCTTGTTCTAGTGATTGGAAATCGGTATAGTTAGACATGTAATTGAGTTGAATAACAGCTATGTTTAACATCCCTTGTTCCGCTTTTGTTTTTCGTTCGCCTAAGGCAACCGAATCTTCCTCTTCAATCACAATGTCTTTTGCATAAGGCAATACACCTAACACTGGTACCCCGGTTAAGTCTTCCAACATTTTTTTACCATCCTCAAATAAAGAAGCATCCCCTCGAAACTTATTAATGATGATTCCTTTCAATAATTTTTTTTCCCATTCTTCTAACAAAGCAATCGTACCATAGACACTTCCAAAAACACCTCCTCTATCAATATCAGCCACTAAATACACACATGCGTTAGCTGCCTTTGCCATTCTCATGTTTACAATATCTCGGTGTTTTAGATTCAATTCACTAATACTCCCAGCCCCTTCCATAACAATAGGTTTATAACTGCTCGCCAAACGTGCGAACGCCGATTTGGCCGCTTCAAACAGATTTTGCTTGTTGTTTCCTAAAAAATAATCTTTGGCAGTTTGATCTCCTATAGGTTTTCCATTCAATACAATTTGAGATCGATTTTCGGAAGATGGCTTTAGGAGTATAGGATTCATATCTGTAGAGCATGGAATTTCACAGGCTTCTGCTTGTACTGCTTGCGCACGCCCAATTTCATATCCTTCTGGTGTTGCATAACTGTTCAATGACATGTTTTGCGCTTTGAATGGTGCAGGTTGGTATCCCTTTCTTTTCATCCATCTACAGATACCTGCAACAATCCAACTTTTCCCAACATCAGAACCAGTACCTACAAGCATTATTGGTCTCATAGCTTATTTTTTGCCGAAAATACAAATTCTTGGGTGGAAATTGGAAAACCATTTAAACGAAGAAAGAAATCTACTCTAGAATTTACTTTTCTCCATCCCCCGAACCCCCTCAATCCTATCCAGACAAATCTCCTCCGTTGATTTCAAAAACATTTCTGTCTCCTGCTTCAAAAAATCAATCGTGCATCTTTGGTCGAAATAGGGTAACTTTATAGTAATTAATGGATTTGCTCCGAATCCACCCGACATAGTTTAGATGGAATATTCTACTCTGTGTCCTAGATGTCAAAGGAGAATGTCAGACATAGAGAAGATTATGATTTAGCCAACTTAGGAGACCATAAAGAGTTGGTAGCAATCATTATGAAGTTATCCAAGTAAGTTCAAGACTTAAAGGATGAGGTGATTAATGTTAACCATCCTAAACCTTATTTGAATAAAAAGGAGGTAGCTGAATTATTCAGTCTAGATGCTCGCACTATCACCAATTGGATGAATGAGAAAACGATTCCATATAAGGTTTTACCAAATGGTCACCCTCGATTTATTAGAAAAGAAGTCATGAGGATTTTAAATGATGCGAATCAGAAGATGTATGACCCAAAACAAAAGCATTTTTAATTCCCCGAAAGTTACCCTATATGTTACCCTTGGATTTTTGAGGGTGATTGTTAAAAACAAAAAAGCCGCAATTAATGCGGCTTTCTGTGCTTTTAGTACCTTAGTACTTGGCGGTCCGGACGGGACTCGAACCCGCGACCCCATGCGTGACAGGCATGTATTCTAACCAACTGAACTACCGGACCAACTTTCTAAACCTTTTGGTGAACAGCTACAGCTGTTTTTACTAGAA
>JAKVAR010000184.1 GCA_022447585.1 Crocinitomicaceae bacterium | reverse complement strand
ATTGGTTATCGGTACCAAAAAGCATCACCTTCTTTGAGTTAATATCCAAGTTTCCTAAATGGTCATGAATCGTTTCAAAAATAAATCGGATAGGTTTTTCCGAATGGTTTTGCGCTAATAAAGAATATGAGAGGATTAAGGCAAAGAATAATGTAATGTTCTTCATACTTATGGTTATTTAGAAACTAATATAATAGATTTTATCGTATTGGATATGGCGACATCCAAAATGCCTTCTCTATAATACAAAACGAAAAGTAAGGTGCAGGTTTCGCTCCAAATAGCCTTTCGAGAGAGAATGTACCAATTTATTATTCCGGCAGAATCAACCTATACATACTATTACCTGGGCTTGGAAATTGAACGGCATAATCCAGTTCTTCCACCAGATCTTTAATAAGTGATAGACCTAAAGTAGATTTTTTCTTCTCATCGTTAAAATTAAAACCAGGACCCGAATCTTTAATTTCAAGTACCACGGTTTCATTCGATCTTCGTTTAAGAGAAACATGAAAAGTGAATTCATTACTTTTCTCGAATACATGTTTCACGGCATTCAAAAAGATTTCAGTAATAATTAATCCTATATACAGTCCTTCTCTCGAACCCTTTTCTACCGTAATATTTTCTATGTCTGAAATTATACGACCGCTTAATTCTGGATGAGATGCGCAATATTCTTTGGTTAACTCATTTATATACCATCCAATATTTACTGTTTTATATTGTTCAGCACCTATTAATAGATCATGAATTTTGAGCATCGAAAAAATGCGCTGTTCGTATTCTTCCAAAATATCGTTAGGCTTTTTAGAACTACCATTTTCTTTGCTAATTCTTAGAAGACTCAATAAAATTGAAAAATTATTTTTAATACGATGATTCATTTCACGAATCAACAACTCCTTTTCTTCTAGTGTTTTTAACAGTTCATTTTGTGCTGCTCTTCTGTAACGCGCCTCTAAATTTGAAACAAAAATCACTGAAACACTAAAAGCGAAGGATTTTTCCTCGAAAGTAAACTCTTTAATTTTATCACCGGTTTTTTCATAGCACATTACCCCAATCAAATTACCTTCTAAACGCAGAGGGATATCAAGTAAGGTAACCACATTATTAGGTATAGAGTATTTTTCACTCAGGCAAATGGTTTGAGGATCTTTCAATACATTCTCAGCGTATAATATTTTATTCTCCTGAATGGCATTAAAATATGGGAGGAAGTCGTTTTTCCTTAAAACATTGTCCTTCTTAAAAGAATCATCCCTAAGATCATATTCTCCAATAGATACAAGACCATCTTTAGCTTCATTCAACAGCCAAACGCTCATTCGTTCAATTCGAAGTGTAGCAACAATTTTCTTGGCCATGATGAGCATTATTTCATCAATAGAGGAACGTTCAAGCGTATGAATCTTGGAAACATTATCCAATTCAGAGAGTAAATCTATTGATGCAGTGTCCCTACCCATTCACCACTAATGTAATTAATTTTTAACGAATTATTTAGAATTGATTCTTTTTATTGGGAAAAACCTTTGATTTTAAACCAAGATTTTATCATCCCAAAAAGTGGGACAATCAGACTCTGCGATTTCCAGGACTTTCACACCAAGAGCTTTTGATTTTTGAAATACCTCAAAATCTATAGCGTAAGGTTGCTGGTCTGGGTTAATGCCAAATCAAATCAGTCCTTTCACAGAAAAATCATTTTGAGTATTTAAATTCAATCGTTGAGTGCAGGTAGTTGGTATATAGACGAAGTTCCCTAGTTTGTTTGACAGAGAATCAAATTGCTCATAGGATGGCGGAAACTCTTTAAGTTCATTCACTAATTCAAGGCTATCTGTATGTTCAATTGAAAAGCGCATAATTTGGTGGTGGCCTTTTGAAAATGGCGAACCGAAGTAATTTCCTTCTTCCAATTCAATCTTGTAGAGAAGATCATAGGTGTCCATTTCTATGGAGTCGATGTCAAGTTGTATTTCAAAACCTCTGGCATCATTGTCCTTAAGTTCTTAGGCTACCACTATACTTTCTTGTTTTTGGGATGAATTGCAAGAAAGGAGAGATAGAAATAGAATAATGAAGAGAAAAGGAAGGGATAACTTCATACTAGTTCACAATCAGTTTCTTAATTGCGAAGCCATTTTCATTCGAAATCTTTACCAAATAGAAACCTGCTTCAAATCCTCGATTGAAAGTGTTTTATTTCACCTCTTTCTCTAAGGCCAAGTAATGGGTGTATTCCCCAGATTTAGAACGAAGTGGACAAGCAAAAATCTCACACTCATACTCT
>JAKVAR010000183.1 GCA_022447585.1 Crocinitomicaceae bacterium | reverse complement strand
CCTTATATGTTTCGCCCCAAATTATGCTATTTGTTTAAATGTATTTGAGATTTTTATGTTGTGTAAAATAAGTGGGCAATAGATAATTTTTCAACCATCATTTTGAAGCTTCGCACCTACTCCTGTTACTGTGTGTAAAATGCTAGATTCGAAAACATGCCCAAAACAAGTTAACAACTCAAAAACTTACGCCCATTGTTTTAAATAAAATCTATGTGGAAGTTTGGCTCAATATGACCTGCTAATAACATACCCTACACCCAATGCGGAGTATTTTCTTCGAAAAACTAATCTTTCTAAAACAACTATTTATTACTTTAAACGAAAATTTTGGTCCAAAGCCGCACTGCTGTGTAGCCCCGACCGTTATACGCAACGACGGTGTGACTCGAATGCCCACTGTTTGAAAGCCACACCTAATTAATTTGTAATGATGAAATACATTCTATAAATATGGTAAGACAAGTAAACCTATACCTAATGGCTATCCTAATGAATTTGGGAATCATTAACCATGCCAAAGCACAATTAAGTTCAATTAACTCAGCTGCTTTAGATTCAATCTATATAACCTCTCTATTTAGCTCTCCTGATACCGTTTTCAATCTACATGTTTATGGTCATTTCAAGGCAGCATCAATAGTTCAAGCAACAAATACTAACCTTGGTATAGATCATGGATTATTGATCTCTACAGGCTGTGCTAATACAGCCTTCTCTAATGGACCACAAGGTCCAAATAATGAGACTATTACTAATTCTGGATCGCCTATTGGTTCAGTTGATACAATTGCGGATAGCATTATGTCACTATATTTCCCTTTTATGGACCTTTACGACCCAATTGTGATTGAATTTGAAATGATTCCATCAGTTGACACGTTGGAATTAAACATGGTCTTCGCGTCAGAAGAATATTTGGAATATATAGGTTCTCAATTTGTTGATGCTTTTGGAATCTTTGTGTCTAAAGCGAATGCGCCTCTCTCTTTTTTTAATCACGCACGACTTCCAGATAACAATATTATCTCTACTCAGAATATTCATCCAACTCATAATGGTTTTCCGGCAATAAACGAATCATACTTTGTTGATAATACAAACGGATTAACACATGAATTCGATGGATTTACTATACCTATTAACATAAAAATACCTGTAACTATTGGTGATACAGCCCACTTAACTATTTGCTTATCAGACGTGGCAGACTTTATTGGAGATACTGGTGTATTCTTCGAACGTAACCCTTCTAGCTTTTTAGAGGTTCATAAACAAAGTGATATTAAATTTGAGTTCTACCCAAACCCTGCTTCATCCAAAATTAACATTAACAGTGCTTTGAACTCTGCTTGTAAACTTGAAATTTTTACCTTTAGAGGTACATTATGTAGGATATTAGAAATAACACCGGGAAGTAATCTTGTTGATTTGGAAAACCTTGAACATGGTATTTACTTATTCAAGGTGACTAATGACAAAAATGTGTATCCCTATCGTATAAATATCTTTTAGAAATAATGAATCAAAATACAACTATCATCGTATAAAGTACGTAAACTCTTGTCTTTCTAAATTATTTCTAAAAACAGCTCATCAGTATTTTTATCAAAAATGGCAGCACTAGTTAATTTTGTGCGTATAACAGCAAATAAACACAAGCGCCAAATGCACTATATTTCTTATGCGCCTGTGCCTATTTGCGAACCGTTACCAACAATGAAAAATTATACTCGATACATTCTTTATATTTTAATCCTAGTCAGTTATACTGCAAATTCTCAGGATTCTATATCTTCTAAAAAATGGTTCTTTGATAATGGCTTTTTTATAGGAGGTGACTTTGATGGTGATGGAGAAGATGATGATGTAATTAGAATTGTATGTTTAAATTCCGAAACAGGAAAACCCATTAACGAATTCAACTATACCGAAGAATCCGAATGGTCGGATATGTTTTGTCAGCAACATCCCCTAATTACATTACAATCTAAATCTGGTCTAAAAAGCTTTGTTATTGATAAAAGTTGTAGTAGTTCAGGTCCTTTTCAATTAATGAACATTGGAGATATTGATGGCGACAATAGTGAGGAAGTTGCAGTTTTATTATTTGCTGGTCTTAATGAGGTTAAATCGCACTTTCAAATTTATAGCTATTACAATAACTCTTGGCATCTTTTAAAAAGTCTAGAGTACTATCATAAGGATAGCTTTGGGCCTTACATTGATATCAATCATGTTTTAATTGAAGATGAAAATTACAATGTTACAGGATACATAAATAAAAATGGAGATAGAGAAAGTATAATTCAAGAATAACCTGTTGGTAACAACACCTACGCCCCACTGCTTAAATCGCGCTTCGAATGATAAATCATTCGTAAACCTCGTGAAATTCTCTCAAATACGTTTATCTTTAAAATCAAGCAGCGTTGCATAGCTGCAGAACGTTGTGCTCAACAATACAATTGAACTATATTATCAGATTATGCATTTAATCAATTACCAAAACTTAATCATAGTATTCCTTCTTTTAGCCTTTCAAAGTGCTGCTCAGCCCCTTTTGGAAAAAGGTGAATATTCCGTTGGAT
>JAKVAR010000182.1 GCA_022447585.1 Crocinitomicaceae bacterium | reverse complement strand
CTTTTCAGCTCCGCATGTGGGATGCCAGAATTGGCAGATGGTTAACACGTGACCCTTACAGCCAATATGTAAGCCCGTATTTGGGCATGGGGAATGACCCTGTGAATGGTATTGATCCTGACGGAGGGTTTAAAACTCCCTTTGGAGCATTTTTATATAAATTAACTCACCTCCGCGAATCAGGAGGAATCAGATTTGGTTCAGATAAAAGAGAATGGTATGTTGAAGGAAAGTCTTCATATTCAATTGATGGAAACCAAATATCATTCAGTTCAAAAAGGATTTTTGCAGCACCTAATAATAATCCAACAGGTAAAATCATCAACAATATCGATTATGAATTACTCAAATTAAATTATGCAGCGAACTTTGTTTATGACTTTGGTGGTGGTGTTGTTGACTTTGGAGAACAGTTTATTACAATGAAGTATTTAACAAATTTTGCTAATTCTGATAAGTACTTTCATAGTAAACCTGAGTTCGATTAATAATTATCTGTTATTCAGATGATTATGTTGATAATAAGTTGGAAGAAAAAGAGGTAAAAAGCATGCTAATTGTTATTTTAATGGTGCATAACATATTGAATAACAAATTTTTAACATGCGATTTACCGAAGATAAAGTTACAGAGATTTTCTATTTGGCCGATGAATTTAGCCTTGAATTTTTAAAAACAACTGAGCGATTTTTAATAGGTGAAAAACCTAAAAAGAAACCAAAGATGTCATATAGCGAAGTGATGACGATTCTTGTGTTGTTTCATCTAGGTAGTTTTAGAAACTTTAAGCACTTTTATCAGGGCTATGTCCAACGACATATGCTTGATATATTTCCGCAAAGTGTTTCCTATAATCGTTTTGTTGAGCTTACCACTCAGGTTTGCTTACCTATGACACTTTTCTTAAAAACGTGCTGTTTGGGGCAAAGTACGGGTATATCATTTATAGACTCTACGCCTCTGCGCGTCTGCAAAACAAAGCGAATTAAGCGCAATAAAGTTTTTAAAGGGCTGGCGACTACTGGAAAATCTACGATGGGTTGGTTCTATGGCTTTAAGCTGCACCTGATTATTAATGACAAAGGAGAGATACTCAACTTTGTTATCACACAAGCCAATGTGGATGACAGACAGCCCTTGAAGAACAGGAGTTTTGTAGAGAAAGTACATGGAAAACTTTATGCAGATAAAGGTTATGTGGGTAAAGAGCTCTCTGAAATGCTTTTTGCAGATGGTCTTCACCTAATTACTTCTATTCGTAATAACATGAAGAACACTTTGCTAGAACTCAAAGACAAAATCCTTCTAAGAAAAAGATCTGTTATTGAAACCGTAAACGATGAGCTCAAAAACTTATGTCAAATTGAACATTCAAGACATAGATCATTCAACAATTTTATCGCAAATACCATTGCGGCTCTTATTGCTTATTGTTTCTTTCCTAAGAAACCCGCTATTAAATATCAACCCGTTGCTTCTAAGCAAATAACAATATTTTAGAATCGAACTCAGGTTAATATTAAACTTGTCTTCGGCAGAACCATTATACTCATCCCAAATATTTTGGTAAATGTTCAGTATTTTTTTCAAGTCATAACCCGAAATAGAAAATGGTACAGACTCTTCCATTTTTAAGAATGGAAACCATCTCAGTAAATCAATAAATACAATTGACTGAGCCATAAAGTCTTCACCAAACATCAGGTAAAAGCCTTTCCAATTGGGAACAATATCCCATGATAAGATTTGAAAAGGAGTATTGAAAAAAACTACCGTATCGTCTGGAAAATCTGTGAAGCCTCCTGTTTGAGCTTTTCCATCACCCTCGGCTTTTATTGCTATGGCATAGAACTCATGCCGAAAAGAAGGCATCTCGCGATGCACAGTCGTCATGTTTTCTTCAAAGCTTAGAATATCAAAATGCGGATGTTTAGGCGTATCAATATTTATGCCTTTGGAATATTCTGATATGGTTTTAAAATTCTTCAATTCAGTTT
>JAKVAR010000181.1 GCA_022447585.1 Crocinitomicaceae bacterium | reverse complement strand
TTTCCTTCTCCGTGTACCTCATCATCTCTCTCAGCTCCATTAAACCCATACCTATACTCCTCACTTTGTTTATTTCTACCAGGCATAAGCATACCGTATGGATAGTAGTCTGATACCGAGTGTATTTTTGCTCTGTATTTGATTTAGTCCCCCAATTGTTTGTTGCCCCTCTAATCTTCTTCTTTTATGCCAACATTGTTTTTTTTAACTAGCTTACCGTTAGAATAAGTTTCGTGAAGTATTAATCTCCCCTTTTTGTCATAAACTAATTTATCTCCATCAATTAAACCTACACTGTCAAGATTAAAAATCTTTGTTGAGTCATACTCTTTATAGTGGATAATAGATTTTAATTCTCCTGAATCATAATAACGAATGTATTTACCAAATAAATTTTCATCTTTAAAAACTCCTTCACTTATCAAAACCCTTCTATCATTATAACACATAAGGTAACATCCATTACAATTTATCAATTTATCAAAGGAACACTCTTTGTTAGCTTTTTCATATTCTGATTTACTAGATTTTCTAGAATCTACATAATATTCTATTCTCTCCACACCATCTTTATCAAGAAACTGTCTTGTCTCTGTAAAGTGATAATAATACTTTACAGTATCAGTTTGACCATAACTATTAAATGTTTTTAATAAAAATAATAGTAAAATAATTTTTGCTGTTTTTCTCATACACTTATGTTTTAACAAAATTCATACCATTTAAGGTACAGCACCTCCACCTGGGACAAAACCTGCAACTACATTTATTCTAGCAGCAGCTACTCCTGGTCTAGCAGCTGGTAAGCCATTTGGTACTGCAGGTCTTCCTCCCCCCATTAAATATCGATTGTAGAGCGTCATTGATGGAACAGGATCATTATTAGGGTCTGCATCTTGTAATTTTCTTCTTAAAACTCTAAGTGAAAAAATTGGTCCACTAACTATTATATCACCACTGGAAATTAATCTTAGAGATCCATTTCTTCTTCTCCTAAATGTTTGTTGTTGAGTAACTATTCTATGTTCTGTAAACCTTAAGTTAGCTTGATAAATTGAACCAATTCTAGGTCCTTCAGAAGGGGTAATTGCAACATTTATACTACCCAATCCATTAGGAATAGGTTGTCTTTGCCAAACTCCATCAGTTGCCATACCTAATAAAGGAAAACCTGGAACATTATTACCATCCTGATCCGTTAGACCAATATCATCTGGGGCTACCATAGTTTCATAATTTAAAGCTAGATTATTATAGCCTAATGGTAATGGGTGTGCCTCCAATATTGGTAACCCTTTGTTACAGAAGGTCGTTGAGTGTGCCTTGACTCTCGTTGGTGGCGGGTACAAAAACTAACTTAACATTCCCATCTTAAAAGAAAAAAGCCCCCATCACTGAGAGCCTTCATCTTATATTATTTAATATTTTCTAGTTTAATGTTGGTTCATTTATCTTTAAAAGCTCCATTTGGGGCACGACCCACTATGGGCTATACTACTTGCATTTACCATAATAAAGAGTATCCAAAACAGGGGTAGAACTTTGTTCAGCCTTAGTATATTCTAGCCACAAATACGTGTCACAATCTGTGCACATATACCTTTCTTTACTAGATCGAATCGAGTCAAGTTTCTTATCAAACAACTTTACCATTGCTATATCTACGGAATCACTTTTTAGATACAGCACATCCCTGTACATAAAAGGACTGGATATCGTGCTTATTTGTCTTTTGCCCATATTAAGCAGTGTGACATGGACTTTATTAGACCCACTTTTTTGGGTTAATAATATCTTATCTCCATTTTCCAGTTTTCCTTTTTTTTTGATCAGTTGAGTTAAATTTGATTGAACTGAACAAGAAAAAAACAAACCACTAATCAGTAATGAGCATAACATCTTCATAAGTCGTTGTAGATTTACTAGGTCTTCGGTAGTCATACCCTCCCTTTATTACTGTTTTAGTTCCAATTCCAGAATATCCATCAGAATATTCACTATAACTCATGTAAATTGTCGTATGAGTTACCTTATAGAATAAGCTTTTCCCTGCTCTAATCGTTCTCGTATTCTCTGATGGAAGAGTTTTAGGAGACCTACCACTTCCATCATTGAATGTTAGCGTATATGAAGCGTAATGCGTGCGAAGAGCAACGCCTGCTTCAGCTCTCATCTTGTTTTCCATATGTACCGCATATATTTCTGCTTTACTTATCATACCCCCATTTTCTCCATCTACCCACTTTTCAAAAATTGTAGTAAGCCCATCTCCGTACCAGAAGTCTTCCATATGTGCTAATTCATGACCAAAAAGAATCCAACTATCTTTTGATGCTTTAACCCCACATTCTAAGGGTACATCATTACTTTTACTTGGATCCCAGTTTATATAAAACTCTTTAAACACTTTTCTTCCGCTTTTATATTCATCATAAATAAAGCCTGCTTCAGATTTTCCTTGAGCATATTGAATTGTTACTACCTTTTCGTTTTTATCCAACCTTGAAATAATATTACTTCCAGTTGTGGTTTTGTAAATCAAAAATATTCGGATATTTCCCTGGTTTAGATAATAAATTAATTGGAACATCTTGACCTAATCTCATTGCTGCATGCACTCTATGATGCCCATCTAAAATATACATTTTTCCATTTAATTGATATACATCAACCGGTTTCAAAATTCCTTTATCCTTTGCAGACCCCATAATATCTGCAACATTTCTTGTACTTTCTTTCCATGTTCTTCCTCTTTCAGTTCTTATTAATGTATTTGGGTCAACCTTTAGTTTATTACTTTGCGAAACCAAATCAGCTCCATCATCAATATACTTTGCTCCTTTATAAGTCCATTTAGCTCCTGTTGACCCCCAGCCTAAAAATGGAATCATTGCACCGAACGAGAATCCAGCATTTACATAATCACCTTCTAGGGTATACCAAAGTCCATTAATACCATCAGCTACCTCTCCTATCAAAGGTATTGTTCCGGCTGCATCAAGTATGTCATGTCCAGCCTCACCTAAAGCACCAAAAAGAATACCTGCTCCTGTTGAATTTCCACTTGATTTACAT
>JAKVAR010000180.1 GCA_022447585.1 Crocinitomicaceae bacterium | reverse complement strand
ACATTCATCGATTACAATGGCTTTGGATAAAAGTGATGGGGATGTTCGCAAAGTGCAAAAATTATCACGACATAAGAATCTTAATACTTTGATGATTTATGATGATAATCGCAATAATGACCAACTAGAATTGAGCGAATTGTTAGAAGAAGATTTGTAGCAATTAACAATTAACAATTAACAATTATTAGTGGATAATGAATGTTAATTTAATCCATTGTTGACCCTGATTTATCACTGGTAAATTGCGGAATCGTTGAGCAGCCAGTCGTTGAATTAAATAGTTCCCGATAGAATTCTTCTGGCTCATTTTTTCACCTCATAGAAAATATGGATTAATGAACAATGGATAATTGATAATGAGTTATTAATTATTGATCTGAATGAGCGTTGATAAGGTTTTTGTCTAACAGCTTTTAAAGCTTTAAGTGATTCAATTATCTTAGTAAAATGTTTTTAAGTAGAGAGGTGTCATTAAACAGAAAATTGAGCAGTTCGTTGTCAAGGTTATCAAATTAGTTTCCCAATATTATCTATTGTTAATTTTTAATTATCCATTATCCATTAATGATTCTATTTTACCTTGAACTATGGGTTTTTAGGTGAAATAATGTATATAAATCGGAATTGAAGAGGTAATCAACCATAGCAAGATATCGACGACGACGCAGTTCGGCCCAAGAAGGGTTTACAGATGGGGACTTTGAGGCATTGTTTGCTCAGTCTCAGGGTGGACAAACCATTGATGTTGAGGTGGTGTCCGATGAACAACACAGCCAAATAGACAGTCCGTTTCAACCCCTAACTGAAGTGGAACTTGCTGAAAAAAAACGATTAGAAGCGGTTATTATTGGGGCTGTCTGGTCGGCAGGGAAAGCATTACAGCAGCTTCGTGACCAAAAGTTATATCGGGATACTCATTCTTCTTTTGAACGGTATTGTCGGGAGCAATTTGGTCATTCCCGTCAAAAGTCGGATTATTTGATTGCAGGAGCTAACATTTACGAAAATCTGACAACGAATCGTTGTGAAATTCTCCCGACTACAGAGTTTCAAGTACGTCCCTTGGGTGTCCTAGAAAATTCAGACCAAGTGGTTGCTTGGGAAAAATCGGTAGAGATTGCTAATGGTAAGGTTCCTACTCATCGTATTGTTAAACAAGTTGTCAGAGAAATGACAAGAGATGAAAAAGATAATCCGTTTGAGTTAGGGGAAGTAGTAGGTATTATGTCTCTTGATAATCCTGATTTAAAGGGGAAAAATGGTTGTTGGGCTATTGTTACGGGACTATCAAAAAATACTTGTGATCTACAAACATGGGATAGTGAGTTAGAAGGGGTTGAAATTGAGTTTTTACAGGAGTTGGAATATACAGAAGAAGATTGTCAAACCATTCAAAAACTTCATGGTAGAATTTCTAGATTACAAAAAGGGTCAGAGTTGGAAGGGACAGCAAAAGGGGTTTTGAGATTGTTGGGGAAAATTGAGCGTCCTTATCTGACTCCTTTGGAAGAAGAAATGCTTAAGTTAGTGGAAAAAGTTTATGGTTAATCAGCTTCGTTCTATGTATCACAAAATCAAGATAAATAAGCAACTTTATAATCAATGAAGAATTTGATTAAGTTACAATTTATCATAATCTTCTGGTTCTTGATCTGAAACTTTACTTAATACTTGTTTAAATTTATCCCAACTTCCTTTTTGTGCTTTTTCTTGTAAATACTCTTTAGTTAACCAAGCGGAAATTTGAGCAGATAAGGCCATGGTAATTAGTTGATCTACGGGGATTTCTTCCTTATTGGCTAAGGTCTCAATTTGTTGGTATAAAGCATCAGGAATT
>JAKVAR010000018.1 GCA_022447585.1 Crocinitomicaceae bacterium | reverse complement strand
TAAAGCAATGTTCTTCATATTATTTTTTGAAACGGATAAACCAGTTTTCACCTTTATCGTTGATTAATTCAAGCATGTAATACCCACTTAGCAAAGAAGTTGGAACAGTAATGTCCAGGCGGTTATCACCAAATTCTTCACTCACTACCGCACCACCAGATACATCATCTCCCATCCAGTTCAAGATTTTATAGTTGAGATTACCTGCTAAGGCATATTCTTCAAAGAATTCAACCTTAAGTACATTATCTTCAGGCAATAAGAAATAGCCTCCAACCGGTTCTCGAGTAGGCTGAATGTATTGGTCAAAAGGACCATAATCAGCACAAAATGAAGCAATCATATTTTTGTAAACCGGCTTACCGTATTGGAAACAATCGGCGTAATAGGGACCTGTACCTAAAGGTGAAGTTGCTGTATAGAAACTAGCTCCTTCATAGAACATTCCAATGGTACCATCTTCCTCATCGAAGCGGAATACTCCTTGAGGATTTAAGTTATTGGCATCTGTTCCAATAAGGTCTCCTCCATAGTAACGATTCGTTGAAAAATCGGTATTGGAAGTGGTTAAAAACATTAAGGTTGCTCCGGTACCTGGATCCTGGAATCGCATTTGTTGGTACGTCGCTGGATAAGAAAAATACTCTTCAGGATATGGTGGATATACGACAGACTCGAATTGAAACCAATTGAGTACCCCTGGAATTGTTTTTGCCTCTGATTCTGCAATTGTTGCGGAACTCGTAGAAACACCAATTTGAGCCAAAGAACTTGGATCTGCATTATATTGAGTTGTGCCTGGGAGTAGCACTTCCCAAACCACAGGATACCCCATTGCTAATTGTTCTGAAGCGGTTATTGGGCCTATAACCATAGTTCCAAATACTCCTGTATAGGAGTAGGAATAGGTGTATTGCAACGTATAGCTCCCTACTGGAATAGGCCCGTTTACCGCACCATAAAGAATATCGATTACATCACCTGTGTGATTGTTGGTTAATGTAATTCCTGAGACAGACATGCCGCCAGGTAACATCAAAGGAGGAAAGAAGGGAACTCCTAATTGCCCCTCATTTATGCCGCATTCTGGGTAAATTGGTTTAAAAATTGGACGAGGTCTATTGTATTTCCCAATTGGATTTTTGTATACGATCTCCCCTTTTTTGTCACGAAAAATGGTCCCCCATTTAAACCCTTCTGCAAAAATAGCCAGATCAATTGGTGCGCGTTGAATTTGCTCTCCATCAAAATAAACAATAAAGTCTCCATTATTTATGAGCAGCGTAACTTCCGTTTCTCCCGATAGAACAATTGGGGTAAATTCTACGCCTACTCCAGCAATATAACCGGTTCCATCTTCTTCCATGTGCATGTAAATACCGAAGGCGTCATCATTTGTAGCTACGCTAGATTCTAGAGGACTCAGTCCCACACTAAGATCTCCAAACTCCTTGATAGTAAATGAAACGCCTCCATAATCTTTAATACCAATTGTACCCAATCCTTCACCATATGCCGTTTCTCCGGTAGAAGCGATATTCATACTTAATACTCCTGTACTTGTGAGGTGTAGATTGCTAGAATTAATCATGGTGAATTCTGGAGCTACTACCTCTGTTCCTTGAAAAAGCTTATTGGCCTCATTGTCGAATACAGCTATATAATAGTTACCTTGAGGTAAGCCTTCAAACGAATAGGTTAAACTCGATACCTTTCCGCCAAAAAAAGCTGCACTATCGGTGATGATACTGTCTTTATACTCCTCATAAATATCGGATAACTCACCAATAGGCTGTGTGCTAATTAAATACGTATAAGGCAAGGTTCCTTCTGGTGCGCTTACGTTAATAGCGCCAAGATTCACTCCCTCTGCATACGAAGAAGTTAGACGTTCTAGCGTTTCTCTTCCTCCACGAACTGCTGTAATTTCTTGCCCTGAATAGATACTCGCTGAATACGCTAATCCTCCCGTAAAACCACTAGATATTTGATGAAGAACTTCTCCGTTTCGGTAAAAAGTGATCTCTTCCCCTACCCTTTCCACTCGAAATACATCGTTCTCGTAAAGTGCATAATTTTTAATGAAGTTACCGTTGACAATGAGCTTGAACTTATTTCCATTAATAAAATAAAAACCATAGCGCATATCTTGAGGCCTTCTAACTGAAATTGCAGATTCTGCAAAACCTACAGCTTTTCTTCCTCCAGAATTTGTTAAGGTATACTCAACCCACGCGTCATTTTCGGCTGGAATTGATTGGCTTGATTTCGCACCTCCCCAATTATGCGTTCCTGTGCGTTGAAGCGTAGAACCTGAAACTTCCGTATCTGTAAAGTAATCCCACTCAACATCTTCTTTTATGTTGAATGTCTTTGTGCCTTGATTTCCATATATATCGGTAACGGTAACGCCGTATTCACCAGGTTCATAAAACGATACATCTTGAGAAGTAGCTCCATTAGACCATAAATAGGTAAAGGGTCCGTTCGCGCCTTCAACACTTAAGTCAATGGAATGAGTAAGTGAATTGACTGTAGCACTAATATCAATTCTTCGCGCAGAAAAATTGACCTTGGCACCAGTAAAAGCTGGGGATGGACGCTTAATAATCGCCTCCACAAATAGATTTTCTCTCGGGTCAACTCTTACTGTTCGTATTACTTCACTGTTTTTCTTGTAGTTTACATTGTCGTCTACACGTTCAATAATTAGCTCATCTCCGATTTCATACGTGAAACTCCCCCTATTTCTTCCACTTTCTAATATTCTAAATTCTCCAAATTCGTAAAAATGAAATGAATACTTTAGTTCACTAGACTTAAAGTCTTGATTATCTAGCTCTGAAAAACCTATTTGTTTCCCCTTTAAATCATCTTCAGTTATGTATTTTAAGTAACCATTATTAAATTCTTCTGCTGAATTTCCGTACAAGATTTCTGTTGAAACAGCATAAGCTGGTCGATTCGAAGTTCTTTCTAAGACTTCACCTGTAAAAGAAGCATCTTGCAATTGCCTCCAAGAAATATTTGCTTCTTGTGCGAGGGTTGACGTACCCAAAAGAAGGCCTAAAAAAGGAACTAAAAAGTAATTTTTCATCGGTTTCAGGTAGATGAGAATTAAAAATTCGTTGGGTCAAAATTATTCTTGAATTCTCCTGAAAAAGCCAATAAATTCATCGTTTGTGACGAATTCATTAAAAAAAGTGACGAAATTTATTTTGGAAATTGAACCTGATTTTTTTGAAATTTTCAAATGTTTTGAAATCAATGGTTTTTGGAGTGACTTTCTTGATAGCGAACAGCTCCTTTTAAACTTAAATTTACTTTTTTCCGATTATTTTTTACTGCTTTTACCTTAAGCCGAAAAAACGCTTTTAACAGGCCTACCTATTGCTCATGACGCTATTCATGTTTAACTCTTACTAGGTTGACAGTGGATGATACACACACGCGTGGGGACACGCGCGCGAGTTCAACCCTTTTTTACACATAAAAAACTAGTCTTTTAAGTGTAATTCTTAGCAGATTTCACAATTCGATATAACTCTGATGAATGACGCAAGGTTGGATCTGCCTGAGAAAAAGCTCCCGTCGCGTGTTCATTGTAATCCACTGTCTATTGTATTACTCATTCCTTTATCAAAAAACCATACTAATACAAAGGAATAACTTGAAAAGGCAGTTGCTCTCTCTCATCTTCATATTTTCTATAAGAAGAATTTACCCAATCACGTTCGTGAAACACAAAGCCAGCATCAATTGGATTATAATGGATGTATTCTACTCGCTGTTGAATTTTATTATTTGTGTCTAACAAAACGGGATGAAAACCATCTTTCCAAATTTTGTAATTGCCTCCACGCGTAATTCGATTAGCAGCATAGCTAAATTTGGCTAACAACCATTCTTTCCTTGATTCAATTTGGTGGTTAATTATTGGAAGAAACTCTTTACTCGTATATGATTTAAAACCTCTTACAAAATCTTGAATTTCTATTTTATTTGAACTTACGATTAAGTGAATGTGACTGGTCATGTATACGTATGCATGAACCTTTAGGCCTTTGTTTTCTATGTAGAATTTTAATCCCTCATCTAATATATTGGTGTATTCTTTTCTGACGAATAAATCCACCCAGTGGGTAATTGTTAATGTAATGAATGTTGGCTGGGAGGAATCTATTACTTTGTAACGTTCTGACATGGTGTTAAATATAGTTGATTTTTCTTACCACTTTGTTTGGAACACGAGGGGTGACTTTGCTGTGTTTGAGGGGTGTTTAAGGGCTTGAAACGGTACACACGCGACGGGAGTCGCGCGCGAGACCAAATTTATTCCAATATTCAAACACTGATTTTCAGTTGCTTAAATATTGAATTTCACATTACCACGCTGTTTGGAACATTACCCATTCTTCACTACAGTAATAAAGGATCCTGGTAAGTGGACCTCCAGAAAGAGTTCTTCCTCCCTTAGTAAAAACCTTACCACAGGTTAAACAAGTCTTTCTTTTCTTTTTGTTATTCGTAACTACTACAAGTATAATGATGCCTAGTATCACCAGAGGCATTAATACTTGAGTTAGTTTCATCACATCCATTTCAATTGATTCTTATTGTTTCACCACCTTATCACGATAACTTCCATTATATGTAACCACTTCAAAAAGATAAACACCATCTGAGTATTGAGATAGATCTATTGTTGTAATAGAGCTGAAGTTTTCTTTAAAAAGAAGTTGACCTCTTAGGTCAAATACGAAGACTTCTGCCTCTTTGTACGAAGAAACAATGTTAACTAATCCCGAAGATGGATTTGGATAAAGTTCAATATCTAATGACTCAAGACCTTGATCTCCAATGACAGCGATTGTTTCACAATCCGTGGTATCTATACAACCATTCTTTTCATAAACGAGCGCGTAATACTCATTATCCGGTGGTATGTAATAATCAAAAATTGATGCTCCGACTGAAGGCACTGTCATTTCTGGACATTTAAGCCATTGATAAGAATCATATCCTGTGATATCTGAAACTAATTTATGGCCATCTTTAGAAATAGTGTTTTCCTCAGAAAGAAGAACTAAATCTAGAGTAATGGTTGAATCACAACCAACTGAATTAGTAATTACAATGGTTTCTGTCACATTATCTGTGTATGTAATGCCATTCACGGGCCAGTAGTATTCGTAACATTCTTCTATATCATAGTAATTAGAAGTACTGTTTAATATGGTTAAATCGATTTTAATGATACTATCACAACCACTTGAAGAAGGAAAACCGTCAAGATACAAACCACTCTCAGTGATTGATTCGAGTGTTGATTGGACGGTATAATAATCACATACAGTTGAATCAACGTATGAATTGGAAATATCACAAGTTGAGAGCTTATGCATGAATATTCCAGGGCCACCAACTTCATGTGCGTCGAGACCATTATCAGCAGCCGACCAAGCTTCAAATCCTAAAATATCTCTACCAATTATGTAAATGTCTCCATTTTCATTGACATTCACTGATGTAGGAAATACGTCATGTGAAAAATCTCTATAATGCTGGTACCACTGAAACTCACCAGCGGTATCTACAACACATAGAAATCCATTATCATTTGAGAATACAGGCAAGATTAATTCAGGATCATTTGGATTTATATCGAAATCTGTATTGAAATTACCAACAAAAAAAACGTGACCTGAACTATCGGCAGCAATACTTAGCACTTCCGATTCATCATCGCTTGCGAAGTTTTTGGCCCAATTAAAATTACCAAGACTATCTAAGCTTACAATGAAAGCACTTTTATCCGCTCCGGCATCCATTTCATATACTCCACCTGAGGAAGGGTCAAAATCAGAAACACCTTCATAATAGCCGCCGAAATAAACATTACCATATGGATCAGAGGTTACGGCATAGGAATACGCATTTGGAGCGGTTTCTATAGTTTTGCTCCAAAAATAATTTCCATCTAGATCATTAACCGATACAAATACACCTTCGACACTCAACATATGAACCCCTGTTGCTGACATATCATAGTCAGTGTCGTCATCACCATTCCCAGTAACATACAATAACGAATCTTGGATAAATAAATGATCTATCCTACTATCTTTCAAGAACTTTACCCAAACAATTTCTCCATCTGAATCAAACTTCTGAATAGCAGACCCTCCTGGAGTTGAAGGCCCACTCGTTATTTCACCAGGACCTGGATCAAAATCAAAATAGCTGCCATCATGATTATTAGCCAGATAAACGTTACCGGCACTATCTATTGCTTGGGCGAAAATAGCGTTGGAATTAATGCTACCAAAACTTTTTCCCCAAATATAATTTCGATTAGAATCTAATTTCACTATAAAACAGTCCCATACCCCAATTGAAGTATGTTCATCGACAGCCGCACTATTATCAAAATCACAAGTTTCTATAAAACTACCTGACAAATAAAAATTTCCCTCGGTATCTAAGCTGACATGTCTAGGTCTAAAATTTTGATCTTCAAAAGACTCAACCCATTGAAACTCGCCGCTTGAATTATATTTAACAAGGTATCCATGTCTGTCCTCAGTATCATGATAAAACTCACCGTCTGTTGATTCAACATCAAAATCTGCATTGCCTGAGTAAACACCACAGAAATAATAATTTCCTAAAGAATCAAAAACACATCCCTCGTCACTCGAAATAAATGTAAATTGCTCACCAGTAGAAACATCAAATTCTATAGGTATAGGTTTAATAAATTCGGTTTGCTGTGCACTAATTGAAAATGTCAGAGAAATCAGGAATATTGTAAATACTTTTTTCATTACAGTATTTTGGGTATTGTAAAAATACGCCTAGATGGAGAGAATAACAAATTAAGCTTTAGTTGATTGTTATACTGCTAAATAAACGGATTAAGGTTTCAATTGAAATAGGAAAGTAATTGGGCAATCCCATTTACCGATTCTCCTTTTTCCTATTCCTCTTTTTGTGATGGGGTATTACTTTTTTAATTGAGACGAATTATCGCATGAAACATTACCTTATTACTTCTGAAATTACTATTTCACCTTCAGTGTCAAAATAATTCTTCAAAAAATATTTTTGACCTTCATTTCTAAGTATTTTCATTGGAGGATAACCAGGAGAGCTTATAATCAAATAATTAGCCCCATTAAACTCGGATACATACCAACCATTTATTTCTCCATCGGAGATTCGATTAGTATTTTCGTGAACTAACGATTCTTTGGTCAGTATCCGCACTGTGTCGTTCATAATAGGCGAGTCAATACAATATAGATTTCCCTCTTCAAACGAATCAAATTGAACGAATGAATTTTTGACTTTATTTCGAAGATATATTTCTATATATCCATTCCGAATTAACTTTAAAGTATCTCCGTTTAACTCAGATTTAACTATTTCAAGTTCGCCTTTTTTATTTTCAATATTAATATTTTCTCCCTCTAATTCCCAAGACAAAGTATCGATTGATTCCTTTGATTTATCGGGTATTTTGAAACTTCTCTGAATGAGAAACCCTTCAGAAAACAAATAGAATCTGTAGAGAGGTGTGACAAGTCGATTGTCGCTACTGTCTAATTTATATGCTCCGTTCCATTCACCAATTAGATCTGCTTTATCCACACTTTTGCACGAAAGAGTGCACACTATTAGACATTTTAATATTATTATATGTTCGAACCTATTCATTTTGATTATCAATAGAATCTGGCGAAGGTACGTCTTTTAAATGTGGATAATGACATTTAACGGCCTCTAAATAAGATTTGTATTCCTCGACGTCATCAAAAACCATCCACATTATTATTGTTCCTTTCTTGTTTTTAAATGCAGCATAGTAGCCATCAGGAGAACCATAGCCTTTATTTTCGTATTCCTTCGAAAAATAGGTATCCGTAATATAGCCTGTTCCAGCTATACTAAACTCATTTGTTTGAAAGTGCAAAGGATTATAAGTAACTCCATCAAATTTGAATATTAATGGGCTGTATCCGGACTCTGGTCGCAAATGGGCAGCATCATCATTAGAACCATTATTTATATAATGTGGTTCAACTCTAAAATATCCAGATCTATGACCGTCCATTTTAATGCCTTGAGCATCGTATTCTTCTGTCTTTATATCAGCTTTTTCTTCCTCATGATAGAAACCAGTGGCCATGGCGTTGAAGTATTGACCGGGTGTCAGAGTCCAAGAAACTTTAATCGAATTATCAATTTCTGTAGCTCCTTCCAAATTATCATCACCTACTACTATTTCAATTTCTCTCTTATTGTGTCCTTTTTGAACATTGTCCGTTATGTTGACCTCCAAGACATTGTACGTACTAGTCAATAATTGGTACTGCAAATACTCAGTAGAACTTAATACGAACTTTAGATTTTGTTCTCCATTTTCTGGGTTTTGATCTGAAACTACGTCGTAGTAGCCATTCGGGATTGATTGTTCAACGTTATATCTTATTTGATAGTTAACCTTCTCTAGCCCCTCTAATTCTATAAAGGCAATCAAGGAGTTTTCAGAAAAAGCATAAGGCGAATTATATGCATAGGAAGATTCGAGTGGGTCCGTAGCAAAGAACCTGCCAATTCTAGGGTCATGCATTCTATATTTGTAATTAGAAGAATTTCCTGCTCCTTTAACTTCAGGATCATCTTCCTGACCTTGGAAACCATAACGGTAGTTCCTTGCACTTTTTTATAAAAAAAAAGTCAATTTTCTATCATGCCCTTCGTTTGGAGCACACCTTAAAAAGGTTGTTATACTAGCAGTTACCAGACTTTTGGATCGCTTAGTTTTGTGCAAAAAAAAGACTTCAATTTTCATTGAAGTCTAATTTATCTTTGATAATAATTCCCATGTTGGGACTAATTATATTTTAGGTATTTTTAAGAATGAAATCTTTCATTTTGTCCAACAATAAACATTTCAAAACAGAAGACGATTTAATCAAATCAATTGCTGAAAGTACGGTTGCGTCGTTTAAGCTTGAAGGGATTGAACTGGATTCAAAAGAGACACTTGAACTTGTCAGAGAATCAGTATTAAAATTCAAAAGAAAGAATAATCGTTCTATGCCCTGGTCAGAATAAAATCTGCATCTACACCTAACTTTTGATGTAATCTTTTTGCCAAGTCTAAACTTAATTTTCTTTTCCCGGAAAGTAAACCAGAAATATACGGTTCGCTAATCCCCAAAAGTTTTGCTAATTGCTTTTGTTTAAGATTACGTTCATACATTTTAAAACGAATCATTTCAGCTATTGAGCTCGGGGCTTTAATTGGCATCAATGGAATACTATCTTCATACTCTTCAGCCATTAAAGACAACTTAGCTAATTCACTTGTTTCTTTCTTCGATAAATTCTCAAATCCTCCAAGTTTAGTCGATTTACGAATATACCCTTCAATCTTTTTCATGACATTGTCATACTCTTCTCTCGTCTTTACCATAACTCATAATTTAAAACTCAAAATACACTCTCACTCTCTAAACGGTTGAACAGTCAATTTTATCATACTTCTTATGTGTGTCTAAGAAGGGTTCTGTCGCATTAATTTCAATTAAGCTGAAATTTAATTGATTTTCTTCTAGATTCAAGCTGCCAAAGAGAGAAATGTCTTGAATGTTGTATCCTTAGAATCCATGATTTGATTCTTCAAAATAATATTTACGACCTCTATTCCTGCTAGGGTTCTTTGAGCCGATTCGAACTCCTTGAACCCTGTATAGTTTACTATCCTTCGCTTCACTCTTCTATGGTCTTGTTCTACAATATTATTCAAGTATTTAACCTGTCGTATTTTTATCTTATTAAAACTTAAACTTCGCTTATTCACCGCCCAAAGAGCAGTCTTATTTGATCCACTTTTATCAATGTTTACTAACCGAGGGGCTCCGTTATTGCCTATCGCCTTATTGAAGAATTTTTGTGCGGACATCTTCTGTCTACGCTTGGTTAACAGGAAATCTACCGTGCTACCTTCTTTGTCAACAGCTCGATATAAAAAACGATCCTTACCTCCTACTTTAACGTACGTCTCATCCATTCTCCAACTATCACTAACTTTAAACTTTCTTTTGTGCATGTTCTTCTCTACTAAAACTGAGAACTTGAACACCCAACGTTGAAGTGTAGAATGATCTACTTTTACTCCTCGAATCTCCATCAACTCCTCAACATCTCGATAGCTTAAACTGAATCTCAATTTGAAATAGACTGCTTGTAAAATGACTACTTTTGGATAGCGATGGTATTTGAACATGATCGAATAAGTTTTACTCAAAAATATCATTTTTAATGTTTAGAGGAATTAATGCGACAGAACCTAGTTTTGTTAGTTATTCTGGAATATTACCCCCAAAACCTGAGTTTTTTCCAAAATGATTTTTTGTTTTGAGCGTTTTCTTTTGATTGAGTTTTGTCGTTTAATCCTGTTTCCAAAATAATATCATTACCAAATCGAGATAAGTCTTCACGAATCTTCATATTGGATGATTTGAATTCCGCCCAAACTTCTGAATTCATGACTAATTCATCAGCTTCAGAAATTGACATTCCTCTTTCCAACGTCAAAACTTTCAAACAGTGAATTTGACGTGCTCCATTTATTCTAAGTTCTGCAAATGCTTCGTCATAATTCAATTTATCTTCTTCAAATATTAAGTTGAAGATCATACAATACTTTTTTATCTCAGTATTATCCATTCACAAATTTATTTGTAAACCTAAGTTGAACACAAATGAATGATTATCAATCCAGGCTTTCAATATTTTCCGTTCTAAAGCTTTTCTCAATGGAGATGGCAATAGTCATAACGCAATTAAATATTATTTATCAAGACCTAAATATTATCATTCTTAACGACTATTCTACAGAAAATATTCTGTCAAAAGAATGTGGTTTCGCAGCAGTACTTCCGGCTCCCCTAAGATACGAAATTCTGACGTAATTATAACCTAGTGTTTTAGCATAAGAACGAGCTGCATTAAAAGTGGCTCTTGTCCCGGAGCTCATAACGTTCGCAACTTCTTTATTTGCTCCATAATAGGCTATATTGGTAAGTTCTAGAGTTTGTCCTTTTGCATTGATATTTCCTGCTATGTCAACTACTTCTCCATTAGCATAATGTATTGATCCCCAAACCTCGTTATCAGAAATGACTTTTAACCTTACTTCTGACACACCTATTCCTGAGCTAGAATATTTCAATCCCACAACAGGTGTCTGAGCAGTAACCTCGTATGCCAAGCTAAAATTAGTATTTCTAAATGTAGGTTTCGGCAGAGACCCTCCAAAACTAGCAGATCCCATAATCATTAAAGCCGCTCCACCAACGGTTCCCATGGCAAGAGCATTTGCCCTATTTGCATTTATAGCAAACTCATTATAAATACCTGCATTACCTCCTATACCATTCATATCTCTGCTCATTATGTAATCATGATAAGCCTGTCCTTCACCTTCTTCACCCATGTCTGATAGCATAGAAACGGTAGCGCTAATGTTTGATAGAGAATTGATCTGCCATTGAGGAATATCTCCTAATATTGCTAAAGCTTCTGGGGATAATTTTGAAGTCAGCACTCCATTACTAAAGTATGTAATTGTGTAGTCGGCCATATCCGCAGGTGAGACCGTAGGATTAGAGTTATACAACTTTTGATAATTGTAATAGGCCGAACTATAGATCCAATCATTTTGAGATACACCTTCAACTTCAACTTCAAACCCTGCTACTTCTTCAGGACTAGGGTTAACTTCCAATTCCTCTGCACCTTCTAGCTCAATTGCGTGTATAACCTTATTCCCACTAAAACTATATGGAGTATAATGTGGATATTTACTAGTCAATGGATCTATTGTGAAAAATCTAGCAATTCTAGGATCATGCATTCTTTCTCATCTTCATATTTTCTATAAGATGAATTTGCCCAATCACGTTCGTGAAATACAAAGCCAGCATCTATTGGATTATAATGAATGTATTCAACTCGCTGTTGAATTTTATAATTTGTGTCTAGCAAAACTGGATGAAAACCATCTTTCCAAATTTTGTTATTGCCTCCACGTGCAATTCGATTAGCGGCATAACTGAATTTGGCTAACAACCATTCTTTTCTTGATTCTATTTGGTGGTTAATTATTGGAAGAAACTCTTTACTTGTATATGATTTAAAACCTCTTACAAAATCTTGAATTTCTATTTTATTTGAACTTACAATTAAGTGAATATGGCTGGTCATGTATACGTATGCATGAACCTTTAGGCCTTTGTTTTCTATGTAGAATTTTAAAGTTTCATCCAGAATATTGTAGTATTCTTTTCTGATGAATAAATCCGTCCAGTGGGTAATTGTTAATGTGATGAATGTTGGCTGGGAGGAATCTATTACTTTGTAACGTTCTGACATGGCGGTAAATATAGTTGAATTTTCTTACCACTTTGTTTGGGACACTTGGGATGACTTTGTTGCGTTTGAGGGGTGTTTAAGGGATTGAAACGGTACACACGCGACGGGAGTCGCGCGCGAGTTCAAAATTATCCCAATATCTAAACACTGATTTTCAGTTGTTTAAATATTGAATTTTACAATACCACGCTGTTTGGAACATTACCT
>JAKVAR010000179.1 GCA_022447585.1 Crocinitomicaceae bacterium | reverse complement strand
ACATTCATCGATTACAATGGCTTTGGATAAAAGTGATGGGGATGTTCGCAAAGTGCAAAAATTATCACGACATAAGAATCTTAATACTTTGATGATTTATGATGATAATCGCAATAATGACCAACTAGAATTGAGCGAATTATTAGAAGAAGATTTGTAGCAATGGATAATGGATAATGGACAATGGATGATGGATCATTGTTTAACTATTCTATGAATGCCTTTTTAAGACAAAGAATAATGTAATAACTTGAGGTAATTTTTATGGCTTTAAAAAAACTAGATGTTACTAAAACTCAACGGAGTTATTCATTTTTAAACAGGAATATTAGAATTAGTTGATTATTATCCATTATCATTTTAGCTTGAATTAAAGGAGTTGTGCTTAATATAATAAAAGTTAAAGAAGTTGAGAGGGCATCAACTATAGCACGTTACCGAAGAAAACGCAGTTCGGCCCAAGATGGGTTTACGGATGGGGACTTTGAGGCATTATTCGCTCAGTCTCAGGGAGGACAAACCATTGATGTTGAGGTGGTGTCTGATGAACAACACAGCCAAATAGATAGTCCATTTCAACCCCTAACTGAAGTGGAACTTGCTGAAAAACAACGATTAGAAGCGGTTGTTATTGGGGCTGTTTGGGCGGCAGGGAAAGCATTACTGCAACTTCGTGACCAAAAGTTATATCGGGATACTCATTCTTCTTTTGAACGGTATTGTAGGGAGCAATTTGGCCATTCCCGTCAAAAGTCGGATTATTTGATTGCAGGAGCTAATATTTATGAAAATTTGACAACGAATCGTTGTCAAATTCTCCCGACTACAGAGTTTCAAGTGCGTCCGTTGGGTGTCTTAGAAACTTCAAATCAAGTGGTTGCTTGGGAAAAATCGGTGGAGATTGCTAATGGTAAGGTTCCCACTCATCGTATTGTTAAACAAGTTGTCAGAGAAATGACAAGGGATGAAAAAGATAATCCATTTGAGTTAGGGGAAGTAGTAGGTATTATGTCTCTTGATAATCCTGATTTAAAGGGGAAAAATGGTTGTTGGGCTATTGTTACGGGACTATCAAAAAACACTTGTGATCTACAAACATGGGATAGTGAATTAGAAGGGGTTGAAATTGAGTTTTTACAGGAGTTGGAATATACAGAAGAAGATTGTCAAACCATTCAAAAACTTCATGGTAGAATTTCTAGATTACAAAAAGGTTCAGAGTTGGAAGGTACAGCAAAAGGGGTTTTGAGATTGTTGGGGAAAATTGAGCGTCCTTATCTGACTCCTTTGGAAGAAGAAATGCTTAAATTAGTGGAAAAAGTTTATGGTTAATCAGTTTCGTTCTATGTATCATAAAATCAAGATAAATAAGCAACTTTATAATCAATGCAGAATTTAATTAAGTTACAATTTATCATAATCCTCTGGTTCTTGATCTGAAACTTTACCTAATACTTGTTTAAATTTATCCCAACTTCCCTTTTGTGCTTTTTCTTGTAAATACTCTTTAGTTAACCAAGCGGAAATTTGAGCAGATAAGGCCATGGTAATTAGTTGATCTACGGGGATTTCTTCCTTATTGGCTAAGGTCTCAATTTGTTGGTATAAAGCATCAGGAATT
>JAKVAR010000178.1 GCA_022447585.1 Crocinitomicaceae bacterium | reverse complement strand
GAGTATAACTTCAATTGGAGTAGTTACTCTATGAATTTTATTGATACTATAAGGTTACAACCTGATAGCTTTAAAACTATATTCTTAACCCACAAATCGATTAATTATGAAAGAATTTGCGCAAAACTACTTATTCATACCAGAGTTTTTTCCATCATAATGATATTCTAAAAGTCTAGTTTTTTATCTATAACAATATGCCGACAATTCATGTTAACGTGAATTGAATGGGATGTTTATGCCTTCAATATTAATCCTATCTACTTATGGACTTAGTAGATAGCTAGAATTGTATTTTCTAAACTAAAACTAATTAATAAATGAAATCGAGACATTTCAACTGTATTTATTTTAGAGCGTTTTCTTTACTAGCTCTATTCTTTATCTCCTTTAGTTTTACTGTTCATGCACAGGAAGGGGATAGTCAGATTGACTTATTCTTTAATCGATTTGGTGAAAATTTTACTCTAAGTGATATAACAATTAACCGAAATTTACAAGGTTATAATGGATGTGAATGTTCTGATCTAGGATTTGACACAGGTTTTTTTGATGTATGGTTTGAAGATTGTGAATTTACAACAAGCGGATTCAATGATCCACTACTAGGAGAAGATAGAAGAGCTGTTGTATGTCAAGTTTACTCGATTCTGGCAGATATTATCGAACTCCAAAGTGGAGGATGTGGTACTTTTGATCAAATTGTTAATGTTAGGATCATGCCTTCCGAGATAGTTCAGGAACTTAACATAACCCAATTACTCTCAGTAGAACAACAAGGAATTGGATCGGCCCTTTACCATATCTATGAAGGTAATATTGTAAATGGGATGCCATGGGAAATTATCAATACAGGACAAATACCAGAAGAGTGGGGGACAAAAGTATTTCATTCTGAAATTAGAATAAATTTTAATTCCCCTATCATAAATTGGTGGACAGATTTCAATGTTGCACCACCAAATAATTCTGGTTTGGTAGATTTATACACTGCGGTGTTCCACGAAGCTATTCATACTCTTGGTTTTACTTCCCTATTTGAAGTTACAAATGGTATTTTCTTTAGTGAGTTTGACAGGTCAATTATTTTTGGGAACACTAATGATGGATTTAATGATATTTTATCTAACCAGCCGGAACCCAGTTTTAATTGGGATTTAGTCCTCCAACAAGCTGATTTTTATAACGGATGTGAAGTGGTAAATTCTTCAGAGTCACATTTGTTTTTTCAAGGAGTTGGAGCAACAGATCGATATCCAATTCTTGCTGATAATAGTACTCCCATATTACTAGCTCAATCTCATTCTCATTTAAATATTGATTGTGGAGGAAACTTCACAGCACCCTTTCTGATGCATTGGGAGTTGCCTGTTGAAACAAGGAGAGAAATAACTTTTGAAGAAACTGATATTTTATGTCAGCTAGGTTATACCATGAATATCCCCCCTGGCTTATTCAATTCTTCTATTCCAACGGGATTTAGTTGTGGATGTACAGTTGCTGGAGCAGAAGATAATGGTGCAAATTGCAGCTCTATATATGAAATTTCTTTATGCGAAACTTTAACATTAAATACAGCCGATTTAATTGCTAATGATGTAAATGTTGATGATATTATATTTCTTGATGTTCAAAACTTTATATATGGAACAGTTGATGATCCTGTAGACACAAACAATGATAATATATTTGTTTTTTCCCCTTCTCAAGCAGGTTTAGCAGTTCTAAGTTATATTCCTGTTGGGTGTAATGGTAAACAAGGTAATCTTACTAATATATTTGTTCAGGTAGTTCCTAATTTAGATTGTAGTGCAACATTTGATTGTAATATTGATTTAGCATGTGATATCGTAGAGCCTTTCGAATGTTTGGCCATAGCAAATGATGATTGTTCTCCATTAAGTGATTGTAATCAAATCTGTAATCCACAATTCTGTGGTGTTGTTTATTCAGATGAATTACCTGCTATAAACCCTCCTGTAATCAGAGGCATTTTAAATTTTCCATATGCTCCTCAAATTGGTTCTATTAAAACAAATGTAGGGATTGTCCCAGGTTGGGTTCGTGCCTCTGGTACTCCTGATATATTTGTAAATACTTCATCTGGTGATGGTTTTATATTACTTAATGGTGCAGCTTTAGACAATGGGCTTTCTCAAAATTCAGAAGGAGTTATGACGTTTATTCCATTTGAAGAAAAGAGATATCTAATATCATTAGAATTCTCAGGTAACTCAGTTGGGGGAGAAGAACAATTATTTTTAATTGATATTATAGATGGTGCAGGCCTATCAACCCCCCCAGAAGTGAATAGTCCTGCGATATATAATGGTATTCAGCAAAATATATTAACACAAGAATTCATTAATGCTCCTCAGG
>JAKVAR010000177.1 GCA_022447585.1 Crocinitomicaceae bacterium | reverse complement strand
CAAGCATCCAAATAAAGAGAATTTGAAGGTTTATGAGGAATTTCGAAATGCGATTAAAAAGGAGATTGACCAACCATTGAACGGAGCCGTAGAGTCTTATTTGGATTTAAGAACTTGGTGTGATGATTTGGTGGCGAGGTGCGGTTAGAAGAAGGTTTCAAAGAAACCCTCTATATCTTCTCTAATAGTATAATTGCCTTATTGAAATCGGCCGCAGAATTAATTATTGTCCTGAAATCCTCGTAATACTTCTTATCAATATTAACCTGATTATAGAATTCATAAATTTCAATAATAATTTCACCTTTCTCTTCCTTCAATATAGATTTGAAGCCGGCAATTTCCTCGCCTTCTTCATTCTTAAATAGATTATCTATTTCTACATTTTCCTGTCCAGCGTATTTATAACCATCAGGGATTGTCAAACGAATCTCGAACTGATAACTTTTATTGTAAGAGTTAGTGATAGGAAGTACTCGTTCGTTTTCACTATAAAGTTCTGATTGGGGTCCGATTATAGTTCCTATGTTGACTAATATTTTATCACCCATGTTATCGAACAATGAAGAAGCTGTCATACTTGCACTAAATGCCCTCTTACATTCATAGTCTTCACATGTTGTTATATCTCCCCATTTTTCTTTTTCTACGATATCCAGAGTTTCGATAGTAGCTCCTTCAATACGCCAGTTAAGGTATCCTTCTATATTTTCTTTTCTTTCTTCCTCGGATTCTGAATAATAATAGTCATCATTATAGTCATGAGCGATTTCTCCAGTGCCAAAAGCATCAATTTCAATAGAAGATGTGTTTTGATCAATATGTAGTGTGACAGCCATTTTTAAGAATGTTTTATTTTTTTCTGGATCCTGTGATGGAACTTCTACAAACCTTTGTGTATCCCAGTTTTGGTCTAACACCAATGCGTTATTACCGACTAACCATGAAGGGATATGATTTATTTGAGATGAATTTTGTCCCGGGTAAATATAGATGTCATGCTTCTTGATATATATTATATAGTCGTCAAAGGCATATGGAGAACAATAGTCTGGATCTATCAAAACATCATATTTGTTAGAAGTCATTAATATCTGAAAATCTATATCTAGCTCTGTAAAGAATAGGCTGAATAGTTTAGTTAAACCTTCGTCATTCCCCGACTTATTCTTCAAAACTGAAATAACATCCGTTAGTTCATCTTCATAACCATACTCAAAGAAGAAGTTTTGCTTAATGTAATTATGAATCGTTATAATTTTTTCCCTTTCGTCCTCAATACCAGGCTTTTTAATAATTTTCTTAATTATCGAATTGACCTTTCTCTCGGCCGTTGCATTATGTTCAAATAGCTGATCTTTTTGAAAACGAACCCAATTTGAATAGGAAGCGAATACGGTTTCACTTTTGACTAGACCTTTAGTTGAATAGTATTCAATGGACTTGATTTTATATTCAACAAAAACTCCTTTTGAATCCGGAGTAGAATATTTTTCCTCTTTTATTGGAGGGATATTAGTAAAAGTATATTTTGAACTTTGCCCAAGAAAGCTCAAGTTATCACCTTCAAAATCCCAATTATATGCTTTGGAATGCACGTCATACTTATCTTTCCATCTTATTTCCACGAAAGCCTTCAAGGTAGGATAAGATTGAGAGAATGATTCCTTTCCTGCGTAAAAGACAGGAGTCTTTAATGTATAAATGAATTCAATCTGTCCTCCAACTTCAGCACCCTCAACGGCAAACATTTGTAGGTTTCCATCACCTTTATAATTTTCCTTAAGTTTTATATTTTCATCATTGATGTTGCTAATCTTCCCGTCAGGACTGATACTTCTAACACGAATACCCGTAACTTCAGATTGGTCAGGAACATAGATAATTACTTTGTTATTATCACTTAAGCCCTCTGCGTTTTTTATGTGGACAATTTTGTGTCTTGTTATTTCTCTGAAGTTAGATCCGTAGTTAATGAGCCTATTATCTTCAATAATTACAGCATTAGTGTTCCATTTTTCGATTGCCTTTTTCTCAATGAAGTTTGCGCTTTCACGATAAAAATTTTGTCCTTTGGAGTCTACTCCATAAAGGAATAGAATAAGAAATACTATTAAATAGGTTTTGGTATACATTAATTAATTTCTATTGATGTGTTGTAGATTTTATTGAGTTCTTGAATAAACTTGTTCCAGTCACTAAACTGATTTGATTCAATTAATAAACTTGTTACCTTAATTTCGGTGACATGTTTCAAGTTTCCATTAAACAATTCATAATACGATAATGCGCTGCCAAATGGATATTTTAAATCCACTTTTTCAGGAATATTCTTTATCGATTTTCCATCAGGGATTTTAAAGTTTACTATGGACTTGTATGTGCGTTTAAATGATATTTCGAAATTATTCTTTCGGTTCTGCTTAAGTGATTGATCAATAAGATATTTATTCAAGTTAATATTGAGGAAGGTTTCATTTTGGAAGGTTTTAGCGTAATTGGGTATTTCAAACTCAAAGTCGATCTTAGTGGTTTCATTAGAGCCTAGATTTAAAAGTTCAAAAGCTAATAAATCAAAATTATTCTGGCCTATTTGCAGGTATTGCTCTAAGTATTCTTTCTTATCGTCACTTCTGTTGTATCGATTTTGGAATGAAGAATTTTCAAAAGTCTCAATTTCTTTAGATCCTTTTCCAATGATTTTTCTATCCACTAATTCGCAATTGATAGAGTCTATGATTATACAATCGTTTTCTGAATATTCAGGAATACTAAAAATTTCGAAGGGGTTAGATTCGCTGTAAGTCAACGCCTGTTTTCCTAATATAAAGGAAGTAGGATAACCAAAAGTTGAATATGAATCAGTAGCGTCAAGAATATAGTTTTCTCCTTCAAGTTTTAAAAGCACAACTAAATGATTGTCAACGGATGGAGTAGGAGTGTCGTAGTAATCATATGGTAGGGAACGTGTACCTACCCATGCATGTTTGGCCTCCAATCCAGCATATTTTAGCATGGTGATCAAAAGATGAGTCATGTCTTTACAGTCACCATATCTTTTTTCACAAATTTGCTCTGCAGGATAAGGAATGAATCCGCGCCATTTATCTTCAAAAGCTATGTATCGAATATTATTCTGAACCCACTTGAAAATTGCATTTGCTTTATCTTTTTCGGAATTTTTACCGGTTACTATTGAATCAGTTATTCTTTGAATTTCAGTATCATCTGAAGGTTTAATCTTGCCTAGGAGATACGTATACCAATCAATTAAATCTTTAGGAGAACTTAGTATAGCTTTTCCATTATGGTCATTTTTTATGAATAGTTCGATATGAGTACAATAATGCAAGAAGCCTTGGTCATCTGGATCTCTATGAATTGCAGGTGCATTTTTTAGGGTCCAGCGATATTCAATTAAATCATCCAACTCTTTCTTTTCAAAATTCACTTGGTCTTTATTACTACCAAATAATTTCCACCCTAGTTCCATATTTTTTGGAGCGGTTACAACGTATTCAGAGAACTTCATTGGATTATAGTCATCAAAGAAATACCTTCGAAGAAACTGGGGTACAGTGGCTTCAATCTCGTAGCTCAATTCAGTATATGAGCCCTCACTCACTGTAGGGTAGGAGATTTCATAGTATTGATCTTCATCATAAAATACTCCACCAAAATCAGATTGAAGTAGAAATTCATTAATGTTTGTTTTACGAAATTTCCCATTTTTCAGAGGCTCACCGTATACAGCACTAATTTTATCAATTGTTCCAAAGGAAGGCAAATAGACCACTTCATCAGAGAAATCGGGAGATACTGATTCATTATAGATTTTTCTCTGAGAATATTGATGAAGAAGTTTTATCTCATCTTTTTTTGTTTTGATTTCAAGTTCTTCCCTTTGGAATTCGGTATATACTTTACAATCTTTAAATAAATCAGAGGACTGTGCAGGTAAAAATGTGGTCATAAAAACCACAGCGTAGAGTGAGATGATCGGTTTTTTCATAAGGGTTGCTCAAATGTAAGAAAACAAAGGATCAATTTGACCTCTTAACTAAAACTTAAACACCTTTTGTGCTGCGAACAACTTTAACGAGAAGCCAATAATCATGAGCAAGGCATAAAGGAACATGAAAATATTCGCGTAAATAATGCCAAGTGTAAATACGAAGATCGCGTAAAGCAGCAATG
>JAKVAR010000176.1 GCA_022447585.1 Crocinitomicaceae bacterium | reverse complement strand
TGATCTATCTGAATGGATAGATGAAATTTTTGGACAGTCCATGCTCTCCAAACGAAGAGCCGTCATAACTGGCTCTCTTGACGACATGAAAACTGCATGAAAAAACTTAAGCTTTTTTTCTAATTTGCATCAGCCTAGACTTTGACCCCCACATTGTGTATCTTTGATTAAATCTCTCAACGGTGGAATTGTTTTAATCTTTTTATTCTTAAGATTAGGAATTGCTGAGAATAACGAGCCAATAGTTTGAAATTGAATGATGCCAAAATCGTTTAAAGAGAGTTGATTAAAGTCAATATTGACTAAACTTTTAATCTCATTTAAAGTAAAAGTATCGACTCCAAAACCTTTACTAATATCCCCCAGTTGGATGATAGTATCAAGAGTTTGTCCTTTTTGCCAAGAGCGATTAGGATTAAATCCCAATTGTTCTATAACCTCGTTAGAAAGAACAACACTACCCTCTGATTCTATGGGAGGAAAGGTACTAAATGTCATTTCATTAATATTAGGAACAAAAGACGTTTGAGCGTGAGTTTTAGTAGCCAAGAGGAAAAAAGAAAGAACCCAAAATATTCCCCAACCGGTCATAAAGAAATATAGTAAAATTCCTATTTTTTTGTAAGATAATTTCATGCTTGATAATGGATAATGGATAGTTGATAATGGATAGTTGATAATGGACAGTTGATAATGGATAATTTTGAATAGATAATGGATAATCTCATTAAAGTATTAATTCTTGCTTCTCTCTAGAAGAAAAAAATCAGGAATCTTGTTTTATCCTAAAAAAAATAGCTAGTTGGATAAACTCATTAATTATCTCTGAAAATTACTAATAAATAATTATCCATTGTCCATTATCCATTATCCATTGTTCACCTTCCCAAAGCCTCTAATTTATTGATAATAGGTTGAGAAAGTCCTGCTTTTTGAGCAGCTTCACCTTTAGATTGACCTCTTTCTAAATAGCCAATAAAGAGATTAATTTTCTTAGCTAATACCCCATCCTGTGAGATTAATTTTTGAGAAACAGCCCGTTTAAAACCATTGGTAATTCTAGCTGTAGTAATGACAGTAGGTTCAGTTGAAGGGAAAGTTTGACTGAGATTTATGCGAGGGTTACCAATGACTTCAAACACTAACTTACTAGGAGAATTAGCCTTAATAACACGGAACAAATAGACATTCTTTTGACCTTGATTTTCTGTTACTATTGTTAATAAACTTTGATGAGTTTTCGGTAAACCAGGGATAGATAAATCTTGAATGCGTCGTAGATAAATAATACTAGCATTATTCCCTTGACAATTACCAGAAGACGGTAAACCAGATAAACAACCATCAGCAGAAATAGTAACAAAAGAAGGATTATCTAACCAAACTTTTTGTATTTTTTCCCCTGACGAAGCAAAATTGATACTAATACCTGAACCAGTTGCTAAAGGAATCTGAACAGGTTGAAGTTGCTTGGTGCGACCATTGTGTGCAGGAATAGTCTTAACCATATCCGAAGCGATCGCTCTTTCAATGGAAAAGGAAGGTAACAGAAATGATCCAGCAATTAATAGAGAGAAAAAACGTGATAACATGATTAAAAGTTGATAGTTTGATTGACAATGGACAGTGGACAATGGATAATGGATAATCATTCATTATTAACTGTTAATTATTAACTGTTAATTGAATAGTTTGATTGACAAAAACTTCTACAGTCGTGCCTTGTTCTACTATCCATAAAGGAGTACGATTATCCAAGGTTGAAAGACGGTTTTCGTGTTGTTGATTCATACGTTCAGCTAAAGGAGTAAAACCCCCTTCTAACAACCCACCAATATAGTTAGGCTCATTAAATTGTTGAGTTTGAGAGAAATTTCCCCCACTAATAAAAGTGGAAGTCTCACCGCGATTTAATAATTCCCCCGTTTTAGACAATGCACCCATAACAAAAGTAGTAGCATTAGCCTCCATACGTTCCCGTTGTCCAGATTCCATTAAACTAGCCATTAAAGGGTTGCCACCGGCATCTCGGAGGAACATAGCACCTGATGGTAGAGTAATTTCTTGGCCATCTTTAACCACAGATTCAACCACCGCCGTCACTTTTCCTGAATCATGAACCGAACGCACAGCTACTAACATAGGGGTTCCAGTGGGCAAAATTACAGCCCCTTGCTCATTGTTTAAAGGAGTAGATAAAGTAACAACAAACCGTTCCACAAAATCACTTTGACCACCGTTAGATTCTGAAATCAAAGAAGATTCAAGAACCGCAGTAGCCCGTTGTCCAATAGCAATTTGTTGGGACGTTGTATTACCCAATAAAAATCGTTCTTCTTCGCTTACATGACTATTTTGATTGATGTTTTGAGCCACCCTTGTTGGATTTGTTGAAACTCTTGTCACACTGTGATTAGTGCCTGGAATTGGTTGAGTTCGTGGGATAATGGAACTGGTATTATGGGATGGAACCGTTGAATGATTGGTCAAAGCAACTTGATTAGTTGTTTCTGCTTCATTGACTGCACCAGCTTCAGTAGATTTTGATGATTCTCCACCCCCATAACTGCCAATTTGAGCCAAGGTTTGCCATTGTTGTAGGGGATCAACCTTTGAAGTGGGGGCCAAAGCAGAAGACTGTCGAACCATAGGAGGTGAAGGGCGAGACGTTCTTTTGACGGGTTGAGGGACTGGTTTAGGAGTAGGGCGCACTGCCACGGTTTGAGGTTTGGGCGGTGGTGGGGTAGAAACACCCTTAGCAGATGGTTGTGGTTGTTTGACCACTAATTTCGTTTCAGAAGAGGGTTCTGGTGGTGTTTCATCAGACTCATCAATAGATTTTAAACGACTTAACTCACTTTCTTGACCAGCGAGAGCAGCCTTAGCTTTGAGAGCCGCTAAAGTTTCTGCTTCTGATGGTCCAGTATCCGATAAAGTTTCTTCTGTATCTGATGAATTAGTTGTTAAATTAGAAGAATTAGCTAAATTACCAGTAACCGTAACAAACGTCCCGATACCCAGAAAAACCAATCCTAAAACCCCTCCAATTAATCCTAATTTAGCCCAAGGATTTGATGACCAAGATTTCCTATTTGTTTCTTCAATTTCAGTAAATTCTATTCGTTCATTATCAAAAACTAACTCATTATTTTCCTCCTCAGTTAAGGTAACTGGTCTTAATTCCAATCCTAATAATTGATTGATGTCTTCGTTGCTGTAATTAGCTTCATTACTCGTAATTGCTCACCGCAATAAAGAATCTGTCTTGACAACATAAAGGTAAAATCGGGGATTTTTATGTATAGTGGGGGTTATGACCACAAATGCTACCATTGATTCAAAGCTAGTTAGAGCTATCGCCGATGAACAGTTGG
>JAKVAR010000175.1 GCA_022447585.1 Crocinitomicaceae bacterium | reverse complement strand
TTGGAATTTAGTAACTGGAGCCGGCACAACTAACAATTTAATCGAAGAAGAAACTGGGTCGACAACTGATGTCGATATTACAGTTAGTTCTAATACCTTTGTCAGTAATTTTAGTGCTAATGTTTTAGGGAATACAATTCCAGTCTCTAAATGGTGATGAAGAAGGATTACAGGCTTATTATAAATTTGATAATGATTTTGGACAAACTGTTGTTGATGAAACAGCGAATAATAATGATGGAACAATATTCATTAATAATCCATTAAATTTATCATCGTTGGATGGAACTAATGGATTTGTAATTAACGGTATTGATACAGGTGACAACTCAGGAAATTCAGTAAGTAATGCAGGGGATGTCAATGGAGATGGTATTGATGACATCATTATTGGTGCATTGAGAGCAGATCCCAATGGTAATAGTGAAGCAGGGGAAACATATGTAGTATTTGGTTCAGAGTCTTTTGGGGATACATTAAATTTATCATCTCTGAATGGAAGTAATGGATTTGTAATTAATGGTATTGATGCACGTGACTACTCAGGGAGATCAGTAAGTAATGCAGGGGATATCAATGGAGATGGTATTGATGACATCATTATTGGTGCATTTCTTGCAGATCGCAATGGTAATTCTCTATTAGGGCAAACATATGTAGTATTTGGTTCAGAGTCTTTTGACAGTACATTAAATTTATCATCACTGGATGGAAGTAATGGATTTGTAATTAGTGGTATTGATGCTGGTGACATATTAGGCAGATCAGTCAGTAATGCAGGGGATGTTAATGGAGATGGTATTGATGACTTTATTATTGGTGCATATGGTGCCGAACCCAATGGTAATCGTTTTGCAGGGGAAACATATGTAATATTTGGTTCAGAATCTTTTGGGAATACATTAAATTTATCATCACTGGATGGAAATAATGGATTTGTAATTAATGGTATTGATGAATTTGACAACTCAGGATTTTCAGTAAGTAATGCAGGGGATATCAATGGAGATGGCTTTGATGACCTTATTATTGGTGCATTTCTTGCACAGCCCAATGGTAATATTGACGCAGGGGAAACATATGTAGTATTTGGGTCTTCTTCTTTTGAGGATACATTAAATTTATCATCTCTCGATGGAAGTAATGGATTTGTAATCAATGGTATTGATACATATGACTTCTCAGGATTTTCAGTAAGTAATGCAGGGGATATCAATGGAGATGGCTTTGATGACCTTATTATTGGTGCATTTTTTGCAGATCCCAATGGTAATGAGGATGCAGGGGAAACATATGTAATATTTGGTTCAGAGTCTTTTGGCAGTACATTAAATTTATCATCACTGAATGGAAATAATGGATTTGTAATTAATGGTATTGATGCAGGTGACAACTCAGGATTTTCAGTAAGTAATGCAGGGGATGTCAATGGAGATGGTATTGATGACCTTATTATTGGTGCAGATCCTGCCGAGGCCAATGGTAATAGTTATGCAGGGCAAACATATGTAATATTCGGTGGGCAGAACAACAATTCCAATTCATTGTTATCCGTAACAGCAGAAGTTGATAGCAATAGTTTAACGGAAACTCCTTTAGTAACAGATCAAGGAATAGAAACCTTTTTCGTTGAAGTTAAATTAGATGAACCAGTTACAGACTTACCCGGATTAATCATTAACTATGATGTCACAGGCACAGCCACTTTAGGAGAAGACTATTACATATCCCAAACAGATATTAGCACCACTGATGGCTCATTCCCCACAAACTCCATCTTCATTCCTCAAGGTGCAGATTCAGCTAACATTTACATCACTCCTTTAGCCGATGCGATCGTCGAAGGAGATGAAACCATTGAAATAACATTACAGTCAGAAACAGTCTTTGGTTTATTTGGTGATCCTTTAGAAAATAATATTTTCGTTAATAGTGGTACAACAACAATAACCCTTACCGATAGTGAAGACTATACCGCAGGAGTCGCCATAGTTGATATTTTTGGCGAAGAAGTAACAACAAACAATCCCCTTGTTATAAATGAGAATGGGGAAACTATTTATTCTGTAAAACTAACCAGTCAACCTCTTAATGATGTCACCGTTGAATTTAATAATGGTGGTACAAATTTAACTACTATCGCCTTTAATGAAAATAATTGGGATAGCTATCAAGAAATAAGACTTACTGGTATTGAAAATCCCCTGGATATAGATGTTACTGCCACCAGTAGCGACTTAAATTATCAATTAACCTCTACCATAACAGTTACTAATGAAAGCGAGCGCAACAGAATCAGAGTAACAGAAGGAGGATCTCCCCAACCAGAAGAAGTTCCCATTGTCAGCATTGTTGCTGTAGAAGATGCTACTGAAGGAGATACCACCCCTGGGGAGTATTTAATCCAACTGAATAAACCAGCACCGGAAGGAGGATTAACTGTACAATATAGTATCACCTCAGAAAATGCAGTTTTAGATACTGATTTTCAAGTATTTCCCGTTAATAACGGTGTGTTTGAAGTAACAATCCCAGAGGGAGAATTAACCCAAAACATTACAGTAACCTTGAGGGATGATAATGTTGATAATGCCGAGCCTATTATAGAAAATAACAGCATTAATGGTAAACGAGATATAGATCGTAATGTAACTGTCACCTTAACTGAATCACCTAACTATACCATCACACAATTCCCCCCTTCCGAAGGGGGGTTAGGGGGGATAGACAACTCTAATGACACAGTTAATCTTTTCGATAATGATGAAGCAGGGATAGAAATAGTTAAATTTGTCAACTCAGGTGCCATCAGTATTAGTGATGAAGATGCAGAAACTTTAGACATTAACGTTAAATCAGGTACTTTTTCTCTTACCGAAACAGGGGCGATCGCTACCATAGAATTAAACTTAAATTCTCAACCCACTGCTGATACTACAGTCACTTTAAGCGACGTAAATAACCCCAACGTTACCGAAACATTTACTTTCACTCCTGAAAATTGGGACACCATACAAGAATGGGATATTAGTCAAGAAAATATAGGGCAATTAACCGAAGCTTTCGATGGTACATTGTCATTAACTGCCCTAGTAGATGGCAATCAAACCATCGAATTACCCTTCTTACAACAAGCGATCGAAGTTGATTCTTTAACACTTTCAGAAGCAGGAGGAAAAGAGGTATTTGGTGTCAGACTAGAAAGTGAACCTACTAGCAGTGTGACTCTTGAGGTGGACAATGATCCTCAAAAACTTAACCTAGAAGTAGGCGATGGTTTAAATAATAATTTAGTATTTGATTCAACTAATTGGGATAGTTATCAAAGAGTAGTTATACAAACGGTAGATAATCAAATAGACACCAATGAAGATGAAGGATTTGTAATCAGTAATATTGAAATAGAAGTTGATAAAAACCAAAATGATCTTGATGTATTGTATAGAATATTACCCACAGAAACACTGGAAGTGACTATCAATGATGATGACAACACCATCGAAGAAAATCCCGATGTGATTGTTAATGATAGTCAGATAGTAGCTAGTTTAACAGCAATCAATAACCAAATAGATGAAGAATCAGGCACTGCAACCTTACAAGTAAACCTATCTGAAAATGCTCCTGAAGGTGGAATAGTCGTTAATTATCAATTAAATGAGCAAACTGCAACCGCAGGGATAGACTTTGTTAATCAATTCCAAAAAACTAGCAATGAAAACAATCCTCTTCATGATATAACCAAAAACTTTACCTTTGCCTCCGTTGCTTTTATTGATATAGATAATGACGGTAATGATGATGTATTAGTAGGACATTTCGATGGTATAGCCTACTTCCGTAATACAGGAGACTCTAATAATCCCAACTATGTTCAAGTTACAGGGAATCTCAATCCCTTCAATAGTTTAGATTCGAGCAATATAAAATTTATCACTCCCGCCATAGCTGATATAGATAATGATGGTGATGATGATGTATTTTTTGGCAGTGATGAAAATAAAATTATTTACTTTGAAAATCAAAGTTTTGTGGTAAATAATCAATTCGTTATCGAGTTTAATGAAGAATCAGGAACAGGTAATCCCTTAGATCCTTTTAATGTCGGCAGATTTAATACTCCTACTTTTGGAGATGTTGATAATGATGGAGATGCAGATTTATTAGTAGGTAATCCATCAGGGATTATCCGTTACTACGAAAATACAGGAACAATTGATACAAATGGCAATGTAGTATTTGAGGAAAAAACAGGCACAGATAATCCTTTTGCAGATATTAATATAGAAGCAGATAATACAAGCACAAATAATGATAATGAGCCGATTATAGATAGTGTTCCCACTTTGGCAGATATAGACAATGATGGCGATTTAGACTTATTTATAGGTGAAAGAGGAGGTGTTATAAATTACTTTGAAAACTTAGGTTTTGATGAAAATGGACAATTAACCTTTATTGCTCAAAATGGACCCGATGTTGCTTTAGATGGAGAGGAAGTTCCTAGTGGCTTCAGTAAGCCAATATTTGTAGATATTGATAATGATAATGATTTAGATGCTTTTGTTGGGCAAAATAATGGCGGTGTAGTATTTTATGAGAATACTGGTTTAGGTGAAGTGTTTATCCCAGAAGGAGCCACTGCTGAAGGTTTCTCTAATAACTTCTACAGTGTGCAACTTGCTACCCAACCTCTGGGAGAAGTATTAGTCACAATGACTCCTGATGATAATGAAATCGAATTAAATGATGAGTTTGCAGGGGAATCTTTAACCTTTATATTTGATGAAAATAACTGGGATATACCCCGTGAGGTGGTTGTTACCGCAGTAGATGACTTTGATGTAGAATACCGAGAAACTACCAATATTACCTTTAGTACGACAGGGGAAGATGATCCTGCTTATGATGGTTTAATACCCCCTGATGTAGTGGAAGTAATAGTAGAAGATAATGACTTACCAATAGCCACAGTGCAATCAGTAGCAGGGGCGATCGAAGGAGATGCACCAGGATATTTTGTAATCAGTTTAGATCAAGCAACCTCAGATTTATTTGGGGAAACAGGATTAGTTGTTAATTATTCTTTTGGTGGCACAAGCGACACAGATAATACTATTACTTACGATGGCAACTTTAATGTAGAAGGCTTTTTCTTACAAGACACAGGCAATGATATAGAGTTAAACTCAACCTCAGAAGTAAAAAGAATATGGGACTCCATTTTTACTGGTACTTTAAGCAATGTAGAAGATGAATATGATATACAAAGAATTACACCAGATATAACCCCTGTAGTTAACTATTCTAGTTTTAATGTTATTGAGGGAACAGTAGGAGAAGAAAATTTACCGTTTAACAATGCTCTCAATTTTGATGGAGTAGATGATTTTGTTTCTTTTGATGACACTGTAAATATCAGTAATGATTACACCATTGAAGGTTGGTTTAAATCAAGTTCTAGCAATACACAATCTATTGTTGCCTTAACTGATGGTAATCTTGGTAATCATTATGGTTTGATTCAAATAGCACCAGATGGTCAATTAAGATTTTTACATCGACCAATTGCTGGAATTTCAGGGGGAACAAATGTTTTTAGTGGTACGACAATAAATGACAACATCTGGCATCATTTCGCCGCAGTTCGAGATGGGAATGACTTAATATTATATATCGATGGTAATGAAGTAAGTAGAGGGACGGATAGCACCTCCTATAGTGATGATGTAACTTTGACGATTGGACGTTTAGCTCCAACTGTTTCAGATAGGCATTTTGACGGTAATCTTGATGAAGTTCGCATCTGGAATACTGCCCGAACTCAAGCAGAAATCCAAGATAATCTATTTAATACCCTTGAAGGCAATGAAGAAGGATTAACTGCTTATTATCAATTGGATCAATCAGTAGATAATGGAATCTTTAACAATGGTGCGAATATAAATACTCCTTCTCCTAGCCCAGATTTTGCTAATAATTTATCTTTGGATGGAATTGATGATTTTGTGACATTGCCCAATGATGTAGTTAATACTCAACAAGGTACGATCGAGCATTGGGTAAAATTAGATGAAATCGGAGAGCGACAAGTCCTAGTTTACACTAGCGATCGCACTAATCAAGATGGCTTCGGAGCGGGTGGTTCAAGATTAGAAATTCATACAGGGATTGAACCTGATGGGAGAGCTTTGTTCCTCTATCAAGATGGCGGTGAACAATTTAGAATTAGAGGAAATGAAAGTCTCGCTACAGATGTTTGGTATCATATTGCTGCCGTGTATGGGGGTGAGGACAATAATGGTAATCCAATCATTTCTCTATATGTAAACGGTGAACTGCAAACAGATCAAACAACTATTACTCTTGGAGATAAAACTCCTGTAATAGCCCAGATAGGTAAACCTGGTGCAGATATTCGTAATTTTAATGGCAATATTGATGAAGTTCGCATCTGGAATACTATCCGAACTCAATCAGAAATACAAGGAAATCTATTTAACACCCTAGAAGGCAATGAAGAAGGATTAACTGGATATTATCAATTTGAAGAAGTAACAGATGATATTACATTTAATAATGGTGCAAGTATCAATATTCCTTCTCCTAGTCCAGAGTTTGCTAATAATTTGCTTTTGGATGGAGTCGATGATTTTGTTACTTCTGATGAGTCTGAGCCTGTAAATATTAGTAATGATTACACTGTCGAAGGTTGGTTCAAATCAGGTTCTACCAATCAACAATCTATTGTTGCGATCGAAAATACTGATATTATTCGTAATTATGGCTTAATTCAAATAAACACAGATGGTCAATTAAGATTTACCCATCAACCTAGTATTAGCGATAGTTCAGGAAGAACAAGTGTTTTAAGTGGCACAACAGTAAATGACGATGTCTGGCATCACTTTGCCGCAGTTCGAGACGGGAATGACTTGATATTATATATCGATGGTAATGAAGTCAATAGAGGTACGAGTAACATCTCCTATAGTGATGATGTCAATTTGACGATCGGACGTTTAGCTCGAACTGCTTCCCAAAGGCATTTTGATGGCAATATTGATGAAATTCGCATCTGGAATACTGCCCGAACTCCAGAAGAAATTCAAGATAATTTATTTAACACCCTAGAAGGTAATGAAGAGGGATTAATTACTTATTATCAATTTGATGAGCGTACTGGCATTGTGGATCAAACAGATAATAATAATGATGGTGTATTCCAACCTCGTAATCAAGAATCGTTCTCTCCTTCTCTTGATGAAATAGGAGATTTTGCTAATTCTGATTCTTACAACAGTATTAGTAACAGTGGCAATAATTTAATAGATCATTTCAGTGTTCGAGCTAATGCGATCTTAAACTTCACAGAAGCTGGTACTTATACCATTGCTGTAGCTAGTAATGATGGACGTTTAATACAATTAAAAGGTACGACTTTTACCGACCCAGGAGAACAAATAACCAGTGGAGTCGGTACAGATACTCTGATTTATGAAGAGCCTACAGGTCACGCCCGTACTTTGGGAACTTTTACAGTAACAGAGGATACAATCTTAGAATTAAATACCTTTTTCTGGGATAGAACAGGGAACGATTCTTTTGAAATAAGTATAGCCCAAGGTGAACATAGTACCTTTAATACCAATGACTTCCAATTATTAGAAAATGATGTCTTGGGAATACAAATTAGTTCCCAAGCCTTTGCTAGTGATTTACAATTACCTCCCAATAGCACAGAAAATACTATATATTCAACTCGTATTGCCCCGGGCGAAAGTAATAGCCCATTAATAGCTTTCCCCATTGATGACTTTATCGCTGAAGGAGTTGACTTAAAACTAACCAATGATTTTGATAACAATGATAGCAGTATCAATTTACGCATCAATGATGATACTTTAATCGTTGAATCCGTCGATACTGCCAATGGTACAGTTAACTTACGCATCAATACGGCAGAGGTAGATAAACGTACAATTCTCTCAGCAGGAGTCGATATAGTCTTTGCTAATGGTGCAACAGCATCAGTAAATGACACAACTCTTCTTACTAGCAATGAATCTAATGCTGTACCCATTACCATCAATTCAGGCACAATTAGTAATGGTGAAGAGGTTTTCCGACAATTTACCTTACCTACAGGATCAACATTAACCTTTGGGGAAGGTTTAGAAATTGAAGTAACCGCAGATACAGTAATTAGTAATGAGGGAACGGGTACTGCTGTTTCCGTAACTATTCCTGATAATGAAACTATTTCTTTAAGTCAAGGAGATTTAGTCAGACTACCCGGAGAAACAGTAACGGTTACTTTGCAACCTGGTAATGATTATCTAATTAATGAAACCACTTCCCAAGCAACCTTAGAAATAACAGATAATGACACTCCCGGAGTAAGAATTGTCGATTTAGGAGATGTTACCACCGTCACCGAAAGCGAAACGACAGAAGTATTGTTTTCTTTGACTTCTCAACCAGAAGCAGATGTAACGGTTAATTTAACCCCAGTTTCCAGTATCGCTTCACTGAATGTAACCACAGACTTTGATAGTAATACAGGTACTTTAGGCTTACAAATTGATAGCAGTAGTAATCTAACTTCACTACTATTGTCTGCCGGCACAGAAATTACCTTTAATACTGAAGATGCAGATCCTAATAATGATATAACGGCCACAGTTAATGAAGATGCCTTAGTTTTAGCACCAGATGCAGATAATCCCGATCTTCTCAACCCAGAAACCATTATCCCAATCACCCTAACTGAAGGAAACGCAATTACAGTTAATGATTCAGGAAGTTATACCTATGAAGAATATAGTTATAGTGGTGCGGATTCTAATGGCACATTAAGTTTAACTTTTAACTCCAATAATTGGTTTCAATTACAAACAGTAACCATTGAAGGGATAGACGACAATGTGGTGGAAAAAGAAGACTTCCACACCACCACAATTGCCTATGATGTAGATAGCTTTGATCCCACTTACAATGATTTAGAAGTAGCACCATCACCTTTTAATATCATCGATCGCACTTTTGATCGAGATAATACTATTGATAGTATAAGTCAAGGATTTTTAACCCTACAAGATAGCTTAGATAATCTGACTCTGCCTCTACTTGGTAACCTAGATGGTGCGGCACCAGCCTTTATAACAATTTTCACCGATAACTTAGCAGAAGAGTTAAGAAACACCGAAAATATCACCTATGAAACCCTGACAGATGCTTTAAATACAGCCTTAGGGGAAGCCTTAGCGGAAGATGATGGTATTAATAGTGACAATACAGAATTTACCGTTGAAGTGACAGATTTAGCCTCAGATAATATTGCTTTCTTAGTGGATATTAATGCAGAATATAATGCCTTTGAGATAGACTTAGGGGCAGATTTAGGATTAAGTGCTTTAGGAATTGGGATAGAAACTCAAGGGGCGTTAGCATCTGACTTTAACTATGATTTTAGCCTCGGTTTTGGTATCAGTAAAGATGATGGTTTTTATATTAATACAGAAGACACAGCCTTTACAGTGGGTGCGAATTTAGGCTTAACGGAAGATTTTGAAGCCATAGGTAATTTAGGTTTCTTACGTTTAGATATTCAGAATGGAGATGCAGAAAGTGACTTAGGATCAACAGGAATAGATGCAGAATTTGTAGTAACATTAACCGATCCAGATGGTGACACTGATCTTGATCCCGATGGTGATGTTACCAGATTGACTTTAAACGAATTACAGAGTAATCGAGGTAATAATAGTAGTTTATTTGACTTTATCGAATATGGATTTACTGGAGATGCGGCACTCAATTTTGATGTAGAAACCTCCATACAAGGAAATAGTGCATTTCCTTCCTTTAGTTTCAACTTAGGCAGTGAATTACCTTTATTTAACTATTCCAATCAAGAAGAGGCAAATGAAACTGAAACGCCACAGTTGACAATTGTTGATGGTTTCACAGGTTCTATTCTCACAGGTACACCATTTGATCTCAGCATAACTTCTAGTAATGAAGATAGTATTACTCGCCTAACCAAAGGCACAGAATTAATCTTTAAAGATGATAACAATGACACTAACACTTTAGTTGTTCTCAATAAAACCGTAATTATCCCTCAACAACAAGAGCAAGTCATAGAAGTTATTATTCCTGTAGATAAAAATGGAAATCCTACAAGTACAAACATTGACATTGACATTGATGAAATTTCTAGCATTGAAAGCTCAGGATTTAATATTTCCTTCAATGAGATTACCCTTGATTTAGGTACATTTATTAATGATATTGTCAGCCCTGTAATTGAGTTTACCAACGAAATAATTGACCCTGTTAAGCCTGTTATTGATGCCCTCACTGCAGACGTAGCATTTTTATCAGACATAGGTTTAGCAAGTAGTTTTGACCAAAATGACGATGGAGAAGCCTCTTTAGTTGAGGTAGCGGCAGCATTAGCTGGAGCCTTAGGGGATGTTCGTTTTACTGAATTTGTAGAAGCAATTATAGGTATCCTTGATCTGGTAGAAGCATTAGAGCAATTAGAAGAAGATATAGAAGCCAATGGCACAATAGCAATTGATTTTGGAGACTATACCCTAGAAAATTTTACTGCTGCCAGTGAATCAACTCCTGCCGAAGAAGTAGATGCTGACAATCAAGGGAATAGTAATGCCCTCGCTGATGGAGATGAAATAGACAACCAGACAGCTAACTCCAATACAAATAGTAGCCGTCTTAGCAATTCCATTGGTAATTTCTTTACTAAGTTAGATAATTTGGGTATTGAGATACCTTTATTATCCGATCCTCTCAACGCTATCAACTTATTTTTAGGTCAAGATATAGATTTAGTTAAGTATGATATACCTGACTTAAGTATTGCATTTGAGATGGAGCAAAGTTTCCCTATTTTTTCACCATTTCTTAATGGGGTATTAGCCGGTTCATTTGCTACCGGCACTGACTTAGCGGTAGGATTTGACACGAATGGATTTAGTCGTTGGCAAGAAACAGGCTTTGATATCGCCGATTCTTATCTAACCCTTGATGGTTTTTATATCGATGATTTAGACGAATTTGGACAAGATAAAAATGAGTTAGTCTTGGCTGCTACCCTAGAAGCTGGAGCAGAACTCAATGCTATTATTGCCAGTGCTAGTCCCGCATTTCTCACAAACTGATCAGTAATCAGCTAGAGGTTAGATGTGGCTTATTTTTCAAGCGATCGCTTAAAATGGCACACTGTTATTTTTTACTCGCCCCTCAAATCAAGGTTAAACTCAGACTACATAATGGTTTG
>JAKVAR010000174.1 GCA_022447585.1 Crocinitomicaceae bacterium | reverse complement strand
ATAACGGTCGGGGCTACGCAACAGTGCGGCTTTTGACCCAATTTTTCGTTTAAAGTACTAAATAGTTGTTTTAGTAAGATTAGTTTTTCGAAGAAAATAACCCGCATTGGGTGTAGGACATGTTATACGCATTTACTTTCTTTTATATTTCAATAAATCCCCTTTATCAATATCCTTTAATACAAGCTCCTTCTTGTTTAGAGTAACAATTTCAAATGGGTAAGGGTTACCTGATCCCAAAAGATCAACTGAACCTACATAAAAAATGTTTTTCTCTACATAAATAACAAAAAGAGGTGCGGTGGAAATAGTATTTTCAACTTCCCAAAATCCAGATGTATCTGACTCGAAACTGAAAGTAGTTATCCTTTTCTCACCTTTCCAATTCCCTTCCAAAAGTTCCTTTACATTCTTTAAGTCATTTTGCGAAAAGGTAGATTGGGAAACAAGAGTTAGAATACATACAATCAATAATCTGTTAAGCTTCATATTTTAGCTGTTTTTCCTTTCCAGTAAAACAAGGTCAACTATGTAATTGTTACAAACACAGTTTATCTATTGCGTATAACGGTTTGTGTAAAATGCGTTTTAATGCATTTTACATAGTGTTAGCGGTTCGTTCCAATTCAGTCCATTCTGTTTTACTTATCTTGTACCAATTATGCGTAACACCTTCATAATCGAATGTTTCTATAAATTTCAGTCCGATTTTTTTTAGAATTTTATTAGAAACTAGATGATTAACATCTGCTGCTGCCCCAATTTCTTTTAAGCCTAGTATCTGAAATCCATATTTCAACGATTCTATGGCTGTTTCCGTAGCTATACCTTTACCCCAATATTTCTTTCTAAGTCTATATCCAAGATCATAATAATTGAATTCTTTTCTTAATCCTTTTTCATATTTCAGTCCTGTCCAGCCAATAAAATCTTCAGTTTTCTTATCTATAATTGCCCACCTTCCAATTCCATTACTGACATATTGTTTCCTAATAAAATCAATCACCTTATATGCTTCATCAATAGTCTTTATTGGTTTTTTTCCAAGAAATTCATGCACTTCAGGATCAGAATCCAATTCAAATATTCTTTCAGCATCATATTCTTCAAGTTCTCTTATTATAAATCTATCAGTTTCAATATGTACTTTCATGAATCTTGTTTGTTGTTATGACCGCTAACGGTGCTCAACTAGGAGACGCGGGCTTCTTGAATGTGGGTGTTCAGCCCGTGTCTTTTAGTTGATGTTAGAGTGCGTATTATTTTTCCCACCATTCTTCATTTTCTTTTATCAATGCTTTTTTGCTTAATTCATTTACATCATAGCCTTTATATGCTAGGCGATAATTTTCCCATCCCATATTATTATATTTTTCATCAGGACTAAACTCTCCAGCACCTATGTCGAGGTTGCCACTATTTGGGATGCGATAGTCCCCCCAGTTACATATTTTCGTCTTTTCAGATTCGTAACTAGTCCAAGTTCCTTCAAACTGATTGTTTTTGAATCCATCGGCCATTATCGTTAGGCCATTGTATTTTATTTCATCATTCTGATTAATGAAGAAATCGGTTGTAAATTCTCCAATAAAAATTCCTGATCCGTTTTCGCTCGGATTCTCGTAAAATTCATAAGTTCCGTTGATTTCTCCTTGCATTAATTCGGAGATATCCTGATAAACATAGGTGTAGGCTTCCTTTATTTCAATTTTTCCTTGAAATTCACAGATGTTATTCTTGACCTTAGTTTTACCATAAATCAAGTATTCATTTGCTTTCACTGGATTCTTGATAACAGAAATAAAATGAATATGAAACCGCCGATAATTATCTCCTATAAATCCAATTGGTTTCATCCTTTCTATAGTAGATGTATCCTCTTCAATTTGAATTCTATCAGTTGTCCATAGATGGGAAATATCGATTGAATTGATAAGTTCTATACAATCCTTTTTATTGTTTAGATCTTGACCAAATGAATTAATTAGCCAAAAAGAATAAAGAATTGCAATTATGTATTTCATTGTGTTGTGGTTTGTGCACTCTAACGTTCCGGCTATGAAGCTTAGGAACGGTTTGGTTGGTTAGGCCTATGCTTTATAGCCATTGTTAGGCACTGGTTTATTAATTTTTTATTTTTCATCATCGACTATTTCGGTCAATTTGATATCTAAATCTTTCATTACTTGATCAACGTCATATTCGAAATCCTTTGGAATATTAATAGTAGCTATTCCGCCAAAGTCAACTTGCCAAAATCCACCTCTTTTTATAAGTTCATCACCTAACATTCTATATTCAGATTCTTTGAAATGTGGATTCAAGAAAAAGCATCTTGTGATGAAGTTTGAATCTTTAGTAATTCTGATAATTTCATGTTTTCCGTCCTCGTTAATTCTTGTCTCAAATTCGGTTCCAAGTGTCAAACTGCAATTCCAAATGTCGTTGTCTATCATTCTGAATTTATTGTCATCTAGTTGATCAACATATAATGTCGTGGTTGACTTTTCTCTTTTGTCGTAGAGTTCTATTTTGGTTTCGTTGATCATATTGCTATATGTGGTCGCTGTACATTGATATTCCTACATCAACTTTTGAGTCGTCAATTTCTTCCCATTGACTATTAATCCAATCAATACAAGTTTTTTCTATTATGTCATTTGTATAAAATTCAACTGAAAAAGGATCTACCATGGGGAAGTCGGGTTCAAATCCATCTGTTCCATGTTTGATATCAAGAATATTTGTCCAGTCTTGAACTTTTTTATTCAGTACATACAAGTTTGGGCCGTTTAATCCACCATGGATGCAAAAATCTCCTTCGCCGTCTTGACTGGGTGAAATGATAATGTTCACTCTAACAGCTTCTGGCGGTATTTTTTGTAGAAATGAATTGATACTAGCCAGAATTGATTGCTTTTCTCTATCCAACGCCTCTATAAGTTCTTTTTTGTATTCTTCTTCAGTCATTGTACTTGTGCCTAACGCTTAGGCTAGAAAGTCGTACGGACTCTCAACCAATATTTATCTTTCGAAGATAACAATGATTTTCGAACTAAAATTTGTTTCGTGAAGTAGAAGCTAAGTATGCTTTTTAAGCCTTTGTTATACGCATCTATTTGTGGTTATGCTTGCCTCTTTATCATTTTCGTAAGTAACCATAGGCTTCCATGGTTTTTAAGTCAGTTAAATAGAGTGCATCTCTTCCTTTGATGCCATCGACGTTATATTCTATCGAGTTTGATTCATAATTTAATCGAGCAATTCCTAATCCTTTGAGAAGCCGTCCTTCAATTGGTTCTGATTTGAAGTAAGTAACTAAGTATTCATTCGTGTACTTTTTACCTTCTTTATCTTTTCTATTAAAGATCCATTTATTTTCTTCGATAATCAATGTGATTGTGGAGTCTTGAATTTGAGTCCAGGTTCCCATTAAATTGTCTGTTGAGGTATTTTGACAATATGAGTATGTACTTGTTAATGCGATTGCTAATATAATTACTAAGACTTTCATTAAAATTACTAACGGTCGTGACAATTTAAGATTGTATATAAGACAATAATATTCTAGTGTTTTTCAGTCAGATTGATTGCAAAAAGTCAAATCTGAGATATAAAAAATGATAAAAATCAGCGATTTTCACATTCTAGTCATGCTTGGCATATTCTGACTGAATTTTTATTAAAAATTTATTTATCAACTAGTTAGAATTCAATATTTTCTCTCGAAAATCAACTTCATTAACGTTAGCGGTGGAAGTCAGTTTCTCTCGAGGGACAGGGGAAATTGCGTATAACGTTCCAGCTAAAATACGGAAAAACGGTAAGGTGGGTTTGGTTTGTGTTTTTTAGCTAATGTTAGGCGCCGTGGTCTTTTTTTGTTGTTTTCTTCTTCTTAAAAATCGTGGTTTTCAGGTCAAACTTAAGCTGATCGGGAAGGGGAGAGACATCAGTCAAATGCCGAGTCCATCCAGTTGATTTTTTACGTCGGATATTGGGCTTGTATTTATCGACAATCGATTTTAGAGTCAAGGTCAGGCTTTGGGTCAAGTTAAATTTGTTTGGAGTCAAGCGAACTTTGAGGGTCCGACCGTAATGCCTAGTTGCCATCCTATTTTTTAGGTCAAAAAGCTCAAGCCCGAGCGGTCCTTTCCGAACAGCGAAGAATCAGCGTCAAGTCGTTAAATTTTATGTCAATATTTTGAGAGAAAACAACGCGTAACCTACGATTAGCTCCATGGCGGCCTAACGTTTTGGCTAAACTGCGTTTTAATGCAGTTTAGGTTTTGTTGTGTTTCGTTTTATTTTCCACCTAATTCGAATTGCATTTGTTGATAATATTAATGGAGTCATAACAAGTAGTATTAGAACAAATCCATAAATTTCAATAGAAGCAATCCCCATTTCTGTAATATCAG
>JAKVAR010000173.1 GCA_022447585.1 Crocinitomicaceae bacterium | reverse complement strand
TACTATTCACCCTTAAAGAGAACAGGTACAAGAACCTATTGAATAGAGACAAGGTGATTATTGGACTATTGATTTACCAGGGAGTTACGAGTGGAGAACTGGCAAACATTAGAGTACAAGATATAAAAGACGGAGCCGTCTTTATTAGAGGGAACAGAAACAGACTTTCAAGAACCATCGAATTAAAGTCATCTCAAGTAGAACCGATGTTGAACTATATGAATGAGGAACGTGAAAACTTGATGAAGGTTCAAACAGATCGGTTAATATTAACCATGAGGGGAGTACCAATAACCGTTGATAGCATTCATGCTTTTATCAATGGAATGGCTGGAGCATTTGAGCGAGAGATGTCTCCGGCAAATATTAGAAAGAGCGTCATTAGCTATTGGATTAATGAGAGAGGATTTAAGTTAGAAGACGTTCAGATTATGGCAGGTCATAAATACCCAAGCTCAACGCAGAAGTATGTGAGAGCGAATACCGATGAGCAAAGGGATGTGATGACGAAACTCCATGAATCGATCTTTTTGTAATCCCTTAATTCACATGAAATAAGAGAGTGTAGTGACTTATTTTATATTAAAAAAGGGATTAAATGAGGGAATTTGGCAAGGATATATTGAAATTTGCATCGATTGTGTCCATATCGAATTAAACTTTCTTAACAAAAGTTTAGAACTATTTCAGGACAATCGTTCGCGTTTTGCGAACTTTTTCGTATCTTTGTTGTATAACATATAGATTAAATGAAAGTAAGAGTAATTACAGAAGACTCGATTTGGAGTTATTGCAAGGCAAATGCTCGCTCTTTACCGAGTTTTCATATCTTCTTAGAAAAGCTAAAGAATTGTAATTGGTCTGACTTGAATGATATGAAGAATGATTTTCCAAAAGTGAGTATAGTTGGAAATTGTTCGAACAACAGAATTGTGTTTGATATTGGAGGGAACAATTATAGGATGATATGTGACTACAATTTCTACAAAACTTGTTGTTTATATGTTGCTTTTATTGGTACGCATGCTGAATATGATAAAGTTGATGCGTGTACGGTTCAGATGTTTTGAGATACATCTGAGACCTTTTAAGAGATTGAGTTTTTAAGTTATGAAGTATTCAAAGATTGAGAGTAAAGAGCAGTACAATGATTATTGTAAACAACACCTTGAGTTAGGTAAAACTTTAGGTGCAGGGAAGGGTAATGCAAAAATGGAGAACGAATATTACATTTTAGACCTTATTATTGAGGACTATCATGAGAACAAAGAGAATCCATTTGACAAACTGACTCCTGTCGATTTATTAAAGGCCTTAATGGAAGAGAATGGGTTTACTGGAGCGGCTTTGTCACGTGAATTGAACATTTCTAAATCAGTGATCTCTGATGTGATCAATTATAAAAGGTCATTTAGTAAAGATCTGATCAGAAAAGTGTCTAAAAAATTCGGAATTGGCGAACAGTCATTTTTCAAAGAATATGAACTTATAGGAGCTGATAGTAATGTAGCTTAGTTGAATATTCTTAATTCATATATAGCAGAATAACAAATAGATAGCGAAATGAGTTGCTAAGTAAGTAGCAAAGATCGGAAATCC
>JAKVAR010000172.1 GCA_022447585.1 Crocinitomicaceae bacterium | reverse complement strand
ATAGAAGTCAATGGGGAAAGGGACTTGGAACCATTGCCACTAATGAAATAATAAAGTATGGTTTTCACAGATTAAACTTGAACAGAATTATGCTCACAGTATCAGAACCAAATAAAGGTGGTGTTCGTGCATATGAAAAAGTGGGATTTAAGTTTGAGGGAAGACTACGAAAAGCTTGCTACAGAGATGGAAAATTCCATGACAAGATTATTATGTCTATACTGAAAAGTGAATACTGCTAGCAGCACCTAATATTTCAAGCCTAAAAAGTACTATATTCGAGAAGTGGCTCGAAAATATAGCTGCAGAACGTTGTAGCTAATCACCATGACTAACATTTTGCTAAGCAACGTAACGCGATAAATCTAAATTAATGAAGCAGAAATTCAAACTACCAAAAACTGACCGATTACTCGGTATATCTGCGATGATAATAAGTCTTTTGACCTTGATAATTTTTACTTATCAGACACATATTATAGACAAAAAAAATAAACTATCGGTTAAACCAAGCCTGCATATTGATGCCCATCAAGAAGATATAATTCGATTAACTGATACGACAATAACCATTAAATACACCGTTACAAATAAAGGACTAGGACCAGCTATTATTCACAGTTCGACACTAAATTATCAGAATGAAGATTACCCACTAGATTTCGACGAGTTTATTATGAAAAAGTTTCCACTTATTAACGAATACAGCAGCACTTTGAACTCATCACCAATAATAAAAAGCACTATCATATCAGCCGGTGAAACTAAAGACATCTTTACATTTAAAATAACGATGAAAGATTCTTATAAACTTCCGAATAATTATTTTGACTTCAATGATTTGATTTTTGAATTAATATATTCTTCAATTTATGAAGATGATAAATGGTACACAAATAGTGATCCAAATGTACCCATCATAGAAAAATAACTAGCTAAACAACACCTAAACTGCATTAAAACACAGCTTAGCTAAACCGTTAAAAGCAAAGAACAATACTCGAAAATCACAATAATTGTCAATTTGTATTTCTTTCTCTCGGAAATGAACCAATCCTGAATTCTTTAGTAATACATTTAGAAAATAATTGTATCTATCTTAAGTCTTATGAAAAAACTGATCCAAATAGTCCTTCTATTCTCAATTACGCCTGCGCTTAGTCAATCACTATTGACTGATCCATCAACTGGATGCCAATACACACTACCATGGAATTGTGAAGATTGTACTGTGAGATGGACCGGAAACTGCAATGACAGTTTGCCAAATGGTGAAGGTGTCTTAACCGTTTATCATGATACTACAGAAATTATGAATTATGTAGGCTACATGAAAAATGGAAATTTTGATGGTCCTGGAACTTATCGAGATGGGATGAATAAAATAGATGGGTATTTTAAAAATAATAACCCTGTAAATATTGACCCAACCCTTTATGATTACATAGAGGAAAATCAAATCTCGGTTATAGACACGTCAAGTATCAACCACTCGTTTTATGGCATTGAAAGCCTATTTTATTATGCTGTTAAACCTGAGGGACACCCCACAGGAGTACTGGTCCTTCTTCCTTCGTTCTATGAACAACCGGATCAAGTCCTAAGTAGTAATTCTATTTTGATCAAGCTAGCACTTGAAAACGACTTATTGGTCATTGTGCCTACGATTAATATAAACCTATGTCTTAAAAAACCTTCTCTCAATTTTTTAAATGATGTATTCGCGGATGCTATGGATAGGTATAAGTGTTCTGAAAAGAACTTTATCATCGGAGGTTTTTCCTTAGGAGGAATGAACGCTTTAAGATATACCGAATTGGCATACCAAAATCAGAGCTCAACAGTAATTCGCCCTCTAGCAGTTTTTGGTGTTGATCCACCCACTGACCTTGTCTTACTTTATAACAAACAATTGAAACAACTCGCAAAAGATTCAACATACGCCGAGGCCAAATTAGTTCTTGATGGACTTCATGAAGATATTGGAACTCTCAAAGCCAATTATGACCAATTCGTTGAACATTCTGCTTATTCTTATGCTGAAAATCAAGGAGGCAACCTTAAATACTTATTGGAGGTACCTATTAGAATATATTGTGATCCAGATATAGATTGGTGGATGGAAAATCGTAACTTTTCATATTACGATATCAACGC
>JAKVAR010000171.1 GCA_022447585.1 Crocinitomicaceae bacterium | reverse complement strand
TTAAATCACAAATGATTTGGAATATCTATAATGATAATAATGACAATTTACTTTTTGGAATGGCAGATGGTGGAGTTTATAAGTTTAATGGAAAATCATTTGATAAAAAGTTTTGAAAATAAAATACGAACGCACAACACTTTATATAGCAAATAGGGCGTTCAATGGGTTAAGTAAGTTTGGTGGTTAATTGAAACACCGCCAAGCTAAAATTTTGATATTGAAAACGAATAAATTAAATATAAAAATGTTTAGCTCGGATCAGTAGTAAATTGATACTTCATCTGTATCCTATGCCCTACTTTCCATATACAAAACGTTGTGCTTAATTAAAGAGCGTCAGCAAAATTTTAAGAAGCAGATTGAACCTTTTATAATTTTAAGAGTAATACCCAAAACCGTCATTATGAGAAAAATTATTATCGCGGGATTCGCGTTATTATTATTTGGAGTTAAGGGGTTTAGCCAAAGTGCTATCGAAGACACATTGGTGCCGTTAAAATTCTTCATTTGTGAACAAGTCGTAAATGCTAATGACCCGAATGAAAAGCAAATCATACAGCTATGGAAAGACTATCTGTCGGAAGGCGAATTTGGTGATTCAACATCATCTTTCTGGTCTTTTGAAGATTCAAATAATCCTGACGAATACCTCTGGGCTATTGGAGTAGAAAGTTTAGATAATCGTGATTATCAAGTTCAATGTAAAATTATAGGCGTGTACCCTGTTCAACATGATTACTATTGTTTGAAAAGTGCATTTACACATATTGATGATCAAGGAGAAATACACCTTGACGTCATACCTACAGTTTATGCAAAAAAATTCAATGGTGAGTTTTTACTAGTAAATAGTGCAACATATCACAAGGAAATTCATGAACACCGCAAGGTTGGGAACATCAATTACTATGTTCATCCAGCACATAAATTTGATTATGAGAAAGCTAAGCGTATGAGTGATTTTAATAATCAAATGGCTGTTAAATTTTCATCTGACACCATCGAATGCACCTATTTTGTCGCAAATTCTTCAAGAGAAATCGTGGAAATATGGGGCTATGAATATATGGATAGAATGTATCGTCCAGAGCAAACAGGCGGGGTTGCAATCCCAAGTGATAATATACTCTACTGTGGCAACAATTCAGAATATTACCCTCATGAATTGATTCATCTTTATGCTTATAATGTGAGTAACAACTTCCCTCATTTTTGGCTAAATGAAGGAATCGCAACATATTTTGGAGGAAGCACAGAAAAATCATTTGAATGGCATTTAAATGAGCTTAAAGAATTCTGTAAGTTGAACCCTTCATTTGACTATTCTGATATAGCTGGTATTGGTGATACTTACATTCCAAATGGAAAGCATTTAACGGAATTCAGATATATACTTGGCGCAATTATTATCAGAGAAGTTTATGAGAATGATGGAATGGATGGAATTAAAGCTGCATTAAATCAAGGAAATACTAATGAAGATTTTTTTCATTCATTGAAGAAAAATTAGGAATTACAGAAGCATCTTTCAACGACTTCATAAGAAAACAATTAGAAAACTAAGCACAACAAAGGCTATAATGCATACCCTACGGGATACACCATAGCCAAAACGTTATGGTTAATTAAAAATTACACTCAGTGAAAAAATCACTATTTATTATCTGTTTTATATTTGTATCGCTTGGATCGTGCCAGTCAAAATCTAGTCAAAATAATTGTGGAAATGAATTCAAAAGTGATGTTCTAAAAATGTCAGTTTGTATGAGTCCATCATGGTCACAATCAGTAAAAGGACCTTGGACAATTTTCTCAAAAGACGACATGAAAATTTCAATCTATATGGAACCTGTCCAAAAAGTTGAATCGATTGAATCTAAAGTTGACAAGACAATAGAAAAGGATTTAAATGATACAGATTATTTTGGGATGAAATTAGTTAAAAAGGAAAAAATTGAACTAGATGGAATTGAAACTTTCTTGGTTGTAATGCATCATCCTGAGTATGAAACGGAAAATTCAAGACAAAAAAACAATACGACATTTACATACTATTACTTTTATAATGGAAATAGTTATGGTATAAACTGTTCTTGTTATGAAGCTGACTGTTCAAATCACGAGGCTTTTATAAGTGAATTTGTAAGTGAAATAAGAATGACTAAATAACCTTAGAACGAATATAGAGCATAATAATATGACAAATAGCAAGAAAAAAGAGGAGTTTAATCCATGGCAATCCTACTTCATGATGGGAGCAGGAGTTTGTTTGATTGCAGTTAGATTTATAGGAGACAATACTAAATGGTTATCAATTGATATGCTGAAAGTAGGAGTCGGTGCCATTTTGATTGCCTACGGAATATTCAAGCTGATAAAGAAGAAATAGTACAATATATTTTTATCTTAGAAAATCGGTCTTAGTTTAAATATCTTACTTCGCATAGCCCTGAACGCTTTCATAATTACAAATGCTAACCATAACATGTCCTACACTCAATGTGGAGTATTTTCTTCGAAAATCAATCTTTCTAAAAACAACTATTTATTACTTTAAACGAAATTTTTGGTCATAAGCCGCACCGTTGTGTAGCCCCGACCGTTAGCAATAATTGATAAAATGAATAGAATTCCTTTAATTTTTTGCATTCTAATCTTCTCATTGAACGGCTATTGCCAGCAAGATTCATTTTATGATCAAGTTCAATTGGGAGAATATAAGGTTGGTTATTGTGACACAATTATATTTGATGATAGTCTCAACTATTCTCAATTTAATTATGAAGGACCTGCTCCAATATTTGTCCAGATATGGCACCCATTTTTATCAAAAGAGAATGGAAACTGCCTAACTTATGGAGATTTTAGGTCTCCTAAGGTTCCTACAGAACTTGACAAAATTTACAATGAATTATCAATCCGGTTGGACTCTGCATTTATTCGATATAATATTTCTGAAGAATACAAGACATGGAAGAAAATTGATTACAAGAACTTTTCACATAAAGAAGTCTTGGATAAATTAAAGACTCAAAAAACCAAATCATCTCTAAAAAAATTAAAACAGTACACCAACTTTCCTGTTATTGTCTATCACCACGGAAACCAAGGGCCTTCTGACGAAAATTATTTGATGGCAGAATACTTTGCATCAAGAGG
>JAKVAR010000170.1 GCA_022447585.1 Crocinitomicaceae bacterium | reverse complement strand
ACCAGCTTCTTCAAAAAACTTATCACCGCCCTTACCACCGCTTAAATCAGTGTTTTTAGTAATAACCTGTGCCAACTGTCCGGCAGCAACAGCATCCTCTTCATCCTTCAAAAAATCAAGGATATTGCAAGTATCAGACTCAGGATAACCAGGAGCAAAAATTCTCGCGTTGTAACCCCGTTTCAGCGCATAAGCAAACGCCCGTGATGTTTGCGCTGGATACTTAAAATCGTAGATAATAGTAGGGAAACCTTGGTCAAAAGAAGACTGTACAAACCTGTCTAATACTGATACAGTTTTCCCAGAACCAGCACCCCCAACAACCGAGCAACCTCGTTGCATATCGGGGAACCAATAAGTTTTTTTAGCAGTAGGTTTTGGTGTAATCTTAATCCCCTGTTTTAACCATTCCATTTCTAAATTATCCTGAACTTCAATGGGAGTTCCAATATACAAAGCAGCACTGTTACGTTCAGGACTTTTAATCTGTTTAATAGCCTTATTTTTAGCGATGCTTTCTTCCCTTTTACCTCCCCAATAAGAAGTAGATAACTTACCTTTTTTCTGACTATCCATTGAGAGTAAAGCTACTCCTCCTAACAAAAGAAGCATAAACCCTAATTGGGGTGTCATAAAAGAAGGTAATTCAGAAACATAAGACTGATTTGACGGTTGTTCGATTTTAATGAGATAATAGTGTTGTGACATATTTTTAATGGATAATGGACAATGGATAATGGACAATGGATAATGGATAATGGATAATTAACAATTAAAAAAATATCCAATTATTTTCTTTGAAAGTCATGAAAGGAATGGGTCCAATACCATAAGGAGAACACCCCAGATCAATCCATCCTTTCTGACAAACACGAAAATATAAATCCGTTTCCACTGTTCCAGTAGTTTCATCAATATCTCCAATAACCACCTTAAAAACATCACCAAAAGGATGCCTTCCTGTAGGTTCAACCCCTCCAAATAATGAACTTAAAATACCATAACCCCCTTGAACCTTTTGGGAGTTACCTGATATCCACTGTTTTCCTAATATCAAAGGATTACCCCCTAATTCAATATGAGAACAGCCTCCAGTACAGGACTTGTTGAACCCCTCTTGATAACTGCCTGAAATTGATTTAAGAGATTCATACTCTGCTTCACTAAAAGTAATATCAATTTGAGCGAATTCTATGCTATCAGTGGATAATGAGTTAGGGAAATCAGCAAAAGAAACTTGATTTAATCCAGGTATTTCAGAGAGATAAACTTGTTGCCATTGATTAAACTCTTTTAATTCAGTATTAGATAAACCAGGAATATCTGAAAACTTATATTGTTCCAAAGATAACTGATTTAAAGGGAGAGAAGCTAATTGAGAATCTTTGGTAATTTTCTTAACAGAATAATTAAGTAAATTACAGCCTTGACTTTGACCTCCACATTGTGTATCTTTGATTAAATCTCTCAACGGTGGAATGGTTTTAATCTTTTTATTTTTAAGATTAGGAATAGCATCAAATAATGAGCTAATAGTTTGAAATTGAATGATACCAAAATCTTTTAAAGAGAATTGATGAAAGTTAAGATTGACTAAACTTTTGATCTCATTTAAAGTAAAAGTCTCGACTCCAAAACCTTCACTAATATCCCCCAGTTGGATGATAGTATCAAGGGTTTGTCCTTTTTGCCAAGAGCGATTAGGATTAAACCCCAGTTGGTTAATATCTTGGTTAGAAATAACAACACTACCATCTGATTCTATAGGAGGAAAAGTGCTAAACGTCATCTCCTCAATATTAGGAATGAAAGGGGTGTCAGCTTGTGCTTTAGCAGCAAAGAGGAAAAAAGAAAGAACCCAAAATATTCCCCAACCTGTCATAAAGAAATAAAGCATAATCCCCATCTTTTTGTAAGATATTTTCATAATGGATAATTATTCATTGTTAATTGTTAACTGTTAATTGTTAATTGCTACCGTCCCAAAGCCTCTAATTTATGGATAATAGGTTGAGAAAGTCCTGCTTTTTGAGCAGCTTCACCTTTAGATTGACCACTCTCTAAATAGCCAA
>JAKVAR010000017.1 GCA_022447585.1 Crocinitomicaceae bacterium | reverse complement strand
GGATGTAAAGATTCAAGTAGAATTCAATCCTGCTTTAGTTAAAGAGTATAGATTAATTGGATACGAAAACAGATTAATGAACGCTGAGGATTTTGCGGATGACAAAAAGGATGCTGGTGAATTAGGAGCAGGACATACAGTAACTGCCATTTATGAGATTGTTTTAGGTGAAGCTGAAAGTAATGAACTTAAGTATCAAAGCGCTTCTACCAAGTCTTCTAATGAGTTGGCGAACATTAAATTACGTTACAAAAAGCCTGATGAGAATAATAGTAATTTACTCCAAACGAGCGTAATTGGTAGTGATAATAGTTTTGGAGAAACGACCAGTCAATTCCAGTTCTCTGCCGCAGTAGCCGCTTATTCCTTGATTTTAAGAAAGTCTGAATATATCAATGGTTTTAATTTTTCGAATGTATTGGATATTTCGAAGCCATTTGTGGATGGAAAAGATTATTCAAAATCTGAATTTCTTGAACTTGTAAATAAGTCTAGGTTGTTATCCAAGTAGGAGTGATTTCTAACTTGGTATAATAGATAACGCCCGAGAAACCTCGTTTGGATTCTCGGGCGTTTTACCTACTTAGTCTGCCACTGATGTGGCATTGACCCTCGCCTTACCCGCTTACGAAAGTTTTTTTCTTAGGCTTATAAAGTATTAGTACTTGCACAATTAACGCTAATATTATAAGTGCATAAACCTCCATACTTGTAAAAAGATTTACCGTTTCCATAGCCCTTTGACTCCTCATTACTTCTTTTCTTCCCCCCTCCATTTGGTCTTCAGCCATGTCTTTTAAAGTGTAATTCAACTGTTTAATTCTTACCTCAATTAGTTCATTAATGCCAGGATTATAATCGAGCTCAGCTGATTTTTCTAGTTTTTTTAATTCATCAAAATTTGACGTAAGCTCATCAAATTCGTACTTTTCTCTATTGGGTATATCGCATTCTCCGTATGCCTTTATTAGAGAATCAATTTTAACGTTAGTATTGATATAATCTTGTGAAAGATAAATAGGTAGAATCTTGTGTGAAGCTAACGCGATCCTTCTCATGTAGAAGCTGCGTTATTTCAAATAAATAGTCTTTCGCAGCAAGTCTGTTTTCATATAATTACACAACGGAGTCATTGATCTGTTCAAATTTCTTTTTGTCAATTAAATTGGTTGCAAGAATTACAAAAAAAACAAGCAACGCTCCAAAAACCCACTGTATTTTTTTTAAATCCATTTTTTCTTTTGCTCTTACTTGTGATCAAAAGTATATGTGGGCGGTTAAAATAATTTTAATTTCTAATTAAAATGGGATTAGATTTAATATTGGAAATGATAAACATAGTCACCTGGAAGCATTAAATCTAAGGTGTCTTCACCATAATCTGATCCACCTGGCCAATGATATCCTTTATAATCAATGTAATAAATACCAGTCGGAATTTCCATTTCAAACACAATAGAATCAGTAATACATCCATTCACCCAAAAAGTGTTAAAGTATGGTATATGATTGTCATCTTCGGAGAAGTTATTCTTGACGTCAATTCTAGCGTAATCTTCACTGTCTAATCCGCAGTCTATATTTGAAACTTTTATAGTTAGCTTAGCTATTTGGGTAAATTCAAAATTGTAATCAGAAGTCTCACCTTTAGGAACCTCATAGAAATATTCTTGTCCATTAATAAGCCAGTATTTCTCCTTGTCATATTCGATATAATAATCATATTGCCAATCGGCCTGTTTCTTAGCTTTATATTGGGTTACTAAAGGAGTTAAGGAGAATACTGTATCAATGAGATTATTAGTTTCTGGCACAAGATGATAAGGTCGTCGTTCATCAAAAACCAGGCGAGCATCCATAAACGCCTCTTTTGTGTAGTAGTCTCGTGCTGTAAAGCTGACCTCAGTCCATAACTTACTAGTTTCATCTTTACATGCCAAAAGTGTCGCGATGAGGCAAACAAAGAATATTATGTTGTTGTATGAACCTTTCACCACAGGTTATAAAAATGTGAAATTTAAACCACCTCCAATTATTAATCGATTATCAGTAGACTTAGTTAAAGAAGTACCGTATCCAAGTTTATACTTGAAGCCAACAATGCCAGACTTACTCCAAAGCGAGACATACCCGTCAACATATATTTGAAAACCATTAAAAGTAGACTCAGTTAGTTTCTCTTCAAGATATTCTGTTTCAGAAATATAGTAATCTCCACTTGGTTGATATGTGCCTGCTAGAGGGTCGTTATCTCGTACAACATCTTCGCTGGAAGTGGGGAAATAAGACGGGTTATAATAATATATTCCCTCGATACATAACCTCGTTGAAGAGCTTCCTTTGCGTTGACCGTAATGAGATTCAATAAGCCAATGCGCATGTTTAGCTCCTAGCAGATTGACTCCGTAGGTTATGAATCCGTGATTAGTATAGTCTTTAAGTTTTGCCCCTTGATTAGAATATCCAGTACCAAAATGGAGGCCTATTGATCGAAGTCGTTGCACTGGAATGCTCGTAACATATCGAACACCAATACCTGCGTTTACGCTTTGAGTAACAGTTTTGGTCTTCTCCCAGTTAATAAGATATCCATTGGCTTCTAAATTTCCTCCGAACCCCCAATCAGCGGAGATTAGAATTTGTCTTGGGACAAAATATGACAGACCACAAAAAGTGATACCGGTAGTGGGAAAGGAATATCCACCTGTCCAAAAATTTAGTCTTGGAATACTATCGGTTGACTGCCGGATTGCAGTCATATTAATATTGGGACCGAAGCTACCAGATTCCGGTTTTAATATATATTCAGTTCTTTGCGCCAATGATGGAATTGATACAAAGAATAGTAATAAAAATAAAATTCTCAAGCGCTCCAATATTCTATCCCACAGCAATTGTAAATCTTGCTTTTTCCCATGCAAAAGAGATCCCAGCTTCATCAACCATATAAGTCAAAGTCTCTGTAGACTCTTCTGTCCATTCTGGAGTTACATCGAAACGAAGAACATCTTTGCCCTCATCGTAATGAGAAGAGCCCCAAGCATCGTGCTCTTCAACGCTCCATTCTTCGTTTAATACTACCGTCCATTCAGCACCTTCTTTAGGGATAATAAAGAATGCATAAGTACCAGCTGCGATGTCGTTTCCGTTTAACT
>JAKVAR010000169.1 GCA_022447585.1 Crocinitomicaceae bacterium | reverse complement strand
TTTAATTTGATATGAGTATTCCTTGGGTTGAGAAGTGTATCCTTTTGCCCAGTCTTTTGCCAGTTGAGAAGGAGATGAAGTAACAATCATTGAAAGTTTATATAGCTTTTTAAAAAACGTTATCTTTAAGATTGTAACGTACTTCTGTTAATTTATGTTACATCTCTAAGTATTTCTGTTGAAGTGATTGATTGGTTCTATTCTCAATCAGTAATTATTAATCATTCAATTATCTTCTTTTATAAGGAACTTTTAAAGTAAAAATTACTCCTTTTTTTAAGGGATTGAAAATAATCTCTCCCCCTATTTTATCCATAACCTCTTGACTTATATAGAGTCCTAATCCTATACCTTGAGTTTCAGGTTTAGTGGTTATAAAAGGCTCAAATAAATGGTTTTCAAGACTCGGAGCAATACCTAGCCCATTATCTTTTATAGAAATTGACCAATGCTCTGGTGTAGATTCCGTTTCTAGGATTAGTTTAGGAATAAAATTAACCTGTTTTTTTTGAGCTTCAGCTAAAACATCAAAAGCATTTTCAAGAATATTAAATAATGGGATCTCTAACTTCTGGGGAATTTTGTTCGTTTGCTCCAGCTTCGGCGAGAAACAAGTTTCAATTTGACTAGCTAATAAAGGAGAGGAATGATACTTAATAACCGAGTCCATAATAGCTTTGACAAACTGATTAGGACTTACTTCTATATAAGTTATTCTTTGCTGAGAAGGAGATAGTAAAATTAGTTTAAAAATCATTTCTAATTTCTCAATCGGTTCTTGTAACCCTCTCAATAAACTCAATATCTCCTCTTGATTTTTCTGAGTTCCAAGTCCATAATGTTCAGGCTCATCTAACATATTGTTAACTGTAGCTAATCCATACTTCAATTGATACAGAGGATTTTTAAATTGGTGACAAAATCCAGCTGTCAGTCTTCCTAAAAATGCCAACTTTTCTTGTTTAATTAATTGCTCTTGCTTTTCTTTAATTGTTTCTAAGGCTTCTGATAAATCTAATGTCCTTTCCTTTACTCTTTCTTCTAGATTTTCGATATATTCATAAATTCTTTCTTGAAAAATATACAAAATAGTAGTCAGCAAAAAAATCCTGATACTATTATTAGTAGCAGCTACAGGCAACCACCACCCCGACTGAAAAATAAACAACTGGATTTGAGTTAAAATCATGATAGCAAATAAGCCGAATAATCCTACAATTAAAATTAAATTAATAGAAGGTTTTAGAACTGGAAGATGACGAACTCGCCAAATAATTAAACTAATCATCAAACCCCACCCTAATACCCAAATTAATTCTAATCCTTCAGACAAATATTTTAGAGTCGGTAAATCATTAAGAACGGTTTGTAAAATATATTCAGTAAAATTAGCTTGAATTTCTAATCCAAAAGCCTGACGAGGTGTTTTTCCATCAGCAACATAACTAAATGGGGTATAAAATAAATCCCGTTTCTGAGAAGTAGTCCAATAGCCAATCAAAACAATTTTATCTCTGAATAAATCAGCCGAAATGCGATTTTCATAAACATCGAAAAAAGAGACTTGTGGAAAACCCTGTAATGGTTTCAGCCAACGCATTAAAGTTTGATACCCTCCATCATCAACCCCAATATAACCGCCATTATTACTATTAAAAACAGGAAATTCTACCTCACCTAATTTTAAACGATTATTAGTTCCAGCTTCCGCTATAACTCCTTCTTTTTCTAAATATTTTTGAGCTAATAATAACCCTAAACTGGGAATCGCAGCCTCTCCTGTTGTTGGAAATAAATTAGCCCGACGAATTACTCCATCATCATCAACCACCACAGAAACGTCCCCAACCCTTTCAAGACTTTTTAGAGGATGAGGGGGAGAAATTGGACTAAAAAAGGGATCGCCTTTAATACCTGTAAATTTAGCAATTCCATAAAGATTAGGTGTGTTGTTAAACACTCTTTTTAGTTCATTAGAACCTGGTGGCATGGGCAAATCCCGTATCAGATCAAGGCCAATGGCTCTAGGTTGTTGTTGAGCAATCGTCTCTAGAGTTTTTGCTAAGGTGAGATCATCAGGAATAAAAGCAGGGAACCTTTTCACGTCTTCTTCGGTGATTTTCACAATCACAACTCGCTCTTGAAACGATTTAGGGGCTACTCTTTGGGTGAATTGATCAAAAAAGCGCAATTCTTCTGACTGCCAGAATCCCATGTAACGACAGAATAGACAAATTACAATGGTAAGAATCGCAGTAAGACAAAATCCCCTATTTTTTCTTAACCATCTAGAAATCTTGCGATTAGACATGAAAAGATGATTTTTATGACTATCTTTCCTCAACCACCTAAAAAATCTCGAATTTTTCATCAGGCAAAACAATTCCTACTTGCTCTAATAATTGCTCAAAGTCAGTTTTAGATGTTGTCCAAGCTGAGAGCAGTGCATCATACCAAATTCCATTTTCTGCTAGTGATTTTTGAGGCTCTACTTCTTCTAATGAGACTTTTCTAAAGGCAATGCGCATAAAACTACTACTATCTTCTTGTGTTGAACAAGGTATTTCGGCGGTTAAAACATAGTTTCCATCCCTTAAGGGAAGAGACTGGGGTACTTTGAGCAAAAACAGTCCTTTTTTTGAGATATTGACTTTTTCCTGCCATAAAGGGGCCGTCATTAATGGTTGCGTCAAGGATATTTGTAAGGGAGATTGAGGGAACTCATCAAACCAAAAAAGAAAAGTTGGTTGCACAGAAGCTGTTTTGCCGATATGATCTGATGGAGCTAGAATCTGAAATTGTGTTACGCTCTGAGTGCATCCTCGGTTAGTTGTTGATTGAGTTTGCTGTTGTTCATGACGTTTACTGGGTTTATAGGTATTAGCAAAAGCCGAGGATATTTGTGAAATTAAAACAAGAGGGATGAAAATTAAGCTAATAAAAAAACGCATCAAAAAAATAGTTTTTTATGTTTTTATCTTTTACAGTGTCCTGATTTCCAATATCTTAACGCAGTTCAGTGCTTTAGGACAAGTCGATTTAGAATTCATCAAACAATTATATCAGCAAGGTAAATATGGAGAAATTATTGAACAATTATCTCCTTACGAGGACAGTAATAATCCACTATTTCAAGAATATCTAGCCTCCAGTTATGAAACCAGAGGACAGTTGGACTTAGCCATTTTTCACTGGATAAAAGCTCGTCAACTTTATGAGCAACAACAAAATGAAAACAAAGTAACACAATTAAAACTGGTACAGGCTCAACTGGAAATTGAAGTCGGAAATCCCCAAAAAGCTCTCCTATTACTACAACAGATGCCCATCTCTGTCTCTACTCAAGCTCTGGTTGGCAATGCTCTTTTAGTTTGGGGAGAATATGAGCAGGCGATCTCTTCTTTTGAAAAAGCCTTGAAGGAAGTTCAAGAAACGAATGTTACTTTATCACTTCTAAGCAACCTATCACAAGCTTATGAAAAAAATGCCCTTCGATTAAAGCAGAAACAACAACTTTTAAGAAACGACAGCGCAGAAAAACAACTGCTAGAAGTTGAAATTATTGAGAATGAAACACTAGCAAAAACAACTGCTAATCAAGCTTGGCAACTGGCACAGACATTAAATCAGCCCAACTATAACACCATCAGAGCTTGGTTAACTTGGCTTCCCTATCTCAACGATCAGGAGCAAGCAAAAACTTTGAAAAAGGTGAAAACTGCTCTGAAAAAGTTACCTCCTACCCATCAAACAGTAGTGTTATGGATTAACTTAGCAGATATCATTGATGAGGAAGAGTCCATAATAGAAGCTAATAACATTGCTGACACTCTTAATGATTATCAGAGCTTGGCGATCGCCAAAAGGAAATTAGGACATTATTTTGAAAGCCAACAGCAGTACCCATTAGCCTTAGCATATACTCAAGAAGACATTAAATATGCCAACGCACAACTGGCCTACGAGCAACTTTATCGCGCTTCCTGGCAAGAGGCTAGAATTTATGAGGCCATAGGAGAAAAAAAAGAGGCAGAACTTGCTTATGAGCAAGCGTTTTATAGCCTTAATAGAATACGTAATAAATTGATTTCTGCCTCTAGAGACGTTCAATTTGATTTTCAACAAGAAGTTGAACCAGTTTATCGAAATTATCTCTCTTTACTGTTAGAAAATCCTACTCAAAAACATCTTGATACTGTTACGCAGGTTTTTGATTCCCTACAATTAAGCCAACTGGAAAATTTTTTTCAGGATAATTGCTTTAACGAATCAGATAGGGAGATGGAAGCATCAGAAATTTTAAAAGAGAAACAAGTTGCTGTTATCAATACTATTATCCTTCCCAATTCTCTCCATACCATTGTTCGTTTACCCCAAGGAGATAAATATCATCTTAAACAAAATATTACATCGAAGGAACTCAACCAGAAGATTGAAGAGTGGCAAAAAGATTTGTTTCAAGTAACCACCAATAATTATTTAAACTCATCTCAATATTTCTATGACTTATTAATAAGTCCTTTTGAAGATAGATTTACACAAGCTAAAGTCGAGCAATTACTATTTATTAATGATGGGTTATTGAAGAATTTGCCCATGTCAGCCTTATATGACAGTAAAAAACAGGAATTTTTAATTGAAAAATATCCAATTAGTAATAATTTAGGGGAGAAGTTCATAATAAATTCTCCAAAACTTCAATCTCCAGTTATTGCTTTTGGGTTAGCAGAATCTCGTCCACCAATTAATCAATCTCTTCCCAACGTAACTAATGAATTACAGGAAATTAAGAACATTTGGGAAGGCAATACCTATCTTGATCAAGAATTTACGAAAGAAGGGTTTATAGAAATATTAAAAACACAACGTCCTCAAATTTTACACATTGCCACTCATGGCATTTTTACAGGAGTTTCAGAAACAACCTATTTACAATCTTATGATCAAATCATT
>JAKVAR010000168.1 GCA_022447585.1 Crocinitomicaceae bacterium | reverse complement strand
TTGCAAGGCAAATCCGAACTGTATTCCTAAGAAACCGAAACTCATATTCCATATTTCCCAGAAACTTAATCTACGCTTTTCCATTATCGTAATGTATTAGTTTGTAACTATGTACGATAAGCGTTTAAACTTATCAAAACTTACTTTTTGGGTGAGAGATAAAAATATAAGTCTTGATATTTATGGTGTAAATATAGTTGTTTTTTTTAAACAGCCACTATGAAATTGCAATTCTAGACTAGAATTCTGTCAAAATTTAACAATTTGATGACTGAAAATCAATTTATTATCGTGTGGTGTCACGTTCTATTAGTGTTGTATTGATGACTTGTGTTTGATACTCTTCTTCGTCTGTAAGCTCTTCTAATTTATCAATTAGCATAGTTGCAGATTTTTCGCCCATTTCAACAGCATGTTGGCTAATTGTGCTCAACGAAGGAATGGCGTGCTTGGATAAAACACCATCTGTAAAGGCAATAATAGAAATATCTTCAGGGATTTTATATCCTTTGTTGATTGCTATTTTCATGGCAGTGATTGCGTACAATTCATTTACAGCAAAAATTCCGTCGATCGCTTTTTCTTTCTCCAATAATGCTGAAATCTCCTTTTCTAAAGTTTCAATCTCTACTTCTTTGTCTTTATTTTCTTCAGCCTTAATAATGAGAGATGCTTTGGGTTCTATTTTATGCTCTTCTAATGCTTCTAAATACCCTTGAGTTCTTAGTTTGCCTACATTTACATAATCTTTCGTAGTAATTAAGGCTATGTTTTCACAACCACTTTCTATCAATTTGGCAACAGCCTTTTTAGAACCCAGTTTGTCATCCACAACCACTTTGTCACAAGCAATCTCATTTACAACTCTATCAAACATTACAATTGGCATTCCTTGATTAATGGTTTCATAGAAATGGTGATAATCTTGAAGTAACAGGGTTTCTTTAGCGACTGAGAGAATAAAACCGTCAATACTTCCATTGGCAAGCATTTCAATATTAATAACTTCTTTATCAAAAGATTCGTTCGATAATCCGATAATTACATTGTATCCTCTGTTATTGGCTTCTTTCTCAATTCCGCTAATCACTTTCGAGAAAAAATGATGTACAATTTCAGGAATAATGACACCAATAGTTTTGGTACGTTTATTTTTTAAACTTAGGGCAATATTATTTGGTCTATAATTATAGAGTTTGGCGAATGCTTGAACCTTACTTCTGGTGTCTAAACTAATTTCTTTACTGTTTCTTAATGCTTTTGAAACAGTTGATACTGAAACGTCTAATTCTTTGGCTATTTGTTTGAGTGTTACTTTTCGTTTCATAGGGATAGATTACAAGATCAATAATTAAAGCTCTATATTTTTATTTTTTTGTTAAAAATACACTGTTTTTAATTAGAAAAACCCAATGATCATAAAAGTTTTCAACACGAAAACGTTTGAGTAAGACCAAAAGCGATGCCTCAATTTTGATTTACTCAAAATTTACATAGTTTTAACATCGAGAGGTAAAAATATAATAGTATTTAAACAAAAATATCACGGATTTTATCAAAAAATAATTCGGAAAAAAATTAAAAAAGACGTGATTATTTTATGATTATTTTGAAAATAAAAAACTAAACAAATGAAGAAAATGCAAAAATTTATTTTGTTTTTGGCTTTTTTGATTCCCATTGGAATGCTTGCCCAAACAAAAGTGACAGGTGTTGTTACTGAGCAGTCTACAGGAACTCCATTATTAGGAGTAAATGTGGTAATTAAAGGAACAGCTACTGGAACCACAACGGATTTTGATGGTAAGTATCAAATTAACGCTGCGAATGGTCAAACCATCGTATTTACGTATGTAGGTTACAAAATCCAAGAAATAGCATATACAGGACAAGCTACTGTCAATGTAGCTTTGGAAGAAGATGCTTCCAAACTAGATGAAGTTGTCATAGTTGGATATGGTTCTGCAGAGAAGAAAGATGTAACTGGGGCTGTTGAATCGGTATCTTCAGACAATTTTAATGGAGGAGCTATTGTTTCACCAGAACAGTTAATCGCAGGTAAAACCGCAGGAGTTCAAGTAACACCGCCAAGCGGAGCGCCAGGGACAGGTGCTGCTATTAAAATTAGAGGTGGAGTTTCTTCTTTATCAGCAAGTTCTGCACCACTTATTGTTGTGGATGGAGTTCCATTAGATCAAGGAAGTGCAGGACTTAACTATATTAATGCAAACGATATTGCATCGTTTACAGTATTAAAAGATGCGTCTGCCGCTTCTATCTACGGATCGAGAGCAACAGGTGGTGTTATCTTAATTACGACAAAAACTGGAAAATCAGGACAACCAGTAAATGTTAGTGTAAATCACTTCACTTCTGTTGGGAACAACGTAAACGAAGTTGATGTATTATCATCATCACAGTTTAGAGAATTGATTTTAGCCAACGGAAATACAAATCAAATTGCTCAATTAGGAAATACAAGTACAGATTGGCAAGACCAAATTTACAGAGGATCATTAACAACAGATACAAATGTTACTGTTTCTGGTGGATTTGACAATTCTAACTATAGAGCTTCTATTGGTTTTGTAAATCAAGAAGGAACATTAAGACATTCTAAAGTGGAGCGTTGGACAGGTTCTGTAAAGTTTGTACAACGATTATTAGAAGATGACCTTAGTATTGAAGCAAATGTGTTAGGAGCATTGTTAGATGATAACTTTGGAAATAATGGTGCTATTGGAGCAGCCGTTTCTTTTGATCCAACACAGTCTGTATTTGATCCAAATAGTCCTTTTGGTGGCTATACTGAAAATGTGAACAACGATGGTTCTATCAATACAATTGCAGTCCGTAACCCAGTTGGTTTACAAGAATTATACAGCAATACAGCAGATACAAAAAGAAGTACAGGAAGTTTAAAAATAGATTATACACTACCATTCTTTAGAGATTTAAAAGTAACTGTTAAAGGAGGTTATGATTACAATGAAGTAAATGGAAGATTAAATATTCCAGGAGTTGCAGCGACTAACTTCAACGATCAAGGATTATTTGGAACGTACAATACATTAAATAGAACAAGATTATTAGATGTATACGGACTCTATAAAAAAGAGATTGAAAGTATAAAAAGTACTATTGATGTAACAGTTGGTCACTCATTCCAAAGTTTTTACAGATCGAATCGATTCCAAAATGTGACTGGATTAGATGAGGTTACAGGAAATATATTTAAAACAGAAAACGCTTTAGAGTCTTATTTCGGAAGATTAAACTTTGCATACGATAATAAATACTTAGTTACCTTCAACTTAAGAAATGATAGTTCGTCACGTTTAAATCCAGATGATCGTTCAGATTTCTTTGGAGGACTTTCTTTAGGATGGAATATTATTGATGAAAACTTCATGAAAGATTCAAAAGTATTCTCTCAATTAAAGTTAAGAGCTGGATACGGAGAAACAGGTCAGCAAGAATTTGGACAAGACTACGGATACATTCCACGTTATACAACTGGTGATGGACAAGTACAATACCAATTTGGATACAATGCAGACGGAACACCACGTTTTGTAACAACACTTCGTCCAGAAGAATATGATGAAAACTTACGTTGGGAACGTTCAAAAACAATCAACCTTGGTTTAGATTTCGGATTTTTCAACGATCGTTTATCAGGTTCTGTAGAAGTATATGAGCGTAAAGTAGAAGACTTAATCAACTTTATTCCTGTACCAGCTGGAACTAACTTATCAAACGCATTATTTACAAACGTTGGTAATTTAGAAAACAGAGGATTGGAAATTAACTTGAATGCAGGAATAGTTGAAAATGATAATTTCTCTTGGAATACAAACTTCAATATATCATTCTTTGATAACGAAATCACAAAATTATTCTTAACAGACGATCCAACATCTCCAGGAACATTAACTGGGGGAATTGCAGGTGGAGTTGGAAATACTATCCAAATCAACTCTGTAGGTTTTGAGGCAAACTCTTTTTATGTATTCAAACAAATCTATGATCCAAACGGAGCGCCAATTGAAGGAGCGTATGTAGATATTAACGGAGATGGTGTTGTAGATACAAATGACAGATACAGATATAAGAGTCCAAACCCAGATGCAGTCATCGGTTTCAACTCTAACATGCAATATGGAAACTTCGACTTTAGCTTTACAATGAGAGCTAGTTTAGGAAACTTTGCATACAATAACGTAGCCTCTAGTACTGGAAATACACAAGCTCTATTTGGAGCAAATACGATTAACAATGTAAATGCATCGATTTTAGATACAGGTTTCCAAAATCAGCAATTATTCTCTGATTACTATGTGCAAGATGCTTCTTTCTTAAAGTTAGACAACTTAACGATTGGTTATAGCTTCGACAATCTTTTCAATAAAGATATTCGTATGAGGTTATACGCGACAGGACAAAACTTATTTGTAATTACAGATTACGACGGATTAGATCCTGAAATCAATGGAGGAATTGATAACAATTTTTACCCAAGATCAAGAAACATATTAATGGGACTTAATTTGAACTTATAAAAGCATACCAAATACACACAATGATGAAAACACTAAGAAAACAATCAAATCGTATAGGTATTGTACTATTATTACTTGTAGCTAGCTTTGGATTCACATCTTGTGAAGATCAGTTAGACTTAGAGCCAATAGTAGAGCAGTCAGCAGCAGATGTATTCGATGATCCTGCGGCTTACGAACAATTTCTTGCAAGAATTTATGCAGGTTTCGTAGTTAGTGGACAGCAAGGTCCAGCAGGTAATCCTGATATTACAGGAATTGATGAAGGATTTTCAAACTATTTGAGACAGTACTGGAAACATCAACAATTAACTACTGATGAAGCATTAATTGCTTGGAACGATGGTACAATTCATGACCTTAACTGGCAAGTATGGACGCCAGCAAACGAATTTATCACAGCGATGTATAACAGAATTTATTTCCAGATTTCAATCTCAAATGAATTCTTAAGAGCAACAGCAGATGTTCCAGAATCAGAATTTTTACCAGCAGCGTATAAAGCTGAGGTTCGTTTCTTGAGAGCATTGAGCTACTGGCATGCTATTGATATGTTTGGAAACGTTCCTTTTGTAACAGAAGCAGATCCTATCGGTGCATTTTTACCAGTACAAGGAAGCAGACAAGAAGTATTTGACTTTATTGTTTCTGAATTAACGTCGATTGAACCAATTATGATTGGAGCACGTCAAAATGTATACGGAAGAGCAGACAAAGCTGCTGTTTGGATGTTATTGGCAAAATTACACTTAAACGCAGAAGTATACACAGGAACAGATCAAAGTGCACAAGCAATTCCTTACTTAGAAAATATTATTGGAGCTGGATATTCACTTCACACAGATTATGACGAATTATTCTTAGCTGATAATGATACAAATGGAGCACAAAACGAAATGATTTTCTCTTTCAATTCTGATGGATTGAATACACAAGGTTTTGGGGCGATGACTTTCTTAGTACACGCACCAGTTGGAGGAAATATGAGTGCAGCAGACTTCGGTATCAACGGAGGTTGGGGCGGAATTAGAACTACGAAAGCATTCGTAAATAAATTCTCAGCTTCAGAATTATTAACAGACGATAGAGCTAACTTCTTTACTGATGGACAAGAATTAGAGATTGCCGATGTATTTAACTTTAACGATGGATATGCAGTAGAAAAATTCAAAAACGTTACGAGTATGGGAGTTCCTGGATCAGATAGTTCTGGTGACTTTATCGACACGGATTTCCCAGTATTCCGTTTGGCAGATGTGTATTTAATGTATGCTGAAGCAGTAAAAAGAAGTGGATCAGGTGATCAAGGATTAGCAGTTCAGTACGTAAACTTAGTAAGACAACGTTCAAATGCAAGTCCAATCGGAGGTTTCTCAGACATTACAGATGAGTTCTTATTATCAGAGCGTTCAAAAGAATTGCACTGGGAAGGACATAGAAGAACAGATTTAATTCGTTTCGGACAATTCTCAGATCAAGGTGTATGGCCATGGAAAGGAAATGTAGAAAGTGGAACTACTACAGAAGCATTTAGAGACTTATTCCCAATTCCATCTACAGATATTACCGCAAACCCTAATTTAACTCAAAACCCAGGTTACTAAAAAAAAAATACAAATGAAAAAATTAAACAAAATAACAGGAAGCTTTTTAGCAATCGTTGCCTTTGTTGGATTCAATGCATGTAGTGATGATGATAACTTAATCATTGCTTCTCCACAAGGCGGACCAGAATTAGTTACACCAGCATCAGGAACAGCTATTGTTTTAAGTGCTGCCAACGAACAAAACGTAGCCACTACACTTGTTTGGAATGATGCAGATTACGACGCACAAACATCTATCACGTATGATGTAGAAATTGCCTTAGGAGGAACTGATTTTGCAACACCAATTGCAGGTGGATCTACAAATGAAAGATTTATCTCTTGGACAAACCAACAATTAAACGACGTAGCAATTGCTGCAGGTTTAAGTCCGTTTGTTGCAGGTGATTTAGATATTCGTGTAATTTCTTCTATAGGAACCCAAGATGCGCAACAACAAACTTCAGGAACATTAACATTAAATGTTACTCCATACACAACTTCATTGCCAATGATTGCAGTACCAGGAGATCACCAAGGATGGGATCCAGGAACAGCACCAAGATTAGCTTCTTCTGAATTTGGAGCTTCTGACTATGAAGGATATGTTTGGTTAAACAACGAATATAAATTTGTAGCACCAGATGATACAGGAAACTTTGCTTGGGGAAATACAGATTGGGGAGATGATGGAAGTTTCTCAGGAATCTTAACAGAAGATGGAGAATCTAATGTACAAACAACTCCAGGATACTACTATTTACAAGTAGATACTGAAAACTTAACATATAGCGCAGCGCAGTATACAAACTGGGGATTGATTGGATCAGGAACACCAACAGGTTGGGACAGTGATAATGACATGACGTATGATCCAGTAACACAAACATTCTCAATTACAATCGATTTAACAGCTGACGAAATTAAGTTTAGAGCAAATGATGGTTGGGATTGGAATTATGGAGATACAGGAGCTGATGGACGCTTAAACAATGGAGGAGACAACATTGCAGTGCCAGCAGCAGGAAACTATACAGTGGTATTAGACTTGAGTAATCCAAGAGAATATACATACTCACTGACACTTAACTAAAAACGATTATTCAAAAAGGCTGTAATACATATCATTACAGCCTTTTTTATCTTAATTAACCAAGCTTTCAATAAAAAGCTATGAAAATGTCATGGCGTGTTAGCATCGCATGACAAGTTCAATAAGAAAAAAGGGAAATAGATGAAGAAAAAACTACACATACTCTGTTTATTGTTTGCGAGTATTGCATTTGGTCAGGTGACGATTACACCAACACCTTTTGAGGTAAATCAATCAATTACAATTACAGTAGATATCAACAGTACAGATACGGACTGCGACGGAATTAATAGTCCAAACAAAGTATACATGCACTCAGGCATTGGAACTAATGCAAATCCTTGGACCTATGTTATTGGAAATTGGGGACAAGACGACGGTATTGGAGAAATGACCGATATGGGCGGCGGATTATGGCAAATTACTATTGTACCAGAAACCTATTATGGACTAACATCAGCACAAGCAGCAACGATTACCAAAATGGGAATGGTGTTTAGAAATGAAAATGGAGGACAAGAGCTTAAGGCTACAGGTTGTACCGACTTTTTCTTTGATGTTGGAGCGTTTCAATCAACATTAGTAACACCAAATGACGGAAGTACTTCTATCTTGGCATCAGGTTCAAACCTTGCTATTACTGCAAACAATACAGGTGGAACAGCAACGTATGTTTTAAAGGCAAATGGCACAACAATAAACACGAATATGGGAAATTCATATTCGTATACAGATACAAATATCACTGAGAACAAAAGCTATGCTCTAGAAGTTACTTTAGGAGGAACAACCATTACCAAAACGTTCAACGTAATTATCAATCCTGGAACGGTAGTAGAATCTTCACCTGCTGGATTAGAAGATGGAATTAATTACGACGCAGATACATCAAAGGCGACATTGGTATTAGATGCACCAAACAAAGACTTTGTATACATTGCAGGAAGCTTTAATAACTGGCAGCCTGATGGAAACTATGCAATGAAAAAAGATGGAACAACTGGAAAATTCTGGTTAGAGCTTACAGGATTAACGCCTGGACAAAACTATACCTATCAATATTGGGTGATTGATGAAACACCAATCGCTAATTCACCAGCATTAGTAAAAACTGCTGATCCCTATTCAACATTAGTGTTATCGCCTTATGACGATCCATTTATTCCAGCAAGTACATATCCAAACCTCCCAACATATCCTGCAGGACAAGAACGTGAAGTAACGGTATTGCAAACTGGTCAAACACCATACAACTGGCAAGTGCAGAACTTTACAAAGCCTAAAAAAGAAGATTTAATTGTATATGAAGTATTGATTCGTGATTTTGATACGGATAGAAACTATCAAAACTTAATTGATCGTATTGATTACTTTAAAAACTTAAACGTAAATGCAATTCAGTTAATGCCAATCATGGAATTTGAAGGTAACGAAAGTTGGGGATACAATACATCTTTCCATTTAGCTTTAGATAAGTATTATGGAACCACAGATAAGTTTAAAGAATTCGTAGACTTATGCCATCAAAATGGAATTGCGGTGATTTTAGATGTAGCATTAAACCATGCATTTGGAAGAAACCCGATGGTGCGTATGTGGATGAACGATCCAGATAATGATGGTTGGGGAGAACCAAGTTCTGAAAATCCATACTTTAACCAAGTCGCAACGCATAGTTACAGTGTCGGTTCTGACTTTAATCACCAACAAACAAGAACACAATATTACACAGAACGTGTAGTAAAACACTGGATAGAAGAGTATAAAATTGATGGTTTCCGTTGGGATTTAACCAAAGGATTCACACAAGAATGTACAGCAAGTGATGAAGGTTGTACAAACGGTTACAGAAACGATAGAGTTGCTATTTTAAAGCAATATGCTGATTATTCTTGGAGCTTGGACGATGATCATTACGTAATCTTTGAACATTTAGGACAAGACAACGAAGAGAAAGAATGGGCAGATTACCGCTTAGGCGAAGGAAAAGGTATTATGATGTGGGGAAAAATGACCGATCAATACAATCAATTAACGATGGGATTTGCTTCCAATGCAGATATTACTCGAATGGGACATGTAAGTAGAGGCTTCAACGGACCAAGATTGATAGGATACGCAGAAAGTCATGATGAAGAGCGTTTAATGTATAGAAACTTGCAGTTTGGAAATACAGCATTGGCAACGCATAATGTACAAGACTTAAACACGGCATTGTCTAGAATGTCTGCCTTAGGAGCAGCTTCGTTGACAATTCCTGGTCCAAAAATGATTTGGCATTTTGGTGCTTTAGGAATGGAAAATTCAATCTTTACCTGTGGAAATGGAAGTGTAAACACACCAAGTGATCCAGCGCCAGGCGATTGTAAATTGGATACCAAACCACAACCGCAATGGGCCAACAATTGGTTAGCTGATGCAAATAGGGCTAAAATATATAATGATTGGGCACGTATCATAGATCTTAAAGTACAAGAACCTGTATTTGAAGGAAACTATGCAATTAGTCCGTATATCAACGATATTAGACAGCGTATTTATATTTGGGATGATGCCATTCCTGCATCAGAATTAAAAAATATCGTGATTTTATGTAACTTTTCAGTGGCTGATTTAACGATTGTTCCAGATTTCCCATACACAGGAACTTGGTATGATTTAATGGACGATACAGGAGCTGCAAGTATCAATGTAACCAATACAGCAGATCCGATTGCAATTCCTGCGGGACAATTTAGAATCTTTGGAAATCAGCAATCAGTTTTAAGTACAGAAGAATTCCAAAATACATCAAATACGCTTTCTTTATATCCAAATCCTGCTTCTGATAGTTTCAAACTAGACAAACGTGTAGAAGAAGTACATATTTATGATGTTACAGGAAAACAAATCAAAACATTCCAAGGCGGTTTTACAGCAGGACATTCTTTTGATGTTTCAGAATTGACAAGAGCATTATATCTAGTAAAAGTCGTTTCTGATAAAGGAACAACTACAAAAAGATTATTGATAGAATAACATTTTTTTCTAATAAATGAATCAGCTATATATCGTTATTTGACTAAACTTGTTCGTAGCTAGTGTTGTTATAATTAAAAATATAGAAGAAAATGTTTAAAAAAGGTCGCTAGAAATAGCGACCTTTTTGTGTAGTTATCATTTGATAACACGTTGTTATAGTTGACTGATATTATTTCATCGCTTTTTCTTTTTTTGGCACTTCAATTATTGATGGTTTTTGCTTTTTAGCCATTCCAAACATAAAACTATAATCAGAAGCGTATTCTTTACCTTCTGGAGTTCTAGAGCTAACTCCAGCATTAATATGGCAATCCAAACATGAAATTTTCTGTATGTACGTTTCCATGGTTACATTCGTCATAATAACTGGTGTCTGCCCACCATTTTGTAGCGGTGTATATATGTTATTATCACTATCAGCTACCGCACTAGATGGCCATTGGCTATCCACTAAATTATAGTATTGAAATACACTATCAGGATTTAATTTGGCAATTTTCTCTTTCACAAACGTATTCAATACTTTTGCATCCAATCCAACACCAGCTTCATGTTCTTTAATTACTTGGACAGGTTTTGTTATTGGGTCTTTTCCAACTCTAGGAGTTTGATTTACTGGATCGTTATATTTCTCTGGATTGTACAATAACCAATCTACATCAGATTCTTTTACATTGGTTTCTGGAGCCAAATCTACATGTTCAAAAGTTGCCCAGTGAAATTGTGGCATCGTTGGTGTTTTTTTAATAATGTGTAATCCTACCAAACCTAATTTTGTTTCTTTAAAGTCAGTCATTGTAACATCTTTTCTGCTTTTCACCACAACATTTTGAGGCACCAATGCGGTAATAATTTTATAACGACTTTTCAACTTATTATAGTCTACTTCTGGAATTACACGCCAAGCAGCTTTAATTTCAATAGAACCATTTGGCAACCATATTCCTGTTTCTTTTGCAAATTGCTGTTGTGCGATTGAATCATACAATTTATTTGAAACGATATAATCAAACTCAGTATAATTTGTTTTGATTTCATACCAGATTAAATTTCCGTTTTGATCGGTTAGCCATGATGTTCCTCCTGAAGCTTGAAACAACTGATCAACAACTTCCGCATCATCATCAAACTTACTAAAGTCTGCGAACGATCTAGCAGATTTATTATCTGTAGAAGTTGTGTCCATTAATTGGTTTAAATTATTTCCCCATCGTGTTGGAGCTTGATCCGTAAAAATACTTTCAGCACTTTTATAAGTACCCAATGCCATCGGTGTTAAATCGCCAGGTTTTCCCCAATCTTTCACACTTTTTGATCTATCAGGTTGTCCAGCTTCTACAGGACTAGAAGGCCATGTTAATGCAATGAACGATTGCCAAGCAAAGGTATTGGCACATTGCTGATTCAATATTTTTACATCTATTGGATTGTTTGGTAAAAAAACTAAGGTATCACATCCTACACCGCAAGCATTTGCAGCAGACATATCTACGTAGTTAGCCTTTTTATTATTCTTGCAGCCAATAACCATAAGGATTGCTACAACTGTGATAAAACTTATAATTTTTGTTTTCATTGTATAATTTTTAAATGGTTATTATTTTTCTAGTGCATTCGCAGAAACAACTTCAATCATGTGTGGAACTGCCAAGCCAAAGCCGTTATTTGTTACTAAAATGCTGTATTGTCCAACAGGTAAATCAGTAGGAACTTTTACACTGATATTAAACGTGTATTCTTCGTTTTTGGTAAGCGTAGCATAAGCTGCATCATTTCCAACATAGTTTGCTGTGACCTCAATATTAGTATCTGGAAAGCTGATATTGAAGTTTTCAGGTTTAAATTTATTTGAAGGAATTCCGTTTCCATATTTATCAACCACATTACTAATTACAACCGCAAGATTGTCTACAGTACTTCCTTGTGCAACTTGTGTAATATTGCTCGTAACATTCGAAAATACATTCAGTTTATTGTAGTTGTCAATACTTGTTTCTAAAATATTAGCATCCACAAAATAATCTACACCTACAATTCCATTATCGGCAGTACAGTCAAGCTCTTGTGCTTTAGTTTTTGCAGAAGCTGGTTTTCCTGCTGCAGCCAGTTGTACTTTGATGGTTTCCATTACCTGTGAACCGTATTTTACATTCTTTCCAAACACTTTAAAATCTTCCAATGTGATGCTTTTGTCCCAACTATCTGGAACTTCCATGATCATGTGTAAAATCATATTGTTTGGATAGCTAAGTTGGTCTGGCTTGTTATGAACTTCACCACGTACAAATTTGAAACAGTCTTGAATTTTAGCCCCTTCAGGAGCATTATCTGGAAGTTCAAAATATTGATATAATGGTTCTTGTAAATACA
>JAKVAR010000167.1 GCA_022447585.1 Crocinitomicaceae bacterium | reverse complement strand
CGAAATGATGTCTTCCTTGTTAGTCTTTATTAGATTGATTTGCTCAGGAGTTAACTTGTTGTTGTATGATACAACTTCAATATTGTCTCCGTTGAGCACCAATTTTACTTGCTCTTTTTTAAGCGTTCGTATGATTTCTTTTATTTTTTCCATGATGTTTACTGATGCGTGGTATTTTTTAATATTCGATTGTTTTCTCTCCAAATAATCGTTCTGCGTCGATTCCGCGATCGCGACATTGGTCTACCAATTTGTTAGATTCTACAATTGGTTTTGATTCATCTGTATATTTCAATGAACTGATAAATACAAGCCATGGCTCTAATCCCATCGCGTATACAAATACATTTTTCGGGCTGAAAATGTCTACCAAAGCTTCTCCTTGTTTGTAATCACAACCCGCCAATCTTCTGGACTGATCCATTTCTCTAGGTAGTTTTTCAAACATTAATGGTCCGTACAACCAGCTGAGTGGCGCACCGTCACATTCCATTCCTAAAAACAGAATATCAATGTCTCCTACCATTTGGTGAATTCGCTGGTATACTTTTGGTTCTACGTTGCAAGAATCTGCTGCAAATAATACTTTGAACTCGTTGTGAAGTGCTACGTGATAGCATAGTTTTGAACGAATGTCAATGTCTGAATGCTCTCCGATAAAAGGCAATCCAGTAATCGTACAACGATCTAAAGTGATCGTTTCCATATCGTCTAATTCGATTACATTGTCAAAACCGATCGAGTTAAACATTAATTTTAATGATGGATCTTGAATGTCTCCTTTTCCTGAAGAAGGCACTACAATGTTTTTGATGCTGTGACGCAATTGCATTAAAGTTTCAAGCAATACGTGATCTTGGTGATTGTGTGTGATTAATACATAATCTATTTCTTCTGGTAAGTCGTTGATTGTGTAACGATTTACATCTGTTTCATATCCGTCATAACTAATTACAGGATCTACCAAAATAGACGTTTCGCTTGTTTCAACCAATACGCATGCATGACCGAAATAGCGTGTACGTACACCTTCGCCAGTGTATTTTTCGTATTTCTTTGGTGCTTCTGTCGTAAAGAATGATTTGAATAATTCTTCCTGTTCTGGCTTGATGTTGAGTTTCTTCATCATGTCCACATAGCTTCCAGGAATTCGCTTCATTTTGAACAATTCGTCAATCAATTGATCTTTGAAACGCAAGTCTAAATGAATTAAGTTTTCATCATCCAAACGCGGTGTGCTTAGTACAAACGAACGTGCATCATCTGCATCCACTAGTTGCAATGATACGGATTGTCTAGAATCGTCGTGAAACTTACTGTTGTATAACAATGATTCAAAAAAGCGGAAATTTGGTCGGTTGTTTAGGTCGTAATACAACTCAACCATTCCTTGCAATGATTCTGGAACTTCACGATATAGTGGATCCAACGAATACCCAATTGCATTCTTTTGAAGCATTGAGTTAAGCTCGTGAATGGAATCGTATAATTCCAACATATTCTGACGTTTATCGAGTGTGTCTTCGTATAATTCTTTGATTTCTTCTACTCTTCCGCCATTGTAATCAATAAAAGGTCCTCCTAACATTTCTGGTCTTTTTACAGCCGCAGCATGTGTTTTTGGACTTTTGATATATGATTGCATAATTTTCAAATGGCGTTCTTTAATATTCATCGCTGCCGTTGCAGGTGAAACCAAGTGAGACCATGCGTACCATCTGTCGATAAGTGCTTCTAAAGCAACATTTAACTTTAAATAATAATTTTGTTGTTCCATAAGATTTCGTCTTTATGAGAATTAATGATAAATCGATGGCATGTACCATCGATTGTTTGTTTTGTAAAATTTGATTTGTGAATAGTGTATGGTGTGCGCAGTAACTTGCATGGCTACTGCGCTAGAGGTGTTGTACTAAATGGTTATTCTGTCCGAAACCAATTCTTCTTGTATGGCTTGTCGCTGCCAAGATTTATCTTCTATTTCTTCTGCCAATTTTTCAATGGTTGGCTCTAAGAATAGATCGGTTAACTCAACTTGTACATTGAGTTGTTTTTGTATTTCTGAAATTATTTTGATAGCTAATAAACTGTGTCCGCCAAGATCAAAAAAGTTGTGATGTACTCCAATGCCATCTCTTTCAAAAGCTGTTTCCCAAATACTTGCTATTGTTTTTTCTAGCTCGTTTCTTGGTGCTTCGTATGGTGTTTCTTCAGCAGCTTCTTCTGGTTGAATTTGTTTTAAAGCGTTACGATCTATTTTACCACTAGCATTGAGAGGTAATGTTTCCAATTGTACATAATGCGATGGCAACATGTATTGTGGTAATATTGTGCGTAAAAAGTCTCTCAACTCACTAGCGATTACTGTTTCTGTTGCAACAACATACGCGATTAATTGTTTCTGCGTTCCTGTTATATTTAATAATACAGCTACATGTTCTACAGAAGTATAACGACGAATCGCGCTTTCAATTTCTCCTAATTCAATTCGGTAACCATTCCATTTAATTTGATCGTCTTTTCTACCTAACAATTCAATATTTCCATTGTCAATCCAACGGGCAACATCGCCTGTTTTGTATAAGCGTTCATTTTCTTTAAATGGATGCGGAATGAATTTTTCTGCTGTTAATTGTTCTCTATTTAAGTACCCTTGCGCTACGCCATCTCCACTAATACAAAGTTCACCTGTTAACCATTTTGGTTGCAGTTGTAAGTGATCCGATACGATGTATACTTCTTCATTTGCTAATGGTTTTCCAACATGTAAAGAATCTGCTTCATGAATAGAAGCTACTGTACTCCAAATCGTAGTTTCTGTTGGTCCATATACGTTTAAGACTTGAATTCCCTTGTATTTCTTTTTGTTTTCAAATATACTTTTAGAGAACGGCTCGCCTCCAATTAAAATAGTTTTTAACGTTGGAAAGTTTCTTTTACTGATTTGATCAGCGACTAAACTAAAGCGTGAAGGCGTTAATTGCAACACTTCAATTGCTTCTGTTTTTATTTTTTCTACGAACAATTCCGAAGACATTAATTCGTCATAAGAGAAGAGAACGAGCGTTCTTCCGCTACAAAGCGCTCCAAAAATTTCTAATACCGATATGTCAAATACTACATTGGTGGTTGCGGCTACTCTATTGCTTCCACCAAATCCTAAGGTTGTTTCCGTATTTGCCAAGAAAGAAGTTACATTTTGATGCGATAACATCACTCCTTTTGGTTTTCCAGTAGAGCCTGAAGTGTAGATTACATAACACGTATCTGATGGTTGTACTGTTGGTAATTGTACTGTTTGTTCGTTTTTATAATTTTTAAATGATTGTATGAATGCTTCATCGATCATCAAATTGCAATTGCTATTTGATAAGATGTATGTTTTTCGATCTTCTGGAAAATTTGGATCAACGGGAACATACGATGCTCCCGTCTTTAAAATAGCGAGTAATGATATTGGTAACCATTCATCTCTTTCTAACTGAATCCCTATGCGATTACCAGTTGTAACATTGTATTCGTTGAGCAGAAAAGTTGCCATACGATCGGAAATTTCATCCAATTCTTTATACGTATAGCGTTCGTCTCCAGCTACTAGCGCTATTCCACTTGATTCATTTTTAACCATATTTTGAAAGAGTGAAACCAGCGTTTGTGTTTGGTCGTACGCAGTATAAGTATTGTTGAATCCTTTCGTCAGTTCTTGCTTTTCGTCAAATGTGAGATAATCAATCGCATAAAGCGGTACCTTATCATCTGCTATTCCGTTTTGTATAAACTGATCCAAATGTTGTATTAAATTCTGTATAAATTCTTCCGCATAGATGTCTGTATTATAGTCTACTGTTAATTGTAAATTTTCACTCGTTTCTATGAATGAGAATGTGATGTCGAATTGACTGTATTTTTTTTCTTTTTTGTAAGGTGTGAGCTCAATGTTTCCTGCCATTGCTGTTTTGTTGCTGATGACAGATTTTTGATTTTGAAGAATCACCATGACATCAAACAATGCTGATCTTGATAATTCTCTTTGTACATCCAATTCTGCTACCAATTCATCAAAAGGATACGATTGATGTTTGTAAGCGTCAACCAAGGTTTCTTTTTGTACGTTGACTAAGGCTTTGAATCCTTCTGCTCCGTTGAATGTTGTTCGTATTGGTAAGGAATTGATAAACAATCCTATTTGATTTTCTACATCTGGATGTTCTCTTCCTGCTACTGTAGTTCCCAAAACAATATCAGTAGTGTTTGTATATCTGTAAAATACACCATTGATTCCCGCCATTAACGCCATAAACATACTGATGCTTTGCTCTTTGCAGTATGATTGCATCTTGGAGTATAAATCTCCAGAAAACTGATGACTTACTGCTGCTCCATTATAGGTTTTGATGCTAGGACGCTTTTTTACTGTTGGAATTTCCAAGGTTGGAATTGTTTCAAAGCGATTTAACCAATAATTTTTAGAAGCTACTAATTGTTGTTGCTGTTTTTCTTCTTGAAGCCAAACCGCATAGTCCTTGTATTGTATAGCTGTATTGTTGGTATTAATTGTTTTTCCTTCTACCAACATGTTATACATGGCAACCAATTCTTTCGAAATTAATTCTAAAGACCAACCATCACCAATAATGTGATGTAGGTTGAATAGTACCAAAAAGTTCTCTGCTCCTGTTTTTACAATTTGGAGTTTGAATAATGGTGCTTTTGATAAATCGAATCTATGTTGATAGTGTGCAGCAACCAATGCATCTTTACGATCTGGTTGCGCGCTAACATCATGAACTTCAACAGAAATGTTTATTTCTTCTATTGAAGCTATATATTGTCGTAATTCACCAGCTTCTGTTTGCTTGAAGTAGGTACGCAAGCTTTCATATTTTGCAACTAATGCCTGGAATGCTTTTGAGAAGAATTCTGTATTGAAATCTCCTGTAAGCTCCAATTCATTTGTTAAATTGTAAGCTTGATTTCCTCCATCAAAGTTACTCATAATCCATAAACGCTGCTGTGCTGGTGTTACTGGATAGCTTTCTTGTACGACTGTTTTTGGAATGCTCGAATTAGATGTGAGTAACTTGATTAAGTATTCTTTGTTACTTTTAATCTTGTTAAGTAGGTCAGTGCTCAATGCACCTTTTGGCGCATTGACTTTTAACTGACCGTTAACCACATTTAATTTAACATTATGAAAATTCAAGGTATGTAAGAGTGTTTTTTCCAAGGCTTAAAAATTTTAATGAGTTATAGATTTTCCTCGCTCTCCTTTTACAGGATGAATTCGTCTTGGTCTACATCTTCGTTGATCAAGTCAATGTGTTTTTGCTGTATTGAGAATTCAATGAGTTCAGCTAAAGCACTTATTGTCAAGGTGTCATATAAGTATTCTATAGTTAAGAATGTCTCAAAGAATTTGTTCACTTTGTTTACTAAGATCACTGCTTGCAGACTGTTTCCTCCGAGTTCAAAGAAGTTATCTTGTACACCAATACTGCTCGCTGCAATATTTAGTGTTTCTGACCAGAATGCTACCAATTGCTTTTCTACTTCGCTTGTTGGTGCTACATATTCTGTTTTCTTCACATCTATGGAAGTTAAAGCTGGCAATGATTTTCTATCAATTTTTCCTGTACGTGTTCGCGGAAATTCGTCCATACTTACAAACACTGATGGCATCATGTATGCTGGTAAGTGCTCTTTTAGAATTTGGTAGATTTCGTCATTAGAAATTTCTGCTTCCTTCTGAATGTATGCTGCAATGTGTAAACTTCCATTAAGTTCTTTTAATACTACAACTGATTTTGCAATGGTTGGAATTCTATCTAGTTGGAATTCAATTTCTGCCAATTCAATTCGTAATCCGTTTAATTTTACTTGTGTATCTTTTCTTTCTAAGAATTCTATTTCTCCGTTTGGCAACATGCGTCCAATATCTCCTGAACGATACATGCGCTTTCCGTCTGTGTC
>JAKVAR010000166.1 GCA_022447585.1 Crocinitomicaceae bacterium | reverse complement strand
AACACAGAGGTAGACACTTCAAAAACCATTGAGAATAGGGAGACTAAGACATCAGCTAAACAGTCCTTACCATTACCAGAAGAGGAAGTCACCTTCAAGGAGACAACTAGCACAAAACTTCCATCAGAAACGGGCGATCAGGCTACGTCTGAACTCAACGAGAAAACAGAGGACAAAGCGGAGACTGACTCTCAAACCACCACAGGAACAGGCGATCAGTCCACCGACAATCCCGACGATGATATCGATAAGCCCATCTTTCAGGCGATCGGCACAATTAAAGGCAAACCAGAGGAGGATAGAGAAAACCCTGGGCAGTTTTTTATCAGATTAGGGGGCAAGCGTTATGGTTTATTCTTTGCTGGTTATCGTTATCAGGCTTGGCTCAAACAAATAGCAGCTAACCCTGACCAAACCTTATTTTTGCGAGTTTATCCTAAGTGCTTGATGATACCCCGTAAACCACCGAAAATTTTTTTTCAAGTGGCAGCGTGGGAAACAGAAAATCCGTGGGATGAAGCCCCAGGACAGTTTCGCCTCAAGGGGATATGGCAGTTTGTGCCACAGGTTAGAACCCCCGTTATTTCCGTGTATCGTAACAAAGGGGCAGAAGATCCCAAAGGTAAGTTTAAAGCAGCACATATTCCTATCTTAATGAGAAGAGACGATGAAGCTGCACCGTTTCGGTTTAACCCAAAGATGGCCAAAGAAGATTTACCCCCTCGTTGGTTTGTTCAGGGGTTGTTCAAATTTATTCCGTCACGGGATTCCTTTGGTTTCTCGGAAGATTTAGAAGCACCCACTAAAAAGATTCCTTGGTACACAAAGCCAATCAAAGATGTTCCTGCGAAGGGGGCAGAGAAACCATCAGAGAAGTCATCAAGAAAAGACCCCGAAAATGACAGTAAAAAACCATTAGCTACAAAGGGTGAAAAGCCACAGAAAAAGTCAGATAAAGCAGAAACAAAAGATTTAGATATTAATAGGAATAATTCTAATAATGAATAATTTACATCATATACTTTATTTAGCTGTTTTGATTTCAAAAGAATCAAGAAAAAGCTGAATATCGGGTGCGTATTTGTCATAGTTATTGGATTCAGCTTGATAAGTAAAAACATAACCTTGTTGATTGTGTAAGAACCAGATTTTTCTGATTTGTAGTTCTAAATCTTGTTGGAAAGACCTATAACGAACTTCTTTAGCGTTAAAATTAACCAATTTAACTGTACGAGGAGTAATTATCATTTGAGGATTATCTTGACTTATTCTTTTAAGTATTTTATTACTAAAATCTTCTAAGTTTGATGACTCAAAATATTCGGTATTGATAAAAAAAGCCTCTTGAAATTTATCTTGTTCATTCTCTAAAGGAGAAATAAATTTAACTTCTTTGGTAATGCGATCAACTATAGGCTCCTCCCAACTGGAAGGATATTTCACCGAAAACTCTGGTTGTAAATTTGTATGTTCTAAGTAATCAAGTTTCCCATTTTTGATAATCAATCCTAAAATGATCAACCCTATTACCCCTATTGTAGCCGCTAAAAAAACAGCTTTAAAAGGCTTAAATCCAAAATCTACTTTTTTTTGTTGAGATTGAGAGGGATGCCACACTAAAGGTGATGCCGCTAAATTTTGACACATAATAGGAAGCCAACTAGCTCCGGGAATATCCAATTCTAAATCGGTTTCCGCTAGTCTTTCTCTTGCACGTCTCATAGCTAGATAAACTGATGTTTCACTTAATAAAGCTTTCAGGAAATACATTAAAAACTTGTGAGCAACACTATCAGGAACAGGCTCACGCATAACAATAATTTGAGGAATCTGTAAAGCTTCTAATTGCTTGGCTAAGTCTAAACCATCACAAGAATTAAAAATTGCCAGATGTAAACCTTTTCTCCGGGCTTGAGTTAACCCTGACTTTAATTCAGAAAGAGTAATACTTTCATGGTGATTAATGGCTATTTTTCCTTTTCCACTATGTCCAGCAAAGAAAAGTATATCCCATGTTTGCTCCCAGAGTTGTTCACTAATTTCTTGACGAGAAGGTTCAACTAAAAATAAAATGTCTGCATTGGGGATATTTTCTAATTCTTTTTTATCTCTTTCTGTATCAATTCCTTCACTATTCCCTAAAATTGCTAGAATTCTAATCTTCGATTTTGGTAAACCAAGAGTAGTTATCATACTGTGGTCGTAGCAAGGGGGACTTAAGGTTATTTCTGCATTATGGTAATCTTCAAAAAAATGCCATAAATGCCAGGGTAATTGGCGTAAAAGATAGCTATCAGTCTGAATGACAAATCGAATAGGGTCAGAACAACGAAGTTTTAGATACAGTTTGTCCTTTAGAGCTTGAAAACCACTATCGTTCAGCCAACGATTAAGTTCTTCACCCATAGCTGCTATTGCATGACGACAGTCTTCTGATTGAGAGACGTTAACTACTTGAGCTAGTGGAGCTTCTAATCTTCTAATAATAGGCAAGTCTAAATAAGCTGATTGCCACTGTTGATAGACTTTGAGAGGAGCATCAGGTAAATATCCTTTTTTTTGCGTAGAAGGAGCTAATCCTTCTTCTCCAATTTGAAGGGTAACTAAAAATCCTGATTGTTTTTGATTTTGTTCTAAACTTAAAACAACGATCTTATTCATTTTTGAGTATTTTCAAAACCAGATAGAGAGTAAAAGAAATTTGAAGAAAACAGTGATAAAACAAATGAGGATTCAAACTTAGCATATACCAGTTCTCGCGTCTTGTGACGTACAGGAGTTTTTAGTAAGCTGCGCAAGCATTTAAACCACATATGATGAAGTTAAGCACAAAATTAGCTTTCTCCTCTCCGGTGTCTCCCTCTCCCCCCTCTCCGGTGTCAGTCTAGTATAGTAATAAAGAAGCTTAACAGCTTATTAGGCAACTTCTTAACGGGGAACTTCTGAACGGAAAATAAAATCAAGGTGTACATATTGAGTCCGAGAAACGCTATAAATTGAAAATTATTGTTTTTGTAAGCTTTCTAAAATTTGAGGCCAATGATAATTTCCTTTAGTAATATGGCTTTCAATATTTTTACTCCATCTTTTTTGTATCCGTTTATTATAATTAAGATAAAGTTTATTATCCACTATGCTCCAAGCTTCTGGATCAATAGGAGCCGTATAATTATTACTAACAGCCCAAGCACAAAAACCTCCATATTGAGGTGCATATTTGGTAGGTTCTTGAATAAATAAATCACGATTTTCTGCGCTTTTAAACCACCAGGTCGTATTCTCCCAACGATAGCTAAATTCTTCTTGACCTTTTACCGCTTGCCTTTCTAGAAAATAGGCAACTGGATCTATGCCTTTAATAGCAACCCCTTTCTCCTGAAAAAATATAAGCTGAGGATTTTCTGTTTTAATCTGAGTGAGTAAAGGAGGATCTTGTTCTGGAGAATTATTCATTGTTTTCAATTGGAAAAAAGTGATTGCTCCAGCGATAAAACCGGCACTTATCATTCCAAAAGTGATGAAAATAGCAATTTTTTTGTGTTTCATATCGTTTCTATATTAGTTACAGGATCTAGTTTTGTGGGTAATGCTACAACAGTAAAAACAAATTAGAAGCAATAAGCTGTTAACCATTTAAACCACCAGTTGAGACTACGGGGGAGCAGGGAGCAGGGAGAAAAGACTTGAGCTATTGTACTAAAGCTATCAATAAGAGTTTTAAATGCGTATTAGCTTATAATTTTTAAGTCCATTTACCGAGCCATTCTCCACCACAAAAACGCCAACGAGGAAATAGAAGTCGCATAATAATCCAAGAAGAAAGGTAAATAGCAAGCCAGACTAAACTATAATGTTTAATGAAGACAAATAAATCGAACTGATAACTTTTAATTCCTGGTAAGCCAATCAAAATAATAACTAAAAATAAGAAGAATCCTTCCAAGACTCCAGCTAAAAATTGTAGAACTCCAGGCCAATCATGATCCCAAAGAATTTTCTGTAAATAGTCATATAATATGTCCCAAAAAAATCCAAAAATAGCGACGTAAATAACAACAAAAAAATAACTCAGGTCTCCTTCGTGTCCACCCAAAAAACCAAAGTAGAAAGGAAGACTGAAAATAACTCCAATGGTAGCAAGAAGGAAAATTCTAGTTTGCCAGCGGCCAAATAAAGTAGGTGTCATAGTAATAGTATTTGGTTGAAGGTTTGCTATTGAAAAATGATAGTTATTTTTAGAATATTTAGAAAGTTGAGTTCAAAAAATGCTATATAACTCGGTTAAGGAGTTTTATTTCCAGACCATTTAAGCCATTGTGATAAAGAATAAAGTCCGAAAATTCGTCTCACTTCTGGAGTTTTTAATGTAGCTAAACTTTCCACAATTCGATGAGCAGAATATTGAAGTCCTAAAAAAGTGTCAACGGCTGCATAAGGACCCCCTAAAGTAATAATTCCACTAGCATATACTTTGCCGTCATCGTTACGCATTTTCTGAACTTCAAAATCATTTTCTACATGGAGTCTCCCTTGAGGGTTTAAGTCTAGATTGTAATGCGTAATTAAGTCATTTAATAACGGATTATCTCTAGGATTAGAAATTAGTCCAGTACAATCAATAATAAAATTAGCATTAATTTTGTCTTCACCTTTATTAGTCAATAAAGTAGCAAAAACTCCTTGACCTTGATGATTGGGAATAACTTGTTTGACTAAACCATATCTAATTTCGTACCAACCCTCATCTAACCCTTTTTGAATAGTTTTACGCCATTCCTTACGACTAGCAGTTGTAGTTCCTCCCCAACTTTGTAGTAATTCTCGTCTTTGTAAGGGATTAGCATCTTCTAACATCTTACGCATATCACCACCCCATGTGGCTTTAGGCCAATTATAAGGTTGAAATTCCCAATCATTTTCTACTTCTCTTTGTGCTAAACCAAATTTATAGCCTCGTCTTGGTTCTCGATTCATATGAATAATTTTGATATTAGAATTATTTTTATAGGCAATTGTTAAACGATCCATTACTTGGGAAGCAACAATTCCTGAGCCTCTAATAATTACTGTACCGCCATTACTTTCCAAATATTCATAAACATGGGAATGAGGTTCATAGCCTTGTACAACTGATTTTAGATCCCCTGTTGTATCCCGATACCCTTGTAAGTCTGGTAATAATTTTAAGGCTGGATAGCCAGTAGCTATATGAATATATTTAGCTAATAAAAATCGATGATCCGAATGTCCAGGTTTACTGTCAGAATAGGCAATACAATAGCGTCCATCATCTGTTTTCCGAATACTACGAATACTGCCTTGATAGAATATTTTATTCCAACCAATTCGTTTTCCTTCGAGATCAATGGATTTAAAAACATCATCCGCTTTTGGTGTGTAAGTATCAGCTAGAATAGGTTCAGCAAAAACCTGCCACAAGTAACTAAAGGCGGCACTCAAATTTCCCTTAAAAACATCTCGCCATGCTTCTCTAATAGCGTAGCCTGGCCAACCCCAAATATTATCGGGACAAGAATCAGATCCGGATCTAATTCGTTTATAACGGGGTATTTGGCAATTGTTTAATAGCCTTTCGTACCGAGCATAAGGGACTGCATTTAAACCCACAACAGCGATGTTTTGGGAGGAAACACCTGCTATGCGGAGATGATCAACATAGACAAAGCTGCCTAACCCTCCCCCCAAAGAAGCATAGACACATTCTTGGATCGGTAAATTAGTCTTTTGTAAAGCCGAAAGGGAAACTTTCTCATGGGAAAAAATTTCTGGGGGAGGAAAAGATGTTTGAGGTGTAGGCGAGTTGACGGGACTATTAGGACTGTATTCAATTTCATCATTTTCAGGATTGAAAATAATTGTTGAGGAACGAATATTTTCTCCTTGGACAGACGCTGAAATAATAGTTGAATCGGGATTAAAAATGGTAGAGTTACCTGAGCTAATTTCAGTTCCTACTGATAAGAAAGCTACGGTTATACTGTAGTTACCAATTTGAATTACATCTCCGTCACGAAGTTGTTGAGATTGTTGGATGATTTTTTGCTCATTAATAATTGTCCCGTTGCTACTTTTGTCTTCAAGAATGATCTGATTATTAGACTCTGTGATAACTGCATGAAATCGAGATATTTGATTACTACCATCGAATAAAACAATGGGGGTAGCATTTTTATTTTCCCATTGTGCTGGTAACTGTGTCATCTCTCGGCCTAAAACAATAGGAAGAGAAAATGTTTCTTGTTCTTGTTCTTCAGTTACGGAATTTTGTGTAATTAGTTGTAAGTCCATTGGAGTTAATTAAGTTCTAATAACTGTGCCGGTGAAAACGATATAGCCACAAATAGGGCAATTTAATCCTTCATATTCTCGTCCCAAAGTATGGGGTTCATTGGGATTAGAACACTTAATCAGAAATTCATTGTCGTTCTTGTCGTTCTTGTCGTTATTTTCTATTTCTAAAGTTTTAACTTCTACAAGCATTTTACCTAGCTGTATTCGAGTGCCTTGTTGAATTTTTACAATTTCATAAATTACTTTTTTCCCATCTATTAATGCAGAATTTATTTTTTTAGGTTGTTGACGATTTTTGGTTAAGTTTTGGGCATAAAAACAATTATCATTTTGATGATAAAAAATCTCTAGATGAGTTTTTGAAACTGTTCTCATTATTTGAGAGTCTTCATGTTCTAAAACAACGTCGCAGATATTCTCATCACGTCCGATGATAATTTTATTGGGAACTATAGTCAAATCATTCGGAGTAATTGTTTTGCTTCTGATTCGAGTGTTATCTGACCATTGTAAAGTAATTGTATACATAAATCGATTCTTTGTGCTTTTGAAAATTTACTACATATTAACACTAAAAAACTAGGTTGTTGGTGATTTTTTAGTCTTCAGATAAAATTGGAGAGCATTTGTCCTGATCTTTTACATTAACATTTTAAATGTTTAAATGCCCAATAGCCTAGCACAATACTCAGATATCGTCTCAGGTTAAACAGTTTCCCATTTTATCAATGGATAATTGTTCAACAATGTACAATCTACAATTAACAATCTGATAATGCTCTCTCCTTTTCTAATTATTGATCTAATTTCTCCTCTATAATATCGGCAGTTGTTCCTCCTTGGGGGTTAATTCTTAATGAATTACCATCTCGTGAAATTTGATAACTCAGTGGGGAACTGATTACTCCATCTTTCTCTTTAAATTTTTGACTAAAATGTTCAGTCATCATAGCAATATTGATGCTACGATTATTTTCTTCTGAAACTTTAGTTTCGATAGACTGAATTAAGTTTTCGAGTTGTTTAATACGACGGGGAACAGAAGGGTGGGAAACGCCATCGGATTGAGTTCCTTGTAGTCTTCCTATTACGTTCATGACATCAATACACCCTTGAGGATTAAATCCTGCTTTAAGTGCCAAAAAGACACCACCATGATCCGCTTCAAACTCTTGTCTATGGTTATTTGCTGCAATCTTTTTAGCAAATTCCCGTTCTTTTTGAGTAACAATTTCTTGTACTCTTTCTTGTGCTTGTTGTATGAGTTCTTGGTTAATTCCAGAAGTATCAACATAAGAACCTGTTGCTTGACCAAGAATTTCTCCTAGAAGGTTGATTCCAGTGGTTGTTCTTTGTGTTTCTTCAATTTCTCTCATTACTTGTTGTTCTGCTTCTCTACGAATCTGAGCAAGAATTTGAGCTTCTTCTTCTGGTCCTAATGCGATATGATTTTCTAAATGATGGGTGATTTCATGACCAATTACACAGGCGATTCCATCAACATTTCCCGATAATTGGTCCAACAATCCTCTACCCATTCCAATTAAATTAGCTTGGGTAGCAAAAGCATTAATCTCATATCCTGGTTTAATTATAATTCGCCAAGGTAAATTATCTAATTCATTGGCACGAAGAATTCGCTCAGTTAGACGATAAACAATATAATAATCTTCTGGTAAGTCTTCTTTTGCTTGTTGATAAACACTCCGTGAATTATTCTGAGCTAGGATAGTTGTCTCTTCTCTAAGAGGACTATTTGAAATAGATTGCGCTTTAAGGGGTAAATTAAAAGACCAACCAAGACTTAGGATCGTTGTAATAGTAGTAATTTTCTTCCACATAATTTTTTCCTTCATTCAGATTAACTAGATCATCAGATTGATTTTCTTTGTCTATTTAACTATCGGGGAAGAAGAGAACAATTTATGCAAGAATCAAGATATTTATTTTTTAGATGGGCGTTCCCTAAAATTTGAGGGAGTTAAATTTCTAGTTTTGGGGAAGAGTGGTGTAATAACAGTTTCTTAAAGTAGAGGTTATACCAAAGCACCCCCCTTCGTCCTGACGTTGCATACAATGTCTCTACGGGGTTTAGATGAAATAGATAAAAGGGTTAAAATAAGCGGATTTGGTATTAACAACCGTTAACCCCTACACATTCTCGTAGGGGTCAACGGCCGTTGACCCCTACAACTCTAACATCTGTAGTCTCAGTTGATGAAAATGTATAAGAATGTCAGATTAAGACAAAACCTTCCCTATCATGGTGTTAATTGTAATAATTTTAAAAATCGCCTACTAACAAAATCTGAGTTTGCTCTACGCGATCGCTGTAAATCTGCCTTTAGTTCTTCTTGTTTTCCTAATTTTCCGTAGGCATTTGCGCGATCACTGTAATATAATCCCTCGTTCGGATTTAATTCTATTGCTTTAGTATAAGCGTCAATTGCCTTTTGGTATTCTTCATTGTTGAAATAAGCAAAACCTAAATTGTTATAATATTCAGGGTTATTGGGTTCTATTTCTATGAGTTTAGTAAGTCCCAAAGTTGTGTATTGATAACTTTTTTGTTTAGAAGCGAAGTTAGTTAGAAAAGTATAGCTTTCAATTAAAATAGGATTACTAGTGCAGCTTGGCGAAAGTAATCCACCAGATTTTTACAGAAACTTTCGTGACTAGCCACGACAATGTGTTTCAATGAAACTAACGGAAGAATCTCGAAGTTGATGTCCATGATAAAAGCATTGCCAATTAACCTCTC
>JAKVAR010000165.1 GCA_022447585.1 Crocinitomicaceae bacterium | reverse complement strand
AATTGATTCCTTCTGAATTTTGTAACCGATGTAAACTGAGTTTAGCTTGATTAACTATTAAAGGCTCATGATCATTTAAAGCCTCCAATAAGATTGCTACTCCCTTTCTTCCTTCTGAGAGAATTGATTCTAATTGGTTAGTCTTTAAAGCGGTTAAAATTTTGACTTTTAGAGGTGAGGTAGCCTGATAATTGGATTGAAGGATTATGTCCCCTAAAAAAGTTTCTCTAGTCTCTTGCCATTGTTGACAAAGGTAATTGATTCCTTCTGAATTTTGTAACCGATGTAAACTGAGTTTAGCTTGATTAACTATTAAAGGCTCATGATCATTTAAAGCCTCCAATAAGATTGCTACTCCCTTTCTTCCTTCTGAGAGAATTGACTCTAATTGTTGGGTTTTTAAAGCGGTTAAAATTTTGACTTTTAAAGGAGAGGTAGCAATCCATTGTTTTTTGACAATCAAATAGCTTAACAACGGATTACGGTTATATGCCCATGCTCGACAAATAGAGTTACTTAGGGCGTTAAAGCATAAACTACCAACGAAAATTAAGCCAAAAAGAGCTATAGAAATATAGATTGCTTCTAGGCTTCCCCAACCTAGCAATGCTGAGACAAAGAAAGAAATTACTACTATAATGAATAGTAAAAGAGTCTTAAAGATCATATTTATTTTGAGTGTAAAACTGCGTCCATGTTCAAACCCATAGTTTTGAAGGATCGGCTAAAATACTTATCTGACAAGGGTTTCCCCTTTTTAGTATTCTAAAGAAAAACTCGAGTTGCCAAGATGGACGAGGTTTATCAGGTGTTCTTAACTCCAATTCCATTGTTTATCCTCGACCTTCTGTTTAAGGGTTTCTCCGGCTTCTGCCGTCATTTCTCTAGTTTCTATATCTCCCCCTAAGATCGCCTCTAAATCCTTGGTTAAATCAAGACAAGACATTCCCTTCACTCCTCTAATCTCAATTTGTACCTCCCCTTTCTCATCGATATAAACATCAATTTCTTGTAAGTCCATAACTCAGTAGCTCCTTTTAAACTTAATTGGCTGGGTTCCTTTCCCAGATAGATTAGAACCTTTACTTGTTCTAAGTCAATTTTATGACAGGATAATTTATATGAGTCTTTTTTCCGGTCTTTAAATCTTTTGCCGTAATTAATAGTCGCTTATTGCCATCAATGGAAAATGTTACTTCAAAACGAGGCTTCCCTTTTTCAGCCGGGGGATCAGCCCTCAAAAAAGTGGGATTATCTTCATTCATCCAGAAAAAAGACCTTTCTTCCTCTAGATCAGGAGTCAAAGTCGTTAAGCGCGCCGCCCCAGAGGGATCAAAAACTAACTCTACTGCCTCGTTACTACTCCGACGACCCTCCCCCAACTCAAAAATTGCCAATCCTAACTGCGATTGTTGCTCATGAGTAGCTTTCAGCTTCAATCGAGCAAGCATTCCCTGAGTTGGATAATTGGTTCCTCGCTTGACTAATATTCGATAATCGTAATCTCCCTTCTCTGTATTAAAATATCGAATCGCATAATCATGCTGAATATGATCATAAAAATCTACCCCGGCCACAAAAGCCGCTGCACCTCTCGCTACCGCATCCAGAGGCCGATCTAACATAACTCTGTCCTTACCAAAAAACTGCCTAACACTCCGTTGAATTGAGGGAATTTGACTGCTACCTCCCACCATCAAGACCGCTTTGATGTTATCCTCTGAATAACCCCTCTCCCTCGAAGCATTTAACGCCCGACGAATCGTTTGGTTTAGTTCTGTAAAGACTTCCTGCTCGTCCAAAATCTCCTCAAAGCGACCGCGAGTAAACTCCACCCCAATGGCCGTTCCTGTGTTGACATCGAGGAAAGAAATTTCCGAGCGTTCCCGACTCGATAACCGGATCTTAGCCTGCTCGCACTCTACTAAAATCGCCCCACTCTGTTGTAAAATCTCTACATCATAGTCGTTACGTCCATTTTGCTTCAAGACCTCAGCATACAACCACTGATCAATAGTCGTACCACCAAGCTTGCAACCCGCTTTCCCCAACACCCGACAACGACGGGAAGCGGCAACCGCCTCCTCTTCAATCAGGACAATGGAGACATCTAAAGTCCCCCCACCGAAATCAAAAATTAAATAAACATCCCCAGGTTGAATATGGGCCCCATAGCCCAAAGCCGCCGCCGATGGCTCATCAATCAGGCGAAACCGAGGCATTCCGGCCGTTTCGGCTACTTCGGTCAACCAATTTTCATAATGTTCAAATGCCTCAACGGGAACGGTCAAAGCCACCTCTTCATTCTCTACATTAATCTCTGTCCCGGCAAATAACAATACTGTCGAGAGGAAATCTTTCCCCGCCTCAAAATAAGAAATTTGCCGACCACCTAAATTTATTTTCCTCGGACTGCGGTTAGAAATGTAGCGTTTCATCCAGCGAAACGTGCGGTTGCTATCCTCCAAATTTCCCTGCTTTACTTGGTTACCTAATAAACGTCTTGCCTCAGATGTATAGTGAATCAGAGAGGGGATCACAGAAATATTTTCAGCCCCTTGCTGGTACAAATAACCATAATCAGGTATATGAAATGGCTTCCCTTCACCATCCCCCTCGTCCCATACAGCAACGACCGTATTAGACGTTCCAAAATCAATTGCTAATCTCCCTGGCATAATCTCAACTAACTTGTACCATTGCTTTACGAATTACCTTACCTTGAAAAGAAACCCCAACTATTTTTATCACCACTCCTTGACTGGCATTAATAGTCACATTACTTCTGAGGGGTTGATGGTAATTAGGGTCAAACGTAACCCTTTCGCCAACTTTCCCCAAGATCGTCAACCCTGAGTCTTTAAGAGTGGCGATTAACCTTTTGGCCACTGTTAGGATATCCTTAGATTGTACAGGTTTTCCTTCCTCTTCCACTAAATAGGCTTGAGTGAGAAGTTGAGTAACCGCAGAAGCCGTATCAGTAAAAAAAATCTCCCTTTCAGCGTCTAGAGCATTTTTGATGAGTCTTTCTTGATTGTTTTTTTGACGCTCTAATTGTTCCTTAAGGGTGGCAATTTTTTGCTGGCTCTCCCTTAACTCCAGAGCTAATTTCTGTTGTTCTGATTCCAAGGCTAACACCCTTTCGGAATCGAAAGGGGTTCGTGGTGAGAAGAGTTGTTTGAGCCAGTGGAACATGGATTTTCTTAAATAGTTGAGTGATAACTCAATTTTAATCATTAGTTGCACTATATTTCCCGGTTTGTGCAAACATCAACGCAGCACTAGGCGGTTTCACCCAGCAGTGGCCAAGCCGAGAGGACAGCTCCCTCTTCTTGTGTGCGTCGTGAGAGCCCACGTGACCCATAAGTGAAATTATCGGGCATAATGATGACGGGCAAGCATAGTAAGATGTAACATCGTAACATCTTACTATCACTGAGTAGGCAAAATCTTTGGTGACCTTCTCTTAAAAGGCGGTAGTAGGCTATCAATATTGAAATGAGTAATAGATCATTTCTGAAAACTAGAGCAGCTAGTAATTCTATAATTAAACTATTCCTCAAGACAAACTTGATGACCCAGTAGGGGTATGGGTTTTTTCTTCTTGAGAACACGAGTTGTGGTGATACTCACCGTTCGCCTAAATCGAAGGGGTGAGGTGGGGAAAAAGGGGTAAAATCCTTGTAGAGTCAAGTGTTGGGCAACAAGGAGTCGATTAATTACGGCACAAACACATTCGGAACGAATAGATGATCTCCCCTTAATTATTTATTGGCTAAAACAAATGAAGATTGCGTCAATCATAGATAATCAGCTAGCCGCCCCTCATGGCAATCGCAGAGGATTAAGTTACGGGCAACTAGCGGTGTTATTATTAACCTATATTGTGAGTGAGGCAGACCATAGAATTTGTTACCTAGAAACATGGGTATCAAAGCATCAAAGAAGTTTAAAAGCAATAACTGAATGGGAAATCCGAGAAAAAGAAGCAACGGATGATCGTTGTGGAGACTTATTGAGAATTATTGGACTAACAGAAGCCCTTCCCCAGATGGAGATGTCATTATCCCAACATTTGGTCAAAGCCTATGAATTACCCACATCTCAAGCGAGGCGACGTTCAAATGTAGGTAACAGTTTTGCCAAATAGCCACTCATTGAATAGAACATTTGCTCTCAATAGTAGTCAATTATAATTGAAGAAAATTATGTAAATGTGTGGGTCAATCGAGTGAAATCATCGGTTTGTGTGGCTTCTGGGCTTTCTTACTCTTACCGTCAGCAGTTAGCGGTCAAAGTTATCTCTAAAAACGAGCCAGTGAGTCATATAGCTAAAAATGAAAAGGTAAGTCGGAAATTCCTTTATCAACAGAAGGATATCGCTCAAAACGCTTTGAATCAGGCTTTTGAGAAGCCAGAAAAAGAAGAAGAAGTTTTATATAATCTACCAGTTACTAAAAAATGGATATTTCAGTTAATTTTAGGGCTTATTTTTATCTGTCATAGTTCTTATCGAGGTGTAGTAGAGTTATTAAGGGATTTATTCGATTATACTATCAGTGTTGGTACAGTTCACAACCGAGTCAAAGAAGTTGTACCAGTCGCCCAAAAAATCAATAAATCTGCCGATTTATCGTCAATAAAAATGGCATCAATTGATGAGATATTTCATTCTAACCATCCCATTTTAACAGGAGTAGATAATCATTCTAGCTATTGTTTTCTTCTCGAAGAAGCGCAACATAGAGATGAAAATACCTGGGGCTGGTATTTGCTAGAAGCAACAGAACAAGGACTCGACCCTAATTACATCATAGCCGATGCTGGTAAGGGGATTAGGGCAGCACACAGGACTATCTGGGAGAATAAAGTTTTTCAAGGAGATGTTTGGCATATTTTAGACCAAGCTAATACTTTATGCCGTAGTTTAGCTAAAAAAGCTCAGGGTGCAACTACTGAAAGAGAGAAACTAGAGGCTAAGATAGAAAAGACTAATTTAGGGATTATAAGTGGCTCATTATCAAATAAGTTAACAAAAGTAATTAAAAATGAACGGAAGTGGCTCAATTTAGCTGATGATATCAAAATATTAGTGTATTGGTTAAGAATGGACATCCTTTGCTTGGCTGGAACTAATTGGTCAGAACGGATGGAATTAATGGATTTTGTGATTAATGAACTAAAAAGAAGAGAAAACGAGGCTCATAAAGGGATTAAATCTTTGAGAGTGGCTTTATCAAGTCAAAAAGACGATTTACTAGCATTTTCTAACATGATTGATCAAAAACTGTCAGAGATAGCCCTTCGCTTCAAAATCCCCTTATCTTTGGTAAGGGAGGTTTGTTTATTGAAGAAAAAACCTCTTTCAACTAATAAGTATTGGCAAAAATGGAATCAATTACATCAGAAACTTTCCCATAAGTTTTGGTCAATTAATCAAGCGGTAGAAGAAGCTTTGGAATCAACGCCACGAGCCAGTTCACTGGTTGAAAACCTCAATTCTCGACTCAGAAACTATTTCCATCTGAGAAAACATCTTGGTTCAGATTATCTGGAATTATTGCAATTTTTCCTAAATCATCGCAGGTTTATGGAAAGCCGAAAGCCAGAAAGAGTAGGAAAAAGTCCCGCTGAATTAATGACAGGTGAAAAACATCCGCATTGGTTAGAGATGTTGGGCTTTGAGCGGTTTCAACGAGCTTGATTCTCAACTTCCTTAGTTAATACTAATACCAAATCCGCTCTTTTTAACCCCCTTATAAAACCCTTTACTAATAGATGATGAAAGCAAGTGTAAAGGGAATGATTTCGTGGTAATTTTGAAAGAGAATTCTCATAGGCTCAAGCATATTAGCGATCGCCAAGAAAAAATCCTAGAGAGCATTATTGGTGCGATCGTAAAGCTTAACCCTTAAGAGAGCAGGTAGAAAGGGGTACGGCAGCACTCGCGCTCTGCGACACAGCCAATGGAAGAATATTTATTCACTCTCATGGCCAAAGCGATCGCCTCTCAAATTGATAATTAAGCACAGACTGGGTTGTCTTCCCCTAGCTGTTCGGGGTCAGGCCACCAGTGATAATTGGTCAAAGCCGAAATTTCAGAGGTCATTGTAGAGAGAATACAGCATCGGGAGCGACGCAAAAATGTCGCATCGACTAAATCTAGTCCAGGCAAGGGCTTGACACGGATGGGCGGGGAGCTTTCCTGACCACTGTTAACACCGAGAATGGCCAAGCCCGGACTTTGACAAAAGGTTTTTTAACCATCCTGTTCATTAGAGAGGTAAAAAATTGTTTAAAAACAGCAAAAATCTACCCACATTTTATTAAAATGTAAGTCATTAATTTATAATTTAATTAGTAGAATAGGGGATAATAAGACTTAAAACTTACTTAATTGCTGGATAAATTCGAGCCGTTAAAATTGAATCAACCAATTCAGACCACCTACCGGCTAACCACTGGCAACGGGCGTGTAACAAAGCTTCTGCATTATGCCTTATCCAAAACTTACCATTACCTTTAAGCCTTAAATTAACAGCTTGACGAATTAAACTTTCAATAGCTCCACTCCCAAGAGGCAGTTTTTTATCGGATATCAAAGGGTAATTAATTCTGTCATTTTCTTGAAGTTTAACTAAATGTTTTATTTCTTTTTCTAAAGCTTTTGTATCAAGTTTATCATCTTTTTTAAAAGCTATCATTTCTTTAATTAGTTGTTCACTTTTACCTTCTCTCAGTTTTGAACGGGCCTGTTTAAACCAAGCTTTTTTCTCATTATCTTCATTAAAAGCAACTTGAGCAAAACGAAATAAATGTTCAGTGACATGATAAAAATCTTGAAGATAATAAGTCTTTGATTCATCACATCCTAATTTTTTAAGAAGAGGGGGAACATCGTTCCACATCCACTCACTACCATCAGCAATAAATAAAATTTCTTTAGCTTGGTTTATTCCTAACTCAACTAAATACATTTCTAAGATAACTAATAAGTATTTTGAATCTTCAAAAGTCCCATCATTAGTGATAGGTACTTCTCCCGTTTTTATTTTTTTCCCCTCTTCATCTACAGCATAAATGGTTAATAACTTTGGCTCTCTCCATTCTCCTTTATAGGGACGACGATTAGTTTTTTTATTTCTTTTTCTGCCTTTATATTCAACCAGTCTAGTCCGCCCTCCATCGGAAGAAATAACAACTCTTTGATCTTTAAGAATATTCGTTTTTTCTAAATCTCCCTCTCTAAGATGGAAAATCTTTGATCTTCTTTGGCTTAGTGCTTCCTTACAAAAACTGTAAGTTAAACTTTGAATTCTCCTAATACTAATATTAATTCCCCAATCTTTTAAAGTCAACTGTGCTGTAGCAAAGGAATGGCTCATGGTTCCATATTCAGCTATCTTTGACCAAACCAATGGAGTTACTTGTTGTTCTAATCCTAACCATCTCAAAAAAGGACAAAAACCTTGCAGGGGGGGCTTTTTTTTCTTTCTTGGTTTAGGTAATCGTTCCACTACATAAGGTAATTTTAAAGTAACTTCTACATTTCCCATTGTTAAAATTGTCCAGTTTCTTGACCCATTTTTTCCCGTCCTTTTTCTCCACCATCCCCTAGTTTGCTCTATAGCTCTTTCCTGTGCTTCTGAGTATTGTGAAAGCTTTTCTAATAAAATCGCTATACATTTCCCTGCTAAAATTATCACCAATTCTCTAATTTTTTCTTCCCTTTTTTTTAGTTCAGTGCCATCCCAATCTTCAATTTTTCCTAACTCTAATAGCGGGGCGATCGCTGATTGAAAACTCCTCAACAATTCAGTTAAAGTATTCGTAACTATGTTTTCAAAACTCATGGGGATTATTCAAGGTTTGATAAGGGGGTTATGGCTCTAGCTTAACCCAATTAAACAGCAAGAGTCCCCATTTTCTGTTTTTTATTGAGTTAATACCCTTTCTGCGCCTTCTCTAAGTCTTCTCTCTGTTTTTTCTTCGTCTTTTCTTCGTCTTTTTGCCTCCAAGCCTCCCCAACTTTTTCCCGTTTTTAGCGATCGCCGTGATTGAGTGGTGTTCTCATCAGAACGGAGCCGAACTGATCTGACAGCCCACATCAGCTTTTCCCAAAACTCCTATCCCCAGTCGCTTTCACCGAATTCCGGTCGATGCGACATTTTTGCGTCGCTCCCTACAGCATCTCTGTGCTAAAGTTTCCTCTAATTCATCTAAACTATCAAAAGTCCGATTCACTAAAGGCTCATCAGCCAAGCACCATAATCGTTCTGCTGGTTGCAATTCAGGAGAATAAGGAGGTAAAGTTTCTAAGACAATACCTTCTGGAATCTCTAAGTTCTTACTGGTATGCCACCTCGCCTGGTCTAAAACGATGAGGATAATTTTGTCTTTTCCTGCACCAGTGGCTTCTGCGATCGCTGCCAAAACTTGATTAAACCATTGAGTATTGACTCTGGGAATGATAAACCACTCTGTCTGACCAGTTTTCGGATGGACAAAACCGTAAAGATAAAGCCATTCATAGCGATGTTCAATAACAGCGATAGGTTTTTGTCCAATAGGGGCCCAAATCCGTCGAATAATCGGTTTAAGTCCCAAACGATGTTCATCAAATGACCAGACTTCAATGGTAGCATTGGGATTTTCCCGTTGAAGTTCTTGGACTTTCAGGGGTAAATTGGCTTTAAATTCTGCTTGTTCATCTTTGTCTCCCTTTCTATGTTTCTTCCTCGGGAGTTGCATCGAGTAACGACACTTTTTTAAGTAATCCCATCCTCTTTGATTCCAAACCTTTTCGATGCCTGTTTTCTTTTCTATCCAACGGGCTACTTTTGGCCCTGTCCATAATCCTTGATCCTCTGGAGGACTTTTTAAAGCTTCAATAAGTTCTAATAGTTGATTATCAGTTAATAGAGCGTTATAGGCTCGTCTTTTTCCTTTTTTCTGCCGATTAACAACACCTAGCTCTCCGAGACTATTATAATTCTTGACAATCTTCTTAGCATAGTCATAATTGTAGCCAATGATTTCGGCTGCTTTTTTAATTGACCAATCCAAGGAAACCAACCAAAGTAAATGCCAGCGTCGTGACTCTACAAGGTCCTTTGCTGATAAATAACGAGTTTTCAGTTCGTCTCTGTTTAAATAGGGTTCCAGATGAGCTTTTTTAGACATCTGCCTATTCTAGCTTATAAAGGGTATAACAAGAGCGGATTTGGTATAATCCCGTGTCGGGGGCGATCGTCATGCCATCTGGCCCTAAAATTAAACTATAGGTTAACGGATCTAAATCTGGATCAATGGCATCAACATCATATTGATATTTCTGATTAATAAATGCGTCAATAACAGGGGAAGTGGTAAACAGTGGGGGACGGTTGGGAGGTTCAGAAATGACTGATAAGTTATAGGTTTGTGTTTCAATTCCTCCTCTTCCATCACTTACTTCTATGGTAATTTGATGGTTGGCAATGTCATCTATAGTTGTTTCCCAGGTAATTTGCCCAGTTTGAGCATCAATGGTCATTCCTTGGGGTGCAACGGTTAAGGAATAGGTTAAATTATCTCCATTTATATCCGTTGCCTTGACATTATATTGATAGGTTTGTCCTCCTATAATTTCTAGGGTTGGGGTACTTTCTATGACTGGAGCTTGGTTAATTTCTGTTAGGATAACTAGATTATAAGTAAACTGTATTTCTTCGGGGTTATAGAAACTTAATGTTTTAGTTTCCGTTTCTTGGTTAGAATCTAATTTTCCTTCTGGAAGTAAGTTGGTCAAGTCATAATAGGGTAATCCGTCAGGGGTGATGCCATCAGCATTGACTACCTGAATGCTAGGATCACTTAGGTTATTAATGGCAACAATTAATGAACTATCAAAGCCATAAGTTCCAACGTTTTTGAGCTTAATATCAGTTAATAGGGTTTTAGTCTTTTCGTTAAATGAGGTGATTTCGTACTCAGTAATCGTACTACTAGAAACATCTTCTAAGCTGACAAAATTGATAGAGTTGGTGACAGTGGAGGTTGAGGAATCAGGAGTGAATCCTGTTGTTATTGGATTATTATTTTCAATAATTTCTAGATGATTAATCCGAACAGATGTTTCTGTATCACTATCATTATTGACTAAACGAAAGACTAAATAAGCTTCCGTTCCAATAGGTAAATAGCTGATATCTAAGGTAACGGTATTTCCTTCTATTTCTACTCCATTAGCTGTCAAGATTTCTTCTTCTTCTGTTAAGTTAAAGAAAGCATCTTTGTCTGTATCGATGGTATAAACTAAACTTTGTCCCTGACTATCTAATAAAGCGACTTCAAAACTATCATTAATTAAATTAGTATCTAGGGTATCAAAGTTGAGAGAAGTATAATTAAAGCGAATTTTTGAGAAGGTTTCAGGAATTGTAATGGCTTCTGAATGGCTAACTTTAAAGTTATCTTCTTCCCCTAGAATAATAACAGGAGAAATATTAAAGGTAATAGTTTGAGTATCGCTTCCTCCTTGTCCATCTTCTACGAAATAACTGAAAGTTCCACCGCTTCCCGTTACTGCATTAGCTGGAATAAAGACTAATTGTTGTAATTCATCACTGTTTAGAATTTGATTAATAGTAACAGGGTCATCATTTAAGGTAATTATTCCTTGATTATTATTTGGAATTTCTGTAATTGTAATAGTTAAAGGATCGTTATCGGAATCAGTAGGTAGGGGAATGTTTAAGCTATTTTCTCCACTATCTTGATCTACTGTTAATAATTTATCCTGTTCAGCATCTGGAGGTTGATTAACTGCTTCTACATTAATATTTAAAGTTTCAGTAACTTCTAAAACCCCTCCTTCTCCTGTATTTCCTAAGTCATTAACAGTAACTACTATGTTTTCTATTCCGTCAAAGTTCAAGTTACTTCGATAAATTAAACTATCTAAAGCGGCATTAATTTTATCAATATTTCCTTGAATAGTAACAGTATTGTCTTCATTTCCTGTTCCGTTAATTAGGGTTATATTTTCTAGATTACTTAAACTAATGACTCCGTTATTAACGGTTAACTTAACTTGAACAATGTCTGCATCAATATCATTAATAATAATCCCCGTAATATTAACATCGGTTGCTTGATAAATAGTAGGGAAATCAGGGATAGTTAAGGTAGGAGAGTCATTAACGGGAGTAATATTGAAAGTGATAGTTTGTGAGATATTATTAACCCCATCGAAGACAGTATAAGTAAAGTTTCCTGCTTCTCCATTTGCATTTTCTACAGGAGTAAAGACTAAGTTAGTTAACTCTTCTACTGTTAAAGTATTTTCTACTGTTAAAATAATCCCATTATTTAGAATATTTCCTTTATTACTATCAGGAACTGTATCTATTGTAATGTTTAGGTTATCTCCATCAACATCTGTTGGTTGGTTAATGTTTAATAATGTTTCTCCACTGTCTTCTAAGATGATAATGGTTTTATTTTCATCTACTGTTGGTGATTCATTTACATTACTAATGATTAAAGTGTAATTAGTAAAATTATCGGTTGTGTCTCCAATGGTTACATCATCTATTTCTACTCTGACGTTATAATTATTTTTTACTTCAAAGTCTAAATTAACTCCTGCTTTTAAAAATAGTTGGTTATCAACTATTTGAAAGAAGTCTGCATCTTCTCCACCTAAAGTTAAATTGTTATTCCCCTCACCATCATCGTCAATAACAATATCAGCCACTTTTTGAGCATTAGTTGTATCTAGGTTTTCCTGAAGATTAATAAGAGTATTATCTAAGGTAATTGTTGGGGCTGTATTTACATCTGTAATAGCTAAACTATAAGTAACAGAGTCATCTAAATCATTGCTAATAGTTGTATCATTAACAGAAACAGTTACGTTATAACTTTCTTTTTGTTCGTAGTCTAAGATAGTACCAGCTTTTTAAAATAGTTGGTTATTGACAATTTTAAAAAAGTTGGCATCTTCTCCGCTTAAAATCAAACTATTATTCCCTTCTCCATCGTCATTAATTATAATGTCAGCCACTTTTTGAGCATTAGTTGTATCTAAATTTTCTTCAAGACTGGTAATAGTATTCTCTAAGGTTACAGTAGGAGGTAAATTAACATCGGTAATAGCTAAACTATAAGCAATAGAATCCTCATCAGTGTTACCAATACTTGCATCATCAACAGAAATTGTTACGTTATAACTTTCTTTTTGTTCGTAGTCTAAAATTGTATCAGCTTTTAAGGATAGTTGGTTATCAACTATTTCAAAGAAATCAGCATCTTCTCCACTCAAAGTTAAATGATTATTCCCTTCACCATCATCGTCGATAATAATATCAGCTACTTTAATAGGAGTAGTTGTATCTAAATTTTCCTCCAGACTGCTGACAGTATTTTCTAAAATAATAGTAGGAGGTAAATTAACATCGGTAATAGCTAAGCTATAAGTGACAGAGTCATCTAAATCATTACCAATATAGCAATCAGGAATGAGGTGTGAGAAAATGAAAGAATAGTAAATCTAGACTAAAATGGAAGAATTAAATGGGTTTATCTCCTCAAATCCTGACCCCAGAGAGTTAAAACGAGCCATTGCTGTTAGGATGACATTGAGGGGCCACACACACCGGGAAATTATGGATATTTTACAAGTTTGTTCCGGTTTCATTAGTAAATGGAAACAAGCATTTATTATTAATGGAATTGAGGGGATAAAACTTAGTTATCAAGGTTCAAAAGGTTATCTGACATCATGGGAAAAAGAACAAATTATCCATTGGCTAAAAAAGAAGAATAGTTGGA
>JAKVAR010000164.1 GCA_022447585.1 Crocinitomicaceae bacterium | reverse complement strand
GGTAAATATTCTTTTATATTTTCCCATTGGGAATCAGTGAGACGCTCATATTGAGTTTGCATAAACTTTTAGTGTTGGTCTACTACAAGTTTAATCACTGATTCTCTCTTTTCATAAAACTGCTAAATTTAAACATGATCTCAATGCCAAGCACCGCAGCAATCTTTTCAGTGCCAAATTAATCTGTCCTTGAAGCTCATGAATTCTGTCTTTCTTTTGTTGAGCGCTTTTGTGAAATTCTGAAAGAATGGGGAAAAGATATGCTGAATCTGATTTAAAATGATTAATGATTCTCAAAGCTTCGGTGTTGAGTTCAAAGCAAAATTTTTCACCTGTTTTTGACCTGGTGTATCTTAATTCCTGTTCATGGATATTATCCTTCTTTAAGTGAGATAAATCCATTAGATTGATACCAAAGGCATAATAACTGAATAAAAACAAGTTCACAGCTTTGGACAATTTAGGATGCGCCTCATGGTCAAAGTTTTTGACCTTCTCCATGTCCTCATGGCTTAAGGCCCTTGGTTGAGTTTTAGATTTTAAATTAGCTAAAGAATAACCTGCAAGGTTCAACTCCCCTTTGAAAGGATAATGCGAAACATCGATATGTCCCCTACGCATAGCCTCCCTATAAGCAGCTCTTAACGTCCTAATGTAAACACTTGCTGGATTTGATTTTATTTTTCTAACACCAAGCAGGTATTTTTCATAGCCTTTGAGAAAGTTATAATCTATGTCTGTAAATGAAAGATTAATGTTAGGCATGTATTTCGTTAAGGCTCTTTTGGCTTCATAATACATATCTGCATTTTTCAATTTTTCAATCAATCTCAATTCTTCTTTGAGTTGATCAAAAAAGTCATAAACACCAACAGCATTATTATTCCTCTTGAACCTTTCTTTAAAAATAGTTATAGAAAACGGTTTAGGCTGTCTTCTAAAATCATCAATAATTCTCCCGGCGAGCAGCTTAGCATCCTGAAGGTTTTCATTTTTGATCTTATAGTTATCCATGCTTTTTTTAAGAGTCCTTCTTTGTCGCTGAAGTATTTTACCTTTGACTTGTAGCCTGTCGACAGGCGGTAGGTATGGTGGTTATTTGTGAGTTGTAGAACAATGGGATGAGTACGGTCACTATACGTTTTCCCTTTGTAGAGTTTAAGCTTGAAGTTAATCATGGTGTCAACAAATTAGTACACAAAACAAAAAGTGAAAAAATTTTATATATATAATTTATTGATTATCATAATTGTAAATACATGAATGTTAACACTTTATTTTATGGGAGCAGGGGGTCGCAGGTTCGAATCCTGCCGCCCCGACAAGTTAAATCAAAAGCCTATTGTAAGTCAAATACTTATGATAGGCTTTTTTCATTATGTGTCGTTTAGGTTTGTATTAATATTTCTAAAATAGGGTAGGGATAATTTATGTGGTTGCTGCTCTATACGACTAGATTAAGTATTACGTTTTAGTTCGACTGCATCATTGTTGATACATCTTAATATTTTAATACCCAAATAAAGTCATCTTCCGTATTCTAAGTAGTTTGGCCCAAAGCGTGCATGGAGGCAGGCTGGGATTGGTACACTAGGGCTTTCCTGAAAAGAGATACAAGACTGACTACAAAGTAGTTACCACCCGGGGGGTACCGGCTTCCAGGGTAAAGGTATTCAGTAATATCTCGTGCCGCTTGATCAGCGTTTCCAGGGCTTCCATAAAAATACCTACATGTAGTTCCGGAATTGTCGAGAGGATACAGGAATTGAAAGGGC
>JAKVAR010000163.1 GCA_022447585.1 Crocinitomicaceae bacterium | reverse complement strand
TATTAACGGATGAATAAATTCAATATCAAATGTTTGAGTTTTGTTTAACTTGTGTTCTAAACCATAAAACTGATGCAACTGTATAAACTCTAAATACATTTTATCTACCGAAAACATATTAAAAACATTTACCAAAACCTGATTAAACATTGCTGTATCAGTTATCTCGTTTTGATTGTCTTTAATTAGCTTTAACATTCTTATTTCATAAGCCTCTACTTCTTCCGGATTTAACACTTTATTGAAAGCTCCGTTGGTAGTTATTTGGTACTTATAAGTGAAATCTGCTAAAGAATCGATAACAGGTTTTAACAGTTTGTATTGCTTACTTTTTTTAGACTTCTTTTTGTCTTGATTATCGTATTCATATCTACCATGAATGTTATAAGTAGAATCAGTTGCTGAAACTACTTTTAATTTAATTTTATAAGCACCTTCTTCTTTAGATTTTACCTTTCCTTTTTTAGACTTGGTTTGAACAGACGAAACTTGATAGGTTATTTCATCTCCAACATTCCAATAAGTTAAAGTGGTTACTTTATTGCCTGGCAATAAGTTGGGTTGGTCTTGTTGGCTGTTGGCGCAACAAACAATTATACAAGCAATTAAAGTAGATATAAATCTCATGTTATTAATTGTAAAAAAACTCTCTGGTTAGAAATTGAGTTAGCTTATTTTAGTTGAAAGGATTGACAACAGAATTTTGGTATGAAACAATTTTCCAATTCCCATCCTCTTTTAAGAAAAGCAATCCTCCTTTTTCTTTTCCAATTAATACGAAAGAAGCAGTGCTATCTGTTTTTCGGAAGAACTTGTATTTTGAATTACTATACAATGAAGTTATGATCTCTTTATCTATTTTCAGCCTTCTAATTGAAGCCATTTCATCATTATCCATACATCTAACTAGAACTTCAGTATCCCATTGTTCTGTCGCAGAGATAAATGTATTTAAAGTTGCTTCAGGTGTAGAATAATCTTCAATTACTTTCGGTTTACAACTTGAAAACAGAATTAATATTATACTTATAGCGAAAAATAACTTCATACTATTATCAAGCTAACTCCTCCAACTCAACCTTCACGAAATCCATTAACTCTTTAACGTAAGCTTGAGAGAAATCGAATTTTATTCCAGCTGTTTCATATATTTCTGGTATTGTTTTAGTATAACCAAGCTTTAAAGCAGCTTCATAACCATCTAATGCTTCTTCTGCATTTTGCTTGTAGTTTCTCCACATAGCAATTGCTCCTAACTGAGCCATTCCGTATTCAATGTAGTAAAACGGAACTTCATACAAATGTAATTGACCTTGCCATCCAATTTCTTTATTGGCTTCAAAACCTTCATAGTCTACTACTCCACTTCCAAATTTAGACTGAATTTTAAGCCATTCTTCTGTTCTTTCTTCATTAGAATGATTCGGGTTTTCGTAAATCCAATGCTGGAAAGCATCTATGGTCGCTATCCAAGGTAAAATCATGAATAACTTTTCTAGTTGTTCTTTTTTAGCCCTTCTTAATTCGTCTTTATCAGTATAAAATTCATCCCAATATTCCATAGAAATT
>JAKVAR010000162.1 GCA_022447585.1 Crocinitomicaceae bacterium | reverse complement strand
TTCGGGTCAATGGATTGCACATGGATTTTCTCAAGACTCTGACTAATTGCGGAATGAGAAATAAACAGAAATAAAAAGGGGATGAATTTCATATTAAAAGTTTATTGTATTACTCAGAGAGACTTAAAAGGTTCATTTGTATCATTCTTTTAATTAGGTATAACGGTTTGAATAAAGCGCGTTTTTAATGCGATTTATTTTTTGTTGTGTGTATGTTCTTTCTATTCCATATTGATAACATAGCCATTTTCATCATAGGTTATTTTATACAATAATTCTCCCTCTGAATTATAATGAAACCAAGTACCGACCTTCGTGCCATGTTTATATTTATGTCGTTTAATGAATTCCTGAATATGTGAATAGTATTTGTGATCATTGAATTTTTCAACACTCCTTTCTCGTTTCATTTTAACCTTGTATTCTGATGAGGCGCCTTTTCCTCCCTTTTCCTTATTAGCCCATTCCTTGTCTATTCGTTTCTTATCGAAGGATTTGTATTGACCATGCGTTTTAATAGTTCCATCTTCGAAATACTCATTGTACTCTCCGTAATAGGCATGCATGTAGTATACTTCTGGGCACGAAGAAACTTGGCCATTGTCATAATAATAGGGACAAATTCTTGATGGCACTTCAGATAATCGAGTGTCATAATGTACTAGAATACCCTTTTCGTTAAAAAATTCGTAGCCAATAGCTTGAATGTGATGACATTCAACACGTTTATTCCCAATTTTCCTTGTAATTAGTTTGCCGGGGTAATTGTAGTAATTCTTGTTTAGATAATGTCCGTTAGGCCTGTAGTGAATTTCAACCAATGAATCTTCGGATAATAGTATCACCTCATACTTTAATTTTCCATCAGGATACCAAGCTTTATTTTTTACATTGTAGCTATATTCAGCTGCAATGACATCGGCATTCACAACTTTGTCATAGCGAATTGTTCCATCTGAATACCAAGCTTTGTTAATTCCATTTTTAACATCATGTACTTGCCAAATTCGTCCGTTACGATACCATGTCTTGTGTAGTTTGTTTGAATTCTTTCCACCTCTGTAATACAATGCAGTATCCTTATGAGTCGAGTCATAGTAGAAGATAAGTTCATCAAATTTTGTTTTGATATAACTTTTAATAAATCTTCCAGTGTCCCCTTTTAAGTAGTCCTCTTCTCCAAACGGATTATCAGTATATACAATGAGGTTTAAATATTCAAGGTCATCAATTGTAGATTCATACTTCTGTCCAAATGAGGAAATCGAACAAACGATATATAGGAGAACATGGATGATTCTTAGCTTCTTCATTATTTTTTGAATTACACACAACGTTTAGTATATGGCAAGTAGGGCAGACGGGAGCAGAAAATGCTCTTAGCAGCACCAAGCCGAACGTTTCATTTTGTTTTTATCTTTTATTAAAAGCAAAATTAACGATTTGGCGAATATTATTTTAGTAATTTTTGTTCTTAAATAACTTGAGCCCTATTTGCTATATACAGTGTTAGGCTCTGTTTTTAGTTTTCGTCAGGTACATCATCAAAACTACCTTTGATCCGAGCTTCACAAGTTTCGAAACCTATTATATTTTGGTTTTCTAGTTCATCTAATCTATCAAAAACAGCTTGGTAATTACCGCTTGGTTTCATATTCAAAGAGAAGCATATTTCATTTGCTCTTTCGAAGGAAATTTTTAGTTCCTCCATAGAACTTAGGATTCTTTCTTGTTCTTTCTGTTCAATTCCACTTCTAAAAAATATCCTAAAAGTTCTATGACCACTTGCTTTTACAATTTCTTTAATCTCAATAATTTCAGGGTCAGATTGATAAGTGACATTCACAATATCATGAAAATTTAAACCATAGGCGTAGAATGGAACGTTCTCTATTCTGAAAAGGTCATTACCAAGGGGTGTTGCCCAAAGATATTCTCCTTGTATAGCCCAATGATTGGGTAGGTTAATATGTACCTTTACTAATTCTGAAGTTTCCATTTTTTATAGAGCCTAACGTTCCGGCTATGAAGCGTAGGAACGGTTTGGTTGGTTAGGCCTATGCTTTCTAGCCATTGTTGGCAACCGTTTTTATTTTAATATTTTATACAAGTCTTTATATCCCTGTTCATTTAGGATTCCCCATCGTATCAAGGCGTTATCGGGTTCTGTAAAAATCTGTCCACCTGAACATGCATGTTCAATTCTTGCGATTTCAATTCCTGAATTATAGAAAACGATTGCACCTTCAATCAGAGGTGTCCCACATTCACCCCATTTAAAATTCAAAGGATTATTAATTACAGTCAAGATTTTAGTCACTTTTTCAATGGGTAGAATTTTAGAATCAATTACATGTTCTGAATTTATTTTATTCCAATGTGCGGGTTCAAAGTTGTCATTAGTGCCATATCGGAAATAAAGTACAGAATCATACGGCAAATATGGAAACAAACTGTCAGGAGTGTTTAATAACTGAATCATACTATGAAGCTCTGGTTTAACCCACTTTGATTTGACGGTATCACTCAACTCTAATCGCATGGAATCTTGAATAGATTTAATTTTTTCAGTCGAATGCTGCGTAAATCCGTAAATCGAAATCAAGCTAAATAATAGAATTGTATGAAATTTTAGTATTCTCATTTTTAATGGTTGCCAACGGTTAGGCTATGAGTAGTTGCTTAAGGTTTTAAAGATAGCAAAAAGGCACTAGGTGAGGAAAATTCGGAGAATTTTCCAAGTAGCACTTACCAACCCAAGCAATTACTTATAGCCATTGTTGTGGTTAGTGTTTTTTATTTATTTACTCAATTTTAATATTCTAAACGCTCCTTGAATTACCAAAACAAAAACGATTGTTCCGATAATTAAATCAGGTTTGTTGGAACTTAACCAATTTACCAAAAGTCCAGCAATTATTACTCCTAAATTGATAATCACGTCATTCGAAGTGAAAATCATACTTGCCTTCATATGAGCTTCTTCTTTACTTTTTGACTTTTGTAAAATGTAGAGACAAA
>JAKVAR010000161.1 GCA_022447585.1 Crocinitomicaceae bacterium | reverse complement strand
CGGGTTAATCCAAATAGGAGGACGACCCCCATTATTACATAAACTAACTTTTGATAGTTTACCTTCAAGTCGTTTACCTTTGTCTCCAAGTTGTTCCACCCGTTGTTCCATGAAAGCTTTTAGCTTACTTTTAAGCCATTGGACTGTTTGCTTATTAGCGTGAGCTAAAGCTTCACAACGACGGGCTTCATTCTCTTGGTATTCTATCAATGATTCTCGCCATTTGATAACTTTGATGTAAGCATCAATTTTACTCTCTAAACGGGGTAGAAATTCATTGAATATTTCTTCAGCGACTTCTCTTTCTTCGGGGGTGTCGCTGTCGAGATGTGCTATAATTAACTCTAGTTCGGACTCTAAATGAGGGAGACTTTCTATTATTTTGTTTTCCATTGATTAACTATCATAAGTTGACTCAATTATGGGCGCAAAGCGCATTTATTTTCTGAAAATTATCAATTTTTTAAATTATGAAAGGAGATGAAATAAAGATGAAATTAATAAATTTTTTAGTTCGACTAACCATGTTATTATTTTTCTTGTTAATAACCTTGATCAAACCAGTCCAAGCAGAAGACATCAATGATGGGGCTAAAATTTTTTCAATTCATTGTGTCGGATGTCACCCCCAAGGGAAAAATATTATCAGACGGGGGAAGAATTTAAAGCTGACAGCCTTAAAAAGAAATAAAGTTGATAGTTTAGATGCTATTATTAATTTAGTGACTTATGGAAAAAATAATATGTCAGCTTATGAAGAGAAACTAACCAAAGAACAAATTGAGTCCGTTTACAAATATGTACTACAACAAGCTCAAAACAATTGGCATACCTAAGATTTTTCCAAATAATTATTCAGACTCATAGCCATAACAATGTCCCCGATTAAAATTAATATTGATTCAGCAAAGAATGAACTTAAAAAGATTAAACTGATAGCCACTGATATTGATGGAACCTTAACCAAAAACGGTCAGTTTAGCAGTCAGTTATTGTCAAGTTTAGAAACATTGAAACAACAGAATATCCTGGTTCTCTTAATCACAGGACGCTCCGCAGGATGGTGTCAAGGTTTAGTTAATTATTTGCCAGTCTGGGGGATAATTGCCGAAAACGGAGGGGTTTATGCTTTGAAAGAATCCCAAAGCATGAAACCATTAACAGCCATTAATGATATAATAGAACATCGTCAATTATTACAAAATAATTTTGAGGAAATACGACAACAATTTCCCCATCTTCAACCATCTTCTGACAATCAATTTAGAGTAACCGATTGGACTTTTGATTGTCACGAATGTTCTCAAGATGAATTACTAACCATAGAAAAGATTTGTCAGCAGAAAAAGTGGGGATTTACATATAGGCACATTCAAGGACATCTTAAACCCCTTAACCAAAATAAAGCTAATGGACTAAGAACTCTCAAAGAAACTTATTTTCAAGAGTTATCTTACTCAGAAATCATGACAGTTGGGGATAGTCCTAATGATGAAAGTTTATTTGAT
>JAKVAR010000160.1 GCA_022447585.1 Crocinitomicaceae bacterium | reverse complement strand
GCATGTAGGTCGATCCCACAATAAAAATCGTGTAATTTGGTGTAAAATTTCATTGAGCTTTCTCCTTTCGGTTTGGTCGCCTTGAAGTGTAGCCTCTGGCTAGACTTCGGGGAGAAGGTTCAATAAGTATCAAGCCAATTAAGTTCGGGACTGCTAACGCTTGGCTCGGTTCCGCTTCGCTACACATTTTAGCAAGCTATTATCAGCCCCTGAATGGGGCGTTAATGCTCCCTCTAGTTTATCGGCAATTCTCATACTACATTTGTAATAAATAAAAGCTTTGCATGTAGTTATGATATCAAATAACATGTAGTTAATCATAGCAGTTAAATGTAGTTATTTATTTTTCATTAATAGAATAATTCTATTAAATACATACTCTTTAGGGTTTTTGGTGTAGATAAATGTCACAAGAAAATGAATTTAAATTAAGAATGGTTAGTCCAAGTTTTGATTCAGAACTTACAGATTCTTTAATTGAATTAAATCATTTGAGAAAGTTAAAGTTACAAGGCTCTACAGCACCTTGGATTTTCTTTCAGCTAAAGCATATTTTCCATATTTTAGAGAGCGTTGGCTCCGCTAGAATTGAAGGGAATAGAACTACAATTTCAGAATACATCGAAAGAAAGATTGAGAATGAAGAACGATCAAATGAAAGGTTTTCTGAAATTGCTAATGTAGAAGCTGCGATGGACTTCATAGAAGAAAGTATTAGTGAAGGTACTGAGTTAACTCATCATTTCATTAAACAGTTGCATCATTTAGTCGTTGGTGAGTTAACAGAAGAAGGAGATCGAACCCCTGGTGCATACAGAGCATGGAATGTTGAAATTTCTCAATCGTCACATACTCCGCCAGATCATATTCAAGTTCAGTCATATATGGATGAACTTCTAGATTTTATTAATCAGACTGGCCCTGATAAATATGACTTGTTGAAAACAGCAATTGCTCATCACCGCTTTACTTGGGTACATCCATTTGGAAATGGTAATGGACGGGTTGTGAGGTTGCTTACTTATGCTTTGATGATTAAATATGGTTTTAATGTCAAAGATGGCAAAATAATAAACCCTACGGCTGTTTTTTGTAATGACAGAGATAAATACTATGAAAATTTAGCTGTGGCTGACTTAGGAACGGATGAAGACTTATTAAATTGGTGCGACTATGTTTTATCCGGAATTTTGGAAGAAGTAACAAAAGTTAATAAACTTTTAGATTTTGAGTTTTTATATAAAAATATTTTAGTTCCAACTATAAATTTGGGAGTAGATAGAGGCTATCTGAATAAAGAAGAGGCCAAAGTTTTACATATTGGCATTTCAAAGCAAAGCTTCAAAGCTAATGAATTAGATGATGCATTTGAAGGGTTAACTAGTAGACAAAAAACTCATTTAATATCAAAAATGAAAGAGTCTGGCTTTATTAGACCATTAAAGGAAAATGGTAGAACCTATTATGTGAGTTTTATGAATAACTTTTTAATGAGAAGCCTAATTCAGGTTTTAGAAAAAGAAAGGTTTATTCCGTCGATTGATTCATAGAGCATTAACAAGTCAATCCAGCAGGACAAAAATGAGTTGGTTTTGCTCCTGCGTCGCTAATTTTAACCAACTACTTTTTGCCTCTGATTGAGGCGTTATGT
>JAKVAR010000016.1 GCA_022447585.1 Crocinitomicaceae bacterium | reverse complement strand
ATTTGAAGCTGCTGAAATAGCTAATCTTCCAAAAGAAGATAGAAATGCTTATGAAGAAAGTTTGAAACATTACATGGATATAAAAAATGTAGTAGATACCTCTAGATTAGAAGGAATTCAAGAAGGAATTCAAGAAGGAATTCAAGAAGGAATGGGATTAGGGATTGGTAAAAGAAATCTTGAAATTGCAGCTTTAATGAAAGCGGATGGTGAATCATTAGAAAAAATAATAAAATATACTGGTTTGTCAAAAGAAGAAATTGAGCGATTATAATGCCTAGATATCTTGATGAACATAGTGCAAAAACAAAGGTATCGACAATTGTATTCGAAATACTTACCTCTACCTTTCTGAATCTGGAGAACGAAAATAATTAGAGTGTCCTTTCTCTTTTTCTAGCAAAAAAGGATATCATTTCTTATTTCCATGAATATGGTATTATCGCTGAGCAAAAAATGGCTAAAGAGCAGTTTTGCGAATTTATGAAGTCATTGCAAATGCAAGGTGGTAAGTAATGCAGAGAGTATTCAAAATTTAGAATAAATGAAAAATATCTTCCTATTCATACTATTTTTTTGCTTTGTTAATAATGCGTTGTGTCAAATTATGGCAAGGATAGATGAACAAAAGCAGTGGGTTCCAACATGTCCTAATGAAACGAGACCTCTAGACTGTTTTAAGAAATTAATTAATAATGTTGATGTAATCTTTGAAGGAACGGTTATAGATAATCGATTGATTCAAAAGGATGAAAAGTTTTTTATTAGAACTATTTTTTCAATACATAAGGTATTTAAAGGACTAGAAGATAATATACCTGATTCGATTATTTTTATTTTGGAAACTAGAGCTCCAGATACTTTTGATAGTACAACAGGAACATTTACGGTTAACCTTCGAGATAATGAGTATTTTATTTCTGGAAATCCAAAAGGAACGACTGGAATAGTTTTGGCAGATCGAAATGATGCGCATTTTAAGAGAAAGTTTTGCCTGATTTATCACCTGACGCAGGATACTCCTGAGTTTTACTTGAGTAAAGAGGAAATAGCAATTATAAGTTATGATAGAAAAAATATGTATAAATTTAAGTCTACAAAGGTAATCTATGCACTTATCCTAGATAAATTAGGCCAGAAGACTTACAGAGATATAAGTAAAATGAATTTTAGAAAAGAATAAAGAGAATAGATAATTGACTCAATTCAATTACCTTTTAATTGTACCTTTAAAAAGGTAAATATTAGAGATTATTGAATAAGTACAACAACTTCATTTTGACTCTTCCCTATCTTTTGTCTAACAATCTTAAATTGTCTTTTAGGAACATCGACACTTTCAAGCATTGCTTGAATTACTTTCTTCCGTGCTTTGTACACAGACCGTTTGGGAGCGGCTATCGTTATTTTGATTGTTCGCTTCGGGTGCTGTTTAAGGGAAGCAATAATATTTGATAATGGGAGATTTGCTTCTTGGAGTTGATTTTGCTGATCATAGAACAAGTGTTTTTCTAGCGCGATGAATGTGCTTGGTGCAAAGTTTATTTGAGTACCATATTGATCTATGGCTTCTGCCAAACTAGAAGTTGGAGAAAGTGGAGGAATGTCTAAATCATAGCTCTGCTCTTCTGTATTATAAGGAATAAAGGCAGAACAATGATCGATCAAAACACTGCCACCGTAGGGTTTTGCTTCAGCTGGGTTTGCAAAATAGGCTTCTATGCGTATATGCTGCACATTTTGTTGGGGCTTGATGATAAAACAGTGCTCTTGCCATTCTGCATGATCTATCACTTCGCTTTGTGCTAAGAGCTCTTCTGCTTCGCAAGATTTTGAGGAGCCCCAAATACGGATGATGACAGGCTTATTATAGTTCAAAGGTTCTAATGTGATTCGATCTACACTTTTATAATTTGCCGAAAGGCAGGCAAACAAACAAAAACGGTAGTCTTGCCCCTCTTTAAGCGGCTTTTCTAATAACTGTCCTAAGCCTTCCCACGTATTATTAGTCCTAACGACCATCCCTACATAGGTTTTTCCATCTTTAGGCTTTTGAATAACTTCAAAAAATCCATTGGGATGAATATCAGGAGGCGTTTCTAAGCTGGATCCACAATAATACCATGTCATAGGTGGTTTTCCTGCCAAAGGAGCATCTTCGAAAGAAGGATTATTCAAAAAAACAGGCTGGTTTTGTGCTTGGAGGCAACATATAGTCAGGAAAAAGCAACCTATCAATAAGGACTTAATTATTAACTTGTTTAAGAGCATTGAGTAATAAGGCCAGTAAAGATCGCTATCCAAACAAGCCCTTTGATGAAGAAAAAGAGAAATCCTCCTATACCTATGCGTTTTAGCCATAACTTGTATTTTGACTGTTTGTTTTCTTCCATGGGTGATCATTAAAATTACAAGATTGTTTTCACTAAATTTAAGTAAAAGATTCCATCCTACAGACTATGAAGAAATTACAATGCGTCATCACTTTTTGTTTTCTACTTTTTTGGAGCACCGCCCAGACACCTTTCATTTGTGAAGGAGACTTTTATTTAGTCTTGGCGCCCAATAACGTGAGTACAGCTTATGAAGTTGAGATTGATCCCAATACAAATAACGTACTTTTTAATCCTCTGTCTGGAGGCGATGCAGGTGTGCTAATCAATTCTATCGGGTTTCGGTCT
>JAKVAR010000159.1 GCA_022447585.1 Crocinitomicaceae bacterium | reverse complement strand
GAAAAGTATCGAGTTTATGGTCAAGTCAAATATATTTTAAATACTGTTGGAGAACCGAGAAATAATCCTCGTTATTTTCAAGGAAAATTTTATCGAATTGCTCAACAGGGGGACACCTTAACTGTTACTAACCTAGAGAATCAAGAACCAATTTTTATGGCGACTGACAACCGAGGAACAGGGGGAATTGTTGAAATTCAACAGGACAATTTGAGTGAACAAGATAGAACGAGACTTGATAGCTCTGCTAACTATTTAAAAAACAAAATAAGTAAGCAGCAACAAGAAACTCGTCGCAAAGGGTTTAGCTTAGGTTAACACTATCTGCTTGACTGAGAGCCGTGAGTTTGACCGAAAAAATGTAGATTGCCGATGTTCAGCTAAGAGATGAATGCTTACCTACCGTTACAGCAAAGCTTAACAGTGAGGTAAATTTTTGCCAATAAATCAATGGCGGAGCCTCCTCTACAGAATTTTAAGTTAACCATTTAAAGTCAATTTTAGTAAACATATCAGTTTGGATTCCTGTTAAATCAGCATCGCTTAAATTAGCATCGCTTAAATTAGCACTCCACAAATTGACACCTTTTAAATTAGCCCCTGCTAAATTAGCGTAACTTAAATTGGTGTACTCTAAATCAGCGTTTTCTAAATTAGCATTTTTCAAATCGGCACCAATTAAATTAGCCCCTGCTAAACAAGTATGACTTAAATCAATATTTTTTAAATTCCTTCTGGATTGTGAATTATTAATAATATCCCACACTAATCTCCATTTTTCGCTTATTAAGGTAGTGTTATCTAAATTGACATCCCATAAATAAGTAAGAATTAAATTAGCATCTCGTAAATCAGCCCCAATTAAATTCGCACTTCGTAAGTCAACACCTTTCAAATTAGAGCCTTTTAGGTTAGCATTCCTTAAATCTGCTCCTTCTAAATCAGCTTTTTCTAAATTAGCATTACTTAAGTTCGCTTCTCTTAAATTAGTCGCTCTCAAAAAAGTATTGTATAAGTTAGCATTACTAAAATTAACACCCTTTAAATCAAGCCAAGCTAAATCCTTATCCTGTAAATCTCTACCTTGTTGTGGGTGATTCACAACATACCATACTAATCTCCATTTTTCGGATATCAAGGTATGCTCATCTAATTTTATATTGCGTAAATCAGCGTAATTTAACTTAACATTCTTGAGATTAGCACCTCTTAAATCAGCACCATTCAAATAGGCGTTTTCTAAATTACCTCCCTCTAAATCGGCATTTCTTAAATCTCTACCCTGTTGTGGATGATTGACAATATCCCATACTAATTTCCATTTTTCACCGATCAAGGTATTTTCATTTAATTTAACATCTCTCAAATTGGTAAATTTTAAATTAGCGTCTGTTAGATCCGCATCTGTTAGATTAGCTCCTTCTAAATCAGCATTGGTTAGATTAGCAAATTTTACATTAGTATTTTTTACATTAGCACCATTCAAATTAGCCCATTCCAAATCAGCATTTTCTAAATTAGCACCATTCAAATTAACCTCATCTAATTTAGCCTTTTTTAGATTAGCATCTTTCAGATTAGTATCTTTTAAGTTAGCCCCTTTTAACTCAGCATCTTTTAGATTAGCTCCTTCTAGATTACCTTTTTCTAAATTTACTCCATTGAAATTAATATCCTTTAAATTAGTATTTTTAAAGTCAACTTCTCTTAAATCACAATTGGTAAATTTTAAATCTTGGAAAAAATCACTATCTAATTCACAATTATCTTTTTTCCATTGATTCCAGACTTTTGTATTCTGACAAATAATAATCTCTAAGTTATTCTGAGAAAGAACATAAGTATTGACTTTTAAAAAATTATAACAATAACTTAACAGATATAAAATAGATTCATCTGGAATCTGATGCAATTTTAACCCATTGCCTAAACTATTGGCTAAAGTGACTGTAGCTCTTCTTTCTAATAAGGTTTTACTAGACAAATCATTCCCAATTAATAATGACAGAAAATTGAGATTTTTAAACAGGTTAAGTCTATAATCTTCACCTAATTGACTTAGTTGCCATAATATATTTAAAGGAGTATTAGGATTGAGCGTTAAAGCTAGATCAATTTCTTTATATAAATAATCTTGATAAATTGCTGTTAAACGCTGAGAGGATGTATTTTTACCGTTGGCTTCTCTTCGGATTTTTTCAACTTCTGAAGGGTTTAATTTACAATAATTAATCGTTTCAAAAATGACTCCTACTCCTGCCAGTAAGTTTTCAACCGTTTTGACATTTTCTTCCAAAGTAATACCAATCACAATTGGTAGAGATTTGATTAATTTCTTCGTTTCATATAAGTTCAAATTAGTCATAGAATACACAGCTTTAATGACTTTAATGACGGGAAATTTATCATTTTTCAAGCTAATTATACAAACTAAATAGCCATCACTAGATACATTACCTCGTCCTGTTATGAGCTGAGTTTTTGGTTGATTAATCATTGCTGATCTAAAGTAAATGGGGTTTGGGTTGTTCCCTTGAAACAACTGTTTAGGATGTCCTAAGCAACCTGGCGGTTGCTATATAAACTATATTCACTTCTTACGTTACAAAAATTGGTTTAGGCAATCCCCGTCCCTTTTAGAGCGGGGTTAGTGAATAAAGTTAATGGGGTTTATTTTGTTGACCGATTATCTTAATTGTCGCTCAATTTCCACTGTTTTAGCTAAAACTAACGAACTTCCCCAAACTGTTTAATATATTGAACTAACTGTTTAGTGTAACCTTCTGTCAGGAGGATATCTAAATTGCCCACCAAAATAAATAGTTCCTGGGTACGACTGACAGCAACATTAATTAAATTGGGACGACGGTTAATGAACCAGAGACTATCGGTGGGTTCACATTGACGGGTAGAGAGAATAATGACAGATTTTTGACCTCCTTGAAACTTATGAACCGTACCCAGGCTATTTTTAAAAGAACGTCCCCAACGAGACTGTAAGCGTTCAGTAATAGCGTCAGCTTGAAGACGGTAAGGAGAAATGACCCCAATGGTGTTGTGATTTTCAGGGGAACTCAAACAGTATCCCGCGTCGAGCAATTCTTCGATTAAGGCTTCAACTCGATCTATTTCTGGGACATTCACATGGTCGTTGATTGTCCCTTCAACATGACAAGCAATAAGATTTTTGCCTAATAACGAAGATTTTGGACTCGTTTTAATCTCCATGTCAGGATAGCAGAGACTAGCGCAGAATCGGGCAATTTCGGGAACACAACGATAATGTTGTTTTAGGGTAATGCTGTTTCCTAAATCTCCCTCTTTAGCACTGCCTCCGGCCGCTCGATGA
>JAKVAR010000158.1 GCA_022447585.1 Crocinitomicaceae bacterium | reverse complement strand
AGACTTTAACCCTCAAAGCTCGAACTCTATTCCACCAAAAAACCCCAAAGGGATTAGTTTTGGTCAAACGTTAGACCAACTTTACCAGGGTAAAACTTGTACCCGAAGAGTGTGGAGCGATCGCACTGCTAAAACGTTTATTAACTATTACGAGCAGGGGGTTAAAGTACCTGCATACAGTAAAGGACTTGCACTTGGTGGAGAAATCATCGGTTGGTTAACTTTAACCGAAAAACCAGTAAAACAACCATTGGTGGAAATGACCCAAGCTGACTTAAAAGCTGAAGGATTTCCTGATTATACGTTTGAACAATTCATTAATGAGTTCTTTGACGGCAAAAATCAAACCGTTTGGGTGATTTGCTTTGAATTTACCCCAAATGAAGAGCCAGAAAGTTCTGTAACAGTTGAAGTGGTGCAAAGCAATGACAACCAAGCTCTGAGTGATACTGATGAATTAACTCATGAGGAAGAACGGGATCTCTTACACTTAGAAAGGAAGGTTGAACGAGCGTTCTATGAAGCTGGTAAGGCTCTCAAAGAAATCCGCGATCGCAAACTGTACCGTACCCAGCATCAAACCTTTGAAACCTATGTAAAAGAACGCTTTAGCATGAAACAATCTCGTTCTTATCAACTGATGGATGCTGCTATTGTGGTGGATAATCTTCTCCCAAAAGTTCCACCAATGGTGGAAGTCTCAGATCAGTTAATTGAAAAAGTTCCACCAATGGTGGAAGTCAACGACAACTTGAACAAAGTTCCACAATCTGTGGAAGTTTTACCCACCAATGAAGCCCAGTGTAGACCTTTAACCAAACTAGAACCTGACCAACAACGTGAAGCTTGGGCTAAAGCCGTAGAACAAGCAGGAGGTAAAGTTCCCAGTGGTCGCATAGTCAAAAGTATTGTAGACAAAATCCGTGAACGTACCCCAGTTCCTAATCCCTGGCATAAAGGTGAAGTCGCTATGATTATGGTTAAGGATAATCCTGATTTACGGGGTAAAGGGGGTTGTTGGTGCGTGATCAGCGAAGTACATAACTTTACCTGTACTGTACGGTTATGGGATGGCAATTATCAAGTTAAACCTGAAAATCTCAAGGAGTTACCTTACTCTAATGAGCAGCAGGAGGAGGTGCGGAAATTGTGCGATCGCCTATCAAAGATCACCCTTGATGAAGTGGAGAAACCGATGAAAGATTTTCTTCGGGGACTAGGGAGAATAGACCGGCCATGGTTGACTGACTATGAAGAGAAGGTGTTGAGTATGCTTGAAGAAAGTTCCATTTAATTAGAAGAATATAGTGGTTATTTTTGGAGACTTATTCAAAAATCGGTCATCCAAAATTTCTGCTAACTATTTCCATCATTTTCTCAGTCTTTTGTCAGTCAATGAGATCAGCAAGTTGGAAAACACTGAAAGGTCCCAAATACTTCGTTGGAATTGGGGTTTGACGAGGTTAGCTGTTGCTGTTTTAGGAATGATTGTAGCAGGGGTGGGCAGAATATTTGAGGGTAGTTTTTTTGATATTTTCTATCACTTTTAGTCAATTGGGTATTTTGATTATTCACAACATCAATAATGGACTATGGAAAGAATAGGTGAAAATCAATCCACCTGTAAATTTTCCGTTGCTGGACACAGAACTGATCTACCATTGAGAAGCGATCGCCTCTGTCCCGAGGCGATCGCAGCTAACACTATTACAAGAAGGCGGTAGCGATCGCAGCCAACAAGACCAACTCAAAACGGACGAGAGCTTGTTTGACCATCAAAGGTAATTTATAATAGGAATTGAAGAAAATTTAGCCAATGTCAAGTTTGAGAATGACTAAAATATCAATAATCGTCGAAGATGAACAAGGAAAACAATTAGCTAAAGTCCAATCAAGGAAAATCAAATTATCAAATTACAGATTAAATGAAATTGAGATAGCTGTGGAAAAATTTAAAAGAGAAATGCTACCAGACTTGACAAGAGCCTTAGTAGAAAGGGGTCAAGAAGAATTTACGACTGAGAAAAAAAAGAGGATGGGGTAAAATGTAATGGCAGTCACCCTATCACAATTAAGACTATTCATGGTAAAATAAGCTTCCCCTTACAGAAGTATTTTATTAGGGGAAAAAGTTGTAATTATTTTCAGTTAACTTCTCAATTTTGTGGTGAATATATTATTCCTCTCCTACAGGAATTAGTGGGATATTATAGTAATCGTCTGAGTTACAAAGAAGTAGAGAAATTAGTAGAAAGAATTAGTGGAGAGAAACTATTATCGGACCAAAAGATTTGGCAAATTATTGTTGATAAAGCTGAACAAGTTTCAGTAGAGTGGCAACAAGAAAATGAAGAAATTGATAAGATAATAAAGACTGATGTTGCTATCTCTTCGGAAGTAGATATTTATGACCCAGACTCTCCAGAAATATTACTGTTTGATGATGCAATTGGAGTGAAAAAACAGAAAGAAAATAGAGAAAAACTTGACAAAAAAGAAATCGATGAATCTGAACATATCTCGAAAGTGTCTCGTAAGTTTATAATAACCGATGTCATTCTATTAGAAAAGCCATCAGGGGGATTTCAGTATATAACTAGCCCCATCGATTCTCAAGGAAAACCTTTAGTTCCGTTAGAAGAAATGGTGAAATATCAAATTAACTATTATTATGAGAATTATGAAGCCCTTCTACCAATAGTAGCGATTACAGATGGAGCATCAAATATTCGTAAAAGACTCAAAAAACTAGGTAAGAAAGGAGTTACTATTATTTTAGACTGGTATCATCTCTGCAAGAAAGTCCGAAACTTATTGTCAATGATATCACGAAATAAAAGAGAAAAACAAGAGTATTCTAAAAACTTACTGTTGTATCTTTGGCGAGGGGAAAAGGTTCAAGCTATGAATTATTTATCAAGCCAAATCAAAACTAGAAACCAACAAAAACTAGATGAATTAAAGACATATTTGAGTAAGCATAAATCGGAAATTATCGACTATGAACATCGTCAAAAAGCGGGTAAATCTATTGGAAGTGGACGAATGGAAAAAGCCGTTGATCTTGTAATTGGTAATCGTCAAAAACGTAAAGGTATGAGTTGGAGTCCTCTTGGGAGTAAAGCTTTAGCTATTCTTAAAGTAGTTGAACTCAACGGGGAATGGCAACAATTTTGGTTCCGGTGAAACAGTCATTTAATTAATTTAATCAATTTATTTTTCTGTGTTCATAATTTAATTTTAAAAGCTAAATCCGAACTCTTTTGTAAATCTGGTTCGCGGAAAACCGCCGCGAACCGCTTTCCTGATCCCAGAACAGGGGTATGGACAGGATACGTGCAAAATAGTACATGACGTAAAGTTTTGTAAAGAGCCATGTATATACAGACCCAGTCCAACCATGTATATACAGAATCAGACATTGCCTAGTTTGTATCATTTTAGGCAATGTATACTAAAGATAGGAACGTTTAATTGAGAGTTTCACCAAGGTTGATGGTTACATCCCAACTTCTGTTTTCGGCAAAGTTAACTCGTTCAACTCCTCCACCCAAGCAACCATCAGAACGAGACAGGGAATACTTGCGTCCTTATGAAGTAGAGGGCATGATCCATGCAGCCCGAAAAGTGGGAAGACATGGAGTACGAGATAGTGCCATCATTTTACTGATGTTTCGACATGGACTGCGAACTGCGGAATTAGTTGCCCTGAAATGGTCGCAGATAGATTTAACCGGAGGCTATATTGAAGTCCATCGGGTAAAACATGGTCATGACAGTATTCATCCCTTACGGTCGCCTGAACTGCGAGTTTTACGCCAAATCAAGCGAGATTATCCTGAAACCCAGTATGTATTTGTATCTGAACGTAAAGCTCCTCTCTCAACCAGAACAATTCGCCATATTGTAGCCAGAGCGGGCAAGTTAGCCCACATTGATGAACCTGTTCATCCTCACCAACTCCGTCATGCTTGTGGTTATTATTTAGCATCACAGGGGCATGACACTAGAGCCATTCAAGACTATTTGGGACATAAAAATATTCACCATACCGTTCGTTATACTCAAATGTCTCCCAGTCGGTTTGAAACTTTTTGGAGAGACTAATCGCAAATTAGAGGATAATAGGAATCTGTTTACCCCTTTCTTCGTTGGCAAGTGACTTCAATTGAAAGAACAGCTTACCCTAGATTTAAACGTTATTATACTCACAATGAACTTCATAAAATTTATACACCAACCTTAAAAGAAAAGAAATTTGGATTAGAGCGTACTATAGGAAAAACTAACTATTTGAACCTCATCATTTTGTTAAAGGTTTTCCAAAAACTAGGCTATTTCCCCTCTCTCGATGCTGTGCCTAAATCCATAAAAAAACAGATCACAAAAGAACTCTCATTGCCTTTGAACCAGAAAATAGGATATGTGGGGAAGGTGACTCTTTTCCGACATAAACAATTAATTCGGTCTTATCTTCAAGTAAATGCTTATAACTCCAATGCCCGTTTATTAGTTTCAGAAACTGTAACCCAGTCAGCTTATATTAGGGATAATCCGGCAGATTTAATTAATATCGCCCTAGAAGAGTTAGTTAAAAATAGTTATGAACTTCCTTCTTTTAGAGAACTAGATAGACAAGTTAATCATCTAAGAACTAGAGTCAATGAAACAATTTTTTCGGAAACAATTAAGAAATTAAAGCCTGAACTAAGCAAAACCCTTAATGATCTCTTAAAGCTCACCTCAGAAACTGTAACCCCATTTAATCAACTAAAAACTCTCCCAAAACGCCCCTCTCGTAACCATCTTAATGATTTATTAGCCCATGAACACTGGCTAAGTAATTTTGGAGAGATTAGTAATTATTTAGAACATATAAACTCAGCCAAAATTAAACATTTTGCGGACGAAGCTAGAGTCTTAGATGCTGCTTCAGTTAAGAAAATTAAACGAAATAAACGCTTGACCCTCTTACTGTGTCTTCTCTACGAATCAAGACGAAAAAGCCAGGAAAATCTCCTAGAAATGTTTTTGAAAAGAATAGCAACTATTCACAAAAAAGCCAAAGACAAACTAGAAGAAATAAGACAACAACACCAGCAAACCAGTGACCAACTCTTATCCACTTTTCAAGAAGTCTTGCAACTGTTATCTGATGAAGACAAATCGGAAAAACCACAAGAGATTTTAGAAACAATACAATCAACTTTAAGTGCTAATGGTGGATTAGACCAACTTCTCAATCAATGTGAAGCTATAACGGCTTATAAGGGCAATAATTACTATCCGCTTCTCTGGCGATTCTATCAAAGTCATCGGGCTGCGTTCTTTCGATTAATAAAGGCGGTTGAACTACAATCAACTACTACAGATAACCGATTAATGAATGCTCTCAACTTTTTATTAGAAAATAGCCATCGAAGAGGGGAATGGTTAATAGGGAAGGTTGATTTATCATTTACTTCCAAAGAATGGCAAAAAATCGTTATAGTAACTCAAAATCAGACTCAAAAAATTGCTCGTCGTCCCTTTGAAGTCTGTATTTTTTCCTACTTAGCATCCGAACTAAAATCAGGAGATGTATGCGTTAAGCAAAGTGCCTCTTTTGGGGATTGGCGTAAACAATTAATGCCCTGGGATGAATGTCAGTCAATCATAGAAGATTACTGTGGTTTATTAGATTTACCTAACTGTGCAGATAGTTTTATTAAACATCTAAAAGATTGGTTAATAGATACAGCTAATCGTGTTGACGAAGGTTATCCTATCAATGAGCAAGTTATTATTAATGATAAGGGAGAACCGACTTTAAAGAAACTATTAGCTCGTCCGATTCCAGAAAGCTTGAAAAATTTAGAGGCGATTATTTCCGAGAGAATTCCTAACCGAAACCTGATTGATATTTTACAAAATGTAGATTATTGGACTAATTTTACCAGACATTTTGGACCATTAAGTGGTAGTGACCCCAAACTTAAAAATCCCACTGAACGTTATTTATTAACAATTTTTACCTATGGTTGCAATTTAGGAGCGTCTCAAGCTGCTCGTCACATGAGAGGGATAGTAAATGCTAAATCTCTTTCTAATATTAATAGTCGTCATATTAGTATTGAGCAGTTAAATCGTGGGCTGACTGATATTATTAATCGCTATAATGTCCTAGATTTACCTCAATTTTGGGGTCAAGGAGATTCGGCTGCTGCTGATGGGACTAAATATGATGTTCAAGAGCAAAATTTGTTATCTGAATACCATATTCGTTATGGTGGATATGGAGGAATTGCTTATCATCATGTGGCGGATAAATATATTGCTTTATTCAGTCATTTTATCCCTTGTGGAACTTGGGAAGCTGTTTATATTCTTGAGGGACTTCTCCAAAATAAGTCTACACTTCAAGCTAAAAAAATACATGGTGATACTCAAGGTCAATCAACCCCTGTCTTTGCTTTATCTTATCTTTTGGGGATTCAATTAATGCCAAGAATCAGGAACTGGCAAGATTTAATTTTTTATCGTCCTGATAAAGAGACTGTTTATAAACATATTGATTCTTTGTTTAAACACTCTATTAATTGGGAACTTTTAAGAACTCATTGGACAGATTTGATGCAGGTAGTTTTATCCATTTATACTGGTAAAATTTCTAGTGCTGCTATCCTCCGGAAGTTAGGCAACTATAGTCGAAAAAACCGCTTATATAAAGCTTTTCGGGAATTAGGTCGAGTGATTCGCACGATATTTTTATTAGAATATATTTCTGATGGTAAATTGAGACGACAAATAACCGCAGCTACGAATAAAGTGGAGGCTTATCATGGTTTTTCTAAATGGTTCTTTTTTGGTGGAGATAGTATCATCAATTCTAATGATAGAGAAGAAATGGAAAAGCGCATCAAGTACAATGATTTAGTCGCTAATGCAGTTATTTTCCAGAATGTTGTTGACTTAACTGAGGTTTTCCAGCAACTTCAAACAGAAGGCTATTTCTTAGACAAAGAAGATGTTTCGGCTTTGAGTCCTTATTTAACCAGTCATATAAAACGGTTTGGCGATTATTTCCTTGATTTAACACAAACCCCGACACAATTAGATGATTTGATGGTTTTTACCTTTTAATATAAATCTTCCCCTCTGGCAAAAAGTTCAATAACTTCTGTTCTGGTAATGTGATTTTTTTCGGCAATTTCTGCCAGCAATTCCCAGGCTGTATCGGTTAATCTCATGCTTCTTAATCGTTTGGTTTCTCCTGCGTAGTCAGGAGTAAACGTTCCATAGAGATGCGTGTGGTCGTCTGGGAGATTTCTTTCTGGTTCCTGAATATTGATTCATCGGTTGATTCTTGGCCTTGCTCTTCCCCTAGTATATACATGGCTGAGAACTGTATATACATGGTTCGGTTACAAAACTTTACACCATGAACCATTTTGCACGTATTCTTTCCATACCCCTTTTAAAGTATCTTGCTAATTCTAATAATACGGCTATCCCTGTGGCATTATCGTCCGCCCCTGGTGAACCAGGTACTGTATCGTAATGAGCACCAATTAGTATGGGAGGTTTATGATCTAAATAATTATCAGCAGGCAAATTTAAAATTAAGTTTTCATGAATTCTATCTTCTACATTAAATTCATGTACTTCTACAGAACCGTATTTGGATAACTCCTCACGGATATATTCTCTAACAAAGAAAAATCCACCTGTGTTCAAGTAAGGATCTCTCGGTTTAGCGATTGTTTCTAGATGTTGCCGTAATTGTTTTTTAATGTTGTTAAACATAATATTGACTTAAATATTGAGTGAGCCTATCAATTAAAACTATAGTCATTTGTTAGGTTTTTAATCATGATGCTTATACTAATTACTGAAGAAAAATTCAACTATAACAAGTCTTATTCATTTGCATAAGTTATACTTTTAATATTAACTAATGTCTTTGAAATCGACAAGCAAATAGATATTTTTGTTGGAGTAATTAGCAATGACGAATCAGATTTTGCCGATGGGAAAAGTTTATGAAACTGACATAGAGGGTTTTATTATTAATGAGGCAAGTGCTGATATGATACAACCTCCTTGGACTTCTGTGGTTGAAGATGTGAAAGATAGTTATCTCAACAATTGGCAGAAGATACATAGTATTTACATTCGGGGTTCAATTGCCAGAGGTTCGGGAGTTGAAGGTATTTCTGATGTGGATACTTTGGCTGTGGTTTATGGAGACAAGAAAGATTTGGATCATTCTTGGGTTCTGAATTTTAAGCAGGAGATGCTGGAAAAATATCCTTTCTGTCTTGATGTAGAACTTAAATGTGTTCCTTTAAATCGTTTATTGAATCTTGAGGATGAATATTACCACACCCTCAGAATGATTGTTCAAATTACAGCAGTTTGTATTTGGGGCGATGATGTACGCCCGCTTCTTCCTAAATTTAAACCTGGTAGAGAGACAATGAAATGTGCTTTAGTATTGTCAGACAATATTGACAGATTGATAAATTGGCGTGAGGAAGATAAATTTAATCCCAGAATTTGTCAATGGATTATGAAAAGGATTTTACGCTCTGGTTTTGAAATTGTCATGGCAGAGGCTAACTGTTACACCCGTGATTTATATCCTTGTTGGCAAATTTTTTCTCGTTATTACCCAGAAAAAAGAGAACAAATGAAACAGGCTTTGCATTGGGCGATAAATCCTACGGACGATCATACCGAAATCTTATCATTTTTACAAGATTTTGGTGGTTGGTTAGTGGCAAGAGTACAGCAATTAGAAACATAGACAATTTCAAAGTCAATTAATATTGATAGATATCTCCTCTATTTCTTAATTGATAGAGACGACCTGTATCTGTTAATTTTTTAAAAGATTCACCATAATTGCCTATAAGAATACCAGTAACTCTTACATTGTGCTTTTGTCTAGCCTCATTCAATTGCTTTAATGTACCATTGTTTGTGTCATTTTCAACATAAAATTGTCCATCACTAACAATAACAATATCCGCACTTTGCCAAGTCTCCTGTTGGAGATATGGTAAGGCTTTTTTGATTGGACCATTTATATCTGTACCCCCACCAAAACCCCCTTCCAAAAATTTTAAAAGTCTTTTGAGTCCATTCGGATTCATTTCAAGGCGACACTCTTCAATTTCACCAACACTACCAAATTCACTTAACAGCAATTCTCGCTTGTCACGAAAAGCAACTTGACACATACGAAGGACAACAGCTTTGGCTCTATGTATTGGCTCTCCTGACATCGAGCCTGAAGTGTCTATAAGTGCGAGAATTGGTCCTTTTTCTGAACCTTGGGAAGTGGGAATTTCATCCTCCATTGTTTGAAGTTTTGTGGTTGTTGTTATTCCTTCCAGTCGATAGGTAATTAATTGTTTTTCTGCAAATTTGGCATACCATAAATCTTTTAATTGTGGATTACCTAACAAACCTGCCTCGCTAGGTAACATTCTATCTATTTCACCTGATAGTTTAATTCCACGAGTTTCGTTAGGAATATCGGCTACTTTGGATTTAAACTCAACTAAGCGTTCGGCAAAAACACGCTCAAATGCTTGAGCAATATCTGTATTTAGTTCTTGTTTACAGGTATTTTCTAGTCTTCCTAATTGATCAATAATGTCGTTAAGTTCTTCGTTGTCTCGCAATTCTCTGGCCATTCTTTGTATTTCTTCAAGTATATTTTCCATGCCAGAACCCGCTTCAAGTCCCCACCCTGTGGCAGGAAATCCCAGATCAACCAGAAGTTCGGTAATAATCTTTTCTTCTTTTATTTGATTTACGACTTCAGTGCCTTTATTATCTACACAATCTTTAGCCGCCTTACGCAAAGATATTAGCTTTTGAGTTGTGGTTTTTTTCACAGGAGGTTCAAATAATAATTTCCATGATTCCCACCATGTCTGATTGGAATACCTTCTCAAAGTGTTGGTATTGGAATCACTACTAGATTTTTTATCAATATTTATTTTTTTTCCTTGATAGCAATTTTCGATATTTTCGATCATTTCCATTAATCTATTTACTATAGGTTCATCATCAAAACAGGACTCAATAATCGATCGATGTTTGCGAAACCAAGGCATTAAGGCATCACGAACGGGTTCAGATGGCCATGTTAATCGTGTAAGTATGGGAATACGTCCTCTAAGTAAATCGGCTTTAATTGATTCTTTGGAATTATCTTGTAAAATCATTGTTCTATTTTTGGCTTAAGGTGAAAATAATAAATAATACCAAATTCAAAAAAGATTGCTACAACCTTTTAACCTCCTAAACCCCCATAATTGGGGGCTTATTTTTTAAAAACGGTTACTGGATTAAATGAAATTGGTACAAATCGAATAGGACTTAGACATTAACTCCATATGTGGGGCGATGCACTGCTCACAATATTAGTGTATTTAGTGGTCAATCACTTATTTTGCCTAAGTCCTGTTAAGTAATAAGTGGTGATTTTTGGGACTGGTATGATTAAGTTATTGTCATTAAATCACCATTACATTGATTAGGCTAAATTTGATCTAGAAGTTTTTGAAATCGTTGATCCATTTGTTGTTTCCGTTCTTGATTTTTGAAGTTAAGACTTTCGTAAACCTCCATTAACTGATCTTTATTACATTTGCCCTCATTTATAAGCTGTCTTAACTTAACGTTACTACCCTGTTTCAAAGCTTCTAGTAATTCATTCTTTAAAACATCCCTATCCAGAGTGGGCTTATCAGATGTTCCTTTCTCTTGATTTTTCAAAGCATCAAAAGCCATGGCGATCGGACCTAGAAAACAATATTCAGAGAGTTTTTGGGGTATAGCCTCCCGTATATTTTCTAACTGTTGGTCATTGCCACCTCTTGCAGAAAAAGGTAAAAGCCAAAAATTATCGCTAAAAGAAGATTTAAGACGAGATAGCATAGAATTAATCAAGATTTTTGCCTCTGTTACATACCATTCAGGTTCACCAATAGCATTACCCATTTTTTTAAGGCTTTTTTCTCCCTCACTGGAAATTGTCTTCATTGTGTCAATCTGATCTTGAATGCTGACGCTCTCTTTATTTCTTAAGATTCCTCCTGTGGAAACATAATCAATTGAATCATTTTCAACACCATATTTTCTTGGTTGTAGGATACCTTCTTCAATCATTTTTTCAAAGAAGGAGTGGAAAAATAAAGGAGAATTATTTTCATTTCCTTCATTGAAGTTTTCTTCCTCTGTTTCCAATTCATTCTCAAGTCCCCCTTGGTTAACATGATTAAGTGTAGTTTGGCTAATTTTAGTATCAAAAAAGTAGTCTATTTTGGGTATGTAAAGCAGACAGCCTTGTTCACCAAAACTAACTTGTAATTCTTCACGTTTACCTAGCATTTTATCTATGAAATCAATTTGTCTTTTACTGGCTAGTTTTTTACTACGAACTCTTTCATTTTCTTTTTGCCCTTCAATCATAGATTGAAATTGTCCTTGATGTTTTCCTAATGAGATGTTATTGCGAAAATCGGGATCACATGACAAATCAAAGAAGAAGATAAGTATTGGAGCAGAAGCGAGAAGTTGAACAACTGCTGGATCCCAATTGCTATTTTCCGTACCTCTGATAGCTGTTTCACCAGGTACATCGACAAAAACAAAATAAAGAGATTCTGATTTCACTTTTTCATCGTCTGATATGGGAGAAACTTTAATTTCTAAAGCGTGTCTTTCATCCATATCCGTACGTTTTGCCTTTCCTCGCTCATCAAAGATAGTTGTGATTTGTGCTTCTTGAATTTTATCTCTGGAATTTACTGTCTGAAATTTTATTCCTTTATATTTACAACGGGTTATAAATGTAGCAAGGGCAGAAATAAAAGCACTACTTTTTCCTGAACCAGGCGTTCCTAAAAAAGTAACAGAAATAGTAGGATATTTTTTGGGATACCAACCGCATATATCAGAAATATTTATCTTATTATCTTCACCATTAGGATCATTCTCTAATGGTTCACCTTCCAAATTTTCATGGGGATTATTATTTGTTTGTGCTTTAACAAGAGTTGTTGGCTGCCCGGTACAAGCGAAATTTAAAGTTTTTTCAAGTAGATCAGCAATATTACCTTCGTTGAATTTCACTCTGAGTTTTTCCAATTCATCAGAGGTAGGCGTATAATTGTTTTGTTGGCATTTTCCGAGTATTTCTGCTATTTCTTTAAGATCATCAGCACGATCTATCAAAGATTGTTTATCAGTCTCATCAATTATATTAGAGAGAGCATCATAGTAAATTATCTGAGGACTGGTCATAATTTCTGCATAACGTTTAAAGGAAATTTTAGTAAATTCCGAAAACTGATAAGCATAATCAATTTTTTCTCCTTCATTCTCCGCTACTGCATCATTAAGGGTGGAGTAAAAAATTTGGTGGAATTCTTCTTGAGTAGCTTTAGGTTCATGTCCAAATAAAATTACTAAAAGAAATATACATCTCTCAAGCTGATTGACGAGTTGTTGAAGAATTTCTTCGATATTTAAGTTATCTTCTTGTTCTACTTGTTCTACATCAGGTTTATATATTTTCTGTAATTCTTCCTCTAGATCACTAAGTTGCTCTCCACTCCATTGATCATTTTCATTATCGAGATTATGAGAAAGTGAATATAAACGGGCTTCAAATACAGTTAGATACTCCCAGAGTATGTCAATTTTTTTAGGAATAAAGCCCTTTTCTTTGAAATAGGTAGTTAATTTTGATTGATTATCATTAGATGATAATTCCTCTTTAGTATTATTTACCCAAAGAATTACTGCATCTTGATCGAAGATTAAATTAGCTACCACTCCTAAGTTTTTAACAGTATCTAATGGATGCAAAAGAGTCTTTACCGCACAAATAAAATCTTCTACTTTCGTTTCTTCATCTTTAAGTCTTTGCTCAAAATGCTTAAGTTTAGGTAGTCTTTCTAAAGATTTAACAAAATTATTATCAAGGTCTCTTAATTCTAAAAGAATCCTTCTTTGTTTTGCTGTGTTTGAGCCATAACGTCCTTTACGAATACTTTCAATTTCTGCTTGGCTTAATGGTGGTTTACCTAAAAGACCTTTTTCATCTGGCTTAATTGTGATATTTTCTGATTCAAGTAATAGCCAATAAATCAGTGGCAGACCAGCTATAATTTTTGCATCTTCTTCTGTGGTAAGCTCATCCAAAAAATTAGGTCTATCCTCAAGACCAAAGTTGTGGTCACGATAAAGTATTGCAATTTTCTCTAGCCAATTTCTAGCTATACCTAAATAATTGTTAAGTCCTTCCCTAGCAGGTTCAGACAGAATTGGTTGAACGAGATTTCCTTTTATCAAACTCATCGGTTTCCCACACTTAGGACAAGGAAAGACAAATTTTGCTGGTTCTTCAAGTTCTTTTAATAAGTCTCGTAGGCGATTATCAGGTATTTTGATTGTTTTCATTTGAGGTTTTTCCTAATTTAATGATTATTGATTTAGATTGTGTGATGTAAACAGAAAATTCTGAATTATGAGTAGTAGGTCAAGATAAAAACAGATTACTCATTTACTATCAGAATTGATATTTCTTTTAC
>JAKVAR010000157.1 GCA_022447585.1 Crocinitomicaceae bacterium | reverse complement strand
CATTGGATAATCCCAAAAGGAATATATCAGAAAAGCTGAAAACCCTATTATTAGGAGATTGAATATAAGTCTTTTTTTTTCCCACCAAAGGATTGTTTCTTTGAGGGAATATGAATTAGTTTTTTTGGTCGAATTAGACATCTAAAGTTGTATTTTACTAAATCTAAGCCAGTCAAATTGATCTATTGATTCTTTTGTCATAGGGTATCGCTTCTCACTAAAGAAGACTAACATTTCTCTAGACTTAGTGAAATAACAGTACACAAATTCTAGTTCAATTTCTGAATCGCAACTAATTAGCGTAATTTCAAATAGAAGATCATTATATGATGATTTATATGCACAAAAATTTACTCCGATTGCTTCAATTATGTTGAAATAGAGAAAGCTTATTGTATCTTCTTCAAAAACGATGTACATGTTCTCATAGTCCTTTTTTTGTGTAGAATCATTACTCACCCATCCTGAATTGTGCACGCTATCTCTGATAAAATCTTCCGTTAATGGAATAAAATCTATTTGCGAAAAGGATGAACTGCTTAAGGACAGAAAGATTAAAAGGGGAAGAAGAGATTTTGACATCAGATTAACTTAAATTATTCTCTTACTGGAAAACTCGAATAAATTCCAAACTGTCATTACCTACAACTCTATATTCTCCGCCAATTGGGTCATAATTGGAGTTATACCCGCCTTCAGAGGTGTCGTAAAGTGAATCAATTTTACCAGTTTTAAGATCTGTGACATTAATTAAATTCTCATAGCAATTGGATTTTGAATAGAAGACAGATATATATTTTTCATTAAAAAGAAAATACCCGTCCATACTGACCGAATTATAATAATAATCATGATGTATGAAGTAGACTTTGCATTCCTGGTCCAAGCTATCATAGTAAAAATCTAATAAGTATGACTTCTGCGTTGAATACACTGGGTTTGCTTCTGCCAAGCTATCATCAAAATCAATAACACCTTTAATGATACTTCTTAAATGTGGTGAAAGTATAGGGTCTGGTTCTACAATTACAGTTAATACCGAATCTTGTTGAGTTCTTGGAGGGACGTTATTCATGGAATCTTCCTGCATGCAGCCTAGTTGAATTAATGCCAAAACCATTATAAATGATAACTTCCTCATACCTTATCAACCAAACTATCTGCGTACTCTTTGAGACCTTTTTGAGTTTTATAATAGAGCAGGAAAAATAGAATCGCTCCTCCAAAAATTGCAAACCCTATTGAGAAAAATAAAGGAGTTTCAATAAACATAACCGCTGAAAATAGGACAACAAAAATCAGGGAGTAAACCCAAATTCTAGTAATGTCGAGGTTGAGTTCTAACATGCAATAATTCCTCACTGTTCGCAATTGAACTGTTGCAGGAAATTCCATATTTATCCCAGATGAAATATCGTATATACTTCGTCTGATTTTCAGCTTGATTTTTAATCGGGTTTTATATAACCCAACTGAATCGATCGTTTGAGAGCTTAGATCAGTTTCTCCTTCTTCAAATCTCTTAGCTAAAAATGTGTTGAATTCCTCGTAGGTGTGGTTCGATATTTTTTTTAAATGGCGCATTGGGTTTTGGGTTAATTATGTGAAATTTCCAATTCAACGATATTATGATCATTGAGGAATTTCTCTATTAATTTAATATCATGCTCTATAATTTTAGAGTATTTGGGCTCGGGCATACCTTTTATCATTTTCACTGCTGAAAAGAAATCTTCGGGTTCGAGTAAATCGTACCATTTTTCTATGTTATCAAATACATCCAAAACTTCGTTCCATATTTTGAGTAAATAGAAATAATTAACCTGTTTGTTTTTATATAATTCAAATATTTCCCGCATTAGAGCATTGAATTCATCAATCTGAATTGTAAGAGTAGAGCCACTAGACTTGCATCGAAAAAATACCGAATCATCAAAAGCGCCAAATGGTAATTCGCTCGAGGCCCAATATGTTTTTACTTTTTTCATTATTCATTAACCACTATCGATTCATTCAATTGATCTTCCAATTCGCCTTTTTCGAGTAAATCTGAAATAGTTTTTTCTATGCAATCTCTAGTTAGTTCTTTAACGAATAAATCGGGTGGAGTCTGATATAAACCATTTAAATTTTCGCCTGTTTCTCTTTTCAATTGAATTGAAGTTTCAAAAAATCTAAAGGTCCAAACGTTCAGAGCATATCGTCGACCATCTTCTAAGATTATTTGAATATTTGTGAATTCATTTTCTATATCCCAATTACCTGGATCCACTTCTTCAAATTCTAGCCAGAGTTTAAATGATTTCATTTTTTGCTTTTTGCAACTAATGATTCGACATCCCCTTCTTTTCTTGGTCCATCTTCTAACCATGCCGGCAACCATTCGGTTATCCTTTCAGTTTTTTCGTGAATGTAAACGCCCGGTTCGGGTTCATTTACCCACTCTAATTGTTTAACTAAGACAAGGGGCTCTTCAGCTCCTTTTGTTATTTTCGATAAATCCAGAGCTTCTTCAAAAGAATTAAACGCATAAAAGTAATCATCTCCGTTAAATTTATCTGGTGCGCCTCCTTCTGGATGACACCAGACACGATACTCTAAAACTTCATCATAGAAGAATCCTCCACCAGAGCATGCGTGGCCGTCGTATGACCCAACTTTTTCTGGTTCATTGGCTTGTGGGTAATTGAATTTATTCATGTTTTGGGTATTGATCCCCTAAATATAACCAATCCCCCAAACTCCTAAAAAATCCTAAACCCTATCTCAAAAACCCCATTTTTACGTTTCACTAAATAGGTAACAATTCAATGCGGATAAGTAATACCCAGCCTGCAAATTTCGCTTGTATTCTTTTATCAACTTTATAAGTTAGTTCAAGAACAGACGGTTAGGTGAGTATTATAAAAAAATTAGCAGGCCAAACAGCCATTTACGGGCTCAGCTCAATTATTGGGCGTTTGCTTAATTACATGCTCGTACC
>JAKVAR010000156.1 GCA_022447585.1 Crocinitomicaceae bacterium | reverse complement strand
ACATATACACCACATCTCAATACTAATGGCTTTGATGCCTTTATGTATCGCGTAAAAGATAACCAAGAATCTTTATCTAATACAGCTACCGTCAATGTAAATATCAATCCGATCAATGATGATCCTGTAGTGACGAATATTTCTGATTCTATTACTATTAACCTAGAAGATACAGTTAATTTAACTGTCACAGCAACCGATCCCGAAAACGATCCTTTAACCTATACTTGGGACTTCAATGATGGAACTCCTCATATTGAAGATCAGACTGTTAACCATATTTTCTCAACAACTGGAGTTTATAACGTCACTGTAACCATTACTGATGGACAAGGAGGAGAAACAAGGGAAAGTATCACCATTAACGTTATCCTTGCCAATGTTCCCTTCCCAACTGTAACCATTGATGATATTACTCTCAGTGAAGATGAGACAGAAGCGATCTTTACCCTGAGTTTATCCCAACCCCAAGAGCAACCTGTCACCGTTAACTTTAGCACCGAAGACGGGACAGCGATCGCAGGAGAAGATTATCAAAGTGTCTCAGGAACAGTTACATTTAACCCGAACCAAACAACGCAAACTATTAGTATTCCTCTAATCACTCATTTACGAGGGGATCTAAATCGTGATGGAAGAGTAGATAATGCGGATATGTATCAATTATTAACGAGACGAAACCAAGCCGCACAACCAAAACAATTAAATACAAAAACATTCTTAATTAATTTGAGTAATTCCGATAGTGCCAATATTATTGATCCTCAAGGGTTAGCTACTGTTAATCTAATTCAATCTGATCCCTATGATTTAGATGGTGATGGACGCATTACTGTCCTTGATGCTCGTATTTTAGCTATACTTAAGTCTTCTTAAGTTTTCAGAGCATATTTACTAACCTATCAAAAAAAGACTAGAGATCCCCAAATACTTTTTCAAGTTTTTGTGATACTTACATAATTCTGAAAAAAGACGAATCTATTCAAACAAAAATATTATGATGAACAAAAAAATTGTTTTTACTCTTGGTCTTAGCACTTTCTTGATCTCTCAAAGTTCCTTAGCAATTTCTTTAAATTTTTTCCCCTCTTCGCAAGTCGTTGAATTAGGAGACACAGTTTCTGTCAATCTCAGAATTTCAGATTTGGGGGAAATGAGTTCTCCATCTCTTGGTGCATTTGATTTGAATATTAACTTTGATTCTAGTATTGTAGACTTGACGGATGTTGGCTTCGAAGATCAATTAAGTTTATTTAATACACCTAGTTTTAATTTTTTTATCCCTGAGAACGATAGAGTAAATTTAGTTGAAATATCTAATAATTCCCCTTTAGAATTAGATATGTTTCAGGAGACATATTTTGTTTTGGCCAGTTTAGATTTTAATACGGTTAGTAGTGGTTCTACCTTATTAACTATTACTGATGCCATTCTGAGTGATGCTAATGGAATACCTCTTGATTTCGATGTCTTAGATAGTTCAAATACGGTTGTGAGTTCTTCAGCTTCTGTTCCTGAAAAGGACTTGTCAAGAGTTATCCTTCTTTTACCTCTATTTTTGTTAGGTAATGTGATAAAGTGCCACCTTCAGTAGATGGAAAAGTTTTGTGCCTCACGGGGTGACAAGTTAGTTGAAAAGTAAGTCCAGAGCGGTTTTTCCCTGTTACCCACCCCTAAAAAATTGTCGGCAAACAGAGGGCTTATTAAGAATGAAGGATAATAAGGTGATTTCCGAGAAAGCTTTTCCCATAAGGGGGAATCCCTTGGACTAAAGACTTTCAAAAAAGAAAAGGAACATAAAGTTAGCGGACATTGGTACATAACTTTTGGGTAGGACTCTATGGACAGAGTTGGATTTTAGCCTGGGACTTCTGTTCTGGGATAATCGAAGAATTGATGAGATTAAATTGGCACAAAATTAATGAATATAAACAGGGATTAAAAGCTTTAACTGCCATTAGTTAATCTTTGAATTCCTAGCTTAATTATATACCATAAAAAGCAATTAATCAACACTGATTGCTCCGCGTCGCTCTGCTCAATTTTGAGATTACAAACTGATAGAAATTAAGTTCATAATTCCTCCTTCATTATATCAATCATGGTTATCATAAACAGCTTAATTATAATCAACACTTATCAAGTTAATTTATTTTTTAGTTAACTTAAACTCTGGAACCTTTATTTGATCTGGTTTTCCCAATTCTTGTCACCCCGTCAATTAGATCGCAGACCAGATGACATCTAACGATGTCAGAGGAATGTTATTGTTTAAGAGAAGGGAAAAATCGCTTTCTTTGGCTGTGATGACAGTTTGATTATCGTTTTGAGTAATAAAGAAATCATCTAGACTACTAACTCCTAGATTAGTAAAATCAAGTTTATCTATACCTACTTCAAAATCAGTGATAGTGTCACCAGAATCGTCAATGTCTGTAAATTGGAAAATATCTTCACCATTTCCTCCAGTGAGAATATCCTGTCCAGATCCTCCAAGAAGAATATCATCTCCAGCATCTCCTTCTAAAAGATCATTTCCTTCTTTGCCTTTAAGGTAATCATTATCTTCAGTCCCTTTGAGCAAGTCGTTATTCTCACTACCAATAATTTCAAAGTTATAGATTACTGAACCTATTAAATTGACACCAACATCTGAGGAACTAAAATCAGCGATATCTTTTACTGTTATTAAAAGTTCACCTTGGCCAAAATAGTCATCAGTACGACGAAATTCCGTATCAGAACCAACTGTAATCACATCAATTTCAAGACCTTGAAGTTGGTCGTTGAAGATGACTGGGAAACGAAAATCTATTTTGTCTCCGCCCAGGCCTCGTTCAAAATGAAACACAGTATCTTGTCCATCTGCAAATTCGTAAATAACGGTATCAGTAGCACTATCATTCTCTCCGAGAAATAGCTCATCATTGCCAACGCCTCCTGTCAATTCGTCACCTCCGTGTGAACCCACTAAAATGTCATTACCAGTTCCACCTTCTAAGGTGTCCTCTTGAGTTCCACCAATAAGAAGATCATTCCCAAGGCTACCAACTAGATTATTTAAGCCTTCATCTCCTACTAACAAGTCATTTCCATTGGCCCCAATTATGGTGTCGTTGCCGGCTCAGGGCAATCGCATTTAATTTCTCCAAAAGAAGGCTGTGCCTGGTTTTCAACTGTGTCAGGGAAGTTCTTAAAGACGGCGATCGCTTCATCAGACAATGCGATCGCTAATAAAGGAATTTTCCAGTCACTGTTGCTCATT
>JAKVAR010000155.1 GCA_022447585.1 Crocinitomicaceae bacterium | reverse complement strand
GTTAACAACTCAAAAACTTACGCCCATTGTTTTTAAAACTAGTTTAATTGAAATTCAAGCTCAATATGATCTGTATATAACATGCCCTACACTCAATGCGGAGTATTTTCTTCGAAAAACTAATCTTACTCAAACAACTATTTATTACTTTAAACGAAAATTTTGGTCAAAGCCGCACTGTTGCGTAGCCCCGACCGTTAGGTCTAATAGACAACTACATAGAAAAACCACACATGCATATAGTAAGAAGTATATTAATCATTCTAGCATTTCTCTTTTCATCTCAAACAAGCTATGCTCAATCAACAGTTGACCCTGGCGACATAGATGTTTACGCTAGTTACCCTGGAGGCAAAAACAGTATGAATTTGTTTATTGAACAGAATATTATCTACCCCGAAATAGCTCTAATCAACAAGCAATACGGAAGTGTTTATATAGACGCAAAAATTGATACATTAGGAAATATTATTGATGTCAATATCAAACAAGGTGTTAGTAAAGAATTAGACATCGAGGCCTTAAGAGTGTTGAAAGTCATGCCTAAGTGGAATTCTGCAAGGTCAAAAGATAAAGCTATTACTGTTCCGGTTTTAATCGTAATTAACTTCCCGAAAAACAAGGAAGCCTTTAATTCTAAAGAGATAAAAAGGAAAAGAAAAGAATTGAAAAAATAACTACACCTAACATACCCTATACCCAATGCGGAGTATTTTCTTCAAAAACTAATCTTACTACAACAACTATTTATTACTTTAAACAAAAATTTTGGTCCAAAGCCGCACTGTTGCGTAGCCCCGACCGTTAGGCACAACGAAGGTTACACTCAGGTGAACCATTGTTTTATTGTTGCCCAGATTCCTGTGGTTTTCTTAATCTCTTCATTTGTAATATTCTCATTTGATATTTGAACGTATTCCAATTGTTCAATCGCAATGTTTTCAACGGCTTCTTCATTTTCCTTATCTGCTTCGTTTCGTTTACCTTCGAGTAATGTTTTAACCTCGGAAACACCAGAAAACCTTCTTTGTTTTTTAGTTAAACAATCTGAACTCGTACCAGTTCTGTATTTACTTGGAAGCACTCCTCTATCTTTGAATTTCCATTCAAATTTACTCAGAGCTAAAAACAATTGACGATCAACATAGAAGTCAATTTCCTCGGCATACCTATCCACGTCAGTATAGAAAAATGATGATACCCAGCCATCCAAACGATTCTGTACCTTAGTCAGTAAAATTACAGCGTTGATATTCCGCATTTGACAAACGCTTAACATCTTACTTTTCAAACGTCTTACACTTGATAATGAAGGAAATAGCATTTGACCATCAAATTGTATTGAGAGAAAAACGAACTCACTTTTCTTCGGATCGGTGATTGAAGATTTTTCTGATGTTAGATCATAGAGCTTAAGATTTAGAGTGTTTCTAAGAAAATTACTTGAGTCATCAAAACAAATTTCAGCTTGCTTTTTATCCTTACACAGTACCACAAAATCATCTGCATACCTGACCATTCTGTATCCTTTTGACTTCATGAATTGGTCAAATGGAGACAAAAAGACGTTGGAAAGTAATGGAGACAAAGGGTTTCCTTGTGGGATACCTTCTCCAATATTTTCAAATGCTTTAGCTTGTTCAGGACGAAGGTCTGAAACACCACTAATACTTTGATTTAAACCTGCGGTAATTAGTTCGTTAAGTGAGTCATCTGGCAAAACGCTAAAAACCTTATTTTCTAATAAGTCCTGCTTATTGACTTCTCCAAAAAAGTTAACAATATCCGCCTCCAAAATTATTGGATATCCATCGTTGTAATGCCGTACCATACATTCAACGGCATCACGAACTCCTGTATTCTTCTGATAAGCGAAACTTATTCCTAAACTGTCAAAAATGATCGACCTAAACTGTTCTTCTAATTCTATAGCAAGTGCTTTTAGAACCACTCTGTCTTTAATCTCTGGAATTTGTAATGGACGATAACCTCCTTTGGACTTTTGAATTGCTACAGCTCTGTTTGGAGAAAACTTAAATTTCTTATCCGTTAACTTCTTACTGAGAAGCTCTAAATTCTCGTCAAGATTCTCCTTAAACTTGGCAATAGTTATATCTGAGACTCCGTGAGAGTTTATATTTCCTTTATGCAGTTTCTTCCATGCATTTTTAAGTGACGAAACTGAAGAGATTTTATCAAGTAACAGTGGCATAGTTATTCTCTATATGTAAAGACCGATGGAATCAAATTTTGAGCATAGTAACAACTCCACAAATAATCAACAGTCCCGCTTAGAACAATCAATAAGACAATAGAGATCCACCATCTTAAGGGTCTAATCAGGCCTTGGGCAATCCTGACCATTGAGTCCAATTGGATTCTCAGGTCAAAGCAAACTACCATCGACAATTATCGAGCCATTGATAAAAATTAAGACAAATTGTCATTCAAAAAACCAATAATCAAGTGTTTATGACAAAAAACAACTCGATTAATGACAAAAGTGCCTAACATACCCTACACCCAATGCGGAGTATTTTCTTCGAAAAATCAATCTTTCTAAAACAACTATTTATTACTTTAAACAAAAATTTTGGTCCAAAGCCCGCACTGTTGCGTAGCCCCGACCGTTGTGTGCAAACAAAAAATTGCAATTCGAATTGTAGATTTCTTGTAGAAAAATCAAAACGGATCTAAAGAATTAGAATGTAAGCAGATGGAAGAACAAAAAAATTTTGAAAAACTCAAACAAGTATTGTCCTCCCTTGGCAACGGATTGGAAATAAAAAAAGATGAACCTGATTATTATTATTTAAACACCAATAAGAAGGTTAAAGAAAAAGACATGTTTTTTGGAGCTGTTCAAATCAGAAAAAGTTATGTCGCCTTCCACCTTTATCCTGTTTACACTAATCCAGAACTCTTAGATAATATTTCTGATAACCTTAAAAAACGAATGCAGGGTAAATCGTGCTTTAACTTTAAAAGGGAAATAACCGAAGAACAATTAAGTGGGATAGACATGCTTACACAAGCGAGTTACGAGAAGTTTGTCGAAAACGGATATATTGAAAATAAATAAAAGGCAGCACACAACAAATCCTATACGCAATGCCCTGCGGGACACTGCACATAGCTAAACCGTTATGTGTAATAGCCCAGAACTTGAAAAAGATTAAACTTGAAACAATTTAGTATAATATTCACATTTTGTGCAGCTGTTTTCTCCAACCTTTTCGGTCAGGATTCTTTAAGTTATGGGCAAACATTTGAAATCGAAAGTCTTCGACATCCTTTGTGTGTTAGATGGGGAGAAGATTGGGCTCAAAAACAATTTGACGAAGAATATTCATCATACTTTGATAGTATTTCAAGTTTCATAAAATCAAACCCGCAAGCAAAGTTTCAAGTTCGATGTTACACAGATTTTCGTGGAAGTGATTCTAGCAATCTTCGCATTTCTCAGAATAGAGCCGATGATTGGGTCAAACAATTAATTCAACGAGGAGTTGATAGTAACTCGATCCAAGGACTTGGAATTGGTGAAATGTTTGCTAGAAGAGTCTGGTACGATGACAGTATTTACTATACTCTAAAACCCAAGGAAATCGCAGTAACGGAAATCTATCTAAGTGAAGATTACATTAATTCATTCAGAAATAATCGTGAGAAATTTGAATATCTACATCATTTGAATCGAAGAACTGAATTAACTGTAAGTGAACTTGATGAATCCGAGCAAAGAAAAATTAACTATAAGTTGTATTTGAAAAAGTTATACAATGGAAGACAAGTTGAAATGATTGGACTAGGTACTATTCAACAGAATGACACAATACAAGTTGTAAATGCAGGAGCATTACATATACACTTAGTTGCAATTGGCACCGAAAATGAATTTTGGATTCGTTCTTTGGACAATCCCGAAGAACATTACTATCACCACATATTCCATGGAGAAGAGGAAAAACTATTAGATCTAAGTTCCTCAGAAGGCTTGTACGAGATAGAGCAATTTGGTGATGGTGGCGCCGGAAAAACGTTTCTATTAATACGAAAAGAATAATACACATAACATCAACTAAAAACCACGGGCTGAACTACTACATTCGAGAGGCCCGCGTCTCCTAGTTGAGAACCGTTATAGGTAACATACAATTACTACTGATGATTAAACGGAAACTAATAATCTTTGCCCTCGCACTAATAATTTATCCTTGTTCTATTTGGTCACAAACTAAGCACTTCGATACCACAAAATACAGCATTGCTGACCTGCAAGAAGACTTCATTTTCTGGAAAAATAAACTAGAAAAGAAAGCTCCCCTGCTCTACCTCTACAATACAAAAGCACGGACAAACAAATATTTTGACAGTCTATATAGACTTATTGATCAACCAATGACGCGTGTAGAGTTCTATCGAATTCTAGCACCAGCCAATTCATTCCTGAAGGATCAGCACACCTCCATCTTTCCCAGTACGAAGATGTTTAACGGTGTATCCGAATTCAACAATCTGATCCCTGTCGATATTGAATACATTGAGAATACCCCTGTAATCTCCACCAACTATAGCTCGTGCGATTTGCTTTCAATTGGAACGGAGGTGTTCAGTATCAATGGAATATCATGCAGAGTCATAATTGAAACACTCCTTGCTGTGAACAATCGTGACGGTTACTCCATGACATTACCTACAGAGATTGTCAACGAAGATTTTTGGTTTTATTACCACCTCATGTATGATACTTCTGAGTCGTATGAATTCGAAATAAAATCTGCTGACGGAATAATTGAAACCTGCACTGTTCCAGGAATGACCATGAGCGAAATGGACGATCAAATACCTTCAGATGATTATCGCGATCCTGGAATTTACCTCGATCTAATCGACTCTTTATCTACAGGCATTTTGACCATCAGCGACTACAGCAGCAGTACGTTTAGGGAAAATCAAGGTAAATCATTCAAGCGTTTGATCGCAGAGCATTTCGAGGTAATTCATGAAAAAGAACTTGAAGTATTGATTATCGATGTTAGAGGCAATGGAGGAGGACATCCCAATCACGTAAAACACACACTTAAACACTTATTAGACCACCCATTTGAATTGATTACCGAGCTACGTCAAGTATCAAACGCTACAAAGGAAGCATTCGAATCAAGAACTAAAAAACGTTGGTATCCAACACTGGGGATTGGAACATTCAAAGCAGGCAAAGATAATTTCAAAGGCAAAATCTACGTTCTGATGAATGGTGAATCAGCATCAGCCACTGCCGAATTGGTGAGCGTACTAAACAGATACAATAGAGCTGAATTCATTGGAACAATGACGGGTGGAAACCCAGTCGTATTGTCAGGTAGTCTAACGAAAGGTTATTGGGAACTTCCCAATACCAAGTTAAAAGCATTTATCCCGAATAAGTGTCAAATTCTTGGCAGCATATCTTCCAATAATGGGTTGGGACTGATCCCTGATCATAAAGTTGAATTAAAAATTGAGGATATGGGCACTGACAAAGATCTTGTTTTAGATTATGTAATTGGTTTAATTAAAACGAATACCTATAACATCAAATAAACAAAAGCGCCAAAAAAGTTATATTAGAGAGGCGCCTTTGCCTATTTGCGAACCGTTGTAAGCCATTATGAAAAACCGAAAAATTAAAATATTGAGCTATGGACTTTATCTTCTGATAAATATCGGCTTGATGATTTTACTTTTTACCATGCGAAACCAATACAATTGGATAGCAGGTGGTTTAAGGGAATTGTTTTCTTACCTTTTAATAGGTTTGACAATCATATTCTCTGGTGTATCAATTATTACTTACTTAAAGTCAAAAAAACGAAAAATTATTACGCTAGGAATAATTGGATTAATGCCTTGCTTGCTTGCAATTCCTTTTTTTAAATCACCAGTTTATACCGAAAAAAACAGCTTGAATGACAATGTGGAAACTATTGAATTGACATACATAGCTTGAGCTTGTGACTGTGCGAATTGGGCGACAAAAGAAGACTTAATGATGTATTCAGAAAATATTGATGATTCCTTAGCAAAACGGTGCATTTTCATTGAGCCTGCAAATGAACAAATAACACTTCCAGATACAATTGGATATGGAAATGACGTGGTTAGATTCACTGGACAGTATTACGATAAAAAAGGATTCCCGAAAGATTATGACTTTTTTGGTGAACCTGAAAAAGCACGAGTTTTTCGTTTTACTAAATATGAAATACTAAAAAGTAATTACGGAGAAAGCAAAAAGCTCTTGATTGAGAATGAATAAAAACGGCTTACAACACTGTATATAGCAAATAGGGCGTTTGGTGGTTTAAGAAAGTTTAGTGGTACTTACAAACACCGCCAAATCATTGATTTGGCTTTTAAAATGAATAAATTAAAAACAAAATACAACGTTTTGGCTCAGTACAAACTTGATACTTTATCTGTATCTTGTCCCCTACTTGCCATATACTAACCGTTGGCATTCATTAAGAAAGATCAAATGAAATTAGAAAATAACTGGAAAGATAAATCTTTGGAAAATCTCGAAAAAGACGTTTGGAGTGGGCCTGAGTATTCCAGTCATCTAGTAACTACTTGTCACAAATTAAGAAAAAAACAACTTAAGGATTTTGATATTGAAGATTTAAGGATAATGATTGGACAGAATATTGGATTAAATTTTCTAATTCCACTTGCATTAGATGAACTAAAACAAAACATATTGGCTGAGGGAGATTTTTATGAAGGAGATTTACTAAAATGTGTTTTAACAAGTGATACTGATTATTGGAAAACGGAAAAGGAAAATTGGTCTCTAGTTGTCAATCTGTTTAAGGAAAAAAGAAAAGAACTAGACTATAATCATAAAGAGTTATTTGACTATTTTAAGGATTTTGAAAAAATAAATGGCTAAAATAAAGCATGACATATGGAATAACCCAGAAGATTTGCCAATGCTATGTTTTTCAGATGAATTAGGTGCTGAATCAAGAACTTTACTAGAACCAAACTCTAAAATTATTCACTCCTTTTATGCTGAATCTCATTTTGAAGCAATGACAATTTATTATGAATACATGAATTGGGGTGTTTACGAAACTGAATTCGAAGTTGATAGAGAACCATATAATTTAGACGATATAAAAAAACGAAATGCCAACAATGGCTATAAATCATAGGCCTAACCAACCAAACCGTTCCTGCGCTTTATAGCCGGAACGTTATGTCCAATAACCTAAAAATAAATAAGTACTAAAAAATGCATATCAAACTATTATTACTCCTATTTACCTTATTAAATGTAGTCGTGTCGAATGCTCAGAAACCTGAAATTGACAGCATAAATGTGAACTATGAACAAGCGTTTAATCGAGCTTTAGATGAATATGAGAAATTTGAAGTTGAACATGGGCATTTCATTGAAACACCAAATGTAAAACTCCATTATTCAACATGGGGCGATTCAAATAACACCCCGTTCATATGGATACATGGAACTTATCAAAACTCAACGGAGATTATTGACGTTGTAGACAGCATTGTTGCCAGTGGTTTTTATGTCACAGCCATTGATGTTTATGGGCATGGTCTTACAGAGATTCCTAATCATGAGGTATCTATCTATCATGTAGCTGATGATATTAATTGTTTAATGAACAAATTAAACCTGGAAAAAGCTGTAATTGGAGGGACATCAAGAGGAGGTTCAATCGCAACAGCTTTTTATGACGCCTATCCAAATAAAGTACTAGGGATAATTAATTCTGATGGCGGCTCAGTAAACTGGTTGAGACCTCGCCAAAAAATGGCGGATGCTGAATTGAGAAGTGCATACGAAAAGTTATATAGAAAAACAGAAACCAGACTGTTTGACAGCAAGTTTGAAACCTTCAAATATTATTATAATCCAGAAGATTCAACTAGTCAATATTGGTGGTTTGCTCTCATTGAAGAAAATGAATCCAACAAATGGGGATTAAACCTTGCCCTTAAGGCCTTGGTTACCGAAACTACAATTGAATCTGGAGTGAACAAAATATTAAGACCAACTACATGCTCATTGCTGGATGCCTCAACCAGTATGATGTTACCCGAAGTTGTTTATAGAAATTTATCCGTACCGGTATTAATACTTGACCCACAGAAAGACGATAAAGATGGACTTTTTGATTTCACGGAATACAATAAAAAACTCGCAGCACAGCATCCAGAATTAATCACCCACATTCTATACGAGAATTCGGGTCATGGCGTAATATTTGAACAGCCTGAACGATTTACTCATGATGTTTTGGGATTTTTAGATCAAATAAAAAAGGACATAACAATGTATAAACGGCATTAAAATGACCGTTTATACTAAACGTTGTAGGTAATTAACCCAATAAATGAAATTCATCATCACCTTAATGTTATCTCTCGGTTTTTACTCCTTATTTGGGCAGAACATCGAGGTAAACTCTCCAGAATTAGCTGCCTCAGAGCTGCAAAAAGACCTTTTATTCTGGCGAAGCAAGCTAGAAAAAAAGCATCCGCTGATATATTTATATCGCACTAAGAATGAAGTGGACAGTATATTCGATACGTCCTACAACCTACTTTCAAACGGAGCCTCCGAGAGAGAATTTTATCTTCTGTTACTAAGAATATCTTCCTTTATTGGAGATGGTCACAATGGCATTATTCCTACTCAATCATTGGTGAATGAAGTAACCCATGCTGATAAATTAATTCCATTGGAAATTGGACTAAGTGAAGGAAAACTAATAATCAATAAAAATCTAAGCCATAGCAAGACTCGATTGGAGGGTAAACAACTGTTTTCAATAAATGGGGTTAACCACAATAATATAATAGATGAATTAAGATCAATAGCTCCTAGAGAAGGATTAACACCTCTTTACAAGGCTAAGATTGATCATCTTTTTAGATTCTACTATCATCTTACATTTGGCATTTATGATACCTATGAAATCGAATACTTGGACCACAACACAATTCGAAGGGAAACAGTTGTTGGCTGCTCGCTTGATACAATTAGGTCCCGAAATCGGGATTCCAAAACCCCTGAAGATTCGAATCCGCTACAGTTTCGGATTATTGACTCTTTAAATACAGCAGTTCTAACAATTGAGTCTTTCGATCAGAATTTTCTTAAGAAGCAATACAACATAAAATTTAAGAAGGAGATTAAGAATTCTTTTTCAATCCTTAAGGAGAAACAGGTAAAGTCATTGATCATTGATCTTAGAGGAAACAATGGGGGCAATCCCGAATTTGCCGTGGACATTTTGGAACAAGTACTAAGAGAACCTTTTGAACTCGTTGCTGAATGCCGAGTAGTTGTATCGAAATCTAGTGAGGATTTTTATGATCGAACAAGAAAAAAATGGTATCCACGATATGGTCTAGGCTCCAGAAAGCCCAGAAAAGCTCCGTTTTCTGGAAATATTTTTGTGCTTATTGATGAATCGTCATTTTCAACTACTGTAATGTTATCCAGAGCTCTGAAACATTACAATCGTGCTACGTTGGTAGGTAACGAAACTGGAGGAAATCCCATAGTCATGGGAGGATATTATATCCGGACCAGTTGGAAATTACCAAATAGTAAGATAACGGTAATGCCGAGTTCATTATGTACTATTGATGATGATATTGAAAAGAATTCAGGGCGTGGTATTCTTCCTGACATCACACCCCAAGAAGGAGCTGATGCTCTTCATTTCACTTTAGATATGATTAGAAAAAAACTACCTACAACAAAACCTAAACCGCATTAAAACGCGGCTTAGCCAAAACGTTGGCAAACATTAAAAATCAATGAAAGATAAATTTTACACTTGGTCAATTTTATTTTTATTAGTTGGATGTACTTCAAAAACCATTGACTATGAAGAAATAAAATCATATCAAGACAATTCGGTAACAGCTTTACACGC
>JAKVAR010000154.1 GCA_022447585.1 Crocinitomicaceae bacterium | reverse complement strand
CAACGGTCTCGGCTATGATTATGTTGTTGTTGGACAGTTTTGTGCCAATGGCCGTGCCGACAATCGGATCGAGCTTTGGCGGAGGCACTTTGGGTGGCGAAACAAAACTGGCTTAACATTCATAGCATTCTTATTATTTTCTTTTTCTAAATCTAGTAATTAATATTCAATCAGTTCTTAGGCAACAATTAATTATAGCCATTGTTCTACGCAGTTTTTATTTCGTCATTTTATTAATAAGTTCAATTCCTTTTTCAAGGGTTTCATCCTTTTCAGTTGTTGTTTGTTTCACATAATTAGTGGGTACATACTTTTCTCTTGGTGTTCCATTAATATGAAAAAGTTTAGCTGTTGAAAGGCGAAAACCAAAACTTTGATGTTTAAATGAAAACCCATACATTTCTCCTGCTAAACGCTCCATTTCCGTGCCTACGACTTGTCCTCTTTCCATTCCCTCAAAACCAATTGCAAGTCCTTCTCCCATACTACCTGTCCATCTGCCAACTAAAATTAGGACTGGATTTTTGTATTGCTCTTTTCTTGGGCTTACGTATTCAATCCAACTTCTTTCAACATCTGGGTTTCCTTCTGATTTTGCCATAAAAGAATGTCTTTGATATGGTTTGGGTTGATTAATAAACCGACTCATTATACCACGTGCCTCATATGAATCGCCACCATTTACAGTATTTCTTAAATCAATAATTAACCCTTTAGTATTGAATAGACTATCGAGTGCATTATCAAATTCATTGATAATTTCGTCTTTCCCAAGTGAATTATTTATCCGGATAATACCAATATTATCTATTTCATCAACTGTTAAAAGATTTTCTTCTTCTCTAATTTCTAATTTGTCTAAATCAAAATCAATTATGCTCTTGTTTTTTAATTTTAATTTTAAAACTCTTGGTTGATTGTAACGACCTGCTAATATTTTATTAGAAATCCACTCTTTGACATTTATAGCTTTTTTGTCATTACAATGAGTTGGGAATTGTTCTATAGCTTTATCAAAATCAATTTCATTTATCATTAGTAATTCAGCACCAATTATGTCATATTTGAGGTTTTTTATTTGTGTTTGCCAAACATTTGAAACAATGATTTTATCCTCTTCTGCCGTTACATAAACTGGTGAAGAAAGACGAAAAGAAGAATTATACGCTGTGTTTAAATGGACGTGACTATCATAAAACTCATCTAGTAGATATTCAAAAAAAAGCACAATTTCTTCTTCTGATTTTATATTAGGAATTAATGCTTCGTAATATTCTCTGATACAGTTTAGATCTACGTTTTTTTCTTGTAGATAAACGTAATTATATGAAATGCTATTTAAGATTCCATTTAAGTCTTCCTCTATTTTAACAGGGTCAATATTACTTTCTTGAGATTGGGTGCAAGAAAAATTGAAAAGAAGAATTAACAATAAAGTTATTTGTCTCATAATTTTTTCGAAGGTTGTTTTAAATTGCGTAGAACGGTCTTGTGTATGGTGCGTATCCCGAAGGGTATGCACTATACACCTTGTTGGCGGTAGTTATTTATTCGACACTCAAATTTTGTCTTTCAACTAGAAAATCAAAAGTTAATTCCGATAAGCCTTTTCCGTCTACCACTCCATTCCAAGCCCCATGCCCCGCAGGGTTGCCATTCGGAAGTGTTAGTGTCGCCAGTTTGTTGTAAATACCCAAAGAGTTATAGATACTTTGCAGTTCAAGTGCTTCTTCATAAGGTGTGACAAGATCCTGTGCAGTACCATGTCCCATGAACAATTCGGGATCGCTAACGTCATATCTGTTGTATTGATTCAAATCATAAACTGCTTCAAACACATCTAATTTTATGTTTGAACCCCAGAAATAAACCATACTTCTAACTATATAAGATTCGTTTAAGTTTGTAGTAGATAGTGTTGGGTCATCGCTAATGGTAATTTCGTCTCTAAAGTCCTCTTGATTTGAAATTCCCAAAGCAATTGTGGTGATAGCTCCTGCAGAAGCTCCACCAACTGTAATAAAATCTTTATTTATGTTATAGGTGCTTGCATTTGCAACTATCCAACGAAGTGCCGCTTTTGCATCCCTTTGGGCGAGATACATAGCAGTCGCTTGCTGAACTTGACCCGAACTTTGTGCTCCCTGCAAAGCATTCTCAATCCATTCTTGTGGTGCAATTCCTCTGTAATACACTAATAATTCCTCTGGGGTCATTCCTTGTATTACTCCCAATTCTTCTGTTGTTCTATAATCTATAGAAACAAAAACCCATCCTCTTGAAGCATAGTAATTTGCCATATCCACTATTTCAGGCTTATGTTTAATTCCTCCTGTAAATCCACCTCCATGAATAAACATAAAAACAGGTCTATTGCTAGAATTATTATCAGGATAATACAAATCTAATTTTAGGGGAATTGCAAAAGCGGAATTGCTTGTTGCATTATGACTAAGTCCATCAGCATAAGTGATATCTTCTTCTTTTAAAACCGTGTAAGAGGATTCAGCCTTTACTACTGGTATTCCATCGACTGGTGAAATTGGTTCATCTTTACTACAAGCAGTAAATAATAATACCGCGAAAATTGTTAAGTAAGCTATTTTATTCATATCTGCTACATTAATTAAATTCCTTTCTTGGACTGTATTTTCTCGTAAAGGTTTAATTACCGCCAACGGTTGGGCTAAACGGCGTAGCGGCGCATAGCCGCTATGAACGTTTTAGCCGTTGTTCGCTTCCGTGTTCTTTTTTTTATTTTTGGTATTCGACGAAGGTATGGTTTTCATCTTTCAATTCTTCTTCGATTATTTCCGAGATTATTTTCCAATCTCCGCCTGCTAATCCTGCTCCAATTGCTGGATAACCTATTCGCAATCCTGAAAATTCTTTCTTCACTATTTTGAACACTTCTCTAATCGCTTCGTAGTCGGCTTTTCTTCCTCTTCCTTTCCAATTGAATTGAGTATATCCGTTCACAATTAATAATTCACCATTTTCTGTTTGCGATTTCGCCCAACTAATTTTACCCAATTTTGATTTATCTCCTTTCTCCGTTTTCAAATCTGCTTTATATGCTTCTGGAAATTTTTGTTTAATTGTTTTTGCAATTCCTGCGCCCATTGTACAGAAACAATTGCAACCATGAATTATTAAATCGAATTCACCGTCAACTGCTAATTTTATCAAATCCCCCTTAATGGTCTTCATAATTTATTTTATTTACTGAAAAAGTAATTCCAAATCCCCCAATAAAACAATGTGATTGCACAAGTCAATGCCACGTATTCAATGATTTTCAGGAATTTAGTTTTACCGTCCGTATTTCCAACCCAACGCATTATTATTGCTGAAATTCCTCCAATTCCCATGTATATCCAAAACAAGGTTTCATTTTTATATTCAAGTATTTTTATCAGTCCAAATGTCATCGGTATTGAAATCAAAAAACACATTATCCATTTCCGAGCTTCACTATTTTTGTTCTTCGATTTTCTCGACATTGTCTTTTAATTTGCTATTGTCCGTTTTTTTCTTTTTCATGGAAGCGAACGGTTTGTGTAAAATGCGTTTTAATGCATTTTTACACCGTGTTAGCCACTTTGTTTTGTTTTAAAGACTTCTATCATCGGCCGCTGGAGTAATTCCTTCTCCTCATTGGTAATCAGGTTGTCAGACTCATAAGACATTCCGGCTTGCAGTAGCGTTTCAACCGCAGCTCTCCATTTTGGCCGCAAGAAAATCTCTCCCTCATCATCAATTTCAAAAGCTGATTCGCCAACAAGTTCTCTTGCTCTAATATCGAACTGGGAAGAAATTATTGAAAGCCCTTCTCTTATAGGAGATGAATGAACTTGGTTTTTTGGTGACATCTTTAAAGTGTCTGAATAGTCCTCATCAAAAAACTCATATTCTTTGTCAGTCATTCTAACCCAATTTCTCCAAGCTTTATCTAATACTGGTCTGTTGGATTCTGTATCATAGTTAGCTAATAATTCAACTTCTTCTATTTCAATATTCCTTGTTAAATCAATCAGATTTTTAATGGCTTTACCATTTTCTCCAAACACTGATTCTAAAGAAATCTCATCCAATATTTTGACTCCAAATGTGCGTGTGTACCAGACGTCTTTTACTAATCCTTTATTTATGTCCTTTTCATTCTTTTCATTGATTACCTCGACATGGAAAAGTTTACCAGGCCATTTGGTTATGATTTTTGTTGCCAATGTGTGATCAACAACTATATATGGAGGTTTTTTATTCTGTTTAATAATCAGATCTCCAATTTTGGCATCAACAAAAAGTCCATCTTCATCATCTCCTGAGTAGACGTAGCCTTTAATTTTCTCTTTATTTGACTTAAACCATTTCATTTGATCATTGTGGCTAACGGTCGAGCTATGCGGCGTGATGGCGTGTAGCCAGCATGGGCGTCATAGCTTTTGTTGCCTGCAGTGTATTTTTTGATTATTCTCTTTTTTGATCACCTAATTTACACCTTATTTGAGTCATGTTTTGTTAAATTTCAAGACCTTAACTCATTTTCTGATCTCATTCTCTTTTTTTTGCACTTCTTAGAAAACGCATTCAACACATTTTTTGCATTCAAAATTTCTTATGCAGTCCCTGTTCCACGGTTTTGAGCATCTCCACT
>JAKVAR010000153.1 GCA_022447585.1 Crocinitomicaceae bacterium | reverse complement strand
ATAAAAACTTCCTTTGGCTAATTCTAACTCTTTAATTACATTTGTTAAAGAAGCCTGTTTATAATCTTTAAGAGAAAATTCAATTAAACATTTCTCTATTATTTCAAGCTTTCTTTTATCCGTTAAATTCTCGAATGTTTTGTTTGCGACCATAAGGTCACGAATCTATTCTTTTAATTTCTATTTTACAATAGTAACATTACCTTTTTGTTCAAAAGGTTGATCGTTTTCAAATTTTCCTTTAATAACATATACGAAAACAGCGTTATCTTGCTCTATATTTTTATAAAAGCCATCCCATCCAAAATTTAAAGAATTAGATTCAAAAACTTTGTTACCCCATCTATTATAAATTAAGAATTGAATTTCTTTAACACCTTGTCCTCTTACGTATAACACATCATTTTCTCCATCTCCATTTGGCGTAAATGTATTTGGCACATATATATGGTAATGACAATCTATTTCGTTATTCAACACCGATATTGTTTCTGTGTTAGAACAAGTATTGTCATCTGTTACAGTAACTACATAGTTTCCATAACTAAGTCCTACAATATCTTCAGTAATCTCTCCATTACTCCAATTATATATGTAGGTTGAAGTACCTCCAGAAATAGTTAAATCTATCTCTCCTTTGCCTCCTTGACAATTATCATCTATAACTGAATAAATAATAAGTGGAATTTGATTATTTACAATAGTTATCATTGATGAATCATCAGCACAACCAGTTGCAGATACCAAGTAGGTATATATTCCTGAGTTATCTGAAGTTGGATTAAATAAGCCTGTTCCATTACTCCAAGCTCCATTTAAATCTGGGTTATTTGGAATAATATTAAACAGGTTAATTACTGCATCATTCGAACATACTGTTAAGCCTGTATCTCCTCCTGCATTTGGTGCGCTTAAAATTGTAACAATAACTTCATTAGCAGATGTTCCACATGAATTAGTAACACTGTATGTATATGTCCCAGCAGCATCTATCGTAGGATCAATTACTCCAGTACCAGATAATAAAGTTGGACTCCATACTCCTCCAACATCTGGTGTTCCACCTAATTGAGTAAATAAATTAATTGGTGTAGCTGTGTTACATAAAGACAATAATCCATCAATACCTGAATTTGGTCCAGGATTAATTGTAACCACTACTTCTGCAGTTATAGTCCCTCCACCACATGTATTTACTGAATAAACATAAGTTCCTGCAGTATCAATACTTGGATCAAAAACTCCACTTCCAGAATTAAGAACTGGAGACCAACTTCCTCCTGTATCAGCTGCTCCACCTAACTGAGTAAACAAATCCGTTGAACTTCCATTAGAACATATATTTAAAGTGCCATTTGTTCCAGCATTTGCTGTAGAGGTAGAAATCTGAACATATTCTCTGCGAGTTGAATCACATCCAGCAACTGTTAAAAGATTAGAAATATGGGATTCTGGAACAGTAATACTAGTCGATACAGTTCCATCTGCATATGTAAAATCATCTCCTGAACAAATAAAAGTCGTATCTGCAATATTATAAACGGGATTAGAAACAACAAATGTAGAATCTGTACCAGTACAACCATTATCGTTCACGGTTAAATAATACCATCCACCCGGAATAGGATTTGGGAAAGGAATAATATTTACATTACTTAATCCAACTCCTGCAAATGGGCCATTAGGACCTACCCAAGTATAATTACCAGCACCTAATCCTGTAGGAGAAGCACTAAGACTTAAAGAACCTCCATCACAAATCGGAGAATTCGTAGTAATTGACGCATTCACTCCCGTACCAACCGTAACCAAAGTTGTATCTACATCAACTGTATCTCCACAATTTGTAACTAAATAGGTAATAAATTCTTGATCCGCAAATAAAGAAACAGTTACTGGAGTAGCCTGATTATTATTACCTGAAATCATTGCAGCTGGTTCCCATGAATAATTTACCCAAATAGAGTCATAACCAATTGCACCTATTTCGATTTGTTGTCCTGAACAAATAGTTCTGTCGTTTCCTGCAAGAGTATCTATATAATTATCTGGATGAAAATAATAAGACATATTTGGCAAACCAATTATTGAGATTCCTGGAGCGGGACTATATCCTGTATTAGATATATTTGGTGTAGTAAAATTATTAGGATCATTAATAACAATTAAATCAGTATTTGAAAAACGAGAACCATAAATCTTTCCATCAGGTCCTCTTACCAAAGCCCCATACTCTGATGATCCACTAGTAGAAATTGTAAAATCTTGCAATGTGGCTGCTATGTTTCCTATTCCTGCTGTAATATCAAAACTTGTAATATACGTTGTACCACCTGGAACAACCCTATTAACATAAACTACACTTCCATCAGGTGAAAACTCTATACCATAAGGAACATCTTGCCCAAAAGCACCAGTTGGTATTAAATTTTCAGCATATGATACAATTCCTGTTGTGTTATCGAAATTGAATAAATGAACATCTGGACCAAAACCATTAGCTTCTGCTAAAATGTTCCTTTGAGAATTCACACACAACCAACTAAATATAGGTGATCCATTTGAAGTTGGCCAAACTGTTGAGGAAATCGTAGAGACAACAGGAGTCATGTTTACACCTGCAGAACTTACTTCAAAAGAATAGAAAACATCTTTTGTTAATGATCTTGTAATTACCCAGTAATTTTCTGTATTTCCTTTTTGTACAATCTTAACCTTCTCAGCTAAAGTATCAGCAGTAAATATTGGTAAATTAAATTGAGTAGGATCTAAATCTCCTAAAGGCGCTCCTATTGTTCCATTCCCAGGTAAAGCCATGTCTACAATAGAATAATGCAAACCATAATCTGTAGTCCCTGGTGGAGTCATTAGATGAAAAACAAAATACTTATCGCAAGAACCTGGAAACGGAGCCGTAGTTGCCCCACATGAAGATGAACCGTTAATTATCATGGAGTTATTTGGCATAACTGTATTAGATGCGTCAAAAATCCCAGTAGTATTATTGTCTAATGCACCCGTATAGAATAATACATTTCCATCACCATCTGAATATCCAGTTGTAGCTTCATAAGCATCTAATCCTGAAGTAATATTTGCTGGAGCCCCACCATTAAAAGTCATTCCTGCAAAAGCACCAAAATGCCAATTATTTAGGTGATTACTTGTTTGTTGAGCATGAATAATGCCAGTAAATAAAGTTAATATTGTAAAAACAAATATCTTCATTAAAACCTCCCTGTTCCTCTATAACCAAATGGATTTGGAGTTTGAAACCTTAAAGCCACTTCTAATCCACCTCTACCTCCAGCTAATCCAGAAGTATTTACATCATAACTAACCCCTAATCCCCAAGAACCTATCTCTACAAAACTTGAAGCAATAAATGAATCTTTATTTCTGTAAAAACCACCTACACTAACAGCAACACCTTTAACCCAGCCGGTATATTTAGATTGCTCTACAAGGTTGTATCTAAACATTGCTCCCATATTTAGCTCATTTGCTTTATTTTGTAAAGAGAAAAATCCTGAAGGTTGAATAGCCAATTTTGTACTAATTAAAGGAATGTTTCCCCAAGCATGATAAACCATTCTTAAACCTAATTTATCTTCTTTTACTCCATTAAAGGAAAACTCAACAGGCACAATATGGTGTAAACCAACTCCAGTATTAATCATATAATTATCAAAACCATTATTAGACCTAACATTAACACCTCTATTTCCCATACCCATTGAATAAGAAACACCTGCAGAAATATCGGGATAAGTGTAAGATTCCGAAACTATATTTTCATTTGAAGCCATTGTTGGATCAAACCCTGTTCCATCATATTGATTATCATATTGAGCGTTAGTCATATCAATACTTCTTTGTCCAAAACCAACCTGTACTCCAGAAGACAAATATTGATCTTTTGCTATTTTAACATGATATGCAGCGGAAAGATCCATCTCAAAAGTACCTAGATTTAAATCACCTGCTTTATCATTAAAAACAGCTAATCCAAATCCCCAAAAATGATCTAATTTATTTGTTTTAGAATACGATCTTTCAATAGATAGCCCAAAAGTCTTAAACGGATTCGTAATACTACGCCATTGATCTTTATAATTTATAATCGCTCTCCAATCACCATCTTTACCAGTGTTGGAAGCATCCATATTTAATGGTGTTAAATTAAATTGAGAGAAATGATTGTCTTGGCTATAACTAACTATTGAAGTTAAAACCAATATTGATATAAAAATTCTTTTCATAATTAATTATTTTACTACAGTTACGTTTCCTTTTAATTGTTCTTCACTTCCGTTTATATAAGTAACATCAAGAACATAAACAAACACTGCGTTATCTTGTTCTTTATCTTTTAATGTTCCGTCCCAACCTATGTCTTTATTTGTTGTTTCAAAAACTAAATTACCCCATCTATTATAGAGTTTAAAACTTAAAGTTTGAATTCCTTGCCCTCTTACATATAGCATATCATTTTGCCCGTCTCCATTTGGAGAGAATGTATTTGGAACATAAACATGGTATTGGCAATCAACCTCTAGATTAGCTACATCTATTTGTTTTGTTTTTGAACAACCTTGATTATCTGTTACAGTTACAACATAAGTTCCCGCTAACAATCCGGTTATTGCTGATGCAGTTTCTCCTGTATTCCATGAATAAGCATAAGTAGGAGTTCCACCTGAAACAGCTAATGTTATTTCACCTATTTCTGATTGACAATTATCATCTACAACAAAGAACCCTACAGTTGGTTGTGGATTATTTAGAACTGTTACCGTTGATGAATCATCTACACAACCAGTTGCAGATACTAAATAAGTATATAATCCTGAATTCCCTGTTGAAGGATCAAATGTTCCAGCTCCAGTATTCCATGTCCCTCCAATATCTGGATTACTTGGAATTATGGCAAATAAATCGATCAAAGCATCATTAGAACAAACATCTATAGTTGTGTCTTCTCCAGCGTAAGGAGGATTAACAATTGAAACAATAACTTCATTTGCTGAACTTCCACAAGAGTTTGTTACAGTATAAGTATAAGCCCCTGCTGCATCTAAAATTGGATCAAAAACTCCTGTTGCTGATGCCATAGCTGGAGACCATACTCCTGTTGTGTCTGGTGTTCCTCCTAACAGGGTAAATAAATCAGTTGGTGTTCCATTGGCACAAGTAGATAAAACTCCATCAGATCCTGAATTAGCTAATGGGTTTATTGTTACCACAACTTCTGAAGTTAAAACTCCACCGCCACATGCGTTTACTGTATAAGTGTATGTTCCTGCGGCATCTACAGCTGGATTAAACATTCCTGAACCTGATGCTAATGCTGGTGACCAAGTTCCTCCAGTATCAGGACTACCTGTTAATTGAATAAATAAATCTGTCGTTAATCCGTTTGCACAAATCATCAAAGTTCCATTTAAACCTGGATCTGGATTGTTATTTATAGTTACTACAATACTTGATGAATCAGAACCGCAAGCAGAAGAAACAATATAATAATATGTTCCTCCAGCATCTATAGCTGGATCGAACACTCCTGTTGTTGAATTTAATACTGGCGACCAACTTCCTCCTAAATCGGGGTTGTTAGTTAAAAGGTTAAATAAGTCAGTAGATGGATCTGTTGCACAAATACTTAAAGTATTTCCTGTTCCTGCATTTGCTATATTACTAGCAATATTTGGTATTACAACTGAAGTTGTTATTGTACAAGAATTATCGTCCGTTACAGTTACATCATAAGTTCCTGCAGCTAACCCTGTTGCAATTGAATCTGTTGATACTGAACTTCCTCCTTGTAGGGTCCAATCAAAAACATGAGATGTATAACAATTAACATCAAAATTAATTGTTGCTACTCCTGTATTTAAAGAGCAAGTATCTCCTGTAATGTTAACATTAGAAATATTTGTTGCTTGATGAGCACAAACGCTTTCGCACATAAAAACATCATCAATAAACACATAACCTCCATCAGCAGAGGTTACTCCATTAGGTGTTGCAGCTCCCCCAATCACTATTTCAGAATAATCTTGTGTTGGAGTAAATGTTAAAGTATGTAAATCCCAATTTATGGTAACATCTGTTGCAGGTAAAGTTGCTAAAGCATCAAAACCTGTATAAGCTGAATTAGATGAAGTACTATTACTTCCATATATAACGATATCATTAGTAGGTACTCCTCTAGCAGAATCATGAGCCATTCTAAACTGAATTGTATATTCTACACACTTTTTTAAGTCGAAAGATTGACCAACATTTTCATACGCATTAATTGCTAAACCTCCAAGATAGAAACCTGCATATCCACTTCCACTAGGATTATAAAATCTACCTGATGCAGGAACATTAGAAAAAGGTGGAGACCAAGCTGGATGACCTGTATATCCACAATTAAAATACTCAGCATCATCAACAATGGCAACAGCAGAATAAGATTGCCAAGTATTCGCTAAGTTAATCTCGCCATTTGCTGTTGGACAAGTACTAAACCCTTCAAAATCTCCATTTCCTAATAAATTAGTAGGACACGGAGTTGTACAGTTAACAAACTCAACATTCACACTAGAAGCAGTACTAAAACATCCTCCAGATGTATCTACAACATAGTACGTTGTGATACCAACAGTTGCTGGAGGTGTAAAATTAACTCCATTCCCTACTTGACTAGTTAAAGCTACATCATCAAACCATAAATCTCCATTATCTGATATTAGGTCAGTAATATTATCTCCTAAGCAATACCAAGAGTTAGGTGTATGGATAATAGGTGCAGGTGTTGAACTTGTAACAAAAGGAATTGTGACTGCAGTTGTAATTGTACATGCATTTTCATCAGTAACTGTAACATCATATGTACCAGCAGTTAATCCTGTTGCTATAGAATCCGTTGAAACCGAACTTCCACCTTGCAAAGTCCAATCAAAAGTATGAGAAGTATAGCAATTAATATCAAAATTAATAGTTGCAGAACCTGTACCAGTTGAACAAGTATCTCCATTTATATTTACGTTTGAAATATTAGTTGCTTGATTAGCACAAAGATCTTCACACAAAAAGAAATCGTCTAAATATAAGTACCCCCCTAAATTTGCGGTTCCAGTTGTAGGACAAGAGCCAGTAATTGCAAAATAGGCATAATCATCTGGTGAAGTAAAACTTACTGTATGAACATTCCAATTTAAACCAAAATCTGCTGCTGGAATACAAGCTAACAAATCATAACCTGTCATACAGTTGGTTGCAGTTGGGGTATTACCTCCATAAATACATATATTGTTATCTAAAACATTATTAATATTGTTTAAAGCAGCTCTAAACTGAAAAGTATAATCCGCACATTTTTCTAAATTAACTTGCTGACCAAATCCTTCCCCTCCTGTATTTGATGCTCCACCGATAATCATTCCAACATAGCCACTTCCTTCTGGATTAAAAAACATTCCAGTTCCTACTCCACTTATTGGAGGAAAGGTTGTTCCACCCGGATGACCATAGTGCCCACAATTAAAATAATCATTAGAAGTCGAATGAATATTTAACCAATCATCTAATTCATTAAAATCACTTGGCCCATTTGGACAGTTAGCATAATTTTCAAATCCAGGATTAGAAATTAAATTAGTTCCACAAGGGTAAGTACAATTTACAAATTCAACATCTACAGAAGAAGTTGCTGACGTACAACCATTTGCAGTATCAATTACATAATAAGTTGAAACACCTACTACAACAGGTGGTGTTAAACTATTCCCATTACCTATTTGGTTTGTTAAAGCAGGATCAGTATACCATAAGTCTCCAACATCAGAAATAATATCAGATAAATTATCTCCAACACAATACCACGAATTTGGAGTAAAAATTGTTGGACCAGTAGTGTTAGAAATTACAGAAATATACTCTGTAATAATAGAGTCACAACTTGCAACTGTTTGAAATGAAGAAACATGAGATTCATTTACTGTTATATTACTAGAAATTGTTCCATCTGCATATGTATAACTATTGCCAGAACAAACACTTATTGTATCTGTGATATTGTAGGTTGGATTAGAGACAACAAAAGCAGAATCAGTACCTATACATCCATTATCATTTACTGAAACATAATACCAACCACCAGGAATAGGGTTAGGAAATGGAACAATATGAATATTAGCCAATCCTGCTCCACCTAAAGTCCCATTTGGTCCTGTCCAAGAATAATTTCCTGCTCCGAAACCTGCAGGAGAAGCATTAACATTTAGCGATTCTCCTTCACAAATTGGAGAATTTGTGGTTAATGAAACATTAATTGTACTAGACATTGTAACCTGAATTGTATCTGTTGTAATTGTATCTCCACAATCATTTAAAACTGCCAAAGTAAATTCTTGATCTGCGTTTAATGCAACTGTTGTTGGTGATTTAACATTATTACTTCCGCTTATCATTGCGGATGGTTGCCAATCATAAACTCCATATATGGAATCACAAGAAGAACATCCAACATCATAAGTGTTTCCAGGGCAATCAGATTGATCTACACCAGCAATATTTGGGGGAATTATTGGCGCAACAAACATTTTAAAGTCATTAGCTAATGATAAATCTCCTCCTCCTCCGCCTAATAAATGAGTATTGAAAGTAATGTTAGGAGTAGTATAATTATTTGGGTCATTAATAACTGTTAAGCCAGTTTGACCTTGAAGCATGGCATATATTTTACCATCATCTTCTCTTCTTCTTAGAACTATATAACCACCAGGCATTGGATAAGTTTGAACAGTTGGAGCAGCTGTACCAACTCCACCAGATTTATCAAATTGATATAATAACCCACCACCTGTTGCTCCGTCAAACACACCAATATAAACTATTTGTCCATCTGAAGAAAATTCACAACCATAACCAAGTGAAATAGCTGGTGCAGGATAAGCATTATTAATCAAGATCTCTTGATTTGATACTAATCCAGTATTACTATCAAAATCATATAAAAAACAATCAATAAATCCATTTGCTTCAACCAAAGCGTCTCCTTGAGGAGAAACAGCAATCCAACCTAAAGTTGGTGTTAATGCTGGCGCAGTTAATGAAAATGGAGTTAAAGAAATTGTAGATGTAGTAACCGGCCCTATTCCTGTTGAATTAATCTCAATTGAATGAAATTTATCCTCTTCTCCATCTCTTAAAATAATCCAATAATCATTGGTTAATCCTTTTTGCGCTGTTATCATTTTCTCAGATAAAACAGCAGAAGTAAAAGCTACTTGATTTGTTACAGCAACATCCACATCTCCTAAACCTCCATTTAGAGACATATCTACAATAGAGTATTTTAATTCTAATTCTATTTGGGTTGAAGGATCTTCATCTGATAGATAAAACACATAATATCTATCACAATCATCAATAACTTTTGTGATTACACATGCACTTGTAGCAGAAAAATATCCATCTAAATTTCCATTACCGTTAGGCATTGGATTATCATTTGCATCATACACACTTGTTCCATCGGTATAAAATAGTAAATTTCCATTACCATCAGATATAGCACTTACTCCTTCAATATTTGTTGTGCCTATAGAAGACCCTGCAACATAGGTAGGCGTTCCTGAGGAGAAATCCATTCTATGATTCAATCCAAAAACCCAGTTATCATTGTAATTAGAAACATTTTGTCCAACTGAAGACGATACGCTAATTATAATAATAGATATATAAAGAAGTAATTTATTCATGCTAAATTATTTTATAATAACTTTCTTAACTTGAGACGCTCCACTTTTAAGGGTTAATTGTATTGAATACAATCCTTTATTAAATGACGTCATATCTAATTGATAAAAATTAGAATTTGTTTTTTCTTGTAAAACCAGTTTCCCTGAAGAATCAAAAACTTTATAAGACTCTATATTCTCTTCAGCAGAAATTTGGTACACTCCATTTGATGGATTAGGATAAACAGCTAATTTAGATTTCTCTAAATCTGAAATACCAACTGAAAACATCTCAGTATCAGTAGTTCCTAAACTTTCATTATAAAAGCTTCCGCTTGAATTATTCTTTAATTTAACTGATTTCACCATGAATTCAAAATCTCCACCTGAAGGAATCGTATTGTCAGAATATGAAGTACCTGTAATTATTGATGTATTTACCTTAACCCAAAG
>JAKVAR010000152.1 GCA_022447585.1 Crocinitomicaceae bacterium | reverse complement strand
TGAAGAAGTACGGCGAATTGCTTTTAAGTATATGATGAATTTAACCGAACAATTAAGATTTCAAAGAAAAGCCGGTAGGCAATTAACAATTAACAATTAACAATGAATAATTACTATAAGGAGAGGTAATTATTCATTGTTAAACTTCTCCCTTATTAAGAATTATGAAGGCGGTTGGTCGAATTCAATTAATTACCCAAATTTACCAGGAATTAAAGACTAATTGGATGACTAAATATAGCCCTTTGATTCCTTTATCTAGAATTGGAGAAGATAATTTACAAAGAGCTATGTCTCAAAAACTTCCTTGGAACCCAAAATCTTTTTGGGTTTAGTTATTTATTGATAATGGTATTTTCAGAAAGCCATTGTCTTAAGTCCGTTTCACTCTCTAAGTCCAGTAACGCTTCTCCTAAGTCTTCAACCTGTTCAACAGGTAGTTGACTGATTTGTTCTGTTAAAGACTGAGTGACTTCTCCAAAACGACGATTAAGTAAACGCAGCACTAATTTAACTGCTTCTTTTTGCTCACCTTCACCTAACGCTTCCTGATAAACTTTAGTTTTTTTCAAGTCAGCTAGTTCAAACATGGCTTCAATTTCCTCTCTATTTTTCTGTGGGAATTTGTAAACGACAATACTCTCAATTAGGTCAAGAAATTCTCGTTTAATAGTTTCATCAGTTAGTTGATTTTGGGCTTTTTGATATAATTCTTTAGCTTGCGGGATAGCCTTTTCTTCTGATTCTACCACAAGGTTTATCATACCGATGCCTAAATAATTAAGTGCATCTTCTCCTAACTCATCTAAATAGATTCTTGTGATACTGGGTAACTGGAGAAAATCCCCAAATTGGATAGTTTGTTCCCTCTCAATTTTACGGCTAGGGTAAATAATAACCATCTGCCAAGGATTTTTGGGTTTATATTGTCTAAGAAACAGAAAAAACTCCGAAAATAACCGATAGTATAAATTCTCATCTGGTTGAAACTGAACTTCAACTAAATAGAGGGGGAGACTAGAGTTTTCATCCGTAGGGAGAAATAAGCCATCAAGTCTAAAGGAAAGTTGTTTGACTTCGATGGATGAAAATTTGTAGTTATTTTCTTGAGTGGCTTCTTCTCCAATTAAATCGAAGAAACTTCTGGGATAGTGCAAGAAAATCTTGTAAAAGATGCTGTCTGTTTTCACGACTAATCTATCTGATTGTTACATCAATGCTTCTCTTTTTACCTCTTTATTATATCATTTATTGATAGATTTTAGTAATTTTAAATTGTTTTTTAAAATAGTAAAAATAGAAAACATCTATTATTTTATTGCTGATTTTCTGCGCTTTGCGCTGATAGAAGAACCAATTTTCTATCAGCACTATGTCAAAAGCCCCTTGCGGAAGAATGCCCTGTATTTGGGCTAGTTTATCAGTCGCAGCCACTAAACTCAAAGCCATCAATACAGACAACGAAATAGCAAACTCTCTCTTATTTGAACTACAAACTGCTGTTCATTTAGCAGAAGCATTTGATAAGGTATGGTCCTCTATTTATTGGTTAAAATCCTCAAAGAAAACCAGGACAAGAGTAACAATTACCCTCACTAAACTAGCTCAAAGTATCTCAGACCATATCACAGAAAGTTTGAGATTATTCAACGAACTCTGTGAACAACAAGAAGAACTGCAAACATTGGAAATAACTGATGATTGGATAGATATTCGATTCAGTTTATCTAAAGCTCACTCAGCTTTTCTTGAAACTCACTATCAACTCATTAAACCTTTACCTTTGTTTGAATACTTAGACAATCAAACCCAGTCATGACTTACCTTAAACAAATGAGTTACGTTGAGCTTAAAGGCGGATATCAAACCTATATCTTTAAGGACAATCTTGACCCCGTTCGATACAAGTTCTTTCACACCTCTGAAGAACTTAATTCTGCCATTGAAAAAGCTAGAGATAAAGGGTGGAAAGTCATTAACGCAACCAAAACAGTTAATCGATTGAACCGGCGAACTAAAAAATAACCGCGCCTTTGCGCGGATTCATTGAAAATATATTACGTTGCTGTCATGAATTCTAACACAAAATCGCCTCAAAAAACAAATCCATCTACTTCAACCAAGTATCAATTAAACTTCACGCCCACATTAAACGGCGTAGAAGAAAATGCCAACTTAACGGCACAAGAAACTGCTTGGTTAGAACGTTGGGAAAATCAACACTTAGCTTATGCAGACATTGATCTTCATTATTAATCATGGACTCTGAAGTATTCCCAAAGATAACAGAAATGTTGTCTCAACTTAGCCAACTTCAACAAGACTTAATCTATCTCAAACAACAACTTATTGAGATAGAAATGTCTTCAGTTACAACATCCCAAAATGTTGTCAATCCTGTAGAAACTTTACCATTCTAATACTATGCCCAGAAGAGGAACACGAACCACTACCACCAAAGCATCCGTTTCTGAACCCTTAACTCCCGAAGTGGTTGAAGAAATACCCACTGAAATCGCAGGAAATACCTTGATTAATGGAGAGCCAACAGCTATTACAGAGCCTGATGAATTTGCCTCATCGGAGTTCATTGACAAAGATGCCCGTTTACCTCGTATTCAGGCATTACGAGGCATGAACGCCAAGTTTTGTGGATATTTTATAAGTGTGGAAGAAATGGCAAAAGCTGGATTCTTAGATTTTGATTCTGTTGCCAACGAACTCATCGAATACAGCTTTGAATCATCAGGTGAAACGGAACAAGGACTTCTACTCCAAAAACCCCGTCTCCTGGTATGTCCCCGTACACCACTGTTAGGCTTTGACAGGGCTGCAACCCAAGAAACGGAACAATTAGTTATTGTAGGTCATTGGCAACGTAGTTTTAAAGAAGATGACAACATCGGCAACTGTCAATTTTACGAGGTTATCCTCTTAAACGAAGATAATCAGCCTTTGCATACCGTTCCTTTGTCCTACATCGCTAAAGGTGCCAATCAAGCCACTTTTAGTCAAGAATGGCAGAAGTTGACACAGGAGGTCACTGCTTGTCATGCCCTCTATAATGGTATCGCTGCAAGACCGAAGGATGCACGGTTTAAGTCTTTATGTGTCTTTGAACCTGAAGTAAAAAGAGAATTAGTCGGTCAAAAACAGAAATCTTTTAGTTGCAGGGTTGTAGGGCATACCGTACCCACAATGGAGAATTGGAAGCAATTTTTCGTTGGTTATAACCCGATTCTTAAGAAACAAGTTTGGGATGGTTTACAACCTACCTTGCCACCAGCTATTCCCGAAACCTTAGCATTACCTGGAGGAGTCGAAGAATAATTAACAATTAACAGTTAACAATTAACAATTGACTGATTCAATAGAAAAAATCATTGTTCGCGCGTTAATTGTACATTGTTCATTATAACAAGCAGTATTATATCATTAAAACTGCTTTTTTGTTAACATTTAGACAGGGTACTTTTGTAATAATCATCATGACTGAACAGGAACAAATCACAAGAATTTTAACGTTATTAGAGTTAAATAACTCCAGACTTGACCAATTAGACCGAGACATTCGACGAGATATTCGAGAAACGAACGA
>JAKVAR010000151.1 GCA_022447585.1 Crocinitomicaceae bacterium | reverse complement strand
TTTAATTTGATATGAGTATTCCTTGGGTTGAGAAGTGTATCCTTTTGCCCAGTCTTTTGCCAGTTGAGAAGGAGATGAAGTAACAATCATTGAAAGTTTATATAGCTTTTTAAAAAACGTTATCTTTAAGATTGTAACGTAATTCTGTTAATTTATGTTATATGTGTAAGTATTTTTTGTTAAATTGATTGATGGCTTCTGTTCTCAATCAGTAATTATTAATTATCTTCTTTGATAAGGAATTTGTAAAGTAAAACTGACACCTTTTTGTAAGGGATTGAAAATAATCTCTCCGCCTATTTTATCCATAACCTCTTGACTTATATAGAGTCCTAATCCTATACCTTGAGTTTCAGGTTTAGTGGTGATAAAAGGCTCAAATAAATGGTTTTCAATGCTCGGGTCAATTCCTAGCCCATTATCTTTTATAGAAATTGACCAATGCTCTGGTGTAGATTCCGTTTCTAGGATTAGTTTAGGAATAAAATTAACCTGTTTTTTTTGAGCTTCAGCTAAAATATCAAAAGCATTTTCAATAATATTAAATAATGGTATCTCTAACTTCTGGGGAATTTTGTTCGTTTGCTCCAGCTTCGGCGAGAAACAAGTTTCAATTTGACTAGCTAATAAAGGAGAGGAATGATACTTAATAACTGAGTCCAGAATGGCTTTAACAAACTGATTAGGACTTACTTCTATATAAGTTATTCTTTGCTGAGAAGGAGATAGTAAAATTAGTTTAAAAATCATTTCTAATTTTTCAATGGGTTCTTGTAACCCTCTCAATAAAGTCAATACCTCCTCTTGATTTTTATGAGTTTCCAGTCCATAATCTTCAGGCTCATCTAACATATTGTTGACTGTAGCTAATCCATACTTCAATTGATACAGAGGATTCTTAAATTGGTGACAAAATCCAGCCGTCAGTCTTCCTAAAAATGCCAACTTTTCTTGTTTAATTAATTGCTCTTGTTTTTCTTTAATTGTTTCTAAGGCTTCTGATAAATCTAATGTCCTTTCCTTTACTCTTTCTTCTAGATTTTCGATATATTCATAAATTCTTTCTTGTAAAATATACAAAATAGTAGTCAGCAGGAAAATCCTGATACTATTATTAGTAGCAGCTACTGGCAACCACCACCCCCACTGAAAAATCAACAACTGGATTTGAGTTAAAATGATAATAGCAAATAAGCCCAATAATCCCACAATTAAAATTAAATTAATGGAAGGTTTTAGAATTGGAATATGACGAACTCGCCAAATAATTAAACTAATCATTAAACCCCACCCTAATACCCAAATTAATTCTAATCCTTCAGACAAATATTTTAGAGTCGGTAAATCATTAAGAACGGTTTGTAAAATATATTCAGTAAAATTAGCTTGAATTTCTACTCCAAAAGCCTGACGAGGTGTTTTTCCATCAGCAACATAACTAAATGGAGTATAAAATAAATCCCGTTTCATCGAAGTAGTCCAATAGCCAATCAAAACAATTTTATCTCTGAATAAATCAGCCGAAATTCGATTTTCATAAACATCGAAAAAAGAGACTTGTGGAAAACCCTGTAGTGGTTTCAGCCAACGCATTAAAGTTTGATACCCTCCATCATCAACCCCAATATAGCCCCCATTATTCCTATTAAAAATGGGAAATTCTACCTCACCTAATTTTAAACGGTTATTGGTTCCAGCTTCAGCTACAATCCCTTCTTTTTCTAAATATTTTTGAGCTAATAATAACCCTAAACTGGGAATCGCCTCTTCTCCCGTTGTTGGGAATAAATTAGCCCGACGAATTACTCCATCATCATCAACCACCACAGAAACGTCCCCAACCCTTTCAAGACTTTTCAGAGTATGAGGGGGAGAAATTGGACTAAAAAAGGGATCTCCTTTAATACCTGTAAATTTAGCAATTCCATAGAGATTAGGCGTGTTGTTAAACACTGTATTTAGTTCATTAGAACCTGGTGGCATCGGTAGATCCCGTATCAAATCAAGGCCAATGGCTCTAGGTTGCTGTTGAGCAATAATCTTTAGGGTTTTTGCTAAGGTGAGATCATCAGGAATAAAAGCAGGAAACCGTTTCACGTCTTCTTCTGTGATTTTCACAATCACAACTCGCTCTTGAAACGATTTAGGGGCTACTCTTTGGGTAAATTGATCAAAAAAGCGCAATTCTTCCGACTGCCAGAATCCCATATAACGACAGAATAGACAAATTGCAATGGTAAGAATCGCAGTAATACAAAATCCCCTATCTTTTCTTAACCATCTAGAAATCTTGAGATTAGACATGAAAGGATGATTTTTATGACTATCTTTCCTCAAGCACCTAAAAATTCTCGAATTTTTCATCAGGCAAAACAATTCCTACTTGCTCTAATAATTGCTCAAAGTCAGTTTTAGATGTTTTCCAAGCTGAGAGCAGTGCATCATACCAAATTCCATTTTCTGCTAGTGATTGCGGCGGCTCTACTTCTTCTAATGAGACTTTTCTAAAAGCAATACGCATAAAACTACTACTATCTTCTTGTGTTGAACAAGGTATTTCGGCGGTTAAAACATAATCTCCATCCTTTAATAGGAGATATTGGGGTACTTTGACCAAAAACAATCCTTTTTCTGAGATTTTGACTTGTTCCTGCCATAAAGGGGCAGCCATCAATGGTTGCGTCAAGGATATTTGTAAGGGAGATTGAGGGAATTCATCAAACCAAAAAAGAAAAGTTGGTTGCACAGAAGCTGTTTTGCCGATATGATCTGATGGAGCTAGAATCTGAAATTGTGTTACGCTCTGAGTGCATCCTCGGTTCGTGGTTGATTGAGTTTGCTGTTGTTCATGACGTTGACTGGGTTTATAGGTATTAGCAAAAGCCGAGGATATTTGTGAAATTAAGACGAGATGGATGAAAATTAAGCTAATAAAAAAACGCATCAAAAAAATAGTTTTTTATGTTTTTATCTTTTACGGTGTTCTGATTTCCATCATCTTAACCCAATTAAGTGCTTTGGGACAAGTTGATTTAGGATTCATCAAACAACTGTATCAACAAGAGCAATATGGAGAGATTATTGAACAATTAGCTCCTTACGAAAACAGTAATAATCCACTAATTCAAGAATATCTAGCCTCCAGTTATGAAACCAAAGGACAGTTGAACCTAGCCATTTTTCACTGGATAAAAGCTCGTCAACTTTATGAGCAACAACAAAATGAAAAGAAAGTAACACAATTAAAACTGGTACAGGCTCAATTGGAAATTGAAGTCGGAAATCCCCAAAAGGCTCTCTTATTACTACAAAAGATGCCTATCTCTGGCTCTACTTTAGCTCTGGGGGGAAATGCTCTTTTAGTCTGGGGAGAATATGAACAAGCGATCGCTTCTTTTGAAGCAGCACTAAAACAGCCACTTAAACCAGGGATAACTTTATCACTTCTAAGCAACCTATCACAAGCTTATGAAAAAAATACCCTTCGATTAAAGCAGAAACAACAACTTTTAAGAAACGATGGCGCGGAAAAACAACGCCTAGAAGTTGAAATTATTGACAATGAAACAAGAGCCAAAGCAACAGCTAATCAAGCTTGGCAACTGGCGCAGACATTCAATCAGCCCAACTATAACACCATCAGAGCTTGGTTAACTTGGCTTCCCTATCTCTCCCCAGAGCAGCAAGCAGAGACTTTGACAAATATAAAAACTGCTCTGAAAAAGTTACCTCCTACCCATCAAACAGTAGTGTTATGGCTTAACTTAGCAAATATCATTGATGAGGAAGAGTCCATAACAGAAGCTAATAATATTGCTGACACTCTTAATGATTATCAGAGCATGGCGATCGCCAAAAGGCAATTAGGACATTATTTTGAAAGCCAACAGCAGTACCCATTGGCCTTAGCATATACTCAAGAAGCCATTAAATATGCCCACGCACAACTGGCCTACGAGCAACTTTATCGCGCTTCCTGGCAAGAGGCCAGAATTTATGAGGCCATAGGAGAAAAAGAATCGGCACAACTTGCTTATGAGCAAGCGGTTTATAGCCTTAATAGAATACGCAATAAATTGATTGCTGCCTCTAGAGACATTCAATTTGATTTTCAACAAGAAGTTGAACCAGTTTATCGAAATTATCTCTCTTTACTATTAGAAAATCCTACTCAAAAAAATCTTGATACTGTTACTCAAGTTTTTGATTTTTTACAATTGAGCCGACTGGAAAATTTATTTCAGGATAATTGCTTTGAGGAATCAGATAGGAATATAGAACCCTCAAAAATTTTAGAACAGAAACAAATTGCTGTTATCAATACTATTATTTTGCCTAATTCTCTACATATTATTATTCGTTTACCTCAAGGAGAAAAATATCATATTCAACAAAATATTACCTCTCAAATACTTAACCAGAAGATTGAAGAGTGGAAAAAAGATTTGTTTCAAGTAACCACCAATAATTATTTAAACTCATCTCAATATTTTTATGACTTATTAATAAGTCCTTTTGAAGATAAATTGAATAAATTTCAAGTGAAACAGTTACTGTTTATTAATGATGGGTTATTGAAGAATTTGCCTATGTCAGCATTATATGACAGTAAAAGACAAGAATTTTTGATTGAGAAATATCCAATTAGTAATAATCTAGGAGAAAAATTCATAACTAATTCTCCAAAACTTCAATCTCCAGTCATTGCTTTTGGATTAGCAGAATCTCGTCCACCGATTAATCAATCTCTTCCCAACGTAACTAATGAATTACAGGAAATTAAGAATATTTGGGGAGGAAATACTTATCTTGATCAAGAATTTACGAAAGAAGGGTTTATAGAAATATTAAAAACACAACGTCCTCAAATTTTACACATTGCCACTCATGGCATTTTTACAGGAGTTTCAGAAACAACCTATTTACAATCTTATGATCAAATCATT
>JAKVAR010000150.1 GCA_022447585.1 Crocinitomicaceae bacterium | reverse complement strand
TAAGGTGAAAGATTTTACGGAAGGTTATGCTGCAGTTCGAAATGGTGCTTCTTGGGGCTTTATTGATAAATCAGGGAAAGAAGTGATATCACCTAAATTCATCAATGTCCGAAAGTTTAAAAATGGTTATGCAGCGGCATGCCAAGTAAAAGATAAGTGGGGTATAATTGATACAAAAGGTAATTGGGTGTTAGAACCAAATTATCTCCGTGTTTTAGATGTTGATGTAGTTAAATAGATTAAATCCAAGTAAGAGAATAAGCGATATAGTTTACGTTTTGCTAAATTTGACCAATTTAAAATTGGTATTTTGGGACTATTAAACCACTTATGAAGTTCAAATTTCTATTCACTATAGTCCTGCTGTTTGGGTTCTGTCCTCGCGATACCCATGCTGAAACAACTATTTTATCAGAATCGTATTCCTATACGCTAAATGACCTTGAATCATACTCAACAATAATTGAGTTAGAAGGTTTTAGTGATGAAGACAGCTATAATGTTGTGCCTTTCTCAGTTCCTGAGTTGACCGAGTTGAAATCATATGAACTGTTTGTTTGGAAGAATAAGAAATGGAAAAAAGTAAACTCTACCAGAGAAATCACAACCTCAACAATCAGTTATTCATCTTTTTTTACGGGGTCTAAAAACTATTATGTTAGTGTTCCTTCAAATGTGAAATTCCTTCTTCATGTTGAGTTAAAAGAGAAACATAGCATTTTTTTAGGCCGATTGAATAAAAATGGTTTTTACGATTGTGATTCAGTTAGTTATAATTTTGATTTGCCAGATGGGATTGTCATTAGTACAAATTCTAATTTGAATATTGATAATGGGGGAGTGGTTACAACGCGTGATTTAGAGGTAGACTCAATTGTATCATATTTAATTCATCCTAAAGGTGTGTTGAACGTAGACTACTTTTCGAATTGGTTTGATGAAAGAATTAAGCCGTTAACAGTTATTTCACCAGAAACGATACCAGAAGAACTAAGAGCATTGAAAGGAATTGCTTCTGATGCTGAAATCGGGAAGGCTTGTTTTGATTATGTAAAGAAATCGATCAAGTACATCGATATTGAAAATGGAATCAATGCGATCATTCCAAGGAATTGTGAGAAAGTACTCAAAAATGGGTTGGGGGACTGTAAAGATATGGCGACACTACTGACGTCTCTGTACCGCTATTTCGACTTGGAAGCATATTGCGCGGTTTCAAGAACGAACTCTAAGCTAGGGGTGTTTGATTTTCCAGCAGTAAACTTAGGGAATCACATGATTTGCGCTTTGAAATTGAATGATGAATGGTATTATCTTGATGCAACTGAAGATGCTTGTATTTTTGGTGATCCAAGCGCTCAAATTCTAGGAACAGAAGTATTCATGATTGGGAATACTGGGTCGTATTTTCATGATGTCCCAAACGAAGCTAGAAGCAAATGTAATGTTGAATTCGATTACAGTTTTAATATAATTGACGGACAAATCAAACTAAAGTTGATTACCGAGGGTAAGATGAATAGTACATTTTACGGCATCGATTTAAGCACGCACAATACGAAGAAAAAGTTAGAAGATATTTTTGAGATAATCACGGAGTTGAAATGGTCTGTGGATTCTTCATTAATCCAAGATAAATATTCTTGTTTAATCTTAACAACGGACTTGGATAAATCGATTTATGCTAAGGTGGGAACAAAGAAAATGTATGATTTGTCTTTTCTTCCTTCTCTAAAAATGATGTGTCTTTTATTCAATTCTTCTCCATATCCTATTATGGATTCACCGGTGAAAATTTACTTGAATTTTGAGGATAAAATCATTTTACCAAAAAGTACTTTTGAGAATATTAAATGTAGTCAAAACACGAACGTAAATAGAATTAAATTAGACCTTCAACTTCTCAGTCAAAAGAATGAAGAAGAGTTTGAAAGTCATGAAATCAATAAGGACTGGGAAATGTTTTGGTCTAAACCAATAATTACAATAGAATGAAGAATCAATTAATGTTTTTAGTATTTGCATTGTGCACTATTTTTTCAGCGCGTGCAGATGGAGCAATTGGTAAATTCATATGGCCTGAATATAATAAAGTTGAATTGCCCGATTCCTTGAAGTCAGAAGCAGCATTTTTCTTACAAAATATAACAACTACGGATATCAAGGATTCTTACTTAACTACAAGAATTGTTTTTCAACGTATTTATATAAATTCAGATGAAGCTGCAGAAGAATACAGTTTAAAGGAATTCTATGTTGGAGATAATGGTCGCATAGGAATGTTAAATGCCAGGACAATTAAGTCGAATGGAGAAATTGTAAACCTTGATGGAGGGCAGATTATAACAACTTATGCTGAAACAAAGACTAAATATGGTTCCTACGGAACAAGGAAGGTACAGTTAACATACCCGAACGTTGAAGTAGGAGATGTTATTGATTTTGCCTATCGTATAGATATTGACTATTACATTCTATCGGACTTGTTTGTTTTAGAGTCATACATACCTTCTATTTATTCGAGAATTACAATTAGAAATATGTCCCCTTTTGACATTACAGCTTATTCTTTGCATGATATGCCAGAGATGGTAAGCAAGAAAACAGCTGGTATTGAGACCATATCTTGGCAAAAAAGTGGTGTAGGAGTTAGAAAGTATGGTTCAGTAAATGCCTTGGCTCCTACTGCGCCGCATTGTGTCTATGTTTTATGGAGGCGTGGTGAATCTTTAACATATGACCCGATTTATAAAAACAATGTTCTGGATTATCCAAACAATTTTGGACCGAATAATTACATTACAGATAGGTTAATTGATGAAGGGGTAATTAAGAAAGAAGAGAGTAAGATGATCCAATTGAAAAAGGCGATTGATCATTTTTCCAAGGAATTTTCTTGGGATTCTGAAGCGGCTTCTAACTTGCCTAGTAGTAGCGTAAAGGCATTTAAAGATCAAATAATTGATGGAACTCACTATATCCGATTTGTGATTAAGTTCATGTCTGAAAATGACATCAAATTTGAACGATGCTTTACAAAAAGTTTGTTAGATGGAAAGTTTGAGCATGGTTATATCTCTCACGAACAATTGGATTATTTTTTCCTAATTGCATCAGATGAGAATGGAGCAATTCACTTTATTTTTCCTCCAAGAGGAAGAGATAAGTTCTATTATTTTGATGAAATTCCATATTACGTTGAAGGGAATCAATCAATTGCCTTATTTGGGGAGAAGGATTTTCTAGATTCTCAATCTTCCATTGCTATACCAGCCGGAAACGAGAAGTCGAATACGCATTTTGCGAATCTATTAATGGAGGTTTCCTACAATGATTCAATCATTTCAAAAACGAAAAGGAAAGATGTTTTTAAAGGTCATTTCTCCTATTTAACAAGGTCAAGAAATGGTAATGATTGGCTGAATGAGTATAATGTACTGCACGATACAACGGAATTAGAGCCAAGCAGAGAAGATGCATTCTATCCTTATGAAATAGAGTTTGTTCAGGAAGGTTTAACCCGAAGTTTCTTTAAAGAAATTGATGATTCTCTTTTTTGGTTTGAATCGGAAGACCTTTTACCAAAAGGCGTTTATGAAGAGAATGAAACAGATGATGAACTTGGAGATTATTTAGTTCTACCTTTCTTGAAGACAAATAGTATTTCTGTTTTTGTAAAAAGTGAAAAATCTATCCAATTGGCTGAGGATATGAATGAATTGTCGTTTGAGAATGAAATTGGGCAAGTCAACACTAAAATCCTTCAGTTGAATGACAATATGCTCAAATTGACCTATTCTATTATAGTAAAGAAACGATTTGTAGATGGTGAAGTTGAGGTTGAACAATTCAAAGAATTACTAGAGAAAAATAAGGATATCAGAAGTAAAAAATGGGTTGTTTCAATTTCGAAGTAACTTTTAAGCTTTTAACTTAATACGAAAGGCGAATCTTTAAGTGTTGAAGCAGGATCTTTTGCTGTAGTTTCAATTTTTGGATTTGGTATAAAGGGATTTAATGAAGGACTTGCATATGCTCGTAAAGGTGATTTTTATGGATTTGTAAACACACAGGGAGATTGGGTTGTAGATGCAAAGTATGCTAAGGTGAAAGATTTTACGGAAGGTTATGCTGCAGTTCGAAATGGTGCTTCTTGGGGCTTTATTGATAAATCAGGGAAAGAAGTGATATCACCTAAATTC
>JAKVAR010000015.1 GCA_022447585.1 Crocinitomicaceae bacterium | reverse complement strand
ACTTCTGTCCCGTACATTCAAGACAATGACTCTACCTATACACTTCAATTAGGCGGATTGGATAAAGACGAAGACATTCTAGCTTACAACGGAGAGGATAAAATAGGAAAGTTAACGGTGAAGGTGTATGAGGAGTTGGTGAAGGAAGTTTATTTAATATCAGTAAACGGCGCAAGTATACCTGGAGATTTAGAAGAATCATTGAATGAAATATACGCTCAAGGAGTTGTTTCTTTTAATGTTCATGAAGCGGAAGAATTCAATGGAAATACTTGGGATATTGATGAGGACAATAAACTAAAAAGTCCTTCCGAATTTGGCATTCTGAACAGGTATAGTGACGAAATGGATATCCTAAAGGACACCTATTTTGCGTATAACTCAATAGATGATGAAGCCATTTATTTATTCTTTGTAGAGGGCTTTAAAGAGTCTGATCAAGCTGGCTTCATGCCGCGGGGTAAGAAAATTGGTTTCATAAAAGCAGGAAGTAGAATAAAAACGGCTCCCCATGAAATAGGACATGGTGAGTTCTTTTTAAAGCATACTTTCCCAAAAATTGAACAGGAAACCACCGCCAACTTGATGGATTATTCTTCTGGAACTAAACTCACTGCTGCGCAATGGGACTGGATGCGAGAAATTCATCTTAACATTTTTGATAACGAAGCAGAGAATCAGTTAATCACAGAATCCGATATCCTAGGTTATTATAATGATCAAATAAATTTCATCCCAGCAAATTCAGAAACAGCTTACCCTCTTTTAGATGGAACGCCTATGCGCATCAATGGAGTATCCGAAGTTGCATTTGAAAAATATGGACGCGTTGCTCGATTTAAAGTCGGGGGAGAAACTTATCATCCTGTATTCCTTTATTATTCAGGGATTGACAAAAATTATTTCTTAGGTTATTATACTCTCGAAAATCACAACAGGATCATGGAAGAAGTCCTGACGTGGAATGATGCTGGTTTTGAATTCGCTTCTACTCTAAGATTTGAGGACTTTATTTCTGTCGAGGATCAAGGGGATATCTACACAGAATCATTAGAAATGATTTGGGGAACTTATGTTGATTGCTATTCCACATTCGAACATGTTTCTGATGGTCGAGAATCAGTAACTGATTATTTAGAGAGCAAATGGTGGCATATTAATAAACCAAAAGATTTTGGACTCTACCTGAAGAATGATATCATTGGGGGATCGCAATGCGCAAATTTCGGTAGTTATCAAATAAACTCGGGGCCTTGTGATGGACTATTTGTGCAACTTTTGCCCTTGGTTGATGAAACTAAAGGAGAAGGTGATGAATTAGCCGAATTAGTTAATTACCTAAATGAAAACACAAGTGGTAAAAGTTTCTATTTCTATGCTGAATTCACCGAAAAAATTTACACAAGTCAAAAGTACTTTCACTCTACGGTCCCGTTACAAAAAGTAGATAATAGATCGAACGATGAGACCGTTGAGTTTTTTAGAACTTTCGAAATTTTTACTTTAGAAAGTTTTCATGATTACTTTCCTGTAATTTCAGAAGGTGATGACGCTGTGGATATAGTCTTTTCCAAGGTTGATTTATGGGAAGGAATAAATGAAAATTACAACGTTTATTCTGCTGATTATACTTCTTTTCCAATTCCTCATATAAAGGATTGGGACCCTCAAGACACTGCTCCTGTTGTGGAACTTATGGACTACATCAATGAGCTATATGAATTCCAAGCTTCGGCAAATCCGGATATTGTAGGAAACCCCACATATGACAAAATACCACAATGGACTTCAGAAGTTTTAAGTGACCCGCTGGATTGGTTGACTCATAAACTTCAAATCAGAACTAATACAATTATCTGCTTTCACCTCTTGGGCCTCTTCGAGTTATACAAATACGATATGATGGACTTAATTGCCCGAAGACAAATACAGAGATTCAACGATAGAGAAAACTTCTTTAATGTCATAATAGAAAGGGAAAACGCTGGACAAGCGACGAGCATTTTTGTGAGAAACACTTACGACCAATACTATGCTCAATATGACACAGACTGCGCATTTTTCATGGGTCTTGAGTACATGAAAATGTATGCCGAATATCTCTTTGAACCCGCTCTTTTGGCAGCAGTAATGAATAAGATGACACGCATGGTCGGTTCGTTCAGAAATTTTAAATCACTTAAAAATATTGACGATGTTTTGAAGAGAGGTTCAAAGCAGAGCTCGACAATAATTTCGAACACTTTAGCAAGTAAACTTGATGATATATCAATTTTAGAAAGCTGGTTGAGTAAGAATTCAAATAAAATAGATGATGTTGATGGTTTATTACAACAATTAGACAATTCAATTGGGGAGAGAAAAGTATTAGAAACTCTAGAAGATGGACAAGGACGTTTCGTCACTGTAGTTGAACGACCTGGACAATCAAACTTAGTTCCTGTAATCCATAAAGATGTCAACGGAAATTTTAAATTGACCGAATTCAACCCAGCCTACAACCCATCTTTAAACCCATCGATTCCAGTACCTGTTAGCTCGAATAAGTTGGTTCCAGATTATAGCGGAACTTCTTTTCTGCATCCGTTAAATCAAGGGAGAACAATAAAAATCAAAATGACCGGAAGACGAAATGGTCGAAATGGTGATTTTGCAGCAGCAAATGAGGAAATGAAAAAAATAGACCCTAGCTTTGAAAAACCAAATGACTATACTTGGCATCATCTCGATGATTTTAATCCGGTTACTGGAGAATGCACGATGCAACTGGTAAAATCATCTACGCATAATGGCCTAGGAGTAACAGGAATGCAACACAGTGGGAGTGTAGCACAGTGGAAGGCGTATTATTTAGATCCAAGTACAGCACCGAACGGTCTATTTTATAAGAATTAAAAGCTTATTCATGAGAAAACTAACGATGCTACCTAATATTAAAGATTTTGAACTTAATTTAATCGAAGATGAGCTGGATGTAAAATTTTCGGAAAATTTTAGAAATGTCTTGAAGATTTACGGAGGAACGTCGATTGCTGAAAAGTATTTCGAAGACAAGAATAATCTCGAGTGGGAGTTAAGTCAATTCAGCAAATTTGACATAATGCATGGACTGACAAAAGAATTCAAGGAAAGTGGTTGGGGACTGAAAGTACCTTTTGCGTATGATCCCGGAGGATGGCATTATTGCTTAAGTTTTGACCCTGAAACTAAGGGAAAAATAATCGTAAACCGTTGGACAGACCATGGTCCAGAAGAACAATTTGTAGTAATAGCAGATAGCTTTGAAGAGTTTATTAATGGACTAGAAAAATAACACCCCGCTGCGCAGTAGCTGAGCTGCTGCGCCAATTTAGAAGAGTTCGCTTCTTTTTATTAAAACTTGACTACATTATCCCATGTTTTCAAATCAAAAACACACCATTAAAAAAGACGCCAGTTATTACTTAACCTTGACTGTAGTGGATTGGGTAGACGTTTTTACAAGAGCAAATCATAAAGATGCCATCATCAGCTCACTTAAATTCTGCATCAAAAACAAAGGCCTAAATGTTTATGCGTTTTGCTTAATGACAAACCACTTACACCTTGTTGTAAATTGTGACGACCCTTTTGAGTTAAAAGATGTAATTCGAGATTTTAAACGACATACCGTAAAACAAATAGTTCATCAAATAATAAATGAACCTGAAAGCAGGCGCGAATGGATCCTAAAAATACTTCATGAGAAAGGTGAAGAAAGTTCTCAAAATTCCAAAATCAAATTTTGGAAATCCGGTAACCATGCCATTGAGCTTTACACTGAAAAGTTTGTTAGAAAACCAGAAGATTGGATTTATTCGTCGGCCTCAAACTACATATTGGACCATGGCATTATTGAGGATGTAGTTTGTTTAACGCCACCTTTGAATAGATAGCGCAGCAGCACAGCTACTGCGCAGCGGGTAAAGTTAATGATCGATTATACAATATATTGTTACACGGATTCGGATTCGACATTCAGCTAGACAAACCAGATAACTATGAGAGGAATTTTAAAGTATTTGAAATCCATCATGAGATAAGAAAAGTCCTATCCTCTTCAAACCAAGAACAGTTAGAGGAAAAATTCTCAGCCTTTATTGAAGAAAAATGGTATAATGCGCATAATGAATTCGGCTGGTATAATAGTCATTTAAAAACTGGTTATTATGGTTATTGGGCCTTTGAGATTGGGGCTTTAACCTGCATATTGAATATAGATGACATTAGCTACAGAAACAACGAATACTATCCAAAAGATCTTGTAGATCATTACAGAAGCATGTATTGAACAAATTTCTTCAGAAACCTACTGTCTACTTCTGATAATGAACCTCTCCAACCAAACACAATTCACAATTGAAAAAAAGTTAATGCCGGCAGCAAAGGCTTCTGAAAAACCATTGAATCAAACTGATTGGGTGAGTTATATTGATGACTCTTTTGACTTCGTTTGGAAAGAAGAGACAGCGGAAGGTCAGAAAATTCTTAGCAAAATTGAGACAGTCCCTGAAAATTTTAGAGAGCGTGTTATGGCCAGTTTAAATAAGGTAAGCGCATACGCCTTTTTAGATGCTAATGGCGAAAAATACAAGCTCAATCTCAGTTATAATGAAACCTATAATTTGATAAGCGTTTCGTTTTCTTCAAGTCCTAATCGTGAGGAACTTCAAATCGTTTTCAATTTAGCCCAGTCATTAAATGCCCTGCTACTAAATAACGGAACCGAAATAATTGATCAGGAAACTATCGATAATTTCTAGATTTAAGACAAAGGAATTCCTGTTTCTGTCCCTTAATATTTGTATTGTAAATGATTGACAATTTCGTCTTAAAATCCGGAAGAACTTATTCTATAGTCAGAGATAATGAACCTGAAATCTTCTGGGAGACAACATCAAATAATGTCAAATTGAGATTTGGGATTCGATTAAACGATACTTCAATTGGCCCATTTTCGCTTGAACTTACATATAACGATATTGAGAGTAAAATCAATCCTATTCTCAGAGAGGTAGGGTTACTAGGTAATTCAAGTCCAGAACTCACTAGAACTCTAGATGTGTTCTCTTTCGAAAATTTAATCAAGGAAAGAATTGAATCTGTGAATAAGAACTTTACTGATGAAGAAAGTTTAAAAGATTTAATCACAGATTTGGATATGATGGTTGAAGAAATGATCATTCCATTGATCCCGACTTGGTGTAAGAATGAGTTCTTAAAAAACACTTTTGACTCTGTACCAAAAGAAAAACTGGAAATAACCTTTGGAATTGGATCAATTTTTAAGAAAGTATTAGTTCTAAAAACATTGGATGAAATTGAATACAGCTCTTTTTTAAATTGGATGGTCAAAGGGTTTATTGACACACCACCATCTAGTGATGATATAATCTGGACTCAATATAAAAATGCCGCCATTAAAGTACAAAATGAGATGCGCTGAGTAATTCATAATTAAGTTCTTCTTACCCCTCCACATCTTCGAAAAAGAATAATCCCTCTATTTTTACCCCTTTATTAACCCAAAATCAAACAACATGAAAGCACTTTCATTTGCATTATTTATTGCCTTAAGTATAGTATATAACTGGAAAACCAATTGTTTTTAAGGTGGAGAATTAATTCGTTATAATGCCTCCTAAAACCCAAGTCAACAACAAACCAGAACTCAAAGAAAAGCGGAAAGAACTCCGGAATAATGCGACTTCTGCCGAGCGTTTATTATGGCAAGCTTTAAAAGGTAAACAGCTTCAAGGCCGAAAGTTCCGCCGTCAATTTAGCGTACATAACTATATCATAGATTTCTATTGCCCTCCCTCGCTGCGCAGTAGCTGAGCTGCTGCGCCCAAATTAGAAGAATTCGCTTCTTTTTATTAAAACTTGACTACATTATACCATGTTTTCAAATCAAAAACACACCATTAAAAAAAACGCCAGTTATTACTTAACCTTGACTGTAGTGGATTGGGTAGACGTTTTTACAAGAGTAAATCATAAAGATGCCATCATCAACTCACTTAAATTCTGCATCAAAA
>JAKVAR010000149.1 GCA_022447585.1 Crocinitomicaceae bacterium | reverse complement strand
AAATGGGTCAATAACTTCCCAAGTTTTGAAAGGTTGAGGTTTTTCAACATTTCCAACTAAAGGTGTTTGAAAAGCTAACTTTTGTAAGCTCTCAACACTTCCACCATTTTGAAAATAGTCATAAACATCTTCTTTTGCGTTTACAGGTAATTCAACAATTTTTATAGACTTGGCTATATCTTTTAGTTCACTAGCCACAAACAAACCATGTTTCTTACCAACTTCATCTAAATCTGGTAAAATGATGACTTCTCTGCCAGTAAAATGCTCGTTGAGTGCTGGTTTCCAATTATTTGCCCCACCACTATTACAAGTAGAAAGTAGACCCTTTCCCATCAAAAAATCAGCGTCTTTCTCACCTTCCACCACATAAATTGGTTCATCTATTCTTGAGAGGATTTCGGGGAGATTGTAAGGAAGTGGAGTAACCCCATTTAAACCATTTACATATTTTTTAGTAAAAGGATCAAATTTTCTTTGCCTAAAGGTTTTGGGGTGATACCTAATGACTTCATAACACTCATTATTTTCTGCGTCTTTGTAGGTATATCTAGCCACAACTGATATTTGGCTTTTTGCCATTTGTGGAATTTCTTGTTGAATACCCATCTCTTTTAAAAATATTTTAGGGTCTTGGTTTTCATGTTTAATGAGATCAACCATCCCACCACCAGAGCCAGTTTCATGGTTGAAAAAGGTTGCTTTTTGCAGATCAACACTCATAGACCCAAAAGTTCCAAAACGTAGCTCTGTTTCTTTGCTAAGTTTAGGATTGGGTTCACCAAGTAGCTTAATAGCTATGTCTTTTGCGTAGGGTTCAAACATGAAAAAAAGAGGGGTGATTTCTCACCCCCAAGTTAACAGGCTAGCCGGCAAATAAGTTTGAAATGTCATCATCCTCAATATCTTTGGATGCTTGACTTTCTTCCATGTCTTTTCTTTGCTCGGCTTCTTCATCAATTTGAGAGCTAGTTGGAGCATTGCCCCATCCCAAAAAATCAAATTGAGGAATTCTTGTTTTACCTACTCCACCATCATTGATTTTAGAGCCAGTGTATTTAGCTTGAATGACTTTCCCATCATTTTTTGAAAATGCGTCTTTATCAGCTTTAGTTATACCACTTAACAAATCTTGTAGACCCATAAACGCACCAACACTATTGGATTGCCATTGTTTCCAATTTTCATTCATGGCATCTTCAACTTTGACTTTTGGCATTACCATGACAGAAAATCCTCTTTTGTGATCTTCACTTGGTCTTTCACCTCGATTACCAACTTTTTCATCCCAAAGACAATCTGGTGCCATTCCTTGAGCTATTTTCATCCAACCAGTTTTTATTGATGATGGATCAACAAGAATGCCTTTACCATTCATGTCAATTTCTTCACCATCCATGAGCCAACAATTAGCTGATGGTTTGAATGAAATCCATTCTGTTTTTTCACCACTTCCAAAACCTAAATCCATATTATTTCTCCTTCTTTTTTATCCAACTGTCGCTGGACACTAGTTTTAAAAATTGAGTTTCTTTCAAAACATAAAGCCTCTCTTTTCTATCTGCATGGACAATAAGCAGGTCTGCATTATCCTGATCAAACCAATTGTAAAGTGACATGAAACCAGTTCCTGATTTGCGTCTTTTACATTCGACTTTAAGACCATTTAAATTAACGTCAGACGCAAGAGATTTTGAGTAATGTTTAAATGCACCACTACCCAAAATTCTCTTACATTTAATGCCTAGTTCAGTCCAAAATTTGACTACATTTGCCTCTAGGACATAACCTTTTCTTTTTGCGCTACTAGTCAATTTTTAACTTACCTATGCCATTTTTCTTTAACTGCTCAACCCCATCTCTCAAAATAATTTCTGCTAACTTGCTAATACTTAAATCATATCTTTTTGACATTATCTTTAGCGAATTAGCTACTGATTTATTGAGATAAATTAGTTGTTGTTTTTTCTTTAGTTCCATAACAAATTTCTTTGATAGCATTATGATTTCGTATCAATATTGTTAAACTATTCCCTTAAAAACCTCAATTTCAACGATATTTCAACATTATTTTAACATTTATTTATATGTGACCCTTTACATATACAAATAAATGTGTATATTTGATGTATTGATGTTGAAAGAACGGAGAAAATTATGAACCAATCACTTAAAATGATGATAGACCAACATGACACAATAAAGGGTCTAAAAGAAGAACTTAAAGTTCTCAAAGATCAGATGAAAAATAAGTATTGTCTTTTTACAAAAGTAGAAATTCATGTGGGTGAGAATTATACCCAAACTCAAATAGCTCTTAGACCAGATAACAATATAGCTCAAACTTTAACTTTACTAGCTACTTATACTAAAGATCAACATGAGGCTAAGTATGAAAATACAGAGCCAGATTTTAGTGAAGATAATTATAGAGTTTTACCATTATTCCAAAAATTCATAATTGAAGATTTATGTGATCAACTTGGTTACGAACTTGTAATTGAAGAATTTGATCAAGGTGATCTTTGGTTTGATGATATTGATAAGGGAGATGTATAATGGAAGATATTTTAGGATATAATCAATGGAGAGTTACAGAAATGAATTTAAACTACGAAATTAGCGATTTAGAAAGAAAGCTTGAGAAGTTACAAGTAGCTCTTTTTGAGGCTAAACAAACAATAAATTATGATAGAGAATGTGATGTTTACAATATACTTCATGGGATTAATAGAAACCAAACTGTAGATAGCATTCGCAAATCACATAAACACGCTTGGGCTGTTACTAGAGATAAAGAATATCAAAAGAAAGTTTGGCAAGAAGTTTTAAAATTAACGGGAGAAAAATAATGGATAAGAAAGAAATTTTAAAAAAGATGAAAGCTTTAACCTCAAAGACAGTTGATCAAGGTGCAACGGAAGCAGAGGCTATAGCTGCAGCTTATTTACTCAAAAACCTACAAGATAAGTACCAAGTTACATTAACTGAACTTGATGTTACCGAGGCTGAGTATGTTGAGAAAGTTTTTAAATGTGGTCAAACCGATTATACTAAGTCACCACTTCATCCCGTAAATCATTGTTGGTATGGGATACAAACTTTTTGCCATGTAAAGACAGTTTTTACTGGCAATAGAATTTCCCTTTTTGGAGAGCCTCACAATGTAGAAAATGCCTTGTATATGTATTCATTAATTAGGAATGCAATGGATATTGAGTTCAATAGATATATGCTCACAAGTGAATATGAGTATGAAAGAGCTTTTGTAAGTCCAAATAGCATAAGAGCTACATTTTTAAATTCTATGGCTGAAAGAATTGCAAATAGATTGGACAAAATGGCTAGTGATAGCAAAAGAGATGCTTTAAGAAATACTCCAAAAGCATCTGATGGAACTAGTTTAGTTGTTGTTGCTGATAGAGAATTACAAAAACAACATAAAGTGAAATGGCCGAAGCTAGTGAGTTTTAGGTCAAGCATGACTATTAACTCTGGCACTGCCAAAGATGCAGGTAGAAGTGCAGGGGACAGAACATCCTTAAACAAGGGTGTCGGAAGTGGCTCTAACGGTTCAACATTAACATTAGGTAGGGGGTGATATCTTTTTGGGGGATTGATAGACCCCCCAATGAAATATCACAACCAATGGAGAAAAAAAATGGCAACTAAGTATGTAGTCGAATTAACTAAAGCACAACTGTCTATGGTAAAACAAGCAATGGAAACGCATTTCTTGGAGATAGATACTCTTGGATATAATAATTCTGAAAAAGCTTGTTTTGATAGAACAGATGAAATTTTGATGAATAGCAAAACTAAAGCTGAATACTTAAGGGAGAACAAATAATGGCAGGACAATTAGATAATCTACAAATGATAGCTAAAGCATTAAATTACAAAATTGAAAAATGTGATACTGGGTATACTTTAACGTCATTAAAAACTAATAAAAATCATTATTCACCTCATTACAATTTAGTTCATGTTGCTCATGCTCTTAAATTAGAAATTTTTGACTTACAAAGTGAGTTAAATAGATTTAAAAATTTGGTAAGGTTGCAACATTCTAAGTTGTTGGAGAAAAATAATGACCAATAAAATCATTTATAACATTAGAGAAGATGGGATGGGTTATAGACTTCCAGATGGAAAAATGGATGGTACAATAGATGAAATTGAATATAGTCCAATCACTTATGACATTGAATTATCCAATGTAACTTTGTTCCAAAAAAATGAAATTTTAAATTTTATAAAGCAACTTAATGAAAAAAGTTACCGTTAGGTCACTTAGATGAATAACATGAAAAACTTGAAATCCCCATTTTTTCAGCTAACCTTTTCTAAGGAGAAAACGGTGGTTAAGCATTATGGAAGAAAAGTAGTCTATTTGTTAAAGGATGATGAAAGGTCTAGGGATAGCATACTTTTTCATCTCAATGGTGGTGATTGGACTATTATTGAGGAAGTCATAGAAACTAACCAAAGAAATTGGGATGGGCTGAAAAATGCTCTTTCCATAGCCAAAGCAAATTTTGCTGATTTGATCATGGATGATTTTGTGATCGTTAGTGGAAATTTTAAAGCTATAACAATGATGTTAGAAAGCCAGGTTAAAATTATTGGTGTTGATTTAAAACCTAATTTTTCACCTGCTACAAATCAAACTTTTCTTAGAGGTATGAGAATGATTGCAGAGCAAAAGCTTATGGAACAATCAAATCGTATTAAGAGAGGTCAGAAGAGAGCCATAGAGAAAGGAGTGCAGATAGGGAACACAAAACATACCAAAAAATTGACTAAGGCTCATGAGAGCAATGTCAGACGTTGGGCGGAGTTTCGTAAAGAAGTCTGGCCAATTATTGAAAAAATTAAATTGCAAACTCCAAATGTTACAGAGTTTGGAATTTGCCAAGAGTTAGAAATGAGGGGAATACTGACTTTTAAAGGCAAGACAAGATGGTATCCCCAAGTTTTAAGAAGAATTATTAATCAAAATCTAGGAGAAAAAGATGACAAATAATCAAAATAATAAAAATGTTTTTACTAGAAGTCTTGGGTCGGTTGGACGGCTAAAAGGGAATTGGCAAAACTACCCAACTGGTAGCCCAAATAAAGATCAAAGAAATGGCAAAACAATGAAAATGAAAGTAAAAAAAATACAGGCTACATCACCACCACAAAAACAATTAGTTATTAATAATATTGCAAATGAAATTTCCATTTTGAATTACAAAGCTCATCCACTTCCCGAAGACCAAAAACAAAGAGCCTGTTCAATGTATTTTAGGGGAGATAATAATAGAAGATTAATTGCTGGCTTTTTAATTTTACAAACATTAAAAGATTTAGGCACAACCCAAAAGCAAATGAAAGAAAAATTTTCTTATATGAGCAAAGGTTTTATTTCCAATGTTTTTAAAGAAAGTATAATAGCAGAATGGTTCTATAAAGAACAATCGCTAGTTTCTCAAAACTTATTTATTTATTATGCATCACCCATGATGGTCAATGGTGCTTACAACTATTACAATACAATTGAGAGTTCACGAATTGAATTGCTGTTCACGAAATGAACAGGGGTTTATGAAATGAACGGAGGTTCATACTAAAAACTTTTAAAAAACAATTTTGCATATATTTTGAAAGTATAAGGAGTATTTGTTAATGAATTTTAGAAACAGTAGTGATAAGGAAGATTATTTAGCAAAAGAAAGTTACTATGCTGATAGATCAACTCCAAAAGCTAGAAAAACTAAATTTTATATGGATAGATACAGAGAAAAATTGTTAGGTGACAATGAGAGTACAAGATTGGATATACCATCCATGACTACCAATCATTTAACATTTGCTATTAACCATTTGGATCAATTAGTTAAAGACTTAAAAGACATAAAAAAAGCAAATATTCCTTACAACGTCAAAGTCATGAGTTTTAGAAGTATGATAACTAAGGTCAATCATGATTTGCGACTTGAAAAAGAAAAGGAAGTAAGAGTTTATAATGTTACTTCCAACAAAACTAGAAACACTACATCTAGTGGTAGTAACCAAGATTAGAGTTACATACAGCTAAATGTGGTTAAAATGAGGAAAAATATGATAAAAGGCTTTAAAAGAGGCATATATATAGGCATGGGTAATCTGTTTAGTGAAATTAGGCGCATAATATATATTATCTTAAAAGTAATTATTAGTAGAACATCTAGGTTTTGGAGTTCTATGAAGTCTAACTCACCTGACCTAATCACATTTGGTCAGACTTGTATAGAAGCAGTCTTAACCATCCTAATTATAGCTCTCTCTTTTATCGTTTATTTATCGCAATAAACGGAGAGAAAAATGGTTGGAAAACTAACTCGTGATGATCTTATCACAGGATCAGTATTGCCTACTCTATGGGGGTTAAATAGGTATCTAAAAAGAAATGGTTTGTTAAGATCACATTTAGCAAATGATCATCCAGATTATCTACCCTTAGAACCTTTCAATGGGAATGAGTATACTCAATGGGGGAATATCCATGAAACTAATATATTAAATGTTAGTGGCGAGCATCTCAATTGTAGTGTCAATTCAAACATTACTGAAGTTTTTAGATATAAAGAAGATTTTTTTGAAGTAAGTTTAGATGGGATATTAACATCAAACGCAAATCAAAAAATCTATGAAACTGAGAATATTCGTTTTATGGGTAAGCTCAAGGGTAAGGAATTTATAGAACTAGATAAGGGTGATGTAATTCTTACAGAGGCTAAATCTACCCAACATTCTATTGAAGAAGAACCCCCATTAGAAAGAGGTGTTTTACAAATTCAAGGTGGTCATCTTTGCTATCAAGCTCATGGACACAAAGCTAGATATGTCATGGTGAGTGTTCTTTATAGAGGGTCATCTTTGCGTCTATTTATTTATAAGCCAGATGCAGAAATGCAAATTGAAATTATTGAGAGAATACAAGACTTTTATAATCGTAAAAAAGGCCCAGACTATTATCCCTCAATAGATACTCAAGATAGTGCTGAAGCTTTCCCTAAAAGTGAGAGTGATTTACCAATCGTCAATTTTACTAAAAATCATAAGCAAGTTGCATTGGATTTATACGAATGCGTCAAAACCATCAAATCATGTGAAGTGTTAAGAGAGAGCCTACAAGCTGAACTTATGGATGTAATGGGAATGCATGAAGTAGGGGTTCTTTACAATGAAGATGGATTAGGTGAAGAAATTTTTACTTTGGAGAGAAAGACACGAAACTACAAAGCTCAACCTCAAAAAATAGTACCAGCAAAACCTGCTAGGTCAGAGAGAGCCAAGAAACCCACAATTAAGTCAGATTGGAGATACTAATGTTTAGCTCACCAAATGAAAAAATCGTTTTTTACGCATACAAAAGATACATTGAAAAAAATGACTATCCACCATCTTTAGCAGAAATGAAAGAAATGGTGGGGTTAGCAGTACCCACAATAAGAGCTATTAGAAGTGA
>JAKVAR010000148.1 GCA_022447585.1 Crocinitomicaceae bacterium | reverse complement strand
TAGATGCTAATAACCGATGATGATAGGGGTCAGCTTTTAGGGCTAAATAAAGGAATTCTTCATAACCATTATTATCTTCTATTTTATCATTATCTTCACCATTATTCAAGAGTTTTTGTTGATAATTACGATAACGCTCTACAGCTTCATTAGGAGTTGGGTGTTGCCAATCTTTATTTTTAGTCTTTTCCCGTCTTTCGTATTGTTCACAGTATGATTGTGCTAATAAACGGGGGTCATTTATAGTTTCTGTAAGCTTGTCTAAATGAACTTTTAACTCAGGGAGAAAATCTTTCAAAGCTTGAGGATATGAAGGCAATAGTTGGGATAAAGCAATTTCCCCTCGTTGTGCTTTTTCTTTCTCTCCTAACCAAACTTCTTTACTGTAAAGTCCAGGTTTGACAGTGCCTTTTCCTGCTCCTTTAAACGATGAAGTTGGTATAATGAAAGCAACGGATTTACCAATTTCTTCATCTTTAAAATAGTCAGCAAAGGTTTTGGGTGCTAGAGTTCCTTTTCCATATAAACCATCTGTTAGGTTTCCTAGACGAAACTGGATAACCTCGGAAGTGGTGTTAGAAAGTTCTTGAGAGAAACTAGATTTAATTTTACCATGACAATCACCCACTAACTTCCAAGCTTGTTCATCGTCAATGTAACCACCATTATCTCCATTACCATCATCAACCACCAAAAAGGTAACTTCACCTTGATAATTATTTTTACACTCCCCTGTAAATAAAGAACCATAGGCCCCGTTGTGCATAGTATCAGGGTTAAGTTTTTTGATTAATTGTTCTTTAATCTCTGCTGGTCCATATAGTAACCGTTTGCCGTTGGATAATAATAAAACATCTCCATTGGGATGATTCGTTGATAGTAAATCATCCTGTTTACTCGCTTCGTCAACTTTTCCAATGGATAAAGAACTGGTATAATCTTGTGAGGGAAATTCTTTATTAAGAAATGATTCTATTAAGGTATTTTCTAATTTTTCTGTTAGAATAATATTAGAATTATCTTGACGGTTTTGTAAGCTAAAATTAGGAATGGTAATCCATTCGCCTGTTCTGGTATCAAAATGTTTTAATGTTAACGTCATGAGTCAAAAACTGAGTTATTAATCAATGCAAAAGTGAGGAAAAATTATGGCAAGAGCTTATGATACTTGGGATTTTTTGGATAGAATGAACTTCAAACCTGATGGTTCAATGAAACCTAAATACAAACAACGATTATTAGATAAAGGAATGTCGTCGTCTGATATTGCTTTTGTAGAAGGTCAAAAAAAGAACGAAGTTCGACTATTTGATGAACGAGAGCAACTATATATAGAGCGATATGGTATTCCCTTTAGTGAATGGGAAAAACAAGGGAGAATGTCTCAGTCTGAATTAGAAAGTCGTCAACGTAAAGCCATTCGTAATGGAGAAGAAATTAGTTCTTTACCAATGGATATTGACCCTGATGATTACTATGACCAAGTGGGTTCTTAATTAATGGATAATGGATAATGGACAATTAATTTTGAATCAATCAATTGTTCATTGTTCATTATTAGTTGTCTATTTTAATAAAGGTTCATGATGAATTCTATAGTTTTGCGATATCTTAACTTCTAATTTATGATGGTACGGACAAATGCTTCTCAACTTATTAATTGTCATAAGAAGGTACGGAAAAAAATAACCCAGAAATATCTGGGTTGAGTGAAAACTAGATAAATAGTAGTAATAGCAGGATTGTAGATATCCAAGCAAGAGTTTCGGAACGTTCTTTGCAAAGACCTGGAAAGCGCATAATAGTACCTTTAATAACTTTGGTTTATTGATGCGAAGCATTTATCAAAAAAGAAGGT
>JAKVAR010000147.1 GCA_022447585.1 Crocinitomicaceae bacterium | reverse complement strand
AATTTAACTGCTCTTACAACAAATTTTCTATCTAAGGAATACTTATCTTGTCTATCAATAAAGCTAGAAACCGCAATACCTGCTTTTAAATTGTCTGGAGCTGTTATTGACCCATTTATAATATCCGACAATAAATATTGGGTTTTCCAATGCCCTCCTGAAGCGCATGCCCTTAACAGTCTTCCTAAATAAAATTGTTTGTCAATATCCAACGAATTAAGGAATTCAGTTGCTCCCTCAGTTTTCAAATGGTCAATTACTGGATTCTGCTGCTCATATTGCCAACTTTCTAACTCAGTAATTATTCTGTAATATTTTGATTCATTGCTACCATAAAAATTAATCGCAGAATTAAAGTCTAGTTTTTCAAGTTTTGAATAGTAGTTTGTTTTTAAATCTTCCTCTAACTTATTACTTTCAATAAGATTCCGTACAATGGATTTAAGGCTTATTAACCTTTTCGTATCATTCTCGCTAACAACGTATGAAATAAGCATTTCTTTAATTCTCATTGGGAGCTTTTCCCAAATATCCTGATGCACGAATCCAATAGCACATTCATACGGGAATTTCGTTACTTTATTTTCTAATGACCATCTGTTGTCTGACAAATCCAAATCGGTATTTACAAACAACTCTATTAGATACCAACGAAGTTTTCTTAACTCATTAAACTTTTCTGGCACTTCTATTATCTGACCGACTTTATACAAGAGAGTTTTAAAAAAGAATGGATGTAAATCAGTATTAGTTCTTGCTATTGTTCTAGCAGCAAATTCTCTAACTCTCTCAACTTCATTTGGGAGAAAAAATGGTTTTGTAGCAATATTTTCAGATAAGTCAGTTAGAAAGCCTTTATTATATAATAATTGTCTGCCAAGTACTAATTTAATTGATTGGCCTATAATATGCTTTACTTCATCAATCTCAGGCTGTTTATTGTACGGATGCGCAAACAAACATCTCTGTTCCCATAGATAATTTATAGTACTGAAATCTGCATTATCAATTATTCCACACTTTTTCGACTCATTAAATATTAGTCTATCTGTTGAAAGTTTTTTATCTTCAGCTTCCTCGATTTCTTTAACAGCGTCAGTTGCTCGACTGTCTCCAAGGTTAGAAAAAAGCTTTATTCTTCGTTTTAATGACTCAATTATTGTAATCCACGATAATATATATGCTGCTCTATAGTGTTTAGTTAAAAAACAACCTGATGTTTCATCGAAGAGAATCTTATCGTCATCGTAAGTTATTTGATTCCTTAAATCATCTATCCATTTTTCATTCTCGGTCATAGTCTGTTTGTATTTTGCCTAACGGTTAGTATATGAAGCGTAGCCTGCCGTTAGGCGGCTATGATTTCATATACTTTGTTATCTGTTATTTTCTTCTTTTTTAATTAATTTACTTACTTGAAATTCAAGAGATTTCAAAGTTTTTACATCAGAAATTTCAGTGAATACTCTATTCAATAAAGGACGACAATAATCGATTTTTGTGTCATACCTAGCGTAGTTTCCATCAATATTTATTAAAACATATTCTCCTAAAACAATATAGTCTCCTCCTACATTCGGCGGAATAGCACTTGAAAAAAATCTCATTCTTCTTGACATATTACGACAGTATAGACTATCCTTTTTGTTGTATATATCGTATGAAATTCTTGGCGTCCATAACTTCCCATATAATTTTAAGCTAATACTATCATCAATAGCTATATTTCTCCAGAAATTGATTCTTCCAACAGGGTTGATTGAATCGTTTTTATTTGACTCTTGGAATTTATCGATATTAAAAACCCAATATTCAATAGTGTCAATTTTTGAGAAATCAGTACCCGAATAGAAATACTCCAATGTGTCATCTTGAATATATCTTATCTCTTGAGCTGATAAAGTCAAATTAATAAAGCAAATAATAATTAGTATCGATATTTTTTTCATATTTGATTGCAGATAACGGTATCAGCTAAACGGCGTAGCCAGCATTTGCTGGCTATGAACGTTTTAGCCATTGTTACCTTCCGTTTTCTTTTTTATAAATTCACTTGTTTCAAATTTTTCGACTGATTCAACCCAATCTTTTGGTATTCGATTCTCATCTGTTGACATTATCGTTATTCCTCCGACAATTGCACAAATTGTATCTCTATCTCCCAAAACTGAAACAGCTTTCCATATTGCTTCTTCAAAATTCGTCAAGTTATTTGCCGCACACCATATCGAAAATGGAACGGTATCTTGAACCAATATTTTACTTCCATTCCCCAAAATTGATTTTACAGTTTCAATGTTGTAGCTGTATGGAATTGTTGTTGATTTTTTGATTTTCGATTTTGTGTCTGTATCTGGTAATTCTTTAACAATTCTATTTATGAATTCGATTGGTTCAATCTCTTCATTATTCAATTTCATTTGAGTAGCAATTGCTGTCCCAATTGCAACTGCAATTGCCCCTGTTATTCCTTCGATATTTGAATGAGTAATTTCTGCCGATTTTATTGCAAGTTCTTTGACTTGTTTTAAGTCGTCGAAATAATATGCACCAATTGGACTTACTCGCATTGATGCACCGTTTCCCATTGACCCCATTCCTTCAAATACACTTTGAGAGACATCTTTCCAATTTCCGCCTTCACCAATTCCTCTTAAAATTATTCTTGCAGTTGCCCCATATCCTCTGTTTACATCCTTTTCGTGATTAATTGCAAATTCCGTCGCTAATTGATTTTGATTGATTACACTATTAGTTTTCAATTGGTCATAAACTGCAATTGCCATGATGGTATCATCCGTAAATTCCCAACTCGTTTCTGGTATTTTTCTTTCTCTAATATGATTTAGCATTTTATCTGTTTCACCAAAGAAGCTTTCCCCAAAAGCGTCTCCAATTGAGATTCCTTTTAGTGATTTATTTGCAAGTTCTATTCTTTGATCAGCTGTCATTTTTTCTTTTTTTTAATGGAAGGTAACGGTCGAGCTATGCGGCGTGATGGCGTGTAGCCAGCATGGGCGTCATAGCTTTTGTTGTACCTAGTTTTTTATTTTTAATCCTCTTTTCGGATACCTCCTAGAGTCTTTAAGTTTCAATAGTACAAATTAATTTCGTAAAACTAAT
>JAKVAR010000146.1 GCA_022447585.1 Crocinitomicaceae bacterium | reverse complement strand
GAAAGAATACCAAAGTATGAAACCATTAACAACCATTAATGATCTAATAAAACATCGTCAACTATTACAAAATAATTTTGAGGAAATACGACAACAATTTCCCCATCTTCAACCATCTTCTGACAATCAATTTAGAGTAACAGATTGGACATTTGATTGCCACGAATGTTCCCAAGATGAATTACTAACCATAGAAAAGATTTGTCAGCAGAAAAAGTGGGGATTTACATATAGTAACATTCAAGGACATCTTAAACCCCTTAACCAAAATAAAGCTAATGGACTAAGAAATCTCAAAGAAACTTATTTTCAAGAGTTATCTTACTCAGAAATTATGACAGTTGGGGATAGTCCTAATGATGAAAGTTTGTTTGACAAAAACTTGTTCCCCATGAATGTTGGGGTTGCTAATATAGCTAAGTATTTAGACAGACTAGAACATAAACCTGGCTACATAACAAATTTATCAGAAAGCGATGGTTTTTGTGAATTAGTTCAACTTCTGCTTGAAACAAATGAGAACAAAAGTAATTGATATAAAAACTGACTATTCACAATGAATAATTGATAATTACCTCTTCTCAAATTATTAATAAAGGGATTAAGTCGGAAGGACTACAATGAGTGATTAATAGGGCAAAAGCCCCTTCAGCAATGAATAATGAACAATTAATAATTAATAATTACCCCTTCTTTAAAGAAGGGGATTGGCTATTTGTTAACTTCCTTAATAGATTTTGTCAGAACTGGTTATTTTCTGCAAGAGTGACTGAACTTATGAGTGATTTATTTTCCAGAAGATTATTGCCATAAACTTCCTCAAAATCTTGAATAGCTTGCTGGTAGTCTTCATTTGACTCAAATTCCTCTTCAAAAAAATCTCCATCACGGTAGCCATAAATAATCAGGTTAGAATTGACTTTTTTTAGAAATGGAGAAGTAGGAACTTTCTTAAGTATTCGAGAAGCTCCTATTAAATAGCCATAAAAATAACTCAAAAATTTATTCATTTCTTCTTGAGAAAACTCTAACTCAAAAGGGTCTCTATAGATATTAATATCGTAGTCATCAATTCCAGTTTCTACAATTCGATACCAAGTGAAAGAGAGAGTCCCTCGATGATCAAAGACCTTAAGAATATAATAAAACCGACCATTTTCTTTATTTAACTCAACCAAAATAGGAAAAGCAAAAGAGCCTTTCCACTCATCAAAGAAACTCATTGTTTGACCAAAAAGATGCTCTAAAGTTACGAAAGCTTTAGGTAATGTTAGACGTTCAGGATCATCTCTTTCAGAAAGATATAAATTAAACAGAAATAGTAGATTCTCTGTGATAGGTAAACTACTTTCACGGAGCAAGTGATATTCAAACTCCTTCAAACCCCAGAGATTAAAGTTCGTTTCTTCCTGTTTTAAATTTAGATAATGACGACTTTCTGACATGGCATTTTTCTCCGTGATTTATTGATTTTTATTGCAGACTGACTCAATCGGATAACTCCTCCACAACAAATTTTTCTAAATGAACAATCGCCTTCAGGGAAGCATTAGTTTTAGCGTCTTTTTTGGAAGATTCAATGGCTTCTGTTTCAATCAAAGGTTCATCTAACCATTCAATCTGACAACGACAAAGCCAGTCATTTCCTACCTGATGGTAATAATAATCAGGGCGTTTCATTTTCAGTCGCTGTAAAGTCTCATGTAAATAACCGACAGGAGATTGATATGCTGCCGATGGCACAAGTTCCATGTCTATTTCATCTGTTTCTAAAACAGCCATAGACTCATCCGTTGTTTCGATATGAACTATCTGTGTTTTTGAACTAATATCTTGCAAAGAGTCTTCATCAATGAACTGGGGTGGCACTAAACTCTGATCTAACACTCCTTCTATTAATAAATAATTAGCCTGATGTTTGGCAGCTTGTTTGTTACTGGCCATCCCTGGAATAGCTGTGGTTTCCCCTTCTAACACAGACCAAAAAGCAAATTTACCCGATGCGGTTGTCTTTTCAATGTATTCCACCGTTGTTTGGTTAGTTGTTGCGGCTATTTGAATAATTTTAGTTGCCTCTACCTGTTTCTCGAATAGATAATCTAGTATCTGGTTTTTGAGTAACTCTAACTTGTCTAAATCGTTATACTCTCCAAAAATTAGATAGTATAAATCCACCGGTTTTATATTCCCTTGTTGGATTCTAGAGATAGCTTCCGGTACAATTTTGTCTAATTTGGATACCCTCAAACTATCTTTAATAATTTGGGAGAACTCTTTATCTGAAAGATTCTCAATCTTTCCTTTATCTCGTAAAATATTCACTGTTTCATTGAGTCGTTTCTCACGGAAATGCTCGTCTCGTTGTTCTTTTACTTCAGTGCGTTTATTATTAATGTGCTTGGCGATGGCTTCTAGTTCATCGACGGTGTAGGGAGAATCTTGCCCCTCAATAAAAACCGCTTTAAGAATACGGTGATTAACGTAATCAGCTACTCGACGAATGGGGGAGGTAAAATGGGTGTACGCTGGCAAAGCTAAGGCGAAATGCCCAATAACCGCAGGAGAATAGGTGGCAGGATTTAACCAACTTTGCAACTTCTGTCTTACTAATTCGGGTAAACCCAGTGTGGTCAAGGTTTCTATCAATTCTTTGCTTTTGGGGGCAACCGCAGAAGCAGTGTGATTACGGTAAAGGATGGGTAATCGATGCTTTTCCGCTAAACTCGCCACTGCTGTATTAGCCAAAATCATGAATTCTTGGATAATTTGCTGTGAATGATACAGTGGGGTGGTGAGGATGCGCCCCTCTTCGTCTAAGTTTACCCCACCGACACTGCTTAAACCGATGGCACCGACATCTTGACGTTTCCAGGCTAATTTTTGCGCCCATAGTTCGCAGTAACGTAACATTTGAAAAAATGGCGATGAGGGGTCATGAAGAGAGGCATCGGCTGAAGTGTAAGAAAATCGTTTGAGATTGGTTAAATGGGTTAGATGAAGTGAAGTATCCTGGATATTAGCGTGACTGTCCAAAGTGATCCGAATTGTCACCGTTAAGCGTAATTTATCTTCTAAGAGGGATAATTTATCCTCCGAGAGTTCATGGGGAAACATGGGTATATTCTTTGTGGCGAGATAGCGAGTTTCCACCTGTGAGAGTGCATGAGCTTCTAGGGAAGAACCTGGTTGAATAATGGCAGATACATCAGAAATATGGACTGATATCACTGCCCCTGATGGGTTGGGTTGTAACCACAAAGCATCATCTAGGTCTTTTGATGTTTCTCCATCAATGGTAAAACCTGGAACTGCCTCTCGGTTAGCAATGGATATATTATTTTCAATTAATTTTTCTATTTCTTTCGGTATAATCGGTAATGTTTTAGTCACTTTTTCTTAAGGAGAGTTAAGATATGTTACTTTAATAGTTGACTTGTTTGAGTTACTAAATAGTTCAACTCATTGACTTAGATGATGTTAATAGTATAACATATTAATTGAATCAAAATATAATTGATTCAATATTTTTTCTTAACTTAATTGATGAACTGGTACTTAGTTTCTTGTCGTCCGAATAAAAGAGATTTGTTCTTAAAACAGTTAGATTTTGAAATTAACAAAAATCAACTGGGAGATTTATTTTTAGATAAAATATCTCCCAGTGATATTATGTATAAAGACATGGTACTACTCCGACTAAGTAATATCTCATCAGCCAGAATCCATCTTAAGAGGATTGAGCAGTTTCAAAAGATAGAACCGAGAGCTTTATCAGAACATCAAGTTCAACAATTTCTGGACAAGTAAATGAGGGGATAAATCTGAATTATCCTAACCCCCAATCGAAAAATAATCAATCTCTTTAGCTATCAGTAGTAGGGGACATTTAAAAATATCCCCTGAGACATCAATTAAGTCTGATGAGAACCGTTCAAAACCAGAGGCTTTGACAATAATTCAGAAGCTCTAATAATATCTTCAATGCGCTTCCTAGTTAACAATTGCTCTGCTATCTTACGACTCAAGGTAGATAACTGTTTAACCCTCCCCGAAATTCCTAACTGTTGCTTCAAGAAAGTCAAACTATTATCATCTTTATTCATGATAATAGTTTCAACTTGTGATTGATTCAAGATAGTTTCATCATCATTTTCAGGTGGCAATGCTTCAGCAATTAAAGTATAATCATCGGCAGAACTTAAGTTCTGATTATCTTCATTTTCTTCATCTTCTGCACCATTTAAGAACCTTCCAGAATTAGCATATTCGTCATAGTTTTCCTTGACTTCCTCTGCCATATCTGCGATTTCATCAGCTAAGTCATCAAGAGCAGAAGGTGGATAAATTGAACAAAGATCCCTAAACAGCTTCCTCAGATGATTTAAGCTATTAGAAACTTCAACTTCTGCTGTTTTCTGAGCTTGGTGAAGTTGCTGTTTAACTCTTAATTGTTGCTCTAAATCTCGTAACTGTTTCTGGATCTCTAAAATCTGTTCTTGAGTTTCTTCAATTTCTTGGTTGTGGTTGTCGATATATTTGTTTAAAGATGTCATTATTGTCTCTCAATAGTGTACAATGAAATGTGTCGATGTGGTTGATTAGTTAAGGCTTAAAGATAGCTTTGATTTCGCTTGTCTTTGCCTTAAAATGAGGGTTAAATTGTAATTGGTGCTGTGCTGATTTGATTGCTGTCCAGCTTTCGTAATGCTTGGCTTCATAGTGACTAAATGACCAATTAGTTCCATTCCAAACATAATTATCAGCACTAACAAAGATGTAGTAAAAGCCACGGAATAAGGGGAGTTTGTTGCTCATTAGTTTCGAGGAGTGATTTCTGTTTCGTCATGCCAAGCGTCGGCAAAGTCATAATCAAGAAAATTATCGTCTTTATCCCCTACACAATAAGACCAAGATGGATTAGATAGTGGTGTATAATTCAGTGCAATTCCTGTGACAATGTAATCAGTTTCATCTATTCCTTCCAAGGTATCAACAATAATAGGTTGACCAATATAAAACTTAGGTTTAGGAATGGTTGAGTTTAACTTGTCATCAAAGAAATTGACTGAGATGATATTAGGGAATAAAGCATAAGCTGTAAGGGCGAAAACTGTAGCTAACTCGGTTTTCTTCGGTTAATTGTTGAGCCAAAGGTGAACCATAATAGATGATTCTTTGAACTTCCACCTCTTTTTCTTGGGCGTTCAGGGCATTTTTAGCAATCAGTAAATCAATGCTTTCTACTGTGTTTTGTTCGAGAAGTTCTTTCCAGTTTCGATTCCCAGATTCGGGGTCGTATTGGCAATATAGTGAGGCATAATGTTGAGCGTCGAAGTTATTGATCATTGTTCATTGCCTCTGTAATTATAGGAATAACCGATTTGAACCAACGAATAACGTAAACAGTCTTGTTGTGACCTCTGGCTGTATCTAACTGGATTCGGGCATATTTTTCTCCTAATTCTGTTAGTTTATACTGGAGTTTTGTTTTGCCTTTGGAGTTGCTAACTCTTTCGGAATCTTGAAATCCAACTGTGATTAATATTTGGTTGATACGACGGGCAGAAATCGGTTTAGATAACCCTAATTGTTCGGCAATGATTTTCCCTAGTTTCGTTGGTGATAATGGGATTTCTTCGACTTGGTTATGTGCCGAAACCAATTGTTTACTTTCTTCGGCGGCTGTTGCCAGATGGGGAAAAGTTTTAGCAATTGCTGTTAGTTTTGCGGACTCAATCAATTCTGGTTTGATGTTAAGTTTGTAGAGTCCGGAGAAGATATGGTCAATCTCGGTTAAGGTTGATTCTGGGGTAGGATTAGTATTGGTTGGTTGATAATCAAGTTGTTGTTGCAACCAAGCACGAATGCCAATACTAGCAAAAGCTTTGTATACCAATCGCGCTTGTTGAGTACATCTAGCACCAGCATCAAAACTATAAAATTCGAGTATCACAGATAAAGCGACTTCAGTGATGCCATTTGTCGAAAATTCCGCAGGGTTAAATCCATGTTCCATCAGCTTTTGGGCTAATTTTGGAGCAGATTTTTCCGCAGTAGAAAATTGATAACGTAATGCTTTTTCGTTTACACCTGCTAACCTAGCAGCCCCTCTAATTGTGGTGGTGGTTCTACCGTCGGCGTTAACAGTGAATTCGGCTCGGATTTCTTCGGGTAAACTGAAATCAGACATGATGTTGCAAGGGTAATTGTTTCAACTATTCACGCGAAGCGTAAAAACAAAAAAAGGGAGAATCAACATCCTCCCTAAATCCTCTAAAACTCCTGATTTTCTGAATTAATTTCGTTGATAGAAATCAACTCATTTTCCTCAAACCAAATTAATTCTTTAGTGCCGTTAGTTCCTCTGATGCCGTATTTCCAAGAGGGGGCTTCATACAGGCTTTTTCTTGTTAAGCTATATTCAACTAATTCTAAGGCACAAATATAGTAAACTTCATATTCATCAAAGAAATCGTATTGATTATCCTGACATTCTTGCCATTGTGAAACTAAGATAACTTGTTCACAAAAGACATATTTAGGGTCAGAATAACCATATTGATCATGAGGAAATCGAGGGGTAAAATCAAATTGGATTCGTTCAGGAACGATTGCTTCTGTTGGTTCTGCACGGTATTCAATGGTAGGAATGCCTTGACAATCGAGACGTTGAAATTCTGTATAA
>JAKVAR010000145.1 GCA_022447585.1 Crocinitomicaceae bacterium | reverse complement strand
GAACAATGATGCTGCGAAGCAGATTCTTTGCGAACCAAGCAGTCAGGAAAACACTTGCCCATAAACAACCGCTCTAAAAACAAACCAAGTGAGCGATCATGGTTGTCAAACGATGGTTGCGAACGGTCAAAAGCAAGTGAACCAAAGTGATCCACTTTTGTGTTTGTTACACACTTGTCTTTTGCGGTTTTTTTGAGTCAAGGGTGGAGTAGGGCAAGACCAAATCTTGCGGTTTGACTATTAGAAAACGATTGCACTTCGGGCATTATTCACGGATAACCTACTTTGGTAGTCAAAATATATCATGGGGAAATTGAAAGCCCAGCTATTTTCGAGAGTAATCTGTACTGGGCGTCATTGCATATAACGGTTTTCGGCTATGCTTTCGTGCCGACTCTCGAATATAGGGAATAAAAGGCATGAAGCATAGGTGATGTTAGTGGTATTAAATCTTTACTACCGTATTTGGTAATAGATTAATGATTCGTTCCTTTTCTTTCTCCGATATTGGGTTTCCTGTTAGATCCAAAGTCTTCAGTTTTTTCAGCCTTCCCAGTTCATCTGGCACCGAAGTGATTTGATTGTTGGTCAGGTTTAAATATTCTAATTGTTCCAGTAAGTAGAAACTTTTCGGAATAGATTTTATTTCCCCATCAGAGAGACCAATCCAAAATAGCTTAGTGTTTTTGCTTTTACATTCAGGTAAAGATTTTATTGGATTGTGATAGCCCAATATTTCTTCAAGACTTTCCAAAGAAAAGATATCTTCAGGTAGTTCTGTCAATTCATTGTGGTTAACATTTAGACTATTCAACTCTTTGAAATTCGACATGTTTTTTGGAAGGGTCTTGATACGATTTCTTTGTAATTTGAGATTGACCATCTTAAACAGACTGGTGAAACTCTCTGGAAGAGCGGAAAGATTGTTGTTTTCACATTCGAAAAAACTGAGTAAGCTTAACTGGTCAATTTTTTCCGGAATTCGTTCAATAGAATTGTTAGAAATATTTAAGAACCGAGCCGACTTAGTGTCAAATATGCATTCAGGAATAGCTTCTAGTCCTTTATTGCTAAGATCAATGGAAATAGCATTTTCATCAATTTCAGAACACAAAGAATCTTGTGTACTTTTCAGTACCGAACAGCCCAGGAAGAAAAAGCACAGGCCAACAGGAAACAGTTTACTCTTCATCTTCATTACCACTAACGCTTCGGCTATGAAGCGTAGGAACGGTTTGGTTGGTTAGGTCTATGCTTTATAGCCATTGTTAGGTGTATGTTTATTCTTTTATTTTCCATATATATCTTAATTTCTTTTTTTGTTTCCAAGCTAGTTTTCCATTTACATATCCTTTATTGACAAATTTGGATTCTAATATTAAGTAATCACCTCTAACAGCGAGTATTTTAAAAGTTTGCTGCTCTGGTCCAGTCCCACCATAGGTGATTTTAAATTCATGATTGTTTTTTATTTCGAGCTTGTCAGAAGGTGTCACATAGTTTACTGTCTTCTTGTTTACAAACACGACTTGTCTCGAGCTATCAGATATCCTATATTCATTGGCTTTATAATCGTAATATCCAATTTCTTCCCATGTCGTATGGTTTTCAAATAGAATATTTACATTTAACGTTGTGTCCGCTTTTGCCTTTTTAAGCTCCTTTTTTGTGGGAATTTCAGTTTGACAATAAACTGCAAAATGAACAGTCAGAAATAAAAATATTTGTATTAGTTTCTTCATTTTAATTACACCTAACGGTCCGCGGCTACGCAACAGTGCGGCTTTTGACCAAATTTTTTGTTTAAAGTAATAAATAGTTGTTTTAGAAAGATTAGTTTTTGAATAAAATAATCCGCATTGAGTGTAGGCGGTGTTATTAGCAGGTCATATTGAGCCAAACTTCCACATAAATTTTATTTAAAACAATGGGCGTAAGTTTTTGAGTTGTTAACCTGTTTTGGGCATTTTTTCTAATCTAGCGTTTTACACACAGTAACAGGAGTTGGTGCGAAGCTTCAAGATGATGGTTGTAAAATTATCTATTGCCCCCTTAATTTACACAACCTAAAAATTCCAAATGCATTTAAACAAATAGCATAATTTGGTGCGAAACTTATAAGGCAAAACTTAACAGACTCTGGGCATATTTTGAGCCTTATTTCTCATTGCTAATAACGGTCGGGGCTACACAGCAGTGCGGCTTTGGACCAAAATTTTCGTTTAAAGTAATAAATAGTTGTTTTAGAAAGATTAGTTTTTCGAAGAAAATACTCCGCATTGGGTGTAGGGCATGTTATAGAGATAATTTATTACCTACACTTAGGTGTGAATCCATTGAAAAAATTATCACATATTTCTTTTAACATAGAATCATCGCAAGCAAAAGTAATTTTCCTTTCACGACCATTATCATCATATTTCAACACGTTAATTGGCGCTTTAATCATTCCATCATTTGCCTTATACATTTTTTTACATTGAGAATAATCAACACTTTTTGTTTTACCAATAAAATACTTGATTGTAATTTCCTTACTGAATTTTACCCATCGAATAGATCTAGACAATACGAATAATGATATTAAAATCAACACTAATCCAGTAATGATTGAAGCTAAATTTCCAATTGTAATGAATCCGATTCCTATTGCAGTTAAAATAGCTAAAGTTGACATACCGCCAAACAAACTTATATCCGGATTACCTTTACACTTTATTACTACTTTGTCCATTTTATTGAGTGTGGTTCATTCTCTATAACGTTTTTCCACTAGGAAAGGTAGGGCTTTTTCTCGTGTGTGTTTGATAGCCCTATCTTTTTTAGTGGCTGTTATGGCCATTTTATTTACCAAGCTTCAAGATACGTATTGCCCCGATTACAACAAGAACAAAAACAATCGTTCCTACGATCAGATCCGGATAGCTGGAATTTATCAGGTAAACAAGGGTACCGGCAGTTATTACTCCTAAATTAATTATCACATCATTGGACGTGAATATCATGCTTGCCCTCATATGCGCCTCTTTACTTTTTGATTTTTGCAATAGGAATAAACAAATTCCATTTGCTATTAATGCCAAAATGGAGACAATGATCATTGTCTTGAATTCAGGGATTTCTTCAACGCCTATGAATCTACGCACGACTTCTGTGAATCCAATTATGGCAAGAACGATCTGAAAGTAGCCAGCGGCTTTTGCAATGTTCTTCTTACGAAGTGCAGAACCGCCCACCGCAAACAGACTTAATGAATACACAGAGGCATCTGCAAGCATATCCAGACTGTCTGCTACTAAACCCATTGATTTGGAAACGAACCCAGTGAGGCTTTCCACCACGAAAAAAGCGAAATTGATGATCAAAACGGTCCACAGTAAGGAGCGCTGTTTACTTGTGTCTTCAACTATTTCAAAATGTTCCACGCTGCTGGTTGACAACACTTTTGAACCTAGGTTTAATTCTGAGAGCGCTTTTTCTATTGGGGCTATATCCTCTGAATGATATACGAACAGTGTTCTTTTTTCCAGATCAAATTCCAGCTTTGCTATATCATATTCACTGAGCTTCATTCGGATCAGATTTTCCTCTGAGGGGCAATCCATCTTTGAAATGTTAAACTCTGTTTTATACATAGCTTGGTATGGGCTTCCTATTGGCTATAACGGTCGGGGCTACGCAACAGTGCGGATTTGGACCAAAATTTTTGTTTAAAGTAATAAATAGTTGTTTGAGTAAGATTAGTTTTTCGAAGAAAATACTCCGCATTGAGTGTAGGGCATGTTATATACAGATCATATTGAGCTTGAATTTCAATTAAACTAGTTTTAAA
>JAKVAR010000144.1 GCA_022447585.1 Crocinitomicaceae bacterium | reverse complement strand
TGAAATTTAACTCTTTCCTTCTATCAATTAAAGCTTGAGTAATCTCTTTATAATGCGGTATTAACCAGCCTTTAACTTCTTCTTTTGTTTTCATTGGAATATTTTTCTTTTCGAGATTACAGTTACTTCATTACGTATAACTAACGATTGAGTAAAATTAGGCATTGATGCCGAGCTGCGCAAGCAGTGAATTTTACTTACTTGTTATGCTTAGTTTTTAATTAACCTCATGACAGTGTTACTGATGTTGTTGTTGAGAAGATTGTAGGATTATTAATTCAAAGGACAGAAATAGGTTATGGGTTCATTTTTTATGCATTCCAATATGACCTTTTTCATAAATTCTATTGTGCCCAGTTCAGTAGACAATTTGCTCTCTAAAAAATACTTATTCAAGGCGTAGTATCCACCATAGTAACCTACCGTTCCTGTTAATGTGTTAAACTGATTTATGTCCGTGATGCAAAAAGGTCTGCAGCAACATGTATACAAGAATTGGTAAGCCTTATTTGTTTTAGAAGACGCCAATTTATCGATAAGTATTGGAAGATTCGTGGAGTCACTTAAGTCGTTCAAAATCTGGGAGACAATCGTGTCAATTTCATCAACGGGATTCTGATTCAAAAATGTCAATTGATATACAAGAGTTATCGAACCAACATTTAAATCGTTTACCAGGACGGAATCAGAACATTGACAATATAGATTGCCAGTTGTATTCCAGAAGAACCATATAAATAAAATGTAATGAAGAAATGATCTCATATAATATTCTTTGACCGTTTTTCTCAGAAGCAAACTCCAAATGAGATACCACCTCCATGTAAAACGCGCTGTGACTTATCCGCTTCTAATGAATAAAGAATAAGTGGGGAATAATGAATTGAAGCAAGAAATCTTTTATTATGACATTCCTTTCCGATATAGTATTGAAGTTTTAAAAAAGGATTACCAGTAATACCTTGAAATCTTAAAAATTGGACAGGAATAGTTGAATTTTCAGGCACTATTGGGTAATTGTAACGAAGGTATTTCAAATCACCACCAAGCATTAATTTAAAATCTCTGTAAAAATATCCGTAAGAAACACTCCCCTGCAAATAAAGGTTTCTATTAAAATCGTGAAACTTCTGATCCCATAAACTTGATTCGTCAAAGCCAAATCCAAGTCCAATTTGTATTGAGTGCCTCATACCAAATTTTTCGGCACCTAATATCCATTCTCTCTGATAGGATAGACCAATATTCCCTCTGCTGTTTAAGCTTGATTCAAGGCTGACTGATCTACCAAAATATTTGGTTGTACAAAGCAAAATGTCGAATGTGTCTACCATAGAACTATCCTCTACAACGGCTGTTGAATCTTGACTTTGGCCTCTAACTAAATGTGGAGCGCCTATAAAAAGGATTAGTTGTACAAGTATATATTTCATTTATGCTGTGATCCGTTTTCAATCTTCAAGTACTTCTTTCCAAAACTGAACCGCATCTGAATATCTGGAGCCGTAATCGTTAGTTACTTCAAAACTTTCGTCATTCAAGGCATTAAACATTGATTGAATCCAAATACCATGAATCGTAGAATTTTCATTACCAGAAATAACATGAGGTGTTTCTTCTAGCACATAAAGTAAGAATTTGCTTATAGTTTTTTTGTGGTTATTTGACCTCGCCAGACTTTCCGTTGCTGTGATTCTTGCATCTGGATTAAAATGAACGACACATGCGCAAAGACAGAAAATAAGATCATTGCTCTCAAAGTAATTAACTATTGTTTTGACCATATCATTTTCTGTCAGTCTGGAGTGTTCTGAATCTAACTTCTGAAACCATTGTAGTGTGGTAGTGTCTTCTAATTCAACATTCAAACCATAATAGATGTCGCAAGTCGGAGCAGGGGGGGTAGGGTAATCATTCCACTGATCTTTAGGCTTTTCCAGAATGTCACTTACCATATTGACAAATGATAAATCTACTTCAATGCAGTCTGGCAAGTTTTCCGTATGAAGCTGATTATTCGAAGGCTCAGTGGTGTCTCCTGCACATGAAAGAATTATCGTAAGAAATAATGTAAACATGTAATCCCATTTAGACATTTCCAGAAATTATACAAATTAATCTATGAAAAGTTCATTTGTTTATTATTCGGTCGTTTCCTTATTTGGTGGGAGTGTGATGAAGCCGATTGGAACAATTTGTCCGACTTGAATCTTTGATGTATTTAGGTGTTGCTCTAAATTGAGCATAACGTTTAGCTAAAAATAGCCAATTTTTCAAATTGGCGCGCGAAGTGTGCTGGCCAACCCGGACTCTCAACCGTCCGCCCGTGTGAAAACACCGAAGCTTTTAGGCGGAGGTGGGCCAAACCACGACCCTGAACAAGCCG
>JAKVAR010000143.1 GCA_022447585.1 Crocinitomicaceae bacterium | reverse complement strand
TTTCAATATGATCTGATATTTCATCAATTGACGATTCTCCGGCAGCAGGTTCGAAGTCTTTATCTGAGTTCTTTGAATATCTATAAATAGGGCTTCCCGATTCTGATTTTTCCATAGTGGGTTTCAATTAATACTAACGTTTATCAGCTAAGAAGTCGTAAGGACTGCTTGCTAAGATTTTCTCTTAAATATAAGAATAGATTTTCTACCAAGATTTATACTTGCGAAGTATTAACCCTTATGCTTTTTAGGTGATGTTATAAGCTAAATGCTCCTCCAATCTTTCGGTTTATACCATCTTGCCCTTTTACAATTGCTAATACACTAAAAGTGACATTCCCTTCAATACTTTTCAAATGTTCTTGGGCTTCTTTGCTTAAGGTCTTTCCTTCTCCCGCAAAACTCTCATTGCCAATGGAAACATTCCATTTAACAACTTCAAATTCTGCGGTAAGATTCATTTGTGGGGGATATTTGGCGAAAAAGACAGCTGCTTCAGGAGTACACTTGTTACCACTTTTCACTGCGCCATAGAAAAGTACTGGGTCAGGTAGATAAAGCACAGGGATTTTATGAGAATGTATCATGGTAGAATCTTTTCTAGTGATAAGTATCTCTACGTACTTACCTTTTCCCGGGTGCACGTTGTATGTATACATCTCTGAACCCTTTTCAAAAGTGATACAATTTGGACAGCGAACGATAAAAGAGCTTGTATCCTCAGTTGTATTTATTTCTATTTGATTAATCAATCCACGATAAACAGCTTGATGTTCTAACATTGAGACATTAAAATCTGACTCCTGACTAAACGCAGAAAAAGCAATTGTAAAGAACAATATCGGTAGTATCCCTTTTATCACACTATGGTTAGTATTTATATTCATTGCTTATAACGGTTCTCAACTAGGAGTCGCGGGCTTCTCGGTTGTGGTTGTTTAGCCCGTGGCTTTTAGTTGATGTTAGTTGCTTTTATCTTGTTAACGTTAAAAAGCCATGTGCTTCATGCTCATTTCCAGATAAATCAGTGTAGTTTATTATCCAGAAATATGTACCCTCCGAGCACTGCTTTCCTTTGTATTCTCCATTCCAACCACTGAACATCGTATTTGAATGCATGAGTTGTCCCCACCTATTATAAATCAATAGATTACCGCTGCTGATTCCTTCATGGTTAATTGGTTGGAATACATCGTTTATTTGATCATTGTTTGGACTAAATACATTTGGCATGTTCAATGTTACTCCATAGGAAGGTGCTGGAATCAAGGAGTCAGAAATTGAGTCACAATATTCGTTTTCATACATCGTAAATTTCAAAACGCCATAATCATCTGAGTTCAGAGGAGAGTTCTGTCGAATCCCTATCGGGTAACCCTGCCCGATAATTTCATACAGATAACTATGATTTGCATTGAAAGGTGTCGATGTTATCGGATGAAACCAGCTGACACCATTGTCTAATGTAATTTCCATTCTTGGAAATGGAGTAGCAGGAGCAGGAAAAGTTTCACCTGCACAGGTAGAGCTGTTGGGGTACGAGAATTTGTATTCAAAATCAAAGCCAACGTTGCCCGTCATGTTGCCAAGCGGAGATTGGTAAATAGGCGAGGTTTCAATTATACCACAGGGGTTTGTCCAGTAAGAAGGACTCCATATACTGTAAGTCCCAGTAATTTGCATGCAGTAGGTAACTCCCGAATCTATCGGGTCTGAACTGAAAATTTCTTCAACCAAATTATCATTCGTGTTATATGTGTCAAAACTAAATGTTATCTGAGCATGAGCATGTCCAAAAAATAATATTATTCCGATTATGAATAGAATTTTTATCATGGGTTTCAATTGCAACTAACGGTCGGGGCTACGCAACAGTGCGGCTTTGAACCAAAATTTTCGTTTAAAGTAATAAATAGTTGTTTTAGAAAGATTGATTTTTCGAAGAAAATACTCCGCATTGGGTGTAGGGTATGTTAGTAGCCGATTATTCACACCTATCTATCAACTTATAGGTGCGCATTTTAATATTGCAATACATTTTGGGCTTTTTTCCATCGATTAATATCTTGTCTCTGTTTACAAGTTTTCCATTATTGGTATTCTCTCGTAGAAACTTTGTAAAATCTTTATCTTTGAATTTACAATACACAACATTATCTGGGTAATGAAGTTCAATGTAGTTTCTGTCCTGGCGGTAAGCTGCCACAACAGAATTTCTGACTATTGCTTTTTTACCCACTACGTGGGTGGTAAATACTTCACAATGTTCTATGTTGAAAAGGCCATACGATGCTCCGCTAGTGTCTATATAATAGAAGTTGTATTTAACAAAAGTGCCATTTAGATTTAAATAATCAATTCGGTTTATGGTATCTGAAGTTTCTTGAGATTTCGCACTGAATGTTGAGCAGCTTAGCACCGCTATTATTAAAGTCCTACATATTAAATTCTTCATGGATACTAACGGTCTCGTGTATGAGTAGTAGCGGATTTCTTTTCGCTTACTTTTCGGTTTTGCACTAACTAATGTCTTGTGTTTATACTTTAGTTTTATCACTTAAACCGCTATTAATCATACACATTTTTAGGTGCTGGCATTTTATTTATTTTCGGTTTTAAATTCAATCAAATATGGTTTTAATGGAATATCTTCTTGAGTTCTAAAATTATTTGTTATGTATAATTGATAGGTTTTATTTGGCTCTAAATCTACAGGAATCGTCCAAGCTGTATTATCCTCTGACCAAAATCTACCGTTAATGGTGTTTTTCGGGAATGCATCTTTACCTAAATCTCCAAAATCCACACCTGTGTTATGTCCATTTAATGGGCTTGAAAATTCGACAGTTATTTGCTTGATATTAGGGTTAACATTCTTGCTACTATTCTTAAACTCCTTGATACCCAAGACAGTTGGTCGTCTTCTTTCAAAGTCTTGATATAGTTCATCCAATGATGCAGAAAAGAAGTTTGCCTTTTGGATAAAATCTTCTATTTGAAACTCGTTTTCATAATCCAATTCAATCATTGTTTTGATGGCTTCTTTTTTGTCTTCAGCATGATTGTAATAGTTTTCACAAATTTGATAACCTATGTAATAGCCTAAGTCTCTTATTCCAAATTCATTTGGTGCATCACCCCAAAGCCATTTGTTCTGATTGTTGATGTAAAACATTTCTGTTTCAAATTTTTCTCTAACCGATTCATTTTTCTTTCCATAATCTATTGCAGGTAAATTGGGATCTATTTTTAGTGCTGTATATGATACAAAATCGCCAACGCCTTCGTGCAAGCAATAAGAAAGAAGGTTGTGAACGAAAGGTTTTTGTTGTGTATGTACAAACTCTTGAATGGCTAAAAAGACTACATCGTCAATAGGATTTTGATTAAAATAGGTCTGCCTTCCATTCCTTACTGTTTCTGGAAACTCCGAGGCAATAGTATTTGTATCGGTAAATGCCATCTCACTTCCTATAAGTGCCAAACTATCCAAATAAGTGCCTCCTGTGCGTAAAGCACCAATGGTAAAATAAATCTTATTCGGTCTTGTCTCAGGATATAATTTTTTTATTTCATTAAGCCCTTGTTTTATTTCTTCTCGATAAAAATCCGCTTTCAAAGTGTTATTTCTTACAGAGTTTAGAAATTTGGGATAATTCTTTATGACATTTATATATTCCTGAGCAGTATAATTTCGAGCTTGCCTGATTCCTTGTAATCCAATAGTTCCTCTTTGGAAGTATAGGCTGTCAAGATATTTGTATTGAAGAACGGAATCCTTTGTCGATATAATTTTGTCATAAGCTTCCCAAAAATTTTTAATGTCAGATGTTATGATATTTTGGTTTTGTTCAGTTGATTGATTACAACTCGTTAAGATGATTGCAACAATTAGGAAAAAAAAGTTTTGTTTCATTGATTATGTTTGTTTTTGTCAGCTTGCACATAACGTTCGGCAGCTAGAAAGACGTACGGACTCTTAAACCACCATTTTCTTTTAAAGTTAAGAATGATTTTTAACCAAGATTGACTTTATTAAGCATATACCCGTATGCTTTTTAGGTGTTGTTATATACCTTCCTTAAATGAAGTGGTTAGAAAAAAACCTTCATTTCTCAATATTGTTGAAATAGGAAGAACATTGTGGTGAAGCTTATCTAATAACATATCGACTTCATCTTTCAAAGAACCCGGACTTATAATGTACATCGGTGGAAAATTGCGTGAGTGAAAGACACCAATATTTCCTATAAGAGTATCAGGTATTCGTGCCAATCGAAATAACGAAGTGCGTTCTTCTTCTGATATATACTTTGATTTAGAAAAGTCTTGTAGTATCGAAGATTTTGGTTGCTCAAGTAATTGTTGCTTTTTGACTCTGGCCTTTCCCCAACCGATGGAATCATAGTATGCGATATATTTCGGTACAATCGGATTCAAAATGTTTAAATTCAGTTTTTCTAAAGAGTCGATTTTGGCTAAACTCCAACCCTTCTCATATTTGAAAGAGACATACAATGTATCATGTCTAGGATGCAATCGTATTGGATTAAAGCCACTACAAACATCAAAAGTATCAATTACATAAACTGTTGTCATTTGTTGATCAGAAGTGTCAATCGACCAAATAGATTCTGACGTATGATTGACTAATTTTTCATTAAGTACATTTCGAACCGAATCTATTTGTGAACTAGCCCAAAAAGTAAGTATTGAGAAAAGCAAGAATGTTATAAGCTCCTTTTTCATGTAATGTCAAGTGTTGGTGTCATGGTATATAACGGTTTTGTATAAGAATAGTAGCTGATTTTTACACGCTAACTTTTCGGTTAAACACAGACCTTTTTTATATTTACTTACTTTCGTTTAAGCGATTAAACCGCTATTTTTTTTATACATTGTTACCACACGTATTATTCCTTAATCCATTCCATTAAATTTCTTGCGTTAACAATTGACCAACTATGAGGATGTCTGTTCCCATTTACTCGATAGCCTTTATTTTCTGTTTCGATTAATTCAAATTGATTCCAGTTTTGGGTTCTCAAATCTTTTCCTATTTGTTGGATAGTGTATGCATTGGTACTTTCAAAATCCGTTTGTCTATTTTCACTCCACCACAGACTGTCGGGTTCTGTATAAAAGCGAACTTTAATGTTTTTTAAATTTGACACACTCGTATTCTTGATTTGTAAAGTAAATGGTGATACATCCTGTATATTCGGCAATAACGAATCTTTGGTGAATTCTTTTTCAAAATAATCGACTATCCATTTGGGTTCTGCCAATCGTTCTTCATCAAAGTTTGGATTTGCAATGTCTTTTAGGGAACTTTCGTAAAGTCCATATAAGTCAATAGGTGAATCAACAATAAAAGTGCCTTTTGGGGCAATATTAATGTTATTTTGATGCAGATAGTTTGAAAGTATTAAGGCAACATTTCCACCAATCGACATTCCGCCAATGTAAATATTTGCAGTTTTGAGGTCGTTTTCAGTGAAGATGGTTTCAAGTTCATTTGATAATTGTTTAGAGGTCGTTTTATCAATCCATAGATGTCGATTAAAATTCATAAACAGAATTGAAACGTTATTGGCAGTTGCCGTTGTAGTTATGTCAAACTCTTCTTTTGTTTCTTTTGCAGAGGAGGCTCCACCTGGGAAAAGAACTAAAGTTGCCTTTGAATCTTTTGCCTTATACAACTCATAATTCTCGTGAACGATATGATGAACGGGATATATCTGATTGGTTAATTCCGTTATAAAGGTGTTCAGCAGACCTTCAATAATCTTCATCTTTCCATTGCGCTCTAACACGCAAACAGAAATAGATGCGTCTAGTTGAGGTAAATGGAAAGCTTGTGTTCCCCAAAAACCACCGTGACCTATACTTTGTAAACCCTTTATGGTAGCATCAGCAACTCCAAGTCTATAAATTTTTGATATTGCATCTGTGGTTGGAACATCCGTTTTGATTAGGTTTAAAACTTCCTTATCTCGAATGACTTTTCCATTGAACAGATTGTATGAAAATTGGGCTAATTCTTTCATATTTGCAGCAATTCCGCCACCACCATATAAGTCCCAAGAAATATCGTGGTCGTAAGAATCCCAATCGAAATTTAATTTGCGGTCGCCCCAATTTTCTTCTTTCCAATATTGATGCACAAGTTCTTTTGTGTGCTTTGGTTTTTCTTCAAGGGTTGGAAACCAAGTATTCGTTAGACCTAATTCATCATATTTGAGTAACTCTCTAATTGATGTGTAAAAAGGTTTTTGGGTGTTTTGTTCTATGATTTCTGTTGCCAATAAATAATTAACATCTGCATAGTTGAAAACCTCTTGTGGTTTACCCATAGGGTCGCCAACATTTACA
>JAKVAR010000142.1 GCA_022447585.1 Crocinitomicaceae bacterium | reverse complement strand
GGACTGATCTTTTGTTTTTGCAATCACGCTTTTCAATCGCTTATTCATGATCTCGCCACTTAGTTTATCTCCTAGATCATTGAGTAAGAAATATCGCGTTCTTTTCCCTCTTTTGGAGAGGATTTCTAAACGATGGTAGTTGTACTCCTTTAGCACTTGTAAGAAGAAATTACTGATGGGAACTGAACGTGTCTTATTGTTCTTTGATTCGATTATTGTCAACACGCCTTTTCTAAAATCGATATCGTTGTCCCTCAAGCTCTCTAACTCCATTCTTCTTAATCCACAGCCATAGGCCAATGCAATGATGCTTTTGTCTATGAGTGAATTCGCTCTTTTGTAAACTTGCTTTAATTCCTCAATGGTTAAAACTTGTCTTGTTAGTACAAAAGGGTTATTGCTTTTATGCTCAATTTTAACTGGGTTTGGGATTTGAAGTCCTCGCTCTATCTCTCCTCCCTTAACCATTCGCATGGAAAATGTTCTTAGGGTACACAAACAATCATTAATACTAATTGCGCTTAACGGACCTGTACCTTTCTTTAGTTTTGGTCGTGTACTCAAATAGGCAAAGTATTCTTTCATTACTTCTCCATCCACCTCACTCAGATGAAGGATGCCTCTTTTTTCTAAATAAATCAAAAAGCGTTTTACTTGACCTGAATAATGATTCCCTCTTCGAATGGATTTAGTACTCATAATATGAGTATCAAATTCTTCCAAAATTCTTTTGTAGTATTTCGTTAATAATATCTCCATAATCATTGGGCATAATGCCCATTTTACTCTTGATCAATATCCTTACGGTTGTTTAGTTCGTGGCGCACCGCGTGCGCGGGTCGCCGAAGGGTTTTTGTAGTATTTTCAAGGGATCTGGTGACCCAAAGCGTTTGGTTCACCAGGGTCGCTAAGTGCAGTAAGAATAGTTTTCTTTAATTCCTCCAGCTCATTCCAATGATTGATGATGTATTGAAAGCCAGTATTCTTATACCCATCTTTCTTTACATATTCATATTCAACCAGTGTTCTCAAAAGCCGATTGGTTGTGGTTTTACTCATGTTCAATTCCTGTCTTATCTGAAGGGAACTCAAAGCCGTCTTTTCGGCTTTCGGTTGACGCTTATATAGTGTTTTCATTCGGTCGAAGAAATCTCTTGTTGTTGCATCAATCTCATCAATATTGACCATTATCGCATCAAGGAATAAATCAGTCGCGATCTTCACGTCTTCAAGCTGTGTGACTAATCTCCCTTTTTCGTCAAGTTTTCTTTGATATTGATTAAAGAGCGTTACGATGTTTACAAAGTTCATGAGTTGCATTGTTAATGCTCTAGCATTGGGAATTGAAATAGGCAACATTAACTTACTTGCGAACGGATTGATTACTTCATGAGGATGAACATTGGCGGTTACATATTGTAAAAGTTCCTTTGCTTCATTTTGAGCGGATTCATCAATCATTCCCGCCATTAAAAGACAGTCATATTCCATTAATCGCTTTTCTTGATCTAAACTATTATCGAGTCCTACCAAAACAGTTCTCGGCTCATTCTCAAAATATCGCTTACTCTTATCACATGCCCCAATACTTGAGGTATGACCTTTTACTTCTTGCTTTGTGGTATACAACAATCCATTTGATCCTTTCTTGGGAGTATCATTTACAATTATTCCTTTTGACTGTAATCGCTTTAGGTCTTTTATAGCCTTACTTTCTGTTATTCCTTTGTACTCAGGAATAACCAGTAATTTCTTATTGATGGTTTGACCATAATAACGGAAAGTTCTCGCCGAAGTAAGATCCAAATTATAGCGGTCAATGTCCGGAACTAAAGCGGCGATCTTTTGAGTAAGTTCCGCTCCTTTTTCTTTATCGTCGGTTTGAATAACTGCATGAAGATTGTATTTGAATTTATATGAGCTGGCAATCAAGTAAAGTAAAAGTCTTGTTGAGTCTTCACCCACTATTCCCGATTCTCCAATAAGGGTATTTAATTTCTTAAATAGTTCAGGTTCTTTTAATAGTTCTCTGGCTGCTAAGTCTTGCTTGACTGAAAATCCCTTCACAGGAATTTTTTCGCCCTTATTCTTGATCTTTCTTAGTTTCCCTAATTCTTTTCTGATTTGATTGATCTCAAGAATTGCTTCTGCATAATTGATCTCAGTTCCTTCGGTCCATTCGAAGAGTTTTTCTTCAACTGAGTCGGAATCCAATAAG
>JAKVAR010000141.1 GCA_022447585.1 Crocinitomicaceae bacterium | reverse complement strand
GCCTTTACCATGCCAATGGGTGGTGGTTTCTTCTTTACATATAAAAGACAACATAGATTCGGTTTCGAATACACTTGGAGTTGGACATTTACGGATTATCTAGATGACATCTCAGATGTTTATGTTGATCCTTCGCAAATGGCTTCTGATCCTAACGCCGCTATTTTAGCTAATAGATGGAATGGAATTGGAACGGTACCTGCTGGTGAGAATTATCTTCCTGGAAATCAAAGAGGAGATGTTACTGACAGAGATAACTTTATGTTCATGACTATTTCTTACAGTTATTTAATTAGAACTAGAAGTAGCTTCTACAGAAGAAATTATTCTTGGTTATACGGACGTAAGAAACTATTTAGAGGTAAAAAACCTAAGTTCTAGATTCGATATAATTGGGCGCGTTAACTTCCTTTTAACTTTTTAAACTTTCGATTTTCTTGATTGCTTTTGAAATATCGAAAGATGTAATATCGATATGCTTTGATTGATCGTTCATGTTATTGCCACTCATGAATTCGTTGAAAAGATCACCATCAAAGTTGCCAGGAGAATAACTATAGATTGGTCTTCCAGTTAACTTATAATCAATTAATTTGCTTGGTAATTGATTTGAAGTAGAATTCGAAACATTCACCAAAAAATCACCCTTACTCATTTCATAAATGCATTCCTCTCTTGGAAGAAGGTGACGAACCACTAATCGTGTATTTAGTTGCTTAGCATAGGTTCTTAATATGCCCATATTATCCGAATCCTTGGTATTTGTAAAGACATGAAACACAAAGTTCAACTTAGAGTCAATTAGATGTCGAAATAACTCCTTAGGGTTCCTTATATCACTGTAAAAATTGCCTGCATAATATAAGTTGACTACATTGTCCTTAGCGGAACTCAACTCTTTCGCGGTTTCAAATGCATTTAAGTTTAAGGCCTGAGGCAAAACATGTATTGCACTTTTATTTTTTAGCTTTTCAAAGGTGCTGACCATTATTTCCGTTGGCACAAGGATATGGTTGAATTTTGATAACATCCTTTTTTCTAACCATCTATGTAATCGAGGAGCAAGTTGTCCTTGTTTGTATGAGTAAGGATCGCCATAATCTGCAATAAACACTCCTCCTTTTCTTCTTCTGAATCTGAAGCCGCGCCAAACAGCAACATGCGAATTTATGGGCAATCCTACAGAAAGGGTTATATCGAACTCGTTAGACTTGATATACCTTCGAATCGCTTTCGCACAAGTAAAGGAATATTCAAAATTAAATCCCCCTGGATACAGCAACTTAATTACTTTGAATTTAATTCTTTTTACCAAGGAATCTTTCGGTGCATGAGTATGTTCTTCTTTGTCTTGCTCCTGAACAAAATCATAGAGCTTGCCATTTTCTTCATTAGCATCTATAAAGGCATTATTGTCCGTATATCCTCGATTTAAATAAAACCCAGGTTTTACCCGGACAATTTCCAAGTTATTATAACCTTCTGTAAATGAAGAAAGATCTTGTCCGTTATCAGGAATAAATAACGTTATCTTATGCCCATTATCACAAAAACCCTTGACGAGCTCATTGGTCCTAAACGCCCGAGGATTAATTATTGGATAAAAGTTATATGATACTATACAAATTCGCATTCCTCTTTTTAAGATTTTCTTCTAATCCCGATATAACTAAATCAATTGGCTTACGTACTCTTATTAATTACTAAAGGTTGTAATTCATGATTTGGTTCTATTTAAAGAATTTAAGATTATTACGTGTTTCAGGAATTTTTGTTCCGTTTAAAATTGCGAACCCAGCGATCATTCAAATTCAACAAAAGGCGATCCTTAAACTGGGAAGCAGAATCACAATAGGAAACAAAAAGAAAGCCCTTTTATCAGGAATTCCTACCAATTTAAATTTTAGAAATAACAGTTCTACTTTTTTTGGTCGTTCTGTTTCGATTGGACCAGGCGTTAATATTATAGCTAAAGAAGACGCAGAATTGCATATTGGTGATAACACTTACTTTACTTCTGATGCACATATTGAAGCAGTAAAATCTATTCGAATAGGAAAAGACTGTGCCATTAGCTGGGGAGTAACGATAATTGACAGTAATCACCACGACATTATTTATGGAGGTAAAAAAGCTGTAATAGATGAACCGGTTATAATTGGTGATAATGTATGGATTGGTTGTAACGTAACGATTTTAAAAGGCACTTTAATAGGAAGCGGTTCCATTGTAGCAGCTGGAAGCATTGTTTCAGGAACATATCCCGAGAATTCATTAATTGCTGGGAATCCAGCCAAGTTGGTTCGAGAAAACGTAGATTGGAAGTAGATATGAATAATTTATTAATCATATATGCTAGGAACAACTCTGAATTGTTAAATCGAAAATCCGCGATTGGTTCATATATACACTGTTTAGCTAAGCTGTTAGAGAGTGACTTCGATAATGTTTTCCTAAATGGAATGAAGATTAAAGATCAGAAAGTGATCGAGCCGGGGAGCACCCAGATCAACTCTAATTTTATCAAGAAAAAGTTATCTCAATTAATTCCAAAAAGTTCAAAACTAAGAAGATCGGAAAACTTCTTGATAGAGCAACATAAGCTAATACTTGATGAAGTAGTTAATTTGAAGGAGCCTTTTAATCATATTCTAGAGTTCTATACTATTGGCTCTAATGTAGGGCTCAAATTAAAATCAATTCTAAATTCAAGATTATCTGTGGTATATGATGGACCCAGCATTGAAGAATATGTATTCTTTAATGGGAGAAAACCAATTAACTATAAAACATTTCTTGAAAACGAAAGAATGACCTTGCAAGCGGCTAGTCGAATTAATTGTTATAGCGGGCCTGTAAAATCACATATTGTTGAAGAATTCGACGTTTCCGCAGAGAAAATCACTGTGCATCAAAACATCGATTTTACACGTTTTGAATCTGATGAGCCTAGCAAGATAAATGATACGGTTAATATTTGTTTCATAGGATCATTTCTGCACTGGCATAGGGTTGATTTATTAATTCACGCTTTTGACAAACTACTAAATGAAAATTCTGTGAATGCGGATTTGTATTTAATAGGTGATGGGATCCTAAAAAGTAAAATGGAAAAGGAAGCAAAAACACTAAACACATCCAATCGTATTCATTTTACTGGTTATTTAGATGGGAAGGAACTATATAACCTAAAAAAGCAAATGCATATTGGCATAATGCCAGGTTCAAATTGGTACGGTGCCCCGAATAAAATTTTTGAATACGGTGGTATGGGCATGGCCTGCATGGCACCTAGCACTCCTACAATCGATTACATTTTTAATGATCAAGAAATAGTATTTTTTGAATTGGATAATTTTGAATCATTTTTTAAAGAACTAAAAACCCTTGTTACCTCAGAGGAAAAAATTAACTCGATGTCCAAAGGTTTGAAAAGCAAAATCGAAAGTGATTATGGACCAGAACAAACTCGCAATTATTACCGTAGAATGCTACTAGAAGATGAATAAAGCTTGGTCACATATTGTTGAGAATAAAATCAGATATAGTTATCTCGGGATAGCCTTATTTAGCCTGCTTGCAATTCTACCATTTCTTGTTGCATGTCTCTACATTCATCCTAACGCCGATGACTGGTGGTTTGCAGCTGAGCTTAAGTCAAAAGGAAGAGTGGACTTTTTAGTGGACTTCTACAATGGCTGGTCTGGACGTTATTTTTCAAACATTTTACTTTCCATTCCAAAGTCCAATATGATAGAGAATCCATGGATGTATAGATTACTTCCGATTCTATTCATCTCTTTAACTTTCTATACAATTTATCGTTATTTAGCTTTCATTATTGGCAATTCATTATCAAAATTACGCGTCATTATCTTGAGTTTGTTCTCTCTCGGTATTTACGTGACAACTATGCCGGAAATGTTTTCAGCATTTTACTGGAATTGCGCTAGCTTTTATATTCTTTGGAACGTATTTTTTCTTCTATTAGTTCTGGAAATAATAAAGCATCTCGAGGGGCATAATTCAAAAGGACAAGTCATAAAACTAATATTCTTAACGCTTCTATGCAACGGAATGGCCGAGGTGTTTATATTAAGTTTATTCGTTATTTATGGAAGTAAGCTTTTATTCGATTTTATTAAAACAAAAAAAATCAACTACATCTTTATAGTTCTATTTGTAGTTCTGTGCATTGGTAGTTATTTCAACTTAATGTCACCAGGTTCAAACAATCGCATGGATATGTCCGAGTCTCAAAACGGTTTTGTTTTCTCATCAATCAGAGCACTATGGGATTTATTCATTCTTCAAATAGCACCATTAATTTTTAGTCCGATTTCTATTTTATTAATTCTAATCGTAGGAAGGTATAGCAGTGTATTTGAAAAAAGAGAAAAACTCCAAAAACTTTTTGAAGTATCACCGCTAGTATTATTGATTCTTATTATTTTCTCTTTTTTCCTTCATCATGCTGCAAGCATATATGGTGCTGGATACACAATTCAAGGTCGTGTATTAAATATTACTTCGATCGCATTTTTTCTGGCTATTTTATATCTTCTCTTGGTTCTTCGTTCAAGAAAATATTTCAATCTCAATGTAGGATCTAATACGAGTGTCTTCATAGTATTGGCAATTGCATTTTTAATGAACTTTAGTCAGAACTCTCGAATAATTGGGAAAGATGTTTTGGTTGATCTCCCTGCGCACAGCGCCCGTTTAGATGCGAGGTATGATAATATATTAACAGCTGTCAACGAAGGAAAAGATAGCGTGAAAATAGACCCACTCCCCTACATTCCGCGCAGTCTTTCATTAGGTATATATAATGACCAAAAGAATTTCTACAACACCGAAAAATGTTGTATTGAAATGGGACATTTCTTTTCAATTGATATCTACATGGATGAGGAAGATTATTTTATCCCCATAGATTATTAAACCGGAAATTATTTAGTCCTCAAAGTTTATTTTCTCTGATACAATAAACACTGGCCTGTCTTTCACCGAATCAAATATCTTGGCTAAATAAAGTCCGAATACACCTAGGAAAAAGATAATTAAACCTGAAAGAAACCAAATAGAAATAATTAGACTGGCATAACCTAAGACAACTATCTCTCCTCTAAAATACAGGACTAAATAATAAGCCCCGAAAAGGAAGGAAATTGCAGAAATCATTAAGCCGAATGAAACCGTTAAGCGCAATGGTTTATTGGAAAAGGAAATAATATTATCAAAGGCTAGTTTGAATAACTTTCGCAAGTTATAAGAAGACTTCGTATCTTCTCTAGAGCTGTGCTCAACATCAATGGAAGTAGCATTAAATCCAACCCATTTACTCATAGTAGGGAAATATTTAATTTTATCCTTCATCGATAAAATAGCCGCGATTACTTTTTTGTTATAGATTCCAAAATTTGCAATCGCTTCGTCCTGCTCAGTATCAGTTAAGAAAGCAAAAAACTTATAAAAGATTCTGGAACTTAGCTTCTTTAAAAATCCGTCTTTCCTCACCGCTCTGCGTGCAAACACTATATCGAAACCTTCTTGCATTTTATTCAAGAGCGCACCAATTTCTTCAGGTTGATCTTGTAAATCGCAATCCATCACCACCACCCAATCACCTGTGGCATGAGCTAATCCAGCAGTTATGGCGTAGTGTTGTCCAAAATTGCGACTCATTCTAATCAACTTAACGTTCTTATTAAGCTCGGCAATTTCTACCATCTTATCCCATGAATTATCAGGAGACCCATCTTCTACAAGAATTATTTCAAATTCTACACCTAATGATAAGAGATGAGTTTCTGTTCGCTCTACTAACTCATTCAAATGAGCTTCACCGTAATAAATAGGACTAACAACGCTTATTTTCATAATTGTCTTTCTTTCTTCTCCACAAATGATAAATATAGGTTATAGAATCTTCTTTGAATCCAAGACTTTCATAAAAAGTACAGGCACGCTTATTTTCCTTCTGTGTTACCACTTGAATTTCTTCATATTCATTCTCGATTGCCCATTTTTCCGATGCTTGAATCAATTTCCGTCCTAAACCGGATCCTCTGAAGGCCGAATCAACAGCAATTAATCCAATATCAGCTCTACCTGCTTTCTCACCTAAGGTCAATAAACCAGTAACCTCTTTGTCATCTTTGGTTATTAGTACTTCAGCTGCAATAGACCTGTTCACGGAATTCTTTATCCAAATTGCATAAAGCTTTTCGAAATTCTTCCTTCCAAATAATGGGTCTTTTAGAAATCTTGATTCCTGACCTGCCTCCAATGCCAATTCATATAGCTTTTCATAATTTTCCCCAAAGGCTGTAAATATGACTTCTGAATTCTCTTGTTCATAATCATGAGGCTTTTTGGCATAAACTACTTTTTGATCCACAAGGTTTATCTCAAATTTCGAATTCAAATCCATATTTTCATTCAATGGATTTTCGGAAAACACGTAGACCACGTCAAACTCCTCCTTTTTCATCAAATCTAATAGGGCACCGATATTTTCACTTGAATAATCATGACGACCTATTTTTAAACCAAAGAAATCAGAATCCCAGTTCAATTTTTTTAAAGTGATATCCGAGCTATTTGTAGAACTCATGTATTTTCTCAAGAATATAATTTACCTGATTTTCGGTCAAATCATAGAACATAGGCAAGCGAACCAAACAATCTGAAAAATTGTCTGAATTTTCTAATATTCTACCGTCATGATTATCACGGTAAAAATCGCTCTTATGCAAGCTTAAATAATGAAATACCGCATGAACACCATTCTCTTTCAAATGGACCAGCAAATTCTTACGATCACTCGCATTCAAGCACACTATGTAAAACATATGTGCATTATTTGTAGCATACTCAGGTATCACCGGTAACGATAACTTGCCATCTGATTCCAGTTCTTTTAATCCTTCTCTATATTGATTCCATATGCGTGACCTCCTAGATTGTATCTCCGACTTTTTCTCTAATTGAGCGTATAAAAAAGCGGCCACAACTTCTGATGGTAGAAATGAAGAACCAATATCTACCCATCCGTATTTATCAACTTCACCTCTGAAAAATGCCGCCCTGTTTGTGCCTTTTTCCCATATAATTTCAGAACGTCCTAATGCTTGAGGATTGTTCACTGCAAGCATTCCTCCCTCACCCGAAATGATGTTCTTTGTTTCGTGAAAAGAAAAAGTACCAAAATCGCCGATTCCTCCAAGATACTTGTCCTTGTAGGTTGAGTCTATGGCCTGCGCCGCATCTTCTACAACTTTGATATTATACTTTTTCGCCAAATTCATGATCGTATCCATTTCACAAGCAACGCCTGCGTAATGAACTGGAACAATTGCCTTTGTTCGTTCAGTGATTAAAGACTCCAACTTTTCTTCATCCATATTCGGCTGATCGGCCCGGCTATCGGCAAAAACGATTTTTGCTCCTCTCAAAACAAAAGCATTTGCAGTAGAAACGAAAGTATAGGACGGCATTATTACTTCATCACCCGGCTCAATATCCAAGAGAATTGAGGCCATTTCAAGGGCATCAGTACATGAACTCGTTAACAACGCTTTTTTAAACCTAAATTCATTCTCAAAATACGCCTGACATAGCTTGGTGTATTTACCATTTCCCGAAAGTTTTTTTGAGTTTACCGCGTCTACAATATATTCCGTTTCGCGGCCCGTTAAAAATGGTTGATTAAATGGTATCATGCTCTTCTAAAAGTAATTTCTCCTGCAATATAATAAGCATAGACGTTAATCCCATACCTTTTAAACTCATCTATTGCGAGTTTTGCATAAAATCAAAGCGTTATTAGCCTTAGTGATGAATCTACATTTTATGGAAAGCGTCTTGTTGGTTTCATTTGTTTGTATTGCGTAATATTTTGACACAATAAATATTATCTTCGCCTTTCTATTCTTAAGTATGAGCAAAAACGTATTAGGTGTTCAAGCAAATTTTTTGGAGCCAGATGGTATTACGAATGAAACCAGCGCTTCTTTAATTGTTGACGGAAAACTTGTTAGTTGTGTAGCGCAGGAGAGAATTTCTAGAGTTAAAGTGGATGGAAAATTCCCTCATGACGCCATTCAAGATGTTTTAAACCAAGCAGGAATAACCGGTAAGGATATTGATGTTTTAGCGGTTCCTTTTTTACATCCGAAAAAAGGTAATTACAAGTACTTTCAAGCTGGTGCTAAAACCTTCATGGATACCGGTGTTTTCTTAGGAAAATTAATGCGTAAATCTCTATGGTTTTCTATTTATAATGCCATTAAAGGAGAAAAACAACATTATTTTGAGCTGGATGGAAAGAAGTTAGCTTTAGATTATTGCGACCATCATAAAGCTCATGCTGCAAGTGCCTACTACCCTAGCCCATTTAAAAAAGCCCTTGTAATTACTCTTGATGGTGGTGGAGATGGTTTGGATGGTTCAGCATATGTAGGAGATGGTAATAAGTTAATCCAACTTTTTGAAGTGCCTCATTTCCAATCTCCTGGAACGATGTATAGCACCATTACATTGGATCTTGGGTTTAAAAGACATAGACACGAGGGAAAAATCACTGGTCTCGCTGCTTACGGTGATCCTGATTTAAAGGAGATGGGACTTGATGATTTGATCCTATACAATGAAAAAAAGCATCGTTTTGTTAGCAAGCGTGTTGCTAAACATCACCGCAACCTATATGAGAAGTCCAAATATTTCTATCCTTTATTAGAAAAATATGGAAAAGAAAAATTAGCGGCTGTAGCGCAAATTCTACTTGAGCGCGAAGTACTGAAATTCGTAAAGGATGCATTCAATGTTGCCAAGAGTAAAGGGTACGACGTGAATGAAGTTTGTTTAGCTGGTGGTTGTTTCGCGAACGTAAAGTTAAATCAGCGTATTCTTGAGTTGGATGAGTGTGAAAACATATTTGTATATCCAGCGATGGGAGATGATGGTCTATCAAGTGGAGCTGCATTCGTTTCTTACTTTAAGAATAATCCAGATGCTTCAAAAGAAGACTGTGAAATCGCTGATACGTATAAAGGTGCTGCGTTTGGCGATTCGGAGATAGAAGAAGCGCTAAAGGCTAACAACTTAGAATTCGAAAGATTCGATGATGTTGAGACAGTTATTGCCAAGCATATGGCGGATAGTAAAGTTGTGGCAAGATATAATGGAAGAATGGAATATGGTCCTAGAGCTCTGGGAAACAGATCAATTATAGCTTCTCCATTTGATCAAACAATAAATGATTGGTTAAATAAAAAGTTGAACAGGACCGAGTTTATGCCATTCGCACCAAGTATGATTGTAGATCATGCAAAAGAGTATTTTCCGAAATATGATCCTAAACATATTGCTGCGGAATTTATGACAGTAACTTACGACGTTAATCCTGAATATGCAGATAAAATACCAGCGGTAGTGCATATTGATGGAACTGCACGTCCACAAGTAGTGAAGCAAGAAGTAAATGAATCTTACTACAAGATTATTAAGGAGTTTTATAATTTAACAGGGGTGCCTGTAGTACTAAATACGAGCTTTAATATTCACGAGCAACCAATTGTATACAGCCCTCAAGATGCAATCAATGGTTATTTAGATGGTGATTTAGATGTTCTAGCTATTGGTAATTATATAGTAAAAAAGGCCTAGAACTTAAAGTATAAGAATGGGCTTGGTTTATATACATGAAGTAGGCAATAAAATAATACTAAAGCCAACAGAATAACGTACCAAGTCTTATTTCTAAACTTTATTTTTGAAGCATTCGGGACGTATTGAGTCATTAAATAAACAAAGAATACTCCTATAAGTAGTTTCATACCTCCATAAGTCCGAACAAAGGAAGGTACACTTACACCAAGTATACTATAGTTTGCTGAATCAAAACTTTCAATTCCTTCCAACAAAAGAGCGGATCTTAAAGTTTTTACAGCAAAGTCCATACTATCAGCTCTGAAGAATATCCATGCGATGCAGACGAAGAAGAAAACAAAATATTTGTAGATTCTAATTCGGGAGAGCCTTTCTCTAGAGATCAATCGTTCAATACTCAAATATGCTCCATGAAGAGCACCCCAAATAACAAACATCCAGCTTGCTCCATGCCACAACCCACCAATCAGCATTGTTAAAGAAAGATTAATATATGTGCGCGCCTTGCCTTTTTTATTTCCACCAAGGGGAATATATAAGTAATCCCTAAGAAATCTTGAAAGCGTAATGTGCCATCTTAACCAAAAATCACTAAATGATTTTGCCTTATAAGGTGAGTTAAAATTAATTGGGAAATCAAATCCAAACATTTTGCCAAGACCAATCGCCATCTCAGAATAGGCTGAAAAATCAAAATAAATTTGAAACGCATAAGCAAGAATGCCTAGCCAAGCTCCTATAAATTGAAATTCGTAAGTACCGTTGAAGAATAGCTCGGCGTAGGTCGCAAAGAAATCAGCAATAAATAGTTTTCTGAAAAGACCTATAGTAAAATACTGAATCCCCTCCATGAACTGTTTTGAATTCAATTTGTGCTTTACGTTAGCAATCTGTTCTGAGACGTCAGAGTATCTAACGATAGGGCCTGCTATTAATTGAGGAAACATTGATACGTAGGCAGAAAAATGAAGAAAGGACTTCACTTTTTTAGCCTGTCCTCGATACAAATCAATCGAATAACTCATTGACTGAAATGTATAGAAGGATATTCCAACTGGTAATATTATTTCCATTGTTGGTTTAGAGACTATCTCTTCAAGAGGAAAGACTGAATACAATGAATCAACAAAGAAATTGAAGTATTTGAAAAAACCGAGTATGATTAGATTCGCAAATACGGACACATACATCCAGCGCTTTGCATTAGATTTTTCAGTATTGAGATGCTTGGCTATTTGCTCTCCACATAAATAATCTATTATAATGGACAATACCATTAATCCAACGAAACGATAATCCCAGTAACCATAAAAAACAAAACTAAATACTGTTAAGATGGATAGCTTCACCTTAACGTTAGGTATTTTATGCCACAGGATTAAAAATGTAGGCAAAAATATGATCAGAAAAATGATACTGTTAAAAAGCATAATTTTCTAATTCAGTTCGAAAAGATTCAATCATCAAATCACTATTAACGGATGTAGGGTGAATATGATCAAAGAAGTGATTTTCGAATCCATTAAAATTCTTCACATCGTTATTATCCTTCACACAGATAACATTTTTAAAACGTGACTCAATCCAGCTCAGGTATAGTTTAAAATTTTCAAGTCGTTCTAAATAGTTTGTCTTTTCTACAATCAAATCTCTGTGAAATGGTTGATTCGGCATTATGTTTATCACAACTTTGCAATCTATTTCTTCCAACTTTAAAATCGTCTGATAAAATAACTCTAACCGTCTTTGAGAGAAATTATCAAAGTCTTCATGAGATTTTGACATCAATCCAGTATGACTTATAGGAAAGCATTTCCATAATGAATCTACCTCTCTAAGGTATTCTGACATTTCGAAGGTACCAGTTTCGCAAGTGTCAGTTAAATCATAATCTGGATCATTTAAGCTTCCATATTTTATTCGAGTTCCGTTCTCATAAAATATATCTGTCATGTTCGTTAGCTTTCTTTCGAAACTACTTCCATTCGTTATCATTTTAAAAAAACCAGACCATGAAACTTTTAATTGACTTATTTGAAGAGCCGATTTAAACCTTGCCCAATATAACTTCATGATTGAATAATCCTTCAGATGGTGGGCGAATACTGGTTTATATGCCAATCTTTTTTCAGCGCCACTAAAAACCTCATCTGCAGGAGCAGGTTTATCGGCAAAATTCCAGTCATCCAGGCAAAACACAACAAGTTTGGGTCTTTTTACATCCGCTTCCAGCAAAGCATTTAGTATACTCCAAAAATCTTCGGCCGTGGCATGGAACATACCATAATTAAAACTTTTCAATCCAGTGATAGACTCCAATGAATCCGGACTTATTCTCATAGAGTTTGATGATCCAAAAGAATAGCACTCAGGCTGCTCTTCTAATTCTTTAATCCACTGATATTTAGCTATACGATCATTATTGATAGCTTTCTCTTCAAATTGATAGTCTGAATAATATCCATAAGGGTTCATGAAAACATTAAAGACGACGACGATAATCGTTAGCGTACTAAAGACAACTACGAATAGCTTTAATTTATTCTGATATGACTTTTCAGACTCCATTCAACTAGTTTGCAAATATGACAATATTTGGTACTATATGTACTGTCATACTGAATCTATATTAAGGTTCTACATCCCCTTCAACCCCAAATATTTTTTGATGCGCCCAATGGTTAGCATGAACTGCGTTGTAGAAATCTGTTGATTTCAATTCATATTTACTTGGATCATAAGAACCAATCGTTTCTATTCCCAGTTCGTTTGCTAGTTTTCTAGTATGCTCCTCAGCCTTGACCGCATTTTGGTATTTTCGATTTTCTTTGATATGCTTCCACATATCCGGATGATAAGGAGGAAAGAACAAGATTACCTCGGCTTGTTCTTTAAGGTGGACTAAAAACGTTCTTAACATATTCGTTTTCGATTCTGATAATTTTTCGTATTCATTAAACCCGAGAACCATATCATCATTATAGAAGACTTTTACGCCTTGATCAATTAATTCTTTATTCGGCAATGAGATATTCGGGTAAACTATAGTTCCGTTAGATAGTTTTATTTTGTTCTTATGAGGTAAAGTCAAATCATCAACCTGCTCTGAGAGGGTTTCTTCAAACCCGTCTTTCATGATTGACAATATGGATTCTTGCAGGTATGTTGGTGAAATTAAATTTGAATAATGTTTCAAACCCTCATTTGGTACTTTTTCAAACCCTAGAAGCTCAGCGACGGCATTATACTCATCTGCCAATGCAAAGTGTTTCTCCGAAGTTCTATTTTCATTAAAGATCCACGGATCTATCCCAATAATAACCTTTTTAGGGATACCGAATTTTGAATAATAAATACCATAAGCTGCTATAATATCTTCGAGATTAGAAGCTGATAAACTGAGATTGAAAAAATCAGCACTTCCAAATTCGGCTTCATTAATTATTAATGATCTGCTCGAGCCCAGAACCAATCCCGACTTTTTAGTTTGCTCTGCCAACATTTCTTTTATTAAGAGGTGTTCATTGCAATTTCCTGGGAGCACAATGTTTGACGACTTTAATTTCTGAGCGGCATCTGTATAAAACTTATTACTCAATAGATGAGCAGGGTCAACGGTCCAATTCACCCAAATCATTGTTAAAAGAATTGGTAAAAACAGCGATATTTTCTTGATGAGCTTCAGCATCAGAATTGAAAATATATAAACTCGTTTGTTCCAAAAACACCGAACAATAAGATAATGACAATCATTGAATAATAAACAAGCCAACGCGTAAAGAGATTTGCTTTTTTAAGTTGAATAAAATCTGAATTCTTTCTTTCGAAGAAATGAACAAACTCCATAAAGGCTATAGATAGAACCGCAATAAAAAATGTAATCATACTCTGTCCCATATACAACTCGGATGACCGAGCAAAATTTCTGTTCGTGATCACATCGCTGCAATCCTGAAGCAGACCAGTAAACATATTCTGGTATATATAAATGGCATCGCTTAAGGAGTTAGCTCTAAAGAAAATCCAACCAAAACATACTAATACAAATGTTAGAAACACCCTCAATACTCTGGAACCAAATTTTTGTGGTGGTTTCCGCGCTTTAAATAAAATCTCAATGATCAATAATACCCCATGAAATGCACCCCAAATAAGGAAGGTCCATTTTGCCCCATGCCAAAAGCCACTGATTACAAATGTTATAAACAGATTATAATACCATCTCCACTTAACTCTCCTATTTCCACCCAATGGTATATAAACGTAATCTCTAAACCAGGTTGATAATGAAATATGCCATCTCTTCCAGAAATCTGTTATTGAAGACGCGTGATAAGGCCTTCTGAAATTCTCCATTAATTTAAAGCCAAACATTCGAGCTGTACCAATAGCTATATCAGAGTAACCAGAAAAGTCGCAATAAATTTGGAAAGCGAAGAATACAGTTGCTAAAATCAAAGGTAAACCATCATAAGTCTCGGGATTTTCATATACGGCATTTACAAAATAGGCAAGTCTATCAGCAATGACAACCTTTTTAAATAAGCCCCATATAATCAACCTCAAGCCAGAGGTTACCTTGTCATATTCAAATACTTTCTTTTGCTTGAACTGGGGTAAAAGATTAGACGCTCTTTCAATTGGCCCGGCAACTAACTGTGGAAAGAAGGTGACAAATAATGCAAAGATTCCGAAGTGCTTTTCGGGCTTGATTTTACGCTGATAAACATCAATCGTATAAGACATTGTTTGAAAAGTGTAAAATGATATTCCCATCGGAAGAATCAACCTTATCACACCTTCATTAGCTCCTTCTCCGAAGAATGACTTCAAGTCTAAAAAGACCTCATGGAAAAAGCCAAGGTATTTGAAAGTTAACAACAGACCTAGGTTACTGATAATACTGGTCCAAAGCAGTAGTTTTCGTGAAACTTTAATGGATTCTTTTCCAAGATTAATGGCGCATATGTAATCAACAATGGTGGAAAAGAGTATTAGAATGATAAACTCTGGTTTCCAAGACATATAAAAGTAATAGCTGGCCACCAATAAGATTAACCACCTGAATCTATGCTTAAGAACAAAATACAACCCAAATACTATGGGAAGAAAAATTAGATATTCTAAGGAATTAAACAGCATTTCGCTTAACCCGTTTTAGTCTGATATTCTTTAAAAACTAAATCAATCCCTTGTTTTAAGTCTATTGAAGGAACCCATGAAAACACTTCTTTAATCTTTCGAATATCACAAACAGTTTCTGGAATTTCATTTTTCCTGACATTTGAAGATGAACTTAAAACCAGGTTACTATCCCATCTTTTGATGCATGCTTGGGCAACTTCTTTGACTGAATATGATTTTCCAAAACCTAAATTAAAATCTGAGTTTTGAAAGTTGGACTTTGCCATTACAAGAAACTCAATAACGTCCTTTATATGTATATAATCTCGCCTAGGAGAAAGATCTTTTAACTCAACTTTTTCTTCATTGTTGATTTTATGTATAATCTCAGGTATCAACAAATAGTCATTAGCAAGACTGCCGTAAATATTAAAAGGTCGAACTATATTGTAGGATAAGCCTAAGTTTTCACCTGAAAACTTAACTATTTCTTCCGCCAAAATCTTACTTAAAGCATACGGATTAGGTGCTGATTTAGGATGTTTTTCATCAATTGGTAAATATTCTGGTTTACCAAAAACGTATGAACTAATGAAGATGAGTTTAATCTCGTATTCAATACAAAAATCAACCACTGATTGCGTTCCAAGAACATTTACTTCGGTATACAAACCAGGATTTTCCCAACTTTCAAGAACTGAGAGCTTCGCGGCACAATGGTATAAAACATCTATTTCGTCAGGGTTCTCTACAGAATCAAAGTATTCTTTTTGATTTAATCTGAATTTAGGATTTGGTTCAATGACATTGTTTCCTTCAAGTCGAAGTGCGATAGCCAAACGAGAGCCAATGGCACCTGAAATTCCGGTGACAATTATGTTACTCACCTAAGAATGTGTTTTTGTTTTTCTCGAATTCATCAATAGCGGTCATGTAATCATCAGGTCTTCCAATATCTAACCAATATCCCTTGAATTCTTTCACTGATGCGTTCCTATTTGCCTTTATCAAATCTAACATAAGGTGGTCGAATCCATAGGTCTCATTTTTTGGAATAAATTCCATCACAGCTTTATTAAGCATGTAAATTCCCATACTTACTTCGAATCTCGTCACCGGTTTCTCATGAAAATCAACAAGCTTTTTGTGCTCATCTACTTCCAACACACCATATAAGTTTACATGTTCTCTTTTGAAAGAAGAAATTGTGAAAATATTTCCTTGAGAAGTATGCTCATCATAAAACTGTCCAAAATCTAAGTCAGTGAGGATATCTCCGTTCATGACTAAGAAATTCTCAGGCAAATCATCTATAAGACTTAACGGTCCCATTGTTGAAAGAGGTTTATCCTCAAGTGAATAATCTATCTTTAATCCCCATTTTTCACCTGTTCCGAAAAAAGTCTTAATGAGTTCAGCTTGGTGATTGACCGTCATGGTTATATGATCAAAACCGGCATTCGCCAACTGTCTCACTATCACCTCTAAGATCGGATAATCACCTAAAGGCATTAATGGCTTAGGCAACACTACCGTGTATGGTCGAAGACGAGTACCTTTCCCTCCCGCAAGGATAATAGCTCTTTTAGACATTGTATATATTCGTTTTGTACTTACTTAAATTGTTTTCATTCGAGAACCATTCCGCTGTTCTTCTTAAACCTTCTTTCAATCCAATTTCTGGAACAAAGCCTGTTAATTCGTTAATTTTAGAATTATCACACCACAGTCGCTGTACTTCGCTGTTTGCAGGACGAATTCTTTTAGGATCTACAACAAAGGAGACATCAGAACTCATGACTTCCTTAATCATGTTAAAAGTGTCGTTAATTGAAATCTCATAGTTAGATCCAATGTTAATGACTTCCCCAATAGTATTGTCCGCTTCTGCAATGGCAATAAATCCATCACAACTGTCCAATACAAAGTTAAAGTCTCTTGTTGGTGAAAGGTCGCCTACTTGAATTTCTTTTACTCCTGACGCAATTTGAGTCATAATAGTCGGTATAACCGCACGTGCTGATTGCCTTGGGCCGTAAGTATTAAAAGGCCTTGCAATTACCAAAGGCAATTCAAATGAATTATAAAAACTCATTGCCATATTATCCGCACCTATTTTGCTTGCGCTGTATGGTGATTGAGGTTGAATTGGATGTTTTTCATTAATTGGAACATATTGGGCAGTTCCATAAACTTCGGATGTAGAGGTATGAATAATTTTTTCACATCCGTTTTCCATAGCAGCTTGACAGATATTCAATGTACCATTAACATTAGTAGAAACATATGATGTTGGAGCTATATAGGAGTATGGAATCGCAATTAACGCAGCTAAATGGAATACCACATCAATATTCTTTGTAATCTCCTTGCAATAATGAGGATCTCTAATATCTCCAGAAACGACTTCAATATTCTCTAGATTGGGAATATCCTCTAGCCATCCCCAATAATTAAAAGAGTTATATTGTGAAAGAGCTCTTACACTGCATCCCTTTGCCACTAGTTTTTCAGTAAGGTGAGAACCAATAAAACCATCAGCTCCAGTAACCAAGACTCTTTTACCTTTTAAATCCATTAAATAGTTCTTTTAATTGTTTTGCGAAATTTAAATAGTTCAAATCAGCGTTGAAGTTTAACTCCCAAAATCTACGACTTTCTTCACGATTCCGATTCAACTTATCTGTATTTTTTAATTCGATTATTTTTTTTGCGATTTTGGTGGGCGAATCATCTACCTCAAAAACATAGCCCATTCCCTCTTTAACACTTTCAGTGCAACTCCCCACTCTATTGCATAAAATTGGGATACCAAAACTAAGCGCCTCAAGAATAGATACGGGCAGTCCTTCTGTAGTACTTAAGTTTATGAAGTAGTTTGGTGAGTGCTTCTTATATAAATCTAGCACGTCATTATACGATTCAAAATTGGATGTATTAATGAACTCAACCTTAGAACCTTTTTCCTCAAGGATTTTGTTAACTTCTGCTAATGTTTCGCCTCCTCCATGGTGTACCCATTTAACATTAACTGGTAGTTCGCACATAACTTCCGCAATCTTATCCAGTCTTTTTAATGGTATGGCCTTTGAGCAGCTTAAGATTACTAGTTTATCATTTTCAATCTTGCTTGCTTCTCCAAAATCCTTCGTCCCAAAGTAGGCACATTGAATTTTTTCAGGGTAAATTTTTAAGCTTTTTAAATAATTTTCAGTTGTTTTAGAGAGCGCATAAACCCTGGAAGTTTGCGAGTAAATAAAATTTCGAAACGGCATGTAATTTCCTGGGTGACGATCTGAATAAATATCATATCCATTAACCCTATGCACAAAGTTAATTTCATTATACCTCTTTTTAAGAATTGCTAAAGCTAGAGCCCATTCGTTCATCCAAAAAGAATAATAAATGTCTTTTTGATTCAAATTTGACTCCCTAATTGTTTTAGATAGTTGAACTGCTTGTTTCGTTCTCGCAAAAAGTTCACGAAAATTTTTGAGTATATGACTTTTTTTATCAGCACTAAACAACTCGGATATTACCACCTTAAATGCGAAATATTTATCTGACACAGTGAGTTGAATGCTTTGAGAACGAGATTTCAGCAATTGAATCTCATTAGAATTTTTAAACGAAGTTTGAAAAGCCTCAGTCTTTTCTAAAGGGTATAAAATAACCTCATCGAATTCCTTATTCAAGTAATCGAGTTCATTATTAATAAATGATTCTCCAAAACCATAAGGATAACATGCTGTAAATAGGTGAAGTTTCATTTTAGCTTACGTTATTATTCACCTCGTTTGGGTTTGACTTTTTTCCTAATCGTCTAAGGTAGTAATAGAAGAACTTAGGTTTACTTATTGAAATTTTTAATAGCTGACCAATACTAATCTTCTTCGCATCAATCAGCCTAAAAATCAATGCAGAGAATTTCTCCTCAATTACTTTGGAAAGCCCTATTTCAGGAAACTCTTTTAATTTCTTGTTTTTCGTTAAAATTAGGTTCTTGTGATTCAGGTAATCCTTAAACTGATATTTGGGAGGGATTCTTTGTGAAAAATGTAAGTGTATTTCACTGTTTTTATCAGAGGGTTCGATTTCAAGGTCGGCCAATATCATTTTGTAAAACTCTTGAAATACTTTTAGTTTTTCCCAATACAAATCACGTTTGTGATTATAATCTAATTTTCGATAGAAATATAACTCATCGTCAATTGCGGTCATTCTAGCCTTTTTTCTTAGCTGATAAAAAAGGTCATAATCTTCCATCTTTTGGAAATCATTTCTATACTTAACTTTTAGCTCTCGAAGAATCGATACTCTAACAATTGAAGCCGCATGACCAATTTTATGCGAAAAAATTAGACTGGCTTTATTGAGATCAATGTCCTTTTCATATCGAATAGTTTCTTCAATATTTCCAAACATTTTGATGGCCGAAGAGCAAACGTCTATATCCAGATTGGTCTCCATGAAGTCATAGAGAATTTGAAATCTATTCGGAGCGCTGATATCGTCTCCATCCATTCGAATAAGATATTTTTCCGTTATTTCATTCAGACCTACATTCATGGTATCAACTATACCTGAGTTTGTTTCTTTTTGAAATACTTTAATTCTGTCGTCATTATAGCCATTAATGATCTCGATAGAATCGTCTGTCGAGGCATCATCAATAAAGTAGATTATAAAGTCCTGAAAACTTTGATTGAGAATGCTATCTACCGCCTCTTTAAGGTAAGGTGCATTATTATAATTTGGTAGTAGAACTGCAATTTCAGCCATTATTCATTCAGCCTTTTCCAGTTGGGTTGAAAGTAGAATACTCCTGAATTTCTTGGAATACCTCTGTATACAATTGAAGAGCTACTTAGAACCTCAAATTGAGCACACATTCTAAGAAAGTCGATCTGTTCTTCTGATACGATATCTCCCATCCATAAACCAATTTTATATTGACCTGGATATAACATCAACTTCTTAAATTCCACTTCTAAGGTTTGTTCTCCAGTAAATGGATCAAAATGGAATTGAGAGTCACCATTTTCTATGTTGGATAGACGCGTTTCGTCATATTTATACAAATGAAGCGCCATTTTGAAACGCTGTTGCTTGTGTCCCTTGATCGTTATTCTGAGAGTCAAATCATCTCCAATTGATAATTTATTTCCCTGAACACCATTGACCAATGTTTCAATCTTTTGAAATGTAATATTACCATTTCCCTTTCTATCTTCAACTTTACTAAGGTCAATGACTGAAGCATTGGCATATTCTCCTGATTTCAAATACCTACCTATTGTTTCACTGATATCTCCATAAAAGGTAGAAGTACCGTTTTCAATTAGAAGACCATTTTGACATAAATTTTGCACCGATTGCATATTGTGACTGACAAATAAAATCGTACGTCCACTTGACGACACATCCTTCATTTTTCCTATGCATTTATTCTGAAAGTCCTGATCACCGACAGCCAACACCTCATCTACGACGAGGATTTCTGATTCCAAATGAGCAGCGACCGCAAAACCTAAACGTACAATCATTCCAGAAGAATAACGCTTAACTGGTGTATCAAGATAAGCCGCGCACCCAGAAAAATCTACAATTTCGTCAAGCTTAGACTTAATTTCAAATTTGGACATTCCTAAAATTGCACCGTTAAGGTAAATATTTTCTCTTCCTGTTAATTCTGGATGGAAACCTGTACCCACTTCTAGCAGCGAAGCCATGCGTCCATTAATTTTTATTTCACCTGTTGTTGGACTCGTGATTCGAGAAAGGACTTTTAATAGAGTCGACTTACCTGCTCCGTTTTTTCCAATCACCCCCAAAACCTCACCTTTCTTTAATTCAAACGAAATATCTTGTAATGCCCAAACATATCCCTCCGTATTTTTACTCGAACGATCGTTGGCACTACCTAGTTTTAAAAAAGGATCCTCCTTACCACGCATTCTGTAAATGAATCTTTTTAGGTCGTGAGAAAGAGTACCGGTACCGACTTGTCCAAGTCGATATTGTTTTGATAAACCCTCTACTTTTAAGCTGATTTCACTCATAAATTTAAATTGTATCCATGAATGACTTTTCAACCTTAGCAAAAAGTCTCATTCCAATTAATAAAATAATAAAACTGAATCCGAAGCTATAACCAAGATACGCCCAATTGAAAACAGCAAAGTCGGCACCAAAAAACGCTACTTTAAACGTCTCCACAACTCCTGTCATAGGATTAATCGCTAACTTCCATTGGTGTTCCTCAGGAATTCCTGAAAGTGGCCATACGACAGGAGTACCATACATCGCTAACTGAATTCCAAACTGAATTAAAAAGCGAAGATCTCGATACTTTGTAGTCAGTGCAGAGATTATAAGCCCAACACCTAACCCTAAAAAAGCCATGGCAAATAATAAAACAGGAATTAGCGCTAATTGCCATGACAAACTCCAAGCATTCGGATCGGCTTCTCCACCAGTAAAAAGAGCAAAATATAGATAAACAAGAAGGAATAATAAGAACTGTATTCCGAACTTAATTAAGTTCGTAATCACCAAAGACAATGGCACTACCAAACGAGGGAAATACACCTTGCCAAATATATTTTGGTTGGTGATAAATGTATCTGATGTCTTGATGACACAATCAGAAAAATAAGTCCAAACAGTAACTCCCAACATGTAAAACAAAATTGGAGGAACTCCACCTGTGCCTATTGAAGCGATTTTTGTAAAAACTATGAAGAATGTTATTGTTGTGAGAATAGGTTGAATCACTACCCATAATGGACCTAGCACTGTTTGTTTATACAAAGAAATAAAGTCTCTTTTCACAAAGAGCATTAGAAGGTCTTTGTATCTAAATAATTCTGGGATATTTATGAACGTTCGTTTAGAACTAGGTCTAATGACCAAATCCCAACTCTCTTTATTCTTACTTTTTCTCAAGGCTTTACTCTAGGTAAGGAACAAATATAACTAACAAGGCACGATGATTCTATGATTGCATGGTATTTTACAAAAACGAAAATGTTAATGTAGAAATATCTTTCTCACTCCAAATGCACCTGTTGAAGTTTGAAGATGCACAATATACACACCTTGATTAAGGTGATTAAGATTAACGAATTTCGTACTCATATATGATCCTACTACAGCGCCTTGCATGTTATATATTCGAATCGAATAATCGGATTCAGAAGTCACAATTTTAAGCCATTTATTCTGTTGAACTATTGGGTAAAACTCAACTATTTCCTCAATTGTTGTACAGTCGACTAAGTTCACGTTAATAGTATCTGTAGCTGTACAAACTCCTTTATCCGCAACCACTATGTATTCACCAGAGCTTGTTGCGTAAATGGTTGAGTCATACATTACCGGACCACTACCCCAATCATAAAATGTGGCCCCTCCGCCAGCATTAAGAAGCACAGAATCTTCACATGAAATGGTATCTGGCCCTAGATCTAGAGTAAATAAGTCCACAGAATTAATATAATAAATCATTGAATCAGAACTAATACCATTATTAACTACACACATTACTGAATCAAAATCAGTAAACATAGTACCGAAAGAATTCGATGTTTCACCTGCTTGGACAACCCCATCAACACTCCACTCATAAATGAGAGGTGTACCATAACAATCTGGAATAGTAAACTCTAATAATTCTTCATCACATACATCAATTGTTTGATCTGCAAAATTCATTGGTGGGTACATTCGCGCAAAAGTTCCATTAAATTGAACAACGCTTAATGACAAGTCAACTTCTGGTGAAAGCGTGTAATCACCTTTTAATGCACCTCCGAAATATATATTCCCCTGTATATCTTGGTTAATTGCGAATGATTCTGCCGCATAAACGCCGACAGGGTTAACCGACCAACTAATATTTCCATCAGCATCGTAGGAGTTTATTGCAAAATCACCTTCACTCGCAGAGGAGGAATAAATATTATATGAATCATACGTCCCAACTACAAGTATCTCACCTTCTTTAGATGCGTGAATAGCCCTGTTCTCATCAACGTCGGTGCTTTTAAAATCTCTTACCCAGTAACATGCCGAACCATCCTCAGTATACTTTGCTAAAAATGCATCTCTTCCGTTATTGGTTTGAACACTCCCAGGCGAACCATAGGTCGCTGGCAAACTCGTCATTGATATTGTATCGAAATTCGCAGTACCAGAATAAGTTCCAGCTACATAAATTGAAGTATCTATTATTTCGATATCAAAAGCAAAATCGAATTGAGGGCCCCCAGCTTTTTGAGCCCATTCTACTACACCAGAGGTATCCATTTTTGCAAAATAAGCGTCATTCCATGCACTTGTTGATGTCAACGATACCGAACCAAAACCTGCAGTTGAAGTGAATCCTCCGCAAAAATAAATTGTCGAATCTACTAAGGTGATTGCTGATATAGTTGTTGCCGAAGAACCCGAAATATCAGTGCCACCAACGCACCAAATAACATTTCCATCCTCATCTAACTTCATTATGAAATACCCATCATCTACCAGAACACCTGACCCGTAATCAAAATTACCAGATTGCTTACCGGCCATATAAATGAAACCATTCTTATCTGACACAACTTCCTCAACTTCATCATTTCCATCTCCAGACCAGTGTTTTGCCCAGATCAAATTTCCATCAGAATCATATTTTAAAAGCAATGCGTCTGTACCTGAATCAGCCGTTAACTCCACTGATTCGTAATATGCAACATCTGAAGTCACTCCACCAACTATCACATTATCATTTTCATCGACCGTGACATTCTTAGCAAAATCAGTACCTGTTCCTCCTTCAGTAACCACCCACGCATAATTACCTGATGAGTCAATTTTAGCAACGAAAACATCTCTACTTCCAGCGTGAAGAGGATTCACAACATCAGAATCTTGACCATAAAAAGTAGCTGTTGCACGGTATCGACCTACGGCATAAACATGGTTTGAATCGTTTGATGGCTCAACATCCCAACAATAATGATTTCCACCTCCCTCAACATAATTTGCCCATTTCCAATCTTGAGCATAGCCAGCGTAGGAAATTACTGCAAGGATAAATAATACAAGTCTCATATTGATAAGTAAGGTTTCAATTAAGTTATGCGTTGACTAAATTAGGATTATTTCATCGCATCGCAATAGATGTAGTATAGTTTATTAGCCCGTTCTTCCGGAGAATGATTTAGTTTTATATTTTTCAACGAATTCAAACCTTTATCGTTAATGACCTCAGGTTTTTCAAGAATCTGTTTTAGAGTAGTGTAAAGACCTTTTTCAAGTACGTTTGAAAACTCAAGTCTGGCTTCTGGGCTATAAACATTTGGTCTACCATTTTTTGAAAGAGGCACTTCTATTGTCCAGCCCATTTCATTATCATTAATCTCAGGTAACGCTGAGGTATTTGTTGTGATGACAGGACATCCACAGGCCTGCGCTTCTAGAACCGAATATCCGTAAGAATCAGCATAAGAAGGTAACAGTGCAACACTAGAAGTTTTAATTAATTCCAGAACATCAGTGTTAGGGAGCATTTTCCAATACTTAATATATTCTCTCTCTTTTATTTCTGTTTTAATTTCATTAATGTGGTCAGAGCTTTCTGGATAATCTAAAAAACCTGACTTGTCCAGACGAGAAATTATTCTTAACTCAAAATTGCTAATTCCTTCTTCACTTAACTTTCTAAATGCTCTTACAAGTTCCAATCCTCCTTTGATTAAAATTTGATGGCCAACAATAATAAAAACAAGCTTGTTTTTTGGCTTCATGCTTAAATCCTGAACTAAAACTTCTTGACTCGGAGGAAGTACGATAGTTTTTCCTCTGATTTCGGTTCCATCAAATTGAAATTTCTCAAAGTATTCTTCTTGTTTTAATTTGCAATTTTCACTTAGGAGAATAATTGCCTTACAATTTGATCTGCTCAACAATGTGAGTCCTTTTTTCTCAAATTTATTCCATCTAGGAACGGGAACACTTGAAGTGACCACCCATGGTTTCTTACCATAATAGGTGACTGAGAAAAAGTGATACAGGTCCACCCTATTCAGTCCAAAATCCTTGAAACTAAACAGCTCATTGGGTTCTGACTTGCGAAAAAACTTGAATCGTATAAAGCTTTTAATTTTAAATAGATCAAAACATTTTTTAAAAACAACCCTTGCTGCAAAAGGTAAACCACTAAAATTTCTTTTAGATAGATAGTCATTACTCTTAGTACCGACGAGGATTTTTTTCATAATATTGTCACGAATTTAAAACATTTTGTCTTTGTCACTTAAATTAACATACTTACGAAAATCGCCGTTGTCAATTGGGAAATCAACCTTTGCTAAGTCCATTAAGTTTCCTGATAAAAACCTGATTTACACAAACTCACTAAGTGTCAAATTCGAGCTCCATTTTGACCAATATCTAATGCGGAATATTTATCTCTATGATATCCCTGAAAAGAATACCTTCCAGCATATTAGAAAGAAACTTAAAAAACGCTCTCCAGTAATTTTTGACTGTGGAGCAAATATTGGATTATATAGCTTGAACCTAGCCAAACTATACCCTAATGCCCAAATACATTCATTCGAGCCATTGACCTATAATTTTGAAATTTTCAAGAATAACATAACCTTAAACAGTTTTAATTCAATCGTGGCAAATCAGCTCGGAGTGGGTTCCAAAAATGAAGAACTAGATATAAAATTTGGCGCTAAAAAATCTGGCGCCTCATTGTATGAGAATGATTTTAATAATGAGGGAAGTGAAACAATCAAAATTACTACCATCGATAATTATTGCACCCAAAATAATATTTCCGAAATTGACCTCATTAAAATTGACATTGAAGGTGCAGAAATGGAGGCCCTTCGTGGTGCAGAAACCACTCTAAAAAAATCAAAATCTTGCATAATTGTGGCCGAAGTTATCGAACAACATTTAAAGGCAGCCAAGTCTAGCACCAAAGAAGTTTTTGAGTTTCTAGAAAACCTAGGATTTAAAGCTTTCCTACCAAAAAGTTGGCCTCAAGGACTGAAAGAAGTCAATCACAAGGAGTTTCCCGAAGATTACCTTGACAACGTATTCTTTATAAAAGGCTAGTTTTCATCGTTTGAATATGACGAATTGTATGAGTATCGGTAAGAATAATTGTACGAGTACTTGTTGTAATAGTAACCGAACCTAGACTGTTTAACACCATTAAGAATCAACGCTGATTTCACACCTTCCTGAGAAATCATTTTTTCCACAACTTCTACACCTTGTTTTCTAGCTACTTTGGTATTCATTACAGCAAGGAACACGTCAACATTAGCGGCAAGATCGATCCCATCATTCAAAATACCAAAAGGAGGTGTGTCAAATATCAAAAAGTCATAGTTCTCTTCACAATAAGAAATAAGATCCTGCAGCTCCTTTTTAGAGATTAAATCAGCAGGATTCGGAGGTATTACCCCTGCAGAGATAATGTCAAGATTACCGTGTACGTTTTTCTGGATGACATCTTCTAATTCCTTTTCACCAATCAAATAATGAGATAACCCAAACTCATTAATCAATTCAAAAGACTTATGAATTTTAGGCTTGTGCAAGTCAAAATCTACTAGCAAAACTTTTTTATCAGATTTAGCTAAAATAATTGACAAATTGGAAGAGGTGAATGTCTTTCCCTCTCCTGGAAAAAATGAGGAAACTAATATCTTTTTTAACCCCTTATTTTCACCGAAGTAATTTAATTTGGTTTTTAAGGATCTGAAGCTCTCTGTAACTGGAGACTTTGGCAAATCCAATGCAATTAGAGGAGACTCGTAACTTTTGACATGTGGTATTCCAGCTAGTACTGGGAAAACTGCAACATCTTCTAATTCATCTATTTGTTCAATCCTTTCAAAGAACAACATGCGTATAATTGCTATGGCAAAAGCAAAAATTATCCCTCCAATGAAGAACAAGAAATTTATTCTCTTTTTATCTGGACCTACTAAACCTATGGGTTGAGCAGACTCTACAATTTCAACCTGCGGAATAATACCTGCTCTTGCTATGAGCGTGTTTGTCTTCTTTTCTAGCAAAAACAAGTACATTTTATTATTTACATCAAGTTCTCTCTTAATGTTATCGACTCCTTGCATTGATCTCGGTATACCCTGAACATCAGACTTATATTCTCCAACCAATTTATTATTCTCAGTTATTTGATCGTACAATACAGTTTTTAAACTTTTCAAATATCCTGAAAGATCTTTTCTTATGACCGCTAAAGATGATCGAGCATCAACAATAGAAGGGTGATTCGGTTGAACTGAATGTTCCTGATCCAGAATTTTTGTTTGGAGCTCATAATACTCCTCCATTTTTGTTTGAATATACTTGTCTCCTTCTATTAAGAAGTCGTCAGGTGGCAAAGGAGTTTCATCACTTGATGTTTTTAGGTATTCCTCTAATGAAGTTACCGAACTCAACTTCATCCTAAGCAATCTGCTTGACTCTGTGAATCTTACAAAGTTTTCAAAATAAGCATCTTCCTCCATCTTTAAATTAATGATATCGGCACTATCCTTATAGCTTATGAGGTCATTTTCTATCGCTATCAGAATTTTCTGAACTTCACCTATTTGTTTATCTATATTATCCAGGGTATTTTGATTTATTTCAAGCTGACTACGTTGAGAATAGTCAGAAAAAACAGCGCACAAAGTATCTAAAAACACCTTAGCCCTCATGGCGATATCATCATTCACTCTTACATCAAGAATACTGGTATATTCAATATTTTCAATCGACATATTACTCTGAAAATGGTGTATTAAAGAATTTCTAGACCTAAACACTATCTCGTAATCAGGATCAATAATTCTGTTAATATTCTCAGGGGCAAAGGAATAATTTTTAGATAAAACAAGCCTCAACTCTGGCGTTTCCAACTCATTCTCGAACTGAGCATTATATGTACTTTCTACTCCATTATTGAGATAACTTACAATGTAATTATCTACATCAAGCACCTTGACCTTTATTGGGTTTTCGTAAATTACTGATGGGTTATATATTTCTGCGCTAGCGTTAAAAGGCAATGTCCCAAAAACTTCTTTTTTTCGCATTCTACCAGCAATAAAATAAGATACATCTACTTCTATCTTGTCAACCACCTCACCAATCAAGTCACGTGATTGCAGAATTCGAATTTGATTACGAACATCCATAAACATCCCGTAAGCCCCTAGACCTTTGTAGATCGGATCCTGATAATCATAGGTGTCATCTGATTTCAACAATACCTGAGCCCTAGCCCCAAAAATATCATTAAGGCGATAGGAGTAAACATATCCTGCCAAGTAAGCAAAGACTGGAATCAAAACAAGAATGATTAGGTTTTTACGCAGAAGCTTTAGGATAACTTTTAAGTCCTTTAATTCAATGAGTTTATTTGATGTGGATTGTTTGGACATTACTAAGTCGAGCTTTAAATATTTTATCCGGTTTACGAGTGCTAACGTGAATTGTTACCAAACAGTCGAAAATCAACTTTCAAATACTTGGACAACCTCTTTTTTTTTTGTACGTTTGTTAGATACACGAACTTGTGAAAAAATGAAAAAAATATTTTCCCTTCTCCTGCTTGTAATTGTAACTATTTCAGGCGGTTTAATCGCTCAAACAGGTCCTGCCGGCGTAGGCTCAAGCACAAACACTATTATTTGGCTTGATCCTCATGCAATGGGATTAGCAGATGGTGCCTCAATTAGTTCTGCAACTGATTTCTCAGGTAATGGAAATCATTTTGGACAGACTTCAGGTACTTCTCAGCCAGTTTTTGATGCGGACGGTTTAAATGGTTTGCCGGTTATGGCATTTGATGGTGTGGATGATTTCTTAGAAGGGACATCGATCAGCAATTTAGAAGGTACCGACTTAACCTATTTCATTGTTTACGAAAGAGTTAATTTAAAGAATCAAATGCTAATTGATTCAAAATATGCTTCTGAAGCTCAAAAATGGAGAACTTATTGCAATGCGCCTAATAACAGATTAATTACGGCACATTATTCTCCCTCGATACAGTTTGTAAGATTTACAGCAGGAAATACAGCTTCATTTATGTCTGCGCACATCACTAGTTCAAATTCTCGTGTGTATGAATTAGGTTCACTTCAACAAAATAAGAATGTAACATATACTGCACCTACAACACATGAAACAACGTATCTCGGTGCTATCATTCCTCCGTTTCCAGAATATACCGGAAACTATAACTTGGATGGATTTATAGCTGAAGTAATTGTCATGAACTCAAGTGTTTCAGACCTTGAACGCATCATGATAGAGAATTACTTGGGAGCTAAGTATGGATTAGCTATTGCAACAGACCGTTATGCCTGGGAGGCAACGCACAATATTGAATTAATAGGAATTGGAAATGACGGAACGAGCTCTCAGACAACCGCGCAAGGAAAGGGTGTTCTTGAGATTTCCGCACCGACCGCGATGACTTCAGGTGAGTATTTACTTGCTGCTCATACTGATTTCGATTTATCAGAAAGAACTAACGCGGATTTACCGGCTTCTATTTCTGCAACGCACCACAGATTCACCAGGACATGGAGAATTGATGAAACGGATGCAGCTGATGTTGGTGATGTGACTTTAACTTTTAACCTATCAGGTGCTGATGATTTTGCCAATTCTTCGTCTTACAGAGTCTTGGTTGATGATGATGGAGACTTTTCAGACGCCACTGTTCTAGTTGCTGCCTATGCAGGTGGTCAAGTGAGTGTAACAACGAATTTATCTGATGGGGATTTTATTACAGTTGCTGGTCAAGAAGAAATTTTAGACATAGAATCTGTTACCACTGGACCATGGAGTGATGAAGATACTTGGAATTGCACATGTATTCCGGGTCCTTCAGACAATGTGACAATTAAAGCGTTTAACACAGTAGATCTCGATGTTGATGGCTCGGCTTTCTCTCTATTTATTGAAAATAATGGTGTATTAGAAATTTCTGCTGATAATCAATTAGACATCTATTCTTATATCGATCAAATTGGCACAGTTGATATGACTGATGGTACTGTTGCATTTGTAGGTTCTGGTGGGCAGTATTGGGATGCTGGTGGAGAAACGGTTAACATCAACAACCTTGTAATAAATTCTTCTGGAGTTGATCCTGTTATTTTTCACGAAGCTGAGTATATCATCAACGGTACATTAGAACCTATGATGGGAACATTAGAAATTGAATCAACATCATCTTTCGTCATAAACTCTACCGGATCAAGTACAGGTGGCCGAGTTGGTGAAATGACTCCTGGTTTCGTGATCGATGGAAATGTTACAGTTAGAAGAAATATTCCAGCCGGTTCTGCTGATTGGAGAAATCTAGCATTTCCGATAACTAACGGTTCATTATCTATGTGGAATGCTACTTTCCCTATATCCGGTGATGGCTTTCCTGATGGATGTGCGACAGGCGGCTCAGGATGTTTTTACTCGATACGACAGTATTACAGTGATAACTTTCACGATGTAACGGATTATGCTATGCCAATTTCAAATGGTGATGGTTTTGAAGTATTCGTCGGTAATGATTTGTCGTCATGGGCCGGAGGAACGATTGAAACTACAGGTACTTTAAATTCAGGTGCAGGGGTTTGTTCTTTTACTGATAACCGTTGGGAAATTAAGGGCAACCCTTTTGCTTCTCCAGTTTTATTTTCTGAAGCGGTTCTAACGAATATGTCTGATTATTTCTATATCTATGATGCAGGAAGTGGAGTATATCAATGGTATGATGGTTCAGACGAAAGTACAAGTATACCTTCTTTGGCTGGCGGATTAATCGCAACGGGTCAAGGATTCTGGGCTTATAGAGGTACTGGTGGATTTATTACTTTCAACCAAAATTCAAAAACTGGAAATACAGCTGAATTTTACAGAGCTTCAGACAGTGATGAGCCAATGAAATTAGTTCTTAGAACGGAAGAATCTACTTATTTCTGTGTTGCTTCTTTAGTTGCTGATTTCGGAACTTCTGATGGATACGATGACATGGTTGACTTACCTAACCTTGATTTTGACGACACACCAGGATCGACGATTTCTTTCATCGATGGTGAGAACTTAATAAGAAAGAATTATTTCAAGAAAGACTTCAGAGATAAGTCATTCGAATTAAATACAAAAATCAAAACCGCTGGTTATTACACTATCGAAGCCGAAAACATCTACAATTTAGAAGATTACAGATACGTTTATCTTATTGACAAAGTAAAAGGCGAGTCTGTTGATTTAAAAGTAGAAGATTACTATACGTTCTACAGCGATGTTACTGAAGAAAACAGATTTACACTTGTGCTTTCCAACTCTGAATATGAAATAAATGAGTTAATAATTACTGAAGATGGTTCAACTGGCGGTGGAACAACTACAATTTCACAAGTTGCAAATGTTATCGAAATTAATACTACTGATGAACTAGGAATTACCAACATTGCCCTTTATAATACAATGGGTCAAGAAGTAGGATTTAATACTACCGAAGTGATCAATGTTGGAACTACAACTCTAATGCTTCCTGAGAAATTCAGCGGTGTATATATCATCACTCTTTCAAATGGAGTTGAGACAATTAGTAAAAAAATCGTACTTTAGCCCCGAATTCGTTAAGAAATGATGAAAGAGAGATTATATCCCTTATTGTATAGATGCGGTTTGACATTGTTCTTTACGCTTTGTACAATGTCAGAGGTATTGGCTCAGCCGCCTGTTGGAGGACCTCCAGGTTCAGGAGGTGGATCTACTGGTACCACACCTCCTTGTTGGGAGCCTCCTTGTATTCCAATTGATGGAGGACTTGGATTCCTTATCGCTGCAGGCGCGTTTTTAGGTATACGTAAATTGTACAACGGTAAAAACGCCTAACAATCTTATTTGATAGACTTGGAGAAGCTTAATTTCAAGAATCCAGTCGTAAAATTCATTCTTAAAGCAGGTGGACTTTATTTGATTTGGCTCGTAGTTTATTACTTGCTCATCAAACCTTATACAGATTGGGATTATTACCTCAACCTAAATATTGTATGGCTCACACATGAGTTAATGGGATTTTTTGGAATGCTGACTTATATTGATATTGAAAGTGATATGGTGGTATTAATCATGGAAGGTGGAAATGACATGGGCCTTAAAATTGGTGATCAATGCAATGGATTTAAGCTCTTTTCAATCTTCAGTATTTTCATTATTGCCTTTCCTGGCTCCTGGAAAAAGAAACTT
>JAKVAR010000140.1 GCA_022447585.1 Crocinitomicaceae bacterium | reverse complement strand
GCCTTTACCATGCCAATGGGTGGTGGTTTCTTCTTTACATATAAAAGACAACATAGATTCGGTTTCGAATACACTTGGAGTTGGACATTTACGGATTATCTAGATGACATCTCAGATGTTTATGTTGATCCTTCGCAAATGTCATCTGATCCGAGTGCGGCAATATTGGCAAATAGATGGAATGGAATTGGCACAGTACCAGATGCCCTTAACTACACTCCAGGAAGTCAACGAGGAGATGTTACTGATCGTGACAACTTTATGTTCATGACGATTTCTTATAGCTATCTCATTAGAACTAGAAGTAGTTTCTATCGAAGAAATTATTCATGGCTATATGGACGTAAGAAGCTATTTAGAGGTAAGAAACCTAAGTTCTAGGGAATCGCAATGAAAATATTAAAAGCTCTTCAAAACGAAGGGCTTTTTTTATGATTCTAAAATCTCCTGATACATTTTACGATAACGCTCTTTCGAATATTCTTTTGCAATTTCTTTACTCTCTTCTTTTTCCTTTGAAGAAGGCTTTCGCAACGCTGACGCCAAACTAAAATCCTGAACAACAACGCCTATGTTTTTATCGGCAACTAGAGCAGAATAATCACCTAATTTAGGCGAAACTAGAATCTTAAGTCCTGCTGAAAGATATTCTCCGAATTTTACAGGTGAAGCCACAGCATTAGTCTTGTTCTCTTCTCTGATTAATATACCGTAATCTCCCAAAGAAAGGTATGAATGGACTTCTTCAGGCTTAACCCAGGACCGTTCCACCTGCTCACTAAAATAGGACTTTAATGTATTTATATACTCATTTTCCTTTGCCATAAAAAGTACCTTAATTTTGGAATTAGAGCTCAATTGTTCACTTAAAAAATCTACCAATCTATCAAAAGCCTGCCATTTTCCGGCACCACCGGCATAGATCAAAACAATATCATCTTCATCCCAGTTAAAAGAGGCCCTAGACACCTTCGAAACCCTATTCTTCAATGAAGTTGATAAGCACGGAATTACTGTTGTTTTATGAACCTTAGAATCAAATCCGAATTCTTCTTGCCAATAATTAACCAATGCTTTACTGACAGCTATTCTATGATGAGCCTTAGTTACTGCATTAATTTCTGCCTGAATTAAAGTTTCCACCAGCGCTTTATCAGGAATCATATCAGGATATTCAAGGAGTTCTCCTTTTACCGCTCCTCTACCATCATAAATTACTTTTCTTTTACCATTAAACGCAACCTCAAAAGCCATTGGGCCGCGGGCTATAATTTTATCTGCTTTTGGAGAGAACAAATTGAAAATCATCTTCGTTTTCTTCCAATTTTTGAGCCTAGGAAACATAGGGTAAACCTTCATTCCGGAGTTCCACTCTTTCAACTTACGTTTTTGAGAAAAGAAACCTGAAACCGGTAAAAACGCAACCAGTTGTACATTAACATCAAAATCGTTATTCAAATAATCAACAACGTCAATTACCTGAGATTTATAAACCCCAGAAGGAGCATCATTCACCGTTAAGTAAATCACTTTGTTTTTTGATTTAGTGGACATCCCTGAAATCAAAATTTAAAGAATAATGTTTACTGGCATATGAAAGAAACTTCTTCATCATTTTTATCGAATGCTTCGATAGCATTTTGGGATGAGAAAGGAACTGGATGGTTTTTCTATCTTTAAGTAATTGTAAATGCTCTCCAAAATTCGCTGCGTTAATTAAATCTAAGGAAACCATGTCAACACCTTCAACGATTTTCTTTGGAGTATAATCTATTTTGTTTGGGACTGCTCCTATCCCATCACCGAAAGATCTATTCCCTGTTTTCCATAAATATTTCAAAAGCAGTTTTTCTCTTAACGAGTCTTTTGTTCTTCTTATTGATATGGGTAATTCCACAAAACTTCCATTTTTATCTTCTTCTGTGACTACATCGGAAAAAGAATATTGAGCCTTCCATTCTACATCGGAAAAATCAAATTGTTGCGCCTCAGTGTAACCATGCATACCAGGCATAACACTAAAATCGTACACCAAACTATGTTTCTCAAAATACGGCTTGAAGTTTTTGAAAGGTTGAATTCCCCAGCCACCTGCTCGGAAAGCATCAATCTTATGAAAATCATTTACCCCAAATCTATTTAAGATTTTAATAGATTTGTCCCATATCACTTCCATTTCTTCTGAAGAGCAATTTTTGAAACAGTATTTACTAAAATTGGTCAGTTTCCACATTCCATTTTCTTTCAATTCTGCGTTAAGCCAATGTGGATGAATATGCGGAAAAATATAATGTCCATCCTCCAACAACTCCCTAACATGAGTTTGGATTTTATCCATCAAGTTAACAGCAACTAAACCGGACTTAATCTCCTTATCCAGTCTTATCAAATAAGTGGTATCTAAGAAAAACACCGCCTTTTCGACTGAAAATTCATTAAATACCGACTTCAAATGAGAATATGGTAAAAACATGCACTTCTCAGGCGTGCCAGACTTTTCTCCTAAAAAGAGCTCGTGATCAAAAGTGAATATGATATTTCTTTTCTCTTTATCCAAACTTTGCTCTTTCTTGGTCAATAATATCTTGTAAAGGTTTACTTCCCTTAAGTTTTAACTTGGTTTTAAGAGCTAAGTCGTACATCTTACACTTGGTCTTATTCAAATCCATTTTCCAAAGCAATCCTTCTTTCAATTCACCTCCAAATCTTTTCTTGAATTTTTGAATTCCATCTAATTTTGTACCTGAAACATCGGATAGTCGAGCCCCAACAAAATCATAAACTTTAACACCCTTTTCTCTTAAATTGAGTATCGCCTTATAATGAAGGTAATTCATGGCCCCTGTTAAAGTAATTCTAGCCTCAGACCCCCCAAATACGTAATAACCTCCTTGCTTTGTATAAGGAATAAAAACTGCTCCCATATCGTGATCACTAACTGACACTACACCACAATAATAACTTATTCCTGAATCTCTTAAATCCTCAAAATAAGATAGAGGTTCTAAGAACATGTTGTTTCGCTGCATTGTGTCCTTATACAACTCATAAAATCGTGAAATGGCAGCCGGACCATCAATAATTATAGCGTCTTTCTTTTCAGCATTACGAATCACATTTCTATGCTTCGAATGAAGTCCTTTCCAGATTTCCTCCTCATTAAGGGACAAATCTATTTGATAGCTTCCAAAAGGAGCGTCAATAGACCCTGCCGGTGCAGCTTGAAAGACCGACCAATGCATGGGCTGCAAGATTCTATCAACGCGCTGTTCTTTCTTAAGCAAGTTTACAAAATGATCAAGCATTGCCTTTTCAAGGGTCTTATCCAATTTTGGATGATCCTCTCTTGAAGGCACATATAAAAGCTGCAAGGAAGTCAGTAGTTTACCTTCGCGAAACAAGCAAGGTACATAGAATTGAGTTTTCTCAAATTCAAACTGTCCTAATTCAAATTTTGCATTGTTCAATTTTGCAAAAACATCCGAAAATAACTTGTCAAAGCTAAAGTGAAATTGATTTTTTAGCTCTGTTGAAAGAATGTCTTCGGTATGCCAAGTTATACTGCTCACTTTTTTCTTGCTATCAATATAGCTCCATTTCTAAAACTCTTCTCCTTTTCTGGATCATAAGTTTTATCGTCTTTTTTTATTCCTGATAAGGTTCTACCGTCAAATGAATGAACATGTGAAACTATGTCAAATCCAGAATTCACAAAGGCTTTCTCCATTTTTCTTGGAGAATAATGAACATATGATAAATCAGAATAATATAGGTGTTCATTTGTAGTGGCATGGGGATATTGAATAAAAACAATACCTTCTGCATTCAACATAAGTTTCACTTTTTGTGAAAGCCTATTCAGTTTAGACGGCGGAACATACTCAATTACACTGATTGAAAATATAAAGTCAAAATTGGAATCAAAGTTGAGCGAAAGAAAATCTCCCTCTAAAAGTTTAGCCTTAGGAACAACATTCTTGGCTTTTTTTAATAATTCTTGTGACAAGTCGGTCCCAGTTAAAACAGCACTATCTGGAAAATCCACTAAATACAATCCTGTACCACAGCCAATATCTAATACCTGATTTCCATTTGAATGCTCAAGATAACTTGCTTGTAATTGCTTGTGAACTGAATCAATCGCTTCTTGAGTTTCTTTATTATGAGAAAAACCTACATTTTCTTGAGTAGATTTAGATTCATCGTATTTCAACTTCGCCCAGTTTGATTGATATTTTTTCACAAAATTATCCTTACCAATTAAAATCCAAAATTGGTTAATGCATCTATTATTGATTAGAAAGAGAAAAAGTCTTTTCATTATTTTTTAGATAGGATAATAATCGAAGAGTTTTTATAGGTCTTGTAAGCTGGGTTATCAGGATGAATGAATGGTTCATGATCAAAATCTTTGAACGTCTTTTCATCCACAGCTCGTGCATGATATTCCACATTGTAATCTGTACCAAAGAGTTCTTCAAGATATTCTGGACTATATTGTACATAAAACAAGTCAGGATATCCTAGATCTTTTTTTGAAATAGCATGAGGGTATGAAATAAAAACATAGCCGTTAGTTTCTAGTATCCTGTCAATCTTAATTTTAAATCTTTTTATATCGGTACGTCCAATATACATGAGTGTTCCAACCGAGAATATGAAGTTAAACTTTCCCTCAAAAGACTGGCTCACAAAATCGCCCAAATAGAACTTACCTTCTGGTATCTCTTTTTGAGCCAATTCAATCATTCCTGGAGTTATATCAATACCCTCAAGTTGATAGTTGGTTCCTATACTCTGAAGAAACAAACCGGGTCCGCAACCAATATCCAATATTCTATCGTCTTTATTCAAATTATCCGATACTACAGATTTTAGTTTAGCATGAATAAAATCCAGAAGCTCTTTAATTTCTGGTCGTTCAGAGTAACCAGCTATTTCTTGTAATGATTTTGAGCCATCAGGATTGTGCTCATTTTTATAATTATAAGCCCCGGTATAAAGTGCAAAACGATTGTCCAACTTAAAGAAAAGTAAAAGTTTATTAAATACGGAATTATTCAAAATCCCTAATTCTATAAGTTTGGTTAGGATTTTTTTCATGGTTTTAAATTCCCCCAAGGCTCTTCATACATTTTCAAACTTTTTCCGAGATCAGCAGTATCTATACTGGTAATTACTCCTCCTGAATCTTTGTACAATTCCTCAATTTTATCTTTTGGGGTATAATCAGAAACGAATTTTTCAACGAACCAATTTAACATTTCCGCTTCTTGATTTATAAAATTCAATTCTTTCAAACGAGCGAATATTAGGTCTTTTATTTCTTCATTGGAGTTGTTGGCATCAACTTCCTCCGTGGTATCGCTGCAAATTAAGCAGTGACCATTTTCCAATCCATCACTATAAGGACCGACATCGCTTATCCTTTTTAATACTGGATCATTCGCTATATCAACGTATGAAAAAGGTCTATTTAATTTTCCCCTAATTTGGAATAGAAAGTGTTTTTTTCTCCAAGGAGTTCTTTCGTAATCCACTTTTTCATTCATAGTTAAAGAATCAAACTTAATGTGCTTAGACATTAACAATTGTTTGAACTTGACCTTTTTGTCGTTAACCTCTACATGGCCACCTTCATTTGGAACAACATGCACATCGCGAATCCTAGAATTTAGAACAACTTTAATATCATTCTTTTGAATAAGGTCCTCAACGTACATCACAAATTCACCACAACCTTTGTCAAAATACCTGTACGGTTCATACTTGAAGTAATTTTTGACCCCTTTAAAAAACTTAGCAGGATTTTTAAACTGTACCGTTTCTCTCAATCCATTGAGAATTTGAACCTGACGACAAGAAAGTGTTCTATCGCTAAAAAGAAGTTTTTTAAGACTATACATGAACCTAGCCCATCTACTTTTCAGCTCTTTGTTTTTGTCAATCCCGCTGATGATTAGTTTGGGTTGAGGATTCATTAATGGAAGTTCCTTACCCGTGAAGTTTTGAAGGAATTTATACACCTCTTTATTGTTGTAGATAAAGTGACATCCAACCTCAACATTTTTACAACCAAATAAATCCTTTACATACCAAGCCCCACCAATTCTTTCTCTATCGTCAAAAATACAAACTGACTTCCCCAACTGTTTCTGACGAACAGCCTCTAAAACCATAAGCGGACTAGAGCTAACTACTATTAGATCATATTCTTCCAGTTCCACTATTAATCGATTTTAGCAAATTTTAAATATGTTCTGACTCCAAAAAATTTCATCACCATCTTTCCAGCGCCACTAAGATAAGGGTAAATATGGGCAATATCATATCCGGAAGACACTATTTCTCTGTATTTCTGGGAGAATTCCTTAGGACTATTTTTAAAAATATTTTTGAGGTTATTGAAGATGAAATAATCTAAAAATCCCGTGTATTTTTTGAGCTCAGGAGAATCTTTAATGTATTCTCTAATTTCCATTCGGGAATCGATTACTCTTTTGTAGTTTTCAGTAGGATTTGCCTTTGAAATTGAACCAGTGGCCCTTTCGTAAATAATAGTATGAGGTTCTTGATCATAAATTACCTCAACACCTCTTTTGACTAATCTAAATTGAAGATCAATTTCCTGTGAACTTCTTTTTTCCTCACTCCAGCCTCCTATTTCAAGCAACGCCACTCTACTCCACAAGTTAGCACAAGTATCGCCTAAACGTCCGTGAATTAAATCCTTCCATTTATCCTCTGTTAACTTATTGATCACTGTAGAACCATCAACTCTAATCCAACTTTTTTGGCCAACGACTATCACCCTATCTGCATTCTCAGCTTTTTCTGCGAAGCTGACTTGGTATTCAATTTTATCTGAGTCAATAAAATCATCAGCATCCAAAAACTGTATGAATTTACCATTTGCGGCGTTTAAGCCTTTATTTCGCGCAGCAGGAGCTCCTTGAATTTCTTGTTTTAAAATTGACATACTTGGATACTTGACCTTACACTTCTCAAGCACTGCCATTGTATTGTCCGAAGAGTTATTTTCAATACATATTACCTCAATCGAAGAGTACTTTTGTTGATATGCAGATTCAATAGCCCTTTCAACGCAGTCTTCTACGTTATAACACGGAATTATTATAGAAACCAAATAAGACATTGCCTTATTTTACGAAAAACTCAAATGAATGTTAGGGTAAAAGGGAGCTATTTTTCAACTCAGTAATTAATAACTCATTAAACTTTTTGACACCGCTTTTATTAAGGTGATGTGAATCATAAAAATCGTTAGATGGGTCAAAAGACAAATTTGGGATTAAGGCAAAATTCAAATATTGAAACCTATTGTTTATCAACTTTCTAACAATGTAATCAAAGCTTCTCATTTCATTGAGAGAAACCTTGTTTGGAATAGGATGAGTAATAAAAACTACGTTCATTTTTTCATCTTCTAAATAATCCAGAAAATCAATGAAATAATCAAAGCTGAAATTATTTGGTTTAAATACGAGACCTAATTTTTCGTAGTCGATTTCTGTTTGAACAGAATCTGATTTAGCGACATATCCTCTATATAAGCCTCGTCGTTCTGATTCATCTTCTAGGTAAATTGGTTCTTTATCTTGCTCCAAAATTCGCTTCATATAAATTGAACTCAATCTCCAATCAAAGGACGCAAAGGCAATTTCCTTTGCTAAATTGTCCGAGTTCACATTCGTTATTAACTCACTTGCCGACTCCACTCCATCTCCTTTGAAAGAGCCAGTATATAGGTCAATTACTAAAAGTTTTGGTTTAGTAGATAGAGATTTAACGATACGGTACGTATCACGAATATTTTGTCCGGAGGATCCTAAATTATAAGCATCATAACCATGAGATTCAAAAATCCCTGGATCATAGCCACGATAAGCATGAGATGATCCACAAACTAGAACATCGTAAGCTTTATCAGCCTCAAATTGATGGAAGCGATCGTAAACATTATTTCCTTTAACCGAATAAAAAGTATTGCTCCTATTTATTAATGGAACATTCTTATAGTCGATCTTCACCAGAACGAAGAAAATCATTACAAAAATCATTACTGTAAGCAGGATAAAATAGGCGCTATTTTGTAAGAGCTTTTTCAGAATTGAAAGTATAAAAACTGAACTTCTCCAAAGAAGCCAAATATTAAAATAGCTGCAGTAAGTGTGCTATATATGAGTTGATTTTGCCATAATGAAAGCGGGGTGTTTTCTTTTAGGATTCGGTCCATAATAGGATCGATAATTACGAAAATTAAAAGTATTACCATCATTAGCAAAAAGGTAAGTAAGCCAAAACCATTAATCGTTTCCGAAAAATTTGCCAACTGCCAATTTCCAAGGTTCTCTATTATATGAAAAGCATCAGAAAGGGAATTGGCTCGAAAGAAGATCCATGCAAAATCAACAAGTATGAATACGAAGAGCATTTTTACCCCTTTCAATAAGATGTTATTTGAGGCTTCTCTCTTAGGAAGCAGGTTTTCAACAATTAAATACAAACCATGAAGGCCTCCCCAAATAATAAAGGTCCATGCTGCTCCGTGCCAAAATCCAGAAACCAAAAACACAATAAGCAAATTCAACAACCAGCGAGGTTTTGAGGCTCGGTTTCCGCCAAGAGGAATGTATAGATAATCACGAAACCATTGAGAAAGACTGATGTGCCAGCGCGTCCAGAACTCAGAAAACGATAAAGCGGTGTAAGGTAGCTTGAAGTTAATTCTAAGCTTTATACCGAACATTCTTGAGACTCCGATTGCGATATCTGAGTAACCAGAAAAATCACAATAAATCTGGATCGCAAATAAAGCCGAACCTAATATTAGGGCCAGACCGTCATACCCACTTGGGTTATTATAGATTTGATCAACATATATTCCTAACCTATCCGCTATTACTACTTTCTTGAAAAATCCCCAGATCATCAGTCTAAAACCCCATGATAAGTTTTCATAACTAAAACTAACTTTCTTTCTAAGCTCTCCCAATAAGTTACCCGCCCTTTCAATTGGTCCCGCAACTAATTGTGGGAAGTAACAAACGTATAGGGCAAATATTCCGAGATGTTTTTCAGGCTTTAATTTTCCTTTATAAACATCTATGGTATAAGACATTGTTTGAAAAGTATAGAAAGATATACCCATCGGAAGTATTAATCTTAGCAAATGAATTTTTGAAGTTCCTCCAGCAGCTAGAATCACCTGATTAATGTTTTCAATAAAGAAGTCTGCATACTTAAATACGCCTAAAATTGTGAGGTTCGAAAGAACTGAAACTGCTAAAAGCCATTTCTTTTTTCGGTGAGATTCTTGCCTTGCAATACCATTGGAAACAAGGTAATCTATTACTGTAGAAATAAGAATTAAGATGATTAAACTTACTTCCCAACTCATGTAAAAATAGTAACTCGCTGCAAGGAGCAATACCCATCTCATTGAACTACCTAACAAATAGTAAAGCACCAACACGAGTGGCAGAAATAGTAGAAATTCCAGTGAGTTAAATAGCATTCAAGGCTTTTTTAATCGCCGATATTCCTTTTTTTAAATCATACTTTGGCTCCCATGAAAATGCCTTCTTAAACTTTGAAATATCAGAATAACAATCAGGTATTTCGTTTGGCCTCACTTCTTCGGCGTTTTTGACTTCGAAATTAGTTCCGTAAATCTCTTGTGAAATGTCTATAATATCTTTTACTGAAAATGATGAGCCAAAAGCTATATTATATTCAGTGTTGTTAAACACATTTAGTGAACACTCAATAGCGGAGGTGACATCACTCAAATAAATGAAATCTCTTTTAGGTGTGAGATCTTTAATTTTAATAGGCCCTCCATTTTGAATTTGCTTTAGAATGGTAGGAATTAAAAATTCTTCAGATTGACCAGGGCCGTAGATATTGAAAGGCCTCAATATATTATACTCAAGATCAAATTTCTCTGCAAAAAATCGGATTGACTCTTCTGCTGAAATTTTTGAAAAAGCGTAAGGATTAGGAGCTTTTAGTGGATGTTTTTCATCGACAGGCAGGTAATCAGGAGCACCGTAAACATAAGAGCTGACAAATATTAATTTAATATTGTTTTTGACGCAAAACTCGCAGACCATGACGGTTCCACAGGCATTTACTGTATAAAATTCTGATGGATTTTCCCAGCTCTTTGGAACATAACTTTTTCCAGCTAAATGAATAAAAACATCAATTTCATTTCCATCAATTTCATCCCAATAAGAGGCTTCTTGAATTCTTTTGGTACTCGTAAAAATATTATGCTTCTTTGAAAGATTAACTTTCAATTCCTTCCCCAAAAAACCAGTATCCCCTGAAATGAATATATTACTCATTCTTCAAAAAAACAGATGTATTCTTTTGAAACTCGTCAATTGCTTGCATATAGTCATCGGGTCTGCCAATGTCCAACCAATATCCTGAATATGGCTGAACTTTAGGCAATTCTTGAGCATCAATTAAGTCGTACATTAAATGATCGAAACCATACATTTCATTTTTAGGAATGTATGACAACACCTTTTTACTAACCATGTAGATTCCCATACTAACCTCAAACCTAGAAACCGGTTTCTCCTTGAAGTTAATTAATTGATTACTCTCATTAGTTTCTAGTACACCATATAAGTTAACATCCTCTCTAATATGCGATGAAATAGTAAAAATTTCATCATTCTTCACATGAGTATCGTGGAATTCAGCAAAATTCAAATCCGTTAAGATGTCCCCGTTCATTACCAAAAAATTGTCTGGTAAATCTGAGATTAAGCTCAAAGGCCCCATAGTTGAAAGAGGTTTATGCTCTAGAGAATAATCGATTTTAATGTTCCATTTTTCTCCATTCCCAAAGAATGATTTAATTAGATCAGCTTGATGATTTACTGTCAAAGTTATATGATCAAACCCATTTTCAACAAGCTGACGAATAATTACTTCTAAAATTGGATAATCACCAATTGGCATTAATGGTTTAGGTAAAACTACAGTGTATGGTCTCAAACGAGTTCCTTTACCACCGGCTAAAATTACTGCACGTTTAGACATTATAGATGTTCGTTTTGTATTGTTTTAAGTTCTCAGGATCAGTAAACCATTTTGCTGTTCTATCCAAACCTTCTTCGATTCCAATTAGTGGTTTAAAGCCTGTTAGCTCATGTATTTTAGAATTGTCGGCCCAAAGTCTTTGAACTTCAGATTTACCAGGTCTAATCCTAGACTGATCTATCTCAAATTCCACGTTGGAGTTCATTACCTTCTTAATAAGTTCAAAAGTATCTCTAATTGAAATCTCATAATTCGAGCCAATATTCACTACCTCGCCTATTGTCTTGTCGCTCTGCGCTACTGCGAGAAAACCTCTGCACGTATCTTCGACATAATTAAAATCTCGTGTTGGGGAAAGATCACCTACTTTTATCATTTCAGCTCCGGCTGCAATTTGTGAAATCATGGTTGGAATAACCGCTCTGGCTGATTGTCTAGGACCATAGGTATTGAAAGGTCTTGCAATAGTAATTGGTGTATCGAAACTATTGTAAAAACTTATTGCCATGGCGTCAGCACCAATTTTACTCGCGCTATAAGGTGACTGCCCCTTTAATTGATGTTTTTCATCAATAGGCACATAGTCTGCCGTTCCATAAACTTCTGAAGTAGACGTATGAATTACTCTTTCACAATTATTCGCTTTAGCTGCCTGACAAATATTTAATGTTCCAACCACATTGGTTTGAACATAAGCATCTGGCGCAACATAAGAATAAGGGATGGCTATTAATGCTGCAAGATGAAAAACAATATCAATATCTTTCGTTATTCCATGACAAAAATGAGGGTCTCTAACATCACCTGAAACCACTTCCATTTCATTAACCGAATCAGAACTATCAAGCCAACCCCAATTATTAAAGGAGTTATAATAATTTAATGCTCTAACTTTCGCTCCTTCTTTTACAAGCGTTTCGCTTAAATGCGAACCAATAAAGCCATCAGCCCCTGTAACGAGGACTCTTTTACCCTTTATTTCCATTCCCTAAATCGTATATTAAATCTGCAAATTCTTTATAGTTTACTGACGCCATGAAGTTTTGTTTCCAAAATTCTCGAATTAATTGCTGATTGTTTTTAGCAAAATTGGCTTCAAGCAAATTATCCAACTTTTCGGCAATGATCTTAGGTTCATCGTCCTTTTCAACCAACACCCCAGTTTCGGGAGTAATTAGTTCCCCACAGCTTCCTACATCATTCATTAGTAAAGGTATTCCTAAACTAATGGCTTCTATTGCGGAAACAGGTAGTCCTTCTGTTCTACTCAAGTTTATAAATAAATCAGGTTCTGACGATTTCATTCTTTCAATAACCGTTGAATAATCAATTACACTATTAAATTGAATGAAGTTCACATTCTCCTTAAGTGTCGATTTAACTTCCTCTATTATTTCATTATCCCCTTCCCCTTGATGAATCCATTTAATGTTGTGTTTAGAATTACTCAGGACCTCCGCGATTTTAGGGAGCCTTTTTAATTCAACCACCCTTGCAATCGAGTAAACGACATACTCAGTTTTTACTGTTTTGTATTCTACTTCGCCCAAATCTTGGGTGCCAAAATATTGGTGCTCAATTTTGTTGGGGAACGTATTTAAGTCTTGAACATATTTCTTTGCACTTTTAGAAAGTGCAAAGACCTTAGTGGTATGTTTATATGTGAAAAATCTAAATTGTAAATAATTCCCAGGATGACGCTCATCATAGATATCAAAACCGTTTATTCTAAATATAAAACTCTTTATTTTCTTCTGTTTTTTTAGGATAGCCAAAGATATGGCCCAATCATTCATCCAATAAGAATAGTAGTGACTCTCATCATTTATTAAGCCTGACTTGAGTACTTGTTTCGACCTAATTAAGTTGGCCTTAATTCTCGAAATTATTCCTCTAAAATTCTTTAAAACAAACCCAAACTTTTTAGAATAAAATAGTTCGGTGAAATAAATGCTAATTAAAGTTATATAGTCTGAAAACTGGAGCTTTTCAGCTGTTCTAGAAAAATTATGAATCTTTAGGTTACCTGACTCATTCACTTGCGACGCCGAAGGCCCAACGTTAGGGACTAGTATCACTTCATCATACTTCTGCTGCAGAAAAGGTAATTCATTCACCAAATAGGATTCTGCACTGCCGTACGGAAATGCCTGTGTAAATATCACTAGTTTCATGCGCTCTTCTTTTTGGCAATGAGATATTTGATTTTACCAAAATTAAGAATCTTAAATTTCTTGGCTATTTTGTAAGCTTTTCGGGGATTAATATCCGCAGTTTTATAAAAACAGGAATTAATTTTTTGATTGATAGCATCCTGAATATCATTTGCTGCAAACGATTTTTCTTTTAAAGCAAGATTCAGTTTTTCAACATAATCTTTCAGGCGATTTACGTCGGAATTCACATGACCAGTGCATAATTCAAAGTGAAGATTAAGTTCTTCCTTTGACAATTCAGCGGTATAAAGTCGATTTAGAATTATATGGTAGGCATTAAGAAATCGCTCCCTTTTAGAGTCGTTGTTAATTACCGAAATATTTTGACCTTCCATTCGGTATTCCAGCAATACTTCATTCAAGTTGGCAAATTGAATATCGTTTGCAGCCAGCTCGCTCCAGAAAAGCCAATCTTCACAATGCAGGACATTTGAAGGGTAAGAAAACTTCTGAGCTATTGCCTGACGAAACATCACAGTGGGATGCGCAAGAGCATTTTCAAAATTTAATTTGAGTTTAATTTTATTGTCCTCATCTGGGTAAGCAGAAGTGGTTTTAGTTCCAAGGATTCTAAAATTTGAACCAACTACATCTACTTCCGAGTTTTTTTCTAAAAAATCAAACTGAACTTGAAGTCTATTTGGAAGGCATATATCATCTGCATCCATTCTTGCGACATATTCTCCACTACAAAGCTTAAGTCCTTTATTCAGTGTTTTTGTTAGGCCAAGATTCTCCTCATTATCAACGAGCTGAATTCTTGGATCATTAAACCCCTTGATAATATCCCTAGAACCATCGATTGATCCGTCATTCAGGACAAGAAGTTCAAAATTTTTAAAGGATTGGTTTAATATAGAAGAAACAGATTCCCCTATATATTTTTCGCCATTATAAACTGGTAGAATTATGGATATTAATCCCTTTTTACAAGACAACTTTGATGTTTTTGATGATTCCAGTTTCCGAGATCACGCTCATAACATATGTACCATGGGCAAATGAAGACATATTACCAACCCAGTGATAATCATAAACCTCAGCTATCTCAATTAATCTTCCATTCAGGTCGTATATATTTATTCTATCGATCGAATTCGAACCAGTAACAACGATTACCTGATTTTCAACATAATATTTTAGATCGTTCTGAATCGATTCATCAAGACTCAAACAGTCGCTGAATTGCACTAGAATAGTATCTGAAGTCACGCATCCATCCGGATTAGTAAAATCAAGAATATATTCATCAGTTGTACTCACATCAATTGAAGAGATTGACGGGCCTTCATCTCCTGTAGACCAGTTATAATAACTACCTCCAGACGGACCTTCTATTGTATAACTTAAAATATGGTCGCAAAGAGTTGTATCTAGGCCAAGAGAAAAATCTGTTGGCGTGTAGGCACCAAATATTTCATCGATGTGAAGGGTATCATCATATAAATTATTCGAAACAACAACATAGCCCGAAATAACAGTACTTGCATCAACTACAGGTATATAAAAATTACCCTCATCTCCAAAACCTGTAGGAGAACCAACTAAATTCCATTCATAAGATAGTGGTGTAGTAATTCCATTGACACTTATGATTATCGTATCACCATAACAAGGAACACCTATCAATTCACTCGAAGGATTAGGTCGTTGAGTAATTTTTCCAACAAACGCATCATAATTCCCAGCATAGGTTGACAAGGTGAAAGAATCAAAGACGCAACCATCCGCATTTGTTCCTCCAACAAACACATTCTCATTTTCATCCACTGCAATGCCATAACCATATTCTATGGTATCGATTCCGTTTTGTTTTGCCCATAAAACTTCTCCTTCCGAGTCAAGTTTTGCGGTAATAATATCTATGGATCCCTCTGGTCTGAAAAGGCTATCTCCAAAGTAAACTGAATCTTGAAATGTACCTGTTATATAAATATTATCCTGAGGGGTAACGTCTATGGCATAACCAACCTCCTCTCCTTCATAGCCAAACCCTTTTGCCCACTCGAAGTTTCCGTCATAGTCATATTTTGCAACGTACAAATCTCTAGCATCATTAATTGCTACAGTACCTGCGACTGAAGCATTATAAATTATCGAAGTATCACCTAAATCAAATGTATAAGAGAAATACCCCGTGGTATAAACATAATCATCACTATAATCCACTCCAAAAGCAGTATGATAAAATGGCCCCACTCCAGTTCTCACCCATTGAACAGCTAAAGATGTATCATATTTGGCAAGAAAAGCATCAGGCCAACTTGTACTTATTCCTGGTTCAGTAATGGTATCAAAAATTGCAGTTTTTGTGTATTCTCCACAAATAAAAATCTCTTGATTATCGGTAATAACCAAATCATTTCCTCTGCTAAAGTATGCTGATTCAAAAGTGTCAAAAATCAAAAAGTCTCCATTCTTACTTAACTTAACAAAGAAAGCATTGAATTTAGTTGGAACTCCTAAAGTTTCAGTTCCTATAGTCACTTCTCCTCTTATATAGCCAGAAACATAAACGTTGCCAGTTTTATCAGCAACTATAGCAAAACCTTTATCTGTGAACGCACCACCAAAGGTTTTAGTCCAAACAAAGTCTCCGTTTGGGTTTATTTTAGACACGAAAACATCTCTATCTCCATTACTCGCGAAAGATTCTGAACCAAAATTACCTGTAGTAGAAAACTCTCCAGTAACATAAACATACCCGCTATCATCAACATAAGTTGCCCATCCCCAGTCTGGAGAATCTCCCCCCATAAGGTTTGCCCATTGCAAATCACCATCTGATGAATATTTGGTAATGAAGGCATCCGTATGTCCATAATGTGCTGGTGAAACCGGTAAAGAAGGGTCAGAAAATGTCACTCCATATTTCGTTCGACCTGTGCTGTATACGTAACCTGAATCATCAGTAAAAACAGCGGAAGTATAATCGTTTTGTTCTCCATTAGCCTGACGCAACCATTCCCACTCTTGAGCAAAAGAGAGAGAGGGTAAAAGAACTACAAGAAATATGATTATCCTCATAACAAGCTTACTTTAAAGTTAAATTACACTAATATCCAAGACGAAGGAAATAGATCACTGGTTTGTTTGTTTTTTTCTTTATCCGCAAACCAGATTTTCGGGGCAATAACCACTTTATTTTTTGCTTGTGACAAGTATGCTCCCCACCAACTAAAACTACTGTTAGCAATAACAAAAGCGGAGCACTGAGACATCAAATACATATCCTGCCAACTATCATTACCAGCATTCCAGTCAACAAAGCTAGTTGCCAAGTCAAATTTCAAATTCTTTTTACACCACTTAGGATCATCAGAAAAAACAATTATCCCATTAAAAATGGTTCCCTTATCTATTAAATATTTAAATCCCTTCTCATAGTAATCGATTCCACATAATCCATGAATTTTATTAACATGACTTTTGTTTACATAGTCACCGCGCCTTACATGCATGGCTATATACTTCCCATTTTGAAGCATATTTTCAAATTCAAGAGATTTTTCGCTAGGATTTAATCTAAACGAAAATTCTTCTTTCAGTTCACTCCAATTATCCTCAAAATATTTTGGGCTTTGGAAGTATCCTTCAATGTATGAAGCCGCTGAATTCTCGAATAATTCAGAATTAAACTCTAGACTTTTTTCAAAAAACGAAGTAGTTGATAAAAATTTTGCCTTCAACTTAGAAATAATGGATCTTTCTTGACCGATAATAAAGTTGTAATCGATAGCCCTGATCATTTCATAACCATTCAATGAAAATACATCACCAAGTTCAAACTTTCGTTGTGTATACTTTTGACTTTCTAGCTGTTGATCAAAAACCCCTAAATCAATTCCGAGTTTAACATTCTTTTTCAGGGCCAAGGATTTTGCAGCTGCATATTGAAACATTTGATTCCCCAGTCCACCATGTATCTTCACATAGATCATCCGAATAGCTTTCTTTTAATCCCTTTGAAAAAAAACTTTAATGAATCCTTGATTCCTGGCTCAATGTATTTTACAGGCTTTGAAGGTTTTAATAACTTACTATTAAGTTCATCATTATCAAAACAAATTTCCTCCCAGTTATCAACCTCATTAATTTCTATATGATCAAACCACTCATAGCCTTGATGCCAAGCATGATTCATTTCAGTTTGAAATCGGTAACCTAAATGTTGAGATTGTCTGAAGAAATCAGTAAACATCGAAAGCCTGGCAATAACCGAATCCGATTTTTTGCAGAAGAAAATTTTATCCTCTTTTATCTTAATAAGATTCAAATGTTCTTCAATATTGTAAAGGTAGTCATAATAAGCTGTTGGAAACTCAATGTATCCTTTTTTAGCGACACGTTGTAATTCTTTGCAAAACGCAATAGGATCTGGAACGTGCTCTAAAACATGTGAACAAATCACATAATCGAATTCATTATCCTTAAAGGGAAAAACTCCTCCATCATAATAATGAACAGGTTTACTTGTTTCAATAATACCTACGTGTCCTGATTGGGCAATCAGTTCTTCTTTGGTCTCAAATTTTAATTCCAAAAATTCGTCTGATCTTTGGTGAGGAGTAGCTCCCGGACCAATTTCTAAGACCTTGTCATTTGAATTAACAGATTTAATTCTTTCAGGGAAAAACATAATTTATTTTTTAATCAACTCCTCTCTACTTTTTAGCACTTTGGCAGGAACTCCTGCAACAATATCGTATGGTTTTACATTTTTTGTTACCACGCTTCCTGAACCAATTACAGAATTATCACCAATTTCAATTCCTGGATTGATAATAACCCCAGTGCCAACCCAAACATTATTTCCAATTAAAACATCCTTGTCAATCCTCACTTCATTCATTATAACTCTCTCATAATCGTGTGTAGAAGAATGAACAATTGACCCAGCTCCGATCATAGTATTATTACCAATTTTTATTTTGCCGTTCCCCATTAACATTACTTCACCACCAAAGGAAACTTTATTTCCTAACTCAAGATTCTTTCTATTCGAAACTTTGCTTACCCCATCAAGACGATCCTCCACATTATTATTGTAGTAGTTTTTACCGTTGATATAAATGCGGTAACAAAGTTTCCTCAAAAAATTTCGCATTACTTTAATTTACTAACTTTTTCTTCCATTTGATTCAGAATCAAACCATTTCCTTTTGTTCTTAGAATTCTAGGATGTAAGTTATCAACTGCTACTTCACTTATGGTAAATGAAATTACATTTGGATGATACTCCAAGCTTCTCTCATAATTTGACAGACCAATGGTAAGGTAATATGTACCTGTAGCCAAATGGAATAAATTAGTGAATTGAACTTCAAAAACTCCACTATCTAAATTCAGAGGTGATGACCAGGTAGTATTTACCTGTTCATCCATAGTTCCACTAATTCCTGCAGCAACTACAATGTGCTCAAAGCCTTTACCCAGTTCAAATTTCACGCTTATCGCCCATGGTTCTCCCACTAACAATTCTCTCTGTTCTGAAGAATCTTTAGGAAGCACTTTAACCTCCCTAATTCTTACCTCTTCATGATTCAATTCTTCTTCATTTAGATATGATTTCAACTCATCTCCAAGGCTTCTTACATAATCATCTAAAACTGTGTTAATGTCTCCAAAAGATTGCATTTCACCATCCTTCAAATAAAGCCCTTTAGTACAAAGTTTCCCTACAGCTTGCATGTTATGCGAAACAAAAAGCACAGTTCTGCCTGACTTTGAAACTTCATTCATTTTACCTAGACATTTCTGCTGAAATTCCAAGTCACCCACCGCTAATACCTCGTCAACCACTAAAATATCAGTTTCTAAATGTGCCGCTACCGAGAATCCTAGCCTAACAAGCATTCCACTTGAATACCTTTTAACTGGAGTATCTATGTACGCGGCACACCCAGAAAACTCCACAATTTCATCGAATTTTTCTTGAATTTCACTTTTTGACATACCCAAAATAGCACCATTCAAAAACACGTTTTCTCTTCCAGTTAATTCTGGATGAAAACCAGTACCTACTTCAAGCAGTGCTGCGAGTCTCCCATTAAAATTTATCTCTCCTTCCGTTGGAGAAGTTATTCGTGATAATAACTTAAGCAAAGTAGATTTGCCTGCTCCGTTTCTTCCAATAACACCTAATACATCTCCTTTATTAAGTTCAAATGAAACGTTTCGCAGTGCCCAAACATAATCACCCTTGTTCTCGGAAGTTCGATCATTAGATTCACCAATTTTTGAATACGGATCTTCTTTCCCTCTTATTCTCGCCCACATCCTATTAAGATCATGAGATAACGTTCCTGTTCCAATTACGCCAAGACGATATTGCTTACCTAAACCTTCTATTTTGATAGACTTCTCAGACATAATAGTTTATAGTGTATCTACAAAGTTTCGTTCTACTCTTCTAAAAATCGCAATCCCTAAAGCTAAAACTACTATAGTTGTTACAACGGTATATAATAGACTTTGCCAATGAAACCAGCCTCCTGCATTTCCCAAGAACGCATGTCTAAATGCTTCAATCAGAGACGAAATTGGATTTAACATGATTAATTTTTGCATCCATCCACCTTTTTCTGCCAAGACATAATATGGCGTAATAACAGCCGACAAAAACATTAATAACTGAATACTAAACTGAACCAAAAACCTTAAATCCCAATATTTCGTTGTCATAGCAGAAATAATTAGCCCCATACCTAAACCTAAAAAACTGGCAATGATTAAATAGAGAGGAAAAAGTACGATTGTAAAATTTGGTTCAAAACCTCCAATAAATATAAATTCATACGCATAAACAGCTAAGAGTATTCCAAGCTGAACTAACACTTTGAGATAACTGGTAAACACCGTAGACAGTGGCATTATCAGCCGTGGAAAATATACTTTAGTAAAAATACCTGCATTAGCTCTAAACACTTCCGAGGTTTTAAGAAGACAATCGGCAAATAAATTCCAAACTATTGTTCCGGCTAGATAAAAAGTTATCTGAGGAATTCCATTTGGTCCCAATCCACCAACTTTACCAAAAACAAAAATTAATATAATAGTTTGAAAAATTGGCTGAATAATAAACCAAAGAGGGCCCAAAATAGTCTGTTTAAACTCTTTTACGAAATCTCTTCGAACAAAAAGGAATAAAAGGTCGCGATACCTCCATAATTCCTTAAAGGAAAATGAATTTGAATCTCCTTTACCTATCGAGGTAGTCCAATTTTGAATCTTGTTCAATTCCATTAAAATTACTTATTCTCGTTATCCCCGTATTCATAACCATATCCGCTTCCATATCTATATCCATAGCCATAGCCATAGTTGTAGCCATATTTATATGTATATTTGTTATAATAATATCGGAATCTTTTTTGGACTATTCCATTTAAAATCAGGCCTTTGTTAGTTTCTGGAATTTTTTCCAATATTGAGTCAATATGTTTTATACCTCTCTTTTTGGAATATTGTCTGTTTAATACAACTAAAAAAGTATCAGCATATTTTGTTAACTCAATTGAATCATTTAATAGACCAAAAGGTGGTGTATCAAGGAGAACATAATCATATTTAGACTTGGCCCAATTAATAAGTTCCGTAACCTTATCTCTAAGAATTAATTCTGAAGGATTAGGTGGTATCGTTCCAGCAGTTATGATATCTAAATAATCATCGTATTTATTTATAAAACTTTCTGGTTTCTCTGAACCAACGACATAATCTGAAACTCCCTGATTATTCTCAAGTCCAAATGTTTTATGAATTTTTGGTTTATGTAAATCAAAATCCAATACCAATACCTTTTTCTGAGAACGGGCGAGAATCACAGATAGGTTCGTACTACAAAAAGTCTTACCCTCACCCGGAAAGAATGATGATATTAAAATAGTTGTGCTTTGTTCATCACTTGAGCGTAAATAAGATATATTCGTCCTTAATGTTCTAAAACTTTCCGATACATTAGACTTAGGCATATCTGTAACAACAATATCACTATTAATATTCTTAATAAGTGGCACCCCTGCTACAACGGAGTGATCAGTGACCTCTGCTAATTCATCTACGCTTTCAATTGTTTCAAAAAATAATTTCCTTACTACTGCAATTAATAGGGCTATTATCAACCCTGATAAAGTCCAAAGGGTCATTATTCGGTCTTTTTCTGGACCTATAACTCCCATCTGATGCGCCTCCTCAATAACCTGAACTTGAGGAATAATACCAGCTCTGGCAATTAACGTATTTGTTTTCTTTTCTAGCAGGAATAAATACATTTTATTATTAACCTCTAATTCTCGTGTAATATTTTCCAGACCTTGAGCCGACTTAGGGACATTCTTAATTTTACCTTCATACATCTTAACGAAAGAGTTTACCTCAACTTTTTCGCTTTCGAGGGCAGTCTTTAGATTACCTATATAAACTAAAATATCTTTTTTTAGATTATTGAGCTGACTCTGTTTCTTAATATAATTAGGGTTATCCGGAGATATTGAAGAACTGCTTTGTGAGAGACTCAATTGAAGCTCATAAATTTGGCTGATGGTTTTTTGAAGATAAAAGTCATTCTGAAGAATATAAAATGATGGAGGCAAAATATGCTCGTCGGTAGAAGTTAAAATATATTCTTCTAATGATAGTACTGAACTTAATTTATTCTCTAATTCTCTAGATTTCTTTGAATATTCAACGTACTTGCTAAAGTACTCATCTTCTTCTCTAGTAAGGTTAAGAATGTTTTTGTTAGACTTATAATTCAATAAATTAATTTCTATGTCGTTAATGATCTTTAAAACCTCCCCTATTTGCTTTTCAATATTGTCTAAAGTATTGGTATTAACCTCTTCTTGAGTACGCATTGAAAAATCAGCAAACACTGCTGTCAGTGTATCCAGAAAGTCTTTAGCTCTCTGACCTATATGATCAGTTAAACTTATCTCAAGAATACTAGTATGTTCAATGTTTTCAACATATAGAGATCGCTGATATTTAGAGATTAAATTGCTTCTTGTATGAATAACAAATTCGTATTCTGAAGACATTATCCTATCAATGTTTCCATCGTTGAAATTATAACTTCGATCAAGCTTTAAAATAAAATCTTCTGAAATGATCTTATCATTAAAATTCCCCTCTATTTTTTTATCAGTTATACCATTCAAGTAGTTTATCTCGTAAGAATCTTTGCTCGTAATATTAACTTTAATCGGAGTCTCATAAATATTGTAGTTGATCACTTCAATATCTGCTGTAATCGGTAGAGTTTCATAAACTTCCTTCTGCTTAATTCTCCCATTTACGTAGTAAGATATATCTATGCTCATTTTATCAACTACTTCTCCAATTAAATCCTTGGATTGAAGTATCCGAATTTGATTTCGAACATCCATATACATCCCATAAGCTCCTAATCCCTTATAGATCGGATCTTGATAATCATACGTTTCATTCGACTTTAATAATACCTGACTCTTTGCCCCGTAAATATCAGTTAAACGATAGGTGTAAACCTTAGCGAAAAGAAAAGTAGCCATGGGCAACAGAATAATCAAAAGGAAGTTTCTGGAAATTAATTTCCAAATGAAAAGAAGATCTCCAACGTCAAATAACTTATTCGATTTACTACTACTTTCTTTCATTGAATGTTATTGTTATATCCTATTCACTTCAGATATACTTATTCTTGTATGCATACGAGGCAGAGATGAAATAGTTATAGTATTAAATAAGATTTTTTTATTCCTTCATTTTTTTATATTTTAGCAATCTTGATAGCAACATAAATTAGTAGACACCTAATAATCAGTTCATTATTATGAAAAAAAGTTACCTTTTCAGCTCCGCACTTCTGCTTTGTTTATCCTTAGGCGTAAACGCTCAAACCGGACCAGGAGGGGTAGGAAATTCTGGAGAAAATATTCTATGGTTGGACGCTCATACGATGGGTGGGACCGACGGTGCAGTAATTAGTTCTTGGACTGACCATTCAGGGAATGACATTCATGCTGTTCAAGCAACTGTCTCGAGACAACCAACCTACGCTGAAGCTGCGATTAATGGAAGGGATGCTATTGACTTTAACGGTGCACAAAACCTAATTAGTCCTTCCAGTGCCAACTATAATGGTGCAGGATTTTTAAACTACTTTGTTGTAGCCGAGATTGATGATCAAACGAAACTTTCCATACCAATTAACATTGATTATGGATCTGCTTCTTATCTCGATGCTTTCGTGGGTATACTTGTTCAGAGTGGAGGGATAAGCACATACGGAAGAACAGCTACCAACGCACTTAAACGAAGGACTTTTTCGGCTTCGACTGGATTCCATGTTTATGAAGGTGTATACAACGACGCATCTAATATTATCCAGGCATCTTTAGACTTTGGAACTCATAACTCAACCACAGGTGTTACTAAAGCCGCTCAATCCACTCACGAGGGAGTTTGGATTGGAGGAAAATCTACTGCATATCAGATTGATGGGAAAATCGCAGAGGTTTTTGTATTCAATTCGGTTTTAAATACAGCAGAACAAACAATCTTAGAAAATTATATAGGTAGTAAGTATGGCTTTACTGTTACCACTGATAGATATGCTCATGATGCGACATATGGCCTTGGTCTAATTGGAATTGGTAGGGATAATGCTTCTAATCAAAATACGGATGCCATAGGAAATGGTGTTGTTCGAGTGAATACAGCTTCTGACTTAGGAGATGGAGAATATATGTTAATCGGACATTCAGATGTTGCGTTAACAGTGTTTTCTACTTCAGTGCCGGCTGCTTTAGTGGATGCTTCAAGATTTGAGAGAATTTGGCGATTGGATGAGACTGGTGATGTTGGAACGGTGACAATTGTTTTTGACCTTGATGCATCAACTGACTTTTCTGGTGACCCTAGCAATTATAGACTCTTAATTGATTCAGATGAAGATTTTACCACAGTTTCACAAACTCTTTCTGGAACTTATGATGCAGGTACTAATTCTATAACATTTACGGGTGTAGATTTTAACGATGACGACTTTTTCACTCTTGCGGGTGACACTCCACAAGAAATACGATCTATTACTTCGGGACCATGGAATAATACTGGCACTTGGGATTGCGAATGTATACCCGCTCAATTCAACGATGTAATTATAGAGCCTTTCAATGAGGTAACGCTAGATGCTGATGGCGCTGCTAAAATTCTTACTGTAGAATCAAACGGTTCTCTTTTAATTAATACAGCTTCGACATTAGAAATTCATGAAGGAATTGATATGATAGGATCAATCACGGCCACAGATGGAGAGATTTCGTTTATAGGAATTGTTGAGTCATTCTTCGATCCGGGAGGAGGGTCAGTGACCCTAAATGATGTTTCAGTCTCATGCTCAGACCCTGCAGGTATGACTTTTTATGAAGGTGAATTTCTTGTAAACGGTACATTTGCTCCTAATGGTGGATTAATTACCATCGAGGCAACAACTGACTTTATTATAAATTCATCGGGAACTTCTAATTCAGGAAGAGTAGGAATTATCGATCCTGGCTGCACAATTTTAGGAAATGTTAAAACAAGAAGATTTATTCCTGCTGGTTCCGCGAACTGGAGAGATATCTGCTCACCATTGGTAGGTTCAGATATTTCAATGTGGGATGACTCCATTGCTATCAGTGGAACAGGTATGCCTGATGGATGTGCATTTGATGCATCTGGTTGCTTCCACTCTGCTGTTTATTACATTAATGATATTAAATTTGAGATTGCTAACCCTACAGAACCTTTGACAAACACGAGAGGATTTGAAGTATTTTTAGGAGATGACTTAACAACATTCTCTGGTGTGACTCTTGAAGTATCTGGTAGCCTGAATTCCGTTGGTGATATTGTTGTGTCTTGCCCGGGTAACTTTAGCACAATAGGAAACCCTTACGCCTCTCAAATAGATTTCACAGCTGCAAGTAGGTCTGGAGTTGGAAATTACTACTATGTATTTGATGAAGGATCATCTTCTTATCAATACTATGACGGTGCTTCAGGTTCAGGTAGTATTACTTCTTTAAATACAGGAATCATTCCGATGGGCCAAGCATTTTGGTGTAAAGGACCTGGAACCATTACTTTCAATCAGGCTTGTAAAACGGATGCTTCAGCAACCTTTACTAGAGCATCTTCTGTATCGGAAGATAGATTAATAATAGCATTAACAAGTGCCTCTCAACCAAACCATTACGGATCAGTAATGTTTGAAGAAAATTTCGATGTGAGTGATGGAGTTGATGAATTATTGGATATCCCAAGCTTAATAAGTGACAACGCCTTGAGCTCTACTATTGGCGTTATTATCGATGAATCAATACTTAGAAAGAACTATATAGAGAAGAACTTTAGAGATAAAACTTTTGAGTTACATACTGATATTAAATATGCTGATACTTATACTATTTCACTTGAAAATTTCGATGATTATAGAAGTTATAGAAGTGTTATCCTTGTTGATAAACTAACAGGAGAAAAAGTAGATTTAAAAGTTGAGAACGAATACTCTTTCTTCAGTGAAGAATTTGAAGGGAACCGGTTCACTTTAGTACTTTCTAATTCAATTAATTCTTCTAATGAAACTATCTCAGGGTTCGGCACGACGACGGAATTTAACATGTATGAAGAAGCAGGAAACTTATACATCAGCGCAGATGAGGACTTTGGAACTAGTCAAATAATGATCTTTAGTCTTTCTGGGCAACAAGTTGGTATTACTGAAGTCATTAATGTAAATGCTGGTGTTATAGAATATGTGTTACCAGATAACCTTAAAGGACTTTACATCGTTACTATTAACAACGGATTTGAAACGATCAGTAAAAAAGTTGTACTTTAGCAGAAGTATTCGTTATAAAAATGATGAAAGAGAGATTATATTCAATGCTAAATAAAGGCGGCCTAACGTTGTTCTTTGTTTTATGCACTACGGCAGAACTATTGGCTCAACCTCCTGTGGGTGGACCTCCAGGTTCTGGTGGTGGTTCAACTGGTACAACACCACCTTGTTGGGAACCTCCTTGTATTCCGATTGATGGCGGACTTGGATTCTTACTTGCAGCTGGAACGTTTCTTGGTATCAGAAAGTTGTACAACGGCAAAAACGCCTAACATCCTTCAATAATAAGACTTGGAGAAACTTAATCTCAAGAATCCAGTTGTTAAATTCCTTCTAACCGCAGGTGGATTATATATTCTGTGGTTAATTATTTATTACTTATTAATTAAGCCTTACACCAATTGGGATTATTACCTCAATTTAAATATCGTTTGGCTAACTCATGAGTTCATGTCCTGGTTCGGGATGCTAACTTATATTGATATCGAAAGTGATATGGTGGTATTAATCATGGAAGGTGGAAATGACATGGGCCTTAAAATTGGTGATCAATGCAATGGATTTAAGCTCTTTTCAATCTTCAGTATTTTCATTATTGCCTTTCCTGGCTCCTGGAAAAAGAAACTT
>JAKVAR010000014.1 GCA_022447585.1 Crocinitomicaceae bacterium | reverse complement strand
GGACCACACGGACCAATAGGAGCTCCAGGACCACAAGGTTTACCAGGTGCTTATGTAGCTGATGGTGTTGATGGTGCAGTAGGACCTCAAGGACTACAAGGTTTACCAGGTACTGACGGTGTTGATGGTGCAGTTGGACCTCAAGGACCAATTGGAGCTACAGGCCCACAAGGTTTACCAGGTGCTGATGGAGCTGACGGTGTTGATGGTGTTGATGGTGCAGTTGGACCTCAAGGACCACAAGGTTTACCAGGTACTGACGGTGTTGATGGTGCAGTTGGACCTCAAGGACCAGCAGGAACATATAGCGCAGGAGCTGGAATTGACATTACAAATGACGTAATTAGTTCAATATCACCTGAGCACCTATTCGTTCAGCCAGATTCTATTGTAGCAGGTTACGTAAGTTTCGGTGTAGCTGGGTCTGTAAATGGAATATCGTATAACGTTACGACTGATGAATTTACATTGAAGGCAGGTAAAACATATGTGTTAGAAGGCGCAGTTTACATGTTCTCAACAAACTCGACATTAGCATATTCGTTTGTATTCTTTGACAAAACGAACAATGTGAGTTTAGGATCTGAATCGTACCAAAGAACAATGGATTATTCAGGTGCTGTAATCAACCAGCCAACAATGCATGCATTAGTTACTCCGCTAACGGATATTCAAGTAGGAATTTTGGATATATACGGAGCGACAGGTGATTTCATTCCTTCGAGAGGATTCATTAAGGTAATTGAACTTAAATAGAATGAATTGTTCTTTCAGGGAACATGTTCCCTAAGATTAATAAATTGAAAGCGCATCCCATGGATGCGCTTTTTTATTTTCAAATGTCTCGAACTAAAATAAGTTTATACAAAAAACTTATAATTGAAAAACTTAAAGAACCAAAATTACCCCCCTCAATAGCCCTAATCAAATAATAAATTTATTATCTAAATAATTGTTAGCCTACCCTACTTTGACTTCTAAAGTAAATAGACAATCAAGTATTCTGTATTAAACCAAATCACTAATGATTTGAATCAAAAAGAATCACTTCACAGATTCGTTTATTTACATACTCTACAGAAGGAAATAGAATCTATACGTTGGGAAATCTCGACCATCTAGACCCAGGTTTTGTAGTTATATTTAAGTATCGATTCAAATGTATGAATCGAATCTATTTTGGAAAACCAATAAATACGAGAATAAGTTTTTCTCATTCCGTTTTTATCTGGTAGTTATAAAGTGATAGCGGTTGGTTAGGTTAGAAAGTTGCATTTCTTGAATGCAACTTTCTTTTTTTTATGAATCTGTTCTAGTATTATAAAATTTGATCGAATAAATAGGAACACTACCAGCAGAATATATTAAGGCATAAACATATAAAAACTCAACAAGGATTAGTTGGGTCTATTTCAAAATATGTAATTCATTAAGATTGTAGTAAAGAACAACAGGAAGCTCCTATATTGAATACAATAGCTATACTCTTTGTTTACCCATTACATTCATCCTTTACCAGCTTTAGAGGCATAGAAAAGCTTCTTTTAACCTATCATCAAATCCAACTAAAACACTGATAAGCCCAACAATAAGAACAGTAGGAAATCTTTCCGTTATTCCAAACCAGGAAAAAATAATGCACTAATCGACTTAATTTTCAGGTAGAACGAACTAGTTAGACCTGACAAGGTCTAACAATCAAAAAAATATAATTCAGGGATAAGATCAAAGATCTTGAAGACTTAAAAAGATAAAAGTTGATATCAAGATCAATTCAATGATACAAGTAAAACTCAATACCGAGTAACATTTAATTTCTCAAAATTGAGATCAGAATACAATCGAACTAAATGTTTCGGGCGATCCTGGTAAAGCTTTAACTAACAAAACTTTAAGACAAAATTTTCGATAAAAAATAGGCATTCCCTTTTTAAACTGAACATGCAGTTTAAAGCATTTAAAAAAGTTTTTTTTGTAAGAATTCAGTTGTAAACAAACTAAATTATTCTCCATCAGAATTGCCGAATTCCGAGGAGAATAACCATACTAGTACTATTAATTCTAGTATATCATCAGTTTAAACTAACTGCATGAATACCAATTTGACCTCGATGACGAAGTACTTTCATTAGTTCATCTTTTTTTCTGACTGCTACATATACAATGGAAGTGTCTGACATAACTAACTGACCTCCTTTTCCACGAATATATTTTTTTGCGTAATTAATATTTACAATCGTTGATTTATGAACCTTCAGAAAATTATGTTCAAGTAAAAGAGGCTCAAATTCTTTCATGGATTTTGAAACTAAAATTGTTTTACCATTAGTCAAATGAAAGGTGCAATATGCTCGATCTGCTTGACACTTTATAATTTCATCAAATGACACAAGAATTAAACCCTCATCACATGGAAGTGCTAACTTTTCAAAAGAAGCGCTATTCAATTTTAAGTCTTTCAACATACCATTTCGCATCAATTTGGAACGCTTATCTAAACGCAACCTGATACTTTTTAAAAGGTCCAAATGATCAAAAGGCTTAAAAATATAATCATCTGCACCTAAACTCATACCGTGACGCAGGTTATTCGGCTCCACTTTTGCCGTTAAAAATATGAACGGTGGAATAACCGAATCTTTCAGACGTTGATTTATAGCCAAGAGTAACTCAAATCCATCGAGTTTTGGCATGTCCACATCACAGATAACTAGATCTGGGCAGTTTTCCATTATAGAATCATACCCCAACTTTCCATTAGCTGCAGTTGAAGTTCTGTATCCTGATAATTCAAGTATTTCTTGTATCGATTCTCGGATGTGTATATCATCCTCTATTATTAATATATGTTCCATAGCTCTGTTAATTAGGTTTAACCAATATCAGAACTTTTTTGACCAAATTTAAGCTAGATTTTCCCTTCGAGTCTAGATAATTTCCGAACGTAACATCAATAAACGTCTTCAATAAAACGACCGCTCAAACTCGATATAAATAATTTAATTATACGTTAGTGCTGATGGAGTTTTACTCAACAATTGAGCTTCTTTGAACGACACCCGCTTTCCATTATAACAAACAACAGTAAAAGCACCTTCAAAGCCCATTTCTTTTATTTTTGCCTCAGCTATTTCTGCTTCTTCATTTGACATGTAAGATCCAATCATATATCTCGTTATTCCACCATCAATTTCTTCAGTATACAATTCTCCAAGCTTCATAAATGAATTCAATGCAACATCTTGAGAAAACGCTCCTACTTGAATTCGGTATTTCAATCCGGGTTCAGATTTCGCTGCCTCATCCGGATTAATAGCTAATGATGCTAACACGTCTCTTCGCGTAAATCTGACAGCATCAACTTGAACAAACCCTGATTTAGCTCCGTATTCTATATAAAACACCTTATCGCTATTAACTGTAATCCTATAAGCATTATCCTTATGAATTCTTAGATTAATTTTAGATCCAGAAATACTTTCAACCTTCCCAATTTCGTCACTTTCTTTTAAAGCCACAATCTTGCAATCGGTAATTGCAACATTTGCATCTAATGTATAATTTAACATCTTTGCTTGAGCCAAACTATCAAAGCTCATATTAATTAAAATTACGCTGCAAATAAGTCTAAATAGCTCTTTCATAATTTCTTGCTTTTTAATTGTTTAATCCAAAATACGACTGTATCGGTTAAACCGATTGAATCATTTTCCTAAAGTCATTAATTGATTTCCGAAAGGTTGAAGTTGTTAAAATCAATAGCATAAAAAAAACAACTCTACCATTCATATTTGGGAGTATTTTAGATGCATAAAACTAGGGCTTAGGCTAAGCAACCCTGCTTGTTAAAAAGATTAGATTCTCAGACTTAATCTCATCTGTATCGCAAACAAGTATAGCTCTTTCAACCATGTATTTAAGTTCCCTGACATTTCCCGGCCAATGATACTCCATCATTGATTGGATTGCATCCTTACCAAATGATTTGTATTGCAGTTGATGCTTTTCACAAAAGGATCTAACAAAATTTTGTGCAAGAAGAACTATATCATTCCCACGAACCTTTAATGGTGGGAGTTCAATAATAAAATCTTGTAACCTCATGTATAAATCTTCTCTAAATCGTCCGGCGTGCATTTCTCTGTGCAGATCCCTGCTTGTAGCTAGGACAATTTTAACATTTAGCTTAATTTGATTTGAACCTCCCAAGCGCATAAATGTGTTTTCTTGAAGAATCTGTAATAACTTTGCCTGAAGTCTCAATGGAATAGCACCAATCTCATCCAAAAATATTGTTCCGCCGTTGGCCTCTTCCAATTTACCAGAGCTTCTTTTAACATTAGGATAAGTGCCTTTATCTGTCCCGAACAATTCATTTTCAATCAAATGATCTGGTACACCGAGTATATTAACCGATACAAAAGGTCGTTTACTTCTATTAGAAGTATAATGAAGTGTTTTAGCTAAAAGCTCCTTCCCTGTACCATTTTCCCCATTTAGCAGAACAGGAATCACGATATCTTCAAACCGGGGCATCAAATTTAACATATCCTTCATCACTTGACTCTCACCAATAATACATTCGTATTTATAATTATTGATGAGTTGATTTTTGAGCGTATACAACTCCTTATTGAGCTTATTTTTTTCTTGGAAACATCTCACATTTTGAACTAGCTCAATTAAAGCATTTTCATTCTTGAAAATATAACGATCAGCCTTCTTTTTATAGGCATCCAATACTAGAGGCGTTTGGTTTTGTTCTGAAAGAATAATACATACCATTTCACTATTTCCCTTTCTGACTTCCTCTAAAAGTTCAATTCCATTTGAATTTGGCAGATCATAATCAATAATTACAAGATCTGGATTTTCATTTAAGCTATTTAAAAAATCAGTCTCCGAATAAAAAGTTAAAACTTCAACATCGTCAAGTCTTTCTAACTCATTCTTAATAATCCCACTAAAGAATCTATCGTCATCGACGACATATATTTTGAAATGTTTGTTACTATTCATGACTTCTAATATTTTGGTTTTGTAATTCTAGAAAAATCTGTGAAAATTTAATTTCCTATTAAGCGCGCTTAAGTTTATAGCTGTCAAGAGTATGATGAGCAATTCGGTCTAAAAGGCACTTAGAGTCAAGTGGCTTCATGACATAATCGTTCATACCACTTTCAAGATATATTTGATTTTCACCCATCAACGCTGAAGCAGTCATTGCTATTATTGGTAACTCAGGATTGCTATTATATTTTCCGCTCCTGATCTCTCTTGTCAAGTCAGAGACATCCATATCAGGCAAACTTACATCCATTAAAACGAGGTCATAGGAAGCATCTCCAATTTTATCTAATGCCACTTTTGCATTTTCGGCAAGATCAATGTCAAAACCCCAATCTCCAAGAATCTTAATTGCTAACATTTGATTAATCGGATGATCTTCTACTAAAAGAATTTTCAAGCCTTCAAGGTGTTCCAGAACTTGTTCATTGTCGAATCTGCTTTGTTCTTCACCTAATTCCAGATTTTTCTTTGGGTTTTCTGCTACTTTGTATTCAATTGAAAACTTAAATTCACTGCCGATTCCTGTTTCACTTTCTATCCAAATTTCACCATGTTGCAATTCAATTAATTGCTTTGTTATCGTTAATCCAAGACCTGTCCCTCCATGCGTTCTTGTTGTGCTAGAGTGCGCTTGAGTGAAGCTATTAAAAATCGTCTCATATTTATCTTTTGGAATTCCTATACCACTATCCTTAACAGTAAAATTAATCTTCGCTCTATCTTCATTCCGATCCTCTGATCCAATCTTTATAGTTACTCCACCATTATCTGTAAATTTAATTCCATTACTTACTAGATTAATAAGAACCTGATTAAGTCTAAGGGGATCTCCAATAATCCAGGATGGTGATTCTGGATCTTTATCCACCGTAAGGTAAATCCCCTTTTCTTCGGCATTTGAAATCATTATTTCCTGAACATCATTAATCAACTCATCTAAATTGAAAACTGTCTGTTCAATTTCAATTTTACCTGCTTCAATCTTTGAGAAATCCAAAATATCATTAACAATCATCATTAAATTCTCAGAAGACCTAATTACTACATTTAAATAATGCTGCTGTTCTATGCTTAAATTTGTTTTTTGAAGAACCCTAGTAATCCCCATAATACCATTCATTGGAGTTCTTATTTCATGACTCATATTAGATAAAAACTGAGATTGAAGTTTCTTTGCACTTAAAGCTTTATCCTTCGCATCAATAAGCGCATCCTGATATTTATTTATCTCTGTAACATCCTTTATAGAAACCAATCGTGCTCTTCTTCCATTATAGTCAATAGAATTTGTAACAATTTCAACATCTATCTTTGAATTATCCTTAAGCACATGCACCCATTCTGAGATACTATCATCATTAGTCTGTGCCTCTTGAGCACAAAGAATTATATCATTCAACTCTATATTATTGTGCAAATCAGTATACTTCATATTCTTAAATTCTTCTCGAGTAAAGCCATAAGTATCAATCATTAAATCATTTACCGATAGAATTTTTAAAGTCTCTAATGAGTAAATTAACATTGGGGTTGGGTGATTTTCGAAAAGTAATCTATTTTGCTCTTCAGAAACCTTCAATTCTTTCTCGCTTTTTTTATGAAGATCTCTATCTCTCAACTCCTTATTGACTAGTTTAAATCTGACTTCTATAGAGAAAAGTATAAACACCCCAATTATCAACATCATAAGCCCACCATTTAAGATGTAATCAGAAGCACTCAACGGACTCAACAAACTAAACATTGATGCATTCACGACTAAGGCATAAAGCAAAGAAATGATTGAGAACCTCAAATTCCATAAAAAAATCATTCCTACACTTAGATATACAAATGCGTTTACATAATTAGCTTTCTGAAAAAGTTCAAGTTCTAATGTATTCAAGATATACGCAAGAACTGTAAGTGAAGATAGCATTGGAATCAGCCCTAGCATTACACCTGACAAAGTCATTCTTCTATCCAATAACAGTGTAAAACCTATTATCAATGCAGCACAAAGATTAGAAATGGCATATGAGAAATACTCATCCTTGAATAAGACGTAATTTATTATCGCCCCAATAATATTAAACGCTAAAGCTAGCTTACAACCAAGTAAATGTTGTTTATGAATTTGTCTTTCTAATGCTCCTGAAATTTCCATAATCATTTGTTTTTACATTAGGCCTCAAAAGAATCATGATCTCGCATTTTTATAATTATACTTGCTCAGATTCCCCATCCACTATTTAGCATCTTAATATTAGAATGTTTTCTTTCATTCACACGTAAAGATTTCCCAATGAACTTTACGAATTTCCCTTCGAGACAATGAACGACTTTCATTTGCGGCGTTTTTAGATCAAAAAAAAGCCCGCAATAGTTGCAGGCATTTAGTTTATTATTTGCTTTTATCGTTTTAACAATTATAGATTATGATCCTCATATACTCTATTATACTTATACAAGCCTTCGCAAATTCTTCGTCATGGAATTCTTCAATCCCAAAGGAATCAGCATGGTTCAAACATTTCTGAAATCACTTTCATTATTCTCTATTTCTAGTTCGTTAATGTCCAAAGATTTTAAACTTGGTTCCAGCCTAAAGTATGATCTTTATTTAACCATGTATCTATGCCCCTTTCGGATTCAATAGTTTCCAATGAAGAATCACTCCTATCTCAAACGTTTATTCTTTGAGTAAAGCAATTTCACTTGGTAATTCTTTTAATTCATCTGAATCTGAATTAAACTTCCATTTCTGCATCACTTCCGATCCATCAGAAATCCTGTAAAGCGCATAAGTACAATCTTCTACTGGTGCTTCAGGGTCCCGAAAAGTATACATTATAGCCGTATTTATACTATTCGCTACACCATATTGAACTTGGACAGACTCGAACATTCCATTTTTAAATTCTTTGACCATCGAGTAGACACTAGCCTTTTTCTCATTTTTTATCAGTAATTTAAAATAAACAACATTCGAATTTGACTTACCTGTAATTGAAACTACTTCTTCTATACTCTCATTCCCCTTCTGCTTTGTAGAATCAGAAAAAATTTCTACATTATTTGCAAGAGTAAGAGGCGAATATAGTAAGCATATAAAATACATTAAGTAAAATCTACTTTTCATACTTTCTTCGTTTAAAATTCTAGCATAAATCTACCTCATGGAATAGCGGAAACACAGTAACACTTTCCATACGTGCCAATCATTTTTCCTTACGTGTCAAACATGAATTTATCGAATAAATACATCAAACATCAATCAAACCATTTATCACCAACATGTATATCCGCGAAAAGACCTATCTCTAGATTTAATAAATAAATAACATTACAATACATTACTGATAACTAAACAATTACAACAAACACACACCTATAATTCAAATCTAAGATGCAATTTGTGAGGAAATAATGTGTACCTTTTATGTAAACTAAATAATATTTAAACTATGTCATTTGATGGAAACGAAGGTGAAGTTATCACTATTACACAAGGCGAAAGATGGACTAAAACATACCAGACCCAAAATGAGGGAAAGGTAAAAGCTCATTTTTACGGTATCAACAAACTAAACGAAATCACAAGCCAATCTGGATGCAAAGGAATCCGAATATATAGAGCAATTGATGATAACGGGGCGGAATGTCTTGTCCTGGTTGGCTCAGACGCAGATGAAAATGATATGACTGATGGAGTTCTTTTAGAAATGGGAATAAAATGTCCACCAAGATGCAAGGCAGACAGTCCATTAGATCACCAAAGCTAGATGGATTTACTATATAGCATATTGTTATATAGTTCTTGGATAGGATATTTTTTCGCTATCTATACAATTATTAAAAACAAAAGTATGATCCGAAAAAGACATTTTTGGATCATGCTTAGTGTTTTATGTATTGGGATTTCTACAGACCTTCTTACTGCTATTTTAATTAAATTTGAAATATACAGTACCATTCAAGAATACATTTACTCGCTGATTCTAGGCCCACTAGTATTCTTACTATATAAAAATGAGATTTCTATTCGTACAGTTAAACTCTTATCTACTGCTCTAATCGCATTATACTTTATTTTTTTCATCTCATATTTCATCTTGAATTTCGACTTAATGATCGAAGTAAGCATTCCATACATAACACTAATAATTATTGTACTTATGCTCTCGCTAACTTATCTATTCGATACTTTTTTAAAAATGGAAATTCCCGATTTAACAAAGTCCTTTTTTTTCTGGATTAATACCGGTTTTATGGTATATTTTGGTTTTTCCCTTTTTCTACATTTCTTTTCAGAAGTCGTTACTCAAGATATTAATATCTTTATGTACACATGGCCGATACAGCTTATATCAACCATATTTTTTAATATCACTATCATAATTGGAGTTTGGAGAACGAAACAAATATCATATTAATAATTCTTGCAGGTTGTTCTGTCATGTTTATTTTGATTCTTACAATCTTACTGTTCGTTGTAACCTATAATCGCCGAATGCGAGAAAAGGAAGCTGAACACACAATGGTAATAAAGAACAAAGAAGTTATGCTATTAAAAGCGGTCTTTAAAGCTCAAGAAGATGAGCGGGAAAGTCTTGCTGGTAATTTACATGATGAAGTTGGACCGCTTCTAGCTGCCTTAAAGCTTAGAATTTCACTGTACCGAAGACACATTAACAAAGGAGAGTTTGACACAACAAACTTAGAAGAAGAAGAAAAGAACATTGACAATATAATTAACAACGTGCGTACAGTTAGTCATAACCTAACACCACAATTGGTATTGAAATTTGGTTTGATTGAGGCTTTAAAAAATCACCTTTCCCATTATAATAACCCTAATTTCCAATTAAAATCTGATTTAACTGCCTGTCAACTTGACAAACATGTTCAGATAAATGTATACAGGATTGCTTTAGAATTAATTAATAATATTATTAAATACGATAAGCCTTCTAAATTATTGGTCGAGTTTCGTGACGATGTAAGCGATGTCAACTTAGAATTTACGCATAATAGTAGAGGGATTTCTCATGAAGAATTTGAAAGGTTTGCAGATGAATCAAAGGGATTAGGATTAAACTCAATCAAATCGCGTACAATCTTGATAAATGGAACAATAAACTTTATTTTAGAACAGGGTAAAAATCCAGTGATTAAATTATCAATACCAAAAGAAGAGCATGGAAAAAATTAAAATTGGAATTGCAGAAGATCATGATTTGGTTAGACAGGGATTAATCTCACTATTAGAAGATGAGAAAGGGGTAGATGTGATCTGCGATGCTAGCAATGGTCAAATTCTATTAGATTGTTCATCTACACAAGATCTTAATGTTGTTTTAATGGATCTTGAAATGCCTGTTCTTAATGGACAAGAAACACTTCAAATTTTGCGTTCAAAATACCCACATATTAGAGTTATCATGGTTAGTATGTATTACACGGATGATTTTATAGCCCAAAGTATCAAACTAGGAGCACGTGGTTATTTGCCTAAAAACTGTAAAATAGAGAAAGTTGTAGATGCCATTTATGCTGTTCATGAACAAGGTTATTATTTCGATGATAAAGTTTCAAAAACTCTATTATTCAAAATCGTAGATGATGACAATTTTAAACCTACTTTTGGTACAGACATTTTAAGTAGTCGAGAAAAAGAAATTTTACAACTTATTTGTCAGGAAAAGAATAATGATGAAATTGCTGATGCTCTCTTCATTTCTAACAGAACGGTCGAAGAACATCGTCAAAGCATATTAAAGAAAACTAATGCAAAGAATGCTGCCGGTGTTGTAATCTACGCCATTAAGCATGGACTCTATAAAGTTCCTATTAATAGATCGTAAAACAATAAAATTGCATATATATTAACCATTAGCAATCTTACAAGTTAAACTGGGTTCTTTTCAGAATCTCCCCCCTTTGAAGCCTTAATATTAAGCTTCGGATATACTCCTGTAAATCTCCATAGCAGCCTCTTCTGCGAACAATCAACACTTATCCTTGTTAGAAATTATCATTAAATAACGTTAGGAAATATAATTTCCCCGTTTGGAAATTTTCGATTTTATCCAAGGAATAAGTGATTTAGATTAGTCTCATACTATTCCGCTTGAACCAACAAGCTTAACACAGGATAAAATGAAGTATCTAAATCTAGAAAGCATCGCAATCACATTGATTAGCATAATTTTAAGTTTTAGTGTAAACTCCCAAACGGACACTAATAGAATCTGGGTTACAATTGAAAATCAAAATGATGTCCCAACCGAAATAAATGGTAAATTATACTCTAACAATACTGAAATACAACAGCTCATTAATGATTACAATATTATACATGTTGAATTAGCTGTCCCAGCATCAAGAAGAGCGGACTTACTAAAGGTTTATGAGGTTGAATGTATTTGTGAAAGAAATCAACTCAATGCTCAAATTGAAGAAATAAAAGGAATGACAGATCCTGTTCGAGCTCCGGAATACGAGCTTTTAGTTACGCCGAATGATTATAGTACGATATTTGCTCAAGATTATGCACTTGACCTGATTAACGCGCAAGAAGCTTGGGATTATACTCAAGGAGATTCAAATGTTATTCTTGGTATATCTGATGGTAGCTTCTATTTAAATCATGAGGAATTAGAAAATGAATATGTTTCTGCAAATCTTTCAACATATGCCCCTGCCCCATACTTGCACCACGGAACCGCAGTAGCAACAATTGCTGCTGGAGAAACAAACAATGGAATTGGAAAAAGTTCAATTGGATTTGATTGTAAAATGGCTCTTGCAAATATGGGATATAACAATTTACTGAACCTTTCCTATGGTGGAGCAAAAGTTATTAATGCCAGTTGGGCAGGAGGATGTTGGTTTCATCCATATTACCAAACAATAATTGATGAAGTATATGATAATGGCTCAATAATAGTTGCTGCAGCTGGAAACGGAGGCACTTGTGGTGGCCCAACAAATTTAGTATATCCAGCTGCTCTTAACCATGTAATATCTATTTCAAGCATTGGACCGAACGATAATCATGAACGAACTATTGGAAATCCCGGAACTACGCACCAACATAATGATTCTGTAGACTTATGTGCTCCTGGATATGACGTTGCATTAACTGCCGCTCCGAATTGGTATTTAACAGGGAATGGATCTTCATTCGCTGCTCCATACGTAACCGGAACAATTGGATTAATGCTTTCAATGAGACCATGTTTAACCTTCGAAGAAGTTTTATCTATCCTACAAATAACATCAAGCGATCTGGACTCACTTAATCCGAATTATTCGGGCCTGCTTGGTGCTGGTAGATTAGATGCAGGAAAAGCATTAGAATATTTAGCGAGTTATCCAATGTTAAGTGCAAGTATCAACCCTGGAACTGCCGCAATTTGTGCAAATCAAACAACTTCAATAAGCGTTATTCCTAATGCAGGGTTCCCCCCTTATACATACAATTGGACGACTTCTGCTGCACCTTACATTATGGGTAGCAATAATCAATCAATTGATGCAACGGCGCCCGGAGAATACATCGTAACAGTAGTAGATTCTACAGGTTGTTCTATGACCAATGACACTATTGTAATAACAGATTATTCAAATGGAATTACCGTAAATGCTGGACCAGATCAAAGCATTTGTGCAGAACTTACAAACACGATCCAATTAAATGGATCATCTCCTGTGACAGGAGCCTCTATATGGAGCGGTTTTCAAGGAATCATGACTTCAGCAAATGACACTCTTGCCATTTACACTCCAAGTTCAACCGAAATAGCGAATGGAAGCGTTCAGCTCACATTAACCTCGGAAAATAATCAAGGTTGCGCTTCAAGTACAGACACGATAACTATTGACTTAAATACTTTCGATTCTCAAATTAACGCTGACATTGAAAATGTTCTGTGCTTTCAAGGAAATGATGGAGCAATTAATCTTACCGTCAGTAATCAATATACGAACTATAATTACAACTGGTCCAATGGTATGACAACAGAAGATATATCAGGATTAGACGAAGGCTTATACAACGTAACAATAACCGACTCATCGGGATGCATAGACTCTGCTTCTTTTTTAATAACACAGCCTAACGAACTTATCATAGACTCATATTCATTTTCTAATTATTCAGGTTTCAATACAACTTGCAGTAATTCTAACGATGCATCAATTGACATAACAATCAATGGAGGAAGCTTCCCTTACTCTTACAATTGGACTTCAAATAATGGATTAAACATTGCGACGACAGAAGACATTAGTAATATTGTTGCTGACACTTATTCAGTAATTGTAACAGATAATAACGGTTGCAATACAAGCGAAAACTTTTCATTAATTGCGCCAAGTCCAATTCAAATAAGCGAGACAATATTATCATATAATTCAGGTGATAATATCAGTTGTTTCGGGGAATCAGATGGTGAGATACAATTAAATATAACGGGTGGAGTATCCGCATATAATGTTAATTGGACGACACAAAATGGATCAGGTATTCTAAGTAATAATGAGGATCAAACTGGATTAACAGCTGGCAATTACTACGTAGAAGTATCTGATACTTATGGATGTATTTCAAATGCGGAATACAGTCTAACGCAACCATCGCTTTTACAACTGGATATGGTTGCAAACACATTCCCCTCAGGAGATAATATCAGCTGCTTTAGTTCAAGCGATGGTTCTATTGAAGTAACCGTGACTGGAGGTTCTTCAGCTTATCAATACGATTGGCAAGGATCAAATACAATTCAAAATCTCGAAGATCAAACAGGACTGAGCGCAGGAAATTACTCACTTGAGGTTACAGATGCCAATGGCTGCGTAATTACAGATCAATTAGATCTAATAGAACCCAGTGAACTTACTGTTCAAATTGATATTTTAACTGATTTTTATGGCAAAGCTGTCAGTTGCAGCAGCAATAATGATGGCGAAGTTAAGGCTACAGCTTTCGGTGGATCACCTTCGTATTCATATAGTTGGAGTGGAATTTCAAATCAGTCAACAGCTATAGCAACAAACCTCGGAGAAGGAATGTATAACATCACTATTTTTGACCTTAATGGTTGTTTTACCTCCGATCATGTGCAGCTAGAAGCCAATCCTAGTCCGGTACCAAACCCTACAGATCATATTTCTGCATGCCAAGGGAATATCATTGAATTTTCAGCAACGCCTGAAGATAACGAAACTAGCTCTTGGGCATTAAGTAATGGAATGATGCTGGATCATAGTGGTCCGCACGCTCTTCTTTTTCCAGAAACAGGATGTATTGATGCACTCCTAACTGTAACGAATGATTATCAATGTACTACAGCAATTGAGCTACAAGATTATATATGCATTCGTGAGAATCCAAAAGCTGATTTTTCGTCAAGTACACATGAAATAACATTTATTCAAAATCAAGTAGAGTTTCAAAATTACTCTCTGAATGCAACTGAATATGATTGGAGTTTTGGAGATGGCACATGGGATTCTGAAATTGAACCGAACCATTACTACGACTCTGAAACCCCAGGTGAGTTTCTCGTTACGCTATTCGCATACAATGAATTCGGTTGTGTGGATTCAATGAGTAGAGTGATTTCTCAAGTGGAAGAACTATTATTTTATGTCCCAAATACTTTCACTCCAGATGGAAATGAATACAACAACGATTTCAAACCTGTATTTGGATCTGGTTATAGTGCAGAAGATTATTCACTGGAAGTATATAATAGATGGGGTGAAATTGTATTTATGACTCAAAACATGTCATTCGGATGGGACGGAACTACTCCTAATGGCGATATTGCTATGAATGGTACCTATGTTTGGAAAATGACTTTAAAATCAGACATCACTTCAACAGAGCAAGGGAAGAAACAGGTATATCATGGCCAAGTGAACATCTTAAGATAGCCAACCTTGCCTCTTATTTATGGAATGGCTTCCCTAGATAGGAAGCCATTTTCAATTCTATTACTCTGGGAAAGTAGAATCATACGTTGGAATAATACCACAACAATTACAAGGGAATATTCAATACATTTAAGTATTGGAAGATAGTCAATAATTCGAACAGCACTCGATCGGTATTAGACGTTCATAAGTAAATTCAATTAAGTTAAAACTAATCTCCGATGTCGAGTGCTTGTTCGAAAACTTTGCTCTAAGAGAATAATCCTTTTAAAATTTTAATTAACTCTACCTTTTTCCGGACGGCAACGGGTACTACAGAACCATCAGTCATTAGCAACTGCCCTCCTTTACCTTTTAGATACTTCTCTGCAAAATTAATATTAACGATATTTGAATTATGAACCTTTATAAATCCATGACTAACTAGCACCTCTTCAAATTCTTTCATTGACTTTGACACCAGCAATTTATCACCTCCTTTTAGATAGAAATTACAATATGCGCGGTCAGCCTCACATTTAATGATTTTATCAAACGGAACCAAAATTAAACCTTCTTCATTCGGCAATGCTAATTTGTTTATTCCATTTGACTTTGGTTGACTTTGACTCCCGAGCTTATCTAAGAGCTTCTTTCTTTTGTCCAGTCGCAACCTAACCACTTCAAGCAAATTAAAATGATCAAAAGGTTTCAAAATATAATCATCAGCTCCAAGGCTCATTCCTTTACGAATATCTTGAGATTCCACTTTTGCTGTAAGAAAAAGAAACGGCGGTATAACCTCTTCTCTCATACGATTATTTATTGCTCCTAATAATTCAAATCCATCTAGCTCAGGCATACTTACATCGCAAACAACCAAATCTGGTTTATCTTCAATAATCAAATCAAAGCCTTCTTTTCCATTTGCTGCCGTATTCACAGAATAACCAGCTAAGCTAAAAATCTCCTCAAGTGATTCTCTAAGATGCGTTTCGTCTTCAACTACTAAAATTTTCTCCATAATCAATTGTTTTTGAATCGTACTATAATTTCTGTTCCTTCTCCTAGTGTACTTTTAACGTCTAGACGCCCCCCTATTAACTCTAAATACTCTTTAGCGATCGACGTTCCCAAACCAGTCCCTGGAACATCCTTTACATTAGATGCGCGATAGAATGGCTCGAATAAGTGTTCTAATTCATCTTTTGGAATTCCAATCCCATTATCTCTTACAGTAAGTAGCAAATGTTCTGGTTTAAAATGAATTCCAACTATCACCTTTGGATCTTCTGGTGAATACTTAATAGCATTAGACAGTAGGTTTGAAACAGAATTCTCAAACAACTTCCTGTCTATGTCAATTTCGTATGGTTCACCTGTTATTTCCATATTGATTATAGAATTTCCAAAAATAATATTGAAGTTTCCAATCATCTCTTGACAGACTTCTCTTAAATCAGATGACTCAAGACTCACGTTTATATTTCCTGCATTTATTTTACCTAATATTAACACCTCATTCATTAAGCTTGTCATGCGCTTAATTTGTTCTTGAATAGTTTTGAAAACAGCGTTAAACTTGGGCTTGAATTTACTCCCCATCGAACTTTCTTGCATAGCCAAAACAGCCATTTTTGATTGGATAACTGAAAGCGGGGTCCTGAACTGATGCGAAGCTGTTGCGACGAATCTTGATTTCAATTCACTCAACTCTTGCTCTTTTTCCAAGGAGGCCACAAGCTGTTGCTGCTGCTCTTTCTGCTGAGTAATATCAAATCGAACAGAAACATATTTATCAATTTCTCCACGCGTATTAAAGAAAGGAACTATTGTAGTGTCAACCCAATAAAAAGTTCCGTCCTTCGCCTTATTCATGATTTCACCATTCCAAACATTTCCTGCTGAGATTGTTTGCCATAGATCCACAAAAACTTTAGGATCTTGCTTCTCTGACTTCAGAATTCTATGTGTTTCACCTATCAGCTCCTCTGGTAAAAACTTTGATCGTTTACAGAACTTATTATTTGCATAGGTAATTATACCATTAAGGTCCGTTACCGAAACAAGTGCGGATTCATTCAAAGTATCCAGCTGATACTTACTCTCCAACTGTGCCTCTTCAAGCTCTCTAGTACGTTCTTGTACCTTTTCTTTAAGCTGAAGCGTAAACGCTTCTTTTAACCTTAAAGCCTCTAATTCTGCTCTTTTACGCTCGGTAATTTCCATTATAATGGATAAAACACCACTAAACTTACCTTCATTATCATAATTCGGTGCAGAAGAAACTTGAACAATAATTTCCCCCCTAGATTTTGTTAAAAAAGTGGTTTCATAATTTCCAGAATCTCCATTTTCTCTATACTTCAACTTTTGCTTCAGTCTCAAGGCAGTTGACTCATCATGCAAAAGGTCATAACCAATCTTACCGATAAGCTCTTCCCTAGAATAACCAAGAGTTCTACAAAAACCAGGATTCACCTCTAATATTTCTCCTGCAGGTCCAGAATAGAGAATACCTTCATTCATTCCTTCAAAAATACCGCGATATCTCCTTTCACTTTCTTTAATCCTGTTCTGAACTTCCCGTTCTTTAGTAATATCCCTGGCTATACAATAGTATAAACCATCCTCCTCTATGGGTGTAGCCAACCAACTGAGCCACACAATATCTCCGTCTTTAGCAATATATCGGTTAACATACCCCATAGTTTGATTTCCGGCATTAAGATTATCCATTTCCCCCTCAACGGAATGGTGATCTTCAGGATGAACAAAAGTCACAAAAGGATTGTTCAAAAGCTCCTCTTTAGTATAACCTAAAACTTCTGTGAATGCAGGGTTTACATACTTAAAGTAACCATCATGACCAGCAACACAGATAAGATCTCTTGAAATACTAATCAATCGTTCTTTATCTTCTAGTGATTTAATTTTTTCTATGTAAACTCCAAGCTGCTGGCCTATATACTGAAGTAGATCTAAATCAAACTGATCATAGCTATTTTTATTACTGTATACTTGACAGGCAATAACTCCTATTACATGTCCTTTAGAAATCAATGGAGCTCCAATCCATGACTTATAAAGCGCTTTAGATTTAGCTTTTTGTTTTTTCGGTACAAACTCTTTTAATTCTTCTTCATTAAGAATCAGTGGATCACCTGTAGATAATATCAGTTCAATTAAACCATTTTCTATTTTTCCCGTGAAGGGTGCAACTTTATTGGAGTTGACATTTTCATAATAAACAAACTGAATTTCACCATCACCTTTTCTTTGACATACATAAAAATTTTCAGAGGACATATATGTCGATAATACTTTCTGGGCAGATGATAATATATCCTGAAGACTCACATCTTCAGAACTAATTACTTCCGTAATACTCGAACTAATATAGCTCCAAGCTTCTTTTCTCTTTTTATCCGTAATATCTCGAATTAGAGAAACGGCTCCAATAAACTCATTTTTTGAATTAAATCTAGGGGATGCATTGATCTCAACCCAAATTCTTTCTCCGTTATATTTTCTTAAAGTAGATTCATAGGTTTCAGACTTTCCTGAACGGCGTTCATCTAACTTTTCATTAAATTGACGTTTCGATACTCCTTTTAAAATATCATTACCCTTCATTCCAATTAATTCATTCTCATCATAACCTAAAAGATTTCTAAATTTGGGGTTTGTCATTTGAATCTCACCTTCTGGAGACATCATCACAAAACCTTCATTAATACTTTCAAATAGAGTTTTATACCTCAATTCACTCTCCTCAATCTTCTCTGAAGCATATTTCTTACCCAGTGCAGATTTCACGCCATTAACATAACGTTGAATTTTGTCGATCTTCTCCCCTTTCAATTCTTGATCAAACATTAAAGTCATTAAACCAAAAACCTCACCTTGAATCGACATAGGAATAAAAAGTATAGTTTTCACATGCATTAAATCAATTATCTCAGCAGCTATTTTCTTATATTTAGAAATACTCCATAATTGCTCGATAAATGAATTAATTCCAGCTTTCCCATGAATAACTTTTGTTTTATCTGACTCAAGAATATCTAATAAAATTGATCCTTCTTTCACTGAAAGGACCATTCCTTCCTTATTCGAACCAACAATTGTTTTTATAACTTGGGCGATAGAACTTGAAACTTCCTGATGTTTGAGAATTAATTTTTTGTAATTTTTGTCACAAATGTAAAAGCGACCATTTTTGAAGTTAGCAAATTGCGCCAGAAGCCCCATCATTTTTTGTATGAGCTCATCCATTGAATTATCCTTGTACAGGGCAAATTGATTAATTTCATCAATTTTAATAAGCTCGGAATGTGCAACCTCTAATTCTCGTTTGTATTTAGACTCCTCTGTAATATCCCGCATAATAACGATCAAACTAACCACATCCCCTGTATCATTTTTAACAGGTCCAACTTGTGTTGCAAAAACGATACTCTCCTCCTTACTTATCCTTCTGATTGACTCATAATATACTGGTTTACCGTTTTCAAAAACGGAGTTCAACTTCTGTCTGACTAGACTACCATTCTTCGGATCAATTACATCGAACGCAGATTTACCAATCAAATCTTCTCGCGAAAAACCAAAACCACCGCGATTAATAAATTCAATTCTATAATATCTACTCAGTTTAATAAAGTGATAAGGAGCATTTTCTGCAAGGGAACGAAATTCGCGTTCATTCTTAATTAGCTTAAGTTGAGACTCCTTCCTTTGAGAAATATCCATTACCATGGCTAAAAAGGCATTTTTCTCCTTATAAAAAGACTTCTGTAAATGAACTTCTACGGCATAAAATGAACCATCCTTCCGTTTATGATATGTTTCAAACTGGATCTTTACTTTATCAGAATTTTCAAATCCATTGATAAGCCTTTTGAACGAATCTTCGTCAAACTCTGGCTTAAGATCTATAGGTGTTAATTTTCGCAGCTCTTTCATTGAATAACCTATATTCATCTGTCCACCATTATTCACATCTATGTATAATAAGGACTCTGAATCGAAAATATAAACCTCATTTAACGATTCATTAATAATACGGGCAAACTCATTTGCTTCTTTCTCTTGTTCTTTTAATTTGTATTCTGCTAAAACTCTTTCTGTAATATTGGAATGCGCAATAACTGCCCCTTTAACTTCTGGCGCAGAGGTAACACGCATTGTATACCACCTCTTCTCATTTTCCGTATGACAAGGGTAATCAAAATAAAAATAATCCCGTTTTCCGTTAATTATCTCACGAAGGTTTGTGCATAATTTATCTCCATTTTCTGAATCCAGATCTCTGATAACATTAAAATAGTCCTCTCCCTTGCCTATGCGTTTTGATTTTGAAGAATTATAATTCTTACCGAATTCTTCCCAGGCTCGATTTGTTTCTATAATAATTCCGTTCTCATCGACAACTGCGATGTGTGAACTTAAAGCATCAAGAACCGATGCTTTTAACAGCGATTTTTCTGTAGTCAACTTAGTCAAAAGTCCTAGTGATTTTAGTAGTTTGGTATTACAATTTAACTTTTTTTAATTACAAGTGCAAGAAAATCAGGCTTAAGTGATTAATATTATATTATAACTGATATTTAATAAAAATTTAACTTTTCCTTATGAGATTCTCCTTTTTTCAAAGATTTGTTAATGGTAAATAGTTGATTTGTTTACCATTCATCTCGATAAGACTACCGTTTAAACAATAAGATCCTCTTCTACATCTTCGCTTAGATATAAGGCCTTATATTCGTATAAAAAAATAATAATTATGATGAAAAATTTACTTTTAGGATGCTTCGCAATTGGAGCATTATCACTATCAACATTTGCCCAAAAAGATATTTCCGTATCTATGTCGACACCTATACCTTCTCAAACTATTGAGGCAGGGGTTCCCTTTGATGTTAACTTTACAGTTACAAATTCGGGATCAGTTGATCTAATTGTTACTGATAGCGTTTATTTCTGGATCACAGTTGCAGGTAATAATGTTACTAGTAACAATGTATTTTTGGTTGATAGAGCAAACGCAACAGTTGCACCAGGTGGGACCTTTGACTACGCTTTCCCCGGAATTAACTTCCCTCTAATTCCAGCAGGATTGGCGGGAGCCCAAGATCTTTGCGTTGAAGTTTTCTTGTATGAAGGAACAAACCAGACTCCTACTACTGAGCCAAATATGATGAATAATTTAAGTTGCGCATCTACAATCTTCGTTGAAGGAACTAATGACGTTGAAAGCATCTTTGGATTTAACACTACAGCTGTTTTAGTTGCTCCAAACCCAGCGACTACAACAATCAATGTTGAAGTTAACGGAACTGATGCTGAATCTATTGCAATTTCAAACCTTTCAGGTCAATTAGTCATTTCTTCTGAAATTAACTCAGGTGTTAATACAATAGATGTTAGCGAGTTAAATTCAGGAATCTATATTTATACTGTTTACACTTCAAATGGAGTATTGGCAACAGAAAAACTTGTTATTAAATAACATACTTACTCTAAAAAACGAGGGGGATAGAAATATTTCCCTCTTTTTTTTGAAATCAATCGATTTATTCAAAAAAATATATTACATTTGCCCACGCTTTGAATGAAAGGCGTATACAAATTCTAAAATTGACTGTTGTCAATAGTTGAAAGACTCGGAATATTGGTTTGGTAGTTCAGTTGGTTAGAATACATGCCTGTCACGCATGGGGTCGCGGGTTCGAGTCCCGTCCAGACCGCCAGTTCGAAAGAACAAAACTTAAGCTCATATGGCTGTGAGACTAGAAAACCCTAAGGAGTATCAATTTCCTTAGGGTTTTTGCATTTTATATATTTTTATATCTTCAATTTATGAAAAATTATTTATTCTTATTTATCGGAATATTCTCTTTAGCGTCATGTAATAAAGCCAAAAAACAAGCCGAAGAAGATGATGCAATTATTAAGCAATACATTGAGGATAACAATCTAGCAGCAACGGCTACAGGTTCTGGTTTATATATTGTTACGACCGACCCGGGAACAGGAGCTTCATGCTCAGCATCTTCTAATGTAACGGTAGATTATAAAGGATACTATACAAACAATGTTATTTTCGATGAAAGCACTTCAGCTGGAATTACATTTAACTTATCCAGTGTAATCGCAGGCTGGACTGAAGGCATCCCCCATTTTAAAGAAGGTGGTTCAGGAATTTTATTAATTCCATCAGGTCTCGGTTATGGAGATGAAGCAAACGGATCTATTCCTGCCAATTCTGTATTAATCTTTGAAATTGAATTACTCGACGTACTTTAAATGTATAGAATTATCATTTGATATTCACATCATTAAATTGTAACTTATATGAAAGACAGGTTGTTATTCATAAAAAAATAAGTTTTGCAAAACGAAACAATTCAGAGCAAGACTTCTGCTAAGCAAGAAGTAGTTTTAATACTTCTTTGGATTGAAAAACAATGGGTGCGATCAAAGAAAAAAAAAAAAAAAAAAAAACGGATGGGTTGATAAATCTAAAGTAGAACTAAAAAAATCATCACCCGATCTAAAAAAGACTAAATCAAAATCTTGGTGGCAATTCTGGAAATAGACTCAAGAAAAAACTAACTAAAAATGAAGCAGTTAATAACCCTATTACTCTTTTCAATCCCGTTATTTTCTTTTGCTGACGCTTGGGATAACCTAACATTTGAAGAAGCAGAAAACGTAGTTAAAGAATTAAAAAAGAATCCTTTCATTTTCGATTACTGTGACTGCTGTGACTATAAAGGCGAATACGCATCGAGCATAGAATTCATAAAGGTCACTGATACTGAAATAGTAGAATGCAACTGGAATTCTGAAATGTATAGTGTAAAAATTACATCAGAACTAATTGCTTCAGTTCAGTTCACAGCTTCAGGCGCAAACACCAAAGAAATGACCAAACAATCGGACAACAATTTTTCATCTGTTTTATACATGAACTATACTTGGGGCCTAAATCCTGAAACAAAAAAAGCCACCCCATTCTTTAACATTATAACCTACTCCTTTTACGAAAATGAAAATCAACCCTGTCAGGCAGAATTTAAATATCCTACGCCACGAGATTTAAAAAAAGTCAACTTCGTGAAAGGCTATAAAAAATGGTGGAGAGTTAATGTTCGAGACTAAAAAAAGCCTCCCATTTATATTTTCAAACAGCATCAACATTATACATTTAACGCATGATTCTACATTTAACGCATGCGAATTTTCAATCCTGACGCCTCATTTACATCAAATTACTATGAACTCGGCATTTTCGAATTAGCATGGAGATTAACCCTGCTATCCATAATTGTATTCTCAATTTTATCCGCTGTTTTTGTTACAATTGACATCACAACATTTGGAATATATATAACAACACCAGGCTGTTCTGTAACTTCTATAATCTATATGTATATATGTACAATACAAAAAAAAAACAAAATTTGTTTTTTGGCTATGTACAAGTTCAGCATCAATAATGATTATACTGTCATTTAATACCATTATGTATACATTACATTATTAAGATATAATTTGGATAACCTGTACTATTCTTTTTGCGCACATAGGATTATCATACCGAATTGCCCTAGGCTTTATAGCCGTGCACTCCATCTCGATATTGTATTTTGTTCTATTTCGACTTAACAACCACATAGAATCAATAAGGACGATAACCACCTATGAATTAATCGCAAGTTGATTCGAGCTTATCTTTGCCATTTTCGTATTGATTTATTTCATCAATCAGAATATAAAATTTCAACGATATGCAGAAAATGAATTAAAATCTACCAATAAACAATTAGAGATTCAGAATAATGAAAATGTTACACCCTTAAAAGAAGTCCACCATCGCATAAAAAACAACCTTCAAATCGTTGTAAGCCTTTTACGTATAAAGAGTTGAGAAATTCAATCAACGGAAACTAAGAAACACTTCACGCAGGCAATAAACAGAATAATGACCATTTCCATGATTCATAAAAAGCTTTATGAACTAGGCGAATTATCACAGTTGGAGCTCAAAGAATACATTACTTCCTTAATTCAAAAAATAAAGCAATTACACGATAGCACTGAACAAATTGAAATTAAACTATCAGTGAACATTTCCGAACTTGATTTAACATCAGTGGTTCCAGTTGGATTAATCATAAATGAACTGATAAAAAACTCAATGAAACAAGCTTTTACGGCATTAGACAAAGGAAAAATTGAAATTAAAATTGATTTAGCTGACAGCAAAACTATTCAATTTAACTATAACGATAACGGAAAAAGGAAAAAGCCAACTAAACAAAGTTTTGGAGAAGAACTACTTCAATTACTTACAGATCAAATAGATGGAAACTTCAAGAGAAATGAGTCTTCTGTTTGCATTAAATTACCAACAAAAATTAACGACTAACACCTATTCTTTGCTTCTATCCACTTAGAGAGATATCTGTTACTCATTAATGATTGGTATTGGAACATACGCTGAACAAAATACCTCTTTCTACTAACCTCAGTATTTGCAATTAGAAAATATAATTTAGCTTTGAATTGATCCCAATAATCCTCTCCATTAAACTGATCATTCAAGATATCATAACCTCGACTCTGAGATTGCTCCCAAACCTCTTGATCTTCATACAGCGCAACTGCAGCTCGAGCAAATTGTTGTACATCATCCACAACTGTGCCTCCCCAATCCCTATCTTTCGTCATTCCCTCAGAACCTACCAATGTTGTAACCGAAGGTGTTCCAGACTGCATTGCCTCTAGTAGCTTCCCTTTTATCCCTGCACCAAACCTCAAAGGAACTAAACTCACCCTACTTTTGAGGGTAACAGCAATTGCATCTTCAGCCCTTCCATGCACTATAAAACCTTCTTTTGGATTATGAAAATCATTAACCTTCTGACCCGAGTAAGCTCCATAAACATTAAGAATGGCTGATGGCATTTCCTCGCGAATTAGAGGCCAAATTTCTTTTTTCAAAACCCTTAATGCATCCCAATTTGGCTCATGATAATAATTCCCTATGAACATAAACCCATGACGATTCTGAAAACTAGGCACACCATTTAAGCGTTTAGCAAAAACGGGCAAATAATATAACAAATCTGAAGGAATTTGAAATTCCGAGGACAGTAACTCCATTTCAAAATTAGAAACCAATAATGTAAGATCACACCTATAGATTGAAGAGATTTCTCGAATAGCATCTTCTGACAAAAGCTCAACATTCGATAAGTTTCCATACTTTTTTACACTTTGATGTCTTGCCTTCCTCAAGAAATGCAAATCTTCAGTATTGAGTATTCTATAAGAATCCGGACAATTTTCAATTACTCGCCAGCCAAATTGCTCTTCCGTCATGAATCGATCAAAAAGCACCACATCTGGATTCAATTTTTCTAGAAAAACATCAAAAGACGAATCATTCAAAACAATCTGCTCTTGCATAACATTATGCACGCTTAAATCTTCTTGAAATTCTGAAAAGTTCGCCGCAGAAGCAAAGGTAATCTCAAAATTTTCTTTTTGAAAAAACTCAATTAATTGCATCATTCGTGTTCCAGCCGCAGATGATTTGGGCTCAGGCCAAACCTTACCAATAATTAATAGTTTACGCATTTCATTCACGATATAAAGATAAAAACCTTAAACTATTCGCGTACTTTTATTTTTCTATAGGACTATGGTCTGTTATAGCATAAAAGAATAAGCAAAGAAGGTATTGATTTGAGGGCTTTTCCAGATGAAATCGCAGCCCTTAAAGAAAAAATGGTAAACATTAAAACAACCTATAACATGCTAGCATTTTTGATCACCCTAAGTTAGAGACATTTGAACGGGACTAAAAAGCCTAAACGATTTGAATAGGGACGAATACGAAGCTAAACAAGATCCTTGAGCCAAGACAAAGGATTCTAGAACGTAATTATTTTGCAGGACGAAGATATCAATCAATCAATCAATCAATCAATCAATCGCTTAAAGCGATTTCAAAAAAGCGAATTCAGCTGAATATTATTCAAAACTAAAGTAGAACACCTCCAAAAGAATTCGTGGAAAAAATACAATAGATAGTACAAAAAATGTTCTAGATGTAAAATATTACTCTGAACCTTACAAAACTATAAACACCCTCTTAAATATCTTTCTTCTCCGACGAAGAATTATCCATAGAACTATCTATTATATCAGATTGCTCTTCTTTCTTTTTTTTGCTGTTTTTAATTAGAACTATGATAATTCCAACAATCACACCAATAATTGCCCCTGTCAACATAAATTACGTTTTTCTCATGAATCATTAAGATACAACTATTTATCCAGAATTCACTCTCTGCACCACACTAATATGCACTAAACTAAACCCGTGCGGTGCATGAGAAAGAATCTACTTTTATTTAAAAAGCAACTTAAGCTAATTTTCTATGACAGCGAATTCTATCACATTGACAACGATTCCCTGCGATCCGATAAGCCGAAATCATATCTTCTTCGTTTAAAATTGAACTAAGCTCATCCATAGGTTGATCACAATTTAACTCATTTACACACCAAATGCATAAAACCTCAACATTGAACAATGTAATAGGACGGCTATAATCTTTTGAATAGAGCCCCAGTTCAGTATTATTAGTACATCTTTCAGACATATCTAAAAACAGTGATTAGTGATTAAATTAGGCCTTAAACTATCAGTGAAATAGTGTTTAAAAGCTTGCAACAAATGTAATATTATTCAACCCATATAACACGGTAATAACTACCTGTTATTCAAAGTACAAATACCTGAATTGAAAATTTATAATTGAATTCCTAATCAACAAAAAATTAAGTACTCAAAGTAGAATCATCAAATCAAAGTCAACTAACGAATCTATTTATAGCTATTTCAGAATAGAAACATGACCAACAAATAGCTTTGTATCTGCAGAATCTTGTAATCCTGCTTCAATTTTCCAAGTATAGACTCCATCTTGAACTTGAAAGTTTTGACCAGCAAACCTACCATCCCACCCAATTTCCATATCATGAGATTCAAAGATTAAATCTCCCCATCGGTTAAAAATATACATTGTATAATCTTGTGGATCAAACCCTGTCATGACAGGCTTGAAGATATCGTTTACACCACTTCCATCTGGAGTAAATGTATTAGGAACATAAATAGTATAATCTTGAAAAACATGCACGTATTTTATTTTCTGTCCAGGACAACCATCAATAGAAAGTACATCTAAAGTAATTGCATATGCACCCGCTTGATCATCTGGAAAAGAGTGTGTTGGCTCAAATTCATAGCTATCCACTGAACCATCTCCAAAATCCCAAGTGTAAGTATCTCCGCCAGTTGTTAGATTATCAAAACTTGTTATGGGATTAGATGTATTCAATGATAAATCGAGGATATTGAAATCTACATTTGGTAAATCATGGACAATGACTTTGGCGACTGCCTGCCCTTGACAACCATTTAAGTCAGTTCCCGTCACGAAATAATCCTGTGAAACAATTGGAAAGAACTCAACACCATCAATAACTCCCCCAGTCCACGAATACATGAAAGCTCCCCCTCCATTCAATGTCACCCCTTCACCTTTACATATTTCTTCGTTATTCGCAGTTATAACTGGGTTCTGATGAACAACAACTTGAACCTGATCATACGCAACACACCCTGTAGATAGCGAGTCTTGTACAGTATACACTACCTCACCAACTTCCTGTAAAAAAGGCACGCCATCAAGAACACCATTATCCCAAGAAATAAAACCTGTTCCACTCGCAACCAGAACTGCAGCATCACCATAACAAAGAGATTGATTTGCACCGGCATTAACTATTGGGTTCGGGTTTACTAAAACATTTACAGTATCATTTTGAACACACCCATTTACATCTACTCCTGAAACAATATAGTTATGACTCCCAACAATTGGCGTGAAAGCAATTGAATTCACAACACCACCTGTCCAAGTATAGCTTGAAGCGCCAGATCCATTCAAAACAACTGGTGCACCATCACACACGACAACATCGACACCGGCTACAACGTTTGGTAATCCATAAATTTCAACATCGACCTGATCTGAATTTGAACAACCGTTAATATCTGTTCCAACCACAGTGTAAGTAGTAAGTCCAACTGGTGCATTAAACGGAATCCCATCCAGAACACCATTATTCCAAACATAAGAATCTGCGCCAACTCCGCTTAACGTGACCATGAAGTTTTCACACTCCTGTTGACTACTACCAGCAGAAACTACCGGTAGTGCATTTACCGTAACATCAACATCATCGAAATTTGAACAACCATTAGCATCAGTACCGATAACGGTATATGTTAATGTTCCCAACGAAGGAACAAATGGAACCCCATCTAAAACTCCATTATCCCATAAGTAAACGGTACCTCCCGCACCATTCAAAGCTACTGAAGCACCATCACAAATTACCATATCTGCTCCGGCACTGATCGTTGGCAAAGCATAAACAGTTACATTCACATCATCTATATTTTGACAACCATTTGCATCTGTCCCCACAACCGTGTACGTTACCGTACCTACAGGCTGACCAAAAGGAACACCATCCGTAACTCCGTTATCCCAAAGATATGAACTAGCTCCAGATCCGCTCAACGCAACAGCCGACCCCATGCACATTTGCTGATCAACCCCAGCAATCACATTTGGCAAAGGATTTACAGTTATATCAACTTGATCTGTGTTCACACATCCATTTACATCGGTTCCAGTAAGCGTATAAGTTACAGTTCCTATTAATTGAACAAAAGGGATTCCATTCGTAATACTATTATCCCAAGCATAAGTATTTGCCCCTGATCCGCTCAAAGACACTACTTCACCGTCACAAACAAATTGATCGACACCAGCATCAACAAGCGGCAATGGATTCACAGTTACATCCACTTGATCCGTGTTTACACAACCATTCAAATCAGTTCCTGTTAAGATGTAAGTATTTGTTCCAACGGGAGGAAAAAAAGGCACACCATCAAAAACACCATTATCCCACACATAAATATCTGTTCCTGAACCACTAATAACAACTGCCGTTCCTTCACAAACAACTTGATCTAACCCTGCATTGACATTTGGCAGACCGTTCACAATTACATCCACTTGATCCGTATTTACACAACCATTCAAATCAGTTCCTGTTAAGATGTAAGTATTTGTTCCAACGGGAGGAAAAAAAGGCACCCCATCCATTACTCCATTATTCCATACGTAAAAATTTGCTCCAGCGCCATTTAAGGTCACAGCAAATCCATCACAAACTGTTTGATCCAGTCCTCCAATAACAACTGGTAATACATTAATTGTAACTGGATATGTAATCGAATCCAAACATCCATCTACCGACTCAATTAATAGTTGGACATTATAAATCCCCGGTGCAGTATACAAATGACTAGGTGCAGTATAATTTCCTGTTGTATTCAAAACAGAACCAATCACCCCATTACCCATAGGACTCACAATACCATCACCAAAATCCCATCGATAACTCGCAATTAAACCAGGTGCAGGTATAGTTGAAAGATCAGTAAAATGAATTGAATCATTTACACAAGCTACGATTGTACTAGAACTATAATCAGCTGAAGGAGTAGGATTCTCGTTAATTGTTATATCTAATGTAATTGAACACCCTCCCCCTTGAGAAGGCGTCATCGTACACGAATAAGTACCTCCAGCGAAAACTGTTGTCATTTGAGTTGTATCACCATTACCCCATAAATAACTTGATGCACCCACGGGTGCGGTTAAAATTGATGAGTCACCGGTACATATAATATCTTGAGAAGCTGTTAATTGAGATACACCGCAAGAAGCATCTACATAAGCATAACCAAAATGACCCGATAAAGAACAATCACCAGCACTAAAAATTACAGTTACATTTTGACCAATGTACGCACTGAGGTTTGCAAAAACAGTTTCCCAATTTTTATAAAGAACGGTTGACCCTCCCCAATTTGTAGATTGATAATCTGAAGCATTTGCAGCATTAGCAATAACTGAGTATTCCCCGCAAGGGACATCCACACCCGAAGAATCTATAACTCGAACCGTAAAATATGGTAATTGATTTGCAGAATGCCCGACAGGAGATTGAAAAACTACAGCATAACTATAGGTGAACATATAATTAGTCGAATCAACTAAAAACGTTTGCTTCATTCTCGCAGCGCGAGCTCCCGTGCCTGTGCCATTCCCTAATCGCGTTGAAAAAGCACCTCCCAACGGATTCACTCTAGGAATCCCCGTAACAGGATCAACACCTCCAGTATAAATTGTGTGATAAGGCCCAGGACCAACCGCAAACTCTCCAACAAAACTAAATGGAGCTGATCCATCAACATTTCCTCGAGTCAATTCCCATCCAGTTAAATCTCCAGATTCAAAATCCATATTAACACAAGGCCCATCTAATGCTTTGACAGAATAAACAGGAGCTACTACCCCTTTCATACCTTTAACAACAGGTAAAGTTGAAGATACCAGATTATGATATTCAGTATCAAATTGTGCATGAGAAATAGCTTCTCCAGACCCAACCCTCCCATAAAGATTCGTAAAAAAAGCTTGATACTCGGCATCAATAATATCAAGAAGCATCGTGTTATCGTAATCACTCGTATTAAGATTTAAATCCGATTCAAAAGTCAACAAACTAGTGGATTCAAAAAGGTGATCCATCTCTTCATGAATAGATTGAGCAAACAATCCAAAGTATAAAAAGAATATGAACAACAAAGTTGTAGTAGAAGTTTTCATAATCGAGAAGTTTTTGGGTTCTTTAATAAAACGGTGTGCAAACATTCACGGTTGCTAAGCTCCTATTGAGATACAGACAATATGTAAAACAACTTAAACGATATAAATATCAAATTTAACGACAAAAAGAGGTTATCCATCCACAGAATTCATTTGTTATGCACACATATATATTTACATACGATTTATTCAAAATGCAACTCTGAATTAACATTTAAGCTGTAACGATGAAAATTAAAAACCCTCAGCAACAAACGGCCCAAAACAACTGTTAATCAAATCACTAACACAAAAACCAACATCTAACCGTTATAATGTAAGAGATTCAAACACAAGAAATAGATTTCAATTTCTTGTGTTTTATTTTTAACAAAAAAAGGAGGCAGAAATAAATTCAACTATTAGCCCTTAAAATCTGAAAGGTAAATCTCATGATTCTTATATTTTTGTTAAAATCCAAATCATGAGCATTCCATACCATATTATAGAGCCCAAAATTAAAAAAGTACCAATCATACTCAGTGTGCCTCATTGCGGAATTGATTTTCCAGCTGAAATTAAAGCTGATTATATACCCGAAATGATCACTTCCCCTGATGATACAGACTGGTTTGTTCATAAACTCTATAACTTCGCTTCAGAAATGGGGATTACAATTATCTATGCGAAATACAGTAGATGGGTAATCGATTTGAATAGAGATCCACAAAGCGCACCTCTATATAATGATGGGCGCATTATAACAGGACTAACAACAACGACTGATTTTTTCGGTAAAAAAATTTATAAATCAGAAGATAAGCTACCTTCAAAGAAAGAGGTTGAAAGAAGGTTAAAAATATATTACTGGCCATATTACAAAAAGATTCAAAGCTTATTGAATGAGCGAGTTGATGAATTTGGCAAGGCTCTTTTATGGGATGCCCATTCGATTCGTCATTTCGTACCCACAATCAGGACAGAAATTTTTCCAGATATGATTCTTGGAAATAATGACGGGGTTACTGCCCATCCTGATCTTATCAACACTGCTTTAAGAGGATTGAAATCAGGTAAATACGGTATTAATCACAACACACCATTCAAAGGAGGACATATTACTCGTTATTTTGGAAAACCAGAAAACAACATACATGCTCTTCAATTAGAAATGAATAAAATTCTTTACATGAATGATGATGAAGTTGATTTTCATGAAGAAAGAGCAAACCAAGTTCGAAAAGTATTAAGAAACACTTTCGAAAACCTTATCCATACTTTGAATAAAATATAATTGACCATGGCAAAATTTAGCTTCAAAGGAATATTACAAAATGATGGATGGAGATCCAACGTTTTAATTACGACAAATGACAATGGTTTTATAACATCGATTGATTCAAATAATGAAACGAGAAACACAGAAAATTTTGATGGTTACGCTATACCTGGATTTCAAAACGCACATTCTCACGCCTTTCAATATGCCATGGCAGGTTTAGCTGAAGTTCATGATATCGCTCACACTTCTGACAACTTCTGGTCATGGAGAGAATCGATGTATGAGCTTGCTTTAAACATTTCACCTGAGCAGATGGAAGCGATTGCAACCATGCTATATAGTGAAATGGTGCGCCACGGTTATACAAACGTTGCTGAATTTCACTATGTGCACCATGATAAGAATGGGAAACAATACAACAACCTTTCAGAAATGGGAAGTCGCTTGATTTCCGCTGCAAAAACTGCAGGAATAAACATTACACTAGTTCCAATTTTCTATCAGAAAGGTGGATTTGGTAAAGCACCGTTGAAGGGGCAAAAAAGATTTATCACACCAACAATTGAGGAATACTTGCAACTTTTAGAGTCTAGTAAAAATGATTGTAAAGAATATGATGGAGCAAATATTGGTATTGGAATCCATTCAATGCGCGGTGTTGAGCCTAAAGATATTGCTGAGCTAGCTAAAACAGGGCCTCAAGATATTCCTTTTCACATTCACATTTCGGAGCAACTAAAAGAAATAGAGGACAGTATTTCATATTTAAACATGAGACCTGTTGAATGGATGTTGGACAATGTCGAAATGAGCAACAGATATCATCTAGTCCATGCAACTCACCTTACAAACAATGAAACCATAGGCATTGCGAAAAGTGGCGCAAACGTGGTCATTTGCCCAACAACAGAAGGAAACCTAGGTGACGGATTATTCCCATTAATTGAATTTCAAAAAGTTGGAGGCAACTGGAGCATTGGAACAGACAGCCATGTTGGGATCAATCCATTAGAGGAGCTCAGACTATTAGACTATGGACAGCGTTTGATTTCACACGACAGAGATACTTATGCAAAAACGATTGGGGATAGCGGGCATTATGCTATCGACATGAGTTTGAAGGCCGGAAGAAAAGCAATGAACAACTTTTCTATTGAATACTTTAAAATTGGAGAAAAATTAAATGCTTCAGTTATAGATGCAAACTCACCTTTACTGGCAACAACATCTAATAAAAACAGAGCTTCTTCAATCGTATACACCTCAGATGCCTCACATCAACTTGCGACTATTGTAAATGGTAAAATTGTCGCAAAATCAGGAAGACACATTGACGAAAGTACCATTGCACAGAAATTTGTAAAGACTTTAAAAGAACTAAACAATAGATAAAATGTCTATTCAACATTTCGACGCATCTAGAATTAAGAAAACAAATTGGTCTGGCGGGACAACATCTGAGTTATTCATATTTCCTGAAGGATCAGAGTTTAATATTGGGAACTATTTGTTTCGATTGAGCATTGCTACAGTAGAAATTGAAGAATCTACTTTTACACGTTTACCAGATGTAAACAGAACATTAATGGTTCTTGAAGGCATTTTGAAACTGGAGCATGAAGGTCATCATAAAGCCACATTGAAGCCCTTAGAATTTGACAATTTCAAGGGAGACTGGAATACCAAAAGCTGGGGAAAAGTTACCAATTTCAATCTTATGACAAAAGGAGATTTCGAAGGATCTCTAAGCGGAATAAAACTAGAAAAAGGTGCTGAAATAGAAATCTCAATGTTAAAAGGTAATTCTTTTATTCATACATATTCTGGCAGCACTATCGTATCAGGTCAAAATTGTCAAAAATATGAATCTATTCTAATTGAAGGTCAGCAAACAATTTCAATATTAGCTAAACAGGAATCTATTTTAGTTATTGTAGAACTTGATTCATAACTATTTTGATAAAGCTTGTCATGCGGTTCTGAGAAATTCGAATTTAGGAAAGCACACAAAAGTAGTCTTTTTGCTCATCGATTAAGTGAAACTAAAGAAACCTTCATTTTCAATAATTTAAGGTTTTATCATGCACTTAATTTCTGACCACAAATTATTCAAGAGATCACAAACCTATGAGCTCGCTATTAATCAAACTCCGATTTTTTTTGCTATTTAATACCAATTTAACTTTGTTAATTTCTGCAAAAAACAAAAATAATCCTTTATTAATGCAACTCCGTATCATTAAGCTCCGTATATTTGTGATTCAGTGAAAACTAACGAAGTATATTATTTGTGATAGTTAAAGGTCATATTGGAAATATTTCATTTGCGAAATGGTTGATTTTATTGATCATTAGCATGCTTACATCACACTTAGGTATGACGCAAAGTAGCGATTGTAATTACTCGGTTAGCGGCATAGTTTTCGACAAAGAAACAAACGAGCCTTTACCCTTTGTTAAAATCAAATTAAAGAATTCACCTAAAGGTGGGTATACTGATTCAAAAGGAAAATTCTATATTGGAGGACTTTGCTCTGAAAAGGATAGTTTATTAGTTTCTTGCGTTGGTTACTGTGATCTGCTGTGTGGAGGGAACCACGAAAATAACAAACCTTTACCTATATATCTGGCACAAGAGGTACAGGATTTAGGACCTGTGCAGGTTGTGGGTAAAAATCAAAAGGAAGAAGGAATACAGTCCATTTCTCAAGTGAATATTGGTCAAAAGGAGATCAAAAATGCACCTACAAAGTCACTTGCGGATCTCTTATCTGGTCAAGAAGGCGTATCAATGATTTCTGCAGGATCCAATGTACAACTTCCGGTCATACATGGCCTTCATGGTAATCGAATTTTGATTTTGAATAATGGATTAAAACATGGGTTCCAGAATTGGGGTTCAGAACATGCCCCCGAAATAGATATTTCTTCAGCAAATTCAATCACTGTAATTAAAGGAGCTACAGGAGTTCGATTTGGTCCTGAAGCTTTGGGAGGGACAATCATTGTTAACCCTAATCCATTAGATTTAAATAATCCCTTGGGAATCGATATTGGAACGGGATTTCAGACAAATGGTTTGGGAATGCATACGACACTCAATTTAGAGCAAGGAATCGAAAAATGGAGTTATTTTTTGAATGCCGGATTTACGAAAATTGGCGATAGAAGTACTCCCAGTTATATTATGACTAATTCAGGCAAAGAGGAAAAATCAGTAAATCTGGGGGTTCGCTACCATTCTAAAAAATGGGACTTTCGCGCTTATTACGGATATGTTGATCAAAACTTAGCCTTGCTCCGCTCTTCTGTTGCTGAAAGTGGGAATGCTTTTGTTTATGCTATAAATTCTGATAGACCTACATTCATTCGACCATTTTCTTACGCAATTAATGAGCCCAGTCAATTGACACAGCATCAAATGGGTAAGGCAGAGGTGAATTGGCATTATTCAGACCAAGCTAAGTTGTCGTTTATTTCGGGAGTACAATTAAATAAGAGAGAAGAATATGATGTCCGACGAGATGTTGAACTACCAATAATAGATTTAGAATTATTAACTACTGACTACCAGCTGAATTGGCATCATCCCAAATGGTTTAAGCTTGATGGTTTAATAGGTATTCAATTTTTTCGACAGGAAAACATCAATAATCCAGGAACTCAAACGACACCGTTTATTCCTAATTATCGATCAATGCGCTACAGTGCGTTTTTTACCGAAACTAGAAAGTTCAACAACAGTTCTCTTGAATTGGGTGTACGTGTTGATTATGAATCCAATTCAGTAGCAGGAAGAGAAACTAGTCAAGATATATTTAGAGATGACTTTGAGTTTACAAACGCGACAGCCTCTATTGGATATATTCAAAAGATTTCAAAAAATACGGTTTTCAGAACAAATTTAGGTACTGCCTGGCGTACGCCTAACATGGCTGAACTCTTTAGTTTTGGGCAACATGGATTCAAATCCTCTTTTGGTTTACTAAGATATTATTGGAACTCAAACAATGAATTAAGAACTGACAAAGTGATTCCATTAAATGAAAGTTCCGTTTCTCCCGAGAGAGGATATAAGTTTACGAATGAATTAAAGATTAGCAAGAAAAAGCACCAGCACACCTTCACAGCTTATTCACACTATATTGAAAATTATATTTTTGATCGGCCAATGGCTGTTATAGGAACAATTAGGGGCCCAATGCCGGTGTTTATTTTTGATCAAACCAATGCTTTTTTTGTTGGTGCTGATTACAGTTGGAAAGCAAATTGGACTAAATCTATTTCAGGAGTGACCCGATTGAGTTATTTATGGTCATGGAACGTTACTCGTAACGAAACATTGATTAATCAACCTCCAGCCTCTATCAGCCAAAAGTTTATTTGGAAACAAAAAGGTTTTTGGAAGGTTAAATCATCAGAATTGTCGGTTGAAGGAGGATATACCTTTACACAGTTTCAAGCCCCAAGAACGATTGCACCGGAGGAACTAATTGATGGAACAGTAGAACTCACGCCTGAAAGTGAAATTTTCGATTTTAAAGACGCCCCTGATGGTTATTTTCTTCTAGATATTTCTTGGAACTTAGATTGGAAGCATTTTTCAACGGGTATATCGGCTACTAATGTTTTGAATCAAAACTATAGAGATTATTTGAACGAAATGAGGTATTTCTCAGATGAAATTGGCGTAAATGTACTCTTCACATTTAACTATCGATTCAAAGCAAAGAAAAAAAGTAAATAAGTACTAAAGAGTAAATAATAAACAATAAAATAGAATCATGAAACAATTTAGAAACTACGGATTAATTGCAATGACAATAGCTGGAATTGCTATCACAAGTTGTAAAAAAGAAGAAGTTGCACCGCCAGCAGAAGAAAATGAAGTCGAAGTAATTACAGATGTTAAACTAGTTTTCACAAACGCTTCTGACCCAGCAGATGTAGTAGAAGCCAATGCCCAAGACCCAGATGGGTCCGGAGCTCAAAGCTTGGCCATATTGAATGACATTAACCTGGATATAAACAAAACCTATATCCTTACATACGAGATCGCAAACAACCTTGATAGTCCAGGAGAGGATATCGGTGCAGAAATTTTAGAAGAAGATGATGAACACCAGTTCTTCTTTAGCTTTTCAAATGATGCATTTACTAACCCTACAGGTGATGGTAACGTAGATACTGCATCAGATCCTTTAGATTATAATGATCAAGACGACAATGGATTTCCTGTAGGTTTATCAACAACTTGGGTTACATCAGGAACTCAACTATCTGCAGGCACTTTCAATGTGCGCTTGCAGCATCAGCCAGGAGTTAAAACTGCAACATCTGGAGCAAATGATGGTGATACTGATTTTGATTTAACATTCGTTTTGAATATCCAATAGAGGGTTCAAAATAAATCTTTCAACTCCAATCGATAGCTCGATTGGAGTTTTTTTATGCATTTCTTTTATTCAAGAAAATAGAACAAAGAGGGTAAATCAGTTTCTCATTATTTAATTAATTAGAATTAATTTTTTTGAATTTCCTATTGGTAAATGGGAATAAGGTATTATTTGGACAATTCACATTGATTCAATTCAGCGTACTACTCTACTAATTCGCAGCGAGAGTAAAAAATATTATTTTTCTTTATCTAGTAGATTATCCAGTTTCTCACCAATTTCTTCCATTCTAGTTTCGAATTCCTTCTCTGCTTCACGTATTTCTTCTTCCAACTCTTCAATTTCCTCCTCAACCTCAATTTCAATTATATCTTCGTTGTATTCTAAATCAGTTTCAGAAACTATTTCGCCACAATCTTCATAAACAAAATATCGCGTAAGCCCTTCTGTATTTACTTTTATGACAATCTCATCTTTCTTACATATAGCAGGATATTCCTTCTTAACATGTTTGAACACTTTATGCGCCAAATCTGATTTATCATGGGTATTCACTCCTTCTAAAGTTATTGTAGTTGAAGAATAACCGTTCTCATAATTAGATGAAACCCTAGCCTTATTGCAATCGCACACTTCTTCAGCCGCTTTCTGAATTTTTACCGCTTTTTTAATTTCTTTTGTTAATGCCTTGCATCCAGCCAAACTGATTATCAACGTTAGTAGAAATAGTGATTCTCTCATAAGTTTATGATATTAGTACTCTATAAATATCGAGAATATTTTTTAGCTGAATTATGCGATTTCTCCTTTTAACATCAATGTCATTAATCTTTTCACTTTTTGCACTAAACTCCTGTTCATCTCCTGGATCATCCGGTATAAAAATAGATGCTCCAATTAAAGGAGCTATTGAATCAGAAAATGACAATAAAAAGAATATTAAAACTCCATCAAGCTGGCATCTCATTGAAGGGGTTATGGGTCTATACGCCTCTACTGTTATAATGGAATTAAACATTGGAAATAGCATTGTAAAAGGTCGGTATTTTTATGCTAAACATCAGAAGTATATTGATCTCAATGGTACAATTGACAAATCTGGAGAAATAAATTTGACAGAAACTTACCAAGGGAAAAAAACTGGTTTTATCAATTTTGTTCTTGAGGATAAAATCAAAGGAACATGGAAGGCGACACCAGATAGTAGAGAAAGTCAAATTTTTGAAGGAACTAAAGTCACATCATTAGTAAAGGAAGAATTCAAGCCGGTATTTTCAGCTTTCGAGTATACCCATATCACTCGTATTTATAAGGGACCCAATGATGAACCAGATGAATATGATGTAACGGGCAGGTTAACTTTCAATACCATTTCAAATTCAATGGCATCTTTTCATTTATCTGTAAATGGAGCAAATGGACATTCGGGTTCAATTGAAGGAATTGCTCATAAAGCCGAAGGAATCTGGACATTTTATGGAGAGAATGAATGCAAATTAACCATTCAAATTGTCGAAAATAAAGCGATTATTGACGAAGATACATGCAATTATTATCACGGAAACAGAGCTTATTTTCAAGGAACTCTGGAACAGGTTAAGTAGTCGAATTATATTTATTCCAACGTCTAACCTCTCTCTCTAGTAAGGCTTTAAATTTATAGGGCATATCCATTGATATATTCATTTCCTTTTTGAAAACAGGGTGAATAAACTTTAACCCAATAGCACATAGAAACATTCCTTTCTTAAGCAAAGTATTTCCAATTTCACCATAAAGCTTATCGCCAACTATTGGATGACCGATATGTTTTGAGTGAATCCTCAATTGGTGTGTCCTTCCAGTTTGCGGCTTAAATTCAACCAAGGATATAAAATCATTTCGAAGCGAATGAATTACCTTAATTACCCTTAAATCAGAGATTGCTTGTTGATCGTTTATTGGTTCTTCAATCTTAACTGATTCATCAACCTTTCCTTTCAATAAGGCGACATAAGTCTTTTCAATTTTTTTATGTTCAAACAATTTAGCCAAAGCTGTATGCGTAAAAGCATTTTTTGAAAACATAATCAAACCACTTGTGGCGGCATCTAACCTATGAACAGGCTTTGGCCATTTCCATGCATCCGGCTGCGTTGACAATTCAATTTTACCAACTAAAGCATTCTCTAAAGTCTCAAACTTATTCCCGCTAACGATTAAACCTGACGGTTTATTCACAACTACTAAATGATCATCTTCGTAAATAATAGGAATTTCAAAATCATACGGTTTTGGCGAACGATGACCAGGATCTACCAAATCAATATTGTCGTTACACTTTACCCAGTAACCCTGCGTCGCGAGAACATCATTCACATAGAGTTCTTCCCGCTTAATCGCTTTTTTAACACTGTTCTTGGACATTAATTGCGGAAATATGCCAATCGCATAATCTACAAAACGTACACGTGAATTTAATTCAGGAACTAAATGAGAATCGATTATAACCATTACCCCGAAGATACAACAACTCAGTTAAGAAATTATTAATTCATATTAGATCGTTAAAATTAGACGGATTCTTAAAGATTGAATCATTAAAAGCTAAGACTTACAATTAGAGATTTTTTTCAATTAAAGGGCTACTTCAATTGAAAAAATGCCGAAAAAAGGTAAACTACGAACTGAATTAATAGTTATATTAGAGTTGATAATAATTTTAAATTAAATATCCATGGTTAAGAAAAACTACTACATATATTCCATAACTTTATTTTCAATATTGTTTCTTGGAACTAGCTCATGTCGAAAAAGTGTAAAGCATTGCGTAAACTTTGATAAAACAGGTTATATCGTGGGAGATACCATAAGAGCAGATGCGAGTTGTAGTGAACATGTTGATGATTATCTATGGGCTCCTGAAGGAGGTTTAGAAATGCTAGGAAATGGAACATCCCCACAAGAGAATTTTGTTATACTGCCTTTATCAGGAACACTATCTAGAACGATGAGTTTAAAATTGACGAACAAAAAATCAGAAAAAACAAATTGGGAATCCGTAATTGTTCTTTAAAAAAGAGAAGCTATTACCGTATTCTCCATATTTAACTTATAACTCAAATATGGAGGTTGTGATCACATAAAACAGATAGATGGATAATGTTACAAAACCTTCAAATTAATCCATCTGATTTCACATTTTGCAAGTATAATTGTTGTTTCCAATAACGATGTTATTTATATAGGTCGTCATGATGTTGCAGCACAGCTGTAAAAAATACCACAAACTCATCACGATACTTCATGTAAATAATTTGAATGGGATAATTAAAATTAAAATCGGATCAAACAATAATTCAATTTTTCAGGCATACTATAAAGTAAATACAACTATAGTATAAACTAATCTATATCTTCAATACGAACTGATGCAATAAAAAAAAGCCATTCATTTCTGAACAGCTTTTTCAATATATTTATAATGGCTTACTTACGTACTTTAAAAGTAACACGACGATTCTTTGCCATAACGAGGTCTTCATCATCAGTTTCCTTAATATCAGCATTAGGCTTATCTTTGCCTTTACGCGATGCAATTAACCTTGATTCAGGAATTCCTTTTTCCATCAAGTATTTCATTACTGCACCAATTCTTTTGTTATCCATTCCGGCATAATAGTCGTTCTCAACTCCAACAGAATCTTCCATTGCATTATTGTGCCCATTGATCTGTAATTTGAAGTCTGGATTTGCCTCTAACTCTTTAGCAATCAAATCTAAAGAAGTAATCCCCTCAGTAGCAAGCTTCGACTTACCAAAAGCAAAATACGTCTCTTGAGCCTCAATTCTTTCTTGAGCATTCATATCTTCATTTAAGTTGATTGCTTTGTGATAAATCGTTGTAGAATATTCGTTTCCTCCTTCATCAGCTTGACAATCGCAAAACTGGCCCTCATCCAATAATTTCACAGAAATATCATCAATATAATAATAAGCAGCAATAATAACTTTTGCTTTAACTTTAGAGTCCTTCTTCATACGAACCGACTTGGTCTCTTCATCAGAAAGGAAATTACCTAGCGTAATATACTTCTCTCCGCCTTGAGCTTCCACAACACCGCAGATTTCAGTCCAATTATATCGTGCACTAACAATCTTCTGATCATTATCAAAGTGCAACAATGAAGGCTCTTCAATAATAGACATCTTAGCATCCATACCAAAAGGCTTTTTACTTAACTTGGCCCCCATATTATTTACAGCATATTTAGATGCTTCAGCCAGAGAAACGTTGAACTTCACGCAATATCTCATTCCTTTTTTAAGCGGAGCTTCTAATTTTGACATCACATAAGAACGAGGCATTTTGTTACCATAAGAGTAAGCCACTATTCCAGCATAATTTTCACCTTCTTTTGCTGTTTCTTTTCCATAAATATTAGCCGGAACTGCAATATCTGGAACTTTACTATCAGTAAATAAATCAGCCCTAACACCTGTTGGAGAGCCCCATCCAGTTGAATTTTCAATAGAACCTAATCTTTTCGGGTTCTTACCTACGGACTCGAAACTTGGATTGGTCACTAAGTTATCTTCATCTTGACTAAAAGAAAAAACAGACAAAACGCTAAACGTTACGGTCGAGATTAATTTAATCGTGTTAGTAGTTAATTTCATAATTTTTCACTGTTTTAATAAATGTTTTAACCTTTTCTGGATCGACATCTGGGTAAACACCATGCCCTAAATTAACAATATGTCTTTTACTTTTAAAAGAATCCAACATATTATTTGTTTGTCTTTCCACTTCAGAATGCGATGAGTATAAGGCACATGGATCTAGATTACCTTGTAAAGTTCTAGTGTCACCTATTGAATTTCGAATTTCATCCATCCTCATATTCCAATCAACTCCTATCGTATTACACTCCATGGCAGCAATTTCGTTAATCGAATTATATGCTCCTTTAGCGAACAAGGTAACCGGTACTTCAGTAATTGCTTTCGCAATCTTATCCATATATTTCAATCCAAATTCAGCATACTGTTCTTTACTCAGTATTCCTGCCCAAGAATCAAAAACTTGCACCATATGAGCTCCTGCCTTGATTTGTGCTTTCAGATACTTAATTGTCACATCCGTTATACGAGTAAGCAACTCATGTGCCAAAACTGGATTTGTAAACAGTATCTTTCTAGATTCAGAAAATGTTTTAGAGCCTTGCCCCTCTGTCATGTAACAGAAAATCGTCCAAGGCGCCCCTGCGAAACCAATTAAAGGAACTCTTCCATTCAACTCTTTATTTGTAATTGAAATAGCTTCCGAAACATATCCTAATCGATCTTCAATATCAAAATCTGTTTGAGCAAATTTTAACTCATCCATTGATCGAATCGTTTTCTGAAACCAAGGCCCCTTCTTTTCAATCATTTGATATTCTAATCCCATTGCTTCAGGAACTACTAGAATATCGGAAAAAATAATTGCGGCATCTACACCTAATAAATCAACGGGTTGAATTGTAACCTCAGCTGCTCGCTCAGGAGTTTCAACCAATTCTTTAAATCCACTTAACGCTCCGCGCACAGCCCTATATTCTGGCAAAATCCTACCTGCTTGTCTCATCAACCAAACAGGATACCTTTCGATATCTTCACCTCTGGCTGCTCTAAGTATTAAATCGTTTTCAAATTTCATCGTCGCGAAGATACTAAAAAGACGTTGTTTTCATAGGATTGAATTCGCTTAATCTGTTCAAACATTAACAGTCTAAAGCGGTCATAAATAAAACTTATTAAATCCATTTAATTGGGGAAATCCCTTTCGAATCTAAATATGTATTTGTTCTTGAAAATGGCTTAGAACCAAAAAACCCGCGATAAGATGACAAGGGAGATGGGTGTGGGCTTTTTATTATACAATTCAATTTTTCATTAATACATTTCGCTTTTTTCTGAGCTTTTGCCCCCCACAAAATGTATACAATATCTCTCTTTTTACTCAACACTTCTATTACCGCATCCGTAAACTCTTCCCATCCTCTTTTCGCGTGACTATCTGCATCACCTTCTCTAACTGTCAATATCGTGTTTAAAAGCAGAACTCCTTGTTCCGCCCAATCGTTTAAATCTCCATCCAATCTATTTCCTTGAGCTAAATCATCCTCTAATTCTTTAAAGACATTCTTCAAACTCTTTGGTAAAGGGGAAACATTGGAATTAACAGAAAAACACAATCCATTAGCATGCCCTTTAGTTGGGTAGGGATCTTGACCAAGAATTACAACTTTCACTTTCTCCAATGGGCACGCATTGAACGCTCTAAACACTAAATCAACAATAGGAAAAATACCCTCGGGATGATCATTTATTTCGCCATTTAAAAAAGCCATTAACTGTTCAAAATATGGTTTTTCAAATTCACTTTGAAGTAGTTGCTTCCACGATGACTCAATAATTATATCCATTGGACGAATTTAAAAGAAATTTAGATTAGAACTATTAACTTTACGTTTATGAAATTGATATACTCACTTCTTATTCTGTTAGTAATAGTCAGTTGTGCGGAAGACACTTCAAGCGAATCTAATATAACAGAACCTCAAAAGAACAAAAAGTCTCCAACAGTAGAACAAATGTTTACTCGCCAAGCTGAAGCCGAATTAGGTATTCCAGCCAATGAAAATTACACTTCAAGCATATATATTGAAGAACTGAACGGAGATGACAGTCTTGACTATATATTCACGGTGAATCGACTAGAATACGCTTTAAACAAAGCAATTGAGAAAGGAAATATCGCGCAACGTGCTGAAATGGGGTATACTGGTAAATACAATTACTTCTTTTATATGGATGGAGCAACTAAAGAAATCTCTGCGGCTATACCTGTTGCATCAAGTCCACATAGCCCTTTAGAGGTGTCATTTGAAAACGTTAAAACAGAAGCCTACAAGGATATTCTCGTAGATTTTAGAATTAGAAATTCAAAATTCAGAAAATACTTAAGTGTTACACGAAAAATACCATTCGAAACATTTGAAATGATGGTTTTTGATGGGCTAGGAACAGCAGAAGCCAAAGCTTTCAGTTTTGAATATGGACGTGGAAGCTACTCTCTTTCAAAAGACATATTGATCTATAAAGCCTATATGGAAAATATTGAAATTAACGACCCAATGGACATATACAAGGCAAATCCAAAGATTGAATCAACTGGTGAACTTGACAGATTGTGGTTTTTTAATGACAACCAAAACAAATACTTCACGAAGAAGTAATTTAAAACGTAGCCTTTAAGGATATGCTTAAGTTTCTTCCAGAAGCCGAAATACCAGAACCGAATGTTCTGTATAATTGATCAGTTATGTTTTCAACACCTCCATTTAGGGATAAGTGTTTATTGAAAAAGTATGTCGCTTTAAAATTTAGCGTATACCAGCTTGGCGTATAAGCATTTCCCTCATTATCCTTAGCGTAAGAAAAGTCATTTCTTTCATTTAAAGGTAAATCTTCATGATTCATTCTCCCATGATAAACTGCATAAAATTCTATACTTAAATGTCTTCTTTTATAAGTGAGCGATGTTCTTCCGAATGTTGGAGTAATATGGGACTTTGGATAATAAGCCGAACTATCAATATTAAAGTCAAATCCTTTTTGGTACGAAATCATACTCTTCAATACGAATCCTTTTCCAAAATTAACCTCAATTCCGCCTTGCACACCATAAACGTATGCATTAGTTACATTCTGTATCGCCTGAACCTGACTTAATACTCCATCGTAAAGAATACTATCCTGCCCATTAAATGAATAATTGGAGCGAGCTAATGCATCTTCAAGATATGTACCATAAACAGCCCCATCAATTTTAACCTTATTCTTGATCGCCTGCACAAAACCTAACTCAGCACTATAAGCATACTCGGGTTTAAGATCCACATTCGGAACAACAACACTTCCTGGTTCAGAGTCAAACACCTTGCCAATATCATCTACATTAGGCGCTCTAAACCCGGTTGAAACATTCAAGAAAACTTGAGATTTTTCATTGGGATTATAAACTAATCCAATACTTCCATTCAAAGCACTGTTTGTATTCTGCATTTCCGAAGTGGGAAAAGAGAACAAAGTAGTATCAAATTTCGTTTTTATATCGTAAAGCGTATAACGTAAACCTCCATTTAAAATCCACTTCTCTGTTAAAGCGAATTTTGCGTTAGCGTAAGCGCCATAGGTTTGCCATTTTGCACCATCAGGATAACGTGAATTTATTTCATAAGACGATCCATCGATAATTGAGGTTCTATCCGCTTTGGAGCCAACTAGATTAAACACCCCTTCTACCCCATAAAATAAGTTCAACCTCTTACCAAGTTCTTTATCAAAATCCAAATTCACCGAGAAAGCGTCTACGCGTTCATGCTTATTTCTCATTTCTGAATTTCCCGTTTTGCGATCATGTCGGCTCTCTTTGTATTGTTGATAAGCTGTTGTAAATCGCAATTGATCATAAACTAGACTCTTCGCAGGCGTATTTACAACAGTGAGTTTATGCATCATCCATTGTTGCGGACCATAATACCATTCTGCATTATCCAATTTGCCATCCCCGTTCTTATCCAAGGTTAACCTATCATATCTCGGAGCATCAGAAGTTGTAGAAAAAATGAAACCATAATCAAAAAACCATTTATCATTTGGTTTGAACAGAATTTTTTGAATAGCATTTGCCTGCCAATACCCCGAACCTACTTGCCTTTTAGTATTCGAATTAGTTACTGTAGAGTCAATTCCGTTGAAAGATTGCTGGTATGTTGGTCTTAAAAATGCATGATTTCCATAAGTCCCTGAAGTCAAGTCCTCGAATCTCGAAAAAGTTCCGGCAGTCATAAACGCCCATTTCTGTCCTCCATAATTAAAATCCAAATGCGTAGTAGATTCGTTACTAGCCGTTGAATATCTTGAGAACAAATTCGTTTTTAGCTTTGGTTTTAGACTATCAATTGAAAGATCCGCCGCTTTCGATCTAAAATCCATCACTCCACCAATTGCATCACTTCCATACATTACTGCTCCTGGGCCAAAAAGAACCTCTACGGACTCCAAAGAATTTGCATCTAATGATATTACGTTCTGTACATTTCCAGAGCGAAAAATGGCATTATTCATTCTAACTCCATCCACAGTAATCATAACTCTGTTTGTCCCAAACCCTCGAAGTTGAGGTGAACCTCCAGCTAACTGACTTTTCTGAACAAAAACATATCCACTTGTCTCTAATAAATCTGCCGATGTTTGAGGACCTAAAAGCTCAACATCTTTCATATCCATTTTTACAATTCGATTCGGTACTTTAATCTTATCTTGCTCCCAGCGATTAGCTGTCACAATCATTTCAGATACTGAAAGTGTTTTGTCAGACAATTCAATCCATCGAACATTTTTCAACTCCTCCGTTTTAAATCCTTTCGTTTTATACGATGAATAACTAATATAAACGGAATCACATTGACTAAAATAATCTAATTGAAAACGTCCTTCTCCATCTGCTAATTTTTGAACTTTAGGGTTAAGGGAAAAAACCTTAGCACCAGGAATATGCTTTTGAGTAACTTCATCCAACACAGTTATCTCCTGTGCAAAAGTTCCAATGGAGATAAGTAAGGAAAAGCAATAAAGAGAATATCTTAGCATGTGAGCAAAAATAAGGTTTATGTATTAATAATTTTCCTTTTACAATTATCTTTGGAGTAATTATGGAATTTAGCTTTAAACAACCAAAAACTTACAGATACGAAATCTTAAATGACCTACCTGAAGCGACTACTGTTTTGTATGTTCTTCATGGTTATGGTCAATTGGCGAAATATTTCATCAAAAAGTTTACCAAAATTGATACAGATATATTAGTGGTTGCTCCAGAAGGAATGCACAGGTTCTATCGAAAAGGAAACTCAGGCCGCGTAGGTGCCTCTTGGATGACTCGTGAAATTAGGCAAGTTGATATTGATGACAATATGGTATGGTTGACAGAATTGGACAATTTAATTTCAAAAAAACATCCCATTAATAAACGAATTGTTCTTGGATTTTCTCAAGGAGGTTCGACGGCAGCAAGATGGTATTTAAATGGAAATACAAAGTTCGACTCTCTAATTGTATGGGGAAGTGATTTCCCTAGTGAAGAGGAAAATGTATTAGAAAGGGTAAAGAACGATTTGAATAATCATTTTGTTGTGGGTACTCAAGATGAATTCTTTGATGAAGATCGCCGAAATGCATTAATCAGCTATTACAAAAGCATTGGATTTAAAATAAGTACTTATATTGGTCCTCACGATATTGATGTTCAAACTTTAATAAACTTAATTCATCGAATTCAACAGAAACTATAAGGCCTTTTTGGCACAGTTTTAGATATTTGCATTGAAAACAAACTAACATGAAGCTTTTATTTACATTATTGACACTTATTTCTTTCTCATTCATTTCTTTTGGACAGGATGCGAAAGCTCAATCTATTCTTGACAAACTTTCAACTAAAATGAAAGACCAAAAGTCATTTTATATAGAGTTTAGCGCTAACATAAAAAACTCATCAATTGGAACAAACGAAAGTGAAACCGGCAAGGGATGGGTCAAATCGAATAAATACTATGCTTCATTTGGAGATAATACAATTATTTCGAATGGTCTTAAGACTTGGACAATTGTAAAAGAAGAAAAGTCTGTTTATGAATCAGATGCTGACGAGGATGATGAAGAATCAATTAATCCGCGTAAATTAATGACTATTTGGGAGAATGGATTTAAAAACAAATACAGTAAAGAAATCACATTAAAAGGAGAAGCTGTACATGTTATATACTTATACCCTAAGAACGCGAGAAGTGTAGATTACCATACAATCATTCTTTATATTTCTAAAGCTAAAAATGAGTTAAAGAAAGTTGTAATGAAAACTAAAGATGGGACTACAATGACATATAGTCTTACAAGGTACACACCAAATGCTACAGTGGCAGATTCAAAATTTGTATTCGATTCTAAAAAGTACCCAGGATACAACTTAATTAAAGACTAATAAAAATCTTAACCTAAAAAAATAGCCTCTGAAAATTCAGAGGCTATTTTTTTGTAATCTATGTTATTTAGAACTTCATAATCTCGCTGATCACTTCGTCTAATCTTTTCTTAGGTAAGAATTGTTGCTCTAACTGAGGTGCAAATGGAACTGGAGTATCTATTGATGCAACTCTTCTCACTGGAGCATCTAAATATTGGAAACAGTTCTCTGAAATCAACGCTACAATTTCACCACCAATTCCACCTGTCATACAATCTTCATGAAGCACTATTACTCGACCAGTTTTTTGAGTGGCCAAATATATCGCCTCTTTGTCTAATGGAAGTAATGTCCTAAGATCTAAAATCTCAATGCTTAAGTCTGAATGCTTTTCTGCATATTCTGTTGCCCAATGAACACCTAAACCATAAGTAATAATAGTTAAGTCGTCGCCTTCAGAAACAGTATTTGCTTTGCCTATTTCAACCGTATAATAATCCTCAGGTATCTCTTCACGAATACTTCTATATAAGAACTTGTGCTCAAAAACTAGAACTGGGTTTGGGTCTTCAATAGCTGCCGTTAACAACCCTTTAGCTTCGAAAGGCGAAGAAGGGTATACAATTTTCAATCCTGGCGTATGAAAGAACCAAGCCTCGTTACTTTGAGAATGGAATGGTCCAGCTGCTGCTCCTGCTCCTGTAGGCATGCGAACGACAACATCTGCATTTTGTCCCCATCTCCAGTGCATTTTAGCCAGGTTATTAATAATTTGATTAAAACCACAAGTTACGAAATCAGCGAATTGCATTTCGACAACAGCCTTCATTCCCGCTATAGACAATCCCAAGCCTGCTCCAACAATAGCCGATTCACAGATAGGCGTATTTCTTACCCTTGCTTTTCCAAATTGCTCAACAAAACCTTCAGTTACTTTAAATACACCTCCATACTCAGCAACATCTTGCCCCATAATAACTAAATCGTCATATTTCTCCATAGACTGGCGCAAACCATCTTGAATTGCATCTACAAATCTTCTTTCACTTTTCGCTCCAGAAGCAACTTGAATAATTTGATCATGCTCAGCATACAAATCTTTCAATTCAACTTCTACTGACGGAATTATATCTTCCTCAGCATAAGCAATATCAAGGCCATCCTGAATTTCTTTTTTAATTTCTTTCCTGTAGGCTTCTTCAACCGTATCAGTTAATACACCTTCTTTCTTTAAAAAGTTTGTGTAGTTTGTTAAAGGATCAAATACTTCCCATTCATCTTGAATTCCTTCAGGGTAGTACTTCGTACCAGAAGCTTCCTCATGGCCTCTCATACGGAAAGTCATAAATTCTAATAAAACAGGCTTAGGATCAATTCTCATCTCTTCCGCTAATTCACGAACCGTAGAAATAACCTCTAGGATATTATTTCCATTCACTTGAACGGCTTTCATACCATATCCAATTCCTTTATCAATGAACTGCTTACATCTGAATTGCTCTTCTGAAGGCGTTGATAAACCCCAGCAGTTATTCTCAACTCCAAATATCACAGGCAAATCCCAAACTGAGGCAACATTTAACGCTTCATGAAAATCACCTTCACTCGCACCTCCATCACCGGTAAATACGATAGTCGCCTTCTTTTCATCTCTAACTTTAGAGGCCAAACCGACACCTCCGGCAAGTGCCAACTGAGGTCCTAGGTGAGAAATCATACCGACAATATTATACTCTTGTGTTCCAAAGTGAAATGAGCGATCACGTCCTTTAGTAAAACCTGAAGCCTTTCCTTGAAATTGAGCAAACAATCTATTTAGTGGAATATCTCTAGTCGTAAAAACACCTAAATTCCTATGCATAGGGAATATATATTCATCTCTTTTCATTGCATAGGCCGATCCAACCGAAATGGCCTCTTGCCCCCATCCAGAAAACCATTTTGAGATTTTACCTTGACGAAGTAAGATCATCATTTTTTCTTCAATCAATCTTGGTCGAAGTATACGCTTATAAATATCTAATAATTCAGTATCCTCGAAACCTTTGCGGTTATACTTGATTTGTCTCTTATCTGCAACAGCCATAATTCTTTTAATGTGTTGAACAAATCTAACAAATTGATAATATCAACGTTAAATTTTTGTCAAAAAAAAAGGTCACCAATCTTGAAATGGTGACCTTATATAAAATATTGATCGTTAGTTAAACGACTCCTTGATCGATCATAGAATCAGCGACCTTAACGAAACCAGCAATATTTGCTCCTTTCACATAGTCAATTGATCCATCATCATTCTTACCGTACTTAACACAAGATTCGTGGATAGAGACCATGATATCGTGAAGTTTTTCGTCAACTTCTTCTCTAGTCCAGTTATATCTTAAGGAGTTTTGAGACATTTCAAGACCTGAAGTAGCAACACCACCTGCATTAGATGCTTTTCCCGGTGAGAAAAGAACACCACCAGACTGGAATGCTTCGATTGCCTCAGGTGTACAAGGCATATTTGCACCTTCAGCAACACATTGAACCCCATTTTCAACTAATGCAGCAGCTTCATCACCATTTAACTCATTTTGAGTAGCGCATGGCAAAGCAACATCTGCTTTAACTCCCCAAGGACGTTGACCAGCAAAGAATTCAAAACCTTCAAATTCATCAGCAATCTCTTTGACACGGCCTCTTCTAACATTTTTTAAATCCATTAAGAACTCCAAGTGCTTTTGCTCGAAACCGTTTGCAGCATGAACGTATCCTGACGAATCAGAAACCGTTAATACCTTACCTCCTAACTGTAAAACTTTCTCCATTGCATACTGCGCAACATTTCCAGAACCAGAAATAACAACAGTTTTGCCTTTGAAAGAATCGTTTTTAGTAGCTAACATTTCTTTTGCGAAATAAACAGTACCATACCCCGTAGCTTCTGGACGAATCAGAGACCCCCCCCAGTTTTGTCCTTTACCTGTTAAAACACCAACGAATTCATTGCGAATTCTTTTGTATTGTCCAAACATATATCCGATCTCACGACCACCAACTCCGATATCTCCAGCTGGCACATCCGTATTAGCGCCAATATGACGACATAGCTCAGTCATAAAAGATTGACAAAACTTCATCACTTCATTATCTGACTTTCCCTTGGGATCAAAATCAGAACCACCTTTACCTCCGCCCATTGGCAAAGTTGTAAGTGAATTCTTAAATACTTGCTCAAAACCTAAAAACTTAAGTATTGATAAATTTACAGAAGGATGGAATCGTAATCCACCTTTATACGGTCCTATTGCAGAGTTAAACTCAACACGGTACCCTCTATTTACTTGTACCTCACCTTTATCATCAACCCAAGGGACTCTAAACATAAGAGTACGTTCTGGTTCAACCATACGGTCAAGGATTTTAGCCTCCTTATACTTTGGAGTTTCTTCAATTACTGGGATTACAGCTTCGGCAACTTCATGTACAGCCTGTAAAAACTCAGTTTCGTGCCCATTAGAAGCTTTCACTTTATCCATGAAAGCATCTATTTCAGCTTGATATTTATTTGACATCTCTATTAGGTTTATTTCTATTAACAAATGTATATATTTTTTGAAAAAAAAATCACATTAAATTATTAATCATTGGAGTCTTAAAAACGCACCTCTCATTTATCAAAATGGAACTGCCATCGAGAATTTGTGAAATAAACTTCAAATGAACCTATAGCTTTTACTACTATTGAACTTTTTTTTTCAAAATTCGGCAACTTATTAAATATGAATGCGTCTAGAAACCGAATAACAAACAATACAAAATGAACAAAACCATTTTTCACGGATTAATAATTGCATTCATTGCCATCCTCCCAAATGTAATTTACGCTCAGGCGCCTGGAAATATATGTTTAGGAACTGACGCGACAGTATGTTTAGGAACAACTGTGAACATTGAGAATTGTGGCGGAAGCGCGCCAGGAGGAACAAACTCAATCCTTTTAGACAATCCGACGTTCGTTAATCTAACCGATGATTCATATAGTGCAGCAGTTCCGATTGGGTTTTCATTCGAATTTTATGGTAATACATATACACAATGTGTTATTGGTTCAAATGGCGTTATTTCATTTGACTTAACTGAGGCGAATGGTTATTGTCCCTGGGCGCTTGGTGGAGTGGGAGCTTTACCCAACCCGGGGTTTGATGATGGATTAAATGCGATCATGCCAGCTTACCATGATATGAACCCGAGTGCTTTTGCTTCTCCTAATGGTGAAATTTTCTATCAAACAATGGGAACGGCACCAAACAGAAGAATGATTATTGTATATAAAGATATTAATGCATTTGGTCCAGCGGGCTTCTGTACTTATATGGGGATTATTTTAAATGAAACTACGAACTCGTTTGAATGTCACCTAGCGAATAAAATTGTTTCGCCAACTTGGAATGGAGGATTAGCAATTCAAGGCTCTCAAAATTCACCTGGTACAATAGCACATATTACTACAGGTAGAAATAATACCCAATGGACGGCATTTCAGGAAGCTAAAATTTGGACTCCTGATGCGCCTAATATGACGAACAACTACACAATTTCAAACATCCCTTACTGGATGTTACTTAGTCCAAACTCTACCTATGAATGGGAAAATACTTTAGGCCAAACATTCCCATATAACAATGGTGTTTTAATCGTAAACAATCCACCTCCGGGGGTTACAGGATATTTCTTATCAGTATCTAGCGCATCGTGTAACAACAGTGTTGGAGCGGCTTCTGATACCACCTATATTTCTACAACAAGCTCAGCCGTTGGGGCTTCAATGACTAACGATATTTGCTCAGCTGGAATAGGAACGGTTACAGCTACACCATTATCTGGTATGGCACCGTATACGTATTCTTGGCCAACTTTAGGAGGTGCCACAACTCAAACTGTAACAGGAGTTTTTGCTGGTAACTACCAGGTAATTATGACGGATGCAACAGGTTGTCAATCAAACACAACGATTACTGTAGGTGATACGCCTGCGTCATTTCAAGGAACAACGACTTTAGTCTCTTGTCCAGGAGGAAATGATGGTACGGCTTTCGCTGAAATGGTTCCTGTTCTAGGTAATGTTACCTATCAATGGGATGATCCATTGATGCAAACTACACAAACTGCTACTGGACTTACGGCTGGTGCATACACTTGCACAATTACATCTGACATTGGATGCGTAGGAATTGTAAATTTAAATGTTTCCGAAATTCCTTCAATGATAGGCGCTATAGTTTCTCAATCAGATGTAACATGCAATAGTGGTAACGATGGAATAATTGAAGTTCTAGTAAACCAAGGAACACCACCTTATACATATGCGTGGGATAACTCTACTTCTACCACAAACATTGCAAACGACCTATATGCGGGCCCACACACTTTAACTGTAACTGATTCAAATGGTTGTGTAATTACAATCAATGGTGTTATAGATCAGCCTCAACCGCTTTCAATTGACCTAATGACTCCGGATACTCAGATCTGTCCAGAAGATGATATTACACTAAACGTAACTGGTAGTGGTGGATCTTCAGCATATACATTCACGTGGTTTGAAAATGGGGTTGAAATCGGCACAGGAAATCAAATTAACGTAGATCCAGAGGTTACAGATACAGAATATTGTGTAGAATTATCTGAATTATGTGATTCTCCTACAGATCAGCAATGTTCTAGAATCACGTTCCCTACTCCAATTTTTCCAAGAGCGACAGCAGATGAATATGAAAAATGTGTCCCTGATACATTCTTCTTCGATAATACATCAATAAATGGAGGAGAAATCGCGTCTACGTATTGGGAATTTGGAGACAATGTTACAAGTAATGCTATAACAAATGGTAATTCACCAACTTCACATTACTACAATACAGTTGGTTTACAAACTATAACAATGACGGTTACTTCAATTTATGGATGCGTATACTCAGACACACTAGTAGACTTTATTGATGTTAAGCCATCTCCGATAGCAGATTTCAACTTCTCCAATAATCCAGCTACAATTTTCGAAACTACGGTTTACATGCAAGATAAATCTTCTGTAAATGTTGTTGACTGGCAATGGACAAGTCCAAACTCTGTCCCAACTTACAGCAGTTCTACAAATCCGGTATTTATTTTCCCAGAAGAAGTTGGTACTTACCCAGTAACGCTTGTAGTTACAACTGATCGTGGATGCATCGATACAACTACTTACCAAATGCATGTAATTGACGATATATTATTTTTTGCTCCGAATACGTTTACTCCAGATGGTGATGAATTCAACCAAGTATGGAAGCCAGAAGTCAAAGGAATTGATATTCACGGATTCGAACTATTGATTTTCAATAGATGGGGGCAATTAATTTGGGAAAATCATGACCCTTCAGTTGGGTGGGACGGAACTTTCAATGGAAAAATTGTTCAAGCAGGTTCATACGCATGGACGGCAAAAGTGAAGAACCCCTATAATGATGACAAAAAGGTATTCACCGGAGCAGTCACAATATTAAAATAACACAACTACAACTACCTGAAAGAAGGGGAGGGCATTTTGCTCTCCCTTTTTTTCTTTAATTTGGCATTGATTTTGTCTCAATAAAGACGAATTACTTATTAAGTTTGAACTAAACAAAATAGACATGAAAAAATTATTTATACCTATTACAATGTTAGTCGCTTTTGGATTTACATCATGTGATGTGCTTGAAGAAGCTGCGGATATATTGACAACAGATACTGGTGGATCAACCACAACTGCCCCAGCCCTATCCAATGGAGAAGTTATTTCTGGCCTTAAGGAAGCATTGAGTGTAGGTATAACCAACTCAGTTAACCTAACATCAGTAACAGATGGATTCTTAAAAAACAGTGATATCGCCTTACCCTTTCCTTCTGAAGCCATAAAGGTAAAAGAAAAAGCTCTTGACTGGGGCTTAGATGGACAGGTTGAAAAATTTGAAACTACTCTCAATAGAGCTGCTGAAGAGGCAACAAAGGAAGCTTTACCAATTTTCAAAGATGCAATTCTTAATATGAGTATAAAGGATGGTTTTGCCATCTTGAATGGTGGTGAAGGTGCGGCTACAAAATTTTTACAAGACAATACAACTCAAGCGCTAGTTACTGCTTTCTCTCCAAAGGTAGAAGCGGCAATTTCAAAAGTTAAATTAACGAACTACTGGAATCCAATTATAACGAAATATAATTCAGCAATGACCTTTACAGGTGGGCAAAAATTAAACCCAGATCTTAATCAATATGTTACGGAAAAAGCAATCGATGGACTATTTCATATGGTGAAGCAGGAGGAAAATAAAATTAGAAAAGATCCTATGGCCCGTGTAACTGATTTGCTTCAAAAAGTGTTCGGGAGCATCGGAATGTAAATTGCGTCTATTAATGAACAAATATAGCGCTATCTTTTAGGTAGCGCTTTTTTTATGTTGAACTAAAAAGCTATTTTTACAATAAGTCAAATTAATTTACATGCAATACCCAGCGACAGAATTAGTTCTTGATAACAAAGGTCAAGTATATCATTTAGGTTTTCTTCCTGAAAATATTGCCGACAAAGTTATTCTTGTTGGAGATCAGGATAGAGTTAACCTAGTAGCTTCGCTTTTCGACTCTGTTGAACATTCATCTCAACATAGAGAATTTGTATGTAAAACAGGTATGTACCAGGGAAAAAGGATCAGTGCACTTTCCACAGGAATTGGAACAGACAATATCGATATTACCATTAGTGAACTAGATGCTTTGGTAAATATTAATCTCAAAGATCGAAAGGACAATGAGCAGGTGAAACAACTTGATATGGTTAGAATTGGAACTTGCGGAATACTACAAGCTGAAGTACCTGTTCATTCGTATATTCTATCATCGCATGCTTTTGGTTTAGACAACGTAGCTCATTTTTACGATATTAACTTCTCAGATCAAGAAGAAGCTCTAAAAAATGAAATACTAAATCAAGTTAACTTACCAGAATTAGTTAAACCATACCTGACAGAAGCTTCAGAATCACTTACTAATAGACTTAAATCAGACCAAACTATTAGTGGTATCACAGTTACCTCAAGTGGATTTTATGGGCCCCAGGGAAGACAATTGAGGCTAAAGAATAAAGTTGCGCGTATTAATGACGAGCTAACAGCTTTTCGTTCTGGAAAAAATCGAATTATCAACTTTGAAATGGAAAGCTCTGCCCTGTTTGCCCTAGGCAAGGCTTTAGGTCACAATTGCGCAACGATTTGTCTAGGAATAGCCAACCGCCCCAAAGAAGAGTTTTCTGCTGGATACAAAAACGATATGATCAAATTAATTGAATATGTTTTAGATCGTATTTAAGCTAAAACAACCTTCTGAAGACGAGCGACTTTATCTTTATCTATTTTTAGAACTGTTTCGGAAAACATTGAATTTTTGTCCAATACGTATTTTTTTGTTCCCGAAAAATGAATTGCGTCTGGCTTAACCTCTTTCGCAATGCGAGCAATGTTATTCAAATTAACTCCTCCCCCGGGCATTATTTCAATTCGCCCATTTGCATGTTCCTTCATCTCTTTCAAATTAATCATACCTAACTCCACATTAGAACCTAAGCCTGAAGAAAGCACCCGTTTCACTCCACAATCAATTAACACATCCAACGACCTCTTATAATTTACCGTATCATCAAATGCACGGTGAAAAGTCACATCAAGATCACCCGCTTTGTTCATCATAAGGGTTAAAACTTCCTTATTGATTTCGCCATATTTATTTAGACAACCAACCACTACTCCATGAGCTCCAAGCTCTTTACACTCCCATATATCGCGAAGAATGATTTCGATTTCATCTCGAGTATATAAAAAACCACCCGGTCTTGGCCGAATTAAAACATGCGTTTCAACACCAGAAGCGACTGCATAATCTATCAATCCAGGTGATGGAGTAATTCCTCCTTGCTCTAGACTTTGACACAATTCGATTCGATCAAATCTTAACTCTTTCGCAACCTGTATAGCTTCGATCGAAGCTGCACACAACTCTAATTTCATAGCTTTAATATAATTCAACTTCATTAATAAAAGTCCATGGAATATGACCACCTCCATCTAAACCTTCTGGTATAATATCCATTGATATTGTGGTAACTCGGATAAATCTAGATCTTGTTTTGTAAGGCACTCTTCTCAAATCAAATTCAGAATTTAATTCCTCAATCTTATACACTGAAGCTTTCTTCCATTTAATACCATCCTTAGATTTTTCAACCTGAACATTTTCAGGAAGATAGATCCAAGAGCCATTATCTTCTAGGTAACCTAAACGCAAACCATTTATTTTTCTCTTCTTTTCTAGGTCGATGACAAATTCTATATTTGGCACATTAAAACCGAGCCAATCGCTTCCTTTCCATGGCTTACTCCCTAGAATACCATCAACTAAATTCAAACTGCCATTATTGTTGTATTTCACATGCGGTGGTGTCACTAAATCAATATTTAAGCCTAGCAGATTGGATAATAAAAACGTATAATTTACCTCCACTCCACTTTCTAAAGACTTAACCCTTAAATTCAATACTTTCCTTTCCTCAAAACCTCCCCTAGCTAAAAAAATTAAATCACCGCTTCCCACAACTTGTTTCTCAAAAACAAATTTTTCATTTGAATTAGACTGACTTATTTGAAATTTAGAATTATCATATGCTCCATGAAAACTGATATTCAATCCATCCTTCGTTCTTTCAATTTTAAGATGTGGAAAATGAATTGAATTAGCAAACTTTACATTATGCTTTTTCAAATAATCTTGATGCTTAGATAAATAAACCTCTAAAAAAACCTCATAACTTGGTTTTTCAAAACACCACAAACTTTGAATTAGGGCCAATGCCCTTGGATATATCATATACTCCACATGATCCATTGACTCCATATATTCTGTCCATATATTTGCCTGCCCACCAAGAATATAGTTAGCATCATCATCATTCATCCCTTCAGGTATAGGACTAAATTCGTATACTTTCTCCAGAGGCAAAAAACCACCAATAGCCAGAGGTTCATCTGAGTGGCTACTTTGATAGTAATCGAAATAACAATGCGTATTGGGAGACATTACAACATAATGCCCTTGTGAAGCCGCCTCCTTACCACCTTTATCTCCACGCCAGGACATAACCGTTGCATTAGGAGAAAGTCCACCTTCAAGAATTTCGTCCCAACCAATTAATTTTCTTCCTTTTTGAGACAAGTATTCATCCATTCTCCTAATAAAATAACTTTGGAGTTCATGCTCATCTTTTAGCCCCTTCTGTTTAATTAAATTTTGACAATCAGAACATGATTTCCAACGAATCTTAGGAGCTTCATCACCTCCAATATGGATATAATCTGAAGGAAAAAGCTCCAGAACCTCATCTAAAACGTCTTTCATAAATTGAATAGTTTCATCTTTAGAACAATAGATATCATCAAATATTCCCCAAACTCCTGGCACTTCTTGTTGCAATCCGTTACATGATAATTCTGGATATGCTGAAAGAGCAGCTCTACTATGTCCAGGCATTTCAATCTCAGGGACCACTTTTATATATTTCGATTTAGCATACGCTACAATTTCTTTAACTTCTTCTTGAGAATAAAACCCGCCATACTTTTCTACCTTGTATTCTCTAGGCGATCGACTATAATGGCCTATGATTGTGCTATCTCTATAAGCTCCAATTTCGGTAAGCTTTGGATACTTCTTTATCTCTATTCTCCAGCCTTGATCATCGGTTAAGTGCCAATGAAAGGTATTGAATTTATACAAAGCCATGTCATCAATGAATTTCTTAATTTCATCAACACTAAAGAAGTGACGACTCACATCTAAATGTAAACCGCGCCATTGAAACTTTGGCGAGTCACTAATACTTAATCTTTTGATGTACCAATTATCTTCACCACCTTGAACTAGCTGTAAAAGCGAATTAATGGCATAAAATTGACTCGCTTGAGAACTATAACCAATTCGAATATTCTTGTTCACATTAATAGAATAATAATCAGTTGGAACATTTCTCAATTCATTAAAAATTATTTTTGGATAATTCTCATTTGTATCAAGATTAATCGAGAACAGGTTTACCAATTCCATCTTTAGAAAATCGAAGGACGCATCTGGCAATGTAGATCTATCTATTGAAATTCCTTCTGCAACAAATAGTTCACCATCAATGACCTTATAAACTTGAGGCGTTGGAATAACTGGACAAACCTGTTGCCCCCAATTGGTGAATACGCTACTAATTACGATAAAAAATATTATTGCCTTCATATTTTGAAGATAACATCTTCCCCCTAAAACTTCATAGAAATGTCAATTAAAGTCAGCAAACTAATAATTGCGAATATCGCAAATGAAAATCTTAAACAAGTATAATTCCGTAATCGTGAAGAGAGGTATTGACGTAAATTTGGTCTATAAATTAAAAATTATGAAATTATCTATCTCTATTGCGACAGTAGTATTAATATTATCATCTTGTGCAACTTCAAATTATGGGAAACTACAGTATAGTAAAGTTGAAACAAAAAACAAGAATGTTTTAACCTCTAGACAAATTAACGAAAAGAAAGTAACAATTCATAAGGATCAGAAAACAATTCAAAACACAGACAGTTTAACTCGCCTTGCGTTAGAATCAAGAATAATTGAGAACAAAACAACTAAATCTAAAGTGACTCCTACTGAACAAAAAGAAAACTCTAGTTCTTTGAGAAGCAAACTGAATATTTCAAAAAATAAAATATTTTCAGAATTAAATACTATTCAAGAATTAAACTCGGATAATAAAACACAAGATATTGAAAAAGAAAATAACAAATTTTCAAAAGCTGCTGTAATTATGGGAGGATTGTCTTTCATTCCTGTTTTTGGTTGGATCTTCTCAATTCTAGCTATGATTATGGGAGGAATTGCTATTAAACTTTATAAAAAATATCCAAATCGATATGAAGGAACTACGAGAAAGGCAATGATCGGGATCACACTTGGTATAGTATCACTGATAATAGGCTCAATTATCGTATTATTTACGCTTATATTGATTTAACATCATAAACCCTCCTCAATTAGTTTTAAACCGTTTTTATTGGAAGTACATTTTACTTCTTCCCGAAAAACGAAATGATAAGACACGAGGAAATTAATCATTAATAAAATGACCAGAATATCGACCTCCCATTTCATTGTACGAAATGGCAATAAAAGCAGGAACACTATGTGACTTAACTCTAACTAGAGCGATTGTAGGATAATCTGGATTATTTGAAGAGTTCGCAAGAAACATCTCATTTAAAGGTCTTGACTGAAAATCAGAATCAAATTCACCTTTCAAATCTGCATCTAATTTTGGCCCACCACTAAATAAAACCTGAGAAGACTGATATTTCTTCCTTATGTTCAAGTATGACATTCCAGATTTATGATCTTTTATTATTTCTTCAGCCTGAAGTTCCGCTTGTTCAATTGAAATCAAGTCTGAATTAAAACGGACAAACTGTACTTTTGAGATATGAACTACAGTATCCTTTAAAAACTTTGTACTTCTTCGGTACATGGTTTCAACTTTCCCTACATAGGAATGCATGTCTGAAGTATCAATTTTGTCAAACAGAAAAACATCATTTTCGGCATCTACAATGGTTACATTAACATCACGATGTTTTGACGCAAAATTTCGTGCTTCTTCAATAGAGTTAATTTTTGCTACAACTTCAGCATGAGACTGAGCTAAGCATAAATGCACTGCGCATAAAAAGATTGTAAGTAGAGTTAGTTTCATACTATTTTAGTTGGTCACAATATAAGGATACGCTAAAATAATCACCTCATTTGACGAGCATATTTGTGAACAAGGATCATACATTTTTTTAACAACAGCTAATGCAAAAACAAATCCTCAGAAAAATTCACTCTCGAGGCTTTCAATAGTTAATAACTGAGCTTACATATTTCTTCTATACTGTCCTCCAACTTCAAAAAGAGCAGACGTAACTTGGCCTAAAGACGCTACTTTACATACATCCATTAATTTCTCAAAGATATTTTCATTATTTACGGCTGCAGTCTGCAGGTCTTTCAGCATAGCAGTTGTATCATGCATTTTATGCAATTCATCAAGCATACCAATTTGATATTGCTTCTCCTCTTCAGTTGCTCTGATTACCTCATCAGGCGTAACCGTTGGAGAACCATCTTTACTTAAGAACGTATTTACACCGATAATTGGGAAATCACCATTATGCTTTAGCGTTTCATAGTATAAAGACTCCTCTTGAATTTTAGAACGCTGGTACATTGTCTCCATTGCACCAAGAACACCTCCACGCTCAGTGATTCTATCAAACTCCATTAAAACTGCCTCTTCAACAAGGTCAGTTAATTCTTCAATGATAAAAGAACCTTGAATCGGATTTTCGTTTGCAGTTAACCCTAACTCTTTATTAATGATCAATTGAATTGCCATTGCCCTTCGAACAGAAGCCTCAGTTGGTGTTGTAATTGCTTCATCATATGCATTCGTATGCAATGAATTACAATTATCATAAATTGCATAAAGTGCTTGAAGTGTGGTACGAATATCATTAAAGTCGATTTCTTGGGCATGCAAAGAACGTCCCGAAGTTTGAATATGATATTTCAACATTTGAGCTCTTGAATTCGCACCATACTTCTCCTTCATTGCTTTCGCCCATATCTTACGCGCAACGCGACCAATAACGGCATACTCAGCATCAATTCCATTTGAGAAGAAAAAAGAAAGATTAGGGCCAAACTTATTAATATCCATCCCTCTACTCAAGTAATACTCAACATATGTAAAACCATTTGCTAATGTCAATGCTAATTGAGTTACTGGGTTAGCTCCAGCTTCCGCGATATGGTATCCAGAGATAGAAACTGAATAGAAATTACGAACATTTTTCTCAATAAAGTATTCTTGCACATCTCCCATTAATCGCAATGCAAACTCCGTAGAGAAAATACATGTATTTTGAGCTTGATCTTCTTTTAATATATCTGCCTGTACCGTTCCACGAACTGAACTCAATGTATACGTCTTAATCTCTTGATAGACATCGGCAGGTAAAACTTGATCCCCTGTTACTCCAAGCAAAAATAAACCTAAACCATCATTCCCTTCTGGTAAATTACCTTGGTATTCTGGACGAGAAATTCCTTTCTCCTTGTATATTGCATTAATCTTCGCAGTAACCTCACTTTCTAATCCTTTCTCTTTTATATATTTTTCACATTGCTGATCAATAGCTGCATTCATGAAAAAGCCTAATAACATTGGCGCAGGACCATTAATAGTCATCGATACTGACGTCATTGGATGTGCTAAATCGAAACCAGAATATAATTTCTTGGCATCATCCAAACAACAAATAGAAACACCAGCATTACCAATTTTACCATAGATATCAGGTCTTAAATCCGGATCATTTCCGTATAATGTTACTGAATCAAATGCAGTTGATAAACGAGCAGCTGGCATACCAGCACTCACATAATGAAAACGTTTATTCGTTCGCTCTGGACCTCCTTCTCCTGCAAACATTCTTGAAGGATCTTCACCAGTTCGTTTAAAAGGGTAAAGCCCTGATGCGAAAGGAAATTCACCCGGTACATTTTCTTGCAAACACCATCCTAAAATATCCCCCCAAGCAGAATACTTCGGTAAAGACACCTTTGGAATCTGTGTATGAGAAAGTGATTCAGAATGTGTTTGAATCTTAATTTCCTTATCTCTTACTTTAAAGGAATAAACAGGCTTCTTGTACTTATCTACTTTCTCAGCCCAACCTGTAATTACTTCCCAGTTATATGGGTCTAAATCCATTTTCACTCTATCAAACTGGGCAAGTAATAATTTAAGAAAGTCTTGATCTGACTCTTTTACTTCAAGAAGTGAATCCGAAGTAATTCCAGACTTATCCAATTCAGGAATACGACCAATAACAGTTTCAATGGTTTTAAAAATACCATATAACTTTTGCGCAACAGCTTGCTGTGCACTTGCCTTTACATCGTACGACCTATTACTTTCTGAAATTTCAGATAAATACCTTGTTCTATTCGGTGGAATAACGAAAATCTTCTCGCTCATTTCTTCTGAAATCTCGAAGTTCGATTTAAGTTCAGCCCCCGTTTTTTCAACAACCTTGTCAATTATCGCTTTGTATAGCGTATTCATTCCTGGATCATTGAACTGAGATGCAATTGTTCCGAAAACTGGCAACTCATCTTGGGGTGTATCCCATAAGTTATTATTGCGCATATATTGTTTCTTCACATCTCTCAAGGCATCTAAAGACCCTCTCTTATCAAACTTGTTAATCGCAACTAAATCTGCAAAATCAAGCATGTCAATTTTCTCTAATTGTGTAGCCGCTCCAAACTCTGGAGTCATTACGTATAAAGAAGCGTCAGAGTGCTCTAAAATCTCGGTGTCAGATTGACCAATACCCGAAGTTTCTAAAATAATGATATCGAATTCCGCTGCCTTTAATACCTCAACCGCTTCGTTTACATATTTAGAAAGTGCTAAATTAGACTGACGAGTCGCTAAAGAGCGCATATATACACGCTTATTATTAATTGCATTCATTCTAATTCTATCTCCCAATAATGCTCCACCTGTTTTTCTTTTCGATGGATCTACTGACACAAGACCAATCGTCTTCTCTGGAAAATCAATAAGAAATCTTCTAACTAACTCATCCACCAATGAAGACTTACCAGCTCCACCAGTACCTGTAATACCAAGAACCGGAGTTTTGGAAGACTTATTCTTTTCTAATATCTTATCTAAAGTAGCCTTAGCTACTTCTGGAAAATTTTCTGCAGATGATATAACACGTGCAATTGAACCAATTTCTTTACTCGCTAAACTTGCTAAATCAACGTTTAACTCATTTCCAATCTCATAATCAGATTGCATGACAAGATCATTAATCATTCCTTGTAAACCTAATTCACGCCCATCATCCGGAGAATAAATACGTGTAATTCCGTAATTCATTAGGTCTTCAATTTCTGAAGGAAGGATTACTCCTCCTCCTCCTCCGAAGATTTTAATGTGACCAGCTCCACGCTCATTTAATAAATCGTACATGTACTTAAAGTACTCATTATGTCCGCCCTGATATGATGTTATAGCAATCGCATTCGCATCTTCCTGAATAGCACAATTCACGACTTCATCAACACTCCGATCATGACCTAGGTGAATAACCTCAACACCAGTAGTCTGTATGATTCTTCTCATAATATTGATAGCAGCATCGTGTCCATCAAATAATGCAGCAGCCGTAACTATTCTAACTTTATTCTTTGGTTTGTACGTTTCGATTTTATCCATAAACTTCGTTCTTAAGCGCTTTTTTAGCACCACAAAAATACAGGTTTTAACGCAAAAAGTAAAGGGTAAAAAACACCAAACTTACTTTACTATGCATAACAAATATTTCTCCCTTTATTCATTGACAAACAAGAGTGAAAACGTATAAAACAACTCATGCGAAGATGTTAAATATTGAAAATAATTTTACTTTTAGCCCATGCAATGTTCAATTTTCTGGTTCCGTAGAGACCTTCGCTTATCCGATAACACAGGACTCAATTTAGCCTTGAATTCAGGTGAAAAAATACTTCCCATCTTTATTTTTGATTCTGAAATTCTTGATGAGTTGCCAATTGATGATCCAAGAGTGAACTTTATATATGACTCACTTTCTGAATTGAATCTTAAATTAAAAGATGTTGGTTCTTCAATTAAATGCGAAATCGGATCCCCTTTAGACGTATGGAATAGACTCATTTCTGAATTTGACATAAAAAGTGTTTACACAAATAAAGATTATGAGCCCTATGCATTAAAACGAGACTCCAAAGTTCAAGTATTACTAGAGAAAAATAACATTCAATTCATTCAGACCAAAGACCAAGTTATCTTTGAAGAGCATGAAATAGTTAAAAATGATGGTTTACCCTACACCGTTTTCACACCATATAAAAATAAATGGTTAGCGCATTTCCACCAACACGACTTCACCCCTTCCAAACAGGTTAATCTTGAACAGTTGATTCAAATAGACAATCAATTTCCTTCATTACAAAACATTGGTTTTAAGCAATCTAAAATCAAAGTAAAACCGTATACCTATAATTATATCGCAAATTATGAGGAGCAACGAGATTATCCGCACTTAGATGCCACTAGTTATTTAAGCCCTCACTTAAGATTTGGTACAATTTCGGTTAGAGAGGCTATCGAATTAAACACATCGAAAAATACCACATTTCTAAGCGAGTTAATTTGGCGGGAATTCTTTATGCAGATACTTTATCATTTCCCTAGAGTAATCAATTCCAATTTCAAAAAGAAGTATGATGGAATAAAATGGAGGAATGATAAGGATGAGTTTGATAAATGGTGCAGTGGAGAAACGGGATATCCGATTGTTGATGCTGGTATGCGTCAATTAAATGAAACAGGATATATGCACAACCGCGTTCGCATGATTACAGCAGGATTCTTATGTAAACACTTATTAATAGACTGGAAATGGGGAGAAGCATATTTCGCAAAAAAACTACTTGACTATGATCTTTCCGCTAACAATGGTAATTGGCAGTGGGCGTCTGGTACAGGTTGTGATTCAGCTCCTTACTTCAGGATATTTAACCCTACTGAGCAAATAAAGAAATTTGATAAACAATTAGGATACATTAACCTTTGGGTAAAGGACCTTCAGGAATTGACATACCCTAAACCAATGGTTGATCATAAATACGCCCGAGAAAGAGCATTAACAACCTATAAGAATGGATTAAAATAACTATTTAGTCGCTCTTAATTGTTTGAAACCAATACCCAACGTTCTTTCGTAATTACGAAGTACCTTAACCTCTTTGGTATTTACAAGGCAAAATGAAATTCCTTCCTTCCCAGCGCGGGCAGTTCTTCCTGAGCGATGCGTATAATACTCGTCGCTTTCCGGCAATTGGTAATGAACTACATAGGATAATCCAGCAATATCAATCCCTCTTGCTGCAACATCGGTAGCAACTAGAATCTGAAGTGTTTCATTCTTAAATGCGCGCATTACCTTATCACGCTCTTTCTGCAATAAATCACCATGTAAAGCATCACAAGCAAAGTTCTTCGAAATGAGTTGTTTTGCTAATTTTTGAGCCATTGCCTTAGTTCTACAAAAAATAACGCCTCTGTTTTTATGTTCTGCTTTCAAAAATTGAGAAAGTATAAAGAGCTTATCAGTATCCTCGCAAACAACATATTGATGGGATATTTTCTTATTTACAACATCTCTGCGATTTACTTCTATTCTTTCTGCATCAGCATGCATATGCCTTCTAATGATCTCTTGAATTCCTGCCGGCATCGTTGCAGAAAACAACCATTTATTTTCAACCTTAGACACGAAAGACATAATTTCGTCCAACTCTTTCTTAAACCCCATGCTTAACATCTCATCAGCTTCATCTAAAATAACAGTCTTTACATTTCTTAAATCAACCGCTTTTCTACGAACCAAATCAATCAGTCTACCCGGCGTAGCAACCACAATATGAGTTGTACGTTTCAGGTTTGCAATTTGCTTATCGATATGTTCTCCCCCATAAACAGCTTCGGTAAATATCTTATCTGAATACTTTGTATATCGAAATAACTGCTTAGCTACCTGCTGACCTAACTCCCTAGTTGGACAAAGTACCAATCCTTGAATTTCATCTAGTTTTGGGTTTATATTTTGAAGCAATGGCAAACCAAAAGCAGCCGTTTTTCCGGTTCCGGTCTGAGCCTGCCCGATTAAATGCGTAGCACCATTCAACAAAACAGGAATAACTCTTTCCTGAATACTTGTCGGTTCAATGATTCCTAGATCCTTCAACCCCTTGATAAAACCATTCTGTACTCCTAATTCTTCAAAACTCTTCAAAACACGAAATTTATAATTCATGACAAAGTTACTTTAAAGATTCAGAGTTCCCTTAAATTATTCTAATAGGTAGAATATTTGTATTTTGTCGTATGAAATTCCTACTACTAATTAGTGCAATGGCATTAGCCATAGCTTCTTTCGCACAACAAACAATCAACGCAAGTATCACTCACGACGGATTACAACGTGATTATATCTTATACGTTCCAGCAATTTACAACTCAAACAATCCAACCCCTTTAGTTTTTAACTTTCACGGTTATACAAGCAATGCAAATGAGCAGATGCAATACGGCGACTTTAGAGCAATTGCTGATACTGCTAATTTTCTTTTAGTTCATCCAATGGGAACTCTTGATGGTTCAAATCAACCATACTGGAATGCAAATTGGGGTGGAGCGGTAGATGATATTGGATTCACTGAAGCACTTTTAGATTCTTTGGCAGTTTCGTATAACATTAATATGAACCGCGTTTTTAGCACAGGAATGTCAAATGGAGGTTTCATGAGTTATACGTTAGCATGCGAACTAGGGCATCGAATAGCGGCAGTTGCTTCGGTTACCGGAACAATGAATGCAAATCAATCTTCAACCTGCACACCATCTCACCCAACGCCAATTATGGAAATTCATGGAACTTTAGATACTACTGTTCCCTATAATGGGCTTGCAGGGTCAATGGAATCAGTCTCCAATGTACTTTCTTATTGGGCCAATTTTAACAATTGTAACACAACACCAATTCAAACTGCAGTTCCAAACACATCTCTAATAGACGGCTGCACTGCTACTCATTTCAAATACGAAAATGGAGACAATGGTGTTGAAGTTGAACATTATAGAATCGATTTAGGGGCACATACATGGCCGGGCGCTCCAATTGCCATTGGAACAACAAATTACGACATTAACGCCTCTACTAAGATATGGGAATTCTTCGCTCAATATGATATCAACGGAAAAATAGAGATTAACGAGATTGAAGAGAACGAATTAGAATTAATAACATTAAGTCCGAATCCAGTTTCGGACTTTTTTCAAATCGAAGGCATAAGTGCATCCGACTTTAGAGTAGATATTATATCTGCTGAAGGAAAAACATTACTAAAAATGAGGAATGAAACCTTTTTTGACAGCAATGAATTAACTAATGGCATTTATTTCTTAAACATCTCAACTGGAAATAGTTTTAGAAGCATTAAGTTCGTAAAGCTTTAAATTTATTCTATTTCAGAATTCAGCAAATTGCTTTTTGAATTATAACTTTGTTCTTTCAAGCTAAATTAACTTAGAAATGAATGTAGCAATCATTGGTGGAGGAGCAGCTGGTTTTTTCGCAGCAATCTCGGCAAAGGAAAGCCATCCAGAAGCGAACGTTACTATTTATGAGAAGTCACAAAAACTGCTCTCGAAGGTTAAAATATCAGGCGGCGGGCGTTGTAACGTTACCAATGGATGCAAGGACATTAAGGAGTTATCTTTTGCCTATCCTCGAGGTGGCACAAAATTAAGAAAGGCTTTCGGCAAGTTCAATACAGCCCACACAATAGAATGGTTTGAATCACGAAATGTTCCTTTGGTTACGCAAGACGATAATTGCGTATTCCCTGTGTCTCAAGACTCTCAGAGTATCATTGATTGTTTTTTAAACGAAACGAAAAGACTTGGTGTAAACATTAAAATTGGTCAAGGAATTAAATCGTTAGTACAAATTGGTGAAGAATGGAAATTAGAATTTATTGACAGTTCAATATCACCGAAGAAAGTAGATAAAGTAATTGTTACAACTGGAGGTTCACCGAAACGATCAGGTTTACAATGGCTAGAAAACCTTGGTCATACTATTGAAGACCCTGTACCATCTTTATTCACTTTCAACATGCCTCATGAACCAGTTAAGGAATTAATGGGGATCGTTATAGAAGATGTGATGGTCAACATTCAAGGAACTCCTTTAAAATCCGATGGCCCATTACTTATAACTCATTGGGGAATGAGTGGTCCTGCAATTCTAAAACTATCTGCATTTGGAGCAAGAATATTGAGTAAAAAGAATTACGAATTTAAGCTACAAGTTAATTGGGTTCATATTCAGAACAGTGAAATTGTTGCTGATGAATTGAGGAAAATTAGCAGTGAACATCCAAATAAAAAATTAACGAATTATCGTCCCTATGCTCTAAAAGAAAGACTTTGGCTCCATTTACTGGATAAATGTGACTTCGCCAAAGATATCACTTGGTCTCAAATTGGTAAGAAGGGAGTTAACAAATTGATGAACATTTTAACCAATGACATATATGCAGTAAAGGGTAAAACAACTTTTAAAGAAGAGTTTGTGACTTGTGGAGGGATTTCATTGCAAGATGTCAACTTCAAAACAATGCAAAGTAAGGTTAAACCAAACTTATATTTTGCTGGCGAATTATTAGATATTGATGGAATTACTGGAGGTTATAATTTCCAAGCAGCATGGACAACAGCATTCATTGCAGGAAAACTCGGATAGCAGAAAAAAACCTAATCAGTTGACTAGGCTTTCTTGTATTCGAAAATCATCTTAGCAACAACCTCCACCATCATAAAAGTAAGTTGAATCTGATATATAAATATCCTCTCTATTCAATTTTGTCAATGCGCCAGCAGTTTTATCACAAATTGCTAACGGTGAATTTTGCATCAATGTGTGACCTTCTCCATCGTCGAAAAACTCGTCATCACCGTAATAGATAGCTGTTTTTCCAGTAAAGACACACGGTCCATCTGCTGGCATTGGATCTTTAATAGCACAAACCTCAACACTTTCTAGGTATATTAGCTTGTCTGTATCATAATGCTTAGGGCCTAAAACTCTGTATGGTCTTTTCGCTCTTATCTCTATTGTACCGAATCCAGCGTCCGTTAACATTTTAATGTATTGATCTAATGGTAAAGAACCACTTAAACATAATGCTCTCAATGTTTCATCATTCTTTAAAGATTCCGGCATTGGATCTTCAGTAACTGGATCAGAAAGAACTAAACGACCATTTGGCTTAAGTACTCGATACATTTCCGCTATCGCTTTTTTCAAGTCTTCTTTATCGAAGATATTGAACAAACAATTTTGAGCAGCTACATCTATTGAATTATCATCAACAGGAAGGTTTAAAGCATCTCCTTTGCGAAGGTCAACAAACTCAGATTTGAACCAAGGATTTGTTTTCTCCGCTTCTTGAAGATTCACTTTACAAGCATCTATCATTTCGTCCACAACATCAATACCAATTACTCCATGCTTCTTTCTACTGAAATACGAGAACTGGAAAACTTCCATACCTCCCCCTACTCCAACATAAAGAACTGACGGATCGTTAACTAAATCGCGCGGATTAACCGTTGAACCGCAACCGTAATTCATCTCTAACATGATACTTGGCATATCTAACCCCGGTAACGCCCAAACTGGTGTTGTTGTGCAACATAACCCTACATCTGGAGCTAACGCTGCCTCCCTATATACATCTACTGTTGTATCTAAATATGATTTCATATTATCTATTATTAAGCGACTTCACCACCGCAACTAGAACCTGCACCAGCAGTGCATCCGTAACAGTGTTGATTCACGATTATATTTCTATCTAATAAACTTTCAAAATTAAACTCTGACAAGTGTTGCCCTTTCGCTGCAACTTTTAAATTAAGCATTTGATTAAAATCACAGTCAAAGATATATCCATCCCAACCAATTGAGATCGTACTCCTACACATTACTGCTGAAGCTGCTGCGGGGTTATAGGCATTCACCAATTTCTCCATATAACCTTGATAATTATCACTTACGACTAAGTATTGTAAATATCTTGAGACTGGAAGATTTGTAATTGCGAACAAATTATTGAATTCGATGTCAAATCTTGTCTTTAATTTCTTCTTGAAGTCAGCCTCTAACTCAGCTTGATCAGGTGGTAAAAAAGCTCCAGAAGGATTATAAACCAAATTTAAAATTAACCCACTTCCTTCAATACCGTAACCTACATCATTTAGCATACCCAAAGCTTTGATGCTCTTATCAAAAACACCATTTCCACGTTGAGCATCAGTTTTTGTAGAATTAAAATATGGTAGAGAAGAAACCACTTCTATATTATGCTTCTTAAAAAAACCAGGAAGGTCATTGTACTTTTTATTTGCTACAATTATTGTCAAATTACAACGCACTAGGATCTTTTTTCCCTTAGCGGAAAGTTGCTCCACAAACCATCTAAAATCAGGATTCATTTCAGGTGCCCCTCCTGTTAAATCAACCGTTGTGCAATTTGTTTTATCAATTGCATCTAAACAAAGTTGCATAGTCTCACGAGTCATTATCTCTTTTCGATCTGGCCCCGCGTCTACGTGACAGTGCTTACAAACCTGATTGCACATTTTTCCGACATTAATCTGAAAAACATCAATAGAAACTGCTGATAAAGGGAACAAATCAGATTTCTTTAAGTTATCCTCAAAACGCTCTAAATTAGCTTCCTTCAGAAGTTTTAATTGCTTATCCGTTTCTGATAAAGCATGCTTTTGTCCAGCTAAAGACTTATGAGTTAGAACTCCCATTACATTGAAAGATCTTTGTATTTATTCATCATTTGAACACCGTGCACCAAAGTAGCACCGCCTTTTATTGCTGAGGCAACATGAACCGCCTCCATCATTTGTTCCTCATCATAACCTTGCTCCATGGCATCTTCTGTATAAGCATCAATGCAATAAGGACATTGAACAGCATGAGAAACAGCTAAAGCAATTAATGATTTTTCTCTTTTAGTAAGTGCCCCTTCTTTAAATACAGTACCATAATAATCAAAGAATTTCTTACCCATTTCAGGTTGCCAATCAGAAACTTTTCCGAATTTTTTCAAATCTTTTGGATCGTAATATGTGCTCATTTTATATGATATTAAAACTGCAAAATAAAAAATGTCTTCTTCAATGACGAAGTTAATTTTAAGAACTTACAGTTGATTGAAAATTATTTTAATATTTTGTCTTTCCAATTATGCCACCTGTACACTTTCGAGAAGAAAAGAATTAACAGCGGTTGAAGAACAAGAACTGTAAGAAAAGACTCTAAACCAAAAACAGGCTCTGAATGATCTATGAACATTGCATTGGTATGAAAAGCTTGCCAATCATTCGTTACAATTAATGAAGCAAAAATATTATTCACGGCATGATAGCCCATACTCAACTCAATACCATCATCCATATGCGAAATCAATGCCATGAAGACTCCGGTTCCAATATAAAATAACAACAAAAGGTTTCCTAGTTTTGCTACTTCAGGATTCGCGCCATGAAGCAGACCGAATAGAATTCCTGTTAACAAGATGGAAACCCATCCTTTCTTAAAAACAAATCCAAACCCTTGAAAAAGATATCCTCTAAAAAGAACTTCTTCTGCTGTTGTTTGAATTGGAATGAGGAATAAAGAAATTAAAATTAAAGGTATAAAAGTAGACCAATCTAAATTCCATTCAATTGGAGATCCAGAAATAATACTAATTATAAGAAACAAGCTCATTATACCCCCCCAAGAAAAAAATGCCGTAAAGAAACGTTTCCAATCGAAAGATTCTCTGGAGGTAAAAACGGAAATTACCGGTCGTTTGTGCAGATACTTTATGCTCAAGACAACTCCCATTAAGACAAAGCCAAATGGGATAAGTAGAAGAGATAAAGTTAAGTTGAGGTCAGCACCTTCTGGGACATTCATCAAAGAATACCCCAGAAAACTAACTGCTAAAGCCTCCGTAAAAAGTTGTCCAACCACAAGAGATAGAAAGGCAATACCTATGGTAGTAAAATACATTCCTACCTTATCCCTTTCTGTGGACCCTTGCTTTATAAACTCCATCTATTATTGAAACATATCTTTCATTCTTTGAAAAAACCCTTTATCCGTTCGATCTGGGCTTGGAATGAAATTCTCGCTTTGTTTTAATTTCTCAAGTATTTCCTTTTCGTCTTTAGAAACACTTTTCGGAGTCCAAACATTGATATGCACGAATAAATCACCATTCCCATATCCTTGAAGAATTGGCAACCCTTTTCCTTTTAGGCGAAGTACTTTTCCACTCTGAGTTCCAGCATCAACCTTGATTTTGGCTTTACCAGAAACCGTCGGGATTTCAATAGATGATCCAAGAACAGCATCTACAAAATTCACGTAAGCATCATAATGCAAGTGATCCCCATCTCTTCTGAGTTTATCATCAGTAATTTCCTCGATCACAACAATCAAATCTCCTGCAACACCATTAAACGGTCCTGCATTCCCTTTCCCTTGGACGCTTAGTTGCATTTGATCCATCACTCCAGCTGGGATATCAATTTCAATAACCTCTTCCTTACGCTCTAAACCATTTGCATCAGCACCGGCAGGTTTCTTGTCAATCATTTTTCCTGCTCCATGACAAGTTTCACAGGCAGATTGAGTTTGCATTGCTCCAAGAAAAGTTTGCGCTACTCGAGTCACTCTTCCAGTACCGTCGCAAGTTTGACACTCTTTAAAAGTTACCCCCTCAGCATTAACTAACTTATTGACTTTTATCTTCTTATTGACACCTTCAGCTATTTCCTGAAGAGTCAATTTCATTTTAACGCGTAGATTTGTTCCACGCACCACTCTTGAGCGTCCGCCACCTCGGCTTCCGCCAAAACTTCCTCCACCGCTGAAACCACCGCCAAAGATGTCTCCAAATTGAGAGAAAATGTCGTCCATGTTCATTCCTCCACCGAAACCACCACCGGCTCCACCCATTCCTGCGTGACCGTATTGGTCGTAACGTGCCTTTTTCTCGGAATTACTAAGTATTTCGTATGCTTCAGCTGCTTCCTTAAACTTCTCTTCAGCAGCCGTATCACCTTCATTTTTATCTGGATGATATTTCAAAGCAAGCTTACGGTATGCCTTCTTAATTTCAGCAGACGTTGCTCCTTTTGAAACACCTAACACTTCGTAATAATCTCTTTTCTTACTCATAATAGATCGTTCTATTCTTTATTGTCCTACAACAACTTTTGCAAATCGAATCACTTTATCATTTAAGCAATATCCCTTTTCGACAGCATCAATCACTTTACCCTTTTGCTCTTCAGTTGGAGCCGGTACATTTGCAATTGCTTCATGAATTTCAACGTCAAAAGTCTCTCCAATTGAATTCATTGGTTTAAGACCTTTTCCTTCAAGTGTACTTTTGAACTTATTGTAGATCAATTTAAACCCTTCTTTAACTCCGTCGATATCTTCTGAAGTTTCATTATTTTGGATAGCACGATCAAAGTCATCCATCACTGGAAGTAAATCTTTCAACACTCCTGCATTCGCTGAACCTATTATATCTATTTTCTCTTTATTCGTGCGTTTTCTATAGTTATCGAATTCAGCGTGTATTCGAATGTATTTATCGTTTAATTCAGCAAAACGCTCTTCTGCAGTAGGTTCAACTTTAACTTCTACCTCTTCTGCCTTCACCTCCTCGTTTGCCGTTTTTTCTGCTCCGTTTTGAGCCTCTGTATTTTGATCTTCTACCGTTTGCTTTTCTTCTTCAGACATTTCACTATAATTTTGTTGTGCTTTTCAAAGCAAAGATACTGCCATTTCAATAAATAGGACAGACTGTCATAGAATTAAAAGAAACTGAATGCTAAGTTGTCAGGAATGCAGTAAAACAGGCAGTATTAAAGACTAATCTGCCAATAATTTATCTAAGGCCAAATGCAAACCTAGACCTCTCAATTGAGAACCTGAGGCAACAATTTCCCCGTTTCCATCTACTAAAAATGCAGTTGGAATGGATGTAACGCGGTATTTTTTCGAGGCTTCACCTTCTATATCCCAAACATGATTTTTCCAAATTAAACCATCCTTTTCAATTGCTTGAACCCATGGCTCTTTCTTGCGATCAAGAGAAACACTTAGAACTTCAAATCCCTTTCCTGTGGTAAATTTGGCCTTCTTATACTTATTATAAGCCTCAACCACATTAGGATTTTCTCTTCGACAGGGACCACACCACGATGCCCAAAAATCGATTAATACAACTTTTCCTTTCAACTTAGAAAGCTTTATTGTTTTTCCTTTAGGAGACTTAAGTTCAATCTCTGGAGCCTTATCGCCTTTTTTAGGCGCAACAACAGGCCCAAAACTTAACAAAAATAATGCAAGGAGTAGTAGTGCGATTCTCATTATCCTATTCTTCTAATGTCAGCTCCAAGATTATTTAATCTAATATCTATATCTTGATACCCCCTATCAATTTGTTCAATGTTGTGAATTGTACTTTTCCCTTTTGCAGAAAGCGCTGCAATCAATAAAGATACACCAGCTCTAATATCGGGGGAAGTCATTTGAATTCCTCTTAACGGATATTTACGATCTAAACCAATAACTGTTGCCCTGTGCGGATCACAAAGAATAATCTGAGCGCCCATATCTATCAACTTATCGACAAAGAATAATCTTGATTCAAACATTTTTTGATGAATCAACACAGATCCTTTTGCCTGGGTAGCAACAACTAAGATAATCGATAGCAAATCTGGGGTGAAGCCAGGCCATGGAGCATCAGAAATAGTCATAATTGAACCGTCAATAAATGTTTCGATTTCATAACTTTCTTGAGCAGGAACAAAGATATCATCACCTTTTCTTTCTAACTTGATACCTAGTCTTCTGAAGATTGTTGGCATAATACCTAAATTTTCCCAACTAACATCTTTAATCGTAATTTCGGACTGAGTCATCGCTGCAAGACCAATAAATGATCCAATCTCAATCATATCAGGTAAAATTCTGTGGTAACAACCACCTAATTTCTTGACACCTTTAATTGTAAGCATATTGGACGAAATACCCGATATATCGGCGCCCATTGAATTCAACATTTTACAAAGCTGTTGCAAGTACGGCTCACAAGCTGCATTATAAATAGTTGTTTCTCCCTCTGCCATTACTGCGGCCATAACAATGTTAGCAGTACCTGTAACAGAAGCTTCATCCATATGAATATATGCTCCTTTTAATTTTTTCCCTTCAACGGCATAAAAATGTTCTCCCGCATCGTAGTTAAACTTTGCACCAAGACTCATCATTCCCGTAAAGTGAGTATCTAATCTTCTACGGCCAATTTTATCTCCACCAGGCTTTGGTAAATAACCAACACCATAACGCGCTAACAAAGGCCCTACAATCATTACAGATCCGCGAAGCGAACTTGCCCGATTTTTAAAATCTTCAGTTTGTAAATAATCTAAATCAACATCTTTAGCCTGAAAAATATAAGTTCCTTTTTCAACCTTTTCAATCTTAACCCCCATCGCCTGCAACAAACCAATTAGCTTATTTACATCAACAATATCTGGAATATTAGAGATCGTAACCTTTTCAGGAGTTAAAAGAGGAGCGCATAAGACCTGTAAAGCCTCATTTTTTGCTCCTTGCGGGACTAACTCACCATTAAGTGGCTTTCCGCCATGAATTTCAAATGAAGCCATCGATTATTTTTTATACTGTTTCTTCTTAAACTGTTTCTTGCGATTATTATTCGACTTTCTGTTGTTATTGTTATTGCTTTGAAGCCCTAAAGTCTTTAAAAGTTGATTTGTACTCGTTAAATCTTCATCCGGATTTTCTAAACTCAACTTTCCATTAGAGAGTTCCGAAAGCTTTTCAGCAATAACTGTATTCTCTACAGCCGTGTTATTATGTGTAAGAAATTGCTTCTTCATAAAGTTCCCCATCACTGAAGATAGATATTCCGTTTCCTTATCATCACTAACCCCCTTCGAACTGCGCAGTATTTTCTCTGTATACTGACCATAATGACCATAACGAATTTTACTTTTTGGATATTCCATTCTAGCTGGAGGTTCTTCTAAACTTTCTCTTTCCGGAAGTTCGTATGGTGAATCTACATCTAACTTAAAATCAGACATTATAAATAAGTGTGTCCACAATTTATGTCTGTAATCATCAACATCACGAAGGTGCGGGTTTAATTGTCCCATCACCTCAATAATTGCTTGAGCTGCGCGGTTTCTTTCTTCCTTATCGCCAATTTCCATTGCATGAGTAATCATGTTCTGAACGTTTCTCCCATATTCAGGAAGAAGCATTTTCGGCCTTGCTGTATTATATTCCATTCGTGATTATTAGACTTCTAATCTACTAATTTTCCATATGCTTCGCAAGCGCACTGTTGAAGAGATTTTTCGCTTCAGCTATGAAACCGAAGTGCTCATCATCAACCATCATTTTACCTTTAGTAACATGTCCTAATAACGTAAATGGTGTTCCTGAAGCCATCATCCTTTCTAAGAATTCATCTTCTTGATCTTCATTTACAGTTACAACAGCTCTACCTTGACCTTCTCCAAATAAGAAAGCATCTTCTCTTACTTCTGAATCAGTAACAATATCAAAACCCAAATCCCTTGGAATGGCCATTTCCGTTAATGTAACAAATAGACCTCCATCAGAAACATCATGGGCAGCGTTAATTAAATCATCTTTAATCAAGCCTTTCAAAGTTTGTTGCATTCCAAACTCTTCTTCGAGATTAAAGTAAGGCGCAGGAGACTCATTGATTCCATGATAAGACACTAAATATTCAGAAGAAGAAATATCATCATGAGAATTCCCAAGAATGAAAATTAAATCTCCCTTATGTTTAAAATCTAGAGTCATCACTTTCTTCTTGTCTTCAACAATACCAATCATACCAATTGTTGGCGTTGGAAAAACAGGAACCTCTACTCCATCAATAACTGATTGATTGTAGAAAGAAACGTTACCACCTGTTACAGGAGTTTCGAATTTCAAACAAGCTGCAGACATTCCTTTAATAGCACCAACAAATTGCCAGTAAGATTCAGGATTATACGGATTACCAAAGTTTAAGCAGTTCGTAATTGCACTTGGATTACCTCCAGCACAAGTAATATTTCTAGCAGCTTCAGAAACCGCGATCATCGTTCCAACTTCTGGATCTGCATTCACATAACGTGAATTACAGTCAACCGACATGGCCAAAGCTCTATTTGTTCCTTTAATATTTGAGATACCTGCGTCAGATGGACGGTTAGTTGTCATTGTTCTTGTACCTACCATTGAATCATATTGCTCCGTAACCCAGTTCTTAGATGCGATATTCGGATGTTGCAATAATTTGAAGGCAACTTCCTTCAAGTCTTCCGGCTGTTGAACATTTTCAATATTGAATTTTTTATACTCTTTATAATAAGCAGGTTCAGTGTACTCTCTCTGATAAACTGGAGCACCACCTCCAAGAACTAAAGATTCCGCCGGTACATCACCAACTACTTCTCCCCCCATCATATAACGCACACGTCCTCCTTCAGTAACAACACCAATTTCCTCAGCATGCAAATCCCATTTATCGAAAATATCTTTAACAATTTGTTCTTGTCCCTTAGAAACAACCACAAGCATTCTCTCTTGAGACTCAGAAAGCAGAATCTCATAAGGTAACATGTTATCTTGACGTGTAGGAACTAAATCAAGGTTAATATCCATCCCAACATTATCACCAGCAGCACTCATCTCACATGAAGAACACGTAATACCAGCTGCTCCCATATCTTGCATACCAACAATTGCGTCCGTTTCTGCAAGCTCCATAGTAGCCTCAAGCAACAACTTCTCCATGAAAGGATCACCTACTTGTACCGATGGCAAGTCATCAGCAGATTCTTCTGTAATATCTTTAGAAGCGAAAGCTGCACCGGCAATACCATCCTTACCTGTTGAAGAACCTACGATAAAAACCGGGTTTCCAGGTCCAGCTGACGTCGCTGAAATAACTTTTGACGGATCTATGATACCTGCAGAAAAAGCATTTACCAATGGATTTGTATTATAAGAATCATCGAAGAAAACTTCACCTCCAACAATAGGAATACCAAAAGCATTACCGTAATCACCAATGCCTTTAACAACACCTTTAACTAACCATTTTGTTCTATCTCTTTCAATATTACCAAAACGTAAAGAGTTCATTTGAGCAATTGGTCTAGCGCCCATTGTAAAAATATCACGATTAATCCCTCCAACTCCTGTTGCAGCACCTTGATAAGGCTCTAATGCACTTGGGTGGTTATGAGACTCGATTTTAAATACGCATCCGACACCATCTCCCAAATCAACTAAGCCAGCGTTCTCTTCACCTGCTTTAACTAGCATATGTGGCCCATCCTTAGGAAGTTGTTTCAACCAGTGGATTGAGTTCTTGTAAGAACAGTGCTCTGACCACATTACCGAATAAACTGCAGTTTCAGTAAAGTTTGGAGTTCTTCCTAAGATCCCCTTGATCATTTCAAATTCTTCAGGGAGTAAACCTAGTTCTACTGCCTGATCTAATGTTGCTTCTTGAGATATTGTGCTTTCCATAATCTTATAATGATAATGCAAAATTACTTATAATAATGCATTGGGAGCAATGAGAATGTGTTCTTTTTATTCACACCATTGCAACAATCATTAAAAACTAAGGTAAAGTAGTTCTTTTTCGCTTAACATTTTTCCAATATTGCATCAGAGAAAAAGAAACAATAGCACTTCCAGCCATTCCTTCAAAAAATAGTGCTACCACAAGTTGCATTAAGGACTCTGTATTTGCCCAAATAGCTCCCACCGATATCACTTCAAGATAAGAGGGTAAAAGATTAACAAACACAATTACACCAATTATACATAAAACAACAGCGATAAAATTTGCTAAAAACAATGAAAGCAGATTAGATGTATAAGTAATGTTATCATCATCTACTTTATTTGCGCTCGCCAATTGATTTGTAAAATACACCACAAAGATGATATTAGCAGCACGAAGTTCTGAGACATGCCCCAAACCTAACAAGTTCATTCCGAGAAAAAGCGCTCCAATTGAAAAAAATATTTTCAATCCATATTTCATTGTATTACCCATAACTATCTATTTTTAAATAAGCTACAACTTTTATAGAAACGAAACAAATTTTTAAAATAAGAACTAGCGAATAAGGTCTATCCTCGAATATTTAATTAGAATAATTCATTATCTTCGCAGTTATCAATTTTTGAATATTATGAGTTACGATATTATTGTTGTTGGAAGCGGACCTGGTGGATATGTTACCGCTATTAGAGCTTCACAATTAGGAATGAAAACTGCCATTATTGAGCGTGAATCACTTGGTGGTATATGTTTAAACTGGGGATGTATCCCAACGAAAGCTCTTTTGAAAAGTGCTAACGTTTTTGAATACCTTTCTCATGCAGGTGACTACGGTATCAATGTGAAGGATGCAAGCGCTGACTTCGGAGCGATGGTAGACAGAAGCCGCGGAGTTGCCAGCGGAATGAGTAATGGTATCCAGTTCTTAATGAAGAAAAATAAGATTGATGTTCTTTCCGGGACTGGTGTTGTTAAAGCAGGTAAGAAAGTAGCTGTTACTGATGATGCAGGTAAAATAACTGAATTCTCTGCAAGCAAAGGTGTTATTATTGCTACAGGCGCACGATCACGCCAACTTCCGAACCTTCCGCAAGATGGACAGAAAATTATCGGATACAGAGAAGCAATGACTTTAAAAACACAACCAAAGAAAATGGTTGTAGTTGGTTCTGGTGCTATTGGAGTTGAGTTCGCATACTTCTACAATGCAATTGGAACTGAAGTTACCGTTGTTGAATATTTACCGAACATTGTTCCAATCGAAGATAAAGACGTTTCTAAGCAATTAGAGAAATCTTTCAAGAAATCTGGAATTAAAATTAAAACAAATTCTTCTGTTGAATCAGTTGACACTTCGGGTAAAGGATGTGTTGTTTCTGTTAAAACAGCAAAAGGAGAAGAGAAAATCGAATGTGACATTGTTCTTTCGGCCGTTGGTATTGAAGCTAACATTGAAAACATTGGATTAGAAGACCTGGGAATTGTTACAGATAAGGGTCGAATTTTAGTGAACGATTACTATCAAACGAATATCCCAGGCTATTATGCTATTGGTGATGTATTGCCAACGGCTGCTTTAGCTCACGTTGCGTCTGCCGAGGGGATTATTTGTGTTGAGAAAATTGCCGGACATAATCCTGATGTATTAGATTATGGAAATATTCCGGGTTGTACTTATGCATCCCCAGAGATTGCATCTGTTGGTATGACTGAAGCCGCAGCTAAAGAAGCAGGATACGATTTAAAGATTGGAAAGTTCCCATTCTCTGCATCTGGTAAAGCTAGCGCTGCTGGAGCGAAGGATGGTTTTGTCAAATTAATTTTTGATGCGAAATACGGTGAACTTCTAGGAGGTCATATGATTGGAGCTAACGTAACTGAAATGGTTGCTGAGTTAGTTGCATTGAGAAAACTTGAAGTTACAGGTGAAGAATTGATCAAAACAGTTCATCCACACCCGACAATGTCTGAAGCTATCATGGAAGCTGCTGCTGCTGCTTACGATGAAGTAATTCACTTATAGAAATACTATTAAATAAAAAAACGTCGACTATTAAATAGTCGACGTTTTTTTTTGCCCTATCTGATTTATCGCTTACTCAACAACCAAAACATTACTTTTAGCGAATGCTTTCTTTTCAATATTGAAATCGACCCTACCAACATTTATTCCTGCCCAACCTACTTGATTTACTAAAACAGTTTCACCAATTAGATTCTTCTCTTCTGTTGGCTTCTCCAGAAACGTATGCGTATGTCCACCAATTATTAAATGGATATTTTTTGTTTTTTGAGCTAAAACACGATCAGAAACTTTCTCTTTTTGGTATTCATAGCCTAAATGAGACAAACAAATTACTAAATCACACCCTTTCTCTTTTAACTCAAGGGCACGATCATTTGCTATTTCAATTGGGTCATTATATACTGACTCGCCATATTTATTTTCTGGAACAAGCCCTTTTAACTCAACGCCCAATCCAAAAATACCTACTTTGATATTTCCTTTTTGAATTATGGTATAATCTTCGGTATGCCCATCAATTGGTGTATTCTTAAAATCATAATTAGAACACAGAAAAGGAAAGTTAGCCGATTCTTTAGCTTTAACAAAGCCATGCATGCCTCCGTCAAAATCATGATTCCCCATTGTTGCAGCATCATATCCAAGCGCAGTCATCAACTTCATTTCTAAAACACCACCAAACTTATTAAAGTATGGTGTTCCTTGAAAGATATCTCCAGCATCAAGTAAAAGAACATTCTCTTCTTGCTCCCGAACCATTTGAATTAGTTCAAACCTGCGAGACACACCTCCTTTACCTGGATAACGAGAATGGTTTTGTGGAAATGGATCTATATTAGAGTGGGTATCGTTGGTATGCAGAATAGTCAATCTATTCTTAGCATTTACAATTCTACCTTGCGCAAACAAACCAGGAGCAACAATTACTCCTCCTGAAATCAAAACCGAATTTCGAATAAAATCTCTTCTCTCCATTATTCCAATATAATTCGTTCATCATCATTAAAAATAAGCGATTTCTGCTTCTTAACCTGATCAATCATGGCATCTCTCATCAAAATCCCAGTGTAAATTACATTTAATTGATCCTGAAAAAAAATCATGTTATCCCCACCGTTCATCAAATAATCGGAAGTCACAACGAAAAACGAATCTTCTAAACCAGAGTCGCCCGCAATAGAAATACGGTCAACATCTAAAATCGCATTTGAAATAGGCTCTCCACCACTAGCAATCAAGTAATTTGCAATCTTATCCAATTTTGAATACGGTAACTCAACAATAACAATCTCATTATCAAACGGCATCAACTTATATACATCACCTAAAACAATATCACCCTGACTAAAAGGGTTTCTCAGTCCTCCGAAATTTAATAAGCAAAAGTATGGTTTCTCCTTGAAGTGAGATTGTGACACGGCATTTAATATTGCATCAGCAGACCAATTATTCAATACACCATTTGGACGACCTCTTGTAAAGTCATTTTCAGCAACAGCAATTACCTCCAACATTTCTGACTCCAACTGATCTCTGTATGGCATTACGATAGAGTCAACTTTATTAACCTCATCATATTCAGATGTTACTCCTATGGACTCTGATTTTACAGATATCGTATTAACAGAAGAGCAGGCTGTTAGGCCTGCTCCAATGATTAAATATAAAAGATGCTTTATCATTATTTAATGATCATTTTTCTTTGTGCATTTCCATAAGGAGTTGTCACTTGAATTAAATATGTACCTGCATTGAAATCAGCTGCACTCAGTTCAATTAAAGGTGCATTAATTCCTGACAAAGAAAGAACCTCTCTTCCTTGCATATCTACAACAGAATACGAAGTAATTTCGGTATCATTCACTTGAACAAAAATCTTATCACTTGAAGGAACTGGGAAAACAACCAAATTAGCCTCCAACTTTTCTTCAATTGACAATACACATCCTGCTGGAATATGATCATTATTATCGAAATCAATAAAGCAAGCGTAGTCTACTGAATCAATGAATGGATTACGGTTCCCCTGAAGATCAAAAACATACTCATGACGGGCAATTTCATAATTATCTGGTAAATCATTGAAGTGCCAATCTTTTAATATTTGTTGCTCTTGTTTATCAGAATCTAAATCACCGTTTAAGTTGAACCCATAAGCTACTGCCATATACATAATTGCTCTTGCTGCATTCCCTTTATGACTTTCCCTTGGCTCGTAGACCATTTGAGCCCCCATCATTCCAACGGAACCACCTAAATAGTTGAAAACAACATTACCATCTATATCACCTAATGGAAGGTTTGAACGTGGCGTATTTGCTTGAGCTAAATTAGCAGGGTATAAATTGTGCTGATCATTATATTCAGGTGCCTCAGGGCTATCACAAGGATAAGAAGTCATCCAAGAATGAGGAAAAGTATGTTCTCTACTATATCCTGACGCGACCCAATCAAAAGGCCCATCAAACACCATTCTTTCTCCGGACAGCGCACAAGTAACATAAGACTCACCATTTACAGTATCTTTAATTTCGAACTCAGCCATCATTGTTTGTTTATACATGAAATAAGTAATCATCGTGTGAGGATTAATTAACGCATTCAAATCAGAAACAAAAGTTGGATCAGAAGAAGAAACACCACTGTAATAAGAACCAATATTTTCCCCTAAAGAAGTTACACTTCCTGTTGCCGGAGCAGTGGTTAAGTAATTCTCGAATCCTCCGGAACCATTAAATGCATAAACAGCGAAATAATAATCTTGATTTGCGATCACACCTCTTGGAGTAAATGAAGTTCCAGCGCCCACATATGCAACTTTGGCATCACCTACAGCATCACCCCTCATATACGTTTCCCCATCTACAGGAACTCCAGTTACGGCAGAACCATTCTTCCAGAGTACGATATAATTAGAAGCATCATTCCCTGCCAAATATTGCCCACCTAACTTATAAGCCTCTAACAGTGGAAATGTCAACCCGGTAGGGTTAGCAGATGGCTCTGTTGCTAAATTATCAGTCCCAACACCTTCAAAATGGATAATATAAGGATCTTCATCAGCATCATTTGAACCAATTTCAATCGAAGCAAAATGAGACCCTGTGCCAGAAGGACTATAAGTAATCGTGTAAGCTTGATCTGAAGAACCAGGAATTGTACCAGCAACCAATGTCGAAGTAAAATCCGATGCATCAGCACCCGTAATATTATACCCTGTAATATTCAAATCAGTAGAACCTAAATTCTCAATTGTCATATTAATATTACCAGCATTACCTACAAAATAATTTGAACCAGTAAGAACAGTTGAACCTTCTAATAACACATTAATTTCAAATGCTGGAGCCACATAAGGAATAATATCGTTCAAGTCTCTTGGAACAATTTGATAATTTGCGTTATACTGACCAACTAATCCTGTAATTGTTATCGGTCCAGTTGGCATTACTGTTCCCGCAATATCTGTAGACCCATTAATTCTTACATCAAAATTTGTTGAACCATCAGTAATTTGTACAGTTGAGTTACCCGCGGCAAACGTAGTTGGATTGACAAAAGTTACATTCTGAAATTCAACCAACTGCGACTCTAGAGTTTCGTTAGCCGAAGAAAGCGGAATTTGTAAAGGAACAGGCTGAATAACAGCAGGTCCGTGATTAACCACATTCGTAACTGTTGAAATCTCTAACAATCCAGCAAACTCAATTAACGGTCCCGTTACTGATATAGAATCGTATCTATTCACACCTGTAATCGGACCACCATAACCTGCAATACCTGCTGTTCCATCTTGCATATAACGAATCGCTCCCAATTCAGATCCATTTGTTGCAACACCAGTTACCGTAACTGTTTGGCCTATCCCAAAAGTACGTGCATTTGCGATATCTGTCTGAGCAAACGCCCCTAGAGACATTGCCACAGCAGAAAATATTAATAACACCTTTTTCATCATATTTGTTTTTATTTATTCCTCAACGAAGTTGAAGTAATTTCTTTTTATTTAAAACTGAAAGCCTAATGAAACATTAAATCTTAATCCCTGACCAACGAAAACACCTGCAGAACTTGCACTAAAATCAGTTCCATATTTATTCGTTCTAGCATCAGAAATATATAATGTATTTAATGCATTAAATACATTTGCTCTGAAGTTTAAGCTACTTTTCTCAAATCGCAATCTATAACCAGCATGAATACTCATCAAACCATAAGAAGGAATTTCCCACGACTCAGTTCCGCCATTCGCTCCAGTTAAGCTGAACGGATCAAAATCGCTGTAATAACGATCGAAATACGAATATTTCACCTTTAAATAACCATTCTTCACAAAAGCGTAACGAATACTTGCCGCGTAAGTCGACTGCGCCGCATCCCCCACATGAACACCCTTCGCATCAAACTCGAATTCCGTACCTAATACATCAACAATTTCTGTTGATTGCCAGGTCCAATCACCATAACTAACCATACCTTCAATGGACCATTTTTTACTAACTCTATATGAGGCATCAACTTCAGCACCTACATGAAGTGCATCCATACCGTTCACGTTAGCTCTAATAAACTCTGTTGGATCTTGTGGATCCGGAATACTAACACCATAAGGAAAAGGTTTGTTTTCCCAGTAGGTATAATACCCATTAAAATTCACACTTAACTTTTTACTTCTAAAACCATACCCAAGTTCAAATGCATAAATATTTTCATTCAATATTTCTTCAAAGAATTGATTCGTATTATTATCAACGACATTGCTATATTGAGGCGTTCTACTCAGGTAACCCAAATTCATGAAAACATTGGATTTCTCCGTAACATTGAAATTTGCTCCAGCTTTTATTGTCCCTCCAAACAGCCATTTCCATCCAGTATTAGATGTTTCTAGCCCCTCTGAAGCAGTGGTATAATTCACCCCATCAAGCGTAACCGTATCAGACACATAATTCAGAATTCCATTCTGCTCTATTACATGAGTTCCAATTTCAATTAAAGAATCACCGACCTGCATTGTTTTCTTCTGGAAATAATCTTCTCCTCTGTACCCATTTGAAACACCGGAAAGATTTAAGAATGCTGTCCATCTTCCATGAGAGTATTCTGCTTGCCCGAAAGCACCAGCCCATTGAACAAATCCTGCCCTATCTGATTGATACGGGTATTTCGCAATCTTATCCCCTACACCCAATTTAATTTCGGTAGCATTTTTATTCGATCCATCAATAAAATAATCTCCTCCCAACAAGTCAACTATTTCAGTATAGTGTGTTCCTTTATAATATCTATAATCCAACCCTCCAGCAAAGCTCAGTTTTGAGTCAAACTCATAATCAAATTGAGACAAGCCTCCTACCCACGTATGATTATTCATAGATGCCATTAAAATCTGAGACGACTTGAGTAAACTAGGATCGTATTTAGGTTCTATTGTTGGACCTCCAGAAAAGTTCCATTGATTACTATATTCAATTTCTGCCCATAAAATTTCATCCGTAACAGAATCACGTGGAACGTTAGAATTATAAATACTTTGACCTCCGCCCCTTCCAATAGACACATATGCCATATTAGACCAAGAAAGCTTATTATTAATTTTCCAAAAGTCTTTTAATGTTATTTGCGGTTTGTGATAAAAATTTCTTCGCTCGCTTCTGGCAGAGTTTTTTCCAGTCAAACTATCATGATATGTTCCCCAATGCTGATTATGCCTTGGCCCCCAATTCTCAGCACCTGTTGTATCTATATAATTATTATCACTTAAATAACTTTTCAAATTCCCATGATTAATACCAAAGTCAGAGAGTCGTCCCCAATAAGCGGCTGAATCAGGAGCAGATGATGAATTATTAAAGGCTGTAACTAGATTATACACCTCATCATGCCCTGTGTATTGCTCTTGCGCAAGATCCTTGTCCCAGTATTGAATTTGTTGATTATATGATCTTTGCCCATGTTGCTGAGGAGCTCCAAATCCACTCAAAGAAACAACATGATTTTTAATTTTCTTTTGAACTTTTAAATAGTAAAATCCACCTTGCGTATTCAGTCCATCTACCCATCCATTACCTTGTTTATATGAACCTGAAAACAATACTCCCCATCCATTTTTCAATGTTCCAGACTTATAAGACAAAGAAGTTCTAAGGAATGTTCCTGAACCATACTCTTGTCTTACTTTAATTTCCCTTTTTCCTCCTGTATTCTGTGTAAGGATATTCATGGTTCCTCCAACTGAGGGCATTGCCAACTTAGTTGCCCCAAGTCCTCGCTGAACTTGAATTTGCTGAGTAATTGCATCCAAACCGAACCAATTTGACCAGTATACCGCACCATTCTCCATATCATTAACAGGAACTCCGTCAATCATAACACCAACGTTACGCTGATCAAAGCCACGAATAGTAATTCTCGCATCACCATCACCACCGCCTTGTTGAGTAGCATGAACACCTGGTTTTGAATTTAAAATCATTGGTAAATCTTGTGAACCTAGTTCTTCATTAATTTCACGAGTCCCGATATTAGAAACTGCAACAGGAGTTTTTCTATCTTGAGCTAAATTTCCAATAACATTAACTTCCTCAATCTCTTGACTTCCACCTAAAATAAATGACATTTCATATTGCTCAGAATCAACATTAACTTTCATCCTAACCGTATCGAATGACAACATTGTTACAATAACGTCATACTCTCCAAAAGGAACATCATTGATTGTGTAATTACCATCATAATCAGAATAAGCTTTATACTTATCTGAGAAGATGACTTTTGCGCCAACGACAGGCTGTTTAGCTACATTATCCGTTACAACTCCTGAAACTGTGGCTGTTTGACTCACAGCACTACATGAAATTATTGCGGCTAGAATAAATAAAATTGCTTTCATCTGAAATTTTTGTCAAAAAAAGAGGTCGATAAACTCGACCTCCTTTCTAAATAATAATCTAATTATTTGATGATTACTCTTTTAGTAATCGTATTTCCTTTATTATCTGTGAGCTTAACAAAATAAACCCCTCTATCACTTCCTAAATCAAAAGCAACAAGTGAGTTCACATTGCGATCAATAGACTTTACTTTTTGACCCAACGAATTAACAACCCAAATAGAAGAGAAATTCTCAACACCATTTACATAAAACTTACCGTTTGATGGGTTTGGGAAAACAGCAACTGCTGGCTGATCAATCTCATCTACAGATAAAGGATTACAACCACAATCGTGTGTCCCAAGAGAAAACCAATTCCCATAAGTCAGACCGCCAATCTCGACAACAGCAGGAATCGAATCGTATTCTAACAATGGATCAAAGTATGAAATTGTTGGATTTGTTTCACCATGAAGTACAGTTGACTTTCTGATTAAAGAATGATCTTTTGTCACCTCTGCTCCTGCAGAAACGTATGGAAAATCCGCTGTCCAAGCTGCACCTGGATCTTCACCAATCTTTCCAAAAATGTCAACAATTTGACCTGGAATATTAGCTACATTACCTTTTGATAAAACAACGGCATCGTCACCATTAAAGTAAAATGCATTTGTTGTGTTATAATCAGGACAGTAAAACTCATCAGCTCTGACTTGTAAAGAATCCCAAATAGGAGCTTCTTGACCAGTTCCCATTGGATCTAACTTTTCTAAAACAGCAACATGTACGTCATGCGCAGCAACAGTACCTACTAACTGAATAGCATTAGCTGCCGTAGCTGTATTTGACCCGTTTGAAAAACGAATAACCATATAGTCACTTAAATCTATAGCTGCATTTGTTGGGTTATAAATCTCTAAAGCCTTATTATTACTCCAACCCTCAACGTACTCAGAGATAAATAATTCGGAACAATCCTGAGCAAATGTCATTGTGCTCAATATCGTACTCAATGCAAGTAATGTTCTTTTCATAAGAATTTATTTTTATTATTTGGTAAAGAATTTGCTAGTATATGGACAAAGAAAAACATACAAAAGTAGGAACCATAATTTTCTATGGATCTTTGCATTAAGCCGAATGGCATTTGCAATTTGTAGTACATTTTATTTCATTCTTCGCTCTGTTTTTTCTCCGATATGGTTTCAGCTAATGGAAGCCTCAAGGTGAACATACCAGAAACACAAAACAAAAATAAGACATTTTGCACTAACCAACATTACTAATTTATCAACAAACCGTTAATCTTTTTAACCGTTGACAAAATGTATAATCCTAAACATTTAGTTAATTTAGTCTCACATTTAATTCTAACAAGAAAATCATGTTTAAGAACCTATCAATAATTACCTCAATTCTTATAATGGCAGCTTCAATTAAAGCTCAAAATTTAAGTGTTGAAAAAATATGGAAGAACTATGAATTTTTCGGAGCCTCAGTAAATGGATTCCGTTCTATGGAAGACGGTAATTACTTCAGTAAAATCACAAATGATCGCTCGGGGACTTCAATCACCAAACATGAATTCTCAAACTATGAAGGAAAAGGAGAAGTGATCGTTTCGCCATCCATGTTAAAATATGAAGGAGCAGAATTAAAAATGGACGATTACTTCTTCAACAAAGATGAATCTAAAGTTTTAATTACTACGGAGACAAAAAGCATCTACAGAAGAAGCTTCTCTGCTGTTTATTTCTTACTCGATATAAAGACGCGTAAACTTCAACCTTTGGACTCTGAGCACCAACCTCAAACTTTAGCAGAATACTCTCCAGACGGGAAAAAGGTCTCCTACATATTTGAAAACAACCTTTACATAAAGGACATTGAATCAGGTAAAGTGAATCAAATTACGCAAGACGGAGAAAGCAATAAAATCATCAACGGAACTACTGATTGGGTATATGAAGAAGAATTCGCAATCACAAAAGCATATGGATGGTCACCAGACGCGAACCATATTGCTTATTTAAGGTTCGATGAATCAAATGTCAAAGAATTCAACATGACCTATTACAATGAACTATATCCAGACTTGTACACATTCAAATACCCAAAAGCTGGTGAAGACAACTCGAAAGTCACGGCCCATATGTACAACCTCTCTTCGGAAGCAACTTCAAAAATTGAATTAGGTGAATACGAATACATTCCACGACTTAAATGGTCTGAATCGGACAGCAAGTTAATCGTTCAAACATTAAATCGTCATCAAAATCATTTAAAGTATCACCTAGTTACGCCAACAGCGTCTAACGTTTTTTTTGAGGAGAAGTCTGAAAATTATATTGAAATCGATGATAATTTATTAATCTTAAATGATGGTAAAACAATATTAAGGACAAGTGAATCTGATGGATTTAATCATATTTATAAACTTTCTTTTGATGGAAGTACTTCTCAAATAACCAAGGGAGAGTGGGATGTTATTGAATTTCTAGGTGTTGATGATAATAATACAACAATCTACTATACATCTGCCGAAGCAGGCGCAATTCATAAGGGAATATATAAAATTCAAATTACAGGAAATAAAAAAACTTCAATCAGTAAAGAATCTGGATCAAATGATGCCGAATTCTCTAATGGAATGAAATATTTCATTAAGACATACTCAAACGCAAATACACCTCCAACTTTCACCCTTTGCAACAACAAAGGTAAAGAACTTACCATCCTTGAAGACAATAGCGCCTTAAGAGAAAGACTTTCAAAATACAAATTAGGAAACAAAAGCTTCACGAAATTTAAAGGAGCCGAAACTAAATTAAATGGTTGGATCATTAAACCATCAAACTTTGACCCAAATAAAAAGTACCCTGTATTCATAAATATATATGGAGGTCCTGGAGCAAACACGGTTTCTGATTCCTGGGGGAGCGCAAACTACATGTACCACCAACTACTTGCAGAAAACGGTTATATCGTTGTATCAGTAGACCCTAGAGGAACAATGTACCGCGGTGAAAAATTTAAAAAATCAACATACCTCCAATTGGGCAAATTAGAAACAGAAGATTTTATTGCGGTTGCGAAAGAATTACAAGGTTTAAACTATGTTGATGCCGAACGCATTGGAATCATGGGATGGAGTTATGGAGGATTTATGACATCTTTAGCAATGACAAAAGGTGCAGATGTATTTAAAATGGGAATCGCAGTTGCGCCAGTTACAAATTGGAGATACTATGACAACATTTACACTGAAAGATTCATGAGAACCCCACAAGAAAATACGGATGGGTATGACAGAAATTCACCGATTAACTTTGTAGACCAACTAAAAGGTAAATACTTACTAATTCATGGTTCAGGAGATGACAACGTGCACTATCAAAACACAATGGAAATGATTAACGCAATGGTAGCTGCAGACAAGCAATTCGACTTATTCATTTACCCAAACAAAAACCATGGGATTTATGGTGGAAATACTAGAAATCACCTGTTCAACATGATGTTTGAGTACACATTAAAAAACCTTTAAAATAAGATTACATTTTAAAATATAAGTCAAAGACCTTGATAGATATCAAATGTTGTATTATCTTAGGCCGTTGAATATAAAAATCACAATAGATTAGGGAAAAAAATGAGTGAAACTGCAAAATTAGAATTGGAAGGTAAATCATATGAATTACCAGTAATTGAGGGAACTGAAAACGAAAAAGGTATTGACATTAGTAAACTGCGCGGAGGTACAGGTGGATACATCACTTTAGATCCTGGATTTAAGAATACAGGGAGTACAAAAAGTGCGATTACATACCTTGACGGGGAAAATGGAATACTACGTTACAGAGGCTACCCAATTGAGCAACTTGCTGACAACGCTAGTTTTTTAGAGGTTTCATTCTTATTAATTTATGGTGAATTACCAACAAAAACAGAATTAGAAAGTTTTAGAGAAAGTATCACAAACCACACATTGGTTCATGAAGATATGAAACAATTCTTCGAAGCATATCCGGCAAAAGCTCATCCAATGGGAGTTTTAGCATCTATGGTTTGCTCTCTTTCTACGTTCTATCCAGAATCTTTAGATCCAAATAGAGCCCCTGAAGCCAAGGACTTAACAATCCACAGATTGATTGCTAAACTTCCTACCTTAGCGGCATGGTCATACAAGAATGCAATGCGTCATCCTTTTATGTACCCAAATAATAAATTTGACTATTGCGAAAATTTCCTACACATGATGTTTGCTATGCCGACCTCTGAGTACGAAATGGATCCGGTAATCGTTTCTGCGTTAAACAAATTGTTAATCTTACATGCTGATCATGAACAAAACTGTTCGACTTCTACAGTAAGAGTTGTTGGTTCTTCTCACGCAAATCTTTACGCTTCTATTTCCGCTGGAATTTCAGCGTTATGGGGTCCACTTCATGGTGGAGCAAACCAAGCAGTAATTGAAATGCTTGAACAAATTGCAAATGACGGTGGAGATGTTGACAAATGGGTTGCCAAAGCAAAAGACAAAAATGATCCATTCCGTTTAATGGGATTTGGACATAGAGTTTATAAAAACTTTGACCCGAGAGCGACAATCATCAAGAAAGCTTGTGATGACATTCTTGTTAAGTTAGAAGTTAACGATCCATTATTGGAGATCGCCAAGAAACTAGAGAAAGTTGCTTTAGAAGATGAGTACTTCAAAGCGAGAAACTTATATCCAAATGTTGATTTCTACTCTGGGATTATCTACAAGGCAATTAACATTCCAACTGAAATGTTTACGGTAATGTTTGCTATCGGACGTTTACCAGGATGGATTGCACAATGGAAAGAAATGATTGAAAACAACGAACCTATCGGAAGACCTCGCCAGATTTATACTGGAGAAAATAACAGAGATTACGTTCCAGTTGAGAAAAGATAATTAACCCTTAAAAAAAATGGGAGCTTCAATGAAGCTCCCATTTTTTTTATATCATAATCGAATTATTTCGAATCCTTTTGAAACTTCGCTCTTTTAGAACCGGCATAAATAGAGTACTTTCTGAATGAACACTCTAAATCACCGTTAAACAATTTAATTTTACGATCTGGTCTTAATCCTAGATGCTTGTACGCTTCCATATTTGAAGAAAGAACCCAACATTCGAAACCTTTCATTTCTTGCTTCATCCAATCACCTAATTGCTCATACATATCATCTATTTCCTCTCCCATTCGTTCTCCATATGGTGGGTTAGAAATCATCACTCCTGATTCTCCCGGTTGATTAACCTCATCAAAAGCATCCACGCTAGTCTTAACAAAACGTCCTACAGACAATCTACCCAAATTCCTTCGTGTTTTTGTAACCATATCAGCGCTCATGTCAGAACCAATAATTTCGCAGGGTAATTCTTTAACATACTTTGTTGCTTTATTTAAAATCCCTTCCCACAATTCAGCGTCATAATTCGCAAAATTCTTGAAAGCAAAATGCTGTCGTTCAATCACAGATGGAATTCCAGAAGCCAATAAAGCAGCCTCAATTAAAATTGTGCCTGAGCCGCAGAAAACATCAATTAATGTAGACTTTCTATCCCAACCAGACATTCTAAGCAGACCAGCAGCAACGACCTCATTTAAGGGAGCCTCTCCAACCTCATCTCTATACCCTCTTTGAAATAACGGAGCCCCACTAGTATTCATTGATACTGTCACATCATTCCTATTTATATATACATCAAACAAAACCTGAGGAGCCTTAATATTTACATCTGGGCGTTCATCGTATCGATTTCTAAATGAATCTGCAATAGCATCTTTAACAACTAAGAAAGGGTATTGTGTATGCGAGAACAAATCTGAGAATACGGCTCCTTTTACTGCAAATGTTTTATCTAAATCAAAATACTCAGTCCAATCAATTTTCATTGCTTTTTTATACAAATCTTCTTCCGACCGAATTCTAAAAGACGCAATCTGAACTAAAACAGAAATTGCACACCTCAAATGAAGATTTAAATAATAAACATCCTTCCATGTACCTTTCAATTGAACGGCGCGATTAAGTACTTTGTAATTGTCATAACCCAATTCCGCTAATTCTTCTCCAAGAACGTCCTCTAAACCAAATATGGTTTTCAATGTAATTGTTAATGGCTCATTGCTTTTTATATCTTTCACGATTTATTCTTTAGGGTGGAAATTATGTCTTACTTTTGTACAAAAGAACAAAATTTGAAGGCATTCTCGCTATTTCTGGTCTATTTTAGTTTGATTCTAACAAATCATTCTAATGCTCAAGATAAAATTGGATTAGTATTGAGTGGCGGTGGAGCAACTGGTCTTGCGCATATCGGTGTACTTAAAGCTCTGGAAGAGCATGGAATTCCAATCGATTTTATAACAGGTACTTCCGCTGGAGCACTTGTTGGAAGTCTATATGCCTCCGGTTATTCTCCAGAACAAATTGAAGCTTATGTCATCAGTGATTATTTTCAAGTTGTTGCTTCGGGTGCAGTTGAGCCTAAACAAGAATTCCTTTTACGTAAAGACGATGCTAACGCAAACATGATTGGAATGTCTTTCTCGCAGGATAGCATATTAAAAAAATCTTTACCAACCAACTTCACATCTTCAACTCTGCTTGACTTTGAAATGATGCGGCTTTATGGAACAACAGCTTCCTCTAATTATAATAATTTTGACAGTCTTTTTGTCCCTTTTCGCTGTGTTGCATCCGATATAGCAAAAAAAGAGAGCGTGATATTTAAAGACGGGTACTTAAACGAGGCAGTGCGTGCATCCATGTCATACCCCTTCTATTATAAGCCGATAAAAATCGATGACGTTTTACTTTTTGATGGTGGTCTCTATAACAACTTCCCTGCTGACGTATTATATGAAACGTTTGATCCTGACTATATCATTGGAAGTAATGTCTCTTATAATGCAGACCTTCCTGATGAAGACGATTTAATTTCTCAATTAACAAACATGTTAGTTAGGTATTCGAATTACGAACTCCCTTGCGATGCAGGTTTCATGATTGAACCAAAGACAGAAGTGGCGACCTTTGATTTCTCTAATGCACAACAAGCGATTACTGATGGATACGAGGCAACTATAGCTCAAATTGACTCTCTTAAACTTCGTATTCATAGAAGAATAGCCCCTGAAGAATTAGCTATTCGAAGATTGGAATTTCATAAAAACAAAATCGATTTAAAGGTCTCTTCTGTGACGATAAATGATTCTAACGAGAAAATGAAATTCCTATCGAGATCAATTATAAAGAAGAATAAGAATGAATTATTGGACTTAAATCTTATTGAAAAAAGATACTTCAGGTTATATTCTGCACCTCAAATTGATTTTATCTACCCTACATTGAAACTAAAAAGTGATAGCACCTATGATTTAGGTTTAAAAATTAGCAAAGCAAAAGAAATCAGACTGGAAGTTGGAGGACATTTTTCATCGAGAGCTGTAAACACAGGATATATTGGGTTATCGTATCAATCCATTGGTAAAGTTGCAACAAAAACAGAGTTATCATCCTACTTTGGTAAGTTCTATGGTTCAGGAAAAGTAAAATTCACGCTTGAACTGCCGCGGGTCTATCCTTTCTCTACATCAGCATATTTTACAATAAACAGATGGGATTATTTCAGAAGTTTCGCCACCTTTTTTGAGGATGCCATTCCTTCTTTTTTGGTCCAAGAGGAAATGTATGCAGGATTACAAGTCAACCATCCATTCGGAAACAACATTAAAAGTACCATAGATGGTAGGTGGTTTAATCTAGAAAATAGCTACTACCAAACGGACCAATTTACAAACAAAGACACCGCCGACGTTACAAATTTTAGCGGAGGTGCTGCAAGCTGGACAATTACACAAAATTCATTAAACCGCAAACAATTCGCGTCAAGTGGACATTACTTCAAAACAACTATTAGATACATTAATGGTCGAGAACATAGCACATCTGGCTCAACCTCTGCAGAGCCTTATGACATCATTAAATTTCATTCTTGGTTAAATTTAGGGGCAGAATTTCAATCCTTCGTAGTAGACAAACATTTCTTTCATCTTGGTATACATGGTCAATTGGCCTATAACACTCATCCTTTATTCGCAAATTACACCTCTACACTTTTATCGACAACTGAATTTAGTTTAGTCCCAGATGCCGGAACATACTTTTTAAGCGAATATCGCTCGCCTCAATTTGCTGGTCTAGGGTTGAATACAATTTTCACAATTAAAAAGAAAATTGACTTGCGTGTTGATGGCTACATCTATCAGCCTTTTATACAAATAATCCAAAACGATGATGGCACTCAAGGAATTTCAGATCTTTTTGAAGGCAGAACTTTTATGGCTTCGTCTTCAATAATATATCATAGCTTCATTGGACCAATTCGTTTAACTCTTAATTATTTCCCGGAACAACCTGAACCCTTGGCTTTTCAATTTAGTTTAGGATATGTTCTTTTTAATGATAGAGCTATCCGATAAGGAAAATATTATATTTGCCCTTCAAATATAATTGAATATGGAAAAAATCATCTGTGGCATACAACAAATGGGAATTGGCGTTCCAGACGTACAAGAAATATGGAAATGGTATAGAAAATTCTTCGGTGTTGATGTACGCGTTTTTGAAGATGCGGCAGAAGCGCCATTAATGACCAAATATACAGGCGGGAAAGTTCATAAAAGAACGGCTTCGCTAGCTTTAAGCATGCAAGGAGGTGGCGGATTTGAAATTTGGCAATACACATCGAGAGGCACTGAGAAATCTGAGTTTGATATTAAACTGGGTGATTACGGATTATATTCTTGTAGAATTAAGTCGAGAGATGTTCAGAAATCTTTCAACTACTTCAAAGAGAATGGCGCAAACATATTAGGAGAGTTAAGTAAAGCTCCTAATGGTGAGTTATCCTTTTTCTGTGCAGATCCAAATGGTAATATTTTCAATATTGTTGAAGGAAAAGGTTGGTTTAAGGATACTAAACACCCTTCTTATTGCGGTGGTGTTGGAGGAACGATGATCGGTGTTAGCGATATCGATAAATCTATTGCCTTGTATCAAGGTGTTCTTGGATATGAAACAATTGTATATGATGAAATCGGAAATTTCGAAGACATTAGCGGATTACCAGAAGGGAAAGGAAAAGTACGCCGTGTTTTATTGACGCATAAAGACGCAAGAAAAGGACCTTTCGCGCGTTTACTTGGCCCAACTCAGATTGAACTAGTACAGTCACTTGAAAGATCTAATTGCCGAAATATATTTGAAAATAGATATTGGGGAGACTGGGGATTCATTCACCTTTGTTTTGATATTCAAGGCATGGACCAACTTCAAAAAGAATGTGAAGCAAAAGGCTATCCTTTTACTGTTGATAGCTCCAATACATTTGACATGGGAGAAGCTGGAGGAAGGTTCTCATACATTGAAGATTTTGACGGAACATTAATTGAGTTTGTCGAAACTCATAAAGTTCCAATTATGAAGAAGTTAGGGTGGTACATCAATTTAAAAAACAAAAAGCCCGGCAAACATTTACCGAATTGGATGCTGCATGCAATGGGAATGAATAAAGTAAAAGACTAATTGAATTGATTGTTCTGTTGTTGGCGTTGAGTTAAAGATGTTAATTGCAAAGCATTATTTTGTACTTTTGAAGCATACACTCTAGAAAATGAAAAACTTAATAATTGGATTACTTGCTATAGCAGGTTCATTAGTATCTCTTCAATCTTGTAAAGAAGAGATTGACTTAATAGGTGACTTTAAAGAAACTGCTGTTGTTTATGCGATTCTTGATCAAGCTGAAGAAACTCATATGATAAAAGTTACCCGAGCCTTCATAGGCCCTGGGAACTCATATACGCATGCTCAGGTTCCAGACTCTAATTATTTTGATAACGTAACAGGAACTGTAACGGAATTGAATAACGGAGTTCCAACAGGTCAAAGCTGGGACTTGATGGACACCACTGTATTCAATAAAGATTCAAATGGTGCATTTTACGGTCCAGAACAAGAGTTATTGTACTTCAAAAGTGCTCCAATTCTAAATCAGTTTAATGGTGACACGATAGCTTTCTTGAATGAAGACTATGAATATAGACTTGACTTAACCATAAACGACGGCCTTTTTACAGTTTCAGGAGTTACTGAACTTGTAAAAGAAATGGATGAATCGATCTCTAGTAATAACTTTCCTTTTAAATACGCTAATAATCAAGGTGAATTACAATCATCTCCTATTACGATTAACGATGTTAAAAATGCTGAGAAAGTTGAAGTTAATTTAACGGTAGAATACACGGAATGGATTGGAGCTATTCCAACCGTTAAGTCATACTCCTATAAAATCGGTGATTCAGATTGTTTGCAAAACTCTTCCGTGGTTTTCAGTCCAAATGGAGAAACATTCTTCGAAAACTTAACCGAAAACATCTCTAATGATCCTGCCATTACTAAACGGACTTTCAATTCAATAACTACTGTATTTACTTCAGCCGACCAAAATCTTTCTGAATACATAAACAACAACAAACCTTCGTCCGATTTGGCTCAAGCAACTCCCCCAATTGAACCCAACCTAGAAGCTACAGCTGGATATAGAGTAGTTGGTATTTATGCCGCAAGAGTAACAAAAACAGTATACAAACCATTTATCAATCCGCTAAACCAACTTTGGAGATGTATCGATAAAAGCACTACCCGTTACTTGTGTAACCAAGCTGGAATCGGCTTCTGCAGTAACCATGTTGCTGACAACGCTGAATCTTGGTACTGCCCATAAGAAAAGACTCTTATTCATTTATTGTTTTTAAATTAGCGTATGCCTGAAAGGAAAACGCTTTTTGTTGATGTAATTCTACCTATCCCTATTCGGAATGAGTTCACTTACCGTGTTCCATTTGAAATGAATGAGGATATATTTGCTGGCGCTAGAATCGTAGTACCCTTTGGTAGATCAAAACTAATCACTGGAATTGTTACTTCAATTCATGAGAACATTCCAAAAGATTATCAGGCAAAATATGTTGAGCATTTACTGGACGAGCAGCCTATAATTACTCAAAAACAATATACTTTTTGGAAATGGATTTCAAATTATTACATGTCTCCGATAGGAGATGTAATGAATGCTGCCCTTCCTTCAAATTTCAAACTAGCTAGTGAAACAAAAATTGCGCTTCACCCTGACTATACCATAGATACTAAATTCTTAACTGAAAGGGAACAGGATATTATTTTTACCCTTGAAGTTCAAGATACACTTGACTTAAAAGAGATATCTGAACTAATTGGAATAAAAACGGTACAACCTATAGTCAAATCACTTATTGACAAAAGAGCGGTTATTTCTCAAGAAGAGTTGAACGATAAATTCACAGCTAAAACAGCTACATTTATTCGTTTAGCAAATAACTACCTTTATGAGGATTTATTAAACGAATTTATAGAGACTCTTGAGAAGTCTAGAGGAAAAGGCAAACAACTTAAAGCAATATTGACGTTAATTCATCTAGGAAAATATACCGATGGTCAAATTACGCCAGTTTTAAGAAAACGATTAATTGATGAGGGAATATCACTATCCTCATTAAACACCCTAGAAAAAAATGGAGCAATTATTCAAGAAAAACTTGAAATAACTCGGCTATCTGAAAATGGTGAAGGAATTTCTGAATTCAAACCTCTTTCTGAATCACAAACTAAGGCTCTAAAAGAAATACATAGTTCTTTTGAAGATAAAAAAGTAGCATTACTTCACGGAGTAACTGGTTCTGGTAAAACTGAAATCTATGTTCAACTCATACAAGAAGCACTTGACTTAGGAAAACAATGCTTATTTCTTCTTCCAGAAATTGCTTTAACAACACAGTTAATCCAACGACTATCTGCGTATTTTGGAAATCAGATTGGTGTTTATCACTCAAAATTCAACCAGAATGAGCGAGTCGAAATTTGGAATAATGTACTCAATAACGATCCGAATAAATTTAGAATTGTACTTGGAGCAAGATCTTCAATATTCCTTCCTTTTCAAGATTTAGGATTAATCATAGTGGATGAAGAACATGAGTCAAGCTTTAAGCAATATGACCCTTCACCCCGCTATAATGCCAGAGATTGTGCCGTAGTACTTAGCTCACTGCACAAGGCAAATATTGTTTTGGGTTCAGCTACACCTTCGATCGAAAGCTTCCAAAATGCCAAGCAAGGCAAATACACTTTAGTTAATCTTCATGATCGGTTTGGAAGCGTTCTATTACCAGAAATTCAGTGTGCGAATGTTCGTAAAGAGCGTAAGCAAAAGAGCATGCAATCTCACTTCACCTCGTTCTTGCTTGAACAAATGAATGAGGCATTAAAGTTAGGGGAACAAATAATTCTTTTTCAAAATAGAAGAGGCTATACTCCTTTATGGCAATGCGAGATTTGTAATTGGACGCCAAAATGTAAAAATTGCGACGTTTCGCTTACATACCACAAACATACAAACTCATTAAAATGTCACTACTGCAGTTACAGTATAAAGCCTGTAGGAACTTGCGGTGCATGTGGTAGTCATCGAATTAAAATGTTAGGCTTCGGAACAGAGAAGATTGAAGATGAACTTGGAGCTCTATTCCCAGACAAAGTCGTTAAGCGCATGGATTTAGATACTACACGATCCAAGAATGCATATGCAAATATTCTAAATGATTTCGACGCAGGTAACATTGACATTCTAATTGGAACTCAAATGGTGACCAAAGGTTTAGACTTTGATAATGTAAACTTAGTTGGAATTCTAGACGCCGATATGTTATTAAATAGAGCCAACTTTAGAGCGTTTGAAAAGTCTTTTCAATTAATGACGCAAGTTGCAGGAAGATCAGGAAGGAGAGCAAAGCGGGGAAAAGTAATCATTCAAACTGGAGATCCGGATCATTGGGTAATTCAAAAAGTCATGGAGCATGACTATGTATCCTTTTTTGAAAGTGAAATTATTGAACGCTCGAACTTCTTTTATCCCCCTTTTTACAAAATAATTGAAATTACCCTCAAACATAAAAATGAAAATGTACTCAGTAATGCATCGAATACCTTAGCTTCATCATTAAGAGAAACTTTTAAAGAGAGAGTATTAGGTCCAGAATTCCCAGTGGTAAAACGAATTTACAATTACTACTTAAAGAAAATCATGATTAAAATTGAAAGAGAAGCAAATGATAGGCAAGTAAAGGAACGCATACATCAAATCGTTGACGATTTTTATAGCGTTCCTGTAAACAAATCAATTCGTGTAATTATAGACGTTGATCCCGCTTAGCCAAGGTATGTTTTTAGCATCCTGCTGCGAGACGTATGCTTTAATCTTCGAATAGCCTTTTCCTTTATTTGGCGAACCCTTTCTCTTGTTAAGTCAAATCGTTCACCTATCTCTTCAAGTGTTAATGGTGATTTTTCACCTAATCCGAAATACATTCTAACCACATCGCCTTCTCTAGAAGTTAACGTTGATAATGATCGCTCAATTTCTTTCCGTAAAGATTCAAGAACTAATGTCTTTTCTGGGCCAGGTAACGAATCATTTGGAAGAACATCATACATGCTCGATGAAGACTCATCTCCATTAACTAAAGGTGCATCCATCGAAACGTGTCGACCATTATTCTGTAACGATTGCCTAACATCATTCAGTGAAACATCTAAATAATCCGCCAACTCTTGCGCTGATGGTGGTCTTTCAAACTTCTGCTCTAAATCTGAAAATGCTCTATTAATCTTATTGATTGTTCCAATCTTATTCAAGGGCAGCCTCACAATTCTCGCTTGCTCAGCCAATGCTTGTAAAATTGATTGCCTAATCCACCACACGGCATATGAAATGAATTTGAATCCTCGTTTTTCATCGAAACGCTTAGCCGCTTTAATCAACCCAACATTTCCTTCATTTATTAAATCAGGTAAAGAAAGACCTTGGTTCTGATATTGTTTGGCTACTGAGACGACAAACCTCAAATTAGCTTTTGTTAATTTCTCCAAAGCCACTTTATCCCCCCCCTGAATACGTATCGCTAAATCCACTTCTTCCTCAGCGGTAATTAACTCTACCCTTCCTATCTCAAGAAGGTATTTATCTAGAGATGCCGTTTCTCTATTCGTTACTTGTTTGGTTATTTTTAACTGTCTCATATTCAAAGTTTTTGTACCCTTATATAATATAACGCATCTTAACTGAATTCGTTGGCGCTTTGGAGCCATTTTCTTTATACGAATGAATATTTACCCGGGTACACATATGTATTTTCAATATATGAATGAACATTTTCTTTATTCGCTTATCTTTGTATTCGCATAAATTGAATCATATGAAAATTTTAATGGTTTGCCTCGGAAACATTTGTAGATCACCGCTCGCAGATGGTTTATTAAAATCAAAAGTAGAATCACTTGGGCTTAATGTTGTAGTTGACTCTGCAGGAACCTCTGGACATCATTCTGGAGAATCTCCTGACCCGAGAATGAGAGCTACAGCAAAGCACCATGGATTATCTATTGATCATTTACGCGCTAGACAATTTGTCACTTCTGACTTTGACGAGTTTGATTTAATCTATGCTATGGACTCCAGCAACTTCAACAACATTTTAAAACTTGCCAGAAATGATGAAGATAGAAGCAAGGTCATGATGATTCTAAACGAAATAACACCAGGTCTGAACAAAGCCGTCCCCGACCCATATTATGGTGGCGATCAAGGATTTGAAGAGGTATACAAAATGCTTGATGAAGCAACTGATATTATTATTAACACAAGACTTAAATAATGGCAACCGGAATAATTTACTTAATCCCAACAACATTAGGAGGGGAAACAACAAATGACATTACTCCAGAGGCTGTTCGAGCTCAAGTTATTGAATTGCGTTATTTCATAGTTGAGAGTGTTAAGTCTGCTCGTCGTTATTTAAGAAAGCTAGACAGAACTTTTCCAATTGATGATTGTCGATTCTTCGAATTAAATAAGAAAACCGATGCTGGAGCCATTTACTCTTACATCAAGCCCGCTAAAGAAGGAGAGAATATTGGAGTGCTGTCTGAGGCTGGTTGTCCCGGTGTTGCAGATCCAGGAGCAGCAGTGGTCAGATTAGCGCATGAAGAAAATATTCGAGTACAACCTTTTGTTGGGCCATCTTCAATTCTACTAGCCTTAATGGGAAGTGGTTTCTCTGGGCAAAACTTCGCTTTTCATGGGTATTTACCAAAGGATCGTAAAGATCGTATACGTGAAATGAAAAACTTTGAAGGAGATACAAGACGAAACGGTGCCACTCATCTATTCATGGATACCCCATTCCGAAATATGAATGTATTAGATGACTTATTGAATGAACTGTCGGATAACACGATGTTATGTATTGCGAGTAACATAACCTTACCAACAGAGTCAATTAAAACTATGTCAATTAAAGATTGGAGAGAAAACGCTTACGACCTTAGTAAAAAACCTGCAATTTTTGCAATTGGAAAAGTCCAGTAATTGGAACTATTTTATCCCTCTTCTTTTTTTGATGGCCTCGTATGAGTCTTGAATTTGTTGAAACTTTTCTTTGGCTCCCTTCTGATACTGTTCACCCATTTGAGCAACTTTATCAGGATGAAATTTAATCGCCATTTTCCTGTAAGCCTTCTTAACTTCATCATCAGAAGCTGTAGATTCAACCCCTAGAACTTTATAGTCTGAATCTACATTCCTGTAGAACATATTCTTAACACTCTCAAAATCAACACTAGATACACCGAGCATTCCGGCAATTTGCTTGATCACGTCAATTTCAGCATGGGAAACATCACCATCAGCTTTAGCAATGCCGAACATATAATGTAACAACTGAGTTCTGACCTCGGGTTGCATTCTTAGTTTAATATCTTGACAAATTTGGCGCAATGGAATATTACCAGAATCTAAAAACCTCTTAAGAACTTGTAAATGTTGTGTCGAGAATTGGTTTCCGAATTGTTGGTTTAAGAATGACTTAACGTAGGTTAATTCTGATTTCAGAACCTTCCCGTCTGCCCGCATTACTGCAGCAGAAAGAGCCATCAACATCGTCGGGATGTCATTAGAAGATGATCGTTGTTGATAGTAATTAAACAAATCCTCTGGTGTAAACGCACGACCTTGCTGACCGCGTCCCCCACCTTGAGCTTGAGCACGATTCATAATATTCTGGTAATTATCAATCCCAGAACCTATAAAAAAGCCTAAAACACCTCCAAAAAAACTTCTACCGAACAAGAAAAACCCCCCAACGGCTAATAACCACTTAAACAATACCTTATGTTTTAAAAAAAACGCTAGAGACAAACTCTAGCGTTTTATGAATATACTATACTAATTCGATACTTCGTTCGATGAATTGATTTAACTCTTCACCTTTTAACATTCCTTGTGAAAGTAAAGCAATATCAGTTAATTGCTTAACCTTACTTTCTTTGGATTCAGCTGAAGCTTCATTTAAAATCTCACCGATCTTTGCATGGTTTGCATTTACTAAAACATTATAAGTTTCCGGGAAAGCTCCGAAAAAACCAGCTCCTCCCATTTTTTGTTGTTCCATCATCCTTCTAATAAACTCAGGTTGAGTAATGATAATTGGAGCATCATCCGAATTCATACTTTCGAACTGAATCTTATACTTTTCACCATCTACAACAGACTCGAAAATCGGCTTCAACAGATCTTCATCTTCTTTTGATAATTTGGATGGAATCTCTTCATCCTTCTGAATTAGTTTATCTAAGGAATCAGAATCAACACGGGCAAACATTACATTCTCTATTGCTTGCTCAGCATTTGCAATCCAATGTGGTGCCAATGGTCCGTCGATATGTAAAACATCGTAACCTCTATCTTTTGCTTTTTGGACGAATCCAAATTGTTCCTCAACACTATTCGTATAAAGCATTACTACTTTATCATCTTTATTCGTTTGAAGTGTCTGTACTTTCTCTTTAAACTCTTCTAATGTGAAATACTTTCCTTCGCTATTCTTAACTAAGCTGAATTTCTTCGCTTTCTCAGCAAACTTAGGGTCAGATAGAGTACCATATTGAACAAAGACTTTTAAATCTTCCCACTTAGACTCAAAATCAGCACGATCTTTCTTAAACATCTCAGCCAACTTATCAGCTACCTTCTTCGTAATGTGAGAAGAGATTTTCTTCACATTTCCATCGCTTTGTAAATATGAACGAGAGACATTTAACGGAATATCTGGAGAATCAATAACACCATGTAATAAAGTCAAAAATTCAGGAACAATTTCTTCTACACTATCCGTAATGAAAACCTGATTAGAATAAAGATTAATTTTATTCTTTTGGATCTCTAGGTTTTCCTGAATTCTAGGGAAATATAAAATCCCAGTTAAATTAAATGGGTAATCAACATTTAAGTGAATATGGAATAATGGAGATTCAATTGTTGTTGGATATAACTCTCTGTAAAAAGAATTGTAATCCTCAACTTCTAATTTAGCAGGAGCTTTAGTCCATGCTGGCGAAGTATTATTTATTTGGTTTGTTACATCTACTGCAACGCGTTTCACTTTTCCATCTTCACCTTTTTCACCACTTGGATCATCAACATACTCTGTCTTAGTTCCAAAGATAACTGGTACAGGCAAGAACTTACAATACTTATCAAGTATACCTTGAATTCTAGCCTTCTCTAAAAACTCTGCAGATTCTTCATTAATGAAAAGAACGATATCTGTTCCTCTGTCTTCTTTTTCAATTTCAGTGATAGTATACTCTGGAGAACCATTACTTTCCCATTGCACGGCCTTTTCACCTTCATGACGCGACAAAGAGCGGATTTGAACTTTTTCAGACACCATAAAGCCCGAATAAAATCCCAATCCGAAGTGACCAATAATCTGTTCCGCGCCTTCTTTACCTTTATATTGTTGAACAAATTCCTCCGCACCCGAAAATGCAATTTGATTTATATACTTATCAATTTCATCTGCAGACATTCCAATTCCACGATCTCTAATTGTTAACGTTTTCTCAACAGAATCTAGGATAACCTCTACTTTCAAATCACCCAATTCTCCTTTAAACTCACCATTGGAAGCTAAAAACTTCAACTTTTGAGATGCGTCAACGGCATTTGACACCAACTCTCTTAAAAAGATCTCATGATCTGAATACAAAAATTTCTTAATGATTGGAAAAATGTTTTCCGTTTGCACATTAATTTGACCTGTTCTCATTTTTTTATTTTTAATTATAAACTGTGAATGTCAATCTCTGTGCCATCCAATATTCCATGACAAAGTGTCGTAAACTCTTCCTGATTTTGAGACAGAACGTCTTATTAATCGTTATTTTTGACAAAAAAACAATCAATTGATTCTTTACAGCATCGTAATTTTTCTAGCCTTATTTTTATCTATTCGATTCTCACCAGCACTGAATTTAAAAGAAGAATCTGTGTGGTTATTGCCTTGTGGTTTTTTGATAAAAGTTGCCGTTGGACTATATTTTTTATACATCTATACACAGGTTTATGGCAAAGGAACCTTGAGTGCAGATGCAGGTGCCTTTATGAGTGAAAGCAAGATTCTTAACCAAGTTTTTTATAATTCTCCATTGGACTATTTTAAATTACTGTCAGGGATTGGGAACAATCATGAATTAGTCTTAAAACATCTTTCTGAAACTTCACATTGGGACGCTGGAGCACAAGCAATTATCAGTGACAACAGAAATGTTATTCGTGTTCACAGCATCATTCACTTCATTAGCCTCGGAAATCCAACTATTCATGTGATTATCATGAACTTTATATCAATCTTGGCAATCAAACAATTATTTTTAACCGTAAAAGCAAAAACCCAGATCAAGTCAATATTGATTTTTACAAGCTTACTTTTACTTCCAAGCCTTTTATTTTGGTCGTCAAGCATACTCAAAGAACCGCTCATGCTATTAGGAATTTCACTTGTTTTCCGAGGACTGGTGGATCGCTTAAAGTTCCCAAGGCAAGTCATCTATATTCTTTCTGGTTGTATCCTACTTTTCTTATTTAAACCGTACGTTTTAATTGCTCTTTTCCCGACTTTCATGTTTATTGGATTTTATCAACTACTTCCAAAGTATAAGATCATTGGGAGTTTGTTCGCTATATTTCTGGCGTTTTCTATTTCCACGATAATATTCAGCTCAACAAGAGATAAAGTAGTTCACTTATTTTCGAAAAAACAATATGACTTCAAGAACGTCGGCAAAGGAGGGGTTCATGCCAATACAGACAGTAGTTTCTACTTCTTTAAATCAAACCAAATTGAAAGCCTAAGAATTGTAGGTGATTCAGTCGAGTTAGTTGAACCGGTAACCGCTTCAATTATTCAACATGGATCGATGAATGAACCAGTGCCAATTGAACTAAATCCTACTGGCGAAAAGTGGCATATTTACTTTATCAATACAAAAAGTGACGGTTACATCGATTTAACTATGATCAATGACTCATTTAAACAGATGCTAAAAAACATTCCAGAAGCTTTAATAAATACGCTTTTCAGACCATTTCCTCTAGACCCGGGTAGCTGGTTAAAATACCCCGTCATGATTGAGTCAATTCTGCTCTATTTATTTTTAGCAATTGCAATAATTCGAAGAAAACAACTCACTAATGAAGACAAACCAATCATTACTTCCTTGATACTTTTTATAATTACACTTTCTCTTTTTATTGGCTGGGTGACTCCAGTGATTGGGGCAATTGTTCGGTACAGAATACCAATCAGTCTCGCAACGCTAATTATAGGACTTTTACTAATTAAGAATACAAAGAAACAATCAACATCATGAAATATGCACTTATAACAGGAGCGACCGCTGGATTTGGAAAGGCTTGCGCAGAACTTTTCGCTAGAAACAACTGGAATCTCATCTTAACAGGAAGACGAGAAGAACGTTTAAATACATTAAAGGCAAAAATTGAAAAGGAATGCAATATTGAGGTAATTACACTTTGCTTTGATGTTCGAAATCAAAATGATGTAATGAATGCTATTGGCTCTTTACCTTCAAAGATAACTTCGAGTATTGAGTTGCTTATAAATAATGCAGGACTTGCTGTTGGTAAGGGTCCGATAGATCAGGGAAACACAGAGGATTGGGAAAGAATGATTGATACAAATGTAAAAGGTCTATTGTACGTATCAAAAGAGATTATTCCTTTCTTAAAATCAAATAGCAAGGGGCATATCATAAACATTGCAAGTATTGCTGGAAAAGAAGTATACCCTGGCGGAAATGTATATTGCGCCTCAAAACATGCTGTAGATGCTTTATCTCAAGCCATGCGCATAGACTTAGTTTCACACAACATTAAAGTAACGAATATAGCTCCTGGAGCAGCAGAAACCGAGTTTTCTTTAGTAAGATTTAAAGGGAATAAAAATACCGCCGATTCAGTTTATGAGGGATATTCTCCACTTTTAGCTAACGATATTGCTGAAACTGCATATTTTGTTGCCTCTAGACCTGTACATGTGAACATCAATGACATTGTAATTATGCCTACAGCTCAAGCAACACCTACAATACTTCATAAAAGTGAATAAGCATCAAGAACATCATTTATTGATCCAAATGTATTCGATCGAATTTGAGGTATCCTATCTTTAGTAAACCATTCGACTTTAGTTATTCCCTCTTCAACTTGCGGTTCTAATTTTTCCGAACCGTTATATAAAAAATGGTACCAGTACGTCTTTTTTAGAACTGGATTACCTTTATACTCATAGGTGTGATACGTTATTGTTAACAACTGATCCAATTCATGACCAGAAATTCCGCACTCTTCTTCTATTTCTCTATAAGCAGATTCCTCAGGCAGTTCACCTTTTTCCATCTTGCCTTTAGGAATATCCCAGAACCCATTTCGCTCAATCACCAAAAAACCATCGTCTGACTGAACCACACCTCCCGCAGCTTTAACAAGCTCATAGGATTTAAATAAACGTGCGAATTCCTCATCAACATCATCAGTTAAAACAGCTAAAGGCTCTTCAATTGAAGCTATATTTATTTTCTCTAAAATATCATCTGGAAATACTTTAATATCCTTTGATTCTACAAAAGAATAATTTGTTGAAAAATTAGTCTTATTTAAAATTACTATTGGTTTATGATCAATAAAAACTTTGTACATTTGCCCCCATGATTTTGAACGAAGATAAAGCCTTAAAAGTAGCAGAATTTCTGTTACAAATCAAAGCAATTAAACTTAATCCAAAGGATCCTTTCACATGGGCTTCTGGAATAAAGTCTCCAATTTATTGCGACAATAGAGTAACCCTATCTTACCCCCAAGTAAGAACTTTCATTCGTCAAGCATATGCAGAAAGTATTATCGAGCATTACGGTAAACCGGATGTAATTGCTGGTGTTGCAACAGGTGGAATTGCTCAAGGAGCTTTAGTAGCTCAAGAATTAGGTGTTCCTTTCATTTATGTTCGAAGTGAAGCAAAATCTCACGGTATGGGTAATCAAATCGAGGGATATTTTGAAGCAGGACAAAAAGTAGTAGTTATTGAAGACCTTCTATCTACAGGAGGAAGTAGTCTTAAAGCAGTTGAAGCATTAAGAGATGCTAAACTTGAAATTAAAGGTCTAGTTGCTATCTTTACATACGGATTCGATATAGCACACCAAAATTTTGCAAATGCAGAATGCCCATACGTAACACTTACTGATTATGATGTAATGTTAGAAAAAGCATTAACGAGCAATCTTATTTCTGAAGAGGATTTATCTTCCTTGAAAGAATGGAAGGAAGCTCCCGAAGAATGGTCTAAATAATACTAAGATGAAATTAGATAGTAATAAAGTAGAGGTTAAAGCAAAGACAGAAGAAATTAAAACGTTTTTGTCTGACTCAAATAATCTAATTCATTTATTGCCTCAGGAGAGTATCTCCGATTTTAAATCAAATGTTGAGGAATGTTCCTTTAAAGTTCAAGGTGGCATCATTATCTCTTTAATTCAAGACGGACAAGAAGATGACAAACTTTTCTTGAAATCGGGAGAAAAATCACCCTTCCCGTTTAAATTGACTATAAATCTCGAGGAATCTGATTCGGTAACAATAGGATACATTAATTTTGATGGAGAAGTTAACATGTTCTTGAAAATGATGGTTGAAAAACCATTAAAGAACTTATTTAACTACATGTCAGACAAGCTCAAAGGGCATTTCGAGGGATAAACTTAATCTCCTTCAAATCATAGTACTTTTCAGTAGAATCTTTCTCTAGAATTAAATGCCCTGAAGGCTGAACACCTTTTATAACTCCCGTAAACTGTCCTTCGACATCCTCATATTGAGCCTCTGCATCTATTAGATATAGATTTTGATGATACTCCTCACTTAAAAGATGGAAATCAATTATATACTTGTTCCAAACTTTATTGAAAGTATAAATGAACGAATAAAGAACATCACGAACATTTTTGAACGCGCCTATCTCTTTTTTAATACTGGTAGCGATAAAAGAATCAAATTCGGTTTGATTGACATTTAAACCTATTCCAATAATAGAATTTTTGATCAACTTCCCCTTCAATTGATTTTCAATTAATACCCCTGCAATCTTCTTTCTATTTACGAAAATATCATTCGGCCATTTAATATCAGCTTCAATTCCAAATTGCCTCAGAATTTCAACTAAACTCAAGGATACAACCTGTGTCAAAACGAACTGATCTGTTACTGCCACATTGACGTTATCAATAAACACAGAAAAAGTTAGGTTTTCTCCAGGTTTAACTGACCATTCAGAGTCTCTCTGCCCTCTGCCTGCGAATTGTTCATCTGCCAAAATTACCGTGCCATGTCCGATTTCATTAGTTCTAACCATATTGGCAATATAATTGCTCGTAGAGTCTATAGAATCTAAATGAATTATTTTACGACCGATTTCCATCATGGATTTAACATTTGGTGGCTTTAAAAGTAAGGATTTATTTAATTTTAACATTAGTTTTGTAAGGCTTAAAAATATTAGATGAATAAAGAATTAATCTACAACGAATCACAATTATTAGCAGACACGATCGTTGAAGGAATGCAAGAAAATAAAGCTCACGACATTGTTGTTTTGGACTTAAGAGAAATTGACAGTGCTGTTTGTGACTTTTTCGTGATTTGTAGTGGAGAATCTTCAACTCAAGTTGATGGTATTAGCTCATCAGTATTACGTCATACGAGAAAAGAGATTGGTGAAAAACCATACAGAACGGAAGGTAAAAAAAATAGTGAATGGGTATTAATGGATTTCGTTAGTGTTGTTGCACATGTATTCTACAAAGACACGCGTGAATTCTTTGATCTAGAAGACCTTTGGGCTGATGCAAAAAGAACAGATATTCCAAACTTGGATTAAAAAAAATCATAATGGCAGATAATCAAAACAAAAAGAAAAGTCCTTTTTCAATCTATTGGATTTATGCAGTGATTGCGGTTGCAATCATTGGTTTCCAATTATTCATGTCCTCAGGGAGTAGCGCTACGATTAAATCAGAAGACACATTTATTGAATTAGCGAAAGAAGGTTATATTTCAGAAGTAGCACTCGTAAATAGAGTTCGAGTTGATTTCACTTTAACCACTGAAGGTAAAGACTTCATAAAAGCATCCGAATTATCTAAGTATAAAGGCATGAAGGATGCCCTTAACAGAGGTAATAGAATGGGAGGAAAACAAGAATTCTCTGTTAAAATCCTTGATGCCGGAGCTTTTACAACAGAAGTAAAAGAAATGAACAAGGAACTTGAAGCGGCTGGGAAAAACACTGTTCAAGTTACTCCTGAAGAAGAAATAAACTATATAAGTAACATTTTAGGATTCTTATTGCCTATTGCAATTTTAATTGTAATCTGGTTATTCGTCATGCGAAGAATGACAGGTGGCGGAGGCGCTGGCGGTGCTGGCGGACAGATTTTCAACATTGGAAAATCCAAAGCTAAGGTATATGAAAATGGTAAAACCACTAACGTAACATTCAATGATGTTGCCGGTTTAGAAGGAGCAAAAGAAGAGATTGAAGAGATAGTTGAATTCTTAAAAAACTCTAAAAAATACACTGAATTAGGAGCTAAGATACCGAAAGGAGCATTACTTGTAGGACCTCCCGGGACAGGTAAAACACTCCTTGCAAAAGCAGTAGCTGGCGAAGCAAAAGTTCCTTTCTTCTCTTTATCAGGATCTGATTTTGTTGAAATGTTCGTTGGGGTTGGTGCTTCAAGAGTGCGTGATTTATTCAAGCAAGCGAAGGAGAAGTCTCCATCTATCATTTTCATTGATGAAATTGATGCTATAGGACGAGCTAGAGGAAAGAACAATGGTTTTGGTTCAAATGATGAGCGCGAGAATACACTGAATCAGTTATTAACTGAGATGGATGGGTTCGGAACAAACTCGGGAGTTATCATACTTGCCGCAACAAATCGAGCTGATGTATTAGATAAAGCCTTAACTAGAGCTGGTCGGTTTGACCGTCAGATTTTTGTTGATATGCCTGACATCAATGAGCGTAAAGAAATATTTGCTGTTCACTTGAAACCATTGAAACTGCAGCAAGATATGGACATTGAGTTCTTATCCAGACAAACTCCTGGTTTCTCTGGAGCGGATATCGCGAATCTTTGCAACGAAGCTGCATTAATAGCTGCTAGACACAACAAGAAATTTGTTGAGAAACAAGATTTTCTTGATGCCGTTGATAGAATCGTTGGCGGTCTTGAAAAGAAAAATAAAATCATTACACCAGAAGAGAAAAGATCAATTGCATTTCACGAAGCTGGTCACGCAACAATCTCTTGGATGTTGCAGTATGCTAACCCATTAGTAAAAGTAACGATTGTACCAAGAGGAAGATCACTGGGAGCTGCCTGGTACCTTCCCGAAGAAAGAAGTATCACAACAACAGAGCAAATACTTGATGACATGTGCGCTGCACTTGGAGGTAGAGCTGCTGAGGAAATAACATTTGGTAAGATTAGCACCGGAGCTTTAAGCGACTTAGAGAAGGTTACTAAACAAGCATATGCAATGGTTTCAATCTATGGTCTTAACGATAAGATTGGAAACATTTCTTTCTATGACGCTCAAGGAAACAATCAATTTACTAAACCATACTCTGACGACACAGCACGTGTTATTGATGAGGAATCAAGTAACTTAATTGAAACTCAATACCAAAGAGCTATTAAAATTCTAAGGGAAAATGAAGATAAGTTAATCCTACTTGCGGAGAAACTTCTTGAAAAAGAGGTCATCTTTAAAGAAGATTTAGTTGCTATATTTGGAGAACGTCAATGGGACAAGAAAACTGTTGAGGAAAAAGTAGATGACGCTGAAATTGTTACAGAAACGACGACAGCAGAAACAACTAACGAAAACGCAACTACTGAAAATGGGACTAGTGAAGAATCTTCTTCAGAAATGGACAATACTTCGAACGAAACTAGTGAAGGAGCCTAAATGGGTTGCTGTTTACCAATCGACTGACGAATATATTGTACGCATTTACAAAATGAAACTGGAAGCTTATGAAATTCCAGTTTCAATTTTTGACCAACGCGACTCGTCATATAACGCTTTTGGGTATATTTATTTGAATGTAAGAGCTGAAGACGTAGATGAAGCATTAAAACTAATCGAAGAGACAAATGAATAATGTTTTACTGAGATCTTTAACTGGGAGTGTTTTCATTTCAATCGTTCTACTTCCTCTATTCTTTTCTGATATAGTCACAACAGGTGTTTTTGGATTATTTATGTCCATAGGACTAATTGAGTTTTATCAACTTTTCAAAAATCAGGATAACGTAAATGTGCGTTGGGAAACTGGTCTTTTCTATGGGTTATTCATTTTTGGACTTACCACATTGATCTTTTTTAACCTCCTACCAACATTCTCATTAGTTGCACTTGTACCGCTATTATTTTCTTTGGTATTACTGGAACTTTGGCGTAAAAAAAAGAACCCTATACTTAATGCATCAGTATTAGTATTTGGAATCTTCTATGTTGCCATTCCTTTCATTTTAATGGTTTTAATCACAGTGCAAGACCGTAATACTTTTCCGCTATTAGCGGGTATGTTCATCTTGACATGGATGAATGACACCTTTGCATATTTATCTGGAAGAATTGCTGGTAAAACAAAACTAATTGAGCGCATCTCTCCAAATAAAACCTGGGAAGGAACGATTGGAGGAATAATATTTACAATTCTTGCAGGTATTACTGTTGGATATTTATTCGATAGTGAGCACATTCTATTTTGGATTGTTTCAGCTATAATAATTGCTCCATGTGCAATATTAGGTGACCTTATTGAATCACTATTTAAACGCAACCTTGATGTAAAAGACACAGGGAACATCATGCCAGGACATGGGGGGATTCTAGATCGTTTCGATGCTACATTTTTAGTTGTCCCGTTTTTTTTAGCCTGGGCATTTATCTATTCAAACCTTTAAATTACTCCTCGTAATTTTAGATCTTGAAAATGTTAAAAATCGTGATTAATATCGCAATCATGATTCGTGATCAATAAATCCAATTTGAAAGTTTGTATATTAGAAAAAACAAAATTGAATTATGAAAAAAGTATTTTTTGCTCTTTCTTTAGCTTTATTCGTTGGAACAGTTGGCACTACAGCTTATGCTGCTACTTCTAGCGTTCAAACTGAGATTAAGAAAGACGACGACAAAAAGAAAAAGAAGAAGAAAAAGTCTTCGAAAAAGACAACAAAAAGCTCTTGCGCTACTAAGTCTGGTGAGAAGTCCTGCTGTTCAAAGAAGAAATAATTTACTCTTCAAAAAAGAATTAAAAAGCCGAAACCCAAGTTTTCGGCTTTTTTTTAACCTATCTTTAATTGGGTTGGACAATGATCTGACCCCATAACATCATTTAATATATTTGATTCAGTAATACACTCTAAAATTGACTCTGAAACTAAAAAATAATCTATCCTCCAGCCTACATTTCGATCTCTAGCTCCACCTCTATAGCTCCACCAAGAATACTTCAATTCTTCTGGATGCAAAATTCTAAACGTATCAACAAAACCATTCGCAGTATAAGCATTTATGCCATTAATCTCTTCCTGCATGAATCCCGCAGACTTATTATAATTTTGCTTTGGTCTCGCTAAATCTATATCCGTATGAGCAACATTTAAATCACCGCAAACAACTACTGGTTTAGATTCTTCCAGCCTCTTTAAATATGCTAAAAAAGCAGTATCCCATCTTTGTCTATAATCTAATCTGCGCAAATCATTACCAGAATTCGGTGTATAAACATTCACCAAATGAAACGCTTCAAACTCCATACAAATTACCCTTCCTTCAGTATCGTGCTCTTCAACCCCAATATCATAGGTAACATTAAGCGGATTGACTTTAGTCAAAATTGCTGTACCAGAATATCCCTTTCGGTCTGCCTCATTTCCGTAAACTTGATACTCGGATAAAGCCGTTGATACCGTTTCTTTTGTCTGCTCCACGGTAGCTTTGGTCTCCTGTAAACAAATTACATCAGGGTTCAAACGGCTCATATCTTCAAAAAAATTCTTTTTAGAAATTGCCCTAACTCCATTAACATTAAATGATATTATATCCATTTTCATTTCAATTTTAACCAAAAATAATAAGCTTATCTAATTCTAAATCATTCCAGATAATTCAATTCAAATTAATTCACTATATTTACCTAGGTAAATAAACTACTAAAATGAGTAAAAACAAAAATCAACGTAGAGATTTCATTGGAAAATTGACAATCGGATTGACTTCTATATTGGCCTTACCCATAATGGGAAATACAAAAAATGAACAAAAAGAATTAGATATGACAGCAAAGAAATTAATCAAATCGATATACCCACTTGGTTTTCAATGGAAAACTGCTGACCCTTTTCTATTCTGCGCGCATCACGAAGATAAATACCCTGCGGGCAATGAACAAATGGGACCGAACTCATCTTTAGATGGCCGCCATCTAGGTCAGGATTTTATTATTAAAGACGGTTGGAGAATGTATCATGGAAAAGAAGTTCCGGGCTTTCCAGGTCATCCACACCGCGGTTTCGAAACGATAACCATCGTTCGTAAAGGCTTAGTAGATCATGCAGATTCCTTGGGACAATCGGGTAGATATGGAAATGGCGACGTGCAATGGATGACCGCAGGATCAGGTGTACAACATTCTGAAATGTTCCCGTTATTAAATAAATATAAGGAAAACCCAGCTGAGTTGTTCCAAATCTGGTTGAACCTACCTAAAAAAAACAAAATGACTGATCCCCATTTCAAAATGTTATGGAGTGACGAAATACCAGTAATTAATGAATCAGATGAATTTGGCAACAAGACAGAAATTGAAGTTATAACAGGCTTTATTTCGGGTAAATCAGCTCCCTTACCTCCTCCTAGTTCTTGGGCAGCTAACACTAAAAATGATGTCGCTATTCTGAATATTCAAATGGAAGCTGGAGCTACTTATAAATTAAGTAAAACCTCAGCTATATCAAATAGAACCGCTTACTTTTATGAAGGAAATAATCTGGAAATAGAAGGTGAAATTATTCCAAACTATCATGCAGTTGAAGTTGAAGCGGATATGGACTTAATACTGAAAAACACCAGTAATGAAAAAATTAAAATCCTAATCTTGCAAGGAAAACCAATAAATGAACCAGTCGTTCAGCATGGCCCGTTTGTAATGAATACTCGAGAAGAAATTCAAGAAGCATTTAATGATTACCACGAAACGCAATTTGGCGGGTGGCCTTGGCCTAAATACGGCCAAGTTCATGATAGAAATCTTGGTCGGTTCGCAAAACATGCTGATGGTCGTTACGAAGACAAAGGATGATCTAATTAATTAGTACTTTTTCTTCTTTAAGCAGTGTCAATCCAGCGCATACATTCTTTTATGTTTTATCTTGGTCACACGATTCTTTCATAGTTTCAAATTAGCATCAATAAGAAATATTATTCAGTTTAAAAGTCATAAATGATTCTCGATGTATTGACTAACTTTACAACCTAATGACAATCGATCAGCAAACTTTAGAAGATTTAGAATTCACAATTCTACGGAAATGGCTCCAAGAATATGCTATTGGTCCAACTGCAAAATCAAGGCTAGGTTCATTACGTCCAATCAAAGGACATGAGAACATTAAAATAGCTTTACATCAGGTCAACGAATTAAAAAATATTCGCACGGAAGGAGAAGCTTTCCCTCACATCGATTATGAAGAATTGACATCTGAAATAAAACTTCTCCCGATAAAGAATGCAGCCATTCAACTGGAGGGCTTTATGCGAATTCTGTATGCATCTCAAATCGTTAACCGACTTATTTACTTTTTCAATAAGCGGGAGGAGGATTATCCCTTACTCTCAAAAACCATAGAAAACACCTACTTCACAGATGAGATAATCAAAGCCATTGAATTAGTATTTGACAAACATGGCAAAGTCAAAGACGATGCCTCACCGACTCTTTTTGAAATTCGTTCAAAATTAAAAGCAGTTCGTAAACAAATCAACCGTAATTTCGACAAAGAAGCTCGTAAACTACAAAAAGACAATATACTAGGTGATACAAAAGAAACATTCATCAATGACCGAAGAGTTTTAACAGTACTATCAAATCATAAACGTAAAATTCCAGGAACCGTAGTTGGCTCATCAAACACAGGGAATTTAACATACATAGAACCACAGGTGAATGTGGCTCTAAATAATGAATTTGAATTGCTACAAGACGATGAGCGTAAAGAGATTTTCAAAATATTACAAATTCTAAAAAAAGACTTACTTGGATACATTGAACTTATTAAAGAATATCAATATGTACTGACAGAATTTGATTTCATCAATGCAAAAACGAAACTCGCAATAAACCTCGATTGTAACCTTCCATCTATTATGGACGAGTTGGAAATGGAATTATTTGATGCTTACCACCCAATACTATGGAAAAACAACAAAGACCAACAGAAAAATACTAAACCACAGTACATAAAAATGAATAAGTTTGCCAGAATGCTTGTCATCTCTGGCCCGAATGCAGGGGGCAAAAGTATCACACTTAAATCTGTTGGACTTCTTCAAGTGATGCTTCAATCTGGATTATTGGTCTCAGTTGGCCCGAATAGCAAAATGTGTATTTTCGAAAATGTACTGAGCGACATTGGAGATAATCAATCCATTACAAATGAGTTAAGTACATATTCATACAGGTTGAAGAGAATGAATGAATTCTTGAACGTTGCGAATAAAAAGACACTTCTTCTATTGGATGAATTTGGTACTGGTTCAGATCCTGATTTAGGAGGTGCATTGGCCGAAGTAATTTTTGAATCACTTTACAACAAGAAAAGCTACGCCGTTATAACAACACACTACAATAACATTAAACTGAAAGCTGATCAATTGAGAAATGCCGTTAATGGCAGCATGTTATTCAATACAGAAACTCTAGAGCCGACTTATACATTTACAACTGGGCAACCAGGAAGTTCTTTTACGTTTGAAGTAGCCAAAATAAATGGTATCCCAGACGATTTAATTGAACTTGCCAAAGATAAATTAGATCACAAGAAGGTAAAAATGGATAAGCTGCTCAATGAATTGCAAAAGGAAAAAACCTACTTATCTAAGCTTAATAAAGAGCACATAGAAGCTCAAGATATTGCTCAAAATGCGTTAAACGAATACGAAGAGAAGAAAGGTTACTACGAAGCTAAATTGAGAAACTTCAGGACAAATTCTGAATCAAATCAAAAGTTCATTCAAGCGGGCAAGAAACTCCTAACCTTCATTGACAAATACAATACAGTAACACGTAAAAAATCAATAAATAACGATTTACTTGAAGAGATAAGAAAGTACTTAGCTGTTGAAAAATCGAAGATTGAGGGAGCCAAGCAGCGCGCAAAACAAGAAAAATTAGCTAAAAAAACTAATTCAAAACGAACACGAAAAAAAGGGAAACCTATTCAAGATGATCACCAACGAGATAAAATAAAAATTGGATCAAGAGTTAAGTTAATTGCAACAAAGCAAATTGGAAATGTTGAAGAATTAAAAGGAGATATAGCAGTTGTTTCTTTTGGTTTTGCTCGAATGAAAGTAGATAAATCGAAATTATCCTTTGTTGATTAACGCTTAGCTTTCTGATAAAGAAAGTATGCAACACCTGAGAAAAGAAGATTAGGAATCCAAACTGAAATAGCTGCTGAAAAACCAAGATTCATTGCCGCGACGGTAGTCACCTTCATAGCGAAAATATAAATGAAAATGATTCCTAAACCAATTGCTATATTAATACCAATCCCGCCTCTCTTCTTTCTACTAGCCACTGAAATTCCAATTATAGTCAAAACGTAAGTTGCAAAAGGATAAGAAGTTCTTTGGTAAAGCTCAATTTCATACATTGGAACCATCGCAGAACCTTTGAATCGTTCACGCTCAATAAACTTTTTCAATTCAAAATACGTCATGGCTTCAGCTATATTCTCCCGAGTAGCCATCTCTTCAATACCAAATTGAAAAGTTGTATCCATGGATGCTCCCTCTTCAATTCTATCTGTAGGATATCCAACATCCCTCTTATAATAATTATTCAACACCCATTTATCCGAACCTGCTTTATTTTCAGCTGTTGACGCCTTTATAAAAGAAACTATTTCGCCTTTATCGTTCCACTGTTCTATTACCAAATTATTAATTAAATTATTCGAAGCTGAATATGATTTAAAATATACAACCTGATTACCAGGAAACTCCGCATGATAATCTTGAACAGAAATTGTATTGCGGTAAAAACGTTCTTCAAAGGCCAACCTTGTTTTATTAGATCGAGGTATTACAAAATGATTAAACGCCAAAGAAATCAGCATTAAAATTGTCGCAGCAATCATATAAGGCCTCACGAATCTACTGAACTTTCGGCCACTATTCCAAATCGGAATGATCTCAGTATCTTGCGCCATCTTAGCAGTAAACCAAATTACAGAAACAAAAATAATCATGGACGAGAACATGTTCGCATAGAACATAATGAAGTTGAAGTAATATTCTACAACAACCTCATATAGCGAAGCATCGTTTTCAATAAACTCACTTAATTTCTCAGCTAAATCAAAAACCGTCGCCAATATCATTATAACCCCCAACATGAAGAAAAAGGTTGTAAGGAACTTACGTATGATATAACGATCGATTATTTTTAACATCTATAAACGATTTTCCAATTTCACAACCATTCGGTTTTTCCAATCAGCAAAAGTTCCTTCCTTAATCTTTAACCTTGCCTCCTTAACCAACCAAAGGTAGAATGCCAAATTATGTATCGTCGCAATCTGTATTGCTAAATGCTCTTTCGAACGCATTAAATGACGCAAATATGCTTTGCTGTATGTAGAATCTACAAATGATGTTCCATTAGGATCTAGAGCAGAAAAATCCTTTTCCCATTTCTTATTCTTAATATTTATAATTCCTTCAGATGTAAACAACATTCCATGACGCGCATTCCTTGAAGGCATAACACAATCAAACATATCTACACCTAACGCAATGCATTCTAATATATTGGCTGGAGTGCCAACCCCCATCAAATACCTCGGCTTCTCAGCAGGTAATATATTGGTTACTAAATCAGTCATTGCATAAAGCTCTTCAGCTGGCTCTCCTACTGACAAACCACCAATAGCATTGCCAGAAGCATTGTGTGAAGCAATCGTTTCTGCAGATTCCGTTCTTAAATCCTTATAAACAGAACCTTGTACAATTGGAAATAACGCTTGCTCGTGTCCATACTTAGGTTCGGTTTTATTCATTTGGTTAAAACATCGTTTCAACCACCTATGCGTCATATGCATTGAGCGTTTAGCATAACCGTACTCACATGGATATGGAGTACATTCATCAAAAGCCATAATTATATCAGCCCCAATCGAACGTTGAATATCAATTGCTCTTTCAGGAGAAAAAAAGTGATAACTTCCATCTATATGTGACTGAAAAGTAACTCCATCTTCCTTTATTTTTCTAGCTCCAGACAATGAGTAAACCTGATAACCACCTGAATCAGTTAAGATTGGTCTATCCCAATTCATAAATTTATGCAAACCACCTGCAGGCTCTAAAACATCTAATCCAGGGCGTAAAAAAAGATGATATGTATTCCCTAGAATAATTTGAGCTTCGATATCCTTCTCTATCTCATGTTGATGAACACCTTTAACTGTCCCGGCTGTACCAACAGGCATAAAGATTGGAGTCTCAATAACACCATGATCTGTATGTAATTCACCAACTCTCGCACGAGATTGATTATCAGTAAGTTCTAATTTGAAGTGCATAAATTTGTTAATAAGTAAACGACGCAAAGATAAATGTATTTAACAAAGCATGCATATTTGTATCAAAGCAAAATCAATGATAGAGTTTCTTCCTGTATTAGACTTTAACCTAGCGACCTATATTTTCGTACTTTTTTGCATTATGGCCGCTGTTCAGTTTCTTTTCTTAGCACTGATATTTAGCAGGTTAGCGTTCCATAAAAATAGAGTTAAAAACCCAAATTCTAAAGGAGTCTCAATTTTAATTGCTGCAAGGAACGAATCAGAAAATCTTTTTAAAAACCTCCCTTTCATTCTGGAGCAAGATTATTCAGAATTTGAAGTGATTGTAATCAATCATCAATCTATGGATGACTCTAAATACATTTTAGACGCATATCAAAGGGAATACAAAAACCTAAAAGTTATAAGTCTAGAGAGGAGTCAGCATTTGAAATATGGAAAAAAACTACCTTTAACCATTGGAATTAAAGGTGCCAAATACAACCAGCTACTTTTAACTGATGCAGACTGTAAACCAACTGGTAACCAATGGTTAAAAAGTATGTCAAGTTATTTCACCAGCAAACATCAAATTATCCTTGGATATGGGCCTTATATTAAATCAAAAGGCCTTCTAAACAAAGTTATTCGTTTTGATACAGCTTGGATTGCAATGAACTATCTATCCATGGCAAAAGCGAAAATACCATACATGGGCATTGGGCGAAACATGGCATATACAAAAGAAGTATTCGACAAAGTAAATGGGTTTAAATCTCACTATTCAATTTCTTCAGGAGACGATGACTTATTCATCCAAGAAGCTGCCAAAAAGAAAAACTACACCATCAATTTGGCTCCAGAGTCTTTTTGCTACTCAACCCCACCTGCATCTTGGTCGCGATGGATCAAACAAAAGTCCAGACACTACACAACATCAGAAAGATACAAGGTTATCAAAAAACTTATGTTAGGAATCTATCCTTTATCCTTGTTAATCATGATGATTTCCTTCGTTACTTTAGTATTCGATTCTAACTTCATTTGGATCAGCTTAGTGATTTTCACTTTCATTTTACTAATCAAGTGGATTATACTAGGCCGATCATTCAGTAAATTGAAGGAATCTAAATTTATTGCACTATTACCTTTATTGGATATTGCCTACGCTATCCTTACTCCAATAATGTACTACGCGATTGACAAAACGGACAAAAACAAATGGTAGACAAAAGTCATTTATCAGACAAAGCAAAAAAAGACCTCGAACTGGTTCAACTTGCAATTAAGGGTGACCAATCCTCATACGCAACACTCATGGACCGATATAGAGAATCGATTTATTTTATGATGCTTAAGATGGTTAACAATACTGATGATGCTGACGACCTCACCATTGAAGCATTCGGAAAGGCCTTTAATCGACTAGAACAATACTCTCCCAATTACGCCTTTTCGACTTGGCTATTTAAAATCGCTTCAAACAACTGCATCGACTTTATTCGTAAAAAAAGAATCAAAGTAACATCGATGGACACCGGAATCACAACAGACGATGGCGAACGTATTTTCTTTGACGCTAAAAGCAATACTAAAGATCCATCAGAAGTTGTTATGCACAAACAAAAAGTACTATTGATGAGGGAATTAGTTGGTAAATTAAAACCTCGATATCGATTACTTGTTGAAAAAAGATACTTCGAAGAGCTCAGCTATGAAGAGATTTCAGAAGAATTAAACCTACCTTTAGGAACCGTAAAGGCTCAACTATTTAGAGCCAGAGACTTTTTAGCCAATATGATGGCAAAAACCAAAGACACCATTTAGCATGAACGAAATTGATCTTATATTATCTCACTTCCCAAATTTAACTGAAGATCAAAAAGAACAATTCGGTAGACTTAAAGAGCTTTACATGGACTGGAACAGCCAAATTAATGTAATATCAAGAAAAGACACTGAAAACTTCTACGAACGTCATGTAATGCACTCATTAGCAATAGCCAAGGTAACAACCTTCAAAGAAGGAACTAAATTAATGGACATTGGAACTGGTGGTGGATTCCCAGGAATCCCTCTTGCTATTTTATTTCCGGACTGTAAATTTCTACTGGTTGATTCTATCGGTAAAAAAATAAAAGTTGTAAAAGAAATTACAAAAACGCTTAACCTAAAGAATGTAAGAGCGACCCACGAGCGCGCGGAAAACATCAATGAACAATTTGATTTTATCGTGAGCAGAGCTGTGACTGCAATGCCCGCATTCTTATCCTGGACAAAAGGAAAATTCCTAAAAGAAAATAAAAACGAATTCAAAAATGGCATCCTTTATTTAAAAGGTGGAGATCTTTCAAAAGAAATGAGCCCTATCAAGAAGGCGATACAATATTTTGATATCAAAGATTTTTACGATGGCGAATTCTTTGACACGAAGAAAGTTGTCTATGTAAGAAATTAATCTAATCGATACTTTTTAAAGAAAGCATCCCAATCCCAAACGAAATTCTCTACCACTTCATCCATTCTCTTCAAGAATAATGGATTAGGAGACTGCATGCGCTTAAAGTATTCATCTTGATAATTATACAACGCATATTTGTCAAAAATACCTTTCGACATTGCGTACACCATATTTTTTGAAGGGTGATTCAACCTACAAATCAAATGCTTATAATCCTTGATCAATTGTTTGAATTCAATTCTAGACATTTCATAAGCCTTAGCTAACTTCTCATACACAAGTGATTCAACACGATGCGCTTGTTCTGGCTCAAAAGCACTTTCCAAAAACGACAAATTACCCACGATTACAATTAAAGAAAACTCGTAGTTATGATTTGGGGCAATATTAGGAGACAACACAAAAGCAGGATCTTCATTAATGAATTCTGCAACAACAGGAAATCCGTTATCAATAGAACTAAATAACCCATTGATAAATACATTTGCTAACTTTTCGTCGCTAACCTTTTTCCGTAAAATAGCTCCAAACATTTCTTTTAGGTTGACTGAAATACTTATTACAAAAGTAATAAAGGCATAACGACGTTTTAAAGGTGCTATTTTTGGTTATCAACATTTTTTTCAACAGTTATCAACAATAGCATTCAAAACCTGCTCATCATCATTTAAAAACAGTCCAAACTTAAATTCATCTATTCATCATCATTTTTAACCTACATCCCAATCAAATTGTACCTTTATATTGATTATTAATATCCAGTGAAATGAAACGAAGTCAAATTGTACTAATGCTTGTATTTTTAGTCCTAACAGGATTAATTTACATGTCTCTTTCAAGAAACAAAAAAGAATTCTCAAAAACGATTAAGGAGGAGCAATCCACCATTTACGTTCCTGTTAGAAAGGTAAAGAATAAGATAAAAAAAATGACCTTAGTTTCTTACGGTCAAATTTCTCCAAATTCTGAAATAATAGTTTCCTTCGAAGTTCAAGGAAAATTGGAAAAAGGAAAAGACATAATGAAGCCTGGAACAAACTTTTCGAAAGGACAGGTGCTATATAAAGTAAACAACGAAGAAGCTTTCTATTCGCTGAGTGCAAGAAAATCTTCTTTAGCTAACATAGTTTTAAATGCTCTACCTGATATTGAACTTGATTATCCTTCAGAAAAATCTAAATGGTTGAAATTTATGGATGAACTAAAACCTCAATCTATGCTTCCTGAACTGCCAGCATTCAAAAACAATAAAGAGCGCATGTTTATGACGAGCAGAAATATTATTACAGAATATTACAATTTGAAAAGTCAGGAATCTCGAATGATGAAATACATTTATGTTGCACCATTCTCAGGAACTGTAATTCAAACATATGCAGAACCAGGAGCAATTGCTAACCCTGGAGGACAAATTGCGAAAATTGCAAAAACCGGTGATTTCGAAGTTAAAGTTCCAATTTCTATGGATGACATAGAGCTATATAGAAACAAAAGTATAGCGAGCTTCCAAGATGCCTCCGGAAAAGAAATTGCTTCAGGAAAAATTATACGAGTTTCTAATGTAATTAATCAACAAACCCAATCTGCTGACGTTTATTATTCAATTAAAGCACACAAAGGAGAAAAGGTTTATAATGGCATGTATGTTAACGTTGCCATCAACAAAGAAGCTACAAAAGAAACAATGACATTGCCAAGGGCAGCAATTAAAAATAGTCAAGCCTGGATATTGAAAAAGAACAAACTTGAGTTAATTGACATAATGATTAGTGGATCAAAGCCAGACTCCGTTTTTGTAACAGGATTAACAGATGGTCAAATAGTTCTTTTAGAACAAGTAGATGAGGTTGATAAGAAAGTTAAATACGAAGGAATAATGCGTTAATCTAAGTACTATGAGAAAAGTGATACAATTTTTCATAAATCGACCTATTTGGGGTAACGCCTCAATAGCGATTGTTCTGATGTTTGGTTTATTCTCAATCTTCACGATGAAGAGATCTTTCTTCCCTGAATTAGAACCAACTCAGATTTTTATTTCTGTTTTTTACCCTGGAGCCTCTCCTACAGAAATGGAAGAAGGAGTTACAATTAAGCTAGAACAAGCCGTAAAAGGACTTTCTGGAATTGAAGAAATAAATTCTACTTCGTCAGAGAACTTTTCACAAGTATCCATTAAGGCGTTTGTAGACACCGATCTAGATGATCTATTAAGTAAAGTTGAGAACTCAGTAAATTCCATCAATTCCTTTCCGCAAGGCGCAGAGCAACCGATTATTAATAAAGAAGAGTCAGGAGGTATGGGTTCTGTTGTTGCTTTTGTGGGTGTTTCCTCAAAAAGTAGTGAATCTAAAATTACAGACCTCATTGACCTTGCCTCTCAAGTTGAGCGTGATCTGATGAACACGAAAGAGATAACTCAAATCACAAAAAATGGTTTTCCTGAAAAAGAAATAAGTATCAATGTTCGAGAACAAGACCTGCTTCGATACAACATATCCATGCAAGAAATTGCATTAGCAATTGGAACAAAAAACATCGATATCACTACTGGAGTTATTCGCGGTGGGGTTCAAGATATGAACCTAAGATCAAATAGCAGAGGAACATCAGAAGAGGATATTTCTAAAATTATTGTTCGAACGTCTCAATCAGGAGAAAAAGTGACAGTTGGTGATGTGGCAGATGTAGTTTTGGGTTATTCTGAAGGATCGCAAGAAGCAAAATACAATGGTAAACCAGCGGTTTCATTCCAAATTGAAAAAACAACAGATCAAGACATCAAAAAAATCACTGATGCACTATACGTATATCAGGAGGCATTTAACAAACAACATCCAGAATTTGAATTCAATATTTTCTTCGAATTCAACAGCATGTTAAATGAAAGGATTGATTTACTCACAAGTAATGGTATGATGGGACTTGTATTGGTCCTTTTATTCTTAGGGCTTTTCTTGAATTTAAAACTTTCTGCTTGGGTTGCATTCGGTATCCCTTTCTCATTTTTAGGAATGTTCATTTTTGGTATTCCTTACGGAATGTCTATTAATATGATTTCTTTATTTGGGATGATATTGGTTGTTGGAATTTTGGTAGATGATGGGATCGTTATTGCCGAAAACATTTACACGCATTTTGAAAAAGGAAAATCTGCTCATAAAGCCGCTTTGGATGGTACAATGGAGGTGTTGCCTTCTGTTTTTTCTTCTGTACTAACAACAATTATAGCATTCTCAATATTGCTATTTGTTGAAGGATTAGAAATGATGCGGGAAATGGCATTTGTGGTAATCTCCTGCCTTGCTTTTTCATTATTTGAAGCATTTATCATACTGCCCGCTCACCTTGGACATAAAAAAGTGTTGAGTCAAGAAAAATCGACTCAATACAGTATACTAAAAGGGATAATATTTATGATTATAGGATTAGCAATAATCTATTTTGGAATTCTATTAATACCGGCCGAAGCGAGTTTTGGCTTAGTACTCTTCCCTTTCTGTGTTATTATAATTGGTGCGCTATTATTCTTTAACGGCTTTGCTAAATCTCCGGCAGAAAAAACAATTCGAGGAGGCGCAGACAAAGGGATAAAATATATTCGAGATAACTGGTTCAAAGTTGCTGTTCAAAATATTGTTGGTACCAAAAGAACAAAATGGTACCGTTTAGGCTTTGCCTTCCCATTTGTATTTACAATTACAATGTTTATACTTCTTGGAAATGGAACGATTTCAGCAACTTTCTTTCCAGATATTCAACCAGACTTCTTTACAATTGAAGCAGCCTATAAACCTGGAGACAATAAAGCGAAATCGGAAAATTTTGTTGCTACAGCGACTCGAATTTTATTTGAAGAAAATGACAGAATAATTCAAGAATCCGGTGATTCATTATTAACATACTTCTCTAGTAATATAGGCTTTGCAATGAATATTGGGCAAGCTGGTGATCATGCGTCAATGGTTCAAGTGTTTTTTAACGGAGAAAACACAAAGACTCCCGTTGATACTTTAATGAATAGAATCATTACAAGAATTAACTCTATTCCAGTTGGACAGCTTGCTCAGGACACCTATGTTGGTGGATTCAATCGCTTCGGAAAGGAAGTTGAAGTGGGCTTGACTTCTCAGAACGAATCTAGTTTAATGGGGGCAAAAGACCTATTCAAAGAAGAATTAGCAAATATGGATGGTGTAATAAATATTAAAGACAATATGCCGCCTGGAAAGAATGAAGTTTATTTAGAAATGAGACCAGAAGCTGATATTTATGGCTTATCCAAAAATGAAGTTCTGACTCAAATAAGGCAAGGTTTCTTTGGACAAGAAGCTCAACGTGTTATTATAGGTACAGACGAAGTAAAAATTTGGGTTCGATATCCAATGGAAGACCGCCAGTCACTATCAGACTTAGAAGATATGAAAATCAAGTCTCTTAGCGGTATAGCAATTCCCTTAAAAGAAATTTGCGACTTCTCATTAGGAAGGGCTCCTGAATCTTTGAAACGAAGAGATGGTCAACGCATCGTTCGGGTTGATGCAGAATGTGTTGATCCAGATCAAGTTGGAAGTATAAATAAAGTTGTTTCAGACTCAATCCTACCTAAAATTGTTCAGGCATACCCAGACATTCAAACTAAACGATTAGGACAATTTGAAAGAAGTCAAAAGACAGGTAACTCAATGCAGTATGTTGGTATTATTGGTCTTGTTATCATGTTTATCATATTAACACTTCATTTCAACAGTGTTAGCAGTTCATTTTTGATCATGTTAGTAATCCCTGCGGGAATCGGAGGTGCAATTTTAGGACATGGACTTATTGGTATACCAGTATCAATTCTATCCGCTTTCGGAATGATTGCTCTTACTGGAGTCTTAATCAATGATGCCATTGTATTCCTAGATAGATATAACGATTTGATTCGTGAAGGAAACGATGTGAAAACAGCGGCTATTGGTGCAGCAGAATCTCGATTCAGACCAATTATATTAACATCCCTTACAACAGTTGCCGGTTTACTTCCAATCATTTCGGAAACAAGTATGCAAGCTCAATTTCTTATCCCAATGGCAGCTTCCATTGCATTTGGCGTATTATTTGGAACAATTTTCATCTTATTCTTTTACCCTTCTGCAATTCTATTGTGGAACGGATGGAAAAGAAATTTTAGATGGATAGCTACAGGCGAAAAAAATATTGACCCAAGATCGGTCGAACCAGTATTAAAATTAGAAGAGAATCAACATGAATTTGAAAACAACTAGTCTTATAGCAATACTTCTTGTAGGCTCAATAGTATATGGCCAGCGCGAACTTACTGCCACTGAAGCTGTATTCACAGCCTTAGAGAATAATTATCAAATTTTGATTTCTGCAAAGCAGGTTGACATTACAAAGAAAAATAATAGATGGTCTGAAGCAGGACTATTCCCTACAGTTGATTTAGTTGTTGGCCAGAACAATATAATTCAGGATAACACAAACAACCCTTTCACTTTTACTCCAGGAGTTATCCTGAATCAAAGTATTAACCCTTCTTTAAGTTTAAACTGGAACATCTTTAGCGGATTCAGAGTTAAAATGTCTAAGCTACGTCTTCAACAGCTGGAAGAACAAAGTTCAAACAACGCTACCGCTATTATTGAAACTACAATTCAGGATGTACTTAAAGCTTACTATACGGCTCAATTACAAAAAGATCGAATGATTCTATTTTCGGATATAATGGCGATTTCTAGAAAGAGATTTCAGTATTATGAGCTTAAAGAGAAATATAGTAGTTCAAACTCATTGGAGGCACTTCAGTTTAGAAATCAATACCTAACAGATAGTACCAACTACTTGATGCAAGACATTTCCTATCAGAATGCAATGCGTAACTTAATCTTACTAATGAATGATACATCTGCTCTGGATACTGACTTTATACTGACAGATAAAATTGATATAGCCGTGGGAGATGTGACTTTTGAGAACGCGGAAAAAGAGCTATTCTCAAATAATCAAAATTTAAAGAACCAATACATTTCACTAGAACTTCAAAATACACAAACTGGAATACAACGTTCGTTCTTATATCCAACATTAAGCTTTCAAGCCGGGGTTAATCCTGGATGGTCAAAAATTCGAGATTTAAAGGATAGCGGACTTGAAATTGAAACACAAAACCTTTCTTATTACGGAAATCTAAATTTGAGATATACACTGTTCAATAACTGGAAAAACAAAAGAGCTGTCGAAGTTTCTAAAATTCAAGAGGAAATTGCTCTGATGAATGTTGAAAATATGAAAAAGTCACTTTTAAGTGCACTTCAGAATCTAATTGACTTGTATGAAGTTAGATCTCAATTGGCTGCAATATCCAAAGAAAACTTGCTTTATGCTAAGAAAGCATTTAAGCTTGCAGAAGAGCGATTTGACCTTGGAACAATCAATTCAATTGATTTAGCCAATTTTCAATCTACTTACCAAAACACAATGATTCAACATTACGAAAACCTATTCAACAGAATGGACACGTATTTGGAGATTTATAAAATGACAGGAAAGATTGGTCTAGAATATGCTATTCAAAAATAAGCGTTTTCAATCGGTCTCTATTTTCGATCAAAGACTGAATTGTGCCTTTTTCAGTACGCATTAAAAACATGTAATTCGTTTTTAATGAGATGTGTTCCGTGTATCTGTAATAATTGAATGCAATTAAACCTGTCAATGGCATTGATAACCAATAAAGCAACATCACCCATCCATTCAATGCAAAATAATAATTAACCAATAAAAGAATTCCTGAATAAGTTAAGGGATAGAGAACAAGTCCCAGCAAAATTGCTATGGGAGCGTAATACTCTGGTTCCTTGACCAGTTTAGGCATTACAAGGTCTGTAAGCTTATAAGGCAAAAAACTATGAATTGCACCATAGATAAAAAGGGGGAAACCAAGAATTAAAAGCATAGTGGATTGAATCAACTGTCGTCCAAACATGCGCGGCCTATAACTTCTATCTAGAAAATCCGACTTGATCCCTAACTGCTCGGACTGACTCTTAATTCTATTTACTAGCCCAGCTATTTCGTCCAGTTTTTGCGGATTTGATGACAACATATCATTAATCTTTACATGTGTCTCTTTGATTTGCTCCGCGACTAACTCAACTCCTTTTTTATCTGACTTTACATATTGTGATGATAAAATCTGTACTATATCTTCAACCAGCGCTTCGTGTTCAGTAGATGTAGAATTAACAAGTAATCCCTCTAAACTCTTTCTAAACTCCTCTGTTAAACCTTTAGCTCCTTTAATTGAGTTTTCTTTAAACTCCTCTAAAAATGGTGAAGGGTCGATCGACTCACCAACAACTGCTAACACCGAACTTCTAAACTTATTGGCTTCTGAATATATTAAACCCATAGGAATAATTCGAATTGGTTTTGATGCTAAACCTCGTTTCTCAACCTCCAAAGCGATTCTAGCTGTCCCAGACTTTAAGACTCTCAATTGTCGCGCGATAAAACTATTCCCTTCAGGAAAAACGACCAAAACTTTGCCTTCTTCTAAAATTCGATAACACATCTCAAATGAATCTGCATTCGAAACCCCTTTTGTAACAGATTCAGTTGCACGATTAATCGGAATTAAACCTAAACCGCTCAAAAACCACTTTTTCAACCCTGTATTAAAGAAAGTTCCTTTTGTCATGAAATAGATTTTCTCCTTACTTACCTGACCAATAATCCAAGCGTCTAAAAGTGTATTAGGATGATTTGCAATGATTATTTTTGGTCCGTCATAATCAAGGCCTTCTACATTATTCACCTTCACCTCTTTGTAATAGAGTTTTGTCCCTATTCCCAATAGTATCTTTAGTAAATTGTAAAACATTTGGTAGTGATTTTTCTGACTTAAAGCTACATTAATAATTCTTATTGTGATAAACGGAAAGGTCAAAATTCATCATTTAAACGATTATTTAACAACAATTCTATACAGTATCATTAAATTAGCTATATGAACCAATTTCCAGTTTCTTATTTAAACAGTAATAATGGCATCTCTATTCTAGCTTTTGGAGAAGGTCCTATGTTAAAAATTACAGAAACAGACGCGATAAATTCAATTCAAAACTTCATTGATAATCATTCAGACAAACATATATTTATGTGCTTGAGTTATGACTTGAAAAATGATATAGAATCTTTAGAGTCAAATAACATGGACACCATGAACTTTCCGAAAGCTATATTATGGGTTCCAGAAACTGTAGTTCGATTTGAATCTGAACAATTAAATTTCACCCAAGGAACAAAGAATGAAGAATCTATAGACTTTATTCAGAATTTTCTTGAGAAAGAAATAGATCAGAATTATGCGCCTCTTGCTTATGAATTAAAACCTAGAACGAGTAAGGAAGACTACTTGAAAAAGGTTGAATTGTTGAAAGAGGAAATTCAGCAAGGGAATATTTATGAAGTGAATTACTGTCAAGAGTTCTATTCAGAAAATGTAGAACTAAAAGACGCGTTAAACACATACTTCAAATTAAATACAATTACGAAAGCGCCGTATTCTTCTTATATGAATATTGATGATTTCATTCTATTCTGTGGAAGTCCAGAAAACTTTATTCTAAAAAAAGATAATAAAATATTCTCTTCGCCCATTAAAGGAACTAAGCAACGTGGAGCAAGCCCTGAGGAAGACGAACAACTAAAAAAAGCATTATTAGAAGATCCAAAAGAGCGCGCTGAAAATGTAATGATTGTAGATTTAGTCAGAAATGACCTTTCTAGAATTGCTGAACCAAATACTGTTAAAGTTGATGAATTATTTGGGATTCATACATTTGAAACCGTGCATCAAATGATCTCTACAATTTCTTGTGAGGTGTCTAAAGATGTAACTTTTGCAGACATCCTTAAAGCAACGTTCCCGATGGGATCAATGACCGGAGCACCTAAGATTAGCGCGATGAAACTAATCGAAAAACATGAAAATTTTAAGCGAGGGATTTACTCTGGTTCTATCGGTTACCTTCAGCCTAATGGAAATTTTGATTTAAACGTTGTAATTAGAACATTAATTTACAATAAGGAAACAAAATATTTAAGCTGCCCAGTAGGCGGAGCCATAACTATTAAATCTGATCCAGAATCGGAATACGAAGAATGCCACATAAAAGTCAAAGGTATATTAGACCAAATGAATGAGTAGCATCATTAACCATATTGATGAAAAATGGAACAGATTACAAGGAAAGAACATATTTGTGGCTTGTAGTGGTGGTGTAGATTCAACTGTTCTTGCTATTACTTTAAAAAGGTTAGGTTTCAAAGTCACTGTTCTCCATATGAATTATCAATTGAGGGGGAATGACTCTGAACTGGACGCTTTATTTGTAAAATCATTTTGTCGAAGAGAAAAAATAACCTGTCTACAAAAAAACATTAACCTGCAAGAAGAATTAAACAATGGAGGCAACTTACAGGAGTTAGCAAGAATTGCTCGCTACAATTGGTTTCATCACATTATAAACCAACATACCGACAATTACATCGCACTTGGCCACAACCAAGATGATCAAATAGAAACGTTCTTTCTAAACTTAGCTCGAAAATCGGGAATCATGGGACTTGCTTGTATGCTGAATGAGCATAAGCACGTAATTAGACCACTCCTTCATTTTTCGCGCAATGAAATTGAGCAGTTTGCAAAGAAGGAAGAAATCAATTGGAGAGAAGATACTTCAAATGCTTCTAACAAATATAATCGTAATAAACTGAGAAATGTAATTCTTCCTGAAATAAGAAAACAACTTCCAGAATTAAACAGTAGCGTATTAACACTAATTGAAGCATTTCAGAATAAACAAGGAATTATTGAATCAGAGATTCAAAATCTAACCAATGATTTTAAACAGTACGGTCAAATTTCAATGCATAGTCTTTCTCTACTGGATGACTATAAGTTAATCGAATTCTTAAGACAAAATGGACAGCCTGGATCATTATTGGAAGACTTCAAAAAGATCATTAATTCTGAAAAAGGAAAAAAAATAGCTTGGAGCGAAACATGGTTAATAAGTGATACAGACTATCTTGTTTTAGATTTTCAACATAAGTTCAAACTGCCTTTACTTTCGACAAAAGAAGTTAAATCGCTTCCTACTGAGTTTGACAAGAAATCAATCTACTTGGATAAAGATAAATTATCAGGTGATTTAAAAGTTCGTAAATGGAAAAATGGTGATCGAATCAAACCTATCGGCATGAAGGGATCTAAACTCATCTCTGACATCATTAAAGACGCTAAAGTTAGTCCTTCAGCGAAGAAAAACATACTTGTTATTCACGATGACAAATGCATTCATTGGTGTTACCAACTTACCGTTGGAAGAACTGCAATTGCTTCAGAAAATTCAAAAAAAATTATTCGAGTTACTACTTCATAAGTACCTCGTGAATAGGCTTACCACGCAATGAATTCGGGTTTTGAAGGTAAAGAATATGAGCTAGTGTTGCAGCAATATCAGAAATCAAAACATTTCTAAACACCTCTTGCACTTCAACATTTTTTCCATACCACAACAAAGGAACATGAGTGTCATAGCTATATGCAGAGCCATGACTGGTGCCTTTGCGGGCAGTTTCAGTATCGGTAGACTTTGCCAAATACCCCGGTTCAAGTGTAAAAATAACATCTCCGCTTTCTGCATGATGATAACCTTTGCGAACCATATCCATCCATTCATCATCAATGGACGCATTATACAATTGATCTCCAGTAAAAACTCTTTTCACAGACTCCCATCGCTGAATAATATTCGCAACATAAGTTGAAACTTCTTTAAGATCCAAATTCAATTCATCAATCCGCTCATGATTCAAATACACATTTAGATTATCCTGAACAATGATTAAATCTTCTCCAAATTTATCACTTAATGCAGCTCTTAATTCAATCATATGATTATCAACGAAGAAATATCCCCCTGGTAAATTATTATCTATCAAATATTGAGGAACTGGAACCACAGCATGATCTGCGGTTAAAAATAAGGTGAAATTATCTTCGCCTACTTTTTCCTTCAATTCTTTAAGTAACTTCTTTATTTCTAAATCGAAACGAATATACATATCTTCTATTTCCACAGAGTAAGGTCCAAATGCATGACCAATAATATCTGGTGTAGAATAACTAATACACAACATGTCGGTTTGATTATCCTTGCCTAAATCTTCACTATCAATAGATGCAATCGCAAAATCAGTTAAGTAAGTATTTGAAAATGGCGTATAAACGAATAACTCATAATTGTTGATCCCATTTGTCATCTCTTTTAAATTGTAAGGAAATGTAGGAGTAACTTTTCCTGGAAGTAAATGCTCATAGGGAGAATTATCCGGTCCACTCTCGGCATAAGCATTAATATCCAACATAGTATTCCATTCTTGTTTCAATGCTTTATCCACATAACCTTCATCATTGAATTCATCTACCCAATTTGGTAGTTCTGATTTATAAAAAGAACTCGTTACAAATTTACCTGTAGCATAATCATACCAGTAAGAACCATCACTTAAATGTCCCCCTGGTAGGATGGCTCCGCGATTCTTAATTGACATGGAGATTACCTTTGCATTTGGGTAAGTCATCTTTAATTGATCTGTAATAGTATTTGCCTTTAAATTTCTAGGAGAAAACATACCATAATTCGACACTGTTCCTATTGATGCTACACTAGAATCATCAACGCAATTGATATTTCCTTTAGTGCTTCGGTCATACCAGTCATTAGCAACAATTCCATGATTACTAGGTGTTGTTCCTGTATAAATCGATGCATGTCCTGGACCTGTGTATGTCGGAATGTAATCGTACTGTGTATTTCGACAATTTGTGCCCTTCCCCAATAATTCTTTTAACCCACCCTCACAAAACTTTTCAGAGTAACGGTATAAATATTCATAACACATTTGATCTACGACAATACCTACAACTAGTTTTGGAGATGCAGCTTGTTGAGCCATTGATTCAGCTGAAACCAGAAGTGTAATAAAAAAGAATAAATTTCTCATCGAATTAAATTTGAGTTCTAAAGATATTGAATAATATCCGGCTTAAATGTAAATGAAACATTAGTTCAAAAAAAAGTGCTACCCAATTAGATAGCACTTAAACAAAAGACGTTTTATCTTAGTGTACCACAACCAATTTTGTAGGTTTCGCAAGTACACCTTCGCTTTCTATTCTAATTGTATACACTCCTCTACTTAATTCGGAAGTGTTGATTTGAATATTATTTGTTTGCTCATTAATCTCTTTGCTGTATGCTAACTTTCCAGACTGATCATATAATAAAACAGATCCTTTAGCAATAACTTGTGACGTACTAATCACCGCATATCCATTTGCAGGATTAGGAAAAACCTTTGCAACTAAGGTATTCTCAATTAAACCAGCATTGGAAGTTTCTTCATTGTAAGAGATTGTGAAATCATCGAAATAGAATCCATCTTCTCTTACACCTCCATCCGACTCTAACAAAAACCTTACGTTAATTGTTTGACCTAAATAATCCGATAAGTTAACCTCATCAAAAACCCAGTTATTTTGAACACCCTCGTAAACTGGCTCACCAATTGGCTGAACCCCTCCTGTTCCTTCTACGGTATAATTTGAACATTGTCCAATCCAATTATTTCCTCCATCTACAGAAACTTGAAACTGACAATAATCATAATCTGCTTCAATTTCCCACATTGCATAATAAGAAATCATTGCACCAGTTGCATCTGTCAAATCTATTACTTGATCATACTCAAAAGCTTCACTTGTATTGTTAGCATAATTGTTTGGGCTATCTGTAAAGCTTGTTGATGGCGAAACATACTCTGAAGTTGTAGTCCCCCATGGTCCTGTCCAGTTGTTTAAATTTGAAGCATCATCAGAAGCTTGTAATGTCAAAGAACCGTATGTCTTAACAATTGTATCATGCTTCGTCCATAAACCATACTCCGTATTCAAAACATATTTGATCTCATCCCCGAATTGAATTGAGGGATTCAGAACATAAGAAATTGTTCCTGAACTTGTTTCCCTAACGTCAATATCATAAACTACACCAGCACCAACCGATTGAATATTCGCAATAGGAGTTGCAGAAACTGTTATTGCACCATCTTCTAAACCTAAACGCTGAACATCATGATTTAAATTTCCAGTCATTGAAGCAACGCTTGACGGATCAGTATCCTGAACAACTAAATACTTGTGCGTCATATGAGACAATACTAAGTTTGGAAAAACCATCGATTGACAAGTTGGAACAACTTCAGAAGCAGAAGGCCAGAATGCCGAACCAACCTCTGGCGTCATTGCAAAAATTGTATCTTTAATTCCAACACCAATGTCGACTTTATACATGTAATCGTCAGAATCCCCAGAGGCTGGATATAAACCAGAGCTCTTCTGAGGAATATACCCATTTAAAGAGCACATATGTCCTGTTAAATCCGTAAAGTAATCGTGGTGATCTGCAAATTCAGCATTCGTTGTTCCCACAGGGTGCAATAATAAGTTTCCATGAGAGTGCGCATTGAAAGCTGAAGTGAAACCAACGTTTTCAGCTAGCCATTGCATCGCTTGAGTTTCTGGTTCAGAGAAAGCTGATGTACCTGGAAAAACATCACTCGTTTCATCTGAACTAACACCTGTAGTATTCCATCCATATGAATAATTACGATTTAAATCGACACCCGGATTCGATGATCCAGTACCTATGTTTGGGTTTTTGTTCTTTCGATGTAAACCTCCCCCATTTGGATCAGATCCTTCATTCTGAATATATCCATCAGGATTAATACAAGGAACAAAGTACATTTCTGTATTATCGACTAAATACTGTACTTCTGAATCTGTAGCGTAGTTTTCCAACAAGTACCACATGTAGAAAATAGTTTCTGACATGCTCATTGGTTCACGCGCATGATGAATAGCTGAGTACAGCACTTTAGGTTCACTAGCTTCATCTGTAGATGGATTATCTGAAATTTTAACGTGATAAATTGGTCTATTCTCCCAAGTTTGGAAAGTTGAAATTGGAGCTTTAACTGTAATTAAATTAGGGTACATGGTTGCCATATCGTCTAAAGCGTCCAGCATTTGTTGATATGTGTAGAATCCTGCGTATGAGCTAGGACTAGTTTCAAAATTTACGGGAACTGCTGGCGTAAACGAACCTGCACCTCCAGATTGATTGCAAGTAACGTTCTTTTCAGTAAGAACTGGATTTAAATTTTGATTCCGGTAAAATTCTTTAACGTCTTCAATCATAATATCAAACATAAATCCATTGTTCGCGATTGTTTCAATTTCTTGTGCAGAGAAATCACTAATGAGGAAAGTGTTTCGTTTTTGAATACCGTGATCCACAGGAACACCTAGCTCAGCTAAGCGTCGTAATCCTTCAGAATCCGCATAAATTTTCACCTTTGAATATTGCTGAGCATAAGATATACCAATGCACAATAAGGCAATGAGAGTTGCAATGTTTTTCATTTTCTTAGTTGTATAGTTTACTGCAATTTAAGGACTTTTTATGAGACATACATAGTAAATTTCGTATAATACTTTACTGAAAACAAACTGATAACAAAAAAAAGATATCACTTATCCGATCAATTTACTGCTCAAACTAAATCATTTGCCTTCCATCCTTTTAATAATTCTATGGAAACGATAATGATCTACTTTTGATTAAAACAAATACGATTATGCAAGAGAAAAAAATATCATTCGGAAGAATATTTTGGCCAAGTTTATGGTCGGCCCTTATTGTTTCTATTTTAGGAGTAATTATCTGGGTATTAGTTATTGGCGGATTTTTGAGCAGTTTTGAAAAAGAATCTGGTTTAAAAGTTGAAGACAAAACGGTTCTACACGTCACGTTAAATGGGCAAATTGGAGAAAAAGGACGTTCCTCTTTCAATCCTTCAACGTTTCAAATGGATAATACAGTAGGATTAGCAGATATTCTTCATGGATTAGAAGCTGGTAAAGAAGATGAAAAAATCAAAGGTTTATTTATTGAGCTTGATAATGTCTCTTGCGGTTTCGCAACAGCGACAGAATTAAGAAACGCGATTAACGATTTTGAAGCTTCTGGAAAATTCGCAGTAGCATACAATAGTGGAGAAGTTATTAGTCAATTAGAATATTATATTGCTTCTGCTGCAGATGAGAATTATGGTTTTCCTGGTTCAGCGATGGGCTTCTTAGGTTTAGGTGCAGAATTATCATTTTTTAAAAACACCTTTGATAAATTAGATGTTGAAGTACAAGTAATCAGAGGTTCCGATAATGATTTCAAAAGTGCAGTTGAGCCATTCTTCAGAGAAAGTATGAGTGATTCTTCTCGTGTTCAGATTGAGCGCTACATGTCTAGTTTATGGTTGGACTACAGAGAGGCAATTGCTAAGGACAGAAAAACAACGGTTGAAAATTTAGATAAAATTGCAAACGAAGTAGCAATACAAAGAGTTACAGACGCTGTAGATCATAAATTGATTGACAAAGCAATATATAGAGATGAAGTTGTTGCAATCGTTGCTGAAAAAGCAGGAATTAGCAAAGAAGAGGAATTGAAGCTTCAAGTATTCGAAAGGTATGCTAAGAAACGTTTTTACCAATCCCAAACTTTAATTAAAGCTGACAACCCAAATATCGCAGTTATTCTAGCAGAAGGAGGTGTTTCAAAAAGTGGTGATGGTCTGACTTCTGATGAAATATGTAAGTTATTTAAAGAAGTACGTGAGGAAGAATCTATTAAAATCGTTGTTTTTAGAATTAACAGCCCTGGTGGATCGGCTTTGGCAAGTGATGAAATCTGGAGAGAGGTTAAATTAACCAATGAGAAGAAAAAAGTAATCGTTTCAATGGGAGACGTTGCAGCGTCTGGTGGATACTATGTTGCTGCTCCAGCATCTACTATTTTTGCTGAGCCAACAACAATTACAGGTTCTATTGGTGTATTCGGTATGATTCCTTACACAGGTAAAATGCTAGAAAATAAATTAGGAATTACGTTTGACCGTGTTTCAACAAATGACCATTCTGTAATGACCACGAATAGAAAACTAACAGAAAAAGAGTTAGAAATCATTCAAGTTGGTGTGGATGATATCTATGACAGATTCAAAACTATCGTTGCTGAAGGTCGTGGAATGACAAAAGATCAAGTTAACATAATTGCACGTGGACGAGTTTGGACCGGCCGCGATGCAAAAGAAATCGGTCTTGTTGATGAATTAGGTGGCCTTAAAGACGCCATTCAATTTGCAGCTGAAAAAGCTAGTATTACTGACTCAAAGGTACTCTACTATCCAAATGTAAAAGAGGATAAATTTGCTGAATTCATTGAGCAAATTGAGGAACAAGAAAACTTGGACGCTAAAGTTCAAACGGTTCAACTACCTGCATCATTGTTAGAATACTATAGTCAATTGAAAAAATTAGAAGCTGTTCAAGGTATTCAAATGCGTTTACCCTACGAGATTAATATCAAATAGATTAACCTGATTCAATTCAAGCCGCAGTATACAATATACTGCGGCTTTTTTTATCTATCTTCATGTTTTTCAATGATGAAATCAAACTATATACTTTTTCTTTGCCTAAGCCTATCAGTAATTGGCCTCAGTCAAAACATAGAAAACTCGAAGAATTCCGTCTACTTAGATTTGGCAGGTATAGGAGGTTTCGGGTCTTTAAATTATAGTAGGGAATTTATTGAAATAGGCTTATTCGAATTTGAAGCGCATGCCGGCCTTTCAACTACTAAGCTTAATGACTTTAAAACAAAGTTTAATCCTCAAATTATTATTCCTTTTGGAGTGCACGGAACATTTGGAAATAAACATTCCGTAGAAGTGGGATTAGGTTCAGCGTATATAAGTAGTGTTCGGGCAAATGATTCTTATGAGCCGGAAAGGTATTCTACAATCAACGGAAATACATCAATTGGATACAAATACATGAAAAAAAAAGGAGGCTTTTTATTTAAAGCGTACTACTCTCCGCTTTTTGAGCAATTTCAAAGAATAACTCACTGGGGGGGAATTAGTTTTGGTTTTGCATTTTAATGAAGGAATTTATTTACATATCGCTCTTGTCCATCTTACTATTCAGCTGTCAAGTAGAAGATTTTGAATTGAACAACTTAAACGGGAATCGAATTGATGCTCTAGGTCATGGCGGCATGGGCATATCAAACCTTTATCCATCAAATAGTGCAGAGTCTATTCTTAACTGTTTATACCTCGGAGCAACAGGCACTGAAATAGATATTCAAATGACTTCTGATGGTGTTTTAGTGTTATTTCATGATGAAGAATTAGGAGGTTCAACTAACCTAGAAGGCTTGATTCATGAACACACTTGGGATGAAATTAAAGATGGTGTTTATGATGAGATTCCTTACTCAGCATATAAAATAATTCGATTTGATGACTTTTTAGAATTAACCCATAACCACTCGGATTACATCTTCACATTAGACACAAAGCTTTATACGGAGTCTACCGATTATTATAGTTACATAGACGAATTTAGCGATGCCATTGTGGATGTTTTTAATGAGTTTAACCTCCATAATCATGTATATGTTGAAAGTCAGAGTACAGTTTTCTTAGAGCTCCTTCAGGATAAAGCGAGTAATATTGATTTGTATATCTATCCACAAACTTTTGAAGAAGGGTTAGCAGATGCAATTGAATTTAACTTAAAAGGGATAACTATTTCAACAAATGAAATTAACAAGGAACAGGTTAAGGAAGCGCATGACCTCGGTTTTTTCGTAACTATTTGGGGAGTAATTTCTAAAGAAGAAAATATAGAAGCAATCCATAAAAATCCAGATATGATTCAAACAGATAAAATTGAATACCTGGTTGAATTATTGGAGGAACAAGATTTAATCAATTAACACCATGTATAAATTAATATTACCACTAGTTTTAATCGGTCTTCTAGAATCTTGTGCGTTTGACAAACAATTTTTGAATCCTTACAAACTAACTACAGAAGACTCATATAGTGACTATATTAAAGAAATTGGTGATTCTATCACAATGACGTTTAACAGTGAGCAAACTCCCGTTCTGAAAAATTCGGAAGGACAAAATGCCGCATTAAGTTATTCTATAGAAAACATAACGTTTAAAAGTCAAAGTGAGAATAATCTAAACGCTTGGTTAATGACACCTAAGGAGAACTATAATGGGATTACCATTTACTTTTTGCATGGTAACTCAGGTCATATGGTTTATATGTTTCCTTTAATGACTCCATTTGTAAACGCAGGATACCAAGTGTTTGCGATTGATTATAGTGGGTTTGGTTTCTCTGATGGAGAAGCTATGAGAAAAAATGTTCTCGTAGATGGAAATTCTGGACTTGATTATTTGCTGAGTCGAGAAGATATTAAACACGATAAACTGATAATTTACGGTCAATCACTTGGTGGACATTTGGCCTGCGTTGTTGCTTCAGAAAATGAAGATAAAATAGATGGTTTGGTGGTTGAAGGAGCGTTTTCTTCACACAAAGATATTTCTTCAGATATTGTTCCTATTCTAGCTAGGATATTTGTCCGTGAAATGTATAGCGCTAAGAAAGCAATTCAAAAATACAAGAAGCCACTATTAGTTATTCATAGCACAGAGGATACAAGGGTAAAATACAAGCATGGAAAACGTATTTTTAATAAAGCAAACGAGCCAAAAACCTTTCTTACTATTGATCAAAAACACATTCGTGGCCCACTTTTTTACCCTCAAGAAATTGTAAGCGAAATGAAGAAACTTTTAGCAGACTAACCTATGGTAGGAGCGAACGACTTTCGATAAATCTTAGAAAGTCTCAAACTTGTTATAGGTACAAATAACAGGGATTAAATTATTTATTATTTAAAACGTATAAAAAAAGCCCTTCCACAACGTGAAAGGGCTTTTTGAAAATACTTGATCTTATTTAGCAGAAGCTAACTCAACAAACTCATCATATGAAATTTCTTTCTCAGTCAGTTTAACAGTATCCTTAAAGTAAGCAGTTAACTTTTGCTCAGCCATCATATCGTAAACACGGTTCGCTTCTTCTTTATTCTGTAATACTTGCATCGCTGAAGCAGTTAATTCTTTATCTTCTGGCGCTGGCATTCCGTATTGAGCATAGTTACTAACTAATAAACCTTTCGTAAACTCAATCACCTCATCATTTTCCAATTTAATATCGTTCGCTTTGAAAATATTCCCTTGGATTATTTGCCATTTTAAACCTTTAGCATAACTATCGTATTCCGCTTCAATTTGCTCCGCTGTAATCTCTTTTTCATTTGATAATTTAATCCAGCGCTTTAAGAAGTTATCCGGAAGTTCAACCTTAGTCTTATCGATTAAGTTTTCGTAAACAGCTTTAGTTAACATGCGGTCAGAATCGTTAACAAACATCTTTTCTAAATCAGACTTAACGCGAGCGTTTAAACCTTTCTTGTCTTTAACGACACCTTCTCCGAATAATTTATCATAAAGTTCCGTGTTCAATTCAGCTGGTTCCATTACTTTAACTTCAGTAATAGTCATTTGGAACTTATCAGAAACATGCTCTAATTCTGCTTCAGAAATTCCTAACATTGATGCAGTATCAGCACCTCCCTTAGAAACAGCAGCTGGATTCACAGTTACTTTAGCACCAACCTTCTTACCAGTTAGTTGCTTTTTCACTTTAGCATCATTTACAAACTCCATAGAGATTGTAGATGAATTCATTATTCCACCTTCCTTGATTTTCTTATCTTCATTCAACTCAACGAACTGAGCTAAAATCATATCTCTTTCACCAACAACCTCACCAGAAACAAGTTTCCCATATCGACGCGTTAAATCTTCAATTTGTTGATCAATCAACTTCTTATCAACCTTAACTTTAAGGTAATCGAATTTGTTTTTTCCCGATAAAGAAATCTTAACCTCAGGAGCAAGTCCTAATTCGTAAGTAAATTCAAAATCACTTGGGTTAGAGAAATCCCCTTTAAATCCATCTTTTTCAGCTGGAATTGGATTACCTAAAATTTCAAGTTTGTTCTCCGTAATATAGCTGTTTAAAGCCTCACTTACAGTTTTGTTTAATTCCTCAGACAAAACAGACGCACCATATTGTTTTTGAATATGACCAAAAGGAACTTTTCCCGGACGGAACCCTGGAATTTTGGCAGTTTTACGGTACTTGTTTAATGTTTCTTTAACTTTTGCCTCATAATCAGCTGGGCTAACAGTAATCTTTAAATTTGCATTTAAAGCATCAACATCTTCACGAATAATATTCATCTTCTTTTATTTACAACTTAGTACAAACAAAAAATGGTATAAGACTAACTTATACCATTCTTCTTAAAATTGTGCGGATGGAGGGAGTCGAACCCACACACCTCACGGCACTAGATCCTAAGTCTAGCGTGTCTACCAATTCCACCACATCCGCATTGCTCAAATTTGACTCGATTGTCAAAGGCATATTCTAAACGATTACGTTCAAAATGGTGGGCAAAGGTATTCATTTATTTTAAAACGGGAAATCTATTTTCATTTTTTTTTCATTTTTTTCGCTCAGTTAACATCTATTTAAAATTGTGAATAAAACATTAGCGGAATAAGTGGCTCTTAAGATAATAGACGTAACTTTGTTCTCCTTCCTTTAAGAAGAAAGATTATGTTAACAATTGACCCAAAAGAAATAGCCGTTCCAAAATTACATCACTACCTATTAGGTGCTGTTGGTCCTAGACCTATTGCCTTTGCTTCTACTGTTGATGCAGATGGCAATGATAACTTAGCTCCTTTCAGTTTTTTCAATGTATTTAGTGCTAATCCTCCAATACTAATTTTTTCTCCTGCGCGCAGTGGACGAACGAATACAACAAAGGACACGTATAATAATGTGAAGGTTCACGCAGAGGTTGTCATTAATGTTGTGAATTACGAGATAGTTCATCAAATGAGTTTGGCGAGTTCACCTTTTGCTCCTGGAGTAAGTGAATTTGAAAAAGCTGGATTTACCTCAATTGAATCCGAAACGGTAAAACCAAAACGCGTTGCTGAATCTCCAGTTCAATTTGAATGTAAAGTGACTGAGGTAAAGGAGTTAGGTGATCAAGGAGGCGCAGGAAACCTTGTTATTTGTGAAGTTCAACGCATTCATATTGATGAAGCTGTACTAAACGATGACAACATGATTGATCAACATAAAATTGACTTGGTTTCAAGAATGGGTGGTAATTGGTACTGTCGTGCTGATGAAAAATCAATGTTTGAAATCACGAAACCAATCACCTCTATTGGAGTCGGATTTGATCAATTGCCAGAGGATATTAAAAACAGCTCAATCCTAACAGGGAATGATCTAGGACAACTTGCGGGAATTGAAGAGCTTCCGAATGAAACAGACGTTAACGAATTTAAGCTACTGGAATTAAGCGACTTATTCGTAAATTTGGAAGACGATGCAGTGCAATTAGAAAAAGAACTTCATTCAAAAGCCAAAGAACATTTAGCAAAAAACGAGCTTGAAGACGCTTGGATGACATTACTCGCATTCAACAACGGATAAATAAAAAGAAAACAACAACAATAAACTAACAAACGATTATGTTCAAATTAACAGGATCTATTAAAGTGATCAAAGACACTGTTCAGATTTCAGAAAAATTCGCAAAAAGAGAATTCGTAGTAAGCGATACTTCTAGTATGTATCCTCAAGATATTTTATTCCAATCAGTACAGGATAAATGTTCTATGCTTGATGGTTACAATGAAAATGATCAAGTTGAAGTCTCTTTCAACTTAAGAGGTCGTGAATGGACTTCTCCTCAAGGTGAGGTAAAATACTTCAACACATTGGATGCGTGGAGAATTGAAAAAGTTGGTCAAGGAATGCCTCAAGGTGGGCCATCTGACATGAACTTAAATCCGACTCCTGCAGCACCAACAGCATCTACTGAGAGCGCCGACGATGACGATTTACCATTCTAATTGAACCAAACTGATTTAAAAAGTCGGGCATAAGCCCGACTTTTTTTTGTCCCTATTTTAAATAACTGACCTATCTTTGCCCCCTCAAAACAATTACAATGATTTCAGTTGATTCCTTAGCAGTAGAATTTAGTGGTAACACATTATTTAGTGATGTATCTTTCGTTATTAACGAAAATGATAAAATCGCTTTAATGGGAAAAAATGGTGCGGGTAAATCCACACTATTGAAAATACTTGCCGGGGTTGAGAAAGCAAGTCGTGGTGGAGTTTCCTCTCCAAAAGAATCTGTTATCGCATATCTTCCTCAACATTTATTAACTGAAGATGATTGCTCCGTTTTCGAAGAAACTGCAAAAGCCTTTGGTGAGATCTTCGAGATGAAAGCAGAAATAGAGAAACTTAATGAAGAGTTGACAACAAGAACTGATTACGAGTCTGATGACTACATGAACATTATCGAGCGCGTTTCTGAACTAAGTGAAAAGTTCTATTCTATTGAAGAAGTAAATTATGATGCTGAAGTTGAAAAAGTACTTCAAGGATTGGGATTTGTACGTGAGGATTTCACAAGATCAACATCTGAATTCAGTGGTGGTTGGAGAATGCGCATTGAATTAGCGAAGATTTTATTAAAACAACCAGATTTAATCTTACTTGATGAACCAACCAATCATATGGATATTGAATCGATTCAATGGCTGGAAAACTTTTTAATTAGTCAAGCTAAAGCAGTTGTTGTTATTTCGCACGACAGAGCATTTGTAGACAACATTACAACACGAACTATTGAAGTTACAATGGGACGTATATATGATTATAAAGCAAAGTATTCACATTATTTAGAACTTAGGAAAGAAAGAAGAGAACAACAACAAAAACACTTTCAAGAACAACAACGTTTCATTGCGGATACAACTGCATTCATAGAACGATTCAAGGGAACATACTCAAAAACTCTGCAAGTTCAATCTAGAGTTAAAATGCTCGAAAAATTAGAAATAATTGAAGTTGATGAGGTAGATACATCAGCATTAAAATTGAAGTTCCCTCCCGCTCCACGTTCAGGAAATTATCCATTGATTGTCAATGAACTTTCTAAGTCATACGATGATCACATCGTCTTCAAAGACGCGTCATTATCGATTGAGCGCGGAGAAAAAGTAGCGTTTATTGGAAAAAATGGCGAAGGTAAATCGACGATGATTAAAGCCATCATGAATGATATTAGTTTTGATGGATCATTAGAATTAGGCCATAACGTTAAAGTTGGCTACTTTGCACAGAATCAGGCTTCACTTTTAGATGAAACCTTAACAATATTTGAAACCATTGATAACATTGCTCTAGGAGATGCTCGAAATAAGATTCGTGATATACTAGGTGCTTTTATGTTTGGAGGTGAGAACTCAACAAAGAAGGTCAAAGTACTTTCTGGAGGTGAAAAGACACGTCTGGCCATGATCAAACTTCTACTTGAACCCGTTAATTTGTTAATCCTAGATGAACCTACAAATCACCTAGACATGAAAACTAAAGACATCATTAAGGATGCGCTTAGAGACTTTGACGGGACTTTGATACTCGTTTCACATGATCGCGACTTTTTAGATGGATTGGTGACTAAAGTTTTTGAATTTGGAAATAAACGCGTTAAAGAACATTTCGAAGACATAAAAGGCTTCTTAGCAACGAAAAAGATGGAAAGTTTGAAAGAGATTGAACTATAACGAATCACAATCAGGACTTGGAATAGACATCCCTTCCCTTCCACTTAGGTTTATACATGTACATCAATAAAACCAGAATAATAGAATAGAAAGGAAAAAGGAATTCGTAAAAAGGTATAAAACCCCATGTAACCAGTCTATTAATTCTAATGAAATAGGGTAAAAATAGAATCATGTCCAGAATTGACTTCACAACAAACACAAGGATTAAAACCTCCCAATGTGCAAGAATTATTGCACAAACAGTTACACCTAAAAAAATCAAGGTTAATATAAATTGTAACATTGCAATGGAAGTACTCAAATGATCTTTTAAATCACCTGTTTTACCGAGCCACCTTAACCTTTGATCAATAAACTCTTTCAATGACTTTGGTGTTTCAGTAAAAACCGCATTATTCAAACTCGAGATTAATCGCACTTGTTTATCATTCTCTCTAAAATCGCGCAACAAATACATATCGTCACCACTGGCAGCATGCTTGTGAGATTCAAAGTTGTCCACCTCATCAAAAGATGCCCTTTTAAACAACATATTGGCCCCACTCGCCATGATTGGCCTACTCAATCCAGAAGCACCAGTATTGGCAGCATTTGCTACATTTAAATCAATTTCGAATAAATGCTCTAAAAAATTCTCAGCCTTCATGATTGCAGGCATCAAATACATGTCTGCAGAACCAAGTTTAGCCAACTCATCAAAGTATTCCTCATGAAATGAAACATCAGCATCCAACTGCAAAATATATTCTGATGTTGTTTGAGACATCGCATAACGCAATGCCATTTTCTTTCCTGAAGCCCCCATAGGAAGGTCTAAAACTTGCCAATTACAATTCAAATTGGCGCCTTCAATAACCTGCCTCGAATCATCCTCAGAATGATCATTGATAAATACAAATTCTTTCGGAAATGTCTTAAGCTTAGAAATACTATTTAAAATCGTGTGAATTCGATGTTCTTCATTCCGGAAGGGAACCAATACGACTAATTCAGACAGTTTCACGCGGTGCTCACACTTCCGAAAACCTTCCTCTTTTTTTTGTTGCAAAAAGAAGCCAATAAAGATCCCTACCCCCAACAACAAAAAATAAATCAACAAAAAGACTATCGTATAACTAAGCATTTTTCACGTCATTTTTACAGATAACCAACCCAAAGATTGCTGGACAGAGTGAATTCACAAACCAAATAATCAATGAAGCGAATAAAACGGCAAATTCATTCATTCCAACTCCGGTTAACACAAACAACGCTACAGATTCGCGAACTCCTATCTTCCCGAAAAACATAGACGGAATTAACATCGTCAATAGATATACCTGCCAAATTGCCAATACATTCTGAACAGATAAATCTTCTCCAAACGAGTTCAAAATAAACGAAAATTGAATTGTAAACACAAGAAAACGCAATAAACTCAATATCAAAATTGCGCTTCGAAAAGTTCTATTTTTTCTTAATTGATCTCTGAAATCAATAAAATAAGCCTTTCTCTTAAATCGATTTAAAAAATTATCGATAAAAAAGTATATTAAGTAAGCAAAAACAACTCCTGCACCAAGAAAGACCAACAAACTCTTTGAGGGTTCAATGGAATAAATTTTACCCACAATAATTATTGCAAACCACCCAAAGGATAAGCTCGCTAAAAATTGAGCGTAATTTGAAAGTAAGGTAAACAGAATGATAGGTATTCTTTGAGCTCTTTGAAAATAATAAAACCGGCCAATAAAATTCCCTACCATATTTGGAGTCAACATACCCGTTACCACACCCGCAAAGAATGATTGTCTTATGACCTTCCCTTTTTCAGACGGAGCTACAAGTTTCAATGTCGTTTTCCATTTATAGTAAGCCAACCAAATATTAGGAAACACAAATATAATTGCAACGATAAAAGATAATGGATTCGTAATTTTGAAACTGTCCCAAGAGTCTTTATCGAATTTTGAGACTTGCCAATAAACTAAAAAGAGCACCCCAATAAAAAGAATCAGCTTAGCCAAATTGAATATGTTCCTTCTATTTTGTTTAGTTTTAAGCAAACGAATTTGTTTTAATGGTTGAAGATAAAATAATTCTCGGAATTGACCCAGGTACAACTGTGATGGGGTACGGCATTATCCATTTGAAAAACAATCAAATGAAGCTACTGAATTTCGGTATAATTCAACTTTCAAAACTCCCTACTCACCCTGATAAATTGAAGCGTATTTACGATCGCTTAGATGGCTTAATGAAAGAGTACAAACCTGATGAAATGGCGATTGAAGCACCGTTCTTTGGAAAGAATGTTCAGTCGATGTTAAAATTAGGAAGGGCTCAAGGAGTTTCAATAGCAGCCGCTCTTGCCAACAATATTCCATTCGAAGAATACACTCCACGTAGAATTAAACAAGCCATAACAGGTTCTGGTGCGGCCTCAAAAGAACAAGTTGCCACTATGCTTCAAAACATGTTGAAGTTTAAAGAAATGCCAAAATATTTGGATGCAACTGATGGATTAGCCGTTGCTGTTTGTCATCACTTCTCTAAAGGTAAAGGTGAACATAATAAATCAAACAATTCCAGTTGGGGGGCATTTATCAAGAACAATCCTGGAAGAAATATCAGTAAGTAATTCAAGTGGAAATAATGACCTTTAATATTTAAATTATTTTCAATAAGAATAGCGCCAAAAAAAAACGATTCTATTATCTTAACTAAACTGTCACAACTTCATTTTCTATAGGGGGATGTAGATTTAGTAATTCGTTAATTGCATCCCAAAGTTCAATTCGCTTTACCAGAGACTCTTTGGCCACATCTAATACCTCTTGCCATTTCTGTTCACTATCCTGACATAACTCAGAAATCATTTTCAGCGAAAGCGGACCATGTTCATCTCCATCTAACTCAATATGCCGTTCTAAATAATACTTTAACTTATTGAAACGAGAATTATCTGAATCAGCACTTTTTAAAATTTCTAAGAACATATCTGGAATGACATCTTCCCTACCAAAAGTAAAAGCAGATGCCACAAGATGTGCCTTATTTGAAGCAATAAGAGAAAATGAATAATCTACAAATGCAACTACTCTTCGATCTAATTTTTGAATCTTTAATGCTTTCTCAACAGTTTCACCTTCACTTAGCCGAAATATAAAATCATCAATACTTGATGTGTTGGCTCCTACTTGGCTCATAGCATTCAGATACATTTCAAAATGACTCTTTGGCTCGCCTAACTCATTCACATCGCTCTCTTCACCATGAACAATTTCATTTATGAATCTAGCTAAAGTGGGATTTTTAGGAGCGCTCCAAGGAATTGAAGTACATGTTAAATCATTTTGTAAAAACTTCAATAAAGACATGAAGTCCCAAACTGCATAAACATGATTTTCCATGAAGACTCGAACATCATCAATGCTTCCCAAGTTATTATATAATTCATGTCTTCTTAACTGATCTCTTAGTTCCGCAATTTCTGATTCAATTTTATTCAAATAATTCATTCAGCAAAAATTTAATACTTTCAAATACTGTCTTTAACCTGAGCGTTTAAATCGCCTAGTTCCCTATTTAGATCATCTAAAATATCATCATATATTTCTTTCATCATATCTTGTCGTGCACCATAGTATTCCAATGAAGACTGAAATCGATCTTTAGTAAGACCGAATGTTCCTAATAGAGAATCGCCCGAATTCACCATGACTTTTTGATACTGAGCAACAGAAGGATACTTCCCTTGAATATAGCTCTCTAACTTAATTAGATCCTTCATGACATTCACCATTTGATTACGTTCAATTAAATCAACAGGCGCATCCTTTCTTTTGATTCCATCAGAACAAGAAAACAAGCAGGACAAAAGAAATATGACAGTTAGAAATCTCATTATCTATTAAACAATAATCTCATCCCCTTAGTACCTTCGACTACCTGTCCATTATCATACACAAGTTTCCCATTAACGTATGTAGAGTTTATTGAGTTAGAAAAACCAACACCTTCAAAAGGAGACCATCCACACTTGTAAAGAATATTGGCTTTTGTTACTTCGTATTTTTTCTTTGGTTCAACAATTACCAAATCAGCATAATACCCTTCTCTAATGTATCCTCTATCTTCAATTTTAAATAGAATTGCCGGAGCATGAGCCATTTTATCAACAACACGCTCTATTGTAATTTTTCCTTCATCAACCTTCTGTAACATGGCCAATAAAGCATGTTGCACCAATGGACCTCCTGAAGGCGCTGTTAGGTATTTATTTTGTTTTTCCTCTAAAGTATGAGGTGCATGATCTGTAGCTACAACATCTAACCTATCGTCTAATAACGCATCCCATAAGCCATCACGATCTGATGCAGTTTTCACCGCTGGATTCCATTTAATTAAACTTCCCTTGGTATCGTATTGGCTATCATCAAACCACAAGTGATGTATGCATACCTCAGATGTAATTTTCTTGTCAGCTAGAGGAATATCATTTCTAAACAATGTAGTTTCCTTTGCGGTACTAATGTGGAAGATATGCAGTCTACTACCGTGTTTCTTTGCAAGTTCAGCTGCAGATGAAGAGCTTAAATAACAAGCTTCTTCACTTCTAATCTTAGAGTGCATATTCATTGGAATATCTTCTCCGTATTGTTCTTTTGCCTTTTCTAGATTGGCACGAATCGTTCCTTCGTCTTCACAATGTGTGATTAACTGATGATCCAATTGAAAGATTCCATCAAGTGTTTTTTCAGCATCAACCAACATATTGCCAGTTGATGACCCCATAAATATTTTCAATCCTGCTACATTTCTTTTGCTCACTTTTTTCAACTCTTCTAAGTTGTCATTGGTTGCCCCCATATTAAAACTATAGTTCGCAATAGAAACTTCGCTAGCTCTTTGATATTTCTTTTCTAACTCTTCAATGGTCGTTGCAGCTGGCTTTGTATTTGGCTGCTCCATATAAGAGGTAATACCCCCAGCTACTGCAGCTCTTGATTCTGTTTGAATATTTCCCTTGTGCGTTAATCCTGGCTCTCTAAAGTGAACTTGATCATCAATGCAGCCAGGTAAGATTAGCTTCCCTTCAACATTAACTACTTCCCAATTATTTTCCGGTGAGATATTCTGAGCGATTTTTTCAATTCGATCATTCTTTATTAGAATGTCTTGCGCAAATTGTCTCCCTTCATTAACAATTTGTCCTCCCTTTAATAAGATTGTTTGACTCATAAATCCATTCCTCGCATTTTCCAGACCCCAAAAAATGCTTCTTTAAATATTCCTGTACTCATTTTAGATTCGCCAAGTTCACGATCGATGAACGTGATTGGAACCTCTTTAACTTTAAACCCATGTTTTTTGGCCGCATACTTCATACAAATTTGAAATGCATAACCCTTGAACGTTACTCCATCTAGATTGATTTTCTCGAGCACTTCTCTTCGGTAACATTTAAAACCAGCCGTTGTATCTTTGATCCCTATCCAAAGAATCATTCTTACATATACACTTGCAAAATAAGACATCAAAATTCGTTTCATTGGCCAGTTAGAAACTCTTCCTCCGCGAACATATCGAGAACCAATACTAACATCTGCCCCATCAATGCATGCCTGATGCAAGCGGATCAAATCATCTGGATCATGCGAAAAGTCGCAATCCATTTCGAAAACAAATTTGTAACCAGCTTTAGTACTCCATTTAAATCCGTGAATATAGGCAGTTCCTAAACCAAGCTTTCCCGTTCTAACCTCTAAATGCACTCTTCCTTTAAATTCTTCCTGAAGCACTCTAATAATATCAGACGTTCCATCTGGGGATGAGTCATCAACAAAGAGAATATGAAAACCTTTCTTCAAAGACATCACTTTACGAACCATTCTTTCGACGTTTTCGCTTTCGTTAAATGTTGGTATTATGACTATTGAATCTGACACATGGTTGTTTTAAACTCGCGCTAAAATAACTATTATTAACCAATCACATTATATCAAAGAGTAAATCACTGCAATCTTTTATCTTTACATTAACGTTTTTTATTATTCGGTGAAATTTTACGCAGTCATATTAATTCTAATTGTTCCCATTGTTTCATTTGGGCAACTTTCATACAACATTGAACTCCTAGATAACTGGTCAAATGACACGTTAACTCATAACTCCTCTGAAGTTCGTTATAATGATTGTTGGGGAATCGTTCATAATGACCAAGAATATGCTGTTACTGGATCAACAGAAGGGATACATTTCTTCAGAATAACTAATAACAATAAACTTGAACATGTAGACTTTGTTGAAGGTCGATTCAATGATATGTCAGTTGTGCATCGTGATATAAAAACATACAGTCATTACGTTTATGCGGTATGCGATGAAGGAGAAAGTAGTTTGCAAATTATAGATTTCTCATACTTACCTGACTCTGTACATTTGGTAGCTGAAAACGATACGAATTTCGCTCGAGTTCACAATTTATTTATTGACGAAAATAATGACTTATTATATGCCGGAACCATTACCCCAAAGGTGAACGGTTCACTTCAAACTGCGCATGCCATGCAAGTATACTCGTTGAGCAACCCAGAGTCCCCAACTTTAGTTTATACAGGTCCGACTGATATTCCAGAAGTGCATGATATGTATGTTAGAGATAACATTGCTTATTTAAATTGTGGTTTCGACGGATTGCGTGTTTATGATTTCAGCTCACCCTCAAATCCAATTTACAAACAAAACCTTAATATTTATCAAGATCAAGGATACAACCATCAAGGATGGATGAGTCCAGATGGAAGTACGTTTTTGTTCGCAGATGAAACGGGTGGAAAGCGCATTAAACGTTGCAGTGTAGCCAACGATTACACCATCCAAATTGAAAATTATTTTGGAACAAATTATGATAACAACACTATTCCTCATAACATTATGATGACGAATGAATTTGCCTATGTTGCTTATTATAACGAAGGACTTCGCATCTATGATTTACGACCAAATGTTCCTCAGGAAATTGCCTTTTTCGACACATACCTGGAAGAATCTATTTTCAATATGCAAGGAGCTTGGGGTGTATATTCGGAGCTTCCTTCAAGCAGAATTTTAGTCTCAGACAGACACAGCGGACTTTTTCTTTTTGACTTCAATGAAGATGTTTTCCTTTCAAGCTCGGATAACGAATTACACGTATTCCCAAATCCTTCATTATCTAATTCTGATATTACGATTGTTATTCATAAGCCAACAAATTTTGACAAAACGAATATTCAACAATTCGATCTATTTCTTTATGATATTAACGGGAAGAAAATATTTGAAAACACGATTTACAATCAAACTTACACTTCAATTCACAAAAGATTAAAACCAGGAGTCTATCACATTAGGGTTGAATACACCAACTACAGTGATGACTTAATCCGGCTGCAAAAAAAGATTATAATTCTTTAAACAAAGGATCAACGATAGTCCTAATTAAATCAGTTTCGTAACCTTTAGAAGATAAAAACCTGTATACTTTAACCTTTTTAGCGTAAGAGTCTTCCTCTCTAGTTAGCTGAAGGTATTTCTTTTCAGCGAGGTCGCTCAAATTACTCATATACACCTCATCTTCAATTGACTGAAGCCCTTTATTAATGGAATATTCCGAGATAAACTTCTGTTTTAAATGTTGACGAATTTTAATTCTCCCCCAACGTTTAATTTTAACTTTTCCAGAGACAAAAGCTTCAGAAAAACGCTCCTCATTTAAAAAGTTATTTGAGATTAAATGCGCCAATAAAATCGATTGATTTTCAGAGTCCACACCCCACACACGCATTTTCTGCTCTAATTCATAAGAGCAACGTTCTTGGTATGCGCACAAAGCCTCAAGTTTTGCTTTGACTTCTAAAAAAGAGTATTTACACTCTGACTGCATGTCAAAGTGTAATTACATCATTATTCTTATTCACAAATGAATACTCCAGTAAGCTTTGGGAAGACAATCCACGCACAGGGATCCACTTCTTGTACTTAAAGAACCATTTTACTTGACGAGAAATTAAACCTGTTTTGAAATAAGCTGCTAAATATGGATGCACTAATAGAGTAACATCTTTTTCATGCTTAGTCGCAATCAAGTAATCAAGATTATTCTCAATTTCTTCAGCTAACAATATTGAAGCCTGTACCTCACCTGTACCATTGCAAGCAGGACACTTTTCAGCTGTTATAATATTCGTTTGAGGACGAACACGTTGACGCGTAATTTCAACTACACCAAACTTTGAAGGCGGAATAATATTGTGCTTCGCACGATCATTACTCATGGCCTCTTTCATTTTAGCATGCAACGCCTTGTTGTTCGCTCTATCATGCATATCGATAAAATCAATACACACAATCCCTCCCATATCTCTCAATTGGAGAACACGAGCAATTTCTTCTGCTGCCTCTAGGTTTGTAGACAATGCGTTACTCTCCTGTCCATCAGCCCCCTTGCGGTTACCGCTATTAACGTCAACGACATGCATCGCTTCAGTATGCTCGATAATTAAGTAGCCTCCACTAGGCAAAGGCACCTTCTTTCCAAATAGGGCTTTAATTTGCCGACTAACTCCAAATTTTTCAAAAATATCAAGCTTTCCATCGTAGTTCTTGATTATCTTTTCACGACCTGGCGCTATATCGGCAACATATTCTTTTAATGACTCCGATAACTCTTCATCATTCACATGAATATTAGTAAAATCTGCATTCAGCAAATCACGTAATATAGAAGAAGTTTTATCAATCTCCCCTAACACTCTCATTGGCGGTTTTACCCCCAATAGGTTCTCATGCATTCTTTTCCATTTCTCGATCAAGTTTTGTAAATCTTGATCAAGTAATTCGATCTTCTTTCCTTCTGCTACGGTTCGAATAATCACACCAAAATTCTTTGGTTTGATTGTTTTCATTAAGTCTTTCAATCTATCCCTCTCCGCTTGATCTTTGATCTTTTGGGAAATAGAAACTTTATTCGAAAATGGAACTAGCACTAAGAAACGACCAGCCATTGTAATTTCCGCACTTAAGCGCGGTCCTTTAGATGAAATCGGTTCTTTAGCAACTTGTACCAAAATTGGCGCAGAAGAGGAAATAGTGTCACCTATTTTACCATCCTTCGGTATATCACCCTCTGCTTTGAAGTATTGAAGATCGGCAACATTTTGCTTACCACGCAATGTATCCCGAGAAAACTTATTTAGTGAATTGAATTGAGGACCTAAATCCAAATAATGCAAAAATGCATCTTTATCATATCCAACATCAACAAATGAAGCATTTAAACTAGGTACAACTTTACGAACTTTTCCGAGGTAAATATCACCCACAGAAAATTCATTGCTACCTTGTTCTTCATGCAACTCAATAAGCTTTCCGTCATTGAGTAAAGCAAGCCAAATGCCCTTTTTTCTAGCATCGACTATTAATTCTAAACTCACGAAAGCCTAATTTAAATTATAAATAATAGAAAAACTTAGCAGACGAATCCACTAAGTTTCTCAACAATGTGTAAGTCAGAAGATTACTTCTTCTTCTTGTGACGGTTTTTTCTAAGTCTTTTCTTACGTTTGTGTGTAGACATCTTATGTCTTTTTCTTTTTTTACCGCTTGGCATAATTTCTTATATTTTGTTAAACTTCTAAATGCGTTTCTGTACGTGTCTTTATAAAAAACACCCTCATAAATGAATATGAGAGTGCAAAAGTAATAAATTCAATTGAAAGTTCCCTATCAATTGGTTGATTATCTTAATTTACTTTAACATTCGATTTTACATCCTCAACAAATGTTTTTGCTGGCTTGAATGAAGGGATGTTGTGCGCTGGTATGATGATAGCAGTATTTTTAGAGATATTTCGACCCGTTTTCTCAGCTCTTTCTTTAACTATGAAACTTCCAAAACCTCTTAAATATACGTTCTGCCCTTTAGCTAATGACGATTTAATTGTTGTCATAAAAGCTTCAACTGCTTTCAATGCTTCAACTCTTTCTAATCCTGTTTCTTCAACAATGTCTGAAACGATATCTGCTTTTGTCATATCTACTTGATTTTTTGATAATTATAATATTCTCAATTGAGGGCGCAAAAATAGAGTTCTCATTTCATTTAATCCTTACTTTTGTCGTTAAAATTTCATTTTTTTCCCTCAATGAGCAATTTTAGCCTACTAATCGTGGATTGGTATAGATTAAATAAAAGAAATCTTCCCTGGAGAAACTCTTCAAACCCATATTTCATATGGCTATCAGAGATAATCTTGCAACAAACTCGTGTTGACCAAGGTACATCATATTACCTTAAATTCATAAAAAACTATCCAACAATCCTCGATTTAGCGAATGCTAATGAACAGGATATTTTAAATGATTGGCAAGGACTAGGATACTACAGCAGAGCAAGAAACCTTCATTTTTCAGCAAAACTTATTCGAGACGAATACAAAGGACAATTCCCTGACAACTTCAAAGAAATCATCAAACTAAAGGGCGTTGGACAATACACCGCTTCGGCCATTGCTTCTTTTGCTTTTAACGAATCTAAAGCCGTTGTAGACGGTAACGTATATAGATTATTAAGTCGTGTTTTTGATATAAACACTCCTATTGACTCAACAAAAGGATCCAAGGACTTTCAAGAACTTGCAGATCAATTAATTGATCCGTTAAACCCTGCGGAGCACAACCAAGCTATTATGGAAGTTGGAGCTATTGTGTGTACTCCAAAATCTCCTTGTTGCCCGTCATGTCCACTAAACACGATCTGCCTTGCGAAACAGAACAACACAATCTTAAAAAGACCTATTAAACAGGGAAAAATTAAAGTCAGAGACCGCTATTTTCATTATCTGGTCTTCGATAAGAATGGAAGATTATTTATTGAAAAAAGAACTGAAAAAGGAATATGGCAAAATATGTATCAATTCCCATTGATAGAGACAACATCTATGGAAGTAGATTTAGGTAAAGAATTAAACGAATTAAAAACATCAGAATCAACCACGACTAAACACATTTTAAGCCATCAAAGAATTCACACTGTCTTTCATCATTTTAATGGGTTTCCAGCAAAAAAAGGTAACTCTTGGATAGAAATCGATCGTAAAGACATACAAGACTACCCAATACCAAGGGTTATCGATAGATACCTTGAAAATCAAGTCAACTTTTAAGAGATTTATTCGTACATTTATTATCAATAACAACCAACTTAAATCATGGCAGGTAGTGTAAACAAAGTAATCCTTATTGGAAACGTAGGTAAAGACCCGGAAGTAAGACACCTAGAAAACGGTGCTGTGGTGGCGAATTTTCCGATTGCAACATCTGAGTCCTATACCGATCGTAATACGGGACAAAAAATTGAGAATACGGACTGGCACGACATTGTTGTTTGGAGAGGCCTGGCTGAAGTTGTAGATAAATATGTTAGAAAAGGACAAAAAGTCTACATTGAAGGTAAATTGAAAAAACGCTCATGGCAAGACAAAGACAATAACACAAGGTACACAACAGAAGTTGTAGCAGATGAAATGACGATGTTATCTCGTTCCGACAGAAACCCGAACCAGAACTCAAATTCAATCTATACATCCGAAGGTACACCGCCCGCTCCATCAAAAGTGGATGCAATCATCAATAAAGATAAAGACGATTTGCCATTTTAAACATAACAATGAACATTACAGAACCTCCGAGTATGATGCCCTTTGACGGGGCAGTTAAAGCAGGATTTGGAACGGTAGAAACAGTTCTACTCCTAATCCTTGTAGTACTACTTACTCTTTCAGCTCTAATCTCAGGGTCTGAAGCCGCATTTTTCTCTTTAAGCCCAAACGATAAAGAAGAGTTAAAAAATGATTCAAGTAAAAAAGCAACATTTGTAAAAGACTTACTCAAAAAGCCAAAAGATCTTTTAGCAACAATTTTAATCACAAACAACTTCGTTAACGTAGGAATTGTAATTTTATCTTCAGCTTTTTTAAGTAAAATTTTAGATCAATCAGAATCGAGTCAAGCATTAAACTTTTTCATTGAAGTCGTTATCATTACTCTTACACTTTTACTATTGGGCGAAGTTATCCCAAAAATTTATGCTACAAAAAATGCATTGCGTTTTTCACAAATGATGGGCAGACCGCTACATACTTTAGATCGTTTACCTCCCGTTTCATGGATGAGATCAGGATTGGTTAGTGGAAGTAGCTTTATTCAACGTAAGGTAAAAAAAGGTAAAGTTGATATTTCCTCAGATGAACTTGAACAAGCTTTAGCACTAACTAAAGAGGTTAGTGAAAACGACGAGGAGCACAAAATTCTTGAAGGAATTGTAAAATTCGGAAACACCGAAGTTCGCCAAATAATGAAACCTCGACTAGACATTCATGCAATTGAAACAAGTCAGACATTTAAAGAAGTTCTTGATATTATTTTAGAGTGTGGTCACTCCAGAATACCTGTTTATGCAGATAATTTCGACAAAATCTCTGGGGTTTTATTTATAAAAGACTTACTTCCGATTTTAGGAACTGATAAAAATTACGATTGGAAATCATTGATACGTAAGCCATTTTTCGTTCCTGAGAACAAGAAAATAGATGACTTATTAAAAGAATTTCAAGAGAAAAAAGTACACATCGCCTTAGTAGTAGATGAATATGGCGGAACAAGCGGACTTATAACATTGGAAGATGTGCTAGAAGAAATTGTTGGTGACATCACGGATGAATTCGATGATGACGAAATCGCATATACAAAAATTGACGAAAATACATATCTATTCGAAGGTAAAACGACAATTATTGATTTCTTCAAGGTTATGGAAATTAATGAAAAAGACATCAATTTTGAAACTAAAAACGCAGAAACACTCGGGGGATATATTTTAGAGAAAGCAGGTAAGATTTTGAAGAACAACGAATTTATTGAGTTGGGCAACTTAAAACTTATCGTTGAATCCAGTGATAAGCGTCGTATTAAAATGATTAAAGCCGTAAAACTAAAAAAGGATGAAAAAGCTGATTAGTTCAATCTTGGTATTAACCGCACTAATTTCATGTGATGAAGAATCTTTCATCCCAAAACCTCCAACATATCTGCGTTTAGAACTTCCGGACCATAAATATAGAACCTACGAAGATGATTGTCCATATATACTTGCGGTCCCTGAATTATTTAAAGTTAAACAGGTTTCTGATGCTAATGGAATGACTTGTCATAAAGATATCGAAATGGGTGATTTAAACGGAATGATTCATCTTTCTTTCATTAAAATGAAAGAACCTCTATCAGCTTATGTGAATTTTGCCAACGATAAGGTTGATGAACATAAAATAAAAGCAACAACTATCAATGACATGAAAATCATCAACGATTCAAATAAGGTATACTGCACTATGTTTGAACTTCAAGGTGACGTTGCTTCTCCCTTTCAATTCTATTTAACGGATTCCACATCAAAATTTGTTAGCGGAGTTGTATATTTTAACTCGACACCTAACTACGACTCATTGAAACCTTCTTTAGATTACCTAAAAACTGATCTTGAATACATGATTAATAATTTCCAATGGAAATAAATGAAGCTATCCTAAGTCTTGGATCGAACATATCACCAAGGGAAGATTATTTGTTAAGAGCTAGAAACCAAATAAATAATAGTGTCGGCAAAATTACAGGTCACTCTAAAATTTATGTAACAACGCCATTAGGCTTCGAAAGCGAAGACCTTTTCTTAAATTGTTGTTTAAAACTAGAAACTGCTTTATCGCCAAATGAACTTCTATCGGCTACTCAAAAAATTGAAATTGAACTAGGAAGACAGTCAAAATCTGTCAATGAAAATTATTCATCTAGAACAATTGACATCGATATTATTTTTTACAATCAACTAATCGTTGAAACTGAAAAACTCAAAATTCCTCATCAACATTACACCAAAAGAAAGTTTGTTCTTAAGCCTTTAAACGACCTTAAAACAAAGGCGTTTGATCCCATTTCATATCTAACTGTACAACAGTTACTAACCAATTGTGCTGACAATTCTACTTTGATGATTTACGAAAACCAATTCTTCGATAGTTTATAATAAAAAAGCGACTTAGATACAATTCTTTTTTGTATAATTGTCGTTGAAATTGTATTAGAATTTATTAGAACTAACTTATGAAAAAGCAAAGCATCAAAGTAATAGCACTTTTAGCTGTAGCTGGAACATTCACTACAGGATGTGACTTACTTAAAGATCTAGAGTATACTGTTACCCCAGATCCATTAGAAATGCACGGAGATTCAGTTCGTGTTAAAGTTGACGTAACTATTCCAGAAAAAGGTATTCACAAAAAAGCATCTGCTGACATTACACCGATGTTAGGAAACACTGCTTTAAAAGCTGTGCGCATCCAAGGCGAGAAAGCTACAGGAAATGGAGAGGTTGTGGCAAAAGCCGGAGGAAAAGTAACTTACACTGATATCGTAGCATATACTCCAGATATGGAAACTGCTGATTTAATGGTAACAGGTAAAATATTTAAAGGTGAGAAAGAGAAAGAAGACATCACACCTATCAAGATTGCTGATGCAACTATCATTACACCATATTTGGTAAACAAAGACTTTAAAGTTGTCATAGCTAAAGATGAGTTTAAAAGAGTTACCGAAGAAACTTTCGTTGCTCAATTAAACTACTCTAAAGGACAGTCTACTGTTTCTTCTTCTGAGATGAGACAAGATGACATTAAAGCTTACCAAGCATTTTTGGAAAAAGCTCAAGCTGATCCTAAAGTAGCATTAAAATCAGTTAATATTACTGGTTTCGCATCTCCAGAGGGTGAGGAAGATAAAAACAACTCTTTATCAACTGATAGAGCTGCTAGCGGTAAAGCTTCAGCAATGAAAATTGCTAAATCTGCTAAAAACGAAACTGCAGAAGGAGAAATTTATAATGAAACTGGTTCTGGTGAGGATTACGAAGGATTCAAAACTGAGTTATCTAGTGACACTAAAATGAATGAGGATGATAAAAACTTAGTATTACGTGTTTTAGAGACGATAAGCAATCCAGCTGAGCGTGAAAAAGCAATGCGTGATATGGGTAAGACTTTCAATTACTTAGACAAAAATATCTTCCCGCAATTACGTCGTTCTGAGATCGTAGCTGTATATGATCAAACTGGTTTTTCTGATGAGGAATTAATGGCATTATCTGTTTCTAACCCAGATACACTTAACCTAGAAGAGTTATTATTTACTGCTGCACTTTACACTGACTTAAACGAGCAGTTGAGAGTATACAAAATCGCTGAGACTAGATTTCCAGATGATTACAGAACTTCTAACAACGTGGGAGCTGTATTATACATGCAAAACAAAATGTCTGAAGCTAAAAGCCAATTTGAAAAAGCAAATGGTGTTCAAGATAATGTGATCTCTAAAAACAACTTAGGTGCAATTGCTGGAGTTGAAGGGGACAGAACTAAAGCTGCTGATTTATTAGGACAAGCTAGTGGAGCTGGTGAAGAAGTAAACTACAATAAAGGTATCCTAGATATTCAAAATGGAGATTACGCGGAAGCTGTTTCTAACTTGGGTTCTGATGCATCTTACAACAAAGCTTTAGCTGAATTGTTAAATGGAAACCCTTCTACAGCAGTTAGTACTATAGATAACTCTGATGACGCTGAAACTGCTCAAGGATATTACTTAAAAGCTGTTGCTGCTGCGCGTCAAGATAATCTGCAAGACATCGTGAGTAACTTAACTAATGCTTTCGCGAAAGATGCTTCTTTAAAAGCAAATGCTGCTAAAGATCGTGAGTTCATGAAATACATGGAAAATGCTTCTTTCTCTGCTATCGTGAAATAAGTTAATCCTGATATATATTAAAGCCTGACTTTTTTGAGTCAGGCTTTTTTTTGTATTATTTTTTCATTTGTTCAACATTAAGGCTAAGTTAATTGTTGAAAACTCCATTTATCATTCACTCCTGGCTAAATCGTTTAGTAAACAAGTTAAATTAAATCCTAAAATGAAATCAACTCAATAAAGGCACACTAGCAAATAAAGCCCCTGTTCATAAATGGATCTTTATAAGTTTGATTTCAACTCTAATTCGTCGTACGTTTGACTAGACACCAAACGAAAAACTGTGAAAACGACTCAATATTCCTTACGATTAATTCTAGTCTTGTTCGTACTAAATTTATCCTACTTTTCTAAAGGCCAACTGATCATTTCTGAGTACCTTGAAGGAGCGAGTTTTGATAAATGTATTGAATTGTATAATACAACGGCTAACACTATTAATTTAACAGGCTATAACATCAAGTTATACGCAAATGGAAATACTTCTGCAACAAGTACAATTAACTTAACAGGTTCCATTGAATCATGCGGAACATTTGTTCTTTGTCATTCATCAGCTTCTCAAATCGGTAGCGCAGATCAAACTAACGGTAGTTTAAGTTTTAATGGTGATGACGCAGTTGGACTTTATAATGGAACAACACTTTTAGATATATTTGGAAATATAGGAAACGACCCAGGCTCACAGTGGACCGGTGTAGGGTCCGGAACACAAAACGGTGGCTTCATTAGAAACGCTTCATATTGTACAGGAGTAACAACAGACCCAACTGGTACAGGGCCTGCAAGCTTCACAACATTTACAGCATTAAACTGGACACCGGTAGGTCAAACCGGAACAACCCTAGGCACTCACGCAAGTAATTGCGGGGCCTGTTCAACAAATACGATTTCAACAGGAGTAATATCCGGGGCATCATTTAATGTTGACTGCACAATTTCAACAACTGATGCAGGAACAATTGCATTTACATCTACTGGAGTTTATGCTGGCGGTAACATATACTCTGCTGAAATTTCTGATGCAACAGGAAGTTTTAGCAGTCCTATGACAATTGGAACATTGGTTTCAACGGCAAACTCAGGTATAATAAACTTTACAATTCCTGCAACCATGACAACAGGAGTTGGATACCTAATTCGCATTGTAAGCAACTCCCCTGCTACTACAGGCAGTTCTTCCAGTTCATTCACAATAGTACAAAACGGAATATGTGGACCGACCCTACCTTCTTCTGAGGGATTAATTATAAATGAATGGTCAAACGGCCCATCAGGAAACAAAGAATATTATGAATTTGTAGTTGCCGGACAATGCGGAGCAACAGTGGATATAAGAGGTTATATCTTAGATGATAATAATGGAACATTTACTACACCAGCGAGTTATTCTGGAACTTCTTCGGGAATTGCCCCAGGACATTTTAGATTTTCAAATTCAACTCAATGGGGAGCTATTCCAGTGGGGTCTTTAATTGTAATTTATAACAATAATGACATCAATCCAGACCTTCCTGCACCTGACCCGACAGATGCAAACAATGACTCTTTGTATGTTGTTCCTCATGACAATCCACTTTTTGAAAGGTGTCTTTCTTACCCTGCATCTTCGTCGCCAGACTCCGTATACATTCCATGTACATATGCTACCTCTCCTTTAACTGGTTGGGGAGCGTTGAGTCTAAGAAATAGCGGTGATGCCATTCAAGTTAGACACCCTGACGGTTCATATTACCACGGTGTTTCTTATGGTGGATCAGAAATGTCGGGTGGACCTAATAACTTGAAGCAATTTACAGGAAGTGGTAGTAATACAGTTGGATGGTTTAACAGTGGAGATTTCTTCGATATTGGGAATTGGTCCTCTGGCGCTACAGCAGGAAATCAAACACCAGGCCTTCCGAACAATGCGGCGAATTATGCTTGGTTGTTAGCAATGCGTGACCCTACATCAACTACCTGTCCCATAGTAGTTTTACCTATTGAAATTGTATCGTTTCATGGAACAAATAAAGACGGTATTAACCATTTATCTTGGAGAACTGAATCCGAACGTAACTCACTTAATTTCGAAATTCAACGCAGTAATGATGGTAATATTTGGCAAACAATAGCAACTGCAGTAGCCGCAGGGGAGAGCCAGCAAGATATTGACTACAGACAATATGACTTTCATTTCCCTGCAGAAGTAAACTACTATCGATTGAAACAAAACGACGGAGATGGGGTGTCGTCAATTCACCCTAAGATCATTGTTCTAGATAATAGAATCGGAAATGAACCAATACTAGTTAGAGTCGTTAACATTCTTGGTCAGGATATTGAAAAATCAGTTAAAGGTATCCAAATTCACATCTATTCTGACGGTACATCTAAGAAGGTTTTGAAGCACTAGAATTAGACGATTCGTGCAGCATTTCTAAATACTCCTGTTCCCTTTGACCTGGTGTAGCAGATAAAGTAGCATTGCACTTCAAGAATTGCAGATCCATTATCGTTGAGTAACCAGAGCGAGATATTACGCTTTTTGCTTTAAGAATTTCCTTATCTAAATTTCTCCAATCCCCCTCAATACGCTCAAATCTTAAAGGCACGTTGACTTCTTTTGGTGCCACTACCTTCATTAAAGAATTACCAGAAACCTTAACATCTAAACCATCAATAAACTGCTGTGCGTATACATATGGTCCACTTACAATGACAAGTCCCCCCTTCTTTTTAATTTCTGAAGAACCATAGATTTCAAACCTCGAAACAGCCCCTAAATAATCCACTGGATAGTTTGCGTTTGTTTTGGATAAATGCCCTGCCAAGCGATGATCTGGATAATCCATTACCCAAACCTGATCGAACTTCTTTATTTGCGCCTTATGAATCAACTGAACACATACTTCATACCATTTGATTGGCAGGTTAAGTTGATGAGTCACAAATATAGATTTTACTTTCTGACTTCTAAAACCATAACGATGATCAGAAACAACTACATCAATGTTATACTTATCTACGAGATGTTCCGTTTGTTCAAGCTCTCGATTTAATCTAGATTTTAGACCTTTTGAACTTCTGATTAAATCTAGACCGAAACTTTTACTTCCTGAGAAACTAAACGGATAGCCTTGATGAATAACAGTTTCAACATCTGGAAAATATGTTTTAAATATAGTAATCTGAGTTTCATCCGCCGCAACAACAACTGTATTTCCTTGATTATGAAGCCTATGAATCAAACCTATGCAACGAGACACATGCCCCATCCCCCAATTTAAAGGAGAAATAAGTACTCTTTTGTTATGAACAGCTTTGAATTTCATTTACATGAATATACAAAAGTTGTTGGAAAGTCTGCAAGATCATTTGTATAAAGGGAAACTCCGGAAACATACAGCATTTAAATTTCTTGATGCATCTCAATCAAGACAAATTATACTTCGCGATCAATTCAGGTAGTTGTAATTTTACTATGAAGTTATAAGTCCATTTGGATATGAAAAATAGTCAATTTAAATTTTGGATTATCACACAAAAAATTCTTTAGGATATTAACTAATTTTTCAATTTATTTTAATTGTCATTCCCAACTTTGCTTTTATCTTTAACGTCATAACAATATTAGGATGCGAAAGTGTCTGAAAGGAAATAAAACAAACACATATGTTTAATAATAACGAATTTAAAAAATATGCTACTAAACACCTTGGGTTGAATAGTATGCATGTTGAAAGCTATATTGAATCATCGGTAACACCATATATTATTGAGGAGCGTCAAATGAACATGACACAAATGGATGTTTTCTCCCGTTTAATGATGGATAGAATCATTTTCTTGGGTACGGGAATCAATGATCAAGTTGCAAATATCATTAATGCACAATTATTATTCTTAGAATCTGTTGATGCTAAAAAAGATATTCAGATTTACTTAAATTCTCCTGGAGGATCTGTATACGCTGGGTTAGGTATCTACGATACAATGCAGTATATCAATCCAGATGTTGCTACCATATGCACGGGGATGGCCGCTTCGATGGGGGCTGTTTTATTATGTGCGGGTGCTGATGGAAAAAGATCTGCCTTGAAACATTCACGTGTTATGATACACCAACCGCTAGGTGGAGCACAAGGACAGGCATCTGATATTGAAATTACGGCTCGTGAAATTCAAAAATTAAAGAAGGAACTTTACGATATTATTGCGACTCATTCTAAGCAAGATTACGATAAAGTATGGGCTGATTCAGATCGTGATTATTGGATGACTTCTAATGAAGCTAAAGATTATGGTATGGTTGACGAAATTTTGCTTCGCAATCCGAAATAAATTACCTTTGTAATAAATTAATAAAGCCCTGACCCCTATTGGCAATGGGCTTTTTTGTCTAAATAAAATTATGGCTAAGAAAGAACCAGGTTGTTCGTTTTGCGGAAGACCAAGAGAAGAGGTTGGAATGTTAATTGCTGGAGTTTCCGGTCACATTTGTGAAAGCTGTGTTTCTCAAGCTTATACTATTGTGAAAGAGGAAGACGTTCAGGATGAAAAGATTGAACAGGTCATTAACGTGCTTAAACCAGCCGAGATTAAAACAAAATTGGATGATTATGTTATTGGTCAATCTGACGCAAAAAAAGTACTTTCAGTTGCCGTTTATAATCACTACAAAAGATTAAACCAGCCTCCAGCAAAGGATGAAGTTGAGATTGAAAAATCGAATGTAATTCTAGTTGGCCGAACGGGTACAGGAAAAACACTTTTAGCGAAAACCATTGCTAAGATGTTGAACGTTCCTTTTTGTATTGCTGATGCAACGGTATTGACTGAAGCTGGTTACGTTGGTGAGGATGTTGAGAGTATTCTTTCACGACTTTTACAAGCAGCTGACTTCAACGTTGGCGCTGCAGAAAAAGGAATTGTATTCGTCGATGAAATTGACAAAATTGCGCGTAAGAGTGATAATCCTTCAATCACTAGAGATGTTTCAGGTGAGGGAGTTCAACAAGCCTTATTGAAATTACTAGAAGGTTCTGTTGTTAGTGTTCCACCACAAGGGGGACGAAAGCATCCAGAGCAAAAAATGATTCAGATTGATACTAAGAATATTCTTTTCGTTTGTGGAGGAGCATTTGACGGTGTTGAGCGTATCATAGCAAATAGAGTTAATCGTCAAACGATTGGTTTCTCCGCTGTAGATGAAGTTGCCGTGGATAAAGAATCATTATTGAAATACATAAATCCAACGGATATTAAAACATTTGGATTGATTCCTGAATTGATTGGTCGTTTTCCTGTATTGACATACTTGGAGCCACTTGGGGCAGATGCTTTACGAAGAATCTTAACGGAGCCTAAAAATGCGCTAATTAAGCAATACAATCGTCTTTTTGAACTGGATGGTATTGACTTGAAATTTGACGCTGATGTATTAGACTTTATTGTTGAGAAAGCGATTGAGTTTAAATTAGGTGCTCGTGGATTAAGATCTATTTGTGAGGCTATTTTAAACGATGCCATGTTCGAATTACCTTCTAAAGGTGATAAAGAGTTTAGAGTAACAATTGAATATGCAAAAGCGCAATTCAATCATTCGAAATTAGCAAAATTACGCGTAGCGTAGCAGGATAAATATTATAACGTAAAAGCGGTTTCTTAGTTGAAATCGCTTTTTTTATGAGTCTAATTCTTTAACTTATTTTGAACTTGCAATACTTGATTACTGCACCTTTTGCCGTGAACAGTTTTTCGTAATGTGTTTTAATGTGAAAGATATCTCTTGTCATTGGATCGATATTCTCTGGAAGCTCTCCATATAAATCCCATGTCAATTCTAAACACTCGTATGGTACTGTTTTAATCTGCTCTTCGGTATATTCAAAAAGTAAATCGCTATCCGTTTTCATGTGCACAATACCACCTTTCTTTAGTATGTTCCTATAACGATTAATGAAGATAGGTGAAGACAATCGTTTGTTCTCTTTCTTTGGCTGAGGATCTGAGAATGTCAACCAAATTTCATCGATTTCATTTTCTACAAAGCAATCTTCGATAAAGTCAATTTTGGTTCTTAAAAAACCAACATTATTCAAATTGTCCTCTCTAGCTTGTTCTGCCCCGATAAACATCCTTGCTCCCTTGATATCGACACCAATGAAGTTCTTATTCGGGTAATGTTTAGCAAGTCCTACGGAATACTCTCCTTTTCCACAGCCCAATTCTAAAACAATGGGATTATCATTTTTAAAGAATTCGCTTTTCCATTTTCCTTTAAATTCACATTGCTCCTTAATTACAGGTTCAACAAAGTTGTCAAATGCCTTAACTGCAGCAAACCTTCTTAATTTATCTTTTCCCATTATTGAATGCTTAATCTAGTCTTTTATCATTTTGAATGAAGAAATTAATACCCGCATTCAATTTATTATTTTGAAGGACAAATTTATCGTTCTTTTCGAAAACTTCCACCCTTCTGTCTGACATATCGATTAAATATGCTGAATTTAGATCATTAGACTCAATAATAACACTCTCTGATAATATGAAACTTCCGATTCGCTCAACTTAGTATATTGAACTCCAAGGCTGGAATTTTCGAGCAAAAATAACCTATTCGCAACTACTTGATGGGTATCTTTTCCATCGCAAATAATCGAACGATCATTTCATAGTTTCGCACACAGCATTATTCGAAATTCTAAAAGACATTTTATCAAGTTCTGACCAGTTCAAATTTGTCTGAGTATGTCCGTCAAAAAAGCTAGAATTAAAGAAGGCTAGCTAATCTCAACATGATAACTAGTATGTTTCCGAATATTAAGTACTTCTCCACCATCAAAGATTAAGTACTGCCCTTTTATTCCAACCAAAACTCCCTCAATTACAGGTGTTTTATCGAACGAACGACTTTTTACTTTAGCTGGATATTCGTCTACCGGATAATTAATATAAGTGATTTCATCATCTTCAGAGAAGCATTGAATAATATCAGCTGGAAGGTGTTCTTCTAAAGACCATTTCTCTTCTTCAAGATCAATACTCTCATCGATATCATTCTTGAGCATTCTTTGCCAATTCGTTTTATCTGTAAAAAATTCTTTTAACGCCACTTCGATTATACCAGCTTCATACCGATTATTTGTTACAGCCAGCTTTATAGCTGCCGAAGCCCCTTGATCTATCCAACGAATTGGAACTTGATCTGCTCTCGTTATTCCAACTTTAACTGCGCTTGAAGCAGCGAGGTAAACAACATGAGGTCTATTGTGGTTCTTCTCTTCCCACTCAGGATCACGACCTTCTCCAAGGTGAGCACGACATAATTCAGGCCGTAAAATGCACTCTGCGGCCTCTGGTGCCTTAACGAAGCAATTATAGCAAAAACCTTGACCAAATGATTTCTTAGTAACTACATTACATGCAGAACAATTGATAATTCCATTCCATTCCAATTTAATCTTGGATCCGATTAGCGCATTCATATCCACTTTTTGATCTAAATTCAATGTATATTGAACTTCATCTCCGAGCTGGACAGTCATTTTCCTAAGGTTTCCTGAAGCCATCTATTCTTCTGGTAAAATTTCCATTTTATCCGCAAAATGGTAACAATAATCCCTTAAATCTTCGCAAATATTTTGTTCGCCAGTTGCCTTCTCAAAGGAGTCAGCCATTGTCAATAACGTTTGGTGAAAAAACTGTTTCATTTCTTCCACAGACATATCTTTCGTCCAAAGATCAATCTTCATTGTATTGTTCTGCGTATGGTCCCACATTGAAAGCATCATGGCTTTTGCGGGAGAATCGACGATGTTTCCATCCGTTGCCGTCCATTTCATTCCAATTGGTAAATTATTCGCGTTAAGGCCTACTTTAACTGCAATTTCTGATGTTTTAACTATTTTATCTTCCATTATCTTTTAATCTATTTCATACGATTGAAGAATATCGTTGTACGGTACATCGATCAAATCTTCTAGAGTCATCTCATTATTATTCATATAATTTCTAACCATTCTCCATCCCAAGAATTGACCTAATCGATCTGGGCCTTCTTGATCTGGCAACCCCGGTGTAAACGGTCCTTCTCCTACCATATTATTTGTTGATCTTTCATCCACTTTAAACAACAGTTTCTCGTCAACCAAATACTTCCAAAACGGCGCTTCATTATCTAAAGCCCATTGATAATCTTCTTTCGAGAATCGTAAAATGATGTTTGACTCAAATTTAGGATACGCAGCCTCTGTGATGTAGAGTACTTTCCCCCACCTAATCATATGTTCAGCCAATGAACCTTCCGCAGGATCCACATAATGTGTTTCCACCCACCCTGTAATTACATCACGCTCCAAATAAACCTGATTCATACCCTTTTTCATCCAAGTATAGAATGTTTGAGGGTCCAACTGTTGAATTACTCTGTTTGAATCTCCTAAAAACCATTCCAAACCAATTCCAATTTCGTTTTCAGTGCAAAACACTCCAGAACGAAATAGACTATTCATGAATACCACATGTTTAGGTTGTTTGTTTTCAGGGAAATGGAATTTTAAATGGCGAAATCCATCAGTAATTACTTTTTCGCGTTCATTCAGATTCGGAAAACTCGACTTTAAATCAGCTTCTAATTGCTGGATACTTGTATCAGAACGATAAAGCATAATGCTATTGTAAAAACTTGAATCTTCAACTTCACCAATTCTCAAGCAATACCCCATTTGATAGTCGTATAAATCTTTGATTTCCTTCTTGAAAGAATAATGCCCTTTCATTAACTGAACTGAGTCGGAATTTGAGATTATTTCATCAAAATTTGAGAACTTAATATTGACTTCTGTATTTGAAGCATCCACATCCAAAGGATTCCGATTACAGCCGACTACTGATGTAATCAAGACTATCGCCAATAAACAATTTCTTAGAGTCATTATTATTCTTTAATTTCGTAGTCAAAAGTACTCAAAAATAAAGTGTTTTTGTAACATCCAATCAAACGAAAAACAGAAGATGAAAAAATTAATTTTAGGACTAATCGTTTCAGTTTTTGCCTTGAATATTCAGGCACAAGAAGCTGCTGATAAAAAAATTCAAGCTGGAATCATTGCTGGATACGGAATGAACTTCCAAAATATGGGAACTGACAGACTTCAATCTAATGGAATAGGTTCTGATTTTACAATTGGTGCAAATGTAACAATTGGATTTAGCGAAGCTCTAGCATTTAATACAGGGTTGGAATTTGATTTTGAATCATTGAAATATAAAGCAGGTACAAATTCTGTTTACTATTCATACGACGATAAAAGTATTCTTAGATTAGATTCATACAAAGAAAATGGTGATGCAATTGACAACTCAATTAATTTAGATAATGTTGATGCAATTAACGACAACAATTATTTCAGATTAGATCAGCGCAAGCAAGAAGTAGTATACTTAACTATTCCGACAATGCTGGTATTTAGAACTAATTTCATCGGTTACTTTAGGTATTTTGGAAAGTTTGGTTTAAGAACAAGTTTTGCTTTATCAAGCAAGAGTACTGATATCGGTTCTGATCTGCAGAATGCCATTAATACACCGAATGGGGTTGAATTTAATGAAGTTGGTAGTAGCAATAAAGATATGAAGTCAGATGGTGATCAATTCTTTATTAAGTCTGCTGTTGGTTTATCTGGCGGTGCTGAATGGAACTTTACTGGTGGTACATCATTGGTTGGTGAAATTGGTTATTTCTATGGTTTTACTCCATTATACTGGGATCGTGATTACTTCGTAGATTCGAATGGTGAATTTGCAAACCATGCGACACAAAGTCAATTACAATTGAAAGTTTCTATCTTATTCTAAGAAATTTGAAAACAACAGAGATAGCACAGCACATTGTAGCTTGGTTAAAGACATATTGCGATAACGCTGGACTGTCTGGTTTTATCGTAGGAATTTCTGGCGGTGTAGATTCGGGATTAACCTCAACGCTTTGTGCAATGACGGGTAAAAAAGTTATTCTGTTAAGCATGCCTATTCGTCAGACATCAGCGGAATATAGAAGAGCGATGAATCACATTGATGATTTGAAATCTCGTTTTGAGAACGTCTCATCTTATGACATTGATTTATCATCGACCTTTGCAGAGTTTGAAAAAATGATGCCTTTTGATCTGGAAGAGCAACACTTAGCGATGGCGAATTCTAGAGCTAGACTGAGAATGACCACTCTTTATGCTTTGGGTCAAGCTAATGGTTGTTTAGTTGCTGGAACGGGAAATAAAATTGAAGACTTCGGTATTGGATTCTTTACGAAATATGGAGATGGCGGTGTTGATTTAAGCCCAATAGCTGATTTAACTAAAACGCAGGTTTGGCATGTTGCTAGAGAAGTTGGTGTAATTGAAGAAATAGTAAAAGCTAAGCCTACTGATGGTTTATGGGCAGATGGAAGATCAGATGAAGATCAGATTGGTGCATCTTATCCAGAATTAGAATGGGCAATGGATTTTGATGGAGATGAACACTCTATAACAGATCGTCAATCTGAAGTGCTAAAAATATACAGGCGATTAAATAGAATTAATAAGCACAAAGTAGAACCAATTCCTGTTTGTTTGATTCCAGATGAATTAAAAAAGGATAATTAAGCTTCAGGAGCAAGCCTAAGAACAATTCCGTCGATAGATTCATCCAATTGAATTTGACATCCTAAACGGCTATTATCTTCAACGAAAAAGGCTTGGTCCAGCATGTCCAACTCATCGTCACTTTGTTCGTTTAATTCTGTGTCAGATTCAATGTAACATTGACAAGTAGCGCACATCGCCATACCACCGCACTCACCAAGTACAGGTAATTCATATGCTTTGCACAGCTCCATGATATTCATATTCATGTCTGTGGGCCCTAATAATTCGTGAGATTCTCCTTCACGATCGATGATTGTTACTTTAATATCAGCCATTCTAATCTATTGTTACTACAAAAGTAATCAATCAATTGAATATACGTAGCGATTCATTACCATTCCATGCTGTTTGATAGGCTCTTAATCCTATTTCTGCGCCAGAAATAGGAGAACCGTCATACAATGAAAACTTGGCATTATAACACGTATCGTTTAATTCCAAATAATTATCAGCATCCGGAAATAGCGGACCAGCACAATCTCCGTTAATATCTGCTGGAGAATGTCTATCAAAAGCAACGAAGTCATCAACCCCTCTCCTGTACACAATAATACCTTTCGATCCGCCAGATACGTATGCCCAACCACTAACTCCATTTAATGCCGAATAACTAGGTAAGGTTAAGTTAATTGAAAAATCAAATGAAATGTTCGGTACAGGATGCGAATTATTCTTGTTGCAACCAGAGGATAAGGAAATTACTATGAGCATTAAAATAAATTGTACCTTCATCGCGTTTTAAGTATGGTCACAAAGTTATGAAGATTAAAACGATATATACAATCATTTTATTGCTTGCCACCTTGAATATATCAAGTTGCGGAAGTACAAGTCCTTCCAAAACCCCTGCAACGATTGAAGGAGCTGAAAAGCTACTGGCAAAAAAACGCAAGAAACAGGCTAAAGAAGCTAAAAAAGCAAAGAAAGCTGCAGAAAAAAGATATTGGAAAGCTCAATCAAAGTCAGCCCGTAAATCAGTTAAAAAAAATAAACGCCGACAAAAGCGTATTGCTAAGCACAAAAAGAAACATTAAGGTTTTATTCCATTTCAAGTAAACCTTCTGTTGCTTCTTCCCAAAGATTCATTTGTTCATCCAAATCATTCTTCAATTTTTCATAATCTTCCAATGCCTTAGTAGACTCTGGTGTTGTATAATCTAAAGTCGCCATTAGTTCGTCCATTTTTGACACTTTCGCTTCTAACTCTTCAATTTTCTCTTCAGATCGTTTCACTTGATTTTGAAACTTGTTCTTCTTACGCTTAAGTTCTTTCTTCTCTTCATAAGTAAGCACTGAATCTTTCTTATCTTCAGGCTTCTTCTCCGATTTCTTTGGAGCCTTATTCTCAGCTTTTAAATCAACATTAGGATTCATTAAATCCATTTTACGCTTCAAGAAATCTTTGACACCAAAGTGATGAACTTTTAATGTTTTATTTTCAATATCCCAAATTCGATTGGTTAAACCATCAAGGAATTCTCTATCGTGCGACACAACGATAAAGGTTCCTTCATAATTTTGTAGTGCGCTTTTAAGAACCTCTTTCGATTGAATATCCAGGTGGTTAGTAGGCTCATCGAGAATCAAGAAATTTGAAGGGCTCAATAACAATTGACACAAAGCCAAGCGCGTTCTTTCACCTCCCGAAAGAACACCAACTTTTTTATCCACATCTTCACCTCGAAATAAGAATGCACCTAAAACTTGCCTGAGGCTCTTTCTAATTTCTCCTTTAGCAGTTTCATCAACCGTTTGAAGTACCGTTTTATTTACATCTAATGATTCAGCTTGATCCTGAGCAAAGTAGGTAACATTTACATTATGGCCTTCTTTCACCTCACCTTCACCTTGCAGTTTCCCCATCATTCGTTTCAATAACGTAGACTTACCGGTACCATTGGCTCCAAGTAAAGCGATCTTTTCTCCTCGACCAACGGTCAAGTTGACATTATTAAACAAAAGTTTATCACCAAAACTTTTCCCCATATTCTCCATTTCCATGACCCATTTACCCGGTTGAACACTCAATGGAAAATTGATATTGATTCCAGTTAAATCGTCATTGTCAACTTCAATTATATCCGTTCGTTCTAACTTTTTAATTAAAGATTGTGCAAAGGCGGCTTTATTCTTTTTAGCACGGAATTTATTGATTAACTCTTCCGTATGTTTGATATCTTTTTCCTGTTGTTTCTTTGCTCCTGCTAATCTCTCTAATTCTTCTGCTCGGACAATTTTATACTTAGAATAAGCGAAAGCAAAATCTAACATTTTCCCTTTAGAAATCTCTAAAGTTCTTTTCGTAACATTATCTAAGAACATTCTATCATGAGAAATCGTCACTACCGCACCATCAAACGTTTTTAAATAATTTTCCAACCAACTTATGGAAATAATATCCAAGTGATTGGTAGGCTCATCTAAAAGTATAATATCAGGATTATTCACTAAAATTTTCGCTAACTCAGCACGCATTTTCCAACCTCCAGAGAAAGTATTTAAGCTACGCGGTAATTCATCATCAGCAAAGCCCAGCCCTTTCAAAGTATTAGTAATCTTCTCTTCCCATAAAAACCCATCTCGTATCGAGAATTCATGATTTAAATCATTCAACTCATCCAATAAATCCAAATAACTATAAGATTCATAATCCGTTCTTGTAACGAGTTCATTATTGATTTCTTCAATGCGCACATTTAATTTGGTTAATTCCGGATTCGAAGTATTCAAGTATTCAAATACACTTTGCGTTGTATCAATTCTAATGTCTTGGGTAAGGTACCCAATAGTCGCATCTTTAGGTTTATGGATTTTACCTTCAGAAGGGGAATTAACTCCAGAAATCAATTTAAGCATTGTAGACTTTCCAGCCCCATTCTTTCCTACTAATCCAATCTTATCACCTTTATTTATTTGAACACTAATATCTTTAAATAAATATCCTTGTGGAAGGTGAACTCCAATACGCTCCAAATTAATCATGTGCAAAGGTATTTATTCGAAATCAAATAAGCATAGAACTCGACTTGAATTCAAAAAAAAGCCAAGAATTAGATTCTCGGTTTTTTGTATTACCTTTTTCTAAATGTTCTAGTCATTGTTTGACGTGTTCCTGCCGGATCAATTACTTTACAGGTAAAGGTGATTAAAGTTTCTCTCGGAGCCTGACGTATTAAAGCATTGGCTATTGAAATATTCTTTCCATTACCTCTTTGGGGAGGCCCAGGAGAATTCCCAACTTCACACTCCCAAGATTCGATACTAAAAACCGCACTTTGCATTGGAATTTCTGGTCCATATTTCGCAATTAAAACATTTGCTCTCCCATCAATTCGTCCACCTTCTTTAACACCACCACAGTATAAAGACGGCGAAGGTAGATTACTCACTTTATAGGCAACTCGTTTTAACTGAACTGTTCTTCCCGTTGAAGTATTTGTTCCAGAAACAGTTAGAAAAGCTTGTCGTCCTCTACCTGTTGGTGTAACAATCCATTCATCCCCATTCTTTATTTTGGTGATCCCAGCACTCACACCTAGTAAAGTTTTATCAAAGCCGGAAGCCGATGCTATAACCCGATTCTTATACCCACGATAAAGTACATTAAACTCCGGCATCTCAATTGCTCCAGCCGGCTTCATAACCGTCACAGACTTAGTCCATGGCATAGTTTTTTTAACTCCCGACTTATTAACAATTGAAACCGTCCCCTTTAAATCCATAGTGTTTCCAATAGCTTTCACTTTAACCTTACCCTTCCCATCTATAACATCTGTAATTTGCGCCCCTTCGTAAGTGACTACAGGTTGCTTATCACTGTCATAAGCGACCATCAATACTTCTACTTCAAAATCATCATTTTGATTTACAACTTCTGGTCCGTAAGCTAAAGGCATAATTTTATTAAAAGAATATTCACCTCCACCTATACGACTTCGAATTAATGAAATCGCTTGGGCACGAGCTGCCAAAATATCCTTCTGCATAGAAGAAAGCGATGCAATTGCAGCAACTGCCGGTGAATGGTCGAACGTTTTACCCATCCAATGAATACCACTTTCATGATTAACCTCTGAAAATTCAGACTTTGTTAAACTCCTATAAATTTCAAGAATATCATTTCTATCATCTAAATGCACATTAGAAGATTCAATAGCTTTTATCAACTGATAATTTAAATCTTTTTGATTCTTATACGAATTTATAGACGGCGCCTTGAAATAATAGGTCTTATCAAATCCGACTTTTCCGTTCTTATTAACCTTAATCTGAGAAGCCGCAATTTTCTCTGTTAGTTCTTTTCTAAATGCATTAAAGGAATTCCACAAATCAAGCCCTTTTCCTTTGGGATTTTTTATATCATCACCAATCATTATTCTCATTGGGTCATCGTATTTATCTTTTCCATTAACATGCCTTAAATTCATTCTTAATGGTTTAAGTGGGTTTTGATCATCAAACTGCGATCGTAAAATATTTTCCTCATCAGATACCGATTCCACATCTTCTCCAATTTCATTTAAAATTTGAAGTTTAATATTATCAATTTCTCTAATCCGATCAGCCGTCATTCTATCAATATCCATAACTGCTAAAAGGTATTTTGCTGCCTTAGCTGCTCTTTCTGGATTAGTATCATCTTGAGCTGTTTCTTTCAGTTCTTCACGTTTCTCATCACCCCTAAACAATTCGGTGATATTGGCGGTCTGAATATTCTCCTCTATAGATACGAACGCATCCAAAATCGACTTTGACACATTCAAAGCCAACAATGCTGTAAGAACTAAATACATCATTCCGATCATTTTCTGTCTAGGTGTTTCTTTACCTCCTGCCATGATTATAAGTTTTGTTGGTTTACATCATAACAATGAAAGTTGAAGACAATAGTAACAGACCATTCTTAAAAAGCACAAAAAAAGCCTGTAAGAAATCTTACAGGCTTTGAAATGTATTAACAGTGAACTTCGACTAGAATGACCAAACGTCATGTTCAATGTTTCTAATTTCATTCTTAATTTGTTCTGATTCGTACAAAGCATCAACTCCCGCTCTGTAACTCTCGATTTTTCTATCGTAAGTGTTACTTTCCTTATAGATCACACTATTAAAACGACGTTTCCAAAACAGATCGTCAAAACTCATCCATTGTGCATCATTTTTATCATTGTAAACAAAATAGTTATTGAATACAAAACGACAGTGCGGGAAATACAACCAGAACAATTCTTTCATTCCTGAAATACTTTTGTTACCATTTGCATCTTCTTCCATATCGTAAACGACAGGAGCCATTGCTAAAATTCGAACATCCAAAACAGATCTTTCTTTATCGAAGAACCAATCCTCTTTGATACGGTATTGTACAATATCCTTGGATGTGTACCAAATTGTATCACGAGGCGGGTAAACATATTCCTGAAACCCATCAGGAGTTGTCCTTACCAGAGGGTCTCCATATTGATCTGTTAACGGAATATCACTTTGCGGTCCAAGGTATCCTAAGAAATAAACCATCTCTTCACGATACGCCGAATCAGTGTAAAAATTCAAACCTGGCTCAGGGTCTACCGGATACTTTAATTGGTACCCATCCCATTCGCCAAACTTGTTAAACGGATTATAAGGTGAGAATACTCTTAAATCACCATTCAATACATGTTGTCTAATTACAGTCCACAAACTCCAACGAGATGCGTTACGTACCCAAACACCTTGATTAGTAATCTCATCTAATGGATAATACATCTGATGATTGATCTTTTCACGTAAGTCTATGTATTCAAATACCCTTCTACTCCAAATCGCATCCGCCTCACGCACAAACTCATAAGGAATCATTCGTTTTGTAGGAATGTGTTCTTGAATGAACACACCGTCAATAATACCCTCTGTAGGCACATTTACCGGCCCACCATTGATTTCTTCAATCTGAGCATTTGCACCAGTAGCTCCAAAAAGTGCTACTACTGCTAAAAATGAATAAATTAAACTTCTCATAATCCTAAAAATTAATTATTAAATCTTAAATGCACCGGCTCTCTTTCTTTGAACGCCGTCAGGACCAACTACTGTACAAATAAAACTTACGGTCATACCAGGACGTGCTTGCATAATCAATGAAGACGCAGCACCGATATTTCCACCTGAACCTCTTGGAGGAGCACCTGGAGCACCTGGAATAGTACATTCCCAGTTAATGATTTTAAATTTAGCATTTAAAGGAATCTCAGGTGGATACTTAGCAAAAAGCTTAGTTTCTCGTCTGTTTCCTTTAGTACCTGATTTAGAAGCACCCCAGTACAATTCCGGGTCCGGCAAATTACTAACTCTGTATTTTACTTTTTTCAAAGACGCCGTTTTACCAGTAGCAGTATTCTTACCACTAACTGTTAAATAAGCTTCTCTACCTCTACCTGTCGGTTTAACAACATATGGTCCAGAACCACTAATACTAACACCAGTTCCTGATAAAATAGTTTTATCATAACCAGAAGCAGTAGCCTCAACTTTGTTTGCATAACCTCTGTAAAGAACGTTCAATTCCGGTAACTCAATAGCACCTTGAGGTTTCATGATAATTACCGTCTTCTCCCATTTTTCTTTTTTCTCTACTCCTGACTTATTCTTGATAGAAACAGTTCCAGTAAGCGTCATTTGGCCAGAGCCCGTTGTTAATTTAACAACACCTTGCCCGTTACCTGGGTATGAAACCATATCTTGGTTATCATATCCATCTACAGTTACTACCGGTTGATTATCCGAATCAAACGCTGCCATCATAACTTGCAATTCGATTTCTTCGTTACTGTTCGCAATGGAAGGACCATAGGCTAAAGGCATAATTTTGTTAAAACTATACTCTCCTGTAGAAACTTTTGATTTCCAATGAGCTAAAGCTAAAGCTCTGGCTGCCAAAACATCTTGCTGCATTGAAGATAAAGACGCTACGGCTGCAACCAAAGGAGCATGATCGAAAGTAGATCCAATCCAGTGAACGCCTTCTACATCATGAACTTTACCTTTTTCAAGTTTAGTCATACCCATATATAAGTCGATCAACACTTGACGATCCTCCTTTAAGTTCCCTTTAGACTTATCAATCATTTTAGAAACTTGCTTAGTTAAATCTTCATTATCCTTAAACTGAGGAATATTTGTTGGTTTAACCGTAAATTGTTTCCCCCCCCATTCATAAGAACCAGTAAGTTCAACAATTTTGTTCCTGTATTTATTGAAGTCTTCCCATAATTTCTTCCCTTCACCAGTTGGATTCTTGATATCTTCACCAATAATAACATGCATTGGCACATCGTATTGATCTTTTGCTTGAACAGCCATCAAGTTCATTCTGATAGGTAAAGAACCTTTTTTCTTGTCATATTTTGACCATAAGATAGTTGCTTCATCCTTATTTTTTGTTCCACTAATATCTTCACCTGACTCCTCAAGAATCTTTTTCTTTAAGTTATCTATAGCTTCGATCATTTTAGCCGATTCAGCATCAATCTTTTCCATTTGCTTTACTACATATTCTAGTTTAGCACGCTTAGCTTTATTCTCCTCACCTTTTGAACCTGACAATTCAGACTTTACGTCATTATAAAAACCAGTTCCACGGTCGAATTGAACAATATTCGCTTTTTGAGTGTTTTCCTCAATTGCCACGAAAGCATCAAGGATAGATTTAGATACATTAAGAGCTAGAAGTGCGGTAAGTACTAGGTACATCATACCAATCATCTTCTGTCTTGGGGTCTCTTTTCCTCCTGCCATGATTAAATAAATTTAATTGTTTAACAATAATTCAAGTCCAATTACATAGTTCTCTTAAGAAACTATTTAGTAATTGTCATAGCTTTCAACATGTTTCCGTATACTGCGTTTAAGTCAGTTAAATTCTTAGACAGCATAGACATATTCTCTTTGTACAAACGAGTATCCTCAGCAGAGTCGGAAAGATTCTTCATCATATCAGTTACTTGTCCTTGGAATTTCTCAGTTGCTTCTAAATGAGCAGAAGACCCTTTTAGTTGTAATTCGTAAACATTATTTAACGCTGATAAGTTTTTAGAAACTTTTTGCATTTGCTCACCAAATGATTCTCCTTCAGCTTGCGTAGAAGTCATACCTGAAATTGAAACTGAAGCTCTTTCATATGCATCAGATAAAGAAGAAACCTTATCAGAAGCAGCTTGTAAGCTATCAACATAAGAATCAGTTGCAGCAGCAGCAGATGTTACACCCTTCAATTGTGCAGCATTATCACCAAGAGCTCTCATTCCGTCTCCTAATCTCTCTAATAACTCTCCATCAATTTTAGCTTCTTCCAACATTGAATCTAATTGATCGGTAATCCCTGTTCCAGATCCACCTCGTCCGCCACTTCTTGCAGCTAAAGCTTCGTGATCTAATTCATCCGAATGTCCTAATGCTAATTCTGGGTATACTAACTCCCAATTTGGATCTTCGTGAATTGGCTCAAATGCTGAGAAAAGGAAAATTACCGCCTCAGTTCCTAGTCCAATTACAAGCATTGGTCCTGCGAAAGGCCAGTGCATAATTTTAAATAATGCCCCGACGATTACAATTGCTGCACCAATACCGTACAGTTTCGCCATAAATTTTTTCCATGCTTTACTTCCTGGTTTCATAGTTTTCCTTGTTTTTTTTAGGTTTAATAATTTACTACTTGTTTGTTGTTATTCTTAGCGTAATTGAATATCGCTGCGAATCTCTTCACCACCTTCTTTCGTGAAATCTCTACCTCCACGACCTAAGTGAGTCATTACGTTTCTATAACCAACGTAAGACTTGGCTGTATCTTGATACTCGAATGTACGAGTTGAATTTCTTAGGTAATAACCGATATCTTTCCAAGAACCACCTCGAATCACTTTACGTTTCATTGAAGGTGGATCCCAATCCATAGCATTGTATCTATAATCTGTATTCAAATCATGAGAGAACTCATACATGGATTCATCATAAGCAGTTTCACACCACTCTGAAACATTCCCAGCCATACAGTATAATCCCCATCCATTCGGGTTATAAGAATAAACTTTGACAGTATGGAAACCTCCATCCTCAAAATACCTACCTCTCATCGGTTTAAAGTTCCCTAAGAAACATCCAGATTCATTTCTGATGTAAGGACCTCCCCAAGGATACTGAGATAATTGTAGATCTCCACGCGATGCTCTTTCCCATTCTGCTTCAGTAGGTAATCTGAAGTCATTTACGAACAAGTCTCCCATTGCCACTAACCAACTATTCAACAATTGTGTTCTCCAAATTGAAAATGCTTTTGCTTGAGTCCAAGTAACCCCTACAACCGGATAATTATCATAAGCTGGATGCCAGAAATACATGTTAGTCATAGGATCATGGAAAGAATATGTAAAATCACGGACCCAACATAATGTATCTGGATAAACATTAATGATTTCATCAATAATGAAACGTTGACGATTTTCGTGTCCGCGAATTGCATTACTTCCACCCTTCTTATTGATACCGTTACTTAAATCTAAATCTTGTCCTTGAGGCTCATCAGTAAATGGATGTGGAGGAGTTTCTAACTCTCTGTGATCATCTACTAACTTATTACCTTGATTATCATAGGCATTAGGCGTTATATTAATTCGTCCTCTTTTAGCCGCCTCAACATAATCAATCCAATAATATCTATACATTAGCTTATTTGTATTAATCTCTCTACGCTTATAAAAACGTTGTGGCTGAGGATAATACATATCAGCTAAAATAGGAACTAATTCAGGATCATTATATTCAATTCTTCTATCCCAGTTTAAAGAAAACACCTCACGGTTCATTTCTCTATCAGATGGATCATATTCGATGTACTCTAAAGCACCTTCGTCAAAATACATGTCACTGTAGTTAATATAACGACTTGCATCTTCATCCTCCTCTAATCCATAATAGATCTTATCACGAGCAATTGAATCGCGCACCCAATCAACAAATTGACGGTATTCATTGTTACAAATCTCTGTTTGATCCATATAAAACGCCTGCACAGAAACTGTTTTAGCTCTAGTTTGATGCAAAAATGGCATATCCCCATCATTCTCTCCCATTTGATATGAACCAGAAGGAATGTAAACCATCCCCATAGGAATCTGTGGATGATACGGTGTTCTACCCAAAGTACCAGTCAAATGACCAGTTCTAGAGCTACACGAAGCAATCACGGTGCTAATAATAGCAAATAACAAAAGTTTTTTCATTCTACCTCTTTTTAATCTTCCGGATATCTAATTAACAACTTACAGGATCTTAATATTCTTTGATATAACGGATTTTCTCTACGAATGGTTACAAAATTTTTAAACTAATTCAACTTTTACAACCATCTAGGGTGCTTAGATTTTGCAATTGGAACTGGCGGTAAGTAGTAACAGTACTTCAACATGATCTCATGCGAACCTCTTGAAACTCCTGCCAATTTATTAACTGAAATATCATAAGAATAGCCTATAGTCAAATCTGGTATTGGTTTATAGCCTAGCATTACAGCAATCGCATCAGAAGTTCTATACGTCAAACCTCCATAAGCCAAGTTTTTCCATACATAACGCGCGTTAATATCTGCAGAAAACTTAACCAAGTCAGTTCTCATTAAGGCATTTGTCTCTATATCCCCATCACCTATACTCTTAAAGGTGTATCCCCCCATTGCATAATAATGTCTAGATGTAGTATACGTAATTGGCGCAGATCCGCTCATGGTAACTCCGGCCAAAGTAGACTCAGATAAATGAGTCGAAGACAGCCCCGCATAATAAGTATCCGATTCATCCTTAAAGTACAAACCGAAATTTAAATCTAAATTCGTACCTGAAAATGCACCTGGTAAAGATTGGTCATTCATGGTAGTTGGTGGAACCCATTCAGGACTCATTCCAAAATTAACAATACCCACACCAACACCAATACCTAACTTACCAACACCACTAATATTTAATGGATACGAAAGATTTAAAAGAACATTGTTTTGAGTATTAAAACCAATATGATCGTGAAAAAACGATATTCCCGCATTAATAGGAATAAAACGAGTCAGATCAGCCTCTACATTAAGAACAGCAGAATTAGGAGCTCCATTAACCCTATCCCATTGGTTACGATACATAGTTGTTGCACAAATACCACCTTCGATACCTGTCTCTCCTGGATTAAGACTCATTTTATCATACATGAAATGTGTAATCAACTTGTCTTGTTGTCCAAATGCAGAACCGCCCAAAGTCAGTGTCAGCAACGATAATAATAGAAATTTTCCTTTCATAAAATCAGTCATTGGCCTCTAGTATTAATAGTTTTCAGAGTAATAGAGGCACTTCTATCAGGCGACTAAAATAGCTATTTTTATGATAAAAGGAAATTTTTTTAACATCAATGTTGAAATTTAAATGATTTAGTTTTCAACATACACTTTTCGCACTAAACTTGATTCAGCTAAGTTTTTGAAGTGTCTTCCACCAAAGATTAGGGATAATATTCCTTAACGCATTGTCATAATCATCTTGAGAACAAGGAACTAGAGTATGACGACTATACACCCCTCCTACTGATTGATATTTAACTTCAAGCCACCATCTTGCCGACTTATTACTTTTATAAAAAATCAAATCCTCCGAGAAATCATCTAGATTTACATGAAACTTAGTATAATTCTTTCTGGAACCAATCGGGAAGTCCGAAACTCGTTGAGCAACACCATCAACAAAATACCAAACTATTTGTGCCAATAATTTAGTTGCAGTTAAAGATTGACCTGGATTCAATTCAAACACACCAAAACAGGAAACCTTATCACTTAAACCCGCATATTTTGACACTTGACAAACCTGTTCTGCATAGAGTCCGTTAGGAGAGGAATAGACGCTACTATCAGTTTCAGACTGTTTAATCGACTTAAAATCCAGAGCGACAACATCAGAATTACGCAAATATGGTTCAACAATCTTCATATCCGTATTCATCTCCCCCAATCTAACGGTATCAAAAAACAACTTCTCAAACAAGCCAACTTCCTGCTTTGAAACAAATGGCCTTTGAAGTCCTAATGAAGCGTAATTAAATAGATAACATGGCCTTTGCATTAATAGGTGACTTACAAAACCGTCAGATTTTATCTCAACATTTGGCTCTCCTACATCCAATCGATCATCAATAGTACAGATATTAATCATTTGCTCAAGTGCCTCAAACCCTCGATATAATGCCATTGTTAAATCCTGACCTCCACCTACAATAAATGGCACAACCTCCATTTTCACCAATTCAGCTACAACCTGAGACAACGCGAAATAAGTATCTGTAACACTTTCACCAGGAACTATCGTCCCTAAATCATACAAATTAAACCCCCAATTATCCCCAGGAAACAATTTATAAAGTTCTTCCCGGAACACCTTCCCAAAATCAAGATCAGAACTTTCAATAGTTGAATTCCTATATTCAGGAACATGAATTATAGCAACGCCCTTGCTCTTTATTTCAGGAAACCCATTTTCATCATTTACAAAAACAGAAGCTCCAATAGAATTTTCTACAATCGAAATTGATTCTAAGGGCTTGAAATAAATAGATATATCCTTCATGACTAGATGATTTTATTCAAATCTAAAGAATAATTCTCCTGCCTGCCATTAAATAGATGCAAAGTATAAAGGACGAAAAGTTGAAAACTTTAAAAGGTTATTTCTTAGTTTTCTTTTTAGCTGTCTTCTTCTTTCTAGATGGAGCTTTCTTTTTAACAGGTTTTTGGGCTTCAATCATTTTTTGAACCTCCTCTAAGGTCAACGCCTCAACCTTGAACGTCTTTGGCAATTCAATTTTAAGCTTCCCTTTTACAATATTAAACCTACCCCAACGTGCTTTTTGAACAGAAATACCTTCATCTTCCCAGTTGTGGATCATTTTATCAATCTCTTTTTGCTTTTTGGCCTCAATCAACTCTACCACATCCTCGTAAGAAAGATTGTCGAAATCATATTTACGATTAACATTAATGAACATATCATTCCATTTAATAAATGGCCCGAACCGACCAGTACCTTTCTGAACTGGCATATTTTCATACTCGGCAATCGGAGCATCTGCTGCCTGCTTTTCTTTAATCAATTCAATAGCACGCCCCAAATCAACACCACTCATATCTTCATCCTTAGGAATAGAAACAAAAGCATCATTAAACTTTACATAGGGCCCAAATCGACCCAAAGCCACAATCACTTCAGTTCCTTCGAACTCCCCTAGTGTTTTCGGAAACTTAAACAATTCCAAAGCCTCCTCAAGCGTCACAGAATTGATTGACTGATCTTTTCTCAAAGACGCAAATTGAGGTTTCTCCCCATCAACTTGCTCATCTCCGATCTGAACCATAGGTCCAAAACGACCAATTCTAGCAATAATCCTTCTTCCATTATCAGGATGGTATCCAATCTCCCTTTCACCGGTTGCTCTCTCAGAATTCTCCAGCGTATCTTCAACATTGTTATGAAAAGGGGTATAAAACTCCTTAATCATCTTAGTCCATTCGACTAATCCACTTGCAATCTCATCAAACTCCGCCTCAACCTTTGCTGTAAAGTTGTAATCCATAATCCGACCGAAATGCTCAGTCAAAAAATCAGTTACAACCATTCCAATATCCGTTGGAGCTAATTTATTTTTTTCTCGACCCGTGACTTCAGTCAACGTGTTCTTGTCAATAATTCCATTTGCTAAAACAAACTGATCATAGCTTCTTTCCCTTCCCTCTCGGTCCGGCTTTTCAACATACCCCCTCTTCTGAATAGTCGAAATTGTAGGCGCATATGTCGATGGACGACCAATTCCCAAACTCTCCAATTGCTTTACAAGAGAAGCCTCAACATATCTTGCTGGAGGTCTTCCAAAACGCTGAGTCGCTTTTATTTCTTTTACTTCAACATAATCACCCTTAGCAACAGCCGGCAATAATCCTGATGCAAATTCATTTTCATCTTCTTCATCCAGCGTACTTTCTAAATAAACCTTTAAGAAACCTTCAAATTTGATAACCTCTCCTTTAGAAATAAACGTTTCTACTACCTTCGGAGCATTTAATTTAATCGTAGTTCTTTCTAACTTTGCTTCTGACATTTGTGAAGATATTGCCCTCTTCCAAATCAAATCATAAAGTCTTTCTTGATCCCTCTCTCCAATGATAGAGTGCTTAGCAAAATCAGTAGGACGAATTGCCTCGTGAGCCTCTTGAGCCCCCGCGCTTTTCGTATTGTATTTTCTTACTTCAGAAAACTCATCTCCATACGCCTTAACAATCTCCTTTTTTGCAGCTTTTATTGCCGTATCTGAAAGATTAACAGAATCAGTTCTCATATATGTGATGCGACCAGCTTCATACAAACGTTGCGCAACCTGCATAGTCCTAGAAACTGTAAACCCAAGCTTTAAACTTGCCTCCTGCTGTAATGTTGAAGTTGTAAATGGAGCCGCAGGTTTTTTAACTGCTGGCTTCTTAACCACTTCTGACACAGAAAATTGAGCGCCTAAACAATTATTCAATAACTCAGTAACGTCTGACTCAGATTTAATCTGTTTGGAAACATCTCCCTTAATAGAACCTTTATCGGTTTTAAACATGCCAGAGATCTTATAAAACGACTCTGACTTATATGTTTGAATTTCCCTTTCTTTCTCTACAATTAATCGAACTGCTACAGACTGTACACGACCCGCCGATAAACTCGGCCTAACTTTCCTCCATAAAACCGGAGACAATTCAAACCCCACTAGTCTATCCAAGATTCTTCTTGCCTGCTGAGCATCAACAAGCTCTTTATTAATTTCACGAGGAGACTCGATCGCTTTTAAAATAGCATTCTTCGTAATCTCATTAAACGTAATTCTTTTTGTTTCTTTTTTCTCTAGGTTAAGTGTTTCGTATAAGTGCCAAGAGATAGCTTCCCCCTCTCGATCCTCATCGGTCGCTAGCCATACAACCTCAGCAGCCTTGGCCAACTTCTTCAATTCTGCAACCACTTGCTTTTTATCCGAGGAAACCTCATACTTGGGTTTAAAATCATTATTAACATCTATAGCCTCCTTTTTTGCCAAATCTCGGACGTGACCAAAACTCGATTTTACAACAAAGTCTTTCCCTAAATATCCTTCAATAGTACTTGCCTTTGCAGGGGACTCAACGATCACTAAATTCTTGGCCATAAATGAAATTTTAATATAGTTTGGAGGCATATAAACGCTCCATTTAAAAATGCAAATATAAGAGCATTTAATTTTTATATACTACTATAGATTAAAACAAAAGTTACAAAAGACTAAACAAAACGCAATAAAAAGCCTATAAACACTAACCTTTTAGATTATTTAACACAAATAAAACCTGACATTTTGACATACTTGCGATTTTATGTAATTTCGTAGCCACAATTTAAAAGATGAATCAAGAGATACATATCAATAAAGAAATAGACGAAAGTCGTCAAGGAGAAGCAACCGTAATTGAATCTTCTAAAGAGAAAAACGGAAAAAAGTTGTACGTCGAAAGCTACGGCTGCGCAATGAACTTCTCTGATAGTGAAGTCGTTGCGTCTATATTAACCAAAGAAGGGTATGACACAACAGGCGATGTTGATGAGGCTGACATTGTTCTGATTAACACCTGCTCCATAAGAGAGAATGCAGAAGATAGAGTGCGTAAAAGGTTGACCAATTTCAAAAACCGAAAAAAAAGACAACCAGATTTAGTTGTTGGTATTTTAGGATGTATGGCTGAAAGACTAAAAACCAACCTTTTAGAAGAAGAAAAACTAGTTGATTTAGTTGCTGGTCCAGATGCATACAGAGAGTTACCAGGATTAATTGAAGAAGTTGGTACTGGTCAAAAAGCGGTTAACGTTTTACTATCACGTGATGAAACTTACGCTGATATCTCTCCTATTCGATTGGATAAAAGTGGAATTACGGGTTTTGTTTCAATTACTCGTGGCTGCGATAACATGTGTTCATTTTGTGTTGTTCCATTTACTCGAGGTCGCGAAAGATCAAGAGACCCTCAAACAATTTACAATGAATGTAAAGAGCTTTTCGATAACGGCTATAAGGAAGTAACCTTACTAGGCCAAAATGTTGACTCTTACAGATGGAACATGACGTCTAAGGGTGAAATAAAAGATGAAACAAAACCTACAACAAACTTTGCTCAATTGATGGAATCGGTTGCTGGGGTTTCTCCTGATTTAAGAATTAGATTCTCTACGTCTCACCCAAAAGATATGACGGATGAAGTTTTAGAAGTTATTGCTAAACACGACAATATATGCAACTACATTCACTTACCTATTCAGTCTGGAAACTCTGAAGTGTTGAAACGTATGAATCGTGGATATACTAGAGAATGGTATTTAGATCGAATTGCTGCAATCCACAGAATTATTCCCGACTGCGCAATTACAACGGACATCATTACCGGTTTTTGTGATGAAACGGATGAGGAACACAAAGATACCATGACAATAATGGAGGAAGTTAAATGGGACTTCGCCTACATGTACAAATATTCTGAAAGACCTAAAACACTTGCTGAAAGACGTTTTGAAGACAACGTCCCTGAAGAAATAAAAGGTGCTAGATTAACCGAAGTAATTGATTTACAAAGAAGAAATTCTGCCATTAAAAATAAAGCTCAAATTGGTCGCGTTCATAAAGTCCTTGTTGAAGGAACTTCGAAGCGATCAAAAGAACATATGTCAGGTAGAAATGACCATAACACCAAGGTTGTTTTCCCGACTGGAGATTGCAAAGTAGGTGATTATGTATTGGTGAAAATCACGGACTGTACTACCGCTACTCTACTAGGAGAAATTACAGAAGTTTTAGTGCCAGCAAAATAATAAAATTCATGAATGTTCAACAAGTAAAACAACGATTCGGAATTATCGGTAATGCTCCATTATTAAATCGAGCTTTAGAAGTTGCAATTCAAGTTGCTCCAACTGATATTTCAGTTCTGGTAACAGGTGAGAGTGGTGTTGGTAAAGAAATTGTGCCGCAAGTAATTCATCAATTGAGCTCTCGTAAACACGGAGAATACATTGCTGTTAACTGTGGAGCTATTCCGGAAGGAACTATTGACTCGGAATTATTCGGTCACGAAAAAGGTTCATTTACTGGAGCGAGTGGGTCTCGAAAAGGATATTTCGAAGTTGCTGATGGGGGAACAATTTTCCTTGATGAAGTAGCGGAACTGCCAATGCAAACTCAAGTTAGACTTTTGAGGGTTTTGGAAACTGGAGAATTTATCCGTGTGGGTTCTTCTAAGGTTATTAAAACTAATGTTCGAGTTGTTGCTGCAACAAATGAAAACATGCAAGGAGCAATTGCTTCAGGTAAATTTAGAGAAGACTTGTTCTATAGATTAAGTACTGTTCCTATTTCTCTACCTCCGCTCAGGAAAAGACAAGATGATATCCATTTAATTTTCCGGAAATTTGCAAGTGATTTTGCCGATAAATATCGTATGCCTGTTGTTAAACTCAAGGAAGACTCAATAATAATGCTAAACAACTATAGTTGGCCCGGAAACATCCGCCAATTGAAAAATTTAGTCGAACAAATTTCAGTAATTGAAACTTCTAGAGAAATCGATGCACAAACATTTATTAATTATTTACCAGCAGAAAAAGACAATTCGCCAGCGTTAATTGATGATTCAAAAGAGAGCATCAACGAAAGAGAATTAATGTATAAGTTCTTATTCGACATGAAAAAAGATCTTTCCGAATTGAAAAAACTTGTAGTTGAATTAATTTCGAATGATGCTAATGTTACTCTAAGTACAGATCAAAAAAATATGGTCAGTCGCTTTTATAATGATGTTCACCCAACCGCACAAGCTAAAATTTTACCGGCAGCCTCTACTGAAGAAAACTTTTCTTATCCAGTAAAACCTGAAGAGAATAATTATGAAGTTCATGAAGAAGTAGAAGAATCTTTATCTTTAGAGGATAGAGAAAAAGAACTGATTGAAAAAGCACTTACAAAACATAAAGGAAAACGCAAATACGCTGCTGCCGAACTAGGTATTAGTGAAAGAACATTATATAGAAAAATTAAAGAGTATAACTTAACGGACTAATGAGATTATTATTGAGTTTTCTTCTTATTTCATTTCTGTTTGTAGGCTGTTGGCCTTCAAGTGTATCTTTTATGGATAAAGGTTCAATGCCCGAAGAATGGGAGACATTTACGGTTACTACACTAGAGAATAACGCTCCGAATACTCCATTGAGTTATGCGGCCAATCTTTCGGAAGCTGTTAAAGATGGAATTCAAAATAATACGCGCCTATTATTGAACTCCAATTCAGACGAAGCTGAAGTCGTTATTGAAGGAGTAATCTCAAGTTATTCTATTTCTCCTATCGCCTTATTAGATGGAGATGACGCATCTCAGAATAGACTCTCTGTATCGGTTCAATTTGACATTTTTATCAATGAACCAGAAGAAGATCAAATGCAATTGACAAGCACGCGCTTTTTCGATTATGATTCAAATGAAGATGTAGGAACGGTAGAATCGATATATCTAGAAGAAGTAAGTGCGCAAATTGTTCAGGACGTGGTGAATAAACTTTTATCAAACTGGTAGATATGTTAAGCACTCAAGATATAGCGTCCAAAATAAAATCTCCTGAAATAATTAGCCATAAAGATATTGAATACTTAGAACAACTATCTAAAAAATATCCCTACAGTCAATTGTTTTCCATTCTGTACTTGAAAGGATTGGGTCTAACAAAAAATGTAAAATTCGAAGAAGAACTTGAAAGGCATTCATTTAGAATTAGTGATCGTGTTCAGTTATTTAACTTAATCAATACTTTTTCTAAAGCTGACAAAACTGAAACTACAGAGCAATTTATCATTGAAGCTTCCATAGAAGAAGATAAAACAGAGTTGTTAGCAAAGGAAATTGAGGAAGTCAAAATTCTCAATTCTGAAACAGAGGTGCCCCCAACAGATATAGGAGAAAATGAAAATCCTATCTTAACTATACAGGAAAAAGAAAATGATGATGATGATTATGATTTTACAGCAGGTAAACAAGCGTCACTTCCTGAAGCAAATATTGACGAAGAGACGATAACCATTGAAATTCCTAAGCCAAAAGATCATCTTGAAGAAAGTGTTCTTCATCATGCAATAACTACGAATTATCAACTTCCTGAATTAACAGAAGAAGAAGTTGCCAATCTAGAGACCGCTAATCAAAATAATTCGAAAAAAAATTCAATTGAAAAAAACACTGTCGAAGAATCATTTGAAACAGTAGAAATTGAAAACAAAAAGTCGTTTACATCATGGTTACATTCCAACTCAAACTTTAAAGAATCTGTAAACAAAGACAAAGAGAAGATTGAATCTATTGTCAATGATTTCAAGGACTTCAATCCAACTGAAGACCTATTTGGTGAAGTCATAAAACCTAAAAAGGAGTTCTTCTCCCCAACAAAGAAAGCCAAAGAAAGTCTCAACGAAGAAACACTACCAGTTAGTGAAACTTTGGCAAAAATATATGTAATGCAAGGAAATTTCCCATTAGCAATTAGTGCTTATAAACAATTAAGCTTGAATAATCCAGAAAAAAAGATTTTCTTTGCAAACCTAATAGAAGAATTAAAGACAAAATTAAATACATAACATAATGGAAACTCTATTCTCAATCATAATCATCTTAGCAAGTATTTTACTTGTGCTTGTTGTCTACATTCAAAACCCAAAAGGTGGAGGATTAAGTTCTGACTTTGGAGCAGCTCAGCAAATTGGTGGTGTTCAAAAAACAAATGACTTTATAGATAAGGCCACTTGGTCTTTGGCTGGAGTTGTTGCAGTATTGAGTATCATTTTAACTATCAAGATGAAATCTCCAGAGAAAGTTAAACAAGAGCCAGTTCAAACAGAGCAAGGGCAAACTACTCCTCCTGCTAACTCATCAAATTAAATTTCTAATTCCTATACGGAATTATCAAATAATATTAATGTCAGTATGTCACTCATACTGACATTTTTTATGCTCAAAAGTGCTAAATTGTCTCACATATTCAATTGGCACAAAATTCGACAGAAAGTGAGTCAGAAAATATTCAAACTAATTAAATAATTATGTCAAAAACATTTAAACCTTTAGCAGATAGAGTGCTAATTGAGCCAGCAGCGGTGGAAATGAAAACTGCAAGCGGTATTATCATTCCAGACTCGGCTAAAGAAAAACCATTAATCGGGAAAGTAATTGCTACAGGAAATGGTAAGATAGATGAGCCAATGACTGTAAAAGTTGGTGATGAAGTTTTATACGGACAGTACTCAGGAACTGAAATTAAATTAGAGGGTCAAACGTACTTAATAATGCGTGAGGCTGATATTTATGGAATTTTTTAATTGAATTAATTATAAGAAAATGGCTAAAGAAATATATTTTGATGTAGATGCCAGAGACAAACTTAAAAAGGGTGTTGATGCATTAGCAGATGCAGTAAAGGTTACATTAGGACCAAAAGGTCGTAACGTAGTTATTGGAAAGAAATTCGGTGCTCCGCACGTAACAAAAGATGGTGTATCTGTTGCAAAAGAAATTGAACTAAAAGATCCTATAGAAGATATGGGAGCTCAAATGGTAAAAGAAGTAGCTTCAAAAACTGCGGATATTGCCGGTGATGGTACAACTACAGCTACAGTTTTAGCTCAAGCAATTATCAATGCAGGGTTAAAAAATGTTGCGGCTGGAGCAAATCCAATGGATTTAAAAAGGGGCATAGACAAAGCAGTTAAAGATATCGTTAAGAACTTGAAAGAAATTTCAAAAGAAGTTGGCTCGGATAATGATAAAATCAAGCAAATTGCCACAATATCAGCCAACAATGATGAAACAATCGGTTCATTAATTGCTGAAGCAATGAAAGTTGTTGGTAACGACGGTGTTATTACAGTTGAAGAAGCAAAAGGTACCGAGACAGACGTTAAAACTGTGGAAGGAATGCAATTCGACAGAGGTTATTTATCACCTTACTTCGTAACAAATACGGAGAAAATGATTACAGACCTTGAAAACCCAATGATCTTAATCTACGACAAGAAGATTTCGAACATGAAAGAATTACTTCCAATTCTAGAGCCAGTTGCTCAATCAGGGAAACCATTATTGGTAATTGCTGAGGATGTCGACGGTGAAGCACTAGCTACATTGGTTGTAAACAGAATTAGAGGTTCACTCAAAATTGCTGCTGTCAAGGCTCCAGGATTTGGAGACAGAAGAAAAGCAATGCTAGAAGACTTAGCTATACTAACAGGTGGTCATGTTATTTCTGAAGAAAGAGGTCTTACTTTAGAGAACGCCACTATGGATATGTTAGGGACTGCTGAGAAAGTTGAAATTGATAAAGACAATACCACAATAGTTAACGGTGCAGGAAACAAAGATGATATTGCTGCTCGTATAGGACAAATTAAATCTCAAATTGAAGCTACTACTTCTGATTACGACAAAGAGAAAATGCAAGAGCGTTTAGCTAAGTTGTCTGGAGGAGTTGCCGTACTTTATGTTGGTGCTCCAACTGAAGTTGAAATGAAAGAGAAGAAAGATAGAGTTGATGATGCATTAGCAGCAACTAGAGCAGCCGTAGAAGAAGGAATTGTGCCTGGAGGTGGAATCGCACTTCTTAGAGCTCTAAATTCAATAGATTCTCTGGAAGGAGCGAATGACGACGAGGTTACAGGGATAGCAATTGTAAAACGTGCTGTTGAAGAGCCATTAAGACAAATCATTTCGAATTGTGGTGGTGAAGGTGCAGTTATTGTTCAGAAGGTAAAAGAAGGTAAAGATGACTTCGGATACAACGCAAGAACTGAAACTTATGACAACTTGTATTCTGCTGGTGTAATTGACCCAACTAAGGTTACTCGTATAGCAATTGAAAATGCAGCGTCTATTGCTTCTATGTTATTAACAACTGAATGCGTTATTGCTGATGAACCAATTGATGAGTCTACCGCAGCTGCAGCTATGGGTGGAGGAATGCCTGGTGGTATGCCAGGAATGATGTAGTATCGGTTTAACCAAACCAGTCAAGAACATAAAGGGCTATCTATTGATAGTCCTTTTTCTCGCTTCTAATTTCCCGATATGTTTCGGATAGTTAGAACGACAATATATAAAAAGCCCTAAGTCTTCTGATTTAGGGCTTTTCCTTTAGACTATAATTCTTAGTTTAGTAACATGTTCTCCATAAAACCTCCAAAATCTAGATATTCAGATATTTACGACATCTCTAGATTCAATTTAATATGGAACCTTTCTATCATCTTAGTTGTTCTATTAACTATACTCTCTATTATTAATATAACAAATGACAAATATACTTCAACTACTAATATTGCTGGGGTTGGAATCGGATTAGCTGCATTATACATTTTAAATAAAACGAGAGAACATCGCTTCGTCAGTATTTTTGTCTCACTTGGCACGTTTGCGCTGGTGTGCTCCGCTTTTTTCTTAATAGATAACGTCATACATTACACAACTTCAATGTGGAGTATGATGTGTGTTTTATTCACCTTTCTCATGTTGGGACGATATTGGGGATATGGATTTCTTTTAGGTCATTTTATTGTTCTTTCTATATACTATCACTTTTGTCTTGCCAATAACATCGAAAACTTACCAAAATTCGAGTCCGAAGATTTATGGAATTTCACATTGGAAACAGCAGTAGTTAGCTTAACCGTTGCACTCATACTTACTCGATTTATATTGACCACGAGACATAACGAAAAAAGAGTAAACAAAATTAACCAGGAATTGACCGATCAAAATGCAATAATCAAACAGCAAAATGAAGAGAAAGAGGTGATGCTAAAAGAAATTCATCATAGAGTAAAAAACAACTTACAAGTTATTACTAGCCTCTTGAGATTACAATCTTACGAAGGAAATCATGAACTACAAGATTCTTTCTCTGAAGCAATTAACAGGGTTAAATCAATGGCACTTATTCATGAAAAAATGTATAAAAGTTCCAGTTTAGCGCATTTCGACATTGAGGCATATTTAACCTCATTAACGCATGATTTAAAAGAAACATACACTATTGAAAAATCAATAGACATCAATATTACTTCAGAAATAAAACACATTAGCTCTAAATCTATTGTACCGATTTCGTTAATATTTAATGAACTCATTTCTAATTCAATTAAACACGCTTTTGAACATTTGGAAAAAGGAAAAATTGAAGTATTAGTTTCGGCTCATAAAGATAAAGGGAAAATTACTTTGATATACAAAGACAACGGAAAATGGAAGGAATCAGAATCTAACTCTTTCGGAATGGAACTCATTGAGACCATGACTGAACAACTTGATGGTACAATCTCAATAATCAAGAAAGATAAAACTGAATTTACTTTCAGTCTAAAGGTTTAGCCGTTAATTACCTCCTTACCGCATTGGTTGCAATATACGGAGCCAAACGGATTATCATGACCACAATGTTCACATAGATTGTCGCTGCGCTCACCTTCCCTATACCTTGATAACTCAACCGAAATCAACCCTGTAGGAACAGCAATTATTACATAACCTACAATCATCATGATTGAAGATATAATTTTTCCTAAATCCGTTGTTGGAGTAATATCTCCATATCCAACTGTTGTTGTCGTAACAATTGCCCAATAAATTGAAGCCGGAATACTTTCAAAACCATTTGTTCCACCTTCAATAACATACATTATAGTTCCTGCCAAAATCATCATCATTACAACAAAAAACATGAAAACCATGATTTTATAATAACTTGCCTTCAGAGAATGAGCTAAAGCTTGTGATTCACTTGTGAAACGATTCAATTTTAAAATTCTAAAAATACGCAGTAAGCGCAAGGCTCTAATTGCTCTTAACGAAGTATAACCTGAAATAAAGGGAGTGATAAATGTAGGTAAGATTGAAACCAAATCAATAATTCCCCACCAACTTAACACAAACTTGAGTGGCTTAGGTGAAATCAGTACTCTTAAAAGGTATTCAATAGTAAAAATGATCGTGAACACCCACTCTGCATAAAAAAGAGTCTTTGGAAATTTCTCGCTCCACGCTGGCACACTTTCAAACATAATTATAAGAACAGAGAGTAATATTAAAAATAATAAAATGATATCAAACGTCTTCCCTGCTTTAGAAGTTGTTCCAAAAATTACATCATAAAGTTTTGCTCTCATATAGATGTAAAGATAAAAAAAAGGGAGTCTCTATCGAGACTCCCTTCTATCAATTTGAATTATCACTTATTTCAAGACTATAACCTCTTTGGCAATCATACCATGCTCAGTTATTACTCGAACCATGTATTTACCATTTGCAAGTTCAGATCCATCAACTAATCCTTCTTCAAGATCAACCGGTAATGAAACTAGTCTTCCTAACATATCAATAATATCGATTCTTTCAATTTGTCCGTCATACTCTACTTTAAACTGACCCGTCATCGTTGGATTAGGATACAATACTAAAGTTTCTAATGCGAATTCATCAATACTAACAGTTGAAATTGATTCACAATTCGTTGTATCTGAACAACCATCAATTGTCATGATTACTGCAAAGTTACCATTTTGTGTAGCTGTATATGTTGATCCTGTTTCACCCACAATCGGTGCATAAGCATTATCACAATCCACCCATTGGTAAGAATCAGCCATCATATCATCTGCAACTAATGTCAATTCATCAGTCATTGAGATTGTTGGGTGCATATTATCAATTACCTCAATATTGAATGAACAGCTAACAGCATTATCAGCATTATCAACCACATAGTAAGTGACTGTTGTAATTCCCAATGGGAACATTTGACCTGAGTAGGCAGATTGTGTCATGTTCACACCTGGACAGTTGTCAGCAGCAGTTGGGCTAGTCCAGTTAACTGGAACTTCACATTGAACTGCTTCAGTTGTGTAAACAGTTATATCAGCAGGACATCCTGTAAGCGTTGGCTGCTCATTATCTTGAACTGTCACATTGAATCCACACGTAAGAACGTTACCACTGTTGTCTATTGCAGTATACTCTATATAGGTTGTTCCTACAGGGAATAAGTTCCCCGAAGTATAACCACTAGCATCAGTTTGAGCAATACTGACAATTCCACAGTTATCATCAAAAATCGGTGTTTGATAAATAACAGATGCTCCACAATATCCTGGTGCACTATTAACAAATACATCAGGAGTACAAATCACTGTTGGTGCTTCATCATCAGTAACTGTAACGTCTTGTGTACAAGTTGTTACGTTACCGTGTAAATCTGTTACAGTCCATGTTACTGTAGTCATTCCAACAGGGAATAATACAGGAGCATCATTTGTTATTGTCGCAATTCCACAGTTATCAAGTGCAGTTGGCGCAGTTAATGAAACTGTCGCTCCGCATACCCCCGCGTCCGTTGAAGCGGTTAATGCTGGAGAACAAACCACTACTGGCGCCTCATCATCAGTTACAGTTACAATTTGTGCACAAGTTGTTGTGTTACCTGAACCGTCTTCTACTGTCCATGTAACTGTTGTATTTCCAACTGGGAACAATACAGGAGCATCATTTGTAACATTCGCTACTGAACAGTTATCGTCAGTAATTGGCATTCCTAATACAACCGCAGAAGAACCGCATACTCCAGCTTCAGCTGTAAACGTAACATCTACCGGACATGCAATGGTTGGTGCTTCGTCATCAGTTACAGTCACAATTTGTGTACATGTTGAAGTGTTACCTGAACCATCAACAACTGTCCATGTTACTATTGTATTTCCTAATGGATAAACAGCAAGACCATCATTTGATACAGAAGCTACCGAACAGTTATCAGTAGCAGTTGGTGTTCCAAGAACAACCGTGGTTGCATCACAAGATCCAGCATCTGCTGTAAATGTTACATCAACAGGGCAAATAATAACTGGTGCCTCATCGTCAGTCACAGTAACTAATTGTTCACAAGTATTTAAGTTACCAGAACCATCTTCAACAGTCCATGTTACAGTTGTAACACCTAATGGGAATGCAGCTGGTGCATCGTTTGTTACCGAAGCAACAGAACAGTTGTCATTTGCAACTGGAGTACCTAATACAACACCTGTAGCATCACATGATCCTGCATCAGCAGAAATAATCATATCAGCTGGACAAACAATAGAAGGTAATTCAGTATCCTCAACCGTTACTAATTGAGTGCAAGTAGATATGTTACCTGAACCATCAACGACTGTCCAAGTTACAGCAGTTGTTCCTAGTGGGTATGTCGCAAGTCCATCATTTGAAATAGATGCAACTGAACAGTTATCACTAGTTACAGGTGTTCCCAAAGCTACAGAAGAAGCACTACAAATTCCACCTGAAGCACTAACCGTTATATCGGCAGGACATACAATCATTGGAGCTTCATTGTCCTCAACTGTAACAACTTGCGCACATGTCGCTGTGTTACCCGCAGCATCAGTTACAGTCCAAGTCACTGTCGTACTTCCAAATAAGAATACAGGAGGTGCATCATTCGTAACAGAAGCTACTGTACAATTATCATCTGTTATAGGAGTTCCTAGAATTACAGAACTTGCATCACATGATCCAGCGTCAGCAGAAACAATCAAATCAGCAGGACAAGTAATTGTTGGGTTTTCAACATCAATTACAGTTACAATTTGAGTACAAGTTGAACTGTTACCTGCAGCATCAAATGCAATCCAAGTTACGGTTGTATTTCCTAATGGGAATACAGCAGGTGCATCGTTTGTTACAGAAGCTACTGTGCAGTTATCATTAGTTATTGGCGTACCTAAAACAACTCCTATTGCATCAGTATCACAAGAGCCTAAATCACTGTTTACCACAACATCTACTGGACATGCAATAATTGGAGCTTCAGTATCCTCTACTGTTACTATTTGAGCACAAGTTGAACTGTTACCTGCAGCATCTACTGCAGTCCAAGTTACGGTTGTACTTCCTATTGTAAAGATTGCCGGGGCGTCATTCGTGACCAAGATTACACCACAGTTATCATTAGTTACTGGCGAACCGAGAGAAACTCCTGATGCAGCACAGATACCAGTAGTATTACTAACTATAACGTCTACAGGACAAATAATCGTTGGGGCTTCAGTATCTTCAACTATCACTACTTGAGTACAAGTCCCTACATTTCCATCAGAATCTGTTGCCGTCCAAGTTACGTTTGTAGAACCTACAGGGTATACTGCTGGTGCATCATTCGTAATTGTTACAGAGAAAGGAGGTGTACAGTTATCAGTTACAACTGGAGTACCTAAAGCAACGGCTGTCGCTTCACAAACGCCAGGATCATTTCCTACAGTTACATCTGCAGGACAAGTAATAATTGGATTCTCAATATCTTCTACAGTTACGTTTTGAGTACAGGTAGCAATGTTTCCAAACCCATCAACACCAGTCCAAGTAATTACGGTAATACCAACTGGGAATATAGCAGGAGCATCATTTGTAATTGTTACAAAAGCAGGACAGTTGTCAGATGCTGTCGCCACTCCAATTGCTACATTACTAGCGCTGCATAATCCAGGATCATTACTTACTAAGATATCAGCAGGACACGTAAGAACTGGGGCAATATTATCAATAATAGTAACCGTTGCATTACATGTCGAACTGTTTCCACTTAAATCTGTTACCGTTAAAGTAACTGTATTTGGTCCAATATTAGAACAATCAAAAGTTGTAGTTGACGCTGCAATCGAAACAGCACCACAAGCATCTGCAGAACCTCCGTCGATATTAGAAGCTACAATTGAAGCATTACCTGAAGCATCAAGTGGTACTGTTATGTTTGCGCATAAGGCATCCGGAGCGATGTTATCCTCAACTGTTACAATTGAAGTACAAGTTGAAGCATTTCCATTTAAATCTGTTACAATTAAACTTACTGTATTCGGACCAATATTGGCACATGTAAAATCCGTCACATCTAAAGCTAATGAAGCTATTCCACATGCATCAGAAGAACCGTTATCAATATCTCCGGGAACAATAGACGCATTACCTGTTGCATCTAACTGAACCGTGATATCTTGACAAATAGCAATTGGAGCTTCGTCATCCAAAATTGTTGTTGTATAACTACAAGACGATGAATTACCTGATGCATCTGTCACCGTTACAGCTACATTCGTAACACCTGCCGGGAAGGATTGAACTGGCGTATAGCTTGCTCCTGGTGGTAATGAGAATGTTGAAGTCGTATTTAATGCTCCAGTGAAGACCTCTACTACAGTTAAAGGATCCGAGCAATTATCTCCTAAGTCATAGCTGCCAGCCTGTCCTGCTGCAAATGTAGTAAATGTGCAATCTCCTGTTCCATCGTCTGAAATATTTTGAACCCCAGAATTACACAAAACAGTTGGAGCTATTGTATCCGTTACGGTTACTGTTGCAGTACATGATGAAATGTTTCCAGATCCATCTGATACTGTTAAAGTAACTGTATTTGCTCCAAGATCAGCACAAGTAAATGCTGTTTGTGATGCAGACAATGAAATCGTCGAACAGTTATCTGTTGATCCTCCATCAATATCAGCAGCTACAATTGTTGCCGTTCCTGCACCATCTAAGAATACTGTAACGTCTTGACATACTGCAACCGGAGTTACATTATCCTCAACTGTCACCGTAGAAGTGCATGTTGAAATATTTCCATGCACATCTGTTACCGTTAATGTTACAGTATTCGCGCCAACCATCGAACAATCAAAAGAAGATACATCAATTGTTGTTGATGCTATCCCACAAGCATCATTTGAACCGTTATCAATATCAGAAGCAACGATTGTAGCAATACCACTAGCATCTAACTGAACCGTTATGTCTTGACAAATTGCATCTGGTGCCACATTATCCTCAACTGTTACAGTTGAAGTACAAGTTGAAGCATTTCCATTTACATCAGTAACAGTTAAAGTCACTGTATTTGGCCCAACATTAGAACAATCAAATGAAGTTACATCGATTGTAGTTGAAGCAATTCCACAAGCATCAGTTGAACTATTATTAATATCAGCAGCAACAATTGCAGCGATACCTGAAGGATCTAATGATACAGTTATGTCTTGGCAAATTGCATCTGGTGCCACATTATCCTCAACTGTTACAGTTGAAGTACAAATTGAAACATTTCCATTTACATCTGTTACCGTAAGTGTTACCGTATTAGGTCCTACATTAGCACATGTGAATACAGTATTATCTAGATCTAACGATCCTATTCCACAAGCATCTGAAGATCCATTATCGATATCTGCAGTTGTAATCGAAGCTAAACCATTAGCATCTAATTGTAATGTGATGTCTTGACAAATAGCAACTGGAAGAACATTATCTTCTACAGTCACTGTTGCCGCACATGTCGAAACATTTCCATGCACATCTGTAACCGTTAATGTTACAGTATTCGCGCCAACCATCGAACAATCAAAAGAAGATACATCAATTGTTGTTGATGCAACCCCACAAGCATCATTTGAACCGTTATCAATATCAGAAGTAACGATTGTAGCAATACCACTAGCATCTAACTGAACCGTGATGTCTTGACAAATTGCATCTGGTGCCACATTATCCTCAACTGTTACAGTTGAAGTACAAGTTGAAGTATTTCCATTTACATCAGTAACAGTTAAAGTCACTGTATTTGGCCCAACATTAGAACAATCAAATGAAGTTACATCGATTGTAGTTGAAGCAATTCCACAGGCATCAGTTGAACCATTATCAATATCAGCAGCTACAATTGTAGCGATTCCTGTAGCATCTAATTGAACCGTGATATCTTGACAAATAGCAATAGGATTAATATTATCCTCAACTGTTACAGTTGTATTACAAGTTGAAGTATTTCCATTTACATCTGTTACTGTTAAAGTAACAACGTTTCCTCCTACCTCTGCACATGTAAAGGCATTTGGTGAAGCAACAACTGATGCAATGCCACAGTTATCTGTTGAACCACCATCAATATCAGCACCTGTAATAGATGCATTACCTGTAGCGTCTAATTGAACAGTTAATGGAGCACAAACCGCAGTTGGAGCTAAATTATCATTTACTGTTACAGTTGAAGTACATGTTGAAACGTTACCGTGAATATCGGTCACTGTTAAAGTAACTGTATTAGGTCCAACATTAGAACAATCAAATGATGTATTATCTAATGCTAATGAAGCAATTCCACAATTATCACTAGAACCATTATCAATATCACTAGCAGTGATTGAAGCATTACCTGTAGCATCTAAATCAACTGCAAAGTCAGTACATACTGCCATCGGTAATTCAGTGTCTTCAACTGTTACATTAAATGTACATGTAGAAGGGTTACCAGCAGCATCTGTAATTGTCCAAGTTACTGCTGTTGTTCCCACTGGGAAGGCAGAACCGGAAACAATTGACGCAACTTCAGTTCCCATTGTACAATTCTCAGTATAAACTGGAGCAGCAAATGTTACAATTGCATCACAGTTACCTACATCGTTCGATACGATTATGTCTGGAGTACAATCTGTAATAACAGGAGCTTCATTATCATTAACAGTTACATCGAAAGAACAAGTAACAAAGTTCCCTGAAGCATCAGTAGCAGTATAAGTTACCGTTGTTGTTCCTAAAGCGAACACATCACCAGGTGAATGTGTTGAAGTGAATGCAACTGCAGGGCAGTTATCACTTGCAATAGGTTCTGTCCAGTTAACACTAGCATCACACGACCCAAGGTCAGTAGAAACAATAATGTTAGATGGACAATTTGTAATGATTGGATCCTGAACATCGTTTACTATTACATTGAACGTACAAGTATATGTTCCAGTTTGATCCGTTACTTCGTATGTTTGAACTGTTGTTCCAACTGGGAATAAATTTCCAGAAGTAAGACCAGTCCCGTCTGTTTGAGTAATAGTAGCACAAGCATCTACAACATCCAAGTTATAAGTTACTGTTCTACCACAGTTATCTATAATTGCATCAACTGAAATATCAGCTGGACAACTAATCACTGGAGCGATATTATCAATCACTTCAATATTACTAATACATGTTGAAACATTTCCGTTGTTATCTGTAACTGTTAAAGTAACATCATGCGTTCCTAAATCAGCACAAGTAAAGACACTTGGTGAAGCAGTTAAAGAAGCAATACCACAGTCATCAGTAGAACCTGCGTCCATCATTGCACCAGTAATTATTAAATCACCATTTGCATCTAAAGCAAATTGAGTACCAGCAGCAACACATGTTGCAATTGGTGCTTCATTATCTTCTACAGTAACATTTGCAACACACGTTGAAACATTACCATTGTTATCAGTCACTGTTAATGTTACTGGTACCACTCCAACATCTCCACAACCAAAGGTAGTCTGAGAAGCAGTATAAGTAGCGATACCACATGCATCATTTGAGCCATTATCTATTTCAGTAGCGGCCATTGTATACGTACCACCTATTAATTGAACTGTTATATCTTGACAAACTGCGTCTGGTGCAATGTTATCTTCAACAGTAACTGAAGCAGCACATGTTGAGCTGTTCCCATTATTATCAGTTACAGTAAGTATAACTGTATTAACACCAATATTGGAACAATCAAATGTTGAAACATCCAATGTCATATTAGCAATTCCACAAACATCCGATGAACCACCGTCAACATCTGCCGAAGTAATTGTAGCGTTACCAGTTGGGTCTAATTGAACAGTTATATTCTGACAAGAAGCAACTGGACCGTCATTGTCCTCTACTGTTACAGTTGAAGTACAAGTTGAGGTATTTCCATTTATATCAGTAATAGTTAAAGTCACTGTATTTGGCCCAACATTAGAACAATCAAATGAAGTTACATCGATTGTAGTTGAAGCAATTCCACAAGCATCAGTTGAACCATTATCAATATCAGCAGCTACAATTGTAGCGATACCCGCAGCATCTAATTGAACCGTGATGTCTTGACAAATAGCAATAGGATTAATATTATCCTCTACTGTTACAGTTGAAGTACAAGTTGAAACATTTCCATTTACATCAGTAACAGTTAAAGTCACTGTATTTGGCCCAACACTAGAACAATCAAATGAAGTTACATCGATTGTAGTTGAAGCAATTCCACAAGCATCAGTTGAACCATTATCAATATCAGCAGCAACAATTGTAGCGATACCCGTAGCATCTAATTGAACCGTGATGTCTTGACAAATTGCATCTGGTGCCACATTATCCTCAACAGTAACTATTGCATCACACGTTGAAACATTACCACTTGGATCAGTAATAATTAAAGGAACTGTATTTGCTCCAATATCATCACAATCTAGAGTCAATTGGCTTCCATTACCATCAAACACGAACATACTTGAAATCGTAACTCCTGCTCCCATAATTCCATCGACTGATCCTTGATCAAAACAGAACTGTTGTCCGCTGATAACAGGTATGCTAACAGAACCATTTTGAGTATTAGCACCTGCAGGGTTCGTCAATTCAGTTTGTATTCCATCCAAAGTGTAGTAGAATGGGTCGTATTGTGGACCATCTACAGTTGAATAGTCCCAATCAAAGGCTAAGTTCCCATCTTCAGGAATTGTTAAGCATAATTCTGTTTCAGCTGCTGCTCCAGCATCAGTGCCAGTCAGTGTAACACTTGCAGTTCCACCAAATACGAATGTACCATCACCACCATTGGCATTAAACGTCCAATTTGAAGGATCAAATGGTCCAGTAAAACCAGCTGCGCTTACCGACGTAAAAGATAATGCTACGGGTGCACAGTTATCATTACTTCCTCCATCAATATCAGAGGGTAATAATACTACATTTCCTGTTGCATCCAATTGAACAGTAATATCTTGACAAACTGCCGTTGGAAGAATATTATCTTCCACAGTTACTGTTGAAGTACACGTAGTGCTGTTACCTGCGTTATCTAAAACAGTAAGCGTTACTGTATTTGTTCCTACCTCAGCACACGTAAATGTATTAGGTGAAACGCTAATTCCTCCGATTCCACAATTATCAGAAGAACCGTTATCAATCATTGCTGGAGTAATTGTAGCATTTCCTGAAGCGTCTAACTGTATTGTAATATCTTGACAAGTAGCAACTGGAGCTTCATTGTCAACAACAACGACATCGTAGTTGCAACTTACGGTATTTCCAGCCCCATCAGTCACCAACCAAACTACGTTTGTTGTTCCTAAGGCGAAAGATGCACCGTTTAATGTATTTGTTCCTGTAATGTTATTTACAACCGTTGCACCAGAGCAATTATCACTGAATGCAGGATCAAAACTTGCATCTGTAATAGCTAAAACACATGTTCCAGCATCAACATCATAAGATGCTGCTGGAGTGATACATGTAATAGTTGGGTTTTCATCATCAGTTACATTTACAGTAATTGTGTCAGTACCAGTTAATGGAACACCATCTATATTCGTATATATAATTGTTGTTACACCAATTGGGAAAGTATATGTTCCAACCTGACCAGCTCCTGTTGCAGTTTCTGCTCCAGTCATTGCCCATGTAAGTGTACTTGAACAGTTATCATTAAGTACCGCATCCGTAATTGCTACGTCTACTGTACAATCTCCTGTACCGTCTGCTGAAGTAGTTGTTACTACATCCGTCGCAGCTGTTACTGTTGGATTTTCATCATCAGTTACTGTTACAGTCATTACATCAGTTGCCGATAAAGTGGCACCATCTGTATTTGTATATGTAATAGTTGTTACACCAATTGGGAAAGTATATGTTCCAACCTGACCAGCTCCTGTTGCAGTTTCTGCTCCGGTCATTGCCCATGTAAGTGTACTTGAACAGTTATCATTAAATACCGCATCCGTAATTGCTACGTCTACTGTACAATCTCCTGTACCGTCTGCTGAAGTAGTTGTTACAACATCAGCCGCAGCTGTTACCGTTGGGTTTGTTGCATCAACTGCGGTTGCTCTAACTGTAAAGTCATAAGGATTTTCATCTGCATCATCATTAACTATTGAAACAGTTGCCGTTTGTGACCCTAAAAGTGCACAAGTAGGCGTGAAAGTTACATCAAAAGTTGTTGAGCCGGCTGCTGGAATAGTTGTAATTCCAGGTTGATTAGAAATTGTAAATCCATTGCCTGGATCAGCAATTGGCGAAGTAATAGTTAAATCAGTTGTCCCTTCATTTTGGATTGTAAAAGTATGCACTGAAGTAGCTCCTTCATTAACATTTCCAAATTCAGTATCATCTCCAATAATTGGAGTAACATCACCATCTGGAATAGAAGTTGCAAGACCTTCAACATCCATTTCTGGAGTGCCAGAAACTGTAATCGATATTGCGTCGCAAACAACCGCTGGCAAAAATGCAATAAAGTCATTGTTGGCAGTCCAAGGCGCAGCATTTCTCGTTGGATCTCCAAATGCAGAAGTTCCCGCAGCATTTTCTATTCCTTGTGTTCCATTCCCTCCATCTGAAGTAATCTCTGTTGAATGAATTTCAACTACATTCGAACCTTCAAAAAGCTTAATTTGAGCTGTATTAGAATCTGTTCCGTCAAAATGCAATTGATTCGTGAAAGTTATAAGAAGTCTTCTATTAGGAGCTGCTCCCACAGTTTCATAGCTAATAGTTCCACCGGAAACAGGATTAATATCATTCCAATGCCAGGAGATAGTATTATTGACAGCGTCATTTGTTGGTATTGTCAAACCTGTACAACATCCTTCCGGAACAGCTGGATCAAATCCAACAAATCCATTAGATGAAATATATAAATCTGTATAAGCTATACCAAAAAAGCTAAAACTAAACCCAATCGGAATAGCTCCAGAAACTTGATCATCACCTAAAACAACTCCAGTTCCAACTGAAGCTTCTGGCGCAAAGACACCCGTTTGATCAACAGTATAAGTTGTTGAAGCACCTGCGGTATAAGACTGAATAGTATGTGTTCCAACACCAGCAACAGCAGGATCAAATACCCCCCCAGTTACACCAGGTCCTATAATTAAGTCCCCTGTAGTACTCAAAGTTTGAGGTGCTGAACCAACATCAACTGGTGAAATAAAACCTGAAATAGTACATTGCCCCCATATTGTACTAGCTAAAGCTATAAAAAGGGATGCAAGAAAGAAATTCCTCATAATATAATAATTAGTTTTCACGATTATACTCAATTATAAACGTTGTATTATTTACTTGTCTTTTGGGGCTGAAACCATTGCGTTTTCAAATCTCCAAAGCTCTTTTCGCAAGTATTCTACTTTATTTTTATCATCTTGATTCTCCAAAATTTGCTCCTTAATAGCTAAAGTTTTCATAGCTCTATAATTGTTTAACTCTTCTTGAGAAGAAAAATAAACAGGATTACCATCAGCAGGTTTTAAAGATGTAATATCTTCAATTCGATTAAAAGTTTCTGACGTTTGGGAATAGCCAAAAGTTGGCTGAATTAAGAACATTAAAAACAGCACTGCTAATGTAAATAAAGGACGTATTTTACCGTTTGATAAAGTTGAATTTGTTTTCATTTTGTTGGTTTTAAAATTATAATTTGAACATCCAAGAATCAAAATAATTCTTGGATGTTATTATTCTGTTTTTATTTATTCAATACAATTATTTCCTTAGTAATCATTCCTTGATCCGTAGATACACGAACCATGTATTTACCTTTGGCTAATTCAGATCCATTCACAACACCAGTTGATAAATCAGTTGGTACTTGAACGATTCTTCCAATCATATCAAACAATTCAATTGAGTTGATTTGGCCTTCGTATCTCACAGTAAACATTCCTGTTTCCGTTGGATTCGGGAACAAAATAAGTTCTCCGAAAGTAATATCCTCTAATCCAACAGAGTTAATGTCATAGCAAATTGAAGTTTCAGAAGTACATCCTGGTTCTGTAACCTCTACCGCATAAGAACCATTAATCATAGCCATATACGTTTGGTTAGTTTCACCAGCAATTGGTAATCCCGTGTTACAATCAATCCATTGGTAAGTTACACCTGGTACACTATTGTTTGACATTAAAGTTAAGTCATCAACAATACTAACGGTTGTATTCACTGCACCATCGATACTAATGTATTGAGGAACATTTGTAATATTTCCGTTTCCATCATCAAACGACCAAATAACAGTTGTAATTCCTGATGCAGTAACTGGGAATACAGTTGATGTAGTTCCTGTTAACGTTCCACCGCAGTTATCAGTTGTTGAAGGCACAGGTAATGTTACTGAACACCCACCCTCAATTGCTGCCAATTCTGGAGCTACTGGAGAAATCGTATCGATTACTTCAATAGTGAATGAACAAGTTGCAGTGTTACCTGATACATCAATTGCATCGTAATTTACCGTTGTTACACCTAAAGGATAAACATCTCCACTTATATGTGCACTTGCATAAGTTACACCAGGACAGTTATCACTAGCTACAGGTGTTCCAAAGAAAACTGGCATATCGCAACGATCTGCATCTGAATAAACAACCGTATCCGACGGGCAAATTACAATCTGAGGAGCTTCGTTATCCTCTACCGTAACTAAGAAGCTACAAGATAATACATTTCCTGTCTCATCTGTTACTGTGAACTCTTGAATAGTTGAACCTATTGGGAACCAACTTCCAGAAGTATATCCCGTACCATCCGTTTGTGTTAATGCTGTAATGTTACAGTTATCAACTATAGTTGGTACGTTATATGATACAATTCTACCGCAGTTACCAGGAACATTATCTACAATAATATCGGCTGGACAAACAATTGTTGGAGCTTCATTATCCTCTACTGTTACAAGTTGAGTACAAGTAGTAATGTTACCAGAACCATCTTCTATTGTCCAAGTTACCGTTGTCGACCCTAATTGGTAAACAGCAGGTGCATCATTAGAAACTGAAGCAATTGAGCAATTATCAGAAGTGAATGGTGTTCCTAAAGCAACCGCGGAAGCTTCGCACATTCCAGGGTCAGTATCAACTGTTAAATCGCCAGGACAAACAATAATTGGAGCTTCATTATCTTCTACTGTTACAAGTTGAGTACAAGTAGCAATATTTCCAGAACCATCTTCTACCGTCCAAGTTACTGTTGTATTCCCTAATGGGAAATTAACTGGAGCATCATTCGTTACAGAAGCAACAGAACAGTTATCATCAGTTAACGGAGTAACTAAAGTTACTATCGCTGTACAAACTCCAGCATCAGAGGAAACAACTACATCCGCAGGACATACAATAGTTGGTAATTCATTATCTTCTACTGTTACTTCTTGTGTACAAGTTACACTATTTCCAGAACCATCTTCTGCCGTCCAAGTTACAGTTGTAGTTCCTAATGGGAATACAGCTGGAGCATCATTTGTAACGCTAGCTATCAAACAGTTATCACCAGTTATTGGCAATCCTAAAGCGACAGAAGAAGCTCCACAAGTTCCAGCATCAGCAGACACTGTAATTGGGAATGGACATACTATTGATGGTAATTCATCATCCGTTACAGTTACAAACTGCTCACATGTAGCTGAGTTTCCAGAACCATCCACTATTGTCCATGTAACAGTTGTAACACCGATTGGGAAAGTTGAAGGAGCATCACTTGTAATTGAAGCTACAGTGCAGTTATCAGAACCAGTTGCAGCTCCAAGAACCACGGCAGTTGAGAAGCATTGACCAGCATCTGCAGTAATTACAATATCCGAAGGACAAGAGATCGTTGGCAATTCGTTATCCTCTACTGTAATCAATTGATCACATGTAGATACGTTTCCAGAACCATCAGTTACTGTCCATGTTACTGTTGTTGTTCCTAATACAAATGTTGCCGGAGCATTATTCGTTACAGAAGCAACAGAACAGTTATCAGTTGTAACCGGAGTACCCAGGGCAACACCAGTCACATCACATAATCCACCAGCCGTACTAACAGTCAAGTCAGCTGGGCAAGTAATCATTGGTAATTCATTATCTTCTACCGTTACATTCTGAGTACATGTTGCAATGTTTCCAGCATCATCCGTTATTGTCCATGTTACAACTGAAGTACCTAATGGGTAGGAAGCAGGAGCATCATTTGTTACAGATGCTACCGTGCAGTTATCATTCGAAGTTGGAGTTCCTAATGCCACGCCAGTTGCTTCGCAAGAAGCAGCATCTGCAGAAACAGTAACATCAGCAGGACAAATAATGCCTGGATTTTCAGTATCCAATACTGTAATCGTCTGCGTACAAGTAGATGTATTTCCAGAAGCATCCGTTACAGTCCAAGTCACTATAGTAGTTCCAATCGGGAATGTTAAAGAAGCAGCATCATTTGTTACAGATGCTACTGTACAATTATCAAAAGTTAATTCTGTTCCTAATGTAGCAACAGTACCGTCACAAGTTCCAGCATCTGTTGACAAAGTAATATCAGCAGGGCAAACAATTACTGGAGCTTCGTTATCTATAACAGTTACTTCTTGAGTACATGTTGACACGTTTCCAGCATCATCAGTTACTGTCCATGTTACTACAGTCATTCCTAAACTAAATGCTAAAGGCGCATCATTCACAATAGAAGCAATACCTGAACAGTTATCAGAAGCCGTTGGTGTTCCAAGGATAACTCCCGTTGCGAAACAACCATTAGCATCAGTATCAACTGTTACATTCGAAGGACATGAAACAATAGGAGCCTCATTGTCAATTACCGTAACGATTTGAGTGCACGTTGAAGAATTCCCTTCATCATCCGTAGCTGTCCAAGTTACATTCGTATTTCCAACAGGGAAAACAGAAGGAGCATCACTTACAATCGAAACATTTAAAGGAGGTGAACAGTTATCTGTGGCTGTTGCCATTCCTAATACTAATCCTGTAGCAAAACACTCACCAGCATCATTGTTTACTGTAATATCAGCAGGACAAGTAATTACTGGATTTTCAGAATCAATTACTGTTACTACTTGAGAACAAGTAGTAGTATTTCCATTTACATCTGTAGCCGTCCATGTTACAGTTGTATTACCTAGTGGGAAGGTAGCCGGAGCATCGTCTATAATTGTAAGTATACCACATGCATCTGTCGCTGTTGCAGTTCCATATGCAACTGAACTCGCATCACACACACCTGGGTCAGCAGAAACCGTAATGTCAGCAGGGCAAGTTATTATTGGATCAACATTATCCTCAACAGTTACAGTTGAAGTACAAGTTGAAACATTTCCATGCACATCTGTCACAGTTAAGGTAACTGTATTAGGACCAACATTTGAACAATCAAAGTCAGTAACATCTAACACTAAAGAAGTGACTCCACAAGCGTCAGTTGAACCAGCGTCGATATCCGCAGCTGTAATAGAAGCATTACCGGTTGCATCTAATTGAACAACCATGTCTTGACACAATGCATTTGGAAGCACATTATCTTCAATAGTTACAACTGAAGTACATGATGCAGTGTTTCCGTTATTATCAGTAACAGTTAATGTCACTGTATTAGGACCAACGTTAGAACAATCAAAGGCATTCGGAGAAACAACTAAAGAAGCAATTCCACAAGCAGCATTTGACCCATTGTCAATATCAGCTCCAGTAATAGAAACATTACCAGCCGCATCAAGTTGAACAGTTATGTCCTGACAAATTGCCACTGGAGGAACGTTATCCTCAACAGTCACTGTAGATGTACATGTTGAAACATTTCCGTTTACATCTGTTACTGTTAAAGTAACCGTATTAGCACCTACGTTAGCACAAGTAAATGATAAAGGACTTGCTGTAATAGTAGCAATTCCACAAGCATCGTTTGAACCATTATCAATGTCAGCAGCAATAATAGAAGCGTTACCTGTAGCATCTAATTGAACTGTGATATCTTGACAAATTGCATTTGGTGCAACATTATCTTGAACCGTTACAGTTGAAGAACAAGTTTCAACGTTTCCATTAACATCAGTAACAGTCATCGTAACAGTGTTTGGTCCAACAGCTGAACAATCGAATGAAGAAACATCTAAAATTTGAGTATCAATGCCACAATTATCAGTTGAAAGACCTCCATCAATATCAGCTGGAGTCATAGTAGCATTACCTGTTGCATCTAATTGAACAGTAATATCATTACAAACAACCATTGGTAATTCATTATCAACAATCGTTACTTCGAATGAACACGTATCTGTATTACCAAAGTTATCTATAGCAACAAAAGTATTGGTTGTTGTTCCAATTGGGAATAAATCACCAGAGGCAATACCTGCAAATTGTGTAACGGCAGTTCCAGCACAATTATCGGAAACCACAGGATCTGGGAAAATCACATTTGCCCCACATAATCCAATATCATTTGAAACAAGTATATCTGCTGGGCAAGCAATTGTAGGGTTTATTAAATCTTCCACCGTAACAATTGCAACACAAGTAGCAACATTTCCATGAATATCTGTAACTGTTAAAGTAACAGAATTAGCACCAAGATGACTACAATCAAACACCGTTTGAGAGATTGTTACAGAAGCAACTCCACAATTATCAGTAGATCCACCATCTAAATCAGCTGCAACTATTGAAGCCGTACCCAAATTATCTAATTGAATTGTAAGGTCATTACAAATTGCATTTGGAATTTCAGTATCGTTGATCGTAACATCAATAGAACAAGGAGTCGAAGTATTGCCGGACTGATCTGTATTTGTCCATGTTATAGTTGTTGTACCTTGGTTAAATGTAACCCCATTTAAAGTATTACCAGTACCTGTTGTTGCTCCAGTTAATACATAATCATTTGTTGTAACAGAGCAGTTATCAGTTCCTGTAGGGTCCCAGTCAGTTGTAGTTTGAGTGTATGTGCATAAACCAGGGTCAGCAGAAACTTCTATTCCTGAACCACCGCATAGAGCTAAACCAGGAACTGAAGTTGAAGCTCCATTACTAGTTGTCCCAACAGCAGCAGAAGTACCATTGCAATTTACGCTCCAGTTAGCAATATTATCATTATAAAAACCTGCAGTAGTCAGGTTAAAAGTGAATGGTCCATCGGAGTTCAATGAAACCGAACTCGTGTTCGTACCACCAAAACCGTATGGGCCGCCGCTAAGAACAGTGACACCTAAATTATTAACTAAACTCCAAACTATTTCATCACCATATTGAGGATAATCTATAACTACCTCGAAGTTTGATATATCAGTAGGACAAATAACAACTGGTGCTATATTATCTTCTACTGTTACATTGGCTGTACAAGTGGATGTATTACCATTTACATCTGTTACTGTTAACGTAACAACATTAACACCTAAATCAGCACAAGTAAATGCATTAGGCGCAACATCAAAGGAAGCTACAGCGCAATTGTCTGTAGAACCTCCATCCACATCAATACCAGAAATAGAAGCAATACCTGTTGCATCTAGCTGAACAGTTATATCTTGACAAACAGCTAAAGGAGCAACAGTATCTTCAACCGTAACATTAGCTGCACAAGTTGAAGAATTACCATATAAATCAGTAACTGTTAAAGTAACCGAATTACCTGAACCTATATTTGCACAAGTAAATGTATTATTATCAATTGTTGTAGTTAATATTCCACAAGCGTCAGCAGAACCACCATCAACATCAGCAGCAACAATTGTTGCAATTCCATTCGCATCTAACTGAACGGTGATATCTTGACACACAGCAGTTGGAGCGACATTATCTTCAACCGTTACTATTGAATTACATGTTGATGAATTTCCATTAATATCCGTTACAGTCATTTCCACAGCATTTGCACCAATATTTGAGCAGTCGAATGAACTAATATCAATTGCAAATGAAGCAACACCACAGGCATCAGTAGAACCACCATCAACATCAGCAGCAGCAATTGTTGCAATTCCATTAGCATCTAATTGAACGGTTATATCTTGACATACAGCGACTGGTGCTACATTATCTTCAACCGTTACAACTGCATCACAAGTAGAAGTATTACCGTTATTATCTGTAACTGTCAAAACAACAGTATTAGGACCAAGATTTGAACAATCAAAAGAGGTAATTGACGCAGCAAACAAAGCTATACCACAAGGATCAGTTGAACCACCATCAATTTCAGTCGCTGTCATAGTATAATTACCAGTAGCATCTAACTGAACTGTAATGTTTTGACAAATGGCAGAAGGAGCCTCATCATCCGTTACATTTACGTTTTGAACACAAGTAGAAGTATTTCCTTCTAAATCTATTGCTGTCCATGTTACAACCGTAGTTCCAACAGGGAAAGTTGCTGGAGCATCACTAGTAACTGAAACTAAAGTACAATTATCAGTAACAGTTGGCGTACCTAGAGAAGCAATTACTGCGAAGCAATCCCCCAAATTAGTTGAAAGATTCAAATCCGCAGCACAGACAGCGAATACCGGAGCCTCATTATCCGTAACCGTAATAGTAAACGTACATGTGTTTGTATTACCTGAAGCATCAGTTGCTGTATAAGTTACAACGGTTGAACCTTCAGGGAATGCAGAACCTGGTGCATGAGAAGAAGTAAACACGACTCCTGGGCAATTATCAGAAGCTGTTGGTTGAATCCAACTTACAATTGCATCACAAGTTCCTAAATCATTATTTACGCTGATATCAGCAGGACAACCGGTGATCGCTGGTATTTGATTATCTTCAATTGTAACATTGAAACTACACAGAGTTACGTTACCAGAAGCATCCGTAATTTCATAAGATTGAGGTGTTACACCTACTGGAAACAAATCACCGTCAGTATATCCCGTTCCATCTGTTTGAACAATTGAAACCGAACAGTTATCGATGAAAGGTACAGCATAATTTACAACTCTACCGCAATTATCAATTATCGCATCTAAAGTAATATCACCAGGACAAATTACTAAAGGATCAGTATCATCGATAACCGTAACCGTAGCTGTACAATTAGAACTTAAACCATTAACATCTGTTACAGTTAAAGTAACTGTATTTGCTCCTAAATCGCCGCAACCAAACGTATCATTATCTAACATTATAGAAGCAATACCGCAAGCATCACTTGATCCATTATCAATAATAGCTGGAGTAATAACTGCAAGACCAACTGCATCTAAGGAAATAGTAAAATCTTGACAAACTGCTGTTGGAGGAGTAACATCATTCACTGTAACTGTAGAATTACATGTTGAAACATTACCATTATTATCTGTTACTGTTAAAGTAACAGTATTAGGACCAACATTAGAACAATCGAAAGTTGAAATATCAATTGCCAAACCAGCAATACCACATGCTGCATTCGATCCATTATCAATATCAGCAGCAGTTATTGAAACATTACCAGTAGCATCTAAATCAACTGAAATATCTTGACAGATTGCATTAGGAGCAACATTGTCTACTACTGTAACAGTGGCATTACAAGTTGAAGTGTTTGAGTTGTTATCCGTTGCAGTCAAAGTTACTGTAACAGGAGTTCCAACATTTGTACAATTAAAAGAAGTAATATCTAATGCTGTTGAGGCAATACCACAAGCATCATTTGAACCATTATCAATATCAGCAGGAACGATTGTAGCAAAACCAGATGCATCTAATTGAACCGTGATATCTTGACAAACTGCAATTGGATTAATATTATCAACCACTGTAACATTGGATGTACAAGTTGAGACATTTCCATTTAGATCAGTAACTGTTAACGTAACCGTGTTTGATCCAATATTCGTACAATCAAAAGTTGAAATATCAATTGATATTGAAGCAACACCACAATTATCATTAGAACCATTATCAATATCAGCAGCAGTAATTGAGCCATTACCTGAAGCATCTAAGGTAACCGTTACATTTTGACAAATAGCATTAGGTAAAATGTTATCCTCAACTGTAACAGTAGCATCACAAGTGGTAACATTTCCATTTACATCAGTAACTGTTACAGCCACCGTATTTGCTCCAATATTCGCACAAGTGAAACTTGTCGTTGAAGCAATGACTGAAGCAACTCCACAGTTATCAGCAGCAGTTAAGCCTCCAATATCATCTGCTGTTATAGTCGCATTTCCAGCAGCATCTAATTGAGCTATAAAATTATTACACGTTACAGTTGGAGCTTCAATATCCTCTACAGTAACAGTCGCATCACAAGTAGCAGTATTTCCGTTATCATCTGTAACTGTTAAGGTAACCGTATTAGCACCTAGCGTTGTACAATCAAATTGATCTGAACCTAAACCAGCAGGAATAGATAAAGTCACTGGACAAAAATCAGTCGAACCACCATCGATGTCAGCAGCAACAATTGTTGCATTACCGGTACCGTCTAATTGGATTGTAATATCTTGACAAACTGCAACTGGATTAGTAGCATCAATTATAACATCAACAACCGGAGTCATCTCAGTTTCACACGATGCACACGTTTGAGTTCCAAGAATCCAATCAGTTGCAGGGTCCATATTAACTAGAATACCGTCATTCGAAGCAGCAGTTTCATCTGAAGCAATAGAACTTCCAGTTCCATCATCTAATTTGTAGTAAGCAACTAAACCTGTTTCGCCTCCAGACAAACAGTTCGACATTTGAGCATTAATCTCCGCTGTTGTTCTACTTGTTGACCAAGTTCTAACATCATCCATTGAACCTTCAAACGGCTCATTATAACCAGGGTTTCTTCCAATCCACATTGGATTTGCAGAACCCGTGAAGTTAGTAGTACCACCAAAAATATATTCAACACCATTCTTGTAGAATTTTGCGGAATTAGTAGCATCATCATAAACAACCGCAATATGTTGCCAAGTGTTAACATCTACAGGCGCAGCCTGCCAATTTGCACCACCTACAGAAACTGTCCAAGTAGAAGTACCTGATTCAATAATTAAACCTCTATCATAACAACAATCATCGTGTGAAAAAATTGCTTGTCTCGTTCCATAGTTCACTCTAGTTGGATAAATCCACGTTTCAAAGGTAAAGTTTGGGTATGTTGCAGGGTCAATATTTATTCCTGTGTTTACATAATCGTTAACACCATCAAAACTCAACGCTTCAGCAGTTGTCACCCCTGATACCGCAATTACATTATAAGAACTATTTGCACTTAAACTACCTGTATTGAAAACCAACGGCCCTCCTGTTCCAGCAAGTGGACCAGCAACGATAGTATCTGTTGCATCATCTCTTAAATAATAATCGAAACCGATTTCAGAATTTAAAAGGTCTATGTCAGCAGAAGTATTAATACAAATCTCTTGCGTTAAAGGAGAAACCGTTTGAAGATCTGCTCCAGTAACAACCACATTTTGTGTTTGTGTTAACGTATTTGTTCCATCATCGTATGTCCAAGTAACTACTGTAGTACCAATTGTTGTAATTGGAAGCGTTACATCTGGCGTACCATTAACAACTGTACCACAATCGTTTGTTGCTGTTGGCGCCGCTGGCGAAACTGAACATTGACCTGTAGCATCCGAAAGCAGTGCTACGTCTGGTGTTATTGAAGTTGGTGCACATGATGAAGGAAGAAATCCTACCTCTAAAAATTGATTAAACAGAGAACCACCAACACCTGGTGCTCCCGAATAATCTAAAAGAATAGTAACAGCATCAGTTGTTATATCGTATCTATATAATGTACCAGCGTTATTAGCTCCACCGCCTAATGTCGAAGCATAAAGAAAACCGTCACTTGCTTCTTTCAACCATGCATAATTATTAATCCCATTAGCACCATTAAAACTAAAGGTTACGTTATAAATGTTTGTACTTGGGTCAAATTTAAAAATTGCTCCTCCACCATTAGGACCACCCGCATCAGTAGTACCATAAATAAGACCATTACTGGCCTCTGTCATGTGTGAATAGGATAAACTTCCGTCAATACCGGGTGCTTGTCGATCATAAACTGCCGTATAAGTTGATGTTAATGGGTTAAAACTATATAATACTCCAAATCCATTTGCTCCACCACTTTGTGCAATACCATAGAACAATCCATTTGAGTGTTGAAGGAAGGCATTATTAGGAATTCCTCCTAGAGCTCCACCGCTAAAAACATACTCAACAGAAAATACACTTGTCGACGGGTCCAAACTCCAAATAGTACCAAAACCTGCTGATCCTCCATTTCGATTAGCACCATAGATTAAACCATCAGAACCTAACACCAATGGGTTCCATGTTGGATTACCGTCTACACCAGAATTAAACGAATGAACTACCGAAAAAACGCCGCTTACAATATTATATTTATAAATTGTTCCATCACCAAATGTACCTCCGGCGATAGAATACCCGAATACTTCATTACCAACTTGAAGCAAATTTTCTTGACTATGGCCTCCATCTGCTCCACCAAGAAAATCATGTAACTTTGTCACAATGTTGGTTGCAGGATCCATACTATAAAGAACTCCATATCCTGAAGTCCCCCCAAAATAAGTAGAACCATATAACAAACCATCTGTTGCTTCTAATAATGTACCGTATTGACTTGCACCAGTTGGGGCTCCATCAAACGCATGAAGCTCTGAAACTAAAGATGATGTTACATCATAAGTAAAGATAGAACCCTGGTTATTAGTTCCTTGATTTACGGTCGCTCCTGTTAAGACCGGTTGTGCAAAGCTGAGCCCTATAGACAACAACGATGAAATGGCAACTAAGAGCAAATTCTTAGTTTTTTTCATTGGAATAAATTGTAAATTTCTCATTGATTTGATTGTATAATTCGAATTGATCTCTTAATTATTTTAACACTTCAGCATTTTCATAACGCCAAAGCTGCTTTCTTAAATCAAGCACCACTTCTTTATTATCTTGTAGACGTAGAATGTCTTTTTTTACTGCTAGAATATAGCCTGGTACATAATTTAACTCTTCCTTTGTAATAAAGACCATAGGTTTACCGTCAGCTGGTTCTAAAGAAACAATGTTATCCATTGTTAATCTTTCCGAAATTACTTCTTGAGACTGCGCATTCACATTCGTAAATGCTGCCACCATAATTACAAGTAAAAAAATCTTTTTCATAAGTATGTTTATTCTTTTGTAACAGTAATAATGGGTACTTCAAATTCAAGCACCCATATTTAATTTATTTTAATACAATAATTTCCTTTGTTATCATTCCTTTATCCGTGGTAACACGTACCATGTATTTACCGTTTGCTAGGTCGCTTGCATTCACTTTTCCAGTTGTTAAATCAGCTGGAACTGTAACTACTCTACCTACCATATCGTACAATGTAATGTCAGTAATTTGACCATCGTATTGTATTGTAAACTGACCATCTAAAGATGGATTTGGATAAACTATTAATTCTTCTAATGTGAAGTCTTCTATACCCACGATTGAAACATCGAAACAAGTTGAAATTGCAGAAGGACAACCTTCTTCAGTTACAATAACCCCATAAGAAGCATTAGCATCTGCAACGAACATTTGTTGAGTTGCTCCATCAACTTCCATGTTATCAGGACAAGTAATCCATTGGTATGTTGCATCAGAGTTATTTGCCATTAAAGTGACCCCATCAAGAACCGAAACTGTTGCATCTACTACTCCATCGTTATTCACGAATTGAACAGCATTTGAAACGTTACCATTTCCATCATCGAAGACCCAAGTTACAGCGGTAATACCTGTTGCCGTAATTGGGAATATAGTAGAAGTTGTACCTATCACTGTACCTGCACAATTATCTTGAGCTGTTGGCACTTCTAATGTTACTTCACAAGAAGTATAAACATCTTCTAGAACTGGCGCTACTGGAGCAACGTTATCAATAACTTCAACATTGAATGAACAAGTTACTGCGTTACCACCTGCATCTGTTGCAGTGTAAGTTACCGTTGTGGTTCCAACTGGGAATAATGAACCGGAAGGATAGTTTGCTGTTAAAATAACACCACCACAGTTATCAGAAGCTACAGGAGCCAGCCATGAAACTGGTGTATCACAACTATTAGTTGAAGTATAAACTGTCATATCCGAAGGACAAGATGTCAATACCGGGAATTCAGGATCATTGATTGTAATATTAAAGTTACAGCTAAATACGTTACCTGCGGCATCGGTTACTGTATACTCTTGAACCGTTGTTCCAATTGGGAACACACTTCCTGAAGTATAACCAGTACCATCCGTTTGAACCATACTTAATACAGCACAGTTATCAAGTACAACTGGAGTTGGGTACATAATTACTCGACCACATGATCCAGGAACGATATCCGCAACTACATCCAATGGACATTGAATAGCTGGAGCTTCGTTATCCTCAACCGTTACTACTTGAGTACACGTTGAAATATTCCCAGAACCATCTTCCACTGTCCAAGTTACTGTTGTATTACCTAATGGGAATACAGCAGGTGCATCATTTGTTACAGCAGCTACTGAACAGTTATCATCAGTAACCGGCGTACCTAAGATAACGTTTGTTGCAACACAAACAGAAGGATCTGTATCAACTGTTACATCAGTCGGACAAGTAATCGTTGGTAATTCATCATCAGTTACGATAACCTCTTGTGTACAAGTATTCAAGTTTCCGTGAATATCTTCGACTGTCCAAGTTACAATAGTAGAACCTAATGGGAAGTCTGTTGGAGCATCATTTGTTACTGAAAGAACACCACAGTTATCGGCAGTAGATGGGTTAATTAAAGTTGTAGAAGAAGTACAAACACCTGCATCCGCACTCACTGTAATATCAGCAGGACAAACGATAGATGGTAACTCATCATCCGTAACTGTCACATTCTGAGAACATGTTGAAACGTTACCATTAACATCTGTGATCGTCCAAGTAACTAGCGTTGTTCCAACAGGGTAAACTGCAAGACCATCGTTCGTAATTGAAGCTACACCACAATTATCCGTAGTAGCTGGAGCAACCAATACTACCGCAGCAGATTCACAAACTCCAGCATCAGCTGTAATTGTAACATCTGATTGACATATTACTATTGGCCCTTCAATATCTTCCACTGTTACATCAGCAGTACATGTTGAAACATTTCCGTTTACATCAGTTACCGTTAAAGTTACTGTATTGACGCCAACATTCGAACAATCGAAAGATGATAGATCAATCGTCGTTGAAGCGATTCCACAAGCATCAGTTGAACCACCATCTATATCATTAGCTGTAATCGTAACATTTCCAGTTGCATCTAACTGAACCGTGATATCTTGACATATTGCATCTGGTGCCACATTATCCTCAACTGTTACAGTTGAAGTACAAGTTGAAGCATTTCCATTTACATCAGTAATAGTTAAAGTCACTGCATTTGGACCAACATTAGAACAATCAAATGAAGTTACATCGATTGTAGTTGAAGCAATTCCACATGCATCAGTTGAACCATTATCAATATCAGCTGCAACAATTGAAGCATTTCCAGTTGCATCAAGAGCAACTGCTATATCTTGACAAACTGCAGCTGGAGCTTCATTATCTTCAACAGTCACAGTTGAAGTACAAGTAGAAACATTACCATTTACATCTGTTACCGTAAGTGTTACTGTATTAGCTCCAACATCAGCACACGTGAATGAATTTGGAGAAGCAATATAGGTGTTAATACCACAAGCATCGGTTGATCCATTATCAATTTCCAGTCCAGAAATCGTAGCATTGCCAGTTGCATCAAGAGCGACTGTAATATCTTGGCAAATTGCAATTGGAGCTTCATTATCTTCAATCGTCACAGTTGAAGTACATGTTGAAACATTACCATTTACATCAGTAACAGTTAAAGTCACTGTATTTGGACCAACATTAGAACAATCAAATGAATTTAAATCGATTGCAGTAGAAGCAATCCCACAAGCATCAGTTGAACCACCGTCAACATCTGCAGCAATTATTGTTGCATTCCCAGTTGCATCAAGTGCCACTGTTATATCTTGACAAATTGCTGTTGGAGCAACGTTGTCCTCAATTGTTACAGAAGCTGTACACGTTGAACTGTTACCATTATTATCCGTAACATTAAGAACAACTGCATTCGCTCCAATATTAGAACAATCAAATGTTGAAACATCCAATGTCATATTCGCAATTCCACAAGCATCCGATGAACCACCGTCCACATCTGCAGGAGTAATTGTAACGTTACCAGTCGGATCTAATTGAACAGTGATATTCTGACAAGAAGCGATTGGATTTATATTATCCTCTACTGTTACAGTTGAAGTACAAGTTGAAGCATTTCCATTTACATCTGTCACTGTTAGTGTTACAATATTAGCGCCAACCATTGAGCAATCGAAGCTAGAAACATCTAATGTAACATCAGCAATACCGCAAGCATCAGTCGATCCATTATCAATATCGGAAGCAACAATAGTAGCGATACCAGTTGCTCCTAATTGAACAGTAATATCTTGGCATGATGCGACTGGCGCTTCATTGTCCTCTACTGTTACAGTTGAAGTACATGTTGAAACATTACCATTTACATCAGTAACAGTTAAAGTCACTGTATTTGGACCAACATTAGAACAATCAAATGAAGTTACATCGATTGTAGTTGAAGCAATTCCACAAGCATCAGTTGAACCATTATCAATATCAGCAGCAGTAATTGAAACATTCCCCGTAGCATCTAATTCAACAGTTATAGGTTGACAAACTGCAGCTGGCGCCAGATTATCCTCAACTGTTACTATTGCCACGCAAGTTGAAATATTTCCATTTATATCCTCTACAGTTAGAGTAACGTTGTTCGCCCCTACATGAGAACAATCAAATGAAGTTTGACTTGCTGTAATATTTGCAATTCCACAAGCATCGGAAGAACCACCATCAATATCCGCTGCAACGATAGAACCATTGCCACCTGAATCCAATTGAACAGTGATATCAGCGCAAACTGCTGTTGGAGCAACATTATCTTCAACAGTAACATTAGCTGCACAAGTTGATACATTACCATAAGTATCTGTTACTGTTAGTGTAACCGAGTTAACTCCTACATCAGCACAAGTAAATGTGTTAGGTGCAACAGCTAAAGTAGCAATAGCACAATTGTCAGAAGAACCAGCATCAATATCAGCTGCCGTAATTACTGCATTACCAAAAGCATCTAGTTGAACAATCATATCTTGACAAACTGCAACAGGAGGAACAATATCCTCAACTAATACATTTGCTAAACATGTTGAAGTATTTCCATTGAAATCGGTTACTGTAAGTGTTACTATATTATTACCAACCTCAGCACAAGTAAAAGTATTTGGAGAAGCCACTAAAGAAGCTATTCCACAAGCATCAGTTGAACCACCATCGATATCTGCTCCTGAAATAGAGATGTTACCTGTAGGATCTAATTGAACAATAAGATCTTGACAAACTGCAATTGGAGCGACAATATCCTGAACAATAACATTTGCAGAACAAGATGAGCTATTTCCGTTATTATCTGTTACTGTTAAAACAACTGGATTAGAACCAATTTCAGCACATGTGAAGTTTGTATTATCTAATGTCATTGTAGCAATACCACAAGCATCTGAAGAACCATTATCAATATCAGCAGCAGAAATTGAAACATTTCCAGTTGCATCCAACTGAACCACAACATCTTGACAAACTACTACTGGAGTAATATTATCTTCAACAGTAACTGTTGCATTACATGTTGAAACATTACCATTATTATCCGTTACCGTTAAAGTAACCGTATTCGGTCCAACATGAGAACAATCAAAATCAGTTTGAGAATCTAAAGAAGCAATTCCACAAGCATCAGATGAACCACCATCAATATCACTTGGCGCAATAGTTGCGATTCCTGAAGCATCTAATTGAATTGTAATATTTTGACATAATGCAATTGGAGCAATATTATCCTCAACAGTAACTATAGCGTCACATGTTTCCACATTACCATTAACATCTGTAGCAGTTAAAGTAACAGTGTTAGCCCCTATATTTGAGCAATCAAAAGATGTAGTGTTAATCGTTGTGGAAGCAATTGCGCAGTTATCCGTTGATCCACCGTCAATATCTGATGCAGATATAGAAACATTACCTGTTGCATCTAATTGAACCGTTAGATTATTACAAATAACAGAAGGAGGTCGGACATCTTCAACAGTCACAGTTGCACTACAAGTTGATACATTACCATTGTTATCTGTAACAGTTAATATAACAGGATTTACTCCTATTTCAGCACATGTAAAAGAAGATACATCTAATGACAAATCAGCTATTCCACATGGATCATTTGAGCCATTATCTATATCAGATGGAAGAACCGTAATCATTCCATTAACATCTAAAAAAGCGGTAAAGTCTTGACATAGAGCCTCAGGATTAACATTATCCTCTACAGTAACTGTAGATGTACAAGTAGCACTATTACCATTAACGTCTGTAACAGTTAAAGTAACCGTATTAGGTCCAATATTAGAACAATCGAAAGAAGACACATCAATTGATGTTGATAAGACTCCACAATTGGCATTTGAACCATTATCAATATCAGCAGCAGTAATGGTTGCATTACCTGAAGCATCTAACTGAACAGTTAAGTCTTGACAAATCGCATTTGGAAGAACATTATCTTCAACTGTTACCGTTGCAGTACAGGCTGAAGAGTTTCCATTAGAATCGGTTACTGTTAAAGTAACAGTATTTGCACCTATCATTGAACAGTCAAAAGACGCAACATCGATTGCATATGATGCAATTCCACAAGCGTCAGAAGATCCTCCATCAATATCAGTAGCTAAAATTGTAGCTACACCTAACGCATCTAATTGAACTGTTATATCCTGGCAAACAGCTATTGGAGCTATATTATCTTCTACTGTAATATTAGAAGTGCATGTAGAAACTAATCCGTTATTATCAATTACTGTAAGAACAACCGGATTAACTCCAACTTCAGCACACGTAAAATTGACTATATCTAATGTCATACTTGCGATACCACAGCCATCATTTGAACCATTATCAACATCAGCAGCAGTGATGGATGCGTTACCTGTTGCATCTAATTGAAGAGTTAAATCTTGACATAGAGCCTCAGGATTTACATCTTGAACAGTTACAATTGCATCACAAGTGGAAACGTTTCCATTCACATCAGTAACAGTTAAAGTTACTGTATTAGGTCCCACCTCAGTACAAGTAAACACATTAGGAGTAACACTCATGAAATCAATAGAACAATTATCCGTTGATCCACCGTCAATATCTGATGCAGATATAGAAACATTACCTGTCAGATCCAAGGGAACTACAATATCAGAACAAACTGCCAGTGGTAACTCATCATCAGTTACCGTAACTACATTAGAACAAGTTGAAACGTTACCAACGTTATCCGTTAATGTCCAAACTACAGTTGTAGTTCCAACATTAAAGAATGAACCTGAAGCAGGAACACTGACAACAGAACCCATTGCACAATTTTCAGTAAAAACTGGCTGTGTCAAATTAACAATTGCACCACAAGATCCAGCATCTGCAGTAACTGAAGTATCACTTGGGCAAACATCTATAATTGGTGCATCATTATCAATCACTTCAACATTAAAAGAACAAGAAGCCGTATTTCCCGAAGCATCAGTGGCAGTATAAACAACTGGTGTAATCCCTACTGGAAAAGTTGAGCCAGGCCCAAGCGGAACTGGAGTCATGACAACACCAGGACAATTATCAGAAGCAGTAGGCTGTGCCCAAGCTACGACAGCGCCACAAGATAAAGGATCTGAATTTACAGTTATATTACCAGGACATGTTGTAATTACAGGCAATTCATTATCGATAATTTCTACTGTGAAAGAACATATTGCTGTATTTCCGCCTGCGTCAGTAACTTCATATGTTTGCGTTGTTATGCCTACAGGAAACAAATCTCCGGAAGTTAAACCTGACCCATCGGTTTGCGTCATTACATCTCCACCACAATCACCAGCGTCATAAGTTGGAAGGTTATAATTCACAACTCTACCACAGTTAGTAGGTACGTTATTTAAAGATATATCTGTTGGACATGTTAAGAATGAAACTGGCGTACAAGGAGGTATGGTTGAAAAAGAATAATAGGTTCCAGTTCCTGGCCAAACTGCATTATCATCATTTACAACAGAATTACTTACTGTATTCCCAGGTAAAGTAACACTCAAAAAATCCGCAGTCCCACTAGTTAAAATCCCAACGCTAAAACCATTACTCCCAAACTGTGTATTCTCATTAACACTATTTCCAAAACCATAAACAAAACGTATTTCATTTGTTCCTTCAAACAACCAAATCTGGAAATTTTTATCGGCAGTTCCCTGAGTACCAAGATAAGAAAGGTTAAAATCAACAACAAGCTTCTGAGTTCCAGGCACACCAGTTAAAGTGTATTGCACATTCCCGTCAGAATCTGTAAAATTATCATCCCAATACGGAGATAAATATGGACCTGTTAACGTTGTCAAATCATTTGTAAACTGAACTGTAGCACCACCTCCAAATTGAAATAATCCGTTGGATGTTGCTGAAAACGATGTGTAATTTGTCCCGCCATAATTGAACGTAAAGCCTATTGGTGTTGTTGCACTATTACAATCATCACACAAAGTTCCGATCAAATTTGTAAATGGCCCTGTTTCCATAACCTCTCCTCCACCTGCAAAGAATGAGTAACCATTAACCTGACCCATCGAATAACTAGACACTAGCAACAATGCTAAAGTTATTTTGAAAGCGTTGGTTAGTTTTTGTAATTGTCTAAACATATTATTAAGATTAATCTATATCAATGATTATTTATCAAGTTCTTCTCGAATGACTGCATTTTCTAATCTCCAAATTCTTTCTCTTAAAACAACAATCTGTTCCTCAGAAAGAATTCCTTGAAGAATTAACTTCTTAGCATCTTGAATTCTGTGTTCGCGGAGTTCATCCATCTCTTTCTGAGAATTGTAAACCATAGGAGTTTTATCTTCAGGCTCTAAAGATTCAATAGATAAAAACTGTTCATCAGTAAACATTTTATTTTCCTGAGCCCAAAAATCTCCAACACATAGTGTCAAAAACATTGCCGTTAAATATATTTTAGCTTTCATATATGTTATATATAGTATGTAATTTTTCTATTTGACATGTGAGATCTAATTTCTCTCGATTACGATTGCATTTTCAAATCTCCACAATTGCTCACGTAATGTTTTTAATTTATCCTCAGAATAATTTCCTGAATAAATATCAGATTTGAGTTTTTCAATTTTTACTGGAACTGTTTTTTCCAGTTCTTCTTGAGAAGAAAATGATACTGGATTACCATCTGTCGGCTCTAAGGAATTTATCACCGATTGATCAACGACTGAAACTTCTTCTTGAGAACTAGATTCAACAATTGCATTTTCGTATCTCCAAATTAACTCCCTACTATATTGAATACGATCTGGAAAATCTAAATTCTGACTAATTCTTAGTTTACATTTTTCGATTCTATCCGGAACCGTTAAATCCAGCTCATCTTGAGTTTCAAAAATTATTGGTTTTTCATCTGCCGGTTTCAACGCAGTATACTGCTCGCCTATCAATGAAGGAGATTCAGTATTTTGAGCAAATGAGTTTTTTGAGAAAAAACCTAGAACAAAAAGAGCTAGGAACAGTAAAAATTTAATCATCTTCAGTTAAAATTAGTTTAGTTTTCCGCGCTAAATTAACTGGTCACCTTCGGGCTAGCAAAATTTTGTTGAATTTGGAATTGTTTTTGTTGAAATTAACAGACGCCTGTTAAAAACATCTACAGCTACTTATTTCGTAGCATAATCTCCTTAACTTGTTTTTGATGTTTTCTAGAAACAGGTACTTTAACGCCCAAAGGCAAAAACAGATTATTATCAACAAGATTGGTAATCATTTTTGAATTGACAATATAAGATTGATGGGTTCTAACAAAACTCTCCTTTGGTAATCGCTCAATAAGATCCGCTAATTTAGCCCTAGTCACAACCCTATCCTTCTCTGTATAAATAGTAATATAAACATTTTCTGACTGAACATACTGGATATCTGCATACCTAACCTGAACCATACCTCCAGCAGACTTCACCCAAAAAGAATCTCTAACCAAAGAGTTACCTAACTTGTTTAACACCTTAATAATTTCGATTTTACTGAAAGGTTTTAAAACAAAACCATGGGGACGGAATTTAATTGTATTCTGGAGTGTATTTTTATCTGAAAAAGAAGTAATAAATATAAAGGGAATACCTATCTCATTCAATCTGCTTGCCATTTTAATCCCCAAATCATCTCCGTTCATTCTAACATCCAACAATGCCGCATCAAAAGATCGTTTATCGAGTTGCTTATTGAACTCCTGCATACCTTCAACCACGTCAACAACTATATACCCTTGAGAAGAAACTATCATTGCTAAATTCTCTCCCGTAAAAACATCGTCTTCTGCTATTAAAACTCTCATTAACACTAATTAAATTGAATACACAAATGAAATCCAGAGCTATCTCCAAAATAATACGATCCCTTCAAATTCCTTTTCAAAAATGTATTGATTATTGTGACACCAAACGTATGGCTTTTTCTAAATCTTTTCTCATCCTTTACACCTACTCCCGTATCCTGATATTCTAAACACCACGTTTTCTCCGTTTCGTCGTCACACTTTCGAAGTGTTATGGAAATATTTTTATCTTCTCCTCCTTTTGGCCAAGCATGCTTGATAGAATTCATCATTAGTTCATTTATAACAAAGCCTACAGATTGCGCCTTCTCTATTTCAAATTCCAAATCTTCCATATACAATTCAAACTCAACATCATCAGGTATAACAGACTTTGCAATACTTTCAATATATTGTTTCAAATCAATTGAGTCATATTTATTATTAAGATAAAGCTTCTGATGCGCCAATGCCAAACTATTAATTCGATCCTTCCCTGTTTGAATTGCATTTAGGGCTGCTGGATCTTTAACAAACATTGTTTGCAACTCCAACAAACTGGAAACGGTTTGCATATTGTTTTTAACTCTATGATGCACTTCCTTCAACAACAACTGCCTAGACTCAACTAACCACTTCAACTTTCGATTAACTCTAGCAGCTCTAAAAAACAACAGAAAAAGTAATACCAAAAGAAAAGCACTAACAACTAAAACATATTTCAAATTACGCCGGTACTCTTTAGAAATCCGGAAACGAATCCTTTGAGACTTAAGCTGCAACTGAACCATTCTATTATTTTTGATAATGGTATAAATTTTTTCGTTTTTCCTTCGAATTTCAAGCTCATTCTTAATCCTAGTCATTCCTAGGTTATTTTCGCGCTCTTTCAGTTCAATAGTGGCATCATAATATTTTGCTTGAGCTATTGATCCACTTTCAAAATCCTTCATTGCAAATAGCGCTAGTGTTTTTACCGCATATAAATCTACAAGAATAGAATACCACCCGTCACTCTCAACTAAAGTTATTCCCTCATCTACAACCCTAACTGCCTCGGAATGTTGTCCAGCTTTATTATATACTCGTCCAAGATTATACAATGCTGTACCTGTGGATCTAAAATTACTGTTCCCCGTCCAGATATCAGCGGCTTCTCGATATCCTAAAATGGCTTTATTCAAATCACCATAATGCTCTTCAACATGTGCAATTTCATTAATAGAAGTCGCTCTAAGATTATCATCATTTAACTCTTCTGCAAGGGCTAAAGCTTGTTCCGAAAGTAAGATAACACTATCTGAATTATGATTATACTCATTAACAATTGCAGCAAATCGATTGTAATAATTTGCTCTATTTCTTTTGTTTATATTCTTGCCCTTTATAAATTCAGTGCAGACGTCAATCAATCTCCTTGACTCCATAAAGTTCCCACCGTTTCTATGAAATTCAGCAAAATAAACAAGAGCACTCACTCGAGCATCTTCAATTTCAGGATTACCCGTGCTACTCAATTCAACAGCTTCCTCCAAGGCTAAGAAAGCAAGATCATATTTCTCTTGTAACTGAAGAGACCTTCCCTTACCTACTAAGAGATCAACAATTAAAGAGGTTGAAGAAGAATCACAAATCATCAACCCCCTTTCATACTGATTTAATGCGTCATGATAATTCCCTGATTCAAAATAATAATCTCCATTTTGTTTTATCAAACGCACCTCTTCCTGAGCAACCAACGAAGTAATAGCCAAGAAAGATAAAAACAAGGAAATTATACGTATAAACAATATGGTTGAGTTTGAGGCGAATTTACAAACTTTATCTAAACAAATTATTATGTAAAAGAAAAGGGAGTCTCAATCGAGCCCCCCTTTAAATCTGAGAATATTAATTCCTAGTATCTGTAGTGTTCTGGTTTGTATGGTCCAGCAACTTCAACACCAATATAAGAAGCTTGCTCTGGTCTTAACTCAGTAAGCTCAGCACCAACCTTTGCAAGGTGCAACTTAGCCACTTTTTCATCTAAATGCTTAGGCAACATATACACATCGTTATCATAAGCACCCGCATTATTCCATAATTCTAATTGAGCCAAAGTTTGGTTCGTGAAAGAATTAGACATCACAAATGATGGGTGACCAGTGGCACATCCTAAATTCACAAGACGCCCTTCAGCTAAAACGATAATATCTTTACCATTTATATTATACATATCAACTTGTGGCTTAATTTCATTTTTAGAAGCACCATACTTATTGTTCAACCAAGCCATATCAATTTCGTTATCAAAATGACCGATATTACATACAATAGTCTTATCTCTCATTGCTTCGAAGTGATGCCCTTGAACGATATCTTTATTTCCAGTTGTAGTAACAACGATATCTACATTACCAACAACTGATTCAAGTTTACGAACTTCAAAACCGTCCATCGCAGCTTGTAAAGCACAAATCGGGTCAATTTCGGTAACGATTACTCTTGCACCAGCCCCCTGTAACGAAGCCGCAGAACCTTTACCAACATCACCATACCCACAAACAACCGCAACTTTTCCAGCCATCATTGTATCAGTAGCACGGCGAATTGCATCAACTAAAGACTCTTTACATCCATATTTGTTATCAAATTTAGATTTAGTAACAGAATCATTTACATTAATTGCAGGCATCACCAACGTTCCATTTTTCTTACGCTCGTATAAACGGTGAACTCCAGTTGTAGTTTCTTCCGACAAACCTTTGATATCTTTAGTTAATTCTGGATAACGATCAAAAACCATATTAGTTAAATCACCTCCATCATCCAAAATCATATTCAATGGCTTCCCATCTTTAAATCCAAATAATGTTTGCTCAATACACCAATCAAACTCTTCCTCATTCATACCTTTCCAAGCATAAACTGGAACTCCCGCTGCTGCAATTGCTGCTGCTGCTTGATCTTGCGTAGAGAATATATTACATGACGACCATGTAACGTCAGCTCCTAACTCCACTAGAGTTTCAATCAAAACTGCGGTTTGAATAGTCATGTGCAGGCAACCTGCAATTCTTGCTCCAGCCAATGGCTTAGAATCTCCATATTCCTCACGGAGAGACATCAATCCTGGCATTTCTGCTTCAGCGATTTTAATTTCTTTTCGCCCCCAATCAGCTAAACTGATATCTTTTACCTTATAGGCTAACTTTTCTGTTGTACTCATATCTTCTATTCTTGTTGTTCTTAATTTTATTTTGCAAAGCTACAAAGTTCCCTTGTAAATATGAATTATACCCACACAAATCTCTTCTATCAATCAATAACTTATGCTATTTTAACTTTTCTCGTACAAGCTCTTCTAAACCATCGATGAAACGATCATGGTCATTTGAACTTGGCACTAATTGAACTTTATCTCCTCCAAACTCTTCAAAAATCTCTTGATATTCATCTCCAATTTCGATGACAGTTTCTAAACAATCAGCAACAAATGCTGGACTAAACGCCAACAACTTTTTTGCACCTTTTTTCCCTTGCTCTTCTACAACTTTATCCGAGAACGGGGTTAACCATTTATTATTCAATCTAGACTGAAAACAAACTGTATAATCAGTCTCCTTCAACCCAAGTTTAGCAGCGATCAATCTTGTAGTTGCATAGCATGTAGCCTTATAACAATACTGGTTATGATCATTCATTTGAGTTTCACAAGGCTGATCAGAACACAAGTCATCTCCCTCATACACCTTATTTACATGTCTTTCTGGCAACCCATGATACGAAAACAATATATGATCATACTCACCAACATTAAACTGTTTAGTTCTTTCAATAATTGAATCTATATAGCCTTCATTATCCCAAAATTGGGCAATAGTTGATACTTCAGGAACAACCCACCATTTTCGAATAATATCCAATGCTAACTCAATAGCGGAGCCAGTACTCGCACTTGCGTATTGTGGAAACAACGGAAGAACCACTATGTGATCATAATTCTCTTCTCTCATTTCTTCAAGCACATCATACATAGCAGGATTTTGATATCTCATTGCCACATGAATTGTTACTTGAGAATCCTCAAATCTCTCTTGAAGCTTTTGCTTTACATTATTTGTATGTGTAATTAAGGGAGACACACCATTACCAAACTCCCAAAGCTCTTTATAAATCTTTGCTGATTTAGGGGCACGAAACGGAACAATAATTCCATTCACTAAAATCTTTCTTCCCAACCAAGGCAAATCAATCACTCTTTTGTCATTCAAAAATTCACTTAAATAACGTCGAACATCTTTTGTCTTCGGACTATCAGGTGTTCCTAATTGAACTAATAAAACTCCAGTTTTTTTCATCTAAAATAATTTTGATCTCCAGTTTTCGGATTCAGACTCTTCAATCAATCCTAGCTTAATTAAATAAGATATTGTTTTCTCAAATGCTAAAGGGTATTCAATTCCCGAATAATTCCAATCAGTTTCATTTAACCAGTTCTCTACTTGACCGTGACGCAAATTGTACCTCCAACTAATCAAATCAACTACATTCTCATTCTTCTTGACCTCCGATGCCTTATTATTAACGATACGACACATTGTATTAAGAACATCTTTATGCTCCTCATAAACTTCATTACGAACTGCAATTACAAAACAAGGCCAAGGAGTAACTACCTCACCAATATATCGACACTTCTTTTGCTCAGTATATGGGTGAGTTGTGTATTTTTCCCAAAGGAAAGCCTGCGCTTCATTATTCTGTAAAGCCCACAAACCTCCATAAACATCGCCAACTACATTAAATTTCAATTTACTTGCGTCCCAACCTTCCTGACTAGCTTTAACGTAACTCATTAAGTGTGAACCAGACCCTTGTCTTGAAATTGCAAAAGTTTGATCCTCCAGCTGATCCACCACTTCAATATCAGAATCAAATGGAACATGTATTCCCCAGTGCAATGGAGTAGTAACATAGACCTGAATAATTTTTGCATCTAAACCTTGTAATATTGATTTAGTAATCCCTTCAGTTAAAAGCACTGCAACATCTAGCGATTTATTCTCAAGCCCTCTAATCATTTGGCCGGTCCCCCCCCCCATATCACTCCAGTGTAACTGAATTCCCTCTTCTCTAAATCGACCCTCTTCAATAGCCATTCTCCACGGCAAATTGAAATGCTCTGGTACACCTCCTATTTTTAATCCTACCATAAACTATTAATCTGTGAATTGCATATCATACAAGGCCTTATAATAACCATCGATTTGTAACAATTCTGAATGAGTTCCTTGTTCCTTAATTTCTCCTTTATCCAAAACAACAATTTTATCTGCAGTTTGAATGGTTGACAATCTATGCGCGATTACAATTGAAGTTCTATCTTCTGTTAATTTCTTTGTTGCTTTCTGAATCATTTCTTCAGAGACATTATCCACGCTTGATGTTGCCTCGTCCAAAATAAGGATATAGGGATCATACACATAAGCGCGAATGAATGAAAGTAACTGCCTCTGCCCTGTTGAAAGCACTCCTCCTCTTTCTCCCACTTCATAATCATAACCGCCAGGTAATTTCATAATAAAATCATGAGCTCCTACCGCTTTTGCAGCCTCAATAACTTGCTCTCTCGAAATAGTTGGATCTCCCAATGTAATATTTTGAATTACTGTTTGCGAGAAAAGAAAAACATCTTGAAGTACAATGGCTATATTTTCTCTTAGGTAATTCAACTCAATTTCATTCAACTCAGTATCGCCAAAAAGAATATTACCTTTTTGATATTCATAAAAGCGACCAATCAAATTTATCAAAGAACTTTTCCCCGCCCCAGTTGCACCAACAAAGGCTACAGTAGTTCCAGGCTCAATATCTAAATTAATATTCTTTAACACCCAATCTTTATTATTATAAGCGAAATACAAGTTTTCAAACTTAATATTTCGATCAAACTTGCAATCATTAAGCGTCCCATCATTTTGAATATGATCTTCGGTATCAATAATTTCAAAAACGCGCTCCGCTCTAACGGTTCCTCTTTGAAGAATATTAAACTTATCAGCAAGTTGGCGAATTGGTCTAAAAAGCATATGAATCCATAGAACAAATGAAACCGTTTCACCAAATTGATCTCCAACATTAACATCTGATGAATACCCTACTTTTTGAGCGGTCCAAACAAGTAAAAAGGCAATCGACAAGGAACTCAAAATCTCAACTACTGGAAAGAAAATCGAATTAGCCCAAATTGCTTTTACGTGAGCTTGACGATGCTTATCATTTATCTCTTGAAAAGCTTCAAATTCTTCTTCTTGTCTATTAAATAGCTGTACCAATGAAATACCTGTGATTCTTTCCTGAACAAAAGTGCCTAGCCTTGTGACCTGGTCTCGTTCCATTTGAAATGATTTTCGAATATACCTTGCAAACATACTGGTAGCAATAAGCAAGAGTGGAATAGGAATTAAAGTCATAAGACTCAATTGCCAACTAGACCAGAACATTAAACCAATAACCACTACAAGGGAAATTAAATCCCCTGCGATAGTCATCATCCCGGAAGAGAAGACTTCTGTTATCGCCTCTAAATCAGAAACGACTCTCGTCACCAATGCTCCAATAGGAGTTCGATCAAAATATTGCATTCGAAAAGATAGCATTCGCCCCATTAATTCCTTCCTCAAATCTCTGATTATTGACTGCGCAAATAGATTCGAAAAGTAAACCGAGAAAAATTGGAATAAAGCTTCAAAAACAAGAATTCCTATTATGATTAAGGTCCAAATTAGCAGCATTTGTCCATCTTGCGTTTGAACGATATACTGATCAACCATTCGACCTATTAAGTATGGTCGAGTTGGTCCTAAGACAGCTAAAACCAGAACACAAAAAACAGCAATTAAAAAGAGTATTTTATAAGTCTTCCAATAAGATAATAGTCTTTTAAAAACTTTAATATTCAACTTGTTCTTTTGAGCCATTAGAACAAAAGTAATTTAAAGATTTAATGCACGGGTATTTCCCTAGGTATTAATTTCAATCAAAAATGTCAAAAAAACATAATATTACCATCTGTTTTACGGTTATAAACCAAATTCAACTAACTTTATCAAAAAGTGCAAAAAAATGATTCGCGATTTCTCTAAAAACAACTCTATTTTTCAAACTTTCATGGCTGAGTTGCGGGACACGTCAATTCAAAAAGATGCAATGCGGTTCAGAAGAAACCTAGAACGTATTTCTGAAATCCTAGGTTATGAGCTTTCTAAGGAGTTAGAATATGAAGATATCGATGTGAACACTCCCCTTGGAATTGCTAACACCCCCTTACTCAAAGAACAACCGGTATTAGCAACAATTTTAAGAGCCGGACTTGGCATGCACATTGGACTTTTGAACTACTTTGATAAAGCAGAGAGCGCATTTGTTTCAGCCTACAGAAAACATACAACTGAAGAAGATTTTGAAATCTATGTTGAATACATGGCTGCTCCGAGAATTGATAATAAAACATTAATCATAAGTGACCCAATGTTAGCAACCGGAAGCTCTATGGCAATGGTCTATGAAGCATTATTACGTCAAGGTAAACCGTCTCGTTTAATTATAGTTTCTGCTATTGCAACTCCGGAATCTTTAGAATTTTTAAAGCAGAAATTACCTCCAGATACGGTTTATTACATTGGAGCAATCGATGATGAGTTGACAGCTCAATCCTATATAGTACCAGGACTAGGAGATGCTGGAGATTTAGCTTATGGATTAAAAGCCTAGTAAATGAAGTGGGGATTACTTATTACATTGTTTCTTTTATCAACTGTTAAATTCATGTTCACGCCCCTTGGCGGGCCAGATATGGGACTCAGTTTTTTTGAGACCTATTTTTCTTGTGTTTCTGGTGGGATTTTCGGTTCTGCTATCTTCTATTTTTCTGGAGGATACTTCATAAAAAGAGCAGCTAATAAAAGAGAAAAACAGATCGCGGACAACTTATCCAAAGGGATTAAAACTCCATCTAAAAAACGTTTTACTCGTTTAAATAAATTCATCATAAAATTGAAACAATCCATCGGTATAATCGGAATTTCATTCTGGGCACCATTCTTTTTATCTATTCCTGTTGGAAGTATTGTTACTGCTAAATTTTATGGCGACGATAAAAGAACCTACCCTTTAATCGTAATTGGAATGTTTATCAATGCTTTTGCCACAACTGGCATCGCTTATTTAATTAGAGGATGAAACACCTATTTTTTGACCTAGATAGAACTCTCTGGGATTTCGAGAAAAATTCTGAAGCGGCTTTAAATCTTTTATACGAAGATTTAAAGCTTGGAGATCACATACGCTCATTCAGATCTTTCCATACAACTTATAAGAAAATAAATGCTGATCTATGGCATCAATATGGTACAGGAAAACTATCAAAGTCAGATTTGAGGATTAAACGTTTTAATGACACCTTAAAGAAATTTGATGTTCAAAATGAAAAATTGGCTATAAAATTAGGAGAGGGTTATATTAAAACATCTCCGTATCAAACAAACATATTTCCGCAGACCATAGAAACCTTAACCAACCTAAAGAATGATGGGTATAAACTTCACATCATCACAAATGGTTTCAAAGAGGTACAATTTATCAAGCTTGAAAAGAGTAAGCTCATTGACTTTTTCGATGTTATTGTTTGCTCAGAAGATGTAGGAAAAAACAAACCCGCGAAAGATGTATTTGATCATGCAATGCATCTTGCAAAAGCGGAAGGTAGAGACAGTTTAATGATCGGTGATGACTACCTTGTTGATGTGGTGGGAGCGGAAAAGGCGGGAATGAAAGGAATTCTATTTGACCCAAACAAAACCTACCGAGAAGGCACTCATGAATGGCATATCAGTAGATTAAATGAAATTCCAGGATTAATTCCTTGGATAAACAAATCTATGCTTTAACCTTGAGCAACTTAAGAACAACAGGATCTTCTTTAATCCCGTATTTAATCTTAATCTTTAGCTTTTTTCTATTGAGAAAACCGTAACAATAGCTTATTGAATATGGCGTATTGCTATCAATATTTATGAATGTCATTCTTCGTTTTGAACCAACAAAGTCATTCTTTAAAGAAGTAATACTATCACCCACATGATTATAAGTCTCCAAAGAATAAACAAGAGTCTTATTAACCATTTTAAGCCTAATATCTTCAACCATAATAGTATCTCCTAACTTATTCATGCGGTAAGCATATCCATTAAGCCTACCATTCTTCAAAGTCCAAACTTCAAAACCACTCCCTTCCTTATACTTCCATTCACCTTCAAGTTTCTCAACCTTTTTGGGAAGTTGAGCAGACACTACAAGCGACAAAAAAAATGTAATTATCAATGAAATAAATTTCATAAACTATTAATCTTTTAATAAAGTTCTTGACGAAGCTTTTCATACAAAACCATTCCTGCCGCTACACCAACATTCAAGGATGCAATCTCGCCTCTCATAGGGATCCTACAGCTAATATCAGCCATATTAATCAAATCAGAAGTGATTCCATCCTTTTCTGACCCCATGATCACTGCAACTGAACCACGCAAATTAGTTTCATACAAAGGCACTTTAGACTTCTCAGTACATGCCACTATACGCATTCCACATTGTTGAATGTAGAACAAAGAATCTTTGAAACTATCTGTTTTGCATACTTTGATTCTATTTAATGCGCCAGCAGAAGTTTTAATTGCATCAGCGGTAACTTGAGCAGAACCTTTAGATGGAATCAAAATCGCATCAACGCCTTCACACTCCGCAGTTCTTGCTATAGCACCGAAGTTTCTAACATCTGTAATTCTATCTAAAGCCAATACGAATGGTTTCTTTCCAGCTTCTAAAAGTCCTTCAACTAACTCTTCAACATTATGATATTCAATTGGAGAAGTAAGTGCAATTACACCTTGATGGTTTTGATCTGTAATACTGTTTAGCTTTTCAACTGGCACAAATTGTAATTGATATGAACCATCAGCTAAAGCATCTTTCAACTCCATAAACAATTCTTTATTCATCCCTTTTTGAATAAAGATTTTATTTAAAACTCTATCTGCTTTTACAGCTTCTATTACAGCTCTAACACCAAAAATATAATCGTCTTTTGGCGCTTTATATTGACGTGTACCTCCATCTCTTTCTCTATTCCTCTCCATCACTACTAAAATTTGTATTCAAACATCAACTCAACGTTATCTCCAATTGTTTTTGCAACTGGACATTCCTCACCTGCCTTCATTATTCTTTGATGTAAACTTTCGGGCCAATTATTCTCAGAAAAGTCAAATTCAACTTGAATTTTTGCAATTCTTCTCGGATTTTCCATCATAATCTTTGTAACATTTGCTTTCCCAAAACTAAAGTCAATACCATGATTACCGCAATAAATACCTATAACTGTCAACATACAAGAAACATATGCTGTCGCTACCAAATCTGTTGGTGAAAAGGCATCTCCCCTACCATTATTATCCAGAGGAGCATCGGTCAAAATCTCACTCCCTGATTTAAGATGAGTACACTTTGTTCTAAGTCCACCTAAATATTCAACTGTTGACGTCGCCATGTTTTATTGGATTTACATACATTTGCAAATGATATCTTTTTTCTAATAAAAAAACAAGGCAAAAGTAGCGTTTTTTTTATCGCTTGCAGAGCAAATATAAAAGGATATGAAAAAATGACCCGATGAGTGATATTGCGAATAACGAAAACATGGTAAAAATCAAGAAACCAAAATGGCTTCGAGTTAAATTACCTACAGGAGAAAACTATAAGAAAGTTAGATCTTTAGTTACCGAGCATAAGCTACATACCATTTGCGAAAGTGGAAATTGTCCTAACATGGGCGAATGTTGGGGTGAAGGAACTGCAACTTTCATGATTCTTGGAAACATCTGTACACGTTCTTGTGGTTTCTGTGCTGTTAAAACTGGTCGCCCTGATAAAGTAGATGAATTTGAGCCAGGAAAAGTTGCGCACAGCGTTAAAACCATGGGGGTTAAACATGCAGTTATCACTTCTGTTGACCGTGATGATCTAAAAGATGGCGGTTCAGGCATTTGGGTACAAACAGTAAGAGCGATTCGAAAACAATCACCAGGAACAACAATGGAGACATTAATTCCCGATTTCGCGGGAAACTGGAACAACCTTCAAAACATCATTGACATTTCGCCTGAAATTGTTAGTCACAACCTAGAAACTGTTCGACGCTTAACTAAAGAAGTTAGAATTCAGGCAAAATATGACAGAAGTCTTGAAGTACTATTTCGCCTCAAAAAGGGAGGTATGAAAACTAAGTCTGGAATCATGCTAGGCCTTGGAGAATCGCATCAAGAAATCATCGAAACGATGGAAGATTTAGCAAGTGTGAATGTTGACATCTTAACGTTAGGTCAATATCTCCAACCAACAGCTAAACATTTACCGATTGATGAATTCGTGACACCTGAAAGGTTTGCTGAATACAAAGAGATTGGCTTAAAACTAGGATTTAAATACGTAGAGAGTGGTCCTCTAGTTCGTTCTTCGTATCGAGCTGAAAAACACCTTTTCTAGGATAGACAGGTATAATTCAATTTTAGAATTGGCGTATTTACCATAAAAGAATTGATTCCGTTGTCATACATTTACGTTAGAAAGCAAGTCTTACAAGACCTGAATCACATAGATGATGAGTATTTCAGACTGTTTTCGAAACGATAATTAAGAACAAAACATACTTCAAACTTATGAAAAGAGTTATTTTTGCATTTCTAGTAACATCTATACTGGCATTTAACGGCAGTACTCAGGGCATCGTTCCATGTGGGACCGACGAAGCATTAGAGAGCCTCCACAAAGAATTTCCTATTTTAAAAGCAGAATACGATACAAGAGAATTATTAAAAAACAGTGCAACCGTAATTAATAAGAAGGGAGAAAAAGCTGTCTCTTACCAAATCCCTGTTGTTTTTCATATCCTTCACGAATATGGTACTGAAAATATTCCTGATGCGTTAGTTTATGACTTAATGAATAGACTTAACGAAGACTATAGCGCATCTAATGCTGATACCGCAAATGTTATTCCTGAGTTTAAGCCAATAATTGGAGATGCTGAAATTCAATTCAAATTGGCAGCATTAGACCCTCTTGGAAATTGCACGAATGGAATTGAGCACATATACTCGCACGAGACAAATTTCGGTGATGTTTACTCGAAAATTAGTCAATGGAACAGATCACATTACCTGAACATATGGGTTGTTCACACACCAAATTCTGGTGGAGAAATAACAGGAACACTGCTGGGATATGCGACATTCCCTTCTTCTACAGACGGCGCGGGTTATTGGGTTGATGGAATTGTATTGAGAGATTGGACCGTTACAGGAAGTGATCGAACTTTGACTCATGAAGTTGGACATTACCTTGGTTTGCCTCACACTTTTGCAGGGACTTCTGCTGGAGATGGAATTTGTGGGGATGACGGAATTGAAGACACACCGCCTACGGCAGGATCTTTTTCAACCTGTAACTTAGCGCTTGCTACTTGTGATACAGCGGCAATTCCTGCAATTGAAAACGTTCAGAACTATATGGATTACTCTAGCTGTATCCACATGTTTACCCAAGGTCAAGTTGATGTAATGCAAAATACACTTGAAAGTATTTCCGGTCAAAGAAACATTTTGTGGAAAGATTCAACATTAATAGCAACTGGAGTTTTAGACTTATCACTTCCTCAAGACCCATCAAACCCATTAACAGTGCCTCTTTGTGTTCCAGTTCCTGATTATACAGCAAGTACAAGACAAACCTGCATAGGTGCTACAGTGAATTTCTCTGATGCATCCTGGAATGCTGCTATTGAAAGTTACAACTGGACATTCGAAGATGGATCACCATCCACATCTAGCTCTACAAATCCATCTGTAAGCTTTATCTCTTCTGGATACAAAAATGTTACACTATCTGTTACTAATGCAGCAGGAACGGGAACTGAAACAAGAACAGGTTACATCTATGTTTCTCAAGATTACGCGACATTCGATGGTCCAACCTCAATCAACTTAGAAGAAGCTTCAGCAAATTGGTTTGTTACTAATAATTTTGAAGATAATTATGGTAAATTTGCATTATCCAATGGAACTGGATATGGAAATTCAACTTCTTACAAGCTCACAAATTTTAAGGATGTAGCTGGTGCAGATTTATTTAATAACGACTTCTTTTACAATAATAGATTAGGAGGGAGTGTTGATGAATTAATTACTCCTTCTTTCGATTTAAGGTATACTTCTGGCGCAACAATGTCATTCAAGTACTCCTATGCAACTAACGCTACTCAAATCAATCAAATAACTGAATTCGTTAAAGTGTATGTTTCTACAGATTGTGGTGAGACCTGGATATCGCGTCAAATTAGTGTCGATGGAAGTCCTGTTGGTTCAATTAGTACTGGTTTAACAGGATCAAATCTAGTAACAGGAGGTTTTGCAGGAAACACAGATTACGCCCCAACCTCCAATAACGATTGGAGAACAGCATCAGTTAACATAAACACAACTGCCGCTTCAGACAAAGTAATGTTCAAGATTCAATTTACTGCATCAGATTTAGCCAGCAATTTTTACGTAGATGATATTAATGTTGGTGGAACGCTTGGTTTAACCACTGATGGAATTTCAGCATTAGAATTAAACGTTTTCCCGAATCCATCTCATGGTGAAGCAATCAACATTTCGTATACAGCTCAAAACGAGCCAGTAACTTTTACACTAAGAGATTCACAGGGGAAAATTTTAAGCATTGAGACAGTTGAAGCGACAAATACAATTGTAAACAAAGCTTTAAACAATACAACATCTTTACCATCAGCTTGTTATTTTTTAGAGGTAACCTCTGGCGATAACACAACAATTAAGAAGTTAATTGTCTTATAATAAACATACATTTCACACAATGAGAGGGCTATTTTAATAAATAGTTCTCTTTTTTTTGCTACAAATTATTTTAACTAAAATAGAATGTTTAACTTCATCGAAAATTTAAACTATGAAAAGACTATACTCAATATTGGCATTCTGCTTCATAGCTGGTTCTTTTGTTCATGCTCAGCAGGAAGAAAGAAAATGCGGAACGTATGAAGCATTGAAAAAGACATTTGAAATGTATCCGGAATTAGAAGCTGGTTATTACGCTAACCGTTTACTTCAAGATAGCTTAAACGCTAATCCAGAAAACCTTCAGAAATCTCAAGTAACTTATACAATACCCGTTGTTTTTCATATTCTTCATGATTACGGCGTAGAAAATATTACAGATGCTCAGGTTTATGATGCAATGGAAGTTATAAATCGTGAGTTCAATGCTGCTGACCCTGATTCAGTGGATATTCATCCAGATTTCGACACTTTAATTGGTAATGCTCATATTGAGTTTAAGCTTGCTGCAATAGATCCATTAGGTAACTGTACGAACGGTATTGAGCACATATACTCTCACGAGACATTTAATGGTGATGCTTTTGCTAAAATACACCAATGGAACCGCGCTCACTACTTGAACATATGGGTAGTAGATGTAGTTGGAACGCCTGGTGCTGCAGCATATGCTATGTTCCCTGCGGCTACTGATGGAGCTGGCTATTGGTTAGATGGAATTGTTTCAAATCATACTTACGTAGGCTCTATAGGTACATCATCTACTTTTAGAGAATCTACATTAACACATGAGCTTGGTCATTGGCTAGGGTTACAACACACATTTGGAGATTCTGATTTAATCAACAATGGTCCTACTATTTGTAATGATGATGGAATTTTGGATACGCCTCCTACAAAAGGTCATCAAAGTTGTCCAACTTTCATACCGCCATATAGTTGGGCTGATTGCAATGATACAATCAATGAAGATTTACAAAATTACATGGACTATTCATACTGTGACAGACACTTCTCTCCAGGTCAAGCTGCTTCAATGAACAACACTTTAGAGGGAATTGCTGGACAAAGAAATATCCTTTGGCAAGATACAACACTAATTGAAACAGGTACTATGGATCAAACTCTTCCTCAAACACCACTAACAGTTCCATTATGTACTCCTGTTGCAGACTTCATTACTGAAACAACTGAAGTGTGTATTGGTGGAATGGTTTCATTTAGAGATGCTTCTTGGAATGCTGTTATTGACAGCTACGCATGGGAGTTTGAAGATGGTTCTCCGGCTACATCTACTTCTGCGAACCCAACGGTTTCATTTACATCAGCTGGATACAAAACGGTTACACTTCGCGTAACTAACGCTGCGGGTACAGGAACAGAGACTAGAACAGGTTATATATATGTATCGCAAGATCATGCCACTTTCGATGGACCAACATCAATTGACTTAGAAGGACCTTCAGCTAACTGGTTTGTTGTAAACAATTATGAAAACAACTACGGTGAGTTTGCTTTATCAAACGGTAATGGATACGATAACTCTAGAGCTTATAAGCTTACAAACTTTAAAGATGTTACAGGTGCTGATTTATTTAATGATGATTTCTTCTACAACGATAGACTAGGAGGAAGTGTTGATGAATTAATCACTCCTTCGTTTGATTTAAGATATACTTCTGGAGTAACAATGTCGTTCAAATATTCATATGCGACTAATGCAACTCAAGAATCACAAATCACTGAATTTGTTAAAGTATATGCTTCTACTGACTGTGGTGCATCATGGCAAGCAAGAAGTATTGCAGTTAATGGCACATCAATTGGAGGAAGTGTTGCAAATGGAATCTCAGGTGGTGATTTAGTAACTGGTGGATTTGCTGGTTTTACGGATTACGCACCAACATCTAATAACGATTGGAAAACTGCAACTGTTGCAATTAATACATCTGCTGCTTCAGATAAAGTAATGTTCAAAATTGAATTTAATGCTTCTGATTTAGCGAGCAACTTTTATGTTGACAACATTAATGTAGATGGAACTTTAGGATTAATTTCAGATGAACTTTCTGCATTGAACATAAATGTATTCCCTAACCCTTCAAATGGTGAGGCGATTAACATTAATTACACTGCTCAAAACGAAGCTGTGACCTTCACTTTAAGAGATACTCAAGGAAAAGTAATTTCTTCAGAGACAATTAACGAAACGAATACTATCGTTAACCATTCATTAGCTAACACGGCTAATTTGAATGCAGCATGTTACTTCTTAGAGATTACATCTGGTGAACATACAACAACGAAAAAAGTTGTAGTACTATAACCAACTCAATAATATTGAAAGGGCTATTTAATCAATAGCCCTTTTTTTTGGTTTAAAAATTTTGTTTGAAGTCCTTTCTTCGATGAGAAATAATAAATTTGTAGTCATAAACTAAAGAACATGAGTAATTTCGATATCACAATTATAGGATCTGGACCTGGAGGATATGTTGCCGCTATTCGCTGCGCACAATTAGGTATGAAGACAGCCATTATAGAAAAGTATGATACCCTCGGTGGTACTTGCCTTAATGTTGGATGTATTCCATCAAAAGCACTACTTGATTCTTCAGAACACTTTCATAACGCAACTCATAACTTTACGGAGCATGGAATTGATGTATCCGATGTAAAGGCAAATATAGATCAAATGATTGCTCGAAAAAATAAAGTTGTTTCTCAAACGTGTGATGGAGTCAAATACTTAATGAACAAAAACAATATTGAGGTATTTAATGGAATTGGTTCGATCGTTGACAAAAACACAGTTAAGGTTACCGATAAAGAAGATAAAGAAACAGTTCTGTCAACAAAAAATATACTTATCGCGACTGGGTCTAAACCAAACTTCTTCCCAGGAATGGAACCAGACAAGGATAGAATTATTACTTCTACGGAAGCTCTCAACATGAAAGAGATTCCTAAAAAGATGTTAGTTATAGGTGGCGGTGTTATTGGATTAGAGCTAGGTTCTGTTTTTGCAAGACTAGGAACAAAGATAGAAGTTGTAGAATTTGCTAATAGCATTATCCCAACAATGGATAAAACAATGTCTAAAGAGCTAACTAAAGTTCTGAAAAAAGAAGGTTTTAAATTCCATTTACAACATAAAGTACAAAACGTTATTAATACTGGTAAAGGAGTTAAACTTGTGGCTCTTAACAAGAAAGACGAAGAAGTATCAATGGAAGCTGACTACTGTCTAGTTGCAGTAGGAAGAAAGTCATTTACAGATGGATTAGGCTTAGAAAATGTTGGTATTACACCTAACAAAAGAGGTCAAATTGATGTTAATGATAATTTACAAACTTCAGTACCTAATATATACGCTATTGGTGATGTTGTTCGCGGCGCAATGTTAGCTCATAAAGCTGAAGAAGAAGGTGTTTTCATAGCTGAATTTTTAGCAGGACAGAAACCACATTTAAACTACGATTTAATTCCTGGTGTAGTTTACACTTGGCCGGAAGTTGCTGCTGTTGGAAAAACAGAAGATGAATGTATTGCTGCCGGAAAAGAAATTAAAATTGGTTCTTTCCCTATTAAAGCATTAGGAAGAGCACGCGCCAGTATGGACATTATGGGAACGATTAAAGTCATTGCTGACAAAGAGACCGATGAAGTACTAGGAGTTCACATGATCGCCCCAAGAGCAGCAGACTTAATCATGGAAGCTGTTACTGCGATGGAATATAGAGCTTCTGCTGAAGATATGGCAAGAATATGCCATCCACATCCAACTTACTCCGAAGGATTGAAGGAGGCCGCTCTAGCAGCCACAGAAGACAGAGCTCTTCACATTTAAAATTTAATAAAGCTTAGATAAAAAAAAGCCAGCATTTAAATGCTGGCTTTTTTTTGATTGTTGGTCTAACGAACCAATGTCATTTCATCAACAATGTGTTTTGCTCCAGCGTAACGATCCATTACCCAAAGAACATATCTAATATCAACCGTTATATTTCTACAGCGATTTGTATCAAACATAAAATCACTCATTGTACTTTCCCATGACCTATCAAAGTTAAGTCCTAATAAGTTTCCATCTGCATCTAAAACTGGCGAACCAGAATTCCCTCCAGTTGTATGGTTTGAACCTGTAAAGCAAACCCATAACTCACCATCTTGAGCATAATCACCGTAATCCTTAGCGGCAGCTAATTCTCTCATACGCGGTAAAAGATCATAATCTGGGTTTCCAGAATTATTCTTCGTTATAATACCGTCGATAGTTGTATGCTCAGTATACTGCATACCATCATGTGGAGCAGAACCTTCTAACTTACCATAAGTAATTCGCATTGTAGAGTTCGCATCTGGCCAGTGTTTAGCATCAGGGAACATTTCAAACTTACCTGCCACATAAGTTTTTAACAATCCATCCATTGTAGAACGGTAAACACGAACATCTGGAAGAACATTATTCACGAAATTATCATCCGTTTCCTTCCATAAAATAAATCCAGGATCTTTCTTATTTAGCTTCTTAAATGATTTTTCCCCAACTTTGTTCATAAACTTTAAGAAACGAGTTTCATTTGTGAGAATAGATTTTTTGTAAATTAAGTCTGCCAATCCTTTTGCTGAATTATTTTTTAACATTGAAGGTAATGGCCCATCTTCCATTTGTTTCACATACTCCTCGGTTAACAATTCAAAAATTCTCTTATCCGTTGCTTCATCATAATCTTTAAAGAATCCTTTTGCCGCCTTCAATTGTTTTTCAATCTCTGCTTCAAGCTCACCGCTCTCTGCTAATGCAGAATAATTTGAAAGAAACTTGTTCAATTCACGAGCACGCTTGAATAACTCTGGTCCAACATATAAATATTCAATCGCCATTGAGTATCCGAAATCAGCTTGTTTATATCGCTCAACAATATCATTCATGTCCTTGACAACTCTAGCATACTTTTCATTCCATTCTGGCTTAGTAGCTGCCATATCATTATACTCCTTCTCTCTATCTAATTTGATTTGAATCGCATCAACGGTTTTTAATCCTCCTAATTGACCTATCCATTTCTTCCATCCATTAGCGATCCGAGCTTGTTTCGAAGCATATTTAATACGGAGAAGATCAGAAGATCTCATGCTCGCATCAATTACACTCAACGATTTCTCACGCATTTTAATTCGCGCTGGTCTTTCCTTGTTCATGATGTATTTCAAGTTACCAGAAGATAGATGTTGTTCTGTTGTTCCAGGAAATCCGTAAACCATTGTAAAATCACCGGCAGTTCTTTTCTTCATTGAAACCGGAAGAAAGTGTAAAGGTGTATATGGCTTATTTGATTCATTATACTCATTAGGCTGGTTATTTTGGTCTGCATAGATTCTAAATACAGAAAAATCACCAGTGTGTCTTGGCCAAACCCAATTATCAGTATCACCACCGAATTTACCAATTGAATTTGGCGGTGTTCCAACTAAGCGAACATCCTTAAATGTTTCCTTCACAATCATATAGTAATCATTACCATAATTGAAGGCTTTGATCTTTGCTGTATAATGTGTTCCATTTTGGGCATCCTCTATCAGCTTATCAATTGCCGTTTGCATTTTAGTATAACGCTCTTGATCCGACAACCCTTCTGTCGCAAAAAGTACTGTGGCAGTTACATCTTCAATTCTAACAACACGTGATGCAGTTAAACCAGGGTTGGCTAACTCTTCACTTTGATTCTTTGCCCAAAAACCATATTTTAGGTAATCATTTTCCAAAGAAGAATGTGATTGAATTTGAGAATATCCACAGTGGTGATTGGTTAATAGCAACCCCGTTGAAGAAACTAATTCAGCGGTGCAACCACCTCCAAAATGAATAATCGCATCCTTAATACTTGAATTGTTTACATCATAAATATCTTCTGCGGATAACCTCATCCCCATTGCTTGCATATCATCTTCAAAGGCCTTAACAAGAGAAGGGATTAACATTCCTTCTTCTGCTTTTGAACTAAATACAGATGTAACTGCAATAACTAGTACTAAAAAAATTCTTTTCATTCGTGTTTTTTTGATTTCCATAAAGATAATGAGATTGTTAAATTTGCAGTGTGAATTTACTTGATTTTATATTCAGACTTGGGGTTGTATTTGCAATCTATGGATTTCTATGGGGGATCTTTGACATTGGAATTAAACTTATAGCATCTGGTAGGAAGCGATCTATATCTGAAGTTTATTTATTTAAAGCTGTTAAATACTTTTTCTTGGTTGATGTAACCTTCTTATTTTGCTTGGAATCCTTGAATTCAGAAATGATTATTTTAAATCAGGTGATATTCGCTGGGATTATTCTCTTAACTTACTTTATTGGAAAACTTCAGCAGAACCAAAATAAAAGAATGTTATTCAACTTTGCTACAAACGGTTTGCCAATGCAAGACAATACATTTCATTTAAAAAAGGAAATTGCAGTAATTACGATCGCCTTATCTGCTTTTGTGCTGTTTTGGTTCTACCCGTATATTGCTTCAAATCCAATTTCCATTTGGTTTCATGAAAGTATCATAAACATTGAAGACACCCCAATATTTGGTTTTATTTTCAAGGTAATTGGATTCTTCTTCCTACTCAACCTAATTTTTAAAATGCTAGGTGCAATTACATTTATCTTAAATGGAGGAAAAATTGGTAATCGAGTAAATTCAAATAGAAGGAATGAACAAGAAGATAATCATTTTGATGATTATACTGAAATCAACTGATTAACGACAGCTTCTATTTGAACTAATAATGGACTATTTTCATTATTCTCAATAATAAAATCTGCTAAAGGAATTTTTTGTTCATCAGACCATTGTTTAGACATTCTTGCTTCCACCTCTTCCTTTGAACAATTATCTCTTTGCCTTATTCTTTGAATACGAATTTCTCTAGGCGATGTTACTAGAATCAATTTATCGAATCGCTTATAGGCATCTGTTTCGAAAAGAATTGCAGCTTCATTAAAAACTAATCCCGAAGATTGAATAGATGAAAAATCATCATAGGCTTCCCGAACCCGTGGATGTATTAAATCATTTACCTTAACTCTTACCTCATCATTCGAAAAAATAATATCCGCTAGCATTGGTTTATTAATAAGCCCATCAATATATACTTCTTCTCCAAAAAGTGTTTTTAAACCATGGACAATTACCGGATCGGTATTAACAATAATTTTAGCTTCTTGATCTGAATTAAATACGGCATACCCCATAGTTTCGAGCACCTTAGAAACTACAGTTTTTCCAGAGCCTATGCCTCCAGTAATCCCAATATTCATATTAGATTTCCTCAACTTCAATTATACTGAATGGAAGTTGAACAATTGCTTGATAATCTTCTCCAGCTTCTGCCATATCTTCATCTTCAGTTTCAAAATACCAGTTTACATGCACAGCCGTACTATCACCATTCATTTTTTCCAATCTTTTGAAAATATCCAAAATACATTTGGATGAAGAGGTGTTGAAATATTCTAATTTCATATCCAAAATTGTAGTGTGATTCGGTACACTCTCGTATGAATCCAACCAACTTTGAAGCGGCCCATAAAATTCGATTGAATTTTCTGGAATAGACCTTCCTCTTAGCTCTAAAACACCTGTTTCATGATTAAAATCAATGGTTGGCGTTTTAGCCGAACCTTCTATATGAAGTATTTCCATATTCAAATATATTACTTTATTCAATAATAACGTTTAAGCAGAAAAAGCTTAAGTCTTTAGTTACATCCAGAAACTCGTATTCTAACTTGTTTTTGGATTTCCTTGCAATATCAATCAGACCTAATCCAGCTGTTCCCTTTTCCGTTCGATCATCTTTCCTCAGTTTCTGTTGATACAACTCTCGCAACTCATCCGTTGTTAGCGCATTAACCATTGCCAACTTTCTTTTTAATTCTGCCATCCCATCTTTTTTGATGAAATTACCTGTTCGAATTATAAACTTATCTTCGATATGCTTAATCATTATTAGTGCAGCCTTTTGCTCTTTTTCAAGTGTATGATTTTGATCTATTGCTTCGATATGATGATATAAGTTTTGAAAACATTCTACCATAACATTAAACACCCTTTTTTTCTTTTTGGGAGCAATATTCAATGCTAACATTTTAGATTCAATTATGTGTAACACAGAAGTTAGCAAGTCCGAAGTGAACTCACCTTTGAATGAAAGGATAATATTCTCATCCTCCATTCTGCGGTAAAAATCATAAACATCTGTAATTGCCATAGCAGTAAGGTTATCAAATATAACGAATCTATCAAACAATCAAAAGGTTAGAACAAAAAGATAACGTATCTTTGCACCATGAAAAATGAATGGTTCGCATCTTGGTTTGATACACCCTACTACCATACCCTCTATAAAAACAGAGATGAGAAAGAAGCCCGTCAATTCGTGATCAACTTAGTTGAACATCTTGAATTAGATAAACCAAATCATATTTTGGATTTGGCGTGCGGCAGAGGTAGGCATTCTGTAACACTTAATGAATTAGGTTATAATGTGCTTGGTGTAGATCTTTCAGCAGAGAGTATTGCTTCGGCTAGTAAAAACAAAAGTAACACGCTTAATTTTTCTGTTCATGATATGAGAACGGTAATTGAAGGAGAGCAATTTGGTGCAATCTTCAATTTATTTACCAGTTTTGGATATTTTGATGAAACAAATGACAATGAACGGGTATTAAATTCTGTTCATTCTATGTTAGCAAGTCAAGGAATACTTGTCATAGACTTCATGAATGCTAACCGCGTTATAAATAATCTTGTTGAAACTGAAATCAAAACTATAAACAACATAACCTTCAATATATCAAGAAGATATGATGGCAAGCATATTTTCAAAGACATCAAGTTTCGTGATTGCAACGAGTCTTTTCATTATACAGAAAGAGTTCAAGCATTGAAAAAGATAGATTTCGAGCAACTTCTGAGCGATTGTGATTTCGAAATTCTTCGTACTTTTGGCGACTTCAATTTATCTGAATACAATGCAAATAGCTCAGATCGATTAATAATTATTGCTCGTAAAAAATAATGGAATTACTTTTAGTTAATATCGCGTTAATTGGTTCAGTCTTGTTTGGAGGAATGCTTGTTGCTCTTGTGCATAGAACAAAGAATGAACAAATCATTAAGTTGATGTTAGCTTTTAGTGGAGGCTTCCTATTATCCATTGCCTTCATCCACTTCATCCCTGAACTATACGAGCACTCTCATTTAAACGTTGGTGTATACATTCTAATCGGCTTTTTAATTCAATTGATTCTAGAGTTTTTCTCTGGAGGAATAGAGCATGGGCACGTTCATACTCAAGAAGGAGCAAAAATTCCTATTGCATTAATTATAGCACTTGGAGCGCACTCTTTTCTTGAAGGAGTTCCATTAGGAAGCCAACTTGCAGGTGTTGAAATAGCAACTTCTCATCATCATAGCGATGACAACTCCCTTTTATTAGGAATTCTATTTCATAGAATTCCAGTTGCGATTGCTTTAATGACACTTTTAACGGTCTCTAAGGCTTCTAGGCTAAAATCATGGCTTATATTAAGTATATTCGCGATCACAACACCTATAGCTTTAATTATGGGTTACTCAAGTCAATCCATTGATTTTGACTTCGACATCATTCTAGCTATTGTTGTTGGTATGTTTCTTCATATTTCAACAACCATCATTTTTGAAACAAGCGAGAATCATAAATTCAACTTATTAAAGTTGATGACAATTTTAGGAGGATGTGCTCTAGCCTTTTTTATCCATTGAAGATGATTAAGTTATTCAAATACGTGTTGAAAGCAAAGACATTTATTATTGTGTCAATGGCATTCATACTAATTGGATTATTAATACTCTTTACATACGATAAAATTGAAATTCATTTATCAATAAATTCGGTCAACTCTAGTTTCCTTGACTTCTTTTTCAAATACTGGACTTATTTAGGCGATGGAATTGTAGCACCTGTTATAGTCTTAATTCTTGGTCTAATTTCTTATCAAAAGAATGGATGGTCCACTTTTATCTGGGGATTCAGCACTCTAATTACCGCAGGTTTTTTGGCTCAAATATTGAAAAGAACTGTTTTTCCAGATGCGCTCAGACCAATTGGAATTATTGACCCTGAAAAACTGCATTTAGTTAATGGTGTCGATCTGCACACATTTCACTCCTTCCCTTCAGGTCATACAGCAGCAGGTTTCGCCTTCATGGCTTTTATTGCAGGTTTCTTTTTTGCTAAAAACAAAATAGCTCAAATAATCATTGCACTAGCAGCAGTATTAATCGGCTATTCTCGCATGTATTTGTCGCAACACTTTTTAGAAGATGTTGTTACCGGTGCTGTTTTGGGTATTCTTTCTTATGTCATTGCTTTCACAATAAAATCATTCATTGAAAAAAAAGCCCTTCCTAAAACCTAGGGTTAGAAATCATCCAAACTATTTACTAATTATCTTTTTGAAAGTTCGCCACATAATTTGAATATCATGTGTCATGGATGGATTTGAAATATACTTTTTATTCAACTCTAACTTTGCAGGCATTACGATCTCTATATACGTTTTCTTTGGATCTTCTGACTTACCTAGAATCTCATTTTCATTGAAGTACTCTAGAGAAGCTAAATCCGTAATGCCTGGCTTTACTTTTAACACTTCTTGCTGCGATTGGTCATATAAATCGGTAAACTCTTTAACCTCTGGACGAGGTCCGACTACACTCATCGTACCAAATAAGACATTAAGAAACTGAGGAAACTCATCCAATTTATACTTCCTCAAGAAGTAACCAATTTTAGTTATACGGCTATCACGCATACCTACAGTTAACTTGCCTGCTTTATCTGCCCCAACAGACATAGTTCTAAATTTAAACAAACCAAAAGGCTTAGCGTGCTTACCAATTCTTTCTTGCACATAAAAAACACCCCCCTTCGATGTAAAGGCAATAATGATCCCAATTAGTATTCCAAAAGGAAGAAAAAATGAAAGTATAACTACGGATACTATAATGTCGAAGACTCTTTTCAATCTATCACTTTATTAACAGCATTTTTAACTGCATTAATTACTGTTGCTATATTTTCATCCGAAAGATCGAAATAAACAGGTAAGCTAATCTCATTTGCGAACTTCGCATAGGCCTCTGGATAATCATCCATTTTGAAACCTCGCTTTTTATAAGCAGTCAACATTGGTAATGGCTGAAAATGAACATTAACAGATACATCTTGCTCAAAAATCTCTTGAATAATTTCGTCTCTCTGATTCTCTGAGATTCCCGCAATTCTCAATAAATATAAATGGTAGCTGGATGTCTTGGCTTCAGTTTCATATAGTGGCTGTATAGCCCAAGATTCACTTTCGAACCCTTTCGAATAAGAATCAAAGATTAATCTTCTACGATCTAAGTTCTCTTGATATCGATCTAACTCAACCAATCCAATTGCTGCTTGAACATCAGTCATATTGCACTTAAAACCAGGCTCAATTACATCGTATTTCCAATTTCCTTTCTTGGTTTTTGCCAGCGCATCTTTATTTTGACCATGTAAAATCTTAGTACACATTTCTGCGTAAATTACATCATGATCAAATTGACTTGGAAGGTTAAAACATAGCGCCCCTCCTTCCGCAGTTGTCAAGTTCTTCACCGCATGAAAAGAAAAAGAAGATACATCGGCCAGAGACCCCGATCGATCGCCGTAATACTCCGCACCAAAACTATGTGCAGAATCACTAATTAAAATAATTCTTCCCAATTGATTTTGAAAATCAGACCCTCCATTAAACATCCCTTTAATTTCTGGTTCATTGATCAAATCCATCAACTCTTTATAATCTGCAGGTAAACCTCCTATATCTACAGCCATTATAGCTTTCGTTTTTGGAGTAATTGCAGCTCTTACTTTCGTAACATTTAAATTAAAATCCGATTCATTCAAATCTACCATTACTGGCGTTGCCCCCGCATGAACGATAACATTTGCACTTGCACAATAGGTATAAGCCGGAATAATCACTTCATCACCCTCCTTAATTCCCCAATATGACAATAGAACTTGCATTCCCATTGTCCAAGAATTAACCGCAACTGTAGTTTTACAGCCTGTATAAGCCGTAATATTCTTTTCAAATTGTTTTGTTCTAGGACCAGTAGTAATCCATCCAGACTTTAAAGCGGCTGTGACTTCTGCTATTACTTTATCGTCAATTCTAGGTGGCGAAAATGGAATCATTCCTAACTATATTATCGCGACAATCGTTTCTGACTATCCGCTGGTTTCTTATTCAAAATTAAAAATTCTAACATCCCATTTAAATATCCTAGGCCATAACTTATATGCAAAACGGGAAATGTAACTAATGTAAGAAAGAATTGACCTATATTCTTGGCCAATTTCAAACTGAACAAGAGCGACATTAATAGGTAAAGCACAAAGGGGATTAAAGCGATCAAGAATAATGTTTTTCCAAAAAACGGTGTAAAACACAATAGCATTAAGTAAAACACAAACAGCGGCGGGACCAATTGTCTAATCGTAGTAATAGCTTGATGCTTTTTATTTACAAACACCTTCCAATATCCATACTGAAAGAACTGTCTCCATAAGCCTTTAAAAGTTGCTCGAACGTAATATTTCACCGAAATTTGACTATTGAAGAAAATCTTTCCACCTGCTGAAGTTACTCTATAATTATAATCGTCATCTTGATTCCTTATCAAGTTTTCATCGAAAAAACCAATTTCATCAAAAACAGCATATGGATACATTGGTGTACCAACAGTATCAACAAAACCCGATTTAGATAACGTTCGAAAATTACCTAATCCCATACCAAAGGTTGAAGACATAGCATTGGCAATAATTTCAGCTTTACTATTCAGGTAAACATTATTCACAATACCACCTACACACCACGTAGAATTGTCTTCTTGAAAATTTTTAATCGCTTCTACAAAGTAATTCTTACTTAAAATCTGACGCGCACCAATAATTTGCACAAAATCAACCTTCCCTCCAGCTTTAATTCCAAGATTGAAAGCATAGGGCGTTAATTGAAATTTATTTTCGATTAGTTTTAGATATGGATATCTTTTGGTAAGGTTGTGAATAATATCTATTGTACCATCATCACTCATTCCATCCACTACATGAACTAAAATAGAACATTCATTTGGTAGGTCGGCATTGAAAATTGCTTCTACACACTCTTCGATGTTTCCTTTTTCATTGCGACAAGGTATGACAACGTTTAATTTCATTATTTAGAAATCGGTTTTGCTGGAACTCCAGCGACGACAGTCCCTTTTTCGACATTCTTCACAACGACGCTCCCTAATCCAATCAAAGCATTATCATCTATCGTTAATTTTTGACGAACAGCAGAGGAAGGAGCCACCCATACATTTTTTCCAATATTTACACTTCCAGCAATCATAGCATGAGCAATAACGAGGCTATTCTCACCTATTTGAACACCGTGAGCAATATGCACAAGATTATCAACCTTTACATTGACATCCAAAAATGTACTTCCCATTACAGCCCGGTCAATACATACATTATTTCCAATTTCAACATGCTCAGAAAGAATGACATTTCCAATATGTGGGATCACTTCATACTCACCAGTATCTGACAATTCATATCCGAATCCAACACCTCCAATTGTACAATTAGCCCCTATAGAAACATTATCTTTGATAATCGTTCCACTTTTAATCACTGTATTATGACCTAATATTACATGCTCCCCAATTTGAACATCTTCCTCTATAACTACGTTATGTCCAATGACAACCTTACTAGCATCATATTTCACTGTTACATCAATATTCGAGGAATCAGAAACAGATCCGAAAACTTTTTTCTTAGTAAAGAATTCTTTTAATAGCTGCGCAAAAGCTCTTCTAGGTGCATCAACAACAATAAGGTTCAAGTGAGGAACATTCACTTGATCAAAAAGAGATTGACTCACTAGCACATTTCCTGAATAAACAGAATTTAGAAGTTCAGCATTCTTATCTGAACACCAGCCAACGCAGCTTATGTCGAAATTGCTATCAGCAATCGATAAAGCTTTTGTTACTTCAATAGCAGATGCATCAAATTGAATTGACCCTTCAATAAAATCAACAATTTCTTTTAAAACCATACCCCTTTATTTAATGATCCATCGAACCACACTAAATGCCTCTGCATAGGTTGTTCCTATTTGCACACCTCTTAAACGCGCCATAGAACGAATAAAATCTTCATCAGAATAAGGCCTATGCGCTTGAGATTGATATTCATTCAACGCTTTAACTTTCGTTCTAACATTTTCTTCACTTAAGTGAATAAAAGAAGAAGTAGTAAACGTGATGTTATTCCAAGGAAGCTCATAAGAAAGTACTGAACAAAACTTAAACGCTCTCAATCCTTCTTCAGCAATGGTTTTATGATCTTGGTGAACGTCATTCTTCTCAGGCATAAAAATTACATCAGGATTAATCTCTGCTCTTAATTTAATTAAATCATCTAAAATCGCTTGTCTATTATAACCAAAAGTTCTAACATCATAATCAAACAGAATTAAATTTTCAGGCTTAATCCCTAAGACTTTAGTTGCCGCTTTTACTTCGGTAATTAGAATATCCGAAGGAAACTGAGGTAAAACAGATTGCTGACATGCTGAAAATGCTGCATAATACACATCGTGTCCCTCATTTATCAACTTAGAGATTGTACCTCCACATCCAAACTCCCCATCATCCGTATGCGGCGCGAGTACTAATATTTTCTTTTTTGATCCAAACATAACCTTCTAAAATAACGTTGTAAAGGTACAAATACAAAGTATAATTTTTAACCTAACTGACTTGTTTATGAACCTCCCTTGCTTGTTTAAAACTAATCAAGCCAATTAAAAAAGTAAAAAACACCACTCCCGCTTGTGTTTCAAATGCCGATTCCGTTAGAAAAAACAAAAATATTCCTAGCATTATAAGTCGATGAATCCATAAATCTCCGCTGACCAAACATCCATAAACAAAAGCCGTAAAAACCAATAAAATGAGAAGTAACATCCCTATTCCGCCAAGTGCAACTCCAAGAGTTAGGAACTGATTATGGGAATTCAGATTTAATTCAACTAAATGCTCCAATCCTTTCTCCCTATTTCGTTGTTTTAATACATCTTTAACATCTCCAGTACCAACCCCAACAAGCGGATTTTCTTTCAACAACTCTATTGATGTTTCCCACATCAACAATCTCTGTGAGTTACTATCATTTTCATTTACTTCATTTTTACTCGACTGTTCAAGCAATGTATTTGCCATCACTTTAAAACGAGCCAATGGCCTAGGTGTAATCGCGTTTATTAATAAAGATAATAGTACCAATCCTACTACAGATAAAACAGCCAATTTAAGTTTCTTATACTTTCTAATTAGTAAAACAAAAATGAAGAAGAAAGATATTGTCAACATCAATATACCCGCTTTAGAATAAGTCAGAAATACCCCAGCCATAAGAATTACAGTTAGAATAAGGTGTCCCCATTTATGTTTTCTCTTCGATAGAACAGAGTACACACTCCAAAGCACACCTATACTCCAGTAGATAGCTTGATAACCACGATGCATAAACAAACTAAACTCTGAATCCGTTGATAAAACATTAAAATCATCAACAACAAATGTGTAATATGCCTTACCAATACATGCTAAAACAGAGAGCGAACCTATGAAAGATATCAAATCCATCAATCTGGTTTTATTAAAGTTCTTAATGAAAATAAAATAGAACGGAAAAGCCAAGAAAGACAACTTCATGGACACATCTGCCAGTCCAAATGTTATATTTTTAGAATAGGTTATACCGATCAGATGAAATACAAATAAAGCAAGGAACCAAACTGACGAATTCTTCCAATTTAATCGATAACGAATTTCATCTTTACTAGCATGGTCTTTGATTAAAGTCAGAAGCAAGCAAATAATAAGAATTGTCTGTAATTTTTGAAAGAAAAAAGTACTGATTACGAACAACAAAACAATTATGCGCGAGATGTTCTGAGAAAATGATCTTGAAGATTTCCACATACTATTTTTAATTTCGATTAAACCAGGGCATTGGGTAATAGCGATTGGATATTATCCAACCTAAAATTAATTGAATTAGAAAGGTAATAGATGTTGCAATTGCAGCACCTTCAACTCCATAAATATCAACCAGCGCATAGTTCAATCCAATATTTATTCCTGCAGTAAAAATTGTAATAGCAGCTATAATGGAAGTTTTCTCGATGAAAAACAAATAATTTACTTTCATTTTATACATTCCGTTGAAAAGAAAACCTACAGCTACCCAACCAACCAATTCGATCCCACCATTAAACTCTTTACCTAGAATCATAAAAATATAAGGAGTTAGAACGATCAATAAAATAGTTGCGATAAGCAAACCTATATAATAGAGATAGGTAATCTTTACAATTTTGTTCTTTTTGCCAGAATCGATTGAGGTAAGCTGTTTATAAAACCACGGTACCCATGCTAGATTAAATGAATTCTGAATCAATGCGATAATTAATCCAACTTGAAAAGCGACACTATAAACGCCATTTGCATCTAAGCCTATTCTGCTTGTAATAATTAGTTTATCGGAATAAACTAAAATAGCGCCTGCAAAAGCATGCGGTATCAAAGGAACACCGTATCTAATTATATGTCTTAAATAGTTTTTATTCCAACTGAATTTTAAATATCCTTTTCTAAAGAGAATTACTAAAACCGGAATGAATGTAATTAATACGGCAGAAAGTATGGCAAGAACACGTCCGTGATAATCCAGATTTAAGTTGACTACAAAGTATAAAGTCAATGTAACCTCAACAAAAGTTCTTCCAATTCTAAACAGGCCAAAAAACCAAACACGATCTTCTATTCTCCAATTGGTTAGAACAATTTCTGAAACAGAAAAAATAAAGCAGTAAATAGCTGCCATATAAACATATTGAGGGTCGACACCAGTTTTAAGAACAATGAAATCTTGAAAAATCAAAAACAAGGATCCAATAAAAACAGCCAATAATAGCTGAAGGCTTAACCCTGTTCCAACATAATCTTTAATGTCTACGTCCTTTTTAAAGTATTGTCGCGTATAAGCAGAAACAAAATTAATCCCAATTAAAGGCATAGCTAATGATAAGAGACCAGTAAAATTAGAAAGGACCCCATAATCGGATTTACTCAAATGATCTGTAAGAAAAGGCAAGAGTGCGAAAGGTAACCCTGTACTCAGTAAGTTACTTAATATATAAACCAAAAAAGACTTCTTCAAACTAGTGGCTTTCATTCTTTCAGATATTTTAAAAATGAATTTAAGTTTGACTGATAATTAGGAGCTATATTCTCCTCATTTTGATTCATTACTTGTTCAATTAGCACTTGTTGTATCGACTGAATAGAACTGCTTGCCTGTTCTCCATTAGCACAATACCAATTATAATTTGACGCTCTTAATTTTTCCTGATAATACTCCTTAGCCTTGTTATCGACATTTATAAGAATATTAGGTGTTCCAAGCGTGGGTGCCTCCAAAGCGCAAGAAGAGTATGCCGTAATATGTACATCCGAATTAACGATTAATTCATAGACATTCAACTCCTCTTCAAAAGACATGTTTTCAGGAAATTCAAATTTCTCTTGATAGAATGATAGCGGTAATCTACGCCTCTTCAAGCTGAATTGTATGTTTGGGTTTCTTTTCGCTAAATCGATGAATTCATCCATAGCTGACACACCAGTAGCACAATCTTGTAATGATATTGCAGCGTTTCTAACCTCAATGATCAATTTCTCCTTAGCTGATCGCTTCAAGTAATAATCTAAAATGAAGCTCCCGACAGCTTTTGCCCTAACGAATTTAGAAAGCCCCCCCTGATTAATAAAACTCTCATCACGCTGACCAAAGGTCAAAATAAAGTCAGGAAATTGATTCTTTGAAGGTATATATTCATAGCTGTATCCATAATGTTCTTTGTTAATTACACCATGCTGTAGTTCAATGACCTGAGCGCCGCTCTCTTTAAAAGCTAAGACTTGCCCAAAATTAAGGTATGCACCCGAAAGGAATACATTTTTTACTTTTTTATTATACCTCAAATATAAGCGAGTAATGTGATATTGAGCTAGATTCTTTCGAACAGCATAACTTATATCAGACTCAGAAGCAAATTCACCCAACAAAGAAGCATTCTTAATCTCCAAACTCCTTAAAAAAAGCGTTGCATAAATCATCTCAAGTAAATAGAAGATTGATCTGGAAACAACTTGCTTCTTCTTGTAACTTGAGCGCGGGAAATAGTTCGCCGGAATTTTAGTTTCAAAGAGTAGCTTATCTCCTATAATATTGGACTCCTCGATTGCGTGAAACAGCTTATCATAAACTCCATCATTCAGCGCTCTTCTTTCAAGAGAATTACTAAAAATTAAGGATGAAGGTTTCTTGAATAATAGAAAAGAACCAGAAAATAATCGTTTTAGTTGAAAAACTTTGCTGGCACTATTCGTTTTTGGTTTGTTTCCTTGTTGTAGTTTACTAAAAATGTATGGTTTTACCCAAGGGTAAATATCAAATGACTTTCCTTTATTTAGGACCTTAAGCGCATTTAAGTCACGCTTCTGTTCTAATTCTTGTATTGACTCAAACACCGAACTCATCGCTTGCATTTAATTGCCTTATTCCAAAAAATAAAACCGCGTAAAACACCAAGTCTAAAAACGAGATATTCCAAAAAATGCCATATTGACCAATGGAATAAAGGAGAATCATTCCGATGAAAAGGAAATTAGATTTTCTTAAATTGATAATAATTAACAAGGTCAACAGAGCGAATACGACCATACCGTGTGTTGTAATCACTTCAAAAACGGAGCTGTGAACATGTGTAGCATTCAATGTAAATCTTTCAGAACCGTTTCCAAACCAAAAGTTTTCAGATATGAAATTGATTGACTTTGCCCACATCTCCTTTCTTCCAGACATGTCAATTTTGTCCAAACCAATTCCATTAATAAAACCAAGACCATTACCATCAGCCCCCACAAAACGTGGAACCAAACCCATCCGAGTAAACTGTTGTTGCCAAAAATAAAAAGTGAAAATCAATCCTGTCAGAGTTAGGTATGCAGTATACCCCAACCACTTATTAATTGATGTAAACTCCAATTTCTTTCTTAGCAAATAGAATGTAAAAATGAAAATGAAAATTACTAGCGCAAATAAAAATACAACAATACTAGTTCTTCCAAATGTGAGAATTATTCCGCTGACAAAAAGTAAATAAAGTAATATCTTCTGTCTGTTTTTAAGCTCAATTTTTAGGAAAAGAATACTGATAAATCCAACCATCGATTTTTGAGCTAAAAAAGAGGAATTTACACTTAACCCAAAAACCCTAGTGTGATAAAATAAATCGTAATTAACAAAGCTGAAGGTTCCTGACAAGGACTTATAAAAGCTATTAACTCCCATTAGATACTCTAACCATCCAACAAGAATTTCAATTACTATTAAAACAAATAAAGCCCTGAAAACTCGAACATCTGCAATCAAATAACTACCTAAAAGTAACAAGGGAGCATAAATAACTGGGGTCTTGAAAAGTAACTTTAAATTACCGGCATTAATCACTACATTTAATATGATTACGCAACTTAGCAAGCCAAAGACAATTAAAGAAAACTTAGTTCTCTTAGAAAGGCCATTCTCCTTAATTGACAAGTACTCACCCACTAGTTCTTCTTTATAGAAAATAACAGCAGCAGGTAAAAATAACAGATACAATTCAGCACCTACCAAGCCAAGTGTTGGTAAGTATAAAATTAAGGCAATTAGCCAGAACTTTAGAAAATGACTATTGCTTGAAATCGTTTTTATTTTGCTCAAAATATTTAGACAGTGAAGTTTCCATTAAATTATTATCGATTAAAATCTGCTCTACAAAAGCTCGAAACGCTCCGTATCCTCCCTTAACAGGAGTCACTTTATGAACGATTTCTTGAATGTATTTTGGTGCATTCAATGGGCAAGAAGAATAACCAACTTTCTTTAGAACCTGATAATCATTTAAATCATCTCCAATATATGCCACATCGGTCCATTCCAAATTTAGTTCTACCAACAACGAATCTAACACTTTTACTTTATCCTTTACGCCTAAATATACATGGTCAATCTTTAATTTATCTGCCCTTCTTTTGACAATATCAGTATTCTCTCCGGTTATAATTACCACAGGAATACCATTTAATCTGCACCAAAGAACACCAGCAGAATCAGAAGTGTTAAACTTCTTTAGCTCAATATTAGATTGATCGTAATACATACCACCATCCGTCCATACTCCATCTATATCGGTAACTATTAATTTTGGTAACATTTTATCCTATTTGAGAAGAACTAATTATTTCATCTTGCGGAATATCACAGTTTGCAACTTTACCAACAACGAGATTTCTTTCAGACCACTTAAGACCACTTCCCGGTGACAATAAATGAATCATGCTTTCAGAAATGGTATCTCCAGCGTTAATTTTAACCTTTGATGCAATTGATCTCTCTAATTTTTCTTTGGCTACAGAAACGCCTTCAGCAATATGAATATCCTTTGTCCCCATCGATTGCTCAATAATACGGATATCACGGACCATTCTGTAAATACCATCAGGACCTAAAGAACCTTTTTGGTCGGTACCTTTCATTCGACGATCCATTGTGATATGCTTCTCAATGATTTTCGCTCCCATTGCGACAGCTGCAACTGGCGCAGAAATACCTATGGTATGATCGGAATATCCAATCGTGTACTTACCATAATTTTCTTGTAAATACTTAATCGTATTCAAATTTGCATGATCAGGACGAGTTGGGTACTCTGAAACACAATGTAAAATAGAAATATCTTCGTGATATCTACCAATTGTTTCGATAGCCTCATCCAGTTCCTTTTTACCAGCCATGCCGGTAGAAATAATAATTGGGATCTTTGTTTCGGCTAAAACCTCTAATAAAGGTAAGTTAGTTAAATCACGACTAGCCACCTTCAAATAATCAGGGGTGAATAATTTCAACAATGAAAGACAGCCCGGTGCACATAATGTTTCCACAAAATCTAACCCCAATGATTTTGCGTGCTTGTAGACTTCAAAATGTTCTTCATCGTTAAGTTCAAGAACTTCTCTATGCTCGCCATAAGTAGAGCCAAAGCTATTCTCATTTAGATAAGGTCTTGCCATTTGGCTAGCAGACAACTCTTGAGCTAAATCTCTTTTAGTTAATTTAACCGCATTCATTCTTTTCAGCTCAAGACCGAACAAATCTTCTTGGATAGGCTTTGATACAAATTCAGTAATTAATTTTGCTATATCAACAGAACCATTATGATTTTGTCCTATTTCTCCAATTATATACGTTTCGTTCATTTAGTGTTCATTTTAATTTCACTCTGCATTGATTGTAAAAGTACAGTATTTAATTGAATGTAATCAATTAGTTTTTGAATATCCGCCTCTTCAATCATACTTCCAAATTGGGCATATAACTTAGCACTATTGACAAAGTCATTCTTAGTATCAACAGTAAGTCTTATCCCTTCGTAATTATGAACTGATTCAGGTAAATCAACTAGTTTTACATTGAACACTTTGGGATTCCCATAAAGAAAATTCGTAACGTGTTCTCGATATAATTTATCCACAGTTAGCTCAGCTGCTTTTCTTAGCGCATGGATATTTGTAAACTCGCAGAACATCCCTAAATGTCCAAGAATGGTTGGTTTACCATTATCATATCTAAATGATAAATAATCTTCACCTTTATAGAGCTTGAACAATTCTTTCATCAAGAAAATACTCAAAAATGGATTATCTCCACATACCCGAACGATGTATTCGGCATTATAAAACTGAGCGGCATTAATAAACCTCTCTAAAACATCATCTTCGCTTCCTCTAAAGACATCTATACCTGTTTTATGAGCGAGCTCAACTAAATGATCATCTTTGTATGAATCCGTCGTTGCCAAAACGATTTTGAATTCACAATTATCCATTAAGTCTCCTATAATAATTTCTAAAATTGACTTTCCATCATAGAAGGGCATTGTCATTTTCCCCGGTAATCTTGTAGAACCGGATCTTGCTTGAATAATGATTGTAATTTGTTTACACTCCATACACCAATGAATATAATTCTAAATTAAGACTATTATCTCAATGTTAATTGAATATTAAAGAATAGTATTCAACCCCGTCTTGTTTAAACAAGACAACTTATTCTTTCACACCTTTTTTGGAATAATAAAGGCTGATAAAAATAACAAAGACTAGGAATATTGCCTGGGAAATTGAAATCGTCCAAAGAAGACTAATAAATGAATTCTCTCCTCCACCTAATACTATTGGGATTAAAGTAAAACATGCAAGCTGAAGTATTGACCCAATTAAACCAATAACAAAAAACTCACCTTGCCTTCTTAAAATCAATGGCAAACTAGAAAGCGGGGATATCAAAAAGTTAGCCATTAACCATACGGTCATTATCTGAGAAAAGTACCCCGCTTTAGCCCATGCCTCGCTGAAAACAAACCCAAACATTTCTTCCCCAAAAAAGAATATTAGAGAAAACGGAACCACACTTAACCCAAGCAAAATGATAATCGTCCGTTTCATCAAAGGGAAAGTTGATCTATCATTATTCACTAACACGGAGCACTTCTTAAAAAACACCTGACCAATTGAGGCTCCAACAATAACCATAGGAAGTTTAAGAATCATATAAGAATGATTATAGTATCCAAATACATCTTTCCCATAAAAATATACGATCAAAAATGCGATCAATAAGTCACGACCTAAATCAACTAAAACATGAGGTAAGCTTACCAGTGGAAAATGTTTAAACTCTTTCGCTAAAACGACATATTTCTTACTAGAATAATTGGAATATTTATTCTTTCTAATCGAAAAGAAGTCCTTAATGAACCAAACACTTGAAAGACCAAATCCAATTAACGAGGCTAAAATCAACCCAAAAGCGCCCATCGAAAACACTCCGAAGATCCACTTTAGCGAGTTTGAAGTTAATGAATTCACAATACGTTGTCTGGAAATCTTTTTATAATCAGACTGTCTAATTGACCAATTCGTCCCAAGATTAATAAAAACAACAAAACCAGTACTTATTATTGTCAAAATCCCAAAGACAAAATCTGATGGAACTAGGGGCTTGACAAAATAAAATAGTATGAGTAATCCAAATAAACCAGTAAGGATTACACGTGCTATTTTTAGCGATAACTTATACAGTAAATAGGAATGACCTTCATATTTTGGAATTGGAAGTGACAATTCAAATCTTGTTGTAGCCAAGGCAGAAACGAAACCAACTATACGCATATAAACACCTAACTCTCCCATTTCCTCCGGAGTATAAATTCGAGTTAAGAAAGGTGAAATAAGGTAACCTATAGCCTGAGCCATTATGGTACCCGATATCAAAACAAGTACGGACTTAAAAAAGTCTGATTTAAAATTTAGTCTTTGAAAGATTTGCATAAATCCACTATCCCTTCAGCAAAAAGTACCGGCTCTTGGTAACCCAACAACTCTTTAATTGGAGTGATATCTGCTAACGAATCTCTAACATCACCTTTTCGATCAGGTCCATTAGTTATTACAGTAGAATTATTGAACACACCAATTTCAGTTAAATTCTTTTTTATTTCTCTTACAACTTGATTTAACGAGAAATATTCTCCACAAGCAACATTAAAAGATGTACCAAACGCATTACTATTAGATGTCGATAGGGCTAATACGTTTGCCATAACTGCGTTACCCACAAACGTAAAATCTCGGGTTTGCTCACCATCACCATTTATGATTAGCTCCTCCCCTTTAATCATCTTATCAATAAACTTGGGAATAGCCGCAGCATAAACGCCATTAGGATCCTGTCTCGGACCAAAGACATTAAAATACCTTAAACCAACGGTTTCCATATCATGCAATTTATGATAAACCTTCGCATATTCTTCGTTTAACTGCTTGGTTACTGCATAAGGAGATAAAACTTCCCCTTCTTCTCCAATTTTTTTTGGAGAATTATTACTGTTTCCATAAACAGAAGATGAACTCGCATAAACAAAACGCTTCACACCTTTCTCTTTGGCCGCATGCAACATATTTAAGAAACCTGTTGCATTAACACTATGCGTATTATGCGGAAATTCAATCGAACGAGGCACTGATCCTAAAGCAGCCTGATGGCTAATCACATCTACATTGGAAACTGCATTCAGACAAGTATTAAAATCAGTAATATCACCTTCAATAAATTTGAACAAAGGATTTGATGAAAACTCTTTAAGATTCAATCTTTTTCCAGTAGAGAGATTGTCAAGAACAGAAACTTGAACAGCATTATCTAATAAAAACTCAACAAGATTAGAACCAATAAACCCAGCGCCACCTGTAACAAGAACATGTTTTCCTTTCAAGGAATTCACGCCGTTTATTAAGCCTTTATTATTTTGCATAATTAACCGCTCTTTTCTCCCGAATCAAGGTTACCTTAACCTGACCGGGATAAGTCATCTCAGTCTGAATACGCTGCGAAATCTCAAATGACAACTCATCAGCTTTTGCATCTGAAACTTTGTCTGCCTCAACTAAAACACGTAGTTCACGTCCAGCCTGTATAGCATATGCCGTATTTACCCCGTCATACCCTAAAGCCAAGCCTTCTAAATCTTTTATCCTTTTGATATAAGACTCAACAATTTCTCGACGAGCACCTGGTCTTGCACCTGAAACGGCATCACAAACTTGAACAATAGGTGAGATCAAAGTAGTCATTTCAACTTCGTCATGGTGAGCTCCTATGGCATTACATACATCCGGTTTCTCTCCATATTTCTCAGCTAATTGCATTCCCAATATTGCATGAGGTAATTCTGGAGCTTCATCTGGAACTTTACCGATATCGTGAAGCAACCCTGCTCTTTTCGCTAATTTCACATTCAACCCAAGCTCTGTTGCCATGATCGCACATAAATTAGCCACCTCTCTCGAGTGCTGTAACAAGTTTTGTCCGTAAGAAGACCTATACTTCATACGACCAATCATTCTAGTCAGTTCAGCATGTAAACCATGAATACCCAAATCGATACAAGTTCTACGCCCCGTTTCCGCAATTTCCTCATCTAATTGTTTCTTGGTTTTCGCTACAACCTCTTCAATTCTAGCTGGGTGAATACGTCCATCAGAAACTAGCTGGTGTAATGCTAAACGAGCAATTTCTCTTCTAACAGGATCAAAACACGAAAGAATTATTGCTTCAGGAGTATCATCAACAATTATCTCAACCCCCGTTGCAGCTTCAAGTGCACGGATATTTCTTCCCTCACGACCAATGATCCTTCCTTTAACTTCGTCAGATTCAATATTGAACACAGAAACTGAGTTTTCAATTGCTTGCTCAGTAGCAACACGTTGAATTGTTTGAATAACGATTTTCTTCGCTTCTCTATTCGCATTCAACTTAGCCTCTTCTGTAATTTCATTGATATGCGCCATTGCACTCGTTCTGGCCTCATCTTTTAAGGATTCTATTAATCCGGCTTTGGCATCTTCTACACTCATACCACTCACTTTAGATAATTCAGCAACCACTTTTTGGTGCATTTTATCCATTTCTTGATGTTTGGCATCGTACGATTTGATCTTCGCATCCAACGATGCTTGATTCTTATCTAATTGCCTATCTTTTCTATTGTTTTCTTCAATTTTCTTAGATAAGTTAGCCTCTTTATTTCTTACTCGATCTTCACTAGATTGTAATTTTCTCTCGCGATCTTTAACCTTCTTCTCATGATCTTCTTTAAGCTGAAGAAACTTCTCTTTGGCCTGTAAAATCTTATTTTTCTTCAAGTTCTCCCCCTCTTTCTCGGCATCCTTGACTATTTGCTCCTTACGACTCTTTAAAAGTCCGGCCTGAATAATAAAAGCAACAATAGCTCCTACCACTGCCCCAATTATTCCAAATACAAAATTCATAATTACAACTATTTATAAAATAAAAAACCCACCAAACATACTTCATTGCATGAAATGATGGGAAATATCAATATAAAGCAAAAAACTTATTTCAGCCCTTCTAAATCTTCGGATATAGACTCTAATTCAGCCTCTATCTGCGTTATGTTCAGGGATTCTTTATTCTCTGAATTCGCATTATCATTCTTTGTTGCCAACTGTAAAGCTGTCATCGCGAGAAGATCTTGCATATCTTTTACGGCATAATTATCTTGAAGCAACTTTATTGCTTTGTTGATGTCTTTGGCTGCATCCACTACCTTTTTTTCTTCATGTTCTTCAACAGAAAGGGGATACGTTCTACCAGCAACAACGACTTTTAAAGACAACTTTGCCATGCTCTATTTTTTTAACTGCCCAATGCAGTATTCTATTTCCTTCACCAATTCATCAATTTGATCTTCAGAAACACCTGTTTCCTTAACCTTAACGTCTTGTTTGTTATTCGCAATCAGTTTCGCCTCTAATTCTAACACTGTCTTATTCGCATGATTCAATTCTTCTCCTTTTTTAGTTAATTGAGCCTTCAACGATTCCACTTCATTTTGAAGAGAATCTTTAAGCGAATTGACATTTGCAAGCTGACTTTTAACCAAAGAAACTTTTTCTTTGATTCCATCTACTAACTCATGAATTCGATCCGACATAAAAACGACTTTAATACAAAAATAGTATAGTAATACAGAAGACCAAGATTTTTGGGTCAATTGTTGTTGTTATTTTATCAAAAATCTATTTTTGACAAATGATTAATTCGCTTAGAAATCTTATCGCATTTTGTCTCGTTTCACTATCTTCTTTTGGGCAAACTACAGAACACACTGATTATCATCCTCCTTTAGCAATACCTCAAGTATTAGCTTCTAATTTTGGAGAACTTCGTCCGAATCACTTCCACATGGGAATTGATTTTAAAACAAATGGAAGAATTGGTTACAACCTCTATTCTATTGAGGAAGGTTTTGTTTCAAGAATTAAGGTATCACCATATGGGTATGGTAAAGTCGTTTACATCGACCATCCCAATGGTGTAACAAGCGTTTATGCACATTGTAGTGAATTCAAAGGGCAATTAGATTCTATTGTTAAGGTAACTCAATTGAAGGAAGAGAACTTCGAAGTTGAGATTTTCCCTGCAAAAAATGAGATTACAGTTTCTAAAGGTCAAATCATAGCTATTTCAGGGAACACAGGTGGTTCAACTGCCCCTCATCTTCATTTTGAACTAAGAGATACAGAAAGTGAAGCGGCACTAAATCCGCTTTTATATGGATTTGATATTGCTGATACGCGTAAACCTGAAATCCGAGGCGTGAAGATTTATGCTTTAACCAAAGACGGATATCGTTTTGAAAACAAAACCATAAAAAGAACTGCTATAAAGAGTGGCGGTAAATATACAGTTTCAAATAACTCAATAACAATTCCTTCTTCATTTTTATCGAAATCTGGTGGGATTGGATTTGCATTTGATGTTATTGACCGATTAGACGGAGCAAATAATACGTGTGGTTTATACGGAAGTGTTCTTACCGTGAATGGCGACACACTTTTTGGCCAGGAAACCAGAAAAGTTCCATTTGAATCAACAAGATTTGTTAACAGTCATAAAGATTATAGCGAATACGCATTAAACAGAAAGAAGTATCACAAATCCTTTAGAACCAAGGAAAACAACCTTCCGATATACACTGTTAAAGATCTTGGAATACTTCAAGGTAAACCAGGCGATAAATTCAAAGTAAAATACATTGCCTATGATCCTCAAGGAAATACATCAGTTATGGCCTTTAATGTCACAATTAGTGCTGGCGAGTTGAATCCAAAAGATTCTATTGCACAGGATTTATCCTGGCTCCAACCAAGCGAATCAATGTTGGTTGAGCATAACGATACTCATGTAGATTTTGACTTATGTACAACCTACGAACCGATAAAAATAGATGGGAATAGTATTGATACCAAAGTTGGAGATCGAAATATACCTGTTCAGACACCTTACCAAATAAACATTAAACATGATGGTCCTAAGGACGGGAAACACTATATTGAAATGATTACTGCTAAAGGACGAAAAAAAGCCTTAAAAATAGAATACAGTGGTCGCTTAATTACTTGTGAATCTAAGTTCTTTGGTAGTTATAAATTGAAAAGAGACACTATTGCTCCGACAATTACACCATTAAACATTCCATCTATAACTACACGTAAAAAACTAAACTGGCGCATTTCAGATAATGCTTCTGGAATTGCAGATTACGACCTATATATTGATGGTAAATGGCACTTAATTGAATACGAATATAAAAATGGTCAAATTACCTTTACAAGAGAAAATTCGTTAAAAGGAACGAAGAATTTGGTGGTCAAAGTGAAAGATCAATGCGGCAACATTAAAGAATGGAAAAAAACTGTCACTTTTAATTAAAAGTGACAGTATAAATATTTAAGCTTGAGTTGTTGGCGTGCCAAAATTCATAGGAGGCATTGATGGACCTTCTACATCAACAATTGCACCAAAAGTTTGTTCGTACTTCGCAACATTTTCTTTCATAGCTTGCAATAATCTTTTTGCGTTCTGTGGTGTCATTATAACGCGAGATCTTACTTTTCCCTTAGGTACACCGGGCATTAGCTGTACAAAGTCTGCTACAAATTCGGAAGGCGAATGCGTAATAATTGATAAGTTAGAATATACACCTGACGAAATCTCTTCGGATAACTCAATATTCACTTGACTGTCTTTCTTGTTATTTTCCATAACCTAAAATTAGCGAATTCAATTGTATTAAAGCAAAAAAGGGGCATTCAAATGAACACCCCTTTTTTTCAATTTATCAGTATTAAATTACTCTGATACTACTTCAGTATCTTGAGTCATTTCAGACATTTCTTCTTTAGATCCAACTAACATTTTTTGGAACTTGCGAACACCTGTACCCGCTGGTATTAAATGTCCAACAATAACGTTCTCTTTCAATCCTAGTAAGTGATCTTCTTTACCAGAGATAGCCGCCTCATTCAATACTTTCGTAGTTTCCTGGAACGATGCCGCAGAAATAAACGACTGAGTTTGAAGTGACGCTCTTGTAATACCTTGTAACAACGGAGTAGAAGTAGCTGGAACTGCATCTCTTGATTCAACCAATGCTTTATCAGTTCTCTTCAATTGAGAGTTTTCATCTCTTAACCTTCTTGCTGTAACAATTTGACCAGCTTTAAGCTCAGTTGAATCACCTGGTTCAGTTACCACTTTCATTCCATATATAGCATCATTCTCTTCGCTAATATCAGCTTTATGAACAGACTGCCCTTCCAAGAATTTAGTATCACCTGAATCCAAAATCATTGCTTTAAGCATCATTTGTCTAACAATTACTTCAAAGTGCTTATCATTAATCTTCACACCTTGAAGACGGTAGACCTCTTGTATTTCGTTTACAATATACTCTTGTACTTTCGTTGGACCTTCAATGTTAAGGATATCGTTTGGTGTTGTAGCACCAACAGAAAGTGGTTGTCCAGCTCTAACAAAGTCATTCTCTTGAACCAAAATATGTTTTGATAAAGGAACTAAATACTTGCGTACGTCACCCGTTTTAGAAGTAATCTTAATCTCTCTGTTACCACGTTTGATTTTACCATATTCAGCAACACCGTCAATTTCTGATACCACCGCTGGATTAGATGGATTACGCGCTTCAAAAAGTTCAGTTACACGAGGAAGACCACCTGTAATATCCCCAGACTTACCTGCTTTACGAGGAATCTTAACTAAAATATCACCCGCTTCAATTTTGTCTCCTTCTCCCACACTAATATGAGCATCAACAGGTAAACTGTATTCTCTCAAAATCTCTTTAGATTTAGGATCCATAATATGAATTGCTGGATTCTTTTTCTTATCTCTTGATTCAGTAATTACCTTCTCAGTAAATCCTGTTTGCTCATCCACTTCTTCACGGTAAGTAATACCTTCATCAATGTTGTCAAACACAACAATACCTTTAGCCTCTGTAATGATAACCGCATTATATGGATCCCATTTACAAATTACATCACCCTTCTTAAGCTTAACATTATTCTCAGTAACTAATTCCGAACCGTAAGGAATGTTAGAATTCATTGTAATGTTTCCTTTAGAGTCGGTAATTTTCAACTCAGCAGAACGTCCTACGACAACAGTTACACTTTCACCGTCTTTATTCTTTCTTTCGATAGTTCTTAACTCATCGATTTCAAGCTTACCAGCAGTTTTTGCTTTTAAGTCAGACTCATCAGCAATGTTAGATGCCGTACCCCCAACGTGGAAAGTACGTAAAGTTAATTGTGTACCTGGCTCACCAATTGATTGAGCGGCAACAACACCAACTGAATCTCCTATTTGAGCTTCTCTTTGTGTTGCAAGGTTCAATCCATAACATTTGGAACAAACACCTCTTCGCATCTCACAAGTAAGAACCGATCTAATTTCAACTTCGTCAATGCCGGCGTCATCAATTTGAGCAGCAATAGCTTCTGTAATTAGTTCTCCACCTGCAATGATTAAATCATCGGTTTCAGGCACAAAAACATCGTTTAAAGCAGTACGACCAATAATTCGATCAGATAAAGGCTCAACAATTTCATCATTCTTTCTTAAAGGAACAGCCACTAAACCTCTTAGTGTTCCACAATCCTCAGAATTAATAACAACATCCTGAGCTACATCTACAAGACGTCGCGTTAAGTAACCCGCATCCGCCGTTTTAAGGGCAGTATCGGCCAGACCTTTACGTGCACCGTGGGTAGAAATAAAATACTCAAGAATGGATAGACCTTCTTTAAAGTTAGAAAGAATTGGATTCTCAATAATATCTTGAGCAGAAGCTCCAGATTTTTGCGGTTTCGCCATCAACCCACGCATACCAGACAGCTGACGAATTTGCTCTTTCGAACCACGAGCTCCAGAATCGTACATCATATAAATTGAATTGAATCCTTGCATATCGTTCTTCAACTGCTCCATCAACGTGTGAGTCAATCTAGAATTCGTATGCGTCCAGATATCAATAATTTGATTGTAACGCTCATTATTTGTTATAAGACCCATGTTATAATTGGCCATTACATCCTTCACTTCAACTTCCGCTTTAGCAACTAAAGTTTCCTTTTCCGCAGGGATTATAATATCATCTAAGTTGAACGATAGTCCACCTTTAAAAGCCATATGGTACCCTAATTCTTTAATATCATCAAGGAATGCAGCCGAACGAGAAGTTCCACAAACCTTCAGTACACCACCAATCATATCACGAAGAGCTTTCTTCGTCATTACATCATTAATGTAACCAGCTTCATTAGGAACACGTTCGTTAAAAATTACACGTCCACATGTAGTTTCGATTAAACGCGTCTCGATTTCACCATTTTCATCAAGGTCAGTTGTTTTAACCTTAATAGCCGCATGTAAATCCAAAGCACCTTCATTGTGCGCAATGATAACCTCTTCAGGAGAATAGAATACACCACCTTCACCTTTAACGATATCACCTTTCATACTTTTCTTACCCTTCGTAATATAGTAAAGACCCAAAACCATATCCTGAGAAGGCACGGCGATTGGAGCTCCATTGGCAGGGTTCAAAATATTATGAGAAGCAAGCATTAGCAATTGAGCCTCCAATATTGCAGCATTACCCAATGGTAAGTGGACTGCCATTTGATCCCCATCAAAATCGGCATTAAAGGCTGTTGTAACTAATGGGTGAAGTCTAATTGCTTTTCCTTCAATTAATTTAGGTTGGAAAGCTTGAATACCCAATCTGTGAAGCGTAGGGGCTCTATTCAAAAGAACGGGATGTCCTTTCAATACGTTTTCCAAAATATCCCAAACAACTGGTTCTTTTCTATCAACAATTTTCTTAGCGGATTTAACTGTTTTCACAATACCACGCTCAATCATCTTACGAATAATGAACGGCTTGTATAGCTCCGCTGCCATTCCCTTAGGAAGACCACACTCGTGCAGTTTCAAGTCAGGACCAACAACAATTACAGAACGTGCAGAATAATCAACACGCTTACCAAGTAAGTTTTGACGGAAACGTCCTTGCTTACCTTTTAATGAATCAGAAAGAGATTTAAGCGGTCTGTTAGATTCAGTCTTAACTGCAGAAGATTTTCTAGAGTTATCGAATAATGAATCAACAGATTCTTGAAGCATACGCTTCTCATTACGTAAAATGACTTCTGGCGCTTTAATCTCAATCAAACGCTTCAGACGATTGTTACGTATAATTACTCTTCTATACAAGTCATTCAAATCAGACGTTGCGAAACGACCTCCATCCAAAGGTACTAAAGGACGTAATTCAGGAGGAATAACAGGAACAACCTTAACGATCATCCATTCCGGTCTATTCTCAATACGAGTCTGAGAATCACGCATAGCTTCAACAACTTGAAGACGCTTCAGTGCCTCGTTTTTACGTTGTACTGAAGTTTCAGTATTTGCTTTATGACGCAGGTCATAAGAGGTTGCTTTAAGATCCATTGTTTTCAGTAGATCATATAAAGCTTCCGCCCCCATCTTAGCGATGAATTTATTAGGGTCAGTATCTTCTAAATATTGATTTTCTTTTGGAAGAGTATCTAAAATATCCAAGTAATCCTCTTCTGACAAGAAATCTAATCTTGTTAAATCTTCACCATCTAACGTTTTTGCAATACCCGGCTGAATAACCACGTATCTTTCGTAATAGATAATTTGATCTAGTTTCTTAGTAGGAAGTCCTAATAGGTAACCAATTTTATTTGGTAAAGATCTAAAGTACCAGATGTGCGCAACAGGAACTACCAAAGAGATATGTCCCATACGCTCACGACGTACTTTTTTCTCAGTTACCTCGACACCACAACGGTCACAAACGATTCCTTTGTAACGGATTCTTTTGTATTTACCACAATGACATTCGTAATCTTTAACCGGTCCGAAAATTCTTTCACAGAACAAACCATCTCTTTCTGGCTTATAAGTTCTATAGTTGATCGTTTCCGGCTTAAGTACTTCACCACTTGATTGCTCAAGAATTGTTTCAGGTGAAGCCAACGAAATCGTGATTTTGTTGAAGCTGCTTTGTTTTTTCGGTGTTTCTTTTCTGTAAGCCATAATATTGCCTTAATTCTTTTAATATCTCGATTCAACAACGATGATTAGTCCATACTAACGTTAAGACATAAACCTCTTAACTCATGTAACAATACATTAAATGATTCAGGAATTCCAGGTTCTGGAATATTGTCCCCCTTAACAATTGCTTCATATGCTTTAGCACGTCCCATTACATCATCAGATTTCACTGTTAAGATTTCTTGAAGGATGTTAGATGCTCCGAATGCTTCAAGAGCCCAGACCTCCATCTCACCAAATCTTTGACCTCCAAACTGCGCCTTACCACCAAGTGGTTGCTGCGTAATAAGTGAGTAAGGTCCGATAGAACGCGCGTGCATTTTATCATCAACCATGTGAGATAACTTCAACATATAGATAATACCTACGGTTGCAGTTTGATCAAAACGATCTCCAGTTCCTCCATCATAAAGATATGTTTTACCAGATCTTGGGACCCCTGCTTTTTCGCAATACTCATCAATTTCTAGAGGATGTGCTCCATCGAAAATTGGAGTTGCGAATTTCGTTCCTAATTTTTCACCTGCCCATCCTAAAACAGTCTCATAGATCTGTCCAAGGTTCATACGAGAAGGTACCCCAAGTGGGTTAAGTACAATATCTACTGGTGTTCCATCTTCCAAGAATGGCATATCTTCTTGTCGCACAATGTTTGCAACGATACCTTTATTTCCATGACGACCGGCCATTTTATCACCAACTTTCAGTTTACGTTTCTTAGCGACATAAACTTTAGCCATTTTGATAATTCCTGCTGGAAGCTCATCACCAACTGAAATATGGAATTTCTTACGCTTGTATGTTCCAAGTAAATCATTAGACTTGATATTGAAATTATGAATAACTCTACCAATTAATGTATTTACATTATCGTCCGAAGTCCATCCCGTTGGATTAACAATCGAGTAGTCAATTGCATTTAAATTTCTAGAAGAGAACTTCGTTCCTTTCTTAATGATTTCTTCTTTGAAATTATTAAATACTCCTGTTGATTTAGACTCCTCAACAATAGCCAATAATTTATCTACCAAGTTCGCTTTTAAGCTCGCGAATTCTTTATCGAAATCGACGTCAAGGCTTTCCAATATTGGCTTATCTTGTGCTTTAGACTTTCTATCTTTAATTGCTCTAGAAAATAATTTCTTCTCCACTACAACCCCTCTTAATGAAGGTCCTGCTTTTAAAGAAGCATCTTTCACATCACCAGCTTTATCACCAAAGATTGCTCTCAATAACTTCTCTTCTGGAGACGGATCAGTTTCACCTTTTGGAGTAATCTTACCAATAAGGATATCGCCTTCCTTAATTTCCGCTCCAACTCGTATTAATCCGTTTTCATCAAGATCTTTAGTTGCATCTTCACTAACATTTGGAATATCAGAAGTTAACTCCTCCATACCACGTTTAGTGTCCCTTACATCTAAAGAGTACTCATCAATGTGAATAGATGTAAATACATCATCACGAACTACACGTTCAGAAATAACGATAGCATCCTCAAAATTATATCCTTTCCATGGCATAAATGCCACCTTAAGATTTTGACCAAGTGCAAGTTCACCTTGCTGAGTTGCATATCCTTCACATAATACTTGACCTTTTTCAACTTTATCACCTTTCTTAACGATCGGCTTAAGGTTGATACAAGTACCCTGATTCGTTTTAGCAAACTTAGTAAGTGGGTAATGAGTCACCTCACCATCAAAACTAACCAGTTTATCCTCTTTAGTCCAGTTGTATTTGATAACAATTTCTTTCGCATCCACGTATTCAACTACACCAGTTCCTTCTGCATTAATTAGAACTCTTGAATCCTTAGCTACTAATTCTTCAATTCCAGTTCCAACAATAGGAGAATTTGGTTTCAACAATGGAACGGCTTGACGCTGCATATTCGATCCCATCAAGGCACGGTTGGCATCATCGTGCTCTAGGAAAGGAATAGAAGATGCCGCAATAGAAGCAATTTGATTTGCTCCAACATCCATTAGTGAAATCTCTTTCGGATCAATAACTGGGAAATCATGCCCAAAACGTGCTTTTACAACATCATCAAGGAATTGCCCATTCTCATCAACATTCGCATTCGCTTGCGCAATAATATTATCATGCTCCTCTTCAGCCGAAAGGTAAGTTGGCTCAGACTTAATGTCTACTTTACCATTAGCAACTTTTCTATATGGAGTTTCAATAAACCCTAATTTATTCACTTTAGCGAAAACACACAAAGACGAAATTAAACCAATATTTGGACCTTCTGGTGTTTCAATTGTACATAAACGACCATAGTGCGTATAATGCACATCACGTACCTCGAAACCTGCTCTTTCTCTAGAAAGACCACCAGGTCCTAGTGCTGATAATCTACGTTTGTGGGTAACCTCAGAAAGTGGATTCGTTTGATCCATAAACTGAGAAAGCTGGTTTGTACCGAAGAAAGAATTAATTACAGAAGACAAGGTCTTCGCATTAATTAAATCAATTGGTGTAAAAACCTCATTATCACGAACATTCATACGCTCACGAATTGTTCTAGCCATACGTGCTAAACCAACACCGAATTGCGAATATAGTTGCTCACCAACAGTTCTTACACGTCTATTAGATAAGTGATCGATATCATCAACCTCCGCCTTTGAGTTAATCAACTCAATCAAGTATTTGATAATAGAAATCATATCAGGCTTCGTTAAAACACGAGAAGTTTCCTCCATGTTCACACCTAATTTCTTATTTAATCTAAAACGACCGACTTCACCTAAATCATAACGCGTATCTGAAAAGAACAATTTTTCGAATACACCTTTTGCCGTTTCATAATCTGGCGGTTCAGCGTTACGCAATTGGCGATAAATATGTTCAACTGCTTCTTTCTCAGAATTAGAAGTATCTTTTTGTAGTGTATTGTATATAATAGTGAAATCTGCACTATTAATATCTTCTTTGTGCAGGATAACCGTTTTTGAACCAGAATCAATGATCAAATCAATGTGTTCCTCCTCTAGTACAGTCTCACGATCTAAAAGAACCTCATTTCTTTCAATAGAAACAACTTCTCCTGTATCCTCATCTACGAAATCCTCCACCCAAGATTTAAGAACTCTTGCGGCCAATTTACGTCCTAAGGCTTTTTTCAAATTAGCCTTAGTCGCTTTTAACTCATCCGCTAAGTCAAAAATCTCTAAGATATCTTTATCACTCTCGTAACCAATTGCTCTAAACAAAGTAGTTACTGGAAGTTTTTTCTTACGATCGATATACGCATACATAACACTATTAATGTCAGTAGCAAACTCAATCCAAGATCCTTTAAAAGGAATAACACGCGCAGAGTACAATTTAGTACCGTTAGCGTGGCGACTTTGTCCAAAGAAAACACCCGGAGAACGGTGCAATTGAGAAACAATAACTCTCTCCGCTCCATTCACAACAAATGATCCTTTCGGAGTCATATATGGAATAGTACCTAAATACACATCTTGTACGATTGTTTCAAAATCTTCGTGTTCAGGATCTGTACAGTACAGTTTTAATTTAGCTTTAAGTGGGACACTATAAGTTAAACCTCTATCGATACATTCAGAAATTGAATATCTCGGAGGATCTACGAAGTAGTCCAAAAATTCTAATACAAATTGATTTCTTGTATCAGTAATAGGGAAGTTTTCTGCAAAAACTTTAAACAACCCTTCGCTTTCTCTGTTATCTGGAGTTGTTTCCAACTGGAAAAACTCTTGGAAAGACTTTAATTGAATATCCAAAAAGTCAGGATACGCAAATTGATTTTTGCTAGAAGCAAAATTCACTCTTGTCGAAATACTGTTTGATGATGCCAAGGCCAAACGTTTTTATTAGTGAATAAAAAATGTGTGCAAAATGCACATAATGTAAAAAACAGGAATAGGCACCCCGAAAAATCGGGGTGCCTTTCCTATAATAAAGTAATCTAATTACTTAATCTCAACTTCAGCTCCAGCTTCTTCTAGAGATGATTTTAATCCTTCTGCTTCATCTTTAGAAACACCTTCTTTAATAGTTGTTGGCGCACCATCAACCATTTCTTTAGATTCTTTCAATCCTGAACCAGTTAATTCTTTAACTAACTTAACAACCGCAAGCTTAGAACCACCTGCTGCTTTAAGAATTACGTCAAACTCAGTTTGTGCTTCTGCAGCATCACCACCGCCTGCTGCACCACCTGCTGCAACAGCTACAGCCGCAGCTGCAGGTTCGATTCCGTACTCATCTTTAAGGATAGTTGCTAACTCATTTACATCTTTAACTGTAAGGTTAACTAACGCTTCTGCCATTTCTTTCAAATCAGCCATTTTATTTCAATTTAAATAATTCGTAAATAATAATAATTATGCTCTTTCTTCGAGCGTTTTAAGGATACCAGCAAGTTTTCCACCAGCACCTTTAAGTCCAGAAACAACGTTCTTAGCAGGACTTTGAAGTATTGTAATAATTTCTCCAAGTAATTCTTCTTTACTTTTGATATCCGCAAGTGTAGATAATTGATCATCACCAACATATACACCCTCATCAATCCAAGCACCTTTAAGAATTGGCTTATCAATTTTCTTACGAAATTCTTTGATAAGTTTTGCCGGAGCATTTCCAACCTCAGAAAACATAATAGAAGTAGCTCCTGAAAGCGTATCTTTCAATTCACCAAATTCTTTACCTTCAACTGCATCCATTGCTTTAGCTAAAAGTGTGTTTTTCACAACTTTCATGCTAACGTTTGCATTAAAAGCTTTTCTTCTAAGACCATTAATAACTTCAACTGTTAATTCCGCTGTGTCCGTCAAATAGATTACGTTATTTGCAGTCAAATCTGCTGTTAACTCTTCTATGTACTTTGCTTTTTCTTCTCTTGTCATAATAGTAAGTTTTAAGCAATTACAGACTTAGTATCAATAAGAATACTTGGGCTCATTGTAGAACTTAAGTATAAGCTTTTAATGTACACCCCTTTAGCAGACGAAGGCTTTAGTTTAATGATGGTTTGTAACAACTCATCAATATTATCTTTGATTTTGTCACCATCAAAACTTGCCTTAGCTACCATTGCATGCACAATACCGTATTTATCAACTTTAAAGTCAATTTTACCCGCTTTAACTTCAGTTACAGCTTTCCCAATATCCATCGTTACTGTACCAGTTTTTGGATTAGGCATTAAACCTCTTGGCCCTAAAACACGACCTAGAGCACCTACTTTACCCATAACTGCCGGCATAGTAATAATAACATCGATATCTGTCCAACCTCCTTTGATTTTAGCAATATAATCGTCTAAACCAACATAATCAGCACCTGCTGCTTTTGCTTCTTCTTCCTTGTCTGGAGTACAAAGTACAAGTACTTTCATATCCTTTCCAGTTCCGTGTGGCAATGCAACCGTACCTCTCACCATTTGGTTTGCTTTTCTTGGATCAACTCCAAGACGAATACATACGTCAACTGAGGCATCAAATTTAGTAGTAGAAACTTCCTTGACTAAATTACATGCATCAGCTATGGAATACGCCTTGCTCGAATCAATCTTCGCCAGAGCTTCTTTTCTCTTTTTAGATAATCTTCCCATGTGTTACAATTATTTAGTTACTGGCGCTTCACCACCTTTTACAATAACTCCCATACTTCTTGCTGTTCCTGCTACCATCATCATTGCTGAATCCACAGTAAAACAATTCATATCCGGCAACTTATCTTCAGCTATCACGCGAATTTTATCCCAAGAAATTGTCCCTACTTTCGAACGGTTTGGTTCTGAAGAACCTTTCTTAAGTTTAATTTGTTCCATGATTTGAACTGCTGCTGGTGGAGTTTTAATTACGAAATCAAAAGATTTATCACTGTAAACAGTAATAACTGCCGGTAAAACTTTTCCAGGTTTGTCTTGCGTACGAGCATTAAACTGCTTGCAAAACTCCATAATGTTAACCCCTTTTGCACCAAGTGCGGGACCAACTGGAGGAGCTGGATTAGCTGCACCACCTTTGATCTGTAATTTGATCAAACCTGCTACTTCTTTAGCCATTTGTTTTTAAATTGTGTAGTCAAACATGATTACTAACTGGAAGCTTTAATAGCCTTCATCACTCCTACGGTTAATATACTCTTTAAACTTCTTTTTCTACTTGCATGTAACTAAGCTCAAGCAAGTTTTTTCTTCCAAATATCTTCACCATCACTTTCAGCTTCTTCTTTTCTTCATTGATTTCATCAATGACTCCGCTGAAGTTATTAAATGGACCGTCAATAACTTTAACCGCCTCACCAAGAACGAATGGGATTTTCATTTCTTCCTCTGATTCAGAAAGCTCATCAACCTTACCTAAGATTCTATTAACTTCTGATAATCTCATTGGAGACGGATCTCCACCCTTTTCATTTCCTAAAAATCCGATTACATTAGGAATGCTTCTAATTACGTGAGGAACTTCACCGACTAGAGCCGCTTCTACCAATACATAACCCGGCAAATAAGCTTTCTCTTTAGAAACTTTCTTACCGTTTCTAATTTGAAAAACTTTTTCTGTAGGGATTAAAATTTGATCTACGAAATCAGTTAATTTTAATCTAGAAATTTCCATCTCTAAATATTCTTTAACCTTTTTTTCTTTACCACTGATCGCTCTTACAACGTACCAGCGCTTTTTTACCTCCGCCATCTTGTATTGAACGATTACATTTTATAAATAAATCCAAGTAGACCTTTCCAGAAAGAATCATTATCTCCTGTGATACCGAATGCAAAATCCATCGCAAAAATAGTAAGTGCTATAAGGACAGAAGCAACAACAACAATAATGGTGTTACTTTGTAATTCTTTCCATGTCGGCCATGTGACTCTGTGCACCATCTCGGTAACAGTTTCACTAAAATATTCCTTTACTTTTGACATTTCATCAATTTAGCACGGGCGGTAGGATTCGAACCCACGACCAATGGTTTTGGAGACCAGTACTCTACCAACTGAGCTACACCCGTATAAAAGGGGAAGCGAGCTTCCCCTCTATATTATTTATCCTAATAATAAATTATGAGATAATTTCAGTAACCTGACCGGCACCTACAGTTCTACCACCCTCACGGATAGCGAAACGTAAACCTTTGTTCATTGCTACCGGTACAATCAACTTAACGGTAATTGTAACGTTATCTCCTGGCATTACCATTTCACGACCATCAGTCAAGAAAATTTCACCAGTTACATCTGTTGTTCTTAAATAGAACTGAGGACGATACTTGTTATGGAAAGGAGTGTGACGACCACCTTCTTCTTTCTTCAATACATAAATCTCAGCTTTGAATTCCATATGAGGAGTAGTTGAACCTTTCTTACAGATAACCATTCCACGTTTGATTTGAGACTTCTCAATTCCACGTAGTAATAAACCAACGTTATCACCAGCTTCACCTCTATCTAAAATTTTACGGAACATTTCAACTCCAGTTACAGTAGACTCTAAGTTAGCGTCTCCCATACCTAAAATATCTACAGGATCTCCAGAGTTAATAACACCAGCCTCAATACGTCCAGTAGCTACAGTACCACGACCTGTAATCGTAAATACATCCTCCACAGGCATTAAGAAATCCTTATCTACATCACGAGGAGGTAATTCAATCCAAGTATCAACGTTTTCCATTAATTCATTAACTGAAGCAACCCATTTCTCTTCACCATTCAACGCACCTAATGCAGAACCAGCGATAACTGGAGTATTGTCACCATCGTACTCATAGAACTCTAACAATTCTCTGATTTCCATTTCAACTAACTCTAGTAACTCTTCATCATCAACCATATCCACTTTATTCATGAATACAACCATTCTCGGAACACCAACCTGACGTCCTAAAAGGATGTGCTCACGAGTTTGAGGCATTGGTCCATCAGTAGCAGCAACCACCAAGATAGCACCATCCATTTGAGCAGCACCAGTAACCATGTTCTTTACGTAATCAGCGTGACCTGGACAGTCAACGTGTGCGTAATGACGGTTAGCAGTTTGATACTCAATGTGAGATGTGTTAATAGTAATACCACGCTCTTTTTCTTCAGGTGCGTTATCAATTGAAGAGAAATCGCGAGTTTCAGCAAGACCTTGACTTGATAATACGCTAGAGATAGCGGCAGTCAAAGTTGTTTTTCCGTGATCGACGTGACCAATAGTTCCAATGTTTACGTGTGGTTTGGAACGATCAAAAGTTTCCTTAGCCATTGTTCTGTGTGTTTCTTAGTTAAAAAAATAAACCTTTATTATATACAAAATTTCCACCCAAAAATGGGTGAAAAAAAATTTAATTCTCTTCCGAGTCATTACCGAAAAAAAAAGGACCTTACAACTTCACAAATACCTTAGTAAACGATCCACTACAAAATCCAATCGGCAATGCCGTTCTTAAAATTTGAGCGGGAGACGAGATTCGAACTCGCGACCCTCAGCTTGGAAGGCTGACGCTCTACCAACTGAGCTACTCCCGCTTATTAAATGACAAGAAAAATATTCAGTGGGGAGAGCAGGATTCGAACCTGCGAAGACATAGTCAGCAGATTTACAGTCTGCCCTCGTTGGCCGCTTGAGTATCTCCCCAAAAACCGAGCCGATGGAGGGACTCGAACCCCCGACCTGCTGATTACAAATCAGCTGCTCTAGCCAGCTGAGCTACATCGGCTTAATATTTGATTTCTTATCAATATGTTAAAGAACTTTTCTTATTTCGTTTCCCCGATTGGGAGTGCAAATGTAAGTAACTATTTTCTTTCTGCAATGACTTTTTGAAAAAAAAATGAAAAAAAATGAAAAAAAATAAGCGGCCTACAACCGCTCACTACTTAATTTTCTAATATTCAACAATTAAGCATATTTATCTTTCTGACGAGAAACTTGCTTTTTTAATGCTTGCACTGCAGAATCTGCTGCTTCCTCGAAACTTTTGCATTGTTTCTTTGCGAACAATTCATTGCCGGGAATTAACAATTTAACTTCTGCTATCTTATTTTCATTTGTATCACTTTTATCAAGTCGCAAATAAACTTCACTTGAAATTATCTGATCATACATCAATTCAAGCTTCTTTACTTTCTCATGGATGAACTCAACTAACTCTTTGTCGGCTGTAAAATGCACTGTGTTTACTTTAAAATCCATACGCTTATTTTTTTTGCCCCCTTGGATGGGACTGTGAATAAATATCTGTCAACTGGGCAAACGAATTATGTGTATAAATTTGAGTCGCTGATAAATTCGCATGCCCTAAAATCTCTTTTAACACCTCCAAGCCTGCACCGTTATTTAACATGTGCGTTGCAAAAGTATGCCTTAAAACATGCGGACTCTTTTTGTCTAGCCCGGTCGCCTTTCCAAGGTAATTATTTATTTTTCTATAGACAAGCTTGGGATATAATTTTTTACCACTTTTTAACAGGAAAAAATATTCTGGATTAGGATCTATTTCCCTCCTTTTTTCACGATAAACCTCAATTATTCCAACTAAATCGCTAGAAATAGGTATGATACGTTCCTTATTCCTCTTTCCCAACACCTTAATCAATTCATCCGAAACATCCGCTTCTTTTAATCCAATTAATTCGCTGGATCGGATACCAGTCTGATACAACACCTCAAAAATTAACAAATCTCGCACTCCCTCAAAATCATCGGTAAACAACGGACGAATATTGACAAGTTTCATTTCATCATTCTGAGCAAAAGAAGGTAATCTTTTCTTGCTCTTCACCCCTCGAACAAGCAGCATCGGATTATGAGATGAAATACCTTCGCGCATGCACCATTTAAAAAATGTTCTTAGTGTTGACAGTTTTCGATTAACAGAAGACGTGGACAATCCTTGATCTAAAAGGTCTACAACCCAAGCCCGAACCAACTTTGCGGTAACCTCATTAACATCTTCCAAAGAGTCAATATCACAGAAAGAAGCAAACTGTTCGACGTCCTTCTTATAAGCTAAAATAGTATGTTCTGAAAATCGTTTTTCAGAAGTTAAGTAAACGAAAAAATTATCTGCAAAAAAAAGAGGAATCATATATGACTCCTCTTACGTATTTTGATGTGAAATGTTACAATTTACACTTCAGCAGATTGCATTCTTTGCTTGTAAGACGCTTTAATTTTTTGCTGTCTTTTAGTAATAGAAGGCTTAACAAATTCTTTACGACCTCTTAGCTCACGCATTACTTTGGTCTTTTCGAATTTCTTCTTATACTTCTTAATCGCTCTCTCGATATTTTCTCCTTCTTTAACTGGGATAATTAACATATGTATGTGTATTAATTTTCTTTAATTGGACGGCAAATATACAACTAAAATCTTAATTGCAAATGCTTATTTTAAAATTTCTCTAGAAATAACAACTTTTTGTATTTCAGAGGTACCCTCACCGATCGTCATCAGCTTTGCATCACGCAAAAACTTTTCTGCGGGATATTCCTTAGTATAACCATATCCTCCCATGATCTGAACAGCTTCATTACCGCATCTAACAGACACCTCGCTAGCAAAATACTTCGCATAAGCCCCTTGCTTAGTCATTGGCAATTTATTATTCTTCAAATATGCCGCCTGAAAAGTAAGTAGCTCTGCCGCTTCAACCTCAGTAGCCATATCTGCCAATTTAAATCCGATTGCTTGAAATTGTGCAATTGGCTTACCAAATTGTTCTCTTTCCTTTGCATATTTTACAGAAGCTTCATAAGCTCCTCTTGCTATCCCGCAAGAAAGTGCAGCGATGGAAATCCTACCACCATCCAAAATCTGCATTGCTTGAACGAAGCCCATTCCAACTTCACCAATAACATTCTCGTCAGGAACTCTAACGTTATCAAAAATCAGCTCAGCAGTTTCACTTGCTCTCACCCCTAATTTATCTCCAATCTTAACAGCTGAAAAACCAGGCGTACCTTTCTCCACTATAAAAGCTGTAATTCCTTTACTATCTAAAAGCTCACCTGTTCTTACGAGAACCACAGCTACATCACCAGACAAACCATGAGTTATCCAATTTTTAGCTCCATTAATAACCCATTCATTACCTTCTTTAACCGCTGTAGTCTTCATGCGCATAGCATCAGACCCCGTATTAGGTTCAGTTAACCCCCATGCTCCGATAAATTCACCAGAAGCTAATTTTGGCAAATATTTTTTCTTTTGCGCCTCTGTACCGTGATAATATATATGACCTGTACATAAAGAATTATGAGCAGCAACACTAAGACCAATTCCGCCACAAACTTTTCCAAGTTCGATTAATGCTGTTACATATTCGAAATAACCGAATCCACTTCCACCATATTCTTCCGGGATATAAATACCTAAAAGGCCTAGTTCACCCATTTTCTTCATTGTATCTACAGGGAAATGCTCATCAGCATCCCATTGAATTAGGTTTGGTCTTATTTCTTTCTCAGCAAAATCACGCACCATTTGTGCAATGATCGTCTGATTTTCGTTCATTTCGAAGTTCATGTTGTTTTTATAAAGTTGATTAGTACTTTTTAATAAGCGACTAAATTAGCAATATTGTCAGAGAATTTCTTCAATTTCTCAGCTCCATTTAAAAAATCTAAGGAAACTAAAAAATCAAAGCCCGCAACTTTAGCTCCTGTTTTCTCAACTAAAATACCTGCAGCCTCAGCAGAACCACCAGTTGCAAGTAGGTCATCATGTATTAATACATGGTCATTTTTATTTAAAGCATCCGTATGTATTTCTATTGTTGCACTACCATATTCAAGATCATAATCATGGCTAATCTTATCATATGGCAATTTTCCTTTTTTACGAATAAGTACAAAAGGCACCTTTAATTTCATCGCTAAAGGATACCCAAATAAAAAACCACGACTTTCAATTCCCGCTACCGCATCAATTTTATGATCTTTGTATTTTTGATATAAGCACTCGACCACTTCATTTGACAATTCAGCATCCATCATTATTGGAGTAATATCCTTAAACACAACCCCCTCCATAGGAAAGTCAGGTATATCTCTGATAGCACTTCTTAATTTTCCCTCAATCATTATTCTAAAATTATGTAATATTTAATCTTATTCAGTAGCGGGTAATCTATTAGTTTAGATTTCAACAAGTCTTCACTTTTGTCATACCCCCCATTATGCGTTCTCATCTTCACTATTGAATTAGCCACAGCATACTCTATATAAGGATGCGCCTTTAATTCATCCAGAGAAGCCTTATTTACGTTCATTCTTTTAAACACACCATCGCCAATATTTATATGATCTCGAATCTTATCGTATTTATGAATATCGAACTTCCACAAATCAAGTAGTTGAATTGAACTGAAGAATCCACCTAGTTCATTTCTATACTCCACGATCTTTTTCGCGTAATATGGTCCAATACCCGGCAATTCCTCCAAATCTTCAATTGAAGCTGCATTAATATCAACTTCAGTAATCTCATAAGAAACGAACTCTTCCTTCTTGAATTCATTTATTTCCTTAACAGGGTAAAATGTAGAATCCTTGAGCAAATCATAAAGTTCTTCGGGAATTACAAAAATTTTCTTAAGCTGCTTATTTGAATAGAGCCCGTTTCGGGAAAATTTAAGCACAACATCCGCTTGCCTTCGAGAAAGACCTAAATTTATCCAGTCATTCACAGTATACAAATTAGGGTCAAATCTCTCAGGTGGAACTTTAAATTTCTTCTTTGAAGAGACTTTCTTCTGAGTGAAAATTTGCTTTTCCTTTTGAACAAACTCTTGATGCAACTCAACCGCCTCTTCAGTTGTAATTGTTGGTCGCTCTACTTCACTAAAAAAAAGAAGTATTCGTGGGATGAATGCCACAATCAATGACAAAACCAACAACCCAAAAAGGCCTCTTCTATTTCTCCGAGAAAGCGACATTAATTAGTCCGCTGACTTAATCGCACTTTTATACCTAGCCAATTCGCTTTTGACTTTTGGCGCTAAGATTATTAAACCAATAATATTAGGGAATACCATTGCAAAAATCATTGCATCCGAGAAATCAATAACTGCACCAAGACTAATTGACGAACCAACAACTACAAAAAATAAAAAGATAACTTTGTAAGTCGTATCTGCCGCCTTTCCTTTACCAAATAAATACTTCCATGCTTGGAGACCATAATATGACCATGATAACATTGTTGAAATTGCGAACAGGACAGCTGCAATCATAAGAACCCAATCAAAATATGGAATTGTTGTATTAAATGCAGTAGCTGTTAATTCAATACCACCAATCCCAGAATCACTTCCATATTCAATAAAGCCTCCATCGATATTAGTAATGATTAAAACCAAAGCAGTCATTGTACAAATAATAACTGTATCAATAAATGGCTCTAACAAAGCAACAATCCCTTCACTCGCAGCATACTTAGTTCTTACTGCTGAATGGGCAATTGCAGAAGAACCAACCCCCGCTTCATTAGAAAATGCAGCTCTTTGAAACCCTACAATCAATACACCAACAATACCACCTAACGCCGCACTTGAATTAAAAGCGCCATCATAAATTAATCCAAAAGCAGCTGGAACAGATGCGTAATGAATCCCAATAATAACCAATGCAGCCCCCACATATATCACAGCCATAAAAGGAACCACCTTCTCAGTAACAGAACCAATTCTTTTAATACCACCGATAATCACGACTCCCACAATTGCAGCCATAACAATACCGATGATAACACCAGCGGAACCACTCTCCAAACCTAACTTGCCTGAAAGCTGAGCTGCAGCTTGATTAGCTTGAAACATATTTCCACCTCCGAATGAACCACCAACACACATAATTGCGAAGAAAATTGCCAAAATTTTTCCTATTACTGCAAAACCTTTTTCTTTAAGCCCTTTTGAAAGGTAATACATTGGACCACCATGAACAGTTCCATCTTCTGTAACTTCTCTATACTTTACACCTAACGTGCACTCCGTAAACTTTGTCGCCATACCTAAGAATCCAGCCAAGATCATCCAGAAAGTAGCACCAGGACCACCTAAAGAAATTGCGACAGCAACACCGGCAATATTTCCAAGACCAACCGTTGCTGATAATGCTGCAGTTAACGCCTGAAAGTGAGACACCTCTCCTTCACCTTCGACAGCAATAGTTTCAAAAACATCTTCACTTGGAGTAGAATCGCCCTCTGCCGGATCTGAAGTATGATGATCAATTTTATCATAATCCCCTTTAACAATCTTCACAGCTGTTTTAATTAAGGTGAAGTTTGCGAACTTAAAGAATAGAGTGAAAAATAGCGCTCCACCAATCAAAATGATTAACACCAAAGGCACATTAAAATAAGTTCCTGTCATATCTATCTCAATCGTACCAGCTTCTGTAATAATCATAGATGACTTAGAATCATCTTTAAATTTTGCCTTTCCATTAATAATCTCAAAACTCTCAACTGGTTTTGACTGATTTATTTTGAAATCATTGAAACGGATTTCTAAAGAACCACCGGCTTCAGCTAATTGTTCTTCAGAGATAGTTAAACTTGACTTCTGATTAACAGTCCCAAGCTTTACAGATTTAAAAATAATTTCACCAACAAAATCAGCTACTGGTCTAAATGCATCGTCTATCTTCTCATCCATTCCTTTCTTAACATTAAGGAATGTAGTATCACTCTTAAAACTTAAAACAGATTTCGCTTCATCGATGGAATCATTAACCAGCTCATAATAGCTGTCCACTTCAAATTTCTTCATTGCAGAAGATTGATTTTGTTGTGCGTTACTTATAATTGGTAATAGCAATACTAAAAATCCAAGTAAAATTCTCATCATGATTATAGTTAAGGTTCAATATTTTGAGCGAGGAACAAATATAGCAATAATAAACTTCTAGCCACACTGCTGCTTTTCAGGTCGGAATTCCATCAAGAATAGATAATATCCAATGTTTCCTCTATCGTTCTAGGCGCATAATTAATCTTTGTATACGCCTTGGTTAAATCGAATCCTGTATGTGGAGGGCGTTTCGCCGGTTGATTCAATGTAGAACTCGAAATCTTGTTTACAATTGACATATCATACCCAAAGTGGTTCGATATTCTTTCAACCAACGCATAAATAGACATCGTTTCTGGTCCGGAAATATGAAAAATCCCTTCTTCTTGATGTTTGATTACCCCCATACATCCTGCTGCTAAATCATCCGCAAAAGTAGGAGCTCTAAACTGATCGTCAATGATATTTATTTCATCACCTTTTTCAAGAGCCCCTTTAGCCCAGTCAATAACATTAGACCGCGAAAGGTTATTGCCTTTTCCATAAACAATAATTGTTCTAATAATAGAACTACCATATTCGCAGAGATCATCAACCAATTTTTCGGATTTAACTTTAGAAGAAGCATATTCGCTCAATGGATTTACAGGATCTGTTTCTATATAATTTCCTTTCTGACCATCAAACACAAAATCAGTTGAAACAAATTGAAAGTGCGCCTTTACTTTATTGCTCGCTTCTATTAAATATTTAGTTGCAGTAACATTAACCAATTCACAATCTTCCGGATTCAACTCACAGAAATCAACATTCGTTATTGCGGCGGTATGAATTATATGCGTAGGTCTAATCTTTTCTACCAAAGATAAAACCTGCTCTTTTAGAGTAACATCTAACTCATAATAATTAGCTATTGAACAATCAGAGTTTCTATTCTCCCCTTTTGAGGTTGCTATATAATCGATTGAATTAACCTCGCAGTAATCGACTAGTTTTTGTCCTAACAATCCGTTAGAACCAGTAATTAGTATCTTCATTATTTATGCTGTAAATGGAAATGTGTAACAAGCTTTTTAATTTGATCTTCACTACCAAGGACAAAGACTCTGGAACCTTCAACAACCTTAGTATCGAGTGGTGGGTTTATTATATATCTTCCATGCAAATCTTTAAATCCTATAATTGTCACACCTGTAATTCTTTTGGCTTCAAGCTCTTCAATCGTTTTATCTCTATAAATCTCCGGAAGTTCAGAATAATGAATTGATTCTACATTTGCACCACTATACCCTTGCACTCGAATAATATCTAGAAATTCCATAACATCAGGGTTAGCAATTAACGAAGCCATATGAGAGCCTCCTATAGCGTCCGGCATAATAACATTGTCAGCACCGGCCATCTTCAACTTAGAAACAGCAGAATTATTAGAGGCGCGACTTACAATAAGAATATCTTTATTGAACTCACGCGCCGCAAGCACCACATATATGTTATCTGCATCCTTAGGTAAGCAAGTAATAATTGCCCTAGCATTCTCAATGCCAGCTGCAATCAAAGTCTGATCATTTGTACTATCCCCTTGAAGAAAAATGAATTTATCATTCTCTTTTTCATGGACAACAATTTGCTCGTTTACCTCAACAATTATAAAAGGAGTACCATGAGACTCTAAATCGTCAGCCACTTGTTTTCCTACCCTTCCGAATCCACAAATAATGACATGATTATTCATCTTTTTAACTTCTTGCATAGTCTTATATTCTTTAAAATATTTCTTGTATTCTCCACCAACAAGGTAAGATGTTATTGATGTAATGGCATAAGCGAATGTTCCAAAACTTGACATAATCAAAAATGAAACAAATAGTTTCCCATAAAGGGTAAGCTCTTGCACCTCGCCATAACCAACCGTAGATATAGTAATTATGGTCATATAGAAAGAGTCGATGAAGTTCCAATCTTCGATTATCATAAAACCGATTGTTCCTCCAGCAGTAATCAACACCAAAAGTAGAACAAAGTAGTATACCCGAGAAAACAATTTATAATTGAACAACATAAGCTACAACTCCCAAATGGTATTTCGTTTTCTACTCTGAAGTTTAAAATAATGTTTATGCTCTAAAACCCAAGCCATAATTAAATAGATCAGTAAAGGTGAGCCTAAGGCAATAAAGGACGAATATATAAAACCTAAACGCACCTTTGCACCGCTAATTCCCAATTTTCTTGCCCACCAAGCGCAAACACCGAAGGAACGCATTTCAAAAAAAAATATAATTTTTTGTATCATTAAAGCCTATTTAACACCTTATTTCCTATATCGCAAGATAAGCATTTTTTACCAGAGCAATAGAAACGATTGAGTGCAATTAAAGCTTGAGATTCATAGGCATTATTTGCATTCCCAAAGACCTCTTGTATCTTATTTAATTCATTGTTTTTCTCTGGTGAAATTAGCAATAGTAGTTTAATTGATTTGTCTTGAAACGAATCCACTTGAGACACATCGCCCACCCACCAAAAGAATGGAGCAAGAACGTTCACGGACAGATGCTTGGCAAAATCTCGAGTCAAACCCGCGCTCTTACAAGCAGAATAAAAGTATATTAACACCTCGTTTGCGGACCCCTTCAAAAGAACATCCGTTAAGTTTTCTAAATCGTGAAATTCAAGAATTCGAAGCAATTGATTTATCCGAACTTTAGGAAAACCATTAGGTCTCATACCTTTCGTATTCCAACTCGCACTGTGTTCTAACTTTTCAGTCAGCGCATTCGTAAATTGACATAACCTACCGGTTTTCTTAAGACTTAACATTAGATCATATGGGAGCTCTTCCAACAACTCTAAGAACAAGTTTTGATTCACCTTCATCCCAAAAGCCACTACAAGAAGGGTATAAAATATTTCCGAATTAGACCCATTCACAAATTCTCTCAATTGATTCTGCTTAGTATTCAACTTTTTCACCATTGCAAGATCAATCATTCTTTTAAGATAGAAAGGCGCAATCTGATTCAGACCATTAGCGCATGGAAAACTATAATTAAAAAATCGATTTACCTTTTCCTTTTCTATATTGCGACTATCTATAAAACCTTTTAACTCCAATGTTGGAATCTGCCGGCCATTTTGGAACACAGGTTTGTCATTTTCATATACAACATGCAGAATCACATTATCATAATTCTTATCTAAATGATGATTATGTGTATACCAATCAGAGCCTTTCAAATGTATTTCTATAGAACCATATTCGACCACATCGCCAAATTTAACTGCACCAAACTTAAAATCAGGACCTTTTAGATTTTCATTGTATTCTCCAATACTTTTAACAAGAACTGACTCTCCATTTGTTAAAACAGTATCAACAGCAGGAAATTGTTTACTGCCCCACAAATAGTGTAGATATTTTTCGGTCATCATGTTAGGTTTACAATAAGATACAAAAAAAGGCGCTTAATAATAAGCACCTTTTTAAGTTTAATTTTTACACCCCTTGATTACGGATATTTGACAAACTTTAAGTGTTTTGGATCAGCAGGTGGTGCCGTTTCAGGATCAAAATCCATAGTTACCACTTTCCCCTCAGTACGTCTATTGAATTGATGAAGTAACTTAAAAGTCACTTTATCACTTCTTCTAAACTTATTAATATAAGACTCTGTTAAAAGAATTTCCTCAACATCTCCATCCTGCGGGCGAACCGCATAGTACGTATCACCTTTTTTCCAAACCGTTCTTGGTTCAGCTTCTCCCTTACCAACCGGAATAATCCTTCTTGGATCAACACCTTTGACTTCAACTAAATATTTGTAACAAGCTTTAGCTCTATTCTCAGACAACTTCTGATTTGGGGTAGCTTTACCTCTAGCATCTGAGTGAGAACTCAACTCTAGCACCATTCCCGGATACTCTTCTAATAAATCAAATACGAACAATAATGAATCCGTTGAGTTAATTGTAGAATCTACTAACAAGTCCCATTTATTAAGTGGATATCTCACCTCAGGAAGACGAATAGGTTTTTTAGGCAACAATGCCATATCAATGATAAAGTTTTGACCATAATCTAAACCTTCCGTAGAAATTGAAGCTCCATTTTTATCCTCATGGTACCCCTCTTTAGAAATGTTAATTCTGTAGCTTGACTCTTCGTTAATATAACGTTCTCCTGCCGGTTTCTTATCCCAGAATACACCTCCGTTTTCGTCAGTATAACCTTCCCATGTCGCACCATCACTGGCAGTTACAACAACTTTACAATCTTCAATTTTCTCTGCAGTATTTCCCAATTCAGACACGATAACTTTTAAGTCGTAAATGTTTGGAGGCAATACATATGAATAAATGTCAGGAACATACTCGCCGCCACTTGTTTTTCTTTCAGAAGTAAAGTAACCCTTTCTCTTATCATACTCAACTAAAGCATAATCATTACTAGTACTATTAATAGGTGCTCCCATATTAGTTGGGTTCTCCCATTTATTCTCTTCACCAACACGAGCCGCTCTAAAAATATCCAGACCTCCCATACCTTTTAAACCATCAGTAGCGAAGATCAAATCTCCGTTCATAGCAAAGGTTGGAAACAATTCATTTCCTTTAGTATTGATTTCTGGTCCCATATTTTTTGGTGCAGCCCACGTATCAGCTTTTTTATCGTAGGTAGTATACCATAAATCACGTCCACCATAACCACCTGCCATATCAGAGGCAAAAATTAAGTATTTACCATCCATTGTTGCAGGGTGACCAACAGATACAGAGTCATGTGCCTTTAATTCCAGTTTTACAGGCTCTTTCCATTCAGTCTTACCCTTAGCATCTGCAACCCAAATATCACAGCCCAAGTTTGTTTTCTTCAGGTTAGGACATCTCGTAAAGAACATTTTTTTAAATCTAGAGTCGAAGCAAACAGTTCCTTCATTATCCACGGTATTGATGCCCTCTCCTTTTACTAAGTACGGTTCCGTCCAGTTTCCTTTCTTATCAAGTTCAGAAACCCACAAATCCATGTAACCTTCTCCCGTTCTTGGATCCTTATCCTTTCCAGTAGATTCATCTCTACCAGAACCAAAATACATTTTAGTCATCTTACGATCACCAAACATAGGAGCCATATCAAATTCTTTCTTATTGATTGCAGTTTGATTCTCAATTACATGACGTGTTTTCTCTGCAACAAATTCTTTGTGCATTTTACACGACTGAATCCCTACTAAAGCTCTTTCATCAGCAGGAACTAACTTAAGATACTCCTCATAACTCTCAATCGCTTTATCGTAATCTTGCATCATCTGCAACATATCTCCATTATATAAATAAATCTCAGGAGTTGCGTTATACTGTTCCAGCAGAATAGCACGATCATACCATTCATTTGCATCTCTATAACGCTCAGTTAAACGGTAACATTCTCCAGTTTTAAAAGCCATATCAGCCTTTTTCACTTTCTTTTTGTTTCCACCTTTATGCCCGAGTTTTTTATAGGCAGCTTCACATTTATCTGCAGCATCACTATAGTTCTCACTCGCGAAAGCCAACTCTGCCTTTGCAATTACTTTGTTCTGTGCTGTTACTGCGGTAGAAGCAGTTAATAGCAAAAACGTTAAAGCGATTTTAAATTTCATAAAATATCTTTTTCAAATTGTTGATTACTCACCTAACCTAGTCAGGAATAGTTTTTCACGAACGTAAAAATAGAAAAAAAAGCGATAGCAATCACTTCTGTTAAACATTAATCGATTTTACGTTGAAATTCAACATTATTAAACGATTAAACAATTGTGTACTTCTCCCATTTATCCAACACCTGTTGAAATCCAGGAGGTAAGTCAGAATTCAGCCTAATATATTCGTCTTTAGTAGGATGTTGGAACCCAAGTGTCTTCGCATGCAGCGCCTGTCCAGATAACAAGCTGAAACAATTCTCAATAAACTTCTTGTATTTCGAATTCGAGGTCCCCTTCAGTATAGTATCGCCTCCATACTCCAAATCATAGAACAAAGGATGTCCTATATACTTCATATGAGCTCTAATCTGGTGTGTTCTTCCAGTTTCTAACTTACACTCAATCAAAGTCACATATCCAAAATTTTTCAGTACTTTATAATGTGTTACAGCATGTTTTCCATGATCACCATCCGGAAAAACTGACATTACCTTTCTATTCTTTAAAGAACGGCCAACATGCCCTGTGATGGTTCCATCCTCCCTAACATCTCCCCAAACAAGCGCATGATATCTCCTTTCCGTAGTTCGGTCCGAAAATTGCTTTGCCAGGTGCGTTAATGCATACTCTGTTTTGGCAATCACTAATAACCCAGTAGTATGTTTATCCAAGCGATGAACTAACCCAGGTCTTCCGAAATAATCCTGCTTTTTACTTGGAAGGTTTTCAATATGATAAACCAGGCCATTAACAAGTGTTCCAGTATAGTTGCCATACCCGGGATGCACAACCATGTCTGCTTGTTTATTCACAACTATTAAATCATCATCTTCATATGCAATTTCCAAAGGAATGTCTTCAGGAATCAATTCTAACTCACGAACGGGATAAGGTAAAACAATAGAAATTTTATCTAAAGGCTTAATTTTATAGTTTTGTTTGACCTTTACATTACCAACTAGAATATTCCCATTCTTAGCTGCAACCTGAATTTTATTCCTAGAAGTATTTGGAATACGATCCATTAAGAATTTATCTATACGTACGACTTCCTGACCAGGATCAGCTTCAAATCGATAATGTTCAAACATTTCTTCTGAACCGGACTGATCTTCAGTATCTAGAGTTTCATCACTCATTATTGCTTAATGATTTTGTATGTTTTCGCAGAACCGATAGGTCTCACAAAATATACTCCTGCAGGAGCGTCATTTATATTTGTATTCAACTCATTCGTAGAATGAATCAATTGTCCTTGAATATTATAAATATGTATTCCTTCGTATTGCCCCGAATTCATTTTCACTTTAACCTCTCCATTTGTAGGATTAGGGTAAATCGTAACATCAAACTCTTCACGTTTAGTTTCAGGGACTCCTAACACCACATTATAACTCGTTGAGAATACCGGTCTAATCATGACCGACCCTTCAATATTGGATTGATTCCAAGAAACACCATCAACACTATAATAAGTATACTCATTATTTACAATGTTCTTATCCAAACCGACACCTAATCTTTCAGGATCAAATTGTTGCCAACCAACATAGAATGTTCCATTTATAGGGAGTTTCATGGTATCTCTTAAATAATAAGTCTTAAAAATATTTCGATCGTATGTGTAATCAGGCTGACGAGGAAAGAACAACGCATCTTGATATAAAGTATCTCCAGGCTCGCCGCCATTATCATCCCAAACCGTTAATAAAAATAGCTTATCCGAAACATCTTCCACCGTAGGCACAAAGTGCATCATTACACCGATTAAAGAATCAGCTTCATAAGCTGTATATTTGATTGCCAGTCTTGATTGAGCTCCTGTCGGACCATAAGCTTGTTCAGCTGTCCCATCATCATAACTATAATAGTTTTGGAAATACTGTTTTGAAGTTGTAGAATCATTTAATGTGAAATTAGAATTTTGATGTGTAGCTGTGGAAATGACATCAAACTCTTCTGTGAGGCCCGTTTTATCGTCGGCAAACTGATCGCCTCCAGAAAAGTCATGGAAAGATGTATATTCCGTCCAAGGTAAATAATTCAAATCTCCGTTATTCAATAGGCTTTCTAAAAGAACAAAACTACCTTCTGTTGTACCCATGTATTCAATTGTAGTAGCTCCATCTTGCTCATTCTCAGGAACATTATCACTGTTTCTAACTACGACTTTAACCTCAGAAGACATCTTGCCTGCTGAATTATTTTTATAATGATCCCAAGGAACAGAAGTAAACGTTTCCAATAAAGTGTAAATTGGATAAACAAAAGCAAAATCGCGGATTACCGTATCTTGATAACCTGAAAGCGCTCTTAAATTCACATAATCAACATGAAAATGATCTAAACTTCCAGACAAACCACCATAATTCTTAAATCTAAACTGAAATCCTTTTTTGTAATAATCAGCGTTATCAATCAAAAGGTGTTGATGTTTAAACCCGGTTAACCCCTCACCTGAAGTACTCCACACCCGATTCCATTGATCTAGGTCTTTTGCGTAAAACTCCAGAATTAAAGAATCTTGCTCTTCAGGTTCATCACAAAATCCCTTTGGTTGATATAAAAAACTGAAATACAAAGAATCTCCTGCTGTAACTCCACTCATATCAATTGGTTTTGACGTTAAGTGGTCTGCGTAATTTGAAGTTGTCGTATTGATCGCGTATGGGAACCCAAATTCATCTAGACCATCGAAAGTAGCAACACCCAGAGACCATGGACTTACTGCCATTGAATAATTGTGATAAGCTTCGCTGTCCATCCAAAGCTTAGTTGGATCATTGACATCAGCAAAAAACTGTCGAGCAGAATCTTGATAAACTTCTGGATCACTCATCCAAACAGTATCAATATCATTGACAAAATCCACAGTATCATAAATGTGAAATGGAGGATAAACCATTGTTGTAACATGTGTAACTGGGTAAGACGACAAATCGCCCAGCATAACAGGAACTGGATCAAAGAACTCATCTACCACAGAAGAATTACCTATATCTACAGTCCTTTTAAACGTTGGCTGTAAAGAGAATGTTTCTCCACCAAACAAAGGCACATCAAGCGAATCATGTAATCGATACACCAGAACAGAAGTTACACCTGGATCCGCAAAATCTGAATTGTACTGTTGAAATTTATTCGTTGTAAACTCATCGAAGAATGGTAAGTCTATCGTATCAATTGTATAAATAAACGTACTATCAAAAGTACCTGCATTAGCCCGAGTTATAATGCTCTCAATATTCTTTTGTAACTGAGGGTTACCGGCCATCGCTGACACCCCTTCACCCTGCGAAAACGAAATAAATGTCACAAACATGACAAATAATAACAATCCAATATTCTTCATTCAAACTTATTATTTGAGCTATTGCTCGTTAAATTCTGTTGTAGCAAAAACTGAAATAGTTGTACCTGCTGCCACCATTGCCCCTTCAGAAAACTCTGGAGATTGAGATTCAATTCTCGCGTTTAAAGAATCTGCTGATGTTAAGCATGTTGGACAAACTGTAAAAAACTCTACAGCCCCAATTCCACGCACTCTTTCTTGAGCCTCAAGGATTGTCAAACCAAAAAGATTAGGAATTTGAACTGCCTCTCCAGCTTCATCGCGTCCCACAATCAATGTGATTTTCGATCCAATAGGAAGTTTAGCTCCTTCGTGAATTGATCTTCCTTTATACAGCTGTTCAATTACTGCACCATGTGCTTCTTTCGAAGGTTTGTACTCCAATTTATACCTGAACTCTCGGTTATTCAAAATACCTTCAGCAAAACGTTGAGACTTATCAACTAAATTTGGTACTTCTACCAATTGAGTACGTTTGGACACTCGAACCTTAACTGTTCTCCCATCCTTTACATAAACACCCGAAAGCTTACTTGGAGCTGGATCTTGTTCTAATATAGTTCCTTCTACTTTTGAAGGTTCGTAAATAGAATCCAAAACTTGATAAGACAATCCAGAAAGCGCCATTAAGTTTTCAAGGTTGTTTTGATTTTCACCAATTAAATTTGGAACCTCAACTTGTTGACCGTGATTTGTAGACTGTGTCAAGTACATGCTTAACAAAAAGTAACCTGCGACATAAACTATCCCAATCAATATTACGTTTATCAAGAACTTTCGACTCGAGATAAAATTTCCAATTTTCTGAAGTAATCCCATAATGCTATTTACTAACGCAAATATACGTTTTTAGAAGTTTGGAGAAAGGTCGTGAGACTTATAGAATTCATCGACCGCATCATAGGCCTCTTGAGCAGTATCAACAATTTTAATCAGGTCCAAATCTAACTCTGAAATATTACTTTCCATTTCAAGCATAGCCGTCTTAATCCAAGACATTAATCCTGTCCAATAATCTACACCAATTAAAACTACTGGACGTTTATTGATTTTCTTTGTCTGAATTAGAGTCAATGCTTCAAATAATTCATCAAGAGTACCGAAACCACCAGGAAGAACAACAAAACCTTGAGCATACTTCACGAACATTACTTTACGAACAAAAAAGTAGTCAAACTCTAAATTGTGTTCAGGATCTATATATGGATTGTGATTTTGCTCAAAAGGAAGATCAATGTTTAGCCCAACTGATTTACCACCACCATCTTGCGCACCTTTATTTCCCGCCTCCATAATTCCAGGTCCACCTCCAGTAATTACACCATAACCACCTTCAGCGAGCAATTTAGACACCTCAACCCCGAGCTTATAGTATTTGTTGTCTGGCTTCGTTCTAGCTGAACCGAATACAGAAATACAAGGACCTATTCTAGCCATTCTTTCGTACCCTTCAACAAATTCAGCAATAATTTTAAAAATTGCCCAACTGTCATTAATTTTTATATCATTCCAATCCTTTATAACCTTATTCATATTTTTCTGCATTAATTTTGGAGAACACTCCGAATATAGTAGCTATCGATTTATAGAAAACTGAGGCTAAATTTAGCACATTATACCCTATAACGTCTAAAACGTTCGAAAATTATACCCTAAAAAAAGCCGCATCAAAGATGCAGCCTCCCCATTTAGAATTAAACGATTATTTTTTCTTGATTTCCCCGGCTTCAACAAGTTGAGCAAAAAACTCATTAATTGTTGTTTTCAACGGACGATAATTCATGCCCAGCTCTCTAATGCTTTTCGAGTTATTCGCCTTCCAAGGGTATCCTACATTTTTCGAAACCTCTTGTCTTGTCATTCCAACTGTAGGAGCCAATAGCCAAATTAACCACTTAGGTAATTTTCTTAAACCGATAGGATATGCAGGATTTTCTTCTTTAATATAGCGTGCTAATTCACCAAACCCAGTGTTTTCACCAGAAATAATATAACGGCCTTTAGCTTCAGGTGTGAAACCAGCTTGATAATGGCCAACAGCTAAATCTCTAACATCTACGCATCCAATATTGAATTCAGGGGCACCCATTTTGAAATCACCATTTCCAATTTGTTTTATAATAGTAAATGATTCTGACGTACCATAAGGATTGATTCCTGGGCCTAAAACGAAAGAAGGGTTTATGGTAACTAAATCCCAACTATCTTGTTTTTCACATACCGACCAAGCTTCTTTTTCGGCTTCAGTCTTTGAAAACGAATACGGTTGGTGCTTTAATGAAGACGAAGTATTCCAAATATCTTCAGTTAACTCTTGATTGGGCATAGCTAAGGTATCAATTGCATCTCCATAGATGGCAGCGCAACTACTTGTGACAACAACTCTCTTTACAGATTGTGTCCTATTTGCGGACTCCAAGACATTTCTAGTTCCTTTCTTTGCTGGATCAACCAAATCTTCTTGCGCATTATTTACAGAACGAATAAATGGAGAAGCGGTATGAAATACTAATTCGCACTCTTTCATTGCCTCATCATAAGCACCATCGTTAAGTAAATCAGCCTTGAAATACTTAATCGAACCGCTTAATTTACTTGCTAATTCGTCGAGGTATTTCGTCTTCTTTTTATCATTGGGATTTCTAATCGCAGCATGAACTGTTAAGCCTTCAGACAATAATTTTTCTACTAATCTACCTGCTACATAACCCGTAGCTCCTGTAACCATAACTGGTTTTGTTTTGTCAATTGTTTTCATTTCTAGGTATTAAATGTTGTATTTCTTTAAAATCACTGTTAACATAGATGAAAAATCTCCATCCTTCAGTAAAATTCCTGTTGCTACTCCATCTGTAAGCACTTCAATTAAATCTGCTTCTTCCTGTGGATTATCGTATCCGAGGTCCTTAAATGCTTTTACCAACCTCTCTTTTAATTTTTCAAAAGCATCATTTTGATAGATACCTTGCTGCCATTTTAGTGTATACATTAACCTCCAAAAGTCATGTTCAGATTCATCTATATGGAACGGAAGTGAAATTGCAGTTTTGATAAACTCTTTAGGATCGTCAACCGCCAGCACTCCATCAATAAGTTTTGTTGCAGCATTCATTCCCTCAGCAATAATAGCTTCTAACAACCCCTGTTTATTTTTATAATGTCTAAAAATCAATCCTTCCGAGACCCCTGCTTCTAAAGCCAGCCTGCTAGTTGATGTAGAATCAAACCCTTGTTGAGCAAAAAGCTTCAAGGCCGATTTCAATATTTTAACTTGTTTATCTGTCATTATAGTGAGTAATCACTTATAAAAATATTCGGTTAGTTTAGATTTACAAAAAGAGTAGTGAATTTTTAACATAAATTGAATAATCCGCTCGATTACATTAATTTGGTACCAATGTATCGTTTGCTATTTCTCATGATAATTTTGTCTTTCCATTTTAGCATTGGAGCTCAACCTTCCTTCTTTGCAAAACCGGACAGTGTGAACAAAGGAAGACTAATTGGAGTTACTACAGGAGTGTCTGCCGCTTGGGGAGGAAGTATTCTTGGATTATCTCAGGTTTGGTACGAGGACGTTGAGAAAACTAAATGGCATACGTTTGACGACTCGAGAAACTGGCTCCAAATGGATAAAGTTGGTCATTTCTACACCGCTCATAAAATCAATCAATTGACATCAGACTTATACATTTGGTCTGGATTAGAGCGAAAAAAATCAGTTTTAATAGGAACAGGTATTAGTTTAGGATATCAAACGACATTAGAAATGTTTGATGCTTACAGTTTAGAATGGGGATTTTCATGGAGCGATATGGCTGCGAATGCCTTGGGGGCTGTATCATATATGTCGCAACAATTAATCTGGGAGGAAGAACGTATCATACCGAAATTCTCATATCATCCCACTAAATTTGCTGAAATTCGACCTACCGTGTTGGGAAGTACATTTGCAGAATCACTTCTTAAAGATTACAACGGTCAAACGTATTGGCTAAGTTTTAGTCCTGGTACATTTTTGAAGCGCTCCAAAATACCCAAATGGGCATGTATTTCTTTTGGATATAGTGTAAATCAGAAATTAGTTGGCTCCGCATCTAGTTATACCGACTTAAATTCTGGAAAGACATACATTGAGCAAAGAGAATATTTACTGTCGTTTGACATAGACTTTAGCCGACTGCCTGCAAAAAAGCCTTGGTTAAAAACACTACTCAAACAATTCAATTACTTGAAATTACCATTCCCATCTCTTATTCTCCGAGACGGAAAATTAACTGGGAATCTTCTTTATTTTTAATTCACAAAGAAACGAATATAAAAATTACGTAATTGTGAACTTATAGATTAACAGATTAGAAAATTATAAAAGTCAAATTCACTTGAATAATTATCTTAAACTATTGCTGCTTCAATAGCACTCGATACTCAAACGAGACAACATTTCCTTCAGTGGCGCTCGGTGACATTCCAAACTCTGTTCTATCCAATTCTCCTTCACCTACTAGAACTTCTTGTCCATCAACTTTTAAGCGCTTCAATGTTACCTCAATCGTTTTTGAAACACCTAGCATAGTAAATTCACCCTTTACCTTTAACGTTTCTTTATCAGCTAGAATAAAATTATTCGCATTGAATTCAAGTGTCGGATACTTCTCTTTATGAAAATAAGACTCTTCCATTAATGAACCATCTCTGTAACTATTAAAGGTAGTGAAATCATTTAAATCCAAAACAACATTCAAATTCGATTTAGAATGATCATTATCAAACATGAAGCTTCCTTCTAACTTCTTAAAGGCACCTTTTGTCTCCCCTTTCGCGCCAAGTATAAACGATACATTTGAGGAATCTTTAACCATATCATATCTACCAGAAAGACCTTCAAACGGCAAATACGAAATACGTATTTGTTCCCCATTTCCAGCATCAACCTGCTCCATATTTGCTCCCTTAAACGCTTCTAACTCGTCATTTACCAAGTAAGGCGGAATTATTGATCCTAAAATGACTAAATTAATTACTAATACACCTAGACTATACCCTTTTCCAATTAATGCATTTACGACAGAAAGACCAACTAAAGCACCAATAAAAGCGTCTACTCCTCCCATCCTTGAATACATTAATTCGAGAAAAAGAACTCCTATAATCAAACCAACCGCAATGATATGAGCCAATATGATTCCTAAAGGTTTAACCTTTGGAGAAGCCGCAGTTTTAGAAATAAAATATGCACCAAAAGCACCTATAAAGACACCTTCCAAAACATCCCCAGCCACCAAATTCACATCGGTCAAACCAGCATTGAATGCCATCAATGGCAATACGGCCAACCCTAGCAAAGCACCTGCGACATTCAAACTCTTCTCTACTCTATAAAACCCAGCAGATAACAAAACAGCCGATACAGCTAGTGCACCGAAAGAAGATGCAGCAAAATATCCAAGGAATACAGTAACTCCAATAAAGAATAAATGTAAGCCCTTCACCATCTCTTGTTCAGACATATCTCCGAACAACTTACCTAAAAATTTCGCTTTAATTAAAGCTATTTCATATCCAAAAAGAGCAATAAAAACGGCCAGAACAAGAAACTTATTTACAAACACATATGAATTATCTATAACCTCAATTACATGCTCATTGAATATCAACAGATATCCAACTGCCATTATCGTTGGAACGATCACTCTCACATATGGTTTTACCAGAAAATCTGCTTTCGAAAAAACGTAATTCAATGCAACCATAGCAATTAAACCATAAATAGGACTTACTGATAAGTCTGAAAAAAAAGCTGACGCCCAAAGTGATATTACTACAAAAAGTAATAAATAAAACGCATCTTCAAGTTTTGTATTTCTCTTAAACTCCAGAAACAAACCTACTCCGGAGAGCGTAATCATCGAAATTAAAACAATTGCATTCATAGTTCTATTTTTAAACAAAAATAAACAAATAAATACCGTGGTAATTATTTTAAATGTTAAAATTTACTTTTGTGAATATTACAAACTATTATTTTTCAGCTTCAATGCTGATAACTTATGCAAGTACGGTTTATTCAAATTATTTTCAAGAATTAGCAAATGCTCAATTCGATGACAATCAGTAGCTACAAAATCAATTTCACCTGAATCAATGAGTAGTTCAGCTTGTTTTTTTACATCAGGACCATAATGTCCAAAAATAGAATTGAAATTCAATTGAATTAAAACTCCAGACTTTCTATACTCAATAGCCTTATCTACTGAACCATGAAAATAAACGTAACGCTCAAAATGTGCTAGCACCGGTATATAACCCTGAGTAACCAATTCAAATATTAACTTATCAATTTGCTCTGGTTGTGAATGAAACGAAAACTCGAATAACACATGTTTACCTGAAAAAGTCAACAAGGGCTCCTTGTTGATTAATTTTTTCATAAGAGCATCGTCAAAATAATACTCCGCTGCAGCTTCAATTTCTATTTTTAAATTGAGCTTTTTGAGTTCAGCTCTAACATTCTCTAATCCCCCCAAAATAATATCAGGTGTATTGCGATAGTAATCACTCATTATATGAGGAGTAGTAATAACTTTATGATAACCCAAACTTTGAAACTTGGCTAACATTGCAATCGTATGGTCCATCGTTTTCGATCCATCATCTATCCCAGGAATCAAATGGCTATGCATATCAACTTGAAATATTGACAAATCTACGTTTGGAAATGATTCTTCATTTTTCGAAAAAATTCTATTCCAAAAGCTCATTTAGCGATTTTTATACATATCGTTATAGTAATCCATATAAGAACCTGAAGTGATATCTTCAATCCATTCACTATTCTCGAGGTACCAATCAACAGTAATAGACAACCCTTCTTCAAACTCTAAAGAAGGCCTCCAATTTAGCTCATTTTCCAATTTAGTAGCATCGATTGCATAACGCATATCATGTCCTGCTCTATCAGCAACATAAGTAATTAACGATTCATTCTCACCACTTGCCCTACCTAACTTCTCATCAAGTAAGCCACACAGGTATTTAACTAAATCAATATTAGTCCATTCATTAAGGCCACCAACATTGTACGCTTCACCAATGCGCCCGTCGTGAAAAATTCGATCTATGGCACTTGCATGATCATTGACCCAAAGCCAATCCCTTATATTATCACCTTTTCCATAAACCGGAAGTGGTTTTTTATTGACAATATTATTGATCATTAGCGGTATTAATTTCTCTGGAAACTGATGACTTCCGTAATTGTTTGAGCAATTAGATAATTTGATATTCATTCCATATGTGTGATGAAATGCTCTTACAAAATGGTCAGAAGACGCTTTAGAAGATGAATAAGGCGATCTTGGATCATATGAAGTCGTCTCTTTAAAAAGTCCCTCAGCACCCAATGAACCATACACTTCATCTGTTGAAACATGGTGAAAAATATTTCCTTCTGTATCTTTCCATGCATCCTTAGCACACTGTAAGAGATTCACAGTTCCTACAACGTTTGTCATAACAAATTCCATTGGACCTTCAATTGAGCGATCCACATGTGACTCCGCAGCTAAATGAATAACATCAGTAATTTGATAATTTGAGAATACATCAATTATTGCTTTTTGGTCGCAAATATCCGCTTTAACAAAAGTATAATTCGTCTTCTCCTCAACATCAGACAAATTCTTTAAGTTTCCCGCATAGGTTAACTTATCCAGATTTACAATGCGATAGTGAGGATATTTATTTACCATTAAACGAACCAGGTGTGAACCAATAAATCCAGCACCACCCGTTATCAATATATTTCTCGTATAACTCATATTATAAGCTCCAATATTCCATATTCTCAATTTGGCCTTTGAAGATTCCTTTAACATCTACAAAAATTCCTAAATCATCTTTCATGAAAACTCTAAAATCACTTTCTTCCATCACCTTGTATTCTTTATGATTAACCGCTACAATAACCGCATCATAATCATTCGAAGGATTAACAGTAAGTGCAACGCCATATTCCTGTTCCATTTCATCAGAGGAAGCATGAGGATCTACTAAATCAACTTTAACTTGAAAAGACTTCAATTCATTAATGATATCGATAACTTTGGAATTTCTAATATCGCTAACATCTTCTTTAAAAGTTGCTCCCATAACCAAGATTTTAGCATCTTGAATGTGCTTACCTTTTGCAAGAATTTTCTTTACCGTTTGTTTACCAATGTAGAATCCCATTGAATCATTAACATAACGTCCGCTAGTAATTACTTTTGAATGGTATCCTGATTGCTGAGCCTTATGAGTTAAATAATACGGATCAACACCAATACAGTGTCCGCCAACCAGACCTGGAGAGAATTTTAAAAAGTTCCACTTTGTACCAGCAGCTTCAAGCACATCAAAGGTATTAATATCTAGCTTATTAAAGATAATTGATAACTCATTAATCAAGGCGATATTAACATCTCGCTGTGTATTTTCAATAATCTTTGCTGCCTCTGCAACCTTAATCGAAGAAGCCCTATGCACACCTGCTCCAACTACTAATTCGTATGTTTTAGCAATATTATCTAAAGATTCATGACAACATCCAGAAACAACTTTAATCACGTTCTGCAAGGTATGTTCTTTATCCCCAGGATTAATACGCTCAGGAGAATACCCCACCATAAAATCCTTCATGAATTTCAATCCAGAAACTTCTTCTAAAACCGGAATACAATCTTCTTCCGTACAACCAGGATAAACAGTGGATTCAAACACAACATAATCACCCTTCTTCAAAACCTGTCCAACCGTTTTACTTGCGCCAATTAAAGGTGTTAAGTTCGGAAGGTTTGCATCATCAATTGGCGTTGGCACTGCAACAACGAAAAACTGAACATCTGCTAAGTCCTCTATTTTAGTCGTAAATTCAATATCACATCCATCAAACTCAGAAGCATCTAATTCGTTACTTGGATCAACATGATTACGCATCATTTCTACACGCTCTTCATTAATATCAAACCCTATAACTTGAATCTTTTTAGCAAATTCTAATGCGATTGGCAATCCAACGTACCCTAAACCAATAACAGCTAACTTAGCTTCCCTATTGATTAATTTATTATATACCGAGTTGTTCATTTCTTACTTTATAAATTCTTTCAATTATCTCAACCACTTTAAGTCCTTCAAGCGCATTTGTAGTAGCAGTTGTTCGCCCTTTTAGTGTATCAATCACATTTTTAATTACATAATTATGATTTGCAGCAGAACCTTTATAAGGCCCGTAATCATTTGCAGGGTTTGACTCCCTTAAAGTTGGCATTTCATATCCATCAACATTACAAACCTCAACTTCGTTCATATATTGACCTCCAATTTTAACACTTCCTTTACTCCCAATGATAGTCATTGAACTTTCTAAATTTTGATTAGCCACAGCAGTCGAATAGTTTAAACTTCCCATTCCACCGTTAATAAAATCAAAACTAACAAAACCCGAATCTTCAAAATCTGTTGAATTTTGATGTGTAAAATCTGCAAATTTCCCCTGAATATTCTCAATATCTCCAAATAGCCAATACATGATATCTATAAAGTGAGAAAATTGAGTAAACAAGGTTCCACCATCTAAATCAGATGTTCCTTTCCATCCACCTTTTTTATAGTACCTAGAATCTCTATTCCAATAGCAGTTCAATTGAACCATAAAAGTTTCCCCTAACACCTTATTTTCAATCACTGATTTAATCCACTCTGAAGGTGGGGAATATCTATTTTGCATTACACAAAATACGTTCTTTGACATTTGGAGCGACTTAAAAATTACCTTTTCACAGTTATCTTTTGAAAGCCCCATAGGTTTTTCACAAACCACATGTTTCTTATCCTGCAAGGCGACAATGCTTTGAGATGAATGAAGCCCATTAGGCGTACAAATATTTGCAACATCAAATTCAACACCTGAATTTACCAACTCTTCTAAGGACTTGAAAAAAGGCACATCAAACCTTTGAGCGTCACATTCTTCCTGAGAACGAATATCAACCATAGCAACTAATTCAGCCTCATCCTCTCTGGAGATCATTTCAGCGTGACGTTTACCAATATGTCCAGCTCCTACAACTGCAAATTTTATTCTTTGATTCTCTTGCATCTTACTCTTCTATTTTAGAAACTATTTTATTCTCTAACTTGTAAATCTCTTTACTTTCTTTGCAAATTGCGATTCCTTTTGAGTCGAACTCTAATCGATGTCCAAACTCACTCATCCAGCCTATTTGCCTGGCCGGATTACCAACAACAAGTGCATAAGCTGGAACAGTTTTCGTTACAACTGCCCCGGCACCTATAAAAGCAAACTGTCCAATATCATATCCACAAACAATTGTTGCATTCGCGCCTATGCTAGCACCTTTACGTACAATAGTTTTTGCGTATTCAGCCTTTCTATTAACTGCACTTCTCGGATTAATCACATTTGTAAACACCATTGATGGACCTAAGAAAACATCGTCTTCACATTCAACACCGGTATATAAAGAAACGTTATTCTGAACCTTTACGTTACATCCTAGCACGACTTCGGGCGAAACAACGACATTTTGGCCGATATTACAGTTCTCACCTATTATGCATTTAGGCATTATATGAGAAAAGTGCCAAATTTTGGTTCCATCACCGATTTGACACCCTTCATCTATTACTGCTGATTCATGTGCAAAAAATCCGATCATCTTATAATGTACTTATCAAAGTTATAATGAGCAGTTGTTGTTAGCTCCTCTTCAGGTAAACTTTTAAAATATGCATAAGTTCTTTTGAGTCCTTCTTCTCTATCTACCTTTGGCTCCCAATTCAGTATACTTTTAGCCTTAGTTATATCGGGCCTTCTCTGCTTAGGGTCATCGATTGGTAAGTCTTTGTAAATTACTTTTTGGTTTGTTCCAGTCAGTTTAATAATTTCTTCCGCAAAGTCTCCAATAGAAATCTCAGAAGGATTCCCAATATTTACCGGGTCAGCGCAGTCACTTAAAAGCAACCTGTAAATCCCTTCAACTAAGTCTTCAACGTAACAAAATGATCTTGTTTGAGATCCATCTCCAAAAATGGTTAAATCCTCCCCTCTTAAAGCTTGACCAATAAAAGCAGGTAAAACACGACCGTCATTCAGCCGCATTCTAGGACCATATGTATTGAAAATACGGACAATTCTTGTTTCCACCCCATGAAAAGTATGATAAGCCATAGTTATAGCTTCTTGAAAACGCTTGGCTTCATCATAAACACCTCTTGGTCCAACTGGATTCACATGTCCCCAATAAGACTCTGTTTGAGGGTGCACTTCTGGGTCACCATAGACCTCAGATGTAGAGGCAATCAATACACGCGCATTCTTTGCTTTAGCCAGCCCCAGGCAATTATGAATTCCAAGCGAACCTACCTTAAGAGTCTGAATAGGAATTTTTAAGTAATCAATTGGACTAGCCGGAGAAGCAAAGTGTAATATGTAATCTAAATCTCCAGGAACATGAATAAACTTGGTAACATCATGATTACAAAACTCAAAATTCTCTAACGGAAATAAGTGTTCTATATTTTCTATGCGACCCGTAATTAGATTATCCATAGCAATTACATGAAAACCTTTGTCCACATAGAAGTCGCATAAATGCGATCCTAAAAAACCTGCGGCTCCAGTAATTAAAATTTTCTTTCTTTCTGACATCCAACTATTTATTTACAAATGGAGAAACTGTTCTTCTTCCAATTGAATTATAGTAAAAACCTTTATTCTTCATATCCTCCAAATCGTAAATATTACGACCATCAAAAATGACAGGCTCCTTCAATGAATCTTTAATCCTATTAAAGTCAGGATTTCTAAATGCTGACCACTCTGTAGCAATCAGCAAAGCATCACTATCGTTAAGAGCATCATATTGATCCGTCACGAACTCAACATTATCACCTACAACCTCTTTAACATTAGGCATCGCCTCTGGATCAAAAGCTACGACACTAGCACCTGCTTCATTTAATGCTTCAATCATGTATAACGCTGAAGCCTCGCGGATATCATCTGTATCGGGTTTAAAAGCCAAGCCCCACAGCGCGAATTTCATTCCAGTTAAATCACCATAGTAACTTTTAACCTTATCAACTAAAACAACTTTTTGCTTTTCATTGACATCAAGAACACTTTGGATAATTTCAAAATTATAATCGGCTTCAATTCCACTCTTAACTAAAGCATTAACATCCTTTGGAAAACAACTCCCTCCGAATCCAATACCGGGATAAAGGAATTTGTGACCGATTCTGGAGTCAGATCCAATCCCTTCACGAACTTTATCTACATCAGCCCCTACCTTCTCACAGAAGTTAGCTACCTCATTCATGAACGTAATTTTTGTTGCTAAAAATGAATTTGCCGCATATTTTGTTAGCTCCGCTGACTTTTCATCCATTACAATCAGCGGATGTCCATCACGAATAAACGGTTTATACAAATCCGTCATGATTTTCACGGCTCTTTCATCAGAAGTTCCGATAACGACACGATCAGGATTTAAAAAATCATCTACTGCAAACCCTTCTCTTAAAAACTCAGGATTAGAAACAACAGCAAACTCTACTGAAGCATGCTTTTTAATTTCGGATTTAACTTTCTCAGCTGTGCCAACAGGTACCGTAGACTTATCTACAATAACTTTATACTCTGTCATAATTTGACCAAGCTCATTTGCTACATTCAAGACATAACTTAGGTCGGCAGAACCATCTTCTCCCGGAGGAGTTGGCAATGCAAGAAAAACGATCTCAGCAAAATCAATTGCTTCTTTCAAGTTCGTCGTAAATGAAATTCTTTTAGCAGCAATATTCCTTTCAAAAACAACATCTAAATGAGGTTCATAAATTGGTACCTCACCGTTTCTCATTTTCTTAACTTTATTTTCATCAATATCAACACAGACAACTTGGTTCCCTGTCTCTGCAAAACAAGTTCCAGTAACTAAACCAACATAACCTGTTCCAACAACAGCAATTTTCTTCATAACTTATGCTTGTGCATTTATAAAATCTGCAATATGCCCGCAGATAAAATCCAATTGTTCTTGTTCCATCTCTGTATGAATAGGTAATGAGAGCACCTGAGTTGTTAACAAATCGGTTACAGGTAAATCAGTAGCGTAACTTCCAAATTCTGCAAACATTTCTTGTTTGTGTGCCGGAACTGGGTAATAAATCATAGAGGGTACACCATTATCAGCCAAATATGCATTTAACGCATTTCTATCAATTCCAATCAACCTCATCGTATACTGATGAAAAACGTGACGTGACTTTTCACCTCTAACTGGCGCTATTACGCCTTCAAACTGAGATAAGAAATTATCATAATAGTCTGCCACTTTTCTTCTCGCATCGATATATTGATCCAGTTTTGCCAACTTAATTTTCAGCACGGCAGCTTGAATACTATCAAGTCTTGAATTACACCCAACAGTCTCGTGGTAGTATCGTTTACTTTGACCATGATTTACAATCTTCCTCATTTGAGCCGCCAATTCATCGTCATTTGTAAAAATTGCTCCCCCATCTCCATAACAACCTAAATTCTTGGATGGAAAAAACGAAGTACATCCAACATGGCCAATTGAGCCTGTTTTCACATCCCCATTTTCAGTATGATAATCACTTCCAATTGCTTGTGCATTATCCTCAATAACGGCAACATTATGTTTTTTAGCAATAGCCATTATTTCATCCATATTCGCCGCTTGGCCATAAAGATGCACAGGTACTATTGCTTTTGTATTAGGCGTAATTGCATTTTCGATTTTACCTGCATCAATACAGAATGTTTCTTCATCGACATCTACAAACACTGGTTTTAACCCAAGTAAAGCAACAACTTCCGTTGTAGCAATAAAAGTAAATGAAGGAGTAATAACCTCATCTCCTGGCTTCAACCCTAGCGCCATTAAAGCAATTTGCAATGCATCTGTACCATTTGCACATGGAATCACATGCTTCACCCCAAGGTATGACTCTAAGTCTGCTTGAAACTCTTTCACAACTGGCCCGTTTATAAATTGAGCCGTTTCTAAAATGCCAGTTATTGCCTTATCTACTTCAGGTTTGATCTCCTGGTATTGCGACACTAGGTCGACCATTTGTATTTTTTTCATCAAAGGATGTTAAATTCAGTTATTACAAGGCGATAAAGATAAATAATCCTTATGATATTCCCTCACAACAACGCACTTAATATTACTTAAAATAGAACAGGTCCAATTCAACTAAACCCCTTATCCCTAACGGAGAAATCGGCTCAATCTTATATCTTTGTCCAATATGGTTAAACTATTTTCGTAAAAAAAACTCAACCAGACTTGTTATGCCTGAAAATCTTACTCATTTTGAATTTGACATTACCCGTTCCGAAAGGGAAAAATTGAATGGACACAAAAGCATTACCATATGGATCACTGGACTTTCAGGAGCGGGAAAATCAACCATTGCTAACAGATTAGAATCAAAATTATTTAAGGCTGGAATAAAAACCATGTTACTGGATGGCGACAACATTCGCTCAGGACTTAATTCTGATTTGGGATTCTCAACTACTGATCGAGAAGAAAACATTAGGCGCATAGGTGAAACAGCTAAATTACTGATGGATTCAGGCAGTGTTGTCATAGCCTCGTTTATATCCCCTCTAATCGAAAACAGAACGACAATAAAGGATATTGTTGGAGAAGAGAATTTCGTCGAAATATACGTTAACACGCCATTAGACTCTTGCATCAAAAGAGATAACAAAGGTCTTTACGCTAAAGCTATTCTTGGTGACATTGATGATTTCACAGGCATTTCAGCTCCTTATCAACCACCTTCAAATTCCGATTTTGAAATTTCATTTGAATCTAGTGATTATGAAGAAAAACTGAAAGCGATAATTTCAAAAATTAAGACTTCAATATCCTATAAATAAAGGCATGAATCTAGACCAACTACTATCCAAAGCCATTAATTGCGCAATAGAAGCAGGGCAGGAAATTATGAACATCTACATGACTGATGATTTTGGAATTGCGCATAAAGAAGATAATTCCCCTTTAACTAAAGCGGATCTTCTTGCTCACGAAATGATCTCAAACACGCTATCAAAAACGAACATACCCATACTTTCTGAAGAAGGAAAACACGCTCCTTTCTCAGAAAGAAAACAATGGTCTAGATTATGGATAATTGACCCTATCGACGGCACCAAAGAATTCATAAACAGGAATGGTGAATTCACCATAAACATTGCACTTGTTGAAAATGAAAACCCAATTTTAGGCGTGATTTATGCGCCAGCGATCGATACCATTTATTTTGCAGCTAAAAACATTGGCTCATTCAAACTAAACAACATATCAGGAAACGAATCTGCAGAAAACCTAATAAACAATTCGATCTCTCTTCCCTGCCAAAGTCCTCCTCAAAACTTCACTATCGTTTCGAGTAGATCACACTCATCAAAAGAAACAGACCTATTTATAAAAACCCTGGAAAGACAATACGGAAAAATTGAGATAAAGCATGTTGGTAGCTCCTTAAAGCTTTGCATGATCGCAGAGGGATCAGCTCATATATACCCTAGATTTATTCCAACTATGGAGTGGGATATAGCCGCTGGCCATGCAATTTGTCTTTTCGCAAATTCAAATGTAATCGACTACAAAACAAATAGACCAATGACTTACAATCGGGAAAACCTTCAAAACAACTGGTTCATGGCATCTAGACAGACACTTAAACCTTAATTTTCTCTCTTTTAAACAATAATTAACTCAGTAAAGCGCGTTTTCACAATATTCCTGTCTAAAAAGCGTAATTTAGTCCTTGGAATTATAAAATTCAAAAATTGAGCTTAAACAAAAACACAATGAAGTCGCTTTTTACACTCATTGCCTTTGCTTTAACCTTCCAGACTTTTAGTCAAAGAAACGTTAAAGACTCTATCATTGGAACTCCATGGATTAGTGTGGAGTACGGACTAAACTGGACAGGTGGAGACATTGCAAAAAAGCATGGATTAATGAACCAAATTGGAGCTTTTGCAGGATACAAAACGAAAACAAACTGGATTGTAGGCCTCGAAGGAAATTTTATGTTTGGAAATGACATTCGCGTTGAAGGCATTTTCGACCATCTCGTTGACTCCAAAGGAAACATAACTGACATTAATGGAGATATCGCAAAGGTGCAAGTATTATCAAGGGGATTCCACGTAAATGCATTGGTAGGAAAAATATTCCCAGTATTCAGTCCAAATAAAAATTCGGGAATATATGTAAACGCAGGATTGGGATTCCTTGCTCATAAAATTAGAGTAGAAACTCAAGACCAAGTTATTCCTTCTTTAGAATTAGAATATAGAAAAGGATATGACCGACTTACTACAGGATTAAATACACACCAGTTCATTGGTTATTCATTTATGGCCAATCAAGGAGCTTTAAACTTTTACGCTGGATTCTATGCGCAACAAGGTTATACTTACAATAGAAGAAACATATTTTTCGATCAACCCGATATACCCGTTTCAAAAGATCTCATGATTGACATTCAATATGGATTCAAGGTAGCATGGTTAATACCGATTTACAAGAGAGTGCCAAAAGAGTATTATTTTAATTGATGCACTTATTATACAACATAGGAATTCATTCTCTTGGATTTGTAATGCGAATCCTTGGATTATTTTCCGAAAAATCAAAATCTTGGGTCAATGGCAGAAAGTCTATTTTCCAAAACCTTCCGTCAACCGAAAGTAAAAATGTTATCTGGTTTCACTGTGCCTCACTAGGCGAATTTGACCAAGGCCTGCCCTTAATGGAGATAATCAAAAAAAATAATCCAGATTGTTTCCTGCTCATTACTTTCTTTTCCCCATCAGGGATGCAACACTACCACAAGAGAGATCACTTAGCAGATCATGTCATGTACCTGCCGCTAGACACTGTTAAGAATGCAAAAAAATTCATCAATCATTTCAAACCAAGCGAAAGCTATTTTGTTAAATATGAATTTTGGTCCAATTATATTTTTCAAGCAAAAATCATTCACTCAAAACTCTATAACATAAGTGGCATTTTTAGAGAAAAACATAGATTCTTTAAATGGTATGGCGGTTTTTTCCGCAAAACACTGCATTCATTCGATTGGTTTTTCGTTCAAAATGAAAAATCAAAAAACCTTCTTAAATCAATCAATATTGAATGTGTGTCAGTAAGCGGAGACAGCAGGTATGACAGAGTAATAGACAACAAGAAAAAAGTTACCGGCGATCCAAAATTGGATGATTTCTGTAATGGAGAACAAGTATTGATTATTGGGAGCTCATGGCCAGCAGATGAAAAAAACATACTAAACATCTTGAACGCGACATCAATTAAAGCAATTATAGCGCCGCATAACGTAGACTCAAACCACATCAAAAACATAATCAACAAACTAACTTGCAAGGCCGTAAAATACACGAAATACCAACTATCAAAAGATAGCGTAGCACAAGTTTTAATCCTAGACACTATTGGCCAATTATCGAATGCATATTCATACGGTAAAATAGCCTATGTTGGGGGAGGTTTTTCCGGGGCACTTCACAACATACTAGAACCTGCAGTTTTTGGAATACCCGTAATTTTTGGGCCAAAACACCATCGCTTTCCAGAAGCACAAGCTTTTATTGATAACAACTTTGGATTCAGCATTGAAAACCAAAAAGACATTGAAGACGCTTTGGTTAAAATTGAAAATGATCTTGATTCCTACCAAAAAAGAGCGAACAATTTTATTGAAGAAAACACGGGAGCATCTCAAAAAATATACGACAAAATTACTTCCAGCTAAGTACTTGAAAATTGGATTTATCCTTTCCCCCGTAACGATGCTGAATTAAACGAACAATTGGCTCAAGGAACTCCCATTTACGAGAACGATGTGAAACGATAGCAATAACCTCACGTGCTGGTAATTCTCCTATTGAATTTTTTATTGTTTTATAAGCATTTTCCTCTTTCTTGATATAATTCTGAGGAACTAAAGTATACCCCCCATGAAGTTCAACCATTCGTTTTAACAAGTCAATATTACCTCCTTCGTAATCCCATTCATCTTCATCATTTTCATTTTCTATCTCACAAAAATGTACCATTTGAGTCCTCAAGCAATTACCAGAAGTCAACAACCACGGATGAAACTTAGTTAATTCATTAATTGCTATTATTGAACCACACTCACCAGGCAAGTATGCCTTTATCTCCTCATGAAATAAGGGAATAGTTCTAAGTCTCGCATCATTATGTGGTCCTGCGAGTATCGCCATATCAATGCCCTTCTCATCCATTGCTTTCAATAAATCCGTAGTCTTCATCTCTTCAATTGTAATATGAACACCTGTTAATGCTTCACGCCATTCGGCATACATATCCGGAAGTAAATACCCAGCAATAGTGGGAATTACAGCAATCTTAAGCTCCTCTTTAAAAATCCCATCAGACCTATCCACCAATTCTTTAATTCTATCATTCTCTCTCAAGACATCTCTAGCAACCTTTAGAAGTTCTACTCCAAAAGCCGTCAATTCAAGTGGAGTTCTATCGCGATCAAAAATCAACCTCCCCAATGAAGCTTCCGCTTTCTTAATCTGCATAGAAAGCGTTGGCTGGGTTACAAAACAGCGTTCACTCGCCTTTTGAAAATGTCGCTCCTCATTAAGAGCCACAATATACTCCATTTGTTGAATAGAAATCATATAGGGAAAATTTATATAAATATAGAAACAATCAATTAAAACTATTGCTTCTTCGAGCTAAATTTGTAATAACAAATAAAACGAAGCATGATGAATAGCGAGACATACATTACCAAACTCAACGAATTACTTTCTAATTATCAATTACATTATCAAAACTTAAGATCTCTTCATTGGAACATCAAGGGACAATCTTTCTTTGAATTACATCTCAAATACGAAGAACTTTACACTCGATCTCAAGAAGTTATTGATGAATTAGCAGAAAGAATTCTATCGATTGGAGAAACACCAATATCTCGATTTAGTGATTATTTAAAAACATCTTCTCTATCAGAAAACGAGATTATTCACGACGGAAAAACAGGCGTTAACTACATCTTAGAAGCACAAAAATCGATTCTTAAAATTGAGAGAGAATTACTTGATATATCAGGAGAAATGGGCGACGAGGGAACTAACGCTTTAATGAGCGACTTAATAAGAGAAAAAGAAAAAACAAATTGGATGTTCAAATCATGGCTACAACAGTAACATATTTATTAATTTTGAATAACAATTATTAAACAACTAACAAAAAAATATAATGGGAGTATTAGTAGGAAAAAAAGCGCCATCATTTAAGGCAGCTGCAGTAGTTAACGGAATGGAGATAGTTGAAGACTTTTCTTTAGACCAATACATTGGAAAGAACCACGTATTATTGTTCTTTTACCCAAAAGATTTCACATTCGTTTGTCCTTCTGAATTACACGCTTTTCAAGCGAAACTTGATGAATTCGAGGCTAGAGGAGTAAAAGTTGTAGCTGCATCAACAGATACTGAAGAGTCGCACTGGGGTTGGCTACAAGTACCAAAAGAAAAAGGAGGAATCCAAGGAGTAAAATATCCAATCGTTGCGGATACGTCGAAAACTATTTCTGATGCTTACGGTGTTTTAGCTGGAGAGTATGACTATGATATGGACGGAAACATGGTTGCTAACGGACCAATGATTGCTTACAGAGGTTTATTCTTAATTGACAAAGAAGGAACTGTAATGCACGAATTAATCAACATGTTCCCATTAGGAAGAAATGTTGATGAAGCATTAAGAATGGTGGACGCATTGCAATTCTTCGAAGAGAATGGCGAAGTTTGTCCGGCTAACTGGCATAAAGGCGATGAAGGTATGAAAGCCTCTTTTGAAGGAGTTGCCGAATACTTAGAAAAACACTAAGAGCTAAACTTTAGTTTGAGCCGCTCATTTTTTTGAGCGGCTTTTTTTCCTCGTAAGAATTTTAACTAACTCTACTCAATGAAACTTCTGTTATTCATATCAATTCTAGCACTAACGTCTTGCGCAAAAGACAAAGTACCTGAGGATATTATCAAGGACTACATTCATATCTCACATACTAGAATGAATAACAACTCTGACATCAACTCAATTTCAAAAAACATTAATTACCTAAACTACGACCTTACATTACTCGGTGGGGACCTTGCTTTTGAAACATCAGCTGACAACACCATAATGGAATTGATTGAAAGCACATTTCGAATCTCCTCACCCAAAACACTTTGGAGCTTAGGAAATCATGACTATACGGACACTAGTTTAATTAAAGATTATACAAATCGAAAACCGTTCTATTCATTTTTTCATAATGACATCACTTTTCTGGTACTCGATACGCAACAGGACAATTGTTCGATAATAGATGAACAATTGGAATTATTCAACAATGTAGTTGACACAATCTCCAACTCTTCACATTTAATACTACTAACACACAAATTATTATGGATGGTTGACCATCCAATATTACACGATCAAATCCCACATGTATCTAACGGTCATCTTGAACCATATAGCCATTCGTTATTTCCAAATAACTTTTACACAACAATTTACCCAAGATTGAAAGAATTGAGAAGTAGAAACATTGAAGTTTTATGCTTAGCAGGTGATTTAGGCCTATTCACTAATAAATTTGAATACAAAACAGCAGATGGTATTATATACTTAGCTTCAGGGCTAGAATCAGGAACAATAAATGAAAAATACTTAATTCTTCACCACAATATTTCTCAACGCGAACTCAGCTGGGAATACAAATAAAACCTACTCTTCAATAAAATCAAGATCTTTATTATGCGTTTCTTCTATAGTCAAGGTGGAATAAATAGATAAAGCGAAAGAAATCACACCTACCACTATTGCCGCCACCAGCACGCCATGGTTCGAGTCATTAAAAACATCACTCTTAACATAGTTAAAGAGAATAACCATCAAGGGCAAGCTACCTCTAACCATATTAGGTATAGTAGTTGCCGCAGTAGATCGAATATTCGTTCCGAATTGCTCTGCTCCAACAGTAACAAACATGGCCCAATACCCAGTACCTAATCCCAACCAAGCCATAAAAAAGTAATACATATTAACAGAGTTGGCCGCACCGGAAATCAACAACACGACACCGAGAAGGGTAAACATTAACATCCAAAAAATTGCTTTTTTTCTTGAATTTAAAAGGTGACTTAAAAAACCACTTGCGAAATCTCCGACAGAGATTCCAATATAGGCCCACATAATACAAGCACCAGGATCAATTTCACCATTGATACTCAAAGGCTCAGCAAATTGATTTCCAAAAAAGGCAAAAATTCCAATACAAAACCAAGTTGGCAAACCTATCGCAATACACTTCACGTACTTAACAAACCTCGAGTAATTCGTAAAAAAGGAAATAAAATTCCCTTTCTTCACATTCAGATTCGTCTTAACCTCTTTATAAATTCCTGACTCTACAACCCCGACTCTTAGCAACAACAAGGCTAATCCAAGACCACCACCAATAAAGTAAGTCACTGTCCAATCACCAGAAAACCCAACTGTTAATTTAGCTACAACAGCTCCTAACAAACCAAATCCTGCAACCAAAGAAGTTCCTATTGCTCTTAGTTCTTTTGGTAAAGACTCTGACACTAATGTAATCCCTGCTCCCAACTCTCCAGCTAAACCAACTCCAGCTATAAACCTTAGTATACAATAAAGCACAGTAGTGTCCATAAACTGCATTTGAGGAAGAAACCCACAGGCTACATTAGCCAGTGAGTAGACCAAAATAGATCCAAAAAGTACCGAAAGCCTACCTTTCTTATCTCCGAATACCCCCCAAAGAATTCCCCCAAGTAAAAGTCCAAACATTTGCCAATTCAATATTAAAGATCCAGCATGGTCAATATCTAACCCCAAATCTTTCAAACTATCGACACGAACAATTCCGAAAAGTGTTAAATCGTATATATCCACAAAATAACCGAGAGCAGCAACAATAACTGGCAAACTAAATAAATACTTGAATTTGCTTTTTGTAGTAAGTGTATTCATGCCCACGAAAATATAAAAGAAATTGATAACCTTTAAATCCTAAACTTTATCTTCGTTCTATGCATAACGATGAATTCTTCATGAAACGTTGTATCCAACTTGCCAAGCTTGGAAAAGGACGTGTAGCACCTAACCCATTGGTTGGGGCAGTAATAGTACATAACGATAGAATCATCGGAGAAGGTTATCATGAAAAATACGGTTTCGCGCATGCAGAAGTAAATGCTGTGAACAGCGTTAAAGAAACTTCACTTTTAAAAGATGCAACTATATATGTCTCTCTAGAACCATGCGCTCATTTTGGAAAAACACCTCCCTGTGCCTTATTACTCATCGAGAAAAAGTTTAAACGTGTGGTGATTGGAAGCTTTGACACGTTTTCAGAAGTAAATGGAAAAGGGATAAAAATGCTTGAAGAACAGGGCATTGAAGTAAAACTCGGAATTCTTGAAAAGGAATGTCTTGATCTCAATAAACATTTCTTCTGTTTTCATGAAAAAAAGAGACCGTATATCACTTTAAAATGGGCTCAATCTCCAGACGGTTTCATTGACAAAGACAATAAACAACACTGGATTTCGGGTCCTGAGACGCAAAGTGTTGTTCATAAAATCCGTAGTGAGACTCAAGCGATTTTAGTCGGAAGAAAAACGGCAGAACATGACAACCCTTCACTAACAGTTAGAGCAGTAAAAGGAGCAAACCCCATTCGAATTGTTATTGATCCCGAACTTAAACTATCTAAAGACAAAGCTCTCTTTAATAATGACTCGAAAACGATTATCTTAAACACTTTAAAAACAGATCAAAAAGATAATAAAAGTTGGATTCAACTGAATATAATTTCACCAAAAACTATTTGCGAAACCTTGTTTGAATTAGGAATTAACTCTGTGCTTATTGAAGGAGGAAAAGCTACTCTAGATTCATTCATTGAGGATGAACTTTGGGATGAAGCTATTATTATTACGGGAAAGGAAGATATAAAAGAAGGAACACTTGCGCCAACATTCAATTATGAACACACAGAGTCAAAATCGTTCTTTGATGATACGATAAAAACTTATTTCAAGGTATGATTCCATTACTACTATCCGTTTGCTCATCAACACTAATATTTGTTATCTTCAAATACTTTGACAAATTAAAAATTGACACATTTCAAGCTATTGTTTTCAACTACTTTACGGCAGCTATTATTGGTTTCGCATTGTATGGTAATGAATGGAATAGTAGTTCATTTGAAAATCGAAACTGGATTCCATTTGTAATCATAAGTGCATTCATGTTTATTGGTTTATTCTTCATTATGGGTAGAAGCTCACAGGCAAATGGTGTAGCCTCAACCTCAATTGCCGTAAAAATGAGTATGGCAATATCACTTATACTAATGATGATAGGCTATTCCGAGAACCTATCTCTGCTTAAGTTAATCGGAATCATTCTGGCATTCATCGGCGTATTTCTGGTGTCTTCCCCGGATAAAAAAAAATCTAGTAAAGTAAATGCTACCTGGATGTTAGGCTTGCTATTTATTGGAAGCGGTGGATTAGACTTCTTACTCAATTACATTCAAAAAAACACATTAGGAGAAATGACACCATCAATCTTTACTGCCTTAGGACTTGGAGCAGCTGGTATCATTGGAAGCCTAATCCTTATTGTTAGGATCATTCAAAAAAAAATGTTTTTAGCTTTCAAAAACGTATTAGCCGGCATCATCTTAGGCATACCAAACTATTTCTCGATCTACCTACTACTGCTTTCATATAGAACCACTGGATGGACTGATTCAACAGTCTTAGCAATTACAAATGTATCGGTTGTTCTTTGCTCCGCCCTAGTTGGATTTATCGTATTTAAAGAAAACAAAACACCCAAAAAAATATTAGGTTTGATTGCTGCAATATTAGCCATAACAACTTTGTATATTGCAAACTGATTAAATTAGAAATATCATGATAATACACCCGCTCAATACAGGGAATTTCAAACTAGACGGCGGCGCTATGTTTGGTGTTGTCCCTAAATCTCTTTGGGAAAGAACCAACCCAGCAGATGCCAAAAACATGTGTGATTGGACAATGAGATCGTTATTAATTGAAGATGGCGATCGTTTAATACTAGTAGATACTGGAATCGGTGATAAGCAATCAGAAAAATTCTTCTCTCACTATTATCTATCGGATGAAAACAGCCTTGAACCCAACTTAAATAAACTTGGTTTTTCTGTTGATGACATAACAGATGTATTTCTAACTCATTTGCATTTTGATCATTGCGGCGGAGCTATTAAATGGAACAAAGACAGAACTGGATTTGAACCAGTGTTTAAGAACGCAATATACTGGAGCACTGAAAAGCATTGGCAATGGGCTACTGAACCGAACGCTAGAGAAAAAGCATCCTTTTTAAAGGAAAACATACTTCCTATTCAACAAAGTGGACAATTGAAATTTGTCGATCGACAAGGTGATTTCACTAAAAATGTATTCAACAATTTTGATGTGCTTTTCGTTGATGGACATACAGAAAGTATGATGATTCCGCACATCCATTATAAAAACCAAACAATGGTTTTTATGGCCGACCTTCTCCCAAGTACAGGTCATATACCGATTCCATATGTTATGGGATATGATACACGACCATTAATCACACTTTCTGAAAAAGAAAAATTCCTAAAAACAGCTGAAAAAAACAATTACATTTTGTTTTTGGAACATGATATCGCAAGTGAATGCTGTACATTACAAAAAACAGAAAAAGGAATCCGACTTAAAGAGACATTCAAATTTTCAGAGTTATTTTGATTTTTTGTATCTTCCACTTCCCTAAAACTTAACCAATGGACAAGTATCTATTAGAAATCCTTAAAGACGTCAACACAATTATAATTCCGGGACTCGGAGCATTGACCATTACAAATTCTAACAAAGGAGAGATTATGTTTATGTCCTACCTTAAACATGATGATGGAAAATTAACGTCTTACATCTCGGAAAAAGAAGGAATGGATGAGAATGAAGCAAAGAACCTTGTTGCTAAATACGTTCGAGAAATTCATTTGGAACTTGACAAGGGAGAATCCTACGACATGTATCAATTTGGTTCATTCTACAAAAATGACGGAGAAGTAGATTTTAAAAGCTGGGCAGCAATGCACCCTTCGGAAGAGAGCACTCCTCCAACTCTAATTGTAGAAGAGAGCAAAGAAGAAGACAACATCCTTACCCCTCCAACTCCGAACGAAGAAAAAAAGACTGAAGAGGTAAAAGAAGAAGTTAAAACTGAGAAAAAGCAACCAGAAAGCACAATTTCTATCAAAAAACCGACGGAAGAAGTAAAACCAAAAATAGAGAACACATATACCCCTCCGAAAACGGAAAAAAAAGAACTAAACATTCTTGAAAAAGAAGAAAAAAAAGCGACAGCTGCAAAACTTGATCAATTGAAACAAGAACAAGATGATCACAAGAAGAAGAAAAAGCGAGGTGCAGGGTTCTATATGCTTGTAGTACTAATTCTACTTTTATTGGTAGGCGGAACTTTTCTGGGGGTTAATTATGATAATTACAAACAGCACATCCCATTTTTAGCTGACAAAAAGGAGCAAAACGATCTTTCTGAAACATCTCAACTAGAGCAAATGGAGGAACTGTTGAAAGGAGATGCTAATGAAAACGATGAGGAAGTTATTGAAGAAGAAGAAATACTTGAAGAAGCTACAGAAGATCTACTAGAAGAGGATATGACTCAAGAAAAGGAAACGGCGAAGGAAGAAGTCATAGAGAAAGTAGTAAACACTCAAAATTCAGATCAAGACTTACCTTTCCATATCATTGCTGGAGCGTTTACATCGGAATCAAATGCAGATCGGCTTGGTGAGAAAATGCGCGCGGCAGGATACCAAGTAAAAATTGGAAAAGGAAGAGGCATGAACCTTGTAAGTATTAAATCGTTTGCTTCACGAGCAGAGGCGCAATCTGATCTTTCGTCGTTAAAGGATGTAGCTCCAAATGGGTGGGTTTACGAATGGAAGTAAGTTAGTATGTGCACCTTGTTGGAGACCTGTCTTTCCAACCTCTTTTATTTATCTTGGCTTTATCTCTGCATTTTGGATGATAATGTAGAGGTACTTTTAGATAAACATATATATCTGCGCCATATACATCAGACCTAAAAATCCAGTTGATCAGTTTATCTGTTCCTATAGTTAATGGCCCAAGCCTCATACTAGCGCCTAATTGAGGATGTTGATACTCATACATACTAAACGGTAAAGCAAAGTCAAACCAGTAAGATTCGAATCGGGGAGTAACCGAAAGACTATTTGCATGCCTTAATCCGAACCTCCTTTTACTCGTGTTAATCCCCTGAATAACCGTTCCATTGATATAGACTCTAGAATCCCACAAATTATAATCAAACTGAGCAGAGATAAATGTAGGCAGTCTAATCTTTTCTTTTCTTTTAACAGTCCCTTGAGTTATATCAGCCTCTTGCTCTTCAAATAAATCTAATGGATTATCCTCATTTACATCAGTCTCAGTATAATTTAGCCAATTAAAATCATCAAAATTGTATCCCGCAAATAAATAATCACCTTGATCAAACTTAACTGAACCAATATCAATTATTGAAACTCCAATTTTATACTTATAATTATTCTTTCGACAACCATATCTTGAACTATTTGGGTAATAATAATCAGCACTGCGTATCATTCTTTGAAATGTAAAACCTAAATCAAATCCCAAGCCTCCTTTCCCATGAAAAATAGGCTCTGGCGTGAACATCGCATCTGCATTCAAAATCTCAACATCAATTACCGAATCATTATCTACATTAAAATTAAACTCATAAACATTCGATGCCCCTCCGGCAATTGTAAAGAATTTTGAAACACTTATACCCCCCATAAACATGTTCTTTCTCTTTTTTAAGAAAGTATATGCATAAGAGAGCTTGGCTTCACCAAATGTAATTGATGCTAACTTCAAGTTTTTCACAGAATAATCTATATCATGTTGCTGCGTATAATCAGGAACACCATTTTCAATGAAATTTGTAACAAAATCTGGTACTCTCCTTAATCCAGTATAACTCCGAACCCCGAAAGACAAACCAAGTGCATGATCGCCTTGGCTCCAGACAACACTTGGCAATGACGCAAAAGTTCTATTATAGGCATGGTAATTATTTCGACTCTGATTATAATATATGTCATCTTCCTCTATGGATACCTCATCTCTAAACACATTAAATATCTTTCGGTTCTTTAAATAAACCAGATCATTATTAATATATGTACCAGCCCCAACAATATTGACATCTAACCAAACCTTAGCATCTAACATATTTGAAGGATTCAGATACAAACTATTGCTTGGAGCATAATTACTATGAAGTGATCCAAAGGAATTTTGCGCAAGAACATTCTTCTGAAATCCAAAAAACAATATAACAAACAGTAAAAAACTCCTCATTTGAATTTCTTACAATTTTTGCACCAACTCTATCAGTCGATTGGAATAACCAGCCTCATTATCATACCACCCTACAACTTTAACCATATTGCCAATTACACTAGTCAATAAAGAATCAAAAACACAACTATTTGACTCACCAATGATATCTACAGAAACTATTGGGTCAGATGTGTAAGCTAGCACTCCTTTCAAACTCCCCTTAGAAGCTTTCTTCATTGCATTGTTAATCTCTTCTTCTGAAGGCGGATTTTTCACTACGAAAGTAAGGTCTGTCATTGATCCATTCGGAACTGGAACACGAATACCACAACCACCAATATGCCCTTCTAGCTCCGGAAAGATTTTAGATAATGCTTTAGCCGCTCCAGTTGTTGTTGGTACAATTGATTCAGCTGCCGCCCTAGCCCTTCTTAAATCAACGTGAGGGGCATCATGCAATCTTTGATCAGAAGTATAACTATGAACTGTTGTTATAAATGCACTTTGAATCTCACAGAGCTCTTTCATGACCATGACCATAGGTGCCGCAGAATTTGTTGTACAGGACGCATTCGATACAACAATATCGGTATCTTCTAACAAATCATCATTTACCCCCAGAACAACTGTTCTTGTTTCTACATCTTTAGGAGGAGCAGAAATCACAACTTTACTTGCTCCTCCGAGTAAATGTTTAGAGGCTAACTCTTTAGTTCGGAAAACACCTGTCGCCTCCAACACAATCTCGACATCAAAGTCTGACCAATTAATGTTTTCTGGATTTCGCTCCGAAATAAAACAAATCTCTTTCCCATTAGAAAAAAGAATCTTACTTCCTTCAACCACAAACTCGTGTTTTAATTTTCCATGTACACTATCGTACTTAAACAAATGAGCAAGGGTATTGATATCTGCTAAATCATTTACTACAGCAATGTCGATATTAGAATTATCTAACGCCATTCGAGTAAAATATCTTCCTATACGACCAAAGCCGTTAACACCAATTTTTTTCATTTTGAATATGTTGATTTATATAAAAGTAATGATGAATTGAAAATATTAATCATCTATAGACAAAAAGGGTAACCAATTGGCCACCCTTTTTGTCTATTTAAAATTATTTTATTTAACGAAGAACTTCTAAGAAACCATGTTTCTGTAACTCTTCTCCACCTTCAATAGTTGCATCAATAATGTAAAAATAAGTACCTGCTTCCACGAAAAGCCCTCCTTTATTTCTACCATCCCAATAACATGTTCCATCTGAATTGTTACACTCATAGACAACATTCCCCCAACGATTCGTTATTGTCAAATTAAAGCTTGCTAAACCTTCCGCTTTAACATACCATAAAGAATTCTGCGAACCTTCTGCTAATGAAAGTACATTTGGAGCATCAATATCACATAACCTATAATCAACAACAATTGAGTCTTGTCCAGAATGACAAATATTGCTCATCTGTACTGTATAAGTTCCAGGTTCAGAAATACTAATAGTTTCACCTGCCGGCCCATTGACCCATTGATATGTGGTTTCATACTCATTTGTATTTGGAGCCGTTAGGTTATAAATAACACCATTACACAAAGTAGTATCTGTAAAATAGGTATAAGGATATGGAGGGTAATCAATTTCGGCAGTAACAGCAGTATTACAGGCATTATCCGTAAATGTAATCGTATATACACCCGGTGTCGAAGTATAAATTGCTGGATTCTCTACATCTGCACTTGGCGAAAAAGAAATAGCAGTATCCGAAGCTGACCAAGTACCGCCATTATAAGATTCTGTACCATTCACAAAATAACCAAGATTACACCCAATGGTATCACTAAAGATTATTGGCTGAGGCAAAGCATAAAGAGCTACCGTTGTATCATAATCACACCCAAAATCATCTGTTATTTCATAAACGTAATATGAATATCCCGGAGAATCAGGTTGAACTACTAATAAAGTATCATTTTGTCCTGAAATGATTGTAGGATGATCCTGCCAATCCTCTGAAACCACAGAATTCTGATACCCCTCTGGCTCCGGATAAAGAGCGGCATTAAAATCAATCCCCCACTGAAAAATGTAACCATCATCAATACCTTGATTATCCTGCACTGTAATAGTCCAAGGACCACTAATTGGACAACCAATTAACGGGGTAAAACCGCCATCAGGAAGATATACCCCAGCTGGGTCTATAGAATTATTTCCATAGTCATTAACCACAGTGTTACCTAATTCATTACAAATCGTCCCTAAAGTTGCGTTTAACTCAGAGAAGCAGTAAGTCCATACCGGAGAACCAGGAACTCCACCATCAACATCCGTATCATTCCCTAAAGCGACTCCTCCTCCCGCACATCCTCCAGCAGTCATTTCACCCGCACCAGTATACGCATTAACCAATGAAACCGATGTTCCATTTGGACAGGTAAGAGAAATTTCTAAATCTCCCAAGTAAGAATGTTCGATATCAATACATAATTGCTCAATATCATTTACACTTGTGATAACTGCATCTCCAAAACCTGCAAATCCAATATCGGAATCATATTGAACCCCATTACCATCAGGAAGAGCGGTTAACTCAGCAAAAACTCCTCCAATATCTAATGATCCAACGGGTATATCAATCCCTACAGTATCTGTTGCAGTAACACCTCCTACTAAACTTGTATTCATGCCCATGCAAACCGTATCTTCCATAGGGCCAGTACCGGTAAAATTTGGCAATTGAGATACTCTCACTTTACAAGTAATTCTATCATTTAGTGGAAAAACATCTGTAATTCTTAGGTCTAGATAGTAACCTGTTCTAGCGGGAGGTGTGAACCATAAACTATCATTTGTGAATTGACCTACATTACTTATAGTCCAGTTAAAACTACAATTTTCAACATTTTGTTCATATCCAAAACCATTAGTCTCGAATGAATTCGGGAAATCAGGTTTAGCAATAAATAAAATCGAATCTCCAAAACAAACATCTACATAACCTGTATCAGAAGGGTTGATTGCATCAGTACCAACACCATTAATATAAGCCTCTAAATGGGGTTCAAATGGTTGAAATGGATTTCCACAAGAAACATTTGCAACCCATCCTGTTCCTTCATTAGCGCCATCTGAAACAAAAACTAATGTTAAGCATCCGGTCGGATTATTCCACGAAGCTTGCACAAAGAAGCTTGAAGGATCAGTAACTGAATTGTAAGATCCAATTAAAGGTGCAGCAGTACTATTTCCGTCATACACATATAATGTATCGGTTCCATCAACATTCCATTCGAAACCAATATTAGTTCCAAAAGAAATACCAACCTTAGATCCTTGAGATAAATCTGGACAAAAAACTATTGTATCATTCATATTTGAGGAATAGTTAGTTGGTCCATCTGTAAAATTCGTCGCTCCCCCCGCAGGCAAACCTCCGGCTATAGTAGCGCAGTCAAGTGGATTAGTCGCATCAAAATCAGCATCTGTAATCAACATTTGTGCATTCAACATATTTATGAATCCGCACACAATGATTAAAACTAAAAAATTATATCTCATCATAATTCTTATTTATTTAAGTTCAAGTTTAATAGATGTCTAGATTTAACTACGAGTAATTTATCCTCTCCTATCACTTTGAAATGTTGAGTTCTATCTTCAATAGATAGGCCTAAATCAATAAAATTCAATTCTTTACCTTTAATTTCAATTGACTCTAATTCAACCTCCTTTCCTTTGGGTAAATCTATTATGTAAATGGCGTTATCTAGAGCATGCACTAAGAATTTATACTCCGCAGGATTATCCTTTGCCAATTCCGCAAGCTCCAAAGAAGAGTAGCGCTCTAGCAACCTTGAATCTAGTTCTTGCGAGAAACTGACAAATGAGCAACAAATGCTCATAAGTACGATTGAAATTAATTTCATAAAATCTATTTAAAATTTAGTTCTTTGGTGTAAGACGAACAAAGCTCATGATAAGTTGTTCAAACTCTAAAAAAAAGTGTTTTTTTTATAACACTCCCTTTCAAAGATTGTTAAAATTACGAAAATATCAGAAAGGTTAGCTTCAGAGGTACAAGATTTATTGTAATTCAAGAAATTCTAAGATCGAATTCGTAACCAAATCAACTAATTAACAATATGATATTGTTTATAACAAGCTTAAATTGATGATAAACAAATAGAATTAGCTTAACTATTTTTAATAATAAAACTTAATTTTGCACCTATATAAAATAGCATTCAAAAAAGGCATATGGAAACGCAAGAATTACAAAACATAGCATCACAAGTTAGAAGAGATATTGTTAGAATGGTATCAGCAGTTAGTTCTGGTCACCCTGGTGGGTCTTTAGGTTGTGCAGACTTTTTAACGGTTCTGTATTTTGAACAAATGCAACACAACCCAAAAGAGTTTAAAATGGACGCTTTAAACGAGGATGTTTTTTTCTTGTCAAATGGCCACATATCTCCTGTGTTGTATAGTGTTCTTGCAAGAGTAGGATACTTTCCTATTTCCGATTTAAGCGGTTTTAGAAGAATGGGAAGTAAACTTCAAGGACACCCATCAACAGACAAAGGACTTCCCGGAGTTCGTATGGCTTCTGGATCTTTAGGACAAGGCCTTTCATGCGCTCTCGGCGCAGCTGAGACAAAAAAACTAAATGGAGAAAACAATATTGTATACACACTTCATGGAGATGGTGAATTACAAGAAGGACAAATTTGGGAAGCTGCTATGTATGCTGCCGCAAATAAAGTTGATAACTTAATTGCTACAGTTGATTATAACGGTCGCCAAATAGATGGAGACTGTGATGATGTTCTTTCGTTAGGTAACCTTACTCAAAAGTGGCAAGCTTTTGGATGGGAAGTACTTGAAATGGATGGACACAACATCGATGAAATCAAATCAACTATGGATAAAGCAAAAGGTTTAACAGGGAATGGAAAGCCAATTGTAATTATAATGAAGACAGAAATGGGGCAAGGAGTTGATTACATGATGGGGACTCATAAATGGCACGGAGCTGCTCCAAATGCAGAACAACTTGAAAGTGCTCTAAACCAATTAGAAGAGACATTAGGGGATTACTAAAAATGAAAAAATTCATACTCATAGCATTTACGCTTCTTAGTGCGATTAGTTTCGGACAGGAAGATTTAACGCGAATATTATTTATTCTCGATGCTTCCAATAGTATGAATGCAAAATGGGGAGAGCAAACTAGAATTGAAGCGGCAAAAGAACTTTTAGCTAAAACTGTTGATGATTTACATGATGTCGAAAACCTGGAAATAGGTTTAAGAGTATATGGGCATCAATCTCCTATTACTGCAACATTTCAAGATTGCAACGACACAAAACTTGAAGTGCCTTTTAGAAGGGACAATTTTAATCAAGTAAAAACAAGAATAAAATCGATTTATGCAAAGGGAACAACTCCAATCGCTAGATCATTAGAGGCAGCAGCTGGAGATTTCCCCGACAATAGATCTCGAAATATTATCATTCTTATAACAGATGGTCTAGAAGCATGTGATAACGACCCTTGCGTTATCGCTAGAAAACTAAAGGATAAAGGAGTCAAAGTAACACCTTTTGTTATTGGGTTAGGCATGGATCTTTCTTACTTAGAAAAATTCAAATGCATTGGAACCTATGCAGATGCTGAAACAAAGTCAACTTTCGAGCAAGTCCTAAAAACAGTTGTCGCGAAGGCCCTTTTGAATACAACTGCTCAAATCAACCTCAACGATGTTTACGGTACTCCATCTGAGACAAATGTAACCATGTTCTTATACAAATCTGGAACAAATGAACTTAAATACACCTATACACATACATTAAATAAATTTGGCAATCCTGACACATTAATTTTAGACCCTCAATACAAATATGACCTGGTAGTCAACACAACTCCAAGGGTATTCAAAAATAACATTGAAATAAAGCGAAACCAGCACAATACGATCGTTGCGGACTCGCCGCAAGGAAGTTTAAAGGTACGCTTTTTAAATGCAGCTAAACCATACCAATTCGAAGCTCGAATTATGAAAGCTGGAAAAAATATAACGCTTAACACGCAGAAAATTGGCGAAATTGACAAGTACATTGTTGGAAAATATGATGTTGAAATACTTACCCTACCTAGGATATATATTACCGCAGATATCAATCAAAGTAAAACAACTCACCTTGATATTCAAGCACCCGGAATTATCCGATATACGGCGGGAAATGGAATTGTAGGACAAATATTCACAGAAAATAGCAATGGGACTTGGGACTGGGTTTGCAACTTGAAAGATGGTAGCAAAACTGATACTTGGCAACTACAACCGGGTGAATACAAACTGGTTTACAGACAGAAAAAACTAAAATCATCAACTTATACGTTGGAGAAAACTTTTAGAATAAATTCAAACAAAACGATATCATTAAAGTTATGACCGATAAAATCGACATTGAAGTATTAGGTAAAAAAGACACGCGCTCTGGATTTGGAGAAGGACTTTTAGAAATAGGGAAGCTTAATAATGACGTTGTTGCATTATGCGCTGATTTAACAGGATCGTTAAAAATGAATGGATTCGAAAACGAATTCCCTGAACGTTTTTTCCAAGTAGGGATTGCTGAGGCAAACATGATGGGAATGGCTGCAGGAATGACGATAGGAGGTAAAATCCCTTATACGGGTACTTTTGCAAACTTTTCTACAAGCCGAGTTTATGACCAAATTCGCCAATCAATCGCATATTCTCAGAAAAACGTAAAAATTTGTGCCTCACATGCTGGATTGACTTTAGGGGAAGATGGTGCAACGCACCAAGTTCTGGAAGACATTGGAATGATGAAAATGCTTCCAAACATGACCGTTGTTGTCCCATGCGACTTTAACCAAACGAAACAAGCAACAATTGCTATTGCAGATCATGCAGGACCAGTTTACTTAAGGTTCGGTCGTCCATCAGTTCCAATCTTCGTTAAACCAGATGCGGAATTCAAAGTAGGCGTTGCAGATAAAATCATTGAAGGTACTGACGTTTCTATTATAGCTTGTGGACACTTAGTATGGAAATCGATTGAGGCGGCAAAAGAACTGCAATCAAAAGGAATTTCTGCAGAAGTAATTAATATGCATACGATTAAACCTTTAGATGCGAAAGCTGTCTTAGAAAGCGTAGCCAAAACAGGATGCGTTGTAACAGCAGAAGAGCACATGATGAATGGTGGTCTTGGTGATTCAGTTGCTCAAGTATTAGCTAGAAACAATGCTGTTCCTCAAGAATACGTTGCTGTAGACGATAGCTTTGGAGAAAGTGGTAAGCCAGAAGACTTACTGACAAAATATAACATTGACACTCCAAACATTATTGAAGCTGCTATAAAAGTAATTGCGCGAAAATAAATTATGAGTAAACCCCTTGATGATAAACATATAATTGAATTATTTAATCGAGGTGGAAAACATATTGACATTGCCTTCAAAGCTATTGTTTCTAACTATGGAGAAAAATTATACAGTCAGATAAGACGTATAACGCGTAGCCATGAGTTAACAAATGATGTCTTACAAAATGTCCTGATTAAAATCTATCAAAATCTTGATGGATTTAATCAGGACTCTTCATTATATACATGGATTTATCGTATCGCAAGAAACGAAACGCTAAACTATATCGAAAAGGAAAAAAGAAGATCCGGAATTGACATTGACCCGCCTACCCTAGAAATTATAAGTGGGTACGATATATTGGATGGCTCAACCCCTGAGAAAATTCTTGAATTATTACAGAAAGCCATTGACTCGCTGCCTGAAAAGCAAGCCATCATATTTCAACTAAAATATTTTGATGAGATGAAATATTCCGAAATTTCTGCTCAATTATCAACAAGCGAAGGAGCACTAAAAGCGAGCTTTCACATTGCAAAACAAAAAATTCAAAAATTTATTCTAAACGAATTAAACCATCAGTAGTCTCAACTATCTAAGAAATAGAATGAAAAACGAAAAAGACATATTTGACTTTATTAAGTCAGTTAAACCTGAAGAGCCGTCAGCAGACTATTTTTCTGGGCTTGCGGATAAAATCCTTAGTGAGAATAAAACAATAGTTATCCCGATTTATAAGAAACCAACATTTTGGATGACTTCAGCAGCGGCTATCGGAATTATACTTTTCTCTGTTCTAAGACTTAATAATTCGACAGAGATTGAAACACCAGCGCTTCTTGCCTTTAATAACATCGAAAAGATTGAAATTTTTGAATACATAGATGATAATATTCAGGATTTCGATATAGATTTGTTCATAGAGTCTATTCCAGAATCGACGCTTGATGAAACTGATCAAACTGAAACCTTAAAAGAAGTCAAAATGACTCATGAAGAACCTTCAATTACATTTGATGAAATTTCGGAAGAAGACATTTTAGAATACTTAAATACGGAAGAAATCGACATTACAGACTTAGAGGAAGACTTATTCATATAACCACTCACATTATGACATCAGGCATATTCAAACAAACAGCGCTCTTATTAATTGCATTATTATTTGCAGGCATTTCTTTTAGCCAAGAAAGAGGAGCTCGTCAGCAAAAAAAAGAAAAGATTGAACAATTGAAGATTGCATTTTTCTCCACAGAACTGGATTTACCGGAGGAGGAAGCAATAGTTTTCTGGCCCATATATAATGATATGCAAACGGCAATTCGACAAGAAAAAAGAATTCAGAAAAAGAATACCTACGAACTAAAAAATAATTCAATAACGCTTTCAGATACAGAAATTAAAACTAAAACTAACGCCATTTTCGATAGTCAAACCAAAGAAGTAGAAATCAAGAAGTTTCATATCAATAAAATTGCTGGAGTTATTGGATATAAGAAAGCTGTAAAACTCTTAAGTTTGGAACAACGTTTTAAAAGAGAACTACTTAACAAACTAAACGAAGGAAGAAAACCGCAAGGCAATACCCCTTCTAAAGGAACGCAAAGATAAAAAATGAGCAGAAAAGACGAGTTTCTTTCCTATCAAGGACAAACAAATCAATCACCTTATTTAATAGACGTAGACCGAGCGGAAGGAATATATATTTATGATAAATCTGGTAAATCATATATGGATATGATTGCTGGGGTTGCCGTGAACAATATTGGCCACAGGCATCCAAAGGTCATTAACGCTCTAAACGCTCAAATCGACAAACACCTTCATGTTATGGTATATGGAGAGTTTATTCAAGACTCTCAATTAGCTTTTTGCGCAAAGTTAAGAGCTATACTTCCGCAAAATTTAAATTCAGTATATACGGTTAACTCAGGTACGGAAGCCAATGAAGCAGCCTTAAAACTGGCAAAACGCATTACAGGTAGAACAGAACTCATTTCTTTCAAAGGCTCTTATCACGGATCTACACATGGCTCCATGAGTGTTTCAGGAAATGAAACTAAAAAAGAAGCTTTCAGACCTCTATTACCGGATGTTAAGTTTCTAGAATTTAACAACATTGACGACTTAAATAATATTTCATCAAAAACTGCCGGGGTCATTATCGAAACTATCCAAGGAGACGCAGGAGTTCGAACTCCGTCGCAAGCATTTATGGATGAGATTAGAAATAAATGTTATGAAACAGGTGCTCAACTAATCTTTGATGAAGTACAATGCGGAATGGGAAGAACAGGAAAAATGTTCGCTTTTGAGCATTTCAATGTTACACCTGACATTCTAACTCTAGGCAAAGCTTTAGGAGGAGGAATGCCCATTGGAGCAGTGGTTTCTTCAAAAGAAAATCTATACGAGTTCACCTATAACCCAATGCTAGGTCACATTACGACTTTTGGAGGACACCCGGTCATTTGTGCTGCAGCAAATGCGTGCTTGGAAGTCTTGGAAACAGAAATCAACCTAGATGAAGTTGAGCGCCTGGGCCAAATACTTGAAGATCTGCTCAAATCAAATGATGAAATAACTGAAATCCGAAGAAAGGGAATGATGTTCGCTTTTGACATGCAGTCATTCGAGCGTGTTGAAAAAGTAGTAAAGAAATGCCTAGAAAAGGGACTCATTAGTTTCTGGTTCTTATCACACCCTCACAGCTTTAGGCTTTCACCTCCGATCAATATTACAGAGGAAGAAATAAGAAATGCAGCAAAGATCATTTCAGACTCAATTGCTGAGACCAAATAAGACCAACAATAGAAAATATCATCCGTACTTTTCGTAACTTCTTTTACATATATTAATCAAGACATATTAAGTAAGCGCAAATCTACCAATATCGAGCGTCGTTTTCGAAAAATAAATGCTTTCAAAATCAACTATATTGGGGCAATAAAAATGTCGACCTATATAAATAGATGTAATTATTCAAGAAAGAAACTAAAATTACATTGGCTTTAAAGTTAAATTGAGCTCACATTAACATTCCCATTACTGAAGTTTTCACTATCCCTTAACCAGGGATTAAACAATATAAAAAGCAACCGCCCAAACACATCCATAATTACGATAGATAGACCTTCAATTAAAACCACAACAACTAAATAAGGAAGAGAACCCAATAAAACTATTTCGCACCAGAAGAATTATATATGCATCTATTACAAATGGAATTATAACCAAAATGGGACGCAATCTCTTTTTGGGACAGTTGGCAAATTTACAAAAAACGTCTGTTTCTCTTTAAAACTGGCACTTTTTCATCATAAAATAAAAAAAACATGCTTTTTGCAATAGAATAAACGACTTACGTTCAACAAAATCTTGGACTAACAAATTTATTATTCACTAATTATAATATTATGAAACGTTTATTTTATACTCTAATTATAACTGTTCTATTTAGCCCTTTTAAAACAAACGCTCAATGTAACGTTAATACTTCAATATGTACCTCAGGAACAGCGGGACCATTTACCTTTTCAACTCCTGGATCATCTGTAAGTTCATGCCTCGATTTTTTCGGGCCAGGTTATTCTTATATAATCTTGTACATAACTCAGGATGGACCATTAGAAATGTTAATAAATGGTGACGCAAACTCCGGTTTTCTAGATGTAGCTATTTTTAAAATTCCACCAGGTGAAGACCCATGCACTGCAATAAATTCTACTACAAATGAAATTTCGTGTAACTATGCTTCTTCAGCATCAGGGTGCAATCAAATCGGGACATATTTCAGCTGCCCATCAAGTGTTCCTTCGCCAAATGTTTTAGCAGGAGACAAGTTAATGATAGTAGTTGAAAATTGGTCAGGATCATCAAGTAATTTCACCTTACAACTTGGCCCTGTTCCTGCAGCTCAAACTGGACCACCTTCGCCCACAATAAACAATGTAACGACTACGCTATTTGACAACTCATTAGATTATCAAATGACGGCAGTCAACGGAGGAGGTACATGGAGCGGAACAGGTGTGTCATCAGACGGAGTATTCTCCCCAACCACAAGCGGATCAGGCTCCTTTATTATTACATACGACTTAGGAACGCCACCATGTAACTCTTCGGATACTATCTTAGTTGTTGTCAATTCAACTTTAGCTGTAGAATTAGATCAATATAATTTTGTTTGCGAAAATAATTCATCCAAAATAGAATGGACTACTATTTCCGAAAACAATAGCAGTCACTTTTCGATAGAACGCAGAAATGAACAAGGAGAATTTATCGTATTAGACACAATAAACTCAGCAGGTAACTCAACTGAGACAAATCATTACGAATACCAGGTTAGCCGTCAAAATACAATTGAATATTTCAGAGTAGTAGAACATGATAAAGATGGTACCAAAACTGAATATCCGGTATTAACGAGTTCTTGTAAATACTCCACTTTTGATATTTATCCAAACCCTGCAACTGATTATTTAAAGATCAATTATCAATCGATAGAAGCTCAATCTTCAGATCTGCATATAATGGATGCATTTGGAAGGTTAATAGTGAAAAAAGAAATCTTCAATAGTTTAATTTTAGAATTAGATTCTTACGCCCCAGGTCTCTATTATGTTTATTTAAATAATACAATAGAAAATAGCATACCTTTCATAAAAAAATGAATAATGGATGTCTATATACAATTTTTTTATTGTCTACCTCGTTGTTCTTGATTATAAACATTTCGTACATTAGACTAAATTTAAACACAATTTTATGAAAACAATTATTGTATTGTTCCTTTTTACACTAATCTCACTCACGGGAATATCCCAAGACGTTATTGTAAAAAGAAATGGAGAGAAAATTCAATCAAAGGTCATCGAAATTACGAGTACAACGATTAAGTACAAGAAATTTGAGCAAGAAGAAGGACCTTTAAGAAACATTAATATCTCAGAAGTTGCTGAAATCATTTATGATAACGGAGATTGGGAAAAATTCAAAGAAGAAGAAATTAAAGAAGAACAAGTAATAATAACTTCGAGACCAAGAAGACTTTCTCGTTCTGGACGAGACCCACTATTTGACAATGGAATGTACCTTGATTTAATGTTTGGTTATACTGATGTTTCTAGAGTAAACACCTATACTAATGAAATTTGGTATGATGAGTTCGGAAATCTATTACCTGAACCAATCATTCAAGTGACTCAAAACAATCAAGTATATGCAACTCCTTCTATGAACTTTAGAATTGGTCATAAATGGTATTTTGGACAAAATGAGCGCTATCGTCCAGGTCTACAGGTTCAATGGATGAAATTCGGAATTCATGTTAATCCTAGTCAAGGATATGGGTCTTATTCGTTATCACCATTAAACGTAGGAATCACTAATGCGCTTAAGTTTAACGATAGGCATGGAATGGAATTTAATTTGACGGGAGGATTTTCCATGTTAAACTTCAATCCTTTTGTTTCATTTGGAAGCGGCGACTTTGAAGGAGAAACTGGATATACCATAGGAACAGAATTAAAATATCGATTTAATATTTTAGCTGTTGGTCTGAATTATTCGCGTATAAATGCGGGTTTCAATCTAGATAATAATAGACACAACTTAAATGTCATTAGCCTTTCTGCTGGTATAAAATTTTAATAAACCCCAAAGTAAAAAGCCTCATTGATCACTCATTGAGGTTTTTTTTACGTCTCTTTATTGGTTTTAACCTTTTGAGTTTAAGGTAAACTATTCCACTCATGCCATTATCGTTTAATCAAAACAATACAGGCTATTCCTAACTCCTAAAAAAAGCTGTCTAAAAAGACTATATTAAGTCTTCAGGAAACCGCATCAATAATCTGCATGAAGTAAAATCAGATCTAAACATGGCCTATAAAATAGGAATGGTAAAACGAAACTGAACAACAAACCTAAACTCAATCGGTTTTCATCTAAATCTCGCCGCGCAGCATGCAAACGATGATTCATCAATCATTTCCCTTACTTAAAAACCTTATAATGGAATCTGTAATTAGTTTGTAATCTTCTTTTGAAATCACAAAAGGGGCATTAATAAATATGACATTACCAAGAGGTCTCAATAAAATTCCAGCATCCATGAAATGCGCGTAAGCCTCTGCTTTAATATCCGAGAAATAAGTATTCCCTTCTCCAGTTTCAATTTCAAACGCTAAGATTGTTCCTTGCTGTCGAATATTGGTAACGAAGTCAAACTTCTTCAACTCTAATTGAAAATCATAATTCCATTTCTCCAAGTTGGCCATCCCTTGAATCGCAGTTTCTTGCTCAAATAAATCTAAGCTAGCACATGCAACAGCACATGATATTGGATTCGCTGTAAACGAATGCCCATGAAGCAGGGCTTTCGTTGTTTCTTTTCCTAAAAACGCGTTGTATATCTCGTCAGAAGTAACTGTAAGCCCCAAGGCCATAACACCTGCGGTTAATCCTTTGGACATTGTCATGAAATCTGGCTTGACCTCACAATAATCAGTAGCAAACATCTTTCCTGTTCTACCAAACCCTGTCATTACCTCATCATATATAATAAGAACACCATTATCCTTAGCTAAAGTTGCCAGTTTGTCTAAAAACTGCGATGAATACATGCGCATTCCTGCTGCACCTTGAACCAATGGCTCTATAATCATCCCTGCAAATTCATTCGTTTCAAAAAGTGATTTGGCCCCTGCCAGAATAGCTTCCTCATTACCTCCATTTGGGAAATCGATATAATCCACATCAAAGAAAAAAGGTTCAAAAGGCGCATTGAAATAACCTCTCTGTCCTACTGACATTGCTCCAAACGTATCTCCATGATATGAGCCATGCATTGCCAAAAATCGGTCCTTCTTCTCCCCTCTATTATGCCAATATTGAACAATCATTTTTAAGGCGATTTCAACTGAAGTCGAGCCATTATCTGAAAAGAACACTTTTTGAAGGTGCTTTGGTGTTAACTTAACAATCCGTTCTGCCAATTCAACGGCTTTAGGATGTGTTACTCCTGCAAAAACTATATGATCTATCGCGTTGAATTGATCCAACATTGCTTTACCAATGTATTCATTTCCATGACCGTGTACATTGACCCACCAAGATGAATTTGCATCGATGTAATCCTTTCCTTCAGCATCATACAAACGTACTCCCTCCGCTCTAACAATCTCAATGGGATCATCTGCGGTAAAGTGCTGCGTAAAAGGGTGCCAAACGAACCTTTTATCCTTCTCTACAATTGAACTCATAATTGTGAACTTATCTTTTTTGCTTGTTGACCTATAAACGTTTTATCTAAGGCTTCAGCCATTGGAATTCGAGCAATCATTTGAAGACCTGAATACTTCAATATAATGGATTCAGTAGCCTTGTTCTCATCTCCTACGAAAATTATTCCCGCAATATCAACTCGACGAGATTTTAAAACATCAACAGTCAATAAACTGTGATTTATACTCCCGAGGTAATGGCGAGAAACAATAATAGTAGGTATTCCCCATGATTCAATAGCATCTGCAAAAGTCAACCCCTCATTGTTCAATGGAACCATCAACCCTCCTGCACCTTCAACAATGAAATTTGAATCCACTTCTGGTAATTGTAGATCATCTAAGACAATCTTAACCCCGTCTATTTCAGCTGCCGCATGGGGAGACATTGGTTCTGTTAGTCTAAACCTTTCTTCTAAAACCTTAACATTTGAAGTATATCTAGCGACTTTGATTGAATCAGAGTTTTCTAAATCTCCTGCCTGTAAAGGTTTCCAGTAAGTTGCGCTCAATGCCTCCGCTACAATTGAGCTCACCACAGTTTTCCCAACATCGGTTCCGATACCAGTAATTGCAAATTTCTTAGACATAACTATCTTAATTGGGCGTTCAACTTGGACTCCAATTGACCTCTAATTTTATCCATTACAGCATCAACCTGGCTATCCTTCAATGTTTTCTCAGAATCTTGAAATTTAAATGAAACCGCATAGGATTTCTTTCCTTCTTCCAAATTCTTTCCTTCGTATACATCGAACAGTCCAACCTCCTTCAAAATCTTACGATCACAATTATTTGCGATTGCTGTAATTTCAGAAAAATTAACTGTACTATCCAACAATAAAGAAAAATCCCGTCTAACTGCGAAAGTCTTAGGTAACTCCGTAAACTTAATTTTGGTATACTTTAAGCTATCAATAATTGCATCCCAATCTAAGTCAGCAATAAACACATCGTTTTTAACACCGAAATGCTTTTTCATCTTAGTTGAAGCCCAACCAATTTCACCTACTTTATTTTTCAAAACATATAAAGAAACTCCATCCTGTAACAAAGAGTTTTCCAGGGCTTTCTCTTTAACCATACCGCTCATTCCTAAACGCTTAAAAATTGCTAAAGCAGTTCCCTTCACCGTATAGAATGAGTTCCTATCTTTAGTAGCATTCCAGCTTTCTTGTTCTTTGCGTCCTGTAAGTCCTAAAACTAATCTTTTGTTCTCTTGATATCTGTCCTCATACTTGTGATAAGTCTTACCATATTCATACAATTTCAAATCAGAATTCTGCCGATTCTGGTTATGCTGAACCATTTCCATAACATTGAAAAGTAGAGTTTGACGCATTACATCTAAATCTTGACTCAATGGATTAAGCATCTCTACATTTCTATCCGCCCTAACAACATCACCACCCAACTTCACTGAATATTCAGATTTGGTTAATGAATTATTTAGCGCTTCCGAAAAGCCCATTCCAACCAACATTTCAGAAATTACGTTTTGTACTTTTTCAATATCTGGTTTAATGAATTTAGTAATGGAAGAATTTAATTTTTCTGGAATTGGAACATTATTGAATCCGTATATTCTAAGTACTTCTTCAATAACATCAGCTTCACGAGTAACATCTACTCTATATGCAGGGATGTCTAATTCAACTTCAGATCCATTTCTAGCAACGATTTTAATATCAAGGTTTGTCAAGATATCATTAATCATTTCTTGCGACAAATCATGTCCGATTAATTTATTGCAACGATCATAGTCAAACGTAACAACTTTATTTTCTACAGGACTTGAGTTAGTATCAACTACATCCATACTTACCTTTCCACCAGCTACTTCTTGAATTAATAATGTCGCTCTCTTTAAAGCATAATCCGTTAAGTTTGGATCAACTCCTCTTTCATACCTGAAAGAAGCATCCGTATTTAACGCAAACATTTTAGCCGTTTTTCTAACTGATACAGGGTTGAAATAGGCTGATTCTAAAAAGACATCTACGGTTTCACTCTTAATACCAGAGTCAATGCCTCCAAGTACGCCTGCTATGCAAAGGTTATCCGAACCATTCGTAATCATCAAGTTTGAAGAAGCTAGTTTACGATCAACATCATCTAATGTTTTGAATACTTCTCCCTCATTCGCAGTCTTAACCACTAAATTCCCTTTTAATTTTTCAGCATCAAAAGCATGTAACGGAGTACCTAACTCATGCATTACATAATTCGTAACATCCACGATATTATTAATTGGAGAAAGTCCAATTGAACGTAAACTTTTTTGTAACCAAGCCGGAGATGGTTCAACATGCACACCCGAGATAGTCACCCCCATATAACGAGGACAAACATCTGTTGCCTCTACAGAAATATTTATTTTTAAGTTATTATCATCAATGCTAAACGCATCAATAGATGGCATTCTAAGCGATAATCCAGCTTTCTTATGCACATTAAGGTAAGCAACCAGATCTCTTGCCACGCCTATATGTCCCATTGCATCAGATCTATTTGGCGTTAAACCAATTTCAATCTCATAATCATCTTCTAACTCAAAGTGTTTTGCAGCAGGAGTTCCAACCACAGCCGAATCAGCTAACTCTAAAATTCCTTCATGACCTTCACCAAGACCTAATTCATCTTCGGCACAAAGCATTCCAAAAGATTCAATCCCTCGAATTTTGGATTTCTTTATTTTGAAAGCTTCTTCTGGATTTGGCCATAGCGTGCAACCAACGGTTGCAACAACAACTTTAATTCCTGGGCGCACATTTGTTGCTCCGCAAACAATTTGAAGAGGCTCCCCACCAACAGTAACTGAAGTAACCTTTAACCTATCAGCATTAGGATGTTGCTCCGTAGATAATACTTCACCTACAAAAACACCTTCCAAACCACCTTTAACAGCTTCAATTTTGTTCAGTCCTTCAACCTCTAAACCTGTATCTGTTAATATTTCACTTATCTCAACAGGAGATAAGTCTGTATCTACATATTGTTTTAACCAATTGTACGAAACTTTCATGCTCTATTTTTTTCTTGTAGCTTAAACTTGATTTTATAATAAGCGCCATTTTCATTGAAAAACTCGTATTTTCCATCTAATTGATCCACTAATGCATGTATCAATTCTGTACCGAGCGATTCTTGACCACCTCTTTCTTCCTCAAAGTCAAAGCCTTTACCATCATCACCAATGTAAAGCTGGTAAAATTCTTTATCAATTTTCTTCAAATCTACCGTAATAATTCCATTTGAATTCGGTTCGAAGCCATGTTTTAATGAATTTGATATAATTTCGTTTGTTAAAAGTCCCAAAGGAATCAATGTATCTATTCCTAAATCACCAATTTCTATAACAATATTTGTAGTTACTTCTTGCTGCAACTTATAGGCTTCTACAAGGTATTGAATGAGTTCTTGAAAGTAATCATCCACCCTGACCTTACCAATATCTCCACTTTTATACAACGACTCATGTACAAGAGCCATAGATGAAACACGCTGTTCAAATTCTTGAAGTAAAAGTCGAGTTTTTTCCTCTTCAATAGTTGAATTTTGTAATCGAATTAAACTTTTTATAATTTGAAGATTATTCTTGACACGATGATGAATTTCTTTGAGTAATATTTCTTTCTCTTCAATACCAATCGTAGTTTGCTTTAATACTTCATTCGTTCTAGCAAGTTCTCTACTTTTGTATGCAAAAGCTCTTTGCTTATAGAAAAATAATACTGATGTTACGATCAATACAAAGGTTAACAACCCCATTGCAACGATTAACTTTTGAGATAACCTATCATCTTCTAGCAAACTTGCCTTTTGCGATTCAAGGGTTGAGTTTTCTTCAGACAACTTAGATATTGCTAACTTACTTTGTTCATTTTTATAATGTGCTAAAAGGGTTGCATTTAGAATTTTCTGTTCTTTTTCATCTAACGTATCTAGCTCGTCATAAACATGAGAAAGATAGGTATACGCCAATTCAAAATCATTTCTATTCGCTTCAAATTCACTTCGATTGATCATACTTTTTCTAACTACATCTCGCTGTAAAAACTTCCCCCCCATTTGCTCTGCCAATCCAGAATAATATACAAACTTCTGTTCATCTCCTTTTATCAAAAAAATATCAGCATAATTCAGGTAAGTAGACCCCAAAGACTCAAAGTCTTCATGTTTAATTTTGATCTTCTCTGATTTCTTCAAGAACTCTATCGCCTTGTCTAACTCTTTTTTCTCAGTGTGAATTAAAGCAATGTTATTGTATGTATATGCAATTCGAAGATTATTATTTGTTTTTTCTCTATAGTTAATCGATAGACTATAGTTCTTCAAGGCATTACTGAAATCTCCCTGAGCGCGCTGAACATTTCCAATATTATTATAAACATTAGCCAAACCCGCATCATGCGCCTCTACTTCATAAATTTCTTTCGCTCGTTTAAAGTAATCGACGGCTGCTTCATAATCCCCTTGTTTCTTTAAAACCACTCCTATATTTACCGAAGTTGACGCTAAACTCTTTGGTATTTTATTTACTCTAGCAAGCTCATAAGCTTCATAATATAAAATAAGCGCATGAGCATAATTCTCAACATTCATATGAATAATTCCTTGACTATTTAGCATTTGAATTTGCCCTGATATATCTTGTTTTTTTTTGAATATAACGTTCGCTTCTTCAAAAGACAGAATAGCCGCATCAAACATTTGAAAACGTTTTTGGTATTTTCCTCTAAGGATAAAACTCTCAGCTATCTTTTCTTGGTTGCCTTGTTTCTTCCAGAGGTCAAGCTTTTTATTGACATAGTAAAATGTAGAATCAGCATTTTGCGCTTTAAAATAAATGCGGCCAAAAGAAGAATATAATTTGGATTCATATTCAAATGAATATCCTTTTGCTAGGACCAACCCTTGATTCAAGTATGAAATTGCGGCAGACAATTCTTGATCACATCTTCCCAATTGCTTGTACAATTTAATCTTTTCATCTTTTGTATCAGCTTGCTCTAGTAAAAGTTTAAGACTATCAATCTTATACTCCTGAGCAATCCCAAACACGGTGAATATCAGGAAAAAAAATATGGATAGAAACCTCTTATTCATTCAGATTACAAAAGTACCATTTTCTGTGCTAAATTCCGAAGCTATTCCCTTGACTAATAGGCCGAATTCATCTTAAGTATCAAGAATGTTAAATGCGCTACTTTATTTGAATCAGATTCTAAAAATTACGACTTTTACAAAAAACTTATCTATGAAACGTCTCTTAATCGTCTTTACGATTTTGATTACAACCGCTCTATCGGCTCAAGAGACAAGCACCCTTAGTGGATATATAAAAGACGGAAAAAGCGGTGAAACACTAATTGGCGCGAAAGTATACATTCCAGAAGTTCGAAAAGGTACAATTACCAATAATTACGGTTTCTATTCACTCACTATACCGAAAGGAACCTACTTAGTAGAATTTAGAATGGGAGGCATGGAAACTGAGACAAAAATAATCGATTTATCTGATGATGTTCGGCTCGACAAAGAAATCGGATCAAACCTTCAAAACATAGAAGAGGTAACTGTTATAGCAGATTCTGAAGAGAATACTAAGAGCACAAAAATCGGTCAAATTGAATTAGATATTGATGAAATTAAAACGCTCCCGGCTTTTATGGGGGAAGTGGATATCATTAAAACAATTCAACTGTTACCTGGAGTTTCTTCAGCTGCAGAGGGCGGACAAGGCTTTTATGTTAGAGGAGGAGGCCCTGACCAGAACCTTGTTCTATTGGACGAAGCTGTTGTTTATAACGCGGCGCACCTATTCGGATTCTTTTCTGTATTCAATGCAGATGCTGTAAAAGGAGTAAATCTGATTAAAGGAGGCATGCCAGCTAACTTTGGCGGCCGAATGTCCTCAGTTCTTGAAGTCAACATGAACGAAGGAAACAAAAAGAAATTTGGCGTAAAGGGAGGAATAGGAGCAATATCATCGCGACTAACAATCGAGGGACCATTGAAGAAAGACAAAGGCTCATTTATTATTTCTGGAAGAAGAACATACCTCGATTTAATTATGAAAGCTGCAATTCCAAAAACATCTCCATTTGCTGGATCTAGTTATTATTTCTACGATTTCAATCTGAAAATGAATTATGAAATCACTGAAAAAGATAACATATTCCTTAGCGGATATTATGGAAAAGATGAATTTAGTTTTGGAAATTTAGACGACAACTTTCAGGTTGATATGCCTTGGGGTAATGGAATTGGAGCTTTACGATGGAACCATATTTTTTCAAGTAAGTTATTTATGAATGTTACTGGAACCTTTACTGATTATAATTTTAGTTTTGGTTCTTCACAAGATGAATTTACATTTTCGCTTAACTCCGGAATTAGAGATTATGGAGCTAAAATGGACTTCACTTACTTTCCTAACTCTAGACATAAAGTGAAATTTGGAATAGACTATATCTACCACACCTTCACTCCAGTAAGCGTTTCGGCAGAAAATGACGATACAGTTTTCGATACCGGGCTTGCACAAAAGTTATTTAGCCATGAATCGGCCGTCTATTTATTAGATGAATTTGATATAAACGAAAGTATTAGAATTAATGCTGGACTGAGATATAGTACCTTTCAACATGTAGGGCCTTTTACGCGATATGTCAATGGAGATATTAGTAAACCAGACTCCACAATCGAATATAGAAAAAGAGAGGTAATAAAATTCTATCATGGCCTGGAACCAAGAATTTCACTGCGATGGATGCTACCGGATCGAAGTTCATTCAAAGCCGGTTACTCTTATAATTATCAATATGTACATCTAACATCTTTAAGTGCGGTTTCGCTCCCGACCGACATTTGGTATCCAACAACAAATAAAGCCAAACCTCAAAAAGGGTGGCAAACATCTGTTGGGTACTTTAGAAATTTTTCTCAAAACAAAATAGAAGCTTCAGTAGAATTATATTACAAAGGGATGAATAATCTGATTGAATATAAAGAAGGAGCCCTTCCGAGCGACAATATTCAAGACAATACAGATAATTTACTGGTATTTGGAAAAGGCTGGAGTTATGGAGTTGAATTTTTCTTGAAAAAACGCATAGGGAAACTTACTGGCTGGATTGGCTATACCTTGAGTAAAACTGAACGTGTTTTTGATGACTTAAACAACGGCAAGGCATTTGCAGCGAAATACGATAGACGCCATGACCTGTCAATTGTAGCAAGTTACAAAATCAATAAAAATTGGTTAATCAGTAGTGCTTTCATCTTTGCATCAGGGAATACATTAACGCTACCGACCTCATGGTACGTTCAAAATCAATCATTGCTTTTCAACTATGGACAAAGAAATTCAACAAGAATGGCACCTTATCATCGTTTAGACATCTCTGCAACTTGGTATGGAAAAGAATACAAAGACAAAGTTGATAGAGAAACAGGTGAAACAATCCAAGTAAAGAAGAAACTAAGAACTAACGTAGTCATCTCTATCTATAATGTATACAACAGGGCAAACCCGTACTTTCTTTATGTAGATAACGATGGAGATTTTTTAGCAGGAGATTTTGAAATTAAGGTAAAACAAGTAACGCTGTTCCCCATTATACCCAGTGTTACATGGAATTTTGAATTTTAAAGATGAAGCATTTAATACACATAATAACCGGTCTAATACTACTTACCGCTTGCACAAAAGAAGTAGAAATTGAGATCCCGGGATACCAAGAAGAAATGGTTGTTGACGGTCTAATTGAAACTGATCAGCCACCATTTGTTTTAATCTCAAAATCTAAAAACATATACGCCCCCACCGATTTAGATGCGTTTCTAAATGGTTTTGTATCAGGTGCCATAGTGACCGTTTCAGATGGGACAACAACCGTGGTTTTAGACGAATTGTGTTCCGATAATTTACCACCTGGAAGTGAAGCAATTGTATCAGGAATATTAGGAATACCAGAATCTGACTTGGCAAACTACGCAATTTGTGGGTATACCTCTTTAAACTCGTCTATCTTTGGTCAGGTTGGAAAAACATATTACTTAACTGTTGAGGTAGAAGGAGACATCTTTACCTCACAAACGACGATTATGCCACCAACCGATCTTCAAAATTTGTTTTGGAAACCCGACGGTGACCTAACAAACTATGGTTACGCTTGGGGTACACTTGCTGATCCTGCAGGGCAATTTGACGCTTACAAATGGGAAGTTAAAAAGATTAACTTAAATGCTGATGGAGAAGAATCTGAGGCCAACTTCACAGAACCATTTAGCCCTGTTTTTAATGACGATTTCTTTGATGGACTCACTTTTGATTTCTTTTATGACAATCCGAATGGATACGAAGATGGCGTATTAGACGAAATTGCCGGACTCTATGAGTTGGGCGACACATTAGTAATCAAGTTTTCAAAAATGGATGCAGCTGTCTATGAATTTATGGAGAAAAAATACACGCAATTAGCTACTTCTGGAAATCCATTTGCAACACCAACAAATATTCCTTCTAATATTGAAGGTGGAGCACTCGGAGTTTGGGCCGGATATTCCCCTACCTTTGATACTTTAATTTGTCAACCTTAATTGTAATTAAAAAAACGTTAAACCGTCAAAACAACATGAAACTATTTAGTATACTTTTTGTACTTATACCATTGCTTGGATTGTGTCAATCTGAAGAGTACAAAAACATGTTGAAAGAGCATTACAATGACTTCCCAACCATATCGCCTGAACAAGCAAAATATAAACTGAATTCGAATGGTGTTTTTTTCTTAGATACCCGCTCAAAAGATGAATACAACATCAGTCATTTAGAAAATGCGATTCAAGTTGGATATGATGATTTCAGCCTAAGTTCAGTTCGCTTTATTCCTAAAAATGCAGAAATAATCGTTTATTGTAGTATTGGAGCACGAAGTCAAAACATCGGTGAGCAATTGAAAAAAGCAGGCTACACTCGTATTAAAAACTTATATGGAGGCTTATTTCATTGGGCTAATATTGGCTACCCAATGGTTGACTCTGAAGGGAATGATACCAATAAAATTCACGGATATTCGAAAGATTGGGGAAAATGGGTGAAAAACGGAATGGTGGTTTATTAAATTTAATTTAATGTCTGAAAATTTATTAATTGTTTTTGCCAAAAATGTAGCATTTGGTAAAGTAAAAACGCGTCTTGCCAAATCTGTTGGCGACCTTGGTGCATTTGATGTATACAAGCGTTTACTCAATATCACACAGCAAGAATCACTAAAGGTTTCTAATTGTGATTTACATGTCTACTTTTCTGATGAAGTCATTGAATCAGCTTGGCCGGACACCAAGAAGTTCGTTCAGAAAGGGGATGATTTAGGACAAAGAATGATGAATGCATTCGAAGATGGATTTGCTCAAGGATACAAGCGTATCATTGGTGTTGGCTCTGATCTCCCAGACTTGAATGCTGGACTAATGGAATTAGGTCTAAAAACATTGGAGAAAAACGATACTGTTTTCGGGCCCTCTGAAGACGGCGGTTATTATCTAGTTGGTATGCGTCAATCAACACCATGTATTTTTGAAAATAAACCATGGAGTACCGAAGCCTTGTTGACTGTCACACTTGAAGAATTAAAGGAGAAGGGATATAGCACAAAAACCTTGATTAGTTTGAATGACGTGGACAATATCGAAGATTTAAAAGCATCCAGTATTGCCAAAGAGTTCAAGTATTTAATCGATTAATTAGTTCATTAACAATTCTTTTGAAACGCTCTTCAATTTAAATCTTACATTAGATGATAGCCAATCAGTCTAACCTAAGATTAATACATGAGCACTGCACAGATCACGAGTGAAATCAAGCAATACTTATTAAGTAATAATATTGAAAATGCGACCAAACGTTTATTGGACTTTGCATGGTATTACTCAAGAGAATCTCAGCAATATGCGAGCAGTATCGCATTAAGGAAAAAATATAACTTATCTAAATCTCTTGGTCAGCAAGAACTAGAGGCGACCGAAAGAACACATTTTAAATCGAAAATCAATGAAATTCTTAGTCAACTGGAGAAAGTCGTAGATCCAAATAGTGAGCAAAACACGGAACATCTAATTCAAATTAGAAACCTAACAAAAACTTTTCTTCACCGTGCCAAAGCGTTTTCTTTTGGACCATTAGATATGGATATCGACAAAGGGAATATTGTTGGTGTTGTCGGCGAAAATGGCAATGGTAAAACGACATTCCTTCGTCTACTTCAAGAAGAAATTACGCGAGACACTGGACAAATTACATACAATTACAACCTTGCAGACATTGCGGCAGAAGATCAATATAAACGGAAAAACAGAACTGCTTTCATTCCTCAACGCATTCCAAAATGGCGAGGGACGTTAATGGAGAACCTGACTTTTTTCGCTGCCATTCATGGGTTTAAAGGGGCTAAAAATGATGAGATTGTAGAATATGTAATTCATCGAATGGGGCTTTCTGCTTTCACAGGCCTAACATGGAATCAAATCTCAACAGGATATAAGTTGCGCTTTGAACTCGCTAAAATGTTGGTTTGGGAACCTGACATTTTAATACTAGATGAGCCTCTTGCGAACCTAGATATACAAGCAACGCAATACCTGTTAGATGACCTTCGATTTTTTGCAAATAGCTCTATTCATCCCATAGGAGTTCTATTGACTTCTCAGCAACTACATGAGGTTGAACAGATTGCAGACAAAATCCTTTTCTTGAAGAACGGAAAACCAATTTTTAGCGGACTAAAATCAGAATTTGAGGAAACACGGGAGGAAGGAATAATTGAATTTTCACTAGCGAAACACCCTGATGATTTGGGTCGCTTATTACTTAATATTAAAGGTGTTAACTCTGTAAATCTTTCTGCTAAAGTAAACAACATTAAATTTGATAAAACCCATTCTTCGTCAGACATGATTCGAACTCTTCTCGATTCGGGCCTAGAACTCACTTACTTCAGAGACATTACGAACAGTACTATTCAACTTTTTAGCGACTAACATTATGAATTTCTTTTCCCAACTTATCAGCAAGTTCAATAAGAAATCCTTGCTCTGGGCTTCAAACTACCCAAAAACCTGGTCAATGGGATGGCTTACACAACTTTGCATTGCAGCAGTTCTGTTTACGCTTGCTCTATTTTTTGCCTTTATCATCCCAATTGCACCGAACAGAACAGTTAGTGTTGAAGTATGGTTCAGTTTAGCTTTTATCCCTGCAATTTTGTGGTGGATTTTCATCATTTATCGTCAGGTAAAATATAATTCAGAAAAACTATATGGCAATCGGACTTTACGACATAACATGATAGAAATCCCGTCTTATGTTGGGCAATTCATTTTACCAGTAATTATTCCGTTCATCATTGGAATAGTTTTGACTTATCGAAACGCAAATCTAATTACAGAGGAGAAAATCAACAATTACAAAGTATCATTCGAAGAAGCTCAGCCATTTTTTACATTCAACTATGGTTCGGGTAATTACTCCGAATACGACTATAATTATCACCATTACTCAAATGAAGCTTATTTAGAGTTTGATTATTTCAAAAATGAGCAAGAGTATTTTCAATCAATCGTAAACAGTAAATCATTTGGAGATAACTTCACACAAGCAGAAAATAATTCGAGACAAATATTACTAGATTCCATCGAAAACCATCGTGGCGTATTCAGTAAGAGTAGACCGATGCTCTACCCTATTTACTTTTATGAATTTTCTAACACCCCAAACGGATCTTTATTCGAGTTTAATAAAGGAGTGCAGAATTACAGTGCTGATTCTGTAAAGAAAATTTATTTCTATCAAAACTATCAAAACGAGTCTTTCATATGTGATAAATTCAAGAAACTCATATCCAATTTAGAAGAGTTCAACGGCGGAAAACTGGAAATGGACGTGAACGCACTTTATACCCTTTTTAGAAACCACAAATATTCCCAAGTATATCATACCCAAGAAGACGCTTACATTCGAGAATTCGATAAAGTCTCTCATCGTTTTATTCGAGAAATAAATTATATATCGCTATGTAAATACAAAAATTTCTTTTTCACGCGCTATGAATTCTTATGGGGTATATTGATGTTCTTCACCATTTGCGCTTTAATTCTTGCCTTGTTTAAAAATATGGACTGGGCGGAATTCTTGGTTGGTGTCGTAATTATTGCGCTATCACTAATAATAACAGTGATATTATTAGTTGTGACAAGGGCAGGCGAAGAAATCGGATACGGTATCTTCTGGATAGAATTTATTGTACTCTTTATTTTTGCTATCATAGAAAGGCAACTTCCAGTACGCAGAAAAAGAGGAGCCTTTTTATTAATGATTCCGCATCTTTTAATTCCATTCATACCATTCTTTACTTTAATAACATTGAATGACTTATTTGACTTTTGGCATTGGCCTTATTTTGATCAGTATTTGTATTTAGACCCAACGAGCTATGACCCAAATAATATGAGTTATAATGAAGCATATTATACTTTAAAAAGAAGTGCTCCATTCTATTTACTGCTCATAGGTTTCTTTACCCATGTATTCTTTGTTTACCCATTCTGGGTTAAACCTGGATGGATGAATTTCATCGCAAAGCCCAAGAAATCCTAAGTAAAATAATCAGCAAGCAATTTGATTTAGATGGCCAAAAAACTCTTATCTCAAAGACATCCGTTCTTCTACTTCATTTCCATTTGGGAAAAACGAATTCGAAGAACTGTTTCATGGAACCTCGATAATAAGGTGTATACATCAGAAAAACGCGCTGATAAACTAGAATTCAGAGTGAAAAAACATCAATCAAGACTTCGAAGAAAACTTGGTGACACTGAAATGTGGATGCAGGAGAACAAAATAAAGAACCTAGAAATTGCAATCAAACGAATTAATGGCGTAATTATAAAACCAGGTGAAACGCTCTCTTTCTGCAAAACTGTAGGCCTGCCAACAAAGCGCAAAGGCTATAAAATGGGAATGGAAATATCTGGTGGTAAAGCGCGCCCCGGAATTGGAGGAGGAATTTGTCAAAGTGCGAATATGCTGCATTGGCTGGCTTTGCACTCTCCTCTTACAATTAATGAGCGGCATCATCACAGTTTAGATCCTTTTCCAGATGACGGAAGGGTTCTGCCATGGGCGAGCGGAGCCGCTGTATTTTATAATTATTTAGATTTTCAACTAACCAATAACACCAATAGAACTTATCAAATTAATTTGTGGCTATCTAGCGAATTATTAGAAGGAGAGTTACTAGTTGATAAGGAACTATCATTTTCCTATAGAGTATTAGAAAAGAACCATTCTTTTATAAAGAAAGATGAACAATACTTTAGATCAAATGAAATTTGGCAAAGAAAAATAGACAAGAGAACTGGTAACACTGTTTCAACGGCATTAATAGCCAAAAACTACGGGAAAGTAATGTATATACCAAAACCACATCAACTAATAGATCAGGCTTAAAAAATAGAACATTCAACACCTTATCAATAAAACTAAACACCGATACCACGTGAAGGCTGCCTGAACATTTACTATTTCTCTTCAATTATGCGCAAGATTCGGATCAACAATCTTTATTTCAAATATTTAAAAAAATCATAAAAAAAGATCAATCTCACATTCGACAATGCTATTCGGAAATCTCTGATACCTGAAAAGAATCTCCTTTGATATGATGTAATACGCAATTTGCTATTTATTAAAACGACATGTAACTTTTAGCAACGATGATTTGTTTTAGAAACATGAGAATTAAACTAATTATTTCTTGGTGCTTATTTATTCTTCATAGCACCTCTTCTTTTAGCCAAAACACCTCAGATTTGATTTGTTTTAACCACTCCTTACTGGTAGTTGACTCAACCACCTATGAAGCTGCAATTCATTCAGAATTCATAGCTAAATTTGCTTATTCTCACGAGAAAAAACTCATTGGTTATGAAGGGTTTTATCTCATTGGAAAAACGAACTATATTGAAATTTTTCACGAGAATAGTTTTCAAGGAGAAAAATTAAACCCAGGAGATATTTGGGTATGTACGGCATCTCTTCAAGCAAATTATATTAAAACACTGGACAAACTTGCACCCCCATCAATTCAATATAAAGAAAATGAGAATTACAATCTGCTTTCCATTATTCTAGAAGATTCCATAGTTCCTTTGACAACTTGGGAAATGACGAAAAAGCAATACGAGAGCTGGACAAAAAAAGAATATCACGACTCTGTATCCTTTCTGCCCGTGGACTATAATAGTTTAGAAGAATCGGATTCAGCCTCCAATTACCTCATGAACGATGTTGAAGGCCTTCGTTTAAGCTTACAAAAAAAAGACAGTCTAGTAATTGCAAATTACCTGAACCAAATCGGCTTTGTAAAAAGAACAACGCATGATGAATATACACGATTTTATAATGGAGACCAGTTTATTGAACTTCACTTTAAGGAAAAAGATATCGTACCAACCATCAACCGATTTTATATTAAACTAAACCAATACACGGATCCAACAACAGAAATAATAGGTAACTCTAGAATTGAATGCAATGGTTTATCAGCCATTTGGATATTTGATTAATTTATCCATCTCCTGAATAAATACCATTCGATATCGCTCTACCGATTAATAGAAAAAAGTTGTTTTGTTAGAGGAAATGAGTAATGCTATATTAGATCATAATGATAAAAACTACTTCTATTTCACTCCTATGCCACAACCAACTATCCATTAAAAAAACCAGAATATATACTACTCAACTTCCATATCTATGATAGCAATAGATCACATGATTGCACCAATTGATATCCTACCCCAATCTGTTCTTCAAAGTACTTTCAATACTAACATAAATCATCAGAATTAATGGATCTGAGAACAAATAGCTGTTAGCTCATTGAAAGGAATGATTTGATTCTTAGTTAATATACTTGGAATGGAAAGTGACATTTTTAGAACGCCTGTATTTTTTATACCTAAAAAGAAGAAAATTATAAAATTCGAAGAAATCCACTTTATTACCGTTGAATCTATAAAAGTCTAGTAAAACCTTTAAGTTAATATTCTCAAATATACCTACCTTTAACTGAGAGTAGAAAAACTTCAAAACACTCAAAAGGTAATATGAAACAATTCATTTTTTTAATCGGATTTTATTCAATAGCCAGTCTTTTATCGTGTTGTGCAAATTCAGAGCCAGAAACGCCTAAAAACACAAACAATGATACTTCCTTGGTTGGGAAATGGGTCAGAAATGGCAGGTATCATTTAGATCTTTACAGTAATGGAATTGGTTCAAAAGATAAAAACGTTACAGTCACTGAAGATATCAAGCAGTTTAAAAAAGAAAGAATAAACTGGGTAACTTACAATGACAACTTTTTGCTAATCAATTCAGATGAAAAAGTAATGGGCTTCAGCTACCAGGTTATAGGTGACACTTTATATATAAGACAACCTGAAGATAATTTAGAGTTTTTCCTTAAAGTTAAAAGCGATAATAATGATTAAAAAAACCTCAGACAAATTGATGACTTTTCTTTTTTAGCATTAGAATAGCCTGTTTATTATAAAAACTAGGATATCCAGTTACTCGAAAAAGGAAACTTTAACCTCAGGGAATTTTAAAATATTCGATTTTGATTCAGACTAAAACGCAAAATAGATGCTAATATATCCCTGGCATGTTAAACTGAAAAAACTAGTAAATTGCAATTGTGGATATAAATTACAACAAGTCGATAGCAGTTCTTCCTTTTGTGAATATGAGTTCCAATAAAGAGGCTGAATATTTCTCTGATGGACTCACCGAGGAGATCATTAATGCTTTAGGTAAAATCCAAGAACTGCAGGTTACATCCCGAACTTCATCATTTACGTTCAAAAATAGTACGTATAAAATCTCCGAAATTGGAGAAAAATTGAACGTTTCGATAATTCTAGAAGGTAGCGTTCGATTAAGCGGGACTACTGCACGAATTTCAGTTCAACTGATTGAAACTAAAAGTGAATTTCAATTTTGGTCTGACTCATTTGATAGAAACCTCGACAATATTTTTGAAGTTCAAGATGAAATTAGTTTAAATATAGCAGATAAATTAAGGGAAAACATAGGACATTTTAACCTAGATGAACATTTGGTTGACTCGTACAATGTATCATTTGAAACGTACAAAAATTACTTAAAAGGTCGGTTTTACCTGATGAAACTTGATTACAGCAATACAACAAAGGCTATAACTATCTTTGAAGAGGTTATTGCAGAATCGCCTGATTTTCCATTGCCTTATTTAGATATTAACCAAGGATACACCTATATGGGAACTATGGGCATCATCCCAGCTTTTGAAGGTTTTAAGAAAGCACAGCCATTCATAGAAAAAGCAATACAACTAAAAGAAGATCTACCAGAGACTCAATTAAACCTTGCCTGGATTAGTTTTTGGCAAAATTGGGATTCAGAAAAAGCTTATCAACATTTAAATAGAGCTTTAAGCTTGAAAGCTACAGACCCAATGTACTTAACTATGGCAAATTTCCTTACAATTGAAGGAAAGCTAGATCTTGCAGCAAAATATGTAGAAAAAGCACTCGAATTAGCACCTTTTTCTTCCGTTAATATTAACTATAAAGGATTCCTCCATTATCTTTCTGGCAGATACAGTGAAGCGTTACCCTTCTTTAAACGCAGTTTAAATATTCAGCCAGAATTACCATTTCCTGTTGTGAACATTGGCGCTTGTCATTTGCTCCTAGGTGATTCAGAAGAAGCACTAGCTTATTTTTCCAACCTGCCAGATGATAATACCGGTTTTCTGGCAAAATTAGGAGGAATCACTATTACTCATGCAGTTATAGGAAATAAAACAAAAGCTTATCAGGGAATAACTGAACTTGAATCATATCTTAACACATCATCTGTTGGCAATGCGATAAACTTTCTAATTCTTGCTCATGCTCAATTGAATAACTTTAAAACCGCTATTGATTATATTAAAATGGGAATAGATAATCAATTCCCATTAGTATTATTGCTACCTACCGAACCTCTTGCTTCACCACTACATGATTTGCCTGAGTTCAAAAAATTAATCGCTGGAATCTTAGACACTTCAAAACATCTTGAGCCAAATAAAAAAGAAAGCTACTACAAAAAAGAGTTATTCACAGCACAGGAAATAGAACTATATAAATCGCGACTAAAAGAATTAATGGAGAATGAAAATTTGTACCTGAATCCTGAATTAACCCTGCGTTCTTTAGCAAATTACATGAATCTTTCTCCTAATCATATGTCGCAACTTTTAAATAAAGGGATAAATAAAAACTTTTCTGATTTTTTAAATACTTATCGCCTAGAGAATTTCAAATTAAAACTAAAAAATTCCAATGCACATAAATTAACAATACTTGCATTAGCATATGATAGTGGTTTTAATTCAAAAACTGTCTTCAATACCTTTTTTAAAAAGAAAATGGGTATGACTCCTAAAGCCTATCTCAAGCAAATAAGTTCTGATTTATAATCTGGAACGATTGAAGAAATTATTAGCCTCAACTTTGTTTTATAATTAAAAATGAAAGTTATGAAGGCAGTGCAAGTAAGCGGTTATGGAGGTCCTGAGGTTTTAAAAATTAAGGAAATTCCAAAGCCTACTCCAAAGTCAAATGAAATATTAATCAAGATTGAAGCTACGTCAATTACAGCAGCGAGCACAATGATGCGGATGGGGAAACCAAAATTTGGTAGGCTATTCCTTGGATTAAGGAAACCAAAAGTTAAAACTCCAGGAACAGATTTAGCCGGTATAATTGAAGCCATTGGATCAGAGGTGGTTAATTTTAAAATTGGAGATCAAATAATGGCCGAAACAGGGTTAAATTGTGGAGCATACGCAAAGTATATTTGCCTTCCATCTGACGCTGTTATTGTTCATCGCCCAACAAACATAAGTCCAGAAGAAGCAACAGGAATTATAGACGGGGCATCGACAACTCTTGCATTTTTTACTGATCAAACAACTATTAAGCGAGACCAACGTATTCTAATTAATGGTGCCTCAGGGAGCATTGGCACTGCAGCTGTTCAAATAGCCAAAGAAATGGGAGGAGAAGTGACGGGGATTTGCAGTACAAAAAACAAAGCACTCGTTCAGGATTTGGGTGCAGACTATGTTTTAGACTACACCAAGAATGAGTTTTTAAAAAGCAAAAAAAAATATGATGTAATTTTCGATACCGTGGGAAAACTATCATATTTCAAGTCGAAAAAACACTTAAAATCAAATGGCGTTTTTCTAACACCAGTCATGACATTTAGTACTTTAATACTCTTGATATTTGTCTCACCTTTTTCGAAAAATAAACTAAAATTCGCAGCAACTGGCTTAAGAAAAGAAGAATTACAAATACGCGATTTAATACGAGTCCGAGACTTTCTGGCATCAGAAAAATTAAAAACTGTAATTGATAGAGTTTACCCATTAGAGAAGATTCAAGAAGCGCATTCATATGTAGACTCGGGAAGAAAAAAAGGGAATGTAATTGTTATTCCATAATATCCAAAAAGTAATTGAATTACTGAAATCTTAACCAAAGTACCTGATGAAAAAGGTAACATTGATGGTACAGAATTTTAATTACTTATAGATCCACCTAAAAATTCTAGAACTAGATATAGACTATAAATTCAGGCGTAGATTTAATTCAGAGGATAACAAGTCATTGATTCAAGAAATTATGCCAATTCAACGACATATAGATTAGGGAACTTGCTAATTAGGAGAGAAGCCGCAGAATTGATTAAAATTATAGAAAATGAGTCTGATTTACCTGGGACACTAAAATGGAATAGTAACTATCTTACAGGTGGCATTTCAAAATAATATCAAGGAAATAGTTACATACGTAATGATGAGACGAGTCACAAAGTAATGCTCTTTCAAAAAACACTTGAGGGCCATTACAATTGGAAATCAAACAGCTGGTGCTGATGAAATCCTTGCGAGAGTGCTTTTACCCTTTGGTAGCGAATCTTGTTATTTAGACCCTGGAATCTATTAACTGAATGGAGATGACAATCAATAAGTAGGAATTAAAATTGAAATGACTATTCCACAAAATATGCGATATTTAAAGGAAGAATATGATTAAGCACCAGAAAGATCGCTCGAACTGATTAAATCCAACTAAATCATATGTATACAACATAAGTTTCTTCACATGACAAAACTAGTTTATTCAATTTTTCTTATTTCATTAATAGTCTCTTGCTCTACACCTGTTGAAAACGAATTAAGAAAAACCATAGTAACAAAAGAAAACGCAAAAGACAATCAGTCAATTACGGAAAATAAGCAACCAGTCTCAATCAAAATTGAATACGAAAGATTTCAACCCAATCAAATACATGGAATAGAGATCACTAATTATCAAATTGAAACTACTCATAGTTTTGATTCAATTAACATCGTCATTGCATACTCGGATGGTGATCTAGAATCTTCGGCAGCACCAACAAGCTGGGGAGATCGATTAATCATGATGGAAGGTGATTCCATTTTGTTTGAGTCCAAACCAGTGGGTGATCCATATCAATATGAACCTTTCTTCTACCGCAATTCTGAGAATAATAAAGTCATAATCATTTGTCAATTAGGGGATGAAGAAAATTATGGCGGTGAAGCCTTTCTTTTACAAAATCGAACGATTGAGTTTATAGGTAAAATAGAAGTTGAATCTCCATATGAAACAGAATATAACACCAATTTAATTGAAATTATACGAGTATCTGAATTGGAAAACACACTCTATTTCAACTTTGAATCTGATTCATTAATCAATTTAAAAATGGAAGATAGGATAAAAGTCAAAAATGACAGCATTAACTATAAATACGAGCATAAAAGCTTTGAGTTAATTGGACTATAAATAAGATAAGACAATTCATAAAAAAGTCCTCATTCAACATTGAGAAGAGCTTTACATTTAAACCAATGATAGTCTATCATCGATTTACCATAAGTTTTTGAATACTCGTAGCATTACCAGTTGATAAAACAATTAGATATATTCCTTCCGGTAAATCGGACACAGGTACTTTAATCTTATCCGTGCTTTCCAATAATTCAATAGGCTTAATTAATTGTCCCGTTATTGACCGCAATTCTATTTGCGCTATCTCCCCTTCAAACTCAACTAACGCGAAATCACTTACTGGATTAGGATACAATTTAAACCCTTCAGAATGAATCTCTTGAATTGAATTGTAATAATTACAATCAACCTGACTTAAAACATTTAATTCTCTCGAAGAAATAAAAGATTTTAATCCATAAATTGAGTTTCCTCCTCCAGGCCCTCCTATACTCGTAATATCTGAATCAATGTTATTATCAAAATCTGCATCTGAAAACATTTTATTAACATCCGCATAAACATCTGTTTTAATCAAATTATAAATAGCATCAATTTTACTATCCATATAGGCATTGTTAAAATAATCTTCAACCAATGCACATAATTCATTTTTATAATCTCTATTCAAATCTTCATTATCAAAAATACGCTCTAGCAAAGGTCTATTATTGGCCTGATAATCAACACCCAATGTTAACGGAGCTTGATTATTCGTATATGATCCAAATGCTTCGTTAGCATCCCACTTTATCCACTCCCACTTATTCGTAGTTAAATTATGATAGAGGTAGTAATTTCTTGCAGATCCAGTGTAACTATCGAGGTTACTAAAAAGATTATCAATAGCGAACGCTCTTAACAATTCTTGCTTTTCGAATCGTGTATGGAATTGGTTTTTAAAATCCGTATCCGTTGAGTTATTGATATAATTCAACAACTCAATAAAATCTGTCCAATCATTCAGGTCTTCATTGGTTTTCAACTCATATCTATCTGTATAATCCGTTGCTGCATTGCCATAATACATTAAGTCTGCAGGAGTTCCCGCACCTCCAGGGCCTCCACCAAAATTATCACCAGCCTTAAATAAGTTTCCATCATCATCAAGAATAGCCCAATCTAAAAATTGATCATCAATTTGTTCTACCACAGTATAAAACCCGAGCGGTGAACCATTAATAATAAGATTAGCAAAATTAGCTCTTGGAGCATTAACACCTACTTCATGACAGAAATCAAAAAACAATTTTTCACGCATGCATGAAGGATCTTTAAATCCATTACTCAAATTCAATTTCTTGATTCCATCAAAATCTTGACCTGAGACATATTTATTAAAGTCAATTTTGAATGGTTTCTTATTGTTGGGGTGATTGTAAGTTGAATTTCCTTTTAACCTAACGGCAATATTAGGAAAAGTTCTGGTTCCATCTAGCGTAGTAATTGTCATATCCGCAGACATGTAAGTACTTGTCGTATAATTAGCTTCTAAGCTATCCCAATAACCAGTTTGACTAAAAGTCAATTCAATTGTCATTACCTGATCTGTGGCAAATAAGCTATCTCCTTCAAGCTGAGCGAAACCGCTAAATGGAATGAAAAATAGAGTTAGAAATACATGTTTAATAAAATACATAACGTGTCTTTTTTATTTTTTGTAGCCATCTATTCAAAAAACTTGCAGTTAAAGTAGTTTTATAAAAAAAGCCCTTCTGAAATATCAGAAGGACTTTTACATTAAAATGTTTTAAACTAATAGTACGTATTGGTTTCAAGGTAGTTGGTAACGTAATCTGCTACGCCATCTTCCAAAGAATGGAAACCTTTATCAAAACCAGAATTAACTAGCTTAGACATATCAGCTTCAGTATAGTACTGATATTTATCTCTAATATCCGCAGGCGTATCAATGAAAGAAATAGACTCTTCTTTCCCCATTGCCTTAAATGTGTTTTTAACAAGATCTAAGAACGTTCTAGCCGTTCCAGACCCCAAGTTGTAGATTCCAGAAGGAGGAGGCGTATCCATCAGATAATGACATACCTCAACAACATCCTTAACATAAACAAAATCCCTTAATTGTCCACCATCTGTATAATCAGGATTATGAGACCTGAACAACTTCATTGCTCCTGTTTCTCCAATTTGCTTGTGCGCATGAAAAATTACAGATGCCATTCTTCCTTTATGGAATTCATTTGGTCCATACACATTGAAGAATTTCAAACCAGCCCAAAATGGCGGTAATTCAGTTTGCTCTAACACCCATTTATCAAAATCATTCTTAGAATCTCCATAAGGATTCAATGGCTTCAACTTTTCGATAATTGAATGATCATCTTTATATCCAAACTCTCCCAAACCATAGGTTGCAGCTGAAGAAGCATAAACTAAAGGAATATTGAATTTAACACATGCATTCCATACATCTTTAGAGAAATTAACGTTCAATTCATCAAAAATCGAAACATCAAATTCCGTAGTGTCAGTTCTCGCACCAATATGATAAATGAAATCAACTTCTTGGCCGAAATCAGCTAACCACTGAATGAAGTCTTTACGACCTACTTTGGCTTTGATTGTTTTTCCCTCCAGGTTTCCGTCTTTCTCCGTTTTAGAAAAATCATCAACCACAACAATATCTTCGTACCCCGATTTGTTCAACCGACTTACTAGGCAACTTCCAATAAATCCAGCCGCACCCGTTACTACAATCATGTTTAGTATTTTTTATTAGAATAATCCGTTAATCTCAGCATCAATCGCATTGATGATTTTACCAAGATCTTCTTGACTCTCAGGAAAGTTGTTATTATCAACATCAATGACTAAAAGCTTTCCTTTGTCGTAGGTAGAAATCCACGCTTCGTAACGCTCGTTCAACCGTTTTAGGTAATCCAAACGGATGCTTTCTTCGTAATCCCTGCCTCTTTGTTGAATTTGATTAACCAAAGTTGGTACGCTTGCTCTCAAGTAAATTAAGAGGTCTGGAGAAGATACAAATGAATCCATTAGGTTGAATAGAGAAAAATAGTTCTCAAAATCACGCGTAGTCATTAATCCCATAGAATGTAAGTTCGGTGCAAAAATGAATGCATCCTCATAAATGGTTCTATCTTGAATAACTGTTTTCTCCGTTTTCTGAATTTCTTGAATTTGAGTAAAACGACTATTTAAGTAATAAATCTGGAGGTTAAAAGACCACCGTTGCATGTCTTCATAGAAGTCATTCAAATATGGATTTTGTTCTACATCTTCAAAGTGTGTGTCCCAGTCAAAATGTTTCGCCAACATTCTAGTTAACGTTGTTTTACCTGAACCTATATTCCCTGCTATTGCAATGTGCATTTTACTCGTGTTTTTGGACTGACTAAATTACAAACTTTGACTCAAGAATCAAGTTTTATTCAGAGAATTGGAGCTCATATTTATGAACATTTCCATTCGATCGGAAATAGAAAAATTGATTCCTATAGCCTAGCTCTGAAACATTGTCTATGGGTAGTTCTACGTCAAAATTATCCGACGTAATTAACGACCTCACATTCAATAGATTTCCTCGAACTGTGAATAACGTATTCTCAAAAGCCTCTATTTGTTGAATACTTTCTTCTGGTATAAATTCAATCAATGTTGCATATAAATCAAAAACATAAACTCCCTTAGATTTATCTAGTAAATAAAGCCTATTATACCTTTCCTTAATTTGAGTTACTTCATCTAAATTTAAAACACCTCTTAAATTCTTCACTTCTTGCGTTTGACTTAGGTTATCTAGAGATAATAAATTCAATGTTGAGTTCAAATTATCTAAAACCCAAATCTTATTGGGCTGACTTGATCCGCATACCAGCTCTGCACTTACTATATCTTGGTCGGTTAAATCAACGCAATCATTCATTGACGAAAGCGTATTATCAAAATAACATAATGTTTGTTGCTCTTCAGAAAAGTGAATCAACTTCATTGAATTAATTGGGATCAACTGAGTCGTGTTCCCTAAAGACTTGATACTTTGTGAGAACCAAAGCACCCCTGAAGAATCATATTTATTGATAAGTCCTTTGTCTGAGATGTAAATATTCTCAAGTACATCTACTACCCAAATTTCGTCTTGACCAATTGGATAAGACCTCACTTTTTTCCATGCATAATCCAATGAATCTTGACCATAGGAAAGACCAACTGCAAACATTGAAATTAAGAAGAAAAATACTCTGAGCATACGCTTTAATTACTGCACTTCTGCAATTTGCAAAATTTGTTCCAGAATAACACGGTCATTTGATAATCGAGGTACTTTATTTTGTCCCCCCAATTTATTAATTGATTTTAACCAAGCATCAAATGTTCCAGATTTAACCGTATTTATAACGGGCTTATCTAGTACCATATTGTGATGACGTTTCGCATCATAATCAGAGTTCAAGCCACGTAAACATTCATCCAATACTGCATTGAAACGATCCATTTCACTGGGTTCATTTATGAATTCTACCACCCATTCATGCGCACCACGCTCGCCACCCTCCATAAATATGGGGCAAACTGAATACTCTTTAATTTGAGCTCCTGTCTTTTCACAAGCTTGGGCGATTGCTAATTCGGTATTTTCCACAATTACCTCCTCCCCAAAACTATTGATAAAACTCTTGGTTCTTCCCGTAATTTTAAATCGATAAGGCGTAGCAGAAGTAAACCGAATGGTATCTCCCATAATATACCTCCAAAGCCCTCCATTTGTAGAAATTACAATAGCGTAGTTTATACCCAACTCAACATCTTCCAAAGAGAACACCTCTGTTGAATCAACTCCATTAAAACTAGACATTGGAATAAACTCAAAGAACACCCCATAATCCAGCATCAATAACATTTCATCCGAATTCACTTGATCTTGTATTCCAAAGAATCCTTCCGAAGCATTATAGGTTTCAACATAATTCATATTCGGATCTGGAATGAGTTTTTTGAATTGCTCCCGATACGGTTCAAAACTAACCCCACCATGCATGAATAATTCTAAATTAGGCCAAACCTCCTTCAAATTGGATTTACCAGAAACCTCAAGGACTTTATTCGCCAAAACCATTGTCCAACTTGGCACTCCGGCAATGATATAAACATCTTGCTTAATCGTTGATTTTGCCATTCGTTCGATCTTCTCTTGCCATTCACTCATAAGCGCTATTTCCCGAGAAGGAGTTCTTCTAATCTCAGCCCACCAAGGCAGGTTTTTTACAATAATGGCAGATAAATCTCCGAAATATGAATCCGCAGAAAGGTGATTTATTTGAGCACTGCCCCCAATAATCAGGTGTTTTCCGTTGTATAATTTACGGTTAGGATGATTATGATAATACATCGCAAGTAAGTCTTTTCCACCTTTATAATGGCAATCTTCTAAGGATTCTTTACTTACTGGAATCAACTTACTTTTGGCATTTGTAGTACCTGATGATTTCGCAAACCACTTCGTATCAGTAGGCCAAAGAATAGCCTGTTCACCATTCATTGCACGATCAATCGAAGGCTGGATATCTTCATAAAATTGAAGGGGTACTTTTTGAAAATCTTTATACGATCGAATCTTACCAAAACCGTGTAATCGGCCAAACTCCGTTTGCCCCCCTTTTTCAATAAGGTTCTCAAAAACTTCTTTTTGCACTTCATGTGGATACATTCGAAAGAGGTCAATTTGATGTATCCTCTTTTTCATCATCCAGGCAAAAATAGAATTGAAAGGCATTCAGGTTTTAGTATTTAAATCAAAAAAAATCCCATCAGTCAAAAGACAGATAGGACAATAACTTTATATAAGCTTCTTCCGACTTATCCAAACATAACAATTGAAACTACAATTGAAATCAAAACGATTGTTACAATTGTTCCAAGTGCTACTGTTGATTTTTCAAAATAATTATCCGACATGATTTATTTTTTTATCAAAATTAATGATTTTTTGAACAACAGCTGCTGAAAATCACATTATTTCTTTATTACCATTAATTAATCTTTGAAGACACAATTTTAATATTGAAATAACACCCAACTATTTATTTGAGCGTAGTTTTGATTAAAGTTTTAACATTATGCATCTGATAGCTAATATTATAAAAGAATCCACTCGCTATAAATACTCCAAAGCAACGAAGGAATCTGACACCACGGGCACGCGCTTGCAACTAGAGCAACTTAAAAAGCTCGTCTATTCAGCGCGAAAAACACATTTCGGAACTTACAATAAATTCAACCGCATAATAAACTCTAGACATTTAGTACGTCAGTTTAAAGAAGAAGTTCCATTGACCAATTATGAGAACTTTTACAACGATTGGATTTCATTAGCACTTTCAGGTAATAAAGACATTTTTTGGTCAGGTCACATTACAAATTACGCGTTAACTTCTGGTACTTCTGGAGCTGCAAGCAAAAAGATACCCGTATCTGAAGAAATGCTCCGCGAATTCCACAGAACGTCTCTCCGTCAAATTGTCAACTTACACAACTTCGACCTCCCGAGCTCTTTCTATGATTCAAAACTATTAATCATTGGAGGTTCAACCAAATTAAACAAAACTCAACATTATCAGGAAGGTGATTTAAGCGGAATTCTAAGTAAGAATAAGTCGATTGGCTTTGCACCTTTCACCAAACCTAAAAAGAAAACACAAAAAATTACGGATTGGAACGAAAAAATGGAAGTGATTATTGAGAAGGCTCCCAATTGGAACATAGGAGCAATTGCCGGTGTCCCTTCTTGGGTTCTTTTATTGCTAGAAAGAATAATTGATCGATATAATCTGAAAACAATACATGACATTTGGCCTAACCTAAAGCTTTACACTCATGGAGGTGTTTTTATAGACCCTTATAAAGAAAAGCTACAAAAGTGCTTCAGTGAAAAAGTCATTTTTCAAAACACGTATTTGGCTAGTGAAGGATATTTTGCCTATCAAATAGCTGAAGGCGAAGCCATGAAACTCATAATTAATCAAGGTGTCTTTTATGAGTTCATTGAAGAAAAGTACTTCAATAGAATCAATAAAGGTATCATAGAAAACATTCCAACTGTTTGTTTAAACAATGTAAAACCGAATGAGAATTACGCCTTGGTAATTTCAACATGCTCTGGCCTTTGGCGATACATTATTGGTGATGTAATTTCATTCGACGACACTGAAAAGTACCTTATCAAACTAAAGGGAAGAGTTGCATCCAACATCAACCTTATGGGGGAGCATTTGTCTGAAGAAAACATCAAAACTGTAATGTCATCTGTGCAGAAAAAAATGAATATCTCTATTCAAGAATACTGCGTATACCCATCCATTAAAAACAACTGTCATTATTGGTATATCGGGACAAATGACCATGTTGACATCAACAAATTATCCGTCGAAATAAATAATGTACTTTGCATACTAAACGACGATTACAATGCTGTCCGTAAAATATTACTTAAGAAACCTCAAGTTAAACAGTTAAAGCCAAAATACTTCTATGATTTTCTGCAATATCAAAACAAATTAGGAGGACAATCAAAATTTCCTCGCGTAATGACGATTAGTCAAGCTAAAAGCTGGGAGCGATTTTTAAATGATACAGTTGAGTGAGCGCTCTATTTAACCACATCAACATCTAAAACACGGAGATAATTTGGTTCTAACACCCAATTACCTTTTGTATCAATTATACCCCACTTATCTTTTACTTGACATGCCGCTGCATAACCATTTTTAAACTTTCGGACATTGATGAATTTAGGTGATATCACTTCTTTCCCTGATTTATCAATAAAGCCCCAAGAAGCACCATTTCGAACTGCAGCATAACCTTCCGTAAAATCTTTCACCTTA
>JAKVAR010000139.1 GCA_022447585.1 Crocinitomicaceae bacterium | reverse complement strand
TGACACAAAAATTGAGTATAATTTTTTAGCTAAATTGGGCAATTATCAACACCCTACTTAGTACCCTTAACATATTCATACATGACCCCTAAAGTTTCCATCTATCCACTCACTTCACCTCTTATGTAGGCTCAAGCTCCTTCTTCAATTGGTTTTTGCCCTTACATAACCCTTAAAGTCAACCAAACCTCATACCTTACCCCTTATGTGTGTAAAAACCGTTTATACACACATCACCGATAAAGTAAGGTTTATTGACTTGACTGAGTTTTGCTTAACATCACCCATAAAGTATGCTTATTCAGGGATCTCATCGAGATCCGGGAAGAGGTGCGCTTATTGGATAACCCATTAAACATCACCCCTAAAGTAAGGTACAATAAGATATCAAGGTAATCCGTCAATCTCTTCTCAAAATCTCAGAAAGTAAAATTAGTGTCAAGGTGGAAACATAAATCTTTACATCTTCCATTGGATAGTTGTGAGATCCAGAAAAAATCTCCCGTTACTCAATTAATTTGACATGACCCTTAAGGTAAGGGCTTAATAGTTGTGCCGCTACCGCGATCGCTTCCTCGGCCAATAATGATGCAGCCCCCTCAAATTAAGGACTTCCATAAGAATCATCATCGGTTCGGTAGTCCAAGAGATCCCTATTTCCCACCAGTTCATAACATAACTAAGGCTGGATGATTATTTACGTGGATCTTCCTTAGCCCTTTTTAATAAACACATGACCCATAAAGTAAGGTTAATTTCGCCTAACTAAACTTACATTACCCATAAAATTAGTTTTTTAGCCCAGGGCAAACGCCTTTAAATCTAAGATACCTAGATCCAGTAAAGATTTTAGAATTTCAGTCCGAATGAACGGCGATCGCTCTGTAGAAGATATCCGCGCTTACTTCGTCCCTCTTCGAGTCCGCAATGCGCTATTATTTTTCCCCTTGATTCTCATTACTCTACATTACCCTACATTACCCTTAGAGTAAGAATAAGCAATGATCATGACTTATGACTTCTCTCTAAGAATTCCAGAACTTTGCCCTTCAAATCAAGTTAATCGAATAAATCTTCATAGAGGAGTCATTTCTCCGTCGGAAAAAATACCTCACTTTAACGCTCTCATTCTTTTTATCTTGAGAGAGAATAAATGAAGAAAATCATCTTTTATCTATGTTAAAATATAGTAGACTATAATATTAGTTATTGGAGAAAAATAACCAAGTTCTCTTGATAAAATTTATGAATAATTTTTATCATCAATAAACCTGAAACTTTCCTTAATTACGAGAAATTAAAGCAATATTACTCTTTAGCTTCCTTCTATTTTACATAATAAAATTCTTACAGCACAATTATCAGAACATATCCTTTGTTTAACCATTAAAATAGGCATTTTTATATGAAAATAATACAAACTGTAGGAACCGTTCAAGACTATGAAATTAAAGTGACACTTCCTGAACCTTTAAAAGATGGAGAAGTTGATGTCATTATCATTGCTAAAAATGAGTTAGACGAGTTTGAACAACGTCATCAACTTATGATTGAAAAAGGCTATGACACCCCGTCAAAAGTTATGGAGCTTATTCGTCAAGTTAAGCTGGAAATGCTCTCAGAGAAAGGGAAAGCATAATAATGTCTTCCTTAAAAAGACTTTTTTTAGATACGAACATTTTTATCATTGGGGATGCCATCAAAACTAGCCCTGAAAGTCTAATGAATGAAGCTGTCAGATAAGGAGATTGTTTTGTTTGGTGGTAATAGAGAATTAGTCAAATCTATTATCTCCTAATCATAATTAACAAAGCCAATATTCATCATGTTAAACATAGATTTCCCTCAATTACCACAAATCCAAAATCAATTAAAACAAACTCTTCCCTCTGTCAAAATGCTAATTCTTTTCGGGTCAAGAGCCAGAAAAGATTCTCATAGTCATAGTGACTGGGATTTCGCCGCACTTTATGATGAGGCAAAAAGACAACAAACCTCATTCAGTTATTTTGATATTTATGACATTTTAGCTGATATTTTTGGGATTTCCTCCGACAAGATTGATCTAGTTTCTCTTAATAGTTGCTCTCCCTTAATCGCTCATTATATAGCCCGTGATGGTCAACTTTTATATGAACAAAACTCAGGATTATTTGAAGACTTCAAACACCAAGCTTTTATGAATAATGAAAAGTTAGAAAATATCCGAAAATCTCTACGACAAAATCTAGAACATTTTTTAGAAGCGAGGGGTCTATGAAAGCCTTAGATGTCAATGTTGTTTTGGTTAGGTTAAACAAGATTGAAGACTATATTAACCGTTTAGAAAAATATCAAAATATCACTCTTGAGGAGTATCTAAACTCCCAGGATATTCAAATGATTACTGAAAGAATTATCCAAATTATTACTGAAGCTGCTCTAGATATTAACAAGTATATTTTATCCTGTAACGGAATTTTAGAGACTAAGAAGAATTGGACTAACAAAGAGTATTTTATAATGGCTGCCCAACAACAAATTCTCACCGAAGATTTAGCCATTGAACTAGCAAAAGCTGCCGGAATGCGTAATGTTCTGGTTCATCTTTATCTTGATATCGATTCTCGACAAATTTTTGAAGGAATACATCAAAGTTTAATTTATTATCCTCTCTATATTCGCC
>JAKVAR010000138.1 GCA_022447585.1 Crocinitomicaceae bacterium | reverse complement strand
ACAAATCCCTCTTAAGCAACAAAGACGAGGGAGTGGCAAGGGAACGAGATGCTCAGGGAGGCTCTTCTGATCAACATCTATCTGACAATCTTAACTTCTAAATTATACCTTGTCTGTCAGATCAAGTCTTGACTATTACAACTCAAATTATGTTAGTCTTTTATGATTTTCTTAATTTCTCTATATGAGTCAGTTACGAACTCTATTAAGTAAGTTCCACTAGGTAAATCTTTTAAGTTTATTATTAGGGTATGTTCTCCTAATGGGAAAGGTTCATTAGAGAGAGGTCTAGACATTTCTTGCCCTATAGCACTTAATAGTCGAATATTTACTCTTTCTGACTGATCTAAAGTAAAATTTAAGTTAGTGAAGTCATTTGCTGGATTAGGACTAACTTTTAATACAGTTTCTTTTATTATATTTTGCTTGGCTACTTCTACATACTCTTCTGGTACATTAACTTCCGCAATTACAGGATTATACAAATTAGTGTTGTTACAAAAACTTTCAAGGAATGCACCATCAACTGGTAATACTTCGCCACATTCAGGTGGATTTAATACAATGAATTCATCTGGAAGTATTGTGCCAACTTCCAGCTCTAGTTGAGTTTCGACAAGTTCAATTGATGGCGCTTCATCAGGGCGACCTGAATCCTCGAAAATTATTGTTGTCTCTTTAGGGAAAAGGCTATTCAATGCATCTACATTATCATTTGTAACCATTCCTCCTCCTGTAATAGTTATTTCTCCCCATGCTTGTATCTCATCGTTTAATACTTTGTTAATATCATCAGTCTCAACTGTTTCAGGAATATCTAAAAATGGATTTTTTGGTGTAGCTTCATAGCTATATGGAGCATCAGTCATTTTGACTGTATACATTGCAGCATACAAAGTTTCTTCAAAGTTAATAATGAAGTGTAATGTTGGGTTGAGATCACAGTAGGGACCTGCTTGTACTTCGATAAATTCTCCTGGATAAGTTTCAATGCTATAAACGCCATCGTTTAAGAAAACTGAATAATCTTGAAGACATGCTAAGGACATATACGGTGTACGCCATACCCCATCAGTTTCTTCAATTAATCCTGCTGTTTCAGCTGTTCCTTGCGACTCATAAGGGAATTCAGTTCCTAAATCTAGACCTTCTCCACAATTGTAGAAATACAAAGCAGCTTTAGCATCTTGAACAGTTAGCCCAGAGGCAGGATTAACGGCATACTTCAATTCTTTACCTAGTTTATATGAATTTAGAGTAGAAACACTATTATTGTCTGAGTATATACTTTTAGTTGCATGATAAATTTCAGGACTTTCTACTAAGTTAGCAATACCTAGTATATTATTATATATCGGTTTCCATGCTGGATTTATATTTTCTTGATCTGATCCTGGAGTCAAGATTCTATTCACTTGAAGGTCAATAAGATCATAATCGATAAGAGAACCTGTAAATTCTAAGTCAATTGAAAAATTTAGAGGAGGAGATTTTGACCCAGATAGGAAAAAATCAAGGAAAGGAGCTACTCCACCTATATAGGGAACTATATTTGTTAGCCAGCTAGGAAGAGAAGAGGTTAGGCTGCTCTTTGATAATTTATTGACAAAGCTACTTAATTCTCCTTCTGGATTACTATTTGCATATGATAATAAAAAAGGCACCTCATCTCCACTGATTGTATTACCTAATCCTAGTGACTGAAAAATATTAGCTATTTCTGGAGTTAATTTTGAGTTAATCTTCTTTGCAAAATTATCTTCTGTATCGTTAAAAATCTTATCTAATCTTTTGTAAGCTTTTGATCCCTTTTCATCGGTCTCAAGGAATTTACTAATATTAAAACTTTTCGAGTTATTATTATTTACTTTGCCATTGGTTATAATTTGTTCAATGTTTCCACCTCCCTCTAAGTTCAAATATGCAGTATTACTAGAAAATTCTTGTGCCTTAAAAATAAGACCCGATCGAAAAACACATGCACACGGATCATATGCTACGGGTAGTTCTGCTAGAATCCATAAATCTGCATTTTCAATAAAAAAATTAGGAATGGTAATCTTATTGTCTTTGTCTGTATAGTTTTCAATTGCACTTATTGGAAGATTAGCATGTTCTAGTGCTGCACTGATATATCTAGCTGGATCAGAATATAAGTTCTCTATTTCAATAAAAACTTCATCAATATTAGTTTCATTAGATAAATAATAGAAAATCCTTAATTTGCCATTTTTTCTATTATAGAGACAAAATGTGGGCATTCGAATACCACTATTTGGTTTTCCCATATCATAAAAAATTAATTCCCATCCATCTTCGGGTAAAAAATCTTTTTCTGAAAACTCTTCCGGTGCGGCTAGATGATCTGTATTAGGTTGATAAATTGTATTCCCGAAGAAGGGTGATTTAATTAGCTCATCATTTGTTTCATTGGTAATTGGATTTTTAATAAAGGCCAAAAAATCTTCCTGTGTCCAGTTCCATTCTTGAATTGTTGCCCCTGACTGAGTTTCGATCGGGCAATATTGTGCAATCGAATAAAAATGGCATAACATGGCCATTAAGATTAGTGACATTATTCTTTTCATAAGTTAATATATTTAATGATTAAAAAAGGTTCTACTCTACTCTACTACCAATAAATCGTCTTTGAATTCTTAGTGACGGATCATTGGGGTCATTGATTTCATAGTCTATGACTAAGGTTTGATTATTATCATGAAGTTGGCCATAGCCTGTAGGTTGGCCACATCCTTCTTTACTCGTACCATCCAAAATGAAGTTGTTAAGACCAACGAAAAAAGGAATTCCTTGGTAGACTTCGCAGCCTTCAGGGAAATATAATAGTCCTGTTAAATCATAATCGATTTATATCGTGAAAATTTGATCAGGAGTATCATCGTTACTTCCAGCATATTTTCCATAAATAGGTAGGTCAGTAAAAGAGTCTATGATTTTAAAATAGATAGATTTAGTAATTTTTACAGTGATTTCATCCTCGGATAAACAATCTAATGCATTATCATTTCTCACAACTATACTGACTTCAACATCTCCTTCAATACTTTGAAACCCTAATGAAAATACACTATCTGAAAATACTCTTGGATCTTGACCTATCTTCCATTCATAAGAAGTCATTTCAGTATTATGAGCTTTGAAGAAGACTTGAGAACCCCCACCACTATTGTAATTGTAGAAGGTATCGACTCTGGGTAACCATAGCGGTTCACCATTTTTAGAGTATTTTTTGTAAAAGCCAAAATCTGCATCAGGTTGTGCTATTCCTAGACAAGGATCATAGTTGCCACAATCAGGATTTATTGGATCATTACAATCTTTTTCGCAGCTAAAGCTAATGAGCATAATAATTGAAAGCAATAGAAATAGGGTTGATTGTTTCATACTTTATATTTTTTCCTTTTGGAAGATGTATACCAAAGGAATTGTTCTTGTCTTGTTTAACAAGAAGTATCAAAATTAATAGTAGTATATTTTCCTTTAGATTAAAAAAATCTAAGTTATACCTTAAGAAATGTGTGCTGTAGAAATGTATTATTTCTTACGATACAATAATATAAATTCTAATATTATTTTTCAAGAGTAATTATCAATAAAAGGTCTGAAAAGGAAAATAATAGAGCAAGTCCACTATTAAACCTACTCCATTATTGTTTTACTGATTCACAGGAATACGCAAATCAATACTGATTTCATTACTGACCACAAACCCAAAACCATTCCCTTTGATATTGTAGTCTTTACGGTTTACCTTAAAGCTTCCTTCAAAGATACCTCCATCTGCTGCGTCCTGGAAGGTAAATGGAATAGTGACTTCTTTGGTTACATCTTTAATCGTTAATTGTCCAGTTACTGCATAGCCTTCTGCTGTTTGCTGGAAATTAGATGATTGAAAGCTAATGCTTGGATATTGTTCGACATTAAACCATTTTTTGTTTTTGGCATGTTTGGTCTGTGTTTTGTTGCCTGTATCTATAGTTTGTGTTTTTACACTTACGTCAAATTTGGAAGCGCTCAAATTATCTTTGTCAAAAACTACAGTTCCTTCCAAGCCTTGAAGAGTACCTTCTACGGCTATGCCTTCAAATTTGATGGAGTAATCTTCTTTGATTTTCCAAGAAAGTAGAGTAGAAGAAGTGAAAGCACTTAATGTCATAAATGCGAGGGCACAAAGCCAGATGATTCCTTTTTTCATAATTGATTTAGTTTACTAAGTAATTTTTTGCGTAAGACTAGATATAGGATGTTAATTCAAAAACTTTACTACCAATTTTTGTTGGTCGTTTTTAAATTGAAATGCACTTTTATTAAAACTTGGCTTACCTAAACTACTCATATTGGAGGCACCAATCGACTCTTTTGGAAAGCCTACAAAGTTGGTATCAATTTTTCCATTTTTGTTTTTATCCCAAAAGATGGATATGGCGTATTTGCCAAAAGGCACTTCTGTGAAAGTAACTGTAGAAGTACCCGGGAAATTATCAATAGTAAGCGTCTTATAAGCTTTTTCTATTTCCTTCGGAAAACCTTCGCTTTGGTCGAATAGCATAACGACTACTTTCCCTTTTTGTTTGCTATTTTTTGCTTTTACTTCTACAATAAGTTGCCCATTTTCTTGCCCAATAATAGGCATTGTACAGATCAGCAAAAAGCTGAATAAAAGGATATGCTTCATAATAATCAATTAGGTTTTGAAATGGTTGTTACTACTTTGTCAAAAAAGTTATTAGTTAATGGTTGATCGTTAACGGTTAATGGTAGAATTATTAGGCGCAAACTATTAAGTATTAGACCATTAACTAATAACCATTAACGTTCTTGATAGATTAAGATGCTTGGTTTAATGGCGATTTGTCGTTTTGATTACTTGGAATATGATTCAGCATCAAGTATTCTTTTTGTAGGCGCTTTCGCGCAAAAAATATCCTGCTTTTGATAGTTCCTAGAGGTGTCTCTAGATATTCGGCTATTTCATTGTATTGATATCCTTGGTACATTATTAGGAAAGGAACTCGCAAATCGTCAGGAAGCTTTTTTACAAGGCGTATTATTTCTTGCATCGTGATATTATGCTCTCCAGGGTTTTCTTCTGATGCCTGCATTGCATTGAGGTATGAAAAGTTAGGAGCATACTCTAGCAGTAATCTTCGGCGGTTTCTTTTGCGATAATTGTTAATGAAAATATGTCGCATAATAGTTACTGCCCAAGCTTTGAAATTGGTTCCTACTTTAAACTTATCAGCATGAGTAATAATCTTTAGGACTGTTTCTTGATACAAGTCTTCTGCATCTGCATTATTTCCCGTCAAGCGGAAAGAAACATCTTGTAGTGTTTTTTGGATTCGCTGCAATTGGGAAAGCATTTGATTTTGAATTTCATATATCATAGTCGGAAGATTTTGGTTATTATTTGCTAAAGCCCTTAATTCACTAATTGGCCTGAAAGCAGGTACAATTGAACTTCAGCCTGCTTAATCAAGTATTGGTAGTTGCTAATTCTGTTTTGAGCTGCATTGTAATTCAGTTGAGCAGAACGAACATCCGTATTCGTGACGGTACCCATTTGATACATGTTCTGCATATTGTCTAAGTTGCTTTCAAATAAACCAATATTACTTTCTTCAATTCGAAGCTGCTCTATGGTGTTTTCATAGGTTGCATAAGCATTGTAGAGTTCTTTAATCAGGTATTCTTCCGTGTCTACTTGTTCCATTCTTCGTTGCTCCATGATCATGACAGCAGACTCTTCCTTAATTTTTCTTGCTCCCCAATCGAAGATGGGATATTGAAATCGAACACCAACATTTGGCCCAATAGTGGTATTGCTTTGTAAGAAATTAGCATTATTTTGTAGGTAGGTGAAATTGGCATTGGCATAAGCCTGAAGTCTTGGTTTATAAGCTGCTTGACTAAGTTTTACATCAATATTAGCGAGTTCTATATTTCTGTTATTCAATTTTAGCAATACACTATTTTGCCGCAAGGCAGATAACAATTCGCTTAGTAATAAAAAACGATTTGAGGAAACCTCTGCTTGAACTTGAAAAATGGTATTCGGTGCTTGCCCCATCAACTGATTTAGGCTACGTCTAGCATTGGCATAAGCCAACAACTGATTATTGAGTGTAGCGCTATCTGTTTTTAAATCTACTTCGATTTGTAGGTATTTCAGACTTGAACTTGTTCCGTAGCTAGCATCTTCTTTTGTCCTTTTCAATCGCTCATTGGTCAGGGCAATACTTTGTTGTGTTATTGCAATCGCCGCTTGTTGTTGTGCCATTTGGAGGTAGGCATTGCTGACTGAAGCTACGGTTTGTTCGATGGTTTGCTGGATTTGAAGCTGTGCCATTTGGCTAATTTGGCCGAGTTGTTCTAAGCGATATTTGCTTGCTTTTCCATCCAATAAGGTCATGCTAATTTCCGCACCAATAATCACATCATTCGAAATACCATCTAACTCAATGGTATTTGTTGCTTCGCCACCTGAAGCAAGATTGAGGGTTTCGATAGAAGCATCACTCCAACCAAATTCATAACTCGCATTGGCATTGATGGTTGGCCGAGCGCCCACCATAGCAGGATTGACCTGCTTGGCTTTGATTTGGGCGTCGTACCTCCGAATTTTGATTTTGTGATTGTTTTCAAGTGCCGTTTGGATGGCATCTTCTAGTGAAAATATTTCTTGTGCATGGATAGAAGCCCCTCCAATAAAGAGCACAACTATCAGCATGATATATTTTTGAATTTTCATTGTCCGATCTAATTATTCGTGAATAATATGTTTCAATGCTTTTACCGCAGGTTCGACCTGCTCGGATGTTGCCTTTTCCTTATGGAAAAGGTTAAACACCCGCACGCGCAAGCCATTGAAGGTATGCAGCAGTGCGGGCAATAAAAGCAGGATATTAAATAGTCCAAAACTGAGGCCGTAGGCCATAGAAATGGCTGGTCCTTTTAGGAATTGCGCACCAAGACTAGTAGAAAAAATTAATGGAGCAAGGCCCGCCACAGTGGTTACAGTCGTTATTTGATATTAACTAAACCTTCATCTGCCATGAGTAAAACCACTTGGCCAAAAATCTCCTTGAGTACTCCCTTAAGTTTCTCACTACGAAAACGATTGATTGTATTATGATCTGGACGTTGCATCCCACATAACCACATGAA
>JAKVAR010000137.1 GCA_022447585.1 Crocinitomicaceae bacterium | reverse complement strand
CCTAATGGGTTTAAGATTAAGTCAGTTACAGTTAGAAAAAAGAGTAACGGTTATTATGTCTCAGTCAGAATAGAAGATAAATCTGTTCCTACTTTCCCTGTAAAAAACCTAGAAGAGATTACAACAGTAACGGGGTTAGATATGGGTTTAGGTAAGTTGATTTATTGTTCAGACTCTTCAGCTATTGACAATCCTAAGTTCGCTACAAATAAGACAACTAAAAGATTACAGAAAATTCGTCAAAGGAGGGTTAGTCGTAAAAAGAAAAGGTCTAATAATAGACAAAAAGCGGGGGCAAGACTTTCTCGGTTTCAACATCGAATTGCTGTTAAGCGAGAATCTTATCAATGGCAAACAGCTAAAAAAATTGTCTCCAAATCTGATGGCATAGCGGTAGAGGATTTGCAGATTTCTAACATGATTAAGAGGTGCAAACCTAAATATGATCAAAACACAGGAAGGTTTCTGAAAAATGGACAAAGTGCTAAAAGGGCTTTAAACAGATTAATTGCTGATGCTTCGTGGTATTCATTGACCCAAAAAATTGAGTACATGGCTGCTAAGTCAGGAAAGATTGTTTTAAGGGTTAATCCCCGCCATACTTCGCAAGAATGTTCGGTTTGTCATCATATAGATCCTGATAATAGAGAAGGAGAAAAATTCCTTTGTACTAACTGTGGTCATGTTGATGATGCCAATTTTCAAGCGAGTATTAATATCAAGAACAAAGCAATTAATCAGTATGGTTTAAACATAGTTAAAAAGGTACGGAGGGACTTGCCGGAACCGAAACAATTAACTTTGTTTCAAACGCCCACCTCTGAATTAACAGAGGTTAAAAGGAGAAAACAGTCCGCCAGAAATGGCAAACGGGTTGTGCCTGGGAACTTGAAAGAATTAGCTGTCCAATTAAGTCTATTCAATCAAGAAAATAACCATCCCGACAGGGATTCGTTATGAATCTCCTGCGCTTCAGCCAGGAGAGCGTCAAATCCCACTGCTGACATCATAAAAAGCTGGGTTACCGTAAGGAATTGGCACAAACTGTTTTGCCTAACATAATTCGCGTATTCTTATCATACCAACCTTTATAATGCCGGCCATTGATATAAATATCATGATACATAGTTAAATTCCAATCTCTACTCTGAGAAGAATGAATTGCTTTTCGAGACAGATGATATCGATATCCCTTTTCACGACAAAACATGGTTGCTGAAAATTTACCAGCATCTTCTGGACATTGACCATTCAGGACGCTCATGTTAGCACACCAAGCAACTCTGTTACCCCATAGTATTGGACGATCAAAGGTTTCATAATCATTATTTGTTTGTGAAACAACTGGGTTTCCGAATAAAGCCGTTAATCCTACAATTGTACCTAAGACTAATTCTTTAATTTTCATTGGTGTAATTTCCGTTTGACTTTTTGTGTTCTGTTAACCCATAGATTGAAGTCAAAAAAAATATGCAGATTGAAATGGTTTCTGATCTGTGCGCCCTTTAGGGCGGGCAATGCTACTCGGTTAGGCCCCAAGGCAATCGCATTTAATTTTTGTTAAGCTCTATAGTAAACTTTGACAACCGGATTTGATATAAACCGTCGTCTAGGGCAAGTGAACCCCACCGTCGAGCAACAAATCCGTCAACTGTCCGTTGCTCAGTTAGAAGACCTGGGTGAAGCTCTGTGGGAGCAACGCAAAAAAGTGGACACGGCATTAATTGCACTCAATGTACATCATAAGAATAGATGATTCGCGCGTAGTCCAACCTTTCCAACGTTCCCCGTCTCTGTATTTATCAGTCCAAACAGCCGCACGATATTGCCGATTATCCCAGCCGACATCAGTTGAATTCCATTTACGCCAACTCCCATGACCTTTATCTTCACAGAATTCTTGTGCAACTTTGTTTCCTGCATTCTTAGTACAGGGATTTTGAAACTTATCAGAGTCCACACACTTACTAACTCTTCGATTGCTTCCATCTGGGAAAGTCACTCTTGGTTCATAATATCCTTCTGCTAATACATTCGATGCAATTGCTAATGGAGAAAAAGCCACTAATCCATAAGAAAGTGTATTCACAATTGTAATTGATAATTTAGACTTTAATAATTTCATTCCTATGACTCCTAATTAATTTTGTGTTCTGTTAACCCATAGATTAGAGTCAAAAAAAATATGCAGATTCACAACTTATTAATTAGCCGTGACACAAAAATCCAACTCACCATCACAATAAGAGGAGGAACAAAAGGAAGCCAACCTCCTTGAAGTAAAACAAGCCAACAAACTCCCCACAACACAACAATAGCAACAGCGATCGCAATCCCTTGAGACAACGGAATACGGAGTCTCCAAACAATAACCCCCCCAGTCAAAGACCAAAACCAAACCCAGAGAAGATCCCCCCATTGTGGCCACCACCAAAACAACGGTCGATTATCCATAACGGCACTGAGAATTTGACTAATGACATGGCCATGAACATAAACCCCTCTAATTTCCCCATAAGGGGTATCGTGTAGATCAGGAACACTCGCAGCCGTAACCCCAATCAAAACAATATGGCCTTTGATTCTCGATAAGTCAAAATGTCCTTCTAAAACACTCCTAACCGGTATCTGTTTAGCAATTTGAGGCGTGTTACGATAGTTAATCAACAGTTGGTTGCCCTGATCATTCAACCGTTGATAGCCACCAATTCGATTTTCTAACCGTTTGACAATAACAGAAGCAAACCGCCAGTTTTTCTGCTCATCAGTGACTCCAGAAATTCCATTAGCATTTAAATATCGATAAGCTAATTGCAAGGCAAAAGAATAGGAAGTTTGACAACGAGAGGGCATTTCTAATAACCCAGGACTTCTCGATAAAAGATAACGGCGAACCGTATCATCTTGACCATTCGTTGGCTGTTTATCATCATATAAATCCACAAAACCCACCTGTTGTGGCGATAATTGTGGCGGAGGGGCAATACTTTGGGATTCAGCATCACCACTGCTTCCACAAATGCCAATGACATTCTCCTGATTTTGCCAATATTGACTCAACTGTTGATAACCAATAGCAGTTTTAGAGGGAACCGGTTGATCTCGGAAAATATCAACTCCAATGACAGTAGGTTGATAAGCAGTCAATTGATTGAGTAACTGAGCCAATTTATCATCTGGTAGGGGATACCCATATTGACTAATATCCTTTTCATCCATGCCAATAATCAGCAAACGAGAATCAGCCGATTCAGTAGGACGTTGCTTCATTAGCGTGTCAAACGCCTTGAGTTCTAAAGATTGCCAAATTCCCAACCAACGACCCCCCATAACCATTAGGGTGAGGGGGATACTCATGAGTAAAATTCGACTTAACCGAGGACGAACAGGAACTTTTAATGGAGGTTTGTCTGGTTGTGGGTTCCCCTGTAACTGTTTCCACGAAAAAGATGTTGCGGCTGGATTTTGACAGATAACGGGCAACCAACTAGCACAGGGAAATTCAGATTCTAACCCCTGTAACCGTTCTCTAGCTTCCCTTACCGCTAAATAAAAAGATTTTCCTCCACTAAAAGCCCTCAAAAACAGTTTTAAAAAATTTTGCGCCACCATATCCGGTACAGCTTCACGCATGACAATGATTTGGGGAATGGATAAAGAGGCTAATTCTCGCCCTAATCCCAAGCCATCACAAGAGTTAAAAATCCCTAGCTTTAAACCACGAGCAAGAGCAGCAGAAAGAGCATTTCTGAGGTGTTCAATAGTAATCCTTTCAGTGGGATTAATTTCAAGATAGCCAGTCCCTTGTTCGGGATGAGTCCAACTATGGCCAGCAAAAAATAGGATATCCCAACCCCGTTCATCCCATAGATGCTCATCTAAGTCTCGTCGTCGGGGTTCTACTAACCAGACAATTTCTACCTCCGTTAACTGCTGGAGCATCAGTTGATCTTGTTCAACATCAATTCCCGTACTGTTACCTAAAATCGCTAAAATTCTAACTTGACCAGCATTTTTTCTGGGAACTGTGGGTATCCGTTTGTATTCTTGGGGACTTAAGGAGATTTCAGCATAGGGATAATCATCAAAAAAACGCCAAAGATTCCAGGGAAATTGCTGTAGTTGTGGGGTTTCTGTCTCAATAATCATTCTAATTTCAGAATTAACATTGAGATGGCTTCGTAATTGACCTTCAAGACGACTAAAAGATGGAGAATCAACCCAAAGATTCAACATCCGTTTTAACTTGTCACATAGAGCAAAAAACTCCTCATCGGAGACTTGGGTAACATCATTTTCGTCAAACTCAAACCCCCCTGGGAGGGAACTGCGACGGAAACTCAGATTAACACTGAGTGCTTCATACAATGTTCGCCAATGTTGATAAACTTCCTCTAATTCTGGTGCAGAAGGCAAACTGCCAATGAATTGTAGGGGGATTTGATTTTGGCTTTCCCAGACTAGAACACTGACGTTAAAAAATCCTGTTTGCCAATCTCCTTTTCCTAATTTTAAAACAACTAAAATACTCATTTTTCATTATCTAAATAAAGGCCAAAGCCCCAACTAAGAACTTTTCTCTTGTCTGTTTAATTAAACCAAACTACTTAGACAATAAAAGATTCTGTTACAGTCCAATCATCTAAGGTTAACTGTACCCCAAATTGAAATCCCGAAGGACATTTAAACCGCTTGATTTGAATATAATTATCTTGATTACGTGCTTGGACAGATTGAATGGGTTCTCCCGATTCAGCACATAATGTTAGGGTAATATTTGAGGGGAGATAGCGATCGCGTCCGTGGGGATAAAGTTGAATCCGAACCCCTATTCTTTCATCGGTTTCTCGAGTGATTCCAATTAATAAGATAACTGCTTGACGCTCAACCGAACTCGCTTCTACAAAAATTACTGTACCTCGCTTTATTTGAGACCCTTGGACTTGAGCATTACGCCTAGTTTCAAATGCTAAATCAAGCTCTTGAGGAGACTGCCAAACCGCATCAAAGATATTATCTAGCCAACGACTTAAATTAATTAAAGTGTTACTAGACTCTCTTTGAGATTGTCGCTTTTGATAAAGTTTTTGAGTCCAATTCTCATTTTCTAATAAAGCTCCCCATAATGAAAAAGGAATTGATAATCTCGTTATAGGAGAATCAGAATTGCCTAAACGTTCAGTTAAGTTTTCAGCTTGAACTAAGGGTAAGCTGGGTAAAGTCGTTATTACTTCTCTGGTTGTTTCTTGTGTCGATAATTCTTGAGAAACAAAAAAAACATTAATATCTTTAATCAACTCATTTATATCAAGACTATAGGTTCGTTCTAGAGGCTCATAATGACCTTGATTTTTAAGTTTGTGATGAGTTGTATAACCCCAAATGCGTATCCATTGTTCATCGGGGTTAACTTGAACTGCTAAATAATAATCTCCCACCAAACGAGGAATATCTATCCATTCTTGAGGAACTTGTAATTCTTCATCGTCGCTGGCTTCTGTTGGCAGTAAGATCAGTTTTTTGTCTCCCAGGTTGACCATACTTCCATTAACTACATCCCAAAGACCTAAATGTGTTTCAAGATTAACTCTAGGAATATTTGCCTGGGGATATTCTTCTTGTAAATAGCGGATAAATGTTGAGCGGCATAGTTGATTAATATAAGCTCTCCAACGAGAACTAGAAGCACAAAGAGTTTGACTTTGTTCCCATGCAGAAGACTGATCTTTGGGAGATATCTCTAACCAGAGTTGGGTTGGTTCAGCAAAGAGGAAAGTCATAATTTTTATTGTCCTAAATATTGTTTATTTGATTAAGTTAGAAAACCCATGCTGTAACCCGTGTGGTCAAAATAGGGTGTCTCTATAGACTGAATAGAATGGTTCAGCATTTTTTATGCACAGTTGGGATGTTCTCATTTTTCTCTGTAGCAGTTGGGAGTGTTTCAGGTTTGTTCACGTATTTTACTGATTGTAGTAATTGTAGTAACTATTTCTCCATTAGTTTGACTAGGATTCTCTTGAATAATTTTCCTCATAGTAACCTTCTAACCATTCTTCTAAAATCCCACTCATTTGTTCAATTCCTTCAGAAGTGATGGATTGATTCAATTCATTTTGACTCCATTTAGTGAGAGCTTTTAATAAATTTTTTCTTCCTTTTGTTAAACGACGGGAAACAGTATATTGTTTTGTCCCTAATTCTTTGGCAATATCTGTTTGGTTGTTTTTTTCTCCATAATAGAGTTTTAAGATAGTTTGTTCTTCTGAAGACAGTTTCTCTAACGTCGTTGTTAAAACTTGACTAATTTTTGAGTGCTTCTCCTGTCTTGTTTTGACTTCTTCTTGAATCATAACTTCATCAAGTAAAGATTCATCAGAAGTCGCTAAATTATCAATTAATTCCCTCGATTCAGAGTTAGGGTGTGTGACATTGAGAGAAGTGGTTTGAGGATAAAGATAAGAGCGAATAGACTTAGCACATTTTTTGAGCCATTGTTCTAAAATTTCTGAAGTAGCTTCTGTTTTTATCTGTTCAGGTTGTAGAAGACGTTGTTGATTATATAATTCTGTTATCTTCTGCCAAGTTACTGGATCTGGTCGAGAAATTTGCTGTGTTACTGTAGCCTTATTAGGTGTATAAATATCCAGGAAACTCCGCCAAGCTAGTTGATATTGTTCGATTTCTTTAGTTTTTAATCCTGCATTTTCCAAGGCTAGTTTTAAACGTTTTTTACTAACTTTTCTTAATAAAGCCCAATCACTACAAATATCGGTTTCTTTCCGTTGTCTTAGGGTATTAGTAATAATACTTCTAAATATTTGACTAGCATAATTCTTGAGGGAGTTGCCTTGTTTTTGATCAAATCCAGTTAGAACTTTCTCAATAGATGCGATCGCAATCTGAAACCCATCCGATAATTGATATTGTATGTTAGAAAATCGTCCAATGGTTTGTTGTGCTGACCAATAACAGGATTCTTGTAAATAAGCACACAAATGTTCTTGACTAAGAGAATGGGATTGTTCTTGCCATTTTTTATGCCAGAAAATCACCCAAAATTTTTCTGAGTTTGTTGAGTCAGATAAGTGCTTAAGATTAAGTTCCATACTTCGACGTAATTTAGGGTCAATTAACCAATCGTCAAAAGAATCAGAAGCCAGTAGGAGAAAACTTGAAAATAACTCAACCAGACCAGAACGAGAACGCATAAGTTAATAATTCAGCTTAGAGTAAGCATTATATTCATAATTTCTCTCTATTTTAGGTCATTTTGTTCAATTTGTCTCCTGAAACTCTTGCATAACAACCTAACAATATTAACGATAAACTTCCCTAAGTGACTCTATTTTGTTAAAATTAATTTCAATCTTTGGCGATCGCTCATCATGTTTGCTCCTTTTGATAAATGGGAAACTCCAAGAATTGGCATTGACTTTGGTGGTGTAATCGTAAAACCCTCAAATGAGGAAAATCCATTGAATCCAGATTTTGGCTTAGATATTCAACAAGATGGTGCTATTGAGTCTATAAAAGAACTTGTATTGATGTCAAAATCCAATTTATGGATTATTTCAAAGGCTAGTAAACCGACTCAGCATCTAACTAGAAAATGGCTTAATAAGGTGAATTTCTATCAAAAAACCGGTTTTTATGCTTCTAATCTGTTGTTCTGTTGTAAAAGATCGGAAAAAGCTAAATTAAGTCAGCCATTGAACCTAACACATTTTATTGATGATCGATTAGACGTTCTAGAGAATTTAAAAGATTTAATCCCAAACTTATTTTTATTTGGGAAAGATTATGCGCCCAATGGGATATTTCCAGTTAAAAATTGGCAAACTCTACTAAATACTATAACTAAAGGCTGCTAAGAGTGGAGAGGGGTAATGGTTGATGTTTTTTAATTTCCACACCGACCTATTCCCTTGGAAGCTTTGAATCAAGGTCTTTCAAGGGATTATAGCTGCCAACGCTCAATCTTGCGTGACCACCCAATTTTAGAGAAATAGGGGACAGAGTGCATAAATCTTTTAACTCCAATCTAAAGGTTCACAGAACACAAAAACGGAAAGGAGTTATTGAAATGAAATTATCATTTAAAAATCGAAACGTTCAAAAAATCGCGTTAGGTCTACTCGCTACTGTTCTGACCGTACCTGTTCTAGCTGATGCTAAACCGGCTTTTGCTTGTATTTTTCCTGGACAACCTTGTCCCAGAACTCCTATTCCTGCGCCTAAGTTACCAAAAGGAGAATACCGAACCAATAAATTTGACTTAAAAGCTCAAGTTGAAGGTGGAGGTTGGGTAGTTGTTTGGGGAGATGATCTTTCTGAAACAGATGCTGCATCAGGTGTTGTGGCGGCTGGGGTATCTATTTATTCTTCAAATCCTGCTCTATTTTATAAATGGGTTGAAACACTCATCGATAAAACTGTTTATAAAATTTCTTCTAATGTACCTGGTTCTGTTCAACGTGAAGCTGAAAGAATTGCAAGAGATGCTATTTACAGTGCTATTCGTGGTCAAAGTCCAAAAGCAATCGCTAAAAATTTTGATACTGTTGATTTTAAAGCAGGAGCAATCAAATATTCTGGGGGAAATTATCTAGGTGGAAGACAAATAGGACCTGCAACCTGGGGCTTAAAGCCTTACGTTGCTTTTCGTGTGCGTTCTTCTCGCCGAGGTGGTTCTAATACAAATCCCACTCGAACGTCTCGAACCTCTTTGATAAATGCAGGAGGAATGTGTTTAGATGTTCACGCACCTGATATGAGGAATAATGGTGGAAGAGTGCAGGTTTGGCAATGTAATGGAGAACCCCAACAACAATGGAGTCTCAGAGGTAATGCGCTGGTAAATGCAAGAGGAATGTGTTTGGATGTTCACGCACCTGATATGAGAAATAATGGTGGAAGAGTGCAAGTTTGGCAATGTAACAGAGAACCTCAACAACAATGGAGCTTATGAACGTAACTTAGCTTGTTATCTTCACTTTAAATTTATAGTAACCTTAGCGGTGCAAACTACTCAAAGCTTGCACCGAATTTTGTTCAATTATCAATTATTATCGGAACTTTATCTATAAAAAATATTTTAAGCAATGCTGTTCATGGTGACGTTAATAAACAAAAATAAAAACTTTTAAATTACCTGCATAAATCTTCTAACTCCAATCTAGAGGTTCATAGAACACAAATTTATTTACCACAAGCGGAGTTTTCATCATGGCTATTACATATGTAGAAGATGTTATCTATCAATCTATAGTACCTGTAGAAGATGTTATCTATAAATCCATAATTAGTAAAGGTTTAACTAATGAGAATGACTATATTGATGGAATACTTTGGGGCGGAAACTATTGGAATCCTCAAGCCAATGGCGGTAATATTACTTACTCTTTTTGGGGTGAGGGGTCAGAATCTTTTGATGATAATCTCTACATTGATGGCCAAACTTTTCAAGAGGGTTGGATCAATAAAGCTTATAACTGGTCTTCATCAGAACAAAATGCAGTAACGAATGCCTTACAACAATGGTCAAATATCGCTAACATTAATTTTGTTGCAACTTCTGATAATAATCAATCGGCAACTTTTGGCTTCTATAAATATGATTCTAATAGTTATGTTTCTGGCAGTCCTCTTCAAAATCCATCCGTTGATGGGGCAATGACAGGTCCTGGTTCTTCTGCCAATTTACCTGGTATTGGTTACTTTGATACAGAATCAGGTGCTTGGAATGATCAAGGTCTTCAGCAAGGGGGGGTAAATTTTTGGCTTCTAATGCACGAAATTGGACACGGATTAGGTTTAGGTCATCCTCATGATGATTTTGGAAATTCTGAGATTTTCCCCGGTGTTGATGATTCTGGGGATTCAGGAGACCATGGCTTAAACCAGAAAATGTGGACAATAATGTCTTATCATTCCGAACCTGATGTATCCAGTAATAATTTTTCCTATGGCCATCAAGGAACACCAATGGCTTTAGATATTGCGGCTATCCAATATTTATATGGTGCCAATATGTCTTACAAAACAGATGATGACGTATATCAACTACCAGATGCTAATGAGATGGGGACTTTTTACTCATGTATTTGGGATGCTGGCGGAACTGATGAAATTTCTAATGCAGGGAGTAATATTGACAGCGTTATTAATCTCAATGATGCACCCTTAACGGGACCGAATGCTGGGGGATATTTGTCTACTCCAGATGGAATTTATGGTGGATTTACCATTGCTAATACTGTAGAGATTGAAAATGCCACTGGAGGTAATGGAAGTGACAAAATCACTGGTAATGAATTGGATAATGTTCTCATTGGAGGAGAAAGCAATGATACTCTAATTGGAGGTGATGGTGATGATATTCTTACAGGTTCTAATCCTGATTATTGGAATTCTGGAAGTGGAGAATATGATACTTTAACTGGAGGTGATGGAGTTGATACCTTTGTTCTTGGTGATGCTTGGGAGGCTTATTATCAAGATTCTGGTTATGCTTTGATCACTGATTTTAATTGGCAAGAAGGAGATCAATTAAGGGTTCATGGTAGTTCTAGTGATTATTCTTTCAGACATAACAATTGGTTTGGAGGTAGTAGTATAGATACAGCTATTTACTATCAAGGTGATGCGATCGCTCTCTTGCAAGATGCTTATACATCATCTACTTATATTAGTGAAGACTTTACTTTTGTCTAATTAGCTTTAAAATGTTGTCATCTTTGCCGTGGTGGTGTTCAGCCCTCGATTTTTGAGGTAAATTGACAAGAAATACCAATCATAACATTGCCTAGAATGTCTCTTTTTAGGCAATATTTTTCTGATACAGTATGCAGTAAAACTACTTTTAACGTAATAATTTTACATCCTCAAATTCTATTTGAGGCCAATTTCATAAACTTAAGCTACTATTGTCAACGGAATTTATCGAGAGCGAGGGTTCCCAATTCTTCACGTAAGTTAAGAATTCAAAAGTTTACTAAGACTGCATACAAGTGGAGAGAGAGAATTACCCATCATTTTTAGTGTTTTGATTCTACCAAAACTGTTATGTAAAACCTATCATTTAGCCTTCCCTGGTATTTTAGCAAAACGAATCTTATCTCGGTATTCTTAATTTTTTACTACAAGAAATTTCCTGGCTTGAAAATAATGTTCTACGGTTGGGCAATATAAACCCTCATTATCAATAAAAACAAATGTATAAAAGTTTGACTCATCAAACAAGTCATGATTTTTGCTATAAATGATATGTTAATAGTTTGGAATGTGAGCCAGTTTCTCACAAACAATAGCTGACAGAAGAAGGGTTCTCGTATTCTCTCTTTTACCAAAGGTGGAGTATTACTCAACATTCATCATCTTTATCTCCACGACAATCATTTTTTTCACTATGAAATTCATTAAGACGAGAATTAAAAGTAAAATCAAAGACCTCTTCTTTGCCTAAGAACTCTGACAACATGGCGAAGGCACTAGCATTATCAGGTTTCATTGATACTGAGCATAAGGGGATTAAGGTTACGAAAAAAGTTGTACCAGTTAGGAGGAGTTTCTTTAGTGAATTCATGTTAATTCTTCCTTTTTTTTATCGTTGGGCAAAAAGACAAGGATTTTTACTCCTTGTCTTTCATTAATTAAAACAGAACATTAAATTTGAAAAATTAGTAAGCTCGATAGACAGGGTTAGCAGGGGAATATTGAATGTTGTAAACCGGCGTTTGTCTTGGTGGATATGTGGTAGGAGTTCCTTGAGCAGAACCTTGATATTGGGGAGGATAAGGAGAGCCACCTCCTTGAGGATAGTTAACATTTTGAGGATAACCACCTCCTTGAGGATAGTTAACATTTTGAGGATAACCACCTCCTTGAGGGTAACCACCTCCTTGAGGATAACCACCTCCTTGAGGGTAACCACCTCCTTGAGGATAACCACCTCCTGAAGTTCCTGAATTTGAATCAAATTCTCCTTCACCACCTGAAAGTTCTGAATTTTCTTGTAACTGTTCTATTCCCTCAACAATTGTTCCGATTCCGCGAAAAATGTCACCAATACCAGTGTTTTGAGCAGATGCAGGAGTTGAGGTAAGGGGAATGATGGTCATTGCTAGAATTAAAGCTACTTTTTGCATTGTCTTAAAGTCTTTAAATTAGGGTTGAGTTAAGTTGAAATGAAGAACATTACACGAAGTTGTCATAACTTCTCTAACCCCTACACACCTTGTTCAGAGCGTTAATAAGTTAGCCAAAGCTCTTCTACTTAACCTCTAGAAGTGACTCAGAATATTTATGCACTTTTTATTTGAATAAGTAGGTGGACAAAAATCAAATCAAGTTTGTCGTAATCCCTCTAGGGCTTAAAATCTTTGTTTCATCAATGCTCAAGCCCCAACTATCAACTTTTACGTTTAATTATGCCTACTTACTTAATCCTTAATCTGGTATAACCAAGCTAGTTACCCAATGGACGAAATCTCCTTGGGAACTGATTTATAATCGGGGGAAAGTCAACATAAAATATAAATCTCAATATTTGGCAAGAGTGAAAACCCCTATCAAATTTCTATCCCTAATGGCTAAAAAACTGTCTCTATGGTTGATTCAGATAAATTGCTTGAGGCGATCGAGTCGTTTCTTAACCCAACGGTTACGTCATGGGTTCATTTTCTTCTTAATTGGGCTATTGCTCATTCCTGGACTCATTTCTCTTAAAGCTTATGCCCACAATTTCCAGATTAGTCAAACCTTTAATTCTGGATTAGAACTGGTCAAAAAGGGACAACAAAATTATCAACTCGGTCAATTTCGGCAAGCTGTTCAAAATTTACGCGCAGCGATTGATATCTATCAGCAACAAGGAGATCGCGTCAATCAAGCCATTACGTTAAGCAACCTTTCCTTAGCTTATCAACAATTGGGAGAGTGGAATGAAGCCCAAAATGCCATTACCAAAAGCTTTCAACTCCTTAACTTTGAGCCGGAAACTGGGGTAGATAATCTTTCAAGACAACAAGGGAGCATTCTAGCACGGGCTCTTAATATTTATGGCCGTTTATGGTATCAACAAGGACAAGGAGAAATGGCTCTCGATAGCTGGCGCAAAGCCAGTCAAATTTATCAACAATTAAACCAACAAGAGGGATTGATTAGCAGTCAAATTAACCAAATTCAGGCTTTACAAGCTCTGGGACTTTATCAACAAGCCCAAGAAATGGTTTCAAACATTGAACAAGTTTTGAATAAAGTCTCCCTACCACTACAAGCAAAAGGATGGAGAACCTTGGGAGAATTATGGCAAACCATTGGAGAGTTAAAAGGCTCTGAAGAGATGTTAAATCAGAGCTTATTCATCGCTCAAAAAATTAATTCTGCTCAAGAAATTAGTGCCACCTCACTGAGTTTAGGCAATCATTTTAGAGAACAAGTCAATTTAATTCAACAGCGAGAGGACATCTCAAAGCTCGACAAGACGAATCCTTGGCAATGTGTAACTAACAATGTATCAGAAAAAGTCTTATTTTTATCCCAACAAGCCTTGGCTGCTTATGACCAAGTGAGTTTAACTTCCCCTAAGTCAGCCCTCGCTGTTAAAGCACAAATTAACCAGTTAGATTTGTTATTAAAAACGAATCAAATCCCTCAAGCACAAAGAGTGTTACAAGATATAGATATATCCTATATTCCCCCTGGTCAAACAGCTATTTACGCTCAGATTAAGTTAGCCAAAAATTTAGCCTGTCTTCAGCAAAAATCCGCAGATTCTCCTAATATTACTTCTTGGAAAAACATAGAAAATAGCTTACGGGCAATCATTCAACAAGCGAGAATCTTAGAGGATAAAAGGGCTTTATCCTATGCTTTAGGTAATCTTGGTGGATTCTATGAATATTTAAGTTTACAAGATAATAGATTAGATTTATGGCCAAAAGCTCAACAATTGACGGAAGAAGCTTTATTGCTTGCCCAACCGTCTCAAGATCCAAATATCGCTTATCTTTGGCAATGGCAACTGGGAAGAATTTTTGCGCGTCAACAGGAAACAGAAAAAGCTTTAATGGCTTATGAAAATACAGTAAAAAGCCTTGATAAGATTCGAGGAGATTTACTGACCATTAATGCAGATGTTCAATTTTCATTTCGAGATAATGTTGAACCAGTTTATCGACAATTTATTAATTTAATTTTAAATCCTTCACCTGGACAAACGGTGAACAATAATAAATTAGCAGAAGTGATTGATTTAATTGACGCTTTACAATTAGCTGAGTTAGAAAACTTTCTGCGTTGTGATTTGACTTCAATTACCAGGAATCAATCAGGAATTGAGTCGATTAAGGAAGCCGCTTTAATTTATCCAGTTCTTCTAGAAAATAAATTTTATGTTCTTTATAAATTACCCAATCAATCCATAAAATATAAAGTTACTAATATTGCCAAAAAAAAAGTAGAAAATACGCTTATAAAACTACGACAAGCTTTAGGAAGTCAAGAAAATCAACCCATTATTGAAACATCTACAGAAGTTTATCAATGGCTAATTAAACCTCTGGAAAATGACCTAGAACAACAATCAGAAATAACCACTCTAGTTTTTGTGTTGGATGGTTATTTAAGAAATATCCCTATGGCAGTTTTATATGATGAAAAAAACCAAGAATTTCTAGTACAAAAGAAATATGCGCTGGCTTTACTTCCTACTTCAAAACTCTTGAATTTACGTCCTTCTTCTCAACAGCTAAATGTCTTAGCGGCTGGTATCAGTGAAGCTTTACAAGTAGAACAACGGGAATTTAGTGAAATTAAGGCTCAAGAAGAACTAGAAATCTTAAAGAATTTAGTCCCCACCAACGCTTTACTAAATGCTCAATTTACTCAAAATAACTTACGCAAAATATTAGAACAGGAGGACTTTTCTGTTATTCATCTGGCCACCCATGGCAGTTTTAGTTCAGATCCGCAAGAAACTTATATTCTTGCTTATCGAGAATTACTAACAGCGAATGAATTAAATAACTTATTAGAAACTGAGAATAGACAAGGACTAAACGAGCTTGAATTATTGGTCCTCAGTGCTTGTGAAACCGCTTCTGGGGATAATCGTGCTACCCTAGGATTAGCCGGATTAGCGGTTAGAGCAGGGGCAAAAAGTACCCTAGCTAGTCTTTGGTTAGCCAATGATGATTTTACTATTCAATTAATTGAACGCTTCTATAAAGAATTAACCAAAGGAGTTAGTAAAGCTGAAGCCCTTCATCAAGCACAGAAAGCCCTTGTTTATCAAGAATTTGATGGGTTAGAATTATTGAATTCTCCGTATAATTGGGGGGCTTATGTTTTGGTCGGAAATTGGCAGTAATTGGACAGACAGACCTTTGACATCCCTATATAGAATTGGGATGGCATTGAGGTACTATCTTGGATAATTTATTCCTTGTAAATCCCCCCCAGAACTTATCTGTAGCTATTGTGGTAGAATCCCAAACGTTTGCCATTTCTGCTGAAATTAAAACCGTCGTATTGATCTACTTTTAGATTATAAGAAGCTTTGGTATATTTACCATCTCCAACGACAGAGTCAAATTTTATTACTGGGTAAATGGATCGACCAATTGCAACTCCGCATTCACTGTATCTGGTATTTCCTATGGTAGAAGTCCAGTAAGTAGTTTCGCCTGCATTCAAACTATCTTTTTTCCCATTAAGGGTGTAGTGAATCTTGCTTTTAGTATTGTTTTTGATTTTGTAACGGTATTTAGTAGGACCACTGCTGACATAAGAAAGACAGCTATCAGAACTACCAGATCCACTTCGAGGATGGATATGGGGCTTGCAGATTTCAGTCCAAGAACCAGGAAAACCAAGAGATTGTTTATAGCAATCTCGATGGGCTTGTGCCTCATTAGCTGGAACAAACAAAGCAGAAGTAACAACAATAGCGGATGTCAAAAGATATTTGAAGTTCATAATTATCACCTATTTAAGTTCGTCTAGTTTTTGCGTTCTGTTAACCTCTAGATTTGAATAGAGAAAATTATGCAGGGTGATGTTGTGGGGTTACTCAGGAAACCGCTTTCATACTTGTGAGGTACACAGTTTTCTAGTTTTAGGAGTTCAGAGTTCGGAGTTAGATATTAGCTGTACCTCATGAGTTCGAGAAACGCTATAGTTTTTCTCTCATTTGAATTTTCATCAAAAGAGATTCAAATTATGCTTTAAGCTGTTTTTGTAATAGATTAATAATATTTTTATCAGATAAATAAGATTTAATATCACGCATCCCTTTTAAAGCAATGATAATATTTTTACTGTTAATTACTCCTTCACTTTGAAGATACTCTTCAATAATTACTGATTCTGGAATATCTAAAGCTTTTAAAATACAAGGCGTAATGACACCTGTTCTATCTTTGCCTGCTGAACAGTGTACTAAGATTGGCCATTCTAAAGAGTCTGTCATAACCCTAAGAATTCTCTTAATCCATTTTTTAATTAATTTATTAGATGTCTCATAGTTTTCAAGGTGATC
>JAKVAR010000136.1 GCA_022447585.1 Crocinitomicaceae bacterium | reverse complement strand
ATATTCACATTCACTGGCTCAAATTCAATTGGTATTTTATTTGTTTCCCAATATGCTTTTGCACCTGCGGTGTCATTTTCAAACTTATCAGGAAACATGTTTAGTCCAATCATAAAATTTAAGTTTACGATTGAGTCTGTTGTTTGAAAATAGCAAAAGGTTTGAGCCATACTAAGTCCATGGTAGTAGCCTAAAGTATCATTTTGATTATTTGTCACCAAGCACCATATTTCTTTAGGTCTCTTTAATATCTTGTCTGGCAAATAACCTTCACTTAGTCCTAAGGTGTCAGTCCAGTCTACGTAGTACAAGTTCCTTTCGTAGTCCTCAGGAATGATTTCATATTTCAACTGAATTTTTGTTTTCTCAGGGCTGCTGGTTTGTTTGCATCCAAAGAATGCAACAACCACAAGAATTACTATGAATATCCGTCTTGTCATTTTTTTAATTACCGCCAACGTTTCGGCTAAACTGCGTTTCAATGCAGTTTAGGTTTTGTTGTAGGTAGTTTATATTTCTTTTTTAAGAATTTCTTCGATCTTATTTTTAGAAGATTCTTTCAATTCAATTTTCACTTCTTGATTCTTTTTTATCTCAATAGTTTGATATCCAAAATAAGTCTTGTCGTTTTTACAAGCCGTGGCAATAATTGTCGCTTTTTCACCTATTGGCAATTGCGTTGATTCGTAATCACCATGAGTAAATGAAAAAGAATCATCTTTCTTTTGATAACCAGGAAGGTACATGGCTTGGGTTACCATAGTGGTATAAACAAAGTTGAAGTCAGATTCATTTGAAATATTAGCAAACAATTCAACTTCTTCGGTTCTTGGGTCTGAGTAGAGTCTATCAATATTTGCCCAGCCAAGATTTTTCATTTTGAATATATAATAGACATTTTGGTCAGTGACATACGAGTTTGTTCCTTTTTCAACTGTAAAAACTTGACTCCATTTCGTAAGTTCATCTTGTTTGTAGAAATGAACAGTGTATTCTCCAATTTTGAAGGTTGAATCTTTCGTGATTTTAAGTCCTGCACCTTCCCATGCAATACGACTTACTTCATCACGAACGAATTGAGGCTGGTCTAATTGCTCAATAAAACCATCAACGGAGTATCTAATGTTGTGTGATTTTTCAAAAGCATCCATGGTCTGAACTGGTAAACTATCGTCTTCTGCTTGTGGTAAACCAATTGGTTCTGGGTCTGACCAATTCATTCCACTCAATGAGTCTCTATATCCCACAAATAAAGACATGCCTGCAAATAATGTGTCAGATGGAACGGAAGTTAAAATAGACTTGCTATCAGCGATCTTTAACTGTTTACTATTTGAAGTTGCATTAAGGTAAATCATACCACCAGACTGCAAGGGGCTTCCATTGAAGGTAGTTGTTAGATTCCCCAAAACCATATCAATTGGATTTAGAGCCTCTTTTAATTCTATTTCGACTTTCCCTTCAATTGGATTTCCTTTTTGGTCAGTGAATGTGTTCTTTTCAATTCTTATTTTGGTGCCGTTATCACCTTCAATAATATTATCAATTGAGTTGTCTATGGTGAACGTTTGGCTCTTTATGTTTTCGTCGTTGTATACTTCATTGAAAACATCATCTCTATTTCCTTTGTCCTCTGTCGATTCATTGTCTAGAGAATTATTGCACGAAAAGAGAATAGAAAGTATCAGTATTGTAAAAATTGAATGTTTCTTCATGTTTCTTTAATTACCTACAACGTTCAGGCTATGAAGCGTAGGAACGGTTTGGTTGGTTAGGCCTATGCTTTATAGCCATTGTTAGGGTGCGTTTTTTTATTTTTTCATCCTAAATCCATTTGTCGTTTCATTCTAACGAAGTACCAATTGTCATTATAGGATTTTAATATTTCGTCTTCATTAATGTCATTTTCAACATCTTTAGAATAGACAAGATAGTACTGAACTGAAAGATAAACTTTAACGAATGATTTGTCTTTTGATTCAGAGTACGCAAAGACACCATATTTCTCAAGTCGCTTTTTAAGTCCATTGAAATAGTCTTCAGGGTTTCGCTTAAACTGGTGAATTTGAAAAGTTGTTGAATTATAACTCAGTTCTGTAAATACCGAATCTTGTTTCAAAGTATATCTTCCTTTAGGCACCTTTAAAGGTTTGCTGTTAAATGATTCTGTCAATTCACAGCTGTCCGAAAAGCAGATTAGTCCAATTTCATTGTCGCTTGGGAAAATTCGATAATTGTTCGAGGAATCTTGTCCCAAGGTAAATTGTGCTCTTGGGTGATAGCTGTATCTTAAAAGTTCAGTGTCTTTTAGAAATTCATCAGAATACATTTCGACAAATTGGTCTGCTTTTTCCTGTGAATATTCCAAAATTCGCTTTTCCTGATTGCAGGAAATAAGCAATGTCAAAATTATCAGATATGTAATCGAAGTTCTCACTTTTTTAAATGCACCCTAACGTTTTCCAGCTATGAAAAGTAGGGCTTTTTCTCGAGTATAATTGTTAGCCCTATTTTTTATAGGTGGTGTTATATGCTATTCATTTACGTCATAAGTCTCTTTAATAAAATTGCCGTCTTTATCATACATTACTTTCTTGTATGCAACACCATTTTTATCTATGAATAGGGTCATTCTCGGTTTAAGGCTTTGATGATAAGAAGTAATTATACAACCACTTTTTGCGTAATCATTGTATTGAATGAGCTTACCATCATTATACCATTCTTCATTCAGTTTTTCTAGTCCACGGTACGTGAAGTGGTGTGCCGGCCTACCTAATGAATCATTTAAATGCAGAAATATTAATGTGTCTGATCTAAATAGTGCTAGTAATCTTGGAGTTTGATTAGTGTCAAGAGCAACCCAAAGTCCATCAGATTTGTATTCTTTAAATCCACCTTGAATAGTATAAGATTGCCTTTCGTACTTAATCTGTTCGGTAAAAATCCCATTTTCAATTTTTTCATTGAAGTACTGAAAAGAAGGTATTTGATGGTGGAGATTAATATTTAGCCACAAACCTGAGTCGGCTTGACTTTGGTTGTTTTGTGCGAATGAAGATGCAGTAGTAACTAGAATATAAAAAGCGATGAAGATTTTCAAATGTGTTGCAATTAAGTCTAATAAAGTAATAACCAATAGAGACATCAATTGTTACAGAGTAATGATACTTGGAGTGTCCTGGTCAGTTGCATATAACGGTTTGGCTAAACTGCGTTTCAATGCAGTTTAGGTTTTGTTGTGTTTAGTTCATTCAATTTCATGTATTCACTAATTATTTTCTCATTAGTTGTCTTACTTTTTGACAATGATTTGATTATTGATTTTCTTTCCATTTCCATCTTATTTTGACTAAGCTTTTCTTTAGACTGTAGCTTAGAGACTTGAACCTCAAAAGCTACAATTCCTTTAGCCATTCTCGTTTTGTAATCATCTGAAATTGAATTCCACTGTTTTTTGTAATCGGGATCAAAGT
>JAKVAR010000135.1 GCA_022447585.1 Crocinitomicaceae bacterium | reverse complement strand
AGTTTGACCTGCTAAGATTTCTGCATCTGCATTCGTTAATGTAAATCCAATAATTCCATCTGTATCATCATCACATTCTTGCAATGTAGTTGGCACAACCGCAATTGGTAATGGATTTACTGTTACTTCAAAACTAGTTGTCGAATAGCAATCATTTCCTGCTTCTGTACTATCAATCCTTACAAATATTATTTCTCCATCACTTCCTGCATATGTAGTTGGAAGTGGATTCATATCCATATCAGCATCCCCTAAATTTGCATGAAAAGTAATATTTAAGCTTGCAGGATCTTGCGTATCCAAAATTGCTGCTTCTTGTGTTGTAAAATCAAAGTCTTCAACTCCATTCCCATCGTTATCACAAGCTGCCATATTAGCCGGTTGATTTGCAATAGGCTGTGTATTTATTTGAATATTGAATTGCCCAACATCATTGCATAATGTGTTTGCATTATTTTCAATCCTCACATAAATTGTTTGTGGGTTGGAAGTATTTGTAAATACTGGATCAAGTGGAGTTACGCCGTTAAGAGCATCATCCATTGAACCATGATAGGTAATTGTAAACAGTGTAGAATCTTGCGTTCCTAACACCTGTACATCATAATCTGTCAAGGTAAAGTTAGCGACATCATCATTTGAATCATCATCACAAATTATAACATCTGCCACTGGGTTCGCTACCGCTAATTCATAAACTTCTAAGTCAAAATTTGTGGTATCAAAACACATTCCAGATAAATCTTCTATTCTTACAAATATTGTTGCTGGATTAACTCCATTTGTATAAAGTGTAGGCAAAGGATTCATATCCATTTCAGCATCTTCAAGTGTGCTGTGATATGAGATATTAAACATAGTAGGATCTTGCGTAAGTAATACATCATTATTCACCAATGACAAATCAAACTCTGCACTTGTGACACCTGCTGCTGCACATTCTAACAAATTGTTAGGCTCATTAGCTACTGGAACAGGTGCAAATTCAATCACAATACTATCTTCCGTGCTACAGTTTGCAGAAACTGACACTGTTACTGAATATGTTCCTCCCGTTGTTACATCTAATGTTGGATTTGTTTCTCCTGTAAGTTCTACATCATCTCTAAACCAAATGTATGTTGCTGTATCTAAAGCTGACGTTGCATCTAATGTGATTGATTCTCCTTCACAAACTGGATTTCCAGTTGTTAATAATCTATCTTGTCCTAAATCAAATGCTCCAATATCAAAACTTCCCCCTTCTAGAAATACAGCTGAATCAAATGAAGAATCAATATAGTCAGATATTACTAATTTAATTGTGTAGGTTTCTCCTGGTATTACCGTTGCTTCTGCTTTTAATGGAATCGTTTGCCCATCAAATGCTGTAGAACCGTTATTACTCCCTAGTGTATCGTAATATTCAGGAAACGCAAATTGCCCTAATCCTGGCCCGCAAGTAAATGTATGAATGTTTGTAATACTTGCTGGAATATTTGAGTTTGGTAATAGTGCAATATTTCTACCTCCTAAATCTATATCGAGATCTGGAGTTGCAGGATTTGCATCATGATCATATAAATTTGAATCTGCAATTCCTGGCCCACTTAATATAAATGCGAAAGTATCTGCAAAGCTACAAGGGTAATTTGAAGTTGTTGTATATTCTTCTGAAGCTAAAATATATCGGAAACTTATTTGATCTGATAAGGGCACAAATTCAAATTCTATAGAAGTTGCATTAAAGCTATTTCCTCCTCCTGCTAGAGCTTCCAAGTTTGTATCTCCTTCCCAACTCGTTCCTCCAAAACTCATAAAAGCACCTCCATTATCTGGAATTGCAACTATACTTGAACTACTTAGGATAATTCCTTCGGTAAATGGAAAATCAGCTGCACCAGTATCGAAATAACCATAACTTTCAAATCCTAGATTTGCTCCATTTGTCTCTCCTGCTAAATTATCTGCTCCACTATGATTAGTTACTTGAATATTTGTAGGTTCGTTTCCACAAGCATCCTGAAAAAGAACATTGACAACTAATTCTTCAGGGGTCATTGTATCATCTACTGTAATGGTTTGTGAATATGCTTGTTGCCCAGTAAAAAGGAGTAGAACAAGTAGTATTTTTGCCCTCATAAAAAAGTATTTCTTGTTAGTTTAGGTATAGTTAATCTCAAATATATTAAAAGAAGATTAATCTTCTATTTATTTAACAACAAACAAGCAAAAAACCCTATCATCAATTAATATTTTTTATGGTATTTATAACAAAGCCGAAGTTTTTATATACTTCGGCTTTGTTTTCCTTTACATTTTACTTTTATTTTTAATAATTATTTCAAATTATCTCTTTAAAGTAAAGTGATTGATAAATTCTTTTGCCGTTCCATCAAATGGATCTACATATTCCACTCTAAACCAGTAATCCTGTGATGGCATTGGCGAACCATTATACGTTCCATCCCATCCAATACCTGCTGGAC
>JAKVAR010000134.1 GCA_022447585.1 Crocinitomicaceae bacterium | reverse complement strand
GGAATTTGGTGTAAATCCAAAACTGTTCCCGCAGCTGTAAGCTTCTGTTCACAAGCTGAACGCTTTTTTTAACAATACCACTGTTGACACTCTGTTGACGGGAAGGGTTAAAAAATGAAGTAAGTCAGAAGACCTGCCTTTGAAGTACTTTAAAATATAAACTTTCGGGATAAAAGTTGAATTGTTTGTGCGTTGATTTAATGAACGTTCCTTTCGATTTTTTTTCTGATAAAATTTAATTGAAACCACATGAATGGATAAAAACATTCTTTGAATTGATCACGTTATGTGCACGTTTAACAGAATCAATATTGGTTGCATTGAATATAAGTAATTTAGATTTTTAAGTATGGGGAAATCATTGGGTGAAGTAAAACAGACATTTCTTTTTTGTGATGGTGGATCATGTCGAAAAGCTGGGGCGGAAAATGTAACAAGAGCCGCTCGAGCCTATTTACGCAATTCAGGAAATTGGGATGAAACACACACGATTAAGACACGTTGTAACGGCAGATGCGAAGATGCTCCAACATGTATTGTCGAAGATGGGCACTTTTGGTATAAAAAACTGACTCCAGAAAAAGTGGTTGAGGTAATTGAAAGTCATCTTGAAAAAAATCAGCCCGTTGAAGACTATTTATTGTATGCTCAAGATTGGAAAGCTGTTAAGTCAGAAGATGAAAGAACCAAATTCAAAATCAAGCCTTTTGAATGGGAATCGCATCCAGAACTGGGTAATTGCCAGATTACAAAAGGGCTGAGTTCAGATCAATACGTTTATCCCTTATTTGACTATCTTCATAAAAATGTGCCAGGCGCCAGTTATGAAACAGCTAGTGGAGAGCGTTTTTTCTTTCGAGAATTAATTGAACTTAGATATACAAAGACGGTCGAACTTGAAATGATTCAAGAAGATAAAACCGTTGAATTGGTAATTGGTGCAGTTCCAAAGGATGATCAGGAACTTAAAAAATTGAAAATCACAAATACGCATTACTTTTATCAAGAAAACTCAGGAAAAGTAGGTGTCCGATTTGCGAATAATAAGAATGAGTTAATTGGATATTTGTTTCTTGGAAAACCGAATGAAAAGGTATGGGAATATTGTACAAAAATCCAGTTGCAAAACAATCGATTAGAATCAATTAGTGTCTAAAAGAATTGCCATATTAGGATTGGGGTGGTTGGGAGAACCGCTTGCTAAGGAGCTGCTTAAAGAGGGGTATTCAATAAGTGGTTCGGCGACATCATTAGATAAGGTTTACAGGCTTTCTAAGTCGCCTTATCATGTTGCACGTTTGAAAGTTGAATCAGATAAAATAGAAGGAGATCCTCAAGCATTTTTTCATGGAGCGAATACGGTTGTCATTAATTTTCCTCCAAAAAGAATACTGGATATTGAGCATGTTTTTATAGACCAAATCAAGCAGTTAATTCCATTTTTGACAATAGATATGAATGTCATTTTTGTGAGTTCTACTTCCGTTTATGGAAATACAAATAAATGGGTAACTGAAGAGCAAGAATTGGTTCCGGAAAAGGCTTCGGGTAAAGCATTATTAAAAGCGGAGGAATTATTGCGAGAACACTGCGGCGAACGACTAACAATTTTACGTTTGGCAGGGTTAATTGGTCCTAACAGGCATCCCGGCAAGTTTTTAGCGAATAAACGCGAATTGAAGAATGCGAATGTTCCAGTGAATTTAATTCATTTGGTAGACGTTATCGGCCTAATCAAGTCGATTTTGAGTCAAAAAGCCTATGGAATTACGATTAACGGTTGTGCGGATGAACATCCTGAACGTAGAGAATTTTACGCAAGAGCTGCTGATTTATTAGGTTTAGATGCACCTATTTTTAGTGCAGAGACAACACGATCCTATAAACTTGTATCAAATAAAAAATCAAAAGAAGTATTAGGTTATTCTTATCAATATGCGAATCCTGAAAAAATCTTTGAGGAAATCCAAAACGGTCAAATAAAAATTGTTGGAGCCGGTCCTGGAGATTTAGGATTGTTGACAATTGCAGGATATAATGCAATTGAGGAAGCGGATGTCATTCTACATGATAACCTTGTTTCAACTCAAGTTTTGAACATCAATCAAAATGCTGAGCATGTTTATGTTGGACGTAAATTTGGAGATCAGTCAAATCAATCAGATCGTCAACTGCGTATTAATCAATTGCTGGAAGAGCAGTATAGAAAAGGGAATAGTGTTGTTCGCTTGAAGTCAGGTGATCCATATGTTTACGGACGTGCAGCTGAAGAAGCACGTTACTTAATGGAACGTAATTTACCATTTGAAGTAATACCAGGTATTTCTGCAGCATTAGCCGCTGCAAATCAATGCAATATTCCGATTACGGAAAGACGTAAATCAAATTCAATTTTGATTTGTACAGCACATACAGCTGACTACTCTTTTGAACAATTGAAAGGAATTGCTGGTTTATTGAAAGCTGGAAATACGTTAGCCTTATACATGGGGTTAAAAAGTTTGGATAAAGTGATCCCTAAACTAATGGAAGTATGTCAAGATGGAAGTATTCCTGTTAACGCTATTTCTAATGCATCACGACCAAATCAGGTATTATTAACATCTACCTTAGAAAATATAAGAACAGATTTGGAACAAACGCCATTGGAAATGCCAGTTGTGTTTTTAATCGGGGTAACACCTATAAGTTGATTTAGGATGAAGGAGGGAATTTTACTATGTGGACACGGTTCGCGTCGAAAAACGGGAACAGATGCTTTCAAAAAAATGGTGGCTATTTTAAAAGAACGGTATTCAGAATATGAAGTGGATTACGGTTTTTTAGAATTTAGTCATCCTTTGTATGAAGCTGCGGTAGAACGCATGTATCAAAAAGGAGTGCGTAAAATTTATGCATTGCCCGTTATTTTGTTTGCAGGTTCACATGCTAAAAATGACATTCCTTATGAAATGAACACCATCCAATCCTATTATCCTGATTTGACCATCAATATGGGGCGTCACATTGGGGTAAGTACATTTTTGCTGGAGTTGGCAAAAAAAAGAATAGAGGAGGAAGAAAAAAAATTACCTCCACTAGATCGGAAAGAATGTGCCGTTATGGTGGTAGGACGTGGAACAACAGATCCTGATGCGAATTCGGACGTGCATAAGTTGTGCAGCATGCTTTGGGATGGAATGGGAGTTGGTTTTGCTTCAGTTGGTTACAGCGGAACAGCGTATCCAAAGGTAAATGAAATGCTCCCTATGATTGATCAATTACACTTTAAACGGGTTTATGTCGTTCCATTTTTCTTTTTTACAGGAGTTTTATTGGAACGAATTTATGAATGGGTTGATGAGTTTAATACGACTTCTGAAAAAGAATATATAAAAACACAAGCGTTTGGTACGGATGAATTAATGTTACAAGCTTTTGATGAACGTTTGTATGAGGCCAAGAATGGCTTGGGGAATATGAACTGTCAGTTGTGCAAGTATAGAAAGCAAATTATTGGTTTTGAAGAGCAAAAAGGGCAAGAGCAGGTAGGACATCATTTAAATGTCAAGGGAATTCTTTTTGAGGAAGATGAAAAAGTGGATGAAAAGAAGGGAGTCGGTGCCAAGATTAAAAATATTTTAGGAATATAAGTGAATAAAAAAGGGAAAATATATGGCGTTTCATTGGGACCTGGTGACCCAGGTTTGATAACCCTCAAGGGGTACAAAATACTGCAAGAAGTAGACTGTATCTATTATCCAGGTTCCCGCTTTGGAAATGGAATAGAAAAAAGCTATTCACTCGGAATTTTAGAGCAATTATCGGTAGATATTTCAAAGGCTGAAGGTTTTTTCTTAGAAATGAGTTTAGATCGTACACAAGCGCAAGAAATTTATAAGCAGACCGCATTGAAAATTAAAAAAGATATTGAAGCGGGTAAGCATGTAGCCGTAGTTTGCGAAGGAGATTTAAGTACCTACAGTTCCTTCTCCTATTTATTAGATGAATTTTTAGGCTATGATTTACCAGTTGAATTAGTTCCTGGAATTACATCATTTGCGAACGCAGCTTCAGCTATTCAATCTCCTTTGGTTTTATTGAACGAAACTATGAAAGTTATTCCTCGTGTTCAATCGACTGAAGATTTAAATACGGCTTTGGTAGAAAACGAAACAATTGTTCTGATGAAAATTAAATCGGTTATGGATGTAATTTTTCCAGTGTTAGAACAGGATAATGTTTCGTTTGTTTATGCCGAACGTTTAGGAACAGCTGAGCAATTTTTAGGTACGGACTTAGCTGTACTTAAAACACGAGAAATTCCTTATTTCTCTTTATTAATTATAAAATACAAATCGGTATGAAAATAACCGTAGCGGGACTTGGTCCTGGAGATAAAAACTACATATTACCATTAGTTATTGATGCATTACAAAAAGCAGATGTAGTTATTGGTTATGATTATTACTTCCAATTTTGTGAAGAATATTTGAAATCTAGCGCGAAGACAATTGCAATGCCGCTAGGAAAAGAAGAGGAAAGAGCGATAGTTGCTATAGAAGAAGCTCTAAAAGACAATCATGTTGTTGTGATTGGATCAGGAGATGCTAGTATCTACTCTATGGCGGCAATCGTTTACGAAACGGTTGCTAAGCATGGACATGATAATGTTGAACTAGAGACATTACCTGGTGTATCGGCCTTTTTGGCTGCCGGAAGTAAGTTAGGAGCACCATTGGGCCATGATTTTTGCTGTATTTCATTGTCCGATTTAATGACTCCTTGGCAAGTCATAGAAAAAAGAATTAAGGCTGCAGCTACTGGTGATTTTGTTACAAGTTTATATAATCCGAAGAGCAAAAAGCGTTATTGGCAATTAGGACGCTTAAAAAAACTGTTTTTAGAGGTCCGAGACCCGAAAACACCAGTTGCAATTATCCGTCAAGTAACCCGCCCGGAGGAAAAAATCACTATTCAAACACTAGAAGAATTTGATCCTGAATTAGTAGATATGTTCTCTTTGGTTATGATTGGGAATTCACAAACCATTCGATACAAAGATTTTTTGGTTACTCCAAGAGGATATTTAAATCGAAAACCATCTACTGGAAAAGAAATTCAAACCGAAAGTTTTAAAATAGTAACTAAGGCTATTGAACATCTTCCTTATGCTAATCCAGATAAATGGGCCATTACGCGAATCATCCATACCACAGGAGTTATTGATGATCATGTCCATTACCAATCTAGTGTTGGTGCAATTCAATCATGGCATGAATATTTGAAAAAAGGAGGGACAATTGTTACAGATGTGACCATGGTGAAGGCCGGAATTACTAAAGCGTTTACAGGAAAGTATGGGAACCAAGTTGTCTGTTGTTTGAATGATGATGAAACATTGAAAATGGCAGAGAAGGAAGGACTAACACGTTCTCAGGCGGGCATAAAAAGGGCCATATCATTATATCCAGAGGCATTATTTGTTGTTGGAAACGCTCCAACAGCCTTGTTCGAATTGACAGATCAGTTACGCGGAAATAAAGGGTTTAATCCGATTGGAATTATTGGTGTTCCCGTAGGTTTTGTGAACGTATTGGAATCAAAAGAACAGTTGTCTCAGGTGACCAATACACACCATGTTGTTTTACATGGAAATAGAGGTGGGAGTAATATTGCAGCTGCTATTGTAAATGCAGCTTTTACGTTAGAACAAGCCAAACTATTTTTAACCGTTGATAATCACATTAGTGCCCCAGTATGAGCATGTTTTCAAAAGAAGAAGCTCAATTACTTGAGCAAATTATGCGATCTCGTCGGGACGTACGCGGGAATCGTTTTATTGACAAACCAATCAGTAAAGAAGTAATCGATCAAATTCTTGATGCAGGAATTAGTGCCCCTTCTGTAGGGTTTTCACAACCTTGGGAGTTTGTTTTGATCAATGATTTGGAATTGAGAAATAAGGTAAAAACGTCCTTTTTTGAAGAAAATGAAAAAGCAAAAGAACTGTTTGAAGGCGAAAAGCTAGATGCCTATTCGCGTTTAAAATTGGAAGGGATTACAGAATCAGCCTTAAATATCGCCGTATTTTATAAGCCTTCTCATCACCCCGTGTTGGGGCAAACAGCTATGGAAGAAGCGGGTGTGTATAGTGTTGTTTGTGCGATTCAAAATATGTGGCTAATGGCACGCGCATTAAATGTAGGGTTAGGTTGGGTAAGTATTTTAGACCCTAATAAAGTGAAGAAAGTGTTGAATGCTCCTGCTAATCGACAATTAATCGGATACTTATGTCTAGGATATGTGGATGTTTTTTACGAGAATCCGGAATTGGAACGGTTGAAATGGGCAAAAAGAAAATCAAAGAATGATGTTGTTATCCAGAATAAATACGAGTGAGTAAAAAAGGAGAGAACATATCAATTACTCTGATTGGACTTTCTAATGCAGAAAATCAGGAATGGCCTGATGATATTAAGCGTGTTATTACTTCGCATTCCACATTTTCTGGAGGAGATAGACATTTAGAAAGGGTGCAACACATGTTACCCGAAAAGTTTGAGTGGATTCCTATTAAAGGAAAAATGGAATTAGTTACCAACGCTTATCATGAAGTAAATAACAACAAAATTGTCGTGTTTGCTTCAGGTGATCCATTCTTTTTTGGGTTTGGAAACACGTTGAAGCGTTTGTTGCCCAACGCTACCATCAAACCCTATCCCTATTTCAATAGTTTACAACGATTGGCGCATAAAACGCAGTTGAATTATAGCCATCTACACACAATTTCATTGCATGGCAGACCTTGGGATGAACTGGATGAAGCATTGATTTCCGATCAAGCATTAATTGGAATTTTGACAGATCAAAAACATGGTCCAAAAGAAATTGCAGAACGACTTCTTGAGTATGGCTACAGCAATTATGAAGTTATAATTGGAGAAGAATTAGATGGAGAAAAGGAAAAAGTGACTGCATTCAACTTGCAAGATGCTTCGAATTATGACGCTTTACCGCTAAATTGTTTGATTCTCAGACAGGTATTTCAGAACGATCGTCCAATGAGCTTTCCTGACCGTTCTTATCGAACATTGAAGGGGAGACCAAATATGATAACTAAACAATTCATTCGAGCAATTACCTTACCAGGATTGCAGTTACATCAAGCAAATTGTTTTTGGGATATTGGAGCTTGTACGGGATCCATTGCTATAGAGGCTAAAAGGAATTTTCCTAGGGTTAAAACCTATGCCTTCGAGAAACGAGAAGAATGTCGAGCAATCATTGCTGATAATATGAGATCGCATCAAACACCTGGGATTATACCTGTTATTGGTGACTTTTTTGACCAAAATTTGACGACGTATGACTCTCCGCAAGCCGTGTTCATAGGAGGACATGGCGGAAGATTGAGAGAATTAATCGAAAAGATAAATAATTATTTAGATGAAAGAGGAATACTAGTGATGAATACGGTATTAGAATCTTCTTACATTGATTTTATAGCATGCACTAAAGAACTGAATTATGACCTCATTAGTGCAGATAAAGTGAGTATAAATGAGCACAATCCGATTAACGTACTTGTGGCTCAAAAAACAATCCAATCATGAAAAGAATAGCATTTATAGCCGTAACGAATCAAGGAGTTGATCTTGCGATACAATTGCAAAAAGAATTCCCTAAATCAGTGGTGATTACTACAAAAACATCAGAACACGAGCATGTCTCTGTTTTTTCTTCGATACCTGCATATTTAGAACAAAATATGGGGAAATTGGAAGGGATTTGCTTTGTGACGGCCTTAGGAATTTGTGTAAGGATGATTTCTCCTTACATTTCTGACAAGTATAATGATCCAGCTGTTATTTGTGTAGATGATCAAGGTAAAAATGTCCAGTCCGTACTTTCCGGTCATATTGGAGGAGCAAATGATTTTGCCCGAAAAGTAGCCGCAGCAGTAGGTGGGCAAGCCATCATTTCTACCTCCTCAGATGTACAAGACATTTGGTCCTTGGATACATTAGCCAACCAATTTGATTGGTCCGTTAAAAAAACAACGGATTGGAATGCGTTAATTAGTTTGTTTGTTAATCATCATAAAACAGCCCTTCTGCTAGATGTAAAGGATAAAGGAACCGCTTTTTTGGAAAAAACGGCTCCAGACTTTGTTTCTGTTTTTTATGATTATGAACAATTATCAGATAGTGATTTTGAACTGATTATTACGGTTACTTATCGTCAATATGAGTTTGATACTCCCACAATTTCGTATTATCCAAAAGTGTTGTCAATTGGATCAGGATGCTCTAAAGAATTGGAGGTTGAACGATTTGATCAACGGCTTAAAGAAGAATTAGCAGAACGAGGAATTGCGATAGAAGCAGTTAAAAAGTTTGGGTCGATAGACATAAAAGCCGAGCAGCAAGCTTATTTGGATTTTACCAAACAAAATGAGATTCCTTTTTTCACTTTTAACGCTGATCAAATTAATCAGGTAACCGTGCCTAATCCAAGTGAAGTTGTTCAAGAAAAAATTGGAGTAGATGGCGTTTCAGAGTCAACTGCTATGCTAATGGTGAATACGAATCGACTACTGGTTGAAAAACAAAAAATTGCATTAGAAAACGGACAAAAATTCACGTTTGCCTTAGCAATTGACCCAAAATTTGAGCGAAAGGCGTCTATTGCAATTGTTGGAGCTGGTCCTGGGGATGAAGAGTTGATCACGGTGAAAGGAAAAAAATACCTTGAGGAAGCTGATTTGTGTTTGTATGCTGGAAGTTTGGTTCCTGAAGAAATGACAAGCTGGTGTAAAGAAGGTGCTGTTGTGCGCAATTCGGCAACTATGACACTTGAGGAACAAATTGAAATAATGCAATCGCATTATAAAAAGGGACATTCAATTGTTCGATTGCATAGTGGAGACCCTTCCTTGTATGGTGCAATACAAGAACAAATGTCGATTTTGGATGACTTGAAAATGGATTACTTTATTGTTCCAGGAATTTCAGCTTTTAGTGCAGCTGCAGCTGTTTTGAAATCGGAATTTACAATTCCTGAAGTGGTACAATCCATTGTATTAACCAGAGGAGAAGGAAAAACACCAATGCCTTCTAAAGAAAGTATAGAGGCTTTTGCTAAGACAAATGCGACTATGTGTATTTTCTTAAGTGCAGGCATTGCAAAAAAAGTAGAAGGCGAGTTATTGAAGCATTTCGATCCGGATACACCAGTTGCCGTAATGTACCGCTTGACATGGAAAGATGAAGAAGTTTATCAGGGAAAATTGACAGACTTAGCCCATTTGGTTAAAACGAGCAAAAAAACACGTACAGTATTAATGGTGGTTGGAAAAGCAATTGGGGCACGAAAGAACAGATCGCAGCTTTACAGCCCAGATTGGAAACATATTTTTAGAACGAATAAAAAGTTTGTAGTAACAGAAGATAATTAATAATGATGAATTGAATAATTGAGAATTAAGAACGAAACAATGAAAAATTTACCAACCTACGACTCATAATTCATAGCTAATAATTCACCAATTCAACATTCATAATTAATTCAACATGATTCTAGTTTTTGGAGGTACAACAGAAGGGAAACAAGTAATTTCAACGTTGGGTGCGTTGGGGTTAGACTTCGTGTATTCCACAAAAACGAGAATAGAGACGGAATTGCCGAGTAATGCATGTTATCGATATGGTGCAATGACCGAAGAAATACTTACTGAATTTATTGAAGAACATAAGATTGAGATCATTGTAAATGCAGCACATCCATTTGCTACAGAATTACATCTCACAATAGCTAAGGTTCAGATTGTTAAAGGCTTTAAAGTTTTAAGACTGGATCGGGTATATCCAAAACGATTAGCGCATTACCTTATTCGTTATGTTCACAATTATGAGGAGGCATTGGATATCTTGGAAAGCGATTTTAACGGGAGAAAAGGGTTAATGCTCACTGGGGTTCAATCGATTCCTAAACTAAAACCTTTTTGGATGCGGAATCAATGTTATTTCCGAATACTTAATCGCTTAACATCAATTGAAATAGCAGATAAAGCAGGGTTTCCAAAAAAACAATTGATTTTAGAAGAAGTTAAGGCACTAATAGGAGGTGAAGAAGAATTAATTGATCGTCTAAAGCTTGATTTTATGTTGACGAAAGAAAGCGGTAAAACAGGGGCACTACATCAAAAAATGGAAATAGCGATTAAAAAGAACATTCCTTTAATGATCATAAAACGCCCAATACTACCAGGCTCTTTCCAAACAATAAAGAATATTGAGGAGCTAAGGACTTGTTTAACTAACCAAAAGAAAACGCTATAATGAGTTTGAGAAAAGTCCCAGATGGTCCATTACGGGAAGGGTTTACAACAGGAACTTCTGCTACCGCAGCTACAAAAGCTGGGCTAATGGCGATTATTCATCAAACTTCAATAGCTGAAGTAGAAGTACATTTGCCTATTGACAAAACGCTTACGATCCCAGTTTATGATTGCTCTTTTGGTGAAAATTGGGCCAAATGTAGTGTGATAAAAGATGCTGGAGATGACCCTGATGTGACAAACGGAGCTGAGATTGGTTGTCATCTTGCATTGACTGCTGAAAAAGGTGTTTCCTTTCTCGCTGGAGAAGGTGTTGGAACAGTAACTTTAGAAGGGCTGGAATTGGCGGTTGGTGAACCTGCAATTAACCCCGTGCCACGAAAAATGATGCGTAGTGCCATAGGAAAGTTGTTACACGATTATGACCTAGAATGCGGAGTTCAAATCACTGTTTTTGTAACAGATGGTAAAAAATTGGCTAAGCGTACATTGAATGAGCGTGTAGGAATCATGAATGGGCTGTCAATATTAGGAACCACAGGAATTGTAAAACCTTACTCAGCAGCGTCATATATTGCCAGTATTGAACAAGGAATTGATGTCGCTATTGCCAATGGAATAGATGAGTTGGTGATAAACTCTGGAGCACGGAGCGAAAAATTTTTACGAGCGCTTTTTCCCGAAACTTCTGAACAAGGGTACATCCATTATGGAAACTGGATAGGAGAAACCTTGAAAAAAATAGAAAAGAGTCCAATTCGTAAAGTGAATATGGGAATTATGTTGGGAAAGGCTGCTAAGCTGGCATATGGAACAGTTGATACGCATAGTTGTGTCTCGGGCTGGAATAAACCTTTTATCAAAGAACTAGCATACAAAACAGGAATGTCAGATGTTGATCGTATAGATGAAATTCAAATGGCAGGCCGATTACCAGAGCTTTTTCCATTTGAGGAAAACTCTCCATTTTATCAGGTCCTTTTAGGATGCTGTTATGAACATACAAAAGCAATTTTGGGCGAAAATACAGTCCTAGATATTTATTTAATTCATAAAACCGGAAAAAACATTAAATACAAACGCTAATAATTATGAATTGAATAGTTAAGAATTATGAATTAAGTGATTGATAATTAAGAATGTTACAGTTAATAACTCATATTCAACACTAAAAACTTATAACTCATAATTGAACATTAATAACTAATAATTAACCAATTCAACATGAACAATTCATAACTCATAATTGAAACATTCACAATTAAAAATCAACCAATTCAACATTAAAAAAATATGACATTTAGCTCTTTAGTAAGACCATTAATGGCAGGTGTTCTACACTCTTTTGAACCAGATCATGTTACCGCCGTTTCTGTATTACCAACAGAAAATGCAATTTCAAAAAAGAAGGTATCCATTGGTACTGTTCTAAAAGCATCTCAATGGGCATTGGGACATTCTGCTACATTACTTTTATTTGGAGGGATAGCACTTATTTTTAAATCAGCAGCCAGCTTATGGGTTGAGGATATTTCCTTCTGGGCTGAACTTGCAGTAGGCCCGATTATGGTATGGTTAGGAGTCGTTGCTATTCGAAGAAATCATAAGATCAACGAGATGATGAAGGAGCATAAAAAGATCGAAGCGCATGATCATACAGATGTTAATCCAATCCATTTACATGGCAAATCAGGAGAGGAGATTGCCATGAATCCAATGAATAAGTCATTTTGGGTAGGGATGCTTCATGGCTTAGCTGGTACAGGAGGTGCACTTACATCTGCCCTTGTTTTGAGTACTTCAACAACGGGAGAAGCATTGTTGGTTTTGGCTGTAGAATCGTTAGGGATTATTGTCGCTATGGGAGCATACAGTTATGTGTTGATAACAGTAATGAGTCGTTTTTTAGAGCGAAATCTTTCGGTTTTTAAATGGCTAAATGGAGTCGCGGGAGCAGCTTCAATCGCAATTGGATTGTATTGGATGTATAACGCCTTTTTTGCATAAAATTAAAGATATGAACACACCAATTTTCCCATTTACGGCAATTGTAGGGCAAGAGCAATTTAAAAAAGCCCTTATTTTAAATTTGATTGATCCCTCCATTGGAGGTGTATTGGCTATTGGTGATAAAGGAACGGGTAAAACTACCTTGATTCGCTCTTTAGCTGATTTAATGGAAGATAACAACAATTTTCCTTTTGTAAATCTACCATTAGGAGTAACCGAAGATCGGTTGATTGGCAATATCAATTTGGAAACCTTAATCAACGAAAAGAAAGAAGTTATAAAATCAGGGTTACTGAATAAAGCGAATAAAGGTATCCTATATGTGGATGAGGTGAACCTATTACAGGCCCATTTAATGGATGTTTTACTGGATGCTAGTGCTTCCGGTCGATATTATTTGGAACGAGAAGGAGTTTCTCATATCCTAGAAAGCCGATTTTGTTTAGTGGGATCTATGAATCCTGAAGAAGGGGAATTACGTCCACAATTAAAAGACCGTTTTGGATTAGGGGTAGAGGTGATTACAACTACTAGCCTAACAGAACGGGCGGCTGTTGTAAAAGCAAGAATGGCATTTGATGCTGATCCTGAAAAGTTCAGAAATAGTTACCAAAAACAACAAAATTACTTACTGGGTAGTATCCGAAAAGCACAAAAAGCAATCGTTCGGGTAAAAGTTTCGGGCGAGATGATTGATTATTGCTCTAATTTGGCCATGCAATATGGTGTAGAAGGATTAAGAGCAGACATTTTGTTGATAAAAACGGCTAAAGCCAATGCAGCTCTTGAAGGAAAAGGTTCAGTTTCTCAAAAAGAAGTGGATGACATTGCTGATTTGGTATTGTTCCACAGAAAGAAATTAATACCTTCTAATCAAAATGAAGATAACCAATCAAATGAGCGGCAAGAGCTTGAGCAAGAATTTGAAGGAGATAATTCCACGCAAGATGACAAGGACGTTAAAATCCCATTAAATGATTTTAAACGATCAACAATCGATAAAAAAAAAGAGGGGAAATTACGTCAAAAACAAAACTTAACAGGAGAAAAGTCGACGGATGTAAAAAAGACGGTTGGACAATATTTAGCTACAGATAAGTTTCAAATGCATCATCAACGAAAACAAAAAGAACTAAAAGAACATTATATCTTTTTATTGGATGCAAGCGGATCTATGTTATCCAACCAAATAAATGCCTATGCGAAAGGAGCTGTCGAACAAATAGCTATAACTAACAAAACGCAAAAAACGACTTATTCAATGGTCACATTAACAGATAATGATGCTGTTATTTTAATCAACAGTAACCCAATTCTTCAGCAATTAGAAGAAACATTGAAAAGTTTAGAAACAGGAGGGAAAACAAATCTAAAAGCGGGTCTTAAAAAGGTGAAGCAATTAACAACAGATCCAGATTGCGTGCATCATCTCTGTATGGTAACAGATGGAAAATTTAGTGGTGGAGGTTCGATAGGTGAGCATGTATTAGCTTTTAATACTTTATGTAAAGGGTTAGATTCTGTGAGCGTTGTTGATGCAGAGCAAGGTGTAGTAAAGTTAGGAATGGCAAAAGCATTTGCAACAGAGATAAGAGCGGATTACGAAGTTTTAAAAATTGAACAATGAGTAAAGCGTGGGTACATTTAATAACAGGAGGACAGCGTTCAGGTAAAAGCGAGTATGGTGAAGAGCTGACTTTATTAGCGAGTAAAACTCCAATTTATTTGGCAACTTCTAAGCATTGGGATGATGAATTTTCTGCGCGTATAAAAACACATCAGCAACGACGAAATGAAAATTGGACCACCATTGAGGAAGAATTACACATCAGTCAAAAAATTGGGGAAAAGGAAGTTATCTTATTAGATTGCATCACCCTTTGGCTAAACAATGTGATGGATCGTTTCGAATTTGATTACGATAAGAGTTATGCCTTTGCTAAATCTGAATGGGATAAGATAATGGAAAAAGAAGCCAGCATTTTTGTGATTACGAACGAAATAGGGATGGGGGTAATTCCTTCTGAAAAAGGCACGCGACGATTTGTCGATTTACAAGGGAAAGTAAATCAATTCATAGCAAAACGGGCAAAGGAGGTGACACTAATGGTCTCTGGACTGCCAATTACTGTAAAGACAAATGAATAAACGGTTTGTCATAGCAGCCCCTAAAAGTAATGCTGGGAAAACAACTGTTTCTCTGGGAATTCTTCGTTTGCTTAAAAGAAAAGGTTGGGATGTTCAGCCTTTCAAATCAGGACCAGATTATATCGACCCAAAATTTCACGAAATAGCTGCAGGAAAACAAGGTGTAAATTTGGACGGATTTATGATGTCAGATAAAGATATATTTACGTCATTAGCTGATTTTAGTGAAGAAGATACCATTCAATGTGTTGAAGGTGTTATGGGGTTGTTTGATGGCGCTGATAAAAGTAAAGGAAGTACCGCTGAATTGGCGAAAAAAATAAACGCTCCAGTCGTATTAGTGGTAGATGCAAAATCAGTGGCATATTCGGTTGCACCTTTAATTCAAGGTTTTGTCAATTTTGATCCAGACCTTCAGATAATGGGAGTAATCTTTAACCGTGTTGGATCTCCAAGACATTATCAGATTTTAGCTGAAGCGTGTGACGATATTGGCGTAAAAGCATTTGGTTACTTGCGTAGAGTAAAAGAAGCAGAAATACCATCACGTCATTTGGGCTTAAATATAGAAGGAATTGAAAAGTTTGATCAGTCAATTGATCGAATCGCGGATGAGATAGAACAGAATGTGGATTGGGAAGGATTAATTACCAATGCTAAAACTGCTGAACCGGTTTCCTTAATACCCGAGAAAATAGCGAAGAAAGATTTCCGATTTGCTGTAGCGAAAGATGAGGCATTTAATTTCATCTATCCACAGTTCATAAAAGCTATGGAAGAAATTGGCGAAGTCAATTATTTCAGTCCGTTGAATGATGATCAGTTACCTCCAGCTGATTTTGTCTATTTACCAGGAGGTTATCCTGAGATGCATTTAGAAAAGTTGGTTAAAAACCAAGTCATGATCACGCAAATCAAGAATTTTGCTGAAAATGGAGGGCTTATTTTTGCCGAATGTGGTGGAATGATGTATTTGGGAAAGCAAATGATTGATAAACAGGGTAAGTCGTTTCATACAGTTGGCCATTTTGATTTTTCAACTTCTATTGAACATCCTAAGCTATACCTTGGTTATCGTACAATTGATGTAAACGACGAACAATATAAAGGACATGAATTCCATTATTCAAGCATTCAAAACCATGACACAGAACAAACGGTTGGAAAGATTCGAAATGCGAGAAATGGTGCAGTCAATACGCAGTTATTTCAAAAGGGAAATGTATTAGCATCTTATATGCACTTTTTTATTGGAGATGCAAAAAAAGTAGAAGCGTTAATACAGTTAATGTTAAACTCAAAACAATA
>JAKVAR010000133.1 GCA_022447585.1 Crocinitomicaceae bacterium | reverse complement strand
ATCTTCAGTGTCGTCATTTCTTTTTTGTTCAACTGCATCCGGTAAAAAGTTTTCGTTCCATTCTCTCATTACATCTTTCTGAGCAAAATAGAAACCACTATAATCTTGGTAGCGAATTACAAAGTACATCATAGCTCTTGCTGTAGTACCTTTTTGTTCATCTCTAGGTTCGAAAATTCCAATACCTTTTTTAGATCCACCTACACTCCATGTTGGTGGAGTATTCACATTACCAAATGGTAAATTACTTCTTTCAGAATTCGCATTTGCATCACAAATAAATAAATGATGAATGTCTGACCTCATTGGTTCAGAAGAATTAAAATAACTTTGAGGAAAAGTGTGCTCTGTATTTACTCCTTGATTTTGAGCATCAGTTCTGGTAGTGTATCCAGATATAATAGTTCCTGTGTAAGCAGTTTCCAAACGGTTTTGAGTTGCTCCCTGTCCGTTTACCATCATATTGTCAATATCCATAAACATCTCGTCTCTCGCAGGAGAATAACCAAGCGTAATATAGTTTGCTGAAATGATTGTTTTTAATGTTTGTTTTAGGTCTTCTTCAGATTTATTTTCAGAAGCTGCGTAATACGTTTTAGAGTATTTTCCTTGTCCTTTAAGATCGATAGATAAACTTCCGCCATTAGACGTTGCAATAACCATTTCTGTGTTATAAGTAACATTGTGTTTTGGTGCAAATGTTACATCAATTTGTAGATTTCCACCTGCGCTTACAGTTCCAGAAGAGATGTTTGCAGAAAAAGCAGTGTCTTTATAAATAGAATAAAAACGAATGTTTTTAACGTCTATGTCAAAGCTTTCAGAGTTAGATATTGTTATGCTAATGGTGTTCGGGGTAATCTCGTAAGTATCTCCAAAGTTAATTGAAGAAGTTGAGCTTGTTAATTTTTGAGCGCAAGCTATGTTAATCGATAAAATCGACAGAATTAATAAAAGTTGTTTCATAAGGGTGTTGTTGTTTCAGATGCCTAACTTAATAGGAGATCTATACAAAGATAATCAAAAAGATGTTAAGCTAAATTTAAGTTTTGTACAAAAGTCTTACGCAAAAAAAATCCCGGTCTCACCGGGATTTTTAATATTGTAATAATTCTACTATTAGATGATTAACATTGCATCACCGTATGAGTAGAATTTATATTTTTCTTTTACAGCAATATCGTAAGCTTCTCTAATTAAATCGTATCCACCAAACGCAGAAATCATCATTAGTAATGTAGATTCTGGTGTGTGGAAGTTAGTAATCATTGAGTTTGCAATACTAAAGTCATATGGAGGGAAAATAAATTTATTAGTCCAACCAGTAAATGGCTTTAAAGTTTTTTCTGTAGAAACTGAAGTTTCAATAGCTCTCATTGCGGTTGTGCCAATAGCACAAACTCTTTTCTTTTCAGATATAGCTCTGTTAATTCTTTGTGTGGCCATTTCGTTAATGATTAACTGTTCAGAATCCATTTTGTGTTTAGTTAAATCTTCAACTTCAACAGGTCTAAATGTACCTAAACCAACGTGTAAAGTTAATTCTGGAAAATCAATTCCTTTTAACTCCAATCTTTTCATTAACTCTCTACTAAAGTGCAATCCAGCAGTTGGAGCAGCAACAGCACCTTCTTCTTTAGCAAAAATAGTTTGGTATCTTTCCTCATCTTCAGGAACAACTTCTCTATTAATGTATTTTGGAAGTGGAGTCTCACCTAACTCAGTAATCGTCTTTTTGAATTCTTCATATGGTCCATCAAATAAGAACCTTAAAGTTCTACCTCTTGATGTTGTATTATCAATAACTTCAGCAACTAATGAATCGTCTTCACCAAAATAAAGCTTATTACCAATTCTAATTTTTCTTGCTGGATCAACTAATACATCCCATAGTAAACTTTCTCTATTTAATTCTCTTAATAAGAAGACTTCAATTTTAGCACCAGTTTTTTCTTTATTTCCATACATTCTTGCAGGAAAAACTTTAGTGTTGTTAAGAATCATAACATCACCGTCATCAAAGTAATCTAAAACATCTTTAAAAACTTTGTGTTCAATGGTACCTTCTTTTCTGTTAACAACCATTAATCTTGATTCATCTCTGTTCTCTGCAGGATGTTCAGCAACAAGTTCTTCTGGTAAATCGAATTTAAAT
>JAKVAR010000132.1 GCA_022447585.1 Crocinitomicaceae bacterium | reverse complement strand
TAATCATTTAGTGTTGGGTAGTTCTGCGAAGAATGAGCGGAGCATGAAGTGTAGGTGGTGTTATTAGCAGCATTGATTTTCGCCAGCACATCAATTAAATACTTTTTACATAAAAACGGTTGTTTCTATTTTACTATGGGTGAAGTAGGGTTGTTTCAAACAGTGGGTTACGAGTTCTTTTTGACAAACTTAGCACAACAATGGTTTACGATAAATCGCAAACCCAGTTTGCTAAACTAAGGTTGTTTTTCTCTTACAAACAGTGGCTTACGAGTTCTTTTTGACAAACCCAGCATGTGTATTTTTTCAATGTAAAGCGTAAACCTTTTTTGCAAACTCTGGGTTGTTTTTTCTGATATAAACGACCCTTACCCATAGTTAAATATCTCCCACAATTAGGGACCTCAAGTTTATGATCTGGCGAAACAGGATAAGGCGAGCATAACTAAACAAATAGCATCTTTTCGAGCCTTATTGGTCATTGCGAATAACGGTCGGGGCTACACAACAGTGCGGCTTTGGACCAAAATTTTTGTTTAAAGTAATAAATAGTTGTTTTAGTAAGATTAGTTTTTCGAAGAAAATACTCCGCATTGGGTGTAGGGCATGTTATACACAAAGCTTATTCTTTCAACCATAAAGGGAATTCGGCATTTTCAGCACAACTCATTGATTTTATAACATTTTCAAAGTTGAAGTTGTTATATTTTGACACAATATTATATACTTCTTCATAACCTTTAGAGCCTTGAGGAATTATACATTTTGAATTAGTTCCAATTAAAGCTAACCATACATCAGGAAGCCAAGGTCCTTCATCTGTATTTATTAATTTAATTTCTGTAATATCATTCCAGTCAATTTCTTCGGATCCAAATTTTGGGTGATCCATTCCAACCTTTTTATTTGTAATAGTTATTAAATACAGGTCTTCTGGTTGTTGTTGTTGTTGTTGTTGTTGTTGTTGTGTATTTGATTTAAATAATTTACTGAAGAAACCCATTAGAATAATTTAAAGGTTAACCTACGTTGGTTATAATTGTGTATAACGTTCTGCAGCTATGCATCGCTGCTTATTTTTAAAGATAAACGTATTTGAGGGAATTTAGCGAGGTTTACGAATGATTTATCATTCGAAGCAAGATTTAAGCAGTGGAGTGTAGGTGATGTTACCAACATTCAATAGTACTGAATCTCTCTAGTGATGAGTTCCCTTGTTTCATAACCATAATTAGAAATTTCCCTTTTCTTTATCCAATTACCACGATTGTCAAAATCAAGGTAGTCTATTATTCGTTCACCAGAGTTACTCCATATTCTTATTGGCAGTCCAGAATCATTATTCGAGTAATACGTAGTATCCGATTTCCCATCCATATAGAACCAAGAGCGAATTAGCCAACCATTTTCATCATATAAATTGAAGCTTTTTCTTTCGTCAGATGATACTGACCGAATTATATTTCCAAGCGAGTCCAGAGCGTTAATAGTCTCATTTATTGGTAAGTTATTGATGTAAAATGTTGTTGTTTCCACACTATCTTGACAATTTGAAATTGTATAGGAAATGAGACTGTCATTTTTGTCGTAGTTCTCCATTCCCTTAAATTGAATGGGATCATCGTAATAGTACACTTGTCTGGACATTTGATCAAAAGTCATTTCGTATTGATCTGAGCAGAGTGATGATTTTTTAGAAAGGGGTCTACCCAATGTGTCATAAGTGTATTCATACTTCCATGACGTTCGATCCATATCATATGTCTGATCTAAAACTGTCTGGATTATAGATCTTATGCCGATAGCCACTTGACTTTGCCCAGTCAATGGAAAAGTGAACAATGCTAGCATGGCGAGTGTTTTTATCATTGTTGGTAACGGTTTGGCTAAACTGCGTTTTAATGCAGTTTAGGTTTTGTTGTGGTGTCGTTTTATTATTCTTTAAGTCATCATACTTGGAAGCCGAAGTTTAACGTCAACGACTTTATCGTTTTCAAAGTATATGTCTAATGTCCAGTCTTGTTTAACCAAGTAAGAGATAAAACCCTTGTTGGGATTAACATTGCCATATCCTTCTTCATATCCTGAACCAAGTAATTCTTTGACTTCCGCTCTCGTCATACCAATTAGCACATTGTCTTTTACCAAACTAGCTGCCATATCAAATGGCTTCCATTTTTCTTGTTTCCAAATTGTTTGGTCTAATGGTGTTTGGTAGTTGAAATTGTTAACATAATAAACACTTACCATTATTAGTGTAAGCATTGGCAAAATACCTGTACCAATGGCAACGTATTTCTTTCCGGTATTGATAAAACGTCTGCATACAAGTACTGTAAATCCTACAATTACGATAGATAATATAAGCACGGCGGTTCTTTGGTTTTCGATTTCTTGAAGTGTCTCACCACCTGCAAGATCAAATGTCAATAAGAAATACACGAATGCTATAACCACAAGTATTACTGCCGTTATCACCAATCCGCTTAATAATGATATTGCTTTGTTATCTCTCATTCTTTATGCACCACAACGTTTTGCAGCTATATTTTCGAGCCACTTCTCGAATATAGTACTTTTTAGGCTTGAAATATTAGGTGCTGTTAGCAGTATTCACTTTTCAGTATAGACATAATAATCTTGTCATGGAATTTTCCATCTCTGTAGCAAGCTTTTCGTAGTCTTCCCTCAAACTTAAATCCCGCTTTTTCATATGCACGAACACCACCTTTATTTGGTTCTGATACTGTGAGCATAATTCTGTTCAAGTTTAATCTGTGAAAACCATACTTTATTATTTCATTAGTGGCAATGGTTCCAAGTCCCTTTCCCCATTGACTTCTAT
>JAKVAR010000131.1 GCA_022447585.1 Crocinitomicaceae bacterium | reverse complement strand
TTAGAGCTTTAAAACAAGTCCGCCAAATATTTTGATTTGGCTTTATAATAAAAAACATAAAACAAAATAAAAGTTTTGGCTAAGTGCTTAATCGAAAGTTCACTACTTTTAATTCCCTTACTAACCATAGCCGAGACGTTAGTAACAATGAAAAGCACTATAGTCACCATTCTCACTTCTATACTCCTAGGCAGCTATTGCTTCTCTCAGAAGTTGATAAAAATGAAAGTTATAGATAAAGGCTCAATAACTGTAACGGGGATTACAAGTGATGGTAAATGGAGTGGGGTTTTGTTAAGTCAAGACAGTGTACTTTATTATTTAGAAGATGGTATTTATTGGGAAAAAAAATACATGAATAAAAGTGTCACGGTATCTGGAGAGTTGAGATTGGAAAAACGTAAGTACCGAGTTGAAAAAAATGAAAGCGGAGAAATTATCTATAGTGCTGTTTTACCTAAACACATGTTTATTATTACCCCCTTTTCAATTACTCCAATTGAATGATTACCTTACTTGTTCATAAATCAAGAAGTAAAAAGTCATGAAGTAAAATAAGATCTATTAATTCTGTTACTAACAACACCTATGTTCCACTGCTTAAATCTCGCTTCGAATGATAAATCATTCGTAAACCTCGTGAAATTCTCTCAAATACGTTTATCTTTAAGAACAAGCAGCGTTGCATAGCTGCAGAACGTTATGGTTAATGAAATTTACACAACTAACATTAGTCCTTCTCTTAATTTCGTCTTGCTCTAATTCGGAGCATAGCCCTATTTATGAAGGCAAAGAGCATTCTCAAACGGACTTTAAGGACACTATAATCCATGGCGTAACTGAACGAATATTTTTTAAGACCGAAAAGGATTCATTGGACAGGGTTACTCGCGAAGGTTACTATCTAGGAGATCTCGCCATTGGAGTGCATAAATTCTATGTGGATAATGGCAAGGTGGTGAAACGAAATTACGTGACCTGGGCTGGTGACGAAATTGAATTACTTTACAAAGTTGATTCTATTAACGCTGTAGACGTGAAATCAAAAGGAACTTATTTAAATGAGGCAAAGTATTACTCCAAGGATGGCAAGTTACTCCAAAATGAAAGCTCTTATTGTAGCATCGACCTAGATAAGCAGAAATATTATGTGCATGATAGTTTATCGGCCACCCTCACCTTTTATGAGCCAGGATTAGAAATTGACTGGGTAAAATTGTATTTAAATGTTCCAAATGATAAGTCTTTAGTTCGAATTATAGAAGATAAGGGTAACTCAATAACTTTCAAGCGTCCTATAGACTTTACAGACCTTGAGAACTCAGTTTCAGGCTTCGCTATAATAAGCGGTCCTATTCCTCATCGAGAGCAAGACTCATTAATGGGATCAAGGGTAGTTAAGTTCGAGAAGTTCTATCAAGTTCGGCAATAACCATAACATCGCCTATACTTCACCGCCAAAAGTGCTATATTTAGGTGGCGGCGAAAGTATAGCCGCAAAACGTTATATACAATGATTAATAAGGCTAAATAAACGCCCAGAGTTTGATATAATTTGCCTTAAAAATTTCGCTCCAAACTATGCTATTTGTTTAAATGTATTTGAGATTTTTATGTTGTATAAATTAAGTGGGCAATAGATAATTTTACAACCATCATCTTGAAGCTTCGCACCAACTCCTGTTACTGTGTGTAAAACGCTAGATTCGAAAAACATGCCCAAAACAAGTTAACAACTCAAAAACTTACGCCCATTGTTTTTAAAAC
>JAKVAR010000130.1 GCA_022447585.1 Crocinitomicaceae bacterium | reverse complement strand
CGTCGTCGGTTTGCATACTCGTTAGAATGGCCTATTGTTAACTATTTAAGCAGGTTTCCTGTCCCTTGTCTTAATTCTCTTTCTGAGGCAACAAAATAATCTCTGTTCTTTATAACTTAAATTTATAGAGTTTGAAAAATTTATTTTATTTACTCAACAATACTTGCTTTTTTTGACTGGTTAAGAAACAACTCATTTTTGCTGATTATGGCAAAATTTTGCCATATTTGCATTTTGTCCATTTTCATGATACTTTATTTTTCAGATAGGTTGTGGGCTTAGTTTACCCAAAAATATTGCGAGAATGCCCTCACTATAGGTAAGGGGGACGCATCGCAGCCGTAGGCAAGTACCCCCGAACCCTTAGTGACGGGACGGGGCTTATAAAGGGCGGAAGTGGTTCCGCCCACAGCCCCTCATGAATCGCAATCAACAAATAAACTGCGCAGCAACGATTTTAATTCTAGCGTCTTTGGGTAAACTATGTTAGACTTAATTTATCCGAGGTCGAAGGTTAATAAATGCTAGTTGTAGAAGCTAAACTTAAAAACGGAACACCACAGCAATACCAGAAACTAGATGAAGCGATTAAGACATCTCAGTTTGTACGTAATACCTGCGTCCGTTATTGGATGGATAATAAAGGAACAACCCGTAATGACCTCCAAAAACTTTGCTCTCAATTAGCTAAAAATCAAAACACACCTTGGGCAACAAAGTTAAACTCCCAAGCCCGTCAATCGGCTGCTGATAGAGCATGGCAATCAATTAACAGGTTCTACCAAAATTGTTGTGCTAAGACACCAGGGAAGAAAGGTTTTCCTCGGTTTAAGAAAAATAGTCGTTCTGTCGAATATAAACTAACAGGGTACAAGCTATCTGATGATAGACGTAAAATCAAGTTCACCGATGGCTTTAAAGCAGGAGAATTTGATTTATGGTGTAGTCAGAGAACGTTAGTTTATTATTCAGAACAACAGATTAGACGGGTAAGAGTTGTTAGACGTGCTGACGGTTATTATTGCCAGTTTCTTATTGATGTAGAACGTCAAGAAAACCATGAACCAACGGGACAAGTAACAGGAATTGATCTGGGCTTAAAAGAGTTTTATACTGATGCTCAGGGAAATACTGTTGATAATCCACGCTATTTAAGGAAATCTGAAAAGCGTCTTAAAAAGGCACAAAGAAGATTATCAAAAAGATTTCGTAAAGGTTCAAGACAGTCTAACAACTATCATAAGCAACGGGTAAAAGTTGCCAAGCTTCATCTTAAGGTATCAAGACAGCGTAAAGACAGAGCAATTAAAGATGCTTTGGCGTTAGTCCAGTCTAACGATCTGGTGGTCTATGAAGCTTTAAAAGTTAGAAACTTGGTTAAAAACCGTAAACTTGGCTTATCAATTAGTGATGCGTCTTGGTCTCAATTCACTGAATGGTTGAATTATTTTGCTAAGATTTATCGCATTGTCTGTATTGCTGTGCCTCCCCATTTCACCACTCAAGATTGTTCAGTTTGTAGCACAAGAGTTCAAAAGTCATTAAGTACCAGAACTCATCAATGTCCTAACTGTAAAACAGTCTTAGATAGGGATCATAACGCAGCAATAAACATTCTTAAAAAGGGGTTGAAATATTTGGGAGAACATCTCAACGGTAGCGTAGGGCATACGCAAACCGACTCCATAGCCTTGGGAGAGTCCGACCTCTGGGTTGTTAATGGTAACATTGATAATCTAAGCCGTCTCGTTGAACAAGGAATCTCTAGTAGTGATACGGAGAGAATCCCCCACTATATTGCGTAGCTTAGCGGAGCAATTAGTGGTGGGAGTATGTCAACTACCTATAACAGTTTAATGGTCTGTATTAGGCATTCTTTCGTTACAAGAGCGATTTTCGTTAATTTTTTTGAATTTATCTTGCATTTTTTTAGATAATGTGTATAAAGGTCTAGAGTGAAATATTGGTATGATGGTCAGC
>JAKVAR010000013.1 GCA_022447585.1 Crocinitomicaceae bacterium | reverse complement strand
ATCTAACCCTATCTGACAATGGGGTATTATCTGTTGCTAATTTTGGGACAGGACTAGCAGGTGATATCTCCATTAAAGCTGACAATATTATTTTACAAAATAATAGCTTAATTTCTTCGAGTAGTTTAGCAGAAGATGGGGGAGATATTACTATTCAAACGAATAATCTTGCCCTTGATACTAATTCAAGGATTTCTACAGAAGTGGGAATCACCATTCCTGGCTTTAGCTCTCTTATAATTCCAGAAGCTAGTGGAGGTAATATCAATATTCGAGCCGAGAAAATAAATTTGAATAATGCTCTAATTGCTACCGATTCCCGAAGTGCCAATGGGGGAAATATTAATTTTGATTCTGAATTTATACTGTCAGAAAATTCGATAATTTCTGCCCGTTCTACTGGTTCAGGCAATGGAGGTAATATTAATTTCACTGTTGGTCAAGGTATTGTTTTATTCGGGGACAATGAAGTTATTGCTGAGGCAGTAGAAGGTAATGGGGGCAATATTTCTATTACTACTCCTGTCTTTTTACCTTCAGCAAGCACTCGCATTTCTGCTTCTTCCTCTTTTGGTTTAGATGGTAATATCGATATACAAACTCCAGATAATAATCTACTTTCAGCTATTATTCCTATCAAAGCACAAATCCTAGAAGTGGATGAATCAATTACTCAAAATTGTTCTCCACAAAACCAAAATCGATTTGTGATTACTGGCAATGACAGTTTACCTCCTACCCCTGAAAATATGCCAGGTCGTATTATTGAATATTATCCCGGTCAAGCAGACAATGAATCAAAACTACCCATCCCACCAAATGCAGTCATAAAAACAGAAGAAGGCCAAATGTTGGTCGTTAATTTATGTTTAAAAAGAAAAGCTAGAACCAACTGAAAAATAAGTTGTCTGCTCAAAATTTTCCGACACATCAGTTAAAGGAATTGCCACCCCAACATTTATGTCTATTCCCTTAATTTTCCATTGCACATTAACTCCAGCACTCCCTAAAGTTGTCGGTCCTAATAAAATAGCTTCATTTCTTTTATTCCAAACGTATCCAAAAGCTGCATAAGGATTCAAAGTTATTGTTCCCCAACTAGAACTTGACAACAGTTTTTGTCGAAAATCCGCTTTTATGTTAACACCATTATCTCCGCGGCGTAAATTTAAATCATATCCTGGTACAGTGGAAAACCCACCAATAGGAAATTGTTCAGAAGGCAGAACCCCAAAACTTTGCCCTAATGAAGAAGGACTTAATTGTACGGAGCCAAATAGAGAAAATAATAAGTTGTCATTTAACTTTTCAATCCAGTTTGATTGTAGTCGAAATAAAATGAAAGGGTCTGAAGTCTCTGATAAAGAATCTGCTCCTATGCTTAATTCTCCTCGATTTATTAAAGCTCCTGTTGTCCATTTTTCTCCCCAGGTTGTTCCAATTCTCATGGTATAAATATCATAGAGACCATCAGTTGTTTGAGGAGAAAAAGAAAAACGTCTTCCTAAGACAAAAGTTTCACTTCGTTGCCATCCTATTTCTAAATCTACTTCTAAATCTGTTCGAGAACTTTTTATTATTGGTTGTCTAATTTTCAAGAATGCTTTTTGATACTCCCCTTTAATATCAAAGGTTTCTAATGGTTGACGAATTACCTCCGAATTTCCAATCTCATAGTGAAATCGGAGAGAAAGACAATCAATTAAACACAGAGGAAGCTCATAGTTGATCACAGCTTGCTCACTTCCTTCTGAAAGGATACCATTTACTGCTAATTTATCCCCTTTTCCTGATAAATCTTGAGCGGTAAACTGAAGAGTCCCCTGCTCTTGACCAGAATTAAATGCACCATAATTATCTCCCCTTACTTGAATTTGGAATTGATTACCTTGCTCAATATTGAGTTTGAGAGTAGAAAATTGTGGTAATGTTCCATCAGTTAGTTCTGATTCAATTTTAGTTACATTATGCTGGGTTTTTAATAATTTCAGTCCTTCCAGAAGATTATCAACATTCAGAGGAAATCCAGCCCGATTACGTAAAAAATCTTTAATTAAGCGGTTTTCTATTATTTCTCCTGATGAGTTGCTAATCTCTATTGTTTCCAATTGCCCTTCAATAATTTTTATAACAACAACACCTTGAGAAATATCTTGTTCTGGTAAAGGATAAGCATCAGAAGTTAAAAACCCTTTGTCCCAATAAAACTTAGAGACAGCTTGAGCAATTTGCTGTAAACTTGATAAAGTAGCAGGTTGCTCTAAAAATTGAACAGTTATTAGTTTTAATTCTTCTGTTAAAAACTCACTATTGCCTTCAAGGATTACTTCTTTTATTAAAGGAGCTTCAGACACAACACATTTTTCTTGAGATAGAAATAACTCCCTCTCGCCTTTGGGTTTTTCACACGCTCCTAAAATTTTGTCCTGACATAAAAAAATAACAACAAAGACTAAACAAACAAAAATTTGACTCATTAAAACAACTATCAATTCAGTGGAGGGTGCTACAACGTGAGGACTTCTACTGAAATTATCCATTAACAACAGAAATCAATCATATCTTATTTTTGTCATTAGTATCAAAATCGAGTCTAAAATAACTTTATAAAATACAGGGGGAATATCAAGCCCATTTTAGGAATGCCGCTAAGTTATCCTTTTTGACGAGGCTCAAACCAGCATCATTCCTTCGCCTTCACGGTAATTTTGACTCATAACTTAGCGGCATTCGCCCATTTTAGTTCTGTTCATGGCTTCCTACCTTGCCACCTCCAACCACTGGAGGGGACAGCAATACTGCTCGGTTAATAAAATTATCTGTTGAAACAGGGATGGGGAAGATGGTTCGAGAAAACATTATGTATTGCTTAATTCTCCCCTGTTGCTGAGCTTGTCAAAGTACACTCCCTATTTCATCAACTTTTTCAGCTTATCCAAACAGTATTGGAGGGGACAGGAAAGGATCTTGGTGAGGTTGTCTAATTATTTATTTTTGCTATACCTTAGTATGACAACAAACTTAAAGAAGACGTGAGTAAACGAATCAGCATCACTTTATCGGACGAAATTATTGAAGAGCTTGAAATCTGGGCGCAGCAGCGAGGACAAACCCTGGCTGGTTTGGCCAGCCATCTAGTGGAAAAAGCTGTTACTGAAGCTCAGATTAACACCATTAAACTGAGTGAGCAGACCTCTTCTGATTTACGAAAACTAGCCCAACAAAAGGGGTTAACACCAGCAGCTTTTGCCCAGAAACTTCTCCTTCAAGGCTTAACAAACGAGCTTAGAGAAGAAAGTTAACTAGGCTGATTTTATTAATGTTTTACAGATTCATTTTTAATAATTGTTAGGGTTATCGTCTCAATGCGACTTCATTTATCTCTTGATTCCAAAAATATTGTTCCCCCCAAAAAAATACCTCGACATGATGAATGTGGCGTTTTAATTGTTGAGGATGAGCAACTTTGGCGACAAATTTATAAAATTAACCTTTTTAAACAGAAGAAACAACGTAATTATCAATTTTACGAAGCTTCTAATGGACGAGAAGCTTTAGTGTTACTCGCTCAACATTCATCTTCTATTAAAG
>JAKVAR010000129.1 GCA_022447585.1 Crocinitomicaceae bacterium | reverse complement strand
GTGTGTTTCATATGGTGACGCTTTGGGTTTCTCAGTTTGGTCGGCTGCTTGGTTTTATTGGGGAGTGGTTGGCTATATAAATGTTTTTGGGGGAGGTTTTAACAACTGGGGCTGGGGAGGCTGGAACGGTTGGGGCTATGGTCCATACTGGCGTTCTCCTTATAGAAACTATGGATATGCATACAACGTAGGACGAAGAAATTATGCTAGTAGAGCTTTAGCTAGTCGAAGAGCAAATTACTATTCAAGAACTGCAAACAGAAATAGTAATCGTTATTCTAGTAGCCGATCTAGTAGAAGAGGAAATACTAGAGCTACAAGAAATACTCGCAACACAAGACCAACTATAAATAATTCTCGAAATTCACGATCAACTCGTGCTACTAGAAGTACTCGAAGCACAAGAACACGTGCAACTAGAAACACACGCAGTACAAGATCAACACGTGCTACAAGAAATAATTCAGTACGTTCAAATTTCAACAACAGATCAAGAAGTAATAGTTCTTCTTCAAGGTCAATGAGATCATCAGGATCTTCTATGAGATCATCTGGTGGAGGAATGAGATCTAGTGGTGGAAGCCGTGGCGGTGGAAGAAGAGGCGGAAGAAACTAACATTTTATATCCCTAAAAATAATACTACACTAAGATTATGAAAAAAGTATTCATACTATGCATAGGCTTACTTGCTATGTCTGTAAGTGATGCCCAAAACTTAAATGATGTTGTTCGGTTTTCAACTGAAAACCTTAACGGAACAGCTCGTTTTAGAGCCATGAGCGGAGCGTTTGGAGCTCTTGGAGGTGATTTCTCTGCATTTTCAATAAACCCAGCCGGTTCTGCAGTTTTTAACACAAGCGAAGTTACTGTTTCATTAAGCAACTATCATAATGACAATGATTCTTACTATTTTGGAACAACTAGCAATAGGAATGACTCAGAATTTGATTTGAATCAAGCAGGAATTGTTTTTGTATTCAATAATATGGCAGATGGAGACTGGAGAAAAATTTCTTTAGGACTGAATGTTCAAAACAATGATAATTATTATAATAATATTTTTGCTACTGGAACAAATCCATCAAGAGGAATCGCAAACTATTTTGTTTCATTAGCCAATGGACAACCTTTAGGTGAAATTGCACAACTTCCAGGAGAAAGTGATACAGATACATATTTATATTTAGGAGAAAATCTAGGTTTTGACGCACAACAAGCATTTTTAGGATATGAAGGCTTTGTAATTAATCCTGATGTAGATGATGATGCCAATACATCTTACTCTTCTAACGCAGATTATTCTAATGGCGCTATTCACGATTATATTTTACAAACATCTGGTTTTAATAGAAAGTATACATTTAATGTAGGTGCACAATACAGAGATAACCTTTATTTAGGGTTAAATGTGAATTCTCATGATGTTGACTACAGAGAACGAAAAGTATTTATAGAATCTCCTGTAAACGCTGCTTCTGGATTACAATATGCAGAGTTTTCTAATGAGCTTTACACTTATGGTGTTGGAATTTCATTCCAAGTTGGAGCCATTTTAAAATTACAAAACGTTCGTTTAGGAGGTTCGTATCAATCACCAACTTGGTATAGTTTAAATGATGAGTTAATTCAGGGATTAAGTACTGACTTTAGAAATCCAGCTGATGCAACAGAAATTCTACGAAGAGATATTTTTCCAAATGTAGTAAATGCATATAGAGAACATAGGATCATAACTCCAGGAAACTTAACAGGTAGTATTGCTTATATATTCGGTAAAAGTGGATTAATCAGTTTTGATTATACTTTAAAAGATTATTCTAATGCAAAATTACGTCCATCAAATGATTTCTTAGCTACCAATAACAGAATTGACAATGAATTACAATCTACCTCTTCATACAGGGTTGGTGGAGAATATAGAATTAAAAAATTTAGCTTACGTGGCGGGTATCGTTTTGAACAAAGTCCATTTAAAGATGGCTCTACTGTAGGAGATTTAGAAGGATATTCCTTAGGAATAGGATATAATTTTGGAAGCTTATCATTTGATTTAGCATACGACAGAAGTGAACGAGACAGAAAACCGCAGATTTTCCAATCTGGCTTTACAGATCATGTAAATATCAATAAAATAAACTCAAACGTAACATTTTCAGCAACGTTTAAACTATAATATTACATCATCTTAACCGATTACATTTACCATAAGAGAACCTCATTTTATGCAATGAGGTTTTTTTATGCTTTCTAGTGAGTCATTATTGAAAGAATTACTATTTTAATACTGAAGCAATAAAGTAGCTACTCCCCTATTCTATTTGAATCTACTCGAATATTCGGTTTATTTTTGATTGAATCCACACCGTATCGATTGAACATCTGTAGTAACAACATGAAAAAAGACTACTTAATCAATGAAATTACATGAAACTCACACAAAATGAAATCACAAAAAAAACCGAAGCTATTTTTCTCCGGTTTTTTTTGATCAAATATTGTTGTTGTTTTTTTTATCTCTTTAAAGTAAAGTGATTGATAAATTCTTTTGCCGTTCCATCAAATGGATCTACATATTCCACTCTAAACCAGTAATCCTGTGATTGCATTGGCGAACCATTATACGTTCCATCCCATCCAATACCTGCTGGACTAATCTGCTTGAGCAGTTTTCCATACCTGTCAAAGATGTAAATCTTTGCACTCGGTTGGTTCCTAAGTCCAATGATGTTCCATGTTGGATGAT
>JAKVAR010000128.1 GCA_022447585.1 Crocinitomicaceae bacterium | reverse complement strand
AGCTCCTTCTGAATAAGTATTTGAGTAAGATTGAATATAAACAGTGTCTTGTGGATCAGGGTCGTATGCAATTAAATCTTTACAATAGGTATTAAGTACCTGAACTTCTAATGAAGTATCTGGTTCTACTAAAAATACTGGAGCCTGATCTACTGGTGGTACTACGTTGATGTAGAATCTAGTTCTTGCAGTATCAGAACCACTACATCCTAAAGAGTAAGATTCACAGAAAACAGTATATAATGTATCTGCTATATGGTCACATGTTGGTTCCCAACAGAATTGAGTGGCTACTTTTCCTTCTTTAAAAAATTGGTTTCCAGTTTGTGCCATAGTAGGTAATAACATAGAGTCCATAGTAGTACCATTCCAGTATGTATAAGTGTGAGTTGTACCATCTGGGTTTAGTGGAGATTGATCATATCCAGCGCCTAAGGCAAGAGTAGATGATAAAAGCTCCATATATATGGTGTCAGATGCGTCTAAATCTTCTGCTATAACATCAAAACAAGTAGTGCTTCCTACAGGCATGTTAACAATAGAATCTTGCCAAGCAGCATAAGCAGGAGGTAGGTCAACAGTACAGTTAAGAGCTGCATATTGCATATCTCTTCTAGTTTCTCCAATTTTAACACCATTTCTATATTCAGTTACCCTTACAGAGAATACGTAAACTCCAGTGTTTGTAGCATTCGCAGTAACTGTTCCTGTTAGCGGGTCAACCGACATTACCGGTACTCCCCCGCATATATCTGCTAAAGAATATGGTGCTTGCCATGTAACTGAACCGTATGGACCAGGTATAGATCCGTTTGCGGCAGCGTCAAGAGGATCAACTAAATCAAACACTAAAGAATCTCCATCATCATCCAATGCAGGAAAATCCAAATCTTTTGAGTAACCAATACATAAATATCCATCAGCAGGGTAAACACCAAAATCAGGAGAGCTATCTTGCATTGAAGGGTCTGGCATTTCTGCATAAAAAGTAATTCCAGTTCCTCCAGGGTTATTTAAATTAGTAATTGCATTATTTCTTGCATATATCTGAGATGACATATAATAACCATTCGAATTATAAGGAATAGTAACTATCCCAGAGTATAGGTTTTCTTCAACACAAATTGATGTAGGAGTATAACAATCATCTCCTAAAGGAATTACGTTTAACGAATCTCTGTTTAATGTAAAAGATTGTTGTTGAACATTTGTAACTAAATCGTATAAACCACCATCAACTGTTGAGCTAACAGTTGTAGTTGCATTACAATCTCTATATACTTTCAATGTAATTAAGTAAGTAGATTCTTGGTTTGCAGCATCTGTACTTATCCATTTGTATTGGAAATCTCCTCCAATAACGTGAGAAGCTTTGGCTCCAATTGTAGTTAGGCATAATGCAAAAAGCATTATTAGTTTGCTTGTAAATTTCATTAAAATGAATTTTTAGTAAATTAAAACGTAGTAGCTGCTAAAATAGTAATAACTTTTTTAACAATATATATGTAAAACCGTTCTTTGACCTAATTGGTTGCATATGTTTTATAATATACTCTAAACTCTACCTCTGTTAAATAATAAACACGTGCTTTTTATTTCTATAATTATCGATATAATGTTTAAATTGGTCTTATTGTGGGTAAATTTCCTAATTGAATAGGGCTTTTTATCAATTTAAATGATATTTTTGAAAGAACAATAATTTTGAAAATATGAGCACTCTAGAAAAATCTATTATTGATTACGATAAAAAAGATCTTAAAAA
>JAKVAR010000127.1 GCA_022447585.1 Crocinitomicaceae bacterium | reverse complement strand
GGTTTTGGTGGTGGTTCTTGTTCCTCTTCTTGGCATAGTATTAGAATGGTAAAGTTTCTACAGGATTTACAACATTTTGGGATGTTGTAACTGAAGACATTTCTATCTCAATGAGTTGCTGTTTGAGATAGATTAAGTCTTCTTGAAGTTGGCTAAGTTGAGACAACATTTCTGTTATCTTTGGGAATACTTCAGAGTCCATGATTAATAATGAAGATCAATGTCTGCATAAGCTAAGTGTTCATTTTCCCAACGTTCTAACCAAGCAGTTTCTTGTGCCGTTAAGTCGGCATTTTCTTCTACGCCGTTAAATGTGGGCGTGAAGTTTAATTGATACTTCGTCAAGGTAGATGAATTGGTTTTTTGAGGCGATTTTGTGTTAGAATTCATGACAGCAACGTAATATATTTTCAATGAATCCGCGCAAAGGCGCGGTTATTTTTTAGTTCGTCGGTTCAATCGATTAACTGTTTTGGTTGCGTTAATGACTTTCCAACCTTTATCTCTAGCTTTTGCAATGGCATCATTAAGTTCTTCGGAGGTATGGAAGAATTTGTATCGAACGGGGTCAAGATTGTCCTTAAAGATATAGGTTTGGTATCCGCCTTTTAGCTCAACGTAACTCATTTGTTTAAGGTAAGTCATGACTTGGTTTGATTTTCTAAGTATTCAAACAAAGGTAAAGGTTTAATGAGTTGGTAGTGAGTTTCTTTAAAAGCTGAGTTAGCCTGAGATAAACTGAATCGAATATCTATCCAATCATCAGTTAAATCCAATGTTTGCAGTTCTTCTTGTTGCTCACAGAGTTCGTTAAATAATCTCAGACTTTCTGTGATATGATCTGAAATACTTTGAGCTAGTTTAGTGAGGGTAATCGTAACTCTTGTCCTAGTCTTCTTTGAGGATTTAAACCAATAAATAGAGGACCACACTTTGTCAAACGCCTCTGCTAAATGGACAGCAGTTTGTAGTTCAAACAAGAGTGAATTGGCTATTTCGTTGTCTGTATTAATTGCTTTGAGTTTAGTTGCTGCAACCGATAAACTAGCCCAAATACAGGGCATTCTTCCACATGGTGCTTTTGACATAGTGCTGATAGAAAAGTCGTTCTGCTATCAGCGCAAAGCGCAGAAAATAAGAAAAAAAAATTAATGACTAATCTCTGCTTAAACTATTATTAAAATGCCAAGTGAATACACCTAAAAACAATCAATAAATGATATAATAGACTTAACAAATATTTAATAGGGAGAGCGATATGAAAACTGAAGAAAAATTACTAAAAACATGGCGAACTTTACCTCAAGATAAGCAACAAGCCGTTATTGATTTTGTTGAGTTTTTAGACGCTAAACTATCTCAACAGGAACAGAAACATTCTCTCAATGATCAATCTTCTAATGAAAAAGATGTCCCTGAATTAAAAACATCTTTGGCTCAAAAATTATGGGAAATACGTCAAAAAGGTATCGCTATAGGAGAAGTTAAACAATTAGACTGGGAAGGAGTTGAAAAAGAAGTCGAAGCAAGACGAGGTGTGTGAAAATAGAATGATTAAAACCTATGAACGATTCTGGAGTATTGATTTCAGCT
>JAKVAR010000126.1 GCA_022447585.1 Crocinitomicaceae bacterium | reverse complement strand
GATAGACAGCAAAAATGAGAATAATGAATTTAATGATTTGCCATTTTAGCAAAAAATATTGATAAAGAAAAACGAACCGACAACAAAGCATAAAACGGCAAGCTGCCCTAAGCGGGCAGCCTGCGTTTATGCAGACCGTTGGGGCACATTAAAGAAATATGAGAAAACTACTTACATTAATATTTTTGACCTTTAGTTTCTGTAGCTTTTCGCAGACAATTACAGACTTTAAAATAGATTTTGAAAAATCCCTTGACAAGGGGTTTGGCGAAAAGGAACTAAACCAAATGTTTAGAACCTATTCAAACCTTTTGACCCCTCATAGTGATATAACTCAACTCACAGCAGGTATTAAAGGGGAGTCCATTCAACAATACCCTTTGAATACCTTTAAGGCTGAAAAATTATATAAAAAGAACATTAACAGACTCTTTGATTCTAAAAATTCTTACCAAAGAATTTTAGCATATTTAGTTATTGCGGGTTCAGGAGACAAATCATTTGAACAAGGACTACTCAAAAAAATAGAGATTGAAACAGACAAAGGTAACTTGATTTGGGCAGGAATGGCTCTTATGTATTTAAATACATCTCATACCACACCACTCTTTGACTTCCTTGTAAAGAATGAAACGTTTGGAGACGCTCATATGCTTCCATTATTTATTCAACTAAACAAAGACTCATTACAACAAACAGCCTACCAACGAATTAAAAGTGAAAATGTAACAGCTCAAATACTAGCAGCCCAAATACTATCAAGCACAGAACTTAATGGCAAAACTGAAGAGCTTTTAAAAGAAGCTGTTAGAAATTGGGATATCGAAATTAAAGGATATGCTATTTATTCTGTCAAAGAATTACAAATTGGCAATTTGCTTGAAACATTCAAACCGTTACTTGATAGCACACAGACACGAAGAATAGCTTTAGAGGCATTAGCCAACAGTCCAACCAAAGAGGACAGAGAATATCTGTTTGACCTTGTTGAAAAACAAGATACCGTTTCTAAAGAACTGCTGGACTGTTTCCTGCAATCAAAAAACACTGAAAACATCAAGTATTGGCTTAGACTACTCTATACCAAACCCATTCCTCAGAAATACATCTTCTTCGTTTTCAAACAACCTATTCTATCCTCTGATGAAGTTCTCACTGACCTTCATATTGCATTTGAAAAAATCTCCAACCCAGAAGTTCTTCATGAACTTGTTAGAGCACTCAAAGGAAGAACAGATGATAAGTCAGTAAGAATAATGATTTCTCTTCTCAAACATGACGATTCAACAGTACGGTATTGGGCTGCATGGTCACTCAAAGGGAACATTTCTCCTTTGTTGATTAAAGAGCTTCCTACCCTTCTTTCAAACCCTCATACAAGAACTGTTGCCTTAGTTGATTTAGCCATTCAAAACGAATTAGATACTCTACAAAGTCTCTTTGAATCCATTTACAAAGAGAATCCAAACAGAGATTGGAAAAGAAGTTCAATAGAATACCTTTCTACTTTCCCTCTTGATAGTCATAAGGAGATTTTTAAAACAATTCTCAGCGATAAAGAAGAAGACACATTCATAAAAAGAAATGCCGCATTAGGACTTGGACGATTAAAAGATGAAAGTTCTGTTGATTTAATAATTGAAGCTTGCAAAGAAGAAAGTGATGCTAGCGATTACAATGCACAGATTTTTCTTAGTGCTTTGTCTATTATAAAAGGAGAAAAAGCTAAAGATTACATTTCTAGCTTCAAGAATAGTAAAGAACAGAATGTTCAGTTATTAGTAAATGAAATATTAACGAATTGGTAAAAAAAATCATGCCCCAACAATGGCTAAAAATCATAGCCGCCCTTCGGGACGGCAACGCTTTTTAGCCGAGACGTTAGGTGCAAGCAAAAAGAAAAAAACAAGACATCTATAAAAGCAATTATTGAGAATAAAAGACAACAACTTAAAAAATGAAATCAATAGCTCTTATCTTAATAAATCAGAAAAAAGCATTTGAAAATATCGGAAGCGAATTTTCAGACAAATTACATAGAAAGAGCATTTATCTTTTCGGATTTTATGGAATGGTCAAATTCTTTTTTGATTTCTCTAAAGAAGATAGTCAAAATGAATTCTTTATTATTTTCTTAGAATTAATAATGAGCGTAGGATTTTCAATTCTAATATTCATGTGTTTAAGTCTTTTAATATATTGGAGTGGCAAAAAACTAAATGGAATTGCTGAAGATGTGGATATAGAATCAATAGTTGCTCATTCTTTAATACCAATAATAATTGGATTGCTAATAGTAATGATTCTAAAAAACTCTTTATTTTTCAAATCTGATTGGAACAATCCGTATTCAAGGAATTCTGTACTTTGGATAAGTTGGCTATTGTATATAAAAATCTTATTACAAGGTTCAAAACGATTCAACAAATTTTCACTTGGCAAAAGTTTAATAACAATAAGTCCAGTAATATTAATTAATCTTGGAGCTTTAATTATTTACTTTATTGTCCAATGATAAAAAAGAAAGCCAGCACATAACAATGCATACCCGTAAATCGCCAGCAAAAGCTGGCGACTGCGGGTATGCGGGGACGTTACCAACAAGACTTTTAAAGTTATTCAAGTAATGAAGTACTTGTGGATCCTTATTCTCCTCCCCTTTTCATTCGAAGCTCTCGCTCAGAATGAACCTCTGAAAATCAATTTATCGGACTCAACAGGTAACCATAATTCATGCGACTTCAGTGAAATACAAAAGAATTCAGGAGACACCTTAGAGTTTAGATATTGGTTTGACTTTTCATGTGGAGATGACGGGGGCGAAAACAGGTATTGGCTGGAGTTCAAGACCAATCATGCTGACTCAATTATCAACACCATGGTTGATTTGAAAGAAAATTCGCACTTAATGAAAAGACTTTTCAGGAACTACTCGGTTTCGCATCAGGTCTCGGAAAAACTTGCTTACAAAGGTCATATTCAACTTAAAGAGAGAAGCAAGAAGAAAATACAATTCAAAATAGACCTTCTGATTTTCGATAAAGTTTCGAATCGACAATACCTGTTTTCGGAACAAAGACTGATCAGGACAGGAAAGAGAAAAAGGTATACGTCCAGTTGGTAACAATGTATAAAGCTTAACTCATTTCATTCGCTAACTTTATGAGATGGAGCTGAAAAACCGGACAATAAAATTTGATAATTTTAAGTCTGATGAAAAAACAAGAATCAAAAAAGCGCAAGTATCGCAAATATGACACGGCGTTCAAGAAAGATGCCGTATCCCAGATAAATTCGGGTAG
>JAKVAR010000125.1 GCA_022447585.1 Crocinitomicaceae bacterium | reverse complement strand
ACATTGTAATTGCAAACCAGAAATAACTATGAAGAAGCCCTTATTATTTTTCGCGACTATTTCATTAAGTGCGCTAATGTTAGTATCCATTAACTCCAATAAAAATGGAGGTTCCTACATTAAAAACGCGTGGTCTGAAATCAGTTCTAAAGAAGATTCAACGTTGTTTGTTCCATATGGTGGTTGGTCTGGTATGTGAACTCAAGATTACTTGAGCGATTTTAATAGTGCAAGCTATGAAAAGTCACTAATGAATAATCAAAAAAACCTATGGAATATTATACATCTCGAAATTACCAAAGGTGAATTAGAAATTTATTATCCATATGATCCGGAATGGTTTGAAACAAAAGATGATGGTAATTTGAGTTTTCCTTTTTATGGACAGGAAAGTTCTAAAAATATAGTAAACGATCTTAAGACTAGAGAAAAAGCATTTGGATATGAGTTATTAGGGTACTATGGAATGCAACCTGACTATCCCCTCACAACCATGTGGGGAGAAGATTCAGTTATTGTACTTCCTAATGGTATGATAGAGACTGTTTACCCGCCTAGAGAGCATTTTTGGTTTTCGGATTTGGATATTATTAAATACAGAATTAAAGAAGACGTGGTAATTAGCAAGAGTGGAAAAGAAAAGAGTTATAAAAGCAATTGCACCTGTGGTCTATGATAGGAATTTCAACACTGGTGCCATTGTTGGCGACCAGGTTTTGTTTTGGATGAACTTTGAAGAATTAAAGCCTATTCTAGAAGAGAATTTTTTCATTGACCAAACCTCTGGTAAAGTGATATCTTACCTTGATTATTTTTCTAAGCGCATGTTCAAGTCCACGGTTATTAAGGAGGAAAATTTCAAAGTAACGAAGGAAGATTAATTAACCTTTTAATACACCGTCGTTATAAGATTTATGAAACCCATTTCCTTTGTCCTTTTTCTTTGTATTTACTCGTCAATTTTTGCCCAGGCCGATATTAAGTTTGCGACAAAAACAGTCTGGTATTTAGGTGATTTTGACAACTTGTCTGACACAATAACTTACGATTTCAAAGGTTCCGCATTGAAATATTTCAATGAAGATTCAACAAAAGAATTATCTCAAGGTTTTGAACTTTATCCTAATGATAGGAAAAGGATTTACAAAAACTACGAGCTTGATAATCGAAGAATGTATTTCGACTATTATTTGGACTCGCTAGGAAATAAAACAAGGGTCGATACAAGTTACTACCTCAATGACTCCTTAATCTATAACTCAACAGCTAGCAAGGTGATTAAGACATATGAAAATGAACATTACATTTTCACCCTTACAGAACACGCTTCAACTTATGTTGCAAAGTCAAAGCAAATTATAATTGAAGATACCTCCGACCATAATGATCTCAACTTTTACTATGTCCCTGCTTTTGATTACTACGGCCTTTTCTATTCAAATTATGATGATCAAGGAAGAATAGTTACCTCAGTGGAATTTGATAAAACTCTATTAGGAGCTGGAAATCCTCCCTTTTGTATAAAAACTTGGGAATATTTTGAGGACACGCTAGGCTATGAGTTTGTGACATTCGGATATTACCATACGTTTGAAAAGAAACAACTATTCGAAATCTACCTAACTGAATACAAACAAGAGTTGAGTAAATCAGAAGCAAAATCGATTAATAAGGACTTTGACAAAGTTTGTAAAAAGGTTTTCAGCGCTAAGGATTGAAGCGGCATCCTATTTTTTTGAAAATAGATACAGCGTAAAGCCTGTTAAAGCGCCCAAAAAATCTAAATTAGCCTTACATTTGTGCCCATATTATTAGCACATGAACAGAACTCATACTTGCGGCGAATTGCGCG
>JAKVAR010000124.1 GCA_022447585.1 Crocinitomicaceae bacterium | reverse complement strand
AATATCACTCAATCAAGTTATAACATTGATTTATCGGAGTATGAAGATGGGGTATACCTTTTGAAAATCATTACATCATCTAACCAAGTTATTACTAGACTTATTATAAAGAAATAAAAATTTTGTTTTCAATCAAGAAAGACATAGTGTCATTTGGGTGCAGTATTTTTTTTCAAATAATAATTTTAGATTAAAAAACTCCGGAAATGTCTTAAACCATCTATTTAATTTTCATGTTTTCAACCACTAATATTACTATCAAATTGTACTTTATTGGAACTCTTATAATTTCGATGCTATCATCTTGCTAAATGTCCAAAAAGACAAAAGATATAGATGATAATTATTATGTCGAATATTCCAACAAACACCCAAACCTAGAAATTTACATATCTTCTCTTAATCATAGAAAACTGAATGGTAAAACAATAAGACGCAGCAGAAGTTTGTGCGATACTTCACTTGAATATACTATGGTCGTCAACTTTGAAAGGGGACTCATAGATGGTAAAGATTCAACATTTAGAAATGATACATTAATAAGTGTTGAAAATTATCAGTAAGGAGTTAAACAAGGAAACCAAGAAGAATACTCAAACTCTATGACTATCGTTTCTAATTTTTCTAATGGGGTTATTGATGGAAATCAAACAACTTATATAAATGATCGAGTTTTAAAAAAAACGAATTATCAGCAAGGAATCAAAGATAGCGTTGAGTATTTTTACGATAGCCTTGAACAGGTTGTCTCTGAGATCTATTATGAATTTAATAAAGATATAGATTGGAAGAGTAAGTTAGACTTAGAAAATCATTATCTCGTTTCTTCTTTAGATAAAGACACACTTAAACTTGAATCCTTACAGACTTCAAGTTTTCTTAGATCAATAATGTTCCATAAAAAAGAGGGTTCCAGGGTTGGTGGTTATTCGTCTCACACGGAAGTTATTCATGATTCATTTTTATTAGGCCTAAATGATAACTACGATTCAGTTCATGGGTGTTTCTTTATCATAGATGAAATTTCATGCACATTGTGCGATTATATTAATCGAAAGGATATTTGGGTGGTTTATATTCCCTTTCGTTCGATGATAGCGACATTAAATTTTACGAATTAAGAGAAAGCTGAAGGTTAAAATTTATTGCTTCGAGCACTAAAATGCTCATAGACGTTGAAACAAACGTGATATATCTAGATGTAGTATGGTTAAACTATATTAAAATCAATGACTTACTTGAGTAGCGGAGTGAATTAGTTTGAAATATTCATAAAGCATTTATTGAATAAATCGGTGCTGGAAATAACTTTGTAACCCTTTCTATTTTTCTACTAAATAAATAGTTTTGAAATATTCACAAACTATAATCATATTTTCATCAAAACTGTCTCCATGAGGCTCCATTTCTCTCCTATAGTATGCTTCGTGAACCCTTTTCCAATACTCCAGAGATTTATCTCCTTCTCCTTCCACCTCTGCAAATTCTGCGGTGATTTGATTGTATGGAATCTGTTCTACTTTTATGGTTTCAATTACAGCTTGCGCATATCCATTCCAATTTGTTACGACATACAGGTCACCAACTTTGGGCAGTGTTTCGTTATTTTTTTCATACCACCACAAAGAAGTCGCAGTGGCTTGCTTTATTCCTTTGACAACTAATTCAGCACATTCATTAGCATCTTTTTCATTATCGCAAAAATAAAATGATAAAGGTGTTTCTCTATTTCTATTGTTTGGGTTGTCTTCCAAGAAATCCCTCCATAAATTTTCCACAGATCTATGATTCTTTTTTATCTCCTCCATATGCTTATCTTCACTTTTATTTGCACAGCCCAAAACAGCAGAGTTAGCAATAATGATTGCCGCTAAAAAGACAAAGATAGATTTCAAATAGTTCCATAATAAGATCTTACTCACTTTTCGGCAAAGGGGTTTATATTCTAACGATTTGCTAAAAAAAAATTAAAAGAATAATCTTTGGTCAAAAGTGGATTCGTAATTACAAACAGATGTCTACTTCTTCTGCATAAAAACAGTAATCGGTGTTGCTGCTATAGTTATTTAGAGGCTGTGACAACTAGACTATTTGACGTAGATTCATTCGAATATTTCGAGCTCCCATTGATGGAAAGAGAAGTTTCTGTCACATTAAAGTTTCCATTGATTGTCCATGTAAGACCATCAAATATGTAAACAAGGTTAATGCTCTCATAATTAGAGTCAAGAGAAAATGTACCATTTAGAGTCGATGGACTAATTTCTGGTGAAGAAAACGAAGAATTTCCAGCGCCATCATTGAGATTGGTGAAAGAAATTACTATAGGATCCCAAACATCAACTAAATCATCCCCTCCATCAACAAATGTTAATACGTTCCATGTTCCTTGAATGTTAGATTCTATGTTTTTCTTTTTACAAGAAGAAAATATAAACAATAGAAAGAAACCTAAAATAATTGGTCTACGGCCATTAAATTTAAACTTATTTCTTTTCATGTTGATGAATGTAGAAAAATTTAGTTTCAAGCTCCTTTTACTTTTATTATTCGGCTAATTTCCGAGTAATTAGTTCACGTCTGATAAATCCATAACACCAGCTTATCCTTACTTCATATTGACTCGTGCTTTAGATAATTTAGTTACCACGAGAGGTTGTTCGTTACAGACGCTCTTCCTTTTGCTGAGGCTCTGGAAGAATATAAACGAAGACATATGGCTTGAAGGATTAGAAATAGATAAATCAGTCCGCCGTAACTATGAATTTGTATAATGGACTGGCTCCATAAATCATCATGATCTTGTAATTTCTTTAAATTGAGACAATATATAATATCTGGTTAACTAGAGCGATTGGTTTCAAATAATAACTTTTTTTCAGTTTAATAAGGTTTGATACATTTCGACAACCAGAAACTCTATTTTAGTTAGTCTAAATAGACTATAATGAAAGTTTTATTAATTATCATTTTGGTTAACATATCAAATTTTATTTATTCACAATCGAATGCCTGGTCAAATAAAGCAGTTGACTCTATCTCAAAAAATTCATTTGTTTACCATGAAAATTTTGGTTACGGGATTTTGTATGGAAGTGATTCTAGTTTCGCCTCAATTTATTTATCTGAAGACTTCATTAAAGCCTATTTTATTCAATTAGATGAAGATGTGCCGCTCGAACTTATAGTAATTACGGAGGATTCCAACTGGGATTCTGATTTTCCTTATGGGGGAACAGATTGGAGGCAAGAATACATCCAAATTTTCAACATTGATTCACTTCATCAAATGTTTTCAGATGTATCATACTGGTATAGTCATGAATATATAAAAGAGGTCGAAGAACAATGGTATGAATTAACAGAAGATCAGCAGGACACTTCAGATATTGAGATTTATATTTTTGAAAAAGGGGAACATATTTTAGAAATGGAGAAAACTTATGCTTTTTACAATGGATGGTTCATTGAATATTTTAAAGAAACCAGAACTGGAATGGACGGAGAAATCAAAACAGATGAATTCAGTACTAAATTCGTTTTAATTAATGGGAAGTACGTCGAAATTTTCTCGAAAATTACTTCTCCATGATATCGCTCCTTTCCCAAATTTCTCAACACTAAAAAAATATCTCAAATTCAAAAAAAAAATCACACCCCCGCCAACAAGTGCAACATCAGAAACCGTATGATGCGGAGATCCAAAAGGCCTGTTCATTACTAAACCTGAATTAGCACCTATTGATCTAGCAACAGAATGAATCTTCGTTGTCTCTAAAGCCTCATCAACTGTTAAGGTTGGTAAGATTGAAGGAAGCCTTTTTGCGAGCATTGTTTTCCCCGAACCAGGAGGACCAACAAGTAATATATTATGTCCACCAGCAGCAGCAATTTCAAGCGCCCTTTTCACATTCTCCTGACCTTTTACATCTGAAAAATCAATGGTGTAATTATCCGAAACTTGCTCTTCAACAATTTTATATGAGGTAGGCTGGATACTTTTATCTCCATTTAATAGGTCAACAACTTCACCTATACTATCAACCCCATAAATATTAAGTCCCTAAATTATGCTTACTTCGTTCGCATTCTGTTTAGGCAAAATAAATCCTTTATATCCTAATTCTTTCGCCTTTATTGCGATTGGCAAAGCACCTTTAATTGGTCTTAAACTTCCATCAAGTGAAACTTCACCCATTATTAAATACTCATTAACATCTGCCTGAATTTGATTACTCGCTGCTAAAATTCCAACCGCAATCGTCAAATCATAAGCCGAACCTTCTTTTCGAATATCGGCAGGCGCCATATTCACGGTAACTTCTTTTCTAGGAAATTTATAGCCTGAATTGACAAATGCCGACTTTATTCGTTGATGACTTTCTTTTACTGCGCTATCTGGAAGTCCAACTAGAAAGAAATTAATTCCTTTCCTAATATTAATCAAGCCACAAAACAACAGCTTCCAATAGATATACAAAACCTGGAGAACGAGAAATCTGCAGTTGAAAAAAGTATTGCTGACCTCACCCCTCAAAATGAAAGTTTGAAAGCTGAAAATCTAGAGCTTGTAAATGAGAAGAACGGGCTGGATCAAGCTATTTCTGAAAAATCGAATACAATTAAAGAAAAGGAGAAAAAGATTTCAGAATTGAATACTGAGTCTTCTGAAATTGAGGAGTCCCTTATCGATTTAAGAGATCGTCATAAGTTATACTCTAAAGACATGAAATCCATTTCTTTAGATTCTAACAAACAACTCTATACTTATGCCTCCGCAGCAGGGTTTACTTTTCTCTTAGCATCAACCTTAATGATTTTATTACTTGGAATATTAACTAATTCTTCACCCTATACAGATAAATTGTTGTCATTCTTCAGTGAAAGTCCGAATCTTAGGTTCTATTCAATTGTTATGGTTCGAGTTTCAATATCTGCTGCATTTGTGTTCCTAATTGTTGTCTTTTTGAATTTAACTCGTGGATTCGTTTCTCAATTCATAAAAGCCAGAAATCGTCTAACAGCGCTGAGAATGGTTGACTTTTTGTCAAGCAGGTTGAAATCCAGCACTATTCCTTCAAATCCAGAAGAAGAAAACACGCTGCTAGTTATAGAAAGAGAAGGGACAAGACAGCAAGTAGAATTACTTAATGAACATATCCCTAAAATCATGGATCTGGGAACATCATCTTTCGATAAACAAAAGGATTCATTTCGTCAAATTAAAAAGGTAAAAGAACTACTGAATACCTCTGAATAAATTGATTAATAAGCTTTTATTCCATATTCTCTTAGTTTCTCTGGTAGGAAGTCATCCAGATTGTCTTCGTCTTCATTATTCAATTGAATTAAGTTGAACTTGTTTTCGCAGGTGTCTAACGATTTGTTGATAATGTTCAGAAATATTAGTCTTTATATTTTCTGAATGCAGAAATAGCCTGAAATATTAAATAAGCACTAATAATTCTGAAACCCCAATCCCAAATTTGTCCGGTTCCTGTAATAACATCATTTGTTCCTAAAACTTCAAGACCATGAGTCGGGTTCAAAAACCTAAGATATGCGCTTAAAATATCAGTTTTAGTAACAACTTTGGTAGCATCTATTTGATAGGAATTTTGAGATACTTTGTAGAAGAAAAATGCTCCTAAAACGAATACCCAAAATAATGGTCAAAGCCAATACCTTCCATGATTATTGGACAACCCATTAAGAGCTAGAATTAACTTATCAGTGATGTCTTTTGAAAACCATTTAATTTGACGAAATTTCGCGTTATACTCCTTTGCTTTAAAATAAACTTCATCAGGTTTATTCTTATTCTTTGACATGATTAGCTTATATACTCTATAGGCCTCATAATACTCTCTTTTCTTTCTATACTTGATCTTCTGAGTTTAAACCAAAGAATCTAAAAAAAAGTGGTTTTGAATCAAGATAATTCGAGCTAAACACTTTTTCCCAAAGATTATCTTTAATACTATCAGAAGGATGATAGATTTTTTTGAACCACTTAATGTTTCCGTATGTAGCATTCTCGCAGTGCAACGATGATACTACGTGAACGGCTTGCGAAAAATCACAACTGTTAAACTCAAGTTTACCTAGATCTGAATTATGGAGTGAATATTCGTGTATAACAGTACATGATATAAAGTTGATTCGAGTATTCTGATGAACTTTTAAAAATACCAATAGCAGATAGCCAAATTCAACTCCTTCGAAATTCAAGTTATTTCCATCATCTTTATTATAATCAGAACCTGTAATCGTAGCCTCTTCAATTTTTGTTTCGTAGAATCGAAGGTTAGAAATTTCTCTTCTATCGAATCGAACATTAAGCACTCGAACTGTTCCATCCCTTACTATTGCTATTCCCTGATTCTGAATGTTTAAAAGGGAACTTACCTTTGGATTTTGCAACCTTAGATATTCGGAGTCTGAATAAATTTTCTCAAACTCACAATCATTAAAATAATATTCTACGGTGCCTTTAACAGACAACTCTTTGAAAACACAGTTGATGAACTTAATTTTCTTGCCTGAACCATATAGTGTAAGATTGACTTTTTCAGGAACCATACCTAATTTTGTTAGCTCCTCACCATTAATTATAATTGTCTCTTCTAATTAGCTGCGTGAATTTACTTCTCCTTTGTTAAGTAAATCGCTAATTAGTTGTTCCTTATTCATTCAATTAAGATACTTATCGTGTGATATGTAAACCCACCATATAAATAATTATTTGAGACCCTCTTGAAGGTATTATCCTTACATTAGAAGAGAGAGAACAAAGATGTATCCTTGCAACTATGAAACTCGACCAGTGGATTGAATACCCTACCATGTCTATTGCCATTCAAAAAATAGACAACGGTTTTCGTTGTTTTAAGTACGTTGATGGGAATGTTGTTCGAGGTACTTCAGCAGAATTTGAAGACATAGCTGGACTTTCTGAATTTCTAAATTCCTTGCCCAATGCAGATAAAGCAGATATCAATTCCGTTATAGAGCAGTTGAAGTTTTAACTACCCTTTTCTAAATGATCTTACATCTTTCCCCAT
>JAKVAR010000123.1 GCA_022447585.1 Crocinitomicaceae bacterium | reverse complement strand
ATTTAATTGATGTGCTGGCGAAAATCAATGCTGCTAATAACACCACCTACACTTCATGCTCCGCTCATTCTTCGCAGAACTACCCAACACTAAATGATTATATTTAACACCTAAAACTATTTAATAAGAAAAGGCGCACGTCAGTGTAGCTGGAAACCGTTATAAACAATGAAAAAAGCACTCCTCTACTTCCTAATCTTTACCATGTTTTCGTCTTGCACAGACAGTCCTGAGCAATATTATAATGAACTATATATTGTTACGAATCTAAGTTTAGAAAATGACTCGGTCATAAAAAATAAGTCAAGTCAATTTCATTCACAAGTTGAAATAAATGGGTTTAATCAGATATGGAATAAAAAGTTCTTCAAAAAAACTTACGAAACATTAGACAAACCAACATATCACTATTATGATTCAATTAAGTTTATATCCGAATTCAATAAAGAAGGGGAATTAGTTAGAATAAATAATTGGGACGAAATCTTATTAAAAGTTGAGGAGCAAGTCGCTGAAATCACAAATGGTGAACCGGTAACAGACCCAAAAGTTCAAGAATTTATCGACAATTATTGCCTTGACAGTAACCTTATAGTAAATAAAAACATTAGAGAAATCATGTTGTTTAATATTGGTTACTCATTCATTTTGGATTCAATAAGTTTTAAAAAAGACTATCCAGAATACATGGTCATCCATGATAAAGATGAGATTATCCTGAGAGCAACAAATATAGATGTGACCGATATAACAAAAGAAATAACACCCCCTATACTTAACACTTTGGAGATTGAGGGAGATTTTAATAAGGCAAAACAAGAAGTTCAAATAGTCATGTCGGATAATCAAATAACAAGGGCATTCCTAAAAACAAGAATGTTGCTAGATCAAAACAACCCTATTTCTAATGAACTCTATTTAACAATTGAAAGGTAGTGTTTATAACAACACCTATACTCCACTGCTTAAATCTCGCTTCGAATGATAAATCATTCGTAAACCTCGCTAAATTCTCTCAAATACATTTATCTTTAAAACAAGCAGCGTTGCATAGCTGCAAACCGTTATAGCCAATGAAACCCATGATAAAATTACTTTTAGTCTTAACCCCTCTTTTGTTTATAGCTTGTAGCGGGAAAAATCAGGACGAAAAAACAACACTACCTAAATTGGAAAAACAATTACACGAGGAACTAAAGGCCATTACTCAAACCTATAGTGAACCAAACCACGGATTCATATATACTGTGTTCGAAAATGACTCCGCACAAATTCAAGTTGTGCACTCTAGCTTTATCCAGGAATTGAAAACGAATAATACCGAATTTGGATTAGCAATTGCAATCGCGTTTGACGAGACTTTTCCTGATGAGATTGAAAACCATAAGAAATTTAAGAGCTCGAAGTATTTCTCAAAATTCACAGCATATGAATGGGACGGTATTCCATGTTATGGCTCAAATATGAAAACGGATTATGAGGCTACAGCTAAAATGATGACTGAGATATTAAAGGATGTATATGGGTTCAAAGAATCGTCAAACTTTTCTACGGACTTTTATGATCAAGGGACTTTATAAGAGTATGGCTATAACATCACCTCATGCTTCATGCCTTTTATTACCTATATTCGAGAGGCGGCGCGAAAGCATAGCTGAGAACCGTTATATACAAAATGAAGAAACTATTGATTAAAATAGAACAAAAGTATATGAAACTACTTTTTATATTAGTTTTGATACATGGGCAACTATATGCGCAAGACACGACATTTTCGCGTTATCAACATCACCAATATAGCATTCTAGATGAAAATTTTGAATACACAACAAATGCGACCGTTTTAGTGAATGGTGAAACTGGTGAGTTTTTACATGATAGTTATGATAAACGTCATATCGTTAAATTTCCAATTTTTAAGATTAAAAATAGCTACAGGAAAGTGCGGAATGAAATGTGGGTATATGCTGAAGGATACGATACTCTTAATATTATTGGTATTTCATTACCTGATCCAATTTATATGATTCCGTCTGGCAAACCTTATTTTGACTTGGGAGGTGGATACCATATGGGGCCTCAACTTCATTTAAATAAATTGTGTGTTGTTCTTCGAAATCAAAGTCTTTACCCTAAATTTCATGACCTAATTGATAGTCTGGGTTTAACAATAGTTGGAGATAGTTCGATATCTCCTTGGAATCATCAGTTAGGCGATCGTGTTTATTTATTAGCTACTTCTTCTGGAGATTTAGCAGTAAATGATAAAGGAAAATGTCCGTTAATTGACTCACTTCGCAATCATCCGGATCTTTTTACAATTGCAGGTCCAGCAATAAATAAAGGAATGAAAGAAACAGACATTTTTACCATTGATGATCAATTTTATGTTAAGACTGAATATGGTCACGAAGCTGAAGTGTCCAAATTAATAGAAACCTCAGGTTTTTTCTCGGGTAAAACAACCCAAATAGAACATAATTATATCGTAATTAAATTGAAAGGTTATACTTTGGAAGGTTTAAATGAAATTGTAAAGAAAGTATACACCCTACCTCATGTCATCAGCGCCTCTTGGAATTCACTTTTGTTTACCGAGATTCCTAATTTTCCACAGCCAAACTATCTACCTTACACTGGTGCAACTATAAAGTTTTCAGTGAAAGCAAAATGACTAGAACAACTTATAAAAGTATATAACACAACCTAAGAAAACATAGCCGCCCCTTTGGGGACAGCAACGTTTCTTAGCTTTAACCGTTAGCATTAATTGATGAAAACTTTAATTTTTACAATATTATTCCAAATTTTTACTGTTTGTACTATTTTCGGACAAAAGAATATAGGATTAGCAATGATTTCTCAACCAACCAATAATGTTTTACTATGGAATGTTGAGAATTTTTTAGAATTCCAAGGATCAGAAGACTTTGATTCAACTTGGTTATATTCCAAAGATTGTGATTTTGTTGGTATAAACGCCTATTCTGGTAATATCATTCCTAGAACATCAAAACAACAATGTAATGTAACAATTTTTGGACTAAAAGGAAAGGATACGCTAAGAAATAGTACTTTTATGTTTGACATAATTCGAATGCCTAAGCCGGAAATTGGATTAGGTAGCAAGTTTATATTGAAAGATTTAAATAATTTAGAAGACAGTACTCTTTTCTTTTACAGAAATTTTAATGCAAACTATAGAGGTTACT
>JAKVAR010000122.1 GCA_022447585.1 Crocinitomicaceae bacterium | reverse complement strand
GAAACCCAAATGGTGAAAGGAGATAATCTTTCAGACAAAGGAAAACGTGACCTACAACTCGTTGAAAAAGCATTAAACGGCGACCAACTCGCTTTTGGTGAATTAATGGAACTCTACCGTGAGTCTATTTATTTCATGATGTTGAAAATGGTAAAATCTGACGAAGATGCAGAAGACCTAACTATTGAAGCATTTGGTAAAGCCTTTAACCGCTTACACCAATATTCTCCGAGCTACGCGTTTAGTACTTGGTTGTTTAAGATTGCCTCAAACAATGCCATTGACTTTATTCGTAAAAAACGTGTTAAACTAACCTCTATGGATAGCGGCGTAACCAATAAAGATGGAGAATCTGTTCGTATTGATGTGGAGAGTGGTGATAAAACGCCTGCAGAGGAAACCATGCACTTAGAGAAGGTGGAGCTAATGCGTGAGGTAGTGAAAAAGCTAAAGCCGCGTTACCGTGATTTAATAGAAAAACGTTATTTCCTAGAGCTTTCTTACGAAGAAATTGCCAGCGATATGGATTTACCATTAGGTACCGTAAAAGCACAATTATTCCGTGCCCGTGCCTTCTTGGCAGATATGATGAAGTACACCAAAGACACCATTTAAAACATGGCAGGCGTAGAACTCATTTTTGAGCACTTCCCTAATTTAACCGATATCCAAAAGGAGCAGTTTACCAAGCTCAAGGATATTTATGTGCATTGGAATAACCAAATCAATGTTATTTCCCGCAAGAATTATGACGATTTTTACGAACAACATGTATTGCATTCTTTGGGCATTGCCAAAGTAATTTCCTTTACCCCAAAAACTGCGGTGTTAGATGTAGGTACTGGCGGAGGCTTCCCTGGTATTCCATTGGCCATTCTTTTCCCTGAGGTAGAGTTTTATTTGGTAGACTCTATTGGTAAAAAAATTAAGGTTGTAAACGAGGTTAAAAATGCCTTAGGCCTTACCAATGTTATAGGCAAACAACAACGTGCAGAGGAAATTAAACACCATTTTGATTTTGTAGTGAGCCGAGCCGTTACTCGTATGGAAAAATTCTTGCCATGGGTGCGTAATAAAATCAAAACTAAAGGCCAAAACGGCTATCCTAACGGCCTATTCTACCTCAAAGGCGGTGACCTTTCAGAAGAAATGGCTCCAGTACGCGAATACCACGAAATTATAGACTTAGCAAATTTCTACGATGGGGAGTTTTTCGAGACGAAGAAGGTGGTGTATGTTCAATTAAGTTGATAGTAACAAATCTTCTTGGTAAAGTTATTGTAATAACTAGATCAAATTACTATCTTTAGAATGATGAAAAAATCAAACAGATATAGAGGATTTTGGAATTCAGATGCTCCTTTAACTAGTAAAAAAGGACAATGGGTTATAAGTGACCCTAAGAACTCAGCTGCGCTAATAAAAGCTGTGAGATATAGCAAACATGAATGGACTAAAGCAACGAGAAGTGGAAAATTTGCTGAGCCAAAAGTTGTTAAAGTTGCTTTTACTAAAGAAGATGCATTAAAGCTTAAAGATCTTTAAGCTAAGACATGAATATTGCGGTTTCCACAATTATTCTATTTACTTTTCTCCTGCCTGGGATTATATTAAGACGCTTTTATTATACTGAAGAATTTTCCAAGCAATTTTTCAAACAAAATTTTTTCGAATTATTCGTAGCAGTTATAGTTCCAAGTATATTTTTGCATGTTCTAGTAGGGTCATTGGCATATTTCTTCAATAATCCCATAGATTTTCGGATTATTGGTCAATTATTAACATCAAAAGATTATCCAGTAGAGGCCTTTGAAAATATCCAAAATAATATCGGCAAAATAATTACCTATCACTCGATTATATTTTCGATTTCTGCATGTATAGGCTACATTTCAAAAAAGATTGTTCGAAGTTATCGTATTGATTCTAAACGGAAAATTTTTCGATTTAAAAATGCATGGCATTATATTCTTACCGGTGAATTCTTTAATTTTCACCGTGCTGCCTTTGATTTAGCTGAAGATGATGTTGAGGAAGTTGATTTCGTAGTTATTGATGTTATAGTTGACACCAAAGAAGGCGCCGTGTTATATGATGGATTTCTAGTAGATTATGAATTATCTCAAACTGGTGGACTTGAAACCATCACACTTAAAAACGTCCAAAGGAGGTTTTTAAAGGATGACAACAATAATCAGGAAGAGGAGACATACTATAAAATACCTGGACACATATTGGTAATCCCTTATTCTACTATTTTAAACTTAAATTTCTCCTATTATAAGTTCGTAGAAATTGAGGGCAATGAGGAAGAGGTTGAGATTGGCTTTGAATTAATAAAATAAGGTTTACAATTTATTAATTATCTTGTTCTCAAACATCAAAACCTATGATCAAGAAAAAATTCAACAAGTTAATTGGGTGTAAATATGAAGACTTTCTGGCCTATCAAGAAAGTGGTCAAATAGAATCTCAAGAAGCAAGACTTATTCCATTATTGAAAACTGGAGATGAAGGAGCACTACCTTCTATTTTCCTGAGCACAGTTAAGCTTGTAAAAGAATACCGCGATAACATCTTCAAAGAATTAAAATTAAGTAGAGCTGGAAAAGCCTATTACTTAACCGAAGTAATGTTCAAAGATGTTGATGATAAATCAAGGATTGATGGATTGATCATAATCGTTTCAAAAGGGGCAATCACTGATGCCTGTATTTTCGAAATGAAAAATAAAAACAACAGTGTAGATAAAGATCAAGTTGATCGATACATTGGTTTAAGCAAGAAGCTAGGAGTAAAAACAATGGCTACTGTTTCCAATGAATTTGTTTCTGATTCTTCAATGTCTCCTGTAAAAGCTAAAGCGCCAAAAAACTTCAACTTATTCCATTTTTCATGGACTTATTTGATGACCAAAGGTCAACTTCTTTTGTTCCAGAATGAGTCGAATATTAAAGATGAAGACCAAGTTGAAATAATGCGTGAGGTGCTTCATTATTTTGATAATCCAGCCTCTGGCGTAAACGGTTACCATGTAATGAAAAAAGGTTGGAAAGAAACTGTTGATAAAATCAATAATAGAATTCCATTGAAAGTTTCTGATCTATGCGTTTAAGAGGCCGTTGAGAGCTGGCACGAAGAAGAAAAAGATATGGCATTATTGCTTAGTAGAAAACTGGGGGTTTATGTGAAGTCTACTGCTCGAAATGAGGATAGTGTTAAGAATGACATTCGAAAAGTAATCAAGGACCAAGAACTTATCGGAAACCTGAGTATAAAGAACTCTGTATCGGACATTATGGCAAGAGCAGACTTTGAAGTAAAAACTGTTTCGATGTCTGTTAAAGTAACTCCACCTTTAGACAAAGGAACCAAAGCTAGAATTACTTGGATCGCGAAGCAATTGGAAAATGCTAAAAAGAAAAGTGATGGTGCATTTGACCTAATTGAAAAAGACATTCTTGTCGAAGCAAACGTTAAACATGCACGTGAGCATTTACGAGTTCCTATTCATTCTCTAGACCTTCTTCTTGAACAAGCAAACGGAAAAGAAATACAAGCTTTCAATATTGTATTGATGTCTAAATACGGGGCTGGATTTGGAAGCAATAAGAAGTTCATATCCTTAATTGAGAAAATGATCTTGGATTATTATGCTGGTATTGTTCAGTTCTTGACGAATTGGAATAGACCAGCGCCGAAGTTGTAGATAAATGAAGCAAATCTTCAATTTTCAGGAATTCAAAATCGAGGTTTTTGACGACCCAAACTTCACTTTAAATTCTGCAGATAACCTACGTACTTATGACGAGGAATTTCTGAATGGAGAGCCAGGTGAAGATCGATATCAACCCTCTTCTAAACATGTGATTATACTTAAAAAGGATGACAAGGAAATTCGCAGTCTGATCATTTGTGCAGTTGGCGGAGTTACCACGATTCACAAAAACTCAATAGTTCAATTAGAAGAATATTTATTCATATGTTCTAGCGATCAACTATTTAAAATCGAAATTCCTTCACTCAAAATACTGTGGAATAAAAGATTAGATCCAGCTACATGTTTTGGTTTTCACCAATTTCAAGATGACCTTATTATACATGGCGAATTAAGCATAACCAAAATTAACAAGGAAGGTGAAAGGCTTTGGGAATTTGGAGGAAGGGATATATTCGTCAGGGAAAAAGGAGAATCTTTTGAAATAAAAGATAATACAATAGATCTTATAGATTGGGGTGATTGGAAGTATGTTTTAGACGAAAATGGAAAGGAATTGAGTTCCTTACAACTTGAGCAACTAGAAAAAGAGAAGCCACTAAAAATCTCCAAAGAAAACTTAAGAGCTCATATCAAAGAAGCTATTCCAAATCTCATAGAAGTTGCCAATGATTGCTGTTGGAATGAAATCAGTGATAATTATGCATTTCTTGTTTCAGAAATAATTAATTCTGAGGATAATTTTAACATACAACGAATAAAAAGAAGAGAGGAGAATGAGCAGCGCTTAACGATAGACTTCAACACAGCAGTTGAGGAACTCTTAAAGATTTATGACGACCTACATGACATCAATCTATACATATGCAAAGCTGAGCGGTATCGGACGATAATTGAAATTCGCTATTTCAGGAAATCTGCCTTGAACTCAGAGCTGAAAAATGAAAAGCTCTTATCTAATCCTCCAATGCTTCATTGTAAAGTACCAATGCCGCCTTATCTTAAAAATGAAAGCGAAAAGTTTGATATTAATTGGGAACTAGGTGGTTTTAGAGACTCTTGGAAGACATATTGGTGGAGAAGAAAACATCGAAAATCTAGAAGACAATGAACCTAATAAACCGTTTTTCAGCACCTGTTAGATTTTGCATTGGTATTCTAATCGTAGGTATCATGTTCAAGATCATGCATTGGCCTGGTGGTAGTATTATCATGTCAGTAGCCTTCGGGTTGATACTTATTTTCTATGCCTTAAAAGTGAAAAGCCTCAAGAAGAGAACCAACATAGATTACATAAAACTCATTTTAATTGGGTTTTGGAGCATTCAGGGAATACTTTCTATTAATCACCTCCCGTACTCTGAGATTTTTAGAGTAGGATTTTGATCTTCTCTTGGAATTTGGGCGTTCCTCGAGTTGTTTTGGGAGGAGGAGGAGGAGGAGTAGTGTCAGAAATTCTAATGATCATATTAGGTGGAACTATTCCATTGACCATTCTCATCTATGTTGGATACAGGAAAAGTAAAATATTCGGAGTAATTAACCTGCTATTGGCCCTACTTTATAACGTGTCTTTTACATACAATTTGATTTATCACGGTCATGGTGGTTCATCTTTAGTATGGATATTCTACCTAGCAATTTTCACTTTAGCTCAAATTCTTTTTATCCTTATTTATCTTCTGGTAAAGTATTTAACTCGGAAAAATTCAAAAGATGAAATGAACTAATAAAATGCGTTTTATAGACATGTAATAAATTCCCAATTTTAGCACTTCCCTTAGGTCATATCCGCATGATTCTTGCTACGTTGCTATTATGAGATTTCTCTTTTTATCAATTATTTTATTCGTTTGCTCGGCAGTAAAAGGTCAATTATACTACTCTCTAGAAATTAAGACTTCCATCAACGGAAATGAAAAAGTTGTTGTTCCGAATTGTGAAGTAACCATTGAAACTAGAGACTCAATTTACAAATACGGAAGAACAAATGAAAAAGGAATTTTAAAAATTGACAGCATACCAGTGGGACAGCTATATGGCTTCAAAATAAACCATCCTTCATACCTGCCCAAACTCGCTCTTTTGGATTTGACGAATACAGTAAAGAAAAGGCATCTTAAAAAAAGGCAAAATTTCTTAGCACTAATGGATTCATTTCCGCCAAAATCTTGTTTTACAAGAATGGATACTGTTCCGATTGTGGAATTTACCCTTGAAGAGTACGGCTTCCTTTCATGGAAATTCATTCGAAACACTTGGATATATAAGGTTGAAGAACTTTGTTCCGACAGCCTTTCTTTTGATGATGCTTATCGGTACACCTATTTGGTTGAATCTTCGCAAGAAAAAGCTAAAAATCAGCAATATGTTAGTGCAGTCCTAGACATCAATGCAGCACTTGAAATTAAATACGATGAAGATTTGATTGAAGCTAAAAAACAACTCTTGGTATTGGCTTTAATCAAGCATAAAATGAAAGCAGCTGCCGAAAAAAGGGAGGAAAAAGATGAGAAATAAACTAACCGTTTTAATTGTGGTAATCACTGCACTAATAAGTGCCTGTACAAATCCGAGTGTCGAAGTCAAGGAGTGGAGCTATAATGACGTTGAATACGTGGATAGTATTTCTGATTTGGTTATCACTGATACAGCTTCTTTTAGGAAAGCAGCAGCCTACAGGCAATTATATTTGGGTAATAAAAAGGAGCAAATACATTTAAAATACTTCCATTCAGCTTACAAGCAAAGCACCTATGATTATGATGAGTTTATTTTTCCAATAAAGGATAGTGCTATAATATTCGTAGATACAACTAAATTCATAAAATCTAGAGAAAGAGAGCTAAGGACCATAGAATCAGAAGACCAATTTGATTACTATTTTGAGTCGCTCATTTACAAGTCTTATCCTGTGACGATTGAGAATTTGTCATCACAAAACATTAATGTCGGTTATGGTGATAATATTGATTTACTAATGCAAGCAAAAGACAGCTTGGGGAAATGGCAATACATAGAACATCCCTATATGTACATGTGCGGAACAGGAATGATGTTCCCATATCTCAAACCTAATCAAATATTAGTTACAGCATGCCGAATATATAAAGGAGACTATACAACTAAGTTGAGATTAGTCTTTAATAATGTCGGAACTGGAGTGATCTCCAATGAATTTGTTGGAACTATAAACTACAGTCAAATTGGTGAAGATTGGACAAAGAAATGGTAGAAAAAATGGTTAGCTTTAAATCATGTTGCGTTTGTCAATCATACTCACATTATTAATCTCCTTAAGTGCTTTATCGCAATCAGATACTTCATTACGTAAAGACGTAATAGTAATACCCTGTTCTTCACATTGGAGCGGACGTTATGAAAATTTAAATGAAAATGGCCGCTTTCATTATTACGATGATTGTGAAACAATTAAATCAAGGACTACCTATGGCTATCATAATGAGGACAGCACAGTATATCTTTATCGTTTAACCACTTATTATGAAAACGGGAACATTTCTTATGACTCAATTCTTGACTTTAGAGAAAAAGCAATAGCAACCATCACAGTACACTCCTTTTACGAAAATGGGAAGAAAAAAAGAGTTATGAAAATGACTGCTGAAATGGATCCGAACAGAACCTCTATTCCTGCAAAAAAAGACCTTTTATGGAATGGTAAAGAAAAGCATTATAACAAGAAAGGACGAAAACTAAGGGTTGAATTATTAGAGAACATATGTCATGGAAATAGATCAAATTAATTTCCAAATTTTAATCCAATGAAAGCCCTAAACCTCTTTTTACTTCTGGTACTTCTTACTTCTTGTGCTGAAAAAATTCATGATCGTTTAATTAGTTTCAGCAGTGAAATGATTACCGATGAAATGTTCTTTGAACCAGAAAGCAAATTCTATTGTCCAAGTATGGATGAAGAAGGTTTTTGTCCCGAAACGGATTCCATTATTTACAAACAAGACACGATTTATATCAGCTACATAGCCAATGTGAATAACTGTGGCGAGTATAAAGGCAATGTTGATATTCGTAATGACTCAATTTTCTTAGAAGGCAATGATGTCTCGGATTATGCTTGTGCTTCCTTTAGACTGGATCGGTTCATTTTTGAAATTCACAATCCAGATAATAAAGAGTATACCATTGTTAAGTATTAATTGGTTAGATTTAACCCAATGCAGGCCCAAACCAAACACTCTCAAGAGACCTTAATTTACACCATAGCTTGTCTAATTGAGCGCGCTGCCTTCTATTCAACCCGAGGGGTTTTATTGTTCTATTTACTCGAATTATTGGATAACGGAAACAATGCTAAAGCCTTTGATGTATTTAGTTATTTTGTAATTGCCGCAACTATTGGTAAAATCATTGGCGGATTAGCTGGTGACTTAATTAAACGAAGAAAACTTGTTATTCTGGCTGGTGGTGTAATACAAGCTGCAGGATGCCTTTTGATTTATTCTGGATCATTTGAGAATGCAGAATTGGGCATGTATGTTTTAGCTCTTGGAATAGGTTTATTTAAAGTAAATCTGGAGGCAAGTCTTGGTCGTAGTTATCTCACAAGACCAAAATCCTTAGATTCAGGATTAATGATTTATTACCTAGGAGCTAATGTAGGTGGGTTCATCGGCTCGGGATTCATTGTGAATTATGGCCTGGAAAACAACCTTCAAATGAGCTTTTTAATATCGGCTTTTCTGGCATTACTTGCTTCCGCTTTACCTCTCATCTTACTTAAAAAAACAGTAGAAGTTGAGAACACATATAAATTTGAAAAAATTAGTGCAATAAGAATTCTTGTTATAGTACTCTTCACTCTTTGCTTTTCGTTTTTAATGACTACGGGTACAATCACCTTCGGCAGTCTCAAATTGGATGCAGGTAGTGCATTTGATTCGGAGATGGACGCAAGTTGGTGGGAACTGCTCGGCGGAGGAATTACAATGCTAATAATGGGATTATTGGCATTGCTATGGACATTTCGTTATACAAATCAATTGTTCAAATTACTCGTTAGTTTTATTTTAATGGGGCTTGGTTTTGGGTTATGCTTTATAGTTTCTGAACCCTACTCTGGCTCTACCCTATTTTTTATCATGATGACGTTGTTTCTATTTACAATAGCCGATACCTACATCGCCCCAGTTCTAGCGTCTATAACTCTTCAAAACGTAAATCCAAAGTTTTACGGAATTGCACTTTCATTGCTTTATTTACCTGCAATGTTATCCACTTTTATTCTTTTGCCCATCAGATCTTATTTACACTCCATAGAAGAGGGCAACTTTTACCTTGTTTTAAGTTTTGCCTCTCTGCTATTGGGTACAATTGTATACTTAATTTATAGTACAGATGCACTAAAACTTAATGATCTTAAGGAGTCTTCCCAAGTAAAGGAGACCGCAATTGAAAATGATGAGATATTAGATTAATTGGTTAGATTTAAATCAATGACGACCCAACATTACATATTTTTAATATTCCTGGTCATTCACTTCTTTGTTACTTTAAAGTATCAAAGAAAGGTTTATCGAAGTAGAATACTAGAACCAAAGGGCAAGGTCATACATTCAATATTGATTTGGTTATTCCCCTTTGTATGGTGGCAAATGATAAAAGGGTATTTGAATGAAGATCTCCCAACTAACACCAAAACATTAAGAGATAAGCGCCGCAAAGAAAGAGATGATGGCGGATTTTATGAAAGTAAAAAAGGGTTTCCTGGTAATTCTTTAGGTCGCTGAAGATCTCAAATTAATTGGTTAGCTTTAACTCAAATCCAAAACTTATGGGCTACGAATTAGACATTAAAAGAAATTCTGAGAATATAATTACACTTACGGAGTGGCAAGAATACATCAAAAACGATCCTGAATTTGATGCAACAGAAGAGTTTTCCGGCACTACAAAGGAAGGTGATACCCTAACCATTTCAACTCCTAATGCAGGACTTTGGAAAAATAAGGTTCCATTTACATTCACCGAAAAGCTTGGTCATATTACCGTAAAAAACCCTGACGATGATATCATTAAAAAAATGGTTGAAATTGCAAAATCCATAGATGCAATTGTTGTTGGCGAGGAAGGAGAAGAATATGATGAAAATTATTTTTCACAAGGCTTTCAGAGCTCTTCAAACAAAAAACCTTGGTGGAAGTTGTGGTAATAATTGGTTAGCAAAACTAATCTCTACTCCACTACCCTAATATTCCATTGTTTCTGCTCAAACTTTTTACCATTTTTTGAACCTATTAGTACGGCCACAAGTATTAAATCCGCAGCCAACACCACAATGTATTCGGGCAAAAGGGTTCCAAAATAGGCCAAAACAAAAATACCCCATACATTCACGCCTGAGACAACAGCAATGCTTGTCCCCCTTAAAAATTGGATGCCTTTTGTTTTTGAGCTTAATGTCGCTATCTCTGATATAAGAAGAGTTTTATCTCCTACTATAATGGTGGAATCGGAAAGAATTGAATATCTCCCGAAATACTCTTCACCACTCGTTGTTTGGACATTAACTTTTTTGAATTCCTTGATCCGGATCGTTCTTTCATATTCTCCAGTTTGCTCAAAATATAGTCCTCTTTTTTCTTGAGCAGAATTCAAACTCAATGAAAGTAAGCAAAAGATTACGGTTAGAAATTTCAAGCCTTTATTTTTATCCAAAACTATATAGAAATATGGGAATATGGGAGCTTTTAAATTGAATCACACCAAGTAAAAATCAATTTGCGCATTTCACAAAGGGAGGAAAAGAAGGTTTCTTGATTTTGACTAAAATATTCTTTGATAGTCTATTTTACGTCTTTATACGGATTAATAAATCTCATACACTACTTACCTTTAAAATATATTATAAGCATTTTTATGCGCACCCAGGCTAAGCGTTCAGAAAAACAAAATCTATATTCGAATGAATCCATTCAAAGGGAAAAAATTTCGAATGACCAAGCGGCTTCTTTTAATGATTTACGACCAGAGGCTGCCAAGCAATTAAAAGCTGTAAACACTGCTAACTGCCGCAAATCAGCGAAAAATATTGAAACCCTTCAATTAAAAGCAGATCAATACGTGATGCAATTAATGAAAACTAGCGATTTATCTGATCGCATTAAACCAGGTCCACCTCCAACTTATAAGGTTGGAGATAAGTTTGTAAAAAAATTCAGTAGGCGAGACCAAGCAGAAAAATTAAATGCAAATTGGCTCGGAGCGTACATGGGTGGAATGCCAACCCCAGGCTTTAGTATGGAAAAATTAGAAGACAGCAACGATTGGGTTTTCTGGTCTAAGCAGGTTAAAGGGGATACCTTTTTCCAGTTTTCAAAACCTGGACATATCGAAACGTTTAAAGCCTGGCTAGATACTCAACCTAAGGGACGTTTAGTAGAATTGGAACAGATCTTTAATGGATATCGTGTTGGTGATCCGCAAGGGTTTTACGAAAGCAAAAAAGGTGGCGCCATAGAATTTATTGATATTCAAAAACCAGTTGGCGGTGGAGCAATGCTTGAGATTGGCCAATACATTACGAGGTTAATTGACGGTGATTCAGACTAGGCATTCTGACTTTCGAGGGTAATGTATTCCAATATATTGGTTAGCTTTATTCTCCCAAACCATGAAGTAAACACTATTTCTTCTAACCCTTGTTTTCTCTGCCTTAACTTTGGCACAGGAAAAAGAGGAAATTACCTTTCAAGATGCTTTTGATCGGTATATAGATGCTCCTATTCCAACAACAAAGGCTAAAACCGACTCCATTCTATGGTTTTGCAAAAGAAATTTATCAGGACTTTCAAATGAAGAAGTCTTTCATATTGATTCACTTTTATCAGATTAAATAAAGAAGTCGAAAAGCATTCAAAGCGAGTATTACTGGTTAAGCTTAAAGATTTATGTATTTGGAAGAAACAAAATTTTTGGCAAAGATCTAGTGAGCACAAAGCGTATGGAAGAGATTGCGCTTGAGCTAAACGATACAGCCAAAATAGCCGATACCTATTCTCGATTATCTGCTTTCTACACGCGATATGATATGAAAGACCTGGCCCTCGAGGCCTACTGGAAAGAGCTTGCCTTTATAAGAAGCACAAGAGACTCTGTTCTCATGAAAAGGCATTATGGTTGGGTAGGTTGGCATATTGCCAATCTCACTTATGGACTAAACGACCCCGTTCTTAACGATAGTTCCATAAGTATTAACCGTAAGGCGCATAGTTTTTTTACTCCTAATAATATGAGCGGCTACGGAGAACGTTGTTTTATGACACCATTGGCTTTGGCCCGCGCAGGTAATCGAGAAGAATCATTAATGTGTTGTCATGAAACCCTTCGCAATCAATGGAAGAATCAAAAAATGCGTCGCCGAATTTTCGCCTTGATGATAGAACAGTTCATGGCATTGGAAATGCAAGACAGCACCTTTATGTACTGCGACTCACTCTTTCTCAACACAAAAATGTATGAGAATTTAGAAGGGAAAAACCCTTACAAAGGAAGAAATGGAGAAGAAACAACCATAAGTAATATCACACTTTTAATCCGGGCTTACATCCATTTTGATATGCCAAAAAAGGCTGCAGATCTTATTGATGCCTATCTCTATAATGACCAACCTTATCCAAAAACAAAAGATGTTATTATCTACTTCCAATCATTAGGTATTAAAGCATATTCTGGAAGTAATCAAACGGCCAAGGCATTCCAATGTCAAACAGCGGTAAAATCGTATTCTGACAGTATTCAAGCTGTAGAAGATGAGAAAACCTCGCAGCGCTTTAAGCAATTCAGGGAGACTTCGATATTCCCCCCGCTACCGCGAGATTGTATCTCGTGGTTTAAATTAATTGGTTAGTTTTAACTCAAATGCAAGAAGAAGAAATCAAAAAAACTTGGCGTCAATTACTAATCCCATTTTTTATTGGATTATTCATTCTAGTAACAGCG
>JAKVAR010000121.1 GCA_022447585.1 Crocinitomicaceae bacterium | reverse complement strand
TTAAATTACGGTAGAAATGTTGGAGGACCAGCGCTTAGAAAAATGACTTTTCAAGAAAGAGGTAGAATGTTAAAAGCATTAGCACTTCATTTAATGTCCATTAAAAAGAAGTTTTATGCATTAAGTGCTGCAACAGGAGCCACAAAAATAGATTCTTGGATAGATATTGAAGGTGGAATAGGAAACGTGTTTGCGAATGCTTCTTTAAGAAGACAATTTCCAGATTTACCCTATTATGTTGATGGAGATGCTGCAAAGCTTTCTAAAGAAGGTACTTTTATAGGTCACCATATTATGGTTCCAAAAGAAGGAGTTGCTGTTCATATAAATGCGTTTAACTTTCCTATTTGGGGAATGTTAGAAAAAATTGCAGTTAACCTAATGGCAGGAGTTTCTTCTGTGGTTAAGCCTGCAGAATCTACAGGTTATTTAACTGAATTAATGGTAAGAGAAATTATAGCTTCAGGTATTTTGCCGGAGGGTTCTCTTCAGTTAGTTTGTGGTTATGGTAAGGGAATTATTGATCATGTCGATTTCCAAGATGTAGTTACATTTACTGGTTCTGCAACTACCGGAAGAAAATTAAAGGCTTTACCACAAATTATTGAAAACTCTGTTCCGTTTAATATGGAAGCAGATTCTTTAAATGCATGTGTTTTAGGGAAAGATGCTACGCCAGGAACGGTTGAGTTCGATTTGTTTGTAAAAGAAGTTTCGAGAGAAATTACTGTAAAAACAGGACAGAAATGTACAGCTGTTAGAAGAATCTTAGTTCCAGATAACTTGGTAGAAGATGTTCAAAAGGCAGTATCAGCAAGGTTAGCAAAAACTACTATTGGAGATCCTTCATTAGAAGGAGTTAGAATGGGGGCATTGGCTAACCAATTACAAGTTGAAAGAGTTAGAGAAAATGTAGAGTTATTAGCTAAATCTCAAGAGATTGTTTATGGTGACATGGATAATTTTGAAGTAATGGGTGCTGATAAAAATAAAGGCGCTTTCTTCTCTCCAATTTTATTCAGAAATGACGATCCGTTTAACAATACAGATGTGCATAATATTGAAGCGTTCGGACCAGTGTCTACAATTTTACCTTATAAAGATTTAGATGAAGCAACTCGTTTAGTAAAAATGGGTAGAGGTTCTTTAGTTACTTCAATTGTAACTGCAGATGACAAACTAGCTAGAGAGTTTGTGGTAGGTGCGGCAGCAGCTAACGGTAGAATTCTTGTACTAAATAAAGATTGTGCCGGAGAAAGCACTGGACATGGTTCTCCAATGCCATTATTAACGCATGGCGGACCAGGTAGAGCTGGAGGCGGTGAAGAAATGGGAGGTAAAAGAGGTGTTTTACACTATCTTCAAAGAACTGCCATTCAAGGACACCCAACAACAATAACAGAAATTACGCAGCAATATCAAGTAGGTGGAGCTCAACCAGAAGCTAATCCGCATGTATTCAGACAACATTTTGAAGATTTAAAAATTGGAGATACGGTATTTACGCATAAGCATACAGTAACTGTAACAGATATCGTAAACTTTGCGAATGTAAGTGGCGATAACTTCTATGCGCATATGGATGAAACTTCTTTAGATGGAACTATTTTCGAACAAAGAGTTGCCCACGGATATTTTATTTTATCTAAAGCGGCAGGGTTATTTGTAGATCCTAAAAAAGGACCAGTTTTATTAAATTACGGTATTGATGAAGCCAGATTTACAAAACCTGTTTACCCAGGAACAACAGTTGGGGTTAGGTTTACTGTAAAAGAAAAAATTGATCAAGAAAAACGTTCTGAAGATGACAT
>JAKVAR010000120.1 GCA_022447585.1 Crocinitomicaceae bacterium | reverse complement strand
TTTTAATCATTTTTGTTTATGGCGATCGCTAAAAATAAATTATTCAAAAATAATCAGATGTTTTGTCCATCTGAGAAACTAAAAATCAGTAAAAAATAGCCTCTGATTATACCATAAAATATTTTTGCAAGAGGTCTAATTCTTCTTCATAGGAGGTGACAATCTTGTTACTGGTGGTAGAGGTGTGGATCAATTTTGGATTGCCAATCCACAAAGTGATGAGGGAGCCAATATTATCAGTGAATTTAACCTCGAAGACGATCTTTTAAATATTGGTGCTTTGGGTGTTGGTGGTTTCAATGAACTAACTTTAAGCAATGAAGACGGTAATGCTTTAATTGCTTTTGGAGGCAACGAATTAGTTAAACTATTAAGAGTGGATTCTGATAGTTTAGTGGTTGATAACTTTGTATTTTAGTTGATACTTTCATTAGAGAATTACCGAATAATTAATAATTAATAGTTAATAGTTAATAATTAAGAGTTGATAGTTAATTAGTAATGATTAATTCAATAATGAAGGTTTGAGGTTCCTCCCCTTGAAAGAGGAGAAAATTTTAAAAGTTCCTTTTAGCCAATCCCTTTCTTTAAAGAAAGGGTAATTATTAATTATTAATTGTTCATTATTAATTACTGAACGAGGATTTTATAATCGCCTTTAACTTTAAGTTAGAGGTGATTCTTAATCTTTAGTCATTAACTCTAATTATTAACTCCTTTAGGGTTACTTAAAACTCCTCACAATTTATATGGAGAAGTTTTAAGATTGATTTGATTAACTATTGAATTAATTTACTACGAAAAGCCCGAGCAAGAGCCTCAACTTGACTTTTAGCATTGAACTTGTTGAGGATATTTTTGCGATGAACTCGATAAGTATTCAAAGAGATATTAAGAGCAAGAGCAGATTCTTGGTCATTCCAAGCCAGAGACATGATTTGTAAAACTTCTTGTTCTCTTTCAGTTAATTCGATTCTATCGACGTGACTATGCCAATCCAAAGTATCATATATTTGAGCTTGAATGTTCTGAGGAAAAATCTTAAAAGTTGTCGCTGCGTTAGTCATTATCACACCACTATTAAATGAAGAAAAACACACTTTTATATCTTATTTATAATTGTATTTTTAGAAAAGTAGGAGTTATCTTAGATTGTTTTAATATTCTTATTTAGCTTTTTGCGCTATGAAGCTTCAATAATGTACAAGTAACAATTAACAGTTAACAATTATTTTTCATGCTTAACTATTACCTCCTTCTGAAATTACGTCGTATATTTTCAGAGTTTTCTCTGGAAAGACCTGACAGTTTGCTAGAGATAAAATCTGCTTCTTGTTGATTAAATCGCCATCCAGACTGTGGCAACCATTGTCTTTTTTGGGAGTCATATCGGGCTTTAACAAAGAAATCCGAATTATTAGCAGAAATAACTAACCAATCCCTATCCAGACGCACCTCAAAATTATCATTGTGATACCGTTGTTTTTGATTTTGAGTTAACCATTGATGAAATCTGTTGGATACGAATTGTAACCACTGCCATTTAGGGGGTGCTGGTAATGGTTGACAACTGTTGTTATGGGCTTCAATCTCAGGGATATGATGCTTTTCAAACCGCAGTTTTTGCCGTTTCCGTAGCCCTGGAAAAGTGTAAGCAGCCCCTAATTGTGTACCACTAATACGCTGTCCTTGATAGTAGTAAACGATGCCTTGCACACATTGATTACGAGTGAGTTTAACGATTGCTTCAACCCCCCTATCCTTAAGGATTTTCAGGAATTCGGGGATGGTTGTAACCTGTTGGCATACTTCATTGATGAGGGTGGTTAATTCCAGGTTTGGGGGCGTGGTTACAGGGGAAATGGGAGTGTGGGTGCTTTGGGGATTATCAAAGAATTCTTTATTATTCGACGGGGGTATTTCTCTTGAATTAGGAGATAAGTTCGCTTTATTCGCCCTTTCTATTAAGGAAGACAGAGAATAGTCATTAGCTTCTCCTTGTTCATTAATCCTCGTCTCTTCTTCATCTTCACTCTTTTTACTGTCCAATAACTGCTTACGATATTCAAGTATTTGGTTAACTTGAGCAGCTATTGGGTCATTTTCGGGGTTAGAGGGGGTTTCTTCTTCTTCTTCTGGAGTAGATACGAGGTTATCATCACTATTCTGATAAATTCGCTCTAATTTTTCCACAAGATAAGGATGAGGTGACTTGCGGTTAGTTTGCTTAAAAGGTTGGGATAAACCAAATTCAACCTCAAGTTCTCTAACCGCTTTTTCACCCCGTCGGTAATCCCAGGAATCGGAAACACAAGTACCATCACTGCGGACTCTGCCAGCAACGATGTGAATGTGGTCATGGTCTTTATCATGGTGTCTAACGATGATGTAAGGAACTTGTGCCACCTCCATATCCTCAAAATCTGAGCAGAAATTCATTTTTTCAAGGAACCGACGGCCAACATCTCCCCATTGGTCATCGTTCAGTTTGTCTTTATCCTCTTCAGGAACAGATAAGGTGGCGTGGTACACCACCCGTTGAACACGATGATTAATCGAGCAATAGTAACGGAAATCCTTTGCCATCTCACGG
>JAKVAR010000012.1 GCA_022447585.1 Crocinitomicaceae bacterium | reverse complement strand
ATGCAAAGACATTCAGTGGCTTCTTGACAAGAATCGCTTCTAAGTTGGCAGCAATCGCTGTACTGCAAAGAGTTAACTTAGAAAAAGGCAGGTCCATAAATCATCTCAAACATGCATGGAGTTAATAGCACAACGCGTTTTATCTAATTAAACCTACTGTCCTGTTTTTTGGGGTATCTACACATTTCCAGAACCCACTACTTCACCGTCACCATGTAGACCGCTAAAATCTCTTGTGTCAGATCGAGAAAGGCTAATGACGGCTTCTTCCGCATTACCAGTCATTTCCATTAATCCATAGTATGTAGCTCCAGTGTTTAAGCGCGTTGGGTTTTGAACTGAAGCAGCGAAGATTCCTACTCTGATATGGTGGTCAGTATTTCCGTATACAGAGACATAAGCAGCGTTTGGAGCATCTTCAGCAACGCCGTCAATGATAATTTCGTTGGCTTCTCCTTCATTTTCTCTGATCAGATCATTGGCGTTGTGGAATGCTCCATACCATCAAAGAGAAAGGTCATAAAAGGTCGAGTTCTTCAATAATTACGACGTTTTAGGTTATGGATGTTAGTGATTGTCTCGAAAAACGAAGACTAATAAGTTGTCTCTTAAGTGCTAGGGGTTCATGTTGTTATGTGTTGATTCGTTCCAGGGGACTTGATTCCGGTATCCCATAGTACGACTCAACTTAATTCAGAAAAATACCTATGCACGTTGTATATTGATGAAATAAAAGCAGGTGAAAATAAATGGCTAGTACAGCATTAATCATACTTCGAATCTCCCTGCTGGTTGCAGGGGGATTCTTTTTCTCGTTTTAAATGCACAGACTTGGTCAGAAAGATTTGAGTTTCCCATTGTAGGCTCTGCATATGGCGCCTTTAGTATTTCTGAACTTCAAGGAAATTACGTTGTTTTTCAAAGTGGAAATCCAGGGGCTCTTTCTCCTAATGGCCAGAATATCGGCCTGCTAACGTTTTGGCTTAACTGCGTTTTAATGCAGTTTAGGTTTTGTTAGAAACTTTATAAATCTTCCTCAGGCAATAAAGATAGTAGGATAACCACATGTTGTAACTATGTCCGCAGGAATAGGTTCGATGTTCAAATTGAATACCTTTTTTCTCAAGTGTTCTTGCCAAATGTAAGCTAGTAGAATGAAAACTGAGTTCTTCGTTACCTGCACAAATAAAAAAAATGTTTTTATCAGAACTTAAGCTAGTTGATACTTCTCCTGGAGACATACAGATTACGTTTCTAAAAGAATTTGGATATGATTCAATTAAGCTTGTGACAAAAGAACCACCATTAGAAAATCCGCCAATCGTCCAATTCTCCTTCGTATTGAGACTATAATGCGATTCTAAAAAATTTACAATTTCAATTGATATCCATTTTTTGAAATTTTCATGTCTATTATTTGTTAAGGATAAAATGGTTGAGTCATTTTTAAGTTCAGAGTTTTTACTTAACCAAATGTCTCCCAACATTTCTTTCATTCTAAAATCAATTTCATATTTATGAAATATTGTATCAATTGCTTGTGATTCACGATTGTGAACACCAACTATTATTAATGGCTTAATTCTGTTCAAAATCATTTCATCCTCTAACAAATTGGCTAGACTGGCGCATTGGTTATCAGTAGTTATAACAACATCATATAGGGAATCTTTATGGAAATTGACTGGTTCATATATAGAAATTTTTCTTTGCTCATTCAAGGTTTTGCTGTTCCACTGAATAGTTCTAATATTTCCCTTAACCGATTGGCTGGATTCCCAGGTAATATCTACTTTATAAACCGTGGTGTCAATTTGAGCATGGCCAAAGGAAATAAAAAAAACTGATATCAATAATGAAAGAATCTTCATGCTTTGTTCTGTTGTTTTCCACGGTTGCTTTATGAATCTTGACGACCAAAGGAAGTCATGATTTTATACCGCTTGTTAGATAGCTTTATATAGCAATGTATTATGGCATTAATTCACTTTTTTTAGCTATTTGTTATTCGCCTTCTTTTAACTCAATAAGACCTATTTTTTTCTGAACTTATTGGTTTCCTCAATATCGTCTATTTCTGGCAATCCAGGTGTCATTGTCGTAATATTGAATTTTTTTACTGTTCCATATGTTTGTGGTTTATTGAGAAATCTTGTAATAATATTATCATAGAAACGAGCGTATGTAATAGCTTTCATCCTATTTTCATTTACTTCTTTGATTAGCAGTTCTGACATTTCTTCCAGATAATCATTTGGATTTATTTGTTTCGGGAAGTGCAATAATATTGGACTAAAAATATCTGACTTTATTTTCAATCTATCTGTTGACGGATAGCCATACTGATTAATTATAGACTTTACTTTGAGGTAATTTTGATAATCTAACGCATACTGTAATTGCTTTAATGGATTATCCTTTTACCCTTCAATCGCCCTTTTGTAAGGCAACCATGGTTCTTTCGTCATGGTTTTTAGGAGCTGACATGGACACGTTTGTATTCGGTTTCGTCTGTTGAACTTGTAATGAAATTCTTGAAGGTAGCAGTGCAGATGTTTTAATGAAACATGGTGATGGATGCCTCTAATCCAGTTCTTAAGGTTGAAAATGTGCCAGTGAATCAATTCAAAGTTCTCGCCTGATGAGGACGGGAATGATTCATGCCACCGACCACCAACTGCGGTTTCGTATGCTTTCCATCCATCGGTTGTGACTAATGCTTGTACATCGATCATTTTTTCAATCCCTTTCTTTAGATCATCTGAGCTGTAACCATCGATTACAACAGCATTTGCGTTTTTAATTTTAGGCTTCTCACTAGGGTCTGTCGGGTATTCGACCTCGATAGCTACTTGCACTTTTTTCTTCTTCCCGTAACTCCGACCAGGAGATCCCTTCTCAGCACCGCCAATGACCGTCTCGTCAATTTCCACGTTATCAAACAGCATTTGAGTTCCTCCTGATTTCATCGCTTGTTGCACTTTTCGCTTGAAGAACCAAGCCGTTTGTTGCTTAATGCTAAACTGCCTAGCTATCTCAGTGGTGGCCATGCCTTTTTTCATCGTAGACAACTGATAGGTAATAACAAACGCCTTCACCAAGCTGAATTTGACCTTATGGAACAGCGTGTGTGCTGTGCACGATTCATCATAATGACAACGCTGGCATCTCTTGTGATACCATGTTCTGTCTTTAACTGAGCATTCGTGTCCACAACGACGGCATTGGTAACCGTCACCCCACTTTTGTTCACATAAGAAACGACGGCAGTCATCTTCAGTCTGGAAGTCCCGCATGAATGAAATTAGATCTGTGTACTCCTTCATAGTTGTATATTTACAGCTAAGAAAAAGACGCAGATCGTAAGGAATTTACGTGCTTGAGAGGTAAGAGGGTAATCCGTTTGCTTTAATGAATCCTCTTGAGCTTCCGTAATTGTCCAGTTAACGGTATTTGTGTAAGCTATGTATTTGTCTATATCTCCTGCTTGGCTTAATTCTTTGACTTTTTTTAGTATGTATATGTCAAGTGTCCCCAATTGAATTACAGAACGATATTTACTATCCATCTCACTCATTTGATTAATTGTATAGATTAAATCAATACGTGTGTTCTCTGGTATTGTAAACTCAATTCTTCGATTTTGTTCCTTTTTGATTTGAACGTAAGAATAAAAAAATAATAAGAGAATGATTAAAATATTAGTTGTTTTATTCATTATACATTATTGGTGTTTTTATGCTCTCTAACGTTCTGGCTAAATGGCGTTTTAAGGCGGTTTAGCTTTCATTATTATTGCTTTACGTCAGATTTTGTTATTTCTCTCCAAGTATAGGTTTTATGGACTATTTTCCAAGAACCTTCATATTTCACTAATAAAAAATAGTCGGTATAAATTTTCCAATTCGGGATTAAGATTTCAGCTTTTGCAATTGCAGCATCTTTTTCATAATCAATTGATATTATCTTGCCAATTCTATTTGCTTTTTGACCCTCCTCAATTCCTCCTATATAGTCTTTACCACTCCAAACTCTCAGACTGTCATCTTTGGTGACTGAATAAAGGTTAAAATCAGGATGGAAGGCCTCTTTTAGTTTATTTATTTCTCCATTGGCTGTTCCATCAATATAATTCATTAATGTTTCAGTGATTTGTGCAATTTCAGATTGACTATTTTCGACTTGAGCAGTTGTAATCAAGCAGAAAATAGATAAGATTCCTGCGAATCCAAATTTGATTGTCATCATCATATTATTTCTTGTTTCCATTGGTGCTAACCTTCCGGCTATGAAGCGTAGTTCTGCGATAGCAGAATAAAAGGTTAGTTAGGTCGGTGATTTTTAGCCATTTTTGGGCACAGTTATTTTATTTTCAATTCTATCAAATGAGATTATTCCTTTTTTTGTCAATTCATTACTTAAGTCATCTGCATAATTGTGTGCGAATTTCTCCTTATCAGCTTTTGGCAGTTTGAAATACCTGTCATTTCTTTTTTCCCATTCTTCAAATTCTTCATTTTCAGTTCCTGGTCGCTCAACAAACTCTAAGTAATGAACGTAATGTCCAAATTCGTGAGGTAGAGTTCTGTAAAGTTGAGTTTTTCGTACATTCTCAAGTTTGTACTCGGCTTTGAAGTATCTTTTATCATCAACTATTTCATGTCCATCATTTCTTAGTCTGTCTAACTCATGTTGTGCGTTAGGAGATAACTTTTTAGACCATTTAAATGACTTTGAATAGTCGATTGCTTCAATAACTATTGCGGGCAAATAATCTCCTTCAAATTCATAGGAGTAGATAAGTCGTCGCCAAACTTGTGAAAGAGTTTCTTCTTTCCTTTTTGGTTGTCTCAGAATAACGAGTTTAAGTTCTCCATAGTCGTTACTTGGAATTGACCTTATTATCTTTTCAATATCGTCAACAGTCCAAGCATGTTCAGATTTTTTCCTTGTCTGTTCTGTGACAAAAAGGAACTCATGCTCGTTAATAATTCGCTTTTCCTTTTCATAATTGTCAAGACGTTCATAGAAAGATTTCAAGGTTATGGCAGGTTGAGAAATTGTCAATTCATTATCCTGTCCGTGTCCCTGCTTCTTGGTACCTATGTTTCTATTTCGTCTTGTAGGAATGTACATCTTTCAAATTGTGCCCAACGATGAGCATAAGCGTAGTTGCAAGGATACGAGCAATTAGCGCTTATGCAATGTTGTAGCAAGTACATTCTATTATGAACTACTTTATCTTAATAGATTTAAAAAAATCGTTCCTATAATTGGGTTCATTAAACAACCCACCATATTCAATTGTGGTAGTAGAGCTTTCTTTATCCTTAATACCTCTTGATGAGACACATAAATGCTTTGCATTAATTACTACAATCACATCTTTGGTTTCTAAGATATTTTGTAAGTCATTTAAAATTTGAATACATAATCGTTCTTGTACTTGTGGGCGATGAGCATAGTAATCTACTAACCTATTAATTTTAGAGAGACCAATCACTTTGTCTTTTGGGATGTATCCGACATAGGCATTACCCACAATAGGTAAAAAGTGATGTTCACAAGACGAGTCAATAGTAATATCTTGTTCAATGAGCATTTTTCCATAGCCATATTTATTAGGGAAAACAGATAGCTTAGGCTTATTTATTGTATTTAAACCGTAAAACAGTTCTTTTACATACATTTTGGCAAAACGATATGGTGTACCTGAAAGGCTTTCATCTGTTAAATCAAGACCAAGTTCTTCCATTATTTTAGCGAAATAATATTGGATATTGTCAATTTTTTCTTGGTCTGATTTAACAAAAGCATCTTTTACTAATGGTGTATCGATGCTAGTCATTATATGGTTGTCTCCTAAGTTTTCTGAGATTTCATTTTGATTTTCTTTCATAATTTTAACTT
>JAKVAR010000119.1 GCA_022447585.1 Crocinitomicaceae bacterium | reverse complement strand
TCTCAAACGTTGATTTATTCAGAATTATTCAGAACAAAGGAGATTATCAAGAGGAAGCATTGTCTGCTGCTGAATTGGAGGTTCAACGTCGAAATCTTACCGAGCAAGAAATAACCGAGGCTAGTCAAGAGTTGCTGGAAGCGCGTAATCAACTAAGACAAATAAAAGAAAGGAAATCCGAAAAACAAGAAGAGGCTTTAAACCTTGTATACAAAACTATTGATGCTTTTAACCCCCTTCTTAAATCGTTGGATAGAAAAGAACGAATAATTAGGCTAATTACGATAATTTTCGGTCTGATCGCAATAGTTGGATGGTATAATGAAATTGATATGATACGATTGCGTTTTTCTAATCCCTCTATTGGGTTCGACATGTTTTATTTTATTAGTCTGATTCCAATAATCTCATTAACATTGGGGCTCGTGACATTTTGGCTTAGGAGGAAAATCGGATGGATACTAATGGTCGCTTATTTTGTTTATTCAGTTATAGGGAGCTTTGGTTTAATACTTATTACTTGGGGGATTGAATCGACTGGAATTGCAGCAATTGATGATTTAATGCCTAGAACAACACCTTTGGTATATTTGATAATCTCTTTAAGTTATGGCATAACAATATGGGTTTTATGCGGTAATGAATTTCTATCTGAATATAAGGTTAACAAGTATGGTATATTAACAACTCTCTTTATTTCAGCGGTTTTATCTTCTTTCTTTTTCTTTATCTAATCGATTTCAATGAAACTATTAGCGATTATTCTTCATTGCATTTCTCAACTTCGCTATAATAGAAATTGATAATTTCTTCTTCAATATCAGGGTAGGTATCACCAATTCTTTCTGATTGTGATGCTTCAAGAATTGCCCATTGTCCGTCACTCTTACATTCTGCTTCCTTCTCAATAGCCTTGTCTCCAGTGGCCTCAAGTTTAGTAAGACAATCGCAAGTTTTTGGGATTTGTGCCTCTGCTTCGGCTCGAAGGAACACTTTTGCATCTGACTCCGAAATTGTGCAAGATGTTATGGAAGCTAATATGCTTAAAAGGAGAAGTTTAGAAATTGTTCTCATTATTCGATTTTATACTAAAATACAATTTTTGTGTATAGGTACCATTCATTTCATCTACTCTGAGATTAATTCAATATATTCATTGCTCGTATCCGTGGAAAACGACAGAACAGACCATAAGAATTACTTTATGAAAATGTTTGGTAAGAATATCTTCTACCTTACATATTTAGATGGTGCTGAAGTAAATTTAGATAAGCTAAAAGAAGTTGTTAATAATGGATTTGAGCTTCATGGTGAGAAACCTTTCTATTCAATTATCGATCTTCGAGATAATTTTGCTTCAATGGATTCGGACGCCAAGAAATATTTGGCCAATCAAAAGCTACTCAATGATCTTAGAATTTGTGAGGTAGTACTTGTCAATAGCTTGGCAATGAGGCTTGTGACTAAAGGTTATTTCATGATTTTTAAACCAAAGTGGCCGCTGAAAGTGGTAAATAAGAATTCTGAGCTCATTGATTTTTTAAAGATGCATAATGCCGATGAAAATGACCTTAAATATCTTGAAGAGTTCTTGGTGGATGTTGAAGTTTAATTTTGAGAAACATATATAACATGAAGATCAATATTTTATTCATTCCGTTATTGGTTATACTGAGCATGACTTCGTGTAGTTCCGATGAAGGCAATAAGGGGCAATCAGATGAAGCCACAGAGGAAATAGAATTCGCGGAAGAAGCAGAAGCTGAAATTGAAATGGAAGATTATAATCACTCCAGCTATCTAGATGCAATAGAAGAAGCAGCGTTTGAAAATGATGTTGTTTTCCCAGATTCTTTAGATTTATCCTCCTTATATGAGGGGTTAGATCCTGGTCCAGTTTTTAATGGTATATATGGCTTTACCGAGGATTTCTTTCTTACAGGTTTTTCAACGGGCACTGATATTGAAAAAAGCTATTTCGTGACCTGGGATTTCGATGAGGGATTATTGAATTTTATCAATTACGGATACAATTCTTATGGAGAAGAAGTGTACTTTGAAATGTTCAATAATAACTTTCTTGTGGTTAAAAGTATATCTTATGAAGGATTTGAAAATACGATCCGTGTTTGATAATACCTTTAATGCAGAAAAGGGTTATTATTCTTATACTATAAAGGAGATTCTTTAAAATCTCAAGAATCTAGACATGTTACCTAAGGTGAACTGATGGAGTTGTTCAACCATCCTCCAAGTTCTTCTGATATTGATATATTGAAATATTATTCAGTTTCATAATTGCTCTCTGATTCATTCTGTTTTTGCAATTGTGCGTTTCTATTTTTATAGAACTGGTCAAACAGAATAGAGTGAGGCAATGTGATGATTGAAATTATTACAAAGAAATAACTCAACATTTCTGAACTGCTTTCTGGCTGAATAAAATATATCAAGGTTAAAATTCCAAAAATTGATAAAGAACTAAATAATAACAAA
>JAKVAR010000118.1 GCA_022447585.1 Crocinitomicaceae bacterium | reverse complement strand
CTTTAAAGTACAAGTCTTTTTCTTATTAGGAGAACTGTGATCATAATGCTGAAACTTACAGTTACCTGTAACCATAAGTTTAGAATCTTGTCCAACGTGAGAGATTTGAACAGATTTGATGAGGACTTTTAATTGAATGGTGTTCATTGTTAACTCCTATTACTTTGTCATGAATTTCGTCCGTAGGACAAGAGATAACTACTATTAATTACTAGATAAATAGTGATTAATAGTAGGAATTAAAGTTAGAGTTTAGGGACGCTTAAAGGAATATCGGTATCTTTTAATTCCTCACAGAGCTTAATAAAACTATTAATTGGTAAATCAAATCCTAAGAAAATTTCGCCTTGTTCTGAAGAATTCATCACACAACATAATTCTCTGTTTTCGTTCATGACGATTCGATGATTCATTAATTTGATTTCTCCTCCATTTTCTAAGGCATAAAGAACTCTGAGATATTTGGGCTTTAACATAAGGTTTGGTTGATTAATGTTTACATACCTTGTCCAAAGGACTAAAAAAAAAGCTAATAGAAACCATAAAGATTTCTATCAGCTTTTTTAACAGTTAACAATCAATACATTGTTAACTGTTAATTGTTCATTGTTCATTGTTTAGAAGTCATCCTCATCGTCAATGGTATCAGATTGAGAATCCATGTTATTACTACTAGCAAGTAATTCTAATCTGTTAACTTTTACTACTGGTTTACTTCTTTGTTTATTAGTGTCTTTATCCAACCATTCATCGAACTTTAACTCACCTTCGATAGCGATTAAAGATCCTTTGTTTGTGTATTCACTAGCAATTTCTGCCGTTTTACCCCATAATTCAAGGTCAAACCAATTAGGGGTTTTATCAGTATTACTTGGACGTTTAACTGCTAAATTAATTTTGGCTAATACTTTACCAGAATCAAACCATTTAATTTCAGGGTCTTTGCCTAAACGTCCAACTAAGTTGATTTGATTGATGTTTAAAGTAGTCATCTTTGTCTCCTATTATTTTTACATGAATTCTGTCCGTAGGACAATACAAGACTAATGACACTTACTAGAAAGGAGACATTAATAGCTAGGTAATGGAATGTCATCGCCAGCTTCGTAAGCTGTTTCTATCCAAACTTCTCTAGCTTCATTTATATTATTAATTGTTTCTTCTAAGGTGTCACCTTGAGTTAAACATCCGGGTAAGTCTTTGATTTCTGCAACGTATCCACCCTCATCTTCAGAATAGAGAGTAATGGGATATTTAAGGCTTAAATAACTTTCAAGGGATTGCTTATTCTGAAGGTTACTAGATTGATTAGCTGTAGTCATTGTTTAGTTAATTATTAATTGTTAACTGTTAATTGTTAATTGTTAATTGACAAAGCAACCAACCAATTCCCTAACTTTCTGATTAAACTAGCAACTGGTGTAGGGATGTCTTTATCAATAACGAAAAACCCTTCTTCATTAAAATGTCCGTAATTTTCCATGATACTTTGTTGCACTTTAGAAATGAAGTTACTCAATAACTGTTTCATTTTTGGTTGAGTCTAAGTTAACAGAAAAAACTCAATCCCCATCAATAAATAATGAGGACGAGTTTTTATTATAATGAAAATGCCGTAACTTTGCTTTGTTTAGTTACTAACTTTAAAGATTGCCATAGGTTCTGAGAATTGATATTATTAACATAACAGATACAGGAACCTGTCAATCCCAATCTTTTCCCATAAAGGTTTCAGTTTTGTTAATTTAAGCTGTTTATCCTCAATGCTATCAGGATTGACAGTGGCATCAATAGCAGGGCAAACGCATCTAAAATATAGGCAAAATTAAGTTATAATGGGGTCAGAATTTGAAATTAGAATTCTAATTTCAAATTTGTTTGCTCTCTCTCTTTCTTTCAACGCAAGAGACTCATTAGCTAGAAAACTTTGTTT
>JAKVAR010000117.1 GCA_022447585.1 Crocinitomicaceae bacterium | reverse complement strand
AATTATCACACTACAACGAATACCGAAGCATTAGCTAAAGCATGGGAACATGCACAATGGGTAAAAAACAATACATAGGATGAACGGAGCATATAACGAAACTGAAAGATATTATTTGGAGCATTATTCACAGGCACCATTTCTTGTTGTAGATTCTATTGGCACAGGAGATACAGAGGAAACGTTTAAGCGCGATTCTACGTATGAAGGGATGATCACTAATTATTCAACAGATTTAAAGTTTGTTGGAACTTCAAAAGATTTCATAAAAAACATAAAAGAAACAATTGGAGCTAATGAAGAAATTATCCTAAGAAGACAGGTGAAGGATGTAAATGATGTTTGGATTGACTCAAACAGTGGAATATTAAATCTAACTACTGTTGATGAAAAAGATGGTCAATTATCAGTTAAAATTAGTAGCGGCGGTTTTTTACCAATAATCAAAACGAGAGATTCTAATAAAATTGAGATCGAGACAATGACAACAATTGATAATAGCTCAATTGAACCTCTTTCAACAGAAATAATTACGATTGCTGGTAGAGAAACATTCTTAAGAACAACCTTTGAAGTAAATGAAATTAATCCTGTAGCAATTACAACAGCCGAGAGCAATACAGGAGCTACAGTTAACAAAACTTGTGGTATTCCCGTAGTTATTTCAGGTAGATCACATGAAACTGCTCAAAGCGTGATTCCTAGTTCCAATGGATCAACAGAAGTCGGAACTTCTGGTATGATGATCATTAACAAATGCGACAGAGATAGAACTTTGAGTGTGAGTTTAGAAACAGTTATGAGTTCGTTTTTTCAGTTGTATGAAAATGTGCAATGGTGTAACTATCATATTTGCTTAACTGTCTATGAAAACGGGAATAATTATAATTTAAAAGAAAGAACAATTCTAAATGGGTTTAGTAGTGGACTTCCTTCTGATGATGTTAATAAATTGCCATTTGGAACTGTTGCTTCCTTTACAAAAAACTTATCTATAACTCATTCTGAAACGATCAATTTATTACAGGGGGAAAGTTTATCTCTCGAAGCACATTTAGCTGCTGACTTAGAAGATGATAATAATGCAGGTGTCAGAGTTTATTCAACATTTTCAAAAGCGGATGTATCAATTGAAGAAAATAGCACTTTGGCACCAACAACCACAAAAAGCCTTTCACTATTTGACTTAGGTAATAGGTTAGTACATCTTATAACAGATAAAGAAAATCGTTTCAAATCTTCTGTATTAGGTAAAATGGAACACGGAAATATTAGAAATGGCCAGTGGTCAGATGTTTATTGTTATAGTGGTATGTGGCTTAGAAATTTTGAAAGTAATGATCAACTGTATAAGAAATTCGCAACCTCTTTGAGTGATTATGCAAAAACATTAAAGTCAGTATTCAATATCTCTCTAGGAATTGAAACCAGAGACTATAAAGAGTATATAGTAGCTGAAAAGTCAACATACTTTTGGAATCCTAACATTGGAATAGTCCTTCCGAATCAAATAACCAATGCTCATCGAAAAACAAGTAAAAAGCATATCTATTCAGCTGTAGAAATTGGCTATGAAAAAGGCGGTTATTACGAAGAAGTAATGGGGCTTGACGAGCCAAACGGCAAGATAAATTATGTAACATCATTCACTAGACTCAAAAATATATATGATGAACGTTCTAGGTATAGAGCTGATGTTTACGGCGAAGAAATTCAAAGAAACAAGCAAAAGACAACTCATCCAACTCAAGACGCTAGCGCTGATACTGATATTTTCATCAAAGATATGATTGAAGATTCTGGAATACTAAGAGAGCGTGTTTGGCAAGATGATTTTCAAGTTGCTCCAACTGGTATATATAGCCCTGATACTGTTAAGAATTTAAGATTTTCACCAGCAAATAACAGAAAACGCCATGATTGGCTTATAGCTACTGCACTCTACAGCTACAGTAATTCAAGTTTTAAGTTTGGTAGTTCAACAGCAAACAGCTCTATGACCACTCAATTAATTGGTGCAAGTCCAGTGACAGAAAATGCTAATCTTTTAAACTCGGATTTAGGCAATCCACTTTTTTCAATAAACACAATAGAATTTGAACACGCAATCGATGAGAGTCTTTTACAAAAAATAAAGGGCTGTACAGATTTTAACGGCCAAGAAATACCAAATTTCTACTGCAAAGTGCAATTCACTAACGAGAACGGACAGACCGAATACGGTTATATAGAATCTGTAGAACCTTCTGGAGTTGGAAAATGGAAACTAATATTAGCGTCTAATTTAACTGTAACTCAATAACTATGCTTAATACTGTCGAACCATACTTTTTTATATCAAAATACAACTCACACAGATTTGTTGAAGTTGTAAACTTTGAATATACCATAAAAACAGTAGCAAACACTTTGAGTTATCAGGAACAATCAATTCTAAATAATAAAGATTTTTATCAATTATTTCAAAATGACGATGCCACTAGAACACAGTTTAGAAGTAGCTACGAAAATCACAGAGTTAAGGTATTTAATGCCATTGGAGAACATGATGAACTTGATATTCATAAAAGAACTGAAAACTTAAACATTGAAGACTACAGAACCGCAAAGAAAATAAGTAGTAATGGAAAGTTAGCTATTTACTTTAAGCAAGGAAGTATCCTTTCTTCAGAGAATACATCTATGGCTCCGTATGATTTACGACAATATGTCCCTTATTGGTTAATTCCAGGTAAAAACATAGTTGATGATATTCATGGAGAAATTACTATTGACTCTGTTGTTTGGCTAGATCATGAAGAAGTATATGCTTTAATATTTGACATACCTTATTTAGATACAACAGCGCAACACACACAGGTACGATCAGTATATAATTCAGTCAATTACAATGTATATGAGTTTGATGTAAGTTTCAATAACTATCCAGAAGGATATTATCAAATTCAGATTGAGGCATGGAATGATGAAGATATAAAAACTTCAGCTGTTAGTGAAAGAATTCATGTGAAGCAAAAACACGAAAATACAAGCTTGATTATTCATGAGAACACTAAGAATCATCAAATTAACTATTCGTGGAATATTCAACACATGATGCGCTTAAGGTGGGAAGATCCGATCAAGTATTCACCAGATGGAGGTAATACTATTAATAAATCAGATCAAAATACAACCTTAATTGATAGTGATGTGTTTGAAAATTATGAAATGAAATTTTCAGCTATGCCTACAGGTATAAATATCATGTTAAAGATGGCAACGGCGCAGGATATCTTTTTTATGGATGGTAGTTCTTATACAATTGAAGATAATCCAGAAACTGAAAAGCTAGAGGACTTAAATGAGTATGCAACAACACTTAAAATGATACTAGCAAATGATGTTTACAATGATAAATCAATCCTGTACACAGGATTACAAGGAATAAATTTAATAACAATTAACGGAGCTTATTTGACAAACAATACATCACTTGTTTCTGTCAGTTAGTTCTTTAAGTTGTTTATCAGATATATGAAGGTGATTGTGTATTTCTTGATTTACGATAGTAGTTTTTGAGTTTCTACTTTCATGTAAATAAGATTCATTTTTAGTAGTTACAGAGTTTTGAATAAAAAACTTAGCAATAAAAAAAACAGCGATTAAAAGATATAGAAAATCCATAGTTCAAATATAAGAAAATTATGCCAACATTAGAAGAAAGAGTGGCAGCTTTAGAAGCTGAACTTAGCAACAGACAAGAGGCTACAACATCAACAGTTGTAACTGAATTTGATGAAAACTTACATCATTTAGCGATTGATGCTTCAGATGAAACTTTAAAACAAATTCCAGCGAACCTTTTAAGTAATTTTTTAGGGTTTGGCGTGAACATTCCCTATGAATCAAACATAATAAAAAAAGCAAGCACAAGCTCGAGTAATCTATTTGGAGGAACTGAGCAGCAACCCAACTACATAGGAATTGAGTTACATGTTCAACATTATCAAGGAGATGGGACAACTAGCACTTACAATATAACAGCGCCATTTGTTATAAACAATTTACCGACTGTGAATGCCAGAGCAATTATAAAAAGACCTTCGGATGGAACAATACTAGCTTACAGTGATGGAAATGGATTCACTGTTAATTCAGGATATGGAACTAATACAATAAATATAACTTTTAATACACCACCAGTAGAGGGAAGTCTGGTTGAATTTACAGTATTTGGAGAAAATGAAGACCCTGAAGCAAATGTTTTCTTGATAGATACTAGTGGGTATGACAATTCTGTAAATGCAATAGCTTCAAAAGTAAATTCACATCACTCTATTGTTTTCAAAGGAAATGGACATAATACGATTGAAGGTGGTTCATACATTCGACAATGGGGTTCTTTTCATTTTGCCACAGGTACAGGAATTTGGATTGGAAGAAACAACAACGATTCATTTAATTGTGTTGGATTAGGTAAAGGTTTAGAAGTTGATGGGAATAACTCTGGAGCTATAGGAACGAATTTAAAAGTAAATGGAAATGGATGCTTGTGGATAGGGAGAGATTCAATAATCGGTTCTGAAGTTGATGCCAAAGAAGATTCTGTAGGTTTCGGTAGAAGAGGAGAGTGTTTTCATAATGGTGCGCTTGTTTTATCTGGAGGTAAGTCAACAGATGAAAAGAATGGATTGTATCAAAACTGTAGAATAGTACTAGGTGCAAATACTACAAATGTATCAAGTGTATTTATGTCTGCTACAGATGGTACAAACTCAATTATTTTACCTGAAAATAGCGCTTATACAGTTACAGTTTCTGTAATAGCTTGGAAAGATGATTTTTCAAAATCAGAAAGCTATAATGGCACATATAATTTAGTTGTTGATTCTAATGGTATTTCAAGAGTAAACGGATCTACAGCAGATGTTAGTATTCCATCTATTGGAAATTTTGGCAGTGCATCTTATAGTTCTTACATACGTGCTTTGGCAAATAAAAAAGTAGGAATAAAGGTGGTTGGAGTTGCAAATGAAAATATAAGATGGTCTGCAACGCTTGATTTTACACAAACAAGATATTAA
>JAKVAR010000116.1 GCA_022447585.1 Crocinitomicaceae bacterium | reverse complement strand
TCTTAACCTTCTAGGCGGTAGAAAAAGTACTGAAGGATTTATCAACGGATTGCCTGGAGATGAAGGAGATGAGTTAGGTTTTATAGGCGACGCCAACCTTCATTTAGAATACAGATACAATAAAAGAATTTCCGCTTTTGTACAGTTTAATAATCTAGCTGCTCAAAATTATTTACGTTACTATCGTTATCCTGTTCAGAGATTCCAAGTTCTTGGGGGAGTAACTTTAGGATTTTAATTTCTCCAAGTAATTAGTAGTTAATTCTTAATAATCTGTCTTCACCTTCATAGGAAAAACAGTAAATTACATTACTTTCCTTTTCTTTTACGGCGGAATTTAGACTCATCATAAATGAAAAGTCATCGCTTTCAGGCGAATAATCAATCAATCTATTCTGAGAAACTTCCAAATTATTCTTATCTAAAACGAACGTGTTAATTATTAAGTTATCATAGGTCTTAAGTCCATTATTATCGATTTCTGGATCAATTCCGTAATGAATAAACCATGCCTTTTCATCAGATTAATGACAAACTACAGCTGGTAAAAGTCCATCACTCAACGTGGATCTTAAATATTTCTTGTTCGATATAAGTTTACCTTGATCGTCAAAAAGTAGTAGAAATATATCGCCTCCCCAATTAGTATTATATTGTTGAACATAATCCCCGTATCTTTTTCTTACACTGATAGCCTTTATCATAGAAATTACATAGGCCTTGCCCTGACTTGTCTCGATTATTGATTCAATTCTATAACCGGTATTATGGTAAGAGTCATTGAGTTTATTCTTGATTTCCTTCTGAGTGCTAATTTTATTGGTAATACTCATTTTTAGAATAGGACTAACAACCTCTTTATCAAAACTCCACGACCATATATCATATCCTTTTGTGTCGATCAAGTTAACCCCAGTAATGCTCCGGTCTGAATTTAGATACCATGATTGGACGATTAGTAAGGAATCGTTCTGAACTAAAAATTCTATTCCGCTTATGCCTTTGTCATCATAACTGAATTCTTATACTTCCTGGTCTTTATCTTTCTTTTCGGAAACCTAAAACGCATATTAATTGTCAAGAGACATTCCGTATTTATCAAATTTTTCAGCATTCTGAGAAAGGAGAATATAAGAATCGCCTTCATTAGATATATAATAGTCTTCAAATCCAAAGTATTTTTTTTATCAACTTCTAAAGAATTAGATGAGCTAATTAAAGCTAAATGTTTATCGAATATTCTATTGTGAAATACGTTCTCTTTTGAATTATATTTAGGCTCTATTAACACCCCTAAATATTCTCCATTGGGAGAAATCTTTATTTTGGGTATAAGTGTTGACTTGGAACTGAACTCTATAACTAGTTGGGGATCTTCTACTTCCCAAGACATAGGGTCCATGACTTGCATAAATAAGCGAGAATTTTTATTACTTAAGGGATTGTTCTGTCCTGAAAAAAAGCATATTATTTTACCTGAGAAAAAAAACAGCATCTCGAAAGACACACCATTTTATCCCTTCGGGATTTCGAATGACTATTGATTCCTTATGCTTTAAGCCTTTATCAAAGACTGAAATAGAACCACTTCTATCAATCGTATTAAAGAAATATAAGTTCTCGTTAAAATCGGTTAAAAAAAATGACGATACAAGTGAATAGCAGAAGTTCCATAGTCTGACCCTAATGCGCATGTTTTCTTCCGAGAATAGATTTCACCAAACTCTAATTCTGCAGCTTGAGGAAAAACAAAAAAATGAAGTGAATATAATAAACCCAATAAGGATGGACTTAGAAGCACGAAGCATAAAAAATATTTTTGATAGATTTCAAAAGTAACCTTTTACTGGCACAAAAATTGCTAAATTGGGTGTATTAACTAATCAAATAAATTAAAATGAAAAAGTTACTACTTGCAGCAATCTTAGCCTTTGTAGGTTTCAACGCAAATTCTCAAGTCATTGTAGATGATGAAAAATCAATGATTAAGACATTAAATATATTGAACTTGTTGTAGTAATAAATTTGTTTTTGATAAAATCAAAGCCAACGGAGACTGCAGACAGCATGTAGATTTGCATGTCAAAAGTAATTAGAACTGCCAAAGTAACTATAGCTCCTTTCAGTTCAAGGATAAAAAGTGTTCCTTCGAAATTCTTAAGAAGAAATCTTCACTTGATGAATCGAGTTCTGAACAAGAATCAGATATTAACAACCTTGATTCAAACGGGAAAGACAAGAGTCAGGGCTGCGCGATGTTTAGATAAAATGGAGATCACAATTACAATAATTCGTTTAAAAGATACGTTTGATCCTAGCGAGGACAGTGATTGGTAGAAAACTAATAATACTCTTAACCTTTATGGTAACCGGCATAATTACCTATGCCGGAACCAACTATTCTTTTGTTGAAACTAAACACATTTCAGGA
>JAKVAR010000115.1 GCA_022447585.1 Crocinitomicaceae bacterium | reverse complement strand
CAAAATAATTTTGACACCTTCCCGCACGTGCGGGACTCAAAGCGGCCAATTATTTTGCATAAACCATTCTATCCATTATCTTTAACCCTCCCAAAACCCGGGTAGTTTGAAGAAACACCTCGTTCATATTTGTATGTTATTTCTGGTCCTTTTCTCAGGACTAAGAACATCCGCGCAAACCTACCCTATCACCACATTCGTAAACCTCACTCCGCCGTATTCCAGCTATTTACCAGATTACACGGACCCTTTCAACAATAAACTTAAGGTACTCCTCACCTTGAACGATTTTACTATTCCTTCTTACCAAGTAAAATTGCGGTTTAAAATTGAAGGGACGGGCTATTCCATAACGTCTACCGACCTCACAAGTCTGCCCGTTTATACAGTAACACCAGGAGTGCCCATAGAAATTTCAGGGAATGATTTAGCGCCGTATTTAAGTACATCTAACCTCGTTTTTACAGGGGTAAACCCCATAGAATATGAGCGGACCAAAGTACTCCCGGAAGGACCCACCAGCATTTGCGTTGAAGTGATTGATTATTCCAATCCCAACCAATCTTTATTGGGAAATCCTGCATGTGCTCAAGCTTGGTTTTCATTAAACGACCCTCCTTTATTGAACCTTCCTTTTTGTGGTTCTGAAATCCCAGCAACCGACCCTCAAAACATTGTTTTTTCATGGACACCATTGTCTATGGGTTCTCCTTTTGGACCAAGTACTGAATACGTTTTTGAACTCTTTGAAGTTCGTCCAAACTACGCTGGAGCTTCGTCAGGTGAAGGTGATGATGCTACAGGCGCCGCTACCGACCCTAACGTAATTGTCACTTCTACCCTTCCTATTTATACCACAACCACCACCAATACCATGTTGAATTATGGGATTATTGAACCTCAACTTCAGTTAGGAATGGAATACGTGTGGCGGGTGCAAGCCAGAGAAATGGACGGAAGAGCGATCTACAGAAACCAAGGGTATTCAGCAGTTTGTACGTTCACTTACGGGAACATTGCCGAAGAATTGGCGAACGATATTGTACTCGAATTAGAAGCTCAGGGTATTGGTCCCCGACTGGCCGTTGCTAGCTGGAACATGTCTGCAAGCTTTACCTCTTATATTTTAGAAGTTCGCAAAACCGGTAACCCTGACTTTACATGGTTCCCTTATGAAACTATTGAAGGGTCTTATAACATCTCCAACCTAGAGCCAGAAACCGAATACGAATGCCGGGTAAAAGGATTGGTAGGCACATCATTTGAATCGGACTACAGTAATATTGCCACGTTTAATACGACAGCGAAAACCGAATATGCCTGCGGAAGCACTTCAATGCCAGGCACAGCCACGGGAATCACACCTTTATTGAACTTAACGGCAGGTACATTTTTGACCTACGGGCAATTTGAAATGCGGGTAACCCAAGTAGAGCCATTAGGTGTTCCCGGTAGGTATAAAGGATATGGAGAAATAACCGTTCCTTTCATATTAACCTCAGTTCCCGTGAGGTTTGAAGATATTCTGGTCGATGAATATTTAATGGTTCGTGAAGGAAGAGCCGATGCCTTAACCGATGGTGTGGCGGGCCTCATTAATATGATGGACCGAGAATTTGTGGATGGTGTTATCGATGCCATTGAAGTGGACACATTAGCAGGGGAGGTCACTGTTCATTTTGGGGACGAAGAAAAGACGTTTAAATTCCCAGAAGAAGGTCCTTTAGTGATTGAAGATGATTCTGGACTGATTTACATTATTGACCCTGACGGAAGCATTTCATATGATGGAAATATTACCATTGATTATGAAGAAATGCAAGCTTCAAAAGGGTATCAAATTTACTTTTTAGAAGATGAAGACCAAAGCTTTGGTTTTGATGGACTGGAGCATTTAACATGGCGATCCAATTATGGAACCATTGTCTTGGGCGATGGTCATCTCTATCCCGTCCCCTATAAATCTTTAGGTGCTGGCAAAGGAGATGTAGTTAAAGCAGTCTTCCGCAACTCAACAGGCACTGCCGTTGACATTTCATTCGAAACCCGAAGCGGAACTTCTGTCCCGTACATTCAAGACAATGACTCTACCTATACACTTCAATTAGGCGGATTGGATAAAGACGAAGACATTCTCGCTTATAACGGAGAAGACAAAATAGGAAAGTTAACGGTGAAGGTGTATGAGGAGTTGGTGCAAAAAGTGACCATCATTCCTTTAGGTTCAACTACCGTTTCAGCATCTATTGAAGAAGGGATTAACGAAATCTACAACCAAGCCAATGCCACCATGGAGGTAGTTATTGACGAAGCCTATACCAATACTTCTTGGGACCTCAACGCTGATGCTAGAATGGAAGCTCCTTCAGACGTTGGCTTAATGAACAAGTACAGCGACGAAATGAAAGCCCTTCGGGAAGCTTATTTTGAGGAACATCCTGATTATGATAAAGAGAGCATTTTCATTTTTGTGGTGGATGAATTTGACCAAGCCGATTTAGATGGGTATATGGTCCGCGGAAAAGGATTGGGTTTTGTGGTTGAAGGATCTGGAGACAACGTATACGCCCACGAAATTGGCCACGGTGCTTTTGGTTTAACCCATACCTTCCCCGAAGTTGACCAAGGAACCACCCACAATTTATTAGATTATTCTGGCACCCACGCCACCCATTTCACCGCCAAACAATGGGATGCTATTCATAGCCCAATGCCGGTAATTAGCTTTTTGGATGATGAAGAGGATGGGGGGATGAGCTATGCAAGTTTAGTTGAACTTGAACCATTTAAAAATGAACTCGATGGAAGTTTTACTTTCTTTAATCCTAATGGGTATTACATCACGTTACCTGCATCTACTCAACAAGTATATCTAAGTACTTTAGAAAGGTTTAAGAACGATTCTCCTACCCCAATTGGCAGCTTAATAGGATTTGTTGATGAAGAGGGGATTTATTATAAAGCTATTAGGGTCAACAGTTCAGATATCGTTTATCGTGATACTATTGACTCTGAAAACGGATATGTTGATTCACTTACAATACTTAATCAGCCAACAAAAGGAATCCTAGGAATAAGCTATGTCCTTGCCAATACGAATGATCCACTAGCGAAAACGCACATGGCAAGTATAACGACTTCTTATTTCCAGGCTCCAAGTCCCATTAATCAGGAAACATATGATGACCAAAATGAAGTGCCAATAAATGATGTTTACATGCACCCTACTTCATTTATCCCTTCAGAATCATACGGTAATATTACCCCTTCTGAATACGTAGAGTTGTTGAATGTCGGTGATGAAATAGTGGTTATTTATAATAACGTCGGACTCCCGAATAATAGCTTAATCGATATTCAAGCGACGGAGTATTTTGGAGGAGGTCGAAATGCTTATCAATTTCTTAAAATGGAATTCGATGAGAATACACCTATTCAGGAGTATTTAGTTTTTTACGATTTTATAAACTCTCCCTTTATTGAGTTGATTAGTAAATTAAATTGTCTCAACACTTTAATTTCTAGAGAAAAAGGGATTTACTTGAATGTTGTCAAGCACAATCTTGAAGTTGAACATGCAAATACATCTCCTTTAGATAATGTCCTTAATATTCATGATCTAATCGGAGAAACAATTGACCGCTATGCAAATATCAATAATTATGCTGCAGAGGTAGTTGAAGAAGGATTAGTTCCTTTATTCACATACATTGATAATGTAGGCAGTGATTGCTTTTATCAGTCTCTCAACTATGAAAACAGGGTCTTAGTTATGAACGCTGTAGTAAGCGATGATAGCTACTGGACTTATAATGATCAAAGCACACTAAACGAACTTTTCATTCACGCTTCGGGTGAGGAAAAAGTTGAATTAGTTAAGAAATTTAAAACCAATAATTGGTTGGACACAATTAATCAACAGCTATTTCAATGGTTTGACATCAGGGATGATAAGGATTTCTATAGTGTTAAGGAATTCTATAACTCTGTTACAGCTGTGTTTGTATCAAATTATGAGAAATTTGACCGAGCTCCTAAGAAGAGAACTAGCACTTTCTATGCACATAATCAGCAAATTGTCCTTAACAACAGTCCACCTTCTTCCATTCACTCGACCGTGCCAATTATACTTGATCTTCCGGGCACATATACCATTGAAACTAATTACTCTGAATACCCAATTCTAATCGGAGATAAGAGGGGAGTCTATACCTTAATTGAACCTGATCCAGCCTTTTCATACGCAGAAACTGTATACGCCGTAATAAATGAAAGTTCAGAGGATGTTCCTTACGAATACGCTAACGGTAAATATACAATTAGCGGCAACTACTTACTTTCGAGCGCCTGTAAAAACTCTATCCCGTTTGACAGAGAAACAGAGGCTCGAATGCCTCAGAATACGTTTCTTAACTTAAATGAATCCTATGAAATTGATCCTTTTGAATTAGTTGAAGTACATTTCACTTCAACATTTGGAAGTCAAGATATAGAAGCTGGAACAAGTATTTTAATACCAGCTTACGAATTAACGCTTTATGAAAAAGCAGTGACACTACATAAAGTTCAGTTCTACTCAAGACTAGTCCTTGATGCTGTAGAAATAAGTGTAGCTCTAATGACTGCACCGGCAACTTTTGGAGGGTCATTACAGCTTCTTGGAGCAATTGCCGCTATAGATGCTTTCGTCGCAATTGATCAAGATTCCCAAGAATCTCTAGAGGCTTATAATGCTTCCTTTTATCAAAACTGGAACATTTTTAAATCTGCCGTAGATATGGTATCGCTAGCAGGATCAGCGACATTTGGACTATATAAAGTAGCTGCATATATCGGTGGTGCTGTGAAAAACCGAAAGGCGATTCTAGTTGGTATGATGTTGAATCATATGGTACGAAAAGCACCCAATATTTACGACGATGTTGAAAATGCCTTTTCTGCTCGTAAACTACTTTATCTAGAATCTATAGGCACAGGGAAAAATCTAGATGAATTGGCTGACATTTATCTCTGGAATGGTCAAAGAATTTTAGGAAATTTACCTTCTGGAAATTCAAATTTACTACTTCAAACAAAAACTCTTTTAAGACAAAACGGTCTGACCGATGTTTCTAGCCTTAATAAATTGGATAACTGGAATACCAATACTCTTTCAAAATTTAATGAGATAATTCAAGACCCTATCTATGCAGGAATTATAAATGAGTTTAGACTAAATTCATCCTTATTTGATTATTTCAAACTCATAGAAGAGACTTGGTGGGCAAAATATCCACTAGCTGGTTTATCCAAAAGAACAGGTAATACTATTCCAGAAAAATTTAAAAATTATATAGGTGAAATCGAAATCACTACCACGGGAACTAGTAAACTAAAACTAAAAGCCACTAACCTTGAGGAATCTACTCCACAATACATTGGGAAATTATTTGATGATGTTGTAACGCAGAAGGTAACAGAATCATGGACCACAGGAAATTTCGATGATTTTCCAGTAGAAATATCCGAATATTTGGCTGACTTAAAGAATAAAGGATATAAATTAGTAGTCGAACCTCATGTCAGCATTAATAGTAAAAATCCAAAACCTGATTTATTGTTTTTTGGCAGTAAAGAAATTGCTGGCGTAACTATTTCTGATGTGAAATATCTGGAAATCAAATACCTAGATGACGTGGGATATACTTCAGCACAGAAGGAAATAACTAACAACCTTCCAGCCGTTGTGACTGAAAAAAATGGGCAAGTTATATTAGACCGTATAGGTGGTGATGAAGTGGTTAGTCCAGGACAAGCATTTACAATTAATGATGTAAAAAAATTCACAGTTAACAAATCAACAATAGATCTTGAACTGAAATGAACCGAGATATTTTAGATGAAAAAGTACGTTTCGAATTTTCCAAAATATGTGAAAATTTCGGTCTAAAAAACATTTACACGTTGGATCAAAAAATTGGTTCTACTAACTTCACTGAAAACGGTCATCACATATTTAAGTTCTCTTTGTCACAAATTATAACAACGGGTGTACAAAAAAATCGCTTCGAAATAAATATTTTGGGATCTTGCTCAATAAAAAATGTTGAGACATTTTGGATAGAATACAAGCCATTAGTTAGTCCAAAAATGCTTGTAAAAGATCTTTCTGAAAATGAACCTTTACATTACCCAGCTACGTATAATTTTTCTTATTCTTTGGAAAGAGTGCTAGATAAATTCCCGTCCAATGTAAACGGGAAATGGCTATCATTTGAAATAAGTGAAAGCGGAATAGCCGAATTCAAAGAAGTTGCAAATTTTATTATTGAAAACGATTATACTGACCAAATCAAAAATCCTCTGAGCATTGAAAAACTGGATAGTGACGTAAACTCAACAATTGAAATTGGAAAGCTTGAAAATTATTTGATTCATAAAGATGGTTTTATCTATCGAAGAATGATTATAGCGAAGCTTAATAAGAATCAGCTCTTCGATGAAATATGCGATTATCACCGATCCGCGTTCCCTCAATACCTTGAAATAGCCAAACAGCCTGGAAATGAGTTTTTAAAAAATATTCCCGAAGTGTTTGAAAAAGTTTATGCTAAATTGAGAGGGTTGTAAATTTCAGCTCACTCCACATCTTGGAAAAAGAATAATCACTCTATTTTTACCTCTTTATTAACCCAAAATCAAACATAATGAAAGCACTTTCGTTTGCATTACTTATTGCCTTAAGTATATTATATAACTGGAAAACCTATTGTTTTTAAGGTGGAGAATTAAACCGAAATAATGCCTCCTAAAACCCAAAATAATAACAAACCAGAACTCAAAGAAAAGCGTAAAGAACTCCGGAATAATGCGACTTCTGCAGAGCGTTTGTTGTGGCAAGCTTTAAAAGGTAAACAGCTTCAAGGCCGAAAGTTCCGCCGTCAATTTAGTGTGCATAATTATATCATGGATTTCTATTGCCCTCCCTCGCTGCGCAGTAGCTGAGCTGCTGCGCCCAAATTAGAAGAATTCGCTTCTTTTTATTAAAACCTACCTATTTATCCCATGTTTTCAAATCAAAAACACACCATTAAAAAAAACGCCAGTTATTACTTAACCTTGACTGTAGTGGATTGGGTAGACGTTTTTACAAGAGTAAATCATAAAGATGCCATCATCAACTCACTTAAATTCTGCATCAAAA
>JAKVAR010000114.1 GCA_022447585.1 Crocinitomicaceae bacterium | reverse complement strand
GTGGATTTACTCCAACAATTTTCATAAAATTACCAAAAGCAATACCTTAATAGTTTTATATGGTAGAGTTCTCCGGAACTGAAAATTTTGATCTAAAAAACGGTGCCTAACATACTAGCTAAAGTAAATGTCCACCCTTTGACCAGCCCTTTTCTCTGCCACTACTTGTACCAAATCCTGGGGTGCCATCACGGGCGGACAGCCAGTATCCGGGGTTCTTTGCCAACACACTTCACACGCAATAAATTGCTAACTTTAGCCAAACGTTACCTTTCATTAAAATGACAAAGTGGTTAATCCCAATATCGATTGTACTCTTGATTTCGTGCTCCAAGCAAAATGACGAATTCGAAGGAACTTGGATGTGTTCATATGTGGCTAACTGGGAAAATGACACATTGAAATATCAAAATCCATGTGTTAAGTTAATGGAAATAAGTGATGACAGTCTGTATATCAAAACATTTGACTACCCCCGAATTGAGACCAAAGATGAGGTCCATGTATTCAATTACACCTATGATAACTCAATGCTTTATTTCGGGGATGATTCTTTGATTTTTAGCTCAACTTCTAAGGACAGCCTTGTAATACAGTCTAATTGGGATCAAAACAGAGTTACAGTATTCAAACGACTTCCTGAATTGTCTTCACCTCCTGTGAATTTTGAAGAGGACTTTTATGAACTCACTTGCAACGATTATGTTGATTCATTCCAAATTATCAATCAGGAACTTCTAATTCACCAAAACGAAAAATGGTCGCATGATGGTGAAAGAGATCCTTGGTACATTTCTGAATACAAAAATTATAAATTCCTTGTAATTAAACGCTGGAGCGGAATATTTGCAGAATCACCTTTGTTAATAACTGAATCTGATGAGTCGAAAATTGGAATTAGACTATTTGACTTACATGTAATTGATGGAACTATCAGAAAAGTAAAAATTGGAAGAAAACCTATCGAAATTTCTGGAACTTGGGTACAAAATAGTCCTCTAAAATATTGGAAGCTATTTTTCCCTTATGTAATGGGAAATCCAAAAGAAGATTTCAAAAAATACAACCACTTAGACACCTTAGCAAAAATTACAATTGATTCCGACAGTTTATCAATTAGTCAATACAACCTTTCAAGAAAGTATAAATATTGGACTAGTATTTCTGGGTCTCATCTTATTATTGAATTACCAGATTCGCTTTCAGAATACGACTACTGGCATATGCAAAGGCTCAACGACAGCACATTACAAATCTATAATTATTTGCCTGGGTGGTTTACTCAAGGAAAGGAAAGAGTGCTATTCAAGATTGAAAACGAAAGGTAACATATTATGTAAAGTTCATGTCCACCCTCTGGCCGGCCCTTTTCCCGCCCAGTTGCGTGTCCAGTATCCTGGGGTGCCTAAGCGGGCGGACAGCCTGTATCCGGGGTTTCTTGACAACGCACCTCACGCCGGCATCTAAAAATGCCTAACTTTACCCAAACGTTGTATGGCATAAAACATGAAAATGAAATTTTTATATCTCTTCTTAATCTCTTTGTTAATCAGTTGTAACAACTTAGATACCACAAAAGATAAGAAAATTACAAGTATAAATGAGACTGAAGAGTTTCAATTGATACCTGTGAATTATGATTTTAAAAACTTAAATATTCGACTGAATACTTTGCTTGATGATAGTTTAACGAATATTGAATGGCGGTGGGACTATATGAACTCTCCGAACTCAATGCCTGATTCAAATGGTCAAGATAATTTCATGAATATAAACCAAGAATCGTTCAAGTTTAATAACGAGGAAACTTTACCTTCCATAGGAATTAAGACTCTTAAAAAGAGAATTAAAGAATTTTCTGTGACAACTATATTTTCATTACAGGACACTTCAAAAACAGAAATTGAAAGAGTTCTGAATGAACTTAGCAAATATGATTTATTGAAGACTGATAGTATAAAAATGCAGTTAGTCCACGAAAATAGTTTTGTAATTACTTATGACGACTATATAGAAGAATTGAAATTCGAACTTGCTGATATAAATGATGGGTACAGCAGATTGAAATACAGTATTAAAACAAAATAACGACCACACAACAAGGTGTATAGTGCATGCAAAGCACGCACCATACACAGAACAGTGCAATAAAGTAAACCACAATTAATGAATAAAACTATAGGTATAAGAGTAACACCATCTACAATCTACTATTCAGTTATAACTGAATTAGATGATGGAATCGAGATTACAATCTTGGATAAGGTTAATAATCCTAAAGCATTAATAATTCCTGAACAACTTAAATTCTTGAGAAACACTCTATGTGATATAATTAACGAATTCAAGATTAAAAAAGCCTGTATTAGAATTGCTGAGTCTACCGCTCAAAGTACAAATATTAATAGAGTCTATATTGAAGGAATTATACAGGAACTCTTTGCTAGTTCAACAATTGAAAATTATTTTGTTGGTCAAATTTCAAATATTAGCTCCAATCTTGGTATAGATAGAGGTGATTTTAAACCTTACGCAGAGGGAAAAAATGATTTTTTAAATATCGAAGACTGGAAAAGTCATTCCTTAGAACAGAGAGAAAGTATCATGGCAGCAGTAAGTGCCTTAAATATATAATTATGCCTTTAGGACTTTATACTACAGAACTCAATTTTGAAACTATTAAAGATATAGGGCAAGAAGGAAAAAATTCAAATGTTTACTTGGCACATGACAAGCAACTTGATGGAGAAATCGTTATTAAGAAGATTGAAAAGGCGAAAATAACCAATGCGATGGAATATTATGAAGAGGCAAAAAAACTATATGCTTCTTCCCACTCGAATGTTGTTCGCGTCAATTATGGTTGTTCAGATGCGACACATATATACATTGCTATGCCATTCTATAAAAATGGATCACTAAAGCAAAAGGTTAGCTCTGAACATTTGACCATACGTGAAATAATTCGGTATTCAATTCAGTTTCTTTCTGGTCTGCATAACATTCACTCAAAAGGCCTTATACATTTTGATGTCAAACCTGATAACATTCTCATTTCTGATAGTAATGAGGCTTTATTATCGGATTTTAGGTTAACTAAAGCAATGAATGCATTTGGCTTTGCTTCACCTGAGCAAATTTATAGTAAACAACTTCCTCCAGAGACATTTGTTAGTACTGATAAAACACTACATTTTGATATCTATCTTTCAGGTCTAACCCTTTATAGATTGTTAAATGGGGAGCAACATTTTCATCGCCAGCTATCATCGTTTAAAACTAGGGACGAATATATTAATGCTGTTAAAACAGGAAACTTTCCAAATAGAGCTAGTTACTTACCTCATATCCCCATAAAGTTGAAGAGAATTGTAAACAAAGCGATAAATGTGGACATTGGTGGTAGGCATCAAACAGTTTTAGATTTAATTAATGACCTTAGCAGCGTTGATGAAAATTTAGACTGGAAATTTGATGCGAGTGCAAATACTGAATCTTGGTCAAAGGAGAACACTACGCACCGTTATGTAGTCGAATTAGATTTTACAGACCCGAAAAATATGAGTATCTTGACTACTAAAACAAATATTAGTACGGGTAAGACACAAAGACAAACGGCGCATTGCCACAATAATTTAACAGCTTCTAACGTTTTATCTAAAATAAAGAAAGCACTAAAGAGTTGAAAATAAAGTCTGTCAAATACAATCAAAAGGGGCAAACAAGAGCCGAAAATACTTCTCCTAAGTTCGTGCGTCCTAAAAAGGATCTAAATAGCTCTAACATAGTGATAAGTAAGGACAATCAGTACTTCAAGGTTTCAAAAAAGAAATAAGCACCTAACACAGGTTAAACTCCATGCTCCGCTCATTCTTCGCAAAACCACCCAACTCTAAATGACTATATTTAACTCCAAAAATTATTTAATAATAAAAGGCGCACGCTAGTTTAGCCTTGACCGTTAGCAACAACTAAAAAATGTCATCAATTCGATTATACATATTAGGTAGCTTCATTTTTACTTCAGGTTTTCTTTTCGGGCAATCCGATAGCTTAAAATTTAAGACTATTCAACTCGAACTGAATGGGTGTTGGAAAACGAAACATTATCAATTCAAATATGACTCGGAAATGAACCTTGGAAGTGAATACAAAAGTAAGGTTCACTCTTCAGCACCAATCTTCAAATTGATTCAAAAAAAAGATGATATTTTCATTGAGTGGATTGAACTGACTGGAGGTAAACACCTGCAAAAAATTGCATGGATTAAAAAGAATAAACTCCAAGTAAAAAATGAAACCGGATTAATAATTACATATAAACGAACTAAAGATTGTAAATAATAAAGAAGTTGCTAACAGCACCTAATATTTCAAGCCTTAAAAGTACTATATTCGAGAAGTG
>JAKVAR010000113.1 GCA_022447585.1 Crocinitomicaceae bacterium | reverse complement strand
ATATATGGAAGCAACTGAGACCCTAATGTATGCGAGTGATATACTTTTTGAACACTTTTATTTGAGTCTCTATGAAGTGGAAAAAAATATTTGGGTAACAAGTGATCCATATTTTGATCCAGGCAATTCAAAATCAGAACGCCATGGAGCTATTCGGACGTATTACTCGGATTACTTTCCTTGTGCAAAAAGAGATATGATTTACTCTTTTTCCTCAGAATTAAATGTAGCTGGAGTAGCAGAAGGAATAATTTGTGTTGATTCTTTTGAACCTGTAGCAACAAGTAATCATCATGGTGCTCCTTCTCCTATAGGAAATTCTAGGACCGTAGCTCATGAAATTGGCCATAATATAACTGCATTTCATACTGAATTTTTTCATGATCCAACGCATGGGGGGTGCTTATCTCTTTGTAATAGTAATAATTATCCGCTAATGTGTTCGTCAGGGGGAACGTCATTTTCATTCTCTGAACCAAACCAATGTAGAATGTACGATCATTTATTAGCATATCCTGAATGTTTTGTTGAATTAGAAGACCAACCAGAGTGTCCAAATTGTGAGATAAGAGTTAATATAAAAGCTGATAAGTCATACGTAAACCCAGTTTGCTCTGGCCCAGAGAATATCACTTATACTATGACAGTATGGAATGACTGTGATCCTAAATATATAGTAGTTGGTCTAAGAAATATTCCTGAGCAGCAAGAGATAGTTGAATTTGGTATGTTTGGAATTAATTCATTTAGTGACCCTGCTTACCCAGACTTTGAGATATTTAAAACTGATCCGCAATTTTTTGAGGAGGGGCAGGCAAAAACATTTACATTTACAGTTGAAGTCAAACCAGGACCAATGTCTTCTTACAGAACTTATGGACTCGTTGAATTTCAAAATGTAGTTTTAGAACATGATTTTGTTATTATTAACTCAGGTGTTAACGATCCTACTTTTTCTGACAATGGGAGTTTACTCCCTCTTTCAAGTCTAACAGGAAATGAATTACCTATTCCTTCATTTGCATGTTCTGGATTAGGGCCATACGTCAATTTCAATCTTGATGGAACCTTAATAATAGATGAAGATTATTGTTTTTTGAATCGAAATATTACCTTATTACCAGGCTCAAGAATTTACGTAGCTCAAGGGCATTCTCTCATCATAGAAAATTCAGTAATTTCTAACTGTGACAATCTACCATGGAACGACATAACAGTTGAGAATGGAGGTACGCTACATACCATAAATTCAACTATCGAAGGAGGCCTCAACGCAATAAATATTACAGGTAACTCAACGGTTAGTATAGAAAACAGCACTTTTAGAAACAATGCTACTGCAGTAAGAATTGCCACTCCAAATACTAACTTCACAGATTTAGGAGGCAACATTATAGAAGACGGGGAAACTGGTGTTGAATTAGATGGTGTAACAGGATTAATTGCAATAGGCAATAGTAGCGGAGAAGCAAATGTTTTTAGAAGTTTAGAAAATGGTATCTTTTCAACCAATTCAAATTTAGCTGTATTGAATACGGTTTTCTTTAATATTACAGGCAATGTTTCTGCAGCTAATCCAGGAGTAGGTTGTGCAATTTATACCGATGCTAGCCATAGTAATTTTAGAGTAATGGAGGTTGGTCAAAACACCGAATTCCATAACTGTTCGATGGGGGTTTTATCTAAGAAAATGAATACCTACATTCACCATACAACCATGTATAATACAGAGCGTGGATTTAATGTTCAGCAAGCTTGGAATAAAGAAATTTCCATTTATGACAATGAGTTAATTAATGTAGCTGATTGGGGTATTGCGCTTGTTTTAAACCAACCGTTTAATTGTGACGTAGAGAGTAATAGTATTAATGTAAACAATCCTAGCAATCCCAATGGGGTAGGTATTTTGTTAGCTGAAAGCGTTTATTCTAGTAATAATCACAATAATTACAGAGTTCGTGGCAATGAAATCACACTTGGAGCCGCTGCAAAAGGTATTCAAATGTATTCTGGACAATTTATCCAATTGTATGATAATGACATCACAATGAGTCTTATACCTGGTCAAAAAGGTATTGAGGTAGGTGGAAGTCGCTTTGCCATGCTACGTTGTAATAATGTAGAGCTTAATGAAACAACCACCCAAGAAATTGGCACTATAGCTATTGACGTAACAGCTGCTTCTAGTAGTATTCTTTCTTGTAATGATACAAGAGGAACGAGGGTGGGTATTTCGTTTGATGGAATGTCTGATAATACCACCTTCCGTGGTAATAATATCTATGAACATCAAATTGGCCTTCAAATAAACGCAAATGGCCAAATTGGTACCCAAAACCAGCAAGGTAATCGTTGGTATGGGCCTTTTGAATCAGTTGGGGCATGGCATTTGGCAACTAACTCTGCCGCCTTACAACAATCAACATTTATAGTCGATGCAGATGAATCTACCCCTTTTAATTATGATTTTTTACCTACTATTTCTGCTGTAGATCAATGGTTTTTAGATTTTGATGTAGCAAATCCTTACGCAGATATTTTCTATTGTTCTAGTCCACTCCTTAGTGAATGCTTAACTGCAGATTATCCAAATGATCCAAGATTTTATTTAACGGATGGATTAGATGATAAACTGATGGATAACACATTTGTTTCTACTAATTTTGAAAACGAACTAGCTTGGACCGGGAAAAGGCATTTATCTGCGAGAATGAACAATGAAAATGCTAATCCTACATCTAATGGTATAAACTTAATCAACTTCCTTAATAATTCTTCCAATACTTCTTTTGGAAACTTCAATAATATAGAGAATAATTTAAGGGAAGAATTAGGTTTAACGACTACCGAATTATCTAATTTGGCTTTTGGAATAGAAACGATCCTCTCTAATGTAGCTATTATCCAACAAATAGATCAACAAATAGATCAACAAATTAGCCAAACGACTGATGAAAGTCTTAAAAGTTCCTTATTAAATGATCGTATAGACTTTATTGAGACCATCCTTTATACTGCTCAAGGTGCTGATTATTTATCTTCTAACAAGATGAATACTTTAGAAAACAGTTTAATTTCTTTAAAGTCTAATAATCAATTAGTTTCAGCTAGCTTGTTGCCAGAGGTAAGTGAAAAATACCAAAATGAC
>JAKVAR010000112.1 GCA_022447585.1 Crocinitomicaceae bacterium | reverse complement strand
CGGTTAAATAGATAGTGAAATTCAGAAATGTTGAATGTCTAAGTTGACAACAAATAATGCTTTAATGCGTGTCAAAACTTGATTTTTAGGTGACAATAATGCTTGTTTTTTGAGAAATGGAGCGCAGGGAAGTCACCTTTTTATCCCTGCCTATCGGGAGTCCCATTATCTACTTTGAAACCCAGATTTTGGATTGCAGATTGAACAGAAGTTTAAATCTACAATCCAAAATCTTTTATCGAGTAGAGCTAAACTTAAAAATCAAACCTAAAACCACTACTGAACCCAACCCTAAAAGACTTGATGGTTCTGGTATTGAGGTAGGAGTAGCGGTCCAAGAACCACTACTGGTCACTGTGTTACCCACAAAAGCGATCGCCCCACTAGGACTACTTTCTTGTAGTGGGTTGGGACTTCCAGCGAGGTTAACAAAACCCCCCGGAACAACACCAAAATTCCAGCCATTACCTGTTAAGGATGTCAACTCTATTGGCTCACCGATTGGATTAAAACGAAGTGGTCCAGATAAAGAAAAGCTATTTAAAAATAAAGATTGCTCTCCATTCCCATCATTAACATCTAGGGTGAAATCGAGAGAATCAACTAAAAAAGCCCCGTTGACTTCATCGTTGAGATCAAGCTCAATTGTTCCAAAACCAGATATATTGCCTGTAAAATTAAAGTCCCATTTAGGAGCAAAGTCAGCGGCTAAAGCGGTGGTATTGAAACTGATTAATAATGTACCTATTGTTCCAGTGACGGCACCTATAAAAGCCCCGATCCCATGACCTACACCGGGAAAGATAGATCCTCCAATCAAAGCACCTGTTGTGGTTCGGGCAACAAGGTCCAGTCCATCAGCGTTGTCTTTCCAATCCTTTTCTTGGTTTATGTTTGACAATTTATGTCCTCCTTTCTAGGTTCTCACAATAACCTTGTCATTAATTATGCTATATCTTCCATAATTATTTAAGCAAGATATGAAGTCCCCCAAGCTTATTACCATAAAGCCTTAGCCAGAGGGACTTTTAGCTATTGAAGGAGTCGCCATTATTCTCAGCTAGTATTTCTCATTGAGCATAAATCCCGTACAATGTCGCAGACTTTTATGCTCACAGAAACGATTTTGCTAGGTTGCGTTCATTACTGCCTCAAGGCGAAAATATAGAGTTCGGACTTTAAGTGGAAAGAGGGCAAAAATAAAAGTATAAGTGATTTTATTGACAAAAAATGGGCTAAAAATCAATTAAGAATTCTCATTGTACGAGCAGCGAGAATTTTCGCCCGTTCTCCACACAATGTCCAGATAGGTTTTATTGGAGAGCGCGATCGCTAATTTCTAAACGGTAGTTTTTTCTCAGTTGCTACCCAAACCCCGCTAACAGGGGACTATGGGCTGGTAATCCTATACCAACCGTGGGAATGGCGGACAAAAAAGTGATCAATCCTTGACGGGATATTGTCTTGACTACTCCCCATGCTGTTCGATAAATAGGTTGTTAATCCATCCGAATATGTTGATAATTAGCTGATTATCGTTGGCTGAAAATTGTTGTAGGCGAGTGTTTACTTCATCAGGATTAATATTTACAGCACAAATAGGGACTGTAAATTGAGCAAAGGTGTTGAGTAATTCTTCGCTAAAACCTTGAGGTGTACCAACAGTAGGATTTTCATACAAAACTAGGATCAATTTCTTGTCATTGTCACGCCATAAGCTTTTATAGTATAGTTTGAGTTTCTGCATTGTTGATGGGGTTTTACCTGATGATTCTCTATAGCCTTGATCTAATATCTGGTCATAAATTTCAGGTGCAGGGTTAAGGCGATCGATAATTTGGCTTCCATCGATGTAAACAAGTTGCGGTTTCGGTCTAATTGATTCTTTGGCTATGGCTTGGTTAAGGAGTTGGGGTAACTGGGCAAGGTTGAGGGTTTTGGTGGTAGATGTTGAACCGATACCAGTAATTTCTGCTGTTTCGGGATGGATGGTGATGGACTGGTTGTGCCATGCTTGATAAAACTCTGGGTAACTCATTTTTTCTGAGCATTTCCAGATGATGCTAACGCAATCCATTGGGATCAAAGTCTTGTACTTAACTCTATCTAGCCTACAGTCTTTTTCGACAAAATTCTTCAAATTAGCCACAATTTTTCTCATTTCAGATTCAATCATAACTTTTTCTAATACAAAAACTGCGTTATGACAAGCATCCTCATTTTTATGGATCTTGATAATTTCAATCATTGAATTGATAACATCATTATTTCCTTTGTGTTTAGACAAACAACTTCTTGCTTCTTCTCGAATACTTGTGCTTATCCAGATGTCTCCTTGAATACTTTTGTCGGGAGCATTTGAGATTAGTTTTATCAAAGCATTGATAGCATGAATATTAGCAGGTTCAATAATATCTAATGTTTGGGCTAGTAGCATCAAAGTAAAATCATCCCAAATAGAATTTTGGCTCATTTCTACTAACATATTAATTGCCGTCACATTGCCTTTCCCAATTTTTCCTAATCTTTCTGCTGCTTCACGTCGATGCCGATAATTATTATCTGAATTTTGGATTATGTTAATCAACGTGGTAAGGGCATCAATATTGCCTGGTTCAGTTTTTCCTAAACTCTCTGCTGCTAGCATAACAATATATTCATCGCTTGATTTCTGGATTAATTTGGTTAATGCAGAGACAGCATCTCTTTTTCCTTTGGCAATTTCCCCTAATCTTTCTATTAGTTGATGAAGGGTAGATTCTGATTTTTTAAGGGGATTGATAACTCCAAATTTGTCAATTTTATTAGGAATTTCAGAAAATACTTGAATTACAAGATTTATGGCATTTGGGTGTTTCTTTCCAATTTCTGCTAAACAAGTTGTAGCTTCTAAAATACTATTATCATTATCTGAAGTTTGAATAATTTTAATTAAAGCGTTTATTACATCTAAATCATCTTGATCATTTTTATCTTCTAAAACACCACGAAAATAATTTGTAAATTTATTACTTCTTATAGTTATGCTTTTAATTCGGACATATTCCCTGTCTTCCATAAGATTCTGCTCATACTCACTTAAAGCACTAATATCAATCTTATTAATAACAGTATAAGGATTTCTTCCTGTTATGATTGTCTCTAAGTGATTTTCCAAAATATCCCTTCTATCAATGGTATCAATATTATTATGGTCAAGAGATTTGATTAGCTCTTTAATTAGCTCTTCAAGTCGATTTATAACATAAGATTTTAGAACAGAATTCTTCTTATGCAAATAATCTGTATATTCTGTTAATTGGGCTAACACCTCGTAAATTATATCGGAATCTTGTTCAAGTCTGATGAATTCGATTATAAAATTAATAACATCAAGGCTAAGTAGAATATCATCTTTAACTCCATATAAACACAAACAATATATGGCTTCTTCAAGCGTGTGTTTATCTTGACAATTATTGATTACTTTAATCATAATCGAGCGGAAAAATTGACAATTTTTTTTGTCTAGTTCATATAGACAATCTACTATTTGATTAAATTGATCATAGTTATATGTATTTGTGATTAACTTTTCTAGAGTTTCGATTGCTTTAAGTTCGTATGTTTTAAACAATGCTGATTTTGCCGCTTCGTTAATATCAGTAACAAAAATCCACCAGTTATTATCTTTATTTTTATTTGAATCAGCAGTTGCCCACTTAGCAACTTGCTCGACTATTTCATCAGCCTTAGAACACTTTTTATACTGAGCAATACCTTCGGCGGCTAAGAAATAAGCTTTATATCCATAAAAATCAGTTGCATCCATGCGTTAAAATCATCAATAGCTAAAGTTAGTAAATGGAAACGTTTTTGTGAAAGTGTGAAAGAGCGATCGCCCTTTGATCCCCCCTAACCCCCCTTTAAAAAGTGGGGAATCATAACCCTAAAACTTTCTTAAACAAAAGGGGACAGGAGACAGGGAGAAATTTACCTATCATTCTTCTAAACATATACGCTCTATCCATTTAATAATATTATCAATCAATTGTGGCTCAAGAGGGTTAAATTGTTTCAGTCCATTTAATCTTTGATCTGTAATAACACAAATTGCCCCCTCAAAGCAGTTTAAGTCTTTCAAGAATGTCTCACTAAAACCTTTGGGGTTGTTTGACATTGCTGTGGAATCGTAGAAGATAAGAATGGGAATTTGGTCGCTTTCTAATAAATCCCAGTAGGTTTGCAGTTCAACCATTGTTTTAGGTGTACCCTCATTATCTTTAGGATAACCACTTTTTACGATCGCTGTGTAAATTTTCTGGGCAGGGTTATCAGGGTTGATGAATTTACTGCCATCAATGGAAATGATATGGATAGTTTCTCGTAAATCTGGGTATTTGGCAATGGCGTTGTTTAGGTTTTGAGATAAATTATTGAGGTTTAGCTGTTTAGCTTGATAATTGACTTTTTCTTTATGCCATGCTTGATAAAATTCTGGGTAACTCATCCTTGAATTACATTGCCGAAGCATTTGGTAATAATCATAATCTGATTTAACTTTTTTTTGCTCTGTTATTTCTGAAAGGTAATCTTTTTTTAAGATAGTGACTAATTTGGTTAAAGATTCATGTGAGAAATTTTCAATTAATTTATTCTTGGGATTATTAAGTTCTTTTAATTGCTTTAAGGCTTCTCTACGGCTATCTTCCTCTGGATATGAGGAAATTAATTCTATTAAGGTTTGAGGGCTTTTTTCTCCTAATCTTTTTATAATTTCTGCTCGAATATCTTGCTGATGATAGCAGTGGAATAACTCTATTAAGGTATCAATAGCTTGAGAATTATTTATTTTACCTAAAGTCTTTATTATTGTTTTACATACTTCTAGTTGATAACAATCATTAAACAAGTCTTTTAGAGTTTCAATAGCATTTGAATTCCCCATTTCACCTAATATATCTATTGCTTTATGAAAGTTTTGTTCAGGAGATTGATAGATTAAATCCTTTAATACTTGAATAGCATAAGGGTTGTCAGGGTCAATTTTAACTAAGTTTTCTACTGCTAAAATCCCCAGCTTATTATCTTGATATTTTTGAACTAAGTTAGATAGAGTATGAATAGCTTGGTTATTTGATTTGCCTATATGTCCTAAAGCCTTAATTACTTCCTTATAAATATCATCATCATCAAATTTTTCAAGAAGATTAATTAAAACTTGAATACCTTGAGAAATGGCATCTTTTTCTATATTGTTTAATACTGAATAAGCAATAATATTGTTGCTATTACGATAAATTGTCAGTTCTGACAAACTTTCTATAGCTTCTTTCAAGGTAGTTTGATTAGAGCAATTTTCTATAAACTTAACTAAATTAATAAAAATCTCAGAATTTCCTCTACCTATTTCTTCAAAAAAAAGACTCATTGGAAAATTAAGATCATAATCATCTTTTTTCAGTAATTTGACCATCTTTTTGATAACTTGTAACCTTCCATCTTGGTTTATTTTGTGCAACAAACTAATTCTTGCATCCATAGCCAAACTAAGGTCACGATGAAAGATTAAATTGAATAAGACATTAATAGCTTGGGGATTATTTTCATCTATTTCTAGTAAACTATCTGCTATTTGCCATAGAGTCCATTGATTTTTAGTTTTATTAATTAAATTTTCTAAAGTATAAATGGTTTTTGAGTTTCCTATTTTACCTAAACTTTTTATGGCTTCACGACGAATCCATTCATCATTTTTACTATTAACTAATTTGATTAAAAAATCAATAGCTAGAGAAGAGTATTTTTTTATTTCTCCTAATTTTTCTATAGCTTCAGTAAATTCTTCTGTATAACTAGAATAATAATTACCTAGATAGTCAAATTTTTCTTTTTCAAATTTATATTTATAATTTTCTATTAATTCAACTAAATCCTGAATATTTATAGTTGGTTGCTCTTTTTCTGTGGGATTGGATACACTTAGACTAGGTATTCCAATATCAAATTCTGAATTAAGACAGGCTATATTCGGGAACGGAAACGGCTCAGGTTTCATAAACGAAATCCCAAAAGATTGAGCTAATTTTTTATTACTTTCTAATCTTTTTTCATTGTCTAAGATTTTTCTTACTAAATCTGGATTAAAGGGATCTATTTCCCATAAACATATTGCTATTTCATCGTCGTTAATATCATTATTGTTATTTGTGATAAATCGCAATAAAGCTGAAAATGCTTGAGTGTTTATTCTGGCTATTGCTTTTAAACTTTCGACAGCCGATAATCTTTCTAGGGTGTCAATAGCTAGAGAATTTTTAGGATCAATTAATCCTAAGTTTTCTGCCGCTAAAATCTGCATATCATTATCATTTGATGTCTTAATGACATTTTCTAAACCAGCTATGGCAATAGCATTCCCTCTATCAATTGATGCTAAAGTTTTTGCCGCTAGTATCCGAATATTGTCATCATCAGATGCTTTAATCCAATTTTTTAAATTAGTCATAACTGTAGGATTATCTCTACCAATCCTATCAAAACTTTCAATAGCTAGTATTCGTGCATTTTTATCTTCAGATGTGTTGATTAACTTTATTAATACATCTAATGCTTGATGATTATTTTTCCCTATATAACTCAGCTTATTTATTGCTTGACTACATAATCTATTACCTAGTGTACTTTCATTCACTACCAATGGTTCTAAAATACATAAAGCACCTTTAGCAAATTCTTCTAAGGCTGTTATGACTCGTGGGTTATCTTCATCTATTTCATATAAATACTCTGTTGTCAGGTAACGGGTATCGTTATCTGGATATGTGTTAATTAAATGTATTAAAGCATCAACCAATTGTGGATAGTTTTTCCCAGTATTTTTATCACCTATTTCTCCTAAGCTAACTATTGCCTGTCTAAGACTAGGTTGATTTTGAGTGTAAGTAATTACCTGTAAAATAGCATTAATAGCATAAGAAAAATTTAGATTTACTCCTTCTTGACTGACTGTTCTTAATAATTTGATTCTTTCAGTGATATTTTTATCGTAATTGTCGAAAATTAATTGAGCTAAACAATCTATTACTTTCTGGTTGCCTATTCCCACTCTTCCTAATATACCGAAAAGTATCTGATCCTCAATATTTGTTATCAACGAAGCTAACCTATCAACTACTTGTTTACGATATTTTTCAGGAAATGCTATAAGTCTTGTTATAGTTTTAAAATAATGGAAACCATAACCATCTCCATATTGCCTATAGTTGAAATTTGTTTTTTCAATTAAATTGACTAAATGGTTAATTAATTTAATCGAATCTATTTCTAAGATGGCGTTATCTATTTCTAAGATGGCGTTATCAAGTCTTATTCGCTGAGATTTATCCTCATCAAATGTTAAATTAATAACTTCGTTTATAATTTTATTTTTTTGAGAACAATTCTTAAATTGAGTGATCCCAATAGTTGCTAAAAAATAGGCTTCCTTTTGATAAAAGTTATTTACATCCATGTTTTTTTACAATCCCATTATCCCATACTTGTATAATAAATGGTGTTTATGTAAATCCAGTATTATTTTATCATTACTCTTTTGTATAATTAAAAGCTTCTAAGTACCATTCTATCCACTTAACAATATTCTCAATCAACTGAGAATCATTGGGAGAGAAGTGTTTTAGTTTGTTTGATGGTTTATCGGTGACAACGCAAATAGCCCCTTTAAATGTACTCAAAACCTTGAGGAAGCGATCGCTAAATCCCACAGGTTCGGCTGATAGTGCGGTAGAATCATAGAAAACGAGGATAACTGGATTGTCGCTATGAAGTAGTTTCCAATAAACTTTTAAGTCTTTCATAGTTTCAGCTTCTCCATTAGAACGCTCTTGACAACCTGCAAGCACCATTTCTGCATAAATTTCAGCCGAGGGATTATGGATATCTATAAATTCACTAACATCGATGCAGATAATCTGGGTTGATGATATTTTAGGATTAGATTGTTTTTCCTTTTCCAGAAGTTCGGGTAATTGAGTGAGGTTCAGGGTTTTCGTTGTTGGAGTTAAGCCAACTACTAATTTGTCTTCTGATTGTTTTTCATCAAGAATCTCATTGCATATATCAACACAGTTATTGCAAATATAAACTCCTTCACCTGCAATTAATTTGTCAACTTTAGATGCTGAGGTTTGACAGAAGGAGCAATATAAGGGGTTATATTGCTCTTCAGATTTGTCTGAGTTAGTCTTAGATTGTGGTGTTTCTTCTTCCTTCAGTTTTTCTTCATCTAGAATCTCATTACACAAGCTAATGCACTCATTACAAATATTTACTCCATTGCCTTTAATTAATTTGTTAACCGAAATCTCAGATTTGCCACAGAAAGAACAAAGCAAGGCATCTTTCCAAGCCTGATAGAATTGAGGGTAGGTTAATTCTTGAGCGTAATGGTAGAATAAGTTGTAAAAAACTTCGTATATCTGACCATAATTATTGTAAACTTTAGACGAAAAGTAATCCCTCAGTGTGGTAACAACTACTGGCATATCTGCTTTCATGACAATCTCTTTTAAAATATTTATAGCCCTTCTTTGTATAGATTCATCCGTAGAAGTTCGGACTAATTCCATTAAAGTTTTAGTCACATCTTGGTTTCCCTGAGCAATTTTCATTTTTCCGAACAACTCTATGGCTTCTATACGAGCAGATTCATTGGGAGAAGTGTGCATTAACTCTAATAGTATGGCGATCGCATCTTGGTTTTCTTTACCATTTTTCCAGGTAGATGTATATGTATACAATAATGAACTTAAAAGACTTATAACACCTTGGTCGAAATCTGATTTCCGAAGATGATTAGTAAATTCATGAGAAGACGTTCTAATTAATTTCAATAATGAGGAAAAAATAGCTTCTAAATTATTACTTTGATATTTTTCAAGACCTAGCAGTAGTGAATCGAACTTCCACTTAAATCTTATCTTTTCTAAGCACTCTAAAGCTTGTAAATGAATATCTTTATTTTGAGAATTACTAATCAATTGCAATATAATATAAATAGCATCATCATTATATCTATTGATATTCGCTAAAGTTACTGCCGCTTCCAAAATCAGAAATTCATTATTATTATTTTTAAGCAAACTTTTAAGAACTTTAATAGCTTTTAAAGTGCTAGTTTCGGTTTTACTTAAGAATTTTAATCCCAGAAAAACATCTTCTTTGTCTCTATTTCTGTCGATAAAATCAACTATTTTATTGATTAATAACGGTTTGATTGCTTTCCCTGAAGAATCAAATGGCTCCCGTCTATAAAATCTAGCATAAGGAATTAAATTTATAGCTTTATTTATCTTGTTATCAAAATCTATGATATCTTCATTGTTATTAATCAATTCTATTAAAATAGGAAGATATATTTCCTTTTTGCCATAGATTTCAATTGGCTTAAATAAACCTTCATAATTTTCTTTATTATAAATTATTATAAATTCTAATAAACCATTAATTGCTAACATACTATCTTGACTAAACTTAGCTAATTGTTCGACAATTGTTTCAACTGAATATCTTATATTTTTATTTGAATTAAACTGTTTGCTCAAATGTACTAAAGCATTAATAGCTTTTGGTTGATATTTCCCAACTTCACCTAAAATTCTTAACCATTTATCGGATATAACTGAATTATTTAAAATCGATTGTACCAGTATATCAATTAATTGTGAGTTTTCTTTTCCAACTTCTATTAACCAATTGTGAGCATTTTCTTCCACTAAATGTACTTTAGGGATTAATTTCAAAAGTATATTCATAACTTGGACATTATCCTTATCAAATCTCCATAGACTTTCTGCTGCTACCCAAAGAGTATATTCATTTTCAGAACTATTAATTAAATCCTCTAAAGCGGTAATTATTTTGGGTCGATATTTGCTAATTTTTTCCGATATTTTTCCTAAGCAATATGTTACTAACATACGAGTCATTTCATCCTGAGAATCGGACGTTAAGTTTATTAGAGTAGTAAGGGGGATCGAAGCATCTTTATCTAATAATATTTTTACTATGGAGTCTGTTGCCTCTTTCAACTCCTTTTTATCCTGGGATATTTGAATTATCTTGACAAGAGCATTTATAGAAGTTCGGTTAGATAGCTCAATCTTCCCCAAACTTGATGCCGCTTGCACCAAATAGGAAAATGGAGGAATTTCAAATAAACAATCTCCAATATCGTAGTCAAAAGAAACTAACTTGAAAGAAAACCAATCCTGACTTGAAATTCCTGGGATCATATTATCCCTTTCTAAGCTGACGAAATTAGGCTGATTTATTTCTTGATTAAGCTTATTTTCTAGTAATTTTTTTAGTGTTTTAATAGCTTCGCTATGACCTTTTCCAACTATACCGATTTCAGATGTTGCGTGAATAAGAATATATTTATTATTAGAAGTTTTTATTAACTCGATAAAACTTGTTATAATGTCTTCAATATTAATAAAATTAGGACAAATTTGGCTTAATTCTATTAAGCTTTTTGCTGCCAGAAAACGAGCCAATTCATTAGGAGAGTTAAGCATTAATTCTGTTAAAGCAGTAATACCTAAAGAATGCTTTTTACCTATTTCCTCTAAGATTGCAATCCCTCTAAAAATACCTGCACACGAAGATTCAATATATAATTCTTCTTGTTCTCGCTCAGTAATATTAAGCCAAATTGTGTGACAATTAACATTAATGAATTCAGTCAAAGCTGTTATTAATGCCGAATCAATCTCAATATTTGTACCTAATATATTTTGAAATATTTTACCGACAATATCTCTATTAAAAGAGCTATTTTTGTTCTGAATTAAATTCAAAATGGCAGTAATTTTATTAAGGTTGCTATTATCCATTTGACAAAACCATTCTGCTGTTTCCCAAATGACATCTTTATTGTGAGAGTTATTAATAAATTCAAATATTGCATCAATAACTTGCTGGTTTCCTTTAACTCTCTCAGATAAAGTTTGAAGTAACCAGAAGAAAAGATGAGGGTTTTCAAAAGTACGGGCTATTTCTAGTAGTGCAGTGATAGAATCTATATCATCATTTTGGCAAATTTTTCCCAAAAGGTTTGCTACATCAAAGCGTAATTGTTCGTCATCAACTCTTTCATCATCTTGTAAATTTTCCTTCTTATAGTTCTGAATTACTTTAAATAAAGTGGGAATAAGTTGGGGATTATTTTTATCAGTTATTTTCGATAAATAATTAATTGCATCATGGACATAAGCAGTGTGTTCCTTTTTAGTTTCATTTAGCAACTTAACTACCTCAGCAGTCGCTCTTTTATTGTCTGTATATAATAGTGCTTTTCTGGCACCCTCTTGAATCGGCTCAAAATATCCCCACCACTGATCTTCTTTATTTACCTTTACTGTACTACCAAACGCCCACTTTACTATTTGGGCTACAATTTTATCAGCTTGAGAGCATTCTTTAAATTCACCAATACCTTCTGCGGCTAGAAAATAGGCTTGATAACCGTAAAAATCGTGAGAACTAACTGGTTTCATTTTTTTACAAACTTTTACATCTTCTTTGTTGGCGATCTCTTTTTGGCAAACGGATAAAATTCAATAATAGTTAATATAGTGAATCATATTTTTTCTAATAAATTTCTCTTAACCAATTCTGAATAATCTCAGCTAAATTGTCTTGGGGTGGAAATACTGGTAGTGTAATTTAAGTAGTGAAAATTAATCTAAGTTGATAGTATTTCCTTATTATAATGGTGAATAAAATATAAAATTGCTCCTTCATGATTGAAAAAGTTTTTAGAAAAAGCTAGGTTTTTTCTAACTAGACGAGAGCAGCGATGCCTCAAGGTATTATTTAATCTTTCAATCCTTGTTGTTTCCCCGCTTTTCTTTGTACTAGGATAGTGGCGATCGCGGGGTAATACATCACAATAAGATTCCCACAAATCCGTATAAAATTTTCCATTATCCTGATAATTTTTCGGTAAGGTCTTCCAAAATTCTTCGGCACTCTGTCTGCTTCGATCGCCTAGATGAAATCCCACAATTTGACGACTTGATCTAGCGATCGCCAACCAAATGTATACAGGATTTTCTTTGGAGTTTACATAAGACCATAATTCATCACATTCAATATCAATTTCAAAGTCCGATGTCTCTCTAACCTTCAATTCAATAGGTACAGAGCGATATAAACTATTAATAAATTTTTGTAACCAAGTCATTGATATTTCTAAAGACCGAGTAATTCCTCTTAGAGAAATTCTTTCTAGTAGTAGTTTTTTGACTCGTTTCTTTTCTTCTAATGTTATTTGTTTTTTCTGTGGTTTTTCAATGAATTGGCGACCACACTCTTTACATAAGAACTTCTGTTTTTTGTGATGCGTACTTCCGTTTTTTAAGATTTTATTTGAACCGCAAGAAGGACAAGGGGGACGAGAAGCTAAGGGAGAGTCTTTATCCATTATTAATTTTTTTGCTAAGTTATTAAAAAATTTTTTTAAACTATAGATAATTATCCCATATTTAGAAACTCTTTGCACTCTTTTACCTTATTTTAATAAGAACTCGGGCAAAAATTAAACTTTCACTACTTATGATACACTACCCCTTTTCCTATTATCTCTAAAGTTTCTGCTACATACTTTTTAGTCTTGTTATCATCAGTAGTTTTAAATACATCGATTAAACCTTGGAAGGCATCAAGATTACCTTTTCCTATTATCCTTAAAGATTCTGCTGCATATTTTTTAGTATCTTCATTTTTAGTAGTTTTAATTACATCAATTAAAGGCTTAATCACTTTAACACTATCAGTAAAAAGTAATGTTTCTCTCGCTTTATTTTTAAATGATTCAATATATGTTATCCATGTTTTCCTTTCCCCATCATAATAACCAAAACTATACTCAACTAATTTTTCAACAACCGCTTCTGCTTTAGAGTAAGCCTTATATTGTCCTATTCCTTCTGCCGCTAATAAAAAAGCTCGACGTTCATACATATTCGTATAATGATAACTCATAGCAATTAAGTCTAAATTAGTTTAAATTGACGCTCGAAAGATAAAATTCAATACATATCACTACTCAACAACCAGAATCAAAATTAATCAACTTATCAATTAACTCCTCCTTTTGCTGATCCAATCCCTCCTTATCTTGTCGTCCCATCCAGAATAAATACACCTCCTTCCACTCAGGCTCAAAAATACGATACTTTTTCTCCTCTATAGGCTTATTTATATGTTCACGAGGTAGAAAATAACCCCAATCAGAAATAGCCCTAGCTGCAAAATACTCTTGAAAAGTGGGATGGAAGAAAGCATAAACAGGCTTATTATCCCTTTCATCCCTATTTACTATATTCAACCAACCTAAATCACAAGCTAACTGAAATAGCGATATATTCTTCCTCTTGGCTATGCTACTTTCATTTTCTACCACGTCAATGTCTATACACAGATTTTGTGGTAAACGAAATCTATATTTACTATCAATTCCTGACTTAGCTAATTCACCCAAAGCTATATTCAACTCATTGATTAATTTTATTTTCTCTGCATCTATTAAATCTTCTAAATTTTTAGGTTGTTTCCACTCATTAGAAATATAATCGATGAACCCTTCATAAAGTCCAGCTTTAGTATCTGGTAATTTTGCGCTATTTGATTTTAACATCCAAGTTTGACATAATAGCGAGAGTCGCAAAGGATTTTTCACCAACTCTTGAGTACCTCGATATTCCCCTTGTTTCAACTCATCTTGAAGTGTTTTGGCTTTTTCAGTAAGTTGGGGTTCATTTTGGGAGGAAGCCGCCACCTTAAACCATGCCTCAATAAACTCGTCTATTTGTTCAACAGAAAACTCTAAAGTACGATAAGTCTGAAATTTATCTAAAGGATTATTTATCTTTGCATCCCAGACATTAAGACGAGAGGTTAACACCACCCGTGCTTTTTCAAACCACTCACATGATAAATATTGTTGAATATCAATTAATTGTCCCTGCACTGCCATCTCATCCAAACCATCCAACAGTAACCACATTCCCCCTTCTCGAAAACGTTTAATCAATGAGACTACCATTTCTGGGGTTACTTTATGAACATTTTCATCAATAAAAGGTAAAGCTTGGTTTAGCCAATCTTCGAGAATATATTTCTTTAAATCTTTACCTCGTAAATCACCTAAAGGAATACAGATTGGTAAACCTTTATTTTTTGCTAGTATCCAAGAAGCTATTTTGTCTAAGAGAGTGGTTTTACCCGCACCGGGTTCTCCTGCAATGGCAATATTTTTATCTTGATTATCCCCAATCACCTGCTCAAGAAACTCATCATGCTCATATTCCTTCGTCACAACTTCAGGCTCAACTTGATATGGATTATCCATTGTTTGTCCATTAAGACGTTGTTGTTCTTCCTGTGTTTCTCCACGACGACGTGGCTGTTGTTTCCGTTCGAGCAATCCGAGGGCAACATATACATTAAGTTCATATCCCCCTTCAGTAATTTTTTTTCTCAGACGATTATTTTCTTGCTGTTGTGTGAAAACCTTGCGACAAACATCTTCCCAATCAATATCACCAATTCGGCGTAACTCATTCCAACTGGTGACAGGTTCGGCAGGATTTTGACAAATTAAAAGAATCCATTGTATCCCCGGATAGCGTTCCTCAAATCGTTGTAAATTACGTCTTGCTTGTCTTACAGCAGAGTAAGGAGAATTATTAGCAGAAAATTCTTTGAAAAAATCCTCCAAAAATTGTTGCCCAACTATAGCAGGGACTAACTGCCGTGTAACAATTACTTGAGGAATATTCAAGCCTGATGATGCCAAGGTATTGGCCAACACTAAACTCTCACAGCAATTAAAGAAAGCTATTTTCAAGCCATTTTTATAAGCATCTTGCAAAGCATTAGTTAAATACCTAATTTTGACTTTTTGTTGATCATTAAGAACGATCGCCCCTTCATCGAGATTATCTTCCAAGTAACTATGTCCAAAAAAGCAGAATATATCCCATCCTTTCTTGTCCTGAAGATATTGACGAAATTCCTCCTCAGTAGGCTGCTTAAGAATTTTAATCTCTCCACCCCTTTCAGTTAAAACCTCTGTCAATGTCTTGTTGTCACAATCAATTAACTGAGTTTCGCCAAAATTAATATTGACTCTATTTTGACCATTAATATTATCCGCCCCCAAGACCACCAAAATTCTTACTTTGCTCGATTTAGTCTGAGGGCGAGTGGCTGCTTGATAACTACTGGGACTTAAAGCTATTTCTGCATTGTAGTCATCAAAAAAAGTCCATGCTGACCAAGGAATTTTGCGTAGAGTTTCATCATTAGTGTTAATATATACCCTAATCTGATCTGAGCGATTCAAATGAGTTCTCATCTGGTTGAGAAGATTTTGCCAAGTGCCATCTGGACAATTATTAAGCCAGTCATTTAAGTTTTTTTCAAAATCTTCCTTGCTTTGTTTCAACTCATTGCTTTGTTTCAACCCATTTATTAATTTGGGAGATAATTCATCATCTTTTGGTCTAGTTTCGATTAGAATTTTAGAACTTAAATCTGGCTTTGATTTTTCTTTACTTCCCCTCCCTTCTTTCGATTGATTTAGTTTTAAATGACCGTCAAATAAGCTCCTAAATTTATTCAGACTCGATTTCACCTTCTGACAAGGAGGTAATTGCACATTTTCTAACACAAAAAGAGAACTATCTGGACTTAACTCTTTAATTTCAAGTCTAGCTACAAACCTATTATTACTATCAAAATCACCATTAGTAAGACTAATAATTAATTGCAGTACCATAAATTAACCTCAATTAAATAACAAAAGATTCGGTAGCAATTGCTTCATTATAAATTAATTTAAGACTAAAGCATTCATTTCTTTGACCCTTAATTTTTAAGGAAGATAATTGTGTTGTTTCCTCTGAAGATTTTTCCTCTTGGCGTTTATTTCCATCACTATCGAATAGACTAGCTGAAAAATCTGGAGGCAGATATTTATTCCCTATTACCATGACTATGAAATCAATTTTTAGATTTTCTGGTTGCTTTTCTTCTAACTCAATACACAGCTTAACTTTAATATCCCCTAAGTTAATTATTTTACTAACACTAGCACGATTAAACTTGGGAGAATCAGTATCGTTACCACTTAGAATAGCATATTTATTTTCTTGATCTTCATACTCATCCGAAGCGGAATTCTGTGGCAACCCTTGAGATAAATAGTTCAATTCCCAATCTGAATCTTGTGGCACTCCTTTATGGAAAAGTATGGATAATTTAAACGGTTTTATCTGGGAAACACCCAAAGGAGAAACTTTACCAACCTTTTTTCCTTCTTCAAAAACATCTTCACCATCTTTAGTAGAGATTGTTTGATTCATTGAGGATATTTCATTATCTTCAATTGACTCTGGCTGGGACTTTTGTTCTTCTGGATGCAGCAAGTCCAGTTGCTCTTTTAAAAACTCAACAGCGTCAGGATTTCCTAAAGCAATTTGACCCAGACTTTCAATTACTTGAAACTTAATTTTTTGGTCCGAATATTTACTATACAAATCCATCAATAATTTGACGGCTTTAGGATTCCCTGAACCAATTGTCCCTAATTCTTTTGCTGATTGTATTAAAATCTGGGGGTCATGAGAGGACTCAATACACTTTTCTATCACCAGCAAGCCCTTTCTTTCTCCTATTTGTTCTAAAAATGAAGCTGCCTGAATCCTAATATTTTTATCCTGGCTACCTAGTAGCTCCAGGGCTGTAGCGATCGCCTCAGGACTACCAGGAGCAATTTTCCACAAGTTTCTGGCACAGTTTAGTTTTAATTGCTCTGAGGATAATTCCGGTCCTCCTATTCTCTCCACCCTCTCCAAACGTTCCTGTCTCTCCCTGAGACTATTTAAAAAAGCTTCTAGTTCATGTAGAGACAGTTTTTTAGTTGAACCATTCAATTCAAGAGACGGGGAATAAGACTCTTTAGTCCGTGGAACTTCCTCCGCCTGCGATCTCAATCGTCGTCGCTCTATTAGTGCCTTGAGGTTTGTTTTACTGACATTTTCTCCAAACACTACAGAAAGAAGCCTGAAAAAATTTGGACCGATATCTCGCATCAGGTAGTTTTCACTAAAATCTGACGAAGCATTGGCTATATCCCGATACGTCATACCTTGCCAAATCCCCTGAATAAGCTCTTTTTGAGCATTTGAGAGGGTTTGCCCTGTTTTTTCAAGAACAGCCTCTTCTATATATTTTAAAGCTTCTTCTAAATTCATAAATCTACATTTCTTTTTTTTCTCTATTTCCTATTTTACCTTAAGTACAACCAAATTTATGCTAACTAGCATAACTGAAGTAGTCTTAATGTTGTCAAAACAAAAGGCATCAGGATAGATGATTTCCATCCTGATGCTCTTTACTTCAGCAATAAAATTTTGCAACTATGCTTTTTTTTGTTTATTTTGTTGTTTGCTGCTTTTTTCGTCTTTTTTTGAAGAAGATGCGGCTTTATACACTCCAAGACTAGCGCTAGCAACAGTTGAAGCAGTAGCTAAAGTATTGGCAGCTTTTTTATGCCCATCGGCTTTCAATTTTGAAACTGCACCGGGAACAGCAACAGCACCAGCACCAGCCACAGCTCCCTTAGCGGCTCCGATTTTTCCACCGATTAATGCTCCCACAGGACCTCCTAATGCACCACCAATCACTGCGCCAGCAGCCGCCCCAGCTGCGGCAGAAGCTACTACGCTAGGTTTGTTGGGAGTTTTGTTGGGAGCGCTACCACTATTGTTATTATTGGGATTAGTAGATTTCTCATTCCCGTTGCCACTTTGTTTGCTCATAGCATTTCCTCATTAGATTTAACTATGTATTACCATAACTCTTGTACAATATATTGTCAACAGCAGAGCGGAGGCTTTTAACAAAACTCAATATTCATCCAAGAATTCGAGGAGCGCCATTGACCTGAAGTTCCTCCCAGGCAAATTAGCTTTAAGCTTTATTTGAAGGGATTTTTAGCTATTGAAGTAGTCGCCATTATCCTCGGCTAATACATTGGCTGCGGCATAAATTTAGCCTAATATTATGCTATTTTTTTATGATCACAGAAACGATTTCGCTAGGTTGCGTTCATTACGGCCTCAAGTGTTTCCGCGCCCCCCTTAAACTACCAAGCGACCTCAGTGCCATTGGGCAAAAACTAGCGAGGCTGTCATACGGGGCAATCTAAAATCTACAATTTTCTGTGTCAAAAATCTGTTTAGCTTTCAAGGCGAAGGAAGATTAACATTAACTTTCTTCAAGAAACGTTAAAACCCTCTCCTCAAACTCAGTCAACCAAGGTCTATTAATTCTCCCTAAACTACCCAATACGGCCTTAGCAGTGTTCTCCATCTCAGGGTCATAGATTTTAGTCAGGCGATCGCACAATTTCCGCACCTCCTCCTGCTGGTCATTAGAGTAAGGTAATTCCTTGAGATTTTCAGGTTTCACTTGATAATTGCCGTCCCATAACCGTACCGTACAAGAAAAGTTATGTACTTCGCTGATAACGCACCAACACCCCCCTTTACCTCGTAAATCAGGATTATCCTTAACCATAATCATAGCGACTTCACCTTTGCGCCAGGGGTTAGGGACTGGAGTACGTTCTCTGATTTGATCCACAATACTTTTGACAATGCGATGACTAGGAACCTTACCGCCGGCAAGTTCAACCGCTTGTGTCCAGGCTTCTACTTGCTTTTCACGATCCAGGCAAGTCATTGGTCGAATCTGATACTCTGTTGTGGGAAGTATATGTGTCCAGTTCGGACACATTTGTAAGTCCTCACTCGCCTCATGACTTTCAACTTCGGACACATTTTCATTTTGTGTCCAGTTCGGACACATTTCTATCAGATTATCAAAAACTTGAGCAGCGTCAATTAATCTATAAGGATGTCTCCGTTTAAAACCGAATCTTTCTAGGCAGTAACCCTCAAAATTAGCATGAGTGCTACGATAAAGTCGTCTGTCCCTTAACTCCTGTAACGCTTTTCCAGCTTCATAAAATGCCCGTTCAACCTTACGTTCTAAGTGTAAGCGATCGCGTTCTTCCTCATAAGTTAATTCATCCGTATCACTCAGTGCTTGGTTGTCATTGGTTTCCACCACTTCAACGGGGACAGAACTTTCTTGATTTTCATTTGGGGTAAATTCAAAGCAAATCACCCAAACTGTTTGATTTTTGCCATCAAAGAACTCATTAATGAATTGGTCAAAGGTGTAATCAGGAAAACCTTCGGCTGCTAAGTCAGCTTGGGTCATTTCCACCAATGGTTGCTGATGGGGTTTTTCGGTTAAGGTTAACCAACCGATAATTTCTCCACCGTATCTGAGGTCTTTGTTGTAAGCCGGTACTTTTACCCCTTGTTCGTAATAGTTGATGAAGGTTTTAGCAGTGCGATCGCTCCACACTCTTCTTGTACAAGTTTTACCTTGATAAAGTTGGTCTAACGTTTGACCAAAACTAATCCCTTTGGGGTTTTTTGGTGGAATACAGTTCGAGCTTTGAGGTTTAAAGTCTAATAAACTCGGTTGAAGTGATTCTTTTGTCCCCTGCTCTAACTGTCGTTTACCCTTGGTTTTTGCCCAATGGTCAAGCCAAGCTTGGGGACTGGGATGATGGTTTGTTTCTCGGATAGGAACTGACAAAATGATAGAGCGATCGCCATTCTCAATGATGTAATTTGCATTGAAAGAATCATACTTAAACTGCCATTTATGATAGTGTGCTGCCCAAGATTGAGAATGATGCCAAGGGTCGGTTATGGCTGTCTTAGCTTCTGACTTCAGACTTCTAACGAATGACTTCATCACTTCACCTCCTCCTCTACAGGAACACCATTTTCGTCGTATTCAATGTCAACAATGGGTGTTGCTTGATAGGGTCGACCTTCTTCGGTAAATTCGACATCATGAGTGTGTTTAATTTGTGGGTAAAGTTCGTCAGCTAAGATGGGGTCACTAAGTTGGTCATTGAGAGTAGGTTCTGGTTCTGCTTGGGGTGGCCGTTTAAACATACTGCGCATCTTTGCCCATAGTTCCTTTTTGACGCTTGAATCTAGTTTCTGTCTGTAATCATCGGGGTTATCCCGTACTTTTTGCCAATCTTCTAACCAAGCTGGATCAATCGCTAACTTAACTTTGGGTTCTCCCCTGTAATTAGTGGGTAAATATTTAGCTGGACAATCAATCACCAATCCATCTGCGATCGCCCACTGATACCACTCTAGAAAGTCCTCTGAGATAGGTTTAGGACCCTTTTGGATTCGTTGTAAAGGAATCTGATGTAAGAACACGCCACGGGGATTATTGATGGTCTCCCAAGTATTCTCAACGTGCCTCACTGCTCCGTAAGCTTGCGAGATGTCATGATCTGCGATCGTTCGTCTTACTTCCCCATCTAATGAGATCCCTAAATCTTTCAATTTGCCGATTAAATCTTGAGGAATATCGGAAGACTGGGTAACTGATGATTGTTCACTGGTAACTGGTAACTGTTCACTAGCCACTGGTAATTGCGTACTGGTAGATGATTTTGTCACTCGCTCTGTAGTGACTTGTACTACATCGGCGGAAGATTGATCTTTACCAGAATCTTTCTTGTCAACTAATTTTTCTTCCTTGACCTCTTCTTGTTGTGAGTAAGTTTGCTCAGAGGCACAGATTTCTTTGTTGGCCAAATCCAGATCCGATCCAGATCCAGAATTTTCGACCCCCACCCCCATCTGGATGGTCTGGGGGGTCTGATTAGTCTGAAGAGTCTGAGAGAGGCTAGGATCTGCTGCTGATGCGCTTTTCGGCGATTGATTTTCGCATTTTTGAGACTGGTTGTCTCATTTTTGAGATAACCTTTTCTTAACTTTTCAGTCCCAATCTCATTTTTGAAACTGAGACCTTTGTCCTGAAAATCAAATAAGCTTAATTCTTGAAATTTGGCGATCGCTCGATAAAAAGTCGCCTTTGAGCAATAACACTGACTCATCACAGTGAAAGCTTCAACATCGTGGTATTTATCCCCCCAAGGGTCAATTTCAATTAAGTAAGCCCAAATTCGCCATTCTGCGGCGGTTAATTTAGCTTTTCTCAGTATTTGGCTATAAGAAGGCGTAAAGGGATAGAATTTTTCTTTGATTTGTGTCATCATGGTTGGCATAGTAAGAATTTGCCCCATTCCCTCGGTTGAAGGTTTGGGAGCTTTATATTTAAGGGCTTAAAGTTTGGTTCGTAAACAATTTTGAGCGGCGGCAACATTTCCCCAAATGATGGTTAATTGATGGCGGCTCTCTCTATCCTTTTCGGGGCTTGCCTCTTCATAATTGGACATTTCAGCAAGTAAAATCTCTAAATTCGCTTTGACTTTCTGGCAGCTTTCCCAAGCTTCGGCATAATCCCATGCGGTATCGGGTAAGGGGTAATCTGGAAATTCAGAGATATTAGGGGTTGTCATTGGTTGCTGTTGTGTCATAATTAATCAGGTTTTAATTTGTTTGTCGTTATGCAATTACACAATTGTGTATCCGAATATAACGTATTAAGGTAACAAATCATGGATATCAGCAATGCTTTTGACAAAACTTTACGAAAATACGGAATTAGTGGGGCTTGGCTATCACGGCAAACAGGCTTAACACCTTCTATGATTTCTAATTTTCGCAACGGTAAACGGGTTTATACAGATACTTTGCAAAAGCTACTAATAGCAATTCCGGTTGAGGCTAGGGAATACTTTTATTCTCTTTTAGAGGGCAGACATTTACGCCCTAATTTAGAGGTTTTGGTGGAAAATCTTTCTAGTGATGATCTCCATGATTTATTTGATTTAATTGCCGATCGCGTTGTTCGTCGGTCTAAGGTTGCTAAAGTTGAGGATGAGATAAAAGTGGCGTGATCATCATCACATCTTTCTGGTAGTTCAGAGAGATCGAGCAAATGCACTACAGAAGGGATAACAATTCTTTAGCTAATTCAGCCGGTTTATCAAGTCCTCTCAAGGTTTTTCGCATACGCTCTTATCGGCGGGAACCTATTTACTGTATTAGGATGAAATAATAAACAAGGATATTCATAATTTTATCGAGGGGGGATATTGACCAGTTTTAATTAAAAATTAAAAATTAGGATCTAAATAATTTTTAATTTAATAATTAAGGAGACAGGTTCCTCGTTCTGAAGAACGAAAAACTTAAAATAATATTCCTTATTTCAGGTTCCTCTTCTTTCAAGAAGAGGTATCATTTTTAATTTTTAATTGAACCATTTTTAATTGGAGCGAAGCGACTTGACCCCCCAATTAGTTACTACTTAATCATTAAACTGTATTCTTGATTATCACTAAAAAATGCCCAATCAAGTTGTTTTTTACCTTTCAAAGCTTTCTTAATTTCTGTGAGATTAGCTTCAATTTTAACCCTTTGAAATTCTGATGGTAGTTGCTCAGGTTCAACATTCAAACACACACGGGGTTGTTTACGTCTCATTGATAATTTACAACTGACTCCCTCCACTTTCGTTTTATTTTTCTTCCTTTATTCTAGAGGGATATTGAGGAGGTTCGGAGGTGTTTATGGGGTCGGGTTTAACAATTAAGCGAGTATAGCCATTAAGTTAATTTTCTCTTAAATCGTCTAGGATTTCGTTAACGAGGAATATTAGGATGAAATAAGAAACAAGGATATTACAAAATGATTTTTGTTCTGAAAATAAACTGTTATAATTAAAGTGAAGTTTTCCCAGAAAATTGTTGAGGAAATTAATTATGAAATTCAAAGTAACTGAACAAGGGGTATTAATTCCCAAAGAACTCTTAGGAGATAGTAAAGAAGTAGAGGTTATCCAAGAAGAAGAACAAATTGTCATGAAGATAAAAAAGGACAAAAAAGTTGAGCTATTGCCAACC
>JAKVAR010000111.1 GCA_022447585.1 Crocinitomicaceae bacterium | reverse complement strand
CTGGAAACCAAGTTTAGTGCCGAAGAAATATTGACGTGGTACTGCAACCCACTGCGATAAATAGATGAGCTGATCCGAGCGAGATACTAGAAAAAGGTTGAATTTTGGGAATTGTGAGGTAGAGTATTTCAGGTGCGTAGCGCGTTGCAGGGGAACTATTCTAGCCTCTCCGATATCGAGAAAATTTAACCGCTGCAGATAAGTAGAGATGTTGCTGCCAAAAACACCACAGACTTTGCAAGTAATTGTCTGACCTTTAGGCTACTAACGTCATGGCACATAACGTTTAGCTAAAAATAGCCAATTTTTCAAATTGGCGCGCGAAGTGTGCTGGCCAACCCGGACTCTCTACCGTCCGCCGAGTGAAAACACCGAAGCTTTTAGGCGGAGGTGGGCCAAACCACAACCCTGAACAAGCCAATGGGAGCAAGTGTGCTGGCAAAGAAGCGCGGACGTGTTTTTTAGCTACTGTGTTAGGAACCGTTTTATCTACAATTAAGGAGTGTGGTTGCTCCACAGTCTGGTTTGAGATCCATTACATAGTTGTAGTCCTCACAGGCCTTAACTGAGTCGCCGAGCATATAATAACACAGATGACGATCAAAGTAAGCACTTGCAGTGATATCAATATTTGGTTTTCTAGCGATTACACTGTCGATTGCTGAAATGGAATTTTCGTAATCACCATATTCGGCATAAATGGAAGCTCTCTTCAACAGGTACTCGTCTATTTGATCTTTGTTTCCTTCGACTATTTCAAGAACTTCATTTATGTAGTATCGCGAGGAATCATATTGATGTTTGGCGTTGTATGAATCAACTAAATAAATGTATTGATCTAGGTCTGGCGTTTTGGATAGGTTAATGGCAGTTAATAAACAATGAACTGCGGTAGAATAATTTCCTAGTTCGAAACTAACCACACCTAAATTGTAATTTGCCAATTCATTATCGGGCTCTAGTCTACAAGCGCTTTCGAAAGCCTTTTCAGCTTGTTGTATACTGTCTAGATTCATGTATATAAAACCTAAATTATTATAATGGTTCACGAACATTTCGCAATTTGCTTCCATGTTTTTTAAATGCTTAAGACACTTTTCATAATTGTTCAAGTTCAGATGAGAAAGCGACAGAAGTTCTTCTCTTTCACAATAAAAAATGCATCACTGAGTTGCTCGGCAAATTCTATTGTTTTCTCAAATTCTCCCTTTTCGAATGAATCCAGAGCATTGTCATAGTTTTTGTCATCACGCGAGTTCTCACAACTAAGCAGATATAAAAAGAGAAAAATTGGTAAAAACGATGCGTATCGCATAATGGTTTCCTAACGTTTAGCTAAAAATAGCCAATTTTTCAAATTGGCGCGCGAAGTGTGCTGGCCAACCCCGGACTCTCTACCGTCCGCCCGTGTGAAAACACCGAAGCTTTTAGGCGAAGGTGGGCTAAACCACAACCCTGAACAAGCCACTGGGAGCAAGTGCGCAGGCAAAGAAGCGCGGACATGTTTTTTAGCTACTGTGTTAGGCATTGTTTTTAACTCAGTAAATCCGAAACTGATTCCCAGTTTTGATCATACTCCATTTTATACTCAAAATTGAAACTATACTTATTACCGGCGATTTCTTCTTTTAAAATATTGTCTATATGGTCTGAGTTATGGACCTGAAAAAGGATGTAATTTTCTCCGATCTGGTATTGTAGAGCAACAAGTAAAGCTTGAGGTGCTGAATCATTGGGATTGAACAAATCATTCAATTTAATTGCGTAATCCAGAACCTTTTCCTTTTCTATATCGTCAGATATACCCAGTAAATCAGGTGATTCAGTCTTGGATTTTATAAATAGGTACCACGGAAAAACGTCCCGGTCAGAAAAGGTTTTGAGAGCATGAGCTAAGGTCACAACGGCAACAACTGAGTTGTCAGATTTACTTTTTAGAGTAAATGACCTATAGTTCATTTTTTCAGGAATTTCAACTCTTCTGCGTTCCTTTTTGTTCGCCCTCATACTGATAATGCCTAACGTTTAGCTAAAAATAGCCAATTTTTCAAATTGGCGCGCGAAGTGTGCTGGCCAACCCCGGACTATCTACCGTCCGCCCGTGTGAAGACACCGAAGCTTTTAGGCGAAGGTGGGTCAAACCACAACCCTGAACAAGCCACTGGGAGCAAGTGCGCTGGCAAAGAAGCGCGGACGTGATTTTTAGCTACTGTGTTACCTGCAGTTATTCATTTATTCTTGTATTTTGCATTAAATAGTAAAAAAGATTATGAGTTTTTCTAAAGAATGGAATGAACAGAACAATAAAGGGGGGGAAGGTTTGTTTTCGGTTAAAACTGAGTTTCGAAAATTGAAGGAAGGTGGAAGTATTCAAAAAATCTGTAATGGATACGGTTTTGATACAATACTAAATAGGGAGGATGAATGTTTTGTTCTGATCAAAGGAAAAGAAGTTTCTTTCAGAGAATTATCAGGAATGGATCTCCAAAAACCAAATGGTAAATTAAGAATAGCCGTAATTATAGGAGTATTTCTTATAGTTGGTTTCTGGCTATTAGCTTGGTTATTAATAGAATTTGGATTTACAAAGCATGAGGAGCGAGGGACATTTGGTGATATGTTTGGTAGTATTAATGCATTATATTCCGGATTGGCATTAGGCGGTATTATTCTAACCATTTTCTTACAGAAGAAGGAATTAAAATATCAAAGGCGGGAGTTACGCGAGACCAGAAGAGAATTTGAAATTCAAAATGAGACTTTGAAGATTCAAAAATTTGAGAACACCTTTTTCAATTTAATTAGGAATCATTCTCAAATGATGGACACCTTATCTGAGAAGAGGGAATATTCTAGTGATACTGTTGTGGATAGATATAGAGCTCTTGAAGAAATCAAGGGAAAGTTTTCTCGAGATTTGAAAGAACTAAATACTGTTTTAACGGAAAGGGTCATTAGAGGTACAAATTATTTGGATGGTTTTCCTCAAGCTTTATTTGATGATTTGGATGAATATCAACCAATTGCCGAAGACTCTCTGATAACCTTAAAATTCATTGATAAATCCGAAGTTGATGATAAAGCTTTATATTTTAAAGTTTTGCAAAATTCATTTTCAGTTCCTGAACTATATCTTTTTTCATTTTATCTTGAATTTTCAGAAGAGGCAGCTGACCTGTCTGAATCAATTAAGCAGCCAATTCAAATGAAGTATAAAAAGGATTCCGGGGCTTTAACGAGTGAAATTGTTCTTCCTCCAAAAATTTCATTTATTCGTGAGAATTTTCAATTCGAAAGAGGAAAAATGAGCGTACCGCTTAATCAACTCGATAAATGGGCTTCAAATTTGGATTTTGGTTTTGTAAATGAAGGTGTCCAAAAAATACAATTGAAGAAATTTAAAGTTTATAAAGAACGAAACATTCCTTTTATAGACGTTGACAAGGAGGTTGATGTAACAAAAGATTCTCCATTTAAATTTAAACCTCTAGAAGAGTTTAAAAATGAAATTCTTCGAATGCAAACTCATGAAATAAATGAAATCAAAGTTAGATTCGAGATGGTTGTTGAATGTGAAATAAGTGGGGAATACATTATTGAACAATCTGTCAGTATCAATAATCCACGCGGTCATTCAACTGCTCATATTTCATCTCATTTCTATTTTTAATTGCAGGTAACGTTTAGTATATGAAGCGTAGTGACCGATAGGGAGCTATGATTTCATATACAGTGTTAGCACCTTTTTTTTTCATTTAACGTTTACAAATTTATCAACTGTCAGTCCTTCTCCAAAGTCCTCAAAACTTCCAATCAAAGTTAAA
>JAKVAR010000110.1 GCA_022447585.1 Crocinitomicaceae bacterium | reverse complement strand
TCGTTACTGTCATAACAGCCAATATACACCCAACTGCTCATTTTTCACCAATCCATTTTCAACATCCGCTTTTTCTTCCTCAATTGATGTTGCTTGTAGTGCTTTTCAATAATGCTTTCTTGTTGCGGTGAGCAGTTACCTAAATTTATGTCTATTCCCTTAATTTTCCATTGTAGATTAAGTCCAGCACTCCCTAAAGTTGTGGGTTCTAATAAAATAGCTTCATTTCTTTTATTCCAAACGTATCCAAAAGCTGCATAAGGATTCAAAGTGATGGTTCCCCAACTAGAACTTGACAACACTTTCTGTCTAAAATCCGCTTTTATGTTAACACCATTATCTCCACGACGTAAGTTTAAATCATATCCTGGTACTGTGGAAAAACCTCCAATGGGAAATTGTTCAGAAGGCAGAACACCAAAATTTTGACCTAATGAAGAAGGGGTTAATTGTACGGACCCAAATAGAGAAAATAATAAGTCATCATTTAACTTTTCAATCCAGTTTGATTGTAGTCGAAATAAAACCAAAGGGTCTGAAGTCTCTGATAAAGAATCTGCTCCTACGGTTATTTCTCCTCGATTAATTAAAGCCCCTGTTGTCCATTTTTCTCCCCAGGTTGTTCCTATCCTCATCGTATAAATATCATAGATACCATCAGTTGTTTGAGGAGAAAAAGAAAAACGTCTTCCCAAGACAAAAGTTTCACTTCTTTGCCATCCCATTTCTAAATCTACTTCTAAATCTGTTCGAGGACTTTTTATTATTGGTTGTCTTATTTTCAAGAATGCTTTTTGATACTCCCCTTTAATATCAAAAGGTTCTAATGGTTGACGAATTACCTCCGAATTCCCAATTTCATAGTGAAATCGGAGAGAAAGACAATCAATTAAACAAAAAGGAATTTCATAGTCTATCAGAGCTTGCTCACTTCCTTCTGAAAGGATACCATTTACTGCTAATTTATCCCCTTTTCCTGATAAATCTTGAGCGGTAAACTGAAGATATCCCTGCTCTTGACCGGAATTAAATGCACCATAATTATCTCCCCTTACTTGAATTTGAAATTGATTACCTTGCTCAATATTGAGTTTAAGATTAGAAAATTGTGGTAATGTTCCATCAGTTAGTTCCGATTCAATTTTAGTTACATTATGCTGGCTTTTTAATAATTTTAGTCCTTCAAGAAGATTATCAACATTGAGAGGAAATCCTGCCCGATGACGTAAGAAATCTTTAATTAAGCTATTTTCTATGATTTCTCCTGATGAGTTGCTAATCTCAATTGTTTCTAATTCCCCTTCAATAATTTTTATGACAACAACACCTTGAGAAATATCTTGTTCTGATGAAGGATAAGCATCAGAGGTTAAAAACCCTTTGTTCCAATAAAACTGAGAGATTGCTTGAGCAATTTGCTGTAAACTTGATAAAGTAGCAGGTTGCTCTAAAAATTGAGCAGTTATTAGTTTTAATTCTTCTGTCAAGAACTCACTATTGCCTTCAAGCATTACTTCTTTTATTAAGGGAGCTTCAGACAAAACACATTTTTCTTGGGATTCAAGTAAGTCCCTCTGGGATTTTGGTCTTTCACACGCTCCATTCATTTTGTCCTGACATAAAAAAATAAGAACAAAGACTAAACAAACAAAAATTTGACTCATTAAAACAACTATTAATTCAGTGGGGGGGTGCTACAACGTGAGGACTTCTACTGAAATTATCCATTGACAACAGAAATCAATCATATCTTATTTTGGTCATTCGTATCAAAATCGAGTCTAAAATCACTTTATAAAATACAGGGGGAATCTCTAGCCCGTTTTAGTTCTGTTCATGGCTTCCTACCTTGCCATTTCTAAGCAAAGGACAGGACAGGATCTTGGTGAGGTTGTCTAATTATTAACTTTTGCTATACCTTAGTATGACAACAAACTTTAAGACAACGTGAGTAAACGAATCAGCATCACTTTATCGGACGAAATTATTGAAGAGCTTGAAATTTGGGCGCAACAGCGAGGTCAAACCCTGGCAGGGTTGGCCAGCCACCTGGTGGAAAAAGCTGTTACTGAAGCTCAGATTAACACCATCAAACTAAGTGAGCAAACCTCTTCTAATTTACGAAAACTAGCCCAAGAAAAGGGGTTAACACCAGCAGCTTTTGCCCAGAAACTTCTCCTTCAAGGGTTAACAACCGAGCTTACAGACGAAAGTTGACTGGGCTAATTTTCTTAATATTTTACAGATTCATTTTTAATCATTGTTAGGGTTTTCGTCTCAATGCGACTTCATTTATCTCTTGATTCCAAAAATATTGTTCCCCCCAAAAAAATTCCTCGACATGATGAATGTGGCGTTTTAATTATTGAGGATGAGCAACTTTGGCGACAAATTTATAAAATTAACCTTTTTAAACAGAAGAAACAACGTAATTATCAATTTTACGAAGCTTCTAATGGACGAGAAGCTTTAGTGTTACTCGCTCAACATTCATCTTCTATTAAAG
>JAKVAR010000011.1 GCA_022447585.1 Crocinitomicaceae bacterium | reverse complement strand
AAATAGATTGATTGTAATAAATACCCAGACACACGTTCGCCATGAGTAAAAGGGGCACTACGGTTAGTCCTTCATGGAAAGCTTCATTCGGAATAAACCACTTAAAAATATCGAGATTAAGTGAAATCACTAAGAACATTAGCGTAACCACAATCACGAAATAGGTCATGACTTTGGAGTAGACCTTATCTTTATCCTCATTCTTTTCTTGCTCAAAAAAGAAGGGTTCTGCGGCAAACCTAAACGCCTGAATAAACAGTGTAATCAGAACCGATAGCTTATAATTGGCGGAGTAAATTCCAACTTGAGCTTGTGCAAATTCAAGTTCTGTTTCTGAGCCTCCTCCCATTAATAGTCGCTTGATTAAAATACGGTCTAAAGTTTCGTTAATGATGCCTGCAAAACCAGCAATGGCCAACGGTAAAGCAAAAATAAACATGGCCTTTGACATGGCCTTGTCCCACACAAAACGGTATACCGAAACTTCTTTGAACAAAAGAATTGGCTTCACCAATGAGGAAACAAGGTTTGCTAAGAATACAAAACCTATTCCTAAGGAAAGATCAGGTTGTGCGTTGTCATAAAATCCTAAAATTAAAACAGCGTTGAGTACTATGTTTACACCAATAGAGGCGAGTTGCACCAAGGCAAATTTCTTAGCCTTGTTTTGAAAACGAAGTTTAGCTAAGAATAATGAGGAAACAGCATCTATTGCCAGAATAGTCCCAAACCACGTCACGAAGTTTTGCATCTTAGGATAGCCCATCCAAGCAGCTATACTACCTGAAAACACCAATACTGTAATAAAGAAAATTCCACTTAGGAGAATAACAAATGAAGCTGCTTGGTTAAAGACTTTTTCTTTGTTCTCATGTTTATTTACGAATCGAAAAAAGGTGGTTTCCATGCCAAAGGTCAGGAGAACAATAAAGAAAGCGACGTAAGCATAGAACTCCGAAATTATTCCATAATCCGCTTCTGTATAGCCATAAGTTGTACTCGTATATAACGGTGTTAAAAAATAATTAAGCAAACGCCCAATAATTGAGCTGAGCCCGTAAATAGCTGTTTGGCCTGCTAATTTTTTTATAATACTCACCTAAGCGTGTGTTCCTGAACTAACTTATAAAGTTGATAAAAGAATACAAGCGGAATTTGCAGGCTGGGTATTACTTATCCGCATTGAATTGTTACCTATTTAGTGAAACGCAAAAATGGGGTTTTTGGGATGGGGTTTAGGATTTTTTAGGAGTTTGGGGGATTGGTTATATTTAGGGAAGATTAACCCCATAACATGGTAGATAGCAGAGAAACTCAAATTGAAATCCTCTCTGGAGAAGGAAAACTGAGTGAATTAAAAGAGCTATTAGGTTCTGAATACAACCAGAAAGAAATTGACATTGCTTTGGATAGTGCAATATCTTACTCCAAAGTTGATGTAGCAAACTATCTTTTAGATATTGGAGCGAATTTCTCTGAAGATCAATGGGAATCAACTATTAATTGTGTAGTCAATAACCAAATTGAAGGACTCGAAATCGCATTGAAACATGGTTTAAATATTAACCACAATAAAGGGGTCTTACTGAATGAGGCAATAGTGACCGCTTACAATGAAAAAGACACTAAAGTCTTAAGATTTTTAATAGAGAATGGGGCTAACAAAACGCTAATAAAAAACGATATTCTTAATTCTTTTCAAACGGATGAAATTCTGAATTTAGTTTATAGGACATATAAAATAATACTTGACGGTAAAGTCATCGGTCAAACCAGACTTGAAAAAGCGGATGCTCCTATGGGTGTAGTATTCGGCAAGATCATAAACGATAATAACTTAATCACATATGAATACCTAAAAAACTATTGTTTGAATAATGAAATTGAGCTAGCTGAAATAGACTCAAACCAAAAGTTCGTTATTACCAGAACAATAGAAAATCTCAGGATAATTTCAGCTGAAAATATAGAAATTAAAGGAAATGGTAATCAAATTACAGGTTCGAATGATGAGGGATTTGAGATTTCAATAAAAGGAGTTCCTTATCCTTTTTTTGAAGAGGAATTTCCGCATCATGTTGATGAATATGGTAAGATGTTTGACATAAAACAAACGGATTCCATAGAACCTTTGAAGCATGCTACAGAGAGTAAAATCAAGAAGATTATCGGAGGAAAATATTCTTTGTTAAAACGACTAAAACTAGGCGGAATAGGCTCAATGAAACTTATTCATACAGCTGGATTAGATTTTGTTGATCAATTCAATTCAAAATCTCAAAGTTTAGATTATTTATCTTTTGAACTGCGACCAAATGGTTTGGTTGGAAGAACCCATGGTAACAATTCTAGAACCTTTGTGCTTCTTAAGAACGATATTCAATATGTCAGGTTTAAAACCTATAAAATCAAAATATCAACTAGATCAGGCATCGTTGTGCGAAATGAGGCATTAATAGAGTTTAAACTAAAAAATGGAACTTTAAATCTTTATCTACCAGGCAGTTCATACAGCGCAGTGAAGAGCTTCTTTTCAAAAGATTGGTTAAATAATAAAACACGTTTTTTTATCAGTAAAAAGGATCCAGAAATTGTTTCAAAAACTGAGGTTATAGAAATCTTAGCTCAACTCTTAAAAGTTTATCGATGAACAAAGTTAGCCTAGCATTTACTATTTCGCCTCTATCCATTATCGGCTGGACTATCCTAACTTTTCTATCATATTTTCCGCACGACAGTGGTCCGCCAATTTACCTTTTTCTGACGTTTCTAATATATGCCTTTCCAATCTGGGCTTTAATCATATTATTGGTTGGTGGTTTAATAAGACTCACTCCTTTTGGTCGTTCCATCCAACAAATTACATTAGTGATAAAGGTATTCGTAGGAATTATTGCTGTTGCAATTGGTATAGGTTTTCTAGGTGTTAATCCTGACGTTACCCAAGTATTCCACTTTATTGGAATAATGAGCTTGTCGATTTTAGCCTACCTATATTATAGAATGATAGAAGAAGGTAATCAAGAATAACTTAAATTTATAGAAATCAACCTAAAACCTATGATTGACCGCTATCACCAACTTCAATTTTGTAAAGTTTGTAAGAACAAAGAAGAATGATCCTGAATTGGGAACAATTTGCGCACTAACAAATAAATGAGCGGAGTTTATAGATACTTGTGAAAGTTTTGAAAAGGATAAAGAGTTAATGTTTTCAAATCAAATACAACGAAATAAGGAACGAAAGAATAAAATGAATTCTGATTTTGTTTTTGGACTTGATAGAGTCGGTATCAAAAATGGATTTGTTGCGAGTTTTCTCTTATTAATCATTGGTATTACTTGGTTAATAATTGGCTTAAATGCAGACTATGTTTTCTACTATCCATTAATTCTTATTTTAATGGGTATTACAGCATTGATTATCGCAATATTTAATTCGGTGAAGCGATCAATGATGCGAGATCAATCAATTGAAGAGGATCCAGAAATATTGGATTCTGAGCAAGTAAAATGAATAAAGTTTTTCTAATATTCGTTAATGAAGAATAGCTCAAAAAGGAAGAATCTAAAAGTAATTGAAAGAGATTACCGTCTACAATCAACTAAAGATATCTTGAGAGAACAGCAGTTGACTGGGTTATTGAATAATTCAAAATGGCTGGCAATTTTTGAAACGATTCAGGGCTTAAACTGCAGGTTTAGAATAAAGCTTCTCACCGATACAGAAGTTACTATTTCCAATTCTTGGAGCCAAGAGATCATTGAATTGGAAAAACACGAATTCTTATCGGAAAATTATGAAGATTATGGCTTTATAGAGTTCAAGGAAATTCAACGAATCGATATAGAACTTGTAAAATTCTCAGAAGAACTTAAAAAAGAATTCGAAGCGTTGGGTGATGTTGAAGTAAATGAGAATATGATTTCGATTTATGGTTATTGGGTGTGAATTCCATAACTTTAAAGAACCAATCCCAAAACTTGCGTACCTTTTATTCACTCTTATTCATTACACTTCTCTCTCTAAGTGCTTGTAGAGGAGAACACGCTTGGTATGAAGTTCGGACTGCTGATCTTTGTAAAGATGATCCCACACACGTGGCCTCCCTTTACGAAAATACTTATGAGCGTTACGAGCCTTATAATATTGTGCATAGAGAATCCACAGGGTATGAAAGCGTTGATTTTGAATTTATTGCAGAATGTTGTCTAGAATTTTCTGGTGAAGCAAAAGTTGAATACGGTTTATTAACTCTAAAATTCTGGAATACAAAAGAAAAGCGACCATGCGATTGTATTTGTGATTATAAAATGACCTTTGCAATGGAGACCATTTATGATTGGAAAAAGGTACAAATCGAATATATTATTAGGTAGGATGAGTAAAATAGCTTTCTTATCATTTTTGATGCTTTTTGCCTGCTCTTCTGAATTAGATCAAGTTAACGTAAAACTGGACACGGAGACATATAAAAAGACGGAACAAAAAGAGGTTATTGACCCTGATCCTGCACAAATCGAGGAAGTTCATGTAATGCAAGTAAGTCAAAATAGTCATTATGAAGTCCTCAATAAAAAGTCAAGCACGAATCCTTTGCTCATACAGAAATTTGCAAAAATTGAGAATGACGTAAAAGCAAATAAAAAGTACTTTCTAATGGAATATGATTTCAAAATCGTTTTATTACCTAGTTCTAATTTTAAACATATGTTAGTCCACATGGATTCTACAAATAGTGAGGTGACTTTTTTCTCAGATGACTACCAATACCATTCAACTATTTCAATGTTCAAATGGACCGAATTAAATAATCAATTAGATCCAGTTCGACAATACTAAGATCAAAAGCATCTTGAACTTCATATTATGTCTAATTCGACCAAAAAAACTAATTCATATTCCCTCAAAGAAACAATCCTTTGGTGGGAAAAAAAAAGACTTATATTCAATCTCCTAATAATAGGGTTTTCAGCTTTTCTGATATATTCCTTTTGGGATTATCCAATG
>JAKVAR010000109.1 GCA_022447585.1 Crocinitomicaceae bacterium | reverse complement strand
ACACATATAAGCTTGAAGATAACGTAGTTTATCTAATATCTTTTTTCCGAATTCTTTAGGTATTTCTATTAACTGTAGAATTAAATAAGCAATTAAGCAACTATAGATTTGAATTCTAATTCCATTCTCATTCTTCGTCATTAGTCTGTCTAATTTTAAGTGCATCTTTAAAAATTTCCAGAGTAATTCTATCTGCCATCTTTGTACATAAATCTCTGCTATTTCCTCATTGCTTACTCCTTCTTCTCCATCAAAGGGTAAATTGGTAGCCAATCTAAATTCTGTTCTGTCTTCTACATCGCAAAATGCTACGACTCTAGTTTCTACTTCTCTCTCATCTTTTCCCACTTTAGAATTACCATTCTCTAGTATTTCTAGAGTAATATTATTTTTAATTCTTAAGACAAATGCTTTGTTTTGTTGTTCTTTTAATTTCCTGATTCTTTCAGAAGAGGCAAACCCTCTCTCTTGGTGCGCTTCCTCTAGGCGATTACGAATCGCCGAGGTCGCACCGCTATCCATTATCCCTACTCCATTTTCTGGGATTGCATCTACTGTTTGATGTCCATATTTATAGTCATGTCCTTGCCCAAAATGAATAACTATTCCTCCTGGTTCTGAAGTCCAACTGTCTAGTCCACAAAATAGTTTGACTTGATGATATCCTTGACTCCATAAGAGTTTACTTGTTAGGCTAATAATGGTTGAATCAATAGGAAAATAAGAACGAGCTTTTTTTGCTCCCTTCTGTTGACGAAGTTTCCTTTTTAATTGATTAATAATGTCAAGAAAGACTTGAGTATCTCTTCTTTTACTTGCCTTAGAAAAGTTAGATATTTTTAAATCTATTCCTTGAGTATTTAATCTCTTAAATAAATCCTGCATACTCACTACACTTTTATCCATTACGTACTCCAACCAGCAGGAGACAAATGAAAATGTACTGAGAACAGGATAATCATTTCTAGGCAAAGATTTTAAGATAGTTTTAATGACTTTAGGGAAACTTTGTGAAATCAAATTCTTAATTTTGCTTTTCTATTTTTTTCCTTATTTTATCATTTTAAACAGATTTTTTCCAGGCTTTTTTCTAACATTCAACATTTCTGGATGAAGACATGAGTAAACATTTATTTTAAAGTAGTAAAAATCGTCAATAGAATCAATTATTTAAAGCTATAATAGACTCAATCTTTATTATAAAATATTTTTGCCTTTATAAAAACAAAATTATGACATCTGTATTAATTCTTAAAAGACTTAAATTTTTCTGTTTTTCTTGTTTTTCAAAATTTAGCATTTTAAGTTTTTTAGTTCTATTCATCATAGGCTTTTCTTTTGTAATTTTAGCACAAAATCCACCATTAGAAACTTTACAAAAGTCCCCTATCATTGTAGATGGTAGGGTTTTATTTAAGGTGGGTTCTTTGCCTAACTTTAGCACAGAGCAAAGAGCCGAAATTATTAATAAAACTTTAGCCCAAGAAGTTCGTTCACCTGAACCTATAGACCTGAGTTCGACGTAAGAAAAAACCGCAAATTTCTAAAAAAAGAAATAGCATCTTAAGAAAAATAAACACAGCAATTCCAGCCAGTTACTATAACAAAATACTGGCTAAAATTAATCTATTTGATTAAGTTACTATTTCAAAATAGGAAGCTTTCAGAAGGAATAAAAGTGTTGGGAAGGCAAGTATATTCCTCATTATTAAGATTAAGAGATGGCTTCTTCTCTTGATGAGTATAAGCGATTAAACCAGCAATTATATTAACCATAAAGTTAATAACACTTCTATGTCTTGAATGAGAAATTTGGGAAATATTTTTCAACTGGTCATTAACAGTTTCAATTAACGAGCGTTTTCTCAACATAATTTTATCAATCATGGGCAGCAAACGATTTTTCATATTTTTTCTCAAAGGGGTAATAAACTTAATTCCTTTCTCAAAAAGCTCATCAAATAAAGGAGATGAAATGTAACCTTTATCACCATATAGTTTTCCAAAAAATTCCTGAACTAAATCTTTTACTGGGACTCTATCATCTACATTACCTGGAGTTACTTGAAAAGATAAAAGTTCACCTTTATCATTAATGATTAGATGCAGCTTAAAGCCGAAAAACCAACCAATTGAGCTTTTTCCCCAGTTAGCTAATCCTTCAAAAACTTTATTTCTCGTTGCTCTGTTATTAGAACAAATAGGTAATCTTGTCGAATCAATAAAACTGATTCCTGTCACTTCTCCTTTTCTTGTATTAAGATACAGTATAAGAGGCATTAAAGCTGATGGAATTAATTCAACAAATCTATTATAACTGACTAAATTGGGAAATTCCGATTGACAATTTTTGAAAATGTGTTTAAGGTAATAATCTTTAAAAGTTCGATACCCTGAAGAATGAAAATAGATGACTATTGTAGCTACTTCACTTAAACATAATCGGGATTCTTTTTTCCCTTTTACAATCTTATTAGGGAGAAAATAAGACTCAAAAATTGGAGCGAAAGCTTGACAAAAATCATCTAGTTGGCAAAATAACGTTTCTATTTCCATTATTGTAAATCTTCTATTTTGACAGAAAAATTATATATTTTAGAGATAAATTTAGCTAGAGATATTCTGGCTGATTTTTTATGTCTTAAAATGTGTTTGGCTAAATCTATGGCTAGGGATAAATCGTGGATTGTTTTTGTCACAGAATCAATTCCTGATTGACTTGATTTTGTTTCATTTTCAAGTTGCTGTTCACTTGAATTAGCAACATATTCATCTTTGGGGGATTTTGAATTGATCTCAAATTCAAGTGAGGGGTCTTTATCCCATTTTTGTGCGATTTCATGTAATTTTGGAGCAAATACTGTAGGAATTCTGATTGTACAGGTTTCTTTCTGGTTCCAGATTGATCTTCTTCCAGCATTCTCTCTCGCACCTCCCCAGTTGGGACTTCTATTCTTCTCCTGATTCATAGCCACCGTTCTCTCTAAAATGAATTAGTCACACTTTCAATTTTATCTTGATTATGTTTCTAATTCATTATATTTTCATTAATCAACACTAATTGAGAAGAATTAAATAATAGAAAATGCTTGTAATTCCCTCAGTGACTAAATTATAGCCGATTATCTTATATCGAACTCAGGTTATAGAGATCATTATTGTTCAAGACTCCGAGCAAACAGTTATCCGTAATCAAACCACACAACGTCATTTATTAAGCGTAACAAAAGTAGATGTCATTGAAGGAATCAATACTTTTGAACAAGCTGTTATTTGGAAAAACTACTTAACTCAAGCTTTAGAAAGAGGTCAATTTGAACGAAGTTCAGGATATGTGCGTCCCGCTATTTTATCAAGTTTAGGTATCATTTTAGGAGCAATTATTGTTCATGGTGGATTAATTTATTTAGGAATATGGGGGAAATCAAAAGAGAGTAGAAATGGGAATGAAACTGCTGGGAATTTTTATATTAGTCAAGCCTTGATTAAATCATTATGGCGTATTTTTCTCTTGGTCAGTCCTTTATTTTTATGGATAAGTGGATTGCTGTATATTTGTTCTTTATTTCCTCAAGCGAGAAGTCGGGTTTATCAAGTAAGAATGTTTTTAGGGGAACCAATTTTTAGTTTAGGACAAAAAAGTTATTCTGCTCTTCAATTACTTTTACTATTAGCTTTAACGGTCAGTTTATGGTTTTTAGTCAAAGGGTTAGTTTTCTTAATTAAATCCTATTTATTGAGTCGTTTAGGAGCGAATCGTAATATTCAAGAGATAGTAGGAACATTAACGCAATATATTTTATTATTTTTAGGATTGATCATCTTATTACAACTTTGGGGATTAGATCTCAGTGCTTTAGCGATTATTGCGAGTGTGTTAGGGGTAGGGATTGGTTTTGGATTACAAAATATTGCCAATAATTTTATTAGTGGTTTAATTATTATTTTGGAAAGACCGATTCAAGTAGGAGATTTTATTAAATTAGGGGAGTTAGTGGGGACAGTACAAAGTGTAGGTGCGAGAAGTACCCAGATTAAAACTTGGGATGGTGTTTCAATTATTGTACCGAATTCCCGTTTTTTAGAAAGTGAGGTGATTAATTGGTCTTATGAAGATTCAACTTCAGCTATTCGTCTCCCTATTGGAGTTGCCTATGGTTCGGATATTAAACGGGTTAGAGTTGCTCTATTAAAAGCGGCTAGAGATCATAAAGAAATATTAGCCACCCCTCGTCCTAAAGTTTTATTTCAGGAGTTTGGAGAAAGTTCTTTAAACTTTGAGTTGAGAGTGTGGTTATTAGAACCTAGACATCAATTTCGCATTAAAAGTGAACTTAATTATGCCATTGAAAAAAACCTTCGTGATTATGGTATTGAAATTCCTTTTCCGCAACGGGATCTTAATCTCAAATCATCCCATTTAAAACAGTTGATTCAAAGCATATTATCCACTTCTGAATTTAACAATTCTTCCCTATCAAAATTTGACCAAGATGTTGACCAATATTTGACTAATTCTCTCAACGAAGATGAATTATATCCGTTAGAAGATAGATTGAGTGATAGTGAACTTCAAGGGTTAGTTAAACAAATGCGTTCAGCTAATGGTGTTAATATTGAAGATCGTCGTTATCGTCTCAATATTTATCCAGCTTGTTTTATTGGTTCAGAGGCTGTCAATTGGTTCATCGAACATTATAATTATACGAGAGAAGAAGCCATTGAATTAGGACAAATTTTAGTAGAAAGAGGAATTATTCATCATGTGTTAGATCAACATTCTTTTAAGGATAGTTATTTATTTTATCGTTTTTGTGATGATGATTCATAAAGTCAGAACTTCCTCGCTACGGGCTATTTAATCTTAATTTACCTAAATTTAAAAACTTAAGATTAGAAGATAAGCTAAGACCTTAAAAGTTTAAAATCCTAGACTTCATAATTATTTTAATAAGTTCAGAGGTTTTATGTCATCTGGCTTATTATTTTATTCAGAGATTTCAGTCTCAAGAGGTTCAGTACGATGGAAAAAAGATAAATCGATGTAACGATAACCATCAGGAGTATGATAAATAACATCTTGAAATTGATGATTCCAAAGAATATCTCGAAAACCATAAAAAGAGCGAGCATACATCGTTTGGGCAATGGATTCATCAATACCAGATAAAGAAGTTAGAAGCATCGCTTTTTTTCTTTCTAAAGTGTCGAGAGTGACCCCAAACAAAGGGCTATTTTCATCAATGGAATGCATAACTGTCCAAGTCATCGCTAAAGTAGGATTATGATCTCTAACTAATTTCAATTCATAAACGCGACGAAAAAAATCACCTTCTTTACTAACTTCATCCCACATCAGATATAAACGCATTTTGGCTTCAAGAATATAATTTTTGCGTTGATTAGAGACTCTAAGCATCAAAGTAGGAACATTATCATAAGGAAGAACCACCACCACATTAGAAAATAAAATCTTAGCATTAGATTGAGAAAAACGAGCGAACGCTAATCCCGTGATCAAAGCAATGCCTAAAATACTGACAAAAGCTTCTAAGGTAACGAAAATATGGGTATAAAGACTGGTCGGATACATATTCCCGTACCCAATAGTAGAAAAGGTATGAACACTAAAAAAGAAGGCATCCCCAAAAGAACCCTCAACAGCATTTTCTATGCCATCTATCCCAAAAAAATAGGCTAATGCAAAGCTTCCATTGAGGAAAAAATAAAAGACAGCCATCAAGATAATAAAATATTTCCAAGGAATATTTAAGAGTAAATGATAAGGTTCTCGCCAGTGATGATACCAAGCTCCTAACCCTTCAATATTAAATTTATGCTCGTTAAACTTAATCCAAAATTTGTTAGAAGAATAAGCAGAAGGCTTGTTTTGACGAGAAGACTTTGATTTATGAAAACGGATAGGGGGAAGCATGAGTATAACCTGTAAATAGTGAATTATTCTAAAATTTAAAAAGTATTTATTGAGAGATTATTTTTAGAATATATTAGCTTGATTGTATTTTTTTGTCTTGTTTAACAAAGAAAATAACTAGAGAGTCTGAGTGTGACCAAATATTGTTGGTTGTACTGAAAAAAGGATCATAAGATAAGGTTAAAACTTATCAACAATCTGCATTCTGCACTTTAAAGGAGTCACTCATCATGAAGATTGAACGAGAGGATTTGGAGTGGGCAGTTAGAGAAAATTTACTCTCAGCAGAAACAGCTGAACAACTCTGGCAAGCTTGGCTTGAGAGAAAACGCAATGTTCCCCAATTTAATTTTGCCAATGTTGCCTACTATTTTGGCGCACTGATTATTATTTTGGGAATGGGTTTTTACTTGACTGTCGCTTGGGAAAATTTGGGCGGTGGGGGCATTTTTATCCTGGCAAGTATTTATATATTCGTCTTTGTGATGATTGGTCAACATTTATGGTTTAAACGGGAGTTAAAAATTCCAGGGGGTTTGCTCGTTTCGGTTGCTGTGTGTTTGGTGCCTTTAGCTATTTATGGCTTTCAGAGAATGGTAGGCATTTGGCCTTATGGAGATCCTGGTAAATATACTAACTATCATGTTTGGGTCAAAGCCAGTTGGTTTTATATGGAAGTTGGGACGATTCTAGCTGGATTATTAGCACTTCGATGGATTCGCTTTCCTTTTTTAACCCTGCCCATTGCTTACAGCCTTTGGTATATGTCAATGGATTTAACTCCATTAATTTTTGGTCAAGAACAATTTACTTGGAATCAACGATGTTTGGTTTCTTTTTGGTTTGGTATTGCCAATCTTATCATTGCCTTTCTCATAGATGGTCGTATTCGTCGCAGTCAGGGAGACTTTGCCTTTTGGCTCTATTTATCAGGTTTAATGGCTTTTTGGGGCGGTTTAACCTTTATGAATTCGGGAGACGAATTAGAGCGATTTGTCTATTTTTTAATTAACTTATTTTTGGTCTTGCTTTCTGTTCTCCTACGACGGCGTGTCTTTGTTATCTTTGGTGGTTTGGGAATTATCACTTATCTAGGGCATCTTTCTTATCGGGTTTTTCAAGATTCATTATTGTTTCCCATTGCCATTTCTGTTGTCGGTTTCCTTATTATTCTTGGTGGAATTCAGTACCAAAAATATTCTTCCACTTGGTCCGCTTGGTTACGTCGTTCCCTTCCTCAATTTTTACTTCAATTATTACCTAAAGATCATTAATGTTGTCCCAAACCACACCAAGCAGCATAAGCAATAGAGATCGCATCTACCTGTGCATCTAATTTCAAGGGGTTAAGGTAGAACATTTGTTCAAGAATGTCTGCAATATCTTCTCTTTCGGCTTTAGGATTATCAAGATTACTTTTCCAGGTGGTGGGATAAATCATGATAGGAAGACAACCATGACGGTAAGCGACGAGGTTAAGAACGCCCAAAACTTGCAGTAATTTAGTGGTTGAGGGAAATTCGGGGTTAATGAAAGGTTGTTCAATGGCAATATGAGCCGGTTGATAGTCTCAGTAGATCGCAAAGTCAGTTTGAGGTAAGCGATCGCAGCCAAAATAAATAAGTTTTATGAAAGTGTCAGAACTGATTACAAGTCGTTTTTTGTTGTCATTAACAATGCCGTTAAGCCTCAATATCTCATTCCACTATTGAGAAAATTCTCATTAATTTTGAGAATCAGATGCCTTTGTACTGAGTTCTGACACTTTAATTAGAAGAGCTAAAATTGAGCAATTAACTTCATCTATTTAAGCTCACCCTGAAAGTTGGTTAGATTGATATTCTAATGAAGAAAAAGCCGTTCATCGGAGGGTGTAAAATAAAGAGTTCACTGAGTTTTTGTTAGTTCTTGATTATCGTTCTCTGTCTTGAGAAGAGAATTAGTGCTAACCCCCATCAGATAAGAGTTTTAGCCATCATTCCTTATATCAACATTTCTTGGTGCAAGATGTGAGTTTAAAAGAGGCTCTTCCAAGTATATGGGGTAAAATGTAGCGGTAGCTACGTTTTATCCCTCTAAAGCCAATGGACTTTCACCTCGACAGTCTCCTTAATCTTCCTAATGTCACAGTTTTAAGTTGTCAGCAACAAGAAGGATTAATTTTTTTAAGCCTAGACTTTTTAAATGAAGGAATACTGTGTCCTAACTGGCAAACTTATACAGATAATTTACATCAAACTCGTCCTATTTTAGTGAGAGATTTATCAATTGTGGGGCAAGGAGTCTATCTAAAAGTTCCTCGTCGACAATTCATTTGTCCTCATTGTGGTAAATATCCAACTGAACCATTGGAATGGATTGAACCCAGAAGAAATTACACGAAACGCTACGAAGAATACATTTATGAAAAAGTCAAAGAACTGACAGTGGAACAGGTTAGTAAAATTGAACAATTGAGTCCAGAACAGGTACAAAATATTTTTTCAAGACAAGCTCGTAAAAAAAAAGAGACTGGTCAATGCCAGAAAGAGTAAGCCTAGATGAAATTAGCAAACAAAAAGGGAAAAGAAAATTTGTGACAGTGGTTAGTGATCTTGATGAAAGCTCCTTATTAGAAGTGATTGATTCTCATAAAAGTGAAGAAATTATAGAGGTTTTGAAGGCGCAACCCATTGATATACGAGAGAATGTCAAAGAAGTTAGTGTAGATATGTGGGGAGGTTTTCATAAAGTAATCAAGGAAGTTTTTCCTAATGCTTTGATAGTAATTGATAGATTTCATGCTATGAAGTTAGTTAATAAAGCTTTGAATACTCTCCGTCTTTTACTAGGATTCAAAGGATTAAAGAATCGCTGCTTACTTCTCAAAAACGGTGAGGATTTAACTCCAGAAGAAAAAACCGAATTGCTTCAACTTTTTTGTCAGTCTCCTTGCTTAGGAATAGCGTATGAATTAAAAGAAGAGTTTAGAGAAATCTATGAAACCAGTAAAACGGTAAAAATGGGCTTGAGAAGATTTAAAAAATGGTTAATTTATGCTCGTATTATGCTAGGTCAAGTGGCTAATACTATCAACAAATATATACAAGAAATTTGTCATTATTTTGTTAGTGGAACAACCAGTGGTGTTATGGAAGGATTAAATAACAAAATTAAACTAATTCTTCGTCAAAGTTATGGATTTAAAGATTTCGATACTATGAGAGAAAAACTATTAGCTTGCTTGTTTTAATAAGCCGTACTTATCACCACAGGTACGAGAGAGCCAAACTATCATCCGATGGGGAAAATATCGGTGGCAAATTGAAGGTTTCTTCAAAACCGCAAAACATCAGTTCAGTCTCCACCGTTTCGGACAAAAAACTTTGCTAGGCGTTTATCGTTGGTTAATTCTTTCTTTTCTTTCTTATATATTAGCATATTTGACCTATTTACACAATAATAATTTTGATGATTTAGATTGGTATGACTCGGCTCAACAAGCATTAGTTTTACTTCTTCCCCACATTTTACTCCTTTCTCTTCTCAGGAGGTTAAAGTTACTAAATCCCTGGTTTTATGAACATGGTTTGGAACTTTGTCTTATCAGGTGCAAGATGTGAGTTAAAGGTTCGATAACCTGAACCGTGAAAAGCGATTACACTTTTGGACACCAAATTCTCGTCGAACTCACGTTGAACAACCTACATAATTATCAATTATCAAGCTCCAAGGGTAAAGGTTCGAGAATCACAAATTCTTTCTCTGCTTCCTTAATTTCCTCAAAAGAGGCTGACTGGGCCCTTCCTTCCCTTAACCAGTTTCTTAATGCCCCGATGGTTTCTTTTTGAGACACAGACAAGGGGACTTGGCGATTTAAGGTTGATAAAATGTCTTGGGTATTAAACTCCCTTTGTTGATTGAAGCCTAAATACATAGCATCAATAATAGCTTGCTCTATTTCCGCCCCAACGTAACCTTCTGAAGATTGTGCTAATTTTTGGATCTCGAAATCTAGGGATTCACGGCGGCGTTTATGCAGATGGACGTTGAAGATTTCTTCACGTTCAACTATGGTTGGTAAATCTAAGAAGAAGATTTCATCAAAGCGTCCTTTTCTTAGTAATTCGGGCGGTAATTGATTAATATTGTTGGCAGTAGCTACCACAAAGCAAGGAGCCGTTTTTTCTTGCATCCAGGTAAGAATCGTCCCAAATACTCTGGTACTCGTGCCGCCATCTAGTCCTCCTCCAGCAAAAGCTTTCTCCATTTCGTCAATCCAGAGAATGCAGGGAGCAACAGTTTCAGCTAATTTTAGGGCTTTTCGGGTTCTTTCTTCTGATTCTCCCACTAAAGACCCAAATAATGCCCCAATATCTAATTTTAAGAGGGGTAAACGCCACAAACCTCCAATCATCTTGGCAGTAAGACTTTTCCCAGTCCCAGGAATACCGATTAGGGCGATGCCTTTGGGAGCGGGTAAACCATAATCTTTTGCTTCTTGGGTAAAGGCTCTTTCACGCAATTTTAACCAGTCTTTTAAAACTCCCAAACCACCAACATCATTGAGGTTTTCATTGACGGCATAAAATTCTAAGGCTTGACTTTCACGAATGATTTGTTTTTTTTCTTCGGTTACTAAGATAATATCGCGCTCATCTAGTCTTCTATTACTGACAATGGCTTTTGCGAAGACTCGTTGTGCCTGAGATGTGGTTAAACCTAATGCTGCTTGGATGAGTTTCTCCTTGCCCAGTTTGGTGAGGTTAACCTGGATTCCTGGGGTTTGGGAGAGTTGATCCAATACAGTCTCTAATTCAGCTTCTTTAGGTAAAGGAAATTCTACTACAACAGCTTCATCTTTTAATTCGGGAGGGATATTGCTGGTTGGGGAAGTAACGAGGAGGGATTTTTTAGTAAATTTGAGTCTTTGGGCAACACTGCGGAGTTTCCGTCTAAATTGGGCATTGGCCCAGCAATCGTGAAAATCTTTCAGGACGAATAGGGCATCAGTATCAGCTTTCTCTATCTGTTCTAAGGCAGTCAAAGCATCTCTAGCCGCAGGAAGCGACGCTTGAGAGCTAGTAAGGGATTGGAAGCCATCCGCCACATCCCATGTCAGGCAGGGGCGATTACTTTGAGAGCAAACTTCTTTGATGGTTTGTAAGGCGCGTTCTTCTTCTAGAGTAACTAATACAATTAATGTAAAACGAGCCCTCAAGTAAATGTCTAATTCTTTCTGAAAAGTCATTAAAAGATATAACCATGTTAATCTAGAGCGATTTTAACACGGGTTTACCTGATTGATTAATGATCTACTTCAGCGTGTTGTCTGCATTTATCCCTCAATTTCCTCGATCTCAATATCAAACTCCCCAGCCTCCATAACCTCTGGCATTTCCTCTACCTCAATGTCAAAGCGGCGATACCTATTACCTAAAGCGAGGATAAATTTTAACCAGGATTGTTGATTAGGCGT
>JAKVAR010000108.1 GCA_022447585.1 Crocinitomicaceae bacterium | reverse complement strand
CTAGTCATATTTGGGCCTTATTTTTTGGATTGATTGTTGCATCAATATATTATGTCGGTAAAAGAATAAAAAAATGGGGATTATCTACATTTTTTTCACTTTTCGCTGGCATAATTATAGCATACTACCTTACGGTTGGAGCATCTGGCTCAGAAAACACTAATTCCTTATACATTTTATTATGTGGTGCAATTGGAACCTCTGGTATGTTACTTCCTGGTCTTTCCGGCTCATTTATTTTAATTTTGATGGGTAATTATGAGCTTATACTTGTTGAATCCATAGTAAACTTAAATGTAAAAATATTATCTCTTTTTTTAATTGGATCTGTTCTTGGACTTCTAATTTTTTCTCACGCAATTGCTTTTTTATTGAAAAAATATAAAAATCAGACCATTGCAATTTTAACTGGATTTATGATTGGCTCAATACATATTATATGGCCATTCAAAGATAAATTGGCTATTAATAGAAATATCGATTTATCTTTATTTGATATTACTTTGGCATACAACTATAAATTTCCATTTGATGCGAGTATTTACTTTATTTCAACATTAGTTCTCATGGTCATCGGATTTTTATTAGTTTCATTAATTGAAAATCGTTCTTCAGATTAAAAATGAGAAGAATCGCGCTTGTTGGTAAAAATTTATCAAGTTCTTTCTCAATAAAATTTTTTAATGAAAAAATAAAAAAAGAAAACATTAAAAATATTGAATATATAAATCTTGAAATCAACAGAATTGATCAATTACATAATTATATCAAGAAAAAAAATATTATAGGCTTAAATGTAACATCTCCATACAAATTATCAATAAAAAAATATCTTAATAAAATTGATGATATTTCTTCAAAAATTGGTGCAATAAATACAATTAAAGTTGATGGAAATGATTTGATTGGCTTCAATACTGATTATTTAGGATTCTTGAAAGCATATAAAAAACAATTATTAAATAATAAGAAATGTTTAGTGCTTGGAAACGGAGGGGCATCAAAAAGTATACAGTATGTTTTAAGAAAATTAAATCTTGACTACTTAGTTATTAGTAGAAGAAGTAAATTTGATTATGAATTTCTTAAAAAAAATAACTTGATTGACTTTGATATTATAATTAACACAACTACACTTGGAATGGTTCATAATATTGATAGATTTCCTGATATTAATTATGATAAAGTTAATGAAACACATACTGCTATTGATTTAATCTATAATCCAGTTCAGACAATATTTTTGAAAAAATGCCAAAAAAAATGTGCGAATACCTTAAATGGTCATGAAATGCTTATTAATCAAGCACTTGAAAGTTGGGAAATTTGGAAAATATAGTATTATGAATTTTAAATTAGAATCAAGTTTTAAACCAACTGGTGATCAGCCAAAAGCAATTAATGAACTAGTCTCTGGATTAAACAATAATTTTCCTTACCAAACTTTACTTGGTGTTACTGGATCAGGAAAAACATTCACAGTTGCCAATGTGATTAAAGAAATTGGAAGACCTACACTTGTTCTTAGCCATAATAAAACTCTTGCTGCTCAATTATTTAGCGAGTTCAAATCTTTTTTTCCAAACAATTGTGTAGAATATTTTGTGTCGTATTATGATTATTATCAACCAGAAGCATATATTCCATCTACTGGCATTTACATTGAGAAAGATTTGTCAATAAATGAAGAGATAGAAAAATACAGATTAAAAGCAACTTCTTCACTACTTTCTGGTAGAAAAGACATAATTGTTGTTTCTTCCGTTTCTTGTATCTACGGTATGGGTAATCCTGATGATTATTACAATGGAATAATTTTTTTAAATCAAAACTCAAAAATGGATAGGCAAATTTTGATTAAGAGCTTAGTAAATGCATTTTATTCAAGAACAACTGAAAGTCTAGAAAGAGGAACTTTTAGAGCAATTGGAAATAATGTTGACGTATATCCATCTTACTCAGATATTATATTCAGAATTAAATTGGATGAAAATAAGATTGCTGGCATTGAAAGTTACACTAGTAAAGAGTTTAAATTCTTAGAAAAACATGATAATATTAGAATATGCCCCACTAACTTGTTTATGACATCTACAAATAAGGTTAATGTTGCGATTTTTGATATGCAAAAAGATTTGCTTAGAAGGACTGAATACTTAAAACAAGATTTTAGAGATATTGAAGCTAAAAGACTTGAAGAGCGTACTAATCTGGATATTGAAATGATAAAAGAGTTAGGTTATTGTAGTGGAATTGAGAATTATTCACGTTATTTTGACGGCAGAAAACCTGGTGCCAGACCATTTTGTTTACTTGACTATTTTCCAGAAAATTATCTTACAATTATTGATGAAAGTCATGTGACAATTCCTCAAATAAGAGGAATGTACGGAGGTGATAGATCAAGAAAAGAAAATCTGGTAGAGCATGGGTTTAGATTACCGTCAGCCTTAGTCAATAGACCTTTAAAGTTTGAAGAATTTGAAATGATGCTGAATCAAGTATTATATGTTTCGGCAACACCGGCAGATTATGAACTAGAAAAATCAGAAGGAGTAATTATTGAACAAGTAATTAGGCCGACCGGTTTATTAGATCCAATTATCGAAGTAAGACCTAGCAAAAACCAAATTGATAATTTAATCGAAGAGATTCATTTGAGGATTGCCAAAGATGAACGAACTTTGGTAACGACACTTACCAAACGAATGGCTGAAGAGCTTCAAAAATATTTAAATCGATTAGGTATAGCATGTCAATACATCCACTCAGAAGTTGACACGTTAGATCGAGTTGAAATACTTCGTCAATTGCGACTAGGAGAATTCGATGTACTAATTGGTGTTAACCTACTTCGTGAAGGATTGGATTTACCAGAAGTATCACTTGTAGCTATAATCGATGCAGACAAAGAAGGATTCTTAAGAAATGAAAGGTCATTGGTCCAAACCGTCGGTCGCGCTGCAAGAAATGTAAATGGAATGGTTATCATGTATGGAGACAAGGTGACCGACTCTATGCAGAAAACGATTGACGAAACTGCAAGACGAAGGAAAATTCAAGAAGATTATAATTCTGAGCATGGACTTGTCCCAACTCCATTGATTAAATCAACTGAAAAGATCATAAAAAGCACTCAGGTAGCCGATGGTGATGGAGAAGTTGATTACAAAATTGAATCAACATCATCTTTAGCAGCCGATCCAGTTGTAAAATACATGAGTGATGATGAGTTGGAGAAATCCATTAAATACGCGCGCAAGCAAATGGAGAAAGCGGCGAAAGACCTTGATTTTATTGAAGCTGCCAGACTTCGTGATGAATTATTCGCATTAGAAAAAATTAAAAAATCCAAACAATGAACATAAAATCACTTTTAGGTCAGCTTAGAATTTTAGCAGTGTTAGAAGGTGTCTCATATCTCCTTTTAGGACTTACAATGCCTTTAAAGTACTGGTATGAAATGCCAATGCCTAATAAGATTGTTGGAATGATTCACGGCGTATTATTTATCGCATTTTGCGTTTGGGTATTACGTTTTGCGGTAAAGAAAAAATGGACCATTTTAAGGACATTAATCTGTTTAGCATCATCATTACTTCCTTTTGCAACATTCATTGTTGATTATAAGATATTGAAACACGAAATTGAATAAGGTTTTTTGCTAATTTCGCACCAATATGGATATGAGAAAACACGTGGAGGTTTGCTTCACACCTGGAGAATACGAATACTTTAAAGACGAATACGATATTGTAGTAGTAATTGACGTTCTTAGAGCAACATCTGCAATTTGTGCTGCATTTGACCATGGCATTAAATCAATTATACCGGTAGCGACTATTGATGAAGCTCGTGAATATCAGAAGAAAGGTTATCTGGTTGGAGCGGAAAGAAAAGGACAAATTGTTGAAGGCTTTGATTTTGGCAACTCTCCTTATTCATATATGAAAGAAGCATTGAAAGGAAAAGATGTTGTCCTTTCTACTACGAATGGAACGAAAGCATTAAGCATTGCTTCAGAGGCAGACACGGTAGTTGTAGGCTCTCTATTAAATCTAAACGCATTATGCGAATGGTTAGCAAAACAAGACAAAAATGTACTTTGTTTATGTTCTGGATGGCAAGATAAATTCAATTTAGAAGATACTATTTGCGCTGGAGCAATTTCTGACTACTTAATTAAAACGGGAGACTTCAGATCAAATGAAGACTCATCAATAGCGGCAAAATATTTGTATCTTTCAGCTTGGGATAACCCTTTAGGGTATTTAAAATCGAGTTCTCATCGAAGACGGTTGAAAAACTTGAACTTAAATGAAGATGTCAAATATTGCTTAACGCCTAATACATCTACTTCTATTCCGATTTTAAAAGATGGGAAACTTACGAAACTATAAAATCATCCTGCTGATTGCTCTGCCAATATTACTAAGTCTTGGTGAAAGAGAATCAATGCAAAAAAGATGGGGTTTTTTTGGACATAAGCGAATAAATCGTATTGCGACTTTCACACTACCACCTGAGATGTTTGGTTTCTTTAAGGATCATCTAGAGTACATTACAGAGCATGCTGTTGATCCTGATAAACGACGTTATGCTGTGGATGGAGAAGCTCAGCGTCATTACATCGACATTGACCATTACGCGCATCATGGCGAAGATCCATTCGAAATTGTTCCTAGAAGATGGAAGGATGCAGTCGAAAAACTATCCGAAGATACACTTCAAGCCTATGGCATTGTTCCATGGCATATTCCTGTAATGAAGTATAGACTTCAAAAAGCGTTTGAAAATAAAAACGTCGATTTAATCCTTAAATATTCTGCAGATATAGGACATTATATTGGTGACGCTCACGTCCCATTGCATACAACTGAGAATTATAACGGTCAATTAACAAATCAAAAAGGGATCCATGGTTTATGGGAATCGAGATTGGTGGAAATAAACTATAAAAACTACGATTACTTTGTAGGGAAGGCGGAATACATAAAAGATCTAGATAACCATATTTGGGAAGCTGTTTACGATTCTCACATGGCTGTTGATTCTGTTTTACAAATTGAACGAGATGTAACCAACGACTTTCCTTCAGATAGAAAATATAGCTTTGAACGTAGAGGTAACATTACAACATCTGTTTATTCTTATGAATTCTCTCAGGAATATCACCGTAGAATGAATGGAATGGTTGAACGAAGACTTAGAGCTGCAATTGCCTGTGTTGGTTCTGTTTGGTACACTGCATGGGTGGATGCGGGACAGCCGGATTTATCTGAATTACAACATACTCCGCCTTCTGCTGAATTAATTGAAGAAATGAAAGAATTAGATGCTCACTTCCATAATGATCAGCACAAAGGTCGTATTTGCGAGTAAGACCTATTTCATATACACAACCGAGGGAAACTGATTAAACTCCACCTGTTCGACTTGTCCAATATCTTCCTGAGCAGCGAAAATTGATCATTTCCAAAGGAATTATTAAATCTCTTTCACCGAGAACATGTTCTTCCATTACCTGGGAGCATGATACATCACCTTAACTTCGTTTAGAATTATATCGATTCATTCGGGCAAATAATATTTAGCAAGAACATATATAATGTACTTCTGACAAATTATTAAATTAGTCCTTTAAATGAAATTTACTTGAGTAAACTGAACAGCATCCCCAACTGGACTATTCTTAGCATTATGTTAATCATGACCTTGGTCAGCAACAACCTAAACTGGAGCAGACCTAATAGTTGGGAAAACATAATCAACGCTGATGCTAAAGGATATTATGCGTATCTGCCTGCTACACTCATTTACCATGATCTAAATTTTGGTTTTTTTGAAGCAATTGAAAATGGTAAATATTACAACGAAGATGGATTTTACGACTATCGATCAATGCACGAAGGTAAATACATCAATAAGTATTACTCGGGAACTGCAATTGCACAAGCTCCATTTTTTATTATTGCCCATTCGCTTGCTGAAACACTTGGGTATGAATCTGATGGATACTCAAAACCCTACATCATTTCAATAACAATCGGTTCATTGTTATACTTACTTTTCGGTTTAATATTAATCAGTAAACTTCTCAAACTTTTTGATATTCAAGGCTGGAATAATGCGATAGTATTAATTGCATTTGTCTTTGGTTCAAACCTGTTTTCATACAGTATCATAGACATAGGAATGTCTCACATTTATTCTTTTGTCTTCATCACATTATTTCTTTATCAAACAAAGCTTTATTTCAACAGCCCATCCGCTAGAAGAATAATACTCATCGCTATAATCACGGGATTCATTGTACTGATAAGACCTGTAAATGGACTCGTAATTTTCGCCATTCCATTTCTTGCCGGCTCAAAAGAAAGCCTTATAGCTGGATTTCGAAATCTAGTTGGACATTACAAACGAACGACATTAATAGGGCTATTATTGGGAGTTCTAGTAATATCAATACAACTTTTCATTTACAAAATATCAACGGGCTCATTCTTTGTTTTCTCTTATGGAGAAGAAGGGTTTAACTTCTTAGATCCACATATCATTGATATCTTATTTAGCTATAGAAAAGGATTATTCCTTTATACTCCAATCTATTTAGTTTCGCTGCTAGGTTTGTACTTCATGTTCCGTAATGATAAATTTCAGTCTCTGACTCTTATTGGTTTTCTAGCTCTACTCATTTACATTCTTTCATCATGGTGGAATTGGTGGTATGGTGGAAGTTTTTCTTCAAGAGTATTTGTAGACTTCATTCCGTTCTTTGCAATACCGCTAGGATTCGCATTAAAATCAATGCAGAAGCGACTATCAAGAATAACATTATTGAGTATAATTTCAGTTCTCATTGTCATTTGTCAAATTCAGATTTATCAATACCGATATTATTTCATTCATTACGAGAACATGGATATGGAAAAGTATTGGGAAGTCTTTCTTCGAGTTGATTATTTACTTTAGAAATAATCATTTAAACATAATTTTATCCGCTCTCCTACTTATTAAGTACCAGTCATACTTTAAAAGAAAAAAATCACCCTTGAATAATTAACTTAGTACAAACATTATTTTTAGATGATAGAAATCTCAGATTTAAGAAAGGAGTTCGTCCTTTCAAAACAGCAAAGAAAGGAGCTCAATACGAAGCAACCAATTGCAACAGCAGTTAATGGCGTTAGTTTTAACTGCAAACCAGGAAGAGTATTCTCTTTGTTAGGTCCAAACGGTGCAGGAAAAACTACAACCTTAAGAATGATTTCAACTATTTTCAAGCCTACTTCTGGAAGCATTAAAATTGCTGGTATTGATGCCATTGCTCAACCGAACGAAGCTCGAAAGAAAATAGGCTTCATAACTGGGTCTACGGGATTATATGCTAGGTTGACGCCAAATGAAGTCATCAAATACTTCGCTGACCTATACGGGATTTCTAAAAATGATTTTGAAGAGAGAAAAGAACGGTTATATTCCTTATTAGACATGCACGATTTTCAAGGTAAAAGAATCGGAAAACTTTCTACCGGGATGAAACAAAAGGTGTCTATCTGTAGAACAATGATTCACGATCCTGAAGTAGTTGTTTTTGATGAGCCAACGAGCGGACTGGATGTAATTACAGCTGAGAATATCATTCAATTAATTGGAGATTGTAAAGACCAAGGAAAAACAGTCATTTTCTCCTCGCATATTATGAGTGAAGTTGATCTACTCTGTGATGACATGGCAATTATTCATAAGGGGAAAATGCTTTTTGATGGCACTATGGATGAGTTTAAAGGTCAAATGCAGGCCGAAAATCTTACCGCAGAATTTATTCGAATTGTTAACGCTTCTAAATCTCACTAATTATGATTTTCACAATATTTAAAAAGGAATTAAAAGATACACTTAGAGATCGAAGAACACTAATGATGATGTTGGTGATTCCTATATTGGTCTTCCCCATAATTATGAATGTTTTTGTTGCAGTATCAGCTTCGTTCAATGAAGAAGCAGCTAGCAAAGAAGTTAAAATTGGATATGTTGGTGATAAAAACAACTATGTTATTAATCAACTAGAGAACTTACCAGAAAGCTATGGAAAAAAAGGCCTTTATGCTTATCCCGATTCTATTCAGTTGAAAAAAGATATTCACAACGACACACTTCAAATGGGGATTTATATAGATGCCAAATTCAACGAAGATATGGCTGATAAGAAACCCGCTAAGGTTAAAGTATTTTACAATGCTACAGACATTGGAATGGAGGATCGAGCTAGGGCATATATTGAAACAATTGAGGATATCGCTTTGCAAGAAAGGTATCTTGACATGGAACTAGATGCTACTCAATTAAGACCAATTGAAACTGACTATAATAATGTTGCTTCGCGTAAAGAAATGATTGGAAAATTGGCAGGTGGATTTTTACCATATATCTTCATTGCATTTGGTTTCCTCGGTTGCATGTATCCTGCTATTGATTTATTTACAGGTGAAAAAGAACGCGGTACAATTGAGACATTACTTACTACACCTGTTGCTAGGTGGCAAATTCTTTTCGGTAAAATGGGGGTTGTAGTTCTTTCTGGGTTACTCGCGGCATCAGCAGCACTTTTAGGTTTATTTATCGCAATTGAGGTGTTGAACCTGGTGGACAATGAAGAATTATTGAATGTAATACATGGTATACTAAGCGCAGACTTCATTATTATGTTATTTTTATTACTAATTCCTCTTACTGTTTTTATTGCTGGCATTATGATTCCCATAGCGGTTTACGCGAAGAGTTTCAAGGAAGCACAAAGTATTATAACACCTTTAAACATTGTAATTATTCTTCCTGCAATGGTTGGATTCTTCCCTGGAATTGAATTAACAGCTGTAACAGCATGTATACCGATTGTGAACGTTGTTCTGGCTACAAAAGAACTCATTGCAGGAACATTAGACTATGGTCTTCTTGGCTTGAGTTTTGCTATAATGATGCTGATTGCAATAGTTGCAGTTGTCATTTCTTATAAAAGATTTGATAAAGAGACCAACGTGGTTTTATAAAACAAATATGAAGTACATACTGTTTTCCATCTTATTATTGCTTTGTGGAACCGCTTTTAGTCAGAATTTAAGCACCACTTTCTCTAACGATTTTTCGAAATGGAAATTTGATAACCTGAGGTTAAGTACTGTTTTTATTAATGACTGGGATAATTGGAGGTGTGATGGAACTTCCATTAAAACAACATTCAGTGATGATTGGGATAGCTGGAAAATTGGTAATTCAGTAACACTTCGCACGGTATATTCTAACGACTTCGATGCGTGGGAAATTAATGGAGATGGTCAAACCGTTCGTGTAAAAACAACATTCTCTAATGATTTTGATCGTTGGGATGTTAGTGGTGCTGCTAATGGGACTATGAAAACCGTCTTCTCCAACGACATGGAACGATGGCATATTGATGTTGACTTCAGTAGCGTTTCCGATGAAATAAAGAAAGCAATCATATTTATTCTTGTATACACTAGCTTTCAAGGTCAAATATAAATTTAAATCAACTTTTGTTGAATCAAATTCGTTTCTATAATTTTACGGCCATAACTAATTAAATATGAGAAAATTTTACACGCTATTAATTGCGTCGACAATAACTTGGGGAGCATTGGCTCAATGGGGCCAAATTGAAAACGGAGGTTTCGAAAATTGGACAAATTTACCACTCTACGATACTCCAGATGATTGGATAAGTTCGAACGATGTAGAATACTACGGAGCAGATGCTGTATCGCAATCAACAGATGCTCAAGATGGAATTTACTCTGCTAGAATCGAAACTAAATTGTTGGGTAATGATACTATTGCAGGTTACGTCTACCATGGAGAAACAGGTACTTCTGGTCCTGATACTGGTATTCCATACACCGACAATTTTGAGGCTATTTCCCTTCAATACAAATCGGATCTACCTGTTGGAGATACACTTTTCATGTTTTGTATTCGCTATCAACTTGGTACACCTGTAGAAACTCAAATACTTCCAGTTTGTTATGGCACAAATTCAACATGGACTTCTGCTATATTGTATGTTGGTAACCAGAGTCAAGATGAGTTATTTATTGGATTTATTGCTAGCAACCCTGGAGGTGAATATGCTGGAACACCTGGAGCTTGGTCTCAAATAGACAATGTGCAATTGATTTCTGGAGGAGTTCAAACTACAACTTTACCGAATCATAGCTTTGAAAATTGGACAAACGTTTCTTCAGAAACACCGGATAACTGGTACACGTTAAATTCGTTGTTGATTGGCGCTGGAATTGAGAACGCAACAAAGACAACAGATGCTAATTCTGGATCCTATGCAATTGAAATGACGACTAAAATTTTAGATCTGGATACAATTGCATCATTCTTATCTAATGGTCCAATTAACTTCGGAGCGAATAATCCATTCATGCCAATGCCATATGCAGCCACACCAACAACTTTTTCGGGAGCCTACAAGTATACACCGATTAACGGTGATTTAGCATTTCTACAAGTTCAATTTTTCGCATCAGGAACAATGATAGGTTTTCACGTTGAGTCCTTAACCGATCAAAATACATTCACGCCATTCTCTTCAGCACTAACGATTGCGGGAACACCTGATTCGGTTTCAATAATCGGTTATTCTGGAGAAACTCCAGGTTCAACTTTAATTTTAGATGATCTAAGTTTCTCTGGAAACAATGTTAGTCTAGAAGAATTTGTTGAGATGGAAGTGAACATGTATCCTAATCCTGCCAAGAGCAAAGTCATGATTAAAGCAAATGGTCTTTTTAATTATGAAATAATTGATTTAACTGGAAATATTGTTTCAAACAGGAATAATATTCAGAACGCAATTGAAATTGATATTGACCACTTAAATGTGGGTTCTTACTTCGTACACATTAGTAATGAGACAACTACAGAAACACACAAGTTAATTATTCAATAAAAGAATTACCGAACTAATTCGACGGGAAGCCAATTGGTTTCCCTTTTTTTTTTTGATCCGTTTATTATTTAGAACATTGAGTTATATTTGTAGTCCACTCACCCGGGTGGCGGAATTGGTAGACGTGCACGCTTGAGGGGCGTGTGTCTTAGGACGTGTGGGTTCGACTCCCATCCCGGGTACAGCTAAAGCTTCATTTTTCAATTAGAAATTTGAAGCTTTTTTTTGCACAATTATGTTTAGAGATATCCAATTTGAATCAAGCCAATTAATAACAAAGAGTCTAGAATTGAGTGACGCCCCTACTCTATTGTCATTTTATTCTGACGCCGAAGCAATGAAGTTTCGAGGCAGCCCTCCCATGCAATCTAAAAATGATGCTGTTTCCATGATTCTCAATCAGTGCTATATTGAAGACAACCAGAACAAACTTCGCTTGGCAATTTGGAATAAAGACATAAACGAACTTATTGGTACATTATTAATTCAATGGAACACTGAAAACAATGCGGCATGCGAAATCGGGTTTTCCTTTGGAAAAATTCACTGGAATAAAGGTTATGCTCAACAAACTCTACACATGATTGAAGATAGACTTTCACAGAAAGGAGGTTGTACAATTACAGCCTTCTGTATGAAAGATAATTTAGCTTCTATCAGCGTGTTTGAAAAGGCAATGTACTCAACAGTAAATCAAGATGAATTCCCGCTAAGTTTACTATTTATAAAAGTCATTTCATAATACAATATTCCCTTTTAGATTTTCTCGATTTAATGTATCTTGGCGCCCTACTTAAAGGAGAAGATATGAATAACGATAAAATGATTGGCTATATTAATGATGTATTGAACAATATGCCTCAAGATTGGTTGAACTTAACTACGCATCGATTAGATATTTACGATGAGAGTTTAGCTAAAATACAATTCTTAGAGCAGTTCGAAAACCTTTATTCTGAAAACAATTCAAACCAATCATCGTTAAGTGAGTTACCTACGGCTTATGATTATATCCGTTTAGGTCACCCTTTATCATGTGTTCTTGAGTGGGCAATTGCAAAGCAAAACAACATTAGACACGAAAGTGTTATTAGCTTTTCGTCTCAAACAATTCCTGTTCTTGCTATTTTAAGAAAGAATCTATTCGAACATAAAAACACCCGTATTTGTTATACTGGAAATTTTCCTACTGGATTTGATGCTGATGTAATTAGAAACGTTTATGGATATTCATTTGACCTTGAATCGATAGATAATTTAAACTCTATTGATTCATTTGATGGAACTACTATCTGTATGCTTGAGCAAGATAACATTGGTGATGTCAAATTAAATAATAACATTGATTTCTTCATTAGTAACCACTTAAATTATGGAAGCATTTTATTAGTTAATGGAAGTCAAAACGAAACTTACATCCAAGAAATACAACACGTTAGAAGAAGAGAAACTATCGCTATGACTCCAATCAACTGCCTTGAAGTATTGAAAGGGTTTATAGGAAACGAAACTGCTTCTCGTAGTTCTAAAGTCCATGCACATAAGTCAAATGTTCTTCAGTCAATTAAAGATATCACAGGATCAGATAATAAATCTGTAGTGGGATCAAGTGGACTTTCAATTCAATATGCGATTATGATGGGTCTTGTTGATAATGCGCTTCAAAGTCATAAAGGCAAGGACATACGATTTGTTGTTCCTCCGAACTGTTATGGCGGAACAAATGATCAAGCAAGACGTGTTGCTGCGTGCAACGAAAATATTGAAGTTATGGACTTACCTGTTGATGGTGGTCAAGACATGGTTCAAAGCATTGATTTGGTTTTAGATAAGATTGCACAAGAAGATGCGGTGCCTTATATCATCGCTGAAATTCCAACAAACCCGAGGGTCGAAGTTCCTGATTTAATTAAACTTAGAGACGTTTTAAGCAAAAAAAGGAATACAGCTAATGGTGATTTAGCAATAGCCCCTGTTTTCATCTTAGATCAAACGTTTTGTCCTAATGTTCACTTCCTTGGAAAAGAAGACATTTTATCTTCGGTTAAAACAATAGCATACGTAAGTGGTTCAAAATTCCCAAGTGGAGGAAAATGTACGGCAGGATATTGTGTTTCTAACGAACTTGCCTCTGAATTAATGGACAAAATTGAACTTCATTTAAACTTGTGCGACAATGAAGCTACCGACCTTCAATATGAATTGTTAGCAAAGCAAATGCCATCCATGTTGGATCGCATTCAACAAGCTTACGTTAACACGAGGGAATTTGTAACATTCATAAAGGATACACTTCCTGGAGCTAAAATCAATTTTGTCTCTGAGGAATTAGCAGAACAAGGCTTTACTCCTTCTGTTTTCTCATTGGACCTGCCAACTAAGGGAGCAAATGATGAGGAAAGAGAAACATATAAAAGAGCATTGAATCTAAAATTAATCGACATGATGATTAATGAAATACCTGACGAGAGTAAATACTGTGTGAGTTACGGTCAATTGAATGGTTGTTATTGGACAATTCCCGCTACTTCTACACAAGGCACAACTAAAGAAGGCGATAAGGATTATATTGCTCGAATTGCCGTTTCACACAACATGGATTTAGAGCGTCACAAAAAAGTCTTCTTAGATTTTGTTGATTGTATCTAAAACTATTGATAATGGTTAAAGTACCATTACTCTTTATACTTCAGTCAAATGTTGAAAGAATTAGTCATACCTTATTCTATAAAATTGGACTGCATTTAAAGTTATGCGCAGATCTATTAATTGTTTTTTGACAAAAAAAAGCGAATTAAACCGCAACACCTTCTTACAGCCTAAAATATAGCTGAGAAAAATGATTGTTAAATAATCGGAATTTGCAAAAAGTAAACTGAAATCATAAGATTGGTTTAGGTATAAGTTAACATTTATAATGTCGTTTTTTGATTTTGTTTAACTTTATCGTAAATTTATTAAACAAAACATTTATTAATAATATTAGTCATGATAACATTTATTGAAAAATACTACCCTGCATTGCTTGCTTTTATAAGTTTTCTTATATCTGTCAGTTTATGGTTTAGCGGACAGAAACAAGAAGGTATATTTGTTGGTATTTGGGTTCCTTCCATTCTTGGATTTTCAATTTATATCAGGCTAGTCAAAAACGATTAGTTATGAGCAATTTAGTTTTATTTATTGTTGGTTTTTCCATATTCGGAAGCTACATGTTTTTCCTTTTAAGAATGATTTGGAAACAACATAACATTCAAAAAAATTCAGAGACAATCATTCTAAAATTAAGAAATGAAGAAAATGAAAAACAAGCATCTTAATTTCAACTAGTTTGTACTTGAGTCTATATCTAAAGATCTGAAGTACAAACTTTTTTCTTATTATTTAGTCTACTAAACGAATTCTTGATAATTTTGTCCAAACCATTTGCTTTATTCAGGATGATTAAGTCTATTCTTTTTTCAATTGTATTTCTATTGGGTTATTCAAACTTAAACGCTCAAGTCGACCAGACAAAAATGGGAGCATGGTATATGTATTTTGCAAACGCTACCTTCAAAGAAAGCCCTTGGGGTATTCAAGGAGATATTCAACTTAGAAACTGGAATGTTTTGGGTGATTTAGAACAATTACTTGTTCGTGGAGGATTGACTTACAAGCCGAAAAACACTAAAATAAAATTTACGCTGGGATACGGTGACGTAACAACTGGTGCATTTGGATCAGCTAATAATACATCACACGAAAGTCGAATTTATCAAGAAGCCTTATTTCCTACAAAAATTGGTAACCGTTTTTATTTCAATCATAGAATACGATACGAACAAAGATTTGTGGAGAATCAAGATTTTAGAACAAGATATCGTTATAACATGTTCTTAAATGTTGCCTTGAACTCAACTGAAATGAAAAAGAATACACTTTATTTAGCCCTTTACAACGAAATTTTCATTAACGGTCAGCGTAGTATCGGTAATAATCAAACCGTTGAGATTTTTGATAGAAATCGACTATATATGGGGTTAGGTTTTGTCTTGGGAGAAAGCCTTAAAGTTCAAGCAGGTATTATGAATCAAGCAACTGATAACTGGAGTAAGAATCAAATACAGTTAAGTCTTCATCACAAGATCTAATTAAATTTCGAAAAGCGTCGTTACTATTTCTCCTTTCTTACCTTTCAACTGATGTGTTACAAGTCTTTTAGATTTAGTAAATTCAAAATTAAATGGAGCAAGAGTAATATCTAATCCACTCCCCTTTTTTATTCGAATTCCTTGTCCTGAGATAATATCTACATTTGCTTCAAAGCTGCCATGTGGAATATGTTCCGTAAGAATAACATATTTAAATTTCGAAAGCTTGTTAACAACAGAGCTAACTTCATCGTTGGATAAATGTTGAAGTACTTGTCTTATAATAGCACAATCGGCAAAAGGTAGATCGTCTGTAGCGATATCAAGACATTTAAACGTCAAATTTTCCGATTGAAACTTCCTTTTATTTCTAGCAATCAAAGTAGGTACAATATCAATGGCGATATACTTTTTGGACATTGAAACAAAGTGATTTCCCACATTAAAATCTCCACATCCCAAATCGCAAATGCTTATTTCATTGTCAAAAGAACCTAAAAAAGACTGAACAACTTGAATATACGGTTCAATGATATCATTAATATGAGAACCGTCGCCCGAATAAAAGTCAAATTCACATCCCCCCCAAAGCTTCAAATCATAAATTTGTTGCATTGCGTCTTTTGTTGGCCATGGCTTTTTCACTCTCATTCAATTTGATAGTGCTACAAATTAAATACTTTTTGTGATTTGATGTTTAATAAAACCTGTATTTGTTGTTCAAATTCCTTAGTTCAAAACCTATTCTTGGCCTGCGCAAGGCCAATTGACCATACCTTTCATTTGAGAGTCGAAGTATATTTCCACTCTAAAAATATATTCATTAAACGCAAAAAGGGGCTAAGGCTAGTAGATACAATAGTTCAAAATCAACACCATATAATTTGAACTATTGTTTATGGTAAAAAAGCCCCCCATATAAATATAGGGAGGTTTTTCTTTACAATTCAACCGTCATATTCAAGTACAACCATCGCGATGGAGAATCACTTGATTTGCCAGAAACAATTTTATCATAATCAATTCCCCAATCAAACAAATCTAATTCTCCGTTAAAAATGAGTTGCGTAGCCATTGATTGATTCGATTCTCGCACGCCAGTGGCAAACAGCTTAACCTTTTTTTCCAATCCTTTAATAGACATCACACCATTAATCTGATACCAATCAACTCCCATTGTATAAACATCAGTAGATTTAAACTTAATATATTCTTCTTTTCCATTAATAAATAAACCTTGCGTTAGAATAGAAGAATTCTCTATATCCCTTCTGCACTCCCTGAAAGTAGTTGGATCAATTGTGAAAGATACTTTCATATGCTCTAAGGGGTTGCCTTGATTCTCAGGTTCCATTTTCTCGAGGTAAAAATTGGTCACATTTCCGGCAAAAGGTGTACTACAATGTCCATGAGTAATAAACATATTTATACGTTGATTTTTAGAAGCATTGGGATTTCGTTCATCTATAAATTCAGTCGAGATATCTGCCTTGTTAGCTGTTTCATCAAAACTACATGATATTGCCATCGTGCTAATACCAATAAGAGTTAGTACTACTGTTTTAAATTTTTTCATAATCAATTTTTATTGTTTCACTCAAAATATATTAGCAGAAACAATTTCCGTGTTAATCAATGTAAAACAATGTAAATTCGAATACTCAAGAAAAAAATACATGTGCAAAAACACTTAGAATATGAATTAAAATCATTCTAAATTCGTTTAATCAGACCTATATTAATGTGGAAATAACTTTATTTTAAAGCTCAGCATAGACACTTCGTATTTCACTTTTCATGTCAAATAGAGAATAAGTACTTATTTTACTCCAAAGCCGCTATATTTACTCCGTGAAATATCTCTTGTTTCTTCTTTTAATCATAAATAATGTATTTGTAAATGCTCAGCACCCTGCCTATACTCTTTTCGGTGTAGATCAATTCACTAACGTAAACATTTATGATGTTATTCAAGATGACGATGATAATTACTTTTTCGCCACTGACCAAGGTTTAATCCTACATAATGGATATACATTTAAACAGTTATTATGCAAGGAAATGAAAGGGTTTTCCCTTTTTGGTTTTACAAAAGACACAAAGGGTGATATTTATTGCTTTAATCTCCATCATCAAATTTTTAAAATTCGAAATGATAAAATCACCTTATTTTATGAGGTTCCAACTGAACTAAAGTATCGTGAGATATGGTTAACAACGAATGAACAAGATGACTTAATTATCCAGACAAAAGGTTTGATCAAGTTATCAAATGATGGCAAAAATGAAACTATTATTAGTCCCAACATTTTTGAGAAATCGACCCCAATCAATTTTCAAAAACTAGATGACAATCGAACTATTTCAGTTTCTACTGATTTAAGTTATGTTATTCAAGACCGCGGAACATTATTGGAACTAACATCCGAAACAATAAAATCTCACTTAATCGATAGAAAAAATTTTGGATTAACCTGGATTCCAATTCAAGATAAATTTTATGCCATAGAGAGACATAGTCATTTGATTTTTCTTTTCAATCCCACCACAAACAAGTTTAAACTCGTAAACCAACTCAACAATATTCATTCCCAAAATGGGCTCCGGATTTACACTACGTTTGATAAAATTTGGGTAACAGGTAGCTTTAATGGTGCTTACATATACGATAAACACTTCAAACCTCTTTTCAACGGTGAACTTGTTTATACTGATTATTTTATTTCCGATATAGTGCAAGATTCTGAAGGAAATACACTTTTATCAACATTTGACGATGGCATCTTAGTTATCCAAAACAACGATATTTCAAGTTTTTCCCCCAAGGATGAAAAAATAACCTGTCTTTCTTCAGACAATGATAAAACTTTATTCATTGGAACAGATAAAGGAAATATTTACACTTACGATAACCAAACCTCAAATTTAATTTATGGAGATGAACAAAAAACAGTAATAGAATTTGTCAGTTTTTGGCAAGGTGCTGACCTTCTTCTACATTCTTACAATAAAGGACTTCGTGTTTCAAAATGGCAAAATAATAGATGTATTCCAATCACCGAGGAAAACTTATCGATCAAGCATGGTTTTTTCCCATCTGCAACACAAGGTTTTCTGGCATTTAACTCTGGAATTTCAAGCATATCGATTGAAAATAATAACATTGTATTAAATAAAATTGAGAAGCTTAAACGACGTGCACATTGCGTTGCAGAAGCAAAAGATACAAAAACGATTTATGCTAGTTTAGCATCGGGTTGCACTGCACTCTATACTAATGGTAAATGCAACCAAATAAAGATAGATGGACAAGTGATATATTCTAATTCACTTCTTTCTTCAAAAGAAAAAATCATAATAGGAACCAGAAATAATGGAATTCTATTACTTGTCAATGATAAAATTGTAAAACACATTCCATTTCCAGGCCGAATACGCAAAATGCAAATCTATAATGATGATCTCTATGTTTTGAGCGAAACTGGATTATTTCGCAGCTCTCTTAATTCTGTATCGTTTGAAGCATTGAATAATTCTAACGGCATAAATTGTGTGCATATTTCAGACTTCTATATTTTAGGCAATAAATTATATGTTTCAGATTCAAAATCATTAGACTGCATTGACATTAAAAGCATAGATTCAAAATCTCAAATGATTCCGGTCTCAATTTCGCGAGTATATGTTAACGATTCATTAAGTTTGAAAAACAATCTCGACGATCATCAACACAAAATAAAATTTGAATTTAGCCTGAAGACAATTAAACACCGCAGTAATGTCGTATATAAATTTAAACTGGATGGCTATGATGAAAATTGGTCAACTCAACCTTATGAAAATAACAGTATTACCTATAACGCACTCCCTCCAGGGAATTATACATTTCTACTAAAATCGGTGAATGGAAATTTTGAAAGCCCTATCGTTAAACACGTTTTTAAAATCAACGCACCTTTTTACCAAAAATTGTGGTTTTATATTTTAATCACCTTGCTTTCAGGACTTTGCATTGGATTATTTTTTAACATTAGAATTAAAAAAATAAGACAGAAAAACCGAGAAAGATTAGAGAAACAACAAATCCAAACTGATTTACTTGAATCTGAATTAAAAGCGCTCAGATCGCAAATGAACCCGCATTTCATTTTCAATTCATTGAATTCAATTCAGGATTTAATTCTAAAAGAAGATACCGATGCTTCATATGATTATATCGTATTATTCTCAGAATTAGTTCGTAGCACACTGAATTACTCAAATCAAGATTTTATTCCCATCGAAAAAGAAATTGAATTTCTAAACGTATATCTAAGCCTAGAAAAGCTAAGGTTTAAAGATGAATTCCAATACAGAATCACACAAAACAAAGTTCAAGGCATAAAAGTGCCATCATTATTAATTCAGCCATTTATCGAAAACGCTCTTTTGCATGGCCTTTTGCATAAAGATGGCATAAAAACGCTTAAAATTTCATTTACGTTGGACAGCCAGTTAACATGTATTATTGAAGATAATGGCATCGGCAGAGAGAAATCAAAAAAAATTAAAGAACGTCAAGGATCGCATCATCAATCATTCGCTTTGAAGGCCATCGAAAAAAGACTTGAAATTCTCAAAAATCAAAATCATGAAAATGTCGGATACACAGTAGAAGACTTATATGAAAATGGTGAAGCCATAGGTACAAGGGTAATAGTAAAGGTACCTTTTCAACGCTTATTTTGAATTCATTAAATAAATGCTACCAGTGGTAAAACCAAAAACTGTTGCAACGAAAAAATAAACATCTTTATGCTATGAATGAAATTAGAGCAATTATTGTTGATGACGAGTCTGCGGCGCGCGATGTATTACAAAGCCTAATTCTTCGCTCTAAATCGCCTATAAATATAATTGCTCAATGTTCTGACCTGGAGGATGCTGTAACGACGATTAAAATAGAAAAACCGGATGTTGTCTTTTTAGATGTTCAAATGCCAAATTATGCAGGATATGAAATCGCTTCATTTTTCGACACTATAGATTTTGAGATCATTTTTGTTACTGCCTATGATCAATATGCAATAAAAGCCTTTGAATTGAGTGCAATAGATTATCTAGTAAAACCAATTAATCGTCAACGATTACAAGAAGCACTTAGTAAACTCGAAAATAAATTTGAACAAAAGGAAGAATCTGAAAAGTTTCACATTTTACTTGAAAGCATTCAAAAAAATGACTTAGGTAAAATTGTAATATCTGAATTAGGAAACAAAAGAATTATAGACCTTTCAAGTATAATTGCCATTGAAGCCAAAGGAGCATACAGCGTTATTCATTTGAAAGACCAAACCTCATTTATGGTAAGTAAAAATCTAAAGTACTTCGAGTCTACTCTTCCTGAGGGTGACGTGTTCTTTCGATCTCATAAATCCTGGATAATCTCTACTAACTTCATTAAATATTATAACAAAGGAAAAGGAGTTATAGTATTAAATCAAGATATATCTGCCCGCATTTCGCGTTATAGAATACAAGAATTCGATTCTCTTTTATTGTTAAAATAAACTTTTTTGATCTTCTCAAAGACCTAACCATAATACTGGAGACTTCCCTAACTCCAGAAATCAATATACTCATATAAGCACAAAACAGAACATATAGTTTTCCTTTAAACCAATTTTGTCAGGGGAGTCGAGATGGAATTGTGCACCTAAACTTGGATTCAACAGATGAAGTTTAAACCAGAAATGGCTAAAAAATTTGTTTGTGAAACAACAGAGGTATATCGAATTGAGATCTTTCAAAACCTGTTTGATTTAGGTTTAGATCATAACAATGCACATTCACTACAAGAGGAATTAATCATTACCGAATTACTCCTACTCAACTTGTTGAATCCTTGAATGGAGATGAAAAGATGATACATCTCAGTTTTACAACTGATGAACTTCCCATTTACCGCTCTATAACTGGAGATTTGGATAAATATGTTAGAATTTCATTCAAAGGACAATACATTTTTTACATATGGACATTGATCGATGATGCCTAAAAGAGGGAGTCAAAGAAGAAAATCAACCTTATGGATCACATTAAATTCGTATTTTGGTTGCATGAAACCAGTAGTACTTGTAACCACTTTTCTTTTATCGTTTCTTTCTTACGGTCAACTTTCAGATAAAATACTAGATTTATTATCGCCTGTGGTTGATAGCTTACCTGAAGGGACATCAATATCTTTTGGTATACTTAAGGATGATTCACCATCCTTTGTTGGTCTCACAAAAAGTGGAGGTAGATTTATTCTAACAGATTTAACTGACTCCAAATTTGAAATCGGTTCAATTACTAAGACTTTTACAAGTACTGTTTTAGCTGATTTAATATTGAATGATAAACTTTGTTTAAATAGCAAGGTGAATAAAGAGTTTCCTTATAAATGGAATAATAAAACAAAGGTTAGCTACCAAGAATTAGCAAATCATACTTCTGGAATGCACAGACTTCCATCCAATATCTTCCCCTCGATGTTGAAAAATCAAGATGATCCATATTCCAATTATACTCTAGAGTTATTGGATCAATATCTGAAAAGTGAAATTCAACTTGAATCAGAAACTGGTAAAAAGTATGCTTACTCGAATCTAGGAGCAGGAGTTTTGGCTTATGCTCTTTCAATGCGTGAATCAAATAGTTTTGACCTTTTAGTTCAAGATAAAATACTCACTCCTTATCAAATGACGAATACTGGTTTTGAAAAGAAAACTGATATACAAGGACTAAACCTCAATGGTGATCCCATTTCAAACTGGCATTTTAACGCAATGAAAGGAGCGGGTGGATTAATCTCAACAGCTAATGATCTTTCAAAATTTGTAATGGCACAATTCGATCAGAAAAACGCCACTTTACGACTAACAAGAGAAAGTACATTTGAGATTTCTGAAAGCATGTCGATTGGTCTAGGTTGGCATATAATTTCCCCAGGGAAAGAAGATCAAAAGTTCTGGCATAATGGCGGAACTGGAGGATATACCTCTTCAATTGCTTATAGAACTCAAAATAAAACAGGAGTGATTGTATTGTCAAACATCTCTGCCCTCAGTAAATATTCTTCTATAATTGATGAAATTTGCTTTGAATTACTGGATGAACTAAAGTAATCGCCCCCCTTCTATTCCACTGCCGGGGCCAAGTCTAATGACATCGTCTGCAGCATTAATTAGAATTTCATTGTGTTCAATAAAGATGATTGAATGTCCCTCTAACTTTAATAAATTAAAGGCCGATATCAATTTTTGAATATCAAGTAAGTGCAGTCCCGTACTTGGTTCGTCCAAAATATAGAGCAAGTTTCCCTCTCTTTTCTTTGATATCTCTTTACCCAACTTCAATCGTTGGATTTCCCCGCCAGATAATGAATTAGTGGATTGTCCTAGAACTAAATGTCCAATTCCAATGCGCAGTAGAGCCTCTAATTCTAAGTTAAGTTTTTGACTTAAATCCAAGGATAACAATTCATCCAACGTTAACTGCATCAACTCACCAATTGACCTATTGTTGATTCTTACCTCATCAAGGGCATTACTGTACCTTTTTCCTTTACATGAATAACATTCTAACCAAACATCACTCATGAAGTCCATGGCAGTTTTAATCTTACCATTGCCACCACAAACTGGACACTTTCCTTTTTTACTTAGATATGAAAAATCGGATTTTATAAGTCCTTTTGACTTTGCCTTTTCAGTAGATACGTATATTATTTTTAAATGATCTATAATATTCAGGTAAGTTGCTGGAGTGCTAAGCTGATTAGTAACTAATGTAGCTTGATCAATATATATAACCTCATCAAATTGATCCATTCCAAATAAAGAATCGCATAAATAAGGTCGATTTAAGTTCCAAGAGCCGAAGAATGCATCTCGAATTAAACTTGTTTTACCACTACCTGAAACACCGGTAACTGCAGTAATTGAATTGTATGCGAATTCAACATTAATTTCCTTTAAGTTATTTGCTACGGCCCCATTTACTCCAAAAGGTTTACCTTGTATACCTTTAAACTTTTCGGCAGGTTTGATGTCAGAATTAATTAATGCATAAGTCGATGAAGTCTTGCTTTTATTTAGCTCGTCAATAAATCCTTGATAAATTACATCTCCTCCATTCCTACCTGAAGATGGTCCCATCTCTACCAAATAATCTGCTTGTTCAATGAAAGACTTATCATGCTCCACGACCACCACAGTGTTTCCTTTTGAATTCAATTCTTTCAATAAAGCAATGATTGTATTGATCTGTTTTTGATCCAATCCAATTGTTGGTTCATCAAGGACATAAGTCACACCAAATAAATGATTTGAAAGTTGACTCGCAATTGAAACACGCTGTTGTTCACCTCCAGAAAGCGATTTAACTGGGCGATCAAGATTCAGATGACCAAGGCCTAATGCAATAAGTGTATTCAATATTGACTCTATAGAAGGTAAAATATGCTGAGCAATTGCTTTTATTGCATCATTTTCAATTGATTTAATATCTTTTAAAAGATCAACTATTTCTATCAACGAGTTTTTGGTGAATTCATGAATATTCAAGCCTGTAAACTTCGTATCTAACAACGGTGATTTTAATCGACTTCCGTTACATGTTTTACATTCTACTTCATGCAATAGAGATTTCAGTTCAGAAATACCCTTATTGAATTTCTTTCGCTCAAATTCTTCATTAATATAACGACAAAACCCGAGCCATTTTTCATTTATTCGCTGAACTCCAGAGCGTGTTTTTGTTTTGAATTCCCATTCAACCTCCCATTCCACATCTTCTATGCCAAAAAGAATTATATCTTTTACCTCCTCAGGGAGTTCTTCCCATGCTATGTTTAAATTCCATTCTTTAACCGAAGCAATTTTTTTCAAAATTGCCATGAATTGACCATCAGGATTAGTAAAATATTTAACTGCTTTTGATACAGCTAAAGCTCCTTTAAAAATACTTTTAGTCTTGTCAATTATAATTTGATCTGGATTACATTCCAATAAAAAACCATCACCTTTACATATCTCGCAAGCTCCTAAATGATGATTAAATGAAAAATCTTGTGCCGTCAACTCCTTTCCCTCATACTGACTAATTCTTGAGTAAAGTAACCTCAAGGCATCATAGATTCCAGTTATTGTTGCAACTGTTGATCTTGATGATTTGTTAACAGAACGTCGATTTAATCCAATCGCAGGCCCTAGACCAAAACTACTTTCAATTTTAGCGTTATTGCTTTGCTTTATAAAACTTCGCCCATAAGTAGATAATGACTCAGTAAAACGCGTATGCGATTCCGCAAATAATGTATCATAAACTAAAGATGATTTTCCTGAACCAGATACCCCAGTTACAACTGAAAGCTTATTCTTCGGAAACTTAACATCGATATTCTTAAGGCCATTTGTTTTAACCCCATTCAACTGGATCCATGATAAATTATCCTCTTTAGAAAATGAATCAATAAATTCATTTTCATCGCTTCTATGTTCTGGTTTACCTTGATGTACTATTTCTCCTCCATTTGCTCCGCTATGAGGTCCTAATTCAATATGCCAATCACATGAATCGATTACTGATTGATTCTGCTCAACACAAACAATTGTGTTACCATGTTCTTTTATTTTGTAAAGCATGCTCAATAAAGACTTCGTATTTGCAGCATGCAGACCAATAGTTGGTTCAATAATTATATAAATTGTATTTCCAGTGTCTCTCTTTTGGAGTTGATTGGCAATTTTTATTCGTTGAGCTTCTCCGCCAGATAGTGTTGTAGAAGACTGTCCTAATCGAATATACCCCAACCCTATTTCATCTAGAATGTTCAATCCTGATTCAATCCTTTTAATTCCTTTGAAGAAAGTTAAAGCTTCAGAAACAGTTAGATTGTAAACATCTGAAATAGACTTGTCACTATACTTTATTCGAAGTACTTTATCCGTAAAACGCTTTCCACCGCAACTTGGGCATGTCAAGTCCACATTACCCAAAAAATGCATACCAACTTGGATTTTTCCAGCGCCTTGACAAGTTTCGCATCTACCTCCTTTATTATTAAACGAAAACATGGATTTCGTAATCCCCATTTCTTTAGCGTCAGGAAGTTTCGAATAAAGATCTCTTATATAATCTGAAATCCCAAGGTAAGTTGCTGGATTACTTCTTGGTGTTCTTCCAATGGGAGAATGGTCAATAAAGACCAATTTGTCAATCGATTTAATGTTTTTGACACGCTGAAGGTTCTTGGTAATTCTGTTTTCACTGCTTAGATGGTTTTCAATAACCCGCAACAAAGTGCTTTTTATTAAACTTGATTTCCCAGATCCAGATTTACCACTGACAACATTCAATCCGCCTAACTTGAACTCAACATCGATTGATTTAAGGTTATTCTCAGAACATCCTTCTAACTTCAAGCTTCCCTTGTCCGCATAAAAATGCATAGGAGTTTGAATATCCGTATTTAAAAGTACTTGTTGCGTCCTACTCAATACTATCCGTTCTTTGGAATTAACAAAATCATCTAAACTTCCATTGAATAAAACTTCTCCTCCATGCGCTCCAGCTAAAGGGCCTATATCAATAATGTGATCGGCATTTTTAATTGTTGTTATATCATGCTCAACAACCAAAACAGTATTTCCTCTACTCACCAACTTCTTGAAATGATGGATCATCTTTATATTCTCAGAAGGATGCAACCCTATGGAAGGTTCATCAAATACATACAATACATTACTTAAAGGAACAAGTATCTGATTTCCAATTCGAATTCTCTGTAATTCACTTGAAGCTAAAGAAGCTGCGGGTCTATTCAACGTTAAATGTCCTAATCCCAAATCTTCTAGCAGTTCCAATTTCGTCTTAATTTCTTCAGTAATCGGAGAACCTATTTCACACCAAAAATTATCCTGAAACCAATGAAGTAATTCATTCAGTTCAATTGAGCATAAATCAATAATTCTTTGACCATTGACACGAACACTTAGCGCATCTTCATTTAAACGCGATCCATTGCAAACAGGACATACTACAGCCTTTACATACTTTAAAATATTGGCATTTCGGTCACGTTTTAAGATATCAGACATGATAGGAATCATTCCTTTGAAATAGCCATCTTCTCTCGGTTTAGCTTTAATTCCTGTCCATTTTAATCTAGACTCAATACTATGTTTTCCAAAGGGGACTTTGATTTTTTCACTTCCATACAATACGACCTTTTTTTGATCCTCAGTTAAATCTCTCCAAGGGATATCTACGTTAAACCCTTCGGCCTCGCAGACTTGATTTAAAACATTTATCGTTACTTGCGAATACATTATGTATCCCGTGGGTAAAGTTGGAGCCAATGCACCTTCTCGAATTGTCTTTTCAGGGTGTACAATCAACTTATTCAAATCAATCTCTTCTTCTTTTCCAACTCCAGCGCATCGCTTACATTTACCATGATCAGAATTAAACGAAAACAAAGACCGTGAAAGTTCTATATTTCGATCTGTTTTCCCTACTCTTGCAAACAATAATCTAAGCAAATCATAGATATCTGAAATCGTTCCAACAGTTGATCTAGCATTAGCACCGTTCGTCTGTTGACCGATGGAAATAACTGGCGATAACCCTTCTATAGAATCTACGTTTGGCTTATTTAATTTACCCGTAAATTGACGCACGAAAGAAGGCAATGTTTCGAAATAGCGTCGCTGTCCCTCCCTAGCTATTACATCAAAAATTAGACTTGACTTCCCAGATCCTGAAATACCAGTAACTACGATAAATTTATTATGTGGTATAGAGAGGGAAACATTTTTAAGGTTATTTTCCTTCGCCCCTTTAATTACAATATTGATTTGGTTACCTTCTTTCATTGCTGCGAAAATAGTGATTTTATTAGCTCGCAATAATGCACTTCAAACTGCGCTTAAACACATGTTTTACAGACACTTTACACTATTTTACAATCATTTGTAAAAAAAATGCAATCTGAATAATACATTGGACTCAGTATTAATCAAATTTATATTATCATGAAATTATTTTTATTGACTGCAATTCTTATTTCTATTGGTTGTTCTGACAAAATTGATGACAAATTGAAAGAACAAATTGAAATCAATCCAGATTTACACAAGTATCAAAATACCGATGGAATTAATCAGTCTAAGGACCCCTATACCATTAACTTTGATGCGAATAATCAAACTAAAGAGCTAACGATCAAAATTGATTTAGATGAAGGTTCTTATTATATCGCGCCAAATTCTCCAGGAACCTTTAAAGGTTTACTTAAAATTAATTTCCCCGCAAATGATTTTTTTGAATTAGCATCTACTTTTGTAAGCGCACCTGAACCAATAGAAGAAGAAAATCAATGGGGTGAAGGCCTTGTAGAAATAATTAGAGAAACTACAGTACATTCCATGAGATATAAATTGAAGTCAACAGGTGATTTCCAGATTCAGGGAACTGTTCAATTTGTTATTGAGCCCAAATGTACATTGGAAAAAATACCAGTTACTATCTTTAGTAAAGATGGACAACTCAGCTTTGTTAGAAACGGAGAATAAATTTTTAAGGGGTGTTGATTATCAATTTATAGCCAACACCTCTTACATTCATTATTTTAAGATTCTCATCTCCCTTAAGGCGTTTTCTAAGCTTTGAAATAAAAACATCTAACGTTCTGCCGATATAATCCCCTTCATCTCCCCAGACGGCTTTTAGAATTGCATCTCGTTCCACGGTTTCGTTAACATGATTAACTAAAAGCAAGAGTAAGTCTGACTCTTTACTTGTGAGCTCTTCTTTACTCTCATCCAACTCAAGAATAAGCGTTACAGTGTCAAAATTATATCTACCGATTTCGATATTCCTGTGATTTGAAACCGCTTCACGTTGTTCCGATTTTGACTTCTTTTTTAATATGAAAAAACCGAGTAATAGAATTAAAGCTCCCAAGGCAATTTTGGCACCCAAGTAACTTCTACCTTCAGTTTTGATAACTTCATGTAAATTCTTTTGGAGATCAAGATTCGTAAAGAAAATTGAATAACAACCCAAAGGTTGAGGTCTCAAACCACAAGGAATTAGGTTAGAGGTATCTGGCAGCTGCATTTCATAGCTATAGACAATTTTTCGCGTTAAGCAGTTCTCAACTTCAACAATATAATTTGATGCGATTCTTGTCTCTTCAACTACATCATTAACAATATCAACAAGATCTTGCGATCGAAATTCAAAAATGGTATCGAATGAAATCTTATAACGATCATCAACTTTTTCAATTGGTAAAACACGAGATGTACTGTCGCCATAACTCAGCAGAAACCTATGACCAATCATTCTCAATGAAACCTCGACATGTCTGTCTTCTTTTGTTTTTTGAGCATTACCTTGACCTACAAAAAGAAAAAGTAGCATTAACAGAACAGGGAATTTCAATACGATTGTATTCATATTACAAAGCTATTGTTATCTGTGACAATCTAAAGTCAATTAAACTCAATTTACACTAATTTACATTGATAATTCATCCTTAAAACGATCTTTTAATGGCAAATAAGCCTGAAATAATCAAAGGTGATGATAAGGAATTCCCACAATTAGTAAGTAAGGAATTGAATGCCTTTCAGGTAAAAAAGTATTTATCTTTCTCTCTATTGATAAAAAATCAGGCCCTATTCATTTTGATCTTATTAGGCATAACGCATCAAAAACCTTTTCTAGAACAAGAAAAAAGTGGAAAAATGCAATTCTAATATTATACACTTAATCATAACATCCGATTATCCACTAAAAAACTATACCTTAAGCATTCTTTTATCTTCAACAATAGTTTTGTCAAAATGTCAACGATCATTCGCAAGTATAACAAACTAGATCAATTAAAGTTAATTGAATTAATTCGTCAAAATACGCCTGAGTTCTTTGCGCCTTCAGAAGAATCAGATTTAATTAGTTACTTAAACGAGGGAGTTGAAGATTACTTTATAATTGAAAAGGATGACGAAATCATAGGGTGCGGTGGAATTAACTACGAAAAGGCAAAATCTACCGGGATTATTAGTTGGGATATCATCTCCAGTAAACATCAAGGACTTGGCATCGGCTCTAAACTGCTTAAGTACAGACTAAATGAACTCGAAAAAAACAATGAAATTAATAAAGTAATCGTTAGAACTTCTCAGTATGCGTACCCATTCTATGAAAAACACGGGTTTGAGCTTGGTTATATTAAGAAAGATCATTGGGGTAAAGGTTTTGATCTTTATTATATGGAATTAAAAGCCTAATTAAAGATGTAAAGCAAAGAAAACATCTTGCTTAAAATATTCACTGCATTAGCGGAAAGAAAAAAAGAAAATTTGAATCCCCATGTATTTAAATCTATGATTCTTGAGCTTAAAATGATGAAACAAGCCTACACTTCTTCCCAAATGATGACTCTCTTGTCGTCTGAACAGGTGGCAAAATTAGTATCACTTATAGAAACTAAGTCGTTTACAGAATGTCTGTGACCACCCGCTTTTAAATCCAACCGTTTAACGATACTCAAATCAGCATTCCACACTTTGACATGTTTGTCGCGACTTGCGCTTATAATATATTTCCCATTTTTAATAGAAGCGAGACTATAAATAGCAAAGGTATGTGCTACTACAGACATAAGTTCTCTTTCAGACCTCCAATTCCAATGTTTCATCCGAGCATCTCTGCCACCAGATATTAGCTCACCTTCATTTAAAGGATGAAACAAAACCGAACTTGCGCCTCCCTTGTGTGCGTCTAATGTAATTATCTCATTAAAATATTCAGCTTCAAAAACGCGGATTGTGCCATCTTGACAAGCAAGTACAAAATGATCACCATTACGATCAACATCGATGGATCTAACTTTACCGCAATCAAGAGGCAAATAGATAACTAACTTCTCTCCTTTCTCCGCCCAAACGGATAAGTTACCATCCGCGTCAGTTACATAAATATGCCCCTTGGATGAATTATGTTTAATAGAGAAAATAGCTTGTGTGTGCTGCGTGTAGAATTTAGTTTCGATTCTAGAATCTAAATCAAAAAAATGCAAGGCGCCATTCGCTAAACCTACAACTAAAGTTGATTCATTGACTAAACAAAGAGCATAAATACTATGCTTAAATTTAATCGCAAATTTATCTTGAATACCTTCATCTATTTTCCAACGAGTTACATACTTATCAGCACTACCTGTATAAATAAACTCTTTGTTTGCCACACAGCAATATATCGCGCCTGCATGACCAGATATTTCCTTTTGCTTTCGAAAAGACATGATGGTTAATCTTCGTCTTCTATTACTGCATCTTCATCATTAACTTGTTTTAAACGTTCGGCGTAATCTTCAGGCATAAAATCGAAAAACGTATCTCCTCTTAGGCCTAATCTTAAACATTCCAAAGGAATCATTTCGTTAGGAGCAATATTGCCAAGATTTACATTATGTCCAAACAACTTAATAAACCATACCTGTTGCGTTTTCTTTGGAGCCTCCCAAAGAATATCATCTGGATTTACTTTTGCAATGATTCTATTAATTAACAATGTATGTGCTGTTCCATTCGGTCTAAACACTCCTACATTTCCAGACTCTCGACCTTCTGCAATTACCTTCCATGATCCAGCTTCTAACTCCGTAGACATCATCTTAATCCATTTTGCTGGAGAAACAATGATTCCAGAATCCTTAGAACCAACTTCAGACATGACCGTTCTGTCTTTCGACATAGCGTGAATTAACTCACACTTTTCATCATGATTAATAATAATGGATCCATCAGAAACTTCAGCTAGGTCTAATCCGAATTTATCAATTGTTTGAAGATATTCTTTGACCATTCCGCGCGCATAGAAAGCCTCGAATAACGTCCCACCAAAATAAGGTCTGATACCTGCCTCTTTATATAAATTGATTTTATCTTGTAGGTTTTTAGACACAAACGATGTTCCAAAACCAAATTTGACTACATCTGTTAAATGTCCTGATGCTTCAATAAAGTTTTCAACTTCCCTCATAGAAAGTCCTTTATCCATCATCATAGTTATTCCTGATTTACGCGGTTTGGTTGTACGTTCAGGAATATAAGTTAATTCAAAATTCATTTTCAGTCTAATTATCTGCCAAAAGTACTAATTCTGGCACGTTTTTCAAGCTTGGATTGATAACAAACAAATCCAATGCTTTTGCTTTATTATTTTCAATGCACTCTTTGAATAAGTGTATAGCATCGGTCTTCTTTCCTACCCCCCACAACAGGTTAACTTTTAGGATTGGTAATATGTTATTATTCTGTTCAATTTCTTCAAAAGAATTCAAATAATCGAATGCAATAATTAACGATTCGTTTACAAGAGAAGCGATATAGTTCGTTAAACATTCTTCATCATTAGGGTCTAACGCCAGGGACAATTGATAACATTCATTTGCCTCATCAATTTCTTCAATTTTCTCATAAGCACCTGCTAATACATGATATATCCCTGCATTTTCAGGGTCTAATTCACTTGCTTTACGAATTAGTGTAATTCCTTCTCTCGTTCTACCTTCAAGGTCTTCAATTATACCTAAACCAAGCCATGCGTCTGGCAATAATGGTGCAAGTTCCAAACTTCGCTTGTAAAACATTTTGGCCAATTCTAGCTCGTCCATTTGCTCATGGCATTCTCCGATGTAACACAATGCAATAGGATCATCCCCATCTAACTCAATACATTTATGAAAATGTTCAATTGCTGCAGCGAACTTTTCCTTTGCTAAAAAGGCATTTGCAATGTTGAAATAAACAGGACCAAAATCATCGTTGATTAATATACAATAATCATAAGCCCAAATAGCTTTATCAAAGTCCTCAAGTTTAGAGTAAGCGTTACCCAAATTATACCAAGCTGTGAATGAATAAGGGTTCTCGTTAATGAAATCAGAATAGCACTTAATTGAATTCTGAAATTCCCCCAAATGATCGTAACAAAAAGCAATCTCATAGATAGCAGATTCATTATTAGGGTTCGATTGAACAGCTTCTTTTAAAACTTTCAATGCAGCCTTATAATTGCCTGAATTTTCATATTCAACTGCTAAATCCAAGTAAATTTCGTCACGTTCTTCTTTTGATGCAGCATCCAAAGCAGCGGTAAAATAACGAATGGCGTTCTTTGAATCTTTCAACTGGCTAAAAACTGACGCCTTAGTAAGCAACAGCTCAAAAGATGGCATGCCTAATCGTTCAATTTGAGATAATAATTGAATTGCTTCCTTCAATTTTCCCAGTCCAGAATATGCTTGTGCTTTTCTTAGTTTAAAAATACTATTAAACGAAAACTGCGATAAAGCCTCATCGGAAGCTTTCAAGGCTTTAGAATAATTCCCACTTATAAGCAGATGATCTACAAGAACCTCCCACCTGCAGCTATCCATAAACCCTATCGGTTCTCCCTTTAAGAACGCATCAAATCGCTTTATATCTTCATTCAAATCTCCCTCAAAATCTTCTCTCTCTTCGTCGTCAAACATTCAGTTTAGTTTATATGCGTTAATAATGCTCTCTCAGCACCTATCCTTCAATTCCTCTCCCAAACACATTATCTCAAAAAATATGTAAGTGCAACATCATGAATGTTAGAAAGCCTATACTTTCCTCACCCACTTTACAAACTAAAGATACGCAAAATGATTCGACCGTGACAGAAACAAAATTTTCTTTATGAACAGAATTTCAACAAAAGATCTATTTAAAATTTACTCCATCAAATAAAAAATTCAATTATAGCACAATAGATTGTTTAACGAAACGTTTGTTTAAATCACAAAATGTTAAATTAACCACTAACTAAAACAAATGCGTATTAAAACTAAATCGTTATAGTGAACGTGGTACACTTATATATATTCTCCAAAAACTATACTCAATCCATTCCCCACGAAAAAAAGTCCAGTTTTCGTTAAATAATTCCCAGACACATATAAAGTTAAAGTTCTCAAAATAAAGCATTAAGAAACCCATTCACAAAATAAGCTCTCATACACATATTAAGATTCCCAATAAATATCAAACCTTCGTCAATTAAACTGGTAATTAATAAAAACATACAATGGTGAATATCAAGGTAAATGGCATTATATTTTTGTTAAAAAAAGACTTAGTTTTGTTACTTTCCGTGATTTAATTGTTAAATAATTACAGAACGTTATAATACTTATTTAAAGGGTTTTATGGTCAAACTCATTTGTACTCTCCTCTTATTTCTCCTTGCATATTTTCCCTATGCGCAAGAATATGCTTCGGTAGACTATACCACGGAAGATGGCTTGCCTACAAATGAGATTTGGAATGTTGTGGAAGACACCAATGGGTACATATTCTTTGGATCAGGAGAAGGGTTAGTACGATATGACGGAAAGAATTTTAAAGTTTTTGACGACTTTAGTTCGATTGATATTAATGCATCATATTTAACTGTTGATGAAAGAAATCAAATTTGGTTCGCAAATTTCACCTCAGAATTATTTTGTTACCATAATGGAGAAATTCAAAAAATAAATATCACCGGTCCTAATGCAGAAAAACTGGAATTAACAAGTCTTCGAAATATTCGTAACATAGAAAATTTCATCCATCTTCGAGCCAGAAGTTCTGAGACTGGAAGGAAATACAATTTAAAGATCGAGATAAGCTCAAGAAAGTACACGATAAACAAAATAAGTACATCAAAGTTTGATGTACAATTAACTAAAAACACTGTTTTAACTAAATGTAAGTTTTACGACGACTCATGTAGGGGGTTCAGAATCGTAGAACTACAAAAAGAAGGAGAAGATCAAAAACGGAAACTGATAAAAACATATGCTTTCCATGATACAAGTCTGGAATTAATGACATCTGTGCGAAAAACCAAATCCTGCAAGGATAAGTACTTTTGTTTTACAAGTACAGACATTAAAACTGGAAAACAAGAAGTATATATTCTAAACCTTAAGACACATTCTCTGACAAAGATAAAACTCAGTAATGAAGCATCAGATGTCCCTTTTATACCAAATGTATTCTCTTCCTTTGAAAATCATTTTTTACTTGGTACCAACAAAGGCCTACTCATAATAAATAAATACGGAACTGTTCTTAAATCTTTATATGAAAAATATGAAATTGGAGATATTGAAATTGATAAATTCAAAAACATTTGGCTCACAACACCAACAAATGGGGCATTCAGAATTCAAAATACTAAGCTGTTAACTTATAAAAATGATCACCCAGCGTATGCTGTTTCAAATGGTAAAATTTGCAACAAAAGCCAACTAGCTAACTTCAAAGGTTCTAACAACACCTACATAAAACAATCAAAAAATGAGTTGGTCCTTTCCAATGAACAAAAATGCTACATCTTATCAAGACACCATAACGTTCACCTTAATAAAAAATACCCAAATGCATCAAAAGATGTAGCTATAGATGATTGTAAAAATATTCTCATAGCAAATCATGAAGGACTAGCGATCTTATTCAAAGAGCCCAACAATAAAAAGAAAAGGTATTACAACAAACTAGCATTAGAATGGGATAAATATAATTCATTAAAGAAATCCAAAAAAAAAATCTACAATACACTCTCACTGATTTATTCAACCAAACAAAACTATAACGGACAGTATTATTTAGAATATGGCCTTACTATTGGCAAAATGAAATACATAGCCATTGAAGGAGAAAACCTATACTTTCACAGCCATGCTTCTGGTGAAGTTTTTCATTTCAATGGAACAACCTTAGAAAAATATGATTTCGACAGACGCATTTCCAGCTTATTCATTGTCGATAATGTTCTCCACATCCCCACAAAAAATGATGGAGTTTACTTATTAAAAAAACATCAAATTAAACCTGATAAAAGTATTAACTCCTTTTTAAAACACCACAAAATTAAAAAAGTGGTTTTTGAGAACGATTTGTATTGGATTCTAGATAGAAATACATTGATAAAAGTTTCAAAAGCTAAGAAAAATGCATCCTATTTCGATTATAGATCAGGCACAGACAAACAGGAATTTAAGGACTTCTTAATTACCAATGATACTATTTATTTAGCTGCTGAGGAAGGAATAATCACAGTACCAATGAATTTTAAGTTCCATAAAACACCTGAGATTACGCCAAAATTGGAATGGATTAAAGATCAATCCAACTTCCTTACCCCAAAATTTATTACTAAAAAGGAGCTATTAAATTTAGCACACGACAATAAAGGAGTTATCATCAAAGTCGGAACAGCCGAATATCGAGATCAGAATAGTGCTAGTTTTGAGTATCGATTAATTGGTACCAACGACCTATGGATCTCCATATCAGACAACTCAATATATATTGATCAATTAAATCCTGGAGAATACCAATTAGAAATTAGGTGTACAATGGATGGTCTTCCCATTGGAAAAACACTTAAACTACCGATCAACGTTAATCCCCCATGGTATTTTTTATGGTGGGTGATTCTTATTTATGTTCTAATCTTGCTAAGTCTAATCATCCTTTTTATTCTATGGAGACTGAGTATTGTTCAAAGAAAGAATGATATTGAGTTTAGCCTGATAGAGTTAAAGCAACAAGCACTACAGGCTCAAATGAACCCTCACTTTATTTTCAACACTTTAAATGCGGTACAACGATTTATGCTTGAAAATGACCAAGAAAAAGCGCTAAGATACCTTTCCAAATTTTCTCGTCTAATTAGACAGGTATTCGAATTTAACAATCAACAATTTATTCCTATTAAGGAGGAAATTAACTTTTTGGAATTGTACTTAGAATTAGAAGAAAGAAGATTTCATCCAAATGTAAAAGTGAAATTCTTAAAGGATGAATTGAGCACTATAGATCCAAATTTGAAAATCCCAGCCTTAATTATTCAACCCATCGTAGAAAATGCTTTTAAACATGGGCTAAAGCAAGACGGTAAAGATGAAGTATCAATCATCCTAAATCATAAAGAAAACCTTCTAAATGTATCTGTCTTAGACACAGGAAAAGGAATTAACAATTCAAGCAATATTGGTAGAAAAGGAAGTTTAAAACTAAACTCCGAAAGACTTTCCATATTTACTAAAAAGGGCTATAAAACCGGAATTTTTGCCACGAATAGATACAATTCAAAACAAGAAATAATAGGAACAAAAGTATTAATTAACATCCCAATAATAAATGAAAATTAAAACCCTAATTATAGAAGACGAAGAAGATGGAAGAATTGCACTGGAAAAAACATGCGCTCTCTACGCTCCTAAAATTAACATAATTGGAGGTGAAAAATCTCTCCAAGAAGCGGCAAATTTTATCACAAAAAACAAAGTAGATCTCGTATTTCTAGACATTCACCTTGGAGGAGATAACGGTATGGACTTTTTCAAAATATTTCCAGATCCGGACTTTCAAGTTGTTTTCACCACTGCCTATTCCGAATATGCCGTAGAGGCTTTCAGGACCAAGGCAATTGATTACTTGTTAAAGCCAATTGACATAGATGATTTGCAACGGGCGGTGAAAAATGTAGAAAATGCAATGGACGAAAATAAGGCAGACGCCCAAAATGATAAAATACTTGTCCATACCAACCGAGGATATGACATTATTAATGCATCAAAATTAATCCGTTGTGAAGCTAACGGAAGCTATACTACATTATATTTTGACAATTCGAGTAAAACCGTATTGGCTAAAAACCTTAAAGCTTTAGAAGAAATATTGAATAAAAATTGTTTTATCAGAATACACCGGTCACACATTATTAATGTGAACTACCTTAGTAGAATTGATGGAAACAATGCCATCCTAGAGAACGAAACATCCGTTCCTATTTCCAGTAAAAAAGTAGATGAATTGATTCGTTTTTTGAGTTAAAGGGATGTTCCGTTCTTGAAATTCTGACAACTAGATAGAAGTGCTGGTGAATACCAACAAGAAATAAATCCTAGCAACTTAGAGTGCGGAATCTATTTCGTTGCTCTTACGGTAAACCAAAACATACACTATTAAATTAGTAAAGCGTAAATAAATATTTCATTCTTATACTGAAAGGCCGCCTTGATAGGTGCCTTTTTTTATGTATTCCTCCCCCTTTTTTAAGATCTCAAGTTTCCTTTACAAAAGATACCTACCCCTCCACAAAGTCAAACGGGGTATTGGTGAAATAATTAAACTATATATCTGGTTATCATATAGTTTTATCGCCAAGTTAACTTTTAATCAAACATATTTTTAAAATTATGAAACAAAAAATTAGTCTAGTTATCGCATGTATTATGCTATTTAGCACTAGCTTATTTTCTCAATTTACCGGAAATAAAGCCAGTTACAAGCATACGCTGAATGGAAATTTAAATGTACTTGTTATCCCTATTAGTTATACCGTATCAAATAACTATCCTCATTCTAAATGGCCATGGCCAACAAGTCCAACCCGACATGAAGATTGTCTTTCAACGGAATTAAAGCCATACGACCCAGTTGATAGTCCTCGCCCCCTTTTCTATGAAAACAATAGTGAATTCACGAATCCTGAAGACCCAATAAAAGATTCATGGAATTTATCAAGGTTATATAATGAACTATCCCAAGGTCAATTTAACTTAACCGCAACCGTATTTCCAAGAGTAATTGAATTAAACGGTACTGGTTGGAATAGAACAGCTGCCGAAAAAGAGGCTTTGAATCAAATAGCCCAATGGGACTTTGATGCTGACTATAAAATAAATGGGATTTTCAAGGATCAGTACAATGGAAATCTAGAACAGTGGGTTGATTTTAATGAGGTAGATCAACGAGAGAATGCCCCCCCAAATAATGTTGATAATAGTACCAGTAGCCCAGATGGTAAAATAGATTACATTGTCTTTTATCATAGGTTAAACAGAAACTGGTGGAGTGATCCAACACTTGTGGCTTCAGGTCTTCCCTTTAATAGTTTTGGCCTTGGGGATGCATCAGCTTCAGCTATAACTCACGTTCCTAACTATACTTATAACGGTAATAATCAATGTTATGAATATCAATCCATGTCATCTTATAGTTTTGAAATTAGGGGTGGGATATTATTTGAATTATTTCCCCATGAATTTGCCCATTCTAATAATAATTCAGCGCACGTTTGGGGTCAAAATGGTGTTGTCGGTGATTACTTCGAAAGTTACCAATATTCCAATAGTGTCATGAAAATTGTTTGGACTGCTCCCAATAAATCATTTAATGCATTTGAAAGGTATTATATGGGCTGGATTCCTCTAGATGCTAAAGATAAATATATGTCCCCAGTCAGTGGTAAGATTGATAGTAAAAATGATTTACCAGAAGACGGGATCTTTATATTAGATGACTTCATCACATCAGGGAACGCACTTAGGATAAAACTACCCATAGAAGTTTGGAACCCTGGATCTGGAGGTATAAACGATTTAACTGAAAGCTATTTATGGATACAGAATCATGCCCGAAAGAGCACGTTTGATGATCCATATTCAGAAGGTAGAGACCCATTAAGCATGTGGCAAGGCTACGATAATGAAATAACATCGGCATTTGCTAAGGATAACAACCATGGATTACAAATGTTTATTACCTCGGGTAATGGTGATGAAGCGATGAATCCCGTGAGTGATAAGTATATGAACAATGAACACCCGCTTAGCGCAGATGGAAATTACGACATTTCTCTAATAGATGTACATAGTGATTCGAATCCATATTTATGGACAGGAAGTAAGAGAGTATATCAAAAAATGGAAAGTAACCCTGTCTCTGGCACGCATATCGGAATGAATAACAGAAGGGATCTAAATGGAGATGGAACAATTAAACACGTCTCTTATTTCAATCACGGGGCAGGTTCAGAAGGTGACCAAGTTTTATTCCTAACCGATAACGGTATACCTAGTAACTACACGAGAAATTTAGGTGTATTAGGTGTGGGGCACTATTTCAACCAGGTAGGACAAAAAGTCGGAATGGGAACCAATCCAACCCTCGTTACAAAAGCGCCATATGAAGGAAACAATGACAATGTTTTACCAAACTTACAGGGAATAAGCGTTAAAATTTTGGAAGTTTGGGGGGATCGTAGAATTAAAATTCAAGTAACCTACGACGATGTGGATATCGAAAATGATTATCGTATTGCCGGAAGAGTACAATTAAGCAATATTACCAATAGTCCAGGAGTGGATATGAGAATTAAAGATGGTGTTACGGTAACGATTGACCGTTCAGGAACTAATTCTCAGGAAAATATTGACCCGTCTACAGGATTGTTTAATTCTCCGACCTTATTACGCGTAGCTCCTGAAGCTAGAATTCATCAAGAGCAAAATTCAACGGTAGATGTAAAAGAAAAAAGCACTATCCTGATGGAGGCATATAGCACGTATAATCTTTTATCAGGATCAGAATTAATTTTAAGCGATGATTCAGAACTAGTGCTTAAAGACAAATCATCATTATATGTGCAGGATGGAGCCATTGTATATGTTAGAAGTAGTGCAAAAATCCAAGCAGATAACGGAAGCCGAATAGTTGTAAAGGGTACAGGTAAAATTATTATTGAGTGTGACGGGTTTCTTGATGTTGCTGCAGGAAGCTGGATAAAGCTGGAAAATATTGAAAGCTCCATTTATTTAGAGGATGCTGCATCAGCAATAACAAGCAGCGGCGTAGACATTCAGAACATGAGCGATAACAATAATGGGCTCGGTACTGTTTACATAGACCAAACCTTTATGAACTCTAACATTAGTTCAACTCTAAATGGAACTTCGGAATCAGTTTATGATCAATGTGAAGATATTTTTTTCCAACTTGAAAATTCAATTAATGCAAACAATCACTTTTTCGCATTATACAGACTAAATTCAACGGGGAACTGGGATTATATAGAATATGCTGGATGGCAAGGTAGTCTGAATTCTAATCCTAATCTAAGGAATATCTACAACACTATCTTTAGCCCAGGAAAATACAAAATCCAACATGCAGTAAGTACAGATTGTAACAACTGGACTGCAGAATACATTGAATTTGAAGTACTCAATGAAATGGAAATACTGCATTATTGTCAAAAGTTCGACTTATGTAATAGTGGACAAGGCACACTCGCAGAAGTGGGTGTTGGATCTATTTGTAATGCGAACAATGTTGACTTTATTGAGTATACCATGCCTAACAGCACTGGTTCCACAAGTCAAATCGCAGATCAATTCCCTTATTGGGCACAGTACTGTAGTACAGATGGTAGTTTCCCTATAACTGCAACAATCCACTTCATAGATGGATCTACGTATAGTATCCAAGATTTCTTCAATTGTGAACAACAATGGAATACAGGGTTTGGCTTTAAAAGTGCCGAATCATTTGAGGATCCATTGAAAGAAGGCGCAGAATACACATATAACGCCAAAATTTTCCCAAATCCAACTTCAGAAAAAAGTACCCTACAATATTCTCTCGAAGAAGAGAAAAACCAGGTAAAAATTGAACTGATGGATGGTGCTGGTAAATTGATACAGGTGCTAGACCAAACGATGGGTAGAAGTGCTGGTGAATACCGACAAGAAATAAATCTTAGCAACTTAGAGTACGGAATCTATTTCGTTGCTCTTACGGTAAACCAAAATACACAAACCATTAAATTAGTAAAGAGTAAATAAATATTTCATTCTTATACTGAAAGGCCGCCTTGATAGGCGGCCTTTTTTGTTTCCTCTCTCTGGCCAGAACATTTGAATACAGAAGGCATATATTCAGTAATAAAACCTACACCTGCCCTCCAAAAAGCGAATTAACGCATTTATTTAGTACAAAAAAAGGAGATCAAATGATCTCCTTTAGTCGCTCTACAAGCGCATATAATTCGTATAACAAAGGATTATACTGCCCCTACTGTTTTTCCTGCACGCTTACGATCTGTTTCTTTCAATAAGATCTTACGCATACGAAGATTTTCAGGTGTTACCTCTACGTATTCATCTGCCTGAATGTACTCTAAACATTCTTCCAGACTAAATTGCTTCGGTGGCGCTAATTTCACCTTATCATCAGCCCCAGAAGAACGCATGTTAGACATTTTCTTTGTTTTCGTTACATTCACTACTAAGTCATTTTGGCGGCTATTCTCCCCTATCACTTGTCCCTCATAGATATTTTCTCCAGGTGCGATAAAGAATGTACCACGCTCCTGCAGGTTATTTAATGAGAATGGAATAGATGTTCCTAATTCCATTGAAATTAAAGAACCATTCAAACGTCCAGGAATTTCTCCTTTATACGGCTGGTACTCTAAAAATCTATGTGTCATAATTGCTTCACCAGCAGTTGCAGTAAGCAAGTAGTTTCTTAAACCAATGATACCGCGAGAAGGAATTTCAAAAGTAATTTTCATACGGTCACCTTTTGGCTCCATATTCTTCATTTCACCTTTACGCTTAGTAACAGCTTCTACAGCAGTTCCACTATTCACCTCTGGTAAATCGATAGTTAATTCCTCAACTGGCTCACATTTAACACCATCTATTTCTTTTAAGATCACTTGCGGCTGACCAACTTGCAGCTCATACCCTTCGCGACGCATAGTCTCAACAAGAACTGACAAATGCATAACCCCTCTTCCGAAGACCATCCATTTATCGGCTTTATCCGTTTTCATTACACGCATTGCTAAATTTTTCTCAAGCTCTTTATCTAGACGCTCAGCAATATGACGAGAAGTAACTAATTTCCCTTCTTTTCCAAAGAAAGGAGAGTCATTAATTGAAAACAACATACTCATCGTAGGCTCATCAATTGCTATACTTTCTAGTGGTTCTGGATTTTCAAAATCACAAATCGTATCTCCAATCTCAAAACCTTCAATTCCTGTTACAGCACAAATATCTCCTCCTTGCACAGCTTCCGTTTTAACACGGTCAGTTCCTTCGAAAGTAAAAACTTCTTTGATTCTGTGTTTTTGTTGCGAACCATCAGCTTTAGCTAAAACAATTTGCTGATTTGGTTTCAACTCTCCACGTGTTAAACGACCGATAGCGATACGTCCAACAAACGTTGAGAAATCTAAAGATGTAATCAACATTTGAGTATTACCTTCAGCAATAGTTACCGGAGGATAATAATCAAGAATTTTGTCCAACAAAGGAGTAATAGAGTCTGTCGGCTGCTTATAATCTTCAGACATCCATCCATTCTTAGCAGAGCCATAAATAGTAGGGAACTCTAATTGCTCTTCATCAGCATCTAACTCGAACATCAAATCAAAGACTTTTTCATGCACCTCATCAGGAGTACAGTTTTCCTTATCAACTTTATTAACTACCACCAATGGTTTAAGTCCCATTGATAACGCTTTACCAAGTACAAAACGTGTTTGAGGCATAGGTCCCTCAAATGCATCAACTAAAAGACAAACACCATCAGCCATGTTTAATACACGCTCAACCTCACCACCAAAATCAGCGTGACCAGGAGTATCAATGATGTTAATCTTAGTCCCTTTATACATTACAGAAACGTTCTTAGAAACGATCGTAATACCACGTTCACGTTCCAGATCATTGTTATCCATAATCAACTCTCCAGTTGGACGATCTCTTTCGTTTACAACTGCTCCAGCTTCAATCATTTTATCTACCAATGTCGTTTTTCCGTGATCGACATGGGCAATAATTGCAATATTTCTAATTTCCATTATAAAATTCTAATAAGATTCAATACTATCGGCCTCCACCGTAACTACCATCACGTCGCCCGCCACTGCGTCTCCCACCACCAAATGATCTACGACCACCGCCGCTTCCGCGACGATTTCCACCGCCACGACGACCGCTTCCGCCACCAGCTTTCTTCTTGGTAACTTCAACTGAAACTTTGTGACCTTCATATTCAACACCATTCACTTCTTTAATGATTTTGTCCGCTAATTCATTATCAGCTTCAAAGAATGAGAATGAAGCTAAGATATCGATACGACCAACTTTACTTGAGTTCAGTCCAGCAGCATCGCAAACAACACGTAATAAACCACCTGGGTTTAATCCATCTCTTTGTCCTAAGTTCACAAAAAATCGAGTTTTGTTTTCATCCTCTCTTCTTGCACCTCGATCACGATCTCTTCCACGATCTCTTCTATCGCTAATACGATCAGAATCTCGATTTCTTCTATCGTCTCTTCCTCCTTTACGGTTTAAATCACCAGCTCTATTGTAATACTCAATAAATTGGTTGAATTCTGCAGAAACGAATTTCTTGATTACTTCTTCTTTAGATAAATCCTCGAATTCCATCATCACTGCTGGAATAAACTCAGCAATATCGTCCTCTTTAACTTCGGTTGCAATAACCTTGTTAACTAATTTTTTCAATTGAATCTCACAGATTTCTTTTGGTCCAGGGATGGTTCCCTTTGTAAAAGTCGTTCTAATCTTACGCTCAATTGCTTTAATTTTATATCCCTCTTTGGGATTAACTAAAACTAAAGATTCACCTTTCTTACCTGCACGTGCAGTTCTACCAGACCTGTGCGTGTAATTTTCGATTTCATCTGGTAAATTATAGTTAATCACGTGCGTAATGTCTGTAACATCAATACCTCTAGCAGCAACATCTGTAGCAACTAAAATTTGAACCGACTTATCTCTAAACCTTCTCATTACATTATCACGTTGTGCTTGCGATAAATCACCATGCAAAGGTTCAGCGCTGTATCCTTCCTTCCCTAGATTTTCTGCTACAGCAGCCGTTTCACGACGTGTTCTACAGAAAATAACACCATATATATCTGGGTTAAAATCAATGATTCTTTTTAAAGCCGCATACCTATCTCTTTCTGAAACAGTAAAGTAGATATGATCAATATTTTCATTGGTTTGATTCTTATGTCCAATGGCGATCTCTAATGGATCATCCATATAATTCTTAGAAATTTGTGCAACCTCTTTCGGCATTGTAGCTGAGAATAACCAAACATTTTTATAATCTGGTGTGTTATCAAGAATCGCATCAATATCTTCTTTGAATCCCATGTTAAGCATTTCATCGGCCTCATCTAAAACAACCCATTCCACATCTTGCAGCTGAACGGCTTTTCTTTTAGTTAAATCGACTAATCTACCTGGAGTAGCAACAATAATCGAAACTCCTTTTTTAATATCTTGCATCTGACGACGGATATCTGTTCCGCCATATACTGCAACTACATTAACATCAAGATGTTTCGCAAATTTTTCTAAATCCTTAGATATTTGTAAGCATAATTCACGTGTTGGACAAATCACAAGTCCTTGAGGTAATCTTTTCCCCTCATCTACTTTACTTACTAATGGAAGGCCGAATGCGGCTGTCTTCCCTGTCCCTGTTTGAGCTAGACCAACAAAATCACTACTATCTCCCATCAAATGTGGAATAGCTTCTTGTTGGATCGGAGTAGGTGTCTCAAACCCCATGTCTCTTAACGACTTCAACACCTCACTCTTTAGCCCGAGTTCTTCAAACGTCATTTTTTATTTTTAAAATTGAGTGCAAAGGTACGTAGAAATTAATGAACATCCACAGAATCAAAGTATTTCATTGGAAAATATAGAAGTTTAACACCTCATTTACAATACAATAAAAACAGCTTAACAGAAAAAGTTTCGCTTTAATTTAGAATTATCAATAATCAAATGGTAATCAGTTAATTGCACAACATAGACGAGCAAACTGCGAACAAAACACTGATAAACCCACTTATTTATGCTATCAACGGCAACTTTAGTGAGATTAAATCTATTCGCCTCAATTGCCAAAAGACTAGAGATTGAAGTACCAAATCAAGGAAAAAATAATTTAGAACTTGTCAACACTCTTCTGTGCAACTAGAAGAAATATTGTGTAAACAACTGGAAATAATTATTTTAATCAGGCATAATTAATCCATCAATTAGAGAGAATGTTTCATCATTCGCTACAGATTGCCCCTTATTTTGCAATTTTGATGGATCTAAATCAGCCAATTCTTGAGTGCTAAAAGAATTTGACCTTAATTTAATCAATTGATTATCAACAGGAGCATCATTAATCCTGGAAACACTTGAAGATTCAATAATTCGATCAATATATTTCGTTTCATATTTAAACACCGTATCCACAATTGATTTCTCCATATAAATAGTATCATTTTTGGCCATTAAACCGTCTCCAACTTGAACCTCTACAATTTTCTCCGTTCGAAAAACAAAAAATGAAATTAAAACAGCCGCTGCAACACTGGCAGCCGCTTGCCATAAAGGAATAGCAATACGTGCCTCTCTTTTTTGTGTTGGCAAAATCAATGGTTTCGCTTCTAACTCTCTATATGCGGATTTACTTTCAAAAATAGCTAAGCCTGCAAGTTTATATTCATGCTCACTCATTTGAGACAAAATAACATCTTTCTCATCTAACGATAATTCTGAAAATTGTTTGGTTTCAATTAATCTTTGGATTTGTTCTTCGTTACGATTTAAATATCTGTCCATTCTAATTCATTTTAAAAATTGCCTCGTGCTTTTCCGGGTTAAACTCACTTAATTGCGCTGTAACCTTTTTTGTTGCGTAAAATAACCTTGATTTAACTGTACCTTCAGAGGCGTTCGTAATTTCTGCAATATCCTTTACTGATAACTCTTGTATGAATCTTAAGAAAAAAGTTTCCTTGTGATTCTCTGTCAAAGACTCTATCGCTTGTCTCAAACCTTTCCTAAACAACTCTTTATCAATACCATTTTCATTCCACTGAGCCAAGTCACTCAATTCAAAACAATCATTTGAAATAGCATTTTTTTTCGGCTTTCTGAAATCCGATTTACACATATTAGAAGCTATAGTAAACATCCAAGTATAAAACTTCTTTTTTGAGTCAAACTGATTGTGCTTAGTCAAAATCTTAATGAATAAGTCTTGTACAAAATCTTGAGCCTTGTTCACATCCCCCCTAAACATACGGATAAAAAAACCAAGTACCTTATTAGCATAACGTTTATGCAACTCCGTTAGCGCTTCATTTGAACGTTTCGAAGAGAGCAAATCCATGAGTTGCTCGTCAGAGAATTTTGAGATGTCCTTTCTAAGGATATTCATTATTTTTTTACAACTTCCATGACTACTCTAAAACCAATCCCTGGATCAGGTCCTTTGTATCTCAATTGAGATTTAATCTTTGCTTCTTTCGGGTCGTTATACCAGGAACCACCTTTCGCTACCCCAGGCATATCAATCATTTCAGCAACATTTCCGATGGTATTAAACAACCCTAAATCATTCGCACAATATGATTCAACTTTGACTGTATAAAAACCACCATCTGCCAATTGATTTTCCTTCTCAGGATTCAAATTAGATAAATAGCATCCTTTTTCATTTTGAAGCTTATCACCTTGCAAACCATAAACAACATCCGATTGATTTGAAGATGCTGCCTTCATCCACTCCTCTTCAGTAGGAAGCCTAAATAAAACTTCTTCGTAATTGCGCTTGCGTTGCTTATTATATTGTTGCGTTAACCAAGCACAATATGCCTTTGCTGCTTCATGAGATATATTGACGACAGGGTAATCAACATATGCCGGATGCCAATGATACATATTAACCATAGGGTCGTTATCACCAATATCATTCAAATTGGACCATTGAGATGAGTCATAAACGATTTGGTTATACAAGTCGACTTCCCGAGATCTTAGCACATTATTAATAAACCGAGTATAATTTTCATTAGTTACTTCGTACTTTGAAATGAAAATATTTGAGGAAAGCTCAACCAATTCTTTTTCGATTGACCTGATATCCAAAAGCATCGTCGAAAACGTACGATCGATTGTTTGACCCGTGCAATTTTCCAGAACATCATATACTTCACTTTGCTGACCAGACTTCTCACTAATTGAGATGATTAACTTTTCCAAAGAATTCATTTTTGTGGTTTCTTCCGACTTAGCATAATGCTTATACAATTTTAGCATGGAAGGTAAATAAAGTGGTTCAAAACGATCAGCTACAGCATCTGAAATACTTGTAGAGAAACGTTCTTTCAAGTAGTCAATTAAATACCTCTTCTCATAATTACGTTGAATTAAACTTATATTATCGATACTCTCTTTACTATATTGATAAGTAAGACCAGTTAAGTATAAATCATCCATAACATCTGCCTTTTCAAACTCACGAATAGCTGATATTGCAATGTGGATTGGAATCCCTTGCTCATTATTTAAAAATGCTTTTAACATTTTCTCTTTTCCTCCTTCTTCTGGTTTATAAGAAATTTCCGGCATCCCCAACTCTTCGGTGATTTTCTTTCTATAGTCATCCAAAGCAATTAAATAAGTATTCACTATTCGCACATCAGTTCTAAAGTTCTTAGCATTTTGAACAATCCACATTGCATAAGTATCATTATCTCCACCTGTAAAAACAACAGCTCCCTGCTCTAGCTCAGACAATGCATTATATCCCCAGTTTAAAATAGCATTTGGCAATTCGTTCGCTTCAAACATTTTGGTTGAGATATCTTTCATTTTTTCTATTTGTCGCGAAGTTTCATAATGAATAATAAGATCACCAAATGCCCTTGAATCGTTGGGATTAATTTCATGCGCCTTCATCAAGAACTTAATTTCTCCGGTTTCAAAACCTTCATTCCACCATTTCATATGATTTGCCTCAAATGACTCTGGAACTTCCTGATAAGCATCCTTTACAATTTGATTACAATTTTTTGAATACTCCATTTCCTTTTCTTTATTCCCGAAAGAAACATTTCTCAACTGTCTATTAGCACTATAATAATTATACCAAGCATTGGCATTCTTTGGGTTAGCTTCAATTTCTTTTTTCCACAAACTAGCTTGAGTTACATACCATTCTGCTTCTTGACGCTCTTTCACAATACTATGAACAGTTTGCGGTTCTTGTCCGAATAAAATGCCTGTTATGCAAACATTAATAATCAATAATATACTTTTCATCTTCATAAATTTTTTCTTTAAAAAGCAGGCGCCTGACTTTATGATTTGTTGAAAGTAATACTCAGGAATAAACAAAACGTTCAATTTATTTAAATAAAAAACAATTCAATGCAACCTATTATTTTTTCGAATTGTATTTTAGCTTGAAATAACAATATTACTATGAAAATTCTTAGTCTAAAGTCTCTTCTTCACTTTATTATCTTGCTAATCATATTTCTTTTAGCGTACCCCATGATATTTGACACAAAAATTTTTCTTGGTGGAGACAACGCGAATTACTACATCTTAGCGAATGGACTTGCTTCTGGCGAGGGCTATGTTGCCTTCCAAAGCCCTTCAGCACCCGCCGCAAATCATTTTCCTCCAGGCTACCCATTTATTATGAGTATTTTAATTCGTCTTGGAATGGATTCATTGGAAGCTATGAAGATATTCAATGGAATTCTCCTGCTACTTTCTTCATTCTTATTATTTCATATAACTTTCAAATTAACTAAGAACAATGTTCTTTCCATTATCCTTGCCTCTTTTACAATAGTAAATAGGAATCTACTGGAATATGCAACGATTGTAATGTCTGAAACTGTTTTTCTATTCTTCTTGATGTTAACGATATATCTATTCATGCTATGGAAGGAAAAGAAAAACAACTGGAAATCTTTATATTTTTTTCTCTTGGCAATTTCCTTAGTAATACTTATTTATATCAGAACGCAAGGAGTTGTTGTTCTATTAGCTTTTACTTTCTTTTTTCTTATTATGAAACAGTGGAAAGAAGCTACAGTCCTATTCACATTCTGTTTTATCGCACTTCTACCCTGGCAAATAAGAAGTTCAAAACTGGGAGGAAACTCATATATGGCTCAATTATTGAGAACAGAACCATACAACAAACTTTCACCTCAAATGGCTTTTGGAGATTGGGGAACACGGGTCAAGGAAAATTTTGTTAGATATGTTTCTAAAGAAATTCCTAACGCATTATTTCCGGCTATAAAAGTTAAATACAAAGACTCAAAAACAGGTAAATTAATTAAAGCACCGATTAAAAATTGGATTCTAGGGTTTACTGTAATAGTTCTTGCATTAATAGGGATATGGTCCGTGGAAAAATATAGGGTTTTCTTTGGTCTTTTATTTGCTGGAGTATTTTGCATACTAATGCTGTGGCCACAAGTCTGGTTTGGAATTCGATTCTACCTACCCATGGTTCCTTTAACATTTGTTTTTGCCATATTAGGGCTCCTTTTCAGCATTTCAAGGTTATTTAAACTTAAGACTCCAATTGTTGAGTCAAAAAAAGCTGTTTTTGTAATTGCAGCTTTACTTTTATTTCAAGTTTCACCGATTCAAGCGTTAGAATCTAAATCCGAAAGAGAACATCCGAAGAACTGGGGTAACTTCCTTCGTATTGGAGAATGGTGTAAAGAGAACATAGATGAAAATAGTGTAATCAGTTGCCGTAAACCTGCACTAATGTATACTGCTTCTAAAACAAAAACAACAGGATTCAAATACACTAAAGATCGTGAAGAGTTTTTCAATTATTATAAAAGTGAAGGTGTCACTCATGTTATTATGGAGCAATTAGGCTTCAACCAAACAGGGCTCTACTTATATCCTGCAATGCAAGCAGAGAAAGAGAAATTTCAATTAATTAAAGAATATGGTACTAGAAAAGGTAGGACTAAACAAGGGAAACCAATTCAATCTAAAGTCGCTGTTTGGTGTTTTGAATTCCACCCTGAACTTGGATATAATGGAGAGTATAAAGACGGTGTTCGTCATGGAAAAGGAACGTATCAATATAAAGAAGGGGCTTTAATGGAGGGAATTTGGGTTAATGACACGCTTAATGGGCCTGGTGTTCTAACTAATAAAAATGGCATTTCATACAGTGGGATTTGGAAAAAAGGAAAGAAAGAAGGAAAGATTATTATAACTCCTCCAAATGGTCAAAAAATCGAATCCTTTGCTAAAAATGACACAATACTTCCGATAGGTTATTTAATTGATGAAAACGGTAATCGAGGTCGCCAAATCAGGCTGAACTAGTTCTTATTTTTCTCCCTATCTGGTTTCTCTTCAATCTTAGTATCTACCGTCTTTGGCTGTTCAATTGACGATTCTTCAGCTTGATTAGATTCTTCAGCTAATTTCTGAACAGGTTTAACATGTGAACTTGTGTTATGTGGTTGATATTTGATTGTTGTATCAATATCATTAGCCATCTGATCTAGCGGTCTTTGTATTTCTTCTGTTGTTTCATTGATCAAACCTTGAAGATTAAGGTCTTTCTTCATTTCTGCTCCAGATTTCTTTATCTCTCCTTGAATTTCATTTGAAGCATCTTTAATCTGACGGATAGTTCTACCCATCGTTTTAGCAAGACCAGGTATGCTCTTAGAGCCGAAAAATATCAGAACAAAGACTAAAATGAGAAGAATCTCCGAACCCGCTATGTCATTAAAGATTAACAGCATGAAGCAAAGATAGTTTTTTAATGATTAGATGCGTTGAGTAAAGCCTGCTTTTTCCGCTGGATAAGAATTAAAGGTTCCGGTTGCAGAAGAAATCAATTTCCCATCCTGATTTATAATTTTTCCTTCAACAAACAACAACCGTTTACCAGCTTTCACTATTGATGCAGAAGCAGATAGTTGATCATTAAGCAATGCTGGAGCTATAAAAGAAATCTTCATCTCAATTGTTGACACCACCATATTATCATTTAGCACTTGCGACAACGCACAAACACCCATCGCTGCATCCATTAAAGCACTAATAGAACCACCATGGGCAGCGACAGGAGTTGCTAAATGTTGTTTTGTAACCGGCATTGTATAAACAACTCTTCCCGGTCCTAAAATTTCAAAACCCATCTCCAACAGAGGCCCAAAATTATTGGACCTCATGTAAGACTTAGCAAGAGAGTGGTTTATGAAATCTGTCATTAAGCTTCTTTTTGAATGTGCACGTCCATTTGAGGGAAAGGAATAGCTAATCCAGCAGCTTCAAACTCTTTATAAACTCTTTCGTTCATATCAAAGAAAACTCCCCAATAATCTTCAGTTTTACACCAAGCTCTAACCGTAATATTTACAGAAGAATCTCCTAACTCACCTAAAGCAACTAGGTTATTATCTTCATGCAGAACTCTCGAGTCTTCAGCTACAAACTTTGTCAATAGGTCTTTGGCAACTTTCAAATCATCTCCATAGCCAATACCAAATGTCCAATCTACCCTACGCTTATCTGCTTTCGTATAGTTTACAATTGTTCCATTTGCAACAGCTCCATTAGCAAGAATAATCACTTTGTTATCTGCCGTTTTTAAGATTGTATTAAAGATCAATATTTCACTCACAACCCCTTCTTCGCCTTGAACAGCAACAAAATCCCCTACTTTAAAAGGTTTGAAGATTAATAACATTACCCCACCAGCGAAGTTTGAAAGTGTACCAGAAAAGGCCATACCTATAGCCAAGCCAGCAGCACCCAGAATTGCTACGAAAGATGTCATTTCAATTCCCAATTGTCCAATAGCAGTAATAACGATTAGTGCTTTTAATCCAATAGAAGCTAAACTTGATAAGAAAGTTCTTAAACTGCGATCCATCTCTCTCTTTTTCAAGACCTTATCTAAATTTTTAACAATCATTTTAGTAATCCAGAGACCAATAACTAAAATTGCTACTGCAATTAAAATATTGATTAAATTGGGAACAATAATTCCAGTTAATTCTCCAGATTTCAAACCTAACATTTCTTCAATTTTGTCCATTTTACTTTATTTATTGGTTATATTTTATGCCAAAAATAAGTCAAGTTTTCTTGTTCTGTCCAATTCTCTGCAAAAAAATATTATTAATTCAATTACTTTAGCTCATGTTTTTCATCCTATCAAAAACTCTTTTGTTCATAATATCTCCTTTCTTTTGGCTAGGCTTATGCATTTTATATGCTGGTTTTGGAAAAAGAGCAAAATGGGCAAGAAGAGCAAAATGGACCGCGTTGGGAATCTTTATTTTTTTCTCAAACACCCTTATATTCTCTGAGTTCTGCAGATCATGGGAAATTCATGGAACTCAACTAAATAAAATTGAAAAACACGAAGTAGCAATTATTCTTGGAGGTATGTTTGAATTTGATAACGAAATGGATCGATTAAGCATAAGACGACAAGGAGACCGGCTAATACAAGCAATTTCACTTTACAAAACGGGCAAAGTAGAAAAACTCTTAATTTCAGGCGATTCTGGATATATTTCAGACCGTGGACTACACGAAGCCAAGCAAGTTAAGGAACTATTAAGCACCTGGGGAGTTCCTGAGAAAGATATTCTAACCGAAGAAACTTCTAAGAATACGCACGAAAATGCTGTCCTAACTAAAAAGATATTAGATCAATCCTATCCACATTACAACAAATTCATTTTAGTCACTTCAGGACTTCATATGAAAAGAGCACTTGCTTGTTTTAAGCATGAAGGAATGAAATGCACACCATATTCTACTGATTTATATACGAGTAAAAATCGTGACTACTTTTGGGATCAATACATTATTCCGAACCTTGACAACTTCAACATGTGGAATAAACTCTTAAAAGAAACCATTGGTTTTATCTCATATTCTCTAGCCGGTTATGTCTAAAACAGACTCCAAAATGAACTCAGTTTTGCACTAACAAGATTCGAATTAATCATTCGATGAAACTAAGATAAAGCGCAATTCAAATGAAATATAGAAATCTGGCCAAAAAAAATCAGCTCTTGATAAAATTGTTCATACATATCCCAACAACCTCCTAACACAAGTCACAAATAACTACCGTTTTTCGAAAAAATCGTTTTAATGCTTTTTTAATCGTGTTAACAGTTATTTTTTAGTTCATAGTAATCAAATGGCTCTTTCAAATTATACTTTGATCTAATTTGGGACTCCCATTTTAAGTATTCCTCTTTAAAGTCGTTAAAATCACTAGGAACTCCACTCTTCCAATACATTTCACCATAGGTAGCTATCATAGCCCAATGAAATTCGAGTTCATGTCCTAAAAATTCTACATCATCTTTGGATCTTGGCACTTCTACCAAAAAAGAATTGGCAAGTTTTTTCTCAGCAATTTCTTCAGTTAGGTGGCCATATTTTACCATTATGTTTTTCACCAAAAGACAAAAAGAGTAATGATTGAAAATTACTCCCTCTTCAAGGTCTTCATACCTATATCCATCCCTTAAATCAGTGTTTTTCATCAGTATCATAGTATTACCGTTAACTATAAAATTAACGCATATAGACAATAAGTGTAAAAGACAATCAAAATTATCCCACCTTCTTTCAGAAAGGATGATAAAAAACTAGCGTTTTTTCCTTTTCCCTTTTTTCTTCCCTGTTGTAGGCATCGCATCATCTTCAGCTTCGTCGCCAGTCGGCGCACCAAATGAATACGTTTCTCGACCTTGTTCATCATATCGATGTTCTTCAATCAATTCTCCCTTTTTGTATAGCATTTTTCTTTTAGTCTTAGAGTCTGGATAGTAATCTATGAACCAACCTTCTTCCTTCCCTTTCTTGTAGTTTTTTGATGAAAGAATATTTCCTTGATAATAAAAAACTTTAAACTCTCCATTTTTAACTCCCATTGCCCAGTTTTCGTTTTTCAAGGGCTTGCCATCATCATAGAAGTACTTACATTCTTCGTCCTTTTTACCTTCTTTATAATTTAATTCTTCTATCACCACTCCATCCAAATTATAAATCTTAAACGGACCTTCCATAACCCCATTATTATATGTTACTTCACGTTTAATTTTTGAACCTATGTAGTAAGAACGTTTAACGCCATGAAGTCTACCTTGATTATAATTTTCCCATTTTGTAGTATCTCCATTTGATTTAAAATAGATCTGCTTTCCATGTTTTTGTCCAAGCATATAATTCATCTCCCAAGCAAGATACTGTGTACTATCATAGTAATATAGCCACTGACCTGATTCTACTCCTTGGATATGAGATCTCACTACCTGTGGACAACCCGTTTTATAATACGTTGTATCAACACCATGTTCTTTTCCGTTCACAAAATTCACAATCCTCTCTCTGGTACCATTTTGATGACACGTTTCACACTTTCCTGTAAAAGGTTTATTTGCCCCTGCCGAATTCACCATGTCTTGGTTACTTAAAAACACTGTGTTCGTACTTTGATCAAATTCAAGTTTTCCATTGCAATCTATCACTCCAGCCAATTTACCACATTCCCATTCGGCATAATATTGATTTTTCAATCTTTTACCATCAGCTCCGTATTTCAAATAACATGAATCTTTCTCTTTTAATTCAGGGATTTGCGCATTCACATTAAACCCAATTAGTCCAACTAAAAAGGCAAGCAATATTGATTTCATAATTATTTCATTTAGGCAATTAATACCAATTACTGTTCCGCTTTTAAACGCTCTAAACTTAATCTCATTGTGGGAGATAATTCGATGGAACATTTCTCTTTATTATCGTAACCAACAAGAACTGAACTCCCTTTGCAATACAATATTCCATTAACGGTAAGATCATAACTCATCGTAAAACTTTTATTTCCAATCGCTGTAACATATACCCTAACCTCAGGATTATCATTTAAAAGTAAAGGCTTTAAATATTGAACCTCATTTTTAAGTAAAATCAACCCATCAGAATCCCAATCCCATTCAGTTCCAAGCATTGCATTGAAGTAATGAATTCTAGCAAATTCAAAATAATTCAAATAAACAGCATTATTGACGTGGCCTAGAGCATCAACATCAGAAAACCGGACTTGAATCTTCGCTGGTTCTATTTTCATTTATCTAGTTTTTCGTACTGAGAGTTATTACTGATAAACTCTGGTACAATTGATTTCATTTGAGTGACAATATCCTCATTATTCTGAGTTTCAAATAATTTTATCAACTCATTAATTCTGTCCAATTGATCTATAGATTCTTCTCTAATCTTAGCCCTGTAAATTTGCGGATGATGCGTCGTCAAAGTATTTTCCTCCTTCGCAAGTAACTCTTCATAAAGCTTTTCACCAGGACGTAATCCTGTAATTTTAATTTGAATATCTTTTTCTAATTCGAGGCCACTTAGTTTAATCATCTTCTTAGCAAGATCAATGATCTTAACAGATTCTCCCATATCGAAGACAAAAATCTCACCCCCCTCTCCCATCGTACCTGCTTCTAAGACTAACTGACAAGCTTCCGGTATTGTCATGAAAAATCGGGTCACTCTTTCATCTGTAACGGTTATTGGTCCCCCCTGTTCAATTTGACGCTGAAACAAAGGAATAACTGATCCATTAGACCCAAGAACATTCCCAAAGCGTGTGGTTACAAATCTCGTTTTTCCTTTTGCATTAGAATATTGCGCATAAATTTCTGCTATTCGCTTAGAAGCACCCATTACATTTGTTGGATTAACAGCTTTATCCGTGCTAATCATGACGAATTTATAGACCTCATTGCTCAACGATAATTCCACTAAATTTCTTGTACCTAGAACATTTGTTAAAACAGCTTCCGACGGATTATGCTCCATTAATGGCACATGCTTATAAGCCGCCGCGTGGAAAACATATTTAGGCTTGAATGTTTCAAATAAATTTTTCATTCTATCGAAACTTCGAATATCACCAATAACTACTTCAAAATCTAGTTCTGAAAACTCCGACCTCAATTCATTTTGCAAATCGTACAAAGGGGATTCCGCCTGATCAAGCAACACCAATTTTGAAGGATTATAATTCGCAATTTGACGAACCATTCCACTACCGATTGAACCTGCTGCACCTGTAACTAGAATAACTTGATTTGATAATTCTTCATTGATCTTTTCCTCGTCGAGGGATATCGGTTTTCGGCCCAGTAGATCATCAATTTTAATCTTCGCGATTTGTTTTGAAGAAAATTCACCATTAATCCAGCTTTTAGTACTTGGAACTTTTTGAACACTCACATTATTAGCCAAGCATAAATCAACGATCTTTTGAGTATTCAGCTTATCCGCATTTTGAATGGCAACAATAACTGAACTCACTCCTTCTTCTTTAATTAATCTTTCAAGTTTAGAAGAACTGTAAATATTTAACCCTTCAAGTCTATTCCCAACTAACTTTTTATTATCGTCAATAAATCCAATTATTTCTTGCTTATTTAACGTATCCTTCTCGATCGTCCTTTTGGTAATTAAGCCACTTATTCCAGCGCCATAAATCAAAACACGATCTTCAACCTCTTTATTTTTAATCGATTCTAAATAAATTAATTTAATGGCAAACCTAGAACCTAGCAGTAATACCGCAGAAGCTAAAAATTCAATGAGCAACACTGAAGTTGGAAACAAATAGAAACCATCAAACAGAGAATATCTAACAAAACCGAGACTAGCAAATGCTATTGTAGAAACAAATGATGCTAAAATAATTCTTCTCAAATCTTCAGTAGAAGTATGTCTTACAAGCCCTTTATGGATTTTAAACAAATAGAAAACAAGCAACTTGACAAGAATATAAATCCCGATAGATTTTGAAAGGATTGCCCATTCTATTTCAATCAACCGAGCATCCGCTTTAAGATCAAAACGAATCATGTAGGCAAATAGCAACGCAAGCAGTGACATACAAATGTCCATAAGGCTAATAATCCATCGCGGTGTATTTGACTTTGGTAAAATCATATTTAAAAATAACAAATGATTTAGACTCTAAGAGTAAAGTCCACCATTCACATTAATTGTTTGTCCAGTTATATAGTCTCCCTCCTCTGAAACTAACCATTTTATGGCTTTGAATACTGCTTTCGGATCTCCCAAACGATTTGCAGGAATAGTTCCCACAATTTGCTCTTGCATATCCATTGGAACGTCATCTATCATACCAACATTGAAATAACCTAATGCTAAAGCATTTACAGTAACTCCGGAACTAGCTAACTCTTTCGAAAGTGTTTTGGTTAATCCGATTAAACCTGCTTTAGAGGCTGCATACGCTGAAGTACCAATAAAACCAGTTTGAGCAACAACAGAGGTAATATTTACTATTCGTCCCGACTTTTGAGCTCTAAAATGAGGAATTACATGCTTAGAGAGGTAAAAAGGCGCGTTTAAGTTGATATCCATTGTTTCTTTCCAAGCAGAAACATCCGTTTTCCAAGACATTGAACTTTTAGAAATTCCAGCATTATTAATCAGCACATCGATTCGTCCAAAACGAGAAATAACACCCTCAACTAATTGAGACACCTGATTTTCATCGGTTAAATCAGCTTGAAAGTGAGCTACACTATCAGACTCTGATAATTCAACATGGTTTCTGTGAAATTGTAAAGCCAACTTTACCTCTTCATTGGTAAACAAAGAAGATAAAGCTCGTCCCATTCCTCCTGATGCACCAGTTATCAATATTACTTTTTGCTCCATTTATTTCTTATTCTACGTGCTAATTTAAACCAAATCGGCGCATTATCTATTGTATAGTTATAGTATTTCTGGTCTACTCCCCCTAGATTGTGATTGAAACGTTTAACCCCTTCAATTCTAGAACCTCCGAAATCGAATATTTTATTTTTTGATTTCGCGTATTTTATAGCTTCATCAACACAAGCATACATCCCGCCAATATCCTTCATATCTTTAGAAACCGTTCCTTTCAAATAAAGTACACTTGATTCATTTTCTAAGCAAACAATACCTCCAGATTCTCCTATTTCAAAGACTTTTATCGCACTATTACTTTTTCCGGCAGCGAATAATTTCACTAATGCTTTAATAGAGACATTATCAATTCCTTGATATTTACCCACTAGCTCAGTCTTGACAACTTTCTCAATATGCATATAGTTCGATGAAGAAGCAGCTTGGATCCCTTTATTCTCAGCCTTCTTCAAAGATCTTTTAGCTTGTGAACTTAGCGTTCTTATTTCACTCACTGGAATACTTTGAAATATAAATTCATCTCTATCAGAACCCAGTATAGGTTGTTTCATTGAAACAGAAACATTCTTAAATTCGGCTAAAATTATATTTTGTGCTTCAACAAAGTTTATTGGTGCTCCGAGCCATTCTATATAACGCACAAATATTGGCGTATAAAGTAACTTTACCCCTAGACGAATACTAAATGGCAATGCCATACCAGAGGAATATTTATCATCTACAAGAACAGACCAGTTTTCTGCAGTAGCATCCAAATACCAACTGAATGAAAACACACTTGAGCTTTCAGTTTCAGCGACGAGTTTATCCCATCTAGAGATATCGATATTTTCACGACTTAGAATTTTCACAACTCTTTGTCAAACGATATGAATGAATGTTTCTTATAGTTCTTATCAATAAAGTTTTTCAATTTATTGATTGAGTATTCTGTATTTCCCTTAGGATGACCAATCACTACCATTTCTTCATGTCCCAGATTCTCGGATTTATCCAAACTAGCCTCTAATTTCTTAGCGTAATAACCGTCTGTTGAAACATGCGTAGTTGAATAACCGGTTAGGGATGCAAATTTTCTCCCACCCTGGCTGATAAAGTTTCCATCACCAATCATTTTGTGTTTTGAAGGAAATAATTTTCCAAGTCCATACAACCACCAGTAAAATGACGGCCTATATCTGAATGAAGCAATTGGATACTCTGTAAAACTTCCATCTTCTATTTCTTGGCAAACATTGTTCTCAAATCTGTACTTCGACTTTAAAGGAGCCATCCTAAAATCAACATTGTAATTATTGGTCAACAAATAACCATTGTGAAAAACACTAGAATCAACTTTCAGACCTACCTCCTTGAATATTGATTTTAATTCATGAAAAGGTTGAATACACCATCCTCCGGCACGAAATGCAATTACTTTCCTTCCGATTAAAGCTTCTAGGTAACTTTTATATAATTTAATGATCGCATCTCTTTCTTCCGGTTCAAAATCTGTCAGTTTATAAGCGCCATTAACATTCATTTTCCATGAGCCATTTTCATAAACTGCTTTTTGCCAGTGGGGATGAATGTGCAATTGAACATCATGACCAAGAGAAATCATGTTCTGAATTTGTCTCTTAACCTTATTTACCTCTTCTTTAAGCTCCTGGTAATTGTCAGCTTGAATCAAATATCCAACATCCACGAAAAAGGTATAAGAAACATCCTTACCTTTTGCCAATTTAAATAAATCTTCAGTAGGCTTTAACAAGCAATTTTCGGCAGTACCTGAATGGCTACCAAAGAACAATTCGTAATCAAATGTGAGAAATATTTTCATCCATGCGAAGATAATTGAATTCTTAGTTTAAGCTGGATGAAAATCGAATTAGTTATATTAGAAGCATGAAACAATTAATCCTTTTAATCCTAGTTCTATTTGCAGGGTTAACATTCAAAAGTTACGGTCAAGATATTTCAGACAAACAAATTACGTTTGCCAATGGTTTTATTAATGCAGTAGTAAATCATAACTCTAAATCAATTGTAAAACATTTAGAAAAAAACTACAGGAAAGAACAATTGAAATTTCTTGAAGGAAGAACTGAACAATTCATCAATGAATTATTTAGTGGTAATGATATGATTTCAGATGAATACGTAAACATAAAGTATCAAGAAATAACTAAAATTGAAATCTCAGAAATTATCCTTTTAAAAGAAGGTGGATATACTTATATTTTCAGAATACGAGATGGCAAACATGACGTTCTTTGCAGCTTACATTTAGCAAAGAATGGTAAGAAATATGGATTTATTGGTTCTGTCGGATAATGAATGAGATTGAATACAAATACTTGGTAGACAAAACTGCATGGTTGCAGATCGAAAAGCCAACTCCAGAACTAATAGTACAGGGATTCATTTCTAAATCTAAGGAATGTGTTGTTCGTGTCAGAATTAAAGGCGATAAAGGATTTCTAACAATCAAAGGAAAGACAGTTGGAATTACTCGAAAAGAATTCGAATATGAAATTCCCTTAGCTGACGCGGAAGGCATGCTTGAAAACTTTATTGATAAAAGCATCCGTAAACAGAGGTATGAAATAGAATTTTCGGGAAAGACTTGGGAAGTTGATGAGTTTCACGGTCCACTAGAGGGATTAATTCTAGCTGAATTAGAAGTAGAATCGATTGAAGAAGAGTTTGAGTTACCTAACTGGGTAACAGAAGATGTTTCAAAAGATCCCAATTATTATAATGCCGTTCTGATAGACAGGTGTTGAAAAGGACAATGATCACATCTAAATAAGCAAACCAAAACAAACAGTCTAATAGATAAGCTAAAAATCGATGGCGTAAAGAATTTAGGCTTAAGTGCGAATTCTGTCACTTTAATAAAACTCGATTTTCGAATTGTTGAGGAGTATTTTTTAACCTCTAATTCATACGCATAACTATTCACTCAGTATGCTATCTTTTTCGCAATCGAAGACCATGGTCCCAGCTTCAACGTTAAACCAAGCTTCAAATACTTCGAGTTTAATTTCTGGGAAAGCAGTTTCATCTTCCGTAACGGCATCCAATTCATTCAAGAATATTCTTTTGAAATTTGCCTTAATAATCGGTTCTACATCGAAAAAATCTTCTTCGACTAAATAAATGTTTGCCTCAGTATCTTCATCTATGAACATATCGGCATCCGTTGCTGTTGCCCAATCAATGAAAGGTCTTTTCGCTTTAACTTTTAGATAACCTCTATTTACAATTTTCATAACTCAATTTTTGTCCTCTTTCCTTCTGGGTATTCATACCAGCGCGCTTTTGTCCATCTAGGTTGCTCAATAACATAATTCCAAGGATTATCTTCATCTTCCACTTGATGAAATTCATTCCAAGCATTAAAATTGATGGACCTATCTCCTTCGATAAAAATCAAAGTTGAATCGTTTATTAAGACTTGCATTGGGTTCTTTTGAAAGTTCTTTGATTCTCCGAAAAAGATTGTTTTACATTTATCACCGAAGCAATTCGTCCAATTTGTAAAGGCATTCATAACTTTAGATGAGTCTTCGTAAATCCATTTTGAATATAGGATGGTATCAACTGGGGTATACAAGGCGTATTTTTCCACAGATAATGGACCAAAACGATCCGGAAACAAACGATCAGTGCGATAAGCTGAGCTTAAAACATGAATTCCCTGTTTTTGAAACCACTCCGTGATTACCAAAGTGGAATCTTTTTCTTCATCAATGATCTCTGGACTTTTTTGTCCTTCTTTATACCTTTCAGATTCTCCAGTAATCTCTGAAATATCAATAACATCGTGTTTTTTATCTTCACAGCTTGTAAAAACAATACTTATCAAAATCAATATAAACGATACTATTCTCAAACAGATAATTTATTTAATACATCAATTGTTCTATCAACATCGGAACTAGATATATCTAAATGCGTCACGAACCTCAACATTCCAGGACCAAAGGCCATTATTTTAATGTCATACTTTGCTAACTCCCCTATCACGATATCACGTTTAGATTCATCTTTAAGAACAGCAACAACAATGTTAGTCTCCACAGGAACAACCTCCTTTACCCAAGTTAATCCATTTAAGGTTGACTCCAAAGTTTTTGCATGCTTATGATCGTTTTTTAATCTTGTTACATTATTCTTAAGTGCGTATAATCCGCCTGCCGCAATAATACCTGCTTGCCTCATTCCTCCTCCAAAGACTTTCCTAACCCTTCTTGCTTGTTTTATAAAATATTGGTTACCAATCAATAATGATCCAACAGGAGCACCTAACCCTTTAGAAAGGCATAATGAAATCGAATCAAATTCCGCTGCATACTCTTTCAAATCAACACCATTTTCTACCATCGCATTCATTAATCTTGCTCCATCTAGATGTAAAGGCAATGCATTCGCTTTACAAAAAGCATTGATTTTCTTTATTTCCTCGAAATCATATATTGCTCCTCCTCCTCTATTCGAAGTATCCTCTAAGCTTACTAATTGCGTTACAGGATAATGAACATCATCTGGATTAATCCATTTTTTAACATCATCTACAGTTAACCTTCCTCGATTTCCATGAATCAATCTCACCGAAGCCCCCGTATTCTTGGCGATTCCTCCACCTTCATATTTATAAATATGACTTTCGACATTGGTAATAATTTCACCACCTGACTGAACGTGCACGTTGATTGCAATTTGATTTGTTTGAGTACCAGAACAACAATAAATGGCTTTTTCCATTCCGAATAACTCAGCAGCATATTGCTCTAACTCATTAACCGTTGGGTCTTCCATAAAAACATCATCACCAACAGGTGAGCTGAACATAGCATCCTTCATACCTGCAGATGGTCTAGTCACTGTATCACTTCTAAAATCGATCATTTCAAATATTTTACGTGAATTTAAGGTTTGAATTTTAAACCTAAAGTAAATTTTCGCTTTTTTGTACTATGGAGTTTATAATTGTAGCCTTAACCGTCTTATTTGGAGCAGGACTTACTTTTTTCTCGGGTTTTGGATTAGGCACATTGATGTTACCTGTATTCAGCATATTCTTTGACTTGCCAATTGCCGTAGGTGCAACAGCAACTGTTCATTTAGCGAATAACGTATTCAAGTTTGCGCTGGTATCCAAACACATACACTTCGCCACACTAATTCGATTTGGATTACCCGCCTTGATTTTCGCCTTTATCGGAAGTATGTTACTTACCGTTTTTGATCATTCTGCTCCGCTATACACTTTTGAGATCAACGGACATTCATTTAATCTAACCATAGTAAAAATAACTATCGGATCGTTAATGATGTTTTTTGCATGGTTTGATTTAGATCCGAGGTTCGATAATCTAAGTGTAAAGAAACGGCACATTCCTTTAGGCGGTGTACTTAGTGGATTCTTTGGCGGATTATCTGGACATCAAGGAGCCTTCCGAGCGGCATTCTTAGCAAAAGCTGGATTGACTAAAGAGCAATTCATTGGAACTTCAAACGCAGTTTCATTAATTGTTGATTTAGCTCGACTGTCAATTTATCTCTTTGGATTTGCTGCAATTACTGGACAAGAAAATAAATTTGTAGCCGCTATATCAGGAGCAAAAGAAATATTAATAGTGGCGGTAATCTTTGCCTTTATTGGAACATACTTCGGAAAGAAACTAGTTCAAAAAACAACAATTACAAAAATTCAGAGAATTGTTGGTGCGCTGCTTCTAATAATGGGGTTACTACTTATTATTGGTATAATCTAATTCAAGGGCTTTCAACATGCGTTCAAACTCGTCCAAAGGGTTTGCCGAAATCACAACTTCTGTATCTGTAAATGGATGAGAAAATCTTAATTCTCGTGCATGAAGCATCATCGTATTCATATTGAACCTTTCTAAGAATAACTTATTCTGTTTATTACAGCCATGAGGTCTATCGCCAATTATAGGATGACGTAAATGAGCCATATGCTTTCGTATTTGATGCATCCTGCCGGTTTCTGGATAAACATCAATTAGCGAATATCTTGACGTTTCAAACTTTCCATGCGGAAGATCGATCTCAGATTGTGCCAATGTCATAAAACGAGTTACGGCATTTTGTACTTTCCCGTCTTCCCGAGTAAGCGCGTAATCAACTGTCTTTAAATTTGGTGTAAAACCTCTAACGATAGAAAGATAACTTTTGTTAACCTTCCCCTCCATGAATTGAGTTTGCATGGCAACATTCATTTCTGAGTTAAGTGCAAATAATAAAACGCCAGATGTCTTCCTATCCAAACGGTGCACCGGATAGACCAATTGGCCCAATTGATCTCGGAGTAATTGAATGGCAAACTCTCTTGCATCTCTAGCAATTTTGGTTCTATGTACTAATAAACCATGTGGCTTATTTATTGCAACTAACCCGTCATCTTGATGGAGGATTTCCAACATCTTATTTCTTTCGAATTACGAGTAATCCATCACGAATTGGAAATAAAACTTCTTGCACCCTTACATCTTCATGAACCATTTTATTCAAATCAACAAGAACTTGTGTGTCAATATCATTCGGGGCGACTGGCTCAAGTACTTTTCCTGACCAGAGAACATTATCAATTATTATGTAACCGCCTTTTTTAACCTTATCTATTACCATTTTGTAGTAATTGATATAATTTGATTTATCGGCATCAATAAAGACCAAATCAAAAACCTCATCCATTCGGGGAATCAATTCCATAGCATCACCAATAAGGCATTGAATTTGATTCTTAAAGGCAGACTTAGCAACATATTCATCCACTAGATCTTCCAGTTCTTCATTCTTATCAATCGTTGTGATTTTTCCATCCTCAGCTAGCCCTTCAGCAAAGCAAAGCGCTGAATAACCAGTATATGTGCCAATTTCGAGAACATTCTTAGGCTGAATCATATGAGAAAGGAGACTCAATACCCTTCCTTGAAAATGACCACTTAACATACGTGGACGCAATACATTTATATGTGTTTCTCGATTTAAACTATACAATAATTGTGGTTCATCCTCGGAATGCGCACAAACATAATCGTCTAATTTCTTGCTAATAAACTCCATAATTAAGAATAATAAGTTTCAATTTTTCTTTACGCAAAGATGGGAAATAATTCAACTTAAAAAGCGACATTTGCTGCATGAAAACAGTCAACGAAAAAGGATATTGTGCTATTGGAGTCTTTCGAGGTAAGACTTCTCATAATATGGGAACTTTATGGAGGTCTGCCTATATATTAGGTGCAGCTTATATTTTTACAGTTGAGGGTCGCTATAAAAAACAATCTTCTGATGTTGTCCGCGCCTGGTCAAGAATTCCACTTTTTAACTATAAGGACTTCGATGATTTATTGAAAAACATTCCATATGACTGCAGATTAATTGGTGTAGAAATAGACGATAGAGCTGAATGGCTTCATGAATTTAAACACCCTAAAAGAGCAATTTATTTGCTTGGCGCAGAAGACACCGGATTACCTGAATATGTTCGTAAGAAATGTCACTTTATTGTTAAACTACCTGGAAACTCATCTATGAACGTAGGCGTCACAGGAAGTATTGTTCTTCATGACAGAGCCACAAAAGTTCCGACAATCTTTCCTCCAGATCATAAAGAAGGATAGATTTTGAAAACACTAGAAACGGAACGATTGATACTAAGACCTTTAACCACAGAAGATGTTAATGAGGTCTTCTTTCTGCGCTCAGATGAAATTGTAGGGCAATACATTAAGCGAGAAAAGTTGAAAGGTACAGATGGAGCAATGCGCTTTATAAAGCGTATTAATCGCGAAGTTGCCGAATCTAAAATTTATTATTGGGTGATTTCAACAAAGAGCTCCAAAAAAATGATTGGTTCAATTTGCCTTTGGAATTTCAGTGAAGATAAGACAAAAGCTGAAGTTGGTTATGATTTACACCCCGACGCGCAAGGTAAAGGGTTTATGCATGAGACAATTATGCAAATTTTAAGATTTGCCTTTGACAATTTAATACTTACTGAAGTCTCAGCATATACAGACTACAGAAATTCTGCTTCTATAAAGTTATTGGAAAAGAATAATTTCAAGATTCAACCTGAATTAAGAGATAAAGGAAATGAAAACAACCGAGTTTTCATTATTTCCAATGAATCTAGATAACAATTTAGTAACAAATTAATAAAGTAAGCATAGCGTATACCTAATACTTTGAGCATTTCTTACTCATATCTTTGTTACATGATAAGTACAAAGCAAAATTCAAAAAATATAGAGACTATCAATTCAATTTCAGTCCATGATTTGTCTTTATACTTGGTTATGGGGAATGAAGCAATAAAATGTGGGGATTTAAATGAGAGCTTAAAATGGTACTCGAAAGGTTTATCTAAAGCTAAGGAAATGAAAAATGATGTTAAAGCAAACGAATTTTACCATTTAATAATAACATTGCTTTAAACTATTTTTTAGATTTAGTTTTAAAAAGTAATATGACTCAATCTAAATTATCCATACGTCCCAAAATTGATTCAATAACACCCCTAAATGACGGAAGCATAGAAGCATTTCAAAATGGTACACTACGTCAGGTAATCAAATTACAACATGACGTATTGATGATTTTTTTAAAGTCATCAATAACCAAAAACAAGGGGTACTTTAATGACCTTAAAGATGTCAAGAAGAAAGAATTTATTACGAATGAAATTCGAAAGAATATTCCATTAAGAAATCAAATCATAGGAATCATCATAGGTTTATTTACTTCAGACGAAATGAACTCCTATTTAAAGTGGAAAAACGACATCGATCGAAGAATTACAAACATTTGTATTGAACGCTATCATAATAGTCTATCAGAATTGACACATTAACATCTTATAACGAATTAGAAAAATTAAAACTGTTCAATAATTCTAAATTTGTGTCAAACCCTCATCACTAAATGAAGTATTACTTCAATTTACAATTTAAAATGCTGAATCGTCATTTAAAAGAAATGGGAATTCAACCTTTCTTGGCTATTTTGATTTCATTATTCGGGTTATGTGTTGGAACTTATTTTCTATTTTCAAAAATGGAATATGCTTCATGGGTAATCGTTTCAATCTGTATTCTGATCACATCTAAAACATCGGAATCAAAACGAGTAAGTCACCTAATAACGATTTTTAACCTGAAAGAATTTCGAAAAATCCGATTGTTAGAAAATCTGACAATAGCATTTCCCTTTCTTATAATTCTAATTGTTTACGTTGAATATACCCCTATACCACTCTTACTTCTTGCAAGCTTCTTATTAAGTTTTTACAAGGCAAAGAAAACAACATCCTTTATTATTCCAACCCCATTTTCAAAGAGGCCTTTTGAATTCACTTCCGGTTTTAGAAAACAGTTAATTACATTCATAGGAATTTACGCTTTATTTGGCATTTCAATTGCTGTTTCAAACTTCAATCTCGGAATTTTCTGCTTAATAGCGATCTACTTAACTTGCTTTTCTTTTTACAGTGAACCTGAGGATAAATTATTCGTCTGGATATTCAATCAGTCTCCCAAAAAATTCATCTTTGACAAAGTCAAAACATCCTTGAGATACTCCTTCTTAATGACTCTTCCATTAATTGTTTCGCTGCTTATTATTTGTCCACATCAATATCTTGTAATCTCTACATTTTCAGCATTAGGCTTGCTCTCAATAGTAACGATGGTAATTGCCAAATACAGTTCTTTCCCGTTTAAAATGAATGTTCCAAAAGGTATAATTTTCTCATTAGGTGTTTGCCTGCCGCCCCTATTATTAGCTATAATTCCATATTTTTATTCACAGGCCAGAACCAATCTCAAAGAAATTTTATGATTCGAATTAAAAAACTAACGAAATCCTTTGGCTCTAAAAATGTCCTTAAAGGAATTAATTTAGAATTTGAACCTGGAAAAGTTTATGGTATAGTTGGAGAAAATGGTGCAGGTAAAACAACATTGTTCAACACTATTGCTGGACTGGAATCATTCAGTGGTTTAATAGAAAGTAATTTTACATCGCTTAAAAACCATCTGGGATTCTTACAAACCACCCCCTTTTTCTTTTCGAAAATTACAGGGAAAGAATACCTTCAACTTCATTGCAACGCAAGAGATATAAAGAAAATAAATTTCAAGGAAACGAATATTTTTGATCTACCCTTAAATGAATATGCTATTAATTATTCAACTGGTATGAAAAAAAAGCTTGCTTTGACTGCTATACTAATTCAACAGAGTGATGTTTTCATTTTAGATGAGCCATACAATGGCGTGGATATTCACAGCAATCTGATCATTACGTCAATCATTGAAAAATTAAAATCATTGAATAAGACGATTCTCATATCGTCACATATATTTTCAACGTTAAAAGATACTTGCGATGAAATTCATTTTTTAAAAGAAGGCATTATCTATGGATCATATAATAGGTCTCAATTTAAAGATTTGGAAAAGGAAATGACTCAATTTACACTGGGAAATATTGTGGATCGATTAAATTTAAAGTAACCATTAACTGCCTATTAACTTACCAAGGTAAATAAATAGTGTTATTTTTGTCTAAATGAGTAAACATCTTATCCCAGCGTATCTGCTTACTTTTGTAAATGTTTTAGGATTTAGCATACTTATGCCTGTCCTACCGTTTATTGTAGAGAGTTTTGATTCACCAGAGTGGGTTTATGGATTACTTATTTCGCTTTATTCAGGATCTCAATTTATAGGATCTCCAATTTTGGGGACGATGTCAGATTCAAAAGGAAGAAAGCCAATATTATTAATAAGTCAGGCAGGTACTCTTTTAGCATGGTTAGTATTCATCGCTGCAATTCTGCTTCCTAAATATCCAATATTAGGACTTTCACTTCCCATATGGATTATTGGTTTATCTAGGGTGTTTGATGGCATAACTGGAGGAAACACATCGGTAACTAATGCATACGTCTCTGATATTACAACGCGTAAAGAGAAGTCATATATATTTGGCTATTTAGGTGGGATCGCGGGAATTGGAATGATCATCGGCCCTGGACTTGGAGGTATTGCCGCTTCTTCTTCAATTGGCTACTTGGGAACACTTTTACTTTCGCTAGGAATTTCGTCATTAACATTAATCTCAATTATTTTCTGGCTAAAAGAAAGTCATCCTTCCGATAAGCGTCTAAAACATAAAAAAATATCAATTTGGAGCAGTTTATACATACCTAATCGGGTGAAAGAAGTCAATCCTTCCCCAATTATAAAAACCTTATTTACAATTAAGATTTTCTTTTCGGCAATGATAGCTCTATACATTTCAACGGTTGCCTTGTTCCTCATAGATTTGTTTTCATTCGAAGAAAAAGAATTGGGATTATTCATGCTAGTTGTTGGGATATTTTTAGCATTCAACCAAGCCTTTATATCTAAAATATTTATAAAACGACTTGGAGAATACAGAACGCTTATTTTCGGTCTATTACTTTGTGCCATTGGTATGATTTCAATAACGATTACCAATAACATGTGGTTATTTATTCTGTTCTATTATGTACTTAATCTGGGCTTATCTCTCTGCTTCCCAACCTTCAATGCTTTGATTGCCATTCATGCCAATAGCGAAAAACAAGGTGCAATTATGGGAATTAGTGAATCAATACACTCCTTTGCAATGTCTGTATTTCCTGTTCTAGCAGCAACCGTTTATGGATTAATTAATTTTCAGTTATATTACATTGGTTCTGCACTATCCATTATAGCGCTTTCCATAGCTCTTTTATCAATTAAGAAACTGAAGATTTCTTCCAATCTTTCTAAAAGTTCATAGCTTTGTATACGATCAAAAGAAAATTATGAAATTAGATTTTATCGATAGTTTAAATAGTTATGGTGAAAAGGTTGTAAGACTTTACGATTTTGGCATGGAAGAATCAATAGCTTTTCGCGATGGTCTTGTTGAATTCATAAATAACGATAAGCCATATATAAAGTTAACTGACTTCCCATTTATTGAAGCTCGAAATTGCCAATTAGCATTATTTAAAAGTGACGCAGATGAAGGAATTATTTCCGAGGATAACGAAAATTTCTTTTGCGCAATGACGATAGATGGTTATAAAAAAATGGTCGGTCTTATAGAGCCGTTTTGCAACAAAGAAGCAAAGAGTTACCAGTTCTTGTATGACCTTGACAACCTAACAGATTTCCTATTCTCTCCTGTGGGTTCATGGGATGAAGATTAAGAAACTATTTGCCTTCATTTTATTCTAAGCTTTATTTTGTTTAACTTTACGATAAGAAAATTAAACAATGACAGAAGTTAGATACAGTATTAAGGATCTGGAAAATTTTACTGGTATTAAAGCACATACCATTAGAATTTGGGAGCAGCGCTATGGATTGTTTACTCCAAAAAGAACGGATACCAACATTCGTTTTTACAACGAGGAAGATCTAAAAAAGATTCTAAATATAAATCTACTCTATACTGACGGACTAAAAATCTCTAAAATTGCACAACTTCCATACCCCGTAATAATGGAAAAAGCAAAGCAAATTATTGAAAATCGAAACGTTGAAGAAGCTCCCGAGGTTAATGAATTAATAATATCAATTTTAGAATTCGACAAAGTTAAAATCAAAGAGATTTTAAATGATTATACAGACGGTATTTTTAGTCAATTCTCAAAAATCATTATTCCTTTTCTGTCAAAAATTGGTGAATTATGGCAAGTAAACACGATAGAAGTAGTTCATGAGCACTTGTTTTCGAATTTATATCGTGAATTTATTATCACGCAAATACAAAACTTAGAAACAACTGATAACGCTGGAAAGAAAGCATTACTCTTTCTACACGAAGAAGAACAGCACGAATTTAGTATTTTATTGTATTACTACCTTTTCAAAACAAAGGGTTACAACTGTTACTATTTGGGGCAAAATTTGCCTTTGAGTAATTTAGGTTTTGTGATTGGAAAATTAAACCCAGACTATATCATTTCCACAACAATCGCACAAATCTCTGAAGAACAATTCATTTCATTTATTGAGCACTTAAAGCCACATTCGAAAGACTCAAAAGTGATTATCGGGGGATATCAAACTTCGATATACAAAAAGTTTATCCCTTCAAATTTAAAAGTTATTAACTCCGAAAAAGACTTTAGTAACCTTTCTAAAAGCCTATAAAATCAGCTTTTTTCAGTCCTTCCCTTTCCTTTAATCAAATTTTTGTTTAATCTTTTTTGTAAAATGTTAAACAAAAAATCATATCTTTACTAAAAAGAAATATAAAATGTCAAAAACAGCAATAACAAGAAGAGCAACTTTTAACTCGGCACACAGATTACACAATAATCAATGGAGTGATGAAAAAAATGAGCTTGTCTATGGAAAGTGTAACAACCCAAATTTTCACGGTCATAATTATGTGCTCGAGGTTAAAGTTATTGGCGAAATTGATCCTGAAACTGGATATGTGATAGACGCCAAAATTTTAAAAGATATAATCAAGTCGCAAGTCACAGATAGGTATGATCACAAAAACTTAAATCTTGACGTAAGTGATTTTAAAAACTTGATTCCGACAGCTGAGAATATTGCAAAACTAATTTATGAGAACCTTAGATCATCTATTGATCAAGATAAGGACTTAAAAATCAAATTATATGAGACAGAAAACAATATCGTTGAATACCCAGCATAAAGAATATAATGAAAATTTCATTAATGATGATCACGAGTGGATAAATATAGATACTCCAATGCGCGCTGATGCTTTTAAAATGAGTCCAAATGAAAAAAAAGAAATAATAGCGAAACATTTTAAGGCAATAATGGAGACACTTGGACTAGACCTCGAAGACGATTCTTTGCAAGGTACCCCAAGTAGGGTTGCAAAAATGTATGTAGATGAGATATTCTCGGGATTACTCCCTGAAAACAAGCCAAAAATAGCCTTGTTTGACAACAAATATTCATATAATGAAATGTTAGTTGAAAAGAATATCACGCTTTATTCGAATTGTGAGCATCATTTCGTTCCGATTATAGGAAAAGCGCACATTGGGTATATTTCATCTGGTAAAGTAATTGGATTATCAAAGCTGAATAGAATTGCCCAATACTTTGCAAAAAGACCTCAAGTTCAAGAAAGGCTCACAATGCAAATTGGTCATGAGCTTCAAGAAATCCTAGAGACAGAAGACGTTGCTGTTGTAATTACGGCAGAACACCTGTGCGTTTCATCACGTGGAATACAAGATGTAAACTCAGAAACCGTTTCAGCATTCTTTGGTGGTAAGTTCGAATCTGAAGCAGTAAGGCAAGAATTTAATAACTATTTAATTCTATAATTATGAAAGTTTTATCATTTATACTTTCCACAATTTTGGTATTATCAAGTTGTGGTATAAGTCAAAGATCAGTAAAAGAACAGTATAATTCAGTAGCATCGAATAAGTATGATGCCATTATTGTTCCAGGAGTTCCTTTCCATGGGGAAAATTGGCAAATGACAATGCAAATGCGTGTACATTGGTCTAATTTTCTATTCAAAAAGGGGATTGCTAAAAACGTTATTTATTCTGGAGGAACTGTTTATTCTGAATATAACGAGGCAAAAGTAATGGCCCTTTACGGCGCAGCACTGGGAATCCCAAGCGGTTCTATTTATGTCGATACATTGGCTGAGCACAGCACGGAAAACGTATACTATTCTTACCAAGTCGCAAAGAAACAAGGGTTTAAAAGAATCGCATTGGCTACAGATCCATTTCAATCAGGAACACTAAGGTCTTTCATTAAGAAGCACGATTTGCCCATAGACTTAATTCCTATCGTATTCGATACTATTGGCAAAATAGATAAATACGAACCTGAAATTAATGCTGATCTTGCGAAAGAAGAAAACTTTGTTTCAATAAAAAAAAGAGAATCATTTTTTAAACGGTTTAACGGAACATTAGGTAAACAGATTAAATGGAAGAGTGAGGAACTTCCGAATGAAAAATTAAGACGCAAATACAGACGTAAAAACAGATTAGCAGAAGATTAAACCTTATTCGGAATAAATGTGCTAATTTTGCACTCTTATTAACAGTTCCAGAATGAGCAAAGTATTCAATCTTTTCAATTTTAAACAAAAGGTAAATTTTAAATCTGAAATATTAGCAGGGTTAACCGTATCCATGACTATGATTCCAGAATCTTTGGCTTTTGCTATTCTGGCAGGTTTTGATCCATTGGTTGGTTTGTACGGAGCCTTTATCATGGGAATTGTTACTTCCATTCTAGGAGGAAGACCTGGACTAATTTCCGGAGGTGCAGGAGCTACAGTTATTGTCCTTATTGCTTTAATGGAATCTCATGGAATTGAGTATGTTTTTGGTGCAGTCATAGTAGCTGGACTTTTTCAAATTCTGGTAGGACTTTTCAAGCTTGGAAAATTCATTAGGCTCGTACCACAATCAGTAATGTATGGTTTTGTAAACGGATTAGCAGTTGTTATCTTTCTATCTCAACTGAAGCAATTGCAAGATGCATCTGGAGCCTGGTTAACAGGTGAACCATTGTATACCATGCTTGGTTTAATCGCCTTAACGATTTCCATTATTATCATCTTCCCTAAAATTACGAAGGCATTTCCCTCCTCGTTACTTGCCATCATTGTTGTATTCGCAGTTGTTTACTTTACAGGTATTGATACTAAGCAGGTTAAAGATATTGCTTCAATTAGCGGTTCTTTGCCGTCATTTCATATACCAGCAATGCCTTTTACTTGGGATGCGATTATCACCATTCTGCCCTATGGTTTAATTATGGCTTCTGTTGGTTTAACCGAAGGGTTATTGACGCTAAATCTTGTTGATGAAATCACTGGAACAAAAGGGAATAGTAACCGAGAATGCTTAGCTCAAGGAACAGCGAACATTGCCAATGGATTCTTTACAGGAATGGGAGGTTGCCCAATGATTGCGCAAACTTTGGTCAACCTTAATGCAGGGGCAAGAGCTCGTTTAGCAGGCATAATATCATCATTAACGATACTTGCAATTATCTTATTCGGCGCTCCTGTAATTGAATTGTTGCCTATGGCAGCACTAACTGGCGTTATGATTATTGTTTCAATTAGCACTTTTGAATGGGCTAGTTTAAAGGTGTTTGGTAAAATGCCGACCACAGATGTTATTGTAATGATTATTGTTACCTTAATAACAATCTTTATGCATAATCTTGCCCTTGCAGTATTAATCGGTGTAATTATTTCCGCATTAGCATTCGCTTGGGAGAACGCAAAAAGAATTCGTGCAAAAAAATACATTGATGAAAAAGGATCGAAACACTATGAAATTTATGGTCCGTTATTTTTTGGTTCCATCTCAACATTTAATGAAAAATTCGATGTTCAAGGAGATCCTGATGATGTAATCATTGATTTTTCTGAAAGTAAGATTGTTGATATGTCTGCAATTGAAGCTGTTAACGCATTGACTGAGCGCTATTTAAAAGCAGGAAAAAAAATACACTTACGTCACTTAAGTGCTGACTGCCAAAGGCTACTCAAAAATGCCGATAAGATTATCGAGGTTAATGTACTGGAAGACCCAACTTACCATATTGTTGGTAATTCTGGAGAATAGACACCTCATTCATACTACTTATTTTCCCATTTGTCACTCTTAATAAAATAGGTTAAAATTGTATTGTAATTTTGTTTTTGTTAAATCTTTTTGGCTTAACGTTAAACAAAATGTATATTTGTTCGATCTATATTATATTTGTAATTCAAATTAATCGTATGAAAAACATTATTCTTTTAATCTCGCTGTTTATTTCTATCGCATCTTTCGGACAGAAGTATACATTGAGCGGATCAATTAGAGATGCATCCAATGGTGAGGATGTTTATGGAGCTACTGTGCGAGTCACAGATTTATCAAACGTCGGAACAAACACCAATGCCTACGGATATTACTCGCTAACATTGGATAGCGGACAATACACTATTGAGTTCCGATCAACTGGTTTTGAAACTCAATTTTTAAAAATTGACCTAACAAAAGACATCACTAAAAACATTGAGCTTAAGGTTCCTGCTGATGTTCAACAAATTGATGAAGTAAAAGTAAATGCCACTAAGGAAAATGACAACATCACTTCTTCTGAAATGAATGTTACTCGTTTTGACCCGAAAAGCATTGAAACTGTTCCTGTTCTTTTTGGTGAAAAAGATATTATGAAAACACTTCAGCTTACACCTGGTGTAAAAACGGCTGGTGAAGGAAATGCGGGATTCTTCGTACGTGGAGGTGGTGCAGATCAAAATTTAATTTTATTAGATGAAGCTCCAGTATATAATGCCTCGCACCTATTAGGTTTCTTCTCTGTATTCAATTCAGATGCTATAAAAGATGTCGCGTTATACAAATCAGGAATCCCTGCAGAGTATGGCGGTCGTGCTTCTTCCGTTATGGATGTAAAAATGCGTGATGGAAACACAAAGAAATTTGGAGCCTCAGGTGGTATAGGCTTAATCTCTTCGAGGTTAACATTAGAAGCACCAATAGTAAAAGATAAGGGTGCGATTATTATTTCAGGAAGAAGAAGTTATGCTGATATATTCTTAGGATTATCTAAAGAAGTCCCAGATGACACGAAGCTTTTCTTTTATGACCTTAACGCAAAAGCGAATTATCGTATCACAGAAAAAGATAGAGTATTCCTATCCGGTTACTTTGGTAGAGATAAATTTGCTTTAGGAGATGACTTTGGCTTTAACTGGGGGAACGCTACAGGAACACTTAGATGGAATCACTTATTTAGCAAAAAATTATTTTCTAACACAACAGTTGTTTACAGTGATTTCGATTATGAATTCAATATTGGATCCGGCGATGAAGGCTTTGGAATCCGTTCCTCAATACAAGACTGGAACTTAAAACAAGACTTCACATACTATATAAATAGTAACAATACGATTAAGTTTGGTGCTAACGGAATTTATCATACATTTAAGCCAGGAGCATTAACAGGAGAGAATGAGGCATTCAATGAAATTGTTTTAGATGAACGCTATGCATTAGAAATCGGTGCTTACATTCAAAATGAAATGAAGATTGGTACACGACTTAATGTAATGTATGGCTTACGATACTCAGGGTTTAATCTCTTAGGAGATGGAACTGCTTATGAATTTGATGATAAAGGAAACAGAATAAGCCAACGCGCGTTTGGCAAAAATGAGTCTATAGTGTATCATCAGGGACTAGAGCCAAGAATATCAGCAAGCTACATTTTATCTGAAAACAACTCAATCAAATTAGGATATAATAGAAATTATCAATACTTACACCAATTGTCCAATGCTACAACTAGCAGCCCAACTGACAACTGGGTTCCTAGTTCAAATAATGTGAAGCCTCAAATTGCTGATCAAATTGCTTTAGGCTATTATCACAACCTAAAAAAGAACATGTACAAAATCTCTGGTGAGTTATACTACAAGAACCTAGCAAATCAAATTGATTATAGAAATGGAGCCGAATTAATCTTAAATGACGAGGTTGAAGGTGAACTTGTATACGGTTCAGGCAGAGCATATGGTTTTGAATTACAAATTGAAAAGAAAAAAGGAAAATTCACCGGTTGGTTAAGCTATACTATTTCCAGATCACTTAGACAATTTGATGACATCAATGACGGAAAAGAATTTTCTGCACGTCAAGATAGAATCCATGATATTTCATTAGTAACAATGTATAGAGTAAACAAAGCAATTGCTTTATCTGCCAGCTGGGTTTATTATACTGGAGATGCGGTAACATTCCCTTCAGGAAAATATGAAGTGGCTGGAACAACCGTACCAGTTTATACAGAAAGAAATGGTTATCGAATGCCAGATTATCATCGTTTAGACTTTGGATTCACTTGGTACATGAAGGAGCGTAAGAAATTTGAGCATAATTTAAATTTCTCAGTATACAACATGTATGCTCGCGAAAATGCATATACAATTACATTCCAAGAGAATCCTAGTAACCCAACAGAAACACAAGCGGTTCAAACAACATTATTTAAATTGATTCCAGCAATCACTTATAACTTTAACTTGAAATAAGATGAAAAAGATAGTTTATTTATTCGCAATTACATCTACTTTATTTTCCTGTCAAAAAGTAATTGACGTGGATTTAAATGAATCTAATCCAACTCCAGTTTTAGAAGGAGTATATTCAGCTGAAGATAGCACTGTTCATGTACAATTGTCTTTAACATCAAGCTACTTTAATTCAGACCCATCTCAATCTATAGATGCTGCTTCAGTTAATATTATTGATGGAAATGGTACTTCCACATCAGTTCCTTCAATTGGAAATGGAATGTATGTATTGGAGAATTACGTACCAAACTACAACTCAACATACACTTTATCAGTAGTATATGACGGTACAACTTTTCAGGCTGAATCAGACTTGAGAGATTCTGTTTCAATGGAAGATATTACCTACGAATACTTCCCAGGCTTCTTTGGTTCTGATCCGGGTTATTTATATTCTATTAACTATAATGACCCTGTAGGATTAGGAGATTATTACGCAATTGCCATTACGATTAATAGTTCAGAGTTCGACGCAATGTCTGAGTTAATCACTCAAGATGACCAACTTACAGATGGAAATCTAGTTTCGCGACCTTTGTTTACGGATAAATTAGCACTAATTGGTGACACCATACAGCTTGAATTGCGAAGTATTGATGAGGATATTTATGATTACATTAATGAATTACAATCAATTGCAGGAGGTAACGCATCAGCAGCACCAGCAAATCCAACATCTAACTGGAATAATAATGCATTGGGATATTTTGCCGCATACAGTAATACACGAAAATCCGTGATTATTGAATAAAAAATCTGATTAATTTAGTTGAAGGTTGAATCTCGAATGGGGTTCAACCTTTTTTTCTGCTATCCAAACCAGATGTCATTTATCATTTCAAATCCGGCCTTCTGATTGATGCGCTCAATGATTACCTGCTTACCATGAGATAGTTCATCTCGCATCACTGCAGAGTCCATCTGAAGATAAAGCGTTTTGTTTTTAATTGTAATCTTCTGAGTTCGATTTGCAACAGCTATTCCCATCATATCAGGCCAAGCCCCGATGACATCCATCTCTTTTATTTTACCATCGAGGCGATACGCTTTCAACCAACGATCAATTACATCTTTTAGAGGAGCTTCGTTAGAAGTTCGCTTCGTTTCATTCATCGTATTATCTTTCTTCATGCAGCTCTTCTTCCTTTAACTCTGAAATTCCACCTTCCTTGACAATGAAAAGTTTGCTCGACAAATCACTTTTAAAAAAAATGGTCTGAACTCTTTTCAAATCGGTATCGGTCACTAAAACCTGACCGAAAAAATTATTTGCAACAAGCTTCATTAATTTCTCAACTCGAGAATGATCTAATTTATCAAAGATATCATCCAACAGCAACACAGGTGAAACTCCCAAGTGCTTCTTTAACCATTCATATTGAGCTAACCTCAAAGCAATTATAAATGATTTTTGCTGTCCCTGTGAGCCAAACTTCTTTACCGGGTGCCCTTTAATCTGAAAAATTAAATCATCCTTATGTGTTCCTACATTCGAATACCTTGTGTAAGCATCTTTCTGCTGAAATTCTTTCAACAAGTCATCAAAATTAGCTTCATTCAACTGAGAACGATAAACCATATGTACTTCCTCCTCTTGCGATCCTATTGCGTCATAATGTTTTTGAAAAACAGGGATAAATTCTTCTAAAAACACTTTTCTTTTTTTGAAGATGGCCTGGCCTAAACGAATAAGTTGAATATCCCATACCTCTATTGCCTCAGGGTCAAACAACCGGTGCTCTCCCATATTTTTTAATAACGCATTACGCTGAGCTAAAACCTTAGCATATCGCTGAATTGTTTCTAAATACTTACGGTCGAATTGAGAAATTATTCCATCCATCCATTTTCTTCGCAACTCACTTCCCTCAGATATCAAATCTCGATCGTATGGAGAAATCATTACCGCTGGAAATTGTCCAATATGGTCCGCTAACTTCTCATACTCTTTCTTATTTCTTCTAAATTTCTTTTTTGCTCCAGTCTTAACCGCACAATTTATATTCACAGAAACGTCATCTTTAATCCAATCTCCTTGAATCACAAAAAAAGGTTGATCAAAACGAATATTCTGTCTATCAACTGTATTCATATAGGATTTACAAATACTCAAGTAATGAACTGCATCGAGCACATTCGTCTTTCCAGCTCCATTCTTTCCTACGAAACAATTTATACCCGATGAAAGCTTGACTTCAGAGTCTTCATGGTTCTTAAAATTGACAAGATGGAGGCTTTGTAAATGCATTGTTGCAAAACTAGTTGAAATTGAGCAAATTCTTTCTATTCTTTAATCTTCTTTTATCCAAAAAAAAAACTATTTTTGCTCCGCTTAAAAAGTACAATAATGTTAGAAGATATTTCAGGAGAACAAATTAAAGAACAATTCAAGTCGAACAGTAAAGTTCGTTTGATCAGTATGATTGTCGGAGGTCTAATTATCGTAGTCCTTGGATTCTTTTTATACCGCCAATTTATGTGGAAACCAGCTAACGAGAAATCGAAAGAAACAAACTGGGCAGGAATAAACTATGCAGCAAAAGATTCTACAGCACTTGCAATCGATGAATTAAAAGCTCATGTAAACAAGTACGATGGCAAAGTTGGTGGCGAAGTTTCTCAATTTGTTTATGCGCGTCAATTAATGGCTGAAGGTGACTTTGAAGCAGCATTGAAAGAATTAAAAGGAGTTGATTTGACTGATACTTATGTTTCAGTTATGGCAATGGGACTTCAAGCTGATTGTCAATCAGAAATGGGTGATTATGAAAAAGCATATTCAAGTTACATGTCTGCTGCAAATGCGAACGATAATGAGTTTACGACTCCAATGTATTTAATGAAAGCCGGTTTATGTGCTGAAGAAACAAATAACTTTGACAAAGCAACTGAAGCTTACCAAACTATTAAAGACAACTACACTGGATTTGCTTCTCAAAAAGCTATAGATAAGTACTTAGCAAGAGCGAAGAACAAAACAACGAAATAATTAAATACTATATATATGGCTACTGCGAATCGCAACTTGTCAGAATATAACTCGGAATTTATTCCAAACGGTGCCGATTTTAAAGTCGGCATTGTTGTTTCTGAATGGAATGAAAAAATCACGTTGAACCTTTTAGAGGGTGCAAAAAAAGCACTTTCAGATAACGGGGTAAAAGAAGAGAACATTCAAGTTCGATTTGTACCGGGAGCTTTTGAATTACCCCTAGGGTGCCAATTCATGTGTGAAAAAGGACAAGTTGATGGTATTGTTGCCATCGGAGTTGTGATACAAGGCGAAACTAAACACTTCGATTTTGTTTGTGATGGAGCTACTCAAGGAATTAAAGATGTTAACCTTAAATACAACACTCCAGTCGCTTTTTGTGTGCTTACTGACAACAATGAACAACAATCAATTGATCGTTCTGGAGGGATTCATGGCAATAAAGGAATTGAGTGTGCTGTAGCATGTTTGAAAATGATTGGACTAAAAAAATCATTCTAATGACATTAATTAAATCTATCTCTGGGATAAGAGGAACTATAGGAGGAAAAGTAAATGAAGGCTTAACTCCATTAGATGCTGTAAGGTTTGCTTCTGCATACGGAACTTGGTTAATCGCAAGAAATGGTGGGTATAAGACTAAGGTTGTAATAGGAAGAGATGCTAGAATTTCTGGCAAAATGATTTCTGATCTTGTTTGTTCTTCATTGATAGGGTTAGGAATAGACGTCGTTAATCTAGGCTTATCGACTACTCCAACTGTTGAAATTGCTGTTCCTTTAGAGCATGCTCAAGGTGGAATTATTCTTACTGCGAGTCATAATCCTAAACAATGGAATGCGCTTAAACTCTTAAATGAAAAAGGTGAATTTATTTCTGGTGATGATGGCGCCGAAGTTCTATCTATAGCCGAAGCAGAATCATTCAGCTATGCTGAAGTCGATGACTTAGGAGTCATCACAAACGATGATTCGTATTTGAAAAAACATATTGATGCTATCCTTGACCTTCCAATTGTAAATCAAGAAGCGATTAAAGCTGCAGACTTCTCTGTTGTTGTTGATGCTGTCAATTCTACCGGTGGAATATTCGTTCCTGCCATGTTAGAAGCACTTGGTGTCAATAAAATAGAAAAGTTATATTGTGAACCAACAGGACGATTCCCACATAATCCAGAGCCATTACCAGAGCATTTAACGGATCTTTCAACTAAAATTAAGGAATTAGGTTCAGATATTGGAATCACAGTTGATCCAGACGTTGATCGTTTGGCATTGGTTTGTGAAGATGGATCAATGTTTGGAGAGGAATATACCTTAGTTGCAGTTGCGGACTACGTGCTTTCTAAAACACCAGGATCTACCGTTTCTAACCTATCTTCTACCCGTGCTTTACGTGACGTAACAGAAGCTATTGGAGAAAAATACCATGCAGCGGCGGTAGGAGAAGTGAACGTTGTAAATAAGATGAAAGCTGAAAATGCTGTAATCGGAGGCGAAGGAAATGGTGGTGTTATCTACCCTGAGCTTCATTATGGTCGTGATTCTCTGGTTGGAATCGCATTATTCCTTTCGCTTCTTGCTGAAAAGAAAATGTCTGTATCTCAATTGAGAGATAGTTATCCAGCTTACACGATATCTAAAAACAAAATTCAATTAACACCAGAAATCGATGTCGACGCAGTTTTAAGGACAATGGCTACTAAATATGCCGATCAAGAAGTTGATACAACGGACGGTGTTAAAATATACATTGATAAAGAATGGGTTCACTTACGAAAGAGTAATACAGAACCAATCATTCGAATTTACTCAGAAAGTAAATCTGTAGAGTCCGCAAATAAACTAGCAGAACGCATAATTACTGAAATTAAGGAGACTCTTTAATCTCCTTTATTATAACTTTATCACTTCATAAATCTAATATACTATTCATGGTTAAATCAATTTTAATTCTATTCATTATAATCATCTGTTTTGCATCTGCTGCTCAACGAATGAATGAAGAAGTTGAAATCACATTCGGAAATATAGAACTACAAAAAAGCAGTAAAGTAATTATTGTAAGTGCTTTTAAAGTGGATGATGGCTATATCGTTTTAAAGAAGGAACCTATTAGAGGACCAGGAGGGTACCACTATTTTCTTGAAAAATTCAATGAAGATTTAAAATCTCAAAATACGCATGATATATCTGAACAGTTCGAACATGATGACTTTGTGATCGACGGAATTATTAAGGTTGCTAATTCATACATTCTAATCTCTACAAAAGACTTCGCTGATGTTAGAAAGGAGGTATTATATGGGCAAACCTTTGATTGGGAATCTGGTGAGTTGAGTGAACCTCAAAAAATATTCACTCAAAAATACGAGAAAAAACGAGGGGGAATAAACTATGATTTAAAGACATCAAGTGACGACCAACTTATGCTTTTGACAATTCACCCACCAACGAAAAAAGGTGAAAAGGAAGCCGTTACATTCGAAGTTTACGATAGTGAACTTGAAAGGTTATACAGTGAAGAAGATGTAGTTTTTGAAGAAGAAGACAAGAACTATTCGATCAACGAAACTTTACTCGGTGACAATGGAAATATTTATTTACTTGGAACAAAATATACTCCAAGGAACCGTAAATTAGGAATTGCAGCTGGACCAATTGAAAACGAAATCATCACAATTTCTGATGGTAGTCAAGAAAATACAGAGATTAAATTCGACAAAAAAATTGTAGACGACATCTCAATGACCATCAGTGAAGACGGAACTTTATACGTAGGTGGATATTACCGTGTTATGGATGGAATTGGAATTGATGGTGCATTCTTATTTGAAATTAACAAAGAAACAGGCGAAGTTGATAATGAATTATGGGATGCGTTCACAAGAGAGTTCATAACTGAAGGATGGTCCGATAGACAAGTTGAAAAAGCAAAAAAGAAAGAAACGAAAAAAGGAAAAGACCTTGGTCTTTCTAATTTAGAATTTAGATCTGTTATAAAACATGATGATGGGTCTATCTCCATGGTAGGTGAAGTTTTCTGGATTACTTATCATACATCAACAGATGCAAATGGTAATACAAGTACAAGAACAGTTTATCACTACGGAGATTTAGTAGCCTCTAAAATTTCTAAGGAAGGTGAATTCGTCAATCATGGAAGAGTTAAAAAACACCACACTTATTTTGGGGCATATGAGTATTTTAACTTAAACAATGAGGTCGCTGTTTTATTCATGAGAAAAAGAACTGCTCTTTACGATTTTGATAAAGAAACAGTAACGAAAGCACAGAAAAAAGAAATGGCTGGATTAGCGCTTGTTTTGGCTCAAATACAAGAAGACGGATCAGTGCTTGAAACTGGAATTATTGATTATCGCGATGAAAAATACGAACGTTATAGAAAATACAAATTAATTCGAAGAGAAGGACATTTAATAGAAAATGACGGAAGCACTGAATTCATGTTACTAACCTATTTCGGAAAGAAAAAATGGGGTATATGTAAATTAGACTTCACACCTAAGTAAACCATTATAATGCAAATAAAAGGAGGCTTAAAGGCCTCTTTTTTTTTACCTAAATATTTTTTCTTTGAACCATTCTTTCTTGTACATGTACAGGAAAAAAAAGATATATGAATAATATTTTAGGTTTAGTTTGTATCATGTTTATCTCATTTGGTGCAACAGCAGTTGAGGAAAAAATAGTTCCTTCTAATCTTTCAAAAGTAACCGTGTACTCACAAGGTGCACAGATTTACAGAACTTCAACTTACAGTGTTGGAAAAGGAGTTACTGAAATAATTATAGATGGTGTAAGTAGTCAAATTGACGCCAATAGCTTACAAGTAAAAGCTACAGGGAATGTTATCATTTTAGATTCTAAATTCGGAATTTTCTATCCCAAACCTGAAACGCCAAAATTGGATGGTCTTCCCTTAAAAATACGCAAACAAATATACAATTTAGAAGATTCAATATTTAACATTAACTACGAAATTCAAACCTACCAGGATGAAATAGATGTTCTTGTTTCCACTAAAAAAATCTTATCTAACAATGGGGCAATCAAAGGTCAAGGGAAGGTAAATGATTCCATTGCATTACTCAAAGAAGCCATCGATTACTACACAATCAAAATGATGGAAATCAACAAAAAACTTCAAGTTTTGAATCGTTACAAAACGAAAAAAGTTAGAGCAAGAGATGGTATGAATATTCGTTTAACTGAATTGAGAAACTATCAAAACAGTGTAAATCTTAACAACAAACCAAAAGGACCAACACATCGTATTACAGTTACTTTAAAAGCGAATGATTTGGCAAAAGGGAAATTAAATGTTTCATATTTAGTTTCTGGTGCGGGATGGAGACCTATTTATGATTTAAGAAGTGAAGTCTCTTCCGGGAAAATCAACTTGAATTACAAAGCTCAGGTATTCCAAAACACGGGTATTGACTGGGATAATGTTCGTCTAAACATTTCGACGAATAACCCGTATCAAAACAAAACCAAACCAGATCTTCATCCCTGGTATATTGACTTTTATGTGCACCAACAAAATACATACAAAGAAGAAGGCAAGAACAAGTCAGATTTAAAGAGAAAAGCAGAAGCGTATGGCTACACCGTGGGAGCTCTAAAAGCAGCATCGGATGAATCTGAAGAGGTGATGGATGCCTTTACCGCAGACCAATTCGTTGAAGTGGTTGAACATATGATTTCGGCAGAATTTAAAATTGATTTACCCTACACAATTAAGTCAAACAATCAACAACATATGGTTTTGGTTAAGAACGCAGACTTAGACGCAAACTACAAATATTACAGTGTACCAAAGTTTGATCAAACGGCTTACCTCGTGGCTCAAGTGACGAAATTAGATGAATTGCAACTAGTTCCGGCAAAAGCGAACATCTTCTTTGATGGAACTTATATGGGAGAGACATATTTAGATCCAAGCTCGATGAATGATACATTGAACTTAAGTTTAGGAAAGGATCCAAATATTATAGTTAAGCGCACGCTAATGAAAAAAGAATGTAAAGACAAAGTAGTTGGAACGAAACACGAAAGAACTTCTGTATACTCAATCGAAGTGAAAAACTTAAAATCGAAATCTATAGAACTTGTTATTCAAGATCAAATCCCAGTGACTTCTAATCCGGAAATTGAAATTGAAACACTTGATTTAGGAAAAGGAACTATCGACAAGTCAACAGGAATCATCGAATGGAGATTTAACTTGAAACCAAAAGGAAAAAAAGATCTTCAATTTGGATACAAAGTCAAACACGATAAAGACAAAAACCTTACATTAAACTAAAACTACCAAAATTCCAAGAAGCCAATCATTTCAAATATTGGCTTTTTTTGTTTCATTTAACGTTATTCTTACTCATTACAATTTCGTTTTTCTTATTTTTATATTGATGAAAAAATTCGAAATTCCAGAATATTATAAATCTCCAATTATTAGTAAGGTAAAGGCCAAACGAAAATTAGAGGACCCAAGAAAAAAAGACTTCTCTCCTACCTCATTAATATTTGAGAACGTAGAGTTTATCATAAGTCGACATTTCGGTTTTTGTTATGGCGTGGAGAATGCGATTGAAAAATCGTATAAGGCAATTCAAGAGAATCCTGAAAAACGTATTTTCTTGATCAGCCAAATGATACACAATCCAGACGTAAATCAGGACCTTTTGAGTCAAGGTGTTAAGTTTATTCAAGACACCGATGGAACACAGTTAATCCCTTGGGAGGAAATTACTAAAGAAGATATTGTAATAATCCCTGCATTTGGAACAACAACAGAAATTAGAGATTTACTTGTAAATAAAGGAGTTGATATTAAAACATACAATACAACATGTCCATTTGTTGAAAAGGTTTGGAATCGTTCAGCGAAGTTAGGTGATAATGATCATACTATTATCATTCATGGAAAATATAACCACGAAGAAACAAAAGCGACGTTTTCTCATAGTAAACAAAATTCGCCTTCACTCATTGTTAAGAATATGGAGGAAACAGAATTTGTTGCTCAGTTTATTCTCGGGAAGAAATCTATTGAAGAATTTAAAACGTTCTTTGATGGTAAATTTTCAAAAAACTTCAACCCTGAAGTAGATTTAAATAAAATTGGTGTTGTTAATCAAACCACAATGCTTGCTACTGAAACTCAAGAGATTGCAGACTTCCTGAAAACTGTAATGATTGAAAAACATGGCCTATTGGATATAAAAAGTCATTTCGCAGATACTCGAGACACTTTATGCTATGCAACCAATGACAATCAATCTGCTACGATTGAATTATTAAAGTCGAATGCAGATTTAGCCATAGTTGTTGGAGGCTACAATAGCAGTAATACTTCCCATCTTGTTGAATTGCTTGAACCTAAGTTTAAGACGTTTTTTATTAAGAATGAAGAAGAAATTAAATCATTGAATGAAATCAATTCGTTTGACATTCATACAAAAAAACTAAATACGCACCATGAGTTTTTAAAAGGAAACTCTAATCCAAGCATCATAATTACTTCAGGCGCCTCATGTCCTGATGCCGTTGTCGATAATGTTATGAAAAAAGTACTCGAGTTAATGAATATTTCATTTAACCCAAAAAGTATTGCTCTATAAATGGAAAGATTCATAAACATATTGGTCATTCATCCTGAAGAAATCATTCAAATTGGTTTGAAAGAAATTCTATCGGGTGGTGGAAATAATGTTTTGATGGCTGGTTCAAACGAAGACGCCTTAACTATTATTGGCAAAAAGGAAGTCGGAATAATTATACTAGATATTAATGCGTTAAAAATAGATAAAAACGTCATCCAAGAATTAAAATCTAAAAGCCTTCTTAAGAATAACTACATTGTTTTAATTGCAAACCGATATAGCACTGACTCCAAACTAGTTAAAGGAATGCAATTAGGGGCGGTAGACTACATACCTTTCCCGTTCAATCCAAACTTAATTAAAAGTAAAATTGAGGTCTTTAAGACACTTTATTATAAAGACCAGAGAATTGGTCAATTACTGAGTAATATCTTCCCTGAAACAGTTCTAAACGAGCTTTCCTTAGGAGGTAAGTTTTCACCAAAACGTGTCGAAAACGGAATTGTTCTCTTCACTGACTTTGTGGACTTCTCAATGAAAGCAAAAGCTTCTAAACCATTATTCTTAATTCAACAATTGGAGAAATACTTCTCTAAATTTGATGAAATAATGTTGAAGTATAACTTAGAAAAAATTAAAACAATTGGAGATGCCTATATGGCACTTTCTGGGGTTACCGAAGATGAACCTGAACCAGCCATAAGAGCTTGTTTGGCAGCGATAGAGATTCGAGATTTCATGCGAAATGAACGAGATGTTGCAATTGCACTTAAACGTGATTTTTGGGAAATCAGAATCGGCCTCCATATGGGACCATTAGTTGCGGGTATTGTTGGATCTACAAAATATAGTTTTGATGTTTGGGGTGATACAGTTAATGTTGCGTCAAGAGCTGAATCAGGAACAAAAAATGGGAGTATTAGTATCACTAAATCCATTCATGATAAGATAGAAAACTACTTCAATACTATTCCTCGTGGAAAGGTTGATTTAAAAAAACGAGGGGGCTCCATAGAAATGTTTTACCTAGAGAACATCAAAGAGGAAAACTCAATGTTTAACGAAGGGTTCTTGCCCAATAGTGATCTTAGAATAAAGTGTGGACTTTGGTCAATGGACTTTGAACAAATGAGGTCTTGGATACTAAACCATATGAAGTCTCTCTTACCAGAAATCATGCAGTATCATGATATTCCACATACACTTAACGTTGAAAAGGCTGCTATAAGGTATGCAAAATTAGAAGGTGTCAATGGGGAGGAACTACTATTAATTAGAACCGCTGCATTATTCCACGACTCTGGATTCATCTTGCAATATGATAATAATGAAGATTTTGCCAAGGCATTAGCAAGGGCAACTCTGCCTAATTTTGGGTATAAAGAAAACCAAATAGAAATTATTTGTAATTGCATTGAGGTAACCAAACCAGGATTAACACCTGTAACTCTTCTCGAACAAATTATGGTTGATGCCGATTACGACTATTTAGGTCGCCCTGACTATCATGTAATTGTAAAAAAATTAAGGGGTGAAATGGAAGATTTTGGAACAACAATGAGTGATATTGACTGGATAGAATATCAATTGAATTTCCTTGAAAATCATCACCAATATTATACAATCACAGCTCAAAATATTCGAAACTATGGTAAATCAGTCAGAATAAATGACTTAAAGAAAAAACTAGCAACATTAATCCAGAATTAATAATGAAAGTATATACTAAAAAAGGTGATAAAGGAACCACGCAACTAATCGGTGGAACTCGCGTCCCAAAAAGCTCATTAAGAATTGAAGCATACGGAACTATTGATGAATTAAACTCATACATCGGATTAATCCGTGATCAAGAAATTGATCCTAAATATATAGCTCAATTAATTGAAACTCAAGATAGGCTGTTTACTATAGGATCATTGTTAGCCACAGATCCTGGTAAATCTAAAATGAAGCTTCCAGAACTTGAAGAAATTGATATCACCAATATTGAAAGTTGGATCGATGAAATGGATGCTGAACTTGAACCAATGAAAAGTTTTGTTTTACCTGGTGGACATACTACCGTATCATACACTCATATTGCCCGTTGTGTTTGCAGAAGATCGGAAAGAATTATTACCGAGCTAAATGCAACTGAAACAGTTTCACCAGTGTTATCATCGTATATCAACCGTTTAAGTGATTATCTTTTTGTTTTAGGTCGAAAATTAACAAAGGACTTGAATGCATTGGAACAGCCATGGAAACCAAGGATGTAATTTTGATGCTCCGTTTGATTAGAAAAATAAACTTTACGAAATAAAATTTGGATTATTTAAAATAAAATTTACATTTGCGGAAAAGACAGATTAATTATTAATATATATATATGTACTGGACATTAGAATTAGCATCATATTTAGAAGATGCGCCGTGGCCAGCGGCAAAAGACGAATTAGTAGACTTCGCAATAAGAACTGGTGCGCCATTAGAGGTTGTTGAGAATTTACAAGCGTTAGAAGATGAAGGAGAGACATACGAAAATATCGAAGAAATATGGCCGGACTACCCTTCAAGAGAAGATTTTCTCTTTAATGAAGATGAATATTAGAAAAAATCCCGATTAAATCGGGATTTTTTTTTATCCATAATATGTATATTGAACTATGAACTTTTTGGGCCACCTCTATTTCTCGGATAATAAACTAGACCTAATGTATGCGAATCTTTTTGGAGATTTTGTTAAAGGTAAAGATCTATCTGAGTTTTCCCAATTGATTCAAGACGGTGTCCATTTGCATAGAAATATCGATTCATATATAGACCATCACCCGATTGTCATAGAATTATTACATCACTTATACCCGTTTTTACCTAAAATATCTGGTATCGCTGTTGATATTATATTTGACCACCTTCTCTCAGTTCATTGGGACAAATACCATAATACCGATCGTAAAGAGTTTATTGATAATTTTTATAATCATGAGATTAAAAGGGATTTCGGATCGGATTACTTTTGGGTGGTTATCGACAAAATGAAAGAAGGCCAATGGTTGCACAAATATAATTCAATTGAGGGATTAAATAAGGCTTGCAGCGGACTTTCAAATAGAATTTCCTTTCCAAATGTTCTAGATCAAGCACCGAGAGTTTACCTAGAAAACAAAACCTTATTCGAGAAAACATTTCATGCCTTTATGAAAGAAGCCGTAATTCATTTTGATGATTATATTAGTAAGAATATCAAGCTGAATGATAATTAATTAACTGATTAATCTTAATGTATCCCCTCCTCTTTCAGAAAAAAATCCTATTTTAATATGCAAAACGCTTAATTAATCTAGTTTGAATAAAATAAAGAGTGTATTTCTTTTACCTGTTCTTCTCATTGTATTTTCAATGACTAATTGTGTAATGGAAAAAACTGAAGATGTTGAAAAATTTGTTCGTCCTGAAATAGAATTTGATCTTCCTGAAATTTTACAAAAAGGTAAATTAACTGTCCTAGCTGAAAATAGCACAACCTCTTACTTCATGTATAAAGGAAAAAAAATGGGCTTCGAGTATGAACTCCTAAAGTTGTTTGCTGAAGAAATTGGTGTTGAACTGGAAATAAAGGTGATCAAAAACCTAGACAGTCTCATCATGAAATTAAATAATGGTGAGGGTGATTTAATTGCGTGTAATTATACAATTACAAGAGAACGAAACAAGTTAATTAATTTTTCAGAACCATTCCTGCAATCAGAGCAAGTTTTAGTGCAGCGTAAACCAGATGGTTGGGAGGATATGAAGGAGGAAGAATGGATGTCTGAAATGATTACAGATCCTATTGACCTGGCTAACAAAACGGTTAAAGTTTGGCAAAACTCAAGCTATTATGAACGACTCCTCCATCTTCAAGAGGAAATTGGAGACACTATTAACATTGAAGGACTTGAAGGTAATGTGGGTGGAGAAGAACTTATTGAAATGGTAGCTGATGGTTTAATTGACTACACAATCACTGAGAACAATGTTGCAAAGGTAAATGAACAATTCTTCGATAATATTTACACGGACCTATCTCTTTCCGTAAAGCAAAAATTAGCATTCGGAATGCGTAAATCTAGTAACCTACTTAAAGTCAAACTCGATGCATGGCTAATTCAATTCATGGAACGCTCTACTTACAGATATATTTCTCGTAAATATTTCGATATGCCCCATGTAGCTAAAAAAAGAAGACGTGATTTCTCAAACTTGAACGGTACTTCTATCTCAGCATATGACCAAATATTTAAGCGTGCTGCCGATAAATCAGGTTGGGACTGGAGACTTATCGCTGCATTAGCGTATCAAGAATCTAAATTCAACCCAAATGCGCTTTCATTTGGTGGCGCCTATGGAATGATGCAGTTTATGCCGAATACTGGACCTACCTATGGGGTATTCCCTGACTCACCTCCTGAAGTACAAATTATGGGTGGTGGAAGAAAGTTAGCAGCTGACGAAAAATATTGGAAAGAAGTACCAGATGACTTCCAAAGAAAGAAGTTTTCTATGGCTTCATATAATGCTGGACGTGGTCATGTAATGGATGCTCAACGACTCGCAAAAAAATATGGTTTAAACCACCTGGTTTGGGATGATAATGTTGAAAAAATGATCTTAAATCTTTCAAAACAAGAATATTATCAGGACGAAGTTGTGCGGCATGGAATGATGAGATCTCGAACAACGTACAATTATGTGAGAGAGGTAACGGAAAGATACCATGAATGGGCAGCGATTTATCCTTGATACTTATTATTTTTACCTAAAAAAGCATCAAACATTTAATCGTCATAGAAGGACCAACTGCAAGTGGTAAAACCTCACTTAGCGTTGACTTAGCCCAGCATTTCAATACAGAGATTATTTCTGCAGATTCGCGTCAATTCTATAAAGAACTGCAAATAGGAACCGCCAAACCAACTCTTAAAGAGCAAAATGGAATTAAGCATCATTTTATCAACTCACATTCAATTACCGATGAAGTTAGTTCAGCTAGATTCGAAAAAGAAGCTTTACTTATTCTGAATGATTTATTCATAAAGAATGACTATGCAATACTAGTCGGTGGTTCTGGAATGTTTATTGACGCACTATGCAACGGTCTCGATAACATCCCAGCTGATCCTAAGGTCAAAGCGAAAATTCAAAAGGAATATGATGAATATGGTACTCACCCATTGTTAGATGAACTTAAAGAGAAAGATTTTGAGTACTATAATAAAATAGACCGTGATAATCCAATGCGTATTATTCGCGCTATTGAGGTTATCAGAATATCTGGAAAGCCTTATTCTGAATTAAGAAAAGCTGCACCAAAAGAGCGTACTTTTCAAATTCACAAGTTTGTAATCAATCACGAGAGATCCGCACTATACAATAGAATTAACCGTCGGGTTGATTCAATGATTGATGCTGGACTTATTGATGAAGTTAAAGCTGTTCAGCAGCATAGAAACTTGTCATCCTTAAATACAGTTGGTTACAAAGAAGTCTTCAGTTTTTTAGATGATCAAATCTCCTTGGAAGAGACCATTGAAAAGATAAAACAAAATACACGTCGATATGCTAAACGACAATTAACTTGGTTTCGAAGACATAAAAATGCTGTCTGGATCGATTATCAAGAAAATAAAGATATGATTCGATCAATCCTTAAGGAATTAGAATCTAACATCAAGCTATAGAGATAATTATGAAAATGGAATGATTCTTGAATCTTCCCTAGAAACAACCATTCATGAAAATAACATTCAATAAAGTTATGCCTCATCCTTTAGTATCCATTCACCATGGAGTGAACAGTATATGGGGAAATCATATCGAATTAAATGAAGGAAAACGGATCATGCTGAATGCTTCCAGTGGAAAAGGTAAATCAACATTCACAACAACATCTATTGGCCTGAGAAGAGATTACGAAGGAGAGTTGCTTTATGATAATCAAAATATAAAAGAACTCGATCCCGATGATTGGGCGGAAATTAGAACGTCTAAAATTTCTGTAGTTTTCCAGGATCTTCAATTATTCCCAAAACTTTCAGTTCAAGAAAACCTTCTACTAAAAAACGGTCTAACAGATACATATACTGAATCAGAATTAAAGCAGTTTTTAGAAAAACTGGAGATTGAAAATAAATGGGAACAAAAATGTGGCTTACTGTCTATGGGACAACAACAACGTGTCGCTATAGTTAGAGGCCTTGCACAACCGTATAGTTGGTTAATTATGGATGAGCCGTTTTCGCATTTAGATATAGAAAATACAAATAGATGCTTAGAATTAATTCATAATAGAACAGTAGAACAAAACGCTGGCTTTGTCTTAACCACGTTAGGTGATGATCATGGCTATAATTTCGATCAAGAACTTAATCTTTAATCATATGTTAAATAAATTGCTTTTCAAAAATCAAGATAAAAAGCAACTGATCATAGCAGTGATTGGAGCTTTTATGGGTATAACCTTCCTAATCACATCAATTCATTACTTGATTAAGGTCAATGAATTTGGAAAAGGTGCTGATATCTTGGGGCCTAATACTATAATCGTGCAAAAACGAGTATCAAACTCGAGCACTTTGAACTTAACTCGAACAGATTTTTCAGAAAGTGAGATAGAAAAAATAAAGGCAAAATCATTCATTCAAGATGTTAAGCCTGTTGTTGCAAATAATTTTGATGTTTCTTTTGAAACGGCTGACCCGTTAGTACCTAGATTTAGGTCAGATATCTTTATACAAACAGTGGACCCTAAATTCATGGACATTAAATCAGATGAATGGAAATGGAAAGAAAGCGATGAATTCGTTCCAATCATTATGCCTAGAGATTTTTTAGTTATGCTAAATACGTTCATGAGCGCAAGCGGTATCCCACAAGTTTCAGATGATTTAGCAATGGATATTAAATTCAAATTCACCTTAAGTAATAAAGAAAACACTAAAAAAGAATGGGTTGACGCGCGTATTGTAGGCTTTACCAATGAAGTAGCATCGTTATTAGTTCCAGAAGAGTTTATGACTTATGGAAACACAAAGTATTCAGATGGTAACGAACAAAAGATAACTCAAATTATGATTTCTGGAGAAGAAAGCGAATTTGGATTAGTGGAAGATTTACTCTCTAAACGTGGACTAGAATCCAAAAATTCTCAAATGGTTGTCGGTCGACTAAAAAGTATGGTAGGTACTCTATTCATAGTCGTATTGGGAATATCTATTATTGCCGTATTCGTTTCCGGACTTGTACTTATCCAATACATGCAGCTTTTAATGTCACGAAATGCCTATGAAGTTAGAACCCTAATGCGCGTTGGATATCATCCAAAATTCATCATTAAAAAGTTCTTTATTTACTTCGCTAAAATATTTGGTATAGTAACATCTATGGGACTTTTAATGTTCTTCTTGTTCAAGTTTTTCTTAGATGACATGTTTGAGTCAGGTGGACTTTACATCGATACGGGAATCACCCTAGGAAGCATTGGAGCTTTATGTATTGCTTATCTATTATTTACAATGGCTAGTTACTTCACAGCCAATAAAGGCATCTTTAACGAATATTAGACGTTAAAGAAATGTTAATCTAATTAAGATATTTAGATTTGCCCCATTATAACAATACATTTAAGTCAATAAATGACAATATTATGAAAGCATTAATCATATTTGCAATACTATTTTCAACTTCATTGGCCTTCGGTCAAAATATAAAGTTCAAAGTAAATGGACAAAAAGACACAACAGTGAATTTAGTTCGTTACTACGGAAAACGGCTCTATTACGCCGATACAGCTGAGATTAAAAACGGTGTTGTTCAATTTGATGGATCAAAGCAAAAACCGGGAATCTTAGCATTGTTTCTTCCAGATCAAAAAATGCTTGAATTCATCTATAACGATGAAGAAGTATCAATTGAATCTACTTACCCTGATTTAATGGGGTCAGCTAAAATTAAAAAGTCTGAAGAAAATAAGGTATTTAGCGCTTATGTTAAATATATTGGAGAACAAAGAAAAGCTGCTAACATTTTGGTAGAACAGCAAAAGGCAGTCGATAAAGATTCTAAAGAATACAAAGAACTTGCAGCCAAAATCGATGAGAAGACCAACAACGTTGTCAACTATCAAAATGATATTGTCAAAAATCATTCGAAAAAATTAGTTTCAAAAATTGTAAAGATGTCAATGGATATTGTTATTCCAGATGCACCATTGGACGAAGCTGGGAATATGATTGACTCCAATTTTCGTTTCAATTATTATAGAGAACATTATTTCGATAACATAGACTTACAAGATGAAAGATTAGTTAGAACTCCAATTTATCACAACAAATTAGAGAACTATTTCAGTAAGAACATGATGATTCAACATTGGGATACTGTAATCAACTATGCTTATAAACTATGTGACCAATTAAATCCTAAAAATGAAATGTTCCAATACACTGTTTCTTGGATTACAAGTAACTATGAACAAAGTAAGATTATGGGAATGGACAAAGTTTTCGTGATGATGGGAGACCGTTATTACTGTCCGCGTGATGCTGAAGGTAATTCTAAAGCACATTGGATGACAGAAGACAAGTTAAACAAGCTTTGCGAGAAAGTAGAGACTCAAATGAACCTTGTAATGGGAGCTACTGCACCAAACATTTCATTGAGAGACACAACTGATGTAAACTGGAAGGATTTCTATAGTATGGACAGTGAGTATACGATTCTTTACTTCTGGGATCCAAATTGCGGACACTGCAAAAAAATCACTCCAAAACTCCAAACATTATATGATCGAAAATTCAAAGAAAGAAACATTGAAATTTTTGCTGTTGGTAAAGCAATAGGAGATGAATTTGAACAATGGAAGTCATTCGTTAAGAAAAATAAACTAACATTTACAAATGTTGCTGTTACAGATCAATTGTTTAAAGATGCAACTGAAGATGCGAGACAATTTGTGCCAAGGTACACTACGCTGGCAGCTTTAAACTATCAACAAACATATGATATCTATGCAACTCCAAAAGTGTTTGTTCTTGATAAAGACAATAAAATTATTGCAAAGAGTTTAAGTGTTTCTCAATTAGAAGATTTAATGGATCGATTACAAAAGAAAACGGATGTTGAAAAGATTTTCCCTCCGGAAAAAGATCCAGAAGACGAACAAATGCACTAGAAAACAGATTTAGTAAGATATTAAGCCACTTTAGAGTGGCTTTTTTATTGTTTAAAACTTGATATTAATTTAATATAACAAAACACTATGTATGCCTAATTTTGTACTTATAAACAATAAATTAAAAAATGAAACAATTTTTATCTCTATTAGTGTTCATCATGTTTTCAATGATGGCATTCTCTCAAGCTACCACGCTTTTCATATCTGAAATTGCAGAAGGAAGTAGCAACAACAAGTATTTAGAAATTTATAACGGTACTGGAACAGCAGTAGACTTATCTAATTTCTCTTTATCTTCTTGTTCAAACGGTTGTAATGTATTTGGTGAATTTGATTTCCCAGACAATGTAACTTTCCCAGCAATGACTATGTTAGCTGATGGTGATGTATATATAATTGCCCACCCTTCGGCGGATGCGTCTATTCTTGCTGTAGCAGACATGACCTTTAACTTCCTAAGTAATGGAAATGATACTTATGCGTTAACAAATGCAGGTGCAACAGCATCAGTTTATACTATCATTGATATTGTTGGAGATCTTCAAGGAAACCCAGGTTCTGGTTGGCCAGTAGCAGACGATTCAAATGGGACACAAAACCAAACATTGGTGCGTAAATCAACGGTTTGTAATGGTAATCCTACTGAACTAGGTTCTTTTGGAACTGATGCTGCTTCAAGTGAGTGGATTGTATACCCTTTGGATGATTGGACAAATATAAATACACATACTTCAAGCTGTGTAGCTACTTGTGATTCATACAATACTGAAACTATTACTGCATGTACTTCTTACACATCTCCTAGTGGCTTATACACATGGACAACGGATGGTTCTTACAATGACACGATCCCTAATGCAGCGCTTTGCGACAGCATCATTACTTTCAACTTAACAATTGCTCAAGTTTATAATGAAACTGCTGCCGAAACAATTTGTTCAGGTTCTTCTTATATTTTCGGTACTCAAACGTTAACTACGCAAGGTCAGTACACAGAGGTATTTACAAGTGTTGATGGTTGCGACTCAACAGTAATATTAGATCTAGCTGTTGTTGCTTCATATAATGAAAATGCAACTGCTTCAATTTGTGATGGTGAATCTTATATTTTCGGAACTCAGACATTAACTATTGCAGGACCTTATACTGAATTATTCACATCTTCTACTGGATGTGATTCAACAGTGAATTTAGACCTTATAGTTTTAGCTCCAACAACTTCCAGTATAACTGAGGTTGTTTGTAGTTCTTATACTGCTCCAGATGGTGCGATTTATACTACTTCTGGAATTCAAACTGCGGTAATTCCAAATGCATCAGGTTGTGACAGTACTATTACTATTGACCTTACAGTTAATACGCCGTCCTCAAACACGGTTATAGCTTCTGCATGTGACTCTTATGTTGCAAATGCTATAACTTATACAACTTCAGGTGTTTACACGCAAACGATGATGAACGCTGCGGGATGTGACAGCGTAATTACTTTTGACATTACAATCACCCCTACTCCAGTTGCACCAACGGTTTCAGGAGATGAAACTTATTGTTTCGGAGATATTTTAAACGACATGGTAGCTTCAGGAACTGCTTTAGATTCTTTAATAATTAGTGGTGTTGCTGATGCAACATTACCTGGTGGTGTCCCTAAGTGTATTGAATTCTATGCAATTTATGATATTGCAGATTTAAGTTCTTATGGATTTGGATCGGCCAATAATGGTGGTGGAACTGATGGTGAAGAATTTACTTTCCCTGCATTAGCTTTAAGTGCTGGATCAACTTACAAAGTTGCTACAGACTCTGCGAACTATTTCAATTTCTTTGGTGAATATCCAAATAACACGGCCAGTTTTGCGGCCAACGTAAATGGTGATGATGCCATCGAATTATTCCACAATGGTGTTGTTATTGATGTATTCGGTGATATTAATACTGATGGAACAGGTCAACCTTGGGAATATCTTGACGGATGGGCATACAGAAATAACAATGCAATGCCAAATGGTGGTGTATTTGGAATCGGAGAATGGACGTTCAGTGGAATCAATGTATTAGATGGAGCAACTGATAATGTAACTTCCGCTTCACCTTTCCCATTGGGAACATTCACTTCGGTACCTCCAGTAAGCGAAATCAACTGGTTCTCTGACGCTGCTTTAACGACAAACGTTGGAACCGGATCTACGCTAGCCCCATCAGGAGCGCTAGGAGCAACAATCTACTATGTTAATGAAACAATTCTAGGAAGTTCAACTTGCGAGGGCCCTGCTTCTATGATTACAATTACTGTGAATGCTTTACCTACAATGGATCCTGTGGTAGACCAAGAGCTTTGTGCTAATGATGCAACAACAGCTGTTGTCTTCACGAGCGCGGATAACGGTGTTTCTTATGATTGGACAAACTCAGAACCTTCTATCAATCTAGGAGCTTCTGGATCTGGAGATATTACTTCATTTAACGCAACAAACCCAGGAACTACAGTTATCTCTGCGATCATTAATGTTACACCTATTGCAAATGGTTGTGCTGGTACTTCAGAAGAATTTACAATCACTGTTAATCCAAGTCCAGTATTAACTTTTGATGCATCTACGGCTTGTATATATGATGATGCTTTCGCTTTAGTAGCAACTCCAACAGGAGGTACTTTCAGTGGAACTGGCGTATCGGGAGCTGACTTTGATCCTGCAACGGCAGGTAATGGAGTTCATACAATAACCTATGATTACACAGATGCAAATTCTTGCTCAGCTTCAATAAGTGCTGACATTACGGTTGATGATTGTGCTTCTATTTCAGAAAATAATATCAATAACGTTTCCATATTTCCTAACCCAGCAACAGATGTTATCACGTTAACATTTAACTCAGATAAAGCAGATGTTACAATCTACTCTATTCAAGGGAAAGTTATGAGTGCTAATACTATTCAGTCATCTGATCAAATTAACACGACTAACCTAGTTTCTGGAACATACATGGTAAAAGTTGTTGTAAACAATAATACATTTACTCAGCGTTTGATTATTAAGTAATCAATTTTTTAATACTAAAGAGCCGCTCATCATTATGAGCGGCTTTTTTTGCTTTAAACTTTTATCTTTATCCAGACAAATCTCAAGAGCATGAAGAATTTACTTTGGATATTTCTATTTAGCAGCATTTCAACTCTGGCCCAAGATTATTGGCAACAAGAAGTCAATTATACGATTGATGTGAAATTAGATGACAACCAGCACCTACTATCTGGTTATGAGGAATTTGAATACATCAACAACTCCCCAAACACCCTAAATGAAATTTACATTCACATTTGGCCAAATGCATACAAGGACAAAAACTCGGCATTAGCCCGTCAGCAATATAATAATGGCAAGCAAATATTGACATATGGTTCAGATGACCAAAAGGGATATATCGACTCTCTTGACTTTCAGGTAGATGGAGAAAAAGTGAATTGGCGATACCTTGGCCATGAAGATATCGCTCTAATAGAATTGAGGTCACCGCTTCTACCCGGTTCCAAAATTAAGGTATCGACGCCTTTTAAAGTGAAGATTCCTTCCGGTTCAATTTCTAGATTAGGTCATATTGGTCAATCATATCAAATCACGCAATGGTATGCAAAACCAGCCGTCTATGACCAAGAAGGATGGCACCACATGCCTTATTTAAATCAAGGTGAGTTTTACTCAGAATTTGGGTCTTTCGATGTCAAAATTACACTACCTAAAAACTATGTAGTCGGTGCAACAGGAGATCTGAAAACGGAATCAGAACTAGAGTTTATGAATCGCTTAGCTGAGAAAACAGCAAAAGAACTTCCAAACGCTTCTCATTCAAAAGCGTTAAGGGCAAAAACTCCAAACACCATCCCGCCATCCAGCAAAGAGTGGAAAACCATTCAATTTACTCAAAGAGATGTTCACGATTTTGCATGGTTCGCAGATAAAAGATATAAGGTTCTTAAAGGGCAAGTAGATTTACCTCACTCGAAACGAAGGGTTACCTCTTGGGCTCTTTTCACACCAAAAAATGAATATTTATGGAAAGATGCTATTGAATACATTAACGATGCTACTTATTATTATTCTCTATGGAACGGAGACTACCCTTACAATCAAGTTACTGCAGTTGATGGAACAATTTCGGCAGGTGGAGGAATGGAATATCCGAATGTTACCGTAATTGGTAATTCAGATAATCCAATAGAATTAGAGGTTGTAATTGTTCATGAAGTAGGTCACAATTGGTTTTATGGTCAACTTGGAACAAATGAGCGAGTTCATGGTTGGATGGATGAAGGTATGAATACCTTAAACGAAGTTCGATATATGCAAACGAAATATCCTGACAACACGGCTATGTCTGACATGGTTTTAGGTGGAAAGTTTCATATGGATCATCTAAATCATCATGACATGTCGGACATTTCCTATCGTGCCATTGCGGGATTAGGTGAAGATCAACCTATCGAAACTCATTCTGCCGAATTCACTTCTGCCAATTATGGTATTGTTATGTATCAAAAAACAGGGTTAGTATTCTTTTATTTAAGAGATTACTTAGGCGATGAATTATTTGATCAATGCATGCGCGCATATTATGATGAATGGGAGTTTAAACACCCACAACCTGCAGACATGCGTAAAACACTTGAACGGGAATCTGGAAAGGACTTAAGCTGGCTTTTCGATGACTTGGTTAACACTACAAATCATATTGATTATAAGATTGCGCGTGTAAAAAAGAAGGATGGTGGGTATTATATCAAAGTCAAAAATGTTGGCCAAGTAGATGGACCAATTGAAATTGTTACAATGAAAGATGGAGAGGTGGTACAAACAAAATGGACTCAACCTGGTTCGAAGACCGTTACATACAAATTTAATAATGAGTTTGACAGAATAAGTATTGATCCTGATAAAGATATACCCGAAATAAATCGACAAAATAACCATTGGAAAAGTAAAGGTTTATTCAAAAAGGTTGAATCGCCCAAATTTGAATTCCTAATAGGAGATAATGAATCGGATAGGACAAATGTATTCTGGACACCAACAATTGCAGGCAATTATTATGATAAACTAATGCTTGGTTTAGGTTTCCATAATTATGGAATTCCATTCAACAAAGTCAACTATTTAGTAATGCCCTTTTATTCTTTTGGAAGACAATTTATCTCTGGAATAAGTGAGATAAGTCACACAAGCCTGCCAAAAAGCAACTTAAAACTATCCAGAATTGGATTGTCAGTAAAATCGTTCAAGCACGATACTACCTACAGACATAATAACTCTTACTTTATTTCTATCGCTCCCTATTGGTTCGCAAAAATTGGAAATAGAAAAGCAGCTTCGCCTGAATCACAATCAATCCGATTACAAACAATTTACAAGAAAGATCAATTTGGGCCTACTCATATAGATCATATTGGTGCTTATTTAGAATATGATTATAATTTTTCAAAACCAGATCATCAGGTAAATTTTAAAGCCAGAAATGAATTTATGGCGAATGTCAAAAATAGTGATCAAATTGGACGAATTATGGTGGAGGCAACGTATAAAATTCGATACATGCGAGCCAAACAAGAACGTTGGGCGGAATTAAGAGTATTTGCTGGTAAACAATATCTAAACAGTACCCTGAATGCTGCCAACAATTACAACTATGGAATGTCTTTCAGTGGACAAGATGGACGTCAAGATTTATTCGTAGATGAATATTATTTTGGAAGAAATCAATCCAACGGAATATGGTCACAACAGCGAAATGAGAACATGGGTGGATTTAGAAGCACATCAAATTTCGGAACTACATCGGATTGGATGACTTCAGCCAATGCATACTTTCAATTACCCTATGTACCTCAGTTTATTGGAGTATTTGCCGATTATGGATTTGTTGGATTCAATTTAAGCGGAAGTACAAATAAAGTAGAATCTGCAGCAAATGTTGGTTTAGCTATTCGAATGGGGAAAATCTTTGGCGTATACTTTCCTGTGTGGATGACAGACAACCTTCTAAACTCTTATTCGTCAGCTGACTATAAGGAGCGAATTCGTTTTACCTTGAAATTCAACCTAATGAACAAATCATTAAATTTGAATAATATACTTTAGTAAAAAACGACATTATGTTTAAATCATTTCTAGTTGTAACTATTATTGGGACTTTAATGCTAAGCTTTACATTTATTCATCCCAAAGATACTTTCTCTCAAACTTCATCTATAAACGCTGAACAAGAAGGTCCTATTGAATGGATTTCAATTGAAGAAGCAATGGAAAAGCATAATATAGAACCTCGGTATTGGGTAATTGATTTATATACGGACTGGTGTGGTTGGTGCAAAAGAATGGATGCTTCCACATTTCAAGATCAACTCATTGCAGATGAGATCAACAAGAATTTTTATGCTGTAAAATTCAATGGTGAAGCAAAGCGTGACATTACAATCAATGATAAAACGTATAAGTTTGTTGCTAATGGTCGAAGAGGTTACCATGAATTAGCGGCTCAATTAATGAATGGAAAAATGAGTTATCCAAGTTTCTCTTTCATGAGTAACGAAGCTCAATTGATTCAAACCATTCCTGGGTTTAAAACAAGAGAGGAGTTCCTTCCAATTTTGAAATATTTGGGTGAAGAAGTTTACAAGACGACCACTTGGGAAGATTATGTCAAAACATACGAGTCGCCTTATCCTGCTCTAGAAGAATAATGTCGAATTTAAAATCTACTCAATGGCTTCTGGAAAATATTAATCTACCAGAATTGATCATTCTTGATGCGAGTCAAGATGATACGGCAACAGATGATAGTTCTAAATCAGATGTTGAGGTCATTCCAGGGGCACAAAAATTCGATCTAAAAAACAATTTTAGTGATACTTCTTCTCCATTTCCAAATACATTCCCCTCGGAGGAAAAGTTTGAATGTGAAGCTCGCAAGCTTGGGATAAACAGCAATTCTATTATTGTAATATATGATAACAAGGGAATATACACGAGCCCGAGAGCTTGGTGGATGTTTAAGAGCTTTGGGCATGAAAATGTTTACGTATTAGATGGTGGACTAACCTCTTATGCAGAAAAAGGAGAAAAATTATCAACTAAATATCTCACTAAAAAATCAGGTAATTTTAAGGCAAAACTTAAGCATGGATGTGTTCGAAGTTTTGAAGAGATTAAAACCATTTCTGAAAATAAATCTGAATTAATTATTGATGCGCGTTCAAAACAACGATTTAATTCTGAGGTAAAAGAACCAAGAAAAGGTCTAAGAAGTGGTAATATTCCAACTTCGATTAACTTGCCGCATACAGAAGTCAAGAATGGTGCTTACTTAAAATCTAAAACCGAATTAACCGACATTTTTAATGAACTAAATATAGAATCCTACCCCCTTGTTTTTACTTGTGGTTCTGGTGTTACGGCTTGTATTCTTCGACTAGCATTCATGGAAGTATCATCAAAAGAAAGTACGATCTATGATGGCTCTTGGACAGAATGGGGTACTCTTGTAAATTAAGCAAATTCAGATAATTCAAGCCAACGATCTGTTTTAGACTCTAAATCAGCAACTACTACAGAAAGCCTTTGACCGGCAGACATTAAATCGTCATTTGAAGAATCAGGACTAGACAAAATAAGCGTTAATTTCGACTTCTCTTCTTCCAAGGACTCCATGTCCTTTTCAATTTGTTCAAATTCCATTTTTTCTTTGAAAGAAAGTTTACGCTTCTCGCTATTAGCCTCAACTTTGACTTGAACACTAGTATCTTCTTCAACCTCTTTTACATCGATGGTATTCGCTAACTTCTTAGCTTCCTTTTGATCGTGTTGCTTTTGTTTTCTAAACGCCGTATAATTGCCAAGAATATCTTTGACTTCCCCTTCTCCTTCAAATACAAATAAATGATCAACCATTTTATCCATGAAATATCTATCATGAGAAACAACAATTAGACAACCTTGAAAACTTCTTAAATAATCTTCAAGGACGCTCATTACAAAAATATCCAAGTCATTTGTTGGCTCATCAAGAATCAGGAAATTAGGATTCTTCATAAGAATGGTCATCAATTTCAAACGACGCTTCTCCCCTCCGCTCAACTTTTCGACGAAGTTATAGTGCATACTTCTAGGGAATAAAAATTTCTCTAAAAATTGCGCTGCAGACATTTCGCGTCCTTTCTCCAATGGAATATATTCTGCGATATCGCGAATAACATCAATCACTTTCTGATCAGGTTCAGCCTCCAATAGTTGCTGAGAATAGTACCCGAATACAACGGTTTCACCTGTGACGATTTTACCGCCATTAGGTTCTTCTAGTCCCATCAACATATTCAAGAAAGTACTTTTTCCAGTTCCGTTATCACCAACAATACCAACGCGTTCTTGACGTTTGAATGTATAAGTAAAATCATTCAGAATCTTAGTATCTGGAAAAGACTTCTTAACATGATGACATTCTAGAATCTTTGTTCCAAGGCGTTCCATTTTTACAGGAATATCAATCTCATCTTTATCTATCCGTTGTTTTGCAACCTTCTTTGTATCATGGAAAGCCTCAATGCGTGCTTTTTGCTTCGTTCCCCTTGCTTTAGGCTGACGACGCATCCATTGCAATTCTTTCTTAAATTGGTTTTGTGCTTTACCGATAGTTGAAGCCAACTGTTCTTGACGTTCAGCTTTCTTCTCTAAGTAATAACTAAAGTTCCCTTTGTATTTAAATATGGTCTTCTCTTCTAATTCAAGAATAGTATCACACACAACCTCTAAGAAGTATCTATCGTGTGTAACCATTAAGATTGTTGACTTCGACTTAGAAAGGTATTCTTCCAACCATTCAATCATATCAAGATCTAAATGATTAGTAGGCTCATCAAGGATTAAGAAATCAGGTTCAGCAACCAAAACCTTGGCCAATGCAACACGTTTTTTTTGTCCCCCAGAAAGTTTGCTTACCAAACGACTTGTATCCGTTAGTTTTAGAACTGAAAGGATTTGATTGACCTTCGTCTCCATGTCCCAAGCATTCAATTCTGTAATGGCCTCAAATGAAGCAGCGATTAAGTCTTCATCATCCATTCTCATGGCGTGATTATACTCTTTAACCGCTTTTAATTCGGGTAAATCGTGTGCAAAAACCTCTTCTAATATAGTATTAGAATTATCCATATGCTCGGTTTGCTCCATAAAAGCGACACGAAGATCTTTACGAAATACTATTCGTCCATCATCGATAGACTCCTGCCCAAGAAGACAACGCAGCAAGGTTGTTTTGCCATTTCCATTTTTTGCAACAATAGCAACTTTTTGTCCTTGATCAATACCAAAGATTAAATCTTCAAATATTACTCTGTCTCCGAATGATTTTGTGAGGTTTTCTACCGATAAATAATTCATCTATTAACGAAGTCTGTCTAATGAATCTAACAATTTCTTATCTCTCTTGATTCCTGTGTTAGCAAGGAATGAGAAAGGGAACCCAGCAACAAAAAGAAAGAAACCTAAGCCCATCTCTCTTCGACCTGTTTCAACATCTAACATTGCATCTCCAAAAGTTGCAAGAACAATTACTGAAATCAACATTGCGAAATAGATGAAAAAAACCATTCTACCAAGCTTAAACTGACGGTCCAAATTCTTGTAAGACATAAGTGCTAAAAACCCTAAAAGAATTAATGCACTTGTACCTATAAAAAATGGAAAGTTCTCATTACTAAGGATATTCCCATCCGATTTCGCATATTCTACAATTCCGTACGAACTGAATTCAAATCTAGAAGTTTCATTCACAAAGCTAAATAAAGTTGATCCGAATGTCACAAAAGACAACAGAACAATCATGATTGCTAAATATAAAGTTTGGACTCTTTGTATCATTTCTGTTAATTATTGAGTCGTAAAGATAAGCTAAAATGTAAGGTGAAGTCGAATAAGAAGCGTTAGTTTTTATTAATAAATTTGTAAAAAGCAAATAGTTTTCGTTCTTTCAAATAATTCAAATTATATTGATTCGCGTAGGCCTCTCTTTCGAAGCTAATCCCTCTATAACCTTTGCGAAACATGGCGATGTAATACCAGAATACAAAACCAATAAACAAGAGTTCACTTTGTTGCCGCAAGTGAATTCTTTCATGATTTATTAAAACTGGGTCATTCTTGTTTTCTAAAGTCTGCACGAAGATGAAGGGTAATATTGCCAGACCATTAATTACCATTCGAATTCGAAATACTCTTCGGATACCATTCAATAATTTTGGAGCCACAACGATAATTGACATTATACTTCCTTATAAATTGTCTCATTTTTCAAACTTCTTAGTCTTTCTTTATTCTCTTTGTTTTTTTGATAAGCTTTTTTAAAGTCACGATCAGAATTTGGACAAACTTCCTCTTCTTTATTCGCTGTTTTATACCGTGCTAAAATTCCTTCAAACTTCTCTTGACACTCATCTTTTCCCAAAAAATGGTCTTTATATTTTGATAAAAGATTATCACAATCTCGAGCAATATCAAGATAAAAATTTCCTATCTTCCGATGGTTTTCGACATCTTTTGAAAAATTAAAAAAGGTCTGTATAGCTGCTAAACTAGCCGATAAAAAACCGAGACTTGCTAAAAGAATATTTTGAACCTCCTTATCTCCCATAAATTTTATAAAAGTAGATCCAATGAAAACTCCGATTAAAATCACTGCGATCCCTAATCGTTTTGAATACTTCTCTTTGCGATCAGCAGCAATGAAATGTCGTGACTTCCCTATTTTAGAATCGCATTGAATTTCTTGTATTTGAACTAGTAAATGGACTGGTTTTTCCATGTATAATATTTAAAGTTTTTCGATTTTACCTCCTCTTGATTGATACCACTCTCCTTTGAGCACCGCCTTTGGGTCCATAAATCGTTTGATTATATTTTGAACCCGTCCATTGTTCAGGAAGAATGCATGCCAATCAGATAGAATAACTCTAGAATCTGCTCTTTTTTCAATCCAAGAAGTCTTCATTTTACAAGTTAAAATTGAATCTTTAAAGACTGTAGAACTTTGAATAGGAACAGTACCGTCTCCATCTTCATTCTCTTCATGCTTCTCATAATCGAAAAAGAATTTAAACTCTTCATCTTCCGTTACAAAAACTTTATCTTTTGTTGCCTCTCCGCCTCCTGCGAGAATAATGCATCTTGACCTTAATTCTTTATTCATTTTAGACAAATCAAAAATCAAGTTACGTTGATCTCTTAATTTCCCTAATTCAGTTAACCTATGAGTCATTAAGCGATTTTTGTATAAATAACTCTCACTTTCAGGATTTCTTAATTGTTGCCAGAAAGAAGAATAATCATATAAATTATAATTTTCCTCTGTTTTTTTATTTTGAAACTCATAGGCACCATCATAAACAGGAAGCAACTCATATAACCCAGGAAAAGTTCTACCCACTTTACGAAAATCATCACTTGAATTGAACAGCCTAGATTTTCCCATAGTTAGGTTAAAGCTAGCCTCCATTGATCCTAAAAACGGTGGAACTGTGAAGACTGCTTTATTCAGTACTTTTAAACGTTCTTTCTCTGACAACTTTTTTAAATACGCAGAAAGCACAAGTGCTCCCATGCTATGGGTTACAAAGTTCATTTTTGTTTCATTCAATTTTCGTTGAATTCTCTGAATAAACTCTCCCAATTCTTTTGCAGATTCTTCATTGGATTTTCTCCAATCATAACCGAATATATATACACGATAACCAATACTTCTCAAATAATTAATTATCTCAGAATAGGCCAAATTCTCCACATCTGCACGTTCGATTATGTTCTCTGCTCCTTTGTCGCTTTGACCATCAAACTGAAGTGCTAATTCATGAATATTAGTGAAGAATTTTTTTATCCCGGTCCAGAGTGTTTTAAAATCGGCATCATTGATATTATTCAATTTGGTTCCTTGTATTCCAGGTATAAGAATGATTGGTTGTTTTTCCATTTCAGTGAAGTATCTTGAACTATTTTTTCATTTTAAATATAGGTAATTTGAATAAGATAATGGAAATATTAATTTCCATTTCAACTATTTTGATGCGAAGTTAAGATGAATATAAATCGCTGATAAAAAGAGGCAAAAAAACCGATTCTTCACATTTTATTAAACGTCCTCTAAATCTACTAAAGGTTTTGAAAGCATTGGAATAGAATAAATTGTTCCTTGTTGAGGAGTACATCTAACAAGTCATAATACAACTTAACGCATATGACAGAAGTCACAACTAAATCCAAAAAGAGTCGTGCTAAGTGCGTTTTAGAGATTACATTATTTGAAATTTCCCCAATTAAGTAACATCAGTTGGGTAAAAAGAATGTTAAACTTGAAAAACAACAAAAGCAGTTGTATTTGAATTAGCTATTCCTGTTTATCCGGTTAAATTAAAACCGCAGTCACAATAAGTTGCACTCCAATCAAAAGCATCAATGTTCCCCCATCCTAACGAACCTAATTCCAAATCATAAGTTACATCTGCTGAATTAAAGTTAAAAATTGAATGGATTAAAGTATTTATCAGCTCACAGAGTAACCGCTTTATTTCTTAAATAGAAATCTAAAATAGTAATTGCAGCCATTGCTTCTACGATAGGAACTGCTCTAGGTACTACACATGGATCATGGCGTCCTTTACCCACTATCTTAACAACTTCACTATCCTTATCGATAGAATCTTGTTCTGGGATAATTGTTGCAACAGGCTTAAATGCAATACGCATAGTTACTGGCATTCCATTAGAAATCCCGCCTTGAATTCCACCTGAATTATTCGTTTTTGTAGAGCCATCCTGATTAAAAAGGTCATTATGGTCAGAACCTCGCATTTCAATAGCATCAAATCCAGAACCATACTCGAAACCTTTTACCGCATTGATTGAAAGCATTGCTTTACCTAGTTCTGCATGTAATTTATCAAAGACTGGCTCACCTAATCCCGGAGGTAAATGATTGATTTCACACTTCACACTACCACCAATGGTATCACCTTCCTTCTTCACGGACTTAATGAAAGCTTCCATTTCTTTGGCAATTGCAGCATCCGGACAACGAACGGGGTTATTATCAATTTCATTGTAATCTATCTTGTCTGCAAGACGAATATGTCCAACCTGATCAACATAAGCTACAATATCGACTCCAATTTTTGCAAGGATTTGTTTGGCAATAGCTCCAGCAACAACACGCGATGCAGTTTCACGCGCTGAAGATCTTCCTCCTCCTCTATAATCACGAATACCATACTTTTTATCGTACGTATAATCTGCGTGAGATGGTCTGTAAGAATTTTGAATGTGACTGTAATCTTTCGATTTTTGATCTTCATTCACAATAACAAAACCGATTGAAGTTCCTGTAGTTTTACCTTCAAAAACACCCGACAGGATTTGCACGACATCCGATTCCTTGCGCTGTGTAACAATAGCAGATTGCCCTGGCTTACGTCTGTCTAATTGGTTTTGAATCTCTTCTATACATAATTCAACATTTGCTGGCACCCCATCAATTACACCTCCAATTGCAGGTCCATGGGACTCACCAAAAGTGCTTAACTTGAATAAGGTACCAAATGATGAACCAGCCATAACCTATTTACAAATCGTTTCTTCACAAATACTCAAGATCTCTCTTACCTCCTCCAAAGTAGGAGCTTCAGCATACGTTCTTAAAACAGGTTCAGTACCAGAAGGACGAATCATTAGCCAACGATTCTCATCGAAGAAAAATTTGAACCCATCAATTGTACCAACATTATCCACAGTGTATTTCCCGAAGTTTTTGTACTCTCCAGCTTTACAATTCTGAACGATTTTAGTTTTTAATTCTTCCGTAATATGTAAATCAGAGCGTTCAAACTTGAACGGGCCAACAATTTCATAGACCTCTTCGATTAAATCATCTAATGACTTCCCTGACTTCGCCATAAATTCCCAAATAATTAATCCCATCCAAATTCCATCTCTTTCTGGAATATGTCCTTTAGTCGCAATTCCACCAGACTCTTCACCTCCAACTAAAACGTCTTCAGCAACCATGATATCTGCGATGTATTTAAATCCGATTTTTACGACTTCACTTGGTAAGTTATAATAATCTGCCATCACCTTTACTCTAGGAGTAGTACTAAAAGCAGTTGCAACCTTTCCTGTTAGTCCTTTATATTTTTTCAAGTAATGGACCAATAACAAAATAATATGGTGAGAATCTATAAACTCTCCCTTGCCATTATATAACCCGATTCTATCGGCATCTCCATCAGTCGCTAAAGCACAATCAATCGTACCATTATCAATAATGAAATTTTCTAATTCTTTTAAATTCTTTGCAATTGGCTCTGGAGCCTGCCCCATGAATGACGGGTTTGATTCACAATGTAAAAAATGGGTCTTCGGCAATAAACGTTTTAAAGCATTTTGTCCAGCACCGAACATCGCATCATAAGCCAATACTAGACCTGACTCTTCAATCGCTTTAATATCAAAATTAGCTTTTGCATGTTCAACATACATTGTTTCTAGGTCAACAATTTCAACTAAATCCGTATCTAATGAAATAGACTCTAAATCAATTTCATTCACCTCAGCGATGATATCTTCAATTTCTTGAACCTTACCTGGAGAAAGTGGTCCTCCATGCTCTGATTTTAATTTGAAACCATTGTATGAAGGAGGATTATGACTAGCTGTAATTACTACACCTAAATTACATCCAAGTTTAACGGTAGCTAAGGAAACCATCGGTGTCGAAACAAATCCAATTGCCATTTTCACCTTTACACCTTGGCTAACGAAAACTTTTGCTGCAGTTTTCATAAATAAATCACCAGCATAACGACAATCGTGTCCAATAACTATTGTAGGGTTCTCATAATTATGCTTAACCCATTTGGCTGTTGCTAAAGAAACTCTAGCTACATTATCTACTGTATACTCTTGTGCGATAATTGCTCTCCAACCATCAGTACCAAATTTAATTTTACCCATCTTTATATAATATTTTAAGCCCTCAAGCTCCCGTCAAATTCTTTACTTTATTTTAGTGCTTAACAGTTTAGCTCTAACAAGACAAATATAACTTATCCCGTTTTAATCAGGCAACGAGAAGGTGATTTTATATTCTAAACCGATTTTATTATTCACAATTTCAAGCTTAGCCTCTAATTGTTCCGCTAAAATCTCAATTAAAGACATACCTAAACCAGGTTCGTTGGATGAACTTTCAAATCCACCGCCATCGTCACCAATTATCAACACAAACTTATCGTCAACCTCATTGAGAGAAGTATAGAATTTTCCTCCGTCAACTAAACCATGCTTAAAAGCATTACACGTAATTTCATTCATTATTAATGCTAACGGAATAGAACTGTCTAGATCAAACCCTTTCCCTTCTATGTTTACTTGAACATCCACTTCCACATTATCATTTATAGCATACAATTGAACCAAAGACTTTATCAATCTATGGTAATACACATTCAAGTCCAATCGTTCAAAATCCTTCTCTTGATACATTAATTCATGCACCGTTGCCATCGTATTGATTCTATTGATTGTGGTATTGAATTCTTCTCTTGTTTCTTTACTTCCAATTTTCCCCATCTGCAAGCGCAACAGACTAGTTACAACCTGTAGGTTATTTTTTACACGATGATGAATTTCTTGAATTAAGACTCTTTTCTGCTCAATAGTCTCCTTCAATTTTTCCTCAGCAAACTTTCTTTTAAAGAAGACCGGAATTTCAAAATTTTGTACTGAGCTCAAGTCTATTTCTCTTTCAACCAAAGATTCAATCTTATCTGTTGGAGCCATGATAAAGGTACACGACTCATCTCCTTTTGCTTCGCAAGCAATTTCGACCGTTGTTAGAGGAATACCAAAACTCTCTTCGCACCAACCTGCCGAATAACCGCAGTTCATAGTACAAACCGGTATATCAGATCGTTTCCCTTCTTTAATCCAAGATTGAGCCTCAAACGAATTATGATGTTTAAATCTCAACACAAAATTTTCATTTGGTTGCGGATTGCTTTCAGGCAAAATTTCAACATTAGCCCAGCCCGTAAATGCAAAATGTATAGGACCTGCTGATAATTTCTCAATTGGCGTTTCTAGATTCATTCTTTTATGAAAAGCAATTGCATCCTTTTTTCCAATTACTTTTGAGTTATCATACAAAAAATTATTTCCGATACTCACTGCCTCTTGAAGCTCTCTATCTTTATACCTTTCTTTAATAAATTTTAAAAACTCATAGGAAACTGAAGCAGAACGAAATAATACGTAACGCTCTCCTAATACAGTAATCTCACCTGAATTTGGATCTCTATGAAAATCTGTAAAGTAGTCGCGAACCTTACTTTCAACTTCAGAAAAAAGTTCTTCCAAGTCTTCTGGGACAGAAACTGTTTGCGTCCCTGAACCTTGATCGCTAAGTTGATGTTTTAAGGATATTAATTCCTTTTCAAGGTTACGAATCTTTTGTTCTAATTTTAGCTTAGTATTCATAGCGGCATGAAGATAGCTAAAAAAAAGCCTCACTATCAATGCAGTGAGGCTTTACGTTTATTTTTTAAACTCGTTGATTGTTCTTTCGATAATGCTTACACACTCCATAAGCTCTTCTTCCGTCATAACCAGCGGAGGAGCAAATCTAATAATATTACCATGCGTAGGTTTAGCAAGAAGACCATTCTCTTTAAGCGCAACACATAAATTCCAAGCAGTTTCACTTTCTTCGGTATCGTTGATCAAAATCGCATTTAACAACCCTTTACCACGAACAGCGTTTACGATGTCAGTTCCAGCAATAATGCGGTTCATTTCCTTTCTGAATAATTGACCTAATCGCTCAGCATTCTCAGCCAACCTCTCTTCAGTGACTACTTCTAATGCAGCAACAGCAACTTTAGCAGCAACAGGATTCCCACCAAAAGTAGAACCATGTTGACCAGGCTTAATTACTTGCATGATATTGTCGTTAGCTAAAACAGCAGATACTGGATAAGCACCTCCGGAAAGCGCCTTTCCTAAAATTAAGATATCTGGTTTAACTTCTTCATGATCTACAGCTAATAAACGTCCAGTCCTAGCCACACCTGTCTGAACCTCATCCGCAATAAACAAAGTACCGTTAGCGGCACATAACTCTTTTGCTTTGGATAAGTAACCTTCATCTGGAACATAAACTCCAGCTTCACCCTGAATTGGCTCAACTAAAAAGCCAGCAACATTTTCTTGTTTCAACGCTTCTTCTAAAGCTTCTAAATCATTGTAAGGGATTCTAATAAACCCATCTGTGAATGGTCCAAAATTCTTACGAGCTACCGGATCATTAGAGAAAGAAACGATAGTGGTTGTTCTTCCGTGGAAATTATTCTCACACACAATAATTTTAGCTTGATCTTCAGCAATATTATTCTTCTCATAGGCCCATTTACGACATAATTTGATTGCTGTTTCTACAGCTTCTGCCCCAGTATTCATCGGCAAAACCTTATCAAAACCGAAGTACTCAGTCATGAATTTTTCGTAAGGTCCCAATGAATCATTATAAAAAGCTCTAGACGTCAATGTCAAACGTTTAGCTTGATCAACCATTGCAGAAACAATCTTTGGATGACAATGCCCTTGATTTACAGCAGAGTACGCCGATAAGAAATCATAATACTGCTTTCCTTCAACATCCCATACATGTACCCCTTCTCCTCTTTTCAATACAACTTCAAGCGGGTGGTAATTATGCGCACCGTGCTTGTCTTCCATTGCGATTAAATCCGCAGATGTCATCTTTTCCATCGTAATATTCATATTATTTGTTGTTTTGACCAATATTTTAAACTGGTCATTTATAAGCTTAGAAAAAGTTCTAAAACACCAATTCTAGCTTCAAATTTCTTCTCATTCACGGAGAGAAAATCATCCTAGTATTGCACAAAAGTACTGCAAAGGGAGCAAAATGTCAAGACGCTAAATTGATCTTTAATCCTTTGGGGTAAAAGCTATCTTTACGTTGCATTTTTTCAAATCGTCAAAATATTTGCCCACCTCAAATTCAGATGGTTTGAAGCTTTCTTCGCGAATTCTTGCTTGTTTTTGTCGTTCCAAACTTCGAGAAAATCTTCGGATTGACTCTTCACTATCTAAGATAAGACCAGGAACTGCAGTGCTCATACCATTTTCATTCTTTGCAACCATTGTAAAGTAGGATGAATTGCAATGTTTTCTTTCACCGGTCCTTATATTTTCAGACTCTACTCTAAGGCCAACAATCATTGAAGTGTTGCCTGTATAATTAATTGATGCTCTGAGATGAAGTAATTCTCCCACTTCAACAGGGTTTAAAAAATCTACTTTATTAACTGAAGCCGTTACACAGTAATTCCCAGAATGTTTTGAAGAGCATGCAAAGGCAATTTCGTCCATCAAGTTCAAGATATAACCGCCATGAACCTTTCCGCTAAAATTAGAATGCGCTGGTGTCATTAACAAGCTCATGTCTATTTGCGATTCTTTTACACTTTTAAACTCCTGTGTCATTAATTCTAAAACAATTTTGCTTGATCCGGATCGTCTTCATCTTTAGCATCAACATCCCACTCCACTGTACTTGCCGGCTCATCATCTTTTCCTTCTATAACTGATGATTCTATTATCTTTTCAGGTTCTGGCCATGGTTCTCCACCATCAATTTCATGATCAAGAATAATTTCTTTAACCTTTAATTTAGTCATTTGATTTCCTTGCGCCTTCATACCTTTAATGTCAATAAATTCATCTAGCGCAACTTCAGTATCTGGCAAGTTCTTAGTAGCCTTCAATAGTTTATTATAGACAATTCTAGCTTTTGGTTTGTAAGCCGTAGATACAACATCCAGGTATGAACCTTCACTTTCAGAAATAAATAACACCTTTTTATCTGAAGTAACCTCACACAAGAATCGTTTACAGTAATGCATTTCTTTATCAGCATCATAATATACAACGGAAAGCGGACGCTCTGGATGCCATTTTTCAATATGGATCATATCATCATCGAAATGATTGGATAGATCAAAATTGGTCAGTCTGTACTCTCCAGATTTGTACAAAGTCAATATTTTATCTTCTCCTTTAAACTCCCCTAGAAACTTCCCTCGATTATCGTCATTGAGTCGACTTACAACAGTATCAAACCAAATTTTTCTCGCAGCGAGCGTAGAACCTCCAACTTCTTTCTGTAAGATTTTAGAGACGATCTCTTTCGTTACCCTATTCCCAGCCGCTCCGCGTCCTTTAATTAATAGATCACCCAAATCTATATCGAATTTAAGACGTTTTAAATGTGGTCTTGCCCTAAGAACAACTGTTACCACCTCTCGCTCTCCATTCGGATGAACAGTAAAGTATAACATTTTAGAACCTTTCGTTCCTTTCGTTAAATCGTATTCCTTTTCTCTTGTAATCGAATTCACATTAAAACGCTTCATCAAGGTAGGTCCTCCTTTACCATCTTGATAGATCAAATGGTAAACCGTCCTTTTATCACCTTTCTTCCAAACATTAGCGTAAACAATACCCTTGCCAACAAACTTCTTGTCCGCGACTTTCGTAACCATCATCTTACCACTTGCAAAGAAAATGATAACATCATCGATATCCGAACAATCCGCTATATACTCAGCTTTCTTAATACTATGTCCGATAAACCCTTCCTCGAAATCAACGTATAATTTCTTATTTGCAATAATCACTTTAGAAGCGTTAATTGAATCAAAAGTTTTAATTTCTGATTTACGTTCTTTTCCAGATCCGAAACGTTTCTTTAGATCTTTGTAATAATCAATTGAATACTCAATTAAGTTCGCTAAATTCGATTTAACCTCTTCCATTTCGCCTTCAATCGTGGCGATTGTATCATCTGCTTTATTCGCATCAAACCTCGTAATACGAATCATTGGAATTTGAGTTAAACGATGTAAATCTTCATCCTTGATATCGCGAATCAATTTTTTCTTAAATGGCTTGAATGCTTTGTATAAATATGCATACAGACTTTCTTTATCTCCATAATTCTTAAAGTCAATATACATCTCTTCATTAATAAATATTTTCTCTAATGTTGAGAAATGCCATTGACGTTGTAATTCATCCAAACGGATTTCTAACTCTTTCTTGAGAAGAGAAACGGTATTATCCGTATTTACTTTCAGTATCTCTGAAGCTCCCATAAAACGTGGCTTATCACCATCAATAACAGAAGAATTCGGAGAAATTGAAACTTCGCAATCTGTAAATGCATATAAAGCATCCATCGATTTATCAGGAGAAACACCAGGAGCAAGATGTATTACAACCTCCGCGGTTGCCGCAGTATTATCTTCAATCTTTTTAATCTTGATTTTCCCTTTATCATTGGCCTTAAGAATAGAATCAATCAATGATGTAGTTGTCCCATAAGGCACTTCTGTAACCATTAAGGTCTTATTATCTTTCTTGGTCAACTTCGCTCTAACACGAATTTTACCTCCACGAAGACCATCGTTATAATTTGAAACATCAATCATTCCCCCATTTGGGAAGTCTGGATATATCGTTACTTTCTTGCCGCGTAAGTGATTTATCGATTGCTCGATTAATTCTACAAAATTATGAGGCATTATCTTACAAGCCATACCAACGGCAATCCCTTCTGCACCTTGAGCTAATAACAAAGGAAACTTAACAGGGAGTTGTTCTGGTTCGTTATTACGACCATCATAACTTTTAAGCCAATTTGTTGTTTTCGGATTAAATACGATATGAGATGCAAGCTTAGAAATTCTAGCCTCAATATAACGAGGAGCCGCTGCGCCATCACCAGTTAAAGTATTCCCCCAGTTCCCTTGACAATCGATTAACAAATCTTTTTGTCCTAAATGAACTAATGCATCTCCAATTGAAGCGTCGCCATGCGGATGATACTTCATTGTGTTACCAATGATATTTGCAACCTTATTGTAACGACCATCATCCATTTCTTTCATGGAGTGAAGTATTCTTCTTTGCACAGGTTTAAAACCATCATGTAAAGAAGGCACAGCTCTTTCGAGAATTACATAAGATGCGTAATCTAGGAACCAGTTCTCATACAATCCACTTACCGGAATGATATTATCACTCACCTCCTTTTCATTAAAAGGAGTTGAGCCATCTTCATTATCAGCGCTTTGACTTTCATCTCCACTACCTTCGCTCAATTCGTTGTTTCCTAACTCGTCGTTTTCGTCAGCCATGTTATGATGCTTTATCTAAATTTTGGTTTTCATTCTCATCCTTCACATCTTCTTCAACACGTAAATTATCGATAATGAATTCTTGTCTTGCAGGAGTATTTTTCCCCATGAAATAAGATAGAATAGAATCAATTGATGCTTCCTTCGATAGAATTACAGGCTCTAGACGAATATCATCTCCAATGAAGTGTTGGAACTCATCTGGAGAAATCTCACCTAAACCTTTAAATCGAGTAATCTCTGGATTCTTACCCAATTCAACCATAGCCTCTTTTCGTTCTTGCTCAGAATAGCAATAAACAGTCTTTTTCTTATTTCTCACCCTAAACAAAGGTGTCTGCAGCACATAAACGTGTCCTCTTTTAATCAAATCTGGGAAGAATTGAAGGAAGAAGGTCAACAACAATAATCGAATGTGCATACCATCGACATCGGCATCTGTTGCAATTACAATTTTATTATAGCGCAGGTCATCCATATCATCCTCTATATTCAACGCTGCTTGAATCAGGTTGAACTCTTCATTCTCATAAACCACCTTCTTTGTGAGGCCATAACTATTCAAAGGCTTACCTTTAAGTGAGAAAACAGCTTGAGTATTCACATTTCTCGACTTAGTAATCGATCCACTCGCAGAATCCCCCTCCGTAATGAACAATGTCGTATCTTCTCTCTGTTCTTTTTTCATGTCGGTTAAATGCACCCGACAATCTCTTAATTTTTTATTGTGAAGGTTTGCTTTCTTAGCTCTTTCTCTTGCTATCTTTCTAATACCTGATAGTTCTTTACGTTCCTTCTCTGATTGTTTAATCTTCTTCTCTAAGATTTCGACTACATCTGGATTCCTATGTAAAAAATTATCTAATTTCTGCTTTAAAAAGTCATTAACAAAAGCCCTCATCGACTTACCTCCTGGCTCAACTTCCAATGAACCAAGTTTCGTCTTAGTTTGAGATTCGAAAACTGGTTCAATTACTTTGACTGCAATTGCAGCAACTATAGACTGACGAATATCAGAGGCTTCGTAATTCTTTCCATAAAAATCTTTAATCACTCTAGCTACAGACTCTCTGAATGCAGCTTGATGTGTTCCTCCTTGAGTTGTATGTTGACCATTCACAAAAGAATAGTAATCTTCCCCATAGGTTTTACCGTGGGTAAAGGCCACTTCAATATCCTCATCTTCTAAGTGAATTATTGGGTACAAAGGATCTCCGTCCATGTTGTCCTCTAACAAATCTTTCAATCCATTTTTCGACAAAAACTTCTCCCCATTCATTTTTATCACTAAACCTCTATTTAGGTAGCAATAATTCCACATCATTTTTTGAAGATATGCTGTTTTATATGCAAACTTCTTAAACACCGTTTCATCTGCTATAAACTCAACGTACGTTCCGTTTGCCTCATCTGTTTTTTCGATTTTCGCATCATCCACAAGCTCACCTCGAACAAATGAGGCAGATTTCTTTTCCCCATCTCTTACGGCATAAACCATAAAATGAGACGAAAGAGCGTTTACAGCTTTCGATCCAACTCCGTTCAGCCCAACAGATTTTTTAAATGCTTTTGAATCGTACTTACCTCCAGTATTGATTTTAGAAACAACATCGACCACCTTTCCCAAAGGAATTCCACGACCATAATCTCTTACCGTCACTTTTCCATCTTTTACAGTAATGTCAATCTTTTTACCATTACCCATAACGAACTCATCGATACAATTATCGACCACCTCTTTCACAAGAATATAAATACCATCATCAGCGGATGAACCACCCCCTAACTTTCCGATATACATACCTGGTCTTAGACGAATGTGCTCTTTCCAATCGAGGGAACGAATATTATCCTCAGTATATTGATTTTCTGCCATTTAAATAGAATTATTGGACAACAACCAAATATAACGAAGAAAGCAGGGTATTTCATATCGAAACACTAGAACTTATTCACTAATAGCGGTTAAAAACGTTAATCAAATGAAATATTTAACTCCATCTTCAACAACTTCGCATTCTTCGAAAACAGTTTTAGCCTCAGACTCATGCTCCTCACCTCCATCATATCTTGCACTTAGATGGCCTAAAAGCAACTTCTTAGCGTTTGCTTTCTTTGCAATGGTCGCAGCTTGAATCGCAGTAGAATGCATTGTTGCTATTGCCCTATCCATAAAAGCCTCAGTGAAGGTTGCCTCGTGATAAAGTGTACTTACATTTTTAATAAACGGAATAATTGGCTCGAAATACTTTGTATCAGAACAAAAAGCGTAAGAACGCGGGTTTTTCGGTGCTTTGGTATATTTTTCAAATGAAATCAAATTCCCATCTTCATTAACTACATCCTCGCCTTTCTTAAGACGATGAAAGTATTCGATCTTAACACCATCTGCCATTGCAATTTCCGTCCTCAAATTACGCTCCCTTGGTTTTTCTTGAATCAAATAACCAATTGTAGGGATTTTATGCGCCAAAGGAAAATGCTTAATTGCCAGTACATCATCTTCAAAAACAAGGCCATTATCTTTAGCATCAAGAACGTTAAAAATTAATTCATAAGCCAAACGAGAACCTCCATAATGTAGCTGCAACTCCACAATCTCTTTCAAGCCCTCCGGACCATAAATGTTAATTGACTTTATACGCCCAAGTAAATGCATCGAACTCAACAAACCTACTAAACCAAAATAATGATCTCCATGTAAATGCGAAATTAAAATATGCTCAATCCTCTGGAGTTTAATTCCATTTTTACGAATCTGAACTTGAGTCCCTTCACCACAATCAATCAGAACATGACGACCGTTACATTCAATATATTGAGACGTTGGATTTCTCCTCGAAGTAGGTAACGCCGAACCACTCCCTAAAATTGTTACTGAAAAATGCACTTAGATTTTAGCTAAAGCCTCTTCTGGAGTACTTGTAATAGTTAAAACCTTATCTAATTGAGCTATTTCAATTAACTTTTGAACATTAGGCTTTAAACCACAAAGGACAAACTTTCCATTAGTATCCTTACACATGCGATTCGCAACTAACAAGGCGCTCAAACCCGATGAATCACAGTATTTAGATGCTGTCATATCGATTACAATGTTATTTACACTATTCTTTCCTAAAACAACCAATTCAGCTTTTAACCCTGATGCATTTGAAGCGTTCAGCTTCTCAACATTAGATGTCACTATTGCTGTACCGTTATTTTGACTAATTGTAAAATCCATTGTTCTGTTTATTTCAAATTTAACAAAATATTATTGTCGTTTAATCTTTGAGGCTAACAAATAAATTGCCGCCATCCTAACAGCAACTCCATTCTCAACTTGATCCAGAATAATTGCCTGGTCCGAATCAGCCACATCACTTGTAATCTCCACACCTCTATTAATAGGCCCAGGATGCATTACAACAATTTTTTTAGACAATCCATCCAAGATTTCTTTCGTTAAACCATACTGCATAGAATACTCTCTTAAAGACGGAAAGTATTTGATATCTTGACGTTCTAACTGAATTCGGAGCATATTTGCCACATCACACCATTCAAGTGCCTTTTGAAGGTTATGCTCAACCTTAACACCTAATTCATGAATGTATTTTGGTATTAAAGTTGTTGGCCCGCAAACCATTACTTCAGCACCTTGCTTTTGAAGACAATATATATTTGAGAGCGCTACTCTAGAATGAAGTATATCGCCTACAATAACAACCCTCTTTCCTTTAACACTCCCCAACCTTTCTCGAATTGAATAAGAATCAAGAAGAGCTTGAGTTGGATGCTCATGAGTACCATCTCCCGCATTAATAACTCTTGCATCTACCCGTTCCGACAAGAACTTAGCGGCTCCTGGATTTGGATGTCGCATGACAACCATATCAACTTTCATTGAAAGAATGTTATTTACAGTATCAATTAAGGTTTCACCTTTTTTAACAGAGCTACTAGCTGCAGAAAAATTAACGACATCTGCAGACATTCTTTTTTCAGCAAGCTCAAACGACAATCTTGTCCTGGTAGAATTTTCGAAAAATAAATTGGCAATTGTAATATCTCTAAGAGAAGGCACTTTTTTAATCGGCCTATTGATTACTTCTTTAAAAGCATCCGCTGTTTTGAAAATCAACTCTATATCATTCTCTGTAAGGTCTTTAATCCCTACCAAATGGTCTACACTTAAACTATCCATTCACATCAGGTGTAAAAAGTACTATTTTATCTTCTCCTTCTATCTCTTTCCATTCAACCGAAACACGTTCTGAAACCAAGGTATCTACCGTTTTACCTACATAATCAGCTTGAATTGGTAAATCCCTTCTAAATCTTCGATCAACTAATGTTAATAGTTCAACTTGCTTAGGTCTCCCAAATGCGAGTAGCGCATCGAGTCCAGAACGAATTGTACGCCCAGTGTATAAAACATCATCCATAAGAACAACTTTTTTATTCTCTATGACAAAATCAATATTAGTTGCACTTGGAATTAACGGTATATCTCTTCTTCGAAAGTCATCACGATAAAACGTAATATCCAAATTACCGCAAACAACCTCTTTATCCAGAATAGCTTCCAAACGTTCTTTTACTCGGGTCAGAACATTAATACCTCGAGGTTGCAAACCAATTAAAACAGTATTCGAGAAGTCGTTATGAATTTCAATGAGTTGGTAACAAAGTCGATTAATCGTCAGTTCAAAGTGTTTTGAATTAAGAATCACTTGTCGTTCCATTAACACAAAGATAAAAGTATTTCTGTGTGCAGGAATAAATGCAATAAAAATTTAATAAAACTGCAGTTATTCCGTATTTCAATCACTAAATCCGTTAAATTATTATATTTGTACCGCAAAAGGAGTCTTTATTACTGATAACTCAATAATAAACACACTTCAAATTTTTGTTAGAAATCTTTAAGTTAAAGGTTCTATCTTTAGACCAGTTAGGTTAGTAGAATAGAAGACTTTATCCTTAAAGTTTTCGTTTGTTTTTGGTTTAGGTTGCCTGGTTTTACGCAATCATTTTTCTGTCGGATTTATTGGTTGACTTCGATTTTTAAGCGTAAGACCAGGTCATCCTGTTTTCAATTCCCTCCCTTTTTCTTAACCGAATAGCCTTCTTTAACTAATAAATCAAAGACTTTATCCTTAAAGGCCCCTTGAATTAATATTTCACCGTCTTTTGCACCACCGCCAACACCGCACTTACTTTTCAACAGTTTAGCTAAATCTTTTAAATCATCCTTAGGACCAACAAAGCCCTCCACTATGGTTACCTCTTTCCCCGCTCTTCGTTTACGATCAATAGAAACATAAAGCTTTTGTTCATTAGAAGGCAGCAACTCATCCTCCTGTTCTTCATCATAAGAATAATCGAAGTCTGGATCTGTCGAATATACAACGTTTAATTTCTTTTTCTTAGCCATTACGATGTAATTAAAATGTTTCTGCTAGTAATAATACAAGTGTAATTTAAGAGTGAAACCTATGAATTTGACCAAATCTATAGTTTTGGACACTTTTTACAATTCACGCCACTCTTTTTGAATTTTTTACAACACTTTTTCTTCTTACAGGTCCATTCATCAGCTGTTGGCTTTGGAAAAATTTTCGATATGTGAGAATTGTCTTTATGCATCTATTTAGAATAATTCTAAACAAATGTACAAACTAAAATTAAATGAGACACTAAAGAGATTCTTTTTTTTTGAAATTAACGATCTAAAGAAACACTAAAAGTAAATAACATACGCTCATCATCTAGTGCATAAAAACTATGGTTCAGCGGGTTTTCAGACTTCATGCGCGTAGTAATAAAGCCTAAACCAGCACCACCTTTTTTACTCAGAAAATCATTTGTTAGAACGGACATATAACTATCCTTAAGTTCCTTTTCCGAAAAACGATTAATTTTCTCCAAGTAACCTTCAAGTCTATGATAATCATTTTTTTGAATAACATTAGCCATTGTTATTTGATAGTTCGTTTTACTACTAGCAATTATCAAGAAACCTAATTGATTCCCTTGGTCATCTTTAGCACCATGCAAGCGAATATTTTGAAGACCTTCAATTAAAATAGAGAACATTCTTTTAACAACCTTCTTGGGATTACCTGCACTAGTAAGCAACCCCTCAGCTGAAGCAGATAGACCATTCACTAATTCTTTTGGAAAAGAACCAAAATGAGACATCACAACCTTGTATTCTTTGCTTTTAGCAAGTTTGTCATGCTGATTTTGAAACACTTCACGCATTTCCAAACCTAAAATACTCCCTTTTGTTTCTTTTATCATAAATAAATTATCGATCTATTTGTTTAAAATAATTGAAACCGTTCCAGTCTCTTTAGTCGACTCTGAATCATTCAAATCAATTATAAAATAATACGAACCTACAGGCATTAAACTTCCTTTATATGTTCCATCCCATCGATTTGAATTATACGGTTCAGATACACTTGAATAATGCTCAAATATCACATCCCCCCAACGGTTATAAATCCTAACTACATTTTCAGGGTATTTATTGTCCATCTCCAAAATTTCCCAGGTATCGTTACTACCATCATTATCTGGTGTAAACGCCGTTGGGATAACTATCTGTTCATCAACAGAACAATCATTAACAGTTACAAGTTCAACACCAACAACAGGGCAATCACCCGTTGTAGTGTAAGAAATACTGTAAGTAGAATTATAATCACCACCTGTCACTTCACCTGTTAACGTATTAATAACAGCTCCGTCAGTTGGAATTAAATCAAAGTCAAATGTACCTCCATCACTCGTTAATAATTGCGCGACCGCCCCATCACAAGTTGGAATCAAGCTGAAAGTTGCATCATCAGGAGAAAGTACAGTTAATGGTAATGATAAGCTAGCGGGACAAACACCGTTTGTTGTATATAATATATTATAGCTATTTCCTGAAATACCATTTGTAACCTCACCGGTTAAATCATTAATTAATGCTCCATCTGTAGGAGGAGTTTCAAAACTAAACGCGCCTCCTAATTCCCCCGAGACAATCGAGGTTCCACCCGCACAAGATGGTGTTATTATAAACGTCGGATCATCCGTTGTCAAAACTATAACGCTAACCGTTTGATTAGCACCACACTGACCACTTGTAGCATAATTAACGTCATATGTGGCACCTGAAGTACCTCCAGTTATTTCTCCCGTCACTGCATCTATGACAGCTCCGTCGGCAGGAGGACTGACAAAATCAAAACTACCACCAGTTGTCCCTGTTAAGGATGCAGTAGCACCATCACAAGTTGGAGTTAATGAAAAAGATGGATCATCAATAGTATTAGTTGTTACAGTAACAACTAAACTTGAACTACAAACCCCTAACGTTGTATATAAAACATCATAAGACGAACCAGAGGTACCTCCTGTAATCAATCCTGTCACTGCATCAATAATTGCCCCATCAACTGGAGCTATACTAAACGAAAACACGCCACCTGCTGTTCCTAATATTGATGAAACACCTCCGTCACATGTTGGAGAAATCGTAAAGGTAGGATCATCAGTAGTTAAAACAGTTAATGTTTGAGTTGAATTACTCGAACAGACTCCACTGGTAGTATAAACAATATCATAAGAGGCTCCAGAAGTTGCATTAGAAACTAAACCTGTATTAGAATCAATTGTCGCAGCATCACCAGGGACCGAAGCAAAATTAAAGACCCCACCTGGCGTCCCAGAAATAGCTGAAGTACCACCATCACATGCAGGAGTCAAACTGAACGTTGCATCATCTTCGTTAAGCACAGTAACAGAAACTACATTTGTAGAAAAACAAGTTCCAGATGTTGTATAAAGAATGTCATACGTCGAACCAGAGGTACCATTGGTAATTACTCCGGTACTTGCATCAATCAAAGCTCCATCTAGAGGCGCAATATCAAATGTAAATGTACCTCCAGTTGTTCCTGTAATACTTGTAGTACCTCCATCACAACTTGCAGTAGTCGTAAAAGAAGCATCATCCTGAATTAAAGTGGTAACAGATTCAACACTTGAATTTGGACAAGCACCGAGAGTCGTATAGATCACATCATACGTTGTATTTGGCGTCCCTCCTGAAATCAATCCCGAAGAAGCATTAATAATAGCAGCATCACCAGGAGCAACATTAAAGGAAAACACTCCACCCGTAGTACCTGTTAAAGATGCAACCCCACCATCACAAAGGGCAGTCATACTAAACGAAGCATCATCTTGCTCTAGGGAAATTAAAGTCTGATTTAAATTTGCAGGACAAACTCCTGAAGTCGTATAAAGAATATCATACACCGTATTGAAAGACCCTCCAGAAACTGTTCCTGACGTCGGGTCGATTACAGCCGCATCAGTAGGAGAAGTATTAAAACTAAACGTTCCACCTGGAGTCCCAGTAACGCCAACTGTACCACCGTCACAGGTCGATGTTGTTGTATAAGTAGCTATATCTTGTGTTAAAACTGTGATTGACTCTGTAGAATTAGCAGCACACGCCCCAGATGTTGCATACACAACATCATAACTAGCACCAGCAGTTCCTCCCGTGATTTCACCAGTTGATCCATCGATAACCGCAGCATCTAAAGGAGTTGTATTAAAGGTGAAAATTCCACCTGTTGTCCCTCCAATAACAGCTGTAGCCCCATCACACGTCGCGACTAAACTAAAAGAAGCATCATCAGTTGACGAAGCCATTATTGTAGAAGTTGTACTTGCCGCGCAAGCTCCAGTCGTTGCATACATAACATCATACGTTGTACCTCCAGTACCTCCAGTAATTTCTCCTGTAATAGCATTTATTACCGCAGCATCACCAGGGGCAGTGTTAAAACTAAACGTTCCTCCTGGAGTTCCAGTAACAAGTGCTGTAGCCCCATCGCAAGCTGTTGTCAGTGAAAAGCTAGCATCATCAACTGAACTAGCAGTGACAGTGACATTAGAACTAGCAGGACACACACCTGCTGTTGTATATAAGATATCATAAGTTGTTCCCGAAATTCCTCCAGTAATTTCACCAGTTGAAGCATTAATAATTGCTGCATCTCCAGGTGGAGAATTAAATGTAAAGGTCCCACCTAAAGTTCCGCTTATGTTTACCACCCCACCATCGCAGCTTGGAATAGTTGAAAAAGAAGCATCATCAGCAACTAAAGCGGTAACGCTTTGCACAGAAGAAGCGAAACAAGTCCCCGGAGTAACATATAAAATATCATAAGTTGTTCCAGGTGTTCCTCCCGTAATTTCGCCAGTAGAGCCGTTAATTGCAGCTCCATCAACCGGCGTTGTATTAAATGTGAACGTTCCTCCAATGGTTCCTGTAACAGTTACAGTTCCACCATCGCAAGTTGCAGAAGTTGTGTATGAAGCATCTTCTAAAGCCTCTATAGTTACAGTGACAGGTTCTACTGTCGTGCAACCACCTCCCGCATCAAGTTGAATATAATAAGTTCCTGCGCCGACAGCACTTGGTGTTCCTAAAGCCGAAGTTGCCGCCATATCAGTCCAGTAAGTAATTACACCAGCATCTGATCCAGCCGTAACCGCACCTAACGTTATATCCGCTGAATTAGGAGCACAAAGAACCGCTGGATTTGAAATGTTTAAGTTAGGCTCTGCTGTTACTGTTACTGTTACAGGCACCCTAAAATTTGTAGGTCCAGGACATATACCGATATAATAAGTTGTTGTTGCAGTTAAAACCCCTGTATTAAATGTAGTTCCAGACGAAAGCGGTGTAGCGTCATAACCGAACTGCGAATCATACCAATTTACTGTTGCGCCAGCTGGAATAGAACCTAAAATAGTTACCGATAAGTCTGCCGATGTATTCTCGCAAATAGTAATATCTGAAATTGTTAAATCATAATATTTTGAAGGCATCCCACTAACTCCAACATTACCAGCCGTAGCTCCATTTTGAGGAAAATTCGATACATGTGCTGAATTCGACACACCATTGGAACCACCTAGAACCGATTGGTTAGGTGACCCACCATTAAATGCGACATATCCGCCACCGCCACCGCCACCAGGCCCTCCAGCTTCAGGCAGTTCACCCAAAGCTAAAGTCAAATTTTGGTCACCACCATTTCCTCCATTAGCATTTAGACTAATTGTATTAGGAATTACGGCTGCATTTTCAATATATATTGATCCACCTCCACCTGCACCGCCTGCACCATCATTTCCACGACGCGTATAATTTGGATTTAAGGGATTATTATTTGGATTTGTATTTTCTCCATCAGCGCCATTTGACTCTATTGTTCCTGAACCAGTGATAGTGCCAAAACTTTGAATATAAACAATACCGCCTCCTGCACCACCTGCACCAGCTTCTCCCGGACCATTTCCATTATTTCCAAAACTATCCTGATCACCTGCTCCACCTCCACCACCGAAGAAAATTCTATTCGCATCATAAGCTAAAGGGTGACCGCCAAGCCCTCCATTATCTTTACGCGCATCACCACCCCAAGAAGCATTATCTGGACCAGTTGTAAGTTCGTTTAAATTCGTGTTTGAATAAGCGTACCCGCCTCTTCCTCCACCGGGTGTATTCGTACCTCCTATTGGATTTGCTTCCAGATTCCATGGACCAACAGCTCCCGTAGGCACGCCATTACCTGTATACCCGGCAGTGACCGGACTTATGTTTGATCCACCGCCACCACCGCAGTTTTGATGAGATCCACCACCGCCTCCATTAGTCGCGGCTCCTCTTCCATATCTCGAGTTTACAGCATCATACTCCGCATGGTAACCGTAAATACCTTCGCCTTTCTCAGCGGCATGGAAAGAATCATTTGTTCCTGGGAACCTATCCTCTGTTGGATTTCCTATTCCGCCAGAAATACCATTTAGATCAACTTGTCCTCCTCTAAACCCAAAACCAGAGGCACTAATACTTGAACCTCCTTCGATATTTAAAACACCATCTACTTCCAATGCCACAATGCCACCAGAATTACCATCCCATTGCGACGGAATAATACTGTTTGAGCCTCCACTTACTGTTAAATTATCAAATCTAGGGATACGAACCACTTGAACATGATCAGTATGATTATAATTACCATTTAATTGACATTGTAAATTAATGATGTTAGCACCAGTGACGCTAGCTACCTCCTGAATTTCCCATGTTCCAGATTCATTATAGTTTGTGACAGAGCCAAACAAATCATATATCGTCCACCAATTCCAGAAGTCAGAAAAAGAAGAAGCACTTACTCCTCCACAACATCCAATAATATCTGCAATATCCGCTGAAGCGCCTTGCATTTGAATAATCATTATTAGATCACCAGCAGACAAATTAGTAGCAAAAGCACCTCCATTCATAGAATTATTAGCAACTGTAAGCGAAGTTACTCCTGATCCGGGTGTTGCAGTTAGGTAAGTATATGTATTTAAAACATTATTTGGAGAAGTAACATTTAAATTTCCATCTTTTCCTCTTTGTGCGTTAGAAAAAAATCCTAAAAAGACTAAGGCAATTATAGTTAGTAGCGTAGTAATCGATTTCATAAAATGAAAATATCGTTTATTATATAGTTAACAGACGAATTTAACGAAAAAATAGTTGGCTTTATCTTATATTTCTCGTGATTTCAACTGAAATCTTCGCTGCAGCCGGACAAATTTCAGTGTTTTTTAGAGTTAAATCTAAAACTTGAACCACTTTTCTTTGATCTGTATGAGGGTAATCTCGGCAAGCTTGTGGACGGTAATCATAGATGCCGCAAGAATTATCATCATGTAAAAAAGAACAAGGCGCTGTTTTTAAGACCCAGTCACTATCTTCATCTCTTCTTAAATATTGATTTTCAAAATCTCTAACAGAAACCTTCATCTTTTTAGAAATTCTCTTAACATCGATATCTCTAAAGATTGGACTCGTAGTTTTACAGCAATTGGCGCACTTTAGGCAATCAATCTCATTAAAAGCTTCTTCGTGGGCATCTTGGAACAGCTCATCTAAATTCTTCGGTTTTTTTTTCTTCAAGCGCTTAAAAGTTGCGGTAATTTTTGCTATATTTTCTTGAGCTAGTTCAAAGTACGATTGATATTCCATAACGAAATTAAGATTGCTTTTCTATATTTACTGCGAATTTACACATAAGATGGATAAATACGACTTAATAGTTATAGGAGGTGGGCCAGCAGGCTATGCAGCTGCCATGAGAGGGATTGATTTCGGAAAGCGTGTTTGCTTGATAGAAAAAGAAAGAGTTGGAGGAGCTGGCGTATATGACGGAGCACTTTCTTCTAAAACACTTTGGGAGTTATCAAACAAAGTATCTCATATTAATGAAACCCTTATATCCGGGGGGCGTTCACCATATCAAATATCTTGGCAGGAAGTTCAACAAGTACTTAAAGAATCTACATTCGAGCGTAAATTCCAATATTCGTGTCATATTAAACTTCTTCAGAATGAGACTATGAACAAAATGCTTCATTATGAAAGAGGCCTAGGTAAATTAGTCTCAACCAATGAAGTTGAAGTATCCAGTGACGATTCAAAGAAAATTATATATGGTGAAAATATTGTTCTTGCCACTGGAAGTAGACCAAGAAAACTTCCCAATATTGAGGTTGATGAAAAACACATTCTAACAAGTAATGGTATTGAATCTATTTTAGATTATCCAAAAAGTTTAGTTATTGTAGGTGCCGGAGTTATTGGTTGTGAGTATGCAACTATATTCTCAAATTTTGGTAAAACAAAAGTATACATTATTGACCGTCAAGACAGAATTCTGCCATTTGAAGATGAAGACATCAGTAAAATGGTTGCTGGAAATATGGAAAGTTCAGGTGTCACAATACATCACAACACGAGCTTAATTCGTTTGGAGAAAAATGCTGATGGTGTAGAATATGAATTAAAAAACAAAGACGGATCAACAGAAATAATTCAGGTTGAAAAAGCATTACTTTCTATTGGTCGAGTGCCGAATATAGAATCTTTAGGTTTAGAAAACGCAGGTGTTCAAATGTCAAAAAGAGGCTATCATATAGGCGATACAGATACGCAGACTAACATCCCCAACATCTATGCAGTTGGCGATGTATCAGGTAGAATTGCACTTGTGAACATGGGAGAAATTGAGGCTCGTCATGCAGTTGAAAGAGCATACGAGAACAGAACAACACCTTTGAGTTATGACAATGTATGCACAATCATGTTTTTAAAACCTGAAGTTGCTGCTGTAGGACTAAATGAAAAGCAATGCTTAAAGCAAAACATACCTGTGAAGGTCGTCAAGATTGACTACTCTGTAATTGCCAGAGCGGTTGCTATGCGCAAAACCCAAGGGTTCTTTAAGATTATCGTTACCAATGATGATGAAATGAGGATACTAGGAATGCGGGCTGTTGGTGAACACGCTTCTTCCGCAATTCAAGCCGTTGGTTTATTAATTAAAATGAATGCTCCTATTGAAGTATTATCTGAATTAGTTCACCCCCATCCATCCATTGTTGAAGGTATTCAAGAATGTGTAAGGATGCTATTGAACAGATCAATCTTTAAATCATCAGTATTTAAAGATAAGCTAGCATGTTATTCATTGGTTGATGGCGTAAAAACTCCTTTAGAAAGATTGTAGGGTCATTTCCCTCTTAATTCCATTGATTGCAATGTATTTATCATTAATGATGCAATTGTCATTGGACCAACACCGCCTGGAACTGGAGTAATATAAGAACATTTAGGAGCAACCTCATCAAAGGCTACATCGCCTTTCAGCGCCCATCCATTTTTCTTAGACGAATCTTCAACACGGGTAGTTCCAACATCAACAATTACCGCTCCATCTTTAACCATATCAGCGGTAACAAATCCTGGTTTACCAATTGCTGCGATAATAATATCTGCTTTTAAAACTTTCTCTTTTAAGTCTTTTGTTCTGCTATGTGTAAGAGTTACTGTACAATTGCCAGGATTAGTACTTCTAGCTAGCATAATACTCAAAGGCATCCCGACGATATTGCTTCTACCGATAACAACACAATCCTTTCCTGAAGTCTCAATGTTGTTACGTTTTAATAATTGAAGAATTCCCGCAGGAGTAGCCGGAAGAAAGCCTGGTAGATTAAGTACCATTTTACCTAAATTCTCAGGGTGAAAACCATCAACATCCTTCAATGGATCAATAGCTTGGGTCACCTTTAATTCATCAATATGACTCGGTAAAGGCAATTGAACAATAAATCCATCAATTTTATCATCATTATTTAATTCATGCACTTTTGCCAGTAATTCTTCCTCCGTAACCTGAGCATCATATTTTATTAAAGAGCTGTCGAAACCGATTTGTTCACACGCCTTAACTTTTGCATTCACATAAGTTAAAGACCCTCCATCATTACCTACTAATACGGCTGCCAAATGAGGTATTTTCTCATTCTTACTTCTTCTTGCATCTACTGCATTTTTTAATTCTTCTCGAATTTCTTGAGCTGTTGCTTTTCCGTCTAATAATTGCATAATGATGAATTTTATAGCACGAATATAATACTTGATTTAGTTCAAATTACATCCCTTAACAAAATTTCATTCGATAGTTTTCAACTATATTTGAGAAAAAACAGAAATGAAAAACTTAATTATCCTAATTGCCGCCTTGACTCTAAACCTTCACTATTCTTATTCTCAGTCCTTTGAAATGGACGGAAGTGAAATTGGTTTTGACGTTGCTTTTTCGGCTTCAAATCAAGGAGGAAATGTAGGTATTGGATTGAAATACGGTCTAAATTTTGGAGAATATTTAATCGTAGGTCCTTCCGTAAGGTATGAGCGATTATGGTTTAAAAATATTACAACCGCTCAAGAAGGTGGATATAACATTTATGGAGGTGGTGCTTTTGCCCACGCTCGCTTTTTTAATGCCTTATTTGTTGGCGCAGAGTTTGAAATGTTGCGATCACCTTTTGGTAAAGATCAATTTGCTGGATTTATTACGAATACAGGTTCATGGGCACCAACCTTATTCTTAGGAGGTGGTTTCTCTATGGAATTCAACGAAGCTATTCGAATTAATGCAGGTATTATGTATGATGTTATTAATGCACAAAACAGTCCGTTCCAACGATCTTATTTTTTGCAGAAGAAAACTGAATTTGGCCAACCAGCAGGATATCTGCCAGTAATCTATAGAATTGCCTTTTTCATCCCATTATCTTAATGCTTTGAGAAAGAGTAAAAAAAGGCTCACCTAAAAGTGAGCCTTTTTTATTTAATATTTTTCCAGCGTATTATCGCATCTGAGGCTGTTGTTTCAACAAAGAACCTTGAGGTCCGAAGTCTTTCAACTCAATAAAGAAACAAAGAGATTCTTTACCACCTTGCTCACCATAAGCTAAATTCCATGGTATATATGCTCTTGCTTTTCCTCCAACTCTCATTTTAGGAATAACAAAAGACCATCCTGGAATAACACCTCCATTTAAACTCAAGTAAACAGGTCCTGCGTCTGGATTAGTTTTCTTCATGTCATAGCTACTCTGAACTGTATCGCCAACAGCATTCGTTAAGATATACTCAACCTCAACATCGTCAGTTGCTCCAGGGTAATCACCAGTTCCTTCTTCTAGCGTAAACAAAACTACTCCATTATCAAAAACTTGTGCTCCTGGCTGATTCTTTGCTGCTGAAATCATTTTTTCTCCATTCATAGAGTTGATGTCGACTAAAAAGTTTTGAACCATAGTTCTTTTCTCAGACTCATCAATCAAAGTATCTGCATCATATACTCCATGCTCAAACCCAATTTTCACCTTGTCCAAGTTGATTTTTTCTAATCCGCCCATACCTAACATATCCGTGTAGAATCTAAATCCCGTGATACGTCCGATACATGAAGACCCTGTATCAATCTTAGTTGTGTCAAAATCTTGACCATAAGGTCCGAATAAACCTAAAAGAACATCATCGCAGTCACTACAATCTTTATCACTTAAGTTATCTTCAAAACCTTGGATAAGTAGTTCTTTATTCAACTCATTCATCTTACCACCTGACTGCATTATAGATTCTGCATTCAACGCACCAAGTACATATCCAATTCTGTCAGCATAATCGTCCAGATTCACTTCTTCAACAACCGTCGGTGTTTCGCTATCTCCACAAGCAAACAGTAGACTCAATGGAGCAATAAATAACCACTTTCTCATTATGCTATCTCTAATAATTCCACATCAAAAATCAATGCCATGTAAGGTTCGATTGGTCCACCTGGGTGCGGAGTAGCTCCATAAGCTAAATCTTGAGGAATATATAATCTATACTTCGCTCCTTTTGGCATTAACTGAAGTGCTTCAGTCCATCCTGGAATAACTTGATTCACCCCAAAAGTAGCTGGTTGACCTCTTTCCACAGAACTATCAAAAACAGTTCCGTTCGTCAAAGTTCCGTGATAATGTACAGTTACATTACTTGTAGCAGATGGCTTATCACCATTACCTTGTTCGATTACTTCATACTGCAGTCCAGAAGCAGTTACTTGAACACCTTCTTTCTTAGCATTTTCAGCTAAAAACTCATCTCCAGCTGTTTTATTTCCACCAAATTTAGCTTCGCTTTCTTTAGCAAGAAACTGCTGAATAATTTGGTTCGCCTCTTCAGGCGTATATTTTAATTCTTTAGCATCGAATGTATCTTGAATAGCTTCTGCCAATACCTCCGTTGATAATCCTTTTAGGTTTTGTTGTAATAAACTCCCTCCTAAACTCATTCCTACACAGTAACTTACTGCTTTTAAATCTTCACTCATCTAAAAATAATTTTAGACAAAGATAGCCTTTATATTAGTAATTGAAATTAATCTTTAAACCAATAGTCCAATTGCAATATCATCCCAGATATCCTCCACATGCTCTAATCCTATTGACAGCCTTACTAATCCATCCGAAATACCAACCTCTGCTCTTTGTTGTGGTGTTAGTTTAGCATGTGTTGTTGAAGCTGGATGAGTCGCTATACTTCGCGCATCGCCTAGGTTTGCAGTTAATGAAAACATTTTAAGATTATTTAAGAAATCTCGACCTGACTTAATTCCGCCTTTTAAAACAAAAGTGATCATTCCACCACCATTTACCATTTGTTTTTTAGCGATTTCATACTGTTGATGCGAAGGTAAAAATGGATATTTCACGAACTCAACAGCAGGATGCTTCTCCAATCGCCTTGCTATTTCTAGTGCACTCTTACAATGTCTTTCTAACCTTACATCTAAGGTCTCTAATGACTTTGATAAAACCCACGCATTAAATGGACTTAAAGCGGGCCCGGAATGTCTTGCAAATCCCTTAACCTTTTCAATAATTTCATTTGTACCAAGAATTACTCCCCCCAGTGTTCTCCCTTGTCCATCAATATACTTCGTAGCAGAATGTATTACAATATCTGCACCCCATTTGATTGGTTGTTGTAATAATGGTGTTGCGAAACAATTATCTACCACAAGAAAAACATTTCTTCGCTTACAGATATTGGATAATCTTTCAATATCGATAATATCAAGTGCGGGGTTAGTCGGCGTTTCTATATAAACAACCTTTGTCTCGGGCTTAATTTCATTTTCGAAGCCATGATAATCATCGTAATTCACATATGTATAATCAATATCCCATTTTGGAAGAATCTCAGTAAATAATTTATGCGTAGAGCCAAAAACAGATCGACAAGAAACAATATGATCACCAGAATTTAATAACGCACCAAACAACGTAAATACCGCGGCCATGCCAGTTGCAGTTGCCCATCCATTTTCTGCACCTTCTAGTGCCGCCATTTTTTGAATAAATTCATCCACATTTGGATTAGCATAACGTGAATAAATATTTCCATCTTTTTCTTCTGAGAATTGCGCTCTCATATCTTCGGCATCATCGAAAACATAACTACTTGTTAAATATAATGGAACTGAATGTTCGTTATTTTCTGATCGCTCAGCTTGTATTCTGATTGCTTTTGTAGAAAGTCTAGTCATTTCGCCCTACTATTTTATATTTAATATTGATTTGTTTGTCTAATGATGCCATTACGGAGCAATGTTTTTCTAAAACTAGTTCAACATTTTTGTTCAACTTAACTCGATCAATAATGTCATCAATTCTAATTACAAGCTCAATTGAATCAAAAACAGCTGGAATCTCATCTTTACGCACATAGTTGATTTCAATCTCAAATAAGTCAGGTTCAATTCTCTGCTTCTTCAAGATATTGATTACATCAATAGATGCGCATCCAGCTAAAGATCCAGCCAATAATTCCATTGGTCTAAATCCCAGGCCATTACCTCCAATTGCCTCTCCAGCATCTAGCATGCATATATTTCCCTTGCTATCCTTCAAGGCAAAAGAAAATGGTTTCTCTACTCTCTTTAATTCTAAACTCATTATTCTGGTATTTTTTCTTTTAATAGACCATAAACTATTGTCCCGATAACCGCACCGAGAAAAACAATTAAACCAATGCTCCAGTGTAATCCAATTAATATAAATACAGGGCCTGCACAAGCACCTGTCAGTCCCAATCCGACACCATAAGAAAGACCTCCGATAACATTCCCTAACTTTCTAGAAGACTTAGATATTAGAACAATATCATTCCCTTCTATAGATTTAATATTAAATCTTTTGATCACTATCAATGAAATTGCTGCTGCACCAATGGCAGATAAAATCAACCCGAACATATGGAACGATTCGAAGTAAAAAATTTCCTGAATTCTTGCCCACTCAAAAGCCTGAGAAGCAATTAAAACAGAACCAAAAACAAATCCTATTGCCATTGTAATTAGTGCCTTCATCCTACTTCGATTAAGGGCATAACGAAATGAACAGCCAGTAAACCACCTAAGAAAAAACAAACAGTTGTTACTACTGAACCTAACGATAACTGTGAAACTCCCATTATACCATGTCCTGCCGTACAACCGTTCGCATAACGTGCTCCGAAACCAACAAAGATTCCACCTATCAAAAATAACAACCAGTTATTGATATGATAAATTGACTCAATTTGCTGAGAATAAGCTTCATCACTTACTATTTGCGAGATACTAATTAAATCGAAACAATTAAAAAAAACACCTGCTACAACAACCCCAGAAACAAATTGAATTTGCCATAGATCTTGCTTTCGTTGGTAATTTAAAAATGGGATTTTTTTAGCTATAAGACTACTTACATACTTCAGTGAAGATGATATTCCAAGCTGCTTTTCCCTAAAAATTAATAGTATTGGTACTGTCAAGCCTAATAAAGGCCCAGCGATATACCAGGGTAAAAATAAATCCATAACTATACCTCTAAAGCTACCCTGTGGCGTTCCAATTTTCCACTAAACAAACTCTCAGACCCTTTAAAAGGTTCAGGAAGAATCACTAGTGAAATTTCTTTCCGATGATTTAAATTGTAATCTTCTAATTCTGAAAACTTAACCCAGCCCGTTTGATAAGCATAATCATCACTTTGGAATAATTCATCAACTCTATAAAATGGAATTTGGTTAATAGCCTCAACAAAAGGAGAACCTATATATACCTTCAAGAAAAAGTCATTAGTGAAAGATAACTGACTATCTTCTGACGTTTTTCTATACTCGTATTTGTATTCAAATTTAAGCGCTGAAATATCTGAAAGAACAGCGCTTGCTGTAGGGTAGCTACCCGCACCTTTACCAATAAACAGTTGTTTATCTGAGAACAACGCTTCCACTACTAAGGCATTAAATTCATTATCCACACCAAATGCAAAATGATCTTTTTTCACAAAATGAGGAGCAACAAAACCGACAACATTATCTCCAATTTTTTCGGCTTTTGAAAATAATTTGATTCGGTATCCTTTTTCATTAGCATAAGCAATTTCGTACTTCGTGACATTTCTAATCCCAATGTTCTGAACTTCTTCTGGAGCAACATTCAATCCAAAAGCATGCTTTAACAATAGCACTAATTTATATTTTGAATCAAATCCATCTACATCTAGCGTAGGATCTAGCTCAGCAAAGCCTAGTTTCTGTGCTTCTTTCAAAGCTGTATCATAATCAACACCATCATTAGATTTAGTCAAAATATAATTCGTGGTACCATTTACAATTCCTTCAATTGAAGTCAGTGAGTCATTATTATAATACTCCTCCAAATTTCGAATAATTGGAATTGAACCAGCAACAGCTCCTTCATAGAGAAAAGATGCATTATTTTTGGCCGCTATAAAAATCAACTCATCCAAATGCTCAGCGATCAACTTTTTATTCGCAGAAACCACATCTTTTCCAGATTCTAGCGCCTTCTTCACTATTTTATAAGCTTCATCGCTATCGTTGATCAATTCAACAACAGTATTAATCTCATCATCTGCGAGAATATCGTTAATATCAAAGGAAAAGTTAGTCTTACTAATACTTCGCTCTTTATAAGGATCTTGAACTACAATCTTCTTTATTGTAGCATCAATTAACTTCGACTTATTTAACACCTCATAAAGCCCTGAACCAACACATCCAAAGCCTACTAAACCTATATTTAATTCTTTACTCATATCTATTTTTATTGCGATTGATTCACTTTTCAATCAAATTCATTAGTTCACTTTTTCTAATTGTATTCTTAAAAACTGTTGGTTTATTTCCTTTAAAATCATTGAAGAGAAAATCATCCAATAGACGTGCTATTTTTGGAGTTTCAACTAGGAAACCATCGTGTCCATAATCTGAATGAATTTCATGGTATTGACAATTATGAATATTCCTTGCCAAGAATTTCTGTTCACTCACTGGAAACAAATTATCCGTTGTTATTCCAATAACTAAAGACCTTGCTTTAATAAGATTAAGCGCATGTTTAATAGAGTCCTTTCCACGGCCAACATTGTGACTATCCATAGCCTTTGAAAGAGTTACGTATGAATACGCACTAAACCTTTTAGCAATTTTTTCTCCTTGATACCGTTGATATGAACTGGATTTAAAATTATTTTTCACCAGATTGGAAGACTCGGATTGCCTATTTTCATAGCCTTTGTATGATCTATAGCTAAGTAAGGCAATACTTCGCGCTGCAATCAAACCTGCTCTACCTCCATCAATATTTTGATTTCCGTATGAAGAATCTGCCAGTATTGCTAATCGCTGACTTTCATTAAATGCAATACCATAAGGAGAATGGCTAGCATTTGTAGCTAATAGAATCAAATTATTAAATAAACCTGGCTGATGAATACTCCACTCTAATGCCTGTTGACCTCCCATAGATGCGCCAATCAATGCATAAATAGATTCAATATTTAACTCCTGCCTTAATAACTCATGGACTTTAGCTAAATCTTTAATGGTTAACTCAGGGAATTCATCTAAAAGTGGGCGTTTATTCTCAAGGGGAGTAGACGGACCAGTTGTACCATAACAGGAACCTAATGCATTGGGACAAATGATAAAATATCTATCTGGATCAAAGAATTTCCCCAGACCAAAAAGTCCAGACCACCACTCAAAAACATCGCTATTTGCAGTTAATGCGTGGCAAACCCAAATGACATTATTCCTTTTTGAATTTAGCTTACCATAAGTATGATAAGCCACGTTTAAGTTTTCTATTGATTGCCCATTTTCTAAATGAAATGGTGTATTTATTTTAATTGAATCCATGATAAATTACTTAAAAAATGTTTGAAATAGCGCGAATGCGCATTATGGGAGCTAAGAATAAACTCTACCAGTAATTGTGACAGCACATATAGCACTGACTTTTCAGATTATCACATTGATATTTAGCACAAGAATTACAGCTTGCCACTATGTTCCTCGAAAATTGAATAATTACGTTTTTCATAACCTTTACATTTATATTCTTCCGAACATTCGGAATCAGGAATTGGCACCGGTTTTCCAATCGCTACTTTCGCATCGACTTAAAGTTGGTTGCCAGAGGATCATAGAGCCTGTCTCTTACCTCTTCTTTATAAATCATAGATCCACCGTCGTGGCATAATGATGGCACAAATGTTTTAAATTTGTTTTCAATTAAACAAGCTTTTGATAAAAATAATTTCAGAAAAGATTTTAAAATGCAACCTTCAAAACGAATTAAAACACTGATTACATTATGCTTAACTGGCATTCTAATCTACTTTTCTTTTAGTAATTTTATTTACCCTACCTATATCAAAAGAGCTCAACAAGAACTTAATATTGACCTAAATGAGTCTCAAACTTTTAATATTATTAAGAAAAAAGATCAAGGTTTAATACATTCAATTCGACTTCATTTTACCGGAAACTTATCTAAAAATATCCGATTTTTACTTTTAGATTCAGATTCAACGCCTGTGCACTCTATCCAATTAAAGGGTGGCGAAATTGATTATTACTACCAAAATGACTGGCATACTAACGCAGCTTTTATAACCTTAGAGGGGGACATAAATCAGAAAGGAAAGCTGAATTTGGAGTATGAATTTTTCGATTAACCTAATTACTATACATCATATACATGGAGTCAATATTGAATATTTTTTCCCCAACAAACTCTTCGTCTAAGTATGTCAACTTAGAGTCTTTATCCAATAAATGAAGATTCTTTGAATTGTTTTCCTTGATCGATTTAACGTAAATAGTTGCAGGTCCATATTCTGGCTTTTTTCTATATGCTGCGAAACCATATATACTCTCTTTAATCGTCAAATCAGACACATTCACTTCAGACAAATCCTTGGAGGCAATGGCAATATAAGCACCTTTAATTATACAATCGGAAATTGTTAAAGTCGAATTCTCGCCTCCAGAAATTCCCTTATCTCCAGAATTAACAATTTTAGTCTCATTAATAACAATTTTACTCCCTGAAAAGTCTATACAGTCATTACCAGTATTACTGAAAACAGATTTTCTTACCACGCCAATACTGAAATCAGCATCAAAACCATCTGAAGTTGTATTACTAACATTACAATCATTCATTTCAAATTCACACTGAATAAGATTCAAACCGTCCTCACAATTATTCCTATCAAAAGAACAATGATCTATTTTTATTTCTGATTTAAAAACGGCCACTGCTCCAGTAAGCCCCCAGTGATCTTTAGATAAAGACCTTAGACCAGAAAAGTTGGTATAAGTCATACTCGACTTTGTATTCGCCGCGACTATTGTTACCCCGTTTGCCGATGAATCTGACGAATAAATTAGAATACGTTCAGTTTTCGTACCATTAAAATCTACCGGAGAATACGAAATAAAAGCCGCTCCATTGATCAAGTTTAATTGCACTCCTTTATCAATAGTTAATCTCGACCCTCGAGGTATAATAATGTCTTTTGACGAAGAGTAATTTCCAGATTCAATCTTGTATCCGTTATTTGTTCTTTGCACAAAATTAGGCATTTGGCTTTGATTAAATCGTATATCATTAGCGGCATCCCATTTATTCACCTTTGCAGTAAAAATACGTTTTCCACAATTATCCGCAGTATAAAAAATACGTTTAACTCTGCCATCAAGAGTTAGGATCTCTTCATCAAAATTTTGAGCAAATCCATTTAACTTAACAGACGAGCATGCAATAATAGAATCAGTGTTTCCCTTTAAAGCATACCCAATTAATTGAATTGAATTTGGATGATAGTTTCTTAATCGTATTGTTGAGTTCTGCTCATTTTTTTCAATCGTGTACGCTTTCAATGCTATCTTCTCGTACAAAAAATCTTCCCGAATTGGGCTATAGTTTCCGAAAGGATTAGATTCCATAGTAGGATTAGATATGAATGATTCATAATCTGGAATAAGCGCTCTAATGGCCGCACAATTATTTTCAAAAAAAACTCTATCTAAATTTATTGTAGGATCTTCGAAATTTAGAAGGGTCTGTACTTCTTCAATCTCCTTTTCCAGTTCTTTAAACACAGAATTCAAATATTTAGCATTACTAAACGCTTTCAAATACCCGATATACTTTTTCTCAATTTCCGGATTAGAAAGAGCAGCCTGAACAAGATTAAACGTTAATTTATTGGCTCTACTATACCCTTCAATATTCACATCATATGACATCAGCTCCCTCTCGGTAAAGCAATCGTATCCAATAGGTTCTAATTTATTTGTGAGTGGATTAATATAGAACCTCTGATTATGCCATATCAACCCATGCTTACCATTGAGTATATCACTCAATGCAATAAATTTAGCAAATGATTCACTATCCAAATATTCGGTTGTGAGCGCATCGTGATTGCGATATCGGTTCATTTGAGACTGAGCAATTTTAAACAAATTCTTTAATCCCGGAGACCTATAAGTTCGACCATTTTTAAACACTGCAATATCAGCAGACAGAAGAATTGGGACATTATAGTTTGCACTATCATTGATCTCGTGCAAATGATGCTCCCAAATTCCACTTTCGTCAAATTTAACAATAGGAGCTTCTCTTCTATTTCGTGATTCCAACAATTGTTTATCGAAATGTTCTTCTAAAGCATAAACCCCCTTCTTCTTTCCATTAATTATTACTGGAACAAATTTATATCTAGTTGTTAACACCTCCTCTCTATCGAATAATTTATGCGCAAACCATTCATTCATAAAGCCTCTCGTAGATGGATTCTGAATTGAAAATGATTTTAGTCCATCAAACGCATGCTCTCCCTTGACTTTTATTCTAAAAGACCATTTATCTGTTTTTAGATGATCCGTCCAGTCTCCCTTAATTCGAAGTTCGATTGGTATTTCATTTCCATCCTTAATGATAAATCCTTTTACGTACTTTTTAAGATCCTTCGTAATAACTCCTTGCTCTAGTGCTATTTCCCTTGATGAAGCAATTTGTGCAAAAGCATCATCATCCAACTTAATCACTAAAGCCTCATGCGAATCATCAGGCAACTTATTATTGGAATACTTTTCAATTCTTACATCATCAAAATATGCTGGTTCAGGATGCGGATTATGAATGTATAAAACAAGTTCTTCAATATCATTTTCCGCGATAAAATAATTTTTCACGAGGCCCCACTCATTTTCAATCATGGTTAAACGACCGCTACTTGAGCTTTGACCATTTTCATTTCGATCAGAGATCACTAAGCTGCCTCTATTATGCTCGGAGTATTTCCAAGCAGAGAATACAATTACATCCCCCTTCTTAACATCTTCAAAAGAATAAGATAAACCAAATTCATGATTTTTATCTGCTAAATAAGCATATTTACCGCTTCTTGCATATTCCTGCGTTTGACTTTCCGCTCCCTTAATAGCATATTCTCCTGCAACAAAGAATTCACCAGATATTTCCTCTAAATCTGACTCAATAATAACTTGATGTTTTCCTTCTCCTTCTGAACTACATGAATACATCAAAAAGAGAACTAGAAGTCCCAAAAACCTAGAAAACTGAATTGAACTAAAACTCATTTCACAATTTTAATACTTTTAGAGATATATCCGAATGAAAATAAAAGCTAATTTAGATTGACCTAGAAATATTACATGTTGACAACACATTTTTCAAACGAACAATTATTGCCTTTAATTCTTGGAGGCGGAATATTAGTCATTTCAATTTTAATATTTAATAAGTGGACAAAACTAAGTTTGATATTACTAGCTTTAGGTTCAATTTTTATTGGTTTTTTTGCTGCTGGACTGAACAACTTCCTTGATATTTGGGATGAACAATTTCACGCTTTAGTGGCAAAAAACATGGCTAGCGAACCTTTGGCGCCGAAATTATATGCGGAAACAATACTTAATTATGACTATAAAAACTGGACGGAGAACTCTATTTGGCTGCATAAACAACCTTTGTTTTTATGGCAAATGGCGTTAAGCATTAAACTTTTGGGTGCAAACGAGATTGCAGTTCGACTACCAAGTATCATTCTACATGCAATTATTCCACTTTTCGTTTATAGAATAGGAAAAATTTCTATCAATAGGCAAGTTGGATATATCGCAGCAATACTTATGTCACTTTCGTATTTCCCTCTGGAGTTAATCGCGGGAAGATATGCTACTGATCATAATGACATCGCATTTCTTTTTTACGTTACCGGATCGTTTTGGGCTTGGTTTGAATACCAAAGAACTAAATCCAATAAGTACTTAATTTTAGTAGGATTATTTTCAGGGTGCGCTGTTTTAGTAAAATGGTTAATGGGACTTCTTGTTTTCGTTATATGGAGTATCGTTGAATTATTCATTTCGAAACAGCGGTTTTTAAAAAAGGAGAACCTTTTCCCAATTATTAAATCCGGGTTGATTTCACTGGTGGTTTTTATTCCATGGCAAATCTATATACATATAACATACCCAAAAGAAGCTGGGCATGAGCTGGCATTAAATGGACAACACTTCTTTGAAGCCGTTGAAGGTCATACCGGTGATTGGAACTTCCACTTTTCTAAAGGTCTTAAAATTCTTTATGGATCAGGCGACTTAATTCCAATATTCTTATTGATAGGATTGATCATATTCGTTTTAAAGTCTCAAAAAAAAGCATTCGGTTTATTCGCAACTATCGCTGTCGCATTTGTATATATTTTTTTCAGTATTGCCGCAACCAAAATGAACGCATTCACCGTTGTTGTTATGCCATTTATATACTTAGGACTTGCTGCACTAATATTCACTACAATTCAATGGATACAGAATAAAACAAAAAAAGAACTCATTGGAACAATCCTCACTCCATTGTTTACCATAATATTTGGATTTACAGCACTTAATATGTCAAAACTTGAAAATTACCATACAACTTGGAAGCCAAATGACAATCAAGGTTGGCATGAAAAAACAGCATGGAAAAAGAATATAATTAGTTTAGCCAATCAATTAGATGACCCTAACTATGTTATTTTTAATACCAGTATTACTCCATTCGGAAATGTATCTGTGATGTTTTACACAGATTTTTTGGCTTATTACAAAATCCCGTCTAAAGAAGAAGTGTCTCAGGTTAAAAATTCAGGAAAGAAAATTGCCATTTTTAATACAGGTAACCTGCCAGAGTACATTTTACAGGACACTACCATTATTAAAATCCCTTATTCTCTTCCAGTAGCAATAGATTAAGTTTTAAAAAGATAACTTTAAACTATGAAACCGAACAACATAGCATCTTGGCTAATCACAACAACTATAATTTTATTCGCATTGATTTATGGTCAAATGATTATACTTCCATTTTTAATTGCTATTCTCATATGGTTCGTGGTCAAAAAAACTCGAAATTTATTGGACAAGAATACCCTTATTCAAAAATATGTTCCTTCTTGGGTTAAGACATTACTTGCATCACTGGTAATATTTGCAGGAATCTTTACAATTGGAAAAGTACTTTCCTCGAATATTGAAAACCTCGCTCAATCTTATGCACTATATGCTGAAAACATTGAAGTAATATCTATAAAAATCAATGAGCTCCTAAACATAAACCTGAGTAAAGAAATGACAAATTTCGTTCAGAACTTTGATTTCACCAGTCATTTAGAACAATTCTTTAATTCTATATCAGAGCTTTTAAGTAATATGATCATGCTTATTTTCTACGTTACATTTATCTTTGTAGAGGAGTCATTATTTGAGCATAAAATCAAATTAATGTTCACCGATTCTAAACAATACGAGAGTGTCCAATCAACATTAAAAAAAGTGGACAAATCAATGTCGAGCTACATCAGCTTGAAGTCTTTAATTAGTCTACTAAGTACAACTTTGAGTTACTTTATTCTACTTGCTGTTGGGATTGAATCCCCTTTATTTTGGGCCTTCTTAATTTTTGTTCTGAATTTTATTCCATCAGTTGGACCTATTATCGGGACTCTATTACCGGCACTATTTTCACTTATTCAATTCGGTGAATTTGTACCATTCTTAGTCATCTTATTTGGAGTTGGCGCAGTTGCCATGCTCATCGGAAGTTTAGTAGAACCGCGTTTAATGGGTAACACATTAAATATAAGCCCTTTGGTAGCTATTCTTTCATTAGCAATTTGGGGCTCAATATGGGGAATTGTAGGCATGTTTTTAAGTGTACCAATTACGGTAGCCATGATCATCGTATTCTCGCAATTCCCTTCAACAAGATCAATTGCGATTTTACTATCCGAGAAAGGTCGTGTTTAAACTACTTAAGATTGAATTGCTCCTCAGCTTTATCTGCAATATACCCTCCAATAGCCAATGAAGCTGTTGCTGCCGGCGAAGGTGCATTAAGCACGTGAATAGCATTTCCATGATACTCGATTCTAAAATCATCTCTGGTGTCTCCATCCTGTCTTAAAAGTAAAGCCCTTACTCCTGCCCTACCTGGACGTAAATCATCCATAGTTAAAGATGGTATCATTCTTTGAAGTGTTTTTAAGAACAACTTCTTAGAGAATGCTCTTCTATACTCGTTGATCCCAAACTTCATATTTTTAAAGAATAACTTCCAAGTACCTTTATATGTTAATGCATCCCAAGTGTCTCTCAAAGAAAAATCAGTTTTTCCATACCCTTCACGCTTGAAGGTAAATACAGCATTAGGTCCACATTCAATCTCACCATTAGTCATCCGCGTAAAGTGAACACCTAGAAAAGGAAAGTCAGGATTTGGAACAGGGTAAATTAAATGTTTAACCTTATGCATTCCTTGTTCAGTCAATTCGTAATAATCTCCACGAAAACCTACTACTTTTTCTTTTAAATCAACACCGTCTTTTTTAGCTAAACGATCGGCTTGAAGTCCCGCACAAAACACCAAATGTTTCGCTTCAAACTTTTCTTTATCAGTAACTACAGTAGACGAGTTTTTATTTTTAACAATATCAATTACTTCATGACCTAAGAACAATTTACTTTCTGGTTGAATGTCTAAGGCCAATTCAGCCATTTTTTCCGTTGCTCCTCTAAAATCAATGATTCCAGTGCATGGAACTAGGAGACCAGCAATCGCCTCAACATACGGCTCATGTTCTTTAACTTCTTCACCAGTTAATTTCTTTAAACCTTCAATCTTATTTTCAAGACCAATTTTATAAATTTTTTCCATGTACGGCAATTCACTTTCATCTGTAGCAACTACGACTTTACCGCAAACATCATGGGCAATCCCGTGTTCTTTAGCGAATGCTACAAGTTCATGACGCCCTTGGATACAATTTCTTGCTTTTAAGGACCCAGGTTTATAATACAAACCAGAGTGAATCACACCTGAATTATGTCCCGTTTGATGATCAGCCAGTTTATCCATCTTTTCGATCAGAACAATTTTCTGGCCTGGAAATCTCTTTTGAAGTTTATAAAATGTTGCAGCTCCAACAATTCCTCCTCCAATAATTGCGATATCATACGTCATACTTCTGTATTTTCCCTTAATTTGTCGGTAAAATTAATGATTCATCGCTTTGGAAAACAATAAAACCAAGAAATTATCACTTCCTTTTTTTGAGAACCTTAACGGCTTAAGGTTTATCGGAGCACTTTCCGTTTTTATATTCCATGCATTTACCCTTGGCAGAGAGATGTGGGGCAAATTCTTTGAATCTCCCTTTTTTCAGAGCATTTTTAAACTAATGAAAAAAGGACATCATGGAGTAGGTTTGTTTTTCGTTTTAAGTGGTTTTCTTATCACTTACCTTCTACTTCATGAGGCAAAGGCAAAGGGAAAAATATATGCTTTCGGTTTTTTTATGCGCAGGTTACTTCGGATTTGGCCATTATACTTCATTATTGTTCTTTTCGGATTCTTTATTTTTCCATCACTACCTAATGGTCTTGAAACTCAAAACTCTTTTTTACACTACTCTCTTTTCATTTCAAACTTCGAAGAAATTTGGACAGGCTGGAAAGACTCTATCAGTTTCTTAACCGTGACTTGGTCTGTTAGTATTGAAGAACAATATTACATGGCTTGGGTTGCGCTAATTGCTATTATCCCATCGTTTAGTCGAGGGAAATATTTCCCAATATATTTCGTCTTATTAATTCTAACTAGTGTATTATTTAGAATATTACACATTGGTAATGAAAGAACAATTTACTTTCATACGCTATCGGTAATAAGTGATTTAGCAATAGGAGGATTATTAAGCTACGCTACTTTTGTCACACATAAACTGGACAAATTTAAAAACCTATCGAGACTATTAATTTTAGGGATTTACGCGGTTGGAATCATAATCATTCTATTCTCCACAAAGATTTTTACAGGATACTTAATTGGCATTGAAAGAATTGTAATTGGTATTTTCTTCGCTTTTGTTATTTTCGAACAAGTTTTTTGCAAAAATTCATTGTTCAAAGCAGATAAGGTTTTAAACTTCTTTCAGTTGGGGGAAATAAGCTATGGTATTTATATGTACCATTGCATTGTTATTTACTTTGTTCAGCACATAATTATGCAATACAATCTTAATGATTCTATCCTCGGCTTTATCGCTTTCCTTTTTATCTCTGGTTATATAACGCTTGTTCTGAGTCGACTGAGTTTTAACTATATTGAGAAACCTATTCTGAATTTAAAAAAATGGTTTCGATAAAAAAAGGGCTGATAAATCAGCCCTTTTTTTATCGAAACAAACATTAAACTTATTGCTTAATAAATTCTTGAGTGTATACACGGTCATTGGTAACAACTTTGATAATATAATGACCTGCAGGGGAATCTGACATCTCCACCATAGAGCTAGCGAAGTTTGGTTTCGCATTCATATTTTGAGTAACAACTCTTCTTCCCATCAAGTCATAAACCTCTAATTGAGCCTGGTCACCAATGGATCCACTAAGTTCTACATGGAATTTACCACTGTTTGGATTAGGATATACAGAGATCTCGTGAGATAAATCTTGTTCATCCAAACTCAAGGCGTATCCAACTGAGAAGTTAAATTTACTATAATTACCAAAATCTCTATTGAAAGTATTGATCACCGGTCCACCCACATTTTTCAATCTAAAAGTACCATTCGTTTCACCTTGAGCCTGAGCAGAATACCAGAACCCAATTCCATCGCTATCTGAATCCTCTAAAGTAATAGAGTAGCAACCTGGAGCTAAATCGAAAGTATCTTTATAATCAGTTGAATTGGTCAATGAATTACGTTCAAAAATTAAGTTCCCTGCACCATCTTCTAACCTCCATTTATTTTCATGCGCCATATTATTTGTTGTAAACCATACTAAGAAAGGTCCGGAGATATATGCTGGAGCTTCAAATTTAGTTGCAACTTCATTATTGTTTGCATACTCGTCTAAATCTGGTGTCCCTTGAACATTCATAACAAGAGCTCTAAATGTCTGTTGCCCCGTATAATCGGCCCACCAGCTATTATCGTTTATTTGAATTTCAACAACCTCTTTCTCTAAAAAGCCAAGATTTCCTGTCCATTCATGATCGATAAAATCTCCGTAGCTAATCCAAATTCTAATAGTACAAGAAGTTAAATCTTGTTCTCCTGTGTTTTGTAAAATAACTCTAGGATTTGAGCAACTTGGGTTCCACTTTTGGTAGTATTCCCAGCTATTCGGATTCAAAACATCAATAATTGCTGCATCATGTTGAAAGTTAGGTGCAGAATATGAAATTAAATCCATTGCTGCTACATAGTTCCCATTACCTTGACCTTGATCATTTACAGGAATATCTTCAATGTCATAATCGAAGGAAACTGTTGCACCAGGCGAAACATATGGCGTTAATTCATGATCATATTCTTTAACCAAATCACCAGGACACCACCCTTCTCTAGCATATGGCCATGTACCACCTTGAGAAATATTTGGGTTATCGCCACAAGCCGTTTCTTCCCAAATCTCCCAATTAAACCTTTCTACCCCATCAATAGAGATCATGTGATCTTTAGAATCCCACTCGCAACAGTTCACAGAACCATTATGTCCGTGACCAGTAAATCTTGTTTTTATTTTAAACATTTCAGACGTATCCGAAAGAACAACATCAGTTGATTGTAAGTTGATATCATTATCTAAAGAAGAATATGAGTAACTCCTCCAATCAGACCAAATTGGCTGACGATCATGAACATCACGAGGAGGAATACCCTCAATAAAAGCAAACCTTAAATCAATAAGTTCTTGCGTATTATGAGCAGCTAAATCAACAACATCTTTCAAATACATTTGGTAATCCGTTACATCATAAATCCATGTAAACCCGTTTGGACCTAAATCAAATTGAATACCATAAGGTGTAATAAACCTTCCAATTTCAACATCATGAATAATTTCAAATGGTGCTTTATAATAGGTAATCACCTCATTTGAAATAGTATTAGCACCAGTAAACGGAGTTGTTGAAACAACATTATACATCGCATCATAAACCACCTCATCGCCGCTAGGAAGAGTAACAAATGCATCCACAATAGCAAAATGTCTATGAACTTTTGCGTATTCAAAAACGACCTCTGGCTCTTTCAATTTTAGGTAAGGGATTGTAATATCCGTAACAGCTCCAGAAACATTTCCTTGTCCAAACCCTATAATTGGACGATCAGCACCTTCAACTCCTGCTAATGGTAATGAACCAAACGTGAACATACCCTGTGCAGATGGCATCATTAAATAATCATTCTGAGACTGATCAATTGCATACTCTTCATTATCGAAATCATAGTAAACAGCTAAATCCCCCCAATTTGGGTGCGTATTGTTAATCTTGTTTTTATACCATGTAGAAATTGTTGCGTCATCTAAAGCAGCAGTATAAATCTGAAGTTCATCAATACTTCCTGTCCAGTTATTTGTTGTGTTCTTGTTAGCTCCTAAAACTAATCGGTGCATCATACCAACTGAACGAGTTAAACCAGATCCACTTAACCATAAAACACCATCTTTAAGAATTTTCATTTCACCAGTACCTTGATTTTTAACAAAAGCCCAGTGATGCCATTCGTTATCAATTTCGCCAGCAGACATTGGACCAAAGATTCTATCTTGTCCACTACCTTCACCGCAATCCCAGTATAAATTATTGTTGTTCCAAGGCATATGAATATTAATCATTCTAACATTATTCGTATCAACACCTTCTAAAATAGAAGTATTTACACCATTGTTTCCATTTCCTTTTGCCCAGAAAGCAATCGTTATATCATCGCCCATATCAACGTCCGATAACTCTAACGACGCATAATTTGTACCATCAAAATTTAAAACTCCATTTTTTCCTCCGTAGTTCAACGCCATATTAGGAGCTGAAGTTTCAGTAGTAAAAAACAAAGAGTTCGTTGCTGGAACCGAACGCGCAAAACTGAAATCTATAATTAAGTTATCAGATCCATTCCAACCATAAGGTTGGTAAAACTCTAATTCATTAACAGCACCACTAACTAACTCAGGAGCCCCTCCTAAAGTAGATCTTGAAAGGTTATATACTTCCGTAAATCCGGTATTGTGGAATTCAGTTATCGATGCATCAACTGTTCCTTTAATTGAAATCTTAGGATATAATAACTCTCCATTAAGTGTTGTACCAGCAACAAATAAAGATAAAGACTGAAGATCTCCGGCAACAATTCCAGCAGCAGTCAATTCGGCAGCAGTTACAAGCATTTGAAAACGTCCTCCTTTATTTGACAAATCAAAAGGAGCATTTGAAACACCATAAGGAACCTGATTCAGCGGATTTAATGTTGTTGCAAATCCTGACCTTAATTGCTCTGTTGCAACATACGTATCAGCATAAGTATACCCCCAGTCATCATAGGTATATGTCGATGGACTGTTGAAGTTATTCATGTATCGCACAGAATCAACGCGAACAGAATCCATAACACCAGTATGGTCGAAAATTCGGGTATAAGCTAGATAGTCCCACTCACCACATGCATAATTATCCCATGGTGTGGCAGGATCACATTTCAATTTATAGTACATCAGTACTTTTTCAAATCTTTTATCATTCAACTCCGAAGGAAAAGTAAAATCTGCTCTCCTGGTAGAGATAGAATCAAATGTGAATGTTTGAACCCAAGTTGTGTCTTGTGAAAAAGACATAAAGCTCATTACAACAAATAGTGCAAATAGAAATCTAGTTTTCATATATAAATCGATTTAGTAACGCGAATATAACGCCCTTATTTTGATGAAGCAACAGATGTTAACAACAATTTCTCCTAATGTTAACACATTGTAACACATCCATATAATTATTCACCTGCTTTGAACATACCTTTATTTATTGGAAGTACATTATGAGAGGGCTCATAATATGGACTTCTTTGGTAAATAAAATATAATTGATTCCAAGCAGAGTTTCTGAAATCTTCATCTTCATTTTTTTTCTCTTCAAATTCAGTTTTTAAACTCTGATTATTCTTTAATAATAACGCAGCTTTATCTTCAAAAACATAGGGGGAAAAATATTCTTTTTGCTGTAAATATGAATCAAAGAAATTCCATGCAAAGTAACTGTCTGGTGTTCTTGACTCTAACACAGATATAATAAACCTTTTATTCTTTTGATGTGTCGGAATCAAAACATCGCCTTTCTTAAAATTGACAACTGCTAAAGAAACATCCTCTTTTACTTCGTTGTGCAAGTAATGACCTTCATAAGGTTTCTTGGAAGTTTCAAATCCTACTATTTTTGATGTTGTCAACTGCATGCTGGTGTCATTTTTTAATCTTGCATATTGAACATTATTCGCATCCAATCTTTCTAATACATCCACACATTGACTTCCTAACAAATAAAAATCAGGAATTAATACTGAATCTGCAGCTTCATATGTTCTAAAATAAGGTATTTGCTGATCGTAAGGTTGATTATGATGATATTTCAGTCGTTTCAAACCGGTGACCTCACTTTTCATATTTGTTGCCTTGTACCCCTTAAATGCAATTGAATCCTGATCATCTGTTAATTTAAAATTGAAAGGATAAAACCTCATTTTCTCTTCCCATTTCAAAGTTTCAGCCCGAGCCCTTTCTACCTTTAATTGATTCTCTATTGTCCAAGAAATCGTTTCATCAATAAAAATCTCGGTTGCCTTAACCCGATCTGGGAAAGGTTTCAACATATGAGTTTCCAAGGTAAAACTAATCGCATTCATCAAAGAAGCATATCCCATTGCATATCGAGGTAAGTCATTAAAAACCTGAATACCATACTCAGGAGTTGCTCCTTTCAAATCAACATAGGGAATTAAATCATAACCTCTTTTAGACGACATTTTTGATAAGTGAGGAATCAAATCTTCATGCATTAAATCACCTAACATGGGGGCCATTCGCTCCCGAACAGATGCAATATAAGTCATTGTGTATTGATAGTCTGCTCCATTCGAAACATGTGTATCTAAGAATATATCTGGATCTAAAGCATGAAAAATCTTGGCAAATGTGAACATATTCTTCGAATCCATCTTGATAAAATCACGATTTAAATCTAAGTTTTGTGCATTACCTCTAAAACCATACTCTTCCGGACCATCCTGATTCGCGCGACTTGTCCCGGATCGATTCATCATACCCCCAACATTATATGCTGGAATAATACCAATCACAGGTAATTTTTTTGTTTTTTTCCCTGATTTAACCCAATTATCAATCCATATTAAACATGCATTCACTCCATCAGGTTCTCCAGGGTGAATTCCATTATTAATTAAAATTGTAGTTTGTTCCTGTGCTTTTTTGAATGTTTGGATGGAATCATTGGCTCCGTTTAACACACATAGGTATATTGGTAATCCATAGTCAGAATCACCCATTTGGTATAACTCAATTTCTTGATGTTCTGTTGCAAGTCGTTTATATATGGAAATCAGTTCCAAATAGCTGGGGGTAGTATTTTGATTCAACTGAGCGAAAACACTTGAAAAAAAGCAAACTACGAAAAATGATAAAATAAGCTTCATAAAATAATTGAATATTCCTTGCCTAAAATACTTAATTTTGAGCATGCGTATTGATATACTTACCATTTTACCAGATTTGTTGCACAGCCCATTTTCAGATTCCATTATGAAAAGGGCACAAACAAAAGGTCATCTAGAACTTAAAATTCATAACATTCGCGATTACTCTACGAATAAGCATAATAAAGTAGATGATTACCAATATGGAGGTGGTGCAGGAATGGTTATGAGTATTGAACCTATCGCAGCCATAATAGAGAAATTAAAAGCTGAACGTGAATACGAAGAAATCATTTTCATGACACCAGATGGAGAGATTTTAGAGCAGTCAATTTGTAATGACCTTAGCCTGAAGGGAAATATTATGATTCTCTGTGGACACTATAAAGGTGTGGACGAGAGAATTAGAGAACACTATATTACCAAAGAAATTTCTATTGGATCTTACGTGCTTTCTGGTGGCGAATTAGGAGCCGCAGTTTTAGTTGATAGCGTTGTACGTTTAATTCCAGGTGTTCTAAATGATGAAACTTCAGCATTGACAGACAGTTTTCAAGATGGCCTACTATCTCCACCTGTATATACAAGACCTCCTGAGTATAATGGAATGAAGGTTCCAGAAGTTTTATTATCTGGAGACTTTGGCAAGATTGATAAATGGCGAGAAGAAAAAGCGTTGGAAAGAACAAAAACACGCAGACCTGATTTATTAGATTAATATGAGAGACGTTATTGAATTATTAAAATCTGGAGGAACAATGCTTTACCCTACTGATACGGTATGGGGCATAGGATGTGATGCTACGAACGAAGAATCGTGTCAAAAAATTCTTGACTTAAAAAAGCGACCAGAACATAAGAGCTTCATCATATTAGTTGATGATTTCCCAATGTTACAACGCTATATTCCAGAATTTCAGGAAGTGTGTTATGATTTAGCTGATTTTGCTGTTAAGCCATTAACTATCATTTACCCTGATGCCAAGGGATTAGCTCCATCTATTCTGGCAAAAGATGGTTCTGTTGGAATTAGAATAACGAAAAATCCCACATGCCTCAAACTTATTCGAGGCCTGCGCAAACCAATTGTTAGCACTTCTGCGAACTTATCTGGAGAGAAGAACCCAACGAATTATGACGAAATTTCAAATGAAATCAAAGAAGGTGTCGACCACATCATCAAAGAGAGGCTAAATGAAAAAATGAATACTCCTTCTCAGATAATTAAAATAGGACTGAAAGGAGATGTAAAAGTGATACGGAAGTAACTAAGGCTTCGAAAGAAACTCCGTTACTAACCTATTGAATTCCTTAGTCTTCGTAAGATTAGGCATATGTGCTCCATTCTTAATAATGTGCAATTCTGCGTTTGAACCAATATGTCTCCTAATTAAAGGCGCACGTTCAACCGGCACAATCATGTCAGTATCACCCCAAATTAGTAGCGTTGGAGAATTAAAATCATAATTATGAGCTGCATACTCTTCTAGCCCCGCTATCAGCGTTGTCATTAACCTCCTTTTATTCTCATGATTTTGTGAATATACATTATCATAAAAAGCCTTCAGCATAAAATTAGGGACAGGTGACTTCTTACCCATTGCTAAATAAAGCAGCTTCTTTAATTCTTTGGCATTCGTAGGAACAAATAAATCTTCCACACTTTTAACATCAAAACGCTTGCATATGGTATCTATATCCCTCTCGTACATATACTTAACAGGAGCATCAAACACCACTAACTTGCTTATTTTAGATTCATAATTATGAGCATACTCCATACTTACCAAACCGCCATATGACACTCCAAAAAGGTTCATTTTTTCAATTCCCAAGTGATTCACCAAAGCATTTACTAATTCCATTTGATCACGTATTTCGAATTTTTCAATCCCAGGTCGACTGTTTCCGAAATGAAATAAATTTGGAGCAATAACACGGTAATCTTGACTCAGCATCTTAACCTGATCATACCACTGATATTTCGTTGAAGCACCAAACCCGTGGATAAGCATTGCTACAGGTTTATCCGCATTATTATCCCAATATTCTATGGTATCTCCAGAGATAACTTCGGTTTTAATTGATAAATTGGCCCCATTCATTTTCTTGTCAATATGCCTTTCGACTAAACGATATGAGTTACATGATAAAAGGGTTGCCAAAGTTGTAAACATTAAAATGAATTTCATTGTGAAAAATTATTCAATTCAATCGGTCATAAAAGGAACAATAGTGGTTCCTGACTTACTAAAATAGCATAATTATTTCCAAATGATTAAAGTAATCACACTAATTACACATGATTGCTTATCTTTGCCTCCGCAATGTCAAAAAACTTAAGTCAACATTTAACGCATCCTGTCTTTAAAGTGGCCTCAGAAATTGTCACTGAACAAAATCTCGAGGCCTATGTTATTGGAGGTTATGTGCGCGACTTACTTCTTGGAAGACCTTCAAAAGATATTGATATTGTCGTTGTTGGTAATGGTCTCGATTTAGCAAATGCATGCGCGAAAAAGCTGCGAGTTAAAAAAGTCTCTGTTTTTGAAAGCTTCGGAACAGCACAATTCGTTTATAAAGATCTTGATGTTGAATTTGTTGGGGCTAGAAAGGAGTCATACAGAAAAGACTCCCGTAAACCTATTGTTGAAAATGGTTCACTTAAAGACGATCAAGATAGACGTGACTTCACGATAAATGCGTTGGCCATTTCTTTACATCAAGATAATTTCGGGCAGTTAATTGATCCATTTAATGGTGTTGACGATCTTGAAAAAGAAATTATAAGAACACCTTTAGAGCCGAGTAGAACATATTCTGACGATCCATTGAGAATGATGAGAGCCGTTCGTTTCGCAACTCAATTGAATTTCAAAATTGAAAAAAAAAGTTTGGAATCAATTCGATCAAACGCTGAGAGGTTAGATATTATTTCTAAGGAACGAATTATGGATGAATTGAATAAAATAATACTCAGTCCTTCTCCTTCCCGCGGGTTCAACCTCTTATTCTCAACTAAATTACTACATCAATTTTTCCCAGAAATGGTCGCTTTATATGGGGTTGAGACTATAAAAGGTAAGTCACACAAGGACAACTTTCATCATACTTTAGAAGTCTTAGATAATATTTCTGAAAACACCGATAATTTATGGTTAAGATGGGCCGCAATTATGCATGACATAGCAAAGCCACCTACGAAAAGGTTTAACAAAAAGGTTGGTTGGACTTTTCATGGACACGAAGATTTAGGGGCTAGAATGGTTCCAAAGATTTTCAAGCGTATGAAACTTCCTATGGATTCTAAAATGAAATATGTACAGAAACTTGTGCGCCTGCATTTGAGACCAATCGCATTAGTTAAAGGACATGTAACAGACTCAGCAATTCGAAGGCTTTTGTCGGAGGCTGAAAACGATATCGATGACTTAATGACATTGTGTAATGCCGACATTACTTCGAAGAACGAATATAAAGTCAAAAAATACAAGGAGAATTTCAAATTAGTAAAAGAGAAACTTTTATTAGTGGAAGAAAAAGACCGTATAAGAAACTTTCAACCACCTGTAACTGGTGAGCTAATAATGACAACCTTCGGGCTTAAACCTTGTAGAGAAATTGGAGATATAAAAGCTAAAATTAAAGAGGCTATACTCGAAGGGGAAATACAAAATGACCCTGATGAAGCATTCGATCTAATGCTTAGGCTTGGAAAAGAATTAGGTCTTGAAACAATAAAATAATTTTAGCGTAGTATTCAATAGCATACATTTAAAGTCGCCATGGCAGGATTAAAATTTAGGGTTCTTCTCGATTCAAAAGATAAAAACGAGGTATTTAGAGATATTTTGATCAGTGATCAGGATAACTACGAATCTTTATACCGGGCTATATTAAGTGCTTATAATTTTTCGAATGATCAAATGGCATCATTCTATATTTCTAATGAAAATTGGGACAAAGGGTTTGAGATTAGTCTTTTTGACATGTCGTTTGGTGAAGATGACAGCCAAATTCTTCCAGGCGTAATGAGTACTTCAAAAATTGGAGATTTTATTCAAGAGCCTGATCAAAAGATTATTTTAGTTCATGATTTCTTAAGAATGTGGATTTTCTTAATCGAATTGATAGATTATACTGAAGAAACTCCTGATGAAGTAAAAATAGTTCTTGCTGTTGGCAATGCTCCACACGAAGAATCTAAACCTGCGCAGGATGAAAACCTTCAATTTGAAACGGATTCTGAGTTTGAAGAGGAAGATGATGATGAATTTGGTTTTAGTGATTTCCAAGACGAATACGATTATTAAACATGCGTAATCTAAATGACCCAATGGGTCAAGCTATAGCCGATTTTGCAGAGACTGGAATTGACCAAGACATAATAGTATCTTCAGATTTGTGTGAGGATGATGTTATTTCTTCAGCATACCTATTTAGATCATATGATGACATGCCCGAAATTGAGCAAGTTGCGTTAAATCGTTGTGTTGGAAAAATTTTAGATATCGGAGCTGGAGCTGGAGTCCATGCTCAATATTTGAAAGAACAAGGCAAGGACGTTTCATGTATTGATATCAGTCCATTATCAGTGCAGCATACAACATCTATTGATATTTCAAGTAGAATATTCAATTTCTATGACCTTAAGGATGAAAAATACGACACTCTACTCTTATTAATGAATGGTATAGGTATTGCCGGAACCTTATCAAATTTGGAACATACTTTACTTAAAGCAAAATCACTTTTGAATGAAGGAGGAAAAGTACTTTGTGATTCTTCAGATATCAAATATCTTTATGAGGATGATGAAGGTGGTATGTGGGTTGATTTGAATACAACTTATTACGGTAATTTCAAATTTCAAATGAAATATAAAGGTCATGAAACGGAATGGTTTGACTGGCTATATGTCGATTTTGACAGTATGTTAGAAACAGCCGAAAGAGTTGGTTTTCTGGTAAATAAACTTGTAGATCAAGACAATCAATACCTCGTTGAATTAATTAAAAAATAATATGAAATTTTTACTAGTATCTATACTTACCCTTAGTTCTTTGATAGCCAAAAGTCAAGAAGTAAGATCATACCCAATGGATGAATCTTCACTTCTATGGGAAATTACAGGACCAAACATGTCGAGTAAATCATACTTATTCGGAACGATGCACTTAATCGAAAAAGAGTTCTTTTACTTCCCTAAAAAGCTAAAAAAGATCGTTTCAAAGTCAGATCAATTAGTAATGGAACTGGAAGGATTACCAAATCAAACAGAAGCCATGAGTATGGTTATGTTGAAAGAGGGCTCTTTCTTTGATTATTTTAATGAACAACAAATAGACTCTATTCTAGTTTGGGCCAAACAGAAGTTTTCAATGGAAGAGCCCGCATTTAGAGCAGGTTTTTCTAAAATGAAACCATTTGTAATTGTTCAAATGGCGACTCAAATACAATTCATGGGAAAAACAGAATCTTACGAATTAACTCTGGATGAAATTGCCGTTGCGAATGAAATAGAAATAATAGGATTAGAAACAGTAGCACAACAAATGAGTTTCTTTGATGACTTAACTGATGATCAACAAACAGAAATGGTAATGTCTGGTATTAGAGATGAAGAAGAAGCAGTGAATTTAATCCGAGACATGCAAGAAGTTTACAGCGAACAAAATGTGGATGATTTATATCAAATGGTTCAAGAAAAAGGAGGAGTAATGGCAGATGAACAAGCAAAATTTCTAGACAATAGAAATGCAAATTGGATACCTAAAATCATTGAACTCGTTGAGAATAAAGATACTTTTATTGCTGTAGGAGCAGGTCATTTAGGAGGACCAAATGGTGTTATTAGGTTATTAGAAAAAGAAGGCTATACCTTAAAACCGGTAAAAATATGAAACCAATTATCTACTTAGTTATAGCCTTAATTATTTCTAGTTGTGGAGATACATATTCTGAAGAGGATAAAACCAATTTTGATACTAAAATTGAAAACTACTTAAATAAACAAGGAATTGATTGCGAACGCTCATCTTCAGGCTTATACTTTAAAATTCTTGACGAAGGAGAAGGTCGTGATATCATTTACAAAGATCTCGTCTCCTTTAGATATAAAGGTGAATTTCTAGATGGTAAAGTATTCGATGAAAGAACAGATCCTGTGGAATTTCAAGTGAGACAACTCATTGGTGCTTGGAAGGAGATAATGCTAGAAATGAAAAACGGAGGCAAAGCATTCCTCGTAGCTCCACCTTACCTAGGGTATGGAACGCACGAATTAGAAGCTATTCCACCTCATTCAATTTTAGTTTTCAATATAGAAGTAACTGATGTCAAATAGCTGATTATAAGACGGTATCAGATTATTTTCAAATTAAAGTAAAACAAAAAGACACTTTCGTTGCCAAAACAAAATCAAGTTTTTATTTTTGGGAACGATTAAAGAAAACGATTCTAAAAAAACACAATAAGCATGAGTGTATTAGTAAATAAAGATTCTAAAGTAATAGTTCAAGGATTCACTGGAAGCGAAGGAACTTTCCACGCTGGTCAAATGATAGAATATGGAACCAATGTAGTTGGAGGAGTTACTCCAGGTAAGGGTGGACAAACTCACTTAGATCGCCCAGTATTCAACACTGTTATGGATGCTGTTTCAGAGAAAGGAGCCGATACATCTATCATCTTCGTTCCCCCAGCATTTGCTGCTGATGCTATCATGGAAGCTGCTAATGCAGGAATCAAAGTTATCGTTTGTATTACTGAAGGTATTCCAGTTAACGACATGGTTAAAGCTAAGGAATATATAGCTGAATATGATTGTACTTTAATCGGACCGAACTGTCCGGGTATCATTACTGCAGGAGAAGCCAAAGTTGGAATTATGCCAGGTTTTGTTTTTAAATCAGGTAAAATTGGTATTGTATCTAAATCAGGGACGTTGACTTATGAGGCTGCTGATCAAGTTGCGAAAGCTGGTTTAGGAATTACTACTGCTATCGGAATCGGTGGAGATCCAATCATTGGAACTACTACTAAAGAAGCTGTAGAATTGTTAATGAATGATCCTGAAACTGAAGGTATTGTAATGATCGGTGAGATTGGTGGTAACCTTGAAGCGGATGCTGCTAGATGGGTTAAAGAAAACTCTAAGAAACCAGTTGTTGGATTTATCGCTGGTGAAACAGCACCAAAAGGACGTACAATGGGGCACGCTGGTGCAATTGTTGGAGGTCACGATGATACTGCTGAAGCGAAGAAACAAATCATGAGAGACTGTGGAATTCACGTTGTAGATTCTCCAGCTCAAATCGGAACAAAAATGGCAGAAGTAATTGGTGTAACGGCTTAATTATTACGTGATAAATTCCTAAAGTCCTTGTAAGCAAGGACTTTTTTTTTGCCCATACATTTATTCCTTCAATTTCATTGTAATTGGACTATGAACATCAATATTATCAGAGAAAAAATACTTGAAGTCAAAGCAAGAAGAGATTTCACTGAAATTCAAAATTACTTTGAAACGCATCCTGATGGAATTGAACTCTTAGTTACAGTGCTAATTAATGAAGAAGATTATCCTTTAAAAGAATATAGTTCCTGGATTTTAGTTCATTTATGTAAATCTCACCCTAACCTCGTTCGTCCATTCTACGATCAATTTGTTGACCTTCTCTTTATATCTCAAGATCAAACTGTACTTAGAAATGTTGTCAATATCATTTCACACTTAAAGATTAAAAATTATCGAGAAAGTGAGCTCATTGATGTACTTATCAGCTTTATACAAGAGCACCGGAACAAAGTTGCCCTGCAAGTATACTCAATGCAAATACTAGCTCTTTTCGTTTTAAAATATCCAGAGCTAAAAAAAGAGATTGTGGAAATTCTGGACTTAAATGATAAAGATAAAACTCCAGCATATAATTCTGGTAAACGAAACTTCATGAAAAAAACAAAAAAAATCAATCTCGATCTATTGAATTAGACACTATTTCGCTATCCTAAAATTGATTTTGCTCTATTTTTATTTTTTTTTCAAAAAATAAAATCTACCTCAAACCCCAATATAAATAGTGGTTTAATAGATTTACACAAAAAAAATAAAAATATTTTAGTACTATGTATTGCATAGTTCATTATTTTACACATATCTTTGTATAAACAATTTAAAAGACATCACTCTTAGAGTGAGATTAAATAATTGAAAAATTCGAAATATGAAATTAGAAAATACCAAAGCGCAAATGCGCAAAGGAATTTTGGAGTTCTGTATTCTTTCAATTTTACATGAGAAGGAAGCATACCCTTCAGAAATCATCGAAGCATTAAAGGATGCCAAGCTGATTGTTGTAGAGGGAACCCTTTATCCCTTGCTTACGCGATTGAAAAACGCAGAATTACTCTCTTACAGATGGGAAGAATCAAAATCGGGTCCACCTCGAAAATACTATTCTCTAACAAAAATGGGAGAAACGTTCCTAGATGAATTATCTGGAACCTGGAAAGAACTTAACACAGCCGTTACCAAAATCACAAAAAACAACACAAAATGAAAAAGACAGTATCAGTAAATATCAAAGGGATTAATTTCCTCATTGAAGAAGACGCTTACGAGCTGTTACAAGATTATCTTGATCGACTTACTCAAACTTTAAATAATGTTGAGGGGAGTAAAGAAATCGTTGAAGATGTAGAATTGAGAATAGCAGAATTGTGTTCTTCGAAATTAAATGACTCTAAAACGGTAATCGAACTTAATGACATAGATAGTATAATTGCTGCCTTAGGAAATCCAGAAGACTACCTTGAGGAAGATGAGGAACAATCAACTAAATCAACAAACAATCATACTAGCTCAAAAAGTTCTGAAAAACGACTTTTCAGAGATACAGAGAACGCAACTATCGCCGGAGTTTGTATGGGGATTGCTAACTTTTTCAATATTGATGTCGTAATTGTTAGAGCTATCTTTGTAGTTATTTCAATTTTTGCTGGATTTGGATTTCCTTTGTATATCATACTTTGGTTAATTGTACCGAAGGCACAAAATACAATTGATAGATTAAGAATGAAAGGTCGGCCCATAACTGTCGAAAGCGTTCGCGAAGAAGTAGAGATTGCTGCTGGAAAAATTAAAGAGGGTGGCAAGAATATGGCTCACAGAATTCGAAAAGATGGCACATACCAGAAATCCATGTCCAGAGGTGTAAAAATCATACGCACAATATTGGGAGTTGGATTTATTGGAGTAGGAATAGCTATTTTAATTCCATTCTTGATATTCGTTATTGGTGGAGCTCAAATTATACCTGTCCAAAGCGCCGATGGATTTCTGTCTTTATCAGAATTAGGAGAAATCGCATTGAACAACCAATCAGATTTCAATATGGCTTGGTGGGGAGTAATGATTGCTGGATTTAGCATGGCTCTATTCTTTTTTCTAATCGGAATCATTTTTATTTTCAGTCTAAAGAATAAATGGGCAAAACTCAGTTTACTTGGATTATTTCTATCGGGAGTAACGGGTGGAATTATGTGCGCAGTAGTTGGTATCAGAACGGGGAGAGACCTTGCAATAGGTGCCGAATTAGAAAGTGAATTCGGTTCAGTAGCTACAAAAGAATTAACTATAATTCCGAACATTGAAACAATAACAGCCAAAGGAAACTACGACGTTAAAAGTAACGGTGACTGGGGATTAATGGGTATAGACAAAGAGAGTATTACTCTACATGGAATTCATTTAAGGTATGTGCGGTCTAAGGATTCATTATTCCACATTCAGAAAAACATAAAAGCACGAAGTCATTCACATAAACAAGGAATAACAAAGTGTCAAAATATTCAGCACGATATGAGTTTACAAAGAGACACCCTACATGTTGATTCTGAATATACATTCCCAAAAACGGATAAACTTCGTGATCAAGAAATCTATTTAACGATTGAAATACCAAAAGGAGGTTTAGTTCATATTGATGATCGAATAGTTCAATTGGATGAGGTCGACTATAAAGAAGAGGAATCGACATATTACATTGAAAGAGGAATGATTCGAGGAAATGGATCATATCGAAAAAGAACACATCGCCGTCATTGGTAAAATTTGAGGCTAAAGAATTAAGTGCAGTTTTAGTATACCTCAAATAAAAACCGGTCTATTAATATAGACCGGTTTTTGTTATAAATAGTAGATTATGCTTAAGCAAAGATATATCAAAATAGTTTAGATGAAGTCAAAATAAAAATACCCTAATCGTGAAACTTTCGACTGTGCAAATCACTAGATAACAAATGATCATCATTCAACTATCCCAATAATCATTAAAAAAGGATGAAGAAATAGGTAATATATTGTGCTAAATAAACTAGTCTCCCCTTCCCCAATAACCATTCACTATAATTTATGCAACCCTGACAAATACAAAAAACACTCAACGCAATTGGTCTATTTTTCTTTTCAATAGTTGGTTTCTTTTCTTGGAAGCAAATAATTATATTGCAGAAACGACACTTCATAAAATCAATAAAATGAAATTAATCCTGATATGTATTCTCACCCTATTGATTAATACTGAGCAATTACCTTCCATTAAAAATTTCCATAAAGTTGATGATAACTTATATCGCTCAGCACAGCCATCAAAGCAAGGAATGAAGGAATTAGAGTCATTTGGCATAAAATCCATTTTAAACGTACGTAATTTTATTGATGACGATTTCGAAATCAAGCAAACAAATTTGAAGCAAATAAAAGTGTCAATGCGGGCAAAAACAGTAAGCTATGAAAATTTGAAAGACGCAATGATTGCCATAAAATATGCGGACAAACCAATCTTAATCCATTGTCTACATGGATCTGACAGAACTGGAGCTACTGTAGCTGCATACCGTGTAATTTTTAATGATTGGTCAAGAGAAAAAGCTATAGAGGAGTTTCTGCGACCAGAAAATGGTTATAACGCTACGTTTTTTCCTAACATTCTTGAATTACTAAAAACTGTTGATTTCAATCAACTCAAGAGGGATATTGCCAAAAATTAAATACTACTGAACAAAATGACCAAATTAATTCTAACTAGTTACTTCGTTTATGAGTAATAAACATGCTGCGATTCAACAACTTTAATGAATAGAGCGTTTATTAAAGATGCCAAAACTGAAATTATTTTATAATCGAAAAGTTTAGTATCGATTACTGATTATACTGAAATAATTAAAACTAGGCCACTTGTAAAAATGAATACTTAATAATGATTACATTAGATTCACTAACTGTCCCGTTAAACAACTATGAGAATTGATCATCAAGCAACTATATTTGATATAATTAAACGAAAAATCAATGGTATTGACTCCATTGGAAATGTCGTTGGAGATGTTTTATCCATAAGTCAAGATGCCGTATATAGAAGGTTCAGAGGAGAAACACTTCTGACTATTTTTGAAATAGAAAAACTGTGCAAACACTTTCAAATCTCCTTAGACTCGCTGTTTGAACTCAATAAAAATAAAGTTCTCTTTGATTATCAACCTTTGGAAGTTTATGATTTCAGCATGGAAGATTACCTTGAAGGGATACGCGATAGTCTTAGAGCGCTGAAAAAAGAAAAAAAACCAGAATTAATCATATCGATAAACAACACACCATTAATCCCTTTGATAAACTTCCCCCACTTGGTTAGATTCAAACTGTTCTTTTGGGCTAAAACACATCTTCAAATCCCTGAATTACAGAACGAGTTATTCAAGTACCAAAAAACTTCTGAACGCAACTATGCTTCAGGAACCGAAATATTAAGGCTTTACAACGCAATGCCTTCAAAAGAAATATACGATCCTGAATTATTAAAGGGGTTTACTCGAGAAATTTTTTACTATTTTAATTCTCATCATTTTGAGGACCCTTCATATGCGCTTCGTTTGTTGGACGAATTAGATGATTTCCTTGATCATTTGAAGGAGCAAGCTACTCATGGTAAAAAATTTGTTTTTGGAACACAAGTACCAGCCAGTGGGAACTCATTTGAAATGTATCTTAATGAAACTTTGAATTCAATAACGAGTATTCACTATAAAACAGACGATTATACAGGACTCTACATCGCGCATAACTTCATGAATTTCATCCATACTACAGATAATGAATATATTGAGGATAGTAGAAAAGTTTTAATGAAGCAATTAGCAAACTCCAGTATTATCAGTAAAGTCAATGAAAAAGATCGGAATAATTACTTTTTTTCAATAAAAAAAATGATTGAATCTTATCGAAAAAGAATACTCCTAACTCTTGAAGACAACGAATTGTAAATTTTAATTGAAATTATGATGCTATTCTAAAGGTCAGATATATAGCTAAATAGATCATAACTCTCTAAAATGAATAGTGCATTTGGTATAATTGAATAACGTATTTTTTGAGGAATCTCATTTACTTATGAGAAGAATATTCATCCAAAAGTAGTTTGGTATAAAATATGTTTAACAAAGTAGAATGGCGATTTTTCCTTTTTTATTACCTTGAAATTAGAACCGAACTATCATGAAATACATACCAATTTTAATCATCGGATTGCTAGGTTTAAGCCTAGCTTGCCCTAAAAAAAAATTAAAAAAAACGATCATCGGTACATGGGTGTATGACAGTTACTCAGAAAGCTCTTTCGTTTATAAATCCATGGATTCATTAAAGATTAATTCCCCTGGAATTGAATTCAGAAAAAATGGCACCTTAATTAAACGTCAAAATGCTGGATGGTGCGGAACTCCTCCAATCACCTATAGCAATCAAGAAGGAAGCTGGAAAATTCTTTCAGATACCTCGATTCAGATTTCATATGATTATTGGAGAGGTCAAGTAGAAGAAAACTTATGGATACAAGCATCAGAAGAAGGCATACTTAAGTATGAAATTATCGAAAGCAGAGCATCTCAAGAACAATCAATAAACAAAGAGAAATAAAATATTCGGCATTTAACTCACTTTGCGTTCCATTTTAGCCTAACCATTGTGAATAGGGTTCTAGCCAAAAGCAACAAATAAGACAACTTTAGGAAGGTAAAAAAAAGAATAGATTTTGTTGTGAAATTCTAAAACACTACCCGCAAACTAGAACAAAATTAGGTCGTTAGCAAGGACGTTTTTTTTGCCTTACTCACACTTGCGATATTCACAAGTGTCAATATTCGAAAGGCGTTATTCAGTTATCAAAATGGAAGTGCTCACCATAACTTTGAATTATCAAATCAAAAGTTATGAAACATTTAAAAATCACGCTCTCATTGCTTCACATACTCATTAGTAGTTTAGCCATGACTCAAGATAATCCTTGGGACAATCAAACCGGATCTAGTGATCCCTGGGATCAAAAAGTTACTTACCACAATTATCCAGACTCAATTACTCAAAGAGACATCAATAGATTTGTTTCTGACAATTACAGAACCAGGAAAGAATTTGGGCGTAGTTTATTGACTTGCACCTTTCTAAGTGCATTTGGAACCCCAATCAATTTTATAAAGTCCGAAAAAGAATCAGAAAGGGCTACAGTTGTTTATAAAGAATTCCAAAGAAAGAATCCAAAAGCCAACGATGAAACCCTTTTGAAGGTTCGAAAAAGAATCAGACGTAAAAGAAACAAAACACGTCTTGGCGGATCCATAGTAGGATCAGTTATTAGCCTACACATTATAGGCTTTATTGCAGTACTTAATTAAAATCAACATCATGAAAAAAGTAATTACAACATTCGCGTTTATCCTTTGTACGACATTAAGTTTATTCGCACAACCCAAAACATCCATTGCTGTTGCCAATCCAAATGTAACTGGATTATACGCAACACCTGAAATAGCATCAAAATTGATTCGCCTAGAATTAATAAAACTTGATAAATATGCCGTACTTGATCAATTCGATATGGCAGACGTTTATGAAACTAAAGAGAGGTTCAAAAACGCTTGTTTGGGTAAAACATGTCTAACAGATCTCGGAAAAGCACTAAACGTAAACTACATTGCATCAGGTAGTTACGATTTATTAGGTAATAAAATAGTTATCACAATTAAAATTATCGATGTCAATACTGGAAGTGTTTTTAAAACTGGAGTCAAAGAATTTGACAATCAAGAGGCAGAATTGCAACGCATGACTGAAATCCTAATTAAAGAAATGCATGGAGTTGAGAGTCCCAAAGAATTGATTGAGCGTCTAAAATTTAACAATGAATTAATCACATCATCAAACGTTGGTAGGGTAAAAAATAATGGACCCAGAATTGGATATGCTGTTATGACTGGAAACCTTTATGAATTTGCTACAAGACCAGCTGATCAAGGCGGTTTGGACATCTTTCCTGGCGTAAGTATGATTGGGTACCAATTAGAAGCACAGTATGTTGGAACAGAAAACTTTTCAGCATTAATTGAAGGAATTATTAATATTTCTGGACTGGAGCAAGGGCAATTTATACCAACTATCTCATTAATGAATGGTTTTAGATTTGGTAAGGCCGGATGGGAGTTTGCATTTGGTCCAGGTTTCGGAATGAAGCAAGTTTCAAAAGGATTCTTTGATACCGATGGTGCATTTGGAAATGTCGGCAACTACATTAGCGAAACAGACTGGACAAATAATATTTCAAGATCATTCAACGACCCCACAGCTCATCCAGATTTTTTTGAAGATGGGACATTTAATGCGCCATCGCCATCTTACTTCAACAGTGAATATAACTTCAGTAAAGAATACGGTGATACTAGAGGGGTGACAAAATTCAGTACTTCTTTCTTGTTCGCTTTGGGAAGAACATTTAGAGCAGGAGCCTTGAACATACCAGTGAATATCTTTTATTCCTCTAAAAAAGGAGGGGGATTAGCAGGAGTAAGTGTTGGTTTCAACGTTCTAAAATCCAAAAAAAACATTAACGATCGTAAAGCCCTATAGATTTAAATACAATTTCAGAGCATAAAAAAGGGGAAAGTTAATGCTCTCCCCTTTTTAATTTAATTAAGTTTTAATTTTGCTTTAAAATAGATACGCCGGAACCGAATACGTTGGACTCCCCGTAAGGTGAACCTACTCCATCCCATTTCTCCCATTTCTTAAGCTCAATATATTGAGGGTTCTTAGAAATCTGAGTGGCCTCCAATTGAATCGCTTCTGCTTTAAATTTAGCAGATACAATTAAAGAAGAATCTCCTCTTGCCTTCTCAATACGCGCATTGGCCAAATACTCCTGCTCTTTTTGCTTTTCCTTAGCTGTTTGATTGCGCTGTTTCTGAGTTTCCTTGTTTGTGATCTCTGCAGCAATATTAGGAGGTAAATTTACATCTGCAATTTCAACATAATGCAATTTAATGTAGTTCCCATCAAAATCTTTCTCTAAAATTGATTCTAACTCACCTTCTAACGCTTCTCTTTTCGAGCTATAAACTTGCTCATAGGTATAACGTCCAATGACATCCTTAATTGCACCTTTCGCCTTATCATTAATGAAAGTAATATAATCAGGGCCATGCTTTAAATGAAGTTCAGCTGTTTTCCCAGGAGATGCTGAATAGTTCACAGCAACTTCAACATTAATCTCCGTACCGTTAATATCCATTACCTCTGAGGTATAGTTCTTAGACTGCTGACGCGTGTTATAAGTAATCATTTCATTCCAAGGTGCGATAAATTGAGTTCCTTCATTGTAAGTCATTTCCTTATCAACTCCATTTCCATAAGGACGGAAAATAAATCCCTCTTCTCCTGGCTTAACATCCTGCCAAGACATAAAGAACAATACAACTAATATTAGTCCTACTACTCCCATCGCAACATACTTACCAATCTTCTTAGGGTCGACGTCAAATTGCGGCATTTGTTGTTTAAAATCGTTCATCTTTGTTTTCTTTACTTTTTTTAATTAAATGATCAATTACCAAATAAGCAACGCCAGCTACTAAACCAAGCGCCATTACTTTAATGAATGGAGGTCCTTTTAGGAGGTAACGGAATGATAAAAATACGGTAGCTCCAATAATGATGACCCCTAGGATCATTCTAAACTTAAACTGTGATTTTTTATCCATATTATCGTAATTGTATAATAAAGATAAAACTTCTTAGGCTCAGATGGTCAGTATTGGGAGGAATTTCTTTTTTTTAATGATGAATGGCAGAACATACCGCGTTTACTGCCTCGTATTTCTATATTTGCCCCGTGCATTATACTATAATTGATATTGAAACAACTGGAGGAAACCCGAAGAACTCAAAGGTGACTGAGATTGCTATATACAAACATGATGGAGAAAAAATCATAGATGAATACTCTACGCTTGTAGATCCTGAAATGTCCATACCTCCGTTTATTGTGAACTTAACAGGCATTAGTGATTCCATGGTTCAAGACGCTCCAAAATTCTTTGAAATTGCCAAAGAAATTGTTGAGTTTACCGAAGGCTGTGTGTTTGTAGCGCATAATGTCGGATTTGACTATAGTGTAATACGCTCTGAATTCAGGTCTTTGGGCTTCGATTATAGACGTCCTCATCTTTGCACAGTGCGTTCATCTAGGTACATTCTTCCTGGTCACGACTCTTATAGCTTAGGGAAGCTTACCCGCAGCATTGGAATTAAACTTATTGGAAGACATAGGGCTGGTGGAGATGCATTAGCCACTGCTGAGCTTTTCGGCATTTTATATCAAAAAGATAAGAATAACTTAGAAAATTTCATTCAAGAAGAATTAAATCCGAAGCGATTACATCCAAACCTCGATGTTGATGCACTTGATGAATTACCTAATAAAACAGGAGTCTATAAATTTTACAATGACGTAAATCAATTAATTTATATTGGTAAAAGTATTCATATCAAAAAACGAGTTGAACAACACCTTAGAAACAGCAAGACTAAAAAAGCAGTTCAAATGCAGAAAGAAATTTCTCGCATCGAATTTGAAATGACAGGTTCTGAATTAATTGCTCTTTTATTAGAATCTCAATTGATAAAACAACATCAGCCGATATACAATCGCACATTACGCAAAAATAAATTCCCTTTCGGACTTTTCAATTATAAGGATGAAACTGGATACATTCGATTTTTCGTAGGTTTAACCTCTAAGCTTACAGAAACTCCTTTAACTAGTTTTAGTAATAAGAAAGAAGGAAATCACTACTTGGAACGATTAGTAGAAGAACATAAACTTTGTAAAAAATTATGCGATTTATACAGAACGCAATCATCTTGTTTTCAATATGAAATAAAAGAATGTGCTGGTGCGTGTGTTCAAGAAGAAGCTGTTGAAGATTACAATAAACGTTGTCAAGATGTTATTAATCAATTAAACCTGAATGAAGCATCTTTTTACATCTTGGACAAAGGTCGTGAGCGCGGTGAAAAAAGTCTGATACTTGTTGAAAATGGATCATTAAGAGGATATGGATATGCTCCCTTTCACTTCAATAAAACAAAAATTGAAAATTGGTCGAACTTCATTGATTTATATACCGAAGATCGTGATGCAAGAACAATATTGAAACTATACCTACGTAAGGATACCAAACACGAAGTAATTCCTTTTTAATCTACTTACGTTCCACGAAGTACATATCAATTTCACCCTTATTTTTTGCCTTGATTTTTCCTCGATGCTCCGTTTTAAAATCAGACTTCACCTGTTCATATGTCGCTCCGGACACATTCACTTTTCCAACCTGTCCACTGGACTCCATTCTTGATGCTATATTCACGGCATCTCCCCAAATATCGTAAGCGAATTTGTTGGTCCCTATAACTCCAGCTACAACAGAACCCGAATTCAATCCTATTCGCACATTCCATTGCGGTTCATCCAGGCTTAATTTTGAATTATATGCATTAATGCAATCTCTAATTTCCAATGCAGCAAGAACAGAATCATATGGCTTACCTTCCTCATTTTCGTCTAAACCAGAAGCGAACATATACGCATCACCTATCGTTTTAATCCGCTGTAATCCATATTTATCAATAATTTTATCGAATTCATTGAAAATTTGATCCAACGTATGCACTAATTCAACCGCAGTCATTTTTTCCGAAATCATTGTGAATCCGGAAAAATCTGTAAATCCGACCACTACATTATCATATGATTTAGGAGTAGCACTTCCATTTGCCTTTAATTCTTCAGCAACACCCATGGGTAATATATTCAAAAGTAATCCTTCAGATTTTTCTTTCTCGGCCTCGATCTGTTCTTTACTTGCAGCAATGATTAAACTCTGCATTTCAATTTTCTTTTTTCGTTTTTTTAATTGTCGATATGCAATCAAAATACCGAATAAAATTAGGACAATAAATAAAAGTGCTCCAAAGACTAATTTCAATTTATTCTGATACTCTTGCTCTTCATTTAACCGTTCTTGTCGCTCTAATTCGTTTTGTTGCGCAAGTAATTCAATTTCTTTTTGATTCTCGCTAATAACAAGTCTTTCTCGCTCAAGTGCCAATTCCTTCAGAGCGTTATCACGTTGAATCAAACTTAACTCCTTGTTTTTGTTTTCAACTTTCAACCTTTCTTCCATCAAAAGTAATTCTTGCAGCTGCTCTCTTGCTTGAAGTTCGCTATTTTTAATTCTTGAGAGTGCTAATTGATTTTCCTTTTCTTTTGTTTTAAAACGCTCCTCTTGCACTTCTTTTTCAGCTCTAACGCGCGCTAAATCAATTGCGTCCAACTCACCTTTTGCCCAAATCAATCGAAGTTGTTTTTCAATTTGTTCAAATCTATATTGATCAAAAAGGATTTTATTTTTATTGTTTTGCTCTAAAGTCGATAAGGAATCTCGAATAGACAAATACTTCTTATAACTAACCAATGCTTCTTCAAACTCAAATAATTCTTGATGAATAAACGACTCTATCTCATGGGCTTGAGCAGCTTGTTTAGATAAACCGAAACGATTTGCTAGATTGAGTGATTTTTCTACAGTTTTACCGGCATTAAACTGGTCATTATTTTGGTAATAAACCATTGCCAATAAATTCAAACATTTGGATTGACCTTCATAATCATTTATCTTGTTACTAATAGCCTTTGACCTTTCCAAGTAAAATATAGAAGAATCAGGTTTTTCTTCATTCTGATAAATCAAGCCCAAATTATAATAAGCCCCAGCATCTAGTGTTAAATCTTTTTCCTCATTGGATTCTATTGCACTTTTAAAAGAGTTCTTCGACTCAGAAATTCGACCTAAGTATTTTTCAGTGTAACCTATATTATTCCATACTGTTGGCTCTAGGTATTGAAATTCAGTGCCATTAATCAATGATAATAAGCCCTTGTAACTTAACAATTCTTCCTCATACGCTTTTAATTCATGGCAAATATCCGCTCTTTCTTTTTTCACCTGAATTTGCTGAGCTAATGTTAAACCCGACATAAGAGAAACTCTTTTTAAACTGGACAAAGCTTCTGCATATTTAGCTAAGTTCTTTTGAGCTTGAACCACTCCCAATTTCAAATTATAGCTATCCTTTTGAGTTTTTACGTTATAACCTACTCCAAGTGCATAATTTTGCTCTGCTTTCGTATATAAACGCTCCTTATAGTATAAATTAGCAAGATTCAAATGCGCTAATGCTTTGCTGTTTTCATCACCATACTTCTCCTCTAAAGAAACCAACATTAAAGAATATCTGAGCTTCTCATAAACTGATCCCTCTCCTTTATTCAACTCAATCAAACCTTTACATGCTTCAATTTGACCCAAACCATAATTGATTCTCTGTGCAATTAAAAGGGATTTATTGTAGTAGAAATAAATACTATCTTCAATTGAATGATTCGAAGCGATTCCATTATACAAATCAACAACTTCCTTGTTAACTTCAGATTCTTGTATGACCACATCTTGCCCAACACACATTGTATGAAATAAAATAATTGATATGTAGATCAAACAAAACCTCATTAATTCAACTTAAAATTTAGTCCAATTCTATAAACAGTTCCGTATTGCGGATTAAACTTCCATACGTCCGTCAAATTAATATTTGGTATTCCAGATTGAACACTGCCTAAAACATTATAAGTACCGCCAAAAACGCTTAATTGTCGAAACAAGTCTTTATGCAATAAAATATCCAAGTTATACGTAACACCATGATTCGTATAAGAATAAACCTCCTCATTATATCTGACAATATCCGCAACATACGATCCAAAAATCTTATTGCGAAACGAAAGTGTAAACCCAGAAAAATCAATATTAAGATTGAGTAGACCAGAATGTTTAGGCACAAATCTATACCCCGCTTGAGTTACTTCCGATAACTCTAAAGATTCAGGAAAAACAAGCTCTGTTCCCTCAGCAAATTCATAACTTCCTAGAATATCTAACCCTATTTTACCCATTGACTGCTTGAAATGTATTTCAATATTTGCTGCTTGCAGAAAAGAATACGCCAAACCATTGAAAAATCCATAGCCTACTCTTTTATCTAATTCAAAACCTTCAATATTATCAAAGTCGTAATACTCATGCATCACTTTATTTGTTATGTAATGCGCATAATATCCTAATTTTAATTTCAATTGACCTGCTAATTTCCAATCCAATCCGAATTCAAGACCGTGTAATTGCTCAGTTAAAATGTCAGTCTGGCTTCTTTTCAAACCAATACCTTGATCAAACTCTTGTTTTAGAATGGAGTAATTATTAAATATATTGTAAGAACGCCCTTGTCTGTGTCCCTTTCCATAATTTGCCCTAAAACGTATCTTTTTAAAAGGTCTATATACAAGTCCAATTTTAGGCGTAAAAATTAATTCATTCTTATTATCATAATCCAGTCTAGCACCGAGGTTTAGATTAAACTTGTTGGATTTTGATCGATAAACATAGTTCGCAAAAACCGCGGTATTATACGTATAATATGGCTCAAGTACTGTCTCAACATCAAGTATATTAGTAGAATCCACATTATTTATAACCGCAGTACTCAATATCATTTCTGAAGAATCTAGCTCAAATGAGTAACCCGTTTTTCGGTAGGGGCGATATAAATAATTTGTAAAAGGATGAGAAGCAGAAAAGTCTGAAGAAAAGCCGATTGAAATAGACATATCTTGATTAATATTCATATCTCCCTGATATTCAACATGCAAATCAATAGATTTTGCATAAATAAAATTATCCCCTGAGGATAAAATATCCGCAAAACTGAAAAAAGATGAGTTAGTTATGGTTCGGTATGCTAAAGCTGAAATAGCTGCTCTCGATTGAAACCTCTTCTTTTTTTCATCTTTATATTTCAAACTAAAGGTATTTATATTCTCCCCATAAGTTGTACTAGTCTTGTGATAAGACCTTGAAACAGGATGATAACCGAATGCACTATGCTCTTCTCTAAACATATTCATTGCATTAAACTCAAACCAGCGAAACTTTACATAAGCACCAAGTAATCTACTTTCTCTTTTCAGTTCATTAATAGCAGGAATGCTATCCTCACCCACGAATAATTCCATTTGTTGGGCCGTAAACTCACCCGGTTTTAACTTTATTGAATCATCCGGAATTAACAGGTTTACATCATCCGCGCGAAAGCTTGATGCAAATATTTCATAGTTCAATATGTTCTTTCCTTTCCCCACTTTTCCGCCTAAAGTTAAATTGAAATCAGACGTCTTAGGAGTTAGGATATTTACATCTGCCCATGCGAACACCGGTCGATCAACTTCAGGAAGGACAATATTAATGACTCCAGCCATTGCATCAGATCCATAGGAAGCAGAAGCAGGACCCAGTACAATTTCGATACGCTCAGCATGTCGAACCGGTAATTGACTGGCTATAGGCATTCCCTTAACTGCTTCAGGTTTTATTGGTATACCATTTATAAGAATCTTTGCATGATCATTACCAACAAGACCGCGCATTAAAAAGGTTTCTCCTTCAATTGCATTTCCTGGCTGAGAAGTTCTAAAGCCAGGAATACTTTTCAGCACATCTACCAGAGTTGAGTAACCAAATTTTCTGATTTCAGAACCTTCTACGATTATTATTTCTTGGGATAGATCGTCTGGTCTCTCTGCTAATCGGTTGGCTGAAGTTATCATACTTCGTTCCTTTAAAAAACCAGATTGAAGATCAGAATGATCAAAAAGTTTAAGTTCTATTGAATCTTGCTGACTAAAACTAAATTTACTTAAACATAAAATAACACCTATAAAAAGTGTCTTTTTAAAATTTTTTGAAAGTTTCAAGCAAACCATAGAACAAAATAAACAATCGAAATTGAACTATCCTTACTCTTTTGTTATTAATCTATTAGTTTCTTTCCTATCATCATTAAAACAACCAATACAATCAACAACTCCATACACTTCCTTTGCAATTAAAACGCAATTTGCAGCCAAAAAGTTGGGTATAAAAAAAGGTCACTTCAAATGAAGTGACCTTTTCAATATATTGTTATTGACTACACCTGTGCGTCATGAGCAGCCATTTCAGCTTTCTCAGCAGCAAGAGCAGCAGCTTTAGCCTTAGCAGCTTCAGCATCCTCTGTCAATTTGTTTTTAGAAAAGTCAATTAAGATTGGAGTTGCAATACATAAAGAAGAGTATGTACCAACGATGACACCAATCATCAATGCAAAGATGAATCCTTTAATCGCAGCCCCACCAAATAAGAAGATGATAAGTAATACGATAAATGTAGTCATCGAAGTATTGATTGTTCTGGATAAAGTAGAGTTCAATGAAATATTGATTTGCTCATTCTCATCTGCAGCTTTATGCAAACCTAGATTCTCACGAATTCTATCAAAAACAACAACGGTATCATTAATTGAATAACCAATTACCGTTAATATTGCTGCGATAAACGCTTGATCTACATCCATATTGAAAGGAAGAATACCGTGGAAAATGGCGAATGCAGCTAGCACTAAAGTAACATCATGAAGCATGGCGATAATGGCACCAGTTGAATATTGCCATCTACCGAAACGTAATAATATGTATGCAAATATTACAACTAGAGACAATAAAATTGCCCACATAGAAGAAGATATTAACTCTTTAGAAACAGTTGCAGATACAGATCTAGACTCCATGATCTTAGCCTTACCAACTTTAGCCTCACACTTCTTCAACCCTTCGATTAATTTCTCTTTAACTTCAATGTTTCCATTTTCATTCGCTAACATAAAGTTAGTTGTGATATCCAAATAGAAATTATTCGATTTCGTCTTAAGCTCTAAAGAAGCCTCTTTACCGTCTTCAACGAAAACAGAAGCTAAGTTAGTTCTAATGTAATCCATATTGTCTCCAGCATTTTGCTCAAACTTAACACCGAAAGTACGACCTCCTGAGAACTCAACACTTGGGTTCAAACCTTTTGTTAACAAAGCAACAATACCACCAGCAACTAAGATTCCAGAAATGATGTAGTACTTCTTACGTCCTCCCACGAAATCAAACTTGAAGTTTTTGAAAGCACCTTTTGTTGTTTTCGTTTCAAAAGACATGTTCTTTCCGGACTTCATCCACCAGTTCATGCAAAGACGTGTAATTACTAGGGCAGCAAATACAGACGTAAAGATACCAATGATTAAAGTAGTTGCAAAAGATTCGATTGGACCTGAACCAAAAGTCTTTAAGATGATTGCAGTTAATAAAGTGGTAACGTTCGCATCAATAATAGAAGATAGCGCTTTCTTAAACCCTGTATCAATAGCAGATTTAATGTCTTTACCTGCAGTTTGTTCTTCACGAACACGTTCAAAGATAAGTACGTTAGCATCTACCGCCATACCAATTGTTAATACGATACCCGCAATACCCGCTAAAGTTAATACAGCTCCAAAAGAAGCCAACGAACCAAAGATGAATAAGATATTTGCAAATAATGCGATATCTGCAATGATACCAGCTTTACCGTAATAAAAAATCATATAAATAAACACAAGTAATAAAGCCATCCCGAAAGACATTAAACCAGCAGAAGCATTTTCAGCACCAATCGTTGGTCCAACTTTCGTTTGTTCTTTAATAACGCATGGAGCTGGTAAAGCACCACCATTAAGTAAACCTGCTAAATCTTTCGCCTCATTAATCGTAAAGCTTCCAGAAATTTGAGTACGACCGCCTGTAATTGGCTCGTTTACTCTTGGCGCACTGTAAACAACGTCATCCATAGTAATCGCTATAACACGTCCAGCATTATCTTGCGTCATTTGGGCCCAATTATCCCCACCTTCTTCAGTCATTTGAAGATCAACTGTGATTTTACCTTCATTTTGATCGTAACCAGTAGAGGCCGTTTTGATGTCTTTACCTCCAACTCTCGCTTTGCCATTAATAGGAACACGAACGGCATATAAGAAGTATCCTAACTCCTTAGTATCAAGATTGATCGTCTCTAAATCAGAAGACCACATAAATTTAATATCATCTGGAAATAACGCTAATATATCTTCTCTTTTCAATAAAACGTCTACTGCATTTTTATCTTCAGGAGCACAATATCCCATTGAGAATCCACCCGCAGGTTTCATCAAATCAGCCAATCCCTTCTGACCATCATTCGTTAAAGAAGATAAATCATTTAAATCTAGGCTTGAAGTATCTTCAACAGCAACATTAGTTGAATCTTCAACCACTGTTTCTTTATCCTCTTCTGAATCTAGTTGAGCAGTTCTGGAAATCACACCAGCTTGTTGCCATTGCGCACCAATCTCTTGGATTGAATACGTTTCAAAGAATTGAAGGTTTGCTGTTGATTGTAATTTTTCAGCAACTGTAGCTTCATCCTGAACACCTGGTAACTCAATATAAAGTCTGTTGTTCGTTGGATCTTTCTGAATATTTGGTTGAGCAACACCGAATTGGTTGATTCGACGATTCATAATCTCTTCAACACCATCCATAGAGCTCGCTTCTTTATCTCTTAAGAAAGCCTCAACTTCTTCATCAGTTGATTTCATTCCTAATTCATCGATATCCGAAATAGCAAATAAACTCACTAAAGGAGTTTCTGGGTTTAAAGAATTATGCTTAGCAATGAAAATTGAGATAAAATCTCCACCTTCGTTTCCATACTGATCTTTTGCCGCTTTGAACGCTTTCTTAAACTTAAGGTCTCTTTCGTTACGAACATAATTTTTTAAAAGCTCAGGAACCGAAACTTCTAAAGTTACACTCATACCACCAACAAGGTCCAAACCAAAAGCTAGACTTCGTTTTTTAACATCCTTAAACGTTGAACCAAAAACAGGGTATACTGCTGTTTCTGCTTTTTCTTTTAAAATTTGGTTGATGAACGCTGACTTTGCTAACTCTTCTGCTTCCGCTTCATTGAAGTTAACTTTAGTGTTGTTCGGCAAGTAGGCAATCATGTTGTTCTTCTCAGCCTGAGCCTTTAAATCATCAACACGAGTTTGAGCTTCTTTCTCTGCTTTCTTCTCTACACCGTTAGAAACAAATGTAAACGACAGTTGATAAACACAAATAGCCGTCAGCAAGATTGTCAAAAACCAAAAAAATCCTTTATTACGCATTTTCGTAAAATAGTTAAGTAATTAATTAAGCCTGCAAATATAGACTTTACCTTTGTTAAAGTCAACATAATAGGCGTCTAATTATAAAGAAAAAAACGGCAATCGATATAACCACCAAAATACCTGTAAACACTAGACAAATAGCCCGCTATAACTTTCAACTAAAATTAGAGCGTTTTTGAAAAATCAATGATCTTTTTAGCGAAATTCTCCCATGAATTTTCAGTTTTATCCTGAGCGATTTGATTTGAGAATTTAGACTTCAAGTCCTTATTGAAATATTGCTTAATTGAATTGGCAATCAAATGACCGTCAGGCTCCTTAACAATTAAACCAGTCTCATTATGACGTGTGTTTTCTCTCAATCCACCTACATCAGTTGCAATGATAGGGAGATCAAAATGATGTGATATTGCTGTGATTCCACTTTGAGTTGCCCCCTTATATGGAAGGATACAAACATCAGCCGCGGAGAAATAGCTTGAAACCTCATCATCGCCGATATAATTATTAAATAGATGAACCCTTTCCTTTAAGTTCAGAGAATCAATTATAGATTGGTATTTATCAAAATTACCATAAACCTCACCTGCTACGATTAGGTGAATATCCTCAGTCAGATCCCCCATTGCTTCTAGCAATATATCTAATCCTTTATAAGTTCGAATAAAACCAAAAAACAATAAATACGCCTTACCTGTTGGAAGATCTAGCTTTCCAATTGCAGTTTCTTTATTTAGTTTCTCGCCAAACTGATCATATGCAGGATGATCAATTCTTAGATATTTTGCGTCTGGTTTCAACGAAAGGAGATCATTTAAGACGGTATCACTCATAACCACGAAACCATCATTATGTTTTAGAAAATAATTATTTGCCCCCTTATCGAAAAAACGTTTCTCATGTGGAATTACATTATGTAGTATACTAATACGTTTCGCTTGCTTATTTACACGCTTATACACCCCTCCCATGGAAGGGCCGAAAAAGGTCATCCAATACTGCCCAATGAAAAGATCAGGTTCGAATGCATTCACTTTTTTTGCTGAACTACCGAATGAAAATGGATTTACGGTATCCAGGACTCTCTCAGCCTCAATTACGTCGGGATTATCATAATTTGTGACAAACTGAGAAGCCCCTGGAAACAAAAAGCTTGGATATTGTCGCTTAAACGTATAAGCTTTCACCTTATGCTCTTCTTCCAAGGTTCGATAAAGCATCGCACTAAACTGAGCGACACCTCCTCTGTAAGGATAAAATGCAGATAATAACGCGATTTTCATATAAAGATGCAGGTACTAGAATCTTAAGTAAGAAGTTAGACTTCCTGTTTTTTATTCAATACCAGTTTCAACAAAAGTAAAGTAAACCTCTTTTCCATTAACTACTTCATCTGAGGCAAACTGATAATGATTATCTACAAAATGTTTATAGACAAGTCCAACTCCTTTCTGATACACCTCATATTTACGAACAGTATCTATTAGATTAAAGTAATTTGCTTGTTCCACAACCAATGTAGAATCTAAAAAATGTGAATTTAAGGTTGTATCTTGATGCAGGTCTCGATAATAACACTCCATTTCGTCATCTAAACTGTATGCATTGGCATCCCAAACCTTACTTAGACTGGGAGCAAAAACGAGTTTTACAACACGTTGATTTTCTTCAATCAGTTCTGCGCGAACCCCATCAATAATTCCAGTCCATAAATCAGACAACACCCATGGATCAGTTGTAACATCTCTTCTAAACCTTATAAATTCGCGAGCGTCTCTTCCGAGATTATCTTCATAAGGTTGCCCCCAATAAGTTTTAAGCTGATAAATCGTTGTGTCGTGCTTCGCTAATGCTTGATCATGATCAATTTCCATCACATCATAAATGACATAACGACCTGCTTCTAAACCAAAATACTCGTAATGGAATTTAGGAATTGGTTCTTTTTTGCAAGCTAACAATACAAATACCGTTAGTAAACAAAATGAAATAATATAAAAAATCGATTTATTCATCTTTCTCTTAGACGAATGTACGAATAAAAGGTTGTTAATCGTTAGGATTGATCCCTTTAGCTTTCATATGTGCCATACGAGCTTTCAAACGGTCCCCCTCAATTAACTCTCCCATATAATAGTACTGCCTTCCGATTTCTTTTCCAAACTTATCATAAGCCAAGCACCATCCGTGACGACGTCCGTTTTTATAGCGTGTCATGGTCATTTTCTTTCCATTAGCCTGAAAACGGTCCCATATACCCACCTTCTTATTATTATCATATTGACCTTTTGTTTTTACTGTTAGGTCGTTAAAGTACTCAGTAAACTCTCCATGAAGAACCCCGTTTCTATACAAATAAACACCTGATGGAATTTGAGATTTATCATGTACTTCTTCTGGAACATAGTAAACCACCTTTTTACCATTAAGCTCTCCATTGACATAGGTCTCTGTATTACTAATTCTCTCAGAAGGTCCAAAATTCAGCCAAACACTATCTTTTAATTGATTTCTAAAAATTCCATGACTCATCATCGCACCATTCTCGTGATAATAGAAAGCTACCGATCTATTTGAATTAGGCTCATGTTTAATGACTGCCTTAACTTTAGAGGACTCATAGTAATAAACAAATTTACCAACCGGCTTATCGTTTTTAAACTGTCCCTTATACTGAAACACTCTAGTTCCTTCATAAAGCTTAGCCCACTCACCTTGCTTTCGCCCCTGAGTATCAACCTGATTTAATTGCCCAAAAGTAATTGAGCAAATCAAACATGCAATAATAAATAAACTACATTTCATTCTTTAATAATTTCGAAAACTCAACTAAGCTTGAAACTGTTAAATCAGCATCCACACCAATTGGTTCTTCGGTTTTAATCCTCACTGTTTTCATACCAAGATTCCTGCCAAACACTATATCAGAATCCGTATCTCCTACCATCACGCAACGTTTAAATTCCACCTGAGGAAATTCCATCTGAGCAAGTTCCGCCATATCTGATTTTGGTTTTCTCATATCGTCATCAGCTCCCCTAAGGTTTGGAGCAAAGTAACACTTGTTAATCCTCCCTCCTTTCATATGGATTTGATCACACATATAAGCATGAATTTCTAAAAGGTTACGTTCTGTCATCAAACCTTTACCAATACCTTGCTGATTAGTAACTACAAACGTTAAATGAAAAATATTTGATAGCGTTGCAATTGCATCCCTCGCACCTTCCAAAAAATGAAATTCTGTAACTTGAGTAATATACCCTCCGAAAACCCGCTTATTAATAACTCCATCTCTATCCAAGAATAAAGTCCAAGTACCATCAACGTTCCAACCCTTAATTGACATCTAATGTTTTCTCTACTAAATAAACATTTCGTTGAGAAGAGTTTCGACCAATTAACTCGGCAACAAAGCCTGCTAAAAAGAATTGAACCCCCATAATCATAGCAGCCAAAGCAATAAAGAATTCAGTTCTACTTGAAATCAATTTCCCTGCTTGATCAATAAAAACTTTATCTATAATTAGGTAAAAAGAAAATCCGAATCCAATCATAAACATTAACATTCCTAGAGCTCCAAAAAGGTGCATTGGTTTTTTTGCAAACTTTCCAATAAACGCTACAGAAAGCAAATCTAAAGGACCATTTATGAATCTATTTAATCCAAACTTAGTAGTACCATATTTTCTTGCTTGATGCTGAACCACTTTCTCACCAATCCTATTGAATCCAGCATACTTTGCTAATGGTGGAATGTATCTGTGCATATCACCATAAACCTCAATACTTTTAACTACGACATTCTTATAGGCCTTTAATCCACAATTAAAATCGTGTAAATATATACCTGTAATTCTACGAGCAGCCCAATTGTAAAGTTTTGTAGGTATTGTCTTAGTCATTGGGTCATATCGCTTCTTTTTCCATCCAGAAACAACATCAAGCTCTTCTTCGACAATCATCCTATATAATTCAGGAATTTCATCCGGAGAATCCTGCAAATCGGCATCCATGGTTATCACGACAGCACCTTGAACTGCTTCGAAACCTTTCTGGAGAGCTGCAGACTTACCGTAATTTCTTTGAAATTTAATCCCTTTAGCGCATGAATCTTCTTCATTCAGCTTCTCAATTACACTCCAGGAATTATCTTTACTCCCATCATCTATAAAGACTATCTCGAATGAAAACTTGTTCTCATCCATTACACGCTTTATCCAGCTATATAATTCAGGCAAAGACTCTTCTTCATTAAAAAGAGGTACTACTACAGAAATATCGTATTTCAATTCCAAAGTGTTCTTGTTAGTTGATACACAAATATAATGATTCGTTTAGCAAATCCTCTGCTTTCGATTCAAAGACATTAATTCGATTTCAAAAATTTATATGTATTATTTTCAACAACTAAGAAATACGTTCCAGTTTCAAAATAGGAAACATCCACATTGGTAATCTCAGAAGTACATTCTCCGTGAGACACAACAACCCCATTAACACCAACAATTTCATAACTCACCCCTTTCTTTCCTCCTCTAATTGACAACAAATCAGTCGTTGGATTTGGGAAAATCACAAGGTCATTATCCCTCTCCTCAATATCTAGCACAGAACTTTCAGCAATAAAAAAATGATCAATTCCAGCCTCACAAACATTCACGTTTGGATCTAAATCCGACGTACTGAAGAAAATCTGCATTGTTGACGTTAAAGAGATATAATCTAGAATCCTAATAGCTGTATCCCTCCAAATAGGGTTCATTGTATCACCAGGGAAACGCTCTAAAACCGCATTGGTTAAACCATTAGAAATCATTACCTGTAATGTATCATCAGCAGGTGGGTTAGGACCGTAAAAATTAAAGAACCATTTCTCATAGCTGACATAAGGATCGGTATATCCAGATAAATCCATAACTGGTGAACTTAAAATGGCAGTCCCGCCGGCAACATCATCCAGACTAGGCGTCAGGGAAACACCTAAACCTGTTACATAAGCATTTTCTCCACAATCGTCCGAATCTAAACCAGGCGCAGCCTGACCGTTTGTCGGAATTGGAACACCTCTCTCCCATAAACCGACACTAGCCGTTCCTGTTGAACTCCAACCAAAGTCAAAATTATAATCATCATAATATCCTTTTGCCAAATAGATATCTATATCAGCAGTTAAATCATCAATATTCATTTGACTGCAATGCGTGATATATCCCCACTTACCAACCTTAACCTTATACAAATCTTCATAATACAATACCAAATCTTCCTGTCCAAGAGCATTGGTTTGTCCAGTAGTTTCCAGTAAAGGAGCCTTCAACTTAATAAAAGCTCCATCAATTGGATTATTTGTACCCTCCTCATATACGTTAACTGTAAGATTAAATGGAGGAATAGGCACCAATTGAACATCTTGAGTTACAATAACCCCATTTATCAAAGTAGTTGATATTGTTTGTGAATAATATCCTACTTTAAAATAAGTGACATCGTAAGTTCCAGCATTTGCGATTCCTGTCGCATAAAAACCATTTGTTGCAGAATATTCATTTTGATTATGCCCAGCTATTGTAATTTCCACCTGATCCAGCGGATTTGCGGTTACAGAGTTCGTAACCACACCTTCTAGATAAGCAGCAGGAGAATAATCAGGACTCAGTACAAAAAAACCTTCAGACCTATCCGTAGCCAATATCAAACCAGAAGGCAAATAAGGATATGCTCCCCAACACCCATCAAAACTAGTAGTTTGATCAAAATAAGTATCATAATTAGCTACCTCGACCATATTGTAAGGATAGGTTACATCATGAACAACCACACCATCAGAATAATAACTAGTAATGATATAATTATCCAACACATGCGTATTATGTGGTATTACTCCTGCCCCAGGAGAACTTTGAATTCGATCAACCTCGAAAATATTAGTCGGATCTGAAACGTCATACGCCCCGATATATCCATCTGAAACTTCATCTGTCGTAAATGCAAATTGACCATTCGCTGTTGTCCAAATATTGTGTGAAAATGTAGAGGGAGTAGTCGCAGTTCCAAGTAAAACTGGGTTCGCTTTATCGGAAACATCAACCATACTTATGAACCCCTCATTAATATGGCCTAAATACATTGTATCTCTTTGCACAAAACCATCATGGACATACCAATTATCAAAGACCCCTACTTCAATTGGATTCATAGGATCTGTATGAACATCTAGTATAATTACACCTCCATTCCCACGATTAGCACCAAAAATGTATGCATAACCAGAAGAATCAATAAACAAATTATGTGCAGACTGCCACTCACTTCCATTTGGGCCAGTATAATAACTTGTGGTAAGTGCGTTTGATGCAGGTAAAGGGGACATATCAATAATTAATAAACCATTCAATGCCTCTGTAGTCACATAGGCATAATCCCCCCATGTTTTTAAATCCCTCCATATAGACTCCATACCTGGCTCCCAAAATACTTCTGTTGGATTAGACGGGTCAGATAATTCTGCAATTGCAGTACCTTTTTCCGCTCCAATCAAACCATATTCTACACCTGTTTCATCCACATACCCCCAAACATCATTTAACATTGTCGCATGTTCTAAGATGTAATTAATTCGTCCTACAGAGTCCATATTTAACTGGGCATTGAGTAAGGTTGAAAAGGCTAAAAATATAAATACAAGTATCTTTTTCATAATCAGAATTTATGGAACTTAAATGTTATAACGTAACAAAAGGACTAAAGGATAAATATGGAAGCAATAATAAAAACCAAAATAATGATGATATACTGCCAAACATCAACAAAATAAGGTGCATATTTTTTTACACCATTTTTTAAACTCATGAGCCAAAGATACAGAATTCAAATATCACTTGAGTTTTAGAGCTCTATTTACTTTTAAATACGGGCTCAATTTGCTATATTCGCACCTCTAAAATTGAAATACTATGGCAAAAGGATCTGTCTCAGAAACACTAGAATCAGTTGATTTCGAATCATTCAAAAATGAAGTTATTGAAGATTATAAATTAGCATGTATTTCTAGGGAAACATCTTTATTAGGAAGAAGAGAAGTTCTTACCGGTAAGGCTAAGTTTGGGATTTTCGGAGATGGTAAAGAGCTTGCCCAAATCGCTTTAGCAAAACAATTTCAAAACGGAGATTTCAGATCCGGATACTACAGAGACCAAACCATCATGATGGCCATTGGACAATTAAATGTTCAACAATACTTCGCCGGGTTATATGCTCATACAGATGTTGAACAGGAACCACAATCTGCTGGTAGGCAAATGGGAGGTCATTTCGCAACAAGAAATTTGGATGACCACGGAAACTGGAAAAACTTGATGGAACAGAAAAACAGTTCTGCGGATATCTCTCCTACTGCCGGTCAAATGCCAAGACTGCTTGGATTAGCACAAGCATCAAAGATTTACAGAAACAATCCTACGTTAGCTGAATTAGAAGAATTCAAAAAATTCACGAATGGAGGAAATGAAGTTGCCTTTGGAACTATTGGTGACGCATCAACTTCAGAAGGTCCGTTCTGGGAAACAATAAATGCAGCTGGAGTACTTCAAGTACCAATGGTAATGTCTGTTTGGGACGACGGTTACGGGATTTCTGTAGCAAGAGAACACCAAACGACAAAAGATAGCATCTCAGAAGCGCTAGCAGGAATGCAACGCACTAAGGACAAGCCAGGTTATGAGATCTTCGTTACTAAAGGTTGGGATTATGCAGACTTATGTTTGACTTACGAAAAAGCAGTTAAACTTGCTAGAGAAGAACACATACCAGTTTTAGTACATGTAAAAGAAGTGAGCCAGCCACAAGGCCACTCAACAAGTGGTTCTCATGAACGTTACAAAGATGAAGCAAGAATGCAATGGGAAATGGATTTCGATTGTATTGTAAAATTCAAAGAATGGATTCTAAACTTCAATACTGATGGCCTTTCAATTGCAACGGAAGAAGAGTTAGAATCGATTCACAAAGCCGCAAAAAAATCTGTTAGAGATCAGAAAAATACGGCTTGGAAAAACTTCACTGATGCAGTTAAAGTAGATCTAAAGCATTGTATTTCATTAATAAAAGCGGTTGGTTCTCAAAGTTCGAATGGTGTATTTATTAATAAAATCGCTGAAGATTTAGAGCAAGCAATGGACCCAATTCGACGGGATATAATGGTCGCTTCGAGAAAGGTACTGCGTATGGTACGAGAAGAGAATCTAAGTTCAAAAACTGCGCTTTCTTCTTGGATTCAAAATCAAATTAACTCTAACTTCAACCGCTATAGTTCACACTTGCATTCAGAATCAGAAACCTCTGCAATGAATATAACGCCGGTACCAGTTACTTATGATAACGAAGTAAAAATGGAAGACGGACGCATTATCCTTAAAAACAACTATGAGCAAATCTTAAAAAATAACCCAGAAGTTCTTGTCTTTGGAGAAGATGCTGGAAAAATTGGAGGCGTAAATCAAACGCTAGAAGGCATGCAGGAGCAGTTTGGAATTGACCGAGTTTCTGATACCGGAATTAGAGAATGTACAATTATTGGTCAAGGTATTGGTATGGCAATGAGAGGTCTTAGACCAATTGCTGAAATTCAATACTTGGATTATTTACTTTACGCCATCCAGGTAATGTCAGACGACTTATCTACTGTTCAATATAGAACAAAAGGAGGTCAAAAAGCACCGCTAATCATTAGCACTCGCGGACACAGACTTGAAGGGATATGGCATAGTGGCTCACCAATGGGAATGATCGTTAATTCAATTCGTGGCATGCACGTTTGTGTTCCCAGAAACATGACAAAAGCAGCCGGATTCTACAACACATTACTTGCTGCAGATGAGCCTGCATTAGTTGTGGAACCATTGAATGGATACAGAACTAAAGAACGCTTACCTAATAACATCGGTGAATTTAGAGAACCATTAGGCATTCCTGAAATAGTCAAAGAAGGAACAGACATAACAATTGTTTCTTATGGCTCAACGTTCAACCTGTGTGAAATTGCAGCTAATCAATTGGCTGAACTTGATATTTCAGTTGAACTAATTGATGTTCAAACTTTACTTCCTTTTGACGTCAAACACATCATCTCTGATTCTCTTAAAAAAACGAACAGATTACTTATCGTTGATGAAGATGTAAGCAGTGGAGCTACAGCATATATGCTAGATCAAATTCTAGTCGCACAAAAAGCTTACTACCATTTAGACTCTGCTCCTGAAACAATGAGCTCTAAAGACCACCGCCCAGCTTATGGTTCCGATGGAGATTACTTCTCCAAGCCAAACGTTGAAGACATCGTTGAAAAAGCATACGAAATCATGCATGAATCTGACCCATCTATATATCCTTCAATATATTAAGAAGTAACTTTTTAGAAAAGCTCCTTATTGAGGAGCTTTTTTTTGCAATGTGATAAATATCGCAGAACTTAAAACAATTCTTCTGACCTTTGTAAGGTAAAAAAGTTAAATACGTCTATTATAGTATTATGAATTGGAACGAATATAACGCAAAATTTGAAGATATTCTCAAAGGAAGAAACACTTCAGCACCATATGACGATCCTGCTTACCTCGAATACGTCAAATTAAATAACTCACGATCAAATCGCTGGTTAAAAAAAGCAGAATTAACAAACAAAGCGAAAGAAGCTATAGACAACATTAAGTCACCACAAAAATGGTACTTAATTACTGAACCTTGGTGTGGTGATGCAGCTCATTTAACACCTTTCATCCAAAAAATGGCTGAGCATGGAGAAAAAATAGAACTAGAAGTCATTCACAGAGATGGTGATAATAATATGATTGACTCGTATCTAACAAATGGCGGAAGAGCCATTCCAAAACTGATTGCAAGAGATAAACAAGATAACGATTTATTTATCTGGGGACCAAGACCTTCGGAACCACAAGCACTAGTTATGGAACTCAAAAATTCAACTAAAACATTTGAAGAGCAAAAAGCAGAACTACAGATTTGGTACAACAAAGACAAAGGAGACTCTATACAAAAAGAACTTATTGAGTTAATTAAAGGGGCCGATTAGGCCTCTTTCTATTTGAGTGATTTAAAATGAAACTCTTTTGTTAACTCAATGTATTCCTCAGTATAGGAGAAGTCACTTTTTCGAATTGTAAACTCATCAACCACAACCTTAGATTGAATTCGTGAAGCTCTGCAAATTGAGCGTACAAACGGACCTCCCTCCTTACCGTAAACATCAATTCTTTGATTAAGAAACAATCCGGCATGACTTAATTCATGCTCCCATCCTTTTGAGTCTTCAAAAGGAACAATAAACCAGAACTCACCATCCTCAGTTAAATAGTCAGCAACCTTATTTACGAATTTAGCCTTAGGTAAACTAATCTCGTGTCTAGCATTTGATTTTCTTTTATCAATATTTTCCAATCGGGACTGATAATAAGGTGGATTGGAAATAATAAAATCAAATTGATCTGCTGTATCAAATTGCAAAAAATCAGAATTAATTATACTTAATTGGTCCGCAAACGATGATGATTGAAAATTTTCTTTCGCCTCCTTGCAGGCCAACTCATCTATCTCAATTGCCGTAATTAATAAATTCGAATTGCGCTGGGCGCACATAAGCGACAACACTCCTGTACCCGAGCCAACATCTAAACCTTTCGTTTTCAAATCTACATCTGAAAATGCTCCCAACAGCATAGCATCCGTACCAACTTTCATTGGAGAATCATTCTGTTTTAGATCAAAGTATTTGAATTTAAAAATGGACATTATCCAAGGTAAAGCTCTACCAGACCATCTGGTGCTTTAATATGCAGCGCTTCATTCTTTCTATCCACTTTTTGCACAAGCCCTTCTATCAATGGAACCAGAATTTCTTTCTCTCCCTTCATAATTTGCAGCAACGGATTAACCTTTAAGTCAATTACCATAGCTAGCTCACCAATCTCACCATGTACCTCATCAATTACCTTAAACCCAATAACCTCATGGTCGTAGAAGTGAACCCCTTCTAATTCTGGTAAAATTTGAGCCGGTAGATAAACATTTTTTCGAAGTAATTTCTTGGCGCTAACCTCATCCTTAACTCCCTCCAGTTTCACAGCAGCAAAACCTTTGTTTTTAAGCTTGATAGATTCGATAAAAAATGGCGTAAGATTATCTCCTAAGTCGATAAATATAGCATCCAGCGATGCATAATCATTTGGATTAGTAACATCCAAAAACAGCGAAACTTCACCTTTAAATCCGTGAAGTTTCGCTATATATCCTAAATGAAAGCAATCTGCTTTAATCATTTACTACAATTTAATTACTCAGCAGCTGGAGCTTCATCCGCAGGAGCCTCTGGAGTTGCCTCATCTGCTGAAGGAGCTTCTTCAGTAGCCGCTTCCTCTGCAGGAGTTTCTTCAACTTCTGGCGTATTTTTAGCTTCAATTTCTTTAGCTCTTGCTGCAGAAACTTCTGCCTCAGCCTTTAATCTGTCTGCTGCTGCCTTATCAGCTGCTTTGGATAAGCCTGATGCTTTAGCGTCAATTTTAGCTGCTTTCTCTTCTACCCACTTAGCAAATTTCTCTTCTACTTGAGCTTCATTTAATGCACCTTTAGCAATCCCTTTAATTAAGTGGTTCTTGTAAAGAACTCCTTTATAAGATAATAATGCACGAGCAGTATCAGTCATTTCAGCACCAACTTGAACCCAGTGTAACGTTCTATCGAAATTCATTTCAATAGTAGCTGGATTCGTATTTGGATTATAAGTTCCTAATTTCTCAATGAAACGTCCATCTCTTTTCGCTCTGCTATCTGCAGCTACGATGTGGTAAAATGCTTTTCCTTTTTTACCGTGTCTTTGCAATCTAATTTTAGTTGCCATAGTGTTTTACAATATAGGGTACAAAACCCTGATTTATAAATTATTTAAATTCCGCCTTCCCGAGACGGGTGCGCAAAGATAAGACTAAATTCATTAATTTCTCTCCTTTACTTATTATTTTTTAACTAGTTAAGCCCATATATGTTTTGAAGAGTGAAATTTCACTTCACTTTGATTATCTTCATTGCCTAAAATTGATAACAAAACTAACTTGGAATGAATAAATACATCGTCCCGATCATACTCTTTACTGCTTCGTTTTCAAAAGCTCAAACAATCGAAAACAACTCAAAATTAGAATTAAGAGAAATTATGAAAGGTGATAAATTCATTGGCCATCAACCTTCAAACATACGCTGGGATCAAAAAGGAGAAAACATTTTGTTTTACTGGAATCCTGAAAACAATCCAGGAGATTCAGAATACGCATATAATTTAAAGTCTGGGGAAAATTCTAAAATTAAATCCGAATTCTATGACGAAAATCAGACCTATTCAGAATCTGAATACTTTTCAGAAGACGGAAAGCTCATGTGTTACAGTAAAAAAACGGGTTCTAAAAAAGAATTGATTTCTTTCCACACAAAGGTCAGCAACGTTCAGGAATTTGAAGAAATAGTATACTTTCAAATCAACTCGGGTTTTTACAAATACTATAAATCAACAGGAGCTATCTCACAGATTGTAGAATTCATAAAAGGCAATAAAAAAACAACTACAAATGAAGATATCACCCTAATGGAGAGCGAAGAATTATCTTTATTTCAATTTCATAGAGACCAAGAAGAAAAAAATCAATGGTCAAAAAAAGAATCAACTCCTCAAAAAGGGTCAAAAACGATTTATTACCCAAAAGGATCGGTTAGTAATATACAAGGAACTTCTGATGGACAATTCATCCTATTTAGAACTAATGAATACCCTGAACTTCCGAAAACACATGTAGAACATCATATCTCTTCAGATGGACATTCATACACTAAAAATGCCCGTTCTAAAGTTTCAGACCAAGATCCAAACCATAAATTTGGTGTTTACAATCTTGAAAATGACAGTGTGTATTACATTGATTTTTCTTCTTTAAAAAACATCAAAAAGAAACCAGCTTATTTAAGCGAATATGGCATAAAAGGAGAATATGACGATAACCGCAATATTATTATGCATGAGATTCAATTCTCTGAGAATGGTATGCACAATGCAATGGATATCAGAAGCTATGACAATAAGGACCGTTGGATAGTTTCAATTGATTTTGAAAATGGCCAAGTGACAACACTAGAACATCAGCATGATGAAGCATGGATAGGAGGACCTGGAATATCAAACTGGAATATGGTGCAAGGAACTTTAGGTTGGCTGAAGGATAATGAAACTATCTATTTTCAATCTGAAGAAACAGGATATTCTCATCTATACACATTGAATACATCATCTAAAAAGAAGACTCAACTGAGCTCAGGTAAATGGGAAGTACATCAAGCACAATTGAATTCAAATGGAACTAAGTTTTTCATTCATGCAAATAAAATACATCCAGGAAATCGAGGATTTTATCACCTAAACCTTAGTAATAATGAACTTATACCTATACTTGAAAACGATGGTAATTATGAAGTAAGTGTATCTCCAGATGAAAAGTCATTAGCCGTTCGTTACTCATACAAAAACAAACCTTGGGAACTCTATATATGTCCAAATAAAGCAAATACAAAATTGAATCAAATTACGAACTCAACTTCAACAGAGTTTAATCAATACGAATGGTTTGCACCTGAGGTAACAACATTCAAAGCGACTGATGGGCACGATATTTATGCAAGAGTATACTCCCCTGATGCTAAAAAAAACAATGGAGCAGCAATAATATTCGTTCATGGTGCTGGTTATCTTCAAAATGCCCACAACTTCTGGAGTGGTTATTATAGAGAATACATGTTTCACAACCTACTTAGAGACAATGGATTTACCGTATTAGATATTGACTACAGAGCTTCAAAAGGATACGGCAGAGATCATCGTACGGGAATTTATCGCCACATGGGGGGACTAGATTTATCTGATCATATCGATGGTAAAAAATTCTTGGTTGATTCATTAGGAGTAGATTCAGAAAGAGTTGGTATTTATGGGGGCTCTTATGGTGGTTTCATTACACTAATGGCTTTATTGACTGAACCCGGAGAGTTTAAAGCAGGTGCTGCAATTAGATCTGTAACTGATTGGGCGCATTACAACCATGAATACACAAGTAACATTTTAAACTACCCAGGATTAGACCCAAAAGCATACAAAAAAAGTTCACCTATTTACTTTGCAGAAAATTTAGAAGACAAATTATTAATGTTGCATGGAATGGTGGATGACAATGTCCAATTTCAAGATGTTGTTCGTTTATCTCAACGTTTTATTGAATTAGAAAAAACAGATTGGGAGCTTGCTGTGTTCCCAGTTGAGGCACATGGCTTCAAAAAATCAAGTTCTTGGAATGATGAATACAGAAGGATTTACAAATTATTTTACCAAGAATTAATTCTGAACAAGTAATGGAAATAAGAGAACTAAAATCAAAAAATGAGATGTTGGCCAATTATGACCTACTAACTGAAGTCTATCCAGAATTAACGATGGACGAATATAGTAATGAGTTGGATGAAATGATTCCACACAACTATGGTCAAGTAGTCATTTATGATGGAGAAAATTGTCTTGGTTTGACAGGATTTTGGATAGGAACTAAGCTTTGGTGCGGTCGTTATTTGGAACTGGATAATGTGGTAGTCTCAAAAAAACATAGATCAAAAGGGGCAGGAAAAAAACTATTCGAATATATGCAAGAGAAAGCAAAAAATCAGAATTGCAACATGCTCGCATTGGACTCCTACTCCGATAATTTCAAAGCGCATAAGTTCTTTTATGGCCAAGGGTTTGTACCACGCGGATTCCATTTCATAAATATCTTGAATAAATTAGGAATCCGTTAACATAATCAATTACTTCTGCCCTTTACTTTCCGACTATTACCGTTCAGATTTAAGAACGGTAATGTTCATTTTAAAATCCCTACTTTTAAGGCTCAAGCTAGAACTATATACTTATGACAAACTTATTTACACTTCTTGCCATAGTGGCAGGCCTCTCTGCTTTTGCCCAAAATGAAACTTTGGTAACTTGTCACAAAAGAAATTCATTTAGCGTGAATCAATTAAAAAGTAATGCCTTAACGGTTGCTCAAATTGCCGAAACGGAAAAATACGATGTGCATTACTACGATTTAGACATCGCAATGGACAACCTTTCGACGGATGTAGCTGGAACTGGAGAAATTCATGGAACAGCGAATGAATTATTAGACAGTGTTCTATTCGAGTTATTCAGTACATTCAATGTATCTGATATTCGACTAAATGGAACAACGATCCCATACAATCGTGTTGGTTAATATATTAAAGTCCCTGTTAACTTAACAACCGGTCAATCATTTGCAATTGCAGTGGACTATGACGGAATCCCTCCGAATGGTGCAACAAACCCTTTGGGTGGCGCGGGAATGACTAACGGCTCATCTCCTTCCTGGGGTAATCAAGTTACCTGGTCTTTATCTGAACCTTTTTCGGCTTATGAATGGTGGCCATGTAAACAATCTTTAACAGACAAAGCTGATAGTGTTGGCATTAAAATCACTGTCCCTAGTACGTGTAAAGCAGGGTCTAATGGAGTTCTTGAGAACGTAGTTGATTTAGGCAATAGTTTAACGCGCTACGAATGGAAACACAGACATCCTATTGATTATTATTTAGTTTCTGTAGCAGTTGCTCAATACGTTGAGTATAACGTGTATGCTAACCCGACTGGAGCAGCTAGTCCAATTCTAATTCAAAATTACATCTATGATAATCCTGCAACTTTAAATAACTTTCAAAATGACATTGATGAAACCGTTGATTTCATGGAGTTATTTGCAGAACTATATGGACCATATCCCTTTGAAGATGAAAAATACGGGCACTGCATGGCTCCTCTTTCTGGAGGTATGGAGCACCAAACAATGACAACTCAAGGCTGGTTTGCTAAAAGTTTAACAGCCCATGAACTTGGCCACCAATGGTGGGGAAATAATGTTACTTGTGCTTCTTGGGCTGACATTTGGGTGAATTAAGGATTTGCATCATATAGTGAATACTTAATGCTGGAAAATTTATATCCAAACGAAAAAGACCAGCATATGGAAGATGTTCATGATAACGTGATGTCTGTTCCAAGTGGTTCTGTTTGGGTTGAAGACAGTTTAAATGAAAACAGAATCTTCAGTGGAAGATTAACCTATGATAAAGGTGCTGCAATTGTACATACATTTAGATACATTATGAATGATGATGTCGCATTCTTCAATGCTCTCCAAAAGATTCAAGAAGATTTTAAAGACGGTACAGCTTTAGGTGTAGACATTAGAGATTATTTCCAGGCTGAAGTCGGAGTTAGCTTTTACGATGCGTTCAATGAATGGTATTTTGGAGAAGGATATCCAACTTATTCGGCAACATGGAACACTTCAGGCAATGATCTTTTGCTGAATATTAAGCATACAACTTCAAGCACAACTCCCGCATTTACAAATCCTATTGACGTTAAATTTTCCAGAAGTGGAATGGCTGACACAACGATTCGTTTTGATATTATTGGCGTAAATGACGTGTTCACAATACCCAATATGGGAAATACGACAAATATTATCGAATTTGATCCTGAAAACTGGATTATTAATAAAACGGGAACAATTGCTTATGATCCAAATGCAACAGCAGGGCTTCCGAATAACAACGAAGCATATTACGAAGTTTTTCCCAATCCAACTTCAGAAAACTTCACTATTAACACATCTTCAATGGGAGTTAATTACTTAGTTCTATTGGATTCTAGAGGTAAAATTATTGAATCAACAAATTTCGAAAAGAATATTGATTTAGATTTGTCAAAGGAAAAATCAGGACATTACATTATTCAAATCACGAATGAAAATGGAGATAAAAGAATTAAAACTATTCTAAAAAACTAAAGACTACATATACAGTCCTTAGACTTTAAACATTTAGAGCATACGACAAATATATTGTCCGTGAATTTAGGGGAGACAACATGTTGTTTCCCCTTATTATTTATGGTAGTTAAGGAGTCAAACTCTTCTTTACTTTCAATTAAGATTGCATCCCCAATCATTAACCCGATCTTATCAACATACTGAAGAAATTCACTAGAATCTTCTTTCACAGCAATAATCTTAACTAACTCCCCTTCTTTTACTTCTGTTAATGTCTTTCTATATGGTAAAATGATTTCACCCGCTGCATTAGGGATTGCATCTCCATGAGGGTCGAACTCAGGAAAATCAAGGAATTGGTCCAATCTATCAATTAATTTTTTGGAATGAATATGCTCCAATTGCTCAGCTAACTCATGCACTTCATCCCAAGAAAAGCCCAACTTCTCTTGAAGAAACGTTTCCCATAATCTATGTCTACGAATAACCAGCATACCAGATTTCCGACCAACAGCTGTTAATGAAACCTTCCCGTATTTTTCATAATTGACTAAAGACTTCCCTTTAAGTTTGCGAACCATATCACTTGCTGTAGCCGGCTTCACTTCTAAACAAGATGCCAATTTATTAACACCTACTTCATGCATTTCTTCAAAAACGGTTAATTGAATCAATGCTTTCAGGTAATTCTCTTCTGTGAATGATAACATATTTCAAATGTATAAAATAAATCTAAAATAGTTTGTTAGACAAGTCTAACTTTTATAGTTTTGCAAATAAAAAAATATGACAAGAGCTCTGGCTTTCTTTTTCTCTCTAATTCTGACAAACGCCCTGATAGGCCAATCCAAAATTCAAGGAACCGTAAATTATGCATCAGAAGGTGTACCATACGTTAAGGTAAAAATTAAGGCTTTAAACATGAACACCTTAACAAACTTAGCAGGTGAATTCACGTTAGATTCTGTTCCAAACGGTGAACATGAAATTGAGTTTTTTGCTTTTGGCTATGCAATCAAAACTGAAAAAATAAAGACACCAATTAGGGAGCTTTCTATAGAATTGGAAAAAGAGCTTCAAGATGTTGAAGAAGTTGTTGTCAGTGGAACTTTGAAAGAAGTTTCTAAGAAAGAAAGCACTGTAAACATTGAAGTTTATTCGTCTAAATTCTTTAAAAAGAATCCAACCCCTTCCGTGTATGAATCTATTGGAAATGTGAATGGCGTTAGACCTCAACTAAATTGTAATATTTGCAATACAGGAGATATTCACATCAATGGTTTAGAAGGCCCCTACACAATGGTACTCATTGACGGAATGCCAATTGTAAGTAGTCTTTCTACGGTATACGGGTTAACTGGAATCCCTAATTCACTCGTAGAACGTATTGAAATTGTTAAAGGCCCAGCCTCCACGTTATATGGAAGTGAAGCAATTGGTGGTATCATCAATGTAATTACCAAAAAGCCAGAAAATGCAAGTCTATTTTCAGCTGATGTTTTCACAACATCTTTCTTAGAAACAAATACTGACCTAGGCATCAAACTAAACGTTGGAAAAAAATCTTCAGTTTTAACTGGAATTAACTATTTCAAATATGACTTCAAGAGGGATGATAACCAAGATGGGTTTACGGATGTAACTTTACAAGATCGTATTTCTGTATTTCAAAAGTGGAATTTTAAGCGGAAAAATTATCGCTTGTTCTCTATAGCTGGGAGATACCTATATGAAGATCGTTGGGGAGGAGAAATGGATTGGAATAACCAATACCGAGGAGGTGATAGTCTTTATGGTGAAAGCATTTATACTACGCGCTATGAACTTTTATTGAATTATCAATTACCCATGAAGGAAAAAATATTCGTTTCGGGCTCTTTCAATCACCATAATCAAAATAGTTATTACGGCAACACCGCTTTTATGGCCAAGCAAATTATAGGTTTCGGTCAATTGCATTGGGACAAAAAAATTGGTCGACATGACATAATTTTAGGTAGTGCTATCAGGTATACTCAATATGACGATGACACTCCTGCAACTCAAAGCGCAGACTCTTTAGCCCCTAAAAACATGCCTTCGAAATCGTGGTTACCAGGATTCTTTATTCAAGACGAGATTAAATTCAATAAAAAGCATAAACTTCTGCTCGGAATGCGTTATGATCATAACTCAGATCATGGCTCAATCTTTACACCTCGTTTAGGCTATAAATGGATGATTAACCCAAGTACTATTTTCAGAGTAAACACTGGAACCGGATATAGAGTAGTTAATATTTTTACAGAAGATCATGCGGCATTAACAGGAGGTCGAGACGTTGTTATTGCAAGCGATATCAATCCGGAGCAATCGTATAATGGAAACATTAACTTCAATAAGTCCTTTATTACCAAAAAGAATAAATACCTAAACATCGACTTTACGGCTTTCTACACGTATTTTACGAATAGAATTATTGCTGATTATGATACTGATCCAAATTTTATCTTCTATGAAAACCTATCGTCTCATGCAATAAGTCAAGGATTAAGTCTAAATGTTACAGCGAAGGTAATTCGGAATTTATCCATTCAAGCCGGGGCAACATATATGGACATCGCAACATATGAAGAAGGTGTAAAAGAACAGCAAATATTGACAGAAAATTTCACGGGAACTTGGGGGGTATCTTATGCTATTCCAAAATCAAATCTGAGTATTGATTATACTGGAAATGTATATAGTCCAATGAGGCTGCCATTATTAAATGAATTGGATCCTAGAGCTGAATATTCTCCGTGGTGGAGTATTCAGAACATTCAATTAACTTATAGGGGAATTAAAAACTGGGAGATATACGGTGGTGTAAAAAATCTATTGAATTGGACACCAAATAAAAACACTCCTTTTATGATTGCAAGAAGTGAAGATCCATTTGATAAAGATGTTCAATTTGATGCTGGAGGAAATGCAATTGCCACTGCAGACAATCCTTATGGCTTAACGTTTGATCCATCATACGTATATGCGCCTAATCAAGGAATCAAAGGATTCTTAGGAGTAAGATATAATATCGAAGGAAAAAAGAAGAAATAAATGAAATTTGTGGTCGCTCTGTTATTAATGTGTCTTGGAACTGTTTCATTAAGTCAATTCTCGTTAGAACCTATTGAAGGATTAAAAGACTCCAAAAGTCAAATTAATGTTGTAATGATAAGCGCTGACTGGTGCAACATCTGTCGTGTTAACGAAACTAAGATAGAGCAAAAAAAATATTTAGGTTCATTCAATTCTGATCAAGTTCGATTTTTTAAGCTTCGTGAAAAACATGCAGACCCCATAGTATTTAATGGGAAATCGTATTCCTATCAGCAAACAGGTTTAAATCAAGGAGTACACGAATTAATCTCTCATTTCCTTGGTGGAAAGCAACCCACCTACCCCACTTTTCTATTTATGGATTTTCAAAATAAAGTTGTGGAATCTTGGCCTGGATTTATTTCGGAACCTGAGATGGAATCCCTCTTAAATGGAATTTTAAACCAAATAGAAGAACCTGATTCAGATAATAGCAATTGATACCTGTGTGAAGCTGAAATTCTTGAGCAAGCATTAAAATGCCACCATTCACTTGGGATGTTATAGAATTTAGAATACCTCATCACTCTGCGTAATAGTTTCCTATTGTTGTATTGATCTGACGTCAACTCTCCGCTTTTAAGAAAACGTGCTTCGTTTTTTGGGGATGCAATCTCTCTAAAATCATCGTAACCAGCTCCCATATCTAATTCGATTCCAAAAGAATCGACAATAGTCAAATCTACAGCAGCTCCAAAATTATGAACACTTCCGTTTCTTGGGTTTGAGACATACTTCCCTCTTCTATAAATTGGAATAGAATCCAGCGCATCCCACATTTCCTGCTGCACAGCACGAGGACGGGCACCATCATAAACCAGTAGAGAATATCCGGGATGAATAGAATCTAAGAACTTCTGTGATTTGGATAATCTTATGGCAACATCTTTCTGCAAAAATAACCTCGATAAGGTGTCGTATAATTGCGTAGCCATAAAGTTATTTGTAGTGGCATATTTCAAATCAATCTGAATTGTACTATCAACTAATAACAAATCAATCAAACCAATTTCTCTCATCGCTTGTTCAACTTGAATTAATAGCGTGGAATCAAATTTGATAACTGATGGCACTGTATCTTCAATAAACTCTATACTATCTGCTACTTGATCATTTTGATGACAAGAAAAGAATATTCCAAATATGAGAATCCAAGACCATTTCACGATATAAAGAAACAAAATCTTATTGAATGGATTCTTTGTTGAAGTTTCTATTTATTTTTGTCCAAATTTTTTTTGTATGCCTATTATATCAAATAAAGCTGTTACTATGCCTGAGTCTCCAATTCGCAAGTTGGTTCCTTATGCAGAAAAAGCAAAAGCAAGTGGAAAAACTGTTTTTCATTTAAACATTGGTCAACCGGACATTGAAACTCCAGAAGTAGCATTAAATGCGATAAAAAACATGGATAGACAAGTGATTGAATATAGTCACTCTGCAGGTTTTCAGTCGTATAGAGAGAAACTGTCTGCTTATTACAAATCCGTAAATATTGATGTCGCGCCCGATAATATATTAATTACAACAGGGGGGTCAGAAGCTTTAACTTTTGGTTTCATGTCAACGTGTGACCCTGAGGACGAAGTAATTATTCCAGAGCCATTTTACGCGAACTACAATGGTTTTGCAGTGGCCGCAGGATTAAACGTAGTTCCAGTAACAGCGAATATTGAAAATGGGTTTGCTTTACCTCCAGTTGAAGAGATTGAAAAGAAGATCACTTCAAAAACAAAGGCAATTGTAATTTGTAACCCTGGAAATCCTACAGGTTACCTATATTCAAAAGAAGAATTAGAACAACTAAGAGATATCGTCAAGAAGCATGACTTATTCTTATTTGCAGACGAAGTATATAGAGAATTCTGCTACGACGGTGCAACCCCAATGTCTGTAATGAATTTAGATGGAATTGATAAAAACGTAATTATGATTGATTCTGTCTCTAAGCGCTACTCAATGTGCGGAGCCAGAATTGGTGCGATCGTTTCAAAAAACAAAGAAGTCATGGCAGCAGCACTTAAGTTTGGTCAAGCGAGACTTTCTCCTCCAACAATAGATCAGATTGCCTCTGAAGCAGCACTTTCAACTCCAAAATCATACTTTGACGCTGTCGTTTCAGAATATGTACAACGAAGAAATATAACTGTAGAAGGACTAAACAATATTCCTGGTGTGTTTTGCCCTAAACCAAGTGGAGCTTTCTACTGTGTAGCTAAATTCCCTGTTGATAGCGCTGAAAAATTCTGTCAATGGTTGCTAGAAGAGTTCGAGTATGAAGGAGCAACTGTGATGATGGCACCTGCCAGCGGGTTCTATTCTTCAGAAGGATTAGGTCAACAAGAAGCACGTTTAGCCTATGTATTAAACCAAGACTCGCTAAAGAAAGCAGTAAAATGCTTGGAAGAAGCACTTAAAGTTTACCCGGGAAGGCTGAACTAGATTCGTTTTTAACTATAAAAAGGCGATGAATGATCATCGTCTTTTTTTGTCTCTAATATTTTGGCATTTTTTCCCGGATATAATCGGCCAAAATTTGTCAATTCATCATTAAAAGTGAAATCCTCTCCTTTATCAATTTCTTTGGCCTTTTATATTGATGCATGACTAAATGATAAAACCACTTGCAATTAGTGTAAATAAATAGCTAGAAAATTTATTTTCTTAATAATATTTTCAACTATTTATCCAGATCATTCGTTAAGTCAAGCAACGAATGAAACTATTAAGACCACAATTTAATCGCCTGGTTACCGGGTTAATTCTATTTGCTGTTTTTTGTACGGTTCTGTATAAAGCTATTCAAATACCCATAACACATGATGAAGTTGCTACCTTATATCGCGCAAGAGATAGTTCGTTCTCTGATTTGCTTTTTTACACTAACCACGATCAAAACAATCATATACTTAATTCAATTTTAACTAAGGTAAGCATAAATATATTCGACATACACCTTTGGTCAATTCGTTTACCCAATATATTATTCTTTTTAATTTTTGCAGTCGGAGTGTGGCGTATCGTTAAACTGATCTTTGGATTCAGTTCATTTTTCATAATCCCAGCCACTGCGATATTTATTGCTAATCCGTACATCCTAGATTTCTTCAGTCTTTGCAGAGGATATGGTATGTCTTTAGCACTATCAACGCTTTCGATCAGTTTCTTATTGGCCTTCTTTGAACGAAAAAACTTAAATTTTGCTCATTTAGCTCTTATTTTTGCTTGCCTCGCGAGCTACGCGAACTTCACTCTAGTTTACTTTTTATTTTCAGTTCTTTCAATAATTCCCTTAGGCTTTATTATTTACAGAAGACAATTCGGAAGTAGATTAATAAAATTCTTAATTATTCAATCAATAATTATAATTGGGTATGGCGCTCTTGTCTTCATCCCTTTGAATATTATACTTTCCACAAATCAAATGATCTATTGGGAATCAGACGGATTTATCGAGAACACACTACTTCCCTTATTGAGTAATTCGTTAAGCGGAAGTAAAACACTTTTCTTACAAAGTTCGATAGCCGTGGCAGTTGGTGTCATTGCCATAATCACTTTCAGCATCACCTATATTTTAATAAAAATATCAAAATCAAGCAATCACGAAGCATTGTTTCAAAACCCCATATTCGCCTCGACCATTCTACTTATCTCTACTATTTTAATCAATCTTTTTCATTGTTATGTTTTAGATGCTCCCTTTCTAAACGGTAGATTAGCTATTTTCTATCATCCTCTTTTCATTGTAGTTTTTCTAAGTACCATCAGATTAATCTCCCTGAAAGAATATTACAGCCTAAAAACATTCTCTTCAGGCATTATTTTAGTTTTGACAATAATGCATTTTACACAAGTTTGGAGAAAAGATATTTTTAGAGAATGGTACTATGATGCCACAACATATAAAGTTTTAAATCACTTGAACTCGATTAGGAACAATGAGCATATTACCATAGATTCGCATTGGTTATTCAATCCTGCATTAAGATTTCATATCGAATTTGATCCAATAGATTGGCTTACGCTAAAGCCATACAATAAAGAAATTCTGCCTAATACAGATTCAAAATTCTATTACATCATGTGGGATGAAAAACATAAAATTGAGCAGAACTTTAGAACAGAAGTTGATTATCAAACTGGCGGATGTTTAATGATTAAACGCTAAGAGAGTCAGTGGACTTTTTCGTCAAGCCATATCCCCTTGCGTCTTTATCATACTTAATAAATAAATTGGCCCAAATTATTTTTGATAAAGCGTACATATAAGGAGTTAGAACTATAGCAGATAAAACAATGATTCCAATCTGCCAACCAACTGAAATATTGGTAAAAAACAAATTCATGGAAACCCAAAGTGTAACGAAAAGTGCTACAGCTAGAGCATAAGCGACGTACATTGCTCCATAATAAAACCCAGGTTCTTTCGAATATTTCAATCCACAATTTGAACAATTCTGATGTAGGTCGCCTGCCCTACTGAGTTTATAGGGTTTATCAACAAAGAAATTTCCTTCATGGCATCTTGGACATTTCATTTTAAAAATACTGTATAATCGAGATCCTTTTCCGAACATATTAATTGCTTTGAAGCAAAGGTATACAAGTACTTCCAAAAGAATAGTGACTTTTGTCACATTTTGCTGATTTTAACAGTTTAATCTGACTTTTATAGCTTTTTTCGACTTGAGTCTGCAATCAAACTCAAGTTTATTAGGAGTCGTAAAAAAAAATATACTGTTGTCAACAATCATCCATTAATCAAGTTTCACTAAAAAAAATGAAGCAGCAAATAGTCAACGAACTAAAGTATCTTTTCTAGACTGGCAATTTTCCGATGTAATATATTCGTTTGACTTTTCAGTTATGCTTAGGTTATTTTTTCTTCGAAAATAGAATATGTTATTGTTTGAAAGCATTAAAAATTCAATAATTCACGCTATCTTTGACACATAATTTATCGTATGTAAATCAAGTTCATCCGTGAAGCAAATTGTAGAAAAATATAACGTTCCAGGACCTCGATACACTTCATATCCAACTGTTCCGTTTTGGAAGCACAACCCTTTACAACTTAAAGATTGGCTAAAAAGTATTTCAACAAACACTGAGTCATTTAATTCGAATGATTTAAGCATTTACATACACCTACCATATTGCGAAAGCTTATGTACATTTTGTGGTTGTCACAAAAGAATCACAAAAAACCATGCTGTTGAAGGTCCTTATATTGATGCTGTAATTAAGGAGTGGGAATTATATAAAAAAGAATTCAAGTTCAATCCTGATATTCGTGAGCTTCATTTTGGAGGGGGGACTCCAACGTTTTTTGAGCCAGACCATCTAATTCGATTGGTTACTGCTATTTTCGATAAAGACTCAATTGATCCTGATCATGCAGAATTAAGTTTTGAAGCTCACCCAAACAATACGTCTGAAGAACATTTAGCTAAACTATTTAACTTTGGTTTTAGAAGACTAAGCCTTGGTATTCAAGATTATAGCCCTACCGTACAACAAGCAATCAATAGAATTCAACCTTTCGAAGACGTAAAAAAAGTGCATGAACAAGCGAAAGGAATCGGTTATAAATCAATCAGTCATGACTTAGTTTTTGGTCTTCCAAAACAACGAATGGTAGACATAATAGATACCTTTAAAAAGACTTTAGAACTAAGGCCAGATAGAATTTCCTTGTACAGCTATGCTCACGTTCCATGGATTAAAGGAAATGGACAGCGTGGTTATGATGAATCTGATTTACCTCAAGATTCAGAAAAACGTGCTTTATATGAAAAAGCTAAAGCGATGTTGGAAGCAGAAGGATACATTGAAATAGGAATGGATCACTTTGCTTTGGATCACGATGATTTGACTATTGCTTTTAAAGCAAAGAACTTACATAGAAATTTCATGGGATATACAACTCAAAATACGAACTTCCTATTAGGACTGGGCATGTCAGCAATTTCTGACAGTTGGTTTGGGTTTGCACAAAATGAAAAATCTACTGAAGAATACATTAAGATTGTGAACTCTGATACTATTCCAATCTTTAGGGGGCACATATTAAGTGAATTGGACTTAGAAATTAGAAAGTATATTTTAGATTTAATGTGTCACTTCGAAACAGAGTTCAAATCTGACTCTCAATTCAAGGCAAAACAAGAACAAATTATTTCTCGTTTAGACGAAATGATTAAAGATGGGCTTGTGACCATTAATAATAATAAAGTAACTGTTACAGAAGAAGGTGTTGCTTTTGTTAGAAATTGTTGTATGGCATTTGATATGGATTTAGCTGAGACGCAACAAAGAGATAATATGTTCTCAAAAACAATATAAAAAAAGAGGACGCTTAAAATTAAAATCCAATTTAGCCAAGGCATAATAATCCATTTATGTCAACAACTAATTTTTGCTAATCGATTGTGGAATTTGATTAGACGCAAAAAACCTACTGAAGCTATTACATCAATTATAATAAATAATTGCGGTGGAAATACGAAGTGTTTTAAATTCTTTACTTGAAATATTTAATGTTTGAAAAGTTCTATTAAGAATATATTTTTTTTGACACGTTAGATAGGAATCGGAGCATTAGAATCTAAAGTTTTGTTTTGTTTAATATGAGTTACTTTAATTGTGAACTAAAACATTAACATTTCTTCACATTACTTTTTTGAACTAAAGCATTCTCTTGTTGTACAGACTTTTAAACCAAAGACATGAGAAAGACTTTTTTAATTACAGCAATTAGCTTATTTACAATAGGGTGTAATCAAGCGCAAGTAAACAACCTCCCAACTCCTCCACCGGAAAACACAAAGAAGGTACAGGTAGCAATTTTGTTTGACACCTCCAATAGTATGGATGGATTAATCGATCAAGCTAAATCAAGAATTTGGAGTATTGTGAATGAAGTAAGTACACTTTCTTATGAAGGGCAAACACCTCAAATTGAAATTGGCCTTTACCATTATGGAAATGACAACCTTTCGATGTCAGGTAATTACATTGAGCAAGTATCTCCTTTAACTACCGACCTAGACGTTATATCTGAAAAACTATTCGCTCTAAGAACCAATGGAGGCAGTGAATTTTGTGGAGCCGTAATTGGTCGTTCTTTGGATGACCTATCTTGGTCTGATGATCCTACAGATTTAAAAATGATCTACATTGCAGGAAATGAGGGGTTTGATCAAGGGCCAATCAGTTATAAAGAAGAATGTGCCAGAGCGAAAACGAAAGGGATTTTCATTAATACGATCTATTGTGGAAATTATGACGCTGGTGTAAAAGAGTTCTGGAAAGATGGATCAGATTGCAGCGGTGGCGATTACTTTAACATTGATTCAGATAGAGCAATTGTTCATTATGACACGCCATACGACGACAAAATTAATAGCTATAACGATTCTTTGAATGGAACTTACTATGGATATGGTTCACTTGGTAGACATAAAAAATCACAACAAACCTTACAAGATTCAAATGCAGAAATGAAATCTGTTTCTGTGAAAACAGAACGTTCGATTGTAAAATCCAAAGGTAAAGTTTATAAAAATTCATCATGGGATTTAGTGGATGCCGTAGAGGAAGGAGAAAAGGAAATCAAAGATATTCCTGAAGATGATCTTCCGAAAGAATTCAAAGGTAAAACTGATGCCCAAAAACAAGCTCTACTTGAAAAAACCAAAAACGATAGAATTAAATACCAAAAAGAAATAGGTGAATTAGCTGCTAAACGTGAAGCATTTATTGCTGAAGAGAAAAAGAAAGACGCTGTAAATGGAGATTTAGATGACTTCGGTTCTTCTGTGAACGAAAGTATTATGAAAAAGGCCAAAACTGTTGGATTTAAGAAAGAAGCTACCAAAAAATAGCAACAAAAGTTAGTTTTCTAGTTTGAAAGTCCGCACCTGTGCGGACTTTTTTTGTTACTTTACCCAACAATGCAAGAATAGAAATCCAAAATACATTATCTAGAACTTCTATTTATGGATTTGATATTCCTGAAGAATATACGGCAGTACTAGGCCAAGACGATCATACAAATATGTTATTCGAAGGAATGACTACAGCAGAACAGCGTACCGTAATTTATATTGTACTTCAATTAAAGTCAAGAGATAAACGAATAGAAAAAACACTTTTCCTGGTGCATCCCCCTACTGAACGATGCACAATTAAGCTTTTAGACTAATCGGAATGTTTAAAACTATCAGTATAGATTGAGCTATTGGTGGATATAATATACCCAAGAATGGGCAAAGAATGAACTAAAATAGAGTCAAACGACTCAAATACGAATTCAACTGATGTATTCCAATCAGAACTATGATGGAATACTGAAAAGGTAACCATTATTATGCCTCAAAAACGGCAGTTCAGAACGGCAAAGCATTAGATTCGTCAAATTCCCCAATTAATTATTCCGAATACACTATATTTGCGCTCATTAATTTTCAATTATGGCAATATATCTCGACAACGCAGCAACTACACCTATAGCACCAGAAGTTGTAGACGCTATGATTCCGGTTTTAAAAGATGGTTTTGGTAACCCTTCTTCGATACATTCATTTGGTCGAAAGGCAAAGGCATTAATTGAGACTTCGCGTCGTTCTATTGCAAAACATATGAATTGTCAACCTGCAGAAATTATTTTCACCTCTGGTGGAACCGAAGCAGACAACATGGCTATTAATTCTTCCGTTCATAAAATGGGAGTGACTCACATAATCACTTCTGCTCTTGAGCATCACGCTGTAGGACACACAGCAGTGAACATAAAAAACATTGATGGTGTAAAATTGTCTCTAGTAAAGGTTGATTCGAAAGGAAATGTAGATCTGAAAGATTTAGAGCGTTTATTACAAGAAGACAGTAAAGCGTTGGTTTCATTAATGCATGCAAATAACGAAATTGCTACACTTCTGCCTATACATCAAGTAAGTGCTTTGTGCAGAAGGTATGGTGCTTTATTTCATTCTGATACGGTTCAGACAATGGCGCATTATGATTTTGATTTGGAAGAGCTTGACATCGATTTCATTACATGCGCAGCGCATAAATTTCATGGTCCAAAAGGGGCCGGTTTTTTATACGTGAACCGCAAGGTGGCTTTAGAATCTTTAATTCATGGAGGAGCGCAAGAACGTGGACTTCGAGGAGGAACAGAAAATGTTGCTGGAATTGTTGGATTAGCAGCTGCAATGGATTTGGCATATGAAGATTTGGAAGAACATAAAAAGCATGTTCAAGGATTGAAAACATACATGATTCATGAATTGAAAGAATATTTCGATGATGATATTGACTTTCATGGTGAAATTGAACCAGACAAATCTCTTTATACAGTATTGAATGTTTGTTTTCCTAAAACAGATAAAGCATCCATGTTATTATTCACCCTTGACATAAAAGGAATTGCTGTTTCAGGTGGATCCGCTTGTTCATCTGGAGCTTCAGTAGGGTCTCATGTTCTTCAAGGAATTAAAGCTGACATGACTCGACCAAATGCACGTTTTTCTTTCTCACGTTATACAACTAAAGAAGAAATTGACTTCGCTTTAAAACAAGTTAAGACCCTTTTCGAAAAGACTTTAGTTTAATTTCGTATTTTGGCCTGAATGGCAAAACGCGAAATTTTAATACTAAGTTCATGGTATCCAACAAAGAGTAAACCCTTTCTAGGAAATTTTGTGGTGCGTCATGCCCAATTATTAAATAAGGAACATAACATTACCGTTATCAACACAATTCCTTCGGATACTTCAAAAAAACTTTTTTTAGAGGAAAATAACAGGTACGGTTACCGAGAACTGCAAGTAATACACCCTAGAGGTAAGAATTTATATAGTAAAAAACGTTGGCAAAAGAAAGCGTTAAAACTTGCGTTCTTAGAGACAAATAACTTCGATTTAATTATCGGTCATGTGCTACTACCAAAAGGATTACAATTTGTAGTGTCCAAGAAAAATTTTGAATGCCCATTAATTCTTGTCGAACATGGCTCGTATTATCGTGAAGGAGTCAGAAAAAATTGGAATCGTTTTCAAGAGTTCATTCTAAAGTATACGCGCAAGTACTTTGATGAAATTATAGCGGTATCCCATTTTTTAAAGCAAGATATTCAGGCAGATTTTCCAATCCATGAAATCAATGTCATTGGAAACCACATTGACACGGTATCTTTCAATATTGGAAGTCAACACGCGAATGAAAAAACTGAGTTTCTGCATATTTCAACCTTAGACCGAGCAACTAAAAACCCGAAAGGAATCCTTGAAGCATGTGATTTGCTCTTGAAAGACGTATCAAACTTTCATGTAACTATAATCTGTGATGAAGATTACACTGAATGGATGCATGAAACTGACAAACAAGGTTTATCAAAAAACATCAGTTTTGAAGGGCCAAAACAATGGAAAGATCTTGTGACTGACTACCAAAAATCAGATGCATTCATTTTAAATTCTGATTATGAATCATTTTCTATCGTGCTTGCAGAAGCATGTGCTACGGGTACACCTGTTATTTCAACACCAGTTGGTATTGCGTATAATTTAGATTCTAACTTAGGATATCAAACAGAATGCAATAATCCAATATCACTTAAGGAGGCAATGCTAATGATAATTCAAAAACAAAAAAAATTTTCTCCAGATGACATTCGAAAACAGGCGTTACAGTATAGCGAGCAATCGATTTTGGAACAATGGAATAAAACAATAAACAAGCATGTTAAGTAAACAAGTCGCATACGATGCTGTTCAAAAAGAGCTTAACAATCGTACAGCTAGAATTCAGACTGCTTTTGATGATTTAAATAAAGCTTTAAAATCAGAATCTAAAAGCACAGCTGGTGATAAGCATGAAACAGGAAGGGCTATGGCTCAATTGGAACAGGAAAAACTATCCAACCAATTGCTTCAGATTGTAAATTTGAAAGAAGCACTTGCCAAAGTTGATCCAAAAGAAGATCATAAACGTGTTCAGTATGGAAGCTTGGTGAATACCAGCAATGGTGTATTTTTCTTTTCTGTTGGCTTAGGAAAGATAGAGATTAATGGTTACGATGTTTTTTGTATAACGGCCACTACTCCACTTGGTCAACTTTTGATCGGTAAGCGACAAGGGGATACCATAAAAATGGGGGGTAAAGCAATGAAAATATTGGATATTCTTTAATTGGGCGCTTAAACAGGCTATTTGCTATATCTTTTCAAAGAAAAGGATGCCGCTTTTATTCTTAACGCATACTATGATGTAAATTGAATGAAAAAGAATAGAACAAAACGAATACTCAAGTTACTTTTTATACTAGTTAGTATTTGCTCCCTGTGGTTTGTTCCATGGAAGCTCGTTAAAGGATGGATTCTACCTTTGCCGAATACCGTTCAAGAACAAGTAGACGATGCCGTTGAGCAAGGTTTTGATGGGCTTATTCTTTATGTAGATAAAGTGGGAAATGAACCTGAATTTTATGCTGGAGGATATAAAAACCGAGATAAAAAGACGCAGGCAGACCCGAATTCACTATTCAAAATAGCAAGTATTAGTAAATTGTATGTGGCTGTTGCAATTACGAAGCTAATTAAAGATAAAGGATTATCTATTAATCAATCTTTGGCTTATTACTTCCCAGAACTTAAACATAGAATTGAATATGCAGAAGACATTTCTGTTAAAATGCTGGTTCAACACCGAAGTGGGATTCCAAACTTTACAGAAACGCCCAATTATTGGGAAAACCCTCCTGAAAGTGCAAAAAAATCATTGGAACTGATATTAGATTTGCCCGCCAATTTCGTGCCGGGAAAAGCGTATGAATATTGCAATACAAATTACTTATTACTATCAATGCTCATTGACAAAATCGTTGGTTATAGTCATCATCAATACATCCAAGAACAAATTTTAACTCCGCTCAATTTAAAAAATACATTCTTCTCCAATAAAGACGTTGATTTAAATCGTGTTATGAGTGGATATCATGTCGGGTATGCACACGATCTAAAAGAAGATGATCAAGGAATGCTGGCTACAGCTCAAGATGTTGGAATATTTTTACGTGCTTTAAATAAAGGTACTTTACTCACACATGAAGAGCAATTGATCTACAATTCGATGTATGAACTTGAACATTCAGGATGGGTTCCTGGATATCAGAGCTTCGCATCGTATCATTCTGACATTGATGCCATTGTAGTTGAATTCTATAGTACAACAGATGAAAAACTCATCCTATGGAATTTAGCAGAAATCACAAACAATAGAATTGCGTCAATTTTAAAAAAACAACATGCTAAAAAGTAATCAATTCTAAAAACTGAATTCATCTAGCAGTATTATGTCCCTTTCAATTTAAGCTGTTGCGTTTATTGCTTCCGTTTGGGGTATCGTAATTATTGATTTATGTTTGGGGAAAAATTCTTTTCTTTTACCCCAAATAATTAAACTCCGAATTAATACTTCGTGGATTCTTGATACGAAAACAGTTCAAAGGGATAGAAATACTGGGTAAGGTGTAATTCTGAGCTCAAAGAATTAACTATATTTGCTCACGCTGATTGATAACTGTTAATTGTTAAACCGAAGCAATATTGAAGTACTCCAAGTATCATACTATCCTTACTTTCATATTAGCTGTTTTAGTGATTTGTTCTTCATGTTCTGACATTACAAAGCCACAGTTAGAATATTCATTTGAAGCAGCAATAAATCCAAAACAATCTATTAATGAATTTAAAACGGTTAATTTCGCACCTTTCGAAGATCTAAATCTGGGTTTTTTTAAAGGTGATATTTGGATTAAATTAGAAGTTCAAAACTCACCCTTTCCAGCGAATTTTATGGTCATTAATCATGATCTGATCAATCGAAATTATGAGTTTTACAAAATAGACTCTACAAATAATAAACTGAATGCTGTTAAACTAATCAAAGACTTCTCACGGAAAGATGCTAGAAGTTTCAACTTTCCAAATCCTAATTTTGAATTAAAATTAAATCCGAATGAGAAAGCTACGTATCTAATTAAAACATATAGTGATGGTAGAGCAATTGACGCTACACCACAAATACTTAATCTCAATGACTATGGCGCATTCATTAACTCAAATGCCTCTTGGAGTATTGTCTTTTTAGTTTTAATTGTTCTTTTACTTGCAGTTAACGTCTATCAATGGAATTTCTTAAAACGTAAAATATATTTCTACTATATCTTCTACATGATCTCAACATTTATAATGTATTTTGGGCTTGAGGGGCATCTGTATAACTTTGGACTCAAACATCATATAGTTGATCATTTAGTCTTTATTTCCATTCGTATTTGGGTTTTATCTTTATTAATTTACACTTCAAATTTTTTAGAAACAAAAGTCACTGCACCCCGCTTCTACAAGTTTTTGATGTTTCTCTTAATCAGCGTTTTAGGAGGAACAACGCTGTATCAATTCATTTTCTTTAACACCTCAATAGCTAAGTTACATTTCTTCGAGAATACGCTGTCTTTTGCTTGGATACTACTCATTTTAACAATGATAATTTTATCTGCTAAGAAAAGGCATATCGAACTCAAGTACTATCTAATACCACTGTTGTGTTTTCTATTATTCACAGCAATAGGTCTCATTGATGGACATTTCCAAATATTACCTGGAGATCCATTCTTTTATATTAAATCGGGAACTCTAATCGAGTTTATCGGCTTCACCTATTTTATTGCGCGCTTAATTAGAAGTAAATTAAGTACCGCGGAAAAATTAGAATTAGAACTAGCTCAAAACGAAGAAAAATTATCTTTTGCAGCACAAAGACTGGAGCAATCACAAACCATAGAAAAGACAGACATTATCGGTATTTTTAAACTGCTCGAACACACTTTATCTGACCAAACTGAATGGGAAGAATTTAAAACAAAGTTTGGTCAATTAAATACTGACTTTTTAAAAAACTTAACTACCGAACATGCTAAACTTTCAAAATCCGAAATTCGGCTGCTGACATTGATCAAAATTGGTTACACTCAAAAAGAAATTGCAAGTATGTTAAATATTGAACCTAATAGTGTAAAGAAAGCAAAAAATAGGGTAAGGAAAAAGCTGAACATACCAAGTTCTGAAACCCTACCTGAATTTTTATCTCATTATTAGCATTACAAAAAAAACACTGATAAACAGAAAGATAACGTCTTGTCCCCCCATTTGTACACTCCCTTTTTTTATAAATAACGCATTCATATTGATATGTTTGTTTGAACTAAATAAACAAAAGAAACTATGAATGATTTAAAATCTAAAATTGGTAAAGGAGGTTTAATTCTTGCCGCAATGGGAGTAATCTCAATAGTACTTTCTGTTTTCAACTACAACGTAAGACTTCTTGCTTGGGTCGACCTTTGGGGTGATACCATGGGGTGGGTTATACGAATTTTATTAATCGTTTTAGGAGGAGGTATCTTCTTTCTATTCGGACGAAATGAAGAAACTGAAACTAAATAACATTTAAATCAACACCAAAAAACAATACAAATGAAAAAATTAAGAAATATAACTATTGCCGCTTTAACCTCACTAACACTTTTATCTTGCGGAGGTTCAGCAGGTGTTGTTTCACATAATGCGAAAGGATTCGGTGAATTAGAAACAGAATTAAAAAGCGAATTTGGAGACAATGCTTACTATACAAATTTAACCGTGATGAATATTGAATCTATGGGGACATCATTAAATGTTACAGTTACTGATGATCCGGCTTCTCTTACAATGGGTGAATGGCATAATGGACTGGGCAGTTGGGAACAAACTTCTGAAATCTCACTTGAAGTTCCAGAAGGAACCCAAGCCGTAGATTTCATGTATCAATTAAATGATCAATTTAGCTTAACGAAATTAGGAGGATTGGTTGAAGAATCAATCAAAAGTCTTAAAACTGAAAAGAAAATTGATAATCCAGTAATGAGTATGGCATACATTAAGTTTCCCGATAATGGTGATGTGGCAAAAGCAGAATACGTAGTGCAGTTAAACCCTGAAAACGGAGGAACAAGCTTCACCTACTCTTATTCACTCGAAGGTGAATTAAATGATATGAATTATTAATACAAACGCAAATCCTAACCACTAGGGCGTAGTCAATTAAATTTGACGATTGTAAAAAAATCCTGAGTTAACCGCTTAGGATTTTTTTCTATGGCCTATTTCTTCAGTCGTAAAAATTAAATTTCCACTAAGAAGAGTAAATCAAGCATTCTATTACTCTTGACCCAAATTACATCTGTATACTTCCTGGGTTCTCGAATTGATCCGGAATATTCTCTTTATCCTCATCAATAATTTGAAGTATATCACGCGTAATTCCTCGTGAAATATTAGAGATCGGGACATCATTCGGTGAACCTTCAAAAGGATTTTCACCTGCTAATCCAATACGTAACATTGTATTAAACACCCACATAACAATTACGGTAAATGGAATATTTAACCATACGAAATACGTTCCAACAAACTTACTTATCTCAACAATATCTCCCCCCATTTTGGCAAAAGCAGGAATGATCGCCATTGGTAACAAGAAAATGAAAATATGTACAAAGTGATAACCGATACTTCCATACTGTTTCGGATAAGGAAAATTCTTAATACGCTCTGATTTCCCTTGTAAAGCAGTTAATTCATTCAACATTCCTTGCATTTCTAGTAAAGAAAAGTCCCAAATTTTCTTCTCATCAGTCAATCTTCTAAGGTGTCTTGATTGAAGACTCATAATTGCATTTGGTTTGTTATCCTTTGACATAACGTAATCAAATTCTTCCGTGGATAAATAAGGCTTTAACTCTTCTTCTAGTGTTGTTTTTTCTTCAGGGACATTGAATTTAAATTGGGCTTTCTTATGATTTGCTTCATACGTTGCTTCCCATGATTTTTTTGTTCGCATAGCATATCTAAAAGCAGTTAACCAGCCGATATGTCTATTCGTAAATATTTTTAACTCTTCTGATTCGTCTTTTGCATTGTCAGTATTATGTATATAAAAGCTATCCTTAACCATTATAATTAAAGACCTAGATGTATTTACAACACCTCCCCAAATTTTTCTAGCTTCCCAAATTCGATCATACGCTGCATTATTTTGAAACCCCACCATGAATGCTACCGCTGTACCAACTAATCCTACAGGAGTTAATGGTATCTGAAGCCACATAATATCTAACAACTCATAAAGTGCGGTTACTGTTGCCGATAAAACAAAAAAGAATATCAATTCTCTCCTCGTCCATATTAACACTGCCTTCAGCGGATATCTTCTTTGTACAAACATTGTATTATTTTTTAAGTCAAGTCCATTAAATTGTTCACCCCTGGAAATCGTTCAACAGTATAACCTTCGGCATATTTAGCTCCTACTGGCCGCCCAAAATTCATCATTCGTGATTTTACAAAATCAAAGAAGTCTTCTCCTGAAATTGGTGTTTGAGGTTCTTTTGATTCTGGATCAAAAAATTGCGTCTTAAATGCTTTGATGACTTCAATCTTACGTTCGGTATAATCCGTTACATCAACCACAAAATCTGGTTGAATGTAATAATCTTGAATGTAATGATAAACTGCCTTGGGTCTATGCGCAACCTGCTTTTCTCCTTTCCATTCCGTTTCAACCATTCTTAATCCTGAAAGAAAACAGGCTTCTGAAACTAATTTCCCAGCTCTTCCGTGATCCGGATGACGATCCGTGAACGCATTCGCTAAAACAATATTGGGTTGATACCTTCGGATTTGCTCAGCAATCAACTTCTTATTTTCTTCATTAATTTCAAAGAAACCATCTGCCATTTTCAAATTAACACGAGCATGAATCCCCATTAACTTAGAAGCTTGTTCTGCTTCGGAATAGCGCGTTTCGATTGTACCACGAGAACCCAATTCACCTTGTGTTAAATCAACAATTCCAACTTTCAATCCAGCATCTATGTGCTTCATAATCGTACCTGAACAAGCCAATTCAGCATCATCCGGATGTGCGGAAAACACAAGAATATCTAGTTTTTCAATCATAACTCTTCTAGTTCCTTTTTCTTCTCTTTTTTGTATTGATGATTTCTGATACCAGCAATAACTGTAAAAATTGCAAATAGAATGACCGTCCAAATTAAAGCACTAGGAATTTTTGCTAATCCTTCGCCTTGCGCATAAGAGTGCAATCCTACTAAGTAGAAGTTTACGCCAAAGAAGGTAAACAATATTGAGGTATATCCCCAAAAACTTACTGCATTAAATAAAAACTTCCCTTTTAAACCTGGGATATAACGCAAGTGTAAAATTACCGCATATACAAGCACAGCTACTAAAGCCCATGTTTCTTTTGGATCCCATCCCCAATATCTACCCCAGGACTCATTTGCCCAAATTCCTCCAAGGAAAGTTCCAATTGCAAGCATAAAGACTCCAATAGTCATGGTCATTTCGGTTACATAAGTAAGTTCATTGATATTCATCGTAATGATTTTACCATTTTTCTTTGTTCTAAAGGTGTATAGCAAGAGATTCAATAATCCAAGTACACAAGCAATTCCCAAAGGACCGTAAGACCCTGTGATAATTGCCACGTGAATCATTAACCAATATGATTTCAACACCGGGACTAAAGGAGTAATTTCTGGATCCATTAAATTCATCTCAGTAACGAAAATCATTAATGAAGCTAAAATTGCCGTACCTGCTATAATTGCTGCATTTTTTCTTGAGAAAATTAAACCAAATAGCATCGAAACCCATGCAATGAAAATAACGGCCTCATAACCATTACTCCAAGGTGCGTGACCAGAAATATACCACCTCATATAAATTCCATATCCATGATAAACGAAAATTACTGCGATCAAAGAAGTAAGTATCCGTGAAATCAATTTGAAACGCTTCTCTGATTTTTGAGTTGGAGCAACAAAAATCTTAATAAAAAATACGATTAACACCATCAAGCCTAGCATCAAGTATGAACGGTAAGAATTCTTAAACACATTCATTTTATTGTAACTCACCTCCATGGAAACTTGACGTTCAGATGGGATTACGCTTGCTCCCGCTACTTTTTGAAACTTCTTTAGCTCATTCAAGTAATCTGTTGCTCTCCCGAAACTTCCATTTTTAGCACCTTCATCTACACTGGTCAAATAGCTTAATGCGAGTGATGTAGAAAGAGAATCCTGCTGCATCAACTCCATGTTCATTGGTATGAACCAGGTATTATTTGGTTCTCCCTTTAAGGGTAAAATTTTCATGTAACTCCAACTAAAAATAGCCTGAACTACCTGATAACGCTCTACCATTTTAATTAAACGTTTTTCATATTCACCTCTCTTTGACTCTAACATTTGGTGAGCAGCGGCATATTCAACTGATAGCTTAAACTCTCCTTCCTCATTGGTTAAATCACGGTAAGAAATTAAATTAGACTCCATCCCCAAATCTTTTCTTAATGAGGATTTCCTAGAAACATGAATAATTGGAATTTCAGACCAATATTGAGGATACATATGCATACTCATAATTGTCTGAACCGCATTCTTATCTTCATAAGTACTGCTTCTTGAGATTTTCCTGAGTAATTGATCCGCCAATGTATGCATCGGAATAATACGTCCTTGAAAATCTTGAACCAATAAAGATTCAAATTCTTCGGCATGTTCTTTAGACATGTAACGCACAATAGGAGCTGATTGCTCCGTCGTATGCCCTTCTGTAGAAGTATGATTATGTTCTGTGTGGTCTTCAACTTGTTCAACTTCGTTATCGTGTCCTTCGCCCGGAGCATGATTATGTCCTTCGTGCCCTTCTTGAGCTGAAACTCCAGTAATCATAATCAAAGCAACAATTATTGAAATCATTTTCTCGCGTTTAGCTCTTGACTTTTTAATCTTCCTATTTAACTCCCTGAACCTTCCATTTGCGGCAAACAATGATAAAATCATACCTATTCCCATCATCAAATATCCTACATAAGAAATGTTAGTCCCCCACCAGTCATGACTTACACTCAATCTAGTTCCTCCTTCATCTGGATCGTAACTCGATTGGAAGAATCTATACCCTCTATAATCCATTACATTATTCATAAAAATTCGTTGCTCTCTGGTATAACCTCTTTCTTCATCGATTATAGAAACCTCACTTGCAAAAGAAGATGGTGAATTTGAACCTGGGTATTTATCCAATTGGAAATCACGACATTTAATTGCAAAAGGCAACGGTAACTTCATAGATCCATATTCCATTTCATAGGTTAATCCGTTCAAAGAAAACACAACGTGAGCTGGAATAGCTCCTTGCCCTCCTTCTAGCTCCACCAATTCAACATGATCCCCATCAGATACTTTAAGTGTTAAATAATCCGAGCCTCGCTTACGGCTTCCAGACGACATTTTTATTCGTTTAGAATTTTTCAAAATTCCTTTGAAAACGAATTGCTCATTCCCAACTTGATATAAAGTCGTAGTTTGAAATGGAACTAAGGTATCCAAAGGAACTTGTGTATAAAGTGAATCTGGGACATCAGCTCCAGATTGACGCGCTTTTCGCATCTCAGCCATTGGTAAATAACGCACTGGTAATTGGGTTTTCATCAAAACCTTTGGGCCTTGCTTAAAAATTTCTATTCCTGGCATTGCATCTTTCTTCTCAAAAGACAATGCAACATCTCCAAGCATTAGAAACTCTCCTTCAGAAACGAAGTTAGAATTCATGCCCCCAGTTACAATGTCCAAAGATGAAGACTGAATCGAGTCATTTACAACTAAAGAATCAATCATTTTCTTATTGAAATCAACGTATTCTATTTTAATCGGCGTTGCGTGATTTGGAAAATCAATGTCATACGTGAAATTGTTATTCGTCTGCTCCGACATGTACTTTTTCCATGAATTAGTGTATTGCAATTCTCCATCATTAATTTTAATCCAAAGGTGAGGATCTGAAGAATATATGAAGTCTGTCTGCGCTCCTTCTCTAATTAGCATCAAACCTTCAAAGCTTATAAAACGAGTAACCCCAGCTCCAATAATCATAACGATAAAAGACAAGTGAAACATCAACATCGCAATCTTATCGCGTTCAAACATTTTGTACCTGAAAATATTCGCAATTAAGTTGACACAAAGGAAGGCCAATAAAATCTCAAACCACGTTGCATTGTAGATCATGATTTTAGCTGTTTGAATATCGTATTGAGATTCAATTAAAGTTGCCGCTCCAATAGCAACTAAAAAAACAATCATAGCAACAGCCATCATGCGCATTGACAATAATTGACGAGCAATTTTCTCCATAATTTAAACAATAAAAAGTGAAGCAAAGATAATTAGATAATCAGTAAAATTTACACAGTTTTAAATAAGCTTCATTCCTTTTAACATTTTTAAACCAAAGGTCTTTTCGCATTGAATTACAAAAGCTTGAATCTAGCACTAGTGAAGCAAGAGAGGTATAAATGCAGCTCAAGGATATATTCGATAAAAAAAAGAGCAGATTAACAACCAATATTAGACGATTCAAAGAAATCGAACGTTAAATTTTGTAACTTACCGCACCACGATTAATAACAATTCGAATAAATGAAATTATTGAAAAAAGTACTTAAATGGAGTGGAATCACTCTTCTGTTGATAATTATTGCATTAATACTCGTTCCTATCTTTTTTAAAGACGAAATAAAAGAAATGGTAATCGAGGAAGTAAATCATACCCTAAATGCAGAATTATCTCTTGGTGATTTTGACTTGACATTCATAAGTACTTTCCCTAATATGACTATCGAATTGATAGACACAAAACTTAGAGGTGTCAATGAATTTAAAGATGTTACACTTGCTGACATTAGAACAGTAGAAGCTCAAGTTGGATTTTGGAGTGTTATTGGTGGTGACCAGATTGAAATCGACGAAGTTCATATCATTGAACCAAAATTTGATGTAAGAGTTTTAGAGGATGGATTAGCAAACTACGACATCGTAAAACCTGATTCTGTAAAAACTGAAGAAGAGATATCTGAACCTTCAAACTTCAAGCTTTCGCTAAATGAGTATAGTATTCAAAACGGACAAATATTGTATTCCGACAAAAGTGCCGACATGAACGCAGAAATAATCAATTTAAACCATTCCGGTAAGGGTGATCTATCTGCTGATGTTATTGATTTCGAAACTGAAACAACAATGGATGAACTGTCTTACGAAATGGGCGGTCTATCTTATTTATCGAAAGTTAAAACGGATGCTGTTGTGAACTTATTGATGGAATCTAAAGAAAACTCGTCAAAATTTACGCTGAAAGAAAATGAGATTAAACTAAATGCCATAGCGTTTGGCTTTGATGGCTATTACGAAATGCTTAATGAGTATGATAATATGGACATTAAGCTAGATGCTTCAAAAGCTACCTTTAAAGAATTTTTATCTCTAATCCCACTATTCTATCACTCTGGTTACGAAGAAATGTTAACACAAGGACAAATGGCGCTTGGAGGATTTGTTAAGGGTAAATTGGACAAAAACAACATGCCTGGATGGGACTTTAACCTAACTGTGAATAATGCTTCTATCCGCTATCCAGATCTGCCTGGGCAAATTAAAAACATCGCATTAAAAGCTGGATCGATTTTCCCAGGAGGTACTGATTTAGATTTAATGACCGTTGATGTTCCGCAATTCCATGCAGACCTCTCAAAAAATTCTATGGATGCCAGTTTAAGTATGAAAAACTTGATGTCTGACCCATATTTACAATCGAAAATAGTTGCCAATATTGATTTAGCCACACTTAAAGATTTTGTACCAATGGAAGCAGGTGAAGAATACAATGGTATTCTTGATGCTGACGTAAACATTAAAGGTAGAATGAGCGCTTTGGAAAGAAGTGATTTTGAGGCCTTCACCGCAGAGGGTGATTTAGCGCTTTCAGATGTCGTCTACAAAACCCCTTCACTCCCTAATGAGGTTGATGTTGATAAAGTGAAATTCACTTTCGCACCTCAGCAGTTAACACTGAATGAATTAGACGCCAAAATGGGTGAATCTGATTTTAAAATGAATGGTGCAGTTGAAAACTACTTCGGATATCTATTGAGAGATGAAACACTGAAAGGTACTTTTGTGTTTAAAAGTGACAACCTAGATTTAGACGAATTAATACATGCTCCCCAAGAAGAAGTTACAACTGAAGCTACCGAGGAAACATCAATAAACGAAGACCCGGTTTTAATCCCTGGAAACATAGATTTTGCATTGAATACAGCTATAAAAAACACGAAATACAATGGAATTGATGTCAAGAATGTACGGGGAACTGTTCTTTTAAAAGATGAAATTGCTAGTCTAAATAACTTAACAATGGATGCCATGGGAGGGAAAATTGGCTTGAATGGAAAATACAATACGCAGGATCATTCAAAACCCAAAATGGACTTCGGATATTCTTTAAAAGAAATTGACATCAACCAATTAGCTCGAACCTTTTTGACGGTTGAAAAACTAGCACCAATATCGAAGTATGCTTTCGGCAAAATTTCTTCTGATTTCGAAATGACAACTGATCTAACTGCTTCTTTCGAACCTATACTATCAAGTATCACAAGCTTGGGAGACTTAAGGTCCAATAACATCAATATTAAAGGATTCAAAAACTTGGAAAAATTAGAAAGTGTAACCAAGCTTAATAATATATCCAATCAATCAATTAAGAACTTTAAGACGAAGTTTAAAATCAATGATGGAAAGCTTTCTTTAACTCCATTTAATGTAATGCTTGGTAAAATTGGAACGGATGTTTCAGGATACACAACACTTGATCAGCAGATGGATTACAATTTAAAGATGAATGTTCCTAAGGATCAAATTCCAGCATCAATGATTAAAGAAGTTGAAAAAGCAATGAGCAAATTAAATGCACTTGTACCTAAATTAGACATCGGTGGTCTTCCTGAATACATACCTGTTAATGTTAAAATGAAAGGTGACCTTAAAAACCCAGCGATAACAACCGATTTTAAAGAATCGATCCTGAAGGCTACTGGCGACTTTAAAGATAATGTCGTTTCAACTGTTACTGAAACAATCAAAGATACGGTACAAGCTGTTATAACAGAACAAGTTGATAATGCTAAAGCAGAATTAGAAAAGCAAAAACAAAAACTACTTGCTGATGCTCAAAGAGAAGCAGACAAAGTAGTAGCTGAAGCTAAAAAAGCAGCAGATGTTCTTCGTGCGGAAGGAGACAAGCAAGCGAATGAATTAGTTAAAGCGGCAGGATCAAATCCAATTCAGAAGAAAATTGCTGAACAAACTGCTAAGACTGTTCGCGCTGAAGCTGATAAGAAAGCCAAAAAAGTTGAAGCCGAAGGACAAAAGCAAGGAGACAACATAATGACAAAAGCAAGAGCTGAAGCTGATAAACTAGGAAAAAGCCTATAACGATTATTCAAAGAATCGCGCTTGCGTTTATATGCATAAAATGAAGCACAACTTCTTTTTCTCAGAGCGAAGAATATAGAAGAGAAATATTTAAAATGTTCGAACTTAGTGGAGCAAAAGACATTTATATGACATACGTTGATCAAATGCTACCTATGATTAAAAACATTTTTCAAGATCAAGGAGAAGATGTTTGGAAGGAGTTCAAAAAAGAAATTACTCCTATGGCTATGGATGAATTGTATGACGAATTAGTACCCATTTATTACAATCACCTAGAACTAGAAGACATTAAAGACATCAATGCTTTTTACAAATCTAAAGCCTGAAAAAAAATTGGTTGCTGAAATGCCAGACAAGACAAAAGAGTCAATGATAATTGGACAAGCCTGGGGAGAAAAACTCTCCTTAAAGGTGGAACAAAACCTAAAAGAAAAAGGATTAATTGATTAAATAAAAAAAGCCTTGAGCATACCTCAAAGCTTTTTTTATTTGTATTCCATTTCATCTATAATGCTGCAATGTACGCATCCACATTATTCTGTATTCTCTCTGTTATATTTGATGTATCGGATTTTTCAAAAGGCTTTCCAGTAATTACTTCATAAAGTTCAACATAACGATCCGTAACCACTTGAACAAAATCATCTGGCATCACCGGCATAGTCTGACCATCTAACCCCTGAAAACCATTTTCAATTAACCATTGACGCACAAACTCTTTTGATAACTGCTTCTGAGCTTCACTTTTTTGCTGACGCTCCTCATAACCATCCGCATAGAAATAACGCGAAGAATCTGGTGTATGAATCTCATCTATCAAGATTATCTCACCATCTTTCATTCCAAACTCATACTTCGTATCTACTAAAATTAAACCACGTTCGGCAGCCATTTCTGTCCCCCTATGGAATAAAGCTCTTGTATATTCTTCTAATTTGATATAAACTTCTTCAGGTACAATTCCTTGAGCGATAATCTCCTCTCTCGAAATATCCTCATCATGTCCTTCTTCAGCCTTAGTTGCCGGTGTAATAATTGGAGTAGGAAATTTATCATTCTCTTTCATCCCCTCTGGCATCGGAACGCCGCAAAGAATTCTTTTTCCTGCCTTATACTCGCGGGCAGCATGGCCTGACATATATCCACGGATGACCATTTCAACCCGAATAGGCTCACAAGCATGCCCAACAGCCACAGAAGGATCTGGAGTCGCCATTAACCAGTTTGGTACAATATCTTCAGTTGCCTTTAAGAACATTGTAGCGACTTGATTTAACACTTGTCCTTTGAAAGGGATTCCTTTTGGTAAAATATGATCGAAAGCGGAAATTCTATCTGACGCTACCATTACCAGCAAACCATTGTCCAGTGTATAAACATCCCTAACCTTTCCGTTATACTCGTCAATTTGACCTTTAAATTCGAATTTACAATCGGTAATCGCGTTGTTCATATCGTTTAACTTATAATTTTTGTGCAAAAGTAGCCAATCATTTAGATTCAGTGCTACTTCCCTCCTTCCTTTTTCTTTCGAGTATCCTCTTTTGATTCCACGGACTCAAAAGCCGTAATTATTTTTTTAACGAGTCCATGACGCATAACATCTGATGCTCCCATTCGAACAACACCAATACCGTCTACACCATCCAAAACATCCAACGCATAAGCCAAACCAGATTTTTGCCTATTTGGCAAGTCGACTTGAGACATATCTCCCGTAACGGCAAACTTTGCAGTCATCCCCATCCGTGTCAAGAACATCTTCATTTGCATTGTAGTCGTATTCTGAGCTTCATCCAAAATAACAAATGCTTTATCTAAGGTACGACCTCTCATAAATGCCAATGGTGCAATCTCAATTACTCCAAACTCAATCATATCGGCTAACTTCTCTGCAGGAATCATATCTCTTAAGGCATCATACAAAGGCATTAAATACGGGTCAAGTTTTTCTTTTAAATCTCCGGGCAAAAATCCTAAATTCTCCCCTGCCTCAACAGCGGGACGTGTTAAAATAATTCGTTTAACCTCTTTAGCTTTAAGGGCTCGAACTGCGAGCGCAACCGCTGTATAGGTTTTCCCTGAACCGGCAGGACCAACAGCAAATACCATATCATTTTTATCAACAGCCTCGACTAACTTTCGTTGATTAATTGTTCTAGCAGTAATTTTCACTCCATGATTTCCATGCACAATAACTCCATTAGCCTTTTCAGAAGCTAATAATTTGGCTCCATCATCTTGCATCAGATTATCGATATTTCTATCCGTTAATCGATTGAATTTATGAAAATGACGAATGAGCAAATCGAATTTCTTTTCAAATTCATCCATCACTTCTTCATCACCAGCAATACTAACGACGTTTCCGCGCGCAACAACCTTAAGTTTAGGGAAGTAGGATTTCACTTGCTTTAATTTGACATTATTTACGCCAAACATCTCTAGGGGGTTAATCCCTTTAATTTCTATTTTTCTTTCCAATAGCAGAGTTGTATATATTTATCAACATTAACCTCGTCATCCTTTCTAATTCAGAAGGTTCAATAAAGCAAAGCTTTTTCTTATTTTTGAATCAAATTTATAAAAATAATTGGCCGTTGCAGTGCCGATTTATTCACAATGAGTGTAATAACGTTAACAACTGACATGGGATTGAACGACCACTACGTGGCTTCGCTCAAGGGAACTATCCTAAAATCTCAAAAAGATGTTCATATTATTGATATCTCTCACGCTGTTAAACCATTTGATATTTCTGAAGCTGCCTTCCTTTTAAGTTCGTGCTACAAAGACTTTCCAGAAGGGACTGTACATATTATTGGAGTTGACAGTGAACCGATTGTGAATTTTGGAGGAACTGATGGTAGTTTCCCTTCAATTTTGATTTATAAAAAGCAATATTTTATCTGTAATGACAACGGATTTTTCGGTTCATTCTTGAAAGAAGAAGCACCAGACTCTTTTTGGAGAATTGATGATGTTTTGTCAAATCCAAATTTATTCCAATTCCCAACTAAGAACTTACTACTAACAGCAGGATTACTTCTATTAAAGGGTGACAAGATTGAAAATATTGCATCACCTTTCGAGGGATACAAAAAAGCATTCACTCCAATGGCAATAATGGAAACGAACCTAATCAAGGGTTACATTATCCATATCGACAATTTTGGCAATGCAATTACAAATATTCACAAATCTCTATTTGCTCGATTTGGCAAGGACATTCCATTCATTCTTTACTTCAAAAAAGAGGATTATTATATCGATGTAATTTCAAGTTCATATAACGAAGTACCGCAAGGTGAGAAAGTCGCAATATTCAATGAAAATGGATATTTAGAAATTGCAATTAATCGCGGTGCAAATGGCAGTACAGGCGGAGCACAACAACTGTTTGGGTTACACACCCACGACATGGTGCGAATTGAATTTACACCTCAAGGATCACGTCAAACCATAGACTCTTTCTTTACATGATAACACGTATAGTCAAACTTGAATTTCAAGAAGATAAAATTGCTGAATTCTTAGCTTTCTTTGATACGATCAAAAATGTCGTAAATGAATTTCCTGGATGCTATGGAATGAAGTTATATCAAGACATAGACAACCCGTGTATTATAATGACATACAGCCATTGGGAATCACAAAAAAACCTAAACAATTACCGAGATTCAGAAGAATTTGGTACTATTTGGCCTAAAATCAAACCTTGGTTTAACAATAAACCAGAAGCATGGAGTGTAAAAGCATACTTCAACGGATTTGATGCAAAAAACAAATAGTATGAAGAAGTTTCTTTTAACCCTTTCCGTTGTTCTAATTAGCAGTGTGACTTTAGCGAATAATGCATTGAACGCAATTGGTGATGCAATCGCGATGATGGTTCTAATGGCAATTGGAGCCTGTCTATTCATAGGTCTTATAGCTACACTAGCTTCGAAAAAACACAAATTACGAAACTTCTTTCTGGGCTTTGCCATAACTGCTCTTTTGATGCTGTTAGTTATCCTGTCTCTTTAGACTTTTTTATGAAACGAAAGCTAATTCTTGGTTCACTCTCATTAGTAAGTATTGTATTTTGCCTGTATTTGGCGATTCTTTTTTCTAAAGATAAAATTCAATCCAAGTATGGAAATGAAGTTAGCTATGGCTTTAAATCTCAAAACGATGAATTCATAGATTCACAGTATCTAAAGTCATTTCAACTCAACCTTCAAGAAAAAGATGCTGCTCATTTCTCAAAACTGAAGAGGTTAATAAAAAAACAAGATTTCAAGACATATCAGGAATTAAACGTGTGGAAGAACGCGACAATCACCCTTAATTCTAAAGAAACCCATGTTCAGATAAAGCTTCATGGCAGAACACCAGCAAATCACACATTCAAAGAATTCATTTCCTACAAAGTGAAATCGCCTATTGCCATAAACGGATTAAAAGATTTTAACCTCATCATTTACGAACGAATTGGCCCTTGTGCTGACCGTATCATGATGCTTGGTGACAGTCTTGAATTAATCTCTCAAGAAGACGAGCTAATTCAATTACAGATTAATGATTCTGAAAATCATATTTACTACTTCGAAAGGCCTACAAAACAAGAATTCTTAGAAGAACATCGCTTAATCAATTACGAGCTAGGTGATTTGAAATCGCCAATTACATCAAACCAATTCAACGTAAAAACAATTGATTCATTATTACAAAAAGAAGCTGTTTCGGATAAAATTAGATTGTTTTATTTTGAATTAAACACTTCCATTGAAGCTGGGAATCAAGCAGACATTCACAACTACTTTGACATTGATTACATCAGTAGATTTCAATTAGCGAGGTCCTATGCAGGATTTACAAACCACGGCTTCACACCAGAGAACCTCCTTTTCGCATTGGACACAACCAAAATGAAGCTCTACCCGATTCTGCATCGCGACAATTACTTTGGAGACTTCAACAAGCGTAATTTCAATCGAAATGAATCGGGGCAAGAAATTCAAATACTAAGGCTACTTTCCAATAACGCTAAAATACTCGATCATACAGAAAAACACAAAGAAGCAAACCCAACAAAACTGCGTTTAATTAGAGGTTCAAAAACGCGAATAGATCAATTTCACGAGCAACTTTACAGGTAACTTAATAAAACTTGAATCTGAAGTTGACAACACTCTCATTTTCGCAACTATTGTTAATGAACATTGGCATCTTAATAAATGATGTAACCACTTCACCATTTTACGTTGACCTTTCCGAATAGAAATCTTACTTTTGAGACTAATACTCAAACCAGATTATGAGAGCATTATATTTCAAAGAAATTCGAAGCTTTTTAAGTTCCATCATCGGATATGTATTTATCCTGATATACTTAATAGCATCTGGAATTATGCATTGGGTAGCTTCAACTGAAGCAAATTTACTTGAAGGAACTGAAGCAGATTTAATTCCTTTCTTCAATTCTTCACCAATCATTTTTCTAATATTGATACCAGCCATCACCATGAGGTCTGTTGCAGAAGAACGCAGAACTGGCACAATGGAGTTGTTATTTACGCGACCGATTTCTGATTTGAAAATTATTTTAGCGAAGTATTTCGCGAGCGTTACATTAATGCTTATCGCGATTATTCCAACAATGGTTTACTATTTTTCAATGGTTCAATTATCATTAGACCCAGACTCTTTTGACCATGGTGCAGCAATTACCTCCTACATTGGGTTAATTCTTCTTGGATCGTCCTTTGTTGCTATTGGAGTTTTTACGTCTGCACTAACGAGTAGTCAAATCGTTGCATTTATACTTGCTCTTTTCTTCTGCTGGATATTTATGCCAGATATTGGTGGACTCGCCCTTTTAGGCTCATACAATTTAATGGGAAGTTTTGATTCTGTAATTCAATATTTCGGAATGACTTTCCATTACGAAGGAATTAAAAGAGGGGTAATCGACACGAAGAACATTGTTTACTTCATATCCGTAATCGTATTGTTTATTTATGCTGCTTTGACAGTGATTAAATCGCTAAAGAAATAACCATGGCAGAAAAGAAAAAAGTAATCAAAGGCATCTACAACTGGACTTTCTTGGCGATTGTAATTGTAGCTATTATTCTTATTAACATCATTTCCTCTTTTGTATACCAAAGATATGATATGACTGAGGACCAGCGCTATTCATTGGCTGATGGAACGATGACCTATTTAGAGAATACGGAACATTTCAAGAGTCGATTAAATTTGAAAATTTACTTAGAAGGAAACCTACCGGCAGAAATCAATCATTTCAGAAATGCAGTAGAGGATAAACTTCAAGAGTTCAAACAATATGCTGGGAACAAAATTGAATATCAATTCATCAATCCAAATGTAGGAACAGAGCAAGAGCAGCAAGATTTATTTCAAACTATTTTCTCTGATGGTAAAGGTATTCTTCCAATGGACTTAGTCTATATGAAAGATGGTTCGCAAAGTCAAATGATGGTTTGGCCGGGTGCAATTATCGAATATGGTGGGTCTACGGTTCAAAGTGTTCAATTATTACCCGGATCGAAATCTGGTCGTCCTTATCAGTTGGACAATATGACGGACATTATCCAAAATTCAATCAACAACCTAGAATACATGTTGATTAGTGCATTGAGAAGAGCAACACAAGAATCAAAACCTAGAATTGCATTCTTGCATGGGCACGGAGAACTTAAATGGCCTCAAACTCAACGCGTAAGAGCTTTAATTTCACCTTATTTCAATATTGCCGATGTAACAATCGCGGATTCAGTACATGCTTTGGATAATATTGATGGATTAATCATTGCGCAACCTAGAACAAGGTTTAGCGACAAAGATTTATTCTTGATAGATCAATTTCTCATGCGTGGTGGTCGTTTGATGTGTTTTATGGATAAGCTGCGTATCGACGTAGATACATTAGAACAAACCGGGCAAACGCATACAACAAGATATAGTGATTTGAGGTTGGACGACATGCTTTTCGATTATGGACTTAAAATTCATGACAACTATGTAATGGATGCTAGATGTCTTCCGAAGCAAGTTCCTTTGGCTAAACAAGCTATGATTCCGTGGTTCTTTAACGTAATGGCTACTCCTACCTCTCACCCAATTTCAAGAAATGTAGAACCTGTTAAATTGGAATATACGAGTGAAATTCAGTTTGTAGGTCAAGACCCAAATATTGCCTTAACTCCAATTTTAACTTCTAGTACAAACGCTGCGGTAACAGGATTGGCACCCATGGTAAGTCTTGCACTTCCTTTGAATTACGGTAAAAACCCTGAACTTGTTCCTAATCCAGACAGTGAAACAAATAAAAAATGTTTAGCTGGATTGGCTGAAGGAATGTTCAAATCTCATTTTAGAAATAGAATTAATGATGAGTATGCTAAGAATCCAGCTACAAAAACATTAGAAGCTAGCTCTAAGGAAGGAAAGGTTTTACTTATTGGTAACGGCCGTTTTATTGCAAACCAATATGATTCAATGCCAAATAAACTAGGAACAGCTTATCAATATAGGCCTAAACAATTGAACGATCTGCAATTTAGTCAAGAGATGATCAATATGAACATTCCTCACTTCTTCGGAAATCAAGACTTTTTTCAAAACCTGACTGATTATATGATGGGAGACAATTCTGTCTTAGATATTAGAAGTCGTCAAATTGATATTCACCAAATTGACTCAGAAGAAATTAAATCTAATGCGAGTTTCTACAAAATCTTAAACATTGGTTTACCAATCGGTATGATTCTATTGTTCGCCTTCGTACTGAACATAATTCGTAAACGTAAATATTCGAAATAACAATTTATGAAAAAACTTATCACACTTATTCTTGCCATTGGAGTCCTTGGAGGTCTTGGGTATTATGTTGTGCAGTTGAATGCTAATAAAGGGAAATCAGACACGGAACTCATCGAATTTGCAATTAAAGATACGAAGAATGTGGACAAAGTAATTATCCACGATTCTTTTGGGAGAACATTCGAAATAATTAAAGGTGCAAAAGAATGGACAGATAAAGATGGTGGATGTATTCAGCAAACTAGTGTTGAGAATATTCTAAAAGCCATTCGAAACATTGAGTTCAAAGGGTATTTGCCAGAAAACTCGCATGAAAAATATAACCTTCAAATGGCGGCACAGAACACGAAAGTAGAAATTTTCGAGCATGGAGAATGGGTTAAAACATGGTATATGGGACCTAGTGCAACAGATCATTATGGTCAAATTATGATTTTAGATTCTAAAGAGTTTGGGATGAGTGATAATCCTGTTATTATGAAACTGAAAGGTGTCCATGGAATTATTGAACCACGTTTCTTTGCAGACTCTAAAAAGTGGCTTTGTACAAACATTTTTGCTGTTGAGAATCATAATATCAAAGAGGTAGATGTTAAGTTCAATGACAATCCTAAAAAAAGCTTCACAGTTAAAAAAGATGGGTTCGACTTAAGTGTATTCAATAATGATGTTCAATTACAAAATGTTGATACAGCAATGATTTTCAGATACCTGAACAATTATAAAAAAATTCACTTCGACATTGCCAATTACGAATTGCCACCGGAAAAAGTGGATAGTATGAAGTCTACCACTCCATTTTGTGAGTTAACGCTAACAGAAACTAATGGAACCTCAACTAAACTGAATTGTTTTAGAATTAAATTGAGTGAATACACAACAGAAGGATTGGTTGAATATCATGACATTGATAAAGACAGATTTTGGATCGAATTACCGAGTGGAGAAATGGTTAAATGCCAGTACTTCGTATTCAACCCATTATTCTATGGACACATCTACTTCCCCATGGAAGTACCTGAGGATGAGTTCCAATAATTTGTTAATAACTCTGGGATAAAAGTACAAATCTATAGTTAAATATTAAGTGTGAAATTGATAGCTTTGAACGTACAAAACAAACGTTTGAAATGAATTTCGTAATCTCAAGTGCTTCATTACTTAAGCACCTTCAAGGAATTTCTGGTGTATTAAGCACTAGTAACACTTTACCTATTTTAGACAACTTTCTATTCGAAATTGTTGATGGACGCCTTACGGTATCTGCTTCTGATTTGGAAACTACAATGCGCACTTCTATGGAAGTTGAAGCGAAAGAAGAGGGTAAAATTGCAATTCCAGCCAAGTTATTATTGGATGTTTTAAAGAACCTTCCAGACCAACCGTGTACTTTTTTGGTAAACTCAGACAATTTTGCCGTTGAGATCGCTTATGACAATGGTAAATCTAAGATGGTTGGCTACAATGGAGATGATTTCCCAAGAACACCTGAATTAGAGAAAGCTAATTCGATTGTGATTTCAGGAGAAATTGTTGCCAATGCAATTAATAAAACATTATTTGCGACTGGAGTTGATGATTTAAGACCAGTAATGAGTGGTGTTTTCTGTGAATTCTCTCCAGAAAGTATAACCTTCGTTGCCACAGATGCCCATAAGTTAGTTCGATATACTAGAACGGATTCGCAAGCATCAGGAAGCTCTGCATTCATCTTACCAAAGAAACCTTTAAACCTATTGAAGTCAAACTTGAAAGGTGATGAAGAAGTAAGGCTAGAGTACAATGATTCAAATGCCGTATTTACATTTAACGATATAGTATTGATCTGTCGTTTGATTGATGGAAAATATCCAAATTACGAGGCTGTTATTCCAAAGGAGAATCCAAACGTATTGACTATTGATAGAATTCAATTTTTAAGCTCAATTAAGCGTGTTTCCATCTTTGCCAACAAAACAACTCATCAAATCAAGTTGAAGCTTGCAGGATCCGAGTTATCTCTATCTGCTGAAGATATCGACTTCTCCAACGAAGCAAACGAAAGATTAACATGTAACTATGCTGGTGATGATATGGAAATTGGTTTCAACTCTCGCTTCTTAATGGAAATGCTTAATAACCTCGATACAACAGAGGTCAGATTAGAAATGAGTGAGCCTAGCAGAGCTGGATTACTTATGCCTTCTCAAGCAAATGAAAATGAAGATATCTTAATGCTTGTTATGCCAGTGATGCTTAATAGGTAGCAAATAAATGTCCTTTAGTTAGAAGCAGCTCAATTGGGCTGCTTTTTTTTATTCCTTAAACAATCACCTACTTAAAATTTAGAAGTGAAATTGAGTGGCGTTTAAACGGGCTATTCACTATATCTTTCTCTTAGGAGAAAGGATGCCGCTTCTATCCCTAACGCGATTCATTAGTTAAAAATTACTTTTTTTGTAAATCACGCTATTTTCTTTTTAAATCGGATTTTTCAAGTCATATTTTTCCTTATCTTAAATAAGAAAGTTACCACTATGACACCTACAATCACCTTATATCGCATCACTTCTGATGGTCGAAATGTCCTTTTAGCAAAATTCACTTATAACAAACAAATTTACAGTGCATTCTTAAATTCAAGAATTGCATATTGGGATAAATTTCACTTTGGAATGATAATGGCCAGCGATGAAAGAACAATATCTAGATTAAAAAAAATAATGACAGGTCTTGCTGTTATTGATGATAGAAATTTATTCTCCACAACGGTGATAAAGGAAAAATTGAATGCACCAAAATTAAAAGCGCTTAGCGAAGATCAAAAATCTACAATAAATAATTTTAAGACATACTTAAAAAGGCAAAGGTATAGCGATAATACAATAAAAACCTATGCAGAATGCTTAGGAACATTTTTCAGGTTTTTCGAGAATAAATCAATAGATCTATACACTAACGAAGATTTATCCGAATTTAACACAGAATACATTTTGAAATATAATTATTCAATATCCTATCAAAAACAGGTCATAAACGCAGTTAAGCTTTTCTTTCAGGTTAATCCTTCAAATTCTTTTAGCATAGAAGAACTTGAACGTCCAAAAGAACTTAAAACGCTGCCCGTAGTTTTAAGTTTAAATGAAGTTGAGAAATTGATCAATAGCATTATTAACCTAAAGCATAAAACTATTATTATGATGATTTATTCTTGTGGACTTCGCAGAGGTGAGCTACAATCCATGAAAATAAACGATATAGATAGTGATAGAATGATTATTCACATCAAACAGGCAAAAGGAAAGAAAGACAGAATTGTACCACTTTCATCAACAATGCTTAAGCAATTAAGAACCTATGCTAGAGCTTACAAGCCTAATGAATTATTATTCACGGGAAAATCAGGAGGAAAATATTCAGGTACTAGTCTTCAAGCCATATTGCGAAAAGCGCTTCAGAAAGCTCAAATCATAAAACCCGTGACTCTGCATACGTTAAGACACTCCTATGCCACACATTTATTAGAAAGTGGTGTTAATCTTCGTTACATTCAAGACGTCCTAGGTCATTCAAGTCCAAAAACAACTCAGATTTATACCCATGTCAGCACAGAAGATTTCGGTAAGATCGTTAGTCCATTAGAAAAATTAAGTCTGTTATAAACTATAAAGCAGTACATAACGCACAAAAATGAGTGTATAAACACTATTTTTATGTGCATATAAGTAAGTTGTATTTAATCGATCCCCGCGATCTGAACCCATCTCCAAATTAGATGTGGTCCCCAACTCCCAAAGGCTTTAATACAATGCATGTGCTAAGATTGAAGGAAACGCTAGTTTGCTTTTAATCTAAAGCTTGTGCGCTTGGTAGCGTGCAAATCTCGATTTGTGACGTGACACGTCCGCAAGCTTTAAATAAGTTACCCATATAAAATGACAATGTCAAATTGGAGTGTATAGGTGGACTTAATCTTAGCGCATGACAGATTGAAAAATTATCTTTGGAAGTGGGTAAAACATCTTAACAATCATTTCGAACTCTTTTTAGCAATC
>JAKVAR010000107.1 GCA_022447585.1 Crocinitomicaceae bacterium | reverse complement strand
CCTAAAGTATTGAGTAAAGAAGAAGTGTTCAAGATCATTAATTCGACAAACAATATAAAGCATAAATGTATTCTAAGTTTACTCTATTCATCTGGATTGCGCAGGCAAGAATTATTGAATCTCAAACTATCCGACATTGATTCAAAGCGCATGATGATCTCAATAAACCAGGGTAAAGGAAAGAAAGATCGTTTAACTATATTGAGCGAAAAGGTACTCTACGATTTACGTATTTACGTTAAAGAATGGGGACCGCTCAACTATCTATTCGAGGGTGGACACGGAAAACAATACAGTGCAACGAGTGTTAAATCCATATTGAATAGGGCTGCTAAAAAAGCGGGAATATATCAAAAAGTGACACCACATATGCTTCGCCATAGTTTCGCAACACATTTACTTGAGGCCGGGACAGACTTAAGGTATATTCAAAAAATTTTAGGGCATAACTCAAGCAAAACCACTGAAATCTATACCCACGTATCAACAAAATACATACAAGATATCAAAAGTCCATTTGATTCCATATCTTAGTCTCCAAACATATATAAGGAATAAAGTGCATAGTCTTTATTCCGAAGTTAGGCGCAATAGGATATGAGTAAAATAATATTAATCATACTGGTCTCATTATTTTTTGTTCAATGCAACTCTGACTCAGCTGAAGTTAAGTTTGAAAAATTGACTGAATTCTTAGAACCAAAAGAGCAAGGTTTCGAAATAGACCCGACAAAAGACACTTTAATAGAATGTGAATCGGGAACATTACTTTTTTTTGGAGCCAATTCTATTATTATCGAAGATGGTTCAGAGCCAGAAGGTAATATCAGTATAGAAGTTCAAGAATTTTATTCAATGAAAGATTTTATTTCCAACGACCTTCAAACCACTTCAGATACTTCACTACTTGTTTCTGGGGGTATGGTAAAAATTTCGGCCTTTAATGACGGAAAAAAATGCAATCTCAAAAAAGATAAACCATACTCTATTTTCTTTCCAAAAGATAACAATGAGAATATGGACATGAAAACATTCTATGCTAAGGAGAATAATTCTAACATTAACTGGAAATTAATGCCACCAACGATGTCAGACATTGATTCAACAGAACAGAAAGATACCGTAACTACTCTTTTGAGATGTAAGGTTGGCTTTGACGAGACATATGGGATTGGGTTTTCGGGCATTACAAATTCAGAAAGTGAGAATAAAAATTATAAACCTGCTGATGAAATTTATGAATACGCTGAAAAACACTTCAAGCCAACAGACGAAATGACTAAAGAGTTGTGCGAAAACTCTGACCTATTCGTAAATGTATCAATTGAATTTTCTCAAGATGGTAGCATTGAAAATGTTAGGTCATACGGAGATACAACTCGTTTCGACGATTACGTCATTAACTTTTTTGATACAATTACTAAAAGATTCGGAGACGAGAATCATCATGAAGAGCTTTTTGTACTTTTCCATTTATCAGGTCAAGAAAGGCCTACAACTGAAAATTTCACATATAGTTTCAATAATAAATATTCAGAATTCAGAAACAAGGCGATTAGTAAAGTAGACAAAGCAGAATTCAATTACTATGTACAAAACTCAATCTCTTTTGGACTAATTAATTGTGATTATTTCTTTAAAACCGACTCTAAAAAGGTGGATTATTTTGTAGATTCTAATAAATCAGGTAAAGTGTATTTGATCTTTGACCAGTATAAAAGTATGATGATAGAACAAACCAACAAGAACGGTAGATATACTTTCGCAAACGTTCCAGAAGGTATGGCTGTAAAAATTATTTCTATCTCTTACGAAAAGGACAATCCCGAAATGTGTATTGAACAAACAACTACATCTAATAAAGCTTTCGGATTAAAAAACTTTCAGGAATTTACATTGGAGGAATTAAACCTAGAATTGACGAAGATATAAACTGCGCCTAACACAGTAGCTAAAAATCACGTCCGCGCTTCTTTGCCAGCACACTTGCTCCCAGTGGCTTGTTCAGGGTCGTGGTTTGGCCCACCTTCGCCTAAAAGCTTCGGTGTTTTCACACGGGCGGACGGTAGAGAGTCCGGGTTGGCCAGCACACTTCGCGCGCCAATTTGAAAAATTGGCTATTTTTAGCTAAACGTTATGCTCAATTAATCATCACGTTTAATCACCTTATGAAGCAATTTGAACTTCAGTACTTCGGAAAAATTGATCTAGAATCTGAGGACTTCTATCTTCTTGAAGACCAAGAAATAGATGGACATAAATTAGAATTGGACTTGACCTTTGAAGAAGAATCATTTTCATCATTTAAATTGAAAAGGCTCAAGAAAAACTTAGGAATGCTACCTGATCTTATACGGAAAAGTCAAGCAATTTTAGGCACTGATCTTAAATTAGGTGATACCGTTTCAGATTATGCAGAACATCACTTAGAGAATTTTGACGACCAAGAATTAATTAACCTTTTTGGAAAATATAGAAACGAAATTAGTGTAGAAGACTTCCTGGAAAGGTTCAAACCTGTTCGCGTAGGATTTACACCAGAGGACAATGATTATTACACAATAGTTGATTTCTCGGTTAATCCTGAACTGACCCAATATCTAGTTGCTGTTACTTTAAATAAGAGAGGGAAGTTTTATGACATTTCCATGGAGAGTTAAAACTGAGCATAACACAGTAGCTAAAGCTAACGCCCACCCTTTTTGGCCAGCACGCTCTCTCCCATTCGCGTGTACTTGGCGGGGTCGCCCACTCACGGGCGGACGCGCACAAAGTCCGGGGTTTGGCCTACGCACTTCGCACGGTAATTTAGGCCATCGCGCTTTTTTCCATCTTTTCCTAAATTCCCTAACTTTAGCCAAACGTTAGGTACAATTACAAGATGACTCGATTTACCTTTTTGATTTTAGTAATTTGGACAAGTTGTGGACTTGCGCAATCAGACACAACAGTTATAGAGCTTCAAAAGGGAACATTCTTATTCGCACTAGTTGATAACTTTAACCCTGATGAACATAAAATCGATACCTGCAAGACTGATTTTGGTCAATACTATTTTTGCCTGATTGATGACACGCCTTGGTTCGGGAGCGACACACAAGAAGACTTGCCTCGAAGTCAATTAACCAAACTTTGGTTGGAAATTTCTGGCGTCAGAATAGACCTAGAAATTAAAGGAATGTTCAATCCTACAAATTCGAACGGAATAAATACCAACCAATTCAAATTGAAAAGTCTTTATGATGGGTTTGTACTTTACGGTTTTTTTTCAGACGGAGCAGGAACCTATTCTGTTCATTGGAAAATAGTTAATGGTAGTGCTATTAGAACCCTTATTTCTAAGGATGAAGAAGCTTTTTCATGGCAAAAAGAGTAGTGAAAAACTGTACCTAACACAATAGCTAAAGCTTACGTCCTCCCTTTTTAGCCATCACGCTCACTCCCATTCGCGTGTACTTGGCGGGGTAGCCTACTCACGGGCGGACGCGCCCAGTGTCCGGGGTTTGGCCTACACACTTCGCACGGTAATTTAGGCCATCGCACTTTTTTCCATCTTCTTCTAAATTCCCTAACTTTAGCCAAACGTTAGCATTTATTAAAGTGGAATAAATGAAGATTGCGATAAAGCAAGCATATTTAAGAATAATCTTGATTTCTGTCGCTTCGGGCATATTAGCAATGTTAATTGTCCTAATAGCGAAAGGTTCAGCTCTTAATAGTGGAAGAATCCAATTTATTGTTTTTACACCAATTTTTCTTGGAATCATTACCTCGGTTATCTCCGCGGTGTATTATTTACTTAAAAAGGACAAGATACTTAAGTCAGAATGGATTTGGAAAGGCATTGTTTTACTTCCCTTAACTATCCCTTTGAAAATGATTCCGACACAATTTGAATTGATGCTAGACAACAAGTTTATAGAAGAAGGAATTGTCGTTATTATTCAGTGTAGCCTTGTTGCTTTATTAACTATAGTGAATTATCGTAAACTGTCAGTTCGTGTAAAACAAATGCTAACACAGTAGCTAAAAAACACGTCCGCGCTTCTTTGCCAGCGCACTTGCTCCCAGTGGCTTGTTCAGGGTTGTGGTTTGGCCCACCTACGCCTAAAAGCTTCGGTGTTTTCACTCGGGCGGACGGTAGAGAGTCCGGGGTTGGCCAGCACACTTCGCGCGCCAATTTGAAAAATTGGCTATTTTTAGCTAAACGTTAGGCCTAATTACAGGATAGCATGGTTAAAAAAGTACTACTAGTTTCTCTCTTTCTTTTAATGACCACTCTGGTTTACTTTTGGCTAGCCCTTTACCTTTTGAATTACGAAGACTCTTATAAACCGTCTGACGGATCCTTTTATTCTCTTGAAAGCATGACAATTGACCAATATTCCGCATTTTTATTATTTCAATCTTGGCCTTTTATCAATGTGCTTTTCGGGGTTATTTTCTTCTTGAAGATTAGAAAAAATCGAAAATCCCAAGAAAAACAATCTATTACGACATGAAATTTTTGAGTTTTATTTTCATCACTTGTTCTTTCTTGAGTTGTAAATCATCAGAGAATACAATTGACAAATTAAATTGGGAACAAGACCTTGAGATTTCATGGGACGCTATCGAGTCAAATGATGACTATAGAGTATATTTTTTATCTCTTAATTCCGATCCGTTTTACAGAGAGGAAACTTATGGAAAATCGATCACAGATTTCATGTATA
>JAKVAR010000106.1 GCA_022447585.1 Crocinitomicaceae bacterium | reverse complement strand
CTGGAAACTTCCCCACTAACCCACACTTGAATTAACTGGGGGTCATCTTCTAATAATAACTGAATATATTCAGTTAAACCTCTCACAGATAAGGATGTTTCTGGCAATTTGTTCATCCCAAAACCTTCAACAATGGATAATAGACAATAGATAATTACATTTTGAGCGTAACTTAACCATAAACTTTTTCCACTAACTTAAGCATTTCTTCTTCAAAAGGAGTCAGATAAGGACGCTCAATTTTACCCAACAATCTCAAAACCCCTTTTGCTGTTCCTTCCAAATCTGACACTTTTTGTAATCTAGAAATTCTACCATGAAGTTTTTGAATCGTTTGACAATCTTCTTCTGTATATTCCAACTCTTGTAAAAACTCAATTTCAACCCCTTCTAATTCACTATCCCATGTTTGTAGATCACAAGTATTTTTTGATACTCCCGTAACAATAGCCCAACAACCATTTTTCCCCTTTAAATCAGGATTATCAAGAGACATAATACCGACTACTTCACCTAACTCAAACGGATTATCTTTTTCCTCTCTTGTCATTTCTCTGACAACTTGTTTAACAATACGATGAGTGGGAACCTTACCATTAGCAATCTCCACCGATTTTTCCCAAGCAACCACTTGGTCTGAATTTTCTAGGACACCCAACGGACGTACTTGAAACTCTGTAGTCGGGAGAATTTCACAACGATTCGTTGTCAGATTATGGTAAATGTTAGCTCCTGCAATCAAATAATCCGACTTTTGACGCGAATGACCAAATTGCTCCCGACAATACCTTTCAAAACTGGTATGAGTATCACGGTACAATTTTTTGTCTCTTAGTTCTCGTAATGCTTTTCCTGCATTCCACACGGCTTCGGAGACAACTCCTTCTAAGCGTTTCTTTTCGGACTGTTCAGCTTCACTAAGCGGTTGAAAGGGATTATCGATGGTACTGCTTGACTCATTCGATACCACCTCAACATCTATGGTCGGCATAAACTCAGATTGAGACTGTGCCAAAATTTGCTCAAAATCCTCCTGGCTAAAATGATCTTGCCCATTCCTTCTTTTTCGTCGGTATCCTGTTATGGTTTCGTCCCTCTTTTCTGCTCATTTATCTATTATATTCCCCCAAAAAAGACGAATTAAAGCTAAAATAACTCTAAATTATTTATTTTTATTGTTTAAGAATATAATTGATAGTAAGTATTTGTAAAGTAATTCCCGAAAAAATAAAAGAGATAGCTAAGGCTAACTGGATAATGCTTAACATTAAATTTAACACTTGAAGTAATGTTGGTTTGAGGACAATTAAAATCTCTCTTGCATAGAGCATACAAAGCAGATTGAGAATCATGATAACCATAATTAGTCCCAGAATTTTATAACTATTATTATCAAGTCTTTGTGCGATGGTCATAGAAATCATCACTAATGCTATACCTTGGGGAGTTAAAATTGTCGGAAAGGTCAGTGGAGAAATTAATGCTTTTAGGGGATTTTCTGGGACAGGAAGAGGATTATTTTCTTGAGGAACATATTGAGCCAAAAGCATCTTCAGGGAAATTAAAAATAAAACAATCCCTGCTGCTACTATTAAAGCACTTAGACTTATCTTGTACTTATTTAGAATACTTTCACTGGTTAAAGCTACTGTAAAAATAGATAGAGTTGACAAAGCAAAACTACTTAGAGCTAACTTGATTTTTATTTGTTTACTAGCATTTTGCGTCAGTCTGGCAAATACTGGAATGATTTTCAGAGGTCCAATTGTCATAAATAAAATTATAGTTAATCTAGACCAAGAGTCTTTTCCATAAATTTTTCTAAGATCCTGAATGAATCGTATTTGGTGTTCAATTATACTCTTTAAATCCCCTTCTTCAAGTATTAAGTCATTATTTTCTGCTCTGTTTGACATAATTAAATATTCCTCAACAGTCGCCCCAACATTTTTGACCGTCGTTAAAGACGGTTTCTGATCAACTCCATCCATCTGAAGGCCATCTTTTAAAGGTTGAGCAAAAGAACTAACTGTGAATATTGTCAAGCTAAAGGCTAAAATTAGTCCATAAATGAAGAAAATCCAACATCTTGAAATTAATAAATTAAGTAAATTAGTCCATCTTTTTTTATTTAATTGTACAGGGACAAGATCATTTCTGTCTTTGATTAACTTCATTTTTAATGTTCCTCCTCAACCTCTCCTATCATATAAGGTCATGGTAACGAGGATGGACTCAATCATTATTCTCCTTTTTCATCAATTGTTATACAGCTACCCATTATCCATTATCCATTGTTACAAATCTTCTTCTAACAATTCACTCAATTCCAGTTGGTCATTATTTCGATTGTCATCATAAATCATCAATGTATTAAGATTTTTATGTCGGGATAATTTTTGCACTTTGCGAACATCCCCATCACTTTTATCTAAAGCCATTGTAATCGATGAATGTCGAATCCTATGAGGACTCATCAACTTATCAATTCCTGCCTCTCGACAATAACAACGAACAATTTTATAAAGGCCATCCCCACTTAAACGACTGCCCCTCGAACGAGAATCTAGGGAAATGAACAACGGAAACGATGACTTAATCCCGGCACTCCCCCTTTCTGCTAACCAATCACAGATCGCTTGAATAGTTTTCGGGGACAAATCCACAGATTCCTTCTCACTACGCCCTTTCCCCTTAACCCATAGAATGCGGCTTGATGGCACAAAATCGCCGATATCGAGTAAACTAACCTCATTACGCCGTAAAGCATTAGACCAAAATAACATCAATAACGCCTTATCCCGTTTCCCTTTTAACGTAGAAAGATCGCACAAACGAAGAACCTTCTTAAACTCTGCTAAAGGAATACCCGATGTATCCCTATAAGGCTTTAGTTTCTCACTCTTGACAGCATCTTTCAAGGAAAATTGACATAATCCTAAACGATTCGCCGTACTGATAAAAGATTTCACCGCACTTATTTTACGGTTAATGGTAGTGGGGGCTAACTCTCGTTTCTTCAAAGCAGCCTTGTAAGCCATTAACGCAGCATTAGCCTGAGACTGGGATATGTTCAAAAAAGCACTAACTAACTCTTCGGTTACCTCATTTCCAGACATAACCTCAAAAAAATACCGTAAATCCTTCTCATATTCCCGACGAGTCATCTTTGAAGTTTTATCCTCCAACCAGAGTGAGATCGCCCGAGCGATGGGAGATAAATCTGGATTAAAACGGGTTATCTTAGCCACAATCAGAGGTGAAAATTAACAACGACACTGGTAATGAAAATACTCATTTTCATTACCACTAACTCAATAATATCATAATCTTCCTTTAAATCTGTTTTCACCAAGTCCTCAGAGATTTAGTCAGATAGAACTTTAATTTCTGTGGCAATACTTTGAATACTTCAGGATTCTATTTATCTCATCTTGCCTAGCAACAACGATTCGTTGTTACTAGGCTGGTCTATAATTTAGATAATTATCACAGTGGCTCCAGAACAATATAAAGGAGAAAATCCCCCGAAATAGAGGATTATCACTTTGTTTTAAGAATTTTGAGCTAACCAATACAGTGTACGCTCGCTGATCCCCACCCCATGAAATGTCCCCCATTTATAAGCACATTCCCCTGGTTTCCATTTTTCACTCTGTCGACTCCATCTGTCCCAAGCATCTAATAATGCAGGAGATATGGATTTTAAGGCCATACCCACTTTGATCCAACTATCGTAATCATCTGCATAATAGGAAGGAATCAGATCCAGCAGTGCTACAGCAGCTTCTTCTGTGGTAGAGGGTGTGTCCAATTTGGACACATTTTGATGAAAAGGTTTCCTGTTATTCTTGGGTTTCGAGGGTTTATAAGTTTGCTCCGTAATCCAGTCGAAAAGCCATTGAGGTGCGATCGCCACTTCAAAATCAGCAGGGGAATTAACCCATCGATACTGCCCGGTAATAGGATGAGGAGACGGCGGCAACACTGACTGGTGATGGCTTCCACGGATTTCTAGGACTTCTCCAGGGGCGGTGGTGACTTTACAGGATTTTATCTGTTTATCGGACGGAAGTTTATACAAATATTGACACCTTCCCTGCCTTCCAGATGTAAAGGAAACGGTAGGGGGAAGCTGCCCTAATTGTTGTAGATATCGGTGTGCCGAGATTCCGTCACAATCAATGGCAAATAGGAACTCTTTACTATTATGACCACACAGTATCCCAATTCCTAACGGTTTAACCTGGTAACTTCCTTTTTCACCTCCTAGTCTTACATATCCTTGTTTGAAAACAGCGATCGCTTCTGAGAGAGTGTAAGGGTTCCGTTGCCATTTTTTACCCCAGGGTTGCTTATTGCCGTTAACGAGGGTTAATGGCCAATGAGGAGGTAATATTTTTAATGATGATAATTGCATAGATAAAAATCAATGATGATCATCTATGCAACGCAAAGCGTAAAAATAATCCCTTTAGTCTAACACAAAAAATCAATTTTGTTATCCCTTGAAGTCGTTATTTTTTCTGATTATCAGATTTGATTATTATTTCTGATTATCAGATTTGATTATCAAAAATAATAACGACTTGAGGAGATGGCATAAAAAAAGATTCCTGATAAAACATAAGGTGTACGGGTTAGCAATTAACAATGAAAAATTAACAATGAACAATTAATTATTGTTAACTATTAAATAGAAAAGGAGTGAAATATGACTTTTTCAGTCAAAACAATAGAAAACAATTATCCGAAACTATCTCTATCTAAAAGAGGACTAAGTGGGTTGATAGATAATCTATCAACAGATTTATTATTGGGGGTAACTTCAGGAACTTTAGTTTTCAGTTTATTTAATGGAACGGGGAATTCCAGAGAAGTATTAACTGTCTCACTTTGGGGGTTTATCGTTATCCTCTACTTAGTGTTTCAGAAAAATAGTAATCGTCGATTATCGAGCATTCAAAACTGGATTGCAAAATATGGTTTAATGCCAGCTTTGTCTATTTTATTAGCAGGAGTATATCTCTTTGATAAGCTAATATTACCATCTCAGGCACTCTTTTTTAACAATGTTCGTACAAAGATTGGTGGGATGTTTACAGGGTCAGGTTATGCTGGTGCAGCAGGAGCCACCCAAGCTATTAATATCGGGACTTATGCCCTAGAAGCTTTGATGGTAGGATACATTGTTTATGGTGTAGTAAAAGCCATTCAAGCCCAAAGAGATGATGAAGACTGGAAACAGCCATTAAAACTTCCTTTATTAACTTTATTTGCTTGTGCTGCTGGAGATCAAGCCATAACACTTCTCTAATTAATAATTAATAGCTAACAGTTAATAATGGAGAATGCCTAGCTTTAGAAAAGTCAACAAAAGTTTAGATTTATCACCCCGAATAGGACCATTTCCAGCAGCACAATTTATTCCGTGGTTAATTATTGGGGGAACAGTTTTTATCCTCGGAAAAAGAGTCTTTAATTTACCGTGGTTATGGGTCATTATTCTTATTATTTGGGGCTGTTCAACATGGTGGGTTATTACATCCGGAGGCTATTACAAATTCTTTTCTAAGTTTATAGAACCTCCCCATTGGGTGAGGGGCATGGGTCGAACTCAAGCATTATTATCACATAAAGGAAAAACTAATAATGAGCAAAATAGGCGTTAAAACCATTAAAGATCCTCAAGGGGTTACACATCGTTATAAACCTTTTGAAGATATGTTTCAAATAGTCGGATTCTACTCGATTAATCATAAGGGGAAACAAATTGGTGCTACTATCTTAAAGAAAGCAAAAAAAGAAAGCTACAGAGTTGTCTTTGGGTTTGAATGTGGAGGAATTTCTCCTTTACAAAGTGAAGAAGAATTTGCTAGTTGTTTAGCTCGTTTAGAAACGGGTTTAAAAGATTTACCAAAAGGGGAAATTCTTACTATCCATTTTGGCACTTTTAGAGATGATAATCAACGTCAACAAGAATTAGGAGAATTAACCAATTTAAACCCTGAATTAGCTTTATTAATTGGAGGCACTAGAAAACGAGTTCAAGACTTAACTAAAGAAGGCATTAGAAAAATTAGTTTCCTGCGCTTTTATCTGACTTATACTATGGAACAAGGTCAAGAGAAAAAAGCTGATTTAGCAGAAAAAGCCTTGACTGCTATTGAAGGTTATTGGTTGATGTTTACCGGACAATATGGAGAACATCAAAAACAAAAAGTTGAAACCATTTTAAAATTAGCATACATAGATGGATACCAACGAGCAGAAGAATTATTTTCTGACCAACTTAAATTAGGGGTTAGA
>JAKVAR010000105.1 GCA_022447585.1 Crocinitomicaceae bacterium | reverse complement strand
AAGAGTTATAAACGCAGGGGCCTTAGGTTATATTCTAAAAAGCTCTTACCCGGGAGAAGTTATTAAGGCTATAAAAACTGTTGCCAAATCAAAAAAGTATTACAGTAACGAAATTTCTCAAGCATTACTTGAACAAAGTGTGATACCTCAATCAAACGTGCCCCTTATTAGGCGAAAATTGAGACCAGGTATAAGAATAACTGATCGTGAAATTGAGATTCTCAAACTAATGGCCAAAGGATATACTGATAAAGAAATTGCTGAAAAGCTATTTTTAAGTGTTCGAACAATAGGGAATTATCGTCAAAAAATGATTGACAAATTTGAAGTTAAAAACTCGGTTTCACTTATTAGTGAGGTTTATCGATGTGGTATAATTAAGCTAAATGATAAGGCAGATTCCGTCGAAACTAATTATTAGTCCAGATATGACTTTTAAAATTAGTTAAACTAGAGAGCAAACTAAGGATCTTGGGTATTGATGCTTGATACCTTAAAAGCCAAAAGGGATAATGTTTAGCTCCTCATAATTTAACACTAGCTCCTGCTGATTTAAAACACCGAAGCTTTTAGGCGAAGGTGGGCCAAACCACGACACTGAACAAGCTATTGGGAGCAAGTGCGTTAGCAAAGAAGCGCGGACGTGTTTTTTAGCTACTGTGTTATCCTTCGTTTTCAAAGAGACGCCGGTATTTCTATTCAAGCAAAACCGGAAACAGATAAGTATTGGATGCGTTACAAATATCATTAGGGTTCGAGTAGCTTTCGAAGTTAACACCTAAGTATAATCTTTCTTTTGAGCATAAACTTAAAACAACACCCTCATAGAATAATTTACTGTCGTACCAATCCCCGTTGTGATCTGCGAATTGGATTCCTTCGAATGTTTGGAAAATCGATTCCTGTTCTAAATTGGGATCCAACACAAGATTTACTGTGCTATCCGACAAAACATTAAAGACAAAAGGTGTTGTTATTCCGTGTATAAACTCTTGATCGCTCAAATTATTCCAACTGGAGTCAGTTTTTCCAAGTAGATCATATTTTGCCCCGAGGGAATCTTTAATTTTTGGAATCATGATCGCATTAAATCCTCTGTTTTCGTCCTCTTGTCCTGGCATTACAATGTCTCCGGTTAAAATTAAGGCGACTCCATACTTCTTATAAGACAAGTAGGTGCAGTCATCAACATGGCCCGTGTCTCCTAGGCTTCGAATAGCAAGTCCTTCATAGTTTAATGCAGATTTAACTCCGTCGCAGAAAGCATCCGTGTCTAGAATGCATCCTATACCTCCACAATACTCTGTCATGACTGAATCGCAGTCAATATATTGAGACTTTCCTGAAAAGGCAATTAGTATAAAAATGGAAGTAAGGATTTTGGATTTCAGGTTAGTTCCATTCCAATAATTGAGCCATTGTGTGCTCAATGAAGCATAACGTTTAGCTAAAAGGTCGTGTAACGGTTAGGTTGGTTGGGCATGCGTTTTAGCTTTTGTTGTTTAGCGTTTATTTATTTTTTATTTCATTAAATTCTTGCTAGCTCAAATCCTTAATCGAACCCCTTTGGGCTGAAATAAGAAACCCTGGCGCACCTCCGAATGCAAAAGATTCATCAGAATTAACGACCTCGAAGTTATAATCAAAATAATATCCTTTATCAGTCATAATTGGTTTAGTTAAAATCCAATTCATCTTATCGGCATAAGGGTTTTCCAAGTTCATCCGTTCAATGTGACTTTTCGCAATATTTTCTATTTCTGATTGTTCCATTTTATTTAATGCTACACAAGTTTAGCTAAAGTTAGGG
>JAKVAR010000104.1 GCA_022447585.1 Crocinitomicaceae bacterium | reverse complement strand
CTTTTTATAATTAGCGATTGCCTGTTTATGTTCTTGAGCCTGAAGCTTCCCAATATCATCACGCCACTCCATAAATTGCTGTTGCAAAGCAGCCGGAGCTTGTTCAATTAGAAATTCTAAGTTACCTAAAGCTCCGAGGATGACGAACATGGGATCATTAGGATTAAGTCCTAATTTAAACACAATGGTCATGAGTTTACGAACAAATTCCTCGTCTTTATTCTCCAAAAGTTCCCCTAATAAAGTGGTTACTTCTTGGTTATCGTTATTAGGAGTTTCTTCGGTCTGATTGGGTATGTTTTTGTTAAAGTCTATCATGATTATTTAAAATAAAAAGGCTAATTCATTTTCATCAAAGTCATCGTCTGTGTCATCAGAGAAAAGGTCATCATCATCAAAAGCTTCAAATTCCGATAAATCCTCAAACTGGTCAAAAGGAATGGAAGACAATTGATTAAACATAGTATTTAACCAAGTATGAATCTTCTGTTTTTCAAGTATGGTAACAGCACTGTGACCATGACTTTTAGCTGTAGTAAAACTCAGACAATTTTGCGAGAGAATATCCCACCGGTAGTCAGGAAGGGATAAACTGGGCATCATTAACTGATAAGTCGGAAACGTCTCTATATAAGCTTGTAATTCAATGTTATTTTTCCATGAAAACCAGCTATTTTGAATCCTTGGATAATCTCCTTCATTCTTGATAATGACATAATTGAATGAATGAGTGTAAATTTGATATAACTTGCTCAGGATATCCATAGATTCGGCACTTCCATTAGTGGTAAACCACTGCCAAATTTGCACTTTTGTCTGCTTTGACAATTCCACAATATCAGCTAATTGTAACCAATTATGCACAGATTCATAAGACCTTGAGGGTAAATTAACGATTACCGTTTTACCTTGATAAGCTAATTCATACATCAAGTCCCCTTGTTCAATACCTACTGCACCTGAACTAAGTTTTATGGTGGGAATCTCTAGTTGTAAATCATCATCAAAAATACTTTTTTCTGATATCAAAGCCTCAAAAGTTTGTGAATAATATTGAGGAGCATAAGTTTTACCAATGACACAAATCGGTTCTAAGTCAATAATAGTTAAATCTAAATCAGTTGACTTTTTTAAATATTCGATAAGAGAACGGCAAAACAAAGAACTGCCTACTCCACTTATCTCTCCGTTGACAAAATGAATACTACCAGCCATTTTTTTCCTCAGTAGAAATTTACATTAATTTAAAATAGACACGAACAAAAGAATAATCAAGAATAATAAGTTAATCCTTGACTATTCTTGAATAGTTAATTATTGAGGAGAAGTAGAGAGAGTAATGTCTTCTTTATTCTCTTTAACTTCAGAAGCCGATACCTCTGGGAGTGGGAGCTTTGCCCAAGGTAAAGTATCAAGTTGTTCAAAAGTCGAATCCCGCCATTTTTTGAACCTTGCTGATTGAGCCATCAAAAACCCTAATTCTTTAGCTTTTTTGATATTAGCAACATCTCTAATGGCTAAATTACCTTTTTTTAAAGCTTCGTAAGAAGTATTTGCTGCGGTTAAAAAAGGTAAATCAATAGTATAAGTTGTCTCCTTATACTCTTCCATATATAGGGCTAATTCTTCATCTCGTTCAAATGCCCACCAATCCATTTCTGTGGTAGCTAAACCTCGATTCTTGACAATGATATGATGGATTTTATTTCCATATAAAAGATAGGATTTTTTCAAAGTATCAATACTTTCTTGACATCCATCGGTTACAAACCATTTGTAAATAGGAATATTGAGCGTCGAAACAAGTTCTAAAATTCCTCCTTCGTTTAACCAACTATTCACTAAATCA
>JAKVAR010000103.1 GCA_022447585.1 Crocinitomicaceae bacterium | reverse complement strand
GTAAACTTGGAGGTAGCCAACCTTCTGGACGTTTCCTATTAAGAAATCTGGCTTGACGATAACGGGTTTTACGTCCTCGTCTTCCTCTTCTTAATTGCCGTCTTGAGGTTAAACTATCTTTGATTTGTTGACCCCTGTGTTGTAATTCTGCTCCCCAAATTACTTGGTTATTTTGTACCAAAGCAATGCCAGTAAACTTAGAACCTGGGTCGAGTTTTAGGGTAATATTTTTAGAGCTTTTCGTTACTTCCTCCTTGAGAATAATAGTGAAAGGATAACGCCGAAATACGGCAGCTTTCCCTTCTTTTAAAAGCCGTCTTGCCTGTCCAGGATGAACAGGATTTAAGGGCTTTTTATTTGTGTCTAAAACAAAAACTGAGTTTTGCATTTTAATCTCCCGTTAGGGGTAATTGTTTGCCTCGTTCAAGTTATCTAATCTTGTCACGTTTAACTCACTGGATTAACCCGTTTAGTTCTGTTTAAAGTTAAACAACAGAGCTTGAAGCTGGCACGCACTCTAAGGTGTTATGAATTAGATAACGGCTCCTAGAATTTCTAGGGAACTGGTCACATTATGGGCTTTTAATCAAGCCCCCGTTATATTGCCCAAGCAATTAACGGTGGGTTTGTGACAATAATGTATGGGTATCAAGAAGATAACTCATTCAGTTAAACCCATAAAACTATTTTGGATAGAATCAGGTAAAATGTCGAAATCATCAGACATCTTTACTTTTCCTCCCCAATACCCAGGGGTTCTTGGCTCTGAATTGGTTGGCAATAGCTCAACTTTTTTGTCCTTTTTTATCTTCATGACAATTTGTTCTTCTTCTTGGATAACCTCTACTTCTTTACTATCTCCTAAGAGTTCTTTGGGAATTAATACCCCTTGTTCAGTTACTTTGAGTTTCATGACTTACATTTTTCCTGTTGATTTTACTCTAAGTATTTAATCGGTAACTTGAGTTCCTTAATCTTATCAAAACTTACCTTGATTATAACATTTTGTTTAAGGTTTGAGTCTATTGGTTTAATTATTAAATAAAGGGGAATTTTGATGGAATGTAAAGATTGTAAATTAAATTAATTAGATGTTTACAAAGTAGCTTAAAATTCGTGGCTCTCATCAAGTAGTCAAGGGAGGTTTTGATGATACGCAAAGCGATCACCCTTATTTAGTAAATAAGTTCTACATTTAGCGACGGAAAATTTACAGGTGGAATTAACCTTACTTTTTTAATTTAACTTGATTAAACATAAATAACGACCAATTAAAATTGGTTAATAATTATAAGTAGTCGGATATAAGTAAACCGAACTGTATTAACTTATATTAAGAATAAGAGGGCGATCGCTAAAAAAAGTCCGCAAAGTGTGTTAATGATTTTCTTAATATTTGAATTTTGAAGACATGAAAACTGTGTCCAAAATTTTCGCAAATTCTCCCAATTTTCAACTTCCTAGAATGAAACTTAACCACAAATTTGATGAAAATCTTTTTGAAAATTGTTAGGAGGAACACCAACCATTAAAACAGAATCATCTTTTACATGAAGCTCTACATCTCGCTTTCGCTCAGTAAATAAATGATCTTCTTGAATATGTCGTGAAGTAAGAAAATGGACGGTTTGATTGGCTGAACCTCGCCACCCTTTATTGTCGTCTAATTGCTCAATATACTGTCCATCAACGAGGACATCAATTAAGGATAAAACTTGATTAATATCAGGGTCAATTTTGGCTTGTAATTGTTGCAACTTGAAACCAGAATAACACATAATTGATAGGTCTTGATGTTCTCGTAAATAGCTAAATAATTGACTTAATGCTGCTGCTTGTAACATGGGTTCACCTCCTGATACGGTCAACCCCTCCGTATTAGGAATTGATAGGATATATTCAGCTAATTTTTGCGGTTCAACTAATGTTGCTGTTGTTTGGGGTATCCATTCTGGAGAAACACAACCCGGACAGTTAAAACAGCATCCTTGAACCCAAATGACAAACCTTTGTCCCGGTCCAAGAGTGCGAGTTGCGTTACAATAATAGGCAAGATTGAGTAATGTCATTATTAGTTACTCCTAAATAATTTTACAATAACATAACTATAGCAATCAGGTTTCAGTTGTGAGAAAATTAGGAGAATATTACCTTTACTAAATTGTCTGATGACTAAAAAATATCTCAATGTTTTCCTAAAAATTAAAATAGTTTTTTTGTTGAGCCTGTTCATGATTTTTCTGTGCTTTGCTTAATTCTTGATCAAATTCTGATAAGTTTTGTTGAATCAATTTAATAATTTCTGTGATTTTTTGTTGATTAATGGGGAGAAGTTTTTCTATCTCTTTATTTGTGTCATAGTGGGTTTCTAATTTTTGGCGAATCTCTGTATTTTTCTGTTGCCATTCATCATAATTATCCAGAGCTTCTTGCCATTCGTTTTGTATTTTTTTACGTTCCTCTTCTTGATATTTTATATTATCTAAGGTTGATTGTAAGTTACTGTTTAAATTGTCAATAATTGGTTTTTCTAAGGTAATTAATTGTTTGCCACTCTTTAACAGAGTATCTCGACTATTTGAATCTTGATTCTTTAAACTGTCAATTTCTTGATCAATCTTTTGTTTTTGCTGCTGAAGTGCTTCAATTTGTGCTTCTATATCTGCTTTTTCATCTTGTAATTGATGAAGTTGTTCTTGTTGAGGAATTAAACTGTCGGTTTTTTCTTTAACTTCTTGTCTCAGTTTATCTAAGTTATGTTGTTGTAATTCTTGTTCAATTTCTGTTAATTCTACTATCTTTTGTTGTAATTCTTGAAGTTCTTTGAAATCTTGTTTTAGGTTATTTTCTTTACTTATTAAATTTTTAGTTTCAGTGAGTATTTTGGTTTTTTCTAAGTCAATTTCTTGAATTTGTTGAGATGTTTCTTGTATTTTTTCTTTTAAAGGTTCAGGAACATCTGAATAGGTTAAAATATTTAGCCAAGAATTTAGGAGATTTAATTCTATTTCTAAGGTTTGTTTAAGAGCGATCGCCCAAGTGTCTAAGGTATCGGGATCTTGTTCTGCTAATTGTTCTAAATTCTCATTAGAAAATAGCTTATGACCTAATTCTAAAATAGATTGAGCTAAAGTCAATGGTTTTTCAATCTGCTCATAATCTAAAACATTGCTAATGTTTTGCAAATCTTGAGCTAAGTTAATAATTTTATCTAAGGATTGTGAAACAGTCATAATTAAAAGAGTTATCAAGAATTGTGATCGTTTTCATTAATTTCAAGAAAAGTAGGGAATAGAGTAGCGATAACATTCCCTAATTCATATTTTACCTCTTTATCACTATTAATCTCTTTAATTATTAAATAAGCAATCTGAGATGAACTAACTTGCATTCCCACTTGATAAAGAGCTTTGGATGAATGATTCGGTAAAACAATTGAATCACGAGTATTTTCTTCATAGATATTTCCTTGAGAATTTGGCTGTATCCAGAGGGGAATCTTTAAAGACTTACTTTTTGCTTCTAATTTTTTTGGATACCAGTTAATTTGAGTTAGTTTTCCCAAGGGTAATCCTCCTTTAATAAGGGTAATTTGCTTCCTGTCTTTTTTACAATTGGGGTCAAGTTGTTCAACAATAATTCCAATTGTATGAGGATAAATCTCAGTGGGTTCTATTAAACCATTAGCAATTAAACAAGCTCCATAAGAAATAGCATAAGCACTGCTAGTATTGTTCAATTGTTTATCAAAGCGACTGTCATCTTTACCAATATTCAGACTATCAGTAATGGCTTTTTGTGCGAGAATAAATTGAGAAAATCCCCCTACCAAAAGAAGACGGTCAAATTTTGTTTGTTTATCTGCTAACCATTGTTTGACCCCTTCAAGTACCTTTTCAATACCCTCTCGGATGGGTTCAAAAGCTTGTTGAACTTCTTTACCTGTTACTGTATAGTCCCCTCCACCAAAGGAATAAATATCTTTAGTATAACTATCAGGATCTTTTAAAAAGTTTTCTAATTTTTTGCTACTTTTACGATGAGAATTCAGTTTTGTACTTTCAAAATCTCTCAATAAATGGTTGAATTTTGCCTCATTTTCTACTAAAAATTCACCGTGTTTTTTTTGATAAGCTATCTGTACACACTGACGATCAAAAGCGACACCAGCCGATTTAAGTCCTTGTTTTCCTTGTCCATGAAAATAGAGAACTTCAACATTATTATCCCCACTTATTTTACAAAGACTGACATCAAATGTTCCTCCTCCTAAATCACAAACCAGCAGGTTTCCTTGAAAAGCCGATTGTCCACTTTTTTGCGCTTCTTCTTGCATTTTCCATGTGTAATAAGCAGCAGCAGCAACCGGTTCACTAACTAAACGAATCGATGAAAGATTAAACTGACTAGCTATTTCATATAAGTCTTCTCGTCCTTTATTTTCAGCATCTCTTAACCAAACTTCGGGAACAGAAATAACTAATTCACTGATGTTTCCTTGTTTTTGACTAAAACAATTTTCCCCTGAAAATAAGAGTTCTTTTAAATAGTCCGTTGTCACTTCAAAAGGAGAACGAGATGATGACTCAGCATGAACTTTTGGTAACTGCATTTTAAAGTTACCATAGCTTTCTATTTGGGGATTAGTGGCACTATTACGGGCAGGTGTACCAATTTCAATAATCCCTTCGTCATAAGCAATAAAAGAAGGAATATACTGATCTTCTTGACCAGGTGTGCCATATTTAAAAGCGGTTAATAATCCATTGTCAAGATAAGTAAGAATGGAGTTTGTTGTGCCGAAATCGAGTCCAATTTTGTAATTTTCTGTCATTTTTTAAAATTAAAAATATGAAATTTAGCTTTTCTGATCAGACAATATCTAAATAATTATGTCTATTTTAAAGTTGAACGATCTTCAAGTAATTTCCAAATTAACATCAAACCTTTCCAAGCCTCAAAATCATTAAATGTACCACTTACTAATCCATATCCCCAAGGAAGATAGCCACAATTTTTTTGAGCTTTAGGGTCAAATTGCTGACTTTCCTTAGATTGATCGAAAACTATTTTAGATAAGTAACCCTTAAGAGCATAAGAATCAATTATTTGCTCTTTCCATCCGATACTAAGGCAAAAGTCATTCCAAATACCTCTATTAAACTCCGATGGTTTATGAGGTGTTTTCCCTTTACTGTTTGTATAAGATACGGTTTCAATATAAACACGTTTTTGCGCACTAAATCCTAAATTTGCTTGACTGATTTCTACCCATAGTTGCTCAATATAGCGAATCCCTTGAAAAGGAAGATGATCAATATCAGCTTTTACTAAAGAATCATAGTGATTAAGATGACACATTTCTCTAATCAATCTAGCTGTTTCAACATCTGCTTCTTGCCATTTTTCTTCTTTTAAAAAGTGTTCTAGTCTATTAAAATTCATTCCCGCAACCGAGGGTTTTTCGATACTAGAAATTACAGAAACAGATGAAGAAGACTCAACTACAGAATCCTGACTCGAAGACACCTGAGTTAACGAAGTTTCTAGATTAGAAAATCCTTTACTGATGTCTTTATATAAAGTTTGATACATTTGCTCAAATTGAACCTGTTGATTTTTTTTAAGTTCTTCTAATTGAGAATCAACTTGACTTTTATAACTGTCATATTGCTTTGATATTTGCTGAAACTTATCTTGTGTTTCTTCTTTCTCTAAAATCGCTTCTTTTAGTTGAGATTGAATTTGAGAAAGTTGATTTTGTAAACCCGATAAATCAGGGATATTTGTCGATTGTATTTGTAACTTTAACCAAGTTTCCCTAGCCCATTGTAGCTTTTTCTGTTCCCTATCTTGGTAAGATTGAGGGATTCCATCTAAAGTGAGAGGATAAGGGGTTAAATCCCATCCACAGACAGAACAAACATCTATCGTGTCAGGGGTGTATTTCGTATTACAAACAGGACACTTAGCCATTTTAAACTTCACTCAGTTTAACCATTAACAAGGATAAAAACTAATCACAAACTGCATCAGAGGCAATCAAACCCAATAAGAACACTTGTTCTTATTAGCTAGGAGAAATCAACTTGCTATTAGTTAGCATACCCCATTCGTGACAACTTAAGGCTGTAAGCCAGATGTCAAGCCAGTTTCGCCTCACAAGCTTAATTCCTCAAATCAGCCAAAAATGGGGAATCAAAGTTAGCGGACAATATCCGCTAACAAAAAATATTAAAATCTTCTTTTTTTTGTTTTCTAATCGACAGGAATATTCAGTATTATTCCCCTTAATAACTATTCATCTTTCCCTCGTTTTCAAGATGGGTTGTCAAAACTAACCTCAACATCAGATGGCATAAGTTACGGATTTAGCTGAAAAGAAAAACTCCGAGGTATTTCGTTGTTTTTCTGGAAACGGTGCTATAATTAACTTAGTATTGTTTTTTCTTTTCTGTTTGACGACTCCTAAATCTTTGTTTTCAGGAGAAGCAAAATACTTCACAGGGTCTGTCGCTTCCCCTTTTTGATTAGCTACTCCAAAATGATAAAGACCACGATAAATCATTTCTAATGAAATGCGGTCAAAAGGTAAAGAAAGTTCGTCCGCTACAGCATCTCCCAAGTCAATTAAAATGGCATAAAATAGCCACGTTCCCCATATCTGTAGTTTAACTCCATTTATAGACCCAACCCATAAATAACTTAACCCTAAAAGTCGTTTAACTGTATTAAATGCTTCCTCAATTCGCCATCTTTTCCCATATAAATCAGCTACCACGTAAGGGGGTAAAATCTCAGGATCTAAAACTGAGGTAAGATAAGAATGCCAAACTTTTCCTGACTTCACTTCAACTAAACGTAGGGTTATGTAAGGCGTTCTTTTAGTCCCAGAACCTAGTCTTATCTTGCGGTCACGGAGAGAGTAACTCTCTGTAAAAACTTCTAATACTTGTATAGCTGCACGTTTTTTTAGACGAGTTATAAAATGAATTTTTCTATCAATTAATCTCTGCCAAAAAGAAAAATGATAAAAGCCTCTATCTAATAATAATAACGTCGAAGCTCTTACTATTCCTAATAAATCTTCTTCAAATTTTGTATCATTTGTTTTCGGATTTTCTTTAAACCAAATTTCTACGGGTAGTCTAGTCATTAAATCAACAACTACCCCAATTTTACCAGCTAATTGACCTTTGGGAACATCTTCAAGACTTTTCAGTTTTTTAAACAAAGCTTCGAGAGTTGTGCCATCCGCTATCCATATTTTTTCAAATCTTGTTAAAGTGAACTGGACACTTTCTGGGAGGGGACGATGATTTCTTTGGTGCCATTTTTCTTTTAATAATGGTAGGATTTCCTTTAATACTCTTTCAAATAATTCTGCCGGAAAAATTAGAAATCTTGTTGATAAAGCTTGTTGCGAAACCTGTAAACGATCGCACCATAAAAAACCTTCTCTGCCCAGCATTCTTGTTAATTCTCTGACTCCAGCAACATCCCTCCACAACATCGTTAAGACCGCCGCCACCATCAAGGGCAATGTTAATATTCTGTCTCGCAAACCCAACTGACGGCAATATTTTTTCTGTTTTGCCAATGCCGGCGTTAATAAAGCTGATATTTGTGCAGCGATCGCCTCATCTTCTTGCATGGGGCGTTGTTGTCTTTTGGCATGGTCACGGTTCGTTTTTCGACTCATTGAAAGCTAATTATGGTTTATCCCTTCTTATTTTAGGACAAAGTTTTTCTTTCCTTTCCCATCCGCCCCCAATCACTCTTTAAGTTCTCTTGACATCTGCTTAATTTTCTTAAGTTGTCACGAATGAGCATACCCAGATTAAGAATAAGACTCACCATCATTCAAAGAATTTCAGTCTTATCACCTTGTTTCAGTTATTAACGATGATTATTATTAGAAGGAATGCGAAACTCGACAGGTGAACCTTGATTTTGGGAACCAGAAAATCCCCAAAATTCAACATGATTTGCAGAAGATACATTTTGTCTTTCTAATTCAGTTAAACGCGTAATTTCCATTTCCAACCAATCTTTTACATCATTATAATGTTTAGGATTAACTTTAAATACATCTTGTGGTGAATCATCAGTATTATCAGACTGATTGCCTTGAACATATCTTATCCATTCTACATCTGGATGACTTAGCCTATAAATTATACGATCAAAACCCTCTACAAAAGTTGGATTGTCATGTTGTTGCAAAGTTTGGTAATCAATGCGATGAGGAGGTTTGATATCAATTGCTTTATTAAAGACTCTTAAAAAATCAGACCCTTTACCTCTTATATTTAAAGTAACCGTTTTTAAAGTATCACGAAGCTCAGGAGAAACATCAGATAACCGATGAGGATTAGCATGATTAAAATGCAATGCTCGTCGAATATCATGTACAGAAGCTTTTATATCATGAATAAATTGAGCGATTCCTTCTCCTAATAATCTAGGCAAGGATTTCTTTTCTTTCTTGATCGTAATTCTCGTTCCTAAAATCACTGACAAACCGTCAATAAAAAAAGCTAAAAAGAAAGGTCCAATTGCATTTTGTTCCCATTTTCTAATCTTATACCATGGCGTTAAAAGCTCAATCTGCTTTTCTTGGTCTAGATAATCTGTTAGTTCTAAACTACGACCTTTACGAAATTCAGAGGGAACGTTGGCTAAAGCTGAAACATCATTTTCATAAATCTTTTCTGGAGTTAAATTAGGATCTTTTGTATCGAAATTAATCTTTTCACTTACGATATTAAATTGTCTTTCAAAAGCTTCTGCTTTACTTCTAGCAAGACGCGCTTCATTTTGTAGACGACGATAAACTGGACCTGGATTAGGGGTACCTGATACACATCCCTCCTTTATTTCACACTCAGCAATTTTCTCTTTATATTCTGCCTCTTCATTGAGTTCAATTAATCGCTCTTGCATAGGGGTATAAACTTCTGCGATCAAATTATTATGTGCTTTTAATGCCTTATCTCTAGCTAATTTTTGATTATACTCCCCTGTGAGTCCTGTATAATAGGTGGTAAAACTGGTGTAAATGCTCAAAAAACTTAAAATTAAAACAGTTAACCACTTGACCCATGGTGCGTGTTTTAAAATTAATTCAGCTAAAGCAAAAAACAAAAGACATTGAATCCCTAACCCCAAAAATAAAGCCCAACTAGGATGAGGTAGAATACTAGCAGCCCCTTGAATAGTTGTATAGCCACTGACAATATTAAGGATTAAAAGCACAATCATCAATAACCAGTCTTTTTGCTCTTTCTGTCGTTTTCGATTGCGTCTAGGAGGAGAATAAAGTGTCATAATAGGAAAGGAGTGGAACGATTTTCACCTAATATAACTTAATTTAAAGAAAAGAGGGTGATGATGCTACATTCCTTGAGACTACCTGACTGGAAACCTTAACCTATATTTCTCCATGACAAAAATGCCGCTAAAATCAGTGTGAAAGGTGAGACTACACTAAGATAAAGTAACTGTGTCGTGTGAAGGATGAATGATATGTCCCAATGGGCCCCCCTAATTTATGGCCGTACTTATGAAGTAGATTATCGCTTTTTGGCGATTCCAGAAGACTTTGACCAAATTACTCAGAATTGGTGTTTGTCTTATATTCAGGGATTATTGCAAAAGCCCGATGCTTTGAAACAGGCTTCTCGTTGGGGACTATTTAGTAATGATAAACACTGTATTTTTGGTGTTGCTTGTTTAGTTAAACAACTTACTCATTCATTTAATCAAAAGTATGACCTGACAAAAGATAAAGCGAATCGTCCTCTTTATTTATTTGTTGGTTATGTTACTCAAATTGATTCAGATAAGAGAATTGATGACATTCCTAGCTACTTCTCTTTATTTAAACAAAATCTTTCTATCTTTCAAAATGTTATTCATATTATTGAACAACAATGGTTAATTAAACCATACAAATACCGAAGTGATTCTCATACTAGGACTTACAAGTATGAAAAATGCCCCGATTTTATTCGTCCTTTTCCCTTAAATTTTAATTATAGACTCGATTATAAAAAACTAAAACCTAACAATCGAAATTATGGGCAGGTGAAAATAGAATATCTTTTTTCTGAGGATGATATGAAGATTTGGCCTGATTCTCAAACAAATCGTGAAGATCTTTGGGAAAATGCCTGTAAATATATTGCTCGTCATTATCCTTTATCTCTTTGTTTTGGACTCTCCTCAGAAAAAGAAATTTTAGACAGTCCTTTTATGAATGCCACTGCGCTTGATCTTCCAAAACTAACCCCAAAGAATCCGCGCAAACATATTAAAAAATCGGCGAAATCTTCTCAAGTTACTGTTAGTTCACCTTCTGAGAAAAAAAATACCTCCTCTTTTTTTCAAAAATATCGTTCATTGTTAGTCCCTAGTGTTTTAGGATTAATTGGTGTTTTAATAATCTCTCGGAAAGCGTTGTTAATCGGTTTACTATTCGCTAGTATAGGCTATTTTTTTCTAATAGTCGAAAAAAATTTTCGCAAGAATCACACCCCTTAATTTGTTGTTCCGTCTCTTGAATTAATCATTATCATATTAACCTAAAGTCAGGCTAAAATTATGTCAGAAAATCCCCAAATAGAACAAAATCAGCCATCAGCACAACCGATGAAAATCACCATGTTAGCAGATAGTACAGCAGGGAAAACCTGTTATATTTTAGGAATGTACTGTGGAATGTGGATGCAGGATCATGGTTTTAGTATTTGTAGTATTGATGATAATGATGATAAAGAATTAAATAATAATTGGGCTAGATTACTTAATGAAAAAGCTCCAGATCGGTTTCCTGCACCAACGAGCCAAAATAAAGTTTATGAATTTCAATTTTTATCAGGCCATAACCCCATCACTGAATTTGAATGGATTGATTATCGAGGTGATGTCTTACAAGACAATCCCAATCAACAAGATGTTCAAGAGTTCAATCAGCATCTGCAAGCAGCATCCTGTTTATTTTTATGTTTATCTGGCGAACATTTTCAAGAACCGGTTACCGCTAAAAACAAAGCTACAATTATGTACAAGACAAAAGCGTTATATATGAATCAATACTTGAATAAAGTGAAAAGATATAACAAAGGACTATTTCCTGTAATTATTACTCTGTCTAAATATGATTATTGTTACAAGAGAAAGGAAGCATTAATTGAGGATATAAAATCTATTTTCCCTGGACTATTTCAACCAAATTCTAACTGGATTGTTCTAATTTGTCCTGTCACCTTGAGCTTTAAGCTGGCTGAAGATCCTGATACAACTGAAATTACAGCTTATAATTGCCATTATCCCTTAATTTTTGCTCAATACTGTAGTCTCAGGAAACAAATGATTGAGAGTTATAATTCAATGGAACGTCTAGAAGAAGAATTAGAGGAATTAAAAAGTAATCTTTTTAAACAACTGATCAATCTAAGAAAGATTAAGCGCATAGAAAAACAATTAGAAAATTTAGAAGATGAGGATAAAAAAAGGACTAAGAGTTATAAGTATATGTATATTAAAAAACTAGCAGAATACTTAAATCAAGCTCATGAATCAAATGCTGATATTTATGTTAATGGAGAAAGACGATTAATAAACATTGATAATCCTTTATAATCACTATTAATTGTGATCAAATGGATAATAAAGATTTAGTATTAGAATTACCTTCAACGGAATTTTATTTTATAAATTGTCAGGTCTATCCCAATAACTTTTTGTTTTTTTACTTGGATTGGTACTTTGATAAGTTTTAAGTTTTTTTTGTAATTCGTTAATTTGTTCTTTATAGTTCTTACATTCTACCTGAGACATATATAATTGATCCTCTACTATTTTTTTCTGTTTAAGTTCTTGATTGAATTGTTGTTCAATTTCTCTTAAATCTCTTTTATGATTTTGAATCGTTTCTTGTAATTGTTTATTATCTTGCTCAAAATGCTCACTTTTACGTTGAGCTTCTTGAACAGCATTTAATATTGATTGATAGTCCCCTTGAAGGGTTGCTAATTGTTCTTGAAACTGTTTTACTTGTCTCTGACTCTCTTGATATTGATCTTGTTCTATTTCTAGTTGCTTTTGAAGTTGTTGATTGATTTTATGACTCTCTCCATATTGACTTTGTTGCGTTTCTAATTGAGCTTGAAGCTGTTTAATTTGTCGCTGATGATCTGCCATTATATCCCATTTTTTCCTTGACCAAGCTAAATTTGTTTGCGCCTTTTCTTGATAAGATTGAGGAATTTCCCCTAATGTGGGTGGATAAGGGGTTAAGTCCCATCCACAAACTGGACAATTTTCTATCGTTTCAGGGGTGTATTCTGTTTCGCAGACAGGACAATTAGCCATAAGTTGTTACTCCTTTTATTCTATGATAGGGATAAATTGTAAAGCGTCTTCTTCAACTTGTAATTTAGCTTTAAAAATCCCTTCAATTTGTAAATCAATTAACCTATCCAACAATAAATCTGATATTTTTTCATTAATTCCTCGTCCTCCATATTGATTCGCATTATCACGAGTCGCTTCCATTAAATAAGTTAAAACTGATGACTCAATCATTAACTCATCTAGATATTGTTCAGCTAAATTTTTCGTTAAGATACTCGTTAATTGAATTAATTCACTATCATTTAACTTACCCATTGGGACAACCTTATCCAAGCGTCCTATAAACTCCGTTGGAAAATAGCGTGTGTTTTGAATAATTTCTTTGGCTTTTTCGGGAGGAACATTCCCAATTGTTTCAGCTTCTAAATTGGTGGTTAACAAACAGATAGTTTCTTTAGGGGTTGTTACTGTTCCTTTGCTATCAGTGATTCTTCCTTCATCAAAAAAAGCCAATAATTGTCGCCATAAAGATTGATGCGCTTTTTCTACTTCATCAAAGAGAATAACATAGGGTTTTTGATGATTTCTTATCGCATTAGGAAGTGCGCCACCATCCGTTGAGCCAACATAACCTTTCGCTGAACCAAATAAATTAGACGCTTTATAGTGTTCTCCATATTCCCCCATATCAAAGCGAATTAACTGAGATCCTAATGCTTCTGCTAACGCTTTACTCAGTTCAGTTTTTCCTGTTCCCGTAGGACCCGGTAATAAGATAACTAAGGGTTTCAAATTACGTCTTGCTTTCAGTTTTCCCATCGTTCGGATAACAAGCGTTTCTATCGCTGTTCTTTGTCCGATAATGCGATAATGTAAATATTCTAAAAGATATTCTTTGGTAATATTTTTCAGTTTCATAGGTTTTCTCTTTTGCGTTTTAGGTTTTATGCTGGCTAATTCTTGATATTCTTCAGGAATATCTTCAACGGTGAAAGGTTCATTAATGGTATCTAAATTTTTTTGAATAACACGAGATGACCGTAATTTATCCATATTATTAAAAAGATTTTCTACCACCCGTGCGTTGCCAAACTCTTCACTACGATGATTGTACAACTGATTTAATAAACTTAATAAACAGGTTTCGAGTTCAGATGTCATTTCCCCTTGAATTTGACCTAATTTTTGCTGAAAAATAAGCATCAACTCATCTGGATTATAATCATCAAAAAGAATTTCTGTATCAAACCGACTTGTTAAGCCCGGATTCGATTTAATTAAATCATCTATTGGTGCAGAATAACCTGCTAAAATAACCGCTAACCGATGTTCTTCTTCTAAAATTCTATTAGTAATTGTATCGATTGCTTCTTGACCCAAAGAATCTCCTTCTCCTTGAATCAGAGAGTAAGCTTCATCAATAAACAACACTCCATCTAACGCTTTCTCTATTTCTTGACTGGTTTTAATGGCAGTTTGTCCTTGATGACCTCCGATTAATTTGTCTCTCCCTACTACATTAACATGACCTCTTTTTAATAAGCCTAAATCTCGATAAATTTCCCCCATTAACTTAGCAACAGTCGTTTTACCTGTGCCGGGGTTTCCTTTAAATACTAAATGAAGTCTGGGGGTGTTAACGGTAATTCCTTGTTTTAACCTTGCTTGGTTAACTGCTAAGACATCTCTCCATTGTTTTATCGACCTTTTAACTGACTCTAACCCAATCATTTTTTCTAACCTTTCTAGTGCAGGTTCTAAACTTACATTATCTTCAAACCATTGTTGTTTTTTCGCTTCATTGACTGAGAATTCTTCAGCCAATTCTAGTTGATCATGCCAATAGTTTAATGATTGAGATTCAGCCGCTAACCAAGTGATTAATTTCTCGCTATTTTCCCAATTTATCCAATCTACAGGTTTATCATGAGCAAGACGAATATAATCTCGTAAATGACGTAATTCTAAAGCAGTCGGTTCTTGAACACGAATAATATTACAGTTAGTGTTATTATTATCTTGAGGTTCAGTTTTTTTAGTAATTAAACTAGCGATAAATGTTAAATTATGATTATTACAAAATCGCTGTAGTTCTTCTAATGTCTCATGATGAAAAATCAACAGGCAAATATTTTTATTTTTTGGAGTAAGTCGTCCCCATGCTTCCATTCGGCTAAATAGGTCTTGGCAACCCTGAAAATTTGCTAAATCTTTAGCTTGAGAAATGACTAACGCTGATTTATATTGAGAATCTAACATAAAATTTTCAAACTCAATAATACATTCAACATCAGGAATTCCTCGCCGTCTAGCATAAGTATTAGCAACTGTGGAAGTATTATGAATTTGTCCTGATATTGGTAGTCCAATGGGTTGAGATGAAGTCTCAGTATTAGTAACAGAAGGAGCAGTATTTTTACTTAAAAAGCGTCTTTTTCTCTTTTTATGTCCCCCTGTAAATTTCATTTTATCTTCAGATGGTAAAGCTTTTTTTTTAGGCTTAAATAGACGACTATCCCTTGATTCTGGATCTAAAAAATAGAGCTTTTCATGATCCTGAGTCCGATGTCCTGAGTAAAAGAGAATTCTGTCAAATCCTTGTGCTTTTAAATGCCGATGTAAAACTTGATCTATGTCTAACAATAATAAATCAGGGGTACAAAATGAGTCACTGGTATTAACGCCATAAAGGATGATGAAGCGATCGCCTGTATTAAAATTTATATTTGAGGTAATTCTTTCAACTGTCATTACTTGTTCCTCCGATAGACGTTTAAACGATAGGTTGTTGAATCACTTCCAACTAACCAAACTTTTATTTGATAGCTTCCTTTAGATAAATAGAAGTTACTCAGGGAATCTTCCCCGACTTTAGTTTGCCGAGAATTAGTAACAGAATTGCCACTAGAATTAACGATTTCAAAATCTGCATCTTTGGTTAAATTAGACAGTGAAATATCTAAATAACTCCCTTTATCAAGAATAATACGATTTGTCCACATAGTTTTATTACTACTTGATAGTTCCCCATTCCAAGTTAAACTATGTCCCTGATAGATAATCTTATGTTTATTGAGATATCTTTGATAATAATCTTTGACTTTACTTAAATCATTCTCAATCCCTTGTTTGCTCTTTTCTAAATCTCGGTGTTGTGACCGTAAATTTGATAATCTTCTTGATAAATTATCTTTTGATGATTCTAATTCGTCAATCCGTTTATTTTTAGACTCTAAATCTTGACGGCTTGACTGTAATTCTGAAGCTAAGGAGCTATTTTTTTGCTCTAATCGTGTAATTTCTTTATATCCAAAATAACCAATTATCCCTGATGAGGTCCCCATTAATCCTAAGATAATAAATAAAATAATTCTTTGAATTCCCCTAGAGCGAATTTGAGACTGATAATGAGTGCTATTATTATTCGCCGTAGTAAGCTGTGACTGGACTTGAGCATTTTGATTTGCTAACTCATTATTCGATGTCTTTAACTGTTGTAATTGAGATTGTAATGCTTTATTCTGCTGTTGCGTTGTACTCACTTGAAATTGAGTAGAACTTAATTGTTCTTGGGTTTCTGAATAAAGACTTTCAAGCTCATTTCTGGTTCGGGTAATTTGTTCAATTTGTTGTTTATTTTCTTCCTGTTTTAACTGTTGTAAACGAAGTTGTGACCATCTATTTTTTGCCCATTGAAGATGATTGATCTCCCGACTTTCAAAGGATTTAGGAATCTGCCCTAAATGAGCAATACTCACTAAATCCCAACCACAGGTTACGCATTTGGATTGACTATCTTCTTGATATTCTGTTTGACAAACAGGACATTGAGGCATAACTTTAACAAGGGTCAAAATGGATAAGAATGGTCTGTCAATTTTAAATTGACGGGTTGAGATAGACAGAGGGAGCAGAAGGAGAGTTAACCATCAAAATTAGCTTTACACTATAATAGATATTAAATCAAACTGCTTTTTAGAGATTTGAGGGATGATATGTAGTCTGCTCATCTTAACTCTCCAGAAAGCCTTTATATTCTTCTGTCTCAATAGGCGTTTAGAAAAATTTAGTTCTATTGTAAGCTTTTTTTAAAAAAACTGAACTATCCTAAAAAAAAACAAATAACAAACTTTTCTAATGAGTTTAATAATCCTCATAGAGAGGATTATTAAACTCATTGATTACCTTGAACCTGTTGTTGAACTTGTTCAACGGGACGCTGTTTAACTTTTTCTAAATCACGATACCGTTCATCAGGAGCATGATTATCTTGCAGAGAACCTTGTGCTTGAACCCCTTGCTCACCTAAAGACTCAAAAATGGCTTCGGACTTTTGACGAGCAAAATTTTCATCGAGAAAGTCACTAAATGTATTAATAGCAATTGTATTTGTACGAGAATCTTTATCAGGAGTAACAACGATAACTACTTCCTCACCGGTTTGTCCATTATTTCCTTTTTTTTGTACCTTAACGACAAAAGCTTTTCGTTGATCATCTCCTTCATAAATCGCATCCTTTTCTTCATCAACTATTTGATAACCCCACTCTTCTAACACCTCAACAATACTATCAGCAATTTCTACTCGCATTAGAGAACTAACAATATTAAGAGTTGCTTCTTCCAGAATTTCTCCGAGTCGGGGCTGCAATTTTTCCAAGGTTTTATTAATTTCCTTAACTTGTTCAGTTGTCAGGGTTTTTTCTCCTTGAATCAATTGATTATCTAATTCTTTAAGTTGCTGTTCATATTCACTTAATTGACCATTTGACCAATAATCCACTGGATAAGTTGATTTTTCTGCTTCTGTTTCTGCACTGGGATCTGAAACTTCTCGATTTCCCTTTGCTTCAGTTAAAAGTAATCGTAACTCTTTTAATGCTTCATTGTATAATAACTGCCATTCTTGTTCTTTTTGTGCTAATTCTACCCGTAAATCTGCTAACTGAAGATAAGTTTGTTGACAATTAGCGATCGCTGTTTGTGTGACCCCAGAATCAATGTTCATTTGCGCCATTTCTAAGCCTCGATGTAGATTAGCTAACTTACCAGGTGCAAAGCGTTGATGCTGATAATTTTGGTCAATGTCTTGCCAAACTTTTTCAACATCTGCCAACAAATCCAAGGCTAATGTTTCTTTTCTTAATCGTTCTTGTTCAATATTGTCAACCACCTGATCAATTTGTTTTTGAAGAATACGTTCTCCTTTTTGTCTCGCCTCCCGTTCTTGTTTAACCATTTCTGTATATTCACCACGACATTGATCGATTAAGTCATGGGTTTCCTTTCGTTGCTCATTAAACATCGTCAAATACTCTTGACGTTGTTGGCTAAAACCTTGCTCCATTGCTGTCTCCAGACGGGAAATTGAACGATTTAAAGCCTGTTGCTGGCGTTGTTCTGACTGTTCAACCGAACGCTGAAAATCTCGTTGCTGCTGCTGTAACCTTCGGTTTGTCTCCCGTTCCATGTCTCGAATATTAGTGCGAAAACCGTCAATTTCTCGTGCTTGACCTTGAAGCCGTTGCTCTAACGGTCTTAAACGCTGCTGAAAGTCTTGCTGTGCTGCTTCTCTGACGTTATTCAGTAAATTCGGTAAATTACTATTCAAGGTTTGAAAGCGATTGGCATCTTCTTGTGTTCTGCGCCAAACGTCATCCCTAACCGTTATTGTCTTGTACTTTTTACCACTCATAGATCCCTCCGTAATATGATTAAGATAAGTTGTCCGATTGCTGGCTCTCCCGTACTTATGGTGATAATGGGACTTTAGCTAATTTCAAGCCCAAACATAACCAAAACTAGCTTTATACCTAGCGAATACGTCACCATTATTCTTTAACCACTTATGAAAACGGTAAGAGATAGCTGTACGAAATGCTTCCAATGCTTCGGGAAAAGTCTTCAAAGGTTTGTTTCCCCATCGTCTTCTTAAGCCCCCAGTAAGCTTATGCCAAAGAATAAAAGTATAAGCACAAAACACCAAGAAAAAATGCCTTAGTAAACTTCTTTTATGCCTAACTTGGTATTCTTTAAATCCTAACCAACCCTTGGCTTCTCTGTAAAAAACTTCTACCCAGTTTCTTTGAGAATAAGTTTCTACTACCCACTGTGGAGTCACTTTAGTTTGGTCAACATTTGTGATAAAATAGTCGATATCTGTAGCTTGCTCAAAAGTATCTGCATTCATAACGATAGCAACACTTCTTATTCCTTCTAGCTGTGATATTTCCACTTCCAATGTTTTAACCCAAACTTTTTTAGACTTGTCTAAATTTAATTCAACTTCGGTAAATTCCTCTTTTGGTAAGCTTTGTGCTAATTCATCTATTCGCATTGATGCAATAATGCCTTCTTTTTTTAGAGTAACTTTTCTGTTTTTAGCTATCCCTCCTAAATATTTAAGTTTTCGATTTTCTAATTTTCTTAGAAATGATGTGTTGTTTCCATAGCCCGAATCAATAATAACGATTCCTGGGCGATATTTTCTTTGTAAAGTTTTATCTATTAAGTTTAAGGCTATCTCTGGTTTTTTAAGAAATTCTGGGTCTTTTTTTCCCTCTGGTAATGAATTTGCGTGTTGATATAATTCTATATCTAATGGTAAGCTTTTTGTCCCATCATATAAATGACTTGTTACAACAACTATCCCATTATCAGTTTTTCCAATTTCTCCTATGTACTGTCGTCCCACACCGTCGGTAAAATTCCCACTTTTCCTGTGTCCAGAATCATCAATAATTAACGAAAATCCTGTTGCTGGTTGGGTTTGGCGGCAGCTTTTCATCACCTCTAAACGGCGATCGTTGATCTCCTGTTCGCCCCAAGAGGCTCTTACTAAGAAATGGCGTAAACTATGGTAAGAGACATCTACGGTATCTTCTGCTATTTGAGAGAGATTTTTTCTTTCACTTTCTCCCAATAATCCCCCCAAATAGTGTCTAAACTCCTTTTTTTGGGCTTTATTTTTGAAAATATCGTCAAAACGTTTACACCATCTGTCGAAACAAGGAGGCATGGCTGTTGAAATTGTTTCTCTCATGGAAAATTGGCGATCGCTATCAACCTAAACAACTCATCCTGTCTATATTAGCGCAATATTTAGCTCAGATTCTAGCTAAAGTCCCAATAAGAAAAATTTATACCTCGTAGGGTGGGTTAGGCGCAGGGTTGATTTTGATGAAAACACAATAACTTTTGGTCTGCGCCGTAACCCACCCTTTTGGGTATGTAGTCTATTATACTTTTTACACCACACCTTCGGGAGAGCCATAAGGGGCTTATCGCTCTAGCTTAACCTAATTAAACATCAATAATCCCTATTTTATGCTTTTTATTGATTTAACCTGCATTATTCATGAGAGAATTAAGAACAAGGCTAAAAGCCTTATAGAATCAGGAATATAGAGATTTGAACCCAATAACAGTCTGTGATTTTTATCTATTACTAACTATTGATTATTTAATTATTAAAAATAAAAGGTAAAAGTAGTTTACAAAAACCTTATTTTAGGCTAGAATAAAGAAAGAAATAAAGGTTGAATAAATCCATCAATAATCAATGAAAAAGTCCTCAGAAAAACTTTCCTTTAATTTTAAAGTAAAGAAACCATTGGAGGTCAAGTTTTCGGGACTAGACTTAAGTTCAGATGCTGGATTATTATTGGTTAAGCAAGCAGAAGAAAATCTGAAAGTTGCTCAAGGAATCTCAAATTGCTTAGAAGATGGTAGAGAACAACATAAAGTCAAACATTCAATGTTTCAGTTAGTAAGTCAAAGAATCTATCAAATAGCAGCAGGATATGAAGATACTAATGATAGTAATTACTTACGCCATGACCCGATTTTTAAGATTATTTGTGATAAAATCCCCGAAATGGGAGGAGAATTATTAGCTAGTCAACCGACAATTAGTCGACTAGAAAATGGAATAACTAAACAAGAAATTAAAAGAATACGTCGGTTTTTTGTGAATAAATTTCTTCAAAATCATCTCTCAAACCCAGAACAAATAGTATTAGACATAGATGGATTTGATGCTTATACTCATGGACATCAACAATTGAGATTATTTCATGGTTACTATGGACATCAAATTTACTTTCCTGTATTAATTAATGAAGCCAAAAGTGGTTATCCCTTAATTGTACAATTAAGACCGGGAAATTCACACGCAGGTAAAGGGGTTTTAGGATTATTAAGATGGTTATTTTGGCGTTTAAGAAAAGCTTGGCCTGATGTCAAAATAATCTTACGAGGTGATGGAGGTTTTTCTTTACCTGAAATCATTAATCTGTGCGAAAAAAAAGATGTCAAATATGTTTTTGGTTTTAGTAGTAATGCTGTTTTAAAACGGAAAATTAATTACCTTCTTGACCTTGCCCGATTACAGTATTTTCGCACTCAAGAAAAAGCTCGTTTATTCTCAGATGTATATTATGCTGCAAAAAGCTGGGATAAACCTCGTCGAATTGTGATGAAAGCAGAATGGCTAGAAAAAGGTGGCAATCCTCGATTTTTGGTAACTAATTTGGAGACAGAGGCACAAGAACTTTATGATAATTTTTATGTCCAAAGAGGAGCTAGTTCTGAGCATAGAATCAAGGAATTAAAACTGGGGATTAATGCAGATCGTCTCAGTTGTCATAAATTTATTGTCAATCAATTCCGCTTATTTCTTTGCCAAGCCGCTTATATTTTAATGCTTGAACTTCGGGCTTCTGCAAAGGGAACTTCTTTAGCGATTGCTCAAGTTTCTCGTCTGAGGGAAACCATCATAAAAATAGCTGCCAAAGTTAGTGTTTCTGTTAGAAGAACTCTAGTAGAATTAGCTGCTCATTGTCCTTTTAATGAGGAAATACTCTTAATGGTACAACGATTATCTTCGGGTCAACAATTAACTTTTTCCTAACATCTACGCCTCATAGGATTGGTGTATCTGTATGACCTGAATTTAGTATTTTTTCCGCTTTTTCGCTAGTTTTTTGTGATTGGATTCGCCAGATTCACGACTTTAAAAAAATCCATTTAATAAAAAATCACTTTTGATGCCAATTTCTTATTTTTTGTGTTTTGTTTTTTCTTCATGAATAATGCAGGTTAAACCCCTTTCTGCGCCTTCTCTTTGTCTTCTCTCTGTCTTTTCTTCCTCTTTCCTCCTCCAAGCCCCCCCCATTACCCCATTAATTTTCCTATTTTCTGCGCGCTGGCAACGCCTGCTCCGCGAAGCGGATCGCTTGATTTCATTGTGGTGTTCTCATCAGAACGGAGCAAGACTGATCAGGAGCGAGCAGGTAAGCTTTTCCCAAATCCCCAATCCCCAGTCGCTTTCACGGGCTTCAGGTCGATGCGACATTTTTGCGTCGCTCCCTGAATACCTTATGCAGACGGCGTGCCAACTCACTTTTGGCTGTTCCTGGTGGACCAATAAGTAAAACGTGTTCTCCCGCCAATGCTGCAAGAAGTATGAGTCTCATGGGAATTTGCCTATCAATTAGTTCCCATAAGATGTTCTTCTGAATTATTTGTAGACGAGTTTTAAGGGGTTGACGACTAGGAACTGGTAAAAATTGGTTTGTCATAATCAACTTAAAAATTTACAAATTTGTCTATTTTTCAAGAAAGAGTGATCGCTTATGAGGAAAGTTTTTCTTGAATATTTGCTCCTTTTTCTGAATCTAAGTTTCTAATCTTGCGCTTCTAGCAACTAATTTTTTTATAGGGATGATAACAAATCGCTCACCACAAAGCTAATTTTTAAACTACTCGGAGAGTGCGAAGGCAAATTTTTGGGGTTTTTCCTTTTTACTACCTAAAATTTAAAGACTCACGGACGGA
>JAKVAR010000102.1 GCA_022447585.1 Crocinitomicaceae bacterium | reverse complement strand
TCTCCATTACGAATGGCTTTACGTTGACGACTTTCTAATTCAGCTTGGGACATTCTCCCTTGTTTTTCCCATTCACTAAAGGGAATACCATATCTTTCTACATAGCGTTGCTCTCGTTCTTCAAATAGTCGAACTTCGTTCCTTTTTTGACCTTCTACAAAAGCAATATCAGACGACGACATTCCCTTATTTAATAATCGTTGTTTGTATTTAGGTTTCATTGAACCATCAGGATTGAAATTCATTCTATCCAAGAAATCCCAAGTATCATAAGCTCTTGCCATAATTTCTCCTCACTTTTTAATACATTAATAATTCAGTTTTTGGCTCATGACGTTAACATTAAAACATTTTGATACCAGAACAGGGGAATGGATTAGCATTCTTAATTCTAATTCACAAAACCGTCAAGATAATCCTAATATTATTCTAACCGAAAAATTAGAAAATACCTTGCTTGAGGCATTTCTTAAAAAAGAATTTCCCTTACAAGATTATAGTGATGCTTTCTCCATTGGAAAAGTTGATGAAGCTTCTTCTCCAGAAAACTTATATCCTAATCATCATCCCAATGGAGATGTTTTATTATTATCTAATGGAAAACGGTTATTATATGGACCGGCAGAGATTAAAGAACAATTAATCAAAAAACTTAACCCTGATACTATGCACAATGGAGCTTATGGTTCTTTATTTACAGGGGAATGTAAAAATAATTATCAAGGTGAACTTACATTTTTAGTAGTTGATGATGGTAATGGAGATAATGGTGGTTACATTGACGATGAACAAGCTTGGAAGTTAGTTGGTGATTGTCATGGTAAAATTAATCCTAGTTTCTCTCAAGAACTTTCCTCAACCACCAACGAGGTTATCCAGTTTCGTCTAGGAAACCTAACAGATGGACTCTATGGAAAAGGAACCTTAGCACCCAAAAACTTTGCTGACTATTTTAAAGATGAAGAAATTGGTAAATCCGTTGCTTTCATTATACCAACTTCATCGTTTAAAGGAGCAGGAAAAGGCACTGTCAAACCTGGACTTTACACGAAAGAAGTTTGGTTAGGAGAGAAAGAAAAAGCACAACGAGGGGAAATTGCTTTATCCCAACTATTAGCTTCATATCCTCAAGCTTTGAAAGATTTTCTCCCTGAGTTAAAAGTTCATTTAGACAAGCTAACACAAACTATCAATGACCCCCGTTTATTAGCACAATCATATTGTGAACAGTACGAGAGACGAGAGAAAACTAAACATAAAGATTGGCAACCCCCAACCCCTAATGAAGCTGTAGAGCGTTATCGTAATTATCAACAAAAACTCTTGAATAATGGTGAAGATAATGATAAAATAGAAGGTGATAATGGTTATGAAGAATTCCTTTATTTAGCCCTTAAAGCTGACCCTTATCATCATCAGTTATTAGCATATAAAAAGTTTACTCAATCCTTACAATATTTTGTAAGAAAAAATTATTTAGACGCAGCAGTAGGAAAATTATTTAAGTTTGATAGGGCAATGATTATTCCTTCAAAAGACTTGAAAACTGGTGAAATATGTGTCCCTTGGATGAAGGAAGGCGAACAAGTTCTTAACTTTAGATCCCCGTTTCTTAACCACAATGGGATGATTCATAGTACCAATAAATATGTGGAAGATATGTACGCCCCTAGTGGGAAAGAACTGCAAGGTGTTATTGTTGTTAATGATGAGGATTATAGTCGCATTGTAAATCGAACGGTTGCCGAAGCTAAAGCGATTAATCC
>JAKVAR010000101.1 GCA_022447585.1 Crocinitomicaceae bacterium | reverse complement strand
AAAACACTAAATTGATGGTGCGAACGGTCTAAAAAAAGACCAAAAAAGGGGTCTAAGTACTCTCCCTTCGGAATGAATCAACTCGGGGATTGGTATGCCACTACTGCTCCTGAAAATAAGTACCTTTATAATGGGAAGGAGCTCAACGAAGAACTTGGACTCAATTGAAATGATTATGGGGCGAGGTATTATGATCCGGCTATTGCTAGGTGGAATGCGGTGGATCCATTGGCGGAGGAGTACTATCCAATATCTACTTATGCTTATGTGGCTAATAATCCTATGATATATATTGATCCTAATGGAATGGAAATAATACTATCATATAGGGAAAATAAAGATAGTGAATTGATAAGTGTGACTTATGGTAATGATGGCAATTTATACAATGCAGATGGCTCTAAGTATACAGGTGATAACCAATATATTTTAAATGCCAAGACTGCAATTGATAACTTGAGAGAACTTGGAGATGAAAATGTAACCAATGTTATTAATGACTTAATAACTGGACCAGAAAAGCACACAATCTCTAATTTTCATTATAAACTTGACTCCAGGGGCTTGGGTAAATCGGAATCGTATAATGTTAAAAGCAGTGATGACACTAATGTAGGTGGAAGTTTTACAAAATTCGTCCCAGATACAGATAGAAAAAGATTGAATTCCCCTTCAATGTCTGATGAAGAAATATTAGGACATGAATTAAAGCATGCTTACAATAGAAAACATGGTTTGAGAGGTAGAGGTGCTGCGGCTAAAGGACTTCCAAATGAAGAAGTAGACGGATTAAATTTCCAAAATATTATAAGGGGTTTACAAGGTAGAGCCCCTAAAATGACATTTGGGAGAAGAAACGTTTCAGAATACCTTACACCTGCATCAGAATATAAAAACTATAAGAAATGAGACAAATCATAACTTTGATCCTTTTGAACATATTTCTGAGTACATGTGGGCAAAGTCAGTCTACTCAACAGAAAAATTCTTCTTTTTTTGATGAAATCAAGTTGTTAACAACATATGAATTACCTGTTTATATTGTATTGAATGTTCCAAATAAACCTGATAAGATTTTGATCTCAAACATGGAACTTTACTGGCTTGAATATGACAACTTGAATTTTGAGAAAGAATATCCTGATACACTAGTCTCTTTATTAAAAAATAGGATATGGAATTCTATTCGTACAGATTGGTCTCAAATTGAAGAATATAGTGTGAATCTAGATGAATTAAATAACCTAAAAGGAAAAACTGCTAAAGAGGTTTACACACAATTTTTTGATGATATAGGTAGGCCAAAGGAGAATTACTCAGAGAATCAAATTGAAGCTGCAGTAGTATATCTCTTTGAAAAGAATGTATTGGTTCATCAAGGAAAGGCTACATTGTATAACATTTATAATCCTCCTAAATAGATCAAATTTTCTCCTATTACATAATGAGAAGCTACCCGCAGTCAGCCTTAGGCGGATAAAATTATGTGGAGGGAGATTTGAAGCTACAGACTTATAATATTTACTATTATTTAGGACGTGTACCTGTAAGCCTCGATCTTTTGATCGGGGCTTTTTTATGGG
>JAKVAR010000100.1 GCA_022447585.1 Crocinitomicaceae bacterium | reverse complement strand
TCAAAAACTTACGCCCATTGTTTTTAAAACTAGTTTAATTGAAATTCAAGCTCAATATGATCTGTATATAACATGCCCTACACTCAATGCGGAGTATTTTATTCAAAAACTAATCTTACTACAACAACTATTTATTACTTTCAACAAAAATATTGGTCCAAAGCCGCACTGTTGCGTAGCCCCGACCGTTGTGCTTCATGCAAGAAAAACTCAAAAATGATAGATTGGATTAAAAAAATATTGAATAACGAAGAATCAAAAGAAATCCTTGAATGGGAAACAGACGATTCAATACTTCAGTACTTAAAGGCAAATCTAAACGAAGATGGTTCATTGAATGAATCGGCTGAAAAATTACCTGACGAAAAAAAGGCTGATGACGAAATACAATTTGCACCAGGATTAATGGATGCTATGTTTGGAGCTGATGAATCGGAGGAATCTAAATCTAGAATAAAACAGCTTGTAAACTTAATCAAAAGAGTAGCTAAGAATGGAGATGACCAAAGCAAATCTGACTTCTACAGAGAAATCACAGAGAATGAAAGTGTAATCGGAATTATTGACGAGTTCTTGCAAAGCTTGGTAAAAAGTTCATTACCAATAGAACCGTATTTATTCGGTTTTGCGGATAAACTGGCTACCAAAACAAATAATCGCAATTCTGTAAAATTTGGAATTGCCATTCTTGGATTATGTCAAAACAACAAACCAATAGACGATATTAAAATATTAGGTCTTCATGACGAGTTCACTGTTTTTTCAACTGTAGCACTATCAAATCTATCTGATAATCTAGTCAAAGACTTATGGGAACTTGCTAAACAAGTTGACGGATGGGGAAAAATTCAGCTTGTGGACAGGTTAGCAGAAATGGAATTGAATAGTGAGATTAAAGATTGGCTTGTATTTGACGGTTATAAGAACAACATTATGTATGAATATCTAGCATTAACCTGTGCTCAAAACGGAATGCTAAACGAAAAACTAAAAACAGAGAAAATTGACGACAAATTATATTCTTCTTCTAGTGACATAATTGTTGCGTTAATGGATGAAGGTCCTGCAGTTGGAATGTCAGGTTATGATGAATCAAGTGAAACAATTGAAAACTTTATTAGACATTCAAAAACACGAAATCTAAATATTTCGAATTATATAACACTTCATAGAATCAAGAACTATCTAGAAGAGTCCCCAGAAGAAAATGAAACACTAAACAATTGGAATCAAAACGATTTGTCCAATTGCCTTATTGATATTAATGAGTTACTGAACTCAAAAGATTGGACCGAAGAAGTTAAAGTAGCTTTAAAAAGTTCGGATAATGTTGAATATTGGAATGGAAAACAAGCTGCTCAAAAACTTGGTATTGACCTTTGGGAAACAGTATGGGAAAAACTTAAGCAAAACCCATTGGATAGTTCGGCTTGGTATGATGTAACTGCAAACGCAAAGGAAAATAATGTTGACGAAACTATTGATTTTGCAATAAATAATCTACCATTAGATTTTTTAGGTTCTGGACCAAAAGATTCTGCGGGAATTGGAGAGGACTATCAAAAGCATTCTTCCCTGGATAGTGTAATAACGTTTTTAGAAAACTACCCTAAAAAGGGAGAAAAACTAATTCTAGTCGGATTAGACAGTCCAGTTACTAGAAATAGGAATATGTCTTTAAGAACACTTCAGTCTTGGACTTCCAATAATTGGAATGAAGAAATTAGAACTAAATTAAATGAGCTTAAGGAAATTGAACCAAATGCGGATACGAAATCTGATTTGATAAAACTTCTTAATGGCGAAAAAATAGAATAACACGAAAGCACAACAATGGGTATAGTTCATAGCGGCTTTCAGCACGCTACGAACCATACCCGGGACGTTATGGGTAATGATGCCCACAGTTTGTACTAATCGAAAATCAAAACTTGAAAAACCTGTGTTTGTAGAAAAAAGGTTCTTTAAATGGAATAACGAATTCTATACTGATCCTGTGCGGTTGGGGGAAGAAATAGAAAGTCTTCTTGATAGAGGTATAATTTCACCTCACATCGAAGATGGAGATAGAAAATATTTTCTAACCACTGACAAGAATATTTGGATCGGAGAATCTAAGGGATTCGTAGAGTACATTTACTATACTAAAAGTACAGGAGACAAAATAATTGGTGTAGACGCATTTGATTTGCCATATCCAGCAACTGAACATATTTGCAATCGTTTGTCAGAGAGGTTTGCTCCCATTCCAGAAATAAAATCAATTCGTGAAATGCGAGAGTTTCATAAGGGAGATTTCTTGTACATAATATTCAGAGACTTTATCCCAATGAACCTTTTTATTATTCGATTAGACTGACTACCCATAACATATCCTACACCCAATGCGGAGTATTTTCTTCGAAAAATCAATCTTTCTAAAACAACTATTTATTACTTTAAACGAAAATTTTGGTCCAACGCCGCACTGTTGCGTAGCCCCGACCGTTAGATGCAATTAACAACAAGATATGATAAGAAGATTTAAGGAAATAAAGATTAAAGGCTGTTTTGAAGGGAATCAGAATTTCGCTTTCACTAAGAATCATGAATTATACTACTCCACTATGGACATGGAGGCATTAATGAATAAAGGAATAATTAGAGAGAAAATTGAAAAATATGATTCATCGGGAAACTTCTTAAAACAACTGAATCTTGATGAAATGTATAATGATCTTTCCATGTTCTATAATAACCTGGAGGGAGATCCTAATGAATTTGAGTCTATACAAAACCTATTCTCTATCGGTGACCAGTTAATTGTGAGCACTGTAAATAATCGCAACTATATTTTCGAAAATGACACGCTTAAGTTTGTTTATGGTCATAACGGGAAAAAGCTTGAAATAAAAAAGAGAGAAGATATTTTTGCACAAACTCAAAACCTTGCATCTAGTTTCTTCCAAGCTAATGATAATAGATTGTATTTTCTGACAAACGGCACTGATAAAGGACGCACCAATGAACGAGATCGGTACATAGTTGGATTATCTAACGACAGAATTTTACGTTTTGAACAAGAAGCCTTCTTATCAACGTTCTGTATTGATTTATGGGATCGAACAGATAAGGTACCACCTCTAAATATGAAAGTGCAAAACTACATTGCAGGTAAACTGGAACGATCTATTGAGCTAACATTCCCGAGAATTTTCCAAGTAGTTGATCTCAACGAAGAATATTTTCTAATCTCAATTTTTTCGGATAATCTATCCAAGGCTGCCACTCCAGACAAAAACACCCCCTATTATTTCTTAAAAATTGAGAAAAAAACAGGCAATGTCGCAAGAAATATTGCTCCAAAGGACATGTCGGTATACAAGGGAAGTGCTCATTACAGAATTATAAAGGATTCAGAAAATGAACTCCTTCAATTCAAAACAAATGACTATTTACATCTAATTAAATATTCAGGGGTAATTCAAGATTCAATTAATTTAAAAACAGAAAAACTTTCAAAGTTGAGAAACCTCGTGTTGCTAAATAAAGTGGATAATATCACTTATTTTTTCAACATATCATCTTCAGAGGTGATTGGCATTGAATTAGGTAATACTAAAGACGAGATTATCAATAATTATAAAAGCTATTCTAAAAGCATCTAACAAAACCTAAAACCAATTAAAACTGGTTTTAGCCGAGCCGTTATACGTAATGAAAACCAGAGTATTCATATCTGCCATATTGATCTTGACGTTGTTCGGATGTAAAGTTGCAATGCAAGAAGGTGGTGAATTAATTAATACGCCATATAATGTTGTGGAACAAGATAGTAAATCCCTTTGGTTGATCTATAGAGACTCTAGCGGCATTGATTATGAAGATGCAAACGGAATTCATAAAATTAAGTACTCTACATATCGATTTTTGAACAAGAGGAAAATGATAACCGAATATTACAACCTTAATGGCAATTATCTCGATACTACATCTGTTCTTGAATATGCAAAAGCAAAGGAAATATGGAAGAAAGATAAACTAAGTGAGCAGCGTTTTATGGATAGTAGTGAAAACTTAATTCAGCCATCATATTTCAACTACGCGAAAATGAAACAAAAGTACTACAACGATGGTTCATGGCGAATAAGCTACTTCGATTCAAATAATCAGCCTTCTTGCAATAACGGAGTGACCGAACAACGAGTCACGTGGGATACGATTTGGCAGATAAATGAATTTGATACAACTTACATGTTGGGTACGAAATTGTTGGATTATAAAACATGTAAAGTAAAATAGATACGTATAACAGCAAATAAACAAAAGCGCCAAAAGTGTTACATTCGAGAAGGCGCCTTTGCCTATCTGCAAACCGTTATGTGCAACAGACCATGACAGTAAAAGACACTTACAATAGTTCATATAATGATGAGTTTTGCGTAAACCTTGAGTATCACTTGTGTGACACTTTTTCAAAGTCGGACTCAGAAGAGATTAGACGATTTTGGTGTGACGGTGTATCACATGCTCCGTATTACAATGAACAGGTAAATAAGGACTATCTAGACCCAAAAAGAGTATTAATCGAAAAAGTAATTGTCACGACAGCTTGGCTCGGCGTATCTGGCCAAGATGTATATGAAATGACAATTAAACTGGGTAAAAAAGCGCAAAAAAATTACTCTGAAGGAACATCCTTAAATAACTGTTTACCTTCCTCAGATTCCATGAACTGGGTTAAACTAGACTGTGAAAACAAAAAAATTCAAGTGTCATTACTGTAAATATGAAGCACATAACAGCACCTCACACACCATGCGGGATCTCGCTTCGTAAGATAAATCAAACTCAGAAAATTAATCCTTATTTTAGAAAATAATCTCGGTAGCTCTCCGCACGGTGCGTAGCCGCCGGCCGTTAGCAACAATGAAGAGTATGATTCAACATCCTCAAAAGTCACAGTACAATTAACATTGAATAAATGAAATACGTTCTTATTCTTCTTGGGTGTTTAGTGCTGATTTCTTGCAGAAAAGTAGAAGATCACTACAGAATAAGTGAGGTGGAAATCGTCGTGGGAAATGTTTCTCTTGGACCCAATGAATGCTGTGTAGAAATCGGTGATTCCACTGACTCAATTTTCCAGGACTTAATTGCTGTTCAAATTGAATTCAAACGTGAGTATTACTCTACCGATAGTAGTAATACAACTGGTATCATGTATACTCCAATCGGTTGGGAAGGGTGTGACGAAAAGATCACCGAACTCAATATTCTTGCTGAGTCTATGGCGATAAACGACCTTTTATTCGGTGATAGCTTGATTACGGGAAAAGAAAAAGGCGCATCAACTTCTGGTAGATGTCAATTGAATTTCGGATGTGATTGTCGCCCTGTTATGAGTATTAACGATATCAGTTCACTCGTTGAAGCTTTCAACAATCAACAGAAAAATCGAGATCGGAGATTTATCAGTGAAAAAAATGATGAAACTCCATTCTTGTTCTTCATTAAAAAAGCTGATATATTAGAATTGCAAGGTAAGCAACTCACTTTAGAAATGAAGATGTCTAATGGAGATATTCTCGTCGGAAAGTCGAACGTCCTCAATATTAATTAATGTTGCTAACAGCACCTACGTACCATACGGAACTTATGCTTCGAAATATCACTTTTGGTTTAGTAAATCATTTGTAACTTCGAGAGAACAATGGCAGTAGCAAGCCGCACGGTGCGTAGCTACGGACCGTTGTGCGTCATGAGAAAAAAATAAAATGGAAACCAAGTGCTATTATAAAATAGAGAATAATATAGATTTCGTTTGGCGAATTCGAGAAATAAAGGACGACCCATATCGAAAAGGTGAAAGTATCGCTGAACACTTCGTTGGAAATACGAAGCAATTTGTTCGGTGGATAGTTAAAAACGAAAAGGATTTAAAAGAAAGAAATCTTCTCGAAGGATACCAAGAAATTGGAAATAACGCTGTTTACGATGAAGTCCTTGGTTTATTGAGAAAGGACGAAAAATTTCCAGTAATTTATGGATTTAGACAAATTTTAGGGTTAGAAAAAATCGCTCGAATTGAGTTTGAAAATACTATCGAAATCAGATCAGTAAGAGATTTATTTCAAAAAGCAATAAATATTGACAAAGTAATTGGGGACAAGATTATCAATATTGGATTTGAATATTATAAAAAACTTTGGGAGACTGACGAATATTTTTCGGAGCCTAATTTGAATACAATTGAAAAATTTAAACCGACAATTGAACTCCAATCGGTGAATTTTTATGATGACATAAAAAGTGGTAATGTGACCTATTATTTTCGACCATCTTGGGATGAAGAACATGGATTGCATATTAAATTTAATTTAAACTCATTGACAGGAGAAGTCGATAATTAAAAATGAAGAAAAAGAAAAACGAACGCACAACAATGGCTAAAAATCATAGACCTAACCAACCAAACCGTTTCTACGCTTTTTAGCCGGAACGTTAGCAACAACCTATAATGATGATAAACCAAAACTTATTTGCTGCATTGATCTGTTTCATTTCCTCTTTTTCATATTCGCAATTTTCTGCGTCTTATCGACTAACTCATGACCAGGTTCAGCAGGACATGAACATTCTTTATAAGTCTATTTCAGAAGGAGTTATTGAAATATACTGGTATAAGGATCAATCTGAATTTCAATCTGAATTCGATAGTATTTGTAATTTACAAAACGGCATGCCTTATATCGAATTCTACAGAGAGGTAACGCGAATGGTTTCTTCAATGGGGTGTGTGCATTCTTACGTTCAGGAATCTCCAATGGATGATTATTTTTCAGAAAATCACGACTTTATTCCAATTGGAGTGAATAATACAAATTCAGAAACACTTATTTCATTTTCGGTAGGAAACGAAATCCCATTAGGAAGCAAGCTCCTTGAAATTAATGGGAAAACAATTGATCAAATAAGAAGTCAAATGTTCACTATATATGGCACTGATGGTCAAATTACTTCTATCCCAAAATATGGAACCCAAAATGAAGATTTTTCATACTTCTACAAGCATTATGTTGATACTTCCCAAAATTTCAAAGTCAAATTTCAATATCCTTCGGGTAAACAAGAAGTGAAAATATTACAAGGGGTTGACTGGAACATAATTTCTAATATGCCCGATTTTGAAAAGGTGAAATTTACAGAGTATCCTTATGCACTAAATATTGAAAACAAAATAGCAATTCTGAATATTGAATCTTCAAGTAGGTCCGAGTATAATGAAAGGAAATGGGCGAAATTTTTAGATCAATGCTTTGAAAAAATTGAAAATGAGAAAATTGATCATTTAATTATCGATGTTAGACGAAATTCAGGAGGTTGGATGCCTCACATGTTTCATCTTGTCGAATATTTCGCTAGAAGCCGATTTGTTCCTGTTACAGAAGCATGGCAAAAAAATGACAATTATTCATTTATGAAATACTCATCTACCCCTAAAAGAGATTTTATTAATAACAAAAACCGAGATTTGGATAGTCTAATTGGAGTTGCTCAATATGACAATTGGTTAATTAACGTTGAATATGTTCCTAAGAAAGAACATTTCTTCAACGGGCAAGTATACATACTGGCTGGAGGAGAAACGCATTCAGCGGCTTCAAGATTTATCAGCGCAGCCAGAGAATATTCAAATCCAATAATTATCGGTGACTACCCGGGAGGTTGTTATATCGGAGGCTCTGGAGGAAACTCAGCAACAGTTGTCTTACCTAATTCACAAATTAGCGTAAACATTGCTTTAACATTCTTTAAGCCTGGATGGTTTGACATTCGCCAAAAAGGATCAGCTGTAAAGCCTGATCACTTTATTGAGCAGGAAATCGGGAATGATGCTGCCATGCAATTTAGTATTAATCTTATCAATCAGTCGCTAACAAAACCTAAACTGCATTAAAACGCAGTTTAGCCAGAACGTTAGCCACAATAAAAAAACCTGTATGAATAACTCAACAATTCGAATAGCTCTCTCAAGTGTCTTAATATTCTTGTCATTCAAGAAACTATATGACCTTTTAACGACTTTTCTTTTATGGGTTAATGTGGAATTAAGAATTGAAAATGAACCTATTCTGATTTCAATAAATGTAGTTTTAGGTCTACTGTCCGTATGGTTACTAATAATACTTGCCAACCAGATTCTAACAAAGGAAAAGATAGAAAATCGAATAATTTATCTTTTAATTGGATTAACAGTATTTCTCAATGTTTGCATGGGTGTATTGAACAAGTTACATGGAGAATATTTAGAAAATACTGATTTGGAGAATTTCAATATGACCTATTTCCTTCAATATGGTTGGTCTAAAGCATTAGATATGGTTTTCCCAATTGTTGGATTACTCTACTTCTTGTGGAAAATGAAAAAAAATAAAGTGGCTAACAATGGCTATACGTAATACGGGATTTCTGCTTAACGAAAGGTCAGTCCATTTAATGAAGTCCGCCAATACTTTAATTTGGTATTTAAGCTGAATAAATTAAAAACAAAATATAAACTCTTGGCTACGTGCAAATTTGAAACCTCCACTTTTCAAATCCCGCACTACGTATAGCCGAGACGTTGTACAGCATTTGACAAATGACAGAAATAGACAAGCAAATACAAGCTGATTACAAAAATCGAATTAACCGAGTTTTTGAATTCATTGATGAAAATTTGGAATCGAATTTATCATTGAATATTGTTTCTGAAATTGCTT
>JAKVAR010000010.1 GCA_022447585.1 Crocinitomicaceae bacterium | reverse complement strand
TTATTCAGGGCAAGTCGAGAAAATTACATTCGTGGGTATCTCAACAACGAGAAGGATAAAATAGAGAAGGATGAAAGAAGAGCGTACAGCAATGCAGAAGGAAAAGAAACTTGAATTATTGAATCAATTATTCTCAAGTTTTCGTCACGGTTTACTTGTCAAAAAGTCAGAATCCCCAAGAAACTTTTTGGCCTCGATAGGATTAGACCATTATAAAATCGAACTAGGATATAATTCAGGACAATTCCATCATCGAAAACCCGACGAATTCAAAAAGCAGTATTTCGAACTAGGAGTGCTTTATCCAAGTGATGTTCCAACCAATGCCCCAGATAGAACCCCATATTCAACCGTTGGAAGAGAAGGAATCATATTTCCATTGAGAGAGAAGGAGAATCAAATCGTGAACTATGCTTCCTTCCGTTATAAACTCCATACCCCCAAATGGGAACATTTGAACAAGGAGGGCGTTTATCCGAATTACCCCAATAAGAATGCAAACGTCTTGTTCCTCTGTCAAAATGAGATCGAAGCAGCTACATTGATTCAAGCGAATATTCTTCAAAGCAATCAGGCAGTTTTATCACTCAGAAAAGGAAAACTTACAGAAGAGATAAAAAGAGCGATAAGTGAAATTCAAAACTTGAAAACCATTTATGTCTTAGGAAAAACGAAAGCGGTTCAAGAGGCATTTGAAAATGCGAACTATGAGCTAAAACAAATATCACTTCCAGAAGAAACATTGAATGGAACTTATACAAAACATGGCATTGATTCTATTCGGGAAATAGTCAAGGATTATGCAACCCAACATAATACTGTATCCGAAGGAAAAGCAGAAGAGGTAAAAGAAGAATTCAAGGTAGTCGAAGAAAAAGGGGTGAAAGAGGAAAAAGCGAAGAATAAATTCACCATAATCTCAGAAAGAGAATTCCACTATCAAGGGGAAGAACTTCATTATATCATTCGAGGGAATATTCCCAAAAATCCAACCCTATTGGATATGCAATTCGAAATTGAATCCAAATCCGAAGGATTTTTAACTGTTCGATTTGACCTCCTAGACTCAGCCTCAGTTGAGGAAAAACTCTTCGAATGGAGCGAGGGAACTGAAATCAACTATGCGGAAGCGATTCTTGAAATCAATCAAATCAGAAAAGAATTAGAGAAGCTCAGAAAGATTAAGAATAAAGGTGAAAAAATTCCTGTGAAGGGATTTTCTGTCAAACAAGACCTAGCAGCTAGAGAACTATTAAAAGAACCTGAACTATTTAAGAAATTAAATACCCTTATCGGAGAATCAGGAATAGTGGGTGAAGATTCAACAAGGCTTTTGCTTTACTTGATTGCCAGCTCTTATAAATTCAAATACAATCTTCACGCAGTCATTCAAACCGATGATAAAGAAAAAGGTGCGGAACTTACCCAAAAGATCGCCGCTTTAATTCCGGACATTGATCGTTACAATTTGGATCTTACTTCGGCGAGAACTTTCCGCTATTACGGTCAAACTATTAATAAGAAATTACTGGTTATTCCAGAGTATAAAGGAATAACTGAAAGTAAAGCGATTAAAGACCTAAAGCGATTACAGTCAAAAGGAATCATTGTAAATGATACTCCCAAGAAAGGATCAAATGGATTGTTGTATACCACGAAACAAGAAGTAAAAGGTCATACCTCAAGTATTGGGGCATGTGATAAGAGTAAGCGATATTTTGAGAATGAGCCAAGAACTGTTTTAGTGGGACTGGATAATAGTTTGGATCAAGAAAAGCGCTTAATGGAATATGACTGTCTTTTAATGGCGGGAATGATAGATGAATCTGCTCAAAATGATGCGAAAGAACTATTGCAATATGTAACCGCCAATGTTCAGCCTCTTGAAGTGGTCAATCCTTTTGCAAGTAAATTGATGTTACCTATTTCAATTCCTAATGCTAGAGCATTAACAATGCAACTCATGAACTTCGTGAATATCGTAACACTCTTTAATCAATACCAAAGAAAACGCGACGAAAAAGGAAGATTAATTACCGAGCCAGAAGATGTAAGGATCGCAATCGATTTATTCCTTGATGCGATAATGGTCAATATCGACGAGATTGATGCTACGACCAGAGATTTCTTCGACCGAATGAAAACACTATATAAGCGTCAACCGAAAGCCGAAAAGACAGCCTTGAGTTCTCTTCAGATAAGACAAGAGTTGAACATGAGTAAAACCACAACCAATCGACTTTTGAGAACATTGGTTGAATATGAGTATGTAAAGAAAGATGGGTACAAGAATACCGGCTTTCAATACATCATCAACCATTGGAATGAGTTGGAGGAATTGAAGAAAACTATTCTTACTGCACTTGGCGACCCTGGTGAACCAAATGCTTTGGGTCACCAGATCCCTTGAAAACACTACAAAAACCCTCTCGCGAGCCATGTGCATGGCAGACAATGAGCACGAACTAGGTCAGTCGTACGACGACAGCGAACTAGGTCATGGGATGACTACCAATTGTTTGATACGGTTGAGACTGAAGAAGAGATAAAATAAAATGGAGCAAAAATTGAAAAATAGTAAAAAGGCATTATGCCTAGATTATTATAAGCGATTATTGAGAGAATTCGATACGCATATTCTGAGTACCAAATCCATTCGCAGAGGGAATCATTATTCAGGTCAAGTAAAACGCTTTTTAATTTATTTAGAAAATAAAGGCATATTTCATCTGAGCGAGGTTGATGTAGAAGTAATGAAAGAATACTTTGCGTATTTGAGTACACGACCAAAACTAAAGAAAGGCACAGGGCCGCTAAGCGCAATTAGTATTAATGATTGTTTGTGTACCCTAAGAACATTTTCAATGCGAATGGTAAAGGGAGGAGAAATAGAGCGAGGACTTGAGATCCCCAACCCAGTTAAAATTGAGCATAAAAGCAATAATCCTTTTGTACTAACAAGACAAGTTTTAACCATTGAGGAATTAAAGCAAGTTTACAAAAGAGCGAATTCACTCATAGACAAAAGCATCATTGCACTGGCCTATGGATGTGGATTAAGAAGAATGGAGTTAGAGAGCTTGAAGGACAACGATATCGATTTTAGAAAAGGCGTGCTGACAATAATCGAATCAAAGAACAATAAGACCCGCTCCGTTCCGATCAGTAATTTCTTCTTAGAGGTGCTAAAGAAGTATAACTACCATCGTTTAGAAATCCTCTTCAAAAGAGGGAAAAGAACACGATACTTCTTACTCAATGATTTAGGAGATAAACTAAGTGGAGAGATCATGAACAAGCGCTTGAAAAGCGTAATAGCAAAAACAAAAGATCAGTCCATCATTGAGAAGAACATCACCCTTCATTGTTTAAGACATAGTATCGCAACACATTTGGTGAATTCAGGAGAGAGTTTTGAATATGTCAAAGTGTTTCTCGGACATAGCATGGTAGATACCACAAGTCTTTATGCCAAGAGAAGAAAACAGAAAAACAAGTATCAGATATGAAAACAGTTAAATTCTATAATGAACTTGAAGATTATTTATTCGAGTATTTGACAGAGCAAACAGGAAAAAGCTATTTGCACTTAATCAAACGNTTTTTAAGACAATTCCCCGGAGCAGATAACTTTTCTCTAAAAGAAATAGAAGCATACTTCTATGACCTCAAGACAAAAGGAAACAAAGTCAATTACCGAAAAGTAATTCTAGCGGCCTTGAAAGTTTATTATGACTTTTTGCTGTATAGAAAGATGATACCTTTTCATCCATGTAAGAGTTTTTACATCACCGAAAAGCGACCTTCAGGAATCAATTTTGGCGGATTACTGAGCATGGAAGAAATGGAACTACTATTCACACTTAAAGAGAACAGGTACAAGAATCTATTGAATAGAGACAAGGTGATTATTGGACTATTGATTTACCAGGGAGTTACGAGTGGAGAACTGGCAAACATTAGAGTCCAAGATATAAAAGACGGAGCCGTCTTTATCAGAGGAAATAGAAACAGACTTTCAAGAACCATCGAGTTAAAGTCATCCCAAATGGAACCGATGTTGAACTATATGAATGAAGAGCGGGAAAACTTAATGAAAGTTCAAACAGATCGGTTAATATTAACCATGAGAGGAGTACCTATAACCGTTGATAGCATCCATGCTTTTATCAATGGAATGGCAGGAGCATTTGAGCGAGAGATGTCTCCGGCAAATATTAGAAAGAGCGTTATCAGCTATTGGATTAACGAGAGAGGATTTAAGCTAGAAGACGTTCAGATTATGGCCGGTCATAAATACCCAAGCTCAACGCAAAAGTATGTGAGAGCGAATACAGATGAGCAAAGGGATGTGATGACGAAACTCCATGAAAGTATCTTTATGTAATCCCTTAATTCATACAAAATAGGCGAATGTACTGACTTATTTCATATTAATAAAGGGAGTTAATAGACGAATAAACTATGTATAAAGTCCTTAATTATATTGAAAAAAGTGAATATATTGACTATATTTGATTGAAATAAGTCAGTTTAATAACTAAAAATGGCTTAAATAAGTCAGTTAAAACTAAAATGGAATACATAAAAAGAGCAATAGAATCAGATTTTGAACAATACCTTATGCCTAATAAAGTGTTGGTATTACTTGGCGCTAGACGTGTCGGAAAGACTGAGCTTTTGAAAAAACAACTTTCCAAAATTAAGGAGCCTCACTTATTCATAAATGGAGAGAGTGCAACGTATGCAACGGTATTAAGTGAGAGAACGACTGAAAACTATCTTCGAATGTTAGGAGAAAATAAGTTACTCGTAATTGATGAAGCCCAAGCTGTTCCAGAAATAGGGAAGATATTAAAATTGATGGTTGATGAAATAGAAGGCATCAAAATAATAGCCACTGGATCATCAGTATTTGATTTGGAAAATGAACTCGGTGAACCATTGACAGGAAGAGACATCCCCGTAAAATTATTCCCATTGGCTCAAATGGAATTAAGTCAGACCGAGAATTTTGTAGAAACGAAAGAACGACTTCAAGAACGTCTGGTCTTAGGGAGTTATCCAGAAGTATTTCAATATACTGGCTGGGATAGAAAGGCACAATACGTTGATCGACTAGTTAGTTCATATTTGATCCGAGATATTTTAACCTTTGAAAAACTTAAAAAGCCAGACAAAATAATACGTCTATTAAGATTGATCGCGTTTCAAATTGGGCAAGAAGTTTCTCTACCTGAACTTGGTAATCAGTTGGGAATAAGTAAGAATACAGTAGAGCGGTACTTAGATTTATTGAGTAAAGTATTTGTAATATTTAAAGTGGATGCTTACAGCAAAAACCCTCGAAAAGAAATATCAAAATCTTCCCGGTGGTATTTTTATGACAATGGAATAAGAAACACTCTTATTGCAAATGTCAATCGTTTGGATTTAAGAAATGACCAGGGTCAATTATGGGAAAATTACTTGGTCTCGGAAAGATTGAAATATCAGTCATACAAAGGAATGATCGTAAACAATTATTTCTGGAGAACTTACACTCAACAAGAAGTAGATTGGGTAGAAGAACGAGGAGGGAAGATTTATGGATATGAGTTTAAATGGAATCCCAAACGAATCAAAGGCGCCCCAAGTGCTTGGAAAACGTTATATCCAGATGCCGACTTCATTACTATTCATCAAGACAATTACCTCGATTTTATTACTGATTCAATATAATGTTGAAGCTTAATAAACTGCGATTAAATGGATTAGTTTGGCATAGATTAACATTTATTAAAAGAACAATCGTTCGCGTTTTGCGAACTTTTTCGTATCTTTGTAATATAACATATAAATTGAATGAAAGTAAGAGTAATCACAGAAGACTCGATTTGGAGTTATTGCAAGGCAAATGCTCGCTCAAAACCGAGTTTTCATATCTTCTTAGAAAAGCTGAAGAATTGTGATTGGTCTGATTTGAATGATATGAAGAATGATTTTCCAAAAATGAGTATAGTGGGAAATTGTTCGAATAACAGAATTGTATTTGATATTGGAGGGAACAATTACAGAGTGATATGTGACTACAATTTCTACAAAACTTGTTGTTTATATGTTGCTTTTATTTGCACGCATGCTGAGTATGATAAAGTTGATGCGTGTACGGTTCAGATGTTTTGAGATTCATCTGAGACCCATTAAGGGATTGATTAGTTAAAGTTTGAGTTATGAAATATTCAAAGATTGAGAGTAAAGAGCAGTACAATGATTATTGTAAAAAACACCTTGAGTTAGGTAAAACTTTAGGTGCAGGGAAGGGTAATGTAAAAATGGAGAACGAATATTACATTTTAGACCTTATTATTGAGGACTATCATGAGAACAAAGAGAATCCATTTCACAAGCTAACTCCTGTCGATTTATTAAAGGCCTTAATGGAAGAGAATGGCTTTACTGGAGCCGCTCTATCAAGAGAATTGAACATTTCTAAATCTGTCATTTCTGATGTGATCAATTATAAAAGATCATTTAGTAAAGATCTGATCAGAAAAGTATCCAAAAAATTCGGGATAGGTGAACAGTCATTTTTCAAAGAATATGAACTTATAGGAGCTGATAGTAATGTAGCTTAGTTGAATATTCTTAATTCATATATAGCAGAATAACAAATAGATAGCGAAATGAGTTGCTAAGTAAGTAGCAAAGATCGGAAATCC
>JAKVAR010000001.1 GCA_022447585.1 Crocinitomicaceae bacterium | reverse complement strand
CTAATAAACACTTTGGTGCCGGATAGAATGGATAATTGTCTTGAGCTTCTCACATCTTCTACTCCTTTGGTCTTCGAATAAGGTAAATTCTCTGATGGTGGTGAATGGTAGAGCTTGTTTAGTATATCAAATCTAAATATATTAACTCATTGAAGGAATCAAGTTTGAGTTGATTAAATATTTACATTGTTAAATCACTAATACTATCGAAGACTTGAATATTGAGCTACAATACTTTTATATAAGTAAAATTGATTGAATTAATGAAAGTTTTCGCGGGGTGGGAGTGTACCCAAAAAAATTCTCGAATCTATTATAAACTCCTTAATAGTTTAGTTGTAGAAAAAATCTGTTGGATTTAAGGTGCCTGACGTACTTCATTATAGGATTTATAAAAAAGGAGAATTCAAAAAAAGAATAAGGAAGGAATTTGGGTTCTTATATTCAAAAACAATTTTAGTTATTTAATTTCCAAGAATAATCTAAGTAGGATATTGTTGGATTATCTAATGGAATGTCAAGGTATTTATTAATAAATATTATTACTTTACCTTCTTGGTCAAAATCAGTTTTGTACCAATCAAAAAGTTGAGATATTTTAACGTTATTAGGATCAGTTAAATCATTTTTAGATCGGTCCTTTAAAAAGAGTTGTGTTGATTGAGTTAATTGAGAGTTTAATGTACTTGATTTATATGCCTTATTTAATAATTTTGGACACGATTCACTAGCACAATTTAGGGCAAAATGTATTCTTGGTTCATTGAAATTTGATCGAATTTCTTCATGTTCTATATCGTTAAGACTTAAACTTTTCGTTCCAAGTTTAATAAATACTTTATCCCAAGGTTTGTCGGATATATCTTTTATCGAAGTTACTGGATAGTTCGAAACAACTAATTTGATTGTGAATAGGTTGTACGCATTAATCCAATAGGCAAGCTTTTGATTTTGGCTCCAGGTCGTCTCTGGAAGGTTATTTTGAAATTGAATAATAATTTGTTCTAATTCTCCAATGGCATCTTTAGCCGAACTATAATTTACTTTACCACTAGGACTAACATGATCATTTAAGAATGAACTTAGAGAGATGTAATCATGAAAATCACTGTTAACTAGCTCCTGAGATGATTTTTTAGTATTATCGTCCGTCAAAATTTCTTGTCTTGAACTGGTTTTAATGGTTGTACTATCATTTTTTTCTTCAATTCGAGAGTTTTTACCTGCGCCTTCAATATTATGCTCAATTGGAGTCATTTCCCCTTTTTCGATTTTTTTACGAATATCAGTTGTATTCTGTTTACTTTGATCCGTCGATTCAGCACATGAGTTTAAAATTATAAGAATCAAAATGACAATAATATGTTTCATTCTTGTATGACGTTAAAGAGTTATTAAACTTACAATTCAATATAGAGATTTGTAATTTGCAATCCAAATTGGGTCCGACACATCCTTTAAAATTTTCCAAAAATTGGTGTCAAGAAAGAAATCTCCGTCGATATGATTGACTCCATAATTATTTGATAGATATATTTCTTGCTTTGGAGATGGTTTATGGTATTTGTTGCTCCAACCTTTTTCAATATTATGCTGGAATGGATATGTTGAGAATCTAATTTTCCAGAGTGAGTCAATAGGTAAACATTCAATGATTTTTTTATTTGTTAATTCATCTGTAATCAAAGCGCAGTTGATGTTATGCTCTGCGAAATAATCTTTTTTGTATGGGTTGTATATGCTTGGCCAATGACCAGAAACAAATTTCACAAATGTTTCTCGGTCCAACACCCTCTTTTTTGTGAGAACTCTTCCATTATAATTATATGCTACAAAGGTTGTAATTTGAGAATTTGCACCAATAGAGACCTTGACCCCAAATACGGGACGATTAGAATTCATTTCAATAACAGAAGACGAAATGACCCAGAGTAGTATGAGGCTAAAACGCAGCATTACATAGATATACGAATTTTATTGAAAAAAGATACGGTTTAAAAATGCTATTATTTTTAATGGTATTTTGGCTATGTAGTGAATAATTAAAAAAGAGAGCAATGGAATAATAAAAACTTGATGGAAGAACGTTAAAAATTAAGCTGCAATTCTTAAAGTGGTCATTAGATTCAATAGTTATACGTTTTATTCGAATCTAATAATTTTATTTGGAGAGATACAGGCGTCAAGTTTAATGTCTAGCGAATTGATATCGGAAATGAGATCTTGGACGTCGTCAAAATGATTTAATCCAATGAATTTACATCGTGGTGCGCATCGCATTAAAAAACGGTCATAAAATCCCTTGCCGTATCCAACGCGATTTCCTTTTGAGTCAATGGCCAATAATGGTACAAATACATAATCAAAGTGCTCAGCAGCAATAACTCTACCTTTCTTAGGTTCAGGTATGCCATACTTTGCAATTTCCAGTTGGTCTTCAGATTCAAAAAGAATTTGCTTTAGCTCATTCGTATTATGATTAATTCTTGGAACAGCTACAGAAGCATCAAAAGACATTGCCTTTTCCCAAATTTTGTATGTATTAATTTCTTTTTTACGTTCAATCGGTAAGAATAAACTTATTTTCTTCTTTTCCAATTGGAAGTTACTGAAGGCTAAATGACAAATGTTCGCTGAAATGATTTCTAGTTGTTTAGGGGAAAGCACTTTACGCTTTTCAATGTATATATCGCGAAGCTCTTGTTTAGTCATATTACATTCCAGGAAATAAGTTTTGAGCTGAAGCCATAACTTCTTTCTCATTAATTTCATTTACCTTATCCAGGGTACGCTTAAAAGCAACAACTAAAAGATCTTCTAAATCTTCCTTATCTAATGTTTTCAGATCTGCATTTATTTCTACAGATTTCAGATTTCGATTACCGTCCATTGTTATTCTGACTAACCCTCCTCCTGATTCTTCTGATATTTTGATCTCAGCCAAACGATTTTTACTCTCATTCGCTTGTGACTTCATCTCCTGAAGTTTAGACAACATTTCTTTATTAAACATGATTCCTTTTAAGAATGAAGATTAAATATAATGAAATATATTTTGGGACTTGAATTGCAATTTCAATTTTCTGTGAATATTTATTTTCGTACATTGTCATAGAATTGTCATGAAATCGAAATAACTTGAATAAATTACTTATCCTTTTATTGTCTGGTCTAGTTACAGGACTTCTATTTATTTCCAGTCGAAACTCTATGGAAATAAGGAAGATAGATCCTAATGTTGTATCGGAATTATCTTTGGAGAGCGTCCTTTCTGAATTAAATGTTACACCCTATAATCATAGTTTGAATTCGTTTGATGAGGAGAAAGCGAAGATGGGTCAGGATTTGATACTTAAAGGAAGAACGATTCGAAATGGAAAAAAATCGAAGTTGATTTCATCCTTTTTTGTTTGTACTGATTGTCACAATCTGGGAAGAGAATTTGACAATTTATCAAGTCAAAAAGCTTCGGAAAGATTAGAATTTTCTAAGAATAATTATATCCCATTCTTGCCTGGATCTACTTTTTACGGGATTTATAATCGAACTTCATTCTACAATGATGACTACATCAAAAAGTATGGTGATTTAGTTACGAATGCGAGAGATACCCTTGAAAACTCGGTTCAATTGTGTGCGAAGTACTGTTCGTCAGGTAGGTATCTTGCAGACTGGGAACTGGAAGCAATTATGCACTATTACAAGAAGAATGAATTGAAGATTAAAGATTTGAATTTAGACGAACAAACGTTGGAGTCTATTGTTAATTTGAAACGAATTAATGATGATGAGAAAACAGATTTATTGGCTATTTTAAACCGTTCGCATGTAAATGGCTATAATGCGAAGTTTCTTTCAACTATGGATGTGAATAAGCGCAAATATGGTAAGGGGGGGAATGTAGAGAATGGAAAATTAATTTATAATAAAAGCTGCCTGCATTGTCACGCAAACAAAAGAGTTACATATTTAAACCTTGGTAATGATAAATTATCAGGTAAGATGTTTGTAAAGAATTTAGAGGGGTATAGGGATAAATCGTTATATCAAATTATACGTTACGGGACTTATGCGAAATTCGGACGCAAGCAGTATATGCCCATGTATACAGAACAAAAAATGAGTGATGATCAACTAAATGACTTAGTTGCTTACATAAAACAATTAGCAGAAAAATGAGATTGAATATTTTTATAGTTGCACTGACATCAGTTGCTTGTTTAAGTGCAAGCGCACAAGATGTTCAAGAAACATTTAGTGGAACAAGAGTTTTGAATGGTCATTCTGTCGAGACCTTAAAAAAGAAAACACTGCAGTTCAGAATAGAACATAGATTTGGCGATATGCTTCCTGGTTGGGATGCTTCTGAATTGGCGCAAACATGGTTGGGATTTGATCAAGCTGCGGATATTCGTTTTGCCTTTGAATATGGTGTTACCGATAAATTAATGATAGGTCTTGGACGAAGCAAAGGGGCGGGCAGACCTTACAGGTCTTTAGTTGATGGTTTTTTGAAATATAGAGCTTTAATTCAGAATGAATCGAAGGGAATGCCAATCAGTATGACCCTTGTTGGTTCTTCCACCTTGTCTTATATGAAAGCCAGTTCGGATGTGACGCAAATACAACATTTCCCAAAATTTGCTCATCGAATGGCATATAATGCGCAGATTCATGTTGCAAGAAAGTTTGGAGAACGTTTTAGCATGGCTTTGATGCCAACATATGTGCATAGAAATTATGTGGATGCAAATGATTTAAATGGATTGTTTGCTATGGGTGCAGCATTTAACTTGAAGCTATCTAAAGAAATGGGAATTATTGCTGAATATTACCATGCAATTCATGATAATACGGTACGTACGGATAACCATAATAGTCTCTCTGCTGGATTTGAGTATTCCTCAAATGGACATATATTCAAGATTGTAGTCACTAACGCAAGAGGGTTTAATGAGACTCAATTTATCCCGGGGACATATTCGGATTGGGCAAATGGTGAATTTAGATTAGGTTTCAGTATAACGAGAAATTTTAAATTATGAGAATTTTAATAGCAACAATAGCTGCAGTTGTATTATCTGTTTTGATTATTGCTTCTTGTACAAAGGATAAGGTTGAAATTGTAACTACGCCGGTGAATACAAATTGCCCCGATACTATTCTTTATTCAACTCAGATTCAACCTATTTTAAATCAAAGTTGTGCTACTTCTGGGTGTCACCCCGGTGGCGCATCATCAAATGGTTATGATTTAACGAATCATTCTAGTGTTTCTGCCAACGCTACTATAATTTTAAACGTTATAAGACATGATAATAGTGTTATATCAATGCCTTTGGGGGCTACAAAGCTTCCAGACAGTGTTGCTCAGCATATAGAATGTTGGATCTCTCAAGGAAAACTAAATAATTAAACTAATCTTAAATCAAACTTAATATGAAGAAAAATTACATTTTAGGAATTACTGTTATTGCTTCTTTAGCATTTTTATCTTTTCAAAAAACAAACACTGGTGTTATAGAATCTTTTAAAGAAAGTCACCTTTTTAGCGGTGGTGGACAGGCAGGGTTCACAGGAGCTCCAGGTGAAGCGACTTGTACAGGTTGTCACACTGGTAGCACATTAGATGGTTCTTCAGAGAATACATTTATCTTGCTAGATGGGGTTAATCCTGTAACAAATTACACCCCAGGGACTTCTTATACAGCTAGTTTACAATTAGCATCCAATCCAGCAAAGAAAGGTTTCTCTGCTGTCGCGCTTGACGGAGCCAATAACAATGTAGGATCTTTTACTGGATCATTAATTGGAGGAACCCAGGATTTTTCAGCAAGTGGTAAGGATTATGTTTCTCATACTGCATCGAGTAATACAAACGCCAATACAGCATGGTTGTGGACATGGGATGCTCCTGCCAGTGATGCCGGATCAGTTACATTTTATATTGCTTCCAACGTAAGTGATGATAGTGGAAATGCTTTAGGTGATGCAATTTATTTATCTCAACATATTATCGGAAGCACAGCAAGTATTTCAGAAGAAGAGGCCTTTAATTCTGATTTCATCGCTGGATATTCGGCTTCAAACAATTCAATTGAATTAGATTTCAATTCTTTATCTGTTGGGACAATGCACATGAGTTTAGTTGATTTGAACGGACGTTCAGTATTTAACTATACGATGGGCCAATCTGAAATAGGAGAAAATTCTGAAAGTATTGTTTTACCAAATGAATTAGAATCGGGAATTTATGTTGTGAATTTCTTAGTTGGAAATAAAGCAATGTCTGCTAAGGTTATGATTCAAAAGTAAGTTGAATTAAGAGTTTTAAAGAAAAGGTGCTGCCGCTGGTAGCACCTTTTTTATTTCAATCTTTTTGAAACAATACCGCTGACTTTATTGAATAACTGCTTCGGAGAGTATGTCCTCCATTCTATCATTTCCATTTCTCCACCCATAATGAAATATTGGTCAATACCGACTTCTTCGAATTCAAGTAAAACATGATCGTGAAAATTTATCATCGCAACCCACCCATCTTCGATGTCATCAATCCATTCTTCATAATAACAATCATCTGACGAATGAAAGTTTAATACGTTCTCGCCGATCAATAGGAATTTGTCGATACCATATTTGGTTAACTCTTCAATGATGTCACGTTTAAATGTCATTATATCATTTTCAATCGTGTCATTCCATTCTCCAATCAATTCAATAATCGCATATTGCTCTTCATATTCTACATAAAGTATTTTTAGGAAAAGAGTCGGAGAATCCATCGAATCCCACTGCGGATGTATATAAAAATTATAGATACTATTATGAAATTCAAATTCGCTGTATTCTCTCCCAAAGAAAGGAGAAGCGTCATCTTCCGAAGCTACGTAAAGATTACGCCATTGGTAATATGGTTCAACCAAATGCATGATACAAAGGTATTAATTCGACAATTGCTGTTGGCATAATTTGTGCGTATAAATTTTCATTAAATTTAAACTTCAAACTAAAGCCACATGAAAAATATGTTTTCAACTTTAAAACTGATAGTAATAGCTCTTGCTCTTGGATTTTTAGCTTCTTGTTCTGATTCTTCAGTTGATCAAAATACTAAAGAAGCTCTTTCTTCATTTCTTAATGATAATGATAAAATCGTAGGATTCGGGAATGCTGATTTAAAAGGTATTTTGAACAAATCTGATTATAAGAATGTTCCTAAACTTGGAAAATTGTTAAATACAGAAATGTCTACGCTAGAAAAACTAATAAATATGGAGGATCCAGTTTATTATGCATTGGAAGGACCTTTCGATGTGGATGGCACTCCGGAAACAGCATACGCATTTTTAAGTGTCAAAAATTCAGATTCATTAATAACTGAATTAACTCAGCGAGGTTTTGATTTTGAAGAAAAGAAGGAGATGAAATATTGTTCTGATGGTGATGTCTCTATTGGAATTAAAGGACCATTAGCAGTAATTATTTCTAAATCGGGAGATTACAATAGAGGGAAGGCACTTTCCAAAGCATTTAAGAAAACTGAAGGTGATGTAAGTGGTGGAAAAATCGATGATATTTTAGATGTTGATGGAGATGTAGTGCTGGGAATGAATGTAGAATCATTGTACAAAACATCAGAAACAGATTTAGATAATTTGAGTGATGAGAAAAAAGATAAGTTAAAAGCTTTAGTTAAGGATTCATATATTCAAACGGTAATGAAGTTTGAAGATGGCGCAGCAATTATAGAAACAAAGAATTTCTTCTCGAAAGAATTGCGTGAGAGCATGTTTTTTAATTCGGATAACAAGGCTCCAATAGTTGCAAAGCTTGGACAGGGTAAACCTCGATTCGGTTTATCTGTCAACCTTGATTTGAAGAAAATGCAAAACCTAGTCAATGATTTCTCGCCTGATGCTATGGATGAATTAGGTAAAGCAATGGGAGGGCCAGCGCAGTTTGCATTGATGGCTGCGGGAGAAGATGGTTTCGCAGGATTATTTGATGGTCAATTCGGCGTGGTTATGGTAGGAGAGCCTGATATGACTGAAGGTACTATCCCAGATTTCAATGTTTTCTTAGGTTTAGAAGATCGAGGAAAGAGTTTAGGTTCAATGGCAAAAGATATGATGTCGTATGGCTCAACAGAAATTACATTAAATTCTGAAGGATTGACTGCATCTACTAATCCAGTTTATGCTTCGGCTGGATCATCTTCTTTGAGTCTTCCTGCAGGTTGTGAAAATTTTGGGAAGTCTGGAGTTAGTGCATTTTTGAATTTGGATGGCCTTGATATAGAGGATTGGGATTTGGAAGGTGAAGCGAAAATTTTAAAGGTTGTTAAATATATGACGTTTGAATATGATGAGAACGGAGGGAGACTATATATCAAAGCGAAAAAAGGGCAAGAGAACGTATTGAAGCAAACGATGGAAGTTATAATTAAGGAGTTCTCTTCAGAGATAAATAACATGGGAATATAATATGAACGAATTAAATAAAGAAGAAACGCGTGTAATTATTCATAAAGGAACGGAAGCACCATTTGTTGGTGAATATACAGACCATTTTGTTGAAGGAATTTATACTTGCAGACAGTGTGATGCTGAATTATATGAGTCCAAAAGTAAATTTCATTCTGGTTGTGGTTGGCCCTCTTTTGATGATGAAATTCAAGGCGCAGTTAAACGTGTGTTAGATGCAGATGGAAGAAGGGTAGAAATTGTTTGTGCGAACTGTGATGGGCATCTTGGGCATGTTTTTGAAGGAGAAAATTTTACAGACAAGAATATACGACACTGCGTAAATTCAATTTCTATGAAATTTAAAAGTATTTAACATAAATATTAAATTGCATTAATTTATCTTAGTACCTTCATTTACAGTTACATAGGAAGGCGTTGAAATTTGTCTATTTGCAAACTTAACTTTGTGTCGAATATATGTGTTCAATTGGTTAATATTTAGTTTTTGATGAAATAATAAATGGCATAGTTTAAATGATATTTGTATCGGGTTAAATCTTAATCAATATGCGTGTTAAATCCGTTTAGTAAAAAGGTTTATGTAACATTGGTCAACTAAAAAACAAACCAATGAAACAAAAAAAATTACAAAAAGTTCTCCTTTGCTTAATCTTATTTTCGCATTTAGGCCTTTGCGCTCAATCAGAATACACTTCTGAAACGAAGCTAGAAAACGTTAATCGAATTGCGAATATTACCGTTTTTGAAGATGCTTCTGTTGTACATTATCAATTTACGTCTAATCATCCGATTCAAGAGTGGAAGGCTCCACTTTTAGAAGAAAGGTTGTTAATTACTTATACCGACTTAAACTCGGTAAGTATAAATTCTGAAAATCAGGTTGTAGATTTAACCTCTTTATCTCCGCTTGATCATGCTTTGTTGATTCAAATAGTTACTCACTTTAAATATGATAGCTATGTTGAGAATTAAGCTTTTAACTTCAGTTGCATTTTTATTATTAATTGTATTTATACCTCGAGAGGTTAAATCTCAATGCAATACTAATACTTCAATTTGCACCCCAGGAACCTCGGGCCCTTTCGGATTTAACACACCTGGTACTCCAGTCAGTACTTGTTTGGATTTTTTTGGACCATCTGTGTCTTATATCTCCTTGTATATTACCTCTAGTGGTTCTTTAGAATTATTAATAGATGGTGACGCTAGTACAGGGTTTCTAGATGTTGCTATTTTTGATGTACCACCCGGAGTTTCGCCGTGTGTTGCAATTACGAACAATGCCAATGAAATTGGTTGTAATTATGCGAGCTCATCTAGTGGTTGTAATCAATTTGGAACTTCTTTTGGTTGTCCGTCATGGGTTCCAGCGCCTATTGTAAATGCGGGTGATGAGCTAATGATCGTAGTAGAGAATTGGTCAGGGGCATCTTTTTCATTTAATTTAAGCTTATCGCCAGCAGGAGCTCAAACTGGACCTCCAGATGCAACAATAGTAACACCACCGGTTCTTTTAACTACTGATGCGCCTTTCGGGGTCACGGCGGTTAATTCTGGAGGAAATTGGTCCGCTACTTGTGGGCCTTGTATTGACCCCGTTACTGGAGTGTTTGATCCGGCAATTGCAGGCATAGGAATTCACTCTGTATGTCATGATATTGGTGCTGTTCCTTGCAATAGTCAAGATTGTGAAGACATTATCGTCGGGAGTCTTTTAGGTGTTGATTTAGAGGATATAGAATTTTCTTGTGATGGTAACGATGTAAGACTTCATTGGATGACTAATTCAGAGTTGAATTGCGAAAAATATCAAATTCAAAAGAGTTCTGATGGTCTTAATTTTACAACCGTGGGTGAGATTAAAGGAAATGCAACTTCATCAGATGCACATTCTTATTTCTTTGAAGAAGAGTATGTTAGAGGGGATGACTATTACAGGTTGATGCAATTTGATTTTGATGGAATTGTCCGAAATCTTGGCAGCTATCATACTTCTTGTAAGCCTGTAGGTTTTGAAATTTTCCCAAATCCGAATAATGGATCATTTACACTTGAATATTCTGAATTTAACATCATTAATACTAATGTGTTCATATTGGATTATTTGGGAAGAAATTTAATGCAATTTCGAGCAGATGAATCTGGAACAGATCACGTCACAATGACGCATTTGGACCAAGGAATTTATACAATTATAGTTACAGATGGAGTAAAAAGAAAACAAAAGTCATTTTCAAAAATTTAATTTTGTTCGGGGATGACTTGTACGGTTGTCCCCATTTTTATTGTAATGCTCAAGTTTAATTAACCTTTCATTAATTGAAGTAGTTGAATTAAGTCTTCGATTTGATCATCTTCATTCATTTCTGAGTGGTATTCTTGATTTAATATTTGAGTGTGCATTCTGTATAAATAGAGATAGATACTATTGCTTTCAAGGTTTCCTTCCAAGTATGCCTGATAGAAAATCGGGAAGAATTTTTCTTTTAGCTCTAAATCTTCAGAGGTGCCAGAAACATGATGAAAAATAAGTTGTGGAGTATAACAAGCAATTTCCCCATGTTCATTTGTAGGGTGCTTGAATTGACTTAAATAATCCACCATAGTATTAAAAAGAAAACGATTGATTTCCTTTTTCTTCTCAATCAAATCAAGATGCTGTTTAGAATTAATTCCAAATTTTTGACTAGTCGAATCTGCTGAATAACGGACTTCTTGGTCTAACTTGAAGATGGTTTAGAGGAAATATTTGTGACTTTCAGAAGACGATAGAGAGTCAAGTGATGTTGATTGAATAAGTTTCAGTAATAAACCTTCTTTTTGAGCAAAACTAGGGCATGTCAATAAACTAATAGTTAAAACCAAGAAAATTTTGATCCAATCGAAATTATTTTTCAATCCAGAATCTTTTAGTGTATAAGTTATTGTCCGCGGATATAGAAATAATGTAAGTTCCACTGATATTAATCGAAGGAGAGATAATTATTCTTGATTCTGTATACTTTTCATCTAGTACAGACTTCCCATTCAAAGCGTAAATTGATACCTTGTATTCTTGAATGGATTTACTTAATAATTCAATTGAAATAGTTCCCTCACCGTTGTTTCGCAGCATGAATAGTTCATCAAATAAATTTAAGTCGTTAAGGCTTGCAGAACATTGATTGGTTAGAAGAGGGGTAGGGGCAGATGTGATTAACCAATCATTCTGACATCTTATAAAACTATCGTCTGAATTCATTGCAGGAATAGTCACCGAGTCAATTACAGTAGTTCCATCACTTTCATATATACCCAAAAACTCGCCGCCTGAGGCTAATTTAAAGTTAGTGTGAAACATTCCCTGTATTTCTTGGTCATCAGCCCATAAAATGAAATATCCTCCTGGTGGTAAATGGGTGAGAGAGTTTCCAGATGGAATAACCCAAGTATCTAATTGGTCTTTCAATATTAACCCACTAATTTCAATTGAATCATTTGAAGTATTGTGAAGTTCAACCCAATCTTCGTAATCTCCAAAATCATCGGTAATTGTGGTTGAATTGGACGATTGCATTTCACTTAGAACAATTTGACCTGAACAAATCGATGTTTGAATAAGGATAATGGTTATTAGTATATTTTTCATAGGAACAGTGTTTTATTGTATGAAGGCGCAATCCAAAATATAATCGCAATCTGCGTGAACTCTTTCATGTAAAATCAATTGCGACGCTAGCGCTATTTGAGAATAGTTTTGAGAGTTATTTCCAAATTGAGCTGCTGTGTTTTGCCACATTGCCTGAATTAAACTTTGCCCCCCTTTGTCAGGATTGATTTTCTTTACTACGGCTCCAACATTTCCAGCTCCGGCATGATATACATGCAGAACAAATAGGCGGAACCAAACATCGTTCTCCTCGTATTCTAATCCATTCGCATTTAATATACGTTTAGCTTCCGGAACGCAAACACGCTTAATCAATCGTGATGCACCATAAGCACTTCGATCAAAATCAGAACGTTCATCTCTAGATCGATTAACCGTTAATCCTTGAGCTCTAGCTACAGCTGGCATTAGTTGAAATGGTCCATAAGCACCAACTCTAGATTTTTTTAACTGACCTGGGGATTCAATCAATAGTATTGCTTGTGCATACCATGGGTCAACACCATATTTTTCGAATGCTTCGACGCCTTGACTAATCGATGGGTAAACTACATCGAATTTGTAGAAATCATTCTTTCCAGTTGTACAAAAAATACGATCCTCTTTCGTTAATCCGTGAGCAGCTCTGATGCTATCTCTGTATGAATTCTTTTCAATGTCTGTTTGTTTGTTCCATTCTCCCTTACTCATTTTTGCCACAATGACTCTGGAAGCAGCGATGTTGATTAATACAGAGTCTGGAGATAGTTCCATGATTTTTTTCCAGAATATTGGTTGAGCTAATTCAGACCAACCTTCGGAAATAATCGCTTTTGCACTAAGTATTGTATTTCCTTCAGTTCCTTTTTTAACTTCAATTTTTTCTTCATCCCAACAATCTCTTGGTTGCGTAAATGATAAAAATGAAAAAGTGATGATTATGAGTGTTATTAATATGCGCATTAACGTTTTTTTTACAAGAGACTACTAAAGATAACGTAAAATAACAATTGCAGGTTACAGAAATCTCCATAGAATCAGCGATTATGGGTTAAAAAAGGATATTTTTGATGTAAATGAAATTTTTTAAACAAATATTCAACTTTCCAATCGTAGTTCTAGTCAAGATCTATCAATGGATTATTAGTCCAATTTTACCTCAGTCATGTAGGTATGTGCCCACATGTTCTGCATATATGTTAGAAGCATTGCGCGTATGGGGACCTATTAAAGGGACTTATTTGGGGTTAAAGCGAATTCTTTCTTGTCATCCGTGGGGCGGGCATGGACATGATCCGGTTCCTGAGAAGAAAAATTCTTAATTTAAACGAAGAAACTTGAAGGGACTCTTTCCTTTTATAACTTCGAAGAAGAATAAGGCTAAAAGAGCTATATATTCGATATTCACAATCGTTCTTACTTCAAAGGCGTTGCTGTCGTTATAATTATAGAAAATGTACGAGAAGAAAATCATAAATGACCATAATAGTGGAAAGGTGTAGTTGGTGAAGAGTGAAAGTGCTAGCATAGTTAGAATATACCAAGGGTGGAGTGTACTGCTGAATAAAAGATACACGAAAAAGGCTATAGTCATTCGCTTGAATAATTTCTTCCAATCGTTAATCTGTCCGTATAAGGCCAGTATCATAATAAATCCAATTGCAATTTTAGAAAGCTGTGGTCCGTAGGTTTTTGTTAAATTCCATCCCGTTTCTGCTATGCCGTATTGAACATAATAGTGTAGAATGAATGAATTGAATTCGAAGACCTGAAAATACAAGCGAACACTATTACCAAAATTATGAATGTTATCTGCATTTAACTGAAGTAAAGCTAGTAGAATGACGAGTGTTATTGTGATTGAATAGAAGAGTGCTGACTTCCAAAATCCTAAGAATCGATAGAAGAGGGGCAATAACATTAAAGGAATTAATTTAATCTGGACGGCAATTGCAAATAAACTTGCTCCCGGAATAATTTTCTTTTGAATCAAGAAGTATAGTGCAATAAACAAATAAGAAATCATTACGCCTTCGAAATGCGTATTACCTGTACATTCAATAATCCAAAGCGGATTCAAATATAGAAGCCATATTCTTGACGTATCAATGTTGAGGTGAATTAGCAGTTTTCTTAAGTAAATTAATCCGAAAACTTCTGTGATTACGATCAATAATTTCAATACAAAAGTATTGATTACCAATGAACTTGAGAATGCTGTTGTCAATATAAAATACCCTTGATTTACTGGTGGATAAACAGAATAGTTCGCTTGAGACATCCTCCCAATTCCTTCGTAAACCTCCAACAGATATGGGCTGTTCTGAACGAAAGATTCATTGAGGAGTTCTTGAGGTTTATATGTAAAAGGATTTATTCCTAACCAAGTCATTTCACCATCCCAAATAAATCGATAGTAATCGATAGATAAGAAGGGCTCATAGATCATTGAAAAAATATGCGCTACTCCAGCTATTAAGATTAAATACTTGAATTCAAATTGATCTTTAAATTTAATAATTATCAAGTAAGCCGTAAAAGCCAATGAATAAAACGTAGCAATAAAACCAAATTGGGTTCTATCAACCTGCCAGTTTACGAGAAAAATAGATGTAAGAAATACAACAATACTAAACGCAATAAGAATACGTTTAGCCATAGTTTATGCATTCTGTGTTTTTAATTCTGCAATGGAATGATAGAAAACCAATCCGTAACCAAAAGCAAGCATCAAGTGGAACGGAACCATTCCTAAATCACCATATATACCTCTGTTGATTGCTGTGAACAGGAAAATAGCAGCTAATATTCCTTCACCAATGTTCAAAATAGAAAGACTTTTCTTATCGTATTTATTCCCTTTAAACTCATTCTTAACGTTAACATTGAATTTTGGAGTACGAACAAAGGAACTCTTTATTCCGAGGTATCCTTCTAAAACAGCAATAGAGTTACTTAAAGCTAAGCCCATTGAAACCATTAAGAAAACAAAGAAACGTCCAAAGAAAGTAAAGAAAGATTTTACTTTCTTTTCTGTTTTATCCCTGTAAGAATGCCAGTAGTAAAACATTAAGAATACAGTAGAGACTATGAAAATAGAACCATAACGTATAACATAGTTCAAGTCTGCGAAACTATCTTTAATGTGAAGAACGGGTAAGCTGAAAACCGAAATCATCAAAATGAAGATAAATACAGAAGAGTTGAAAAGGTGGGATAAACCATGAATTCGATCTCCTAGCTTAACACCTTTGGCCGTAATAATCGTTTTCCACATTTTTATGAAACATTCAGCACCACCTTTCATCCATCTATGCTGCTGACTTTTCAGTGCAGACATAGTAATAGGGAGTTCTGCTGGGGCGATAACTTCTTCCAAGTATCTGAATTTCCAACCTTTTATTTGGGCTCTATAACTTAAATCTAAATCCTCAGTTAAAGTATCATGTTCCCATCCGCCTGCATCTTCAATACACTTTTTTCTCCAAACACCACCAGTACCATTGAAGTTGATAAAGTGACCAGAAGCTGTTCTTCCACCTTGTTCAATCGCAAAGTGTCCGTTAAGACCGAAAGCTTGAAGCTCTGTGAGTAATGAGTAGTCTTTATTAATATGTCCCCAACGCGTTTGAACAACTCCAACATCATCACTGTCAAAGTTGGGCATTGTTTTCTGAAGCCAATCTTTTTCAGGAATGAAATCTGCGTCGAAAATTGCGATGAATTCACCTTCAACCTGATCCATTGCATCATCAAGAGCACCAGCTTTATAACCAGTTCTATCAACTCTATGAATGTGTTGAATATTTATGCCTTTTGCAGCTATTTCAGCCACTTTCTTAGCAATGACGTCTTTCGTTTCATCCGTAGAATCATCCAAGACTTGGATTTGTAATTTGTCTGCGGGGTAATCAAATGCTGCGCAAGTTTCAATTATTCTATCAGCAACATAAAGTTCGTTAAACATTGGAAGTTGAACAGTTACCTTCGGAGCTGTATTTGGATCAAATGCTGGTCGAACTAGCTTTATCTTTTTCTTCTTATTCTTAACATAAGCTATTGCCAAAGACAATTGAAGAATCGAATAGAAAAGAACTAACATTAATCCAGTAAAGTAAATAATGATAATTATTTTGGCTGTAAAATGCGACCAATAATGCTCAAGTCCATAGGCATCTCCCCAGTTAAACATCCAAGAAACTTTTCTGTTCACTGAGAAGTCTAAATTCGGAATATGTGTTTCCGTTACCTCAAAATTGAAGGCATCCTTGTTGTAGTCTTCGTCTGTAACTACTAATTCATATTTTCCTACCGGAACCTTAGTAAAAGTGAAAACACCATCGTCATTTGTTTCCACCTCGAATTTTTTCTTTGTATCAATGTTTTTAATTTCAAGTTCTAGTTCCTCAACAACGCGTTCAGTTTTTTGATCGATAACATTTCCTGAAAATGTCTGTACTCCTTGACTATTCCCTGTTAGGGTGATTAGCAACATGACGAGAGTTGCAAATGCTGTGGTAATAGACTTGTTAAAATTCATAGTATTCTGATACTGTATTCGGTGCTAAAAACGGTACTTAAAGACCGCAAATATAATCTTTATTCCCGCAAGTATGGTACCTTTTACCGTCCCACTTACCTTCGATACTCCGATTCGTTTCTTGTAGTTAACAGCTACCTCTTTAAATTTGTACTTTTTCTTTACTGCTTTAATCTGCATTTCTATAGTCCAACCATAGGTTTTATCAGCCATTCCGAGGTCTTCAAGAACATCGGATTTAATTGCTCTAAATGGTCCTAAATCTGTAAAGGATGCACCATAAAAAATGCGTATTAATCGTGTTGCTAACCAATTACCAAAAACTTGTTGAGGCGTCAAGGAACCTTTCTCTCGTATTCCGAGAACCCGAGAACCAATAACCAGATCCATTTCTTCATTTAAAATTGGGGCAACTACGTCTATAATTTCTTGAGGATAATCAGAATAATCCCCATCCAAAAAAACAACGATATCTGTATTCAATTCTTTCGTTTTGGCGATTCCTTTTAAGCATGCCCAGCCGTAACCTTTATTTTTTTCATCCAAAACAATAGCTCCGGCATTCGAGGCCACTTGAACTGTTTTGTCTGTGGAGTTGTTATTTACAACAATTACGTGTTTCACGAGGTTCCTATCAATATCTGAAACGACTTTACCGATAGATTTCTCTTCGTTAAAGGCAGGAATTACAACTGAAATGATTTGATCCATTCTAAATTTTTGAAAAGCGAAATTAGTCATTCAATTTCACACCATCTTTAGTAAGTACTAATAGGTTTGGTTCAAATCTACCTTCTTCTGGGCCGTTCTCCAATTTCAATACTCCACGAGGGCAAACTGCAGAGCAAACACCACATCCTACACAACTTGCACGTATGATATTTTCTCCTTTTTGCGCATAGGCTCGAACGTCAATTCCTTGCTCACAATATGTTGAACAGTTACCACAAGAGATACATTGAGAACCATTTGTAGTAATTCTAAATTTAGATTTGAAACGTTGAAATAGTCCCATGTATCCGGCCATAGGACATCCGAATCTGCACCAAATGCGGTTTCCTAAAATGGGGTAGAATCCAACTCCAATTACTCCTGCAAATGCTGCTCCTACGAAAAAGCCGTAGACTTTTTTAATACTTGTACTCTTGAAATAGAATACCTTCGTGTTACCTGAATAATAAGCATAAGCGATTAACCCTGAAAATAGAACTAGAATTATAACGCCCAATAACAATATGTTTTTCTTGAATTTACGAGCGGCAAATGTAAGTGCTACCGCAGAGGATAAGCATAGGGCAAGTATGTAAATCAAATAGTGTTTCTTGGTAATTGTTAAGAATCCAATCTCATAGTCTTTCTTGGAGAAATATGGCCATAAAGAAGCAATTGTCATTAGTAAAACGAACACCATTACGGCATGTATAATCCAACGTTCGAGCTTCCATGAAATTTCTTTTTTCGATGAAAGATGTCGGAAGCCGTCACCTGCAGTTTCGGCGAGTCCACCGCAACCGCAAACCCATGAACAATACCAGCGTTTACCAACCAGGTAGGTTAGAAAAGGGGTTACGATTAAGAAAAGAACAATTCCCCAGATGAAGTAAAACATTCCTGAAGTACCTTCTTTCGACATAGCGTTCAATTGATAGCTCTCGGTAAAACCGTAATTCAATGGCCATACGTTCTTTAAATCCTTTCCGAAATAGCCTGATTCTGGAGAAGTGAATGCCTCAAGTATAAATGGTAAGAAATATGCGAAAACTAACTGAAAGAATATCACTGAGATTGTTCGAACGATTTGATATTTATTATGTCGGTATTTGACGATGAATTTAATGCCTAAGAAAAAAATTACAAACGTATAGATGGAACCATATACAAACCATTGATCGGCGGGAGTTCCTCTTAATAAGAACGATAAAGGGTCAAATAAATTAATCAAAGATTCAAGTGTATCACTGAACCAGTAAATTTGAACGTAAAATGCCGTTAATGCAATTCCTGCAAGCCAACCCAATGCACCACGACCACTAAATGAGTTGAACCAAACATGATTGTTCTTAATCCCGGCAGGATGTCCAGCGTATGATCCGTAAGTATAGATCAAAATCCCCATGGCCATTAAACTCAAGGAGAACCATAGGTACAATGTTGCTGGTTGCAGGTCAACGCCTAACCAAGCAGCTGATAATATTCCGAAACCAATAACTCCAATAGTAAGGCCTATTTTTTGAGTTTTATTCGTGTTTTTGCTGTAAATGGATCCTATTTTAAAGCTCTTTTTACTGAAAGTAAAGAATAGTGTACCAATGATCATTAAGGTAAATGAACCAATGATAAAAGCTTCAAAGTTTTCAGTTTTCTTAAGACTTGTTTTTCCAAGCACTGAGATAGAAATTAACTCAATTAGTCCAAGAACACCGAGTCCGAATAGACCAATTCCAATTTTGTTTAATACTGATAATTTGTGCGCTTCAACGCCCGATACAGAATGATTTGTTTCCATGCATTTGAATTAAGCGTTAATTAATTTTTGCCACCATTTAGCCTTGTTCACTTGAATATTAGCATTAAACTGAGTGTTATATTGTGCAATTATTTCATCTTCATAATTTGAATAGAACTCAGGATCAAAATTGGCCGTTTTTAAGTCCGCTAGAACGTCCTCTATTGATGCTCCTTCCAATAACCAATTATTGAAGACTGGGTGTCTCATTCGAATTCCAAAATTGTTTATACCAATGAATTTCTTAGAGTTTTTGTCAAATACAAAGTGGAGTAGGAGTTCCTTCTCACGGTTGTGATAGACAAACTCTGCTTCGTTTTCTTGAAGTTTATTTTGTACCACTCCATAAGTTTGATATTCAATTTCAAAAAACTTCGCAGAGTTAAACCAATTTCCAGGGTTGTATTCAGTTTTATTTCCTGTTATCGTCTTTGCAAGGTTTTCTCCCATAATTTTTCCAGTATACCAAACTTGTTCTAAAGGTCTTCTTCCCCCAATAGGATGCTTGAATTCTGCACAATCCCCAATGGCATATACATCTTTAATGGAAGTCTCAAAGTACGTGTTAATTAAAATTCCACGATTTGTTTCTATTCCACTTGATTTCACGAACTCGATATTTGGAGAAACACCTGCAGTGAGTCCAACGAACTGGCAAGGTATCGTTTCGCCGTTCTTTGTTAAAACAGAAATTGCATTATTATTCTTGTCTGTATTGATTGTATCTAACTCTTTGCTATAATGCATGTGGAGACCGTGATGTTTTTCAAAATGATTCATGATTAATTTTGCATCTTGCTCCGGTAAAACACTGCTCCAAAATAGATTTTCTCTAACCAAAAAGTGAACTTCAATATTTCTAGATAAAAACATTTCAGCCATTTCAATTCCAATTAACCCTCCACCTACAATAACAGCTGTTTTCAGATCCTCTGAGTAACGTTCAATGTATTCCAAATCTTGTTTTGAGTACATTCCACGAACACCATTTGCATCTTGTCCGGGCCAACCAAATTTGTTCGGTTTAGATCCACTTGCAATGATTAGCTTATCGTAACTAATAGTTTTGCCGCTGTCCGTAGAAACCGTTTTCTCCTCTTTATTGATTTGCGAAACGTGTTCATGTTCTAAATCGATTCTGTTTTTCCCCCAAAAGTGAGGTTCATAAGGTTGTGTATGTTCAAACTTCATATGTCCCATATAAACATACATCAGTGCAGTACGTGAAAAGAAATACTTTGATTCAGAAGAAATAATTGTAATGGCTTCATCGCTGCTTTTACGAATATTTCGAGCTACCGTAACTCCAGCAATACCATTTCCAATAATCACAATCATAAGCAAAGTGTTTTTTACAAGATAAGACTTTTGACGAAAGTGCATTTATGTACTTACAGATTGTAGCTAAATTTCTTTCGGGCGTTTAAACAGGCTATCCGCTATGTCTTTTTAACAAAAGGATGTCGCTATTATCCTTAACGTGTAGTGTTTTTTAATCTTTTACGCATTTACATTAAATAACTTCAATCAAAAAAATGGTCGTATCTCGTCAAATAGCTTTTAATTGTGGCGTAATTTAACTTATGGGACAATAGAATTAAACTATGCGCACTTGATGTAATTGAATTGAAATAAAATCTATTAGGTTTAATTATCGCTTGCAAAAGTTTCATGGATTGAAACAATAACGGTTTTTTCATTGAAAAATTGTTAACTATTCAAACAACCGCGATTTGCATTGAGAGGGAAGTGAGCGTATTGAAATATGTGGCGCAAGAATTTTTTGTTAATCAAAAAAGTAAAGAATGAGTTTATATTACTTCAATTTTACTATTATGCAAAATAACTCCTACTTGGTTACTTTGTATAAAATATGACCCTTATAAAAGGTTGTTTTTAACGTACCTTATTTTAGTCTAAATTGAAGTTATTTACTGAATAATCAATTTAGATCTCCCTTTAATTAATTCTTCAGATGTTATTACAACCGTGTAAACCCCTTCTGTGAGTATGGAGACATCCAAAATCGTTTTATAAGAATCAGAACTCTCGCTTAAAACTTCTTTTCCTTGAATATCATATAACGTGATTTTGATGTTTTCCAATGTTTCATCGTGAACAACTGTCACTTCTGAAACAGCAGGGTTTGGGTAAATTGATACGGTTTCAGTAGTCGATATTTCATTTAAAGATGTATTTTCAAAGGAAATACGATAAATTTCACCAAGTTTATTGCACGTCATACCATATTCAGCAGACGGCCAAACTATGTCTGAATAACTATTGTTGTTTGGGCTATCAACAATATGATTCCAAGATAATCCATCATCATTAGAATATAATAAGGCAGAGGTCCAAAAACATCCATTGCTATTGCAGTAATCACCAGCGGCACTCCATATGGAGCCATCTCCAGGGCTAATAGCTACAGCGTTATTACTGTGCGGGTATCCGGTAAGAATATCATCCCAAACAACTCCGCCATTACTTGTTTTTTTGAGAACTCCATCACTAATCGCTGCAATACCTAAGTCGTAATTGCTAGGAGAAAACGTAATATCGTATATGTAATAGTCATCAGTTACACCTTGCCCAGGGTAGTAGTGTTGCGTGTTCCATGTGGTTCCATCATCAACTGATTTCTGAATCCAAGAACCATAACCAGCGGTATAAGCAGTATTGTCATCACTAAAAGTTAGACTGTTAATTACATCGTTATTGGAACTATTTCCAATATGATGAATAATGTTTGTCCAAGTTGCTCCGCCATCGGTTGTATATTCTAAAAGACCATTTCCATATACCCATCCTTGATTCTCATTTTTAAAATAGACACTTCCAAAAGTGGCCGCGGCATATACAATATCATTGGGTGGATTAATGTGTTGTAATTCCCAAGAAGCACCAGCATCTATTGTTTTGTATAAAAAGGAGCTATCCTTTATGTTATCTATATCATCGTATTTTCGAAGAACTACCCATCCAATGTCACTTGTTACAAAGCAACCATTCATATATAATCCTTCATCATGGGTAAGTGCAGTGATGTCACTCAACAATACATTCCAAGTATGACCAGAATCTATTGTTTTTAAAATTTGGTTACCGGAAAAGTGAAAACCTTCGGTCTCATTGATAAAACTGAATTTTCCATTTGAATATCCTAAAGTACTAACTAAATCGACGTTGTATTGACCGTAGGTTGTATTGATCAAGAAAAAAAGGTAAATCAATGATGCAATTGAATGTTTGAAGAAGATAACTGGAATTATGCTTAGTTTCATGGGTGGATAGGTTTTATTTTTTTCTGAAGTCCGTTTTAATACGGTTGTTATGCTAAGGGTTAAGTTGTATTATTTCAGCGGGTTACAATATATAGAATAAAATACATATTTTGAAAAGTAATTAGCAGGCTGTGAATTTTGTAACAAAAAAAGTCGTTATCAAATAAATGATAACGACTTAATATAATTGGATTTAAAACCTAATTACTTCCAAACACCTCTTTTCGAGAATGCTTCGATTCTAGCTTCAATTCTATCTTCTGCTTTTTCTTTTTTCAATTCAGTTAAATAAGATTTTATTGCTTTTTTAACATTTTTGACTGCCAAATCGTGGTCTCTGTGAGCACCATTAATAGGCTCTTTGATTATATCATCTACGATACCCAACTTCTTCATGTCTGTAGAAGTTAACTTTAACGCTTCAGCAGCAGTTTCTTTGTACTCCCATGATCTCCATAAAATAGAAGAACAAGACTCCGGAGAAATAACAGAGTACCATGTGTTTTCCATCATTACAACTTTATCACCAACACCTATACCTAAAGCTCCACCAGATGCACCTTCGCCAATAATCACGCAGATCACAGGAACTTTCAGACGCATCATTTCGTAGATGTTTCTGGCAATGGCTTCACCTTGACCTCTTTCCTCAGCTTCCAATCCTGGAAACGCCCCCGGAGTATCAATGAAAGTAACAATTGGTTTATTGAACTTCTCCGCCATTTTCATTAATCGAAGTGCCTTTCTGTATCCTTCTGGATTTGGCATCCCGAAATTTCTAAACTGACGCATCTTGGTGTTAACGCCTTTTTGCTGTCCAATGAACATTACCGTTTCACCATCAAGAAGCCCGAATCCACCAACCATGGCTTTATCATCTTTTACATTTCTATCGCCATGTAATTCTTGAAAAGCTCCTTCAGTAATCCCTTCAATGTATTCCATTGTATAAGGGCGGTCTGGATGACGTGATAATTGCACTCGTTGCCATGGAGTTAGTCCTGAAAAAATCTCTTTCGTTTTCGATTTCAACTTTTTCTCTAATTCGCCTATTTTATCCGCCATGTCGACTTCAGTGTTCTCTCCAATTTCTTTGGTTTGAGCAATTTTGTCTTCTAATTCTTTTAACGGTTCTTCAAAATCTAAATAAGTAGCCATATTATTATCTAATTGGGGGGCGAAAGTTACAAAAATTGTTTAGTTGTTCTAACTTTGTATTATGATATTATTTCCACCGGCGAAGATCAATTTGGGTTTGAACGTGTTACACAAACGCGAAGATGGGTTCCATGAAATAGAATCTTGCGTGTTTCAAATTCCTTTATTTGATTCGCTGGAGATATTACCAAATGAAAAATTCAAGTTCATTCAAACAGGATTAACCATTGATTCTAAGGCAGAAGATAACTTGGTTGTCAAGGCATTTCGGTTAATACAAGAGCGATTTGACATTGGAAATGTTTACTTGCATTTATTGAAGGCGATACCGATGGGGGCTGGTTTAGGTGGTGGTTCTGCTGATGCGACTTATGTTGTTTTGGGGTTGAATGATTTGTTTAATCTAGGATTGGATAATGATCAATTGCGAGGTTTATCATCTGAGTTAGGAAGCGATTGTCCGCTTTTTGTAGAAAAACATCCTCAATTAGCTACTGGTACAGGTACCGATTTGGAACCTTCAAATGTTTCTCTTTCGGGTAAGTTTTTAAAGATTGTAAATCCAGGTATTCACATTGGAACAGCGGAAGCTTATTCAAATATTGAGTTTTCGCATTCAGAGCACATTGGAACAATTCTGAATGAACCGATTAATGAATGGAAAGCTAAATTGAACAATAGTTTTGAATCTACGGCTTTCAGAAATCATTCAGAAATCAAAGACGTAAAAGATTCATTATATAATGAAGGAGCTCTTTATGCATCAATGACGGGAAGTGGATCTACTTTATTTGGGATCTATGATGAAGAACCCGTAAAGTCATTTTCAGGACTGTATGAAAAAGTTTTGATGCTTTAGTCTTTGATTATTTTCTTCATGATTAAATCACCATTGTCCATTTCAATTTGAACGAAATAAACACCACCAGACGCATCAGTTAGATCAATTGTAATTTGACTACCCTTAATTCTTTCATATTTCAAGATTTGTCCATTCAGATTTAATAGAGTTACTCCTTTCCCCAAGGCTGATTTTAAATCAATTGTTATTTTGCCATTTGCAGGGTTTGGATATAAATTGATATCGTATTTACTTTCGACTTCATGAATTGAAGCATTACTGTTTGGATTCGCTTCAAAATGATAGACTCCACCAAGATCTTGTCCAACAAACATATTTAGGTTTCCATCATTATTGATATCATTAACTGCAAATGAGCTGTATGCATCTACATCAATATTTAAGTAGTTATCGCTAACTAAAGTGAAACTTTGTCCTGAGCTAAGGTTACCATCAATGTTTGAATAATAGAATAGATTACCATCAATTCCACCTAAAAATAGATGTGTTGTATCATTCAATCGGAAAAAATGAGGAGCTGTGTATCCATCCGGTAAAGTAGGTGTTATGTCTACATTCCCAAGTAGGTTATTCGATAATTGGAAAGAAGGTACTGCAGTAGTGCCGATATTTTCATAGTAAACGAGTTCACCATTTTTCGCACCAATAATTAAATCAAGTAGGTTATCATTATTTAGATCAAAAAGTTGAGGATGCGCGTATGACTGAACATTTATTGTTGCACCGGTGTTATCCTGTAAATTGATTACGCCCGTGTTATAGATTGCGCCAGATCCGGTACTTGTGTTTTCATAATATACTAAGGTTCCGATTTCAGTTCCAATAATTAAGTCATCATCATTATCTCCATCAAGATCTCCAAAAGTGGGAATAGATCGTAATCCGTAGTTTTCAGAACTCAAATTCAAATAGTCGTAATCAATATAAGTGAAAATGGGCTCAGATGCGGTTCCAGTGTTTAAGTAGTATGCCATCGTGCTTTCCTTACTCAGAATAGGAATATATCGATAGAAGTTAGCTACAATCATATCATCTAATCCATCTTGATTAATATCCGTGAATGCCGGAACAGAGCCGGTTCCATGCTCGATCATTTGGTCTTGTAAAAAGTTATCGGAAGTATAGATGAACGTTGGGTTGGCATTGGTGCCGATATTTTTGTAAAAAAGTACGCTGCGTTCATTTATAGAGACATTTTTTGCATTTGGACAAACGATTAGGTCTTTGACATTGTCAAAATCGACGTCTAGATGATATGCTGCCGGAAACAGTTGAATATCAACGGGAGTAGTATTTGAGGGGAATGAGTTGTCTATTGAAATCATTGGAGAATCACTGTTAACAGCTGTCCCACCGTTAATTAATAAATTTAGATTCGTAAATGAAACATCACCAATTACTAGATCCAATACGCCTGAATTATTATAGTCTAATGCTAATATTGTAGATCCGGCGTGTCGGGTAGCTTTTGACTCATCTGATTCTGATTCAGGATTTATAATATCACCACCTTGGCATGGGTAGGAAGGATCATTCAATGTTATTGAATTAGTATTGATGTCCTCAGAAAATTTACCCCAACATTGATTCATTAAGACAAACTTTAGAGAATCTGGAATTCCGTAAAGTTCCATGCTCTGATTTTGATGATACTCCATGTTAGATCCTCCTTGATGGAAGGTTAATATGTCCATGTCAGAATCACCGTCAACGTCAATTAGGGCAGGGATATCACTTGAATTGATAATGAGGTTACTGAAATTATTGGGATACTGAGAATGGATTAAATCTTCAGCTAATTCCCATTGAAGACCAGTTCCAGACGAACCAACATTTCTATACACTTTAAGTCCCCCTGTTCCCTGCGTGAATAAGTCTTTCCTGCCATCGTTATCGTAATCGAACATTGTTGCTCTATACCTTATCTCGTTTGGAAATTTATTTTTTGCATTGTAAGCCAATTCATAATGAGGCCCTCCATTCGTTTCCTGTACAAATACGCGTAAGTTATTTTTACTTCTATCAAAGACAAGTAGATCCAAGTCACCATCGAAGTCGTAGTCAAAATCTGAAAACTGTGCATAATTGATTCCGCCTCCCCATGGATTTAATATAGTATCGTTTCCAATTTTTACCTGAATTGAATTGTCGTATTCAAAACCAAATTGCGCATAACTACCCGAGCAACAAAGAGTTGTAGTAATAATTGATAGTGCGATTTTTAAAGTCTGTGTATTCATACGTGTTTTAGCATTACAATATTTGTTCGCTTTGTGAATATAAGACGAAGCAACCGCTTCTAAAGTTAGCAGTCTAGAAATTAAACAACGAAAAAAAATAGAAAATGTTAGAACGAATACTGCCTTTGTCTTTTGCGTTAATTGTTACATATTTGTCTTATGCTCAGGATACGGCATCAGTGCTATTTATTGGTAATAGTTATACTTACGGAAACAATTTACCATCAATGTTTAGTACTTTATCAAGTTCATTAGGAGATCAAGTTGATTTTGATTCTCATACTGCAGGTGGAGCTACTTTTAATGGGCACGCGAACAACCCAGCTGTTTATACAAAGATTAATAGTGAAGCATGGGACTATGTTGTTCTGCAAGCTCAGAGTCAAGAACCCTCTTTCCCAGATGCTCAAGTGAATGCTAATACACTTCCTTTTGCGATTCAATTAGCAGATAGTGTTTATACCAACAATATTTGCTCAGAGGTTATGATGTTTATGACATGGGGTAGAGAGAATGGAGATCCTCAATGGGCGCCAATTTCAACTTTTGATGGAATGAATGCACGTTTGAGAGCGGCTTACATGAGAATGGCAGATTCTGTTGGCGGTTCAGTTAGCCCTGTAGGAGTTGCTTGGAAATATGTAAGAGATAATCATCCTACTATTGGACTTTATACTGGAGATGGCTCACATCCAAATTTTGCTGGAACGTATCTGGCAGCATGTACTTTTTATGCCTCTGTTTTCAGAAAAAGTCCGGTGGGATCGCCGTATATCGGTTCTTTGTCTGCTCAAGTAGCGGCAGATTTACAAAATGCGGCAGCCGTGACGGTATTAGATAGTTTGGAACAATTTAATTTGCGTCCAACTTCGGAACATACGCAAGCCGATTATTCTTTTGTAATAAATGGGAGTGCTGTTGATTTTACAAACTTAAGTACAGATGCAATAACATACACTTGGGATTTTGGTAATGGCGGATCAAGTTCAGATGAAAATCCTTCCTATTCATATCCAACAAATGGTTTTTATACGGTAACGCTGGTTGCCGAAGGTCCATGTGATATTGATTCTGTTCAATATGAAATAGAGATTAACATCGCCTCATTAAATGAAAATAAACAAATTTATAAATTGAGAACATTGGGTTCTGGCCAGTATGAAATACTGGGATTAAACCATGTCGAGTCGGTCGAATTATACAATGCAGCGGGTCAAAAGGTAAGGTTTGAGTTGGATTTAACCTCAACAATTAAGGTTGATGCGTCTCAGAATGATACGGGTATTTATATTTTAAAAGTGGCAAGTTCAACAGGTGTTGATCTCATTAGATTGGCTTATGTGAAAAACTAGGTTAAGAGTCCATCTAAATAAAAAAACGGGAATTATCATAATGGTAGTTCCCGTTTTTTTATTTAGATGGAGTCTTGAAATAGTAAGATCCCATTTCTAAGATTGATCGTTTTGTGTTCTTCTGTTAAACTAAAGTATCCTGTATTGTTTATGATTTCTTGTCCTTCTTGAGATAGTTCGAATTGAAGAAAATCCATTTGTTTTTCTGTTGGATAGCCTTTGAAATACTGAAGAAGGGGTCTGCATAATGGATACTCTCCGCGCAGTATTTTGTATTTTTCCCAAGGCGATGTTGCGGGGTATTCATTAGAATAAATGTTCATGGGCCAAACTGTGTTTAATGGTTTACCTTCTGATTCCATAATGTATCCAACTCCAACATATCCAATAGCACTTAGGTCATTTTCAACAGCCTCAACAATCTCTTCGGTGAACGTAAATGATATCGTGGAACTTAATGATTCTCTATGAAGCACCGTTGATTCAATAAATTCCCTTGTTCCTGATCCTTTGGACCTTCCGTAGCATTGAATATTTAAATCTGGTCCTCCGAGTTCTTTCCAGTTTGTGATTTTGCCTGTATAAATTAATTTTAAATCTTCAATTGATAAACTGTCTATGCCTAACTTGGGATTGGTAATAATTCCTACCGCATCATAAGCAATTATAACTTCAATTGGTTTAATTCCATTGGCCTTGGCTCTCTTTCGTTCATTGAAGGTCATTCTTCTAGAGGCATTTGCAATTTCACATTGACCATTAATAAATTCAGTAATCCCTGCTTCAGTTCCTATAGACTTTAATTCGAATGATGGATAGGTCATAGCTGAATTAAAGGCTAATAAAAGTTCATTTGATATTAATGCTTCAGAATCCGATCCTGAGATTCTGATATTTGACTTTTCTGGTTGTTCTATTGTCGTATTACAATTGCCTAATAGTAATGATGTTATTATAACTATAAATACGGATGTTATATTTTTCATTGATTCCATTATTTGTTTAAAGTAAAATTAAGATCCTAGGGAGTCTTGTAGGTAAATATCATATTACGGTTGTATAAAGAAAAATGCACTTAATATGCATCGAATGTTAATACACGTTAAAAGGAACAAGTGAATGAAATGTAAATTGAATAATTGCGTTTTCAAAGGAATCAAAAAAACCAATTCTATGAAAAACCTATTCCAAAATGTCTTCTTTAAGATGGGGATGATCTTCGTCCTAATTCTAATTCTTCTAATTCCCGCTATCATGGTTCAGAACTTAATTCATGAGCGTATGACGCGACAAGATGATGCGGTCTTTGAAGTAAGCTCAAAACATGCAGAAAGTCAATCGATTACTGGTCCTGTGTTAACAATTCCATATGTGGTTAATAAGCAGGTAAAGAACCCAGATGGTACATATCGAGACAAGAAAGAACGATTCTATTACCATATTCTTCCTGAGGAGTTAAATATTGAAGGTGAAGTGACGCCAGAAAAACGTAAACGTGGAATTTTTGAAGTTGTAGTTTATGGATCAGATTTAAATTTTTCAGGTCGCTTTGATTCTTATCGCTTTGATGATTTAGGAATTAATGAAGATGAGCTTGAATTGAATAAGGCTTTTGTGACCATAGGGATTACTGATTTGAAAGGTGTGACTGATCAAGTGAAAATTAAAATGGATGATTCCATCGTAATGTGTAATCCTGGATTATTGTCGGATGATATTGTTTCGTCGGGATTACATATCCGATATCCGCTAGATGGTATTCCAACTAAGAAAATCAATTTTAATTTTGAGTTGGCGCTAAATGGCTCTGAAAAATTAATGTTTGCTCCAATAGGTAAAGTTACTAACGTGGATATTACATCGCCATGGCAAGAACCAAGTTTTGATGGGAACTTTCTGCCTTCAAAAAGAAAGGTAGATAAAGATGGATTTACCGCAACTTGGAAAGTTCTTCATTTGAATCGGAATTACCCACAGAGCTGGGTCGGTTCGAAGCATCATATAAGTGGCTCTAGATTTGGTGTAAATATGAGGTTGCCTGTTGATGTCTATCAGAAATCAATGCGAGTTGCCAAATATGCGCTGTTATTTATAGTGCTTACTTATTTAGTTTTCTTCTTCGTTGAGATCTTGAATAGAATTTTAATTCATCCAATTCAATATGTTTTAGTTGGTATTGCGCTAGTTTTATTTTATGTATTGATGCTTGCTTTTAGTGAGCAAATGTATTTTGATTTGGCTTACGTTCTAGCAGCGTTCATGACGATTGGATTGATATTTCTTTATTGTAGATCGATATTAAAGTCATGGGGCTTGGCGGCTATGACAGCATCCATCTTAACCATTTTATACGGATTTATATTTATTATCATCCAGATGCAAGATTATGCATTATTGTTCGGAAGCCTAGGAGTGTTCCTAATTCTTGCCATTACTATGTATTTCTCTCGAAAAGTGGATTGGTTCGATTTAAAGAAAGGTGATTCTAAGATTGAGTAGTAGCAATTTTAGAATAAAAGAGCCATCAGAATTTCTGATGGCTCTTTTTTTTAAATCGTTATAAATAAATCGTTTTGTGATTTTCTGACCTTTTGCTGATGCTGAGCCGAGTCTTCTTCATGTCTGTATCCAATTGGAACGACCAAAGAAGCATGCAGGTTTTTCTCCGTCAAATTCAAAAGTTTATCATATTCCTGAGGGTTGAAACCTTCCATAGGTGTGGCATCTATTTTGAGACTTGCGCAGGTATGTAATAACTGCCCAAGTGCGATATAAGCTTGATTCTTATTCCAATGCATTATATCTTGCTGGTTCATGCCATTAATAGTTGACTTCATATAGTCAGAATAACCCTGAATAGATTCTATTTTAACCTTTCGCGTAGAACTTATGTTTGATACGAAATCGTCAATGTGCGCATCTGTAGTATTTTGGAAACAACAGATAATGATCAGGTGCGAGGCATCAACAACTTGAGTCTGATTATAAGAAATAGGTTTTAACTGTTCTCTAATTTCTTTTGAATCGACAATTATAAATTTAAGCGGCTGTAAACCGTATGAAGTTGGAACTAACCTTAATGACTCCTTGATTATATCAAGATTTTCCGGTGAAATGATTTTTGTTGAATCAAATTTTTTCGTTGCGTATCTCCAGTTAAGATCTTTAAGAATATCGTGCATTACATTTTTTATTTGGATGCAAAGTTACGATTAAGACCTTAAAGGACTTGAAGACTATCTAAAATATCTTTATTAACAGTAGGAGGGAAGTTTCCTTTTTCCACTTCATTCAATATATAATTTGCTGTAATTGTTGCTTTTTCTTCAGTTTCAAAACCATTTATTCCTGGAACGGAAGGGATGTGCAATTGACGAATCATCATGACATCATCCTTATAAATTTCATAGCCCCATCCATTTTCTCCTTGGATAACTTTATGAGAAAAGCTGTTTGAAGTAACTTGGAGTTCTTTTGATATTGAATCCATAATTACTGCAGTTTCTGTCGCTTCAATGGGAGCTTGAATACCACGAATTTTTGATTCTACTTCTTCAGAAGTCTGTTCTGTTTCTCCACATGAAAATAACAAAACAAGTAAAGGAAATAATTTATGCATCAGTTATAAAAGTACAATTTTGCTTTGATAAATTTGTCCAAGTTCTGGGTGATAACATTTAATTAGATAGTTTCCAGCAGGATTATCAATATCGGTTAGTTCAAATCCACCAGAAGTTTTTTCGATTTGAAATTGATCTGTTACTATTTGCCCCATTAAAGAATAAACTTCTAATTCTAAATCAGTTGAATTGATGTCGAGTTTAAAAGTTCCATTGGAAGGATTCGGATAAAGCTTTGTATTTGAGGTTATGTAATGATCTTCTAGACTTGCAAGCTTTCTATAGCTGTACATATCATCGTTAAAATTTCCGTTGTATCCAGAACCAACAAAAGCAACTCCTTGCAGGACGAATGCAATTGCTCCCGATCTTCCTGGCCCACCGTAATCTGATCTTTGTACCCAAGTGTCTGAGAAATAATTATATTCCCATAAATCACGTTTGTATTCAGAATTAATGTCTTCTCCCATGCATATGAAAGCTTGTGGAAAAATCCCCCAAGCTGCAGCACCTTTTCTCTTCGTTCCTGGAAAGTCGGCTTTTTGAATCCACATATCTGTTGTGGGTTCATACTGCCAGAAATCATTTCTTAATACTCCATCATCACCAGTTCCTACATATCCTTGATCTCCCATAGAAAATCCGACAGCCTCTTTTCTCGCAGTACCTCCAAAGTCACTTATTTGAGTCCATGTGTTTGTCTCAGCGCTATATTTATACATGTCTTTGACATATCCAGTAGCGTCATAACCTGTGCCTACATATGCTAGTGAATTAATAGTGAAAGCAACTGCTTGCCTTCTTTCCGAACCCGCAAAATCCGCTTTTTGAGTCCAGGCATTAGTATTTTCATCAAACTCCCACAGATCTTTAAAAAATGGATTTGTTTGGCCTTGCCCTAAACAGACATATCCTTTGTTGTTTATTGAAAAGGCGCACGCAGAACCTCGGTTTAGTCCACCACCATCATCTCCGCCAATAGACGGTTCATCATCCCAATCATTTTGAATGAAAGTATATGAATACATTTTTCTTCTGAATCCAGATTGGTCTAACCCACCAATTGCATATCCTTCTCCGTCAACCACGAAGGCAGATGCTACAGTTCTAGGAGCGCCATTGATAGAGTCTGCTTGTGTCCAAATATCTTGGCTCCATGAGATGAGACCAAACGCGCAAAGAAATAGTGTAAAAGTGATTTTCATATTATTTGATAATAAGTTTTTGGGTAGCTGTAGTGTTGTTATGCTTATCCATTCCTTGAACGAAATAAATGCCTGCTTTTAGTTTGTCGGTATTAATTGTCGTTGAATAGTCAGATTGATAAACCAACGTTCCTTTATTCGAGTAAATAGAAATCGTTTCTATCGAATTTGACTTTGACTTTATGTGAATAAACTCATTTGCTGGGTTAGGGTAGAATGAAAGGTCTTCTTCTAGTTCATTTATGCCAATTACAGCAGGTGGATTGTATTCATGAACACTGGCTTTTTTACCAGAATATCCCTTTCCTGTTCCAACATAAGCTCTACCATTTGCTGTAAAGGCAAAGGCTCCTTTTCTCGGGCTTCCGCCATAGGATGCTCTAATTGACCACGAGTCTGTGAAAGGGTTGTATTCCCATAAATCGTCTAACAGTCCACCATTTGCTCCTAAACATACGTAACCACGCTGTCCTAATGAAAATGTGCTCGCAGCTGACCGTTGATTGGCTGGTAAATCTGATTTCTCTGTCCATTGATTGGTTGCTGCGCTAAACTCCCAAATATCTTTTCTGTAGGCATCTTGATCAGTACCTAGTCCAACGTATGCACTGTAGCCGATGGTAAAACTACTTAGTTGATATCTCACTCCTCCAGGGAATGCAGGTAATTGAGACCATTGATCTGTTTCAGGCTTATATTCCCATAATTGATCGATATAATTATTAGGCCCTAGTTTTCCACAGCAGATATAACCTTTAGATGCGATCGAAAATCCTGTAGCAAAGTATACACCAAAACCGAAACCTCCTGGATAATTTGCTTTTTGTGTCCAAGAATTGAGTGAAGGGTCATATTCCCAAAAATCCGCAAGTGTTGCAGCCCCAGGAACTGAAGCGACAACAGAATCCATTCCTGTCCCCACGTATCCCTTATCGTTAATCGCAAAGGCTACGGCATTTCGCCTAACTGATCCTGGTAAGTCAGCGACTTGAGCCCAAGTGTCTAATACAGGGTCGTATTGCCAGAAATCATTGTGAACAATTTCCGCTGTGTCCACGCCGGTTCCGACATACCCCAAATCATTTATGGAAAAAGCAACAGCCCTTTCACGCTTTAAACCAGCGAAATCTGATTTTTTTGTCCAATCGTTGGCTCCTTGAGCCAAGGTTAACCCGCCTAAAAGTAATACTGCTAATCCTGTGATTAAATTCTTCATGTTATTGGAAGATTAATTTATTGCTATATACTATTTTTCCTTCTGAAACAACTTTGTAAATGTAAGTTCCGGAGGTTAGATTATTCCTAGTTATTCTTAATGAATTACTCTGAGTTTCTGAATGATTTAAAAGTTCACCTTTCAAGTTAAATACTTGAACTTGAAAATCGCTCAAGTTTTCTGATTGAAAATTCACAAAATTAGTTGCAGGGTTAGGGAAACATTTAAATTTATTCGGATCAAACATTTCTGATAACCCGGCTAAAGCATCAAATTCCCAAAAATCATTAAAGTTTGTTCCGTTTGTGCCTGTTCCGATATACGCCTTGTTGCCAATTGTAAATCCAGAAGAGAATCTTCTGCTAGAACCATAAAATTCCGTTTGAGCCAACCAGGTATTGGTAGCTGGATTAAACTCCCAAGTCTCAGAGTTTACATTTCCTAGTGATCCAGCATATCCACTAACGATATACCCTTTATTACTTTGATGAAAACCAACAGCTCCTCCTGTTGATAGTCCTGGAAATGGAGCTCTTGCAATCCATTGGTCTGACGCTGGTTTGTATTCCCAGAAACTAGATGAAGTTTTCACATATCCTTTACCATCCACGGTAAAAGTTGCTGGCCAGATTGAAATACTGAAGGGAGCATTGTTTTTCGTAGTCCACACATCCAACTGAGCATCATATTCGTATACCGAACTTCCGTCCATATAGTAACCTTTAGTTCCAATAACGAAACCTTCAGTATTCATTGCCACTGTTGGTAAATTTGCTGCCTGACTCCAGTTGTTTGTCAATGGGTCATACTTGTAAAATTCAGTGGAAGATCCAATCTGGCCTCCACCAACGAACCCATGCTTTTCCATACCAAATGATAGAACTGCGTAGTTTCCATTTCCATTATTTCCAACGTAATCTGCTTTTTGTGTCCAAGAGTTAGTACTTGGATCAAATTGCCACCAGTCTTTTAATATGATGTTTGGTCCTGCACCATTGTAGTGTCCAAGTCCCATATATCCTTTGTTTCCAATAGCTATCCCCATTCCTCTATGTCTTCCTACTGAACCAAAATCAGCTCTTTGTATCCAAGAGGATGTCGCCATTGTTGATTCGTTGAATAAAAGAGTAACAATGATAGCTAAGAGTAGTTCTAATCTCATTTAGTAATAATTAAGTTACCAGTTCTTAAGACTTGATCTTTATAACGTAGATGGAAGATTTTTTTTCCATTTGACAGTCCGCTTGTAGTATAGCTTGAGTTGTTTTTCAAAATAGGCTCTGTTCTTTCAATTTGGCCCGATAAGTTGAGAATGTCTAATTCTAAATGATTTAATTCAACTTCTTGGGAAAGATTTAAATCAATTTTAAAGTAGTCAGAACTCGGGTTTGGATAGATCTTAATTTCTGTTTGTGAAAGCTCATCTTCCAAAAGCGATAAGTATTTATCCCATAACCAGAAATCACTAAAGTTTACCCCATTTGTTCCAAGTCCAGCATAAGCATTTCCATTTAGGACAAGTGACGTCAAATATCTTCTTGAAGTTCCTTGAAAATCTCCAATTTGTAGCCAGGTTTCTGTGGTGGGATCATATTCCCACATATCACTATAATTATCACCTGTAAATGAATTTAATCCCGTTAGAATATATCCCTTACCCTCTAAAGAGAAAGCAGAAGCTTCCTGTCTTGGCAGTTGGCCGACGTTCGGTTTTTGAGTCCATTGATCCAAACTCGGATCGTATTGCCAAAAGTCATTTGTGGAACCTGTGCTCAGATCTCCAGTTCCGACATATCCATAGTTATCAATTGAAAATGCGACTGAAGAAGTTCTGTCAGCTGAAGGAATTGAAGAAACCTGAGTCCATGTATCAATTTGAGGGTCATATTTATAAAATGTTCCAACTCTTCCTACGTTTGATTCCCCCGTTCCAACATATGCTATATCATCTAAAACAAAAGAAACGGCGCCCCTGCGCCCCACTCCAGCAAATGATGCGATAGGCGTCCATATATTGGTTACTGGATCATATTTAAAAAAGTCTTGTACTAGAATACTTCCAATAGCTGAAGTTCTACCCGTACCAACATATCCAATATTGTCAATTTCAAAACCTGCAGCGTGATAACAATCACCTCCCAAGTAGTCAGCTTTCTGCGTCCAAGCGTTTGTGGAAGGGTCATATTCCCACCAATCATCATACAAAATGTTTACACCTGCTCCGTTATAGTGTCCTAGCCCCATATAGGCTTTATTATTTAGCGATAAACCAGTTGTTCTATGCCTGGCGTCACCTCCAAAATTAGATTTTTGAATCCAACCACTAGCAAAGGAAATCTGGATTAAAATTGAGAAAGTAGATACTAATAGAAATCTCATTATTCTATGATTAGTTTTTGAATAGATGTTGAGTCATTAATTCTTAATTCAATGAAGTAAAATCCTGCTTTCAGATGATTTGTACTAATCGATTGATTTAAATTGATCGATTGCTTTAATACTTCCTTTCCATGAGCATCTCTAAGAACAACAATGCCAGAATAGTTTTGAATTTTAATTAAATCCTTCGTTGGATTAGGGTAAATGCTGAATTTATTCGATTGGGATTGGTTTAAACCTAGAGTTTCACTATTCATTTCAATTGAATATGGTCCTGAACTAAAAGACCAACCGTCCACAATTACATAAACAGAATCATGGCCTTGTGTATTCACTGAAAGTTTAGATTGTATTCCACAGTCCGGGCTGTCATCATTTACACCCAGAACATTTCCATCTGTGTCAAAAACACTCAGAAATGTATCAAAGCTTGATCCGCATAAAGAAATGTTCAATGCTACTGTATTGACATCAACAAGAACTAAATAATAAACATCAGGTGAATTATAAACTAGATTTTGATTACTGTAACAGATAGAATTGTCATGGTCTTCTGCAAATGGCAGAGCAGAAACTATTCTTGGATCTGATAAGTCATCTCCTATATAACTGGTGCAATCAACGCCATTTTGGATGTATATACTAAAATCTGTCATTGACCCCCAGGTATATGTACCGCAAGGATCTAGAGGCAGGGTAGAGCCCTCGGCTTGCGCGATTCTCATTCGAGTTTGCCCCGTTATTGCTCCGCCTGGAACAAAAAAGTTAAAACTGCTTAGAGTTGTTGGTGGCGTTCCTGACCAAGTGCCAATTGACTCGGAAATATCAAACATCCCATCTAAATTGAAATCGATCCAAGCTTCTCCCACACCAGCATAATTACCACCACATGTTCCAAATTGTATGTCTACAGTGTATAGTGAACCAGCATCAAGATAAACTGTTTGAGCCAAGTTTTCTTCAACTCCGCTAATTCCAGGACAACCAGTATAGGAAATTGATCCGGAGGCGCCAATGAGACTTACAGACTCAATATTTGAATCTGCTGTAGAGCTTGGCCCGCCTGTTAAACACCACTGCGAATAGGAGGTGTATGTACAGAAAGATATCAGGGTTGATAGTATTATTCTATTCATTCAATTGGTGTTGTACGTTATAAGCGAGTGTCAAGATAGTGAAAAATTAATTTAAAGAAAACTTAACATATACTTAACATTACTAGTCATCACTAAATGACGTCTAAAAAAACAAAAAGGTTGTTCCTTAAATTTTTGAGTGGTTAATAACTTTTTAATATCTCCTTTTACCCAAGGTTTATTCAAGTCTAAATTCGTTGCATTTTTGTAACAATCACTAAAGAGTCAAAAATAATTTAACCATGAAAACAGAAACTAATTTACAAGATCAAATTGAAGTGTTAAGAGGTAAATTAACAGGAGATATGTTTACCGATATGGATATTAAAGATGAAATCCATAACTTGGAAATGAAATTAAAAGGTGTAAAGCCAATGGATAGTCATATAGACTGTATTGGTTGTGGATCCTAGGTGTTTCTATTCTCAGAAGTTTTATTGATTGAATTCTTTGAAAAGAGCTTTCATAGTTTCGCTTCGAATGTAATCTTCAGCAATTTTTCCTGAACTGTCCATTATATCCAGTACAGCTCCTCGATGAAATAGGTAATCAACTAAACTCGTTTCGTTGTTTTTTGTTGCGATTATAAGTGCTGTTTGTTTTTCAATATTTATTGGATTGTCTAGTTTATAGTTTAATTCTGTGATGAGTAATTCAAATATCACAGGATTTCCTTTCGTTGCGGCAAAGACTGCTACACGTTTTATTAATTTCTTTTGAATTATTAGGCCTTTGGACGCTTTTAAGGATGAAACTAGAGATTCGTCATCATCGTGAGCAAGCGCTTTTTTTATTTTTCGTTCAATTTCCATTGATGTGGCAAAGAGCTCATTTTTATCCTTTTTAGACATTGCACCATTGGATTTTAAATAATCAATAATTTCTTGATTTCCCTTTCTTGAGGCGTATTCCATTACGCTTCTATTCGAATAGCCAATAGCGTTAATGTCAGCTTCATTATCTATTAAAAACTTAACCAGAGTGATGTTTTCAGATTCAATTGCTTTGACTAGCGGGGGTTCTGTGAAGTAGCAGTTTTGATTAACATCAATTTCATTCGAGATGAGATAGTGAGCTAATTCTAAATCATTTTCTTTAACCGCGATGCACATATAAGAATCATGTCGATCGTCAAGGGCATTTATTTCAGCACCATTCTCTATAAGGTACATGATGATTTCGGTATCATGAACGTCTGCTCGATTTCCTTCATTATCACGTGGATCAATATTGGCTCCACGTGCATGCAATTCTTTTATTCGTTCAAGATTTTCTTGATCGATCGCTAAGAACATTAATGATTTATAGTATCGAGTTCCTCTAGAATTAATGTCAGCTCCTGCATCTAAAAAGCGGTCTACTAGGTTAAAATTTCTGTTTTGATTTGTAACGACGTAAGGGAATGCATTTTCTTTTTGATCGTTCTCAGCAAAGATATCGGCATTATTATCTAATAAATAATTCATTGCTTGAACTTGATTCTGCTTCGCTGCACTCAGAAGTAATGTCGTATTATTTGATGATTTAATATTAGGGTCAGCTCCGTGATTAAGAAGCGTTGTGAAGTTGTGCAGAGAACGATTTCCTAATGAATAGAAAAGGGCCGTTTCACCTTTACCATCTATTTCATTGACTTCAGCACCTTTTGCAATTAAGTAATTTGTTACAAGGATGTTCTTTGAACTTGCGGCAAGCATTAAAGGAGTAACTCCATGTAAATTTTTTGCCTCAATATTTGCGTTATACTGCTCAACCAACATTTTAGCATTCTTGATATTTGCTTCTTTCGCTGAAGTGTGAAGTAGTGTATTTCCTTGATCGTCTTTATAGTTGATATCAGCTCCTTCATTTAATATGTAGGTAATCATTTCGGTATTCGTCATTAAGAAAGCTTCTGCCAGCAATTGGTCTAGATTATCATATTTTGGTATGAGTGATTTTAGAATTGTATTTTTTTGCTGATTGAAGCACTCATCTATAGCTTTTTGAATTGACCCTCCCTTTGAAATAAAGTACTCCGTCATTTCGAGGTTGTTATTTTTGACTGCAAATCCTATTGGGCTTACATAGTATCGTGAAAATAGTCCGCTTTTTCGTTTTTGCTTTATATTTATTTTACTCCCCGAATCTACAAGGTATTGAACCATGGTTTTATTGTTATTCTCTGCCGCATATATGAGACTGCTGCCAAACGCGAAGTTACTTTCAGTAAGTAATTTAACCATTGTCATGTTGTTGTTTTCTGCAGCATGATTCATGGTGTTATTATCCTGTGCCCCAATAGAGATTAAAAATTTAGTCATTTCAAGATTGTTGCCTTTAACCGCAATGTCGATGGGGGTGTCAAATGTGCTGCATTTTTCATTAATGTCAAGGCCATTGTTGATCAATGTTTGAACGCGTCTAACACTTTTGCTCTCAATTGCTAGTTGTATTTCTGATTTTTCATCAAAGTCAATTCTTTGAGCGCTGCTGATATAAGACATGATTAGCAATGATAAGGCAACTGTTATTCTGAGCATTGATATTATTTGGATGTAAAGATTAGATGTTGAGTTATTAGTAATAATTGGACTTAATATTAGCGATTTCTTGATTTATCTCGAGTTGAGAGGAGATGCAATGTATCGATTTAAAGTGTTAATAAGATTAGTAAATATTTTATAAAAAGGTAAACTTGGTCAACACAGAGAGGCTTTAATTTGTATTATATTCGTTTTACTTTTGGTATTGAATGTTGACGCAATCCTAATTTTTTCGTTTGATGCTAAACTAGATTAAAAAGAAGTAGATTTGAAAAGAGTCTCTACTGCATAAAGGCATACATGAGAATGTTAGCTCCCATTTTTAAAGCCTGAATTCTTTTGTTTTCCGAGTCGTTATGGACTTCTCTGTTCTCCCATCCATCGCTTAGGTCAGTTTCATAAGTGTAAAGACATAAAAGTCTACCATCTACAATTATGCCAAAAGCCTGAGGTCTATTTCCATCATGCTCATGAATTTTAGGGAGTCCATTAAAATCATATTTCTGATGAAAAATTTCATGATTGAAAGGAAGTTCCACTAATTCCGAATTAGGGAAGACTTTTTTCAGTTCTACACGGATGAATTCATCCATTCCGTAATTGTCATCGATATGAAGAAAACCACCGCCCAATAGATACGTTCGCAGGTTTTCTGCTTCAGAATTGGAGAGTACGACATTTCCATGTCCTGTCATATGAATAAAGGGATATTGGAATACATCAGAGCTACCAACTTCTACGTATGGAACTTCCTTGGTAATTGAAGTGCCAAGATTCTCATTACAGAATGCTATCAGGTTAGGAAGGGCCGTAGGATTTGCATAATAATCACCTCCTCCGTTATATTTTAAAACGGCTAATTGATATCCGCTTTGACTAAAACCGAAAACGGTAAAGTTCAAACAAACGAGTAAGATGTAAATGCATTTTAATTTCATCCTGTTATTAATTTAGCCTGCATGCAAGTGTATAATGCTGCTGTTTCTGTTCTAAGTCTATTCTTGCCTAAAGTTATGGTTTTATATCCATATTTCTTCGCTAGTTCAATTTCTTCGCGTGTAAAGTCCCCCTCAGGACCAATTAATATTGGACAATTCACACGTTTAAAAACGGTGTTAAACTCGGATCTTTCTTCGTCGTAGCAGTGCGCAATTAATCCGTTTGGATTATTTTTAATGAAATCTGAAAGCTTCGTGAGAGTGTTGATTTTAGGGAGGTATTTTCGATGAGATTGTTTCATTGCTGAAACTGCCTTCTTCTCTAAACGGTCCGTTTTGATCTTTAGACGTTCCGAATTTTTGCATTCGACCAATGTAACTTCTGTAATACCAATTTCAGTCGACTTCTCAATGAACCATTCAATTCGCTCCATTTGTTTTGTTGGACCAATAGCAATATGAATTTCTATGTTTTGTTTTTCTTCTGTTGTGACCTCAATTACGCTAAGCCCACAGCGTTTTGGAGAGTCGTCAATGATTTCGCATGTATATGATGAACCATTGCCATCAAGAATTCCAATTCTTTCCCCAAGTTTCATTCGTAATACACGGATGACGTGCTTCGATTCATCTTCACTGAGTATATGTTTAGCATCAGATGGGGTGATATTTGGATCATAAAACAACCTCATTAGTGCATTAATCTATAGATGAGTTCTTTCATCAATTGTCCAGAGGTAAAGGATGAATTTCCTACACCTTTTGATTTTAAATCATATTCATGGAGTAAAGCGATATTTGCAGCACACTTCTTTGGGTTATAGGTTTTCGTTGCTGTAAGTAATTGACCGGCAACAAATGGAGGCACACGAAGTGAATTTGCAATCGTATCTCTATTTTTATTTGGAAGGAAATGAATTTTCATCAACTTCGCGAAATGATTAAATAAATTACCTACTACCACTACAATATTGGTGGCTTTTGGGTTGTGATCAAAATAGTCAACTATTGTATTTGCCTTTGTGATATCTCTTGTACTGATTGCATTCACTAATTCAAACACATTATAGTCTTTCGAAATGCCAATATTTTCTTCAATATGAATTTCATTGATTGTTGTTCCTTTCTCGATTAAGATGTTAAGCTTGTCAAGCTCATTTGAAATCTTGCTTAAGTCATTACCTAAAAATTCGGCCAATAGCATACTAGCCTTGGGGGTAATGCGATAGCCATTCGATTGTACAAATGCACTTATCCAATCTACAAGCTTGTATTCTGGAACTTTTTCTGCTTTATAAACGATACCATTTTTTGCAGCAGCCTTAATCGATTTCTTGCGTGAATCGTATTTCTTATATTTATAATTAATTACAAATACCGTTTGTTCAGAAGGTGTTTCGAAATAGGGAATCAAATCTTCCATTCCTTTGAAATCTTGAGCTTCCTTCAGAATAACTAATCGTCGTTCAGCCATCATAGGGTAACCCTTGGCTTCTGATATGATACTTAAAGCATCGGAGTCCTTACCATACAAGATCGTTTGATTGAAATCACGTTCATGGTCTTCCAGAGCATGTTCTAGAATAGCATCCGTGATGGCATCAATATAATATGCTTCCTCTCCGTGAAGAAAATAGATCTTCTCGAACTTTTTAGCTTTTATATCTTTTATGATGAGTTTGTAATCCATTATTTATGTTTTGCCCAAATTTGAACTAATTCGGTCAATGTCGCAGTAGCTTTCTCCATATCCTGAATACTCACGAATTCATGACGAGAATGAATAGCCATTTCTCCAGTAAAAATATTTGGACAAGGAAGTCCCATAAAAGACAACTTTGAACCATCAGTTCCACCTCTGATTATCGCTGGTTTAGGTACAATGTTCGCTTTAGACATTGCGTCTAATGCATATTGAGAAACAAAGGGTACATCTACAAGAATTTCTTTCATGTTTCTGTATTGTTCTGTTACTTCGAAAGTATATTTTAATTCAGGATAATTTGATAAAGTAGCTTTAAATAAGTCTTCTAGTCGAGTTTCATATTCAGTTAACTTAGCTGTTATATGATCTCTGATAATGAAAGTAACCGTTGATTCTTCCATACCTCCTTCAATAGAAACAGGGTGAACAAATCCTTCCCTTCCAGATGTTGTTTCTGGAGACCAACTATCTTTAGGAAGGCGTGAAATGAAATCAGACATAACCTTCATTGCGCTTACCAATTTTCCTTTTGCATATCCTGGGTGGGCAGTAATTCCTTCAACTCTTATTTTAACAGCATCTGCAGAAAAACTTTCGTCTTCTAATGAACCAAGTGTTCCACCATCTAAAGTGTAACCGAAATCTGCATTTAATTTATCCATGTCTAAATGCTCAACACCTCGACCAACTTCTTCATCAGGAGTAAATAAGATTCTAATGTCAGGATGAGGAATTTCAGGATTTGACATTAAGTGATTCGCTAAGTCCATAATGATTGCGATGCCAGCTTTATCATCAGCTCCCAAAAGAGTTAATCCACTTGCTGTTATTAAATCATCTCCAATTTTCTCTTTAAGGTAAGGGTGCTGTTCAGTTGTTATAATTTGCGTGTTGTCGTCTGGAAGTATTATTGGTTTTCCATCATATTTCCTATGTACAATTGGTTTAACATTGGTTCCACTGCAATCTGGGGCAGTATCCATATGAGAGCAAAAACAAATTGTAGGGAGGCCGTTATTTCCAGTGTTGTTAGGTATAGTGGCAAATACATATCCCCATTCATCCATTTCTGCATCCTCAATTCCGAGTTCTTTTAATTCTTCAACTAAAACTTTTCCTAAATCTTTCTGAATAATAGAAGAAGGAAATGAAGTTGAATTTGGGTCAGCCGTTGTATCTATTTTGGCGTATTTTATAAACCGATTCTCTACAGTTGAGTTGTAATTTTTCATGCAAATTTGTTTGAATTCAAATGTAATCATTTAATATAAAAAAAGGCCTCTATCAAATGATAGAAGCCTTCCTTTCTCTATATCTTTTTGCTTAGAAAATCTCAGAAGCAGAAAAGTGAAAATCACCTTCGATTTGTGCGTTCTCATCAGAATCAGATCCGTGAACTGCATTTCTTCCCTTAGATTCAGCATATTTAGCGCGGATAGTACCTTCAGCTGCTTCAGATGGGTCCGTTGCTCCAATTAAAGTTCTGAAATCTGCTACAGCGTTGTCTTTTTCTAAAATAGCTGCAACGATAGGACCAGAAGTCATATATTCAACTAACTCACCATAAAATGGTCGCTCAGCATGAACTTCGTAAAAAGCTTTTGCTTGCTCTTCAGAAAGTTGTGTGTATTTCATTGCCTTAATTGCAAATCCTGCTTCAGTAATCATACTAATGATGTTACCTATGTTCCCGTTCTCAATTGAGTCAGGCTTTAACATTGTAAATGTTCTATTCGTTGCCATTGTATTCTGTTTTTAACTAAATTTTGGCGCAAAGATATACATTTTTTCAAGTTTCAATGTTATATATTGTTAACGAGACATTAAGAATATTAAAACAGAATAGTTAGATTTGACTAACAAAATTTGAACGACGAATAGAGTTATGGATGCGATTGTAGAATATTTTGGATCAATTGACCCTGTTTTAGCTGCATTTTATGCAACTACATTTACTTGGGCTTTAACAGCTGCAGGAGCAGGCCTAGTCTTTTTATTTAAAACGATGCATCGAGGTGTTCTTGACGCCATGTTAGGTTTTACTGGAGGCGTAATGGTTGCGGCAAGCTTTTGGTCTCTATTGAATCCAGCTATCGAAATGTCAGAAGGTATGTATCCTTCAATGCCATGGATGCCAGCAGCTGTTGGTTTCTTTCTTGGTGCTATTTTTTTATTTGGATTGGATAAAGTAATGCCTCACCTCCATATTAACTTTAAGGAAGAAGAGAAAGAAGGAGTGAAAACGCAATGGCATAAAACAACATTGTTAGTTTTGGCAATTACGTTACACAATATTCCTGAAGGGTTAGCAGTAGGTGTTCTTTTTGGTGCGGCAGGCTTGGGCATGGATGGAGCTACTATTGCAGGTGCAGTGGCATTAGCAATTGGAATTGGAATTCAAAATTTTCCAGAAGGTTTTGCAGTAGCTATGCCTTTGCGCAGGCAAGGTGTTAGTAGAAGGAAGAGTTTTTATTACGGACAAATGTCTGCAATCGTTGAGCCGATATTTGGTGTATTGGGAGCCGTTGCTGTAATTTACATGCAGCCAATTTTACCATTTGCATTAGCTTTTGCAGCAGGTGCAATGATCTATGTGGTCGTAGAAGAAGTAATTCCAGAAACACAAAGAGATAAGTTTACAGACGTAGCAGTACTTGGTTTTATAGGAGGGTTTTTAGTTATGATGATATTGGATGTTGGTCTTGGGTAAAATTTAACATAATTTTCACATTAAATGTTTTTGTAATCTAAAAAGAACAATTATCTTTGTTGTGTTGGAATAAAGGAGTAGTTTACCTTTATTTCGAGTTTTATAGTTTTAGCATGGTTTAGCAAAAAGAGGAACAAGTCAATAAAATTTGTTCCTCTTTTTGATTTTAGACATTTCCTTGTACTTTTAAGGTGAAATTAAAAACGTTCACATGCATATGAAAGCTATTTACTATTTACTTATTACATTATTTTTTGGTTCATATGCAATTGGACAAACCCAAGGTGTTGCTTATACCGCAGCTGGTAAAGGTGTTGCGACAACTTTTTTGACAGATTATCATTGTTTGGGAGTGAATTCTTCGGCGTTAGGCTGGGGAACTGGATATGAAGGGAAGAAGTTCACAATTGGAATGACAGAGTTCGGTGTGGGGTTATACTCAGATTCATTGAATAAAGATAAGCTGAACAAACTTTATAAAACTATTCGTAATGATATAACCGGCAAGGATCAAGATCCTGCAAACTGGCAAGAACAGTCTGATAATGCCGCGGATTATCTGCAAAGTGGTTTAAGTATTGACGCGCATTATAACTGGTTTGGTTTTTCTTTTCAAACAGAGAAGTTCGGTGGAATCGCTTTTAATATACAAGAACAATATAGCTGGTATTCTAGGTTAAACGAAGAAACTACGGATATTATTTTTAGAGGAAAATTATCGAGTTACTTGGATCAATTGACGCTTTCAGATGGTTCTGTTATTGCCAATACAGATAATATTTCGCAAGATACTTTGGATATGGTAGTGGAAGGGTCGTTTTCAGTTCCAATTCAGTTGAGTTCATTAACAAGCGGATCTAAAATTAGGTTTTCATGGAATAGGCATTACAACCTTGGTTATGGATTAAAATTATTTGGAGATTCTACTTTCGCCCTTTATGCGGGAATCGGTGGTCGTTTCATCCAGTCTACGGCATTGTTTAACATGTCTTCCGATGCGGATGGCCTATTGTTTTATTCTTCTGTTTCTCCAAGTTTTGATATTGATTATGGTGCAATTGCAAATACTAATCCTTCTACATATACTCAAACGGGTTCTATACCGAAAACAGTGGGTAATGGCTACGGATTGGACTTCTCTGTGAGTGCGAAGTTGTTTAATCGATTGAAAGTTGGTTTGGCAGTGAATAATATTGGTTCGGTAACCTATAAAAGAAATGTTTATCGCGTAAGTGATACCTTAATAACAAACATCCGCTTGGATGGGTTACAGAATTACAATATAACGGATGCACTGGATCAATTCTTAAATGATGGTGGTTTAATTAACCTAGTTGGAGAAGAAGAAATTGTTGTTAAGAATGCGGCGAATATTCGGTTAGGTGCAAGCCTTGATTTTGGTGATATGATAAGTGTTGGTGCTGATGTTGTTGCTCCTTTTAATACTGATAATCCCGGGGGAATTCAAAATGCAGTTTACTCAGTTGGTGGAGATTTTCGTCCAGTGAAGTGGTTAACATTGAGTGCTGGATATTATGGTGGAGGAATTTATGCTCATAATATTCCTGTTGGAATTAATTTTATTCTTGGAAATGGAACGTATGAATTCGGTATTTCCTCTAGAGATGCTTTATCATTCTTCTTGCAAAATTCAAATAGCGTCTCAACAGCATTCGGAGTTGCAAGATTCAGATTTTAAAGAATGCCTTTAATTATTTCTCGGAATTCGGAAAGTACCATTGCTGTTGCTCCCCATACAACATGACCATTTATGTCAAAATATGGAACATTCTTTTGAGTGAATCTCTCTCCTAGTTTCATGTCCATAGTTTTTAATCGCTTTTCTTCAAGTAGTTGTAAAATATCAAATTCAATAATGGAATCGACTTCGCGCTCATCTGGTTTTAAGATGGGCCGTTCTTCTAAGCTAAAAACAAAAGGAGACATCAAGAAATTACTTACTGGAATGTAAACATCCGTCAGTCGACCAATTAATTGTCCTGAATCCATAGGAAGACTAATCTCTTCAAAGCACTCTCTGCGAGCTGTATACTCTAAATGTGGATCTCCTAAATCCATCTTTCCCCCAGGAAAACTGATTTGACCGCTATGTGCACCGTCATAACTAGGTCGCTCAATCAGAATACAGTTTGCTGTTGTTGATTCAGGATATAATACAATACCCACTGCTGACTTTTTGTATTCCGGTTTAGATGCCAAGGATTTACTTGTAAAAGGTCGATTTGAAGGCATAACATGGCTATGTGCATTCTCACCGGGAAGGTTGTGATTTACCTCGTGCTTAACTGATTGCTTAAACGAATTGAAATCCATTATTTTTCTACTGAGGAGAGGATTTTAATGAAGTCATCATATAGGTAACCCATGTTTGCTTTTTTCCCAATTAACTGGAAGACATAGTATTCTCCAGTTATATCTAAGGTTGCAGTAAAATAGGATGAACCTTCTTCATTGTCATAAGAATACTGGCTGCCACTAACTACTTGAATGTATCCAGGATACTTAATGCTTTTTGGTGTAGGTTTTTTAATCGAAATTGAAGGTTGATAAAGTGATGCGGTCCTTTTTAGGATGTAATTATCGTGAACAGCATTAATTAAGTCTATATCTCCATCAAATGCATATTGAATTAGCTCTGCATCTTCTTTCTGAAAGACTTCCACACTAAAGTTTACGTCTATACCATAGATGATTTTCGTTTCGGCATTATCAGTTAGAACATAGTCGTCATCATAATCACTGTCAAATAAACGCGAGATTTGATAGGTGATACCATTGTAATATTCTTTCTCGAGTTCAGGGAAATTCATGTTATTGTTCTGAATTTTTTTCATGTCAGATTCATAACTAGCTCCAGGGCATCCTGTTGAAAGGGTAATAATTGCGAATAATAATATTAGATTAAAGAATTTCACCTTCACGAATATAGTGATTTGTCTTTAAGTATTCGAATCATATTTCACTATCTTTATGCGAAATAATTAAAAAAAGTACACGTGAGATTAGCTATTAATTGGGATGTTAGTTCAGAGCTTATTGAAGGATATAATACACCGAATTTGTATGGATTGCTTTTCGTAACTGGATTAATCATTGGTTATTTGGTTGTTAAGCGAATTTATAAACGTGAGCAAATTGATGAGGATAAATTGGATAAGCTGGTCTTGTACATGATTCTTGCTACAATTATTGGGGCTCGTTTAGGTCATGTTCTTTTTTATGGTCCTTATTTCGATGAAATTTCAGCGGAAGGAATAGTGCTTGAAAGAGGTTACTTCTCTCATCCGTTAGATATCTTGAAAGTCTGGGAGGGCGGTTTAGCTAGTCATGGAGGTATATTGGCAATTATAATTGCACTGTACTTCTACTCGAAGAAGGTGGTAAAGAAACCAATGCTCTGGATTTTAGATCGAATTGCTGCTCCTGGAGCAATTGCTGGTGCTTTTATACGTGCGGGAAATTTAGTAAATCATGAAATTGTTGGAGATGTAACCGATGTTCCTTGGGGATTTAGATTTTTACATAATGATTGTTATCCTCCTTATGATTGCTCTTGGGAGTCAATTCCAATTCGACACCCAGCTCAGTTGTATGAGGCGATTTGTTATCTAGTTATATTCGCGATCATCATGTATATGTTTTGGAAAAAGAACGCTTGGAAGAAACCAGGTTTGATATTCGGAACCTTTATGGTTTTATTGTTTAGTGCTAGATTTTTGGTCGAGTTTGTCAAGTTAGGACAAGCTGCTCGAGATGCTACATCTGTGATTAACACAGGTCAGATGTTGAGTATTCCTTTTATATTGGTAGGCTTGTTTTTCCTTTGGAAATCTCTATCTAAAAAAGAGAAAATCTAATTGATGTGATTTAGAACAGCTCGAGCGCATGATTGTGCAGCGCTCTTATTCATTCTAAACCAAAGTTCTGGCTCAATCAATTCTATTTCGCCAATACATAATTCGTTCTCATTGTTCCAAATTACGTCAATTCTTGCATAAACAGGAACAGGTATGCACTTGGAAACTGCATGCTCAATGAATTTGATTTCATCTTCGCTTGGGGTATAATTAGAAATTGTTCCACCAAAGTCATCTTGAACTCTAAAATCACCTTGCTTTGCTTGCTTTAGAACGGCATGACTATATTTTCCGCCAAAGACCATAAAGGCAACCTCACCTTTCGTCATAATTTGATCCTGAAACTCTTGAATCATCATTCCTTCAGATGCAATTAGTTCTTTAAAGATAGCTTCATGTTTAGATGCGGCTTCTAGTTTAAACTTATAAGTATGCCTTGCTGCCCCTGAAATAACAGGTTTTAGAATGAATTCAGTCCAGTTTTTTTTGCCACAGATCTCTGAAAGCGAACGTTTATCTCCTTTTTCAATGAAGTAAGTATTAGGTATTCGAACACCTTTTTTGTCGAGATCGATCAGGTAGTGTTTGTCAATGTTCCAATAGATTAATTCTTTTGGATTAATTAGTTTCGTTAACTTACTCACTTTTTCCAACCAAATCGAAAACTCTGGGAATCGATCAAAATAATCCCAGGTTGTCCGAAATATGATGTGATTAGTTGAGGTCCAATCAAAGTCGTCATTGTCCCAATTAGTGCGATGAACTTTCAGACCTTCTGCTTTCATAGCGTCCAATAGTGCATAGTCTTCATTAAGCACATTTTGCGTATAAATATCTATTTCAGTAGGGTTTAGATATCTCCTGTCCGTTAAAACAGTTACATCGTATAAGCTGTTCTTATTCATTCGTCTATAGTCACAATTGTAAATCTATGATTCTTTCTCATTTCAATATAGAAGTGAACTTATTCATCAAGGGGATAAGATAATTCCAGTTTAGAAAAAAAAATACGTCGATAATTGAAGTCTTTTTCTTAAGAATTTCAATTAATTGGGATTAATTGAAAACTCTCTGCGACAAATACTCCATGCCTAACTTTACCGATAATTTTAGCATCTCGTATTGTTGAACACAGACCAGTTGCCGAATGAGCGTCACCATGACCGTCAACTGAAGACCCTTCCACGAAATAATGTTTTTTATCAATTTCAACGGCTAATTCACATTCATCATTCGTCATGTCAAAATTACAAGTTCCACAAGAGGCTTTTGCAATAAGGTTAATTGATTCCGAAGTATTCTGTGTTATAGCACAACTAACTAAAATAGTTGCGCAAAGTATGGGTAAAATTTTCATGTTACTTATTTTTAATTGATTCCCAAGTTGTATACATTGTTTCTTGAGATGGTCTATTTTCTTCTTTAGTTCTTAACGGTTCTACTTCTTTTAAAGAAGCAAAACATTCTTCCGGAAGGGTCTGATATAATTCTGTCCCCTTGGTTTTCCAAGAAATCATTTGATCTGAAACCTGTTTGACAACTTTAGCAGGGTTCCCAACAGCCAAACTTCTTCTAGGTAAAACCATTTTAGCTGGAACAAAAGATAATGCGCCAATTATACATTCATCTTCCAACTTTACATCATCCATAATTACACTATTCATCCCAATTAAACAATTTTCTCCAATTGTTGCACCATGAATGATGGCACCATGTCCAATATGTGCCCCTTTTTTTAATCGAGTGACCGTTCCTGGAAACATATGAATTGTACAATTCTCTTGGATGTTGCAGCCATCTTCAATAATGATTTCTCCCCAATCACCTCGTATGGCAGCTCCTGGACCGATATATACATTCTCCCCAATTATAACATTTCCAGTTACACTTGCCTTTGGATGTATAAAACTTGATTCCTTCACAACTGGAATAAAGCCGTTGAATGAATAAACGCTCATTTCTTAAATTACTTTGATGCAAAAGTAATAAACTTCGACTTAATTCGTCGTATCAGTGTATGAACGCTAATTTTGAAGTTTTATTTGTTTATAATGCTGAAAAGCAGGTTGTAAGCGCTGCTTTTGGCTTCTTGCATAAGTTATTTAGTCCTGATACTTACCCCTGTGAGTTATGTTTAATAACCCATTCTGGATTTGGTGAACGAAAATCTTGGGCAAAATTGAAAGCTGAATCAGGTTTAGATTTATGTTTTATGTATAGATCAGAATTTGAACTAAGATTTAATCAAAATATTGAATTGCCTGCCGTTTTTGTTTTAATCGAAAATGTACCAATTACAATAATGAGTAAATCCGAACTTGCTAGGCTAAAAGAGCCGGAAGAATTAATACATTTACTAAATTTGAAATTGCAAACCATTTAACCAAATTAATCGTCTCTTATATATGAGCTATTGTGCGTATTGTCTTGATTCAAAAGCAAAGCAAGTTCATGTTGATTACCATAATAATCAATATGGTTTTCCCGTTCAAGATGATAATGAATTGTTTGGTCGCTTATTGTTAGAAATAAATCAAGCAGGTTTATCTTGGGAAACAGTTTTGAATAAACAGGAGAATTTCAGAGTGGCGTATGATCAGTTTAATATCAAAAGAATAGCAAATTATTCGGAAGAGGATAGGGCTAGGTTATTAAGTGATCCGGGAATAATTAGAAACAAATTGAAAGTCAATGCGGCGATTCATAATGCTCAACAGATATTGCAATTGACACGGGAATATGGTAGCTTTAGTCAATGGTTAGACCAACATCATACATTAAGTCTGGCAGAATGGACTAAATTGTTCAAAAAGACGTTTAAATTTGTAGGTGGAAAGATCGTACATGAATTTTTGATGAGTATTGGTTACTTGCCAGGGGCTCATGATAAAAATTGCCCGATTTTTGCAGTGATAGAAAAGACGAACCCTAAATGGAAAGAAATATGAAAAATTTAATTTTAATAGTCGCATTAATGATTTCCGGTGGGATTGGTGCGCAGGTAAGTTTGCTTGCCGGGCAAACTACGACATTCGCTTTTGGAAATAAAAAGCCTTATGCTGGTTTTCACCTAGGGGTTGAAATACCCAGAGATGATGCTGTTTCGTTTTATGTCAAATATACGCATCATTTTAATCAGACTCAAAGAAGCCCGGGGCAAATATTTGTGCAGGATACAATACCACCATATATGGACCCAAACTTTTTTCAAATTGGGTATAATGTTAAAATGAATTACAATACAATTGAAGGAGGAACGCGATATTATCTAGGTAATGGCTTCGATTATGGTTTTGCAGCTTATGGTGGTACGATGTTAAAAGCTGGTTTTAATCAAGTTAAGATTGTTTACGATGATTTTGACGAAGACAATTATCAGAATTTAGATATTAACAGAAATGGCTCGATTTTCTCTGTTTCAGCCGGTCTTGCGGGTGGTGTTAAATATTCATTCGCTAGATTGGGTACGCTATATTTTGATGTAAGTTTAGACTACGCAATTTTAACTCAAGGCAGTTATGGTGGCATTGGAAATGAGGTCTTAACAGGATATGGAACTGGTCAATGGAATGCTCTTAATTTTAACTTGTCACTAGGTTACCGAAAAGATATTCTTTGGTAGAAAGATTTTTTCTGTTGAAGCTGATTTAAGTCTGTTGAAACTTCTGAGAAACTTTGATAACGCTGATTCATACCAATTACTAAAGAACTTTTAACTTCTGCTGCTGAGATCTTGTTTGGTGGAAGTTTAAATTGGAATTTATAGGTCATTTTTTGTAAGATTTCTAAAAGTCCTTTGGGTAATGATACGTGATCTGGTAATGGGTGTGTTAATTGTATGTTGGTGTAAATACTTGGGTTTGGATGTTTTAATGGTAGTTCACCTGTAAATAATCGCCAAATCATGATTCCAAGGGAAAATAAGTCACTTCTTGAATCTACTATGTCTAGTTGATTTAATAGTAGTTCTGGAGCAGCGTAGCCTAAAGGGAAAAGGGTTTTTCGTACGTCAGTTTTAGTGCGTTTAACTGCTAACCCAAAGTCAATTAGAAACACGTCAAAATCATCATTTCTTTTATTTATTAGTATGTTGCTCGGCTTAATGTCGCAATGAACAATATTCTCCGCTTTTAATCTCTCAAAGATTGGGACAAGTTTTTCGACGAGTTTTTTTGTGAAATTTATTTTTTGCCTTCGTTTTAATTGGTCGAAGTATTCATTTAATGTTACGCCCTCAATATAGGGACGAACGACACTAATTAAGTTTTCTGTTTCGTGAAACTCATATAATATGGGTAGGCCGGGGTGTTTGAAGTCGAATTTACCCTCTTGAACCAGACGATCCCAAATGGCTTTTTTAGTCTTTCGTTTGTCAATTGATTTTTTGACAAACAATTTCCCCGAACTTAACTCCTTAATTAATATAGTTGATCCAAACTTCCTAGTTTTTTGATTGCCAAGTTCAGATATGATTTCATATTTCAACATTTATTCCTAAATATAAGGTTTTATTAATTGTATGTCTGTGAAAAGAGTGATAAATTAGAAAAGTGAAACAATATTTGATAGGTGAAAGTGGGGGGACTAAAACAGATTGGTGTTTTATCGATAAATGTAAAACGAAAACGTATTTTACTCGAAAGAGTTATCATCCTTTGAATTGCACACAAGAATTTCTTGATAAGGAAAAGCAATTTTGGCAGTCTCATGCTTATATGATGGAAGCTGATGTTCATTTCTTTGGCTCAGGTTGTTTTCGAGAGAAGGGAAGTGAAAAACTTTTACTCTTTTTAAAAGGTATAGGCTTAAAAAAAATAAACATACTCTCAGATTTACACGCCGCGGGAAGAGCATCTTTTTGGGATGATGATGGAACCGTCGCTATTCTGGGTACAGGATCAGTATTGTTTAATTGGCACAACTGCGAGGTCCAAGAGATAATTGGAGGTAAAGGCTTTATAAAAGGAGATGAGGGCAGTGGTTTTTATTTTGGAAAACTAATTTATGAGGCTTATGTTAAAGGTATGTTGTCCTCAGAGCAGCAAAAAGTAATGAATTCGTTTATTGTTTGGAATGAGTTTGATCAATCTTTTTCAAATCAGACTCATAAAACATTGTTTAGTGAGTTGAGCTTTAAGCTGAAAGATTTTAGAATTCTATTTCATGAATTTCATGTTAAGAATATTCTAGCATTTTGTGATGCTCACTTAATTCCTCAGCGTCACAGTGATTTTGTAACTGTTGTTGGTAGTTATGGGTTTCATCATCAACGAGTTGTAAAACAGGTTTTTGCCAATTATGACGTCAATGTTAATGCGTTTATAGAAAGGCCAATCGAACGTATCGTTGAGCAAACAGTACTTTTCAATGATTAAAGTGCGTTTTCTGATTGTTATCCAAATATTCGTTTGGAAATTTGACGTCTTTATCTATGATTTAACTTCATTCGTAGAAAAAATGATTTTTGTAAGGAAAATATTGTCAAATTGCAGTAATCAAATTATTGTTAATGGAAGCTTTATCAATTCAACCAACACTACAAACACCTAAAATTTCGTTGAATCCTTTAATTGGGAAAATGGAGATTAAAGGAAGGTCAATTCCAGATAATCCAGATGAGTTTTGGTTGCCAGTTTTGAATTGGTTTGAGTCGTATTTGATTCAACCTGCTCCTAAGACGGTATTCAAGATTGATCTAGAATACTTTAATATTTCTTCTTCCAAAAGAATTCTATTTTTGCTTTATAAGCTGAATGAGCTTGTAGAACGAGGACTTGATGTTTGTGTTGAATGGCACTATAGAATGGAAGACGAAGATATGTATGAAGTTGGGCAAGATTATGCTTATATGGTCAAAGTTCCATTTGAATTCAAAGAATATAAAGAATCTGATATGGCTGTTGCCTAAATACTTTTTCATAATACAATTGAAGCGTACTATATTTAATAGACGCTTTTTTTGTTTTAGGGTGGAAGAATTGTGTTATTTTTGTCAAAAAAATCAAAATTTTGAGACTAGTTAAAGATATTCCTCATGAAAGATATAAAATCCAAATCTTCAATTATAATGCGAAATTTATCGTAAAAATTGAATTAAGTCAGTTTGAGCAATCATTTAAGATTTCAGAAACTGATGTTAGTGGGGTTGGTGAAGTGGAGAATATGATTACGAACGAATTATTGAGTAACTCTCTGAAACGGTTCGTTGAAATGAGAACAGATTGGTCTAATGGGTTTAACGAAAAAAATAAGAAATGAAATATTTAGTTTACATCGGAATTACATTGGTGTCATTAACTTCTTGTGGTGATGATAAAGTGAAAGAGAGCGAAGTAGTTGATACAGCTGCGAATGTTGAATCTAGAGATGGGAGTGGTTTGAAAATCGCTTTTTATAATCAAGATAGTTTGCAAATTCATTTCAAGTTTTTTAGAGAACAAGATTCTATTATTACTAAAAAACAATTGGCTTTTCAGAATGAGTTACAAAGAAGGTCTCAAGATCTGCAGAATTATGTGATCAAGTATGAAGAGAAAGCTAAAGCAAATTTGCTAAGTCAGAACGAAGCAATTCAAATGCAGCAGGCTGCTCAGCAAAAAGAGCAGTCCTTAATGCAGTTTCAGCAAGTTGAAGGGGGGAAAATCGAACAAGAGACTTACAATAAAATGGAAGTTATCGGTAATAAAATTGAATACTTCGCAAATCAATATTCTGAGGAGAATGGAATCGATATTCTTCTAGTTCATGCTAAAGGGGGGCAATTCAAATATATTCATCCATCAATGGATGTTACTGTTGAATTTACGGAGTACTTGAATCAAAATCAAGATAACTTAGTTGATGATATCGTTAAATAATATTTAATGCAGGTAGCCGAGCAAAAGCTTAACGAAAATATTGCGGAGTACATATTATATATGTACCAGATCGAGGACGTGATTAGAGCATATCAATTAGATTTGGATGCTATCATTACGAACTATGTACGGCCTCAACTTCCAGATACTTCTTTTATCAATCAGTATACAGAATGGTATGCTTCATTAATTGAGCAAATGAAATTGCAAAAAATCGAGAAAGCAGGACATTTACTTTCTACGCAAGATGTATTAGTTGAATTGTCTTACTTGCATAATACGATGATTAGTATGGAAAACCCTAAGTACTCGGGTGTTTTTAGCCATGCAGCAAAGTATATTGAGGAGTTCCAAGCGAAGTCTAATCTAAAAGAAAAGAATCACATTGAAGTTGCTTTTCATGCAATGTATATGAAACTTTTACTTAAACTGCAGAAAAAAGAGATTAGTGCGGAGACAGAAGAGGCTTTTGATTCTATGAGAATTATGCTGGCATACTTGAGTAAAGCATATCATAAAATGAAAGCAGGTGACGTTGAGTTTTTGAAAAGCTAGAATATTTTCCCGGGATTTAGAATTCCATTTGGATCAAACACGGCTTTAATTCCTCGCATTAAGTCTAAACTATTACCTGAAAAGGCAATGTCCATATAGGGTTTCTGTACAAGACCGATTCCGTGTTCACCTGATATTGTTCCGCCAAGTTTAACAACTTCCATAAAAAGGGCTCTAATTGCCTTAGGAAGCTCAATCTCCCATTGTTCCTCGGTTAGCTTACCCTTAATAATGTTAACATGCAGATTCCCGTCTCCAGCATGGCCATAACAAACAGATTTAAAGCCATACTCATTGCCAATTCGTTTTATATGGCGAAGTAGGGTAGGGAGCTCATATCTAGGAACTACTGTATCTTCTTCTTTGTATATTGAGTTTGCTTTGACTGCTTCTCCTACTGATCGACGTAGTTTCCAAAGTGTATCTTTTTGAGCCTGAGATTCTGCAAAAAGTATTTCATCCGTTTCGAACCTCTCTAGAACAGACATAATCGTAGAACAATCATTCATTAAAATATCCGGATCAAATCCATCTACTTCAATAAGTAAATGTGCTGCATGATTTTCTTTAATTTCAACACTGGATTCTCCAACAAATTGTTGCGTCCAAATTAACGCATCTCGCTCCATGAATTCTAATCCACTTGGTATAATTCCTTCTTTGAATATTTCAGCAACTGCCTTACATGCTGTTTCAGCGTTGTAAAAAGGAACGAGCATTAATAAATCATGAGTTGGGTGAGGAATCAATTTTAGAACGATTTTTGTAATGATTCCGAGTGTTCCTTCAGATCCAGTGATTAACTGAGTAAGATTGTAGCCTGTGGCGTTTTTCAATACGTTTGCGCCTGTCCATATAACTTCGCCGCTTGGTAAAACAACTTCCAGGTTTAATACATATTCATTAGTTACACCGTATTTGACTGCTTTGGGGCCACCAGAGTTCTCGGAAACATTGCCTCCTATAAAGCAACTTCCTTTACTTGCAGGGTCAGGCGGGTACATTAGGCCTTTTGCTTTAACTTTCTCTTGAAGAACTTGAGTTATTACGCCTGGTTCCGTGGTTACCTGATGGTTGTTCTCATCGATGTTTAAAATTCGATTGAACTTCTCCATAGATAATGCAACACCACCATGCAAAGGAATAGCACCACCACTTAAGCCTGTTCTGGCTCCAGAAGGAGTTACAGGGATGTTGTGCTCATTACAATAAGTCAATATTTGAGAGATTTCTTGAACTGATTCTGGTTTTAAAACAACATTCGGAAGTCTAGAAATATCTTCGGTTTCGTCATGACTATATTTTTTTAAGTCTTCTTCTGTAATTGAGCATCGGTCTTGCAGCAATTCTGTGAAGAAGGAAATATGACTTTCAGGAAACATAATGATAGAATGAATTGTTTGTTCAAATGTAAATATTTGACCTGTATTATAACTAAAAAAGCCCGCAGTAAATACAGGCTTTTTAAGGGGGTAAAATAGATTAATTTGCCTTTATCTCAAATTCTGTTCGCCTATTTTGTTGGCGACCATCAGATGTACTATTCGATGCGATAGGTTTGTTCGATCCATATCCTTTAGCTGTCATTCTTGATGCTGCAATTGATTTAGATTTTAAGTAATCCACTACGGCTTGAGCTCTGTCTTGTGATAGAGAGTTGTTCAATGAGGCAGATCCAGTGTTGTCAGTGTGACCTGAAATTTCAATTTTTAATGATGGAACGTCTTTCATTAGTTTAACTAATCGATCTAGCTCAGCGTTAGATTCAGTCCTCAATTTAGATTTTCCGGTGTCAAAGAAGATGTTTCTTAAGGCAATCTTACTCCCAACAGCAATATTTTTTAGCTCAATAACTTTGTTTACTAGGTTGTCAGCACTTCCTTTTGGAAGGTCGAAGTTTTCAGAGTGAAATAAATAACCTTCAGCTTTTACTGCAATACCATAATTTTTGCCAGAGGCTAATGTGATAATGAATTTACCGGTAGCACTATTGGTGACAAACGTTTCTATTAATTTACCCGTTGTGTTATCCGTAATCTCAATGTTCGCTTGAACGGGCTTTTTTGTCATTGCGTCAATTGTCTTTCCTTTAAATACAGTGAACGATTTTTTATTTACGTCCACGGTAGATTCAATTGAGTTATCCTTCATCGGGTTAACAATTGAAGCTAAAAGGTAGTCTTCTGTTGCTGTCACTGGTGCTTTTTCTGGACCCCAGAAAGTAACTTTGTAAATGTCGTATCCTCCGGCTCCTTCGGCTCGGTTTGAGGCGATATAAGCATACTTTCCATTCGCTGTACCTGAGAAGAAGAAGTCGTCATAGGGTGTATTGATAGGGTATCCCATATTTACTGGTTTAGACCAAGTTCCTTGAGATTTCTCTGAAATGAAGATGTCGTAACCTCCATATGAATCTCCTCCTTCAGAGGCTATGTACATTGTTTCACCATCAATCGCAACGTAAATAGGACCCTCATTAAACTTTGAGTTAATGGAGGAGATCATCTGCGCTGCCATGTAGTTCTTTTGAATTTTACTTTGCATACTGCTGAACATCACTTCAAATCCATTCGAACGTGTTGCGTTATCTCTATTGAAATAAATACTCCAACCATCATCGCTATATGCAGCGTAAGCTTCATTGGCTCTTGTTGATGATATCTGAAAAGGGAGTTTACTCGGGGCTGTCCAGTTTGCTCCTACTAAAGTGCTTTCGAATATGTCTGTATTATCCCCTTCCATCCTGTGAAGAAGTAATTTAGTCCCATCATAGCTAATATTATTTGAGACATCATCTGAAGTGGTATTAACTCCTCCTTTTAATTGTTTTGGAGAGTTCCATTTACTATTAACGTTTGTCGATGAATAAATGTCTTTATCATATGATCCAGCAGCATTTGCGTCATGGCCATTGGGTCTGTCTGATGTAAATATTACTTCGCCACCATCCGTTGATATTGAAGGAGCGTAGTCATTGTAAGGACTGTTTAATTCAGAAACATTGTCTACCCATGCGCGAATTGGATTTTGAACCGCCCCTCTAGCAGCTTTACATTCTCTTTTCCGTTTACTTACGAACTTTGAGAAGTTGTCAGCCTTTCTATAGTTTTCTTCAAATGCACTATACGCTTTAATAGCATCTCCAAATTTACCATCTAGCTGAAGTGCTCTACCATAATAGTAATCCATAAATGGATCGCATTCGGAGTCTAGTTTTTGAGCTTTGTATAGGTAGCTTATACCTTTGTTACTATATGGAGAGTTCATATAGCACACTCCAATTTTAAAGTTGTTTAAGGCGTTTTCAGGATTAAAGTTTTGAGCAACATTGAACTCTTTAAGTGCAAGTTCATAGTTTAACCCAGGGCTCTTTACCAGAAAGATGGCTTCATTTGCTAATTCAAAGAATTCGTCCCCTTTCTTGATTGCTTCGTTGGCCTTTTTTAGTCCTTCTTTATCGTCTTTAAAATTGGCAGATTTAAATTCGATATTCTGTGCATTTGCTAAACAGAATAAAGACAGAATTGCAGTTGTTAATATATATTTAGTCATCATTATTTTGTTTAGTTGGCGCAGTTACCTGCGAAATAATTTTTTCCAGTTTCAGAACCTAATTCTTTTGCTTTATGCCAGTCCTCACAGGCACCTTCCATGTCTCGCAACATTTCTTTCGCCATACCTCGATTTACGTATGCAGCAGCGTTACTTTTATCCATCTTGATTGCTTTGTTTGCAAGCTCTAATGATTTCTTATATTCTTTTCGAGTAAAATAGACTCCACTTAGGTTCGATGCAGATGGAGAGTAATCCGATTTTACACTTAAGGCTTTGTTAAAATCTTTGATTGCATCGTCGAGTCTCCCTTGGTTTTGTTGAACAACTCCTCTATTGTTGTAAGCAAGGTGGAAATTTGCATCTACAGAAATGGCACGATTGAATGCAGCTAGAGCTCCTGTGTAATCTTTCATTTTGGATTTAGTTGTACCAATATTGTTAAGAACGAATGCTAGATTTGGATTTTTCCTTACTGCAGTTTCATAGTCAGCAATAGCTTTGGTATACTCACCTTTCATTCTGTATGATGACCCTCGGTCATTATAGGCGTTAATCATTTCCGGATCAATTTCGATGGACTTTGAGAAATAATTAATCGCTCCGTCGTAATCACTTTGTAAAAAACGAAGTGTTGCGAAATTGTAATATGCTTTTGCATTTGTTGCATCTAATGAAATTGACTTCTCATAGTCTTGCTCAGATTTTAAATAATCATTCAACCCTTGATAAGATCTGCCTCTTTGAAAGAATGCTTTTGAGTATGTTGGTTTTAACTCTATTAATTTATTCAATGTTTTAACTGCAGCATCATATTTTTCTGCTTCATTTTCAGCAATTCCTTTGTTGTAATATGCAGCGGTGAAATTAGGATCTAATTCAATTGACTTTCTAAATTGTTCAATCGATGCTGGGAAATTCTTTTCACTGAATAATTTGATTCCGTTATTGTATGCTTCTTGACTTTGAGCTATAGTTTCATTCTCTAAGTTCAACGCAGTAATCGAATCTCTATAAGCTTGTTCTTCAGGCGTCAATTCGTCTAATTGAGAAAACGACATCGTTGCAATACTCAAGCAGAATAGAGCGAGGCTAGTTTTTAGTTTCATCACGTTTTTTTGGTTTTATTGAAATCCAAAATACAAACTTTGTACATAAGTCTGAGTAGAAGTTTTCAACAATACAAAATTGTTATCTTAGCATTTTAAAGAATTAGTATGTCAAAAGAAGTATATATAGTTGATGGTATTAGAACTCCTATAGGGAATTTTGGTGGAACTTTGGCACCAGTTAGAACCGATGATTTAGGAGCAATTGTTATTAAAGAGTTGATGGCAAGAAATCCATCTGTTGATCCTTTAGAAGTAGAGGATGTTATATTTGGTTGCGCAAATCAAGCAGGTGAGGATAACAGAAATGTTGCTCGTATGTCTGGTTTACTTGCCGGTTTACCTTGGCAAGTCGGTGGAGAAACAGTTAACCGACTTTGTGCTTCAGGTATGGCTTCAACAATCAATGCTTCTAGAGCCATAAAAGATGGAGCGGGAGAAATTTATATTTCTGGTGGTGTTGAACATATGACAAGAGGTCCTTGGGTAATTTCAAAAGTATCAAAGCCTTTTGGAAGAGATGCTCAGATGCATGACTCATCTTTTGGTTGGCGTTTCATTAATCCTAAGATGGAGGAGTTGTATGGAACTGAAGGGATGGGGATGACTGCGGAAAATCTTGTTGAAAAATATGGAATTGAACGAGAAGCTCAAGATAAATTTAGTTTGTGGTCACAACAGAAAGCTTCAAAAGCAATTGATTCGGGGAGGTTAGCTGAAGAGATTGTGCCTGTTTCTATTCCGCAAAGAAAAAAAGATCCAATCATCTTTGATACCGATGAGTTTGTTCGTCCAAATTCAACAATCGATACATTGCGAGGTTTACGCCCAGCTTTTAAAAAAGGAGGGTCTGTTACTGCAGGTAATGCTTCTGGATTGAATGATGGTGCTGCTGCTTTATTAATCGCATCGGGAGAAGCCGTTGAAAAATATAGTCTTAAACCATTAGTGCGAATTGTTGGTGCAGCAATTGCTGGTGTGGAGCCAAGAATCATGGGAATTGGACCTGTCTATGCTGCTCAAAAAGTTTTAAAGAGGACAGGTCTGACACTAGACCAAATGGATATTCTAGAGTTGAACGAAGCATTTGCTGCACAAGTTTTAGCTTGTACACGTGAAATGGGATTAGCGGATGATGATCCTCGTATCAACCCAAACGGAGGGGCAATTGCACTTGGTCACCCATTAGGTGTTACTGGAGCGAGAATATTGTTGTCTGCGGCAATTGAACTTCAAAAATCAAATAAAAAATATGCTCTAGTTGCAATGTGTATTGGTGTAGGTCAAGGTTATGCAACCATAATTGAAAGAGTCTAAATTTGAACCAACCAAACGGAATTATTAATCGTTATTCAACTACAATGAAAAAATATATTGCACTGGCGTTGTTTGCCATATCAATCGTTTCTTGTAAAAAGAATAAAACTGTTTGGGATACTGATTGGAGTTCTCCTTTGATTAATGATACTTTGTCTTTGGAGAATTTGGTTAATGATTCCACTATTAGTGAGGTCGGAGGTTTTTATGAGCTAGATCTTAATAGAACATTGTTTGATCTTGATTTAGGCGAATTAATTGAGATTCCGGATACGACTATTTCAGAAGAGTTTATTTTCTCTGGGACGCTTCAAATATCAGGTGGGTTTAACTTTGTCAATTCTGTAGAGGAGCATAATCTTGATTTAGAGGAAGTGCAATTAAAGACAATCGTTCTTAAGGAAGGTTTTATCGATGTAAAAGTTCAGAATCCACTAGGTACAACAACAATTTTTAATGTTGAGTTGCCTGGTGTTACCAAGGATGGTGTTACTTTTAATAATCAATATTCTGCACCCCCTGGCTCAAATGCTTCACCGGGTATAGTTGAAGAAACGATCGATTTATCTGGTTATAGAATGGATTTAACTGGTATTTCAGGAGGAGAGTTTAATGTGTTAAAGTCTAAAATAATAGTATCGACAGCTTTAGATGGCCCTGACGTTATTATTTCACCAGCGGACATAACAAAGGTTGATGCAACCTTTAGAGGGGTCAAGGTTGATTATGCGAGAGGTTATTTTGGGGATAAAGTACTTTCTGATACAACTGTTGTAGATTTGGAAGTGCTTGATGTAGTGAGTTCTGGTGCCATAGATTTGCCAAATACTTCAATTGTATTCAAGATTGAAAATGGAGTTAAGGTAATTGCTGAAGGTAATCTATTGAATGTATCTAATGAGAACAATTTTGGAAATACAGTTTCTTTGGATAATGCTCAAATTGGAAGTTCTTTCAATATTGATCCTGCAACAGGTACCTGGGATGCTTTAGTGCCGAGTCAAAAAAATATTGAATTTAACAGTTCCAATTCTAACATAGAAGAATATATAGAAAACTTAGGGAATAAACATGAAGTAGGTTATCATATTCAACTAAATCCATGGGGCAATGTTACTGGCGGATGGGATGAGATGTTTTCACAAAGTAGACTGAAAGTAAATCTTGAAGCTAATATGCCACTGACAATTGGTGTCGATGAGCTTGTATTAAAAGATACATTTAACCTGAATTTCACTCAAAATGAAAACAATACAAATGTAAAGTCAGGTGAGATGATGATTCAAGCAAGTAATGCATTCCCTTTTTCTGCTGACTTGATGGCATATTTCTTAGATGATGATGGTAATATTCTTTATCAAATAAACGGAACAAATCCGATTGAATCTTCTCAATTCGGATCTATTGATCCTGCTTCATCTTTAATGATGTGTTATTCTGAAATGAAATTGGTGTTGGGAGAGGAGATTCTTGATGATCTTAGTTTGGTGAAGAAAATTATCATTCAATCTAATTTTAATTCTACCAATCCAAATTCAAATATCAATGAGCCAATGAGTATTCCTGTCGGTGCATATCTGGCAGTTAAAGTAAAAACGAAATTTACCTCAGAGAATAAATTTTAAGTATGAGAATACTATTAATAGTTATCATTGTTTTAATTCAGTCAATTGGTTTTGCTCAATTGCTGCCATTGGGATATGATACCCTTGAACTTAAGCATGAAATCATTCTAGAAGGTGGGATGGATTTCGCAGGCTCAGCTATCCAGAAAGATTTGAGCGGTAAATTCATTTATGGTGGTTTTATTAATGAAGTTGTTAAGAATAATTCATTTGATAGACATGGAGCTGTAAATCGCCTTGGAGCTTATGGTGGGGTAAGTGTTGAGTACAGAAATTACTCAAAGAAATTACTTAAAAACCGAAATTGGGGTTATTTGATTAAAGCAGGTGCTGATTTTTTTGGTGGGTCAGTTTATTCTAAAGATTTGTTTGGAATGATTTTCTACGGAAATGATAGATATAAAGGTGAAACTATCGATTTTTCGGGAACAAACATTGCTTTTATGTCTTATCAGAAGTTAGGATTCGGTATGGTTGACTTAAAATCGAAATCATCAGTTTCATTAAATATTTATAACATTAGCGATCGATTCAATACGAGTATTCGAACCGGAGAGTTGACTCAGAATGCTACTGGAGATAATATTGAATTAATATTGGATGGTGAAGTTGAAATGGCTTCCAATAAGAAGTTTAATCAAGGTGTAGGTTTTGGTGTTGATATAGACTTTAAAATCCCAGTTTCCATTTTTAAAGATCAAACGTCTTACATTCAATTTCAGGCTAAGAATATTGGGTTTGCGTACATGTATGAGAAGCAGAAAGTATATTCTATCGATACTTCTTTTGCTTTTGATGGATTTAAATTCGATCAGTTGATCGGTGATAATGCTATCATTTCAGACTCAATGAGCGTTCTAGATTCATTAGGAGTTCAATCTTCTGAGAGAAACCGCACGGTGATGCTTCCTGGATATTTACAAGTTGGTAAAATAGTTGATGCTAATTCAGATAAAAAGCTTCAGTCTTTTTTCGGTATGAGGTTATACCCAACTTTAATTTTCAGCCCATACGTCTATGTTGGGGCACATTTTAGCCTTTATAAAGCTGTAGGGTTAGGCCTAAATGTTGGTTACGGCGGCTTTACTAAGTTTAGGACAGGATTATACGCCAATTTCAAATTTGGGAATTATTCAGTAGGTCTTGCTTCTGAAAATTTTCTTGGTTTCGTCTCGAAAAAAGCAAGTGGTCAATCATTATTTTTAAGATTAAGATGCGCTATATAATATTCATTACATACTTCTTTTTATTGGGGGGGTATGCTCAAGGTCAGATTACGTTTATTAATTATTATAGCGACAATGGTGCAGATTTAGGCCAAGGAATTATTCAATTAGAAGATAGCAGTTATATTATTACGGGTTCTTCTAGCAGTTTTGGAGAAGCTCCGGCTCAGGCTTTTTTAATGCAAATTGATAGCCTCGGAAATTATATGTGGTCTAAAAGTTATGGTGGCGCTGGGTCCGAATCAGGAAGAAGAGTGCTTTATAAAGAAGGCTTCGGATATTATGTATGCGGATACACTAATTCATTTGGTGCTGGAGGCTTTGATTTTTACCTAGCAAAGATTGATGAGTCCACAGATCTTGAATGGGAAAAGTCCTTTGGTGGATCGGGATGGGAACGAGTCAATGATGCTGCGATAACTAGAGATACAGGTACTGTTATGGTTGGAGAGACAAGTTCGAATGCTACTGATAATATGGACATCTATATTGTTCGTACGAATAAACTGGGAGATACGGTTTGGACCAAAACAATCGGAGCAGCAGGGGATGACCGTGCAAATTGTATATTTCAATTCACCGATTCTACTTATTTGATCGGAGGAGAGTATTTTGTAGACTCGGCATTGACTAAAGGTTATATGACATACTTACATGAGGATGGAACAGTTTATTGGGAGAGTATTTTTGGGGTAAATGGAAATTACTGGGTAAATGATATTGTATTAGATATCGATCCAACAAAGGTTGTAGGCATCGGTGGAGGTGAAGGACCGCTGACTAATGAAAATGATGCTTATTTGTTCTTAATGCAAACTGATGGTACTTATTGGGGCGGATATCATCCTTCACTGAATGGGCAGTTGGAATATACGCAAGCGACAAATTTTGGCAGTATGGGTGATGTCTACATTGCTGCGTCTTTGATAAATGATACCGGATTTGAATTTGGTGAAGATGTAACCATTAATAAATATAATTCTAGTTTAGGTTTTGAAGGGTCATTTGGAATGTCTCATAATTATCCAGATGTCACTGGAGATATTATTAGAACTTCAGATGGTGGTGCAATCGTGGTTGGATACAGCACAGGTGTTGTTTCTGGTGGTAATGAAATCACAGTCGCTAAGATAGGACCTGGGGATAGTTATCCAGATATTTCATCTGGTGGGGTTTCGCATAATGTGGTGGTTGTAGATGAACTGGACTTTGAAGATTTAATTTCGGTTTATCCAAATCCATCTAGTGGGCTTTTTAATGTGTATGCTGAAAAAAATGTGTTTTCAGAGTTTAATGTTATCGATAATCAGGGCAGACTTATAAAATCCGGTGATTTTAATAATGAAATGATTTTTGATTTATCAAATGAACCAAGAGGGGTTTATTTCATCAAACTTATGGGAACTAAAGTTAGTCCTGTGCAGCTAAAAGTTTTGATTCAGGAGTAGATTACCATTCAAATGATTCTTCCGTAAACCAGTTTCCCTGAACTCGCAATACTTGCTCGATTATATCTCGAACGCAATGTTTTCCTCCCATAAATGGTGATTGGTAGTGGCTAACTTGTTTAATCTCAACGGCAGCATCTTGAGGGCATGCGGCTAATCCTACCTTTTGCATTACTTGGTAATCAGGAATATCATCACCCATATAGGCGATTTGGTTGTCATGTAGGTCGTGTTTTTCTTTGATGGATTCATATATTTTAACCTTGTTCTTAGAGCCCATGTATACTTCCTTAACACCAAGATTCAATAACCTTTTCTTTACATCCTCTGAAGTTCCTCCGGAAATAATAAAAATGTTGTATCCCATCTTCGAGGCATATTGCAATGCATAGCCGTCTCGTGAATTTAAAGTGCGCACAACTTCATCTTTATATAAAGTGACACTTCCATCTGTTAATACACCATCTACATCAAAAATTAGTGTGTTAATGTCGTTTAATCGTTCTTTGAAACTAGTCATGGTACGTGTTTTTTATACTTTTACTTAATAGGTTATATATTTCTTTAGATATTCCCTTAAGTTTTGATTTGTGTTGTTCTATTGTTGAGTTATCTCTTCTTCTTGCTGGGCCCGTTTGAGCGTTAAAAGCACTGTCCGATTCCAGTTTTCTAATTGTCTCGTTAAGCAGGGGTAGAAGATAGTTGAAGTCAATTGATTTTGATTCAGCATATTCTTGTGCTTTATGAATAATGTGATTTGTGAAGTTGTTCACAAATACCGCAGAAAGATGCAATTCACTTCTTTCTTGAGAATTCGCAGAGCGAACTGTACTGCTTATTTGAGATGCTAGAGCGAACAGACACTGGCTAAACTTTTCATTAGTTGCTTCAATAAAGAATGGCACATTCTTTAAATCAAGATCATAACATTTAGAGAATGTCTGAAGTGGATAGAAGACACCCAGATTTTGCCTTTTGGGGAGTTTGGATAAATCAATTGAACCAGATGTGTATGCAACGGGACAGGTATAATGCACTTGTTCGCATATAGAAGCAATAGAATCATCAGGAGTGCAGATAATCACCAATTGGTTTTGGGGTAAATCAGAAACAGATGCTACATAAGTAGCATCTGTTTTATTACAAATTTCTATACACGTGTTCTTATTTCTACTAGTAATATGAGAAACTTCAATATTTGCCTCAGCAAAATGTTTTGATAAGTGCCAGGCAACGTTACCACTGCCAATGATTGAAATTTTATTTATTTCCCGTGACATTGTTTGTATTTCTTGCCACTTCCACAAGGGCAAGCGTCATTTCTTCCTGGTTGCTTTTGAGCAACGATTGGTTGTTGTTTTTGTTGTCTTTGGCTTCCAGAGTTTTGAATAGCTTCTCGATATCCTTCTCTTGCTCCAAGTTCTTCTTTTTGCTGATGCTCTCTGGCTTTCTCGTAATTACTTTGAGATGTTTCAGACTTATTCGTGCTTTGAATTTCTTGAGTCGCAGGAATATCCAATTTCATCAATAATTCCATCGTTTCAGCATTTAGTCGAACTAGCATTGCTTTGAATAATTCAAAAGACTCTAATTTGTAAACTAAAAGTGGATCTTTTTGTTCGTATTGAGCATTGGAGACCGCAGATCTTAAGTCGTCCATTTCTCGTAAATGCTCTTTCCACTCATTATCAATCATACTAAGAACTATGTTCTTTTCAAATGCAGTTGAAATAATGTGTCCTTCAGATTCATATGCTTCTTTAAGATTAACAACAAGTTGCATTTCTTTACGACCATCTGTTAACGGGAAAACGATGTTCTGATATTTCTCAGACATTGTTTCATGAACATGTTTGATCTGAGGCATTGCGGCAGCCGCAATTTTCTCATTCTTTCTACTATATTGATTTCTCAATTGAAGGTAAACTTTCTCAATAATAGTCGTTTCGTCTAATGATTCGTATTCTGAAGCTGTAACCGGAGACTGTGTTCCAACTACACGTAATAACTCTTCTTCGAAGGCTGCGAACTCAGTTTTGGCAAATCCTAATGTTATGGCCTCACTTACATCGTAGAACATATTGTCGATGTCAATATCTAAACGCTCTCCAAATAACGCATTCTTACGCTTCTTGTAAATTGCTTTACGTTGGGCATTCATTACGTCATCATATTCTAACAATCGCTTACGAATACCGAAATTGTTTTCTTCAACTTTTTTCTGTGCACGTTCAATAGATTTTGAAACCATGCTATGCGTAATTACTTCTCCTTCTTTTAGACCTAGCCTATCCATAAGTTTTGCAATACGCTCTGACCCGAATTTACGCATCAAATCATCTTCTAAACAAACAAAGAATTGCGATGACCCAGGGTCTCCTTGACGACCAGCACGACCTCTTAACTGACGGTCGACACGACGAGAATCATGTCGTTCTGTACCAATTATTGCTAAACCACCTGCTTCTTTGACACCAGCCCCCAGTTTAATATCAGTACCACGACCAGCCATATTTGTTGCAATTGTAACAGCGCCTGGTAATCCAGCATTTGCTACAATTTCAGCCTCGCGTTGGTGATGTTTCGCATTCAATACCTGATGATCAATTCCTTTCATCTTAAGCATCCGCCCAAGCAGTTCAGAAATTTCAACTGTCGTTGTTCCAACAAGTACTGGTCTTTTTTGTTCAACTAACCTTTCAATCTCTTCAATAACAGCATTGAATTTCTCACGAGCTGTTTTGAATACTAAATCATTTTCGTCATTACGCTGAATAGGTCTATTCGTAGGGATTACAATTACATCTAATTCATAAATGTCCCAAAACTCTTTTGCCTCTGTCTCTGCTGTACCAGTCATTCCTGATAACTTGTGGTACATTCTGAAGTAGTTCTGCAAAGTAATAGATGCATAGGTTTGAGTTGCCGCTTCTACTTGAACATCTTCTTTTGCTTCAATCGCTTGGTGAAGTCCATCAGAATAACGTCTTCCTTCCATGATACGGCCAGTCTGCTCATCAACAATCTTAACCTTTCCTTCTAATATTACATACTCGATTTCTTTTTCGAATAACGTATAGGCTTTTAACAATTGGTTGACAGAATGAATTCTCTCTGATTTGATACTGTAATCTCTAATTAAAGCATCTTTCTTTTCAACAAATTGAGATGGTTCTAATCCTAATTTCTCAAGGTGAGCAATTTCAGATCCGATGTCCGGCATAATAAAGAATTCTTTATCCTCTTTTCCTGAAATTAATGTAATCCCCTTATCAGTTAATTCAATTGTGTTGTTTTTCTCATCAATAACAAAGTAAAGTTCAACATCAATCTTCTTCATATGCTTACCTTGTTCCTGCATATAGAAGTTTTCCGTCTTTTGCAAATGAGCTCGAATTCCAGGTTCAGATAAATACTTGATTAATGCTTTGTTTCTTGGTAAGCCACGGAAAGCTCTAAGTAATGCCTTCCCTCCATCTTCCAACATTTGTTTCGCTTCTTTCGCATCAGCAACTTCACCGTTAATTACAGTTAGCAGCCTTTTCGCGTCAGCAAGGCATTGGTTTACATATTTCTTTTGAGCAGCAACTATGCTTTCTACTCTTGGTTTTAATTGATAAAACTCGTGCTCGTCACCACGTGGCGTTGGACCTGAAATGATTAATGGCGTTCTAGCATCATCAATTAAAACGGAATCGACCTCATCAATAATTGCGTAGTGATGCTTCTGTTGAACAAGGTCATTAGGGTTTCCTGCCATATTGTCACGCAGGTAATCAAAACCAAACTCATTATTTGTTCCGAAAATTATATCCGAAAGGTAAGCTTGTTTTCTTTCTGCAGAATTAGGCTTGTGTTTATCGATGCAATCTACGGATAATCCATGGAACTGGTACAAAGGTCCCATCCACTCAGAATCACGTTTTGCTAGGTAATCATTTACCGTTACAACATGTACTCCTTTTCCTGATAGAGCATTTAGATATACCGGCAATGTAGCAACAAGTGTTTTACCTTCACCAGTTTGCATCTCAGCAATATTCCCTTTATGAAGAACTCCACCCCCCATTAACTGAACGTCATAATGAACCATGTTCCATGAAACCTCAGCCCCAGCAGCAGTCCAAGAATTGGACCAGATTGCATTGTCCCCTTCAATTTCAATACCATCCTTTTTTGATGCTAAATCACGATCAAAATCCTGCGCCTTAACAACTAATTGACCATTCTCATTCCATCTTCTTGCAGTCTCTTTCACAACAGCAAAAGCTTCCGGCCTAATTTGTTCTAAGACTTCTTCAATTTTGTTATCAATCTTTTTAGTCATTTTATCTATTGCCTCAAATACAGTTTCCTTTTCATGGATAGGTGTATTTAAGTCAGCAGCCTTGGCCTTAAGATCTTTTAATTCCGATTCTAGTGTGTTTGTTTCTTCAGCAATTAAAGTCTTGAAGCTAGTTGTTTTAGCTCTTAATTCGTTGTCTGTTAGGTTTTTGAATTGAGCTTGGAACTCATTCGCTTTATCTATAGATGGTTGATACTCTTTTCTGTCTTTAGTAGACTTATCACCAAATAAATTTTTAAATATGTTTATCGCCATTATTGAAATAAAATTCGAACACGTAAAAGTAATAAAATCCAGTTCCTAAGAAAGGGTTAGGACGTCAATTATCTTTGGCTCTGTCATAAATTATTCCAAATTGATTCACACTGACACATTGTCTTTAATAAAAAGCTAAAATATAGTTTGATAAATCCGATTAGATTGGATCATTCGCATTATCTTTGCGGCATGCATGAAATGATTTTAATACTCGATTTTGGTTCTCAGTACACTCAATTAATCGCAAGAAGAGTCCGTGAATTAAATATTTATTGTGAAATTCATCCGTGGAATAAGTGCCCGGAATTAACACCGAACATTAAAGGTGTAATCTTATCTGGAAGTCCATTCTCAGTGAGAGATGAGGATTCTCCTAAGCCTGATTTATCTAAAATTAAAGGTAACATGCCTTTATTAGGTGTTTGTTTTGGGGCTCAATACATGGCGAATAATTTTGGAGGTGAGGTGTTACCTTCAACTATTCGAGAGTATGGTCGTGCTAACCTGTCTTTTGTTGATCAATCAAATGTTCTTACTAAAGGAATGTCTGATGATTCGCAAGTGTGGATGTCTCACGGAGATACGATTAAATCGATTCCAGATAACTTCACGGTTATTGCTAGTACGAAAGATGTAAAGTATGCGGGATATAAAATTGAAGGTGAAGAAACATTCGGGATTCAATTTCACCCGGAAGTATATCATTCTGTAGAAGGTCAAGTTCTACTGAAAAATTACTTAGTTGATGTGTGTGGATGTGCTCAAGATTGGACGCCGAATGCGTTTGTTGAAGAGACTGTTCAAAAGATTAAAGATCAAATAGGAGATGATAAAGTTATTTTAGGGCTATCTGGAGGTGTTGATTCTTCAGTTGCTGCTGTTTTGTTGCATAAAGCAATCGGTGCAAATCTGCAGTGTATATTTGTTGATAACGGCTTGCTAAGAAAAAATGAATTCTCTTCGGTTCTTGAGTCGTATAAAGGCATGGGGCTTAATGTTAAAGGAGTGAATGCTGCGGACAAATTCTATGCTGAATTAAATGGTGTTTCAGATCCTGAGGCAAAGAGAAAAGCAATTGGAAAAGTGTTTATCGATGTTTTTGATGAGGAGTCTAAATTAGTTGAAAATGCAAGATGGTTAGGTCAGGGTACAATTTATCCAGATGTAATCGAATCAGTTTCAGCAACTGGAGGTCCAAGTGCTACCATTAAATCACACCACAATGTTGGTGGACTCCCAGATTATATGAAGCTAAAAGTGATTGAACCACTTCGTTTGTTGTTTAAAGATGAGGTTCGTAGAATTGGTAAGTCACTGGATATCGATCCAAATATCTTAGGGCGTCACCCTTTTCCAGGGCCAGGTTTAGGGATTAGAATCCTTGGGGATGTTACTGCTGAAAAAGTAAAAGTTTTACAAGAGGTTGATCATATTTTTATTTCGTCTTTAAAAGAAGATGGTTTGTATGATGATGTATGGCAAGCTGGTGCGATTTTTTTGCCAATACAATCTGTTGGTGTGATGGGCGATGAGAGAACTTATGAGAACGCTGTTGCCCTGAGAGCTGTTAGTTCTACAGATGGAATGACGGCTGATTGGTGCCACCTTCCTTACGATTTCTTGGCTAAGGTTTCGAATAAGATCATCAATCAAGTAAAAGGTATTAACAGAGTGACTTATGATATCAGTTCTAAACCACCTGCAACTATCGAGTGGGAGTAATCTGATTGTTGGCACAAGGATTGTTAAATCAATTCCGTAATTTTGAAGTATGCGTAGTATTCTGATAATCATTTTAGTCAGCCTATCTGTTACGGCTTATAGTCAACCTGGAGTTGCTAATGTTGTGGAGCAAAATGGTGTGCGATTTTATGAACATAAAGTTGAATCAGGGAATACCTTGTGGGGACTTCAGCGAATGTATAATGTCTCTGTTGATGATATTTTAACAGTTAATCCTGCTTTAAAGGATGGGTTGAATGTAGATCAAATTGTATTGATTCCTGCTGGAAAGGTTAAAACACAAGAAATTGAGACAGTTGATTATAGTGTTAAGAAGAAAGAAACGCTGTATGGCTTGTCCAGAAAGTTCAATGTTTCGGTTGATGACCTTATTGGTATGAATCCTGAATTGGCTGATGGGTTAAAGAAAGGACAGGTAATAAAGGTTCCTTCAAGCGCGAGTGTTTTAGTTGAATCTGACGTAATAGCTACAGATAATCCTTTTGTTATTGATACAGTTACCTCAGAAGGTGTTCGAGAAGAGGTGACTATATCTTTTAGTGATTCAACGGTACGTCACACTGTTATGTCTCATGAAACAATGTATAGTATTTCGAAGCGCTTCATGGTAAGTATTTCGAAGATTATGGAAATGAATCATTTAACTTCAACATCTTTAAGTGAAGGCCAGGTCCTACTTATACCTGTTAAGAAGGAGAGAATTGAAAGAGTCGATATTGGAGTAGTTAGAGAAAGTTATGATCCTGAAGGTAATGCTGTACTGGAGTTTGAGGTTAAAACGGAATATAAAGTCGCATTGTTATTACCGTTTCATTTAGATTACACTTCTGGATATTCTGAATACCTTTCTAGTTTATCTACACAGTTTTATATGGGGGCTTCAATGGCACTAGATTCTTTAAAAGATAAAGGTTTAAATGCTAAGGTTTATTTTTTTGACACAAAGAGTGATTCAGCTGAAATAGCTAAGATTATGGGGGGGCGGGAATTCTTGAATATGGATTTGGTTATCGGCCCTCTGATGTCAGGAAATATGAAAATGGTAACAGAATTCTGTAAGCAAAATAAAATTAGAGTGGTTACTCCAGTTGCCTCTGATGCAGGTTTGTTAGAGGGGAATAGATTGGTTTATTCTGGAGTGGGATCTAATATTTCTTTAATGAATGGTATGGCTAGTTATATGTTAGCAAATTATTCAAATGATCGAATTATTCTTGTTAAACCAACGGATGAGAAAAGTCTACCGCTTTATGAAGCATTTAGAAAGTCTTTTAATCAATCTGGGTTTGTGGGAGATCGGCCGAGTTTGATCGAGACAACTATAGATGGCTTTAATACTTACATTAAGCGAGGGGTGAATACACGGTTTGTGGTCCCTACTATTGATAAAAGGACTGCTTCAAAGTTTATGAAGAATTTGAATCGATCTTCCTTTAGGTCAAAGGCAGATGATTTGTTTGTTTATGGGACAAAAGAATGGATTAATTTTACCGATATTAATGATGTATATAAGAATAAGTATAACTTTCATTATGCTACTTCTAATATGGAAGATTACTATTCTGATTTGGCTATTGATATAAACAAAGAGTTCAGAGTTAGATATAAAACAGATATGTCGAAATTTAGTATGCAGGCATATGATGTTGTAACTTATTTTTGTAACTACTTTTTCTTAGGAAATGAATCGTCGAATTTATTGATGAATGACTTTCAAATGAGCCAGGTGTCTGAAGCGGATGGCTATGAGAACATAAAAATATTTATGGTCGAACAAGAGGAGTATGAATTGCTTAAAGTGGGTGAGTCTGAGTGATTCAGGGTGGGATACACAAGCTTTTGAACAATTTCTTCTGATGTTGTGAATAAATTTATTTCTGCTTTTTATGTGGAATAAGGCAACCCTTTGATTATCTTTACGTTCAACAACTAAACTACAACTAAAACTAACATGGTCAAATTAGCCGCGCTACTATGCTTTGGCGTATTTACATTTTCTGTAAACGCTCAAGTAAAAGAGGATATCAAGTCTCGAATTAAATCAGTGGATAATAATTCGCAACCACTTAGGCAAAAAGTGCATTCAGGTCAGGGAACTAATTCAATTCAACCTGTTACTATATCTAAATATGCTGGTCAACAACAAGTTGTACATGATAATTCATATTATCAAAATGAAATAGCTAAAATTAATGAGCATCTTTTGGCAATTGATCAAAAGATAGCCTATATGAATGCAGATCCTAATAGACAGGCTGATGCACAAGCGAACGGTTGGTTTATTCAAATGGACGATATAAAGTCTAAGTTAAAAGCCAAAAAGACTTTATTTCAAAGTAAATTGACAAACTAACATTAAGGACTATGAAAAAGATTGCAAATTTAATTGCATTATTAGTAGTAATGGCACCTAGTTTAGTTATGGCTCAAGGTGCTACTTGTGCTGATATGGACCCTATTTGTACTGATGTCGGGGCAAATTTCACTGCTAATACAGGAACCACATCTGAAGCAGGTAATGATTACGGTTGCTTGGCTACTCAGCCAAATCCAAGTTGGTATTATTTCGAAGTGGCGACTAATGGTAATATCGATATGAGTTTGACAGCACCTTCAGATATCGATTTTATTATTTGGGGGCCTTACGCAGACTTAACTGCTGCTCAAGCTGATTGTGGATCACTAGGTGGTAATGAGGTTGATTGTAGTTATTCTTCTACAAATAACGAGACGCCATCAATTCCAAATGCTGTAGCAGGAGAGGTATATATTATGCTTATTACAAATTACGCAAATATTACTCAAGATATTAGTTTAACGCAAACAGGAGGTACGGGTTCTACAGATTGTAGTATTGTAAATAACCCACCTTGCTTCATGAGTTTTATGAATGCTACGATTAGTGCATGTGATCCAGCAACAGATACTTATGAAGTGACCGGTCAAATTGACTTTGAAGATCCGCCAACAACTGGAGATTTGGTCGTAGAAGATTGTTATGGAAATACTGTTGTAGTTGCCAGCGCACCTTTTACAGTTAATGCGCAGAATGAAGGTGTCGAAAATTATATACTGAGTGGTTTGTTGCCTGACGGCTTAGCTTGTGATGTTACAGGTTATTTTACTGCAGATCCTACTTGCTCAATAAATATTACGTACACTGCGCCTATCTGTATCTGCACATTTACAGGTTGGGATTATAATATTGGAATTTGTGATGATGTTACAAACACATTTGATATTACAGGTTCAGTTTCATTCGAAAGCGCTCCATCAACAGGGACATTAACAATTGTTGACTGTAATGGTAACTCGGATGTCTATGCGGCACCTTTTACAAGTCCTCAAACTTTTACATTAGCTGGTATTACTCCAAATGGAACAACAAATTGTGCAATTACTGCTACTTTTAGCGATGATCCGACTTGTACTATTACCACTTCTACTTTTAATCACCCGGCTAACTGCTCCTGCACAGTGGATGCAGGTTCTTTCACAGCGTCAGTAGTAGGGAGTACAAACTCTACGTACGAATTGTGTTTTGGAGATGTATTAACAATTACTCCAAATGGTGATTTTAATCCTCCCCCTGATATAGGTGATGACGGAACATTTAGTTATGATCCTGGTATGTGGTTTTTAATCTATGATTGCCCTCCAACATTACAAGCACCTGATAATATTTTTACCGATCCTTGCTTGTTAGGTGTTTGGGAAGATACTCAGCCATTTGGCCCTTGGGATATTGATAATGTTTATGGTAATAATACTACGTATTACTTTGTCCCTGTAACATTCTATGATTATGTTGTAGGTGTTTTCTCATACTACTGGGCAGGACTCCCTTCTTGTTTTGATATGGGGCCTGCTTACCCTGTTACTTTCTTGGAGCCTATTATAACTAATACCAACGAAGATTGTTTTGCTGGTACTGCAACCATAACATTTAATGGTGGTGCACCAGCATTTGATGGCTCTAACTTTAATATTGTTCCAGGTTCTTTATTACCTACTACTGCTGTGTTTGATAATACAGACTGCACGGAAGGTGGAACGATTACGATTTCTGGATTAGTAGATGGCGATGTGTATTCTTTTGATGTTGTGGACGATAAAAATTGTCCAGTTACTGTTACTGGAACTTTCGTTGGTATGGAAGACGCAACTTTTAATTATGACTTTAAATATTGTCAAGACGATCCCGATCCGTTACCAACTATTACGGGTGTACCAGGAGGTAATTTTACAGTTACACCAGCTGGATTAAACTTCGTAAATACAACTACTGGATTAATCGATCTTTCATCTTCAACGCCGGGTGTGTACACTGTTCAGTATGAAAGTCCAGCGCTTAACTGTTGGGGTACTGAAACGTTTACTTTATCAATTTATGCTTTACCTGTTGTTACCGCAACTGAAGATTCACCTATTTGTGATGATGGTATTTCAATAATAAACCTAAATGAGATTGGTGGAGATGTCGATCTTTGGAGTTGGACATCAAATGGAACTGCAACATATGACTTTGATACTATTCAAGGACCTATTGTTACAGGCGCCGTAGATGGCGAAATTTTTACTGTTACAGGTGAAAATAGCAATTCAGGTTGTATCAGTACGGATCAAATAGCAGTGACTGTAAATCCTATAGAAGATGCTACATTTACGTTAACTAATTTCTGCATTGGAACCGCTAATTCCGCCACCGTTACTGGAACTACTGGAGGAACCTTTGCGTTCAACCCTGCACCAGGTGATGGAGCAACAATTGATGGTGTAACTGGTGAAATTTCTAATGAAGTAGCAGGAACAACATATTCGGTTGAGTATATTACTCCAGGAGTTTGTTTTGCATCTTCTATTGAAACGGTTTCGGTTTATGATTTACCTACAATTCAAACAACTGATGTCTCTGTATGTTTAGGAGGGAATGTTGATATTACGGCCACAGGTGGTGATTCATACCTTTGGTCACCGGCAACATATTTGAATACAATGGTTGGATCAACTGTAAATTCAACTCCTTTAGCTGATATAGTCTATACAGTTACTGGGACTGATGCAAATGGTTGTCAAAATACTGCGGCTTCAAGTGTAACTGTTGCAGGTAATGCACCAATTAATGCAGGTAACGATGTTACTATCTGTGATGGAGATAATACAACTTTAGCAGCTACTGGAGGAATTACTTATAATTGGGATTCTGGATTAGGTGTCGGAAATAATTTTGTTGTTTCTCCCTCTGTAACCACAACTTATACTGTAGATGGAACGGATGCCTCTGGTTGTTCAGGTACAGATCAAGTAACAATTATCGTAAATCCTATTCCAACGGTCGATCCAGTTGTGGATCAAGTGATTTGTAATACAGATGCAACTGCGTCAATTAACTTTACAGGATCAGCTGGAACTGTTTTTGATTGGGTTAATAATGATGCTTCAATCGGGCTTGGTTCTAGTGGAACAGGAGATATCACGTCATTTAATGTTACGAATGCAGGATTAACTCCGGTTATTGCTACAATTTCTGTTACACCAACCGCTAATGGTTGTGTTGGTGCTGTTGAAGATTTTACTATAACAGTCAATCCAACTCCTAATGTTGATCCAATTGCAGATGAAACTGTTTGTAATGGTGATCCAACAGCAGCAGTTAATTTTACTGGTGGTGTTGTAGGGACTACATTTGATTGGGTTAATAATAACCCGACTATTGGCCTAGTGGCTAATGGAACAGGGAGTATAGCTCCTTTTAATGGTTTGAATGCAGGAACTACTCCAATTTCAGGAACAATTACTGTTACTCCAACCGCAAATGGATGCTTTGGTTCTACAGAAAGTTTTATTTTAACAATTAATCCAACTCCAATTGTAGATCCAACGCTGGATGAAGTTCTTTGTAATGGAACTTCTTCAACTGCTGTAAACTTTACAAGTTCAACAGCCGGAACTACTTATACTTGGACAAATGATTCACCAACGATAGGTCTAGCAGCCAATGGTAATGGAAACATTGCTTCGTTTTCAGCATTGAATAATGGAGCAACTCCAATTATTGCAACAATTTCTGTTACGCCAACGGCTAATGGTTGTGTTGGTTTGCCAGTTGAATATACTATCACGGTTAATCCAACTCCAAGTGTTGACCCAATAGCTGATGAGGTTGTATGCGCAGGTGAAAATACATCTGCAGTGAATTTTTCAGGTGCGGTTGCTGGTACAACATATGACTGGGTTAATTCAAATGCTACTATTGGTTTAAGTTCCAATGGTAACGGTAATATTGCATCTTTTACAGGTGTTAATGGCGGTATAACACCTATTTTTGGAACGATAACAGTTACACCTACAGCGAATACTTGTGTTGGTCTAACAGAATCTTTTGATATAACAATAAACCCTTTGCCTACTGCAACTATTGCTGGGAATGCAACGGTTTGTGAAGGTGATCCTTCACCTGTGATTACATTTACAGGGGCCAGTGGTGTTTCTCCTTATACTTTTACATATAATATTAACGGAGTTGGAACGACTACTGTAACTTCAGTTGGTAACGCTGCAACACTAAATGTTCCAACAACTCCTACTGGAACATATAATTACAACTTAGTTAGTGTTCAGGATGCAAGCGGAACAGCTTGCTCCCAGACTCAAACAGGAACTGCAACAATAGTTGTGAATCCTAACCCTGTGCCTGTGATTAATGGTGCTACTGAGTATTGTGCTGGAACTACTTCTACATTATCGACTAGTGTGCCATTTAATACTTATGCATGGTCAACAGGCGATGTAACTCCAACTGCAGATGTTACAACTGCTGATAATCCTATTACAGTTAATGTAACAAATGCTTTTGGTTGTTCTGGAACTTCTTCAGTATTTAATGTGATTGAAAATACTGTTCTTGTTTATAACTCTCAAATTGAAATTTGTCAGGGCGAGTCAGTGAACATTCATGGTAATATGGAGTCAGTTGCGGGTGTTTATTCTCAGACATTTATCCTAGGAACAGGATGTGATAGTACTGCCAATGTGACTTTAGTTGTTAACCCATTGCCGGTCATTAATGCTGGTGTTAATCAATTTGAATGTGAAGGTACTGATATTACATTGAATGCTACAGGTGCTCCTACAATTGATTGGGATGTGCTAAATGTTGATAATGGAATAGCATTTTCGCAGCCAGTAGGTACAGTAACTTATACGGCTACTGGGACTGACGCTAATGGTTGTCAAAATACGAGTGTTGTTGATGTAACTATTCATCCAACACCAACTGTAGATCCAATTATAGATCAAACGTTATGCGATGGTGCATTGACATCAGCTGTAAACTTTAATGGTTCTGTAGCTGGTACGACATTCACATGGACTAATGATAATGCAAATATTGGTTTAGCGGTAATTGGTTCGGGTGATATTGGAATATTCAATGGGACAAATAATAATGCGTCTCCAATTGCTGGAACTATTGAAGTTACACCTTCTGCAAATGGGTGTGATGGTTTAACAGAAACATTTGTTATTTCTGTGAACCCAACACCAACGATGGCTTCATTAGTTGATCAAACTTTATGTAATAATGCAGCTACAACCGCTGTAAACTTTGTGAGTGCTACTCCAGGCGCAACATTTTCTTGGATCAATAATAATACTGCAATAGGTTTGGCGGCAAATGGAAATGGAAATATAGCTTCGTTTAACGCAGCTAATGCAACAGCGAACCCGATTTCAGGTTTAATTACAGTTTCGCCATCTGCTAATGGATGTACAGGTCTAAATGAGACGATTACATTTACTGTTAATCCGACACCGGTTGCAGACCCAATTGCTGATGAGGTAGTTTGTAACAATGCTTTAACTACTCCTGTTGCTTTTACAAGTGCAACTGCGGGAACTACTTTCGCTTGGAGTAATAACAATACGAATATAGGTTTAGCGGCAAATGGGACTGGAAACATTTCTGCCTTCAATGCAACTAATAATACTTCCTCTCCAATTGCAGCTGCAATAACTGTGACGCCCTCAGCTCATAGTTGTGTAGGTAATAGTATCACATATAATATTACTGTAAATCCTTCGCCAGCTATAGATCCAATAGCGGATCAATCTGTATGTAACGGATCAGGCACAACGTTAGTTGGTTTTACGAGTTCAACTCCAGGGACAACATTTACATGGTCAAACGATAATGCGGCTATAGGTTTAGCTGCTAATGGAAATGGTAATATTGCATCGTTTATTGGCACAAATGCTGGTTCTTCGCCTATAGCAGGATTGATTACGGCAACGCCTAATGCAAATGGCTGCGACGGATCGACTGAGTCGTTTGTGATTACAATTGATCCTTCTCCTGCAGTTGATCCTGTTGTCAGTCAAACTTTATGTACAGGTGCTAATACTGCATCTGTAAACTTTTCCAGTCCGACAGTTGGTACCAGTTTCTCTTGGATCAATGATAATCCGACTATAGGTTTGGCGGCTGGCGGAAATGGAAATATTGCTTCTTTTCTTGCGGTAAATAATACTTCTAATCAAATCAGTGGTACCATATCTGTTACACCTACTGTTAACGGTTGTATTGGAACACCTGTTGATTTTGTAATTAATGTTGATCCTGCGCCAAGTATAGATCCGCTTGATAATATCGAAATTTGTGAAGGAGAAGCTACACCATCGGTTGCTTTCACAAGTTCAAACGCTAGTGCTGTGTTTGCATGGAATAATGATAATACATCTATTGGTTTAGTTGCAACTGGAGCTGGAAATATAGCTTCGTTTAATGGTGTGAATGGTGGAGCTTCATCATTAGTAGGAACTATAACTGTTGTCCCTACGGCTAATAGCTGTGTTGGGAATTCTGAGACATTTACAATTACAGTTAATCCATTGCCAGCAGTTTTTGCCGGGAATGATTTAACTGTGTGCGAAGGGGAGCAGGTTGTTTTAACTGGATCAGGAGCTATAGATTATATTTGGGATAATGGGGTTGCAGATGGCGATGCTTTTGAAGCTGTTGATGGAATCTACAATGTAATTGGAACTGATGTTAATGGATGTGTAAATACAGATGATGTTTTAATAACAGTTGAGCCATTTCCTCAACCTTCATTTGACGTAAGTGTTCCTTCATGTGAACCATTTACTGTTACCTTAACAAATACAACCCCAGGTGCTGTTGATAATTGTATATGGTCTATTAATGATGGTTCTAGCCCAATTAATGGTTGTGGTCCAATTGAATATACATTCTCAAGTGCAGGGTCTTATGATGTGACATTGACAACTACATCAGCCTTAGGATGTGAGGCATCAGTTACATATACAGATATTATTTATTTAGAGAATAGTCCGATTGCTTCTTTTACAGCTTCAGAATATAACTTAACGAATTTATCTACTCAGGTTAGTTTTACTAATACATCAATAAATGCATCTTCTTATACTTGGTCATTTGGTGATGAGTCGCAATCAACAAGTACGACTAACCCTGCTCATGTTTTTCCATCAGAGACCGAAGGTTCTTATGTTGTAACTTTAGTCGCGACGTCATCAATGGGGTGTGTTGATACTGCTTATGCTACGATAACAATTGATGAAGAAGTTATCTTTTATGTTCCTAATTCATTTACTCCGGATGATGATGATTATAATGAAACGTTTAAACCAATATTCACATCTGGATTTGATCCTTATAATTACACATTACTAATCTTTAATAGATGGGGTGAAATCATTTTTGAATCACATGATGTAAGTGTTGGATGGGATGCAACTTACGCAGGATCTAATGATGTTCAAGATGGAACGTATACATGGAAAATTATCTTTAAAACTCTCGCGACAGATGAGAGAAAAGAAGTTATGGGGCATGTTAATGTTTTGAGATAATAGCTTAAAAATTTCGTTTGTAAATAACGAAATTAAATAAAGTTTAGTGCACTTTTTTCATTGGGATATGCAGAATGTTCATTCTTAGTGTCCAATTGTTTATTGAGCGACACTCCTCACATGTGAGTACTTAACTTTTTATATTTTTATAGTGCTACAAACTATGAATAAAGGCGTGCCTTTTGAATAAACCTACTACAATGAAAAAAATATTATTGCCACTTGTTATTTTGTTTAGCTCTTTCTTGACATGTGCACAGCAAACTTTTCAATCAGATGTTGTAATTTGTGATACTAGTTCGCAATCGAATCCCATGGTATGGACTTCATGCTTTGAAAATAATTCAATTCGATTAGAATATATGTTCACGGATTGTGATCCAGCTGCTGGATTTGACTTTGAAGGTGTTCTGATTAAAGTAACAAATTTGACTACTGTAAAATTGGATGTTTCTTGGCATAAGCTTTTGTATTATGCAGGTACTTGCAGAACATGTGATTTCCCAGAAGAATATAGGTTTGAATTTTGTATAGGCCCAGATGAGTCTATAGAGGGCGATTGTTCTGCTCAATCAGGCTACAATTTTAAACTGTTTTCGAAGTTTATTGATCAGCAGTATTCGAAAGGAGACAAATTAACACAGTTTCAATTAGGAGACATTATAATTGCTGAAAAGTAAGATTCTAATTATTTACGACTTTAACCTACTACATTATGAAAATTAGTTTATTAACTATTTTATGTTTTCTGTTTTTAATAGGGAATATTAGTACATATGGACAGAATTATATTATGTCAAATGTTGATCAGAACAATGTGTGTTCTGGAACATTTTATGATCCAGGAGGTGCTGGAGGAACATATGGCAACAATGATTTATTCGAAATGACTTTTTGTGCGACCCCAGGTGACGAAATAACATTCAATTTTACGTTATGGGATTTGGAAACTTGTTGCGATTTCCTGACCATATATGATGGGAATAGTACTGCTGCTCCTCAAATTTATAATGGTGACGGGGGAGATCCAAGTCCTGGTCTTGTTATGTCGACAAGTGGCTGTTTAACATTTACTTGGGATTCTGATGGATCAGTAACGGATGTAGGGTGGTCTGCAGATATTTCATGTTTTACTCCATCTTGTTCTGATGGAATCATGAATGGTTTAGAAACTGGAATAGATTGCGGAGGTCCTGACTGTCCAGCTTGTCCATGTGAAAATGGAATCCAAGATAATGGTGAGACCGGAGTGGACTGCGGAGGGAGTTGCGTTCCTTGTAATACGCCTTGTGAGGTTAATATAACTGATGTTGTTATTGGCCCTCCTATTGATTGTAATGGGGGAGATGTCCAGCTTACGGCAGATGGAGTTGGTGCCTTTGAGTATGTTTTATATAATAACTTTGATGCCGGGTCTGCTGGAGCTGGGTGGAATTCAACTGGTGGAGCTTCATTTGGTGAGCCTTGCGGGCCCAACCCAACTGGGACGCCTTATTACTGGGCTTCTACATCGGTAGGTACACCTCAATTAACAACTATTGAATTTGATGTGAGTTGTGGTGGGGAATTGACTTTTGATATGGCTTATGCTACTCAAGGTGGAGCCGCTCCATGTGAAGGCCCTGACTTACCAAATGAAGGGGTAACTTTTCAATACTCAACGGATGGAGGTATTACATGGACTGTTATTGATTACTGGGACCCAGTGGGTGGATTTGATCCTACGTTAACGACCTGGAATACTTATACTTTTCCTATTCCTGCAGGTGCAATGACACCGAATACAACTTTTCAGTGGATACAGAATAATTCATCTGGAGCATGTTGTGATAACTGGGGTGTGGATAATGTACAGATTACGTCATTATTGGATTGTACTCCTTATTATTATGATTGGGATCAAGTTCCAGGTGCTCCAGACGCAGCTGTTCAGAATGAAACAGTAACAACTAATACTACATACGTAGTTACTTATACCAATGGAACCGATGCATGTACAGATAGTGTTTCTTTTATTATTCCACCTGGAACAACAGCGGATGCAGGATCTGATCAGATATATTGTGCGGGTGCTCCTAGTATTAATATTGGTGCGTCTCCGGTGTCTTTGGATGAAGGTGCTGTTTATACATGGAGTACAGGTGCAACTGGAACTATAGATTTAGCTGGTGCTGGATTTGATAATGGCCAAATTACGGTCTCTCCTGCTGTGACTACAGATTATTTCTTAGAAGTTACTTATAATGGTTGTACGGCTTTTGATACTGTAACAGTAACCGTTGATACTCCTCCAACTGCTTCAAACCTGCCAAATGTTAATGTTGAATGCTCTGCAGATATTCCTGCAGTAAATATTAATGATGTTACTACCGAGAATGATGATATTACGCTTAATCCAATCGTAACTTGGCAGGGAGATGTTTCTGATAATGCAACGTGTCCAGAGACTATTACGAGAACTTATAGAGTCACTGATGATTGCGGGAATTTTGTTGAAGTCACTCAATTGATTATAGTAAGTGACGTTACAGCTCCAGTTTTTGCTGCTGCTCCAACTGATATCGTTGTGGAATGTATAGATGATATTCCTGTTGTAGGGAACTTAGCTTATACTGATAATTGTGATGCCGCTGGATCTGTAATTGGAACAGATGTATCAGATAATGGAAGTTGCCCTGAAATAATAACACGAACTTGGACGTATACTGATGCTTGTGGGAATAATGCTTTTGTAACTCAAACGATAACGGTTATTGATACTCAAGCGCCAGTTTTTGCCGCTCCACCTATAGACGAAACAGTAGAATGTCAAGGAGACATCCCAGCTGCTGGTAATTTAGCTTATACAGATAATTGTGAAGCAAATGGAAGTGTTTTAGGTGTTGATGGACCATTGGTTGGAGGTCCTTGTGGAGGAACAGTAACACGGACTTGGACCTATACTGATGCTTGTGGGAATATTGCTACAGAGAATCAAGTGTTTACCTTAAATGATATAACTCCTCCTACAGCAAGTAATCTGCCTCCTCAAGTTGGAATTCCACCGGCTGCTAATATTAATGATGTGTTTGATGAAGTAGATAATTGTGACCCAAGCCCTGTTGTAACTCACATAGGTGATGTGTCGGATGGAGGGAATTGTCCTGAAATTATTACTAGAACCTATAGAGTTACAGATGCTTGTGGAAACTTTGTCGATGTAACTCAAACTTTTACAGTAGGGGATGCTATTTTTCCTACAGCGAGTAATCCCGTTTCAATTACAGTTGAATGCATTGGTGATGTTCCAGTACAAAATATCGCTGTGGTTACTGATGAAAATGATAATGGTTCAACACCGACTGTTTCATGGCTGGGTGATGTATCAGATAATGGAAGTTGTCCAGAGGTTATAACAAGGACGTATCGTGTAACTGATGATTGTGGAAATTTTATAGATGTTCAGCAGTTAATCACAGTATTAGATACTCAGGCTCCTGTTTTTGCGGCAGCACCTGCCGATATTTCAGTTCAGTGTATTGGAGATGTTCCAGCAGCTGGAATGCTAGGTTATACAGATAATTGTGATGCCGCTGGTTCTGTAATGGGAACAGATGTATCAGATAATGGAAGTTGCCCAGAGGTAATAACGCGAACATGGACTTATACTGATGCTTGTGGAAATAATGCAAGTGTTACACAAACCATCACGGTTAATGATGATACGAACCCTACAGCAAGTAATCCATCTACTACCATTGTGCCTGGAGGTCCAGCTCCAGCTATTGATGTGTCAGTTGTGATTGATGAAGCTGATAATTGTACTGTAAATCCTGTAGTTGCTTTTGTTAGTGAAGCTACTGATGGTGTAACTTGTCCAGAAACAATAACAAGAATTTATAGTGTGACAGATGATTGTGGAAATTCCATTAATGTAACACATACAATTTTAATAACCGACCCTATATTTCCTTCTGCTGATCCTTTAGCTGATGTATCTTACAATTGTATTGCTGATGTTCCAGCACCGAACGTTTCTGACATTCAAAATGAAACGGATAATCAGGGGATACCTGCAGTTGCTTGGTTAAGTGATGTTTCTGATAATGGAAATTGTCCTGAGGTGATAGTAAGAACTTATAGAGTTACTGATCTTTGTGGGAACTTTGTTGATATTTCTCAGAACATCACAATCAATGTTACTGCTGGTCCTGTTGTTCCTGCAAACGATGGTTCTACTATCGAGTGTTTATCCAATGCAATTCAACCTGTGGCTCCTGTGGTTGTTGACCAATGTGGAAATAGTATCGTACCAGTAATTACTTCAAACGCTGATCCAATATGTGAAGGAGATAAAATCTATACATACACTTACACAGATTGTGCAGGAAATGTGTCAGTCTACACGTATACGTATACCATTGATTTAACAACTTCTCCTGTTGTGCCTTCTAATGATGCCTCTAATGTTGTTTGTATTTCTGATGTTGTTACACCAATAGCACCTATAGTGACTGATGTTTGCGGTAATAATATTGTAGCTGTAATGACAGAAAATGCTGATCCAGTATGCGTAGGAGATAAGATTTTCACTTTTACATATACCGATTGCGCGGGAAATTCTTCTGTATATACATATACGTATAGTATTAATGATGACGTTCCACCGACAGCTTCTAATCCAGCTAATATTTCTGTTCCTGGCTCAATGGATGTTCCACCTGCCGATGTTACTGTTGTGGACGATGAAGCAGATAATTGCTCAGGGAACATCGTTGTTGCTTGGGAAGGAGATGTTTCAGATGGAAATGTTTGTAATGGAGAGATTATTACAAGAACATATTCTGTGACTGATGAGTGTGGTAATCAAACATTAGTTACTCAAGAGATTACAATTTTAGCTACGTACCCTCCTGTAGATGCTGGTCCAGATCAATTACTTTGTTTAAATGAAGGAATTATTCTGACTGCAGTTAACCCAATGGGAGTTCCAGTTTTTTGGAACAATGGAGTTAATGACGGGGATATGGTAAGCCCTACAGGAACTATGATTTATGAGGTGACTGCAGATAATTTAGGCTGTATTACTACTGATGATATCACCTTGACGATCGAAGATCTTCCAACGGTAAGTTTCTTCGGAGATGAATTGTCAGGCTGTGCACCTTTAACAGTTACATTTTCTAATACATCCACTTCTTCTAGCAGTTTAGTTGATTGTGTTTGGGATATTGGAGGAGTAGCATCGCTTAATGGATGTAATGATGTTGTTTACACATTTACCGAAGGTGGTAGTTACGATATCACTTTGACTACAACATCTGAAAATGGTTGTGAATCTTCTGTAACTTATGCCGATTACATCTATGTTGAAGATGTTCCAATAGCTGATTTTACTCCATCAACTACTGAGTTAACTATTCTTTCAACTCAGGTTGATTTTGAAAATAATTCAGTGAATGCAACAGATTATACATGGTCATTTGGCGATGATAGTCAGAGTACATCTGAGTTCAGTCCTTCACATACTTTTCCAGCAGAGGAGTCAGGAAGTTATGTTGTTGAATTAGTTGCAACTTCACCTTTAGGATGCACTGATACTGCTCTTGTAGCAATTTCAGTTGAAGAGCAATTGATTTACTACATTCCAAATACTTTCACACCGGATGGTGATGATTATAACCAAACATTTAGACCAATATTCGAATCGGGCTATGACCCTTATGATTTCACAATGTTGATTTTTAATCGTTGGGGTGAATTAATCTGGGAATCACATGATGATTCTGTAGGTTGGGATGGAACGTATGGAGGACGTGTACTACAAGGAGGAGTCTATACTTGGAAGATAGAATTTAAAACTTCTATGTCTGATGAACGAAAATCAATAAATGGACATGTCAACCTCATGAAATAAACAATTTAATTTTAAGTAATAATTTTTTTAGTGATTACGATGTTATAATAATAAAGTAATTTAAATATTATGTTGAAAATATAACGTAAAGGGTGCTTTTAAGAACATAGCCCGTTATATGAATTGTTAAATTATCAATTGTCGTATTTTTGCAAAAAGAAGCTGTATATCAGTTAAATTTAAAATTGAATGAAATTATTATTACTACCGCTATTATTATCCGTAGGGATATTAATATCAGGCAAGGTCTATTCGGCACAGATGGATATAACTCCAACATATACTTGGACTGAGTATATTACTATCGATGGCGTAACGATTGAATATGTTTTTCAAGAGTGTAATTCAGAATTAGTCTCCAATCAAACCTTAGTTCTTTTTCGTTATTCGAATAATACGGATCAAGAAGTAACGCTTACTTGGAAATTAAAAACATTCAGAAATAATCAATGCTCAAACTGCGATCATCTTCATAAAGATGAGTATACAAGAACAATTACACTTGCTCCGGGAGAAATTTTTACTGGAGATTGTACTTCTAAGACGGATAAAAAAAGTTATGAATTCTCTCACTTTATTAATAAGGTACCAGGAATGTCTGATACTAAATTAACGAGTTTTGAGTTCGTGGATATTCAAGTTATAACGAAGTAGTTTAGTTATGAAGAATTGGTTAAAATTAAGTTTTGCTGCTATCATTTCTTATGTTGGTAATGTTAATGCACAATGTACGGTTGAAATTTCACCTGATCCTATTATTATAAATTGTGGTGACTATATTGAGTTGAATGCTGTAGGTATTTCTGGTACTCCAGCTCTTTCAACTAGTTTTGATGGAGGTTCTCTAGGTGCTGGATGGTCATCTTCTGGAAACGTTTTATATACTAACCCTTGTGGTCCTTCATTGGATGGTACTCCTGCTGCTTGGTTTGGGAATGTTGCTTTTCCCAGACTTTTAACTACAGATGGTTTTGATATGTCTTGTGGAGGTCAGGTTTGTTTTGATCTTGATTTTGCAGGAGATGAAAATGCAACAGATTGCGAAGATCCAGATTTACCGGATGAAGGTGTTTACTTTCAGTATTCAATAAATAATGGTGCATCTTGGGTTGATATTTTTTATTTCGAACCAACCGCAAATATTACAGGGCCTTATTATAATTGGGCTAACTATTGTTTCGTCCTTCCTGCTGCTGCTTGGACTACAAACACAATGTTTCAATGGTCTCAACCGAATGCATCAAGTGCAGGGAATGACCATTGGGGGTTAGATAATGTGGTCATTACACCAATTGATTGTGGATACTACTACGATTGGGATAATATCCCTAATGTGCCGGGAACTCCTGATCCCGTGGCTCAAACAGTGAATCCTCAAGTTAGCACATATTATACTGTAACTTATACGGATGGGACTTTTTCATGTGTTGATAGTGTAGAGGTTGTTGTGCAAGAATTAGAAATAGATGTTACTTCGACAAACACCAATATCAATTGTGGGGATTGTCCGGATTTAGATATTCAATTAGTTAATAATAATGCTGGGTCTATTATAGATGATTTTGATCCCGCTCTAGATTTGACCATGTGGGGAGAAATTCAATCTGGAACAATTGGAGGTGGGTGCTCAAGTGTTTCGGGCAATGCACTTTATTTTGATGGAACTGGTTCAGAACGTTTCGTTACTTCTGCATCCGTAAACTCAACAGTGTGTGGGATGATGAGTTTTTCATTATTTATGGGTAATGTTGGAACTTTTGCGCCTTGTGGTAACTCTAGTGCAGGTGAGGATATTGTATTTGAATACTCTACAGATGGCGGGACAACTTGGACTACTATTTCTACATATTTGGAATCGTTATGGGATGCAAACAATAATTGGCAGACATTTGCTGTGTTTTTACCTCCTCCAGCACAAACGTTAAGTACTATTTTTAGATGGAGACAGGTTTCGTTTACGGCATGCGTTGGCTGCGATAACTGGAGTATTGATAACGTATCTTTCGTGTGTAATCCTCCTCCTTTCGATTATGTTTGGACTCCAACTGCGGGGTTAAGTGATTCAACAATTCAGAACCCTCAAGCTTGCCCATTCGTTACAACGAATTACATTGCAACTATTACAGAACCAAATTCTGGCTGTACTGCTACAGACAGCGTGCTGATAAATGTATCTTGTGATTGTACATTCATGACATTTACTGGTAATATTAGTGAATGTGAAGCAGGAAATACATTCACTGTTTCTGGTGATATTGTTTACATTGAAAATCCTGGTACAGGAACTCTCATTATTGAAGCAACAAATGCATCTGGGACATATACTCAAACAATTAATGGCCCTTTTGTAGATGGTCAACTGTATAATTATTCAATTTCTGGAATTATATCAGATGGTTCTCCTGTAAGTGTTACAGCTTATTTCTCAGATGAAGTGACATGTACGGCAGCATTGAATGATAATTCTCCTGTTCTTCCGGAAGTGACAAATATTTCGGGTGGAGGATTTTATTGTTTTGGTGATCCAATTGATGATATATTAGTAAGTGTGTCTGGTAATGGTCCATGGACTCTCGATTATACTTTAGATGGTGTAGCTCAAACTTTTACGGCAAATGATACCATATTAAATCTTGGAGCATTACCTGGAGTATATGTTTTGACTCAAATTTCTGATGATGGTTGTGTGAATACCGCCATCGGAACGGATAGTATTGTGACGCAGAATCTACCAGCAGTAGTGGGGGTTTCAGGAGGTGATGTATACTGTGATGGAGATTTAGTTGATGATGTTTATGTCAGTGTTACAGGAACAGGTCCTTGGGATTTAGATTATACGCTTGATGGAGTTGCGGCTACGATTAATGCGATAACAAGTCCTATTAATTTAGGGAACTTAGAAGGCGTTTATACAGTTACGGGAATTACAGACCAAGCCTGTTCTAATGTGGCGGCTGGTTCAACAACAATAATCATTAATGATCTACCTAATGTGGGGGCAGGTTTAGATTATATTGTCTGTGATGGAGATGCCACTATTCTTAGTGGAACAGGTGCGCAGGATTATATCTGGGATAATGGTGTTATTAATGGAGTTTCATTTACCCCATTGGTAACAAATACGTATCAAGTTATAGGAACCGACATGAATGGGTGCTCTGCTTCTGATGATGTAGTCGTTTATGTAGAATCTTTACCTCTCGTTTCATTCCTTGCTGACTCTATCCAGGGGTGTGAGCCTTTTGAAGTCACTTTTGTGAACACAACTCCAGGAAATTTGCAAGATTGTCTATGGAGTTTCGGTGGCGCAGCTACCGTTAGCTCTTGTGATACAGCAGTTCATCTTTTTCAAGGTGGAGGATTGTATGATGTATCATTGACTACAACTTCTGTAAATGGCTGTACAAACTCAATTACATATGATGACTACATTTACGTAGAGGATAATCCATTAGCCAGTTTTACTGCTTCATCAACAAGCTTATTAAGTTTGAATACAGAGGTGACCTTCACTAATTCGACAATTGGTGCAGTAGATTATGTCTGGGATTTTGGCGATGATACAGCGAATAGCTCTTTAGTAAATCCAACGCATACATTTCCTGATACGCAAAGTGCTGGATATGTGGTAACACTTTATGCATATTCTCCAATCGGATGTGTTGACTCAACAAATCAAGTGATTTCGATTAAGCAAGAGATAATATTTTATATCCCAAATACTTTTACGCCGGATGGTGATGAGTTTAACCAGACATTTCAACCAGTATTTACAGCTGGATTCGATGCTTCCGATTATGAAATATATATTCGAAACAGATGGGGAGAGGTTATTTTCGAGTCTAACGATATTGATACCGGATGGGATGGTACCTACAATGGTAAATTAGTTCAAGCTGGAACTTACATTTGGCATCTTGAATTTAAAGATGAATTAAATGATGCCAGGTATCTACATACTGGGCATATCTCGGTCATTCGATAGACTCTAATTTTGACATGAAAAAAGGCGCGAATTTTTTGTGCCCTTTTTACTTGTTAAATAATTTATTATTAAGTTATTACGGTGTTTTCAGGTTAGGAATCAAACATTAACGATTTGTTGTGTTAAAAAATTGTTACTATATCGTTATATTCGCATCAAATTATAGCTAGAACAAAACTATGAAATATTTAATGTCAAGATTGGTTTTCTTAATTGCAGTATTTTTCTCTTTTATTTCGAATTCTCAAACAGCAATTGACTTCACAGCAGCCAATGATAATGCTACATTCAATACATGTAACGGATTCATTATTGATTCTGGTTTACAGGGCGGTACGGGGTACTCAAATAACGAGAGTACAACAATTACAATTTGTCCAGATACCCCGGGTGAGATTATCTCTGTGGTATTCAACTTATTCAATTTAGACGGAACCAATACTGGTACTCAGCAGAACCCAAATGTAGATAATATGTCTGTTTATGATGGGCCTTCAACTGCGTCGAACTCACTTGGTGTCTATAATACAAATCAATTGCAAGGGGTAGTTATTGAAGCTACTGCGCTTAATGCATCGGGATGTATTACACTCGAATTTTATTCTAATTCAACTGGTACCGGAGTATTTACTGCAAGTGTATCTTGTGAAACACCATGCGCAGACCCACAAGCTGGAGGAGTTATAGTCGGGGGAATAGCTCCGGATAGTATTAGAGTTTGTGTTGGTGAAGTAGTTGATTTTCAAGAGGTAGGTTCTTTTGCTCAACCAGGATTTAATTTAGTTGATTATAGCTGGGATTTTATGGATGGAACTACAGCAAATGGTCAAAGTGTTTCACATTCATTTGCCGTACCAGGTCAATATAAGGTTCAACTTTTTGTAACTGATGATAATGGATGTTCTAATCCCAACTTAATAGATTTAGAGGTGCTCGTCGCTACATATCCCGATTTCTCAACATTTCAAGGCGATACCGAAATTTGCTTAGGTGAATCTTTATCCGTTTCAGCTGATCCAAATTCATATGAAGTTGAATGGACTGGTTTTCCTGGTTCTCAAACTGTTGATGATGGGTGTCTACCAGATACTTTACTAGGTGTTTCGCAAGATATTCAGTTGTTACAAACAGGGTTCTCTGCCGGTTCAACGATAGCGAATGTTAATGATATTCAAGATATTTGTTTAGATCTGGAACATTCTTTCATGGGAGATTTAGTAATTATGATAGAATGTCCAAATGGTCAAAGTTCTATACTTCACCAACAAGGCGGAGGAGGAACTCAAATTGGTGTACCGGTTCCTACGGACAATGTAGATTGCTCTGATCCCGCAACTATGGGAACGCCTTTTACATATTGTTTTGCACCTGGTGCCACTGAAACTTGGGTTGAATGGGTAACAAATAATCCAGGAACTAACACTATTCCAGCGGGAACTTACGAGTCTGTTGATCCATTAGCTAATCTTGTAGGTTGCCCTGCTAATGGTGTTTGGACATTAACTGTTATTGATAATTGGGCTGCAGATGATGGAACATTATTTAGCTTCGGTTTAACTTTAGATCCATCATATTATCCGGCAATTACAACGTTTAATCCAGATATCGGTGCTGGTTCTGATTCTTCATATTGGGTGAACCCTGTTTTTCAAACATCCTTATCTGCGGATGGAAATGATTTAACTGTTTTACCAACTGCATCTGGTGCTTATACATATGAGTATTATGTTCAGAATGACTTTGGATGTGCTCATGATACAAGTTTTGTTTTGACTGTGAATGATAACCCAGTAGCTTTCGCGGGCAATGATACTACTATTTGTGGTGGTACTGGTATTCAATTAGCTGGTGAGGTTATTGGTGTAGTTGCTGCATGTGATTATGTCCTCGAATTGGAAGATACGTTTGGTGATGGCTGGAACGGTAATACAATAACAATTACTATCAACGGCGTTCCAACTGATTATACAATTGCTGCAGGTGGTGCGGAAACAATACCTTTGTCAGTGCCTGTTGGAGCAACAGTAACGTATAGTTTTAATGCAATAGGAAATTTTGTTGGTGAATGTGCTTTTGAGGTTCTTGACTCAGATGGAAATGTTGTCCTATCAGAAGGCCCTAATTTGGGAGGTAACGTTAATGGTTTTTGGACTTCAAACTGTGTTCCTGATTTAGTATATGAATGGACTCCAGCAAATTTAGTTGATGATCCTACTATTTTAGATCCTACAGCAACAATAAACGTGCAGGAAACATTGACTTTAACTGTTTACCCTTTAGGTCATCCTTTGTGCGCAACAACAGATGATGTCATAATTAATGCATCTGCAGTTCCTGATCCTGGAACTGATAACACTTTAGAAGTTTGTTCTACTGGGCCAACGGTTGATTTATTTCCTTTGTTAGGACCAACAGCTTCTCCAAATGGTTCTTGGTTAGATCCTACAGGTAACCCTGTTAACATGCCTTATGACCCTCAAACAATGCCGGTTGGTGATTTCGTTTATGTAGTTGATAGTAATGGTTGTATAGATCAAGCTACAATCACTATAACGGAAATTGTAACATCTATAACTGATATTGTTGAAACACATGTTTCTTGTTTTGGAAGAAATGATGGCTCTTTTATTTTAAATGGTGTTAATATCGATAGTTATTCTATTAACGGTGGAGCACCTGTTGTTTCTGGAAGCCCATTTACGGTTAATGGTTTATCTGCAGGTTTGTATTCAGTAACAGTGGAATCGCAAGAAGGTTGTGTTGCGACACAAGATGTAATCATTAACGAGCCGCCAATTTTATCTGCTATTTCTGATGTTACAGATGCAAGTTGTTTCGGAGAATGTGATGGATCTGTTATTGTAACTCCAAATGGAGGTACATTGCCATATGTTTATACTTGGAATGGAGCTGTTACAGGGACTCCTAACGGAAATGCAACTGGTATTTGTGCAGGAGATTATTCAATGGAAGTAACAGATGACAATGGATGTTTGGTTGAAGTAAATTATACTGTTGAGGAACCTGAAAATGTCTTCCCTAGTATTGTTGGAGATACGTTATTTGGATGTTATCCTCATACTGTTGATTTTAGAAATACAACACCTTCTTTAAATATTCAAACCACGACTGTTGACTATGGTGACGGACAAGTTGATGTTATCAATGGATTAGACGATTTTAGTCATACATACTTGCTTCCAGGGTTATTTACGGTTACAGTTACTGTTTTGACCACTGATGGATGTGAGTATACAGTTGAATATACAGATTTAGTTCAAGCACACGACTACCCATTTGCTGATTTCACAATTAATCCTAATAATGTTTCGGTATTTGACCCTGTCGTTACTTTGATTAATCAAAGTACAGTAGATGCAATTGAATACTCTTGGACAATTGAAGGAGGGACTCCTAATACCTCTACAAGTGAAGATGTTCAGAATGTTACATTCCCTGATGGAGAACCTGCTCAGTACCCTACGACTTTAATTGCTGTTAATGCATTCGGATGTTCTGATACAGTGATGAAATTGGTGAATGTTGTAAACGATGTTATTCTATACGCTCCGAATACATTTACACCTGATGGTGATGAGTTTAATCAAACTTGGAATTTCCATATTTTAGGAGTTGATATTTACGATTTAGATTTATTTATATACAATAGGTGGGGTGAAGTAGTATGGGAAAGTCACGATGCAACAGTTGGATGGGATGGATATTTCAAAGGTAAACCTATTCAAGCTGGAACTTATAATTGGGTGATCAAATGTAAAGATCAAATCAATGATGATAAGTATAGTTTCACTGGTCATATAACTATCATAAGATAGAGTCATTTATAGAAGTATAATAAAGGGAAGTATTTGCTTCCCCTTTATTACGTTCAATGTTATTTTGATTTTCTTCTATTTCTTTCTTTTATAATCAATGAAAGCTCTCTAGTTGTCTGTCCAGCAACAGATGTGTTCTCATCCGCTCTACGTAATAAATACGGTAATACTTCTTGAATCGGGCCGTAGGGAACATATTTAGCCACATTATATTCATGGTAAGCTAAGTTGTATGAAATATGGTCTGACATCCCTAGTAATTGAGCGAAATAGAGACGCTTGTCGTTTTTATCAATTCCCTTATCAACCATAAGTTGTGCTAGTTTAGCTGAGCTCTCTTCATTATGTGTTCCTACGCATGCCGATGTAATATCTAGGTTGTCTAATACTGTTTCAACGGCACGGTCATAGTCTTTGTCTGATGCTGCTTTGTTAGGTTGAATAGGAGATGGATATCCCATTTCTTTAGCTCTATCGCGTTCTTTCTCCATGTATGCTCCACGAACTAATTTCACTCCTAAGAAGTAGTTAAATGACTTAGCATGTTCGATTTCAGTATTTAAAAAAGCTAAGCGATCATGTCGATATAATTGAATGGTATTAAAAACAATTGCTCTTTTCTTATTATATCTTAAACTCATTTCTTTGGCTAAACGATCAATAGAGTCTTGAATCCATGTTTCTTCTGCATCAATAAAAACGGGAACGTCAGCTTCAAATGCAGCTTTGCAAATTTGATCTACGCGTTCTACTAATTTATTATACTTAGTTTGAGTTTCAATATCAAGGTTTTCAATCCCATCATTTACTTTTTCCAAAGTTTCAAAAAGGCAAATACCAGTTACTTTAAATACAGCAAATGGAATGTTGTCATTTGATTTTCCCTGCGTAATTGTATCAATAATTTCTTGAACTGTCCGATCGAAATCTTCTTCCTCAGTCTTCCCTTCAATGCTATAATCAAGAATGGTCATTACACCATACTTTGCCAGTTGATTTGAAGTCTTTAATGATTCCATTATAGACTCTCCACCACAGAACTGCTTGAAAATGGTAGCCTTAATTATTCCCTTGATTGGAAGATGCGTTTTGATGGCAAAATTTGTTGCCCATTTTCCGAACGCAACGGCTCTTGGATTGGCAACTACTTTAAACAACCAGTATGCTCTTTTAAGATCTTTCGTTGATTTACTTTTAAAGGCAACCTCTGTATTTTCGAATGAAATCATATGGCAAATTTAATCGCTTTTAATTATTTGAGATTAACGATTTAGAGTTTTTATTTCGAATGGGTAACATTTGACTATTTTTGCTTATAAATTGTTCATAATGATGAAATATATTGATGCTATAGATTACAAAGTTGAAGTTGGAGGATTACCTCAATCTTCGTTTTCGGACTATTTGGCTCAGTATGATAAATCAAATAAAGTAATTCTTGTTGATGAGAACACGCATGAACATTGTTTGAGCTACTTGATCACAACCTTTGAAGAACTTGCTCAAGCTGAAGTAATTCTATTACCTGAAGGCGAAGATAATAAGCAGTTAGAAATTGCATTTGGTGTTTGGGAAGCTTTAACGGAATATAGAATAGGACGTCATGACTTAATTATTAACCTTGGAGGGGGGGTGATTACGGATATGGGAGGATTCATAGCTTCTTGTTATAAGCGCGGAGTTGATTTTATCAATATTCCTACATCGCTCTTGGCAATGGTTGATGCCTCGATTGGAGGAAAAACGGGGGTGAATCTTGGGGCATTTAAAAATCAAATAGGAGTTTTCTCGAACCCAAAGGCCGTTTATGTCGACACTTCTTTCTTGTCAACTCTTCCTGAACTGGAAGTTTTAAGTGGTATTGCAGAAATGTTAAAGCATGGGTTAATTAGCGATGCTGATTTATTTTCGCGAGTAGCTGAGCAAATAAACAATGTAAAATCGATTGATTCAGATTTATTATTCGCTTGTATAGAAGTTAAAAATAGAGTTGTCGTTCAAGATCCATTGGAAAGTGGGGTGAGAAAGACACTCAATTTTGGTCATACGATAGGTCACGTTATTGAAGGGCATTATATGAATACATTGAAATTGTCTCATGGTCATTCTATCGCAATTGGTATGTTGTTAGAAGCTTTTTTATCTGTTGAATTAGCGTCTTTGAGTCAGGAGGAGTATTTAGCAATTCATCATGTTATAACTGCTGTATACGAAATTCCATTGTTTACACCTGCAGATATTATGGCAATGGTGGACATGTTGGATAATGATAAAAAGAACAAAGGAGGTAAGATTTTATCTTGCTTAATTCCTAAAATTGGAAAATGTACTTTTGATATTGAAGTAAATAAAGACTTGTTTACTCGTGCATTCAAGGCATTTCAATCGTAAGATTTTAAGTGAATCAATTTTTGTTTGATATTTTCAAGACGCATTATAACTTCTTGCGTTGAATCGTGGTCAGTTATGCTTTTATCAGAACCACTGCGAAGAGCTTTTTTAGCACCATCCAATGTATATCCTCTATCCTTAACTAAGCTGTAAATTCGATCAATTTTCAGAATGTCTTTCGGAGTAAAAAGACGATTTCCTTTTTTGTTCTTCTTTGGCTTAACTGAAGGGAATTCCTTTTCCCAAAAACGTATTAGTGATGTATTTACATCGAACATTTCAGCTACTTCTCCGATGGAGTAGTATAATTTCGTTAATTGATGTTCTGTAATTCTTGTCAAATCAGTTTACTTAGAAATCGAATATACTTAAAAATACAGAAAATTGAAGCATTGGAAGACTGCATGTTAAATTTTCGTTTCTTTATGCTCAAAACAAGCAAGTGTTTATAGTGAATAATATAGAGGACATAAAATTAGCTCGACGCAGAGAGTGGGTGTTTTTAATACTAGCAGGAATATTCTTGGGTTCATTGACTATGTTGAATGTTTTAGGTGTCTCAAGGTTTATTGATTTATCTGATTTTGTATTGATCTCACCAGATTCTGATATTCGTTTTACGGTAGCAGTGGGAGTTCTACCTTACCCAATTACCTTTTTATGTACAGATATTATATCTGAAATTTACGGCCGAAAAAGAGCGAATATGATTGTTTGGGTAGGGTTGATTCTTAATGTCTGGGTGCTTTTAGTCATTTGGTTTGGTGGATGGTTACAACAACCCGAGTCAATTCTTGAAAATGGCAGGTTACCTATAGATGTTGTTGAAGGAGAGGTTTTTGTACCTCACGGATATTCATTTTTCGATATTAGAACTTTAACATTTGGAGCTACTTTTGCATCAATGATAGCTTATATTACAGCTCAATTTGTGGATGTTCGTGTTTTTCATTATTTAAAACAGAAGACTTCAGGGAAGTACCTTTGGCTTAGAAACAATGTTTCAACGATAACAAGTCAAATGATAGATTCAATTGCGGTTATTTTAATTACGCATTATTATACGCACTCATTACCAATTGAAGATGGGGCTAATATTCCCATAGCCTTAATCATGTTCATTGTCAGTAGTTATTTATTCAAGTTATTCTTTGCCTTAGTTGATACTATTCCAATCTATATTGCAGTAAAATACCTTCGTAGATACCTTAAAGTGGATGATGAATTAAGTTTTTGATTCTCTATATTTCAAATGCCATATTAAATAAGATATTCCGGTAATTGCCATGATTGCTGCAACACTGAATGTTGTAGGAATTGTTGTAGAGGTACTGTCATATGTTAACATAGTGGAAAGAGAACCAAACATAACACCAAATTCTAAAGCGATAAATAGTGTTCCTGCGCCAACACCGCGACGATCTATATGTGATAAATCAGCTGTCCAAGCCATTAATGTCGGACTTGATATACCAGTGCTAACCCCAAACATTATTGCTGCAGCGGTATAAAGTTTCCATTCACTAGAAAGGGCAACTAATGTCATGCAAATTATCATCATAGATAGACCAAATATCAGTGTCTTCCGACGTCCAATATTATCAGATAGCCCTGAGGCAAATAGTCTAATAAATATTGTGGAGAATGCATAGAAACCAAAGAACCATCCTTTATTGTCAATTTCAAAGAATCCAGACATATCTGGCGTAACCACTAGGACAACTCCAGAGCAGAATGCAGATAAAAACATCACGATTCCTGCAGGAATAACACTAGGTTCAAAAATATCATTCCATTTTATTTTCAATAAACTCCATTTAAACTTTACGGGGTTGGAAAGTGTTTCTTTTAAAAACGAGATTAATATGCCTGAGAGAACTGCAAAAAATGCAGAGACAAAGAATAAGGTGTTCATTCCAAATTCTTCGCGAATAATTGATCCCAAAGGTTGAAGTCCAAAACCTAAGGAGATAAATACACCCCAAATTCCCATTCCAACTCCTCTTTTTTCTGAAGGAAGTATATCTGTTACAAGAGCAGTAGCTCCAGTTGGTAAAAATCCAGCACTGAAGCCATGCATGAGTCGCAAGAATAGGAATAGGCTAACGTAACCGAATAAAGGATAGAGTATTGAAACAATGAATGCAACCCCCATTCCGATATACATAACTTTTTTACGTCCAATTGTATCTGATAATTTACCTGAAAATGGGCGAGATATTAATGCGGTAATGGTAAAAAATGTGATAATTAGACTTTTTTTATCTGGATGGCCCATTGTTGTAATAAAGTCATTTAATTCAGGCAGGATAAGGTTAAAACTCGTCATGAAGAACAAGAGAGCGAAACAAATAAGCCAGAAATTTTTAGAATAATTCAATATCACTGTACAAAAGTAGTTCTATTTACGTCTAAACAATTATAAAAATGATTTAAGATGATGAAATTATTAATTAGTATGACTATTATTCTTCTAGGATGCAGTGCTAATATCATAGAAGATAAAACGGATGCTACTGCTATTGAGGCTCGTATCCTTAATGATCAATTTGACGATTCAACGAAAGTGGTTAAATCAGACGAGGAATGGAAGGCTATGCTTTCTGACGAACAATTTTATGTGACCCGAAAAAGTGGCACGGAAAGAGCTTTTACCGGAAAATATTGGGATAATAAAGCAAAAGGTTACTACCATTGTGTTTGCTGTGATAATCTGCTATTTTTATCTGATACAAAGTTTAAATCGGGAACAGGATGGCCAAGCTTTTACGCTCCAGCGAATGAAACCAATATAAAACAAGTGGATGACGCTTCCTTTGGAATGTTGAGAAGTGAGGTTGTTTGTAATCGATGTGATGCTCATTTAGGGCATGTTTTTAATGATGGGCCTGAACCTACTGGCTTAAGATATTGTATTAATTCGGCCTCTTTAAATTTTAAAAAACAAAAATAGTACGTGAAATCTTCTTTTCTTTGTAGTTATGAAAATGGAAACAACATTTGGAGCAGGATGTTTCTGGTGTATTGAAGCTTGTTTTAAGGATGTAGATGGAATTATAAAGGTATATCCTGGTTATGCAGGTGGAAAAAAATCTACGGCAAACTATAAAGACGTTTGTTCTGGTGCAACTAAGCATGCTGAAGTAGCAAGAATAGAGTTTGATTCTGAAATCATTTCTTTCGAGAAGTTGTTAGAATTGTTTTGGTTTATTCATGATCCAACAACGCTAAATAGACAAGGAAATGATATTGGACCGCAATATAGGTCAGTAGTATTTTATCATACAGAAGAGCAGAGAAAATTAGCTGAGTTTTATAAAGAGAAATTAAATAACTCTAAAGTTTGGGATTATCCGATTGTAACGGAAATAAGCCCATTGCCTGAATTTTATCCGGCTGAGGAATATCATAAAAATTACTTGGAGCTAAATCCCGATAATCCATATTGTCGTGCTATGGTTAGACCTAAGGTTGATAAGTTTAGAAAAGCTTTTGCAGATTTAATGAAATAAAAAAAGGCTCACAATTGTGAGCCTTTTTTTATTTCGAGTATTTGAATTTATTTAGAACGGTTCTCTTTTTTCTGAGACTTTAACATATCCATTTGCTCTGGCGTTAAAATTTCAGACAACATGCGATTTTTTGCTTTTCTATTCTCTTTTAAGTATTCTTTTTTTTGTTCCTCTGTGAAAGAATTATTTGATTTAATTCCCTGATTCTTGACGTTGATTCCTTCGTTGATAATTAGAACTTTTTCTTTTTGCTCCTCATTTAGGCCAAGGTCTTGAGCCATTTTTTCAGTCTGTATTTTTGCCTTTTCAGCTGGAGATTTTTTTTCACGATTATCTTTTTTCTCTTGCTTTGCTTCGGCTTTTTCAGCATTCATTGCTTCATATTTAGCATACTCATCACTTGATAAAAGACTTTTCAATTGAGTATCTCTTTCTTGTTTTGCCACCTCAATTTGAAGTTTCTTAGCTTCTTTATTCATCAACTCATCTTTCTTTGTTATCTCTAATTTGTTCATGAATTCAGAGTTGATTCTTGATACTTCTGCCGATTTATTTTCATCTAAATCAAGTGATTCAATCATTTTTGTAGAAAGTCTAGCTGCTTTATCTTCACTCGATTTCTTTTGATCTTGACGTTGGGCATGAGCAGAGATTCCAACGATTAATGTTAAACCTAATACTATTGATTTTAATACATTCATATTCTTAATTTTTTATAACGTTCATTATTCTGACAGGTGAGAATTCCAATGGTTTAGTTTATAGATGTAAAAATTAAGGAAAAGTTGCTTACGAGGAGGAATTTTATTCGATTTAGTTTAACTTAGTGAGATGTTAAAAAGCCTTTTTAACCTTTTAATTTTAGTTGTTTTTTTATCCGGTTGTGCTGGATTAAAGGATTATAAGACTGGAAGAGAAGGTAATAACATTAACCTGTCCCGTAAAGGATTGACCGAAATTCCTGAAGAAGTTTTTTTTAATAAGAACCTTAAAGTTTTAAGATTATACGGGAATAAAATTGATTCAATCCCAGAGCGAATTGGGGAACTGGTAAACCTGGAGAAACTTTACCTAGGAAAGAACAACATTAAATACCTTCCAGAGTCCATAGGTAAGCTTAAAAAATTAAAGATTTTATCTGTTCAATATAATGAACTGGCAAATCTTCCTGATTCAATTAGTGGGATGGTTAATCTAGAGCAACTTCTACTGAATAATAATAAGTTGAAAACACTGCCCAAAACGATCGGAGATATGAAAAAACTTGCGGTTTTGGAGTTGAAGTATAATGGTTTTGAAATTCTCCCCGAGGAAGTAGGACAATGCACTGAATTACAATTCTTAAAGTTGAATCAAAATAACATGTTAGAGCTTCCAGATTCTTTGACAAATTGTAGAAAACTAAGAGAGCTTTATTTATCCGGAGCTGGTCCTCTTCTTACACTTCCCGAAGATTTATGCACGCTCAGATACTTTGAAGTATTGGAAGTAGATCCGATTATAAGAGTTCCGCATTGTCTGTTAGTTCAACAAACAAGTAGATTATCCATCATAGTTCGTTAATCGTCGGATTTTGTCATCACAACAAAGAGAACGAAGTCATAGGAGAAGTGCGCTCCGATTGAAAACCAAAGTCCAAACTCTTCATAACCATAACTGATAAGTAAAATGAATGGAAGGACAATAAAACCGTATAAAGACATCTTCCAATTGAATGGGTTTAGGTATCCGTGTATCGCAACGAATATTACTGTTGTAATTATTGGGCCTAGGTAGAATTGAATTCCAGATCTAAATAAAATTTCCTCTCCAACTCCTGCACAAACGGATAGAAAAAAACAATCAAACAAGTTCAGATTCATACTTCTAACAAGGTGTTCGACTCGTGTCGGCATTTCCTGAAATATTCGTGCTTGCATGAACAGTAAAGCTAGAAACGCATATACTATTCCAAGTTGAATTCCGAGAATTAATTTGAAAGTGGTTAAGTTTTTAAATTCAAATATTTCTAATGGCAAAATGTCCTCAAACCAGTACAGACCAACAAAAGTCGGAACAGGAAAGAGTAGGAGTGTGATGGTTCCTAATAAATAAATAGATCTTTTACTCAATAACTTACTATTTTTGCTTAAAAGTAGGAAAATGAAAGACTCAATTATCAATTGGATTAAAAGTTATTATTTCTCGCAAGGAGTCAATGGAACATTTAACGCTGAAGCGTATGCTGATCAAATTATCTGGTGGACAATCGGATTGTTTGCAGGTTTGTTAATTGCTTCTGCTCTGATTTGGTTTTTATCCAGGTTGATACTGATTCAACTTTTGCATGTATTTGTTGGTAAAACAAAAGCAACTTGGGATGATCATTTGATGAACAATAAAGTGTTTAAAGGGTTTGCTTTGCTAGTTCCTATTGGCTTTATGGAATACTTCTTATCCATTGTTTTTTTCAATTATCCGCAATTTTCGCGATTCCTATCGAAGACGGCAGAAGTACTTATTGTCTTGACTATTATTGTAATAGTGAATCGTTTATTTAATGGATTGAGAGATATCGTACGAGAAAATGACAATTATAAAGACAAACCTATTCAGAGTTTTACACAAATTTTTAAAATAATAATCACTGGTATTCTTATAATCGTTATGCTTTCAATTATAACTGATAAGTCACCGCTATTCTTCTTAACATCACTTGGAGCTGTTTCGGCAATTCTATTATTGGTTTTTAGAGATACAATTCTTGGATTTGTTGGAAGTATTCAGCTGTCTACTAACGATATGATACGCGTAGGTGATTGGGTAACAATGGAACGTTATGGCGCTGATGGGAATGTTGAAGAAATTAATTTAACGACAGTAAAGGTTCAAAATTGGGATAAAACCATAACTACAATACCAACGTATTCTTTTATTTCTGATTCATTTGTGAATTGGAGAGGAATGGAAGAATCTGATGGAAGAAGAATTAAGCGTTCAATAAAAATTCAACTTGACTCGGTGAAATTTGCATCACCAGAGTTAATTGAAAAATTAAAAGGAGTTCAGTTGATAGGCGAGTTTATTGCTGAGCGAGAAGCCGAAATCATGGAGTTCAACGCTAAAAAAGGTGTTAATCCTGGTGATTCTATCAATGGTCGAACTCAGACGAATATTGGTTTGTTTAGAAGGTACATGGAATACTATTTGCGGAATAATCACAATATCAATGATAACATGACTTTAATGGTTCGCCAATTGAATGCAGATGAGTATGGCGTTCCTTTAGAAGTATACTGTTTTTCTAAAACGAAAGAATGGATTGAATATGAGGTGATAATTGCTGATATTTTTGATCACATTTATGCCGTAATCGGAACATTCGAATTAAGTATATTCGAACGTCCTTCCGGAAATGATTTTAAACGAATCGCTGAATGATTTAGCCAAAACGCAGGTGCTTTACGGTATTGCCGTTATTGATTAATTGTTTTAGAGATTCAATTCCAATTTCCAAATGCGAATTAACGAATTTCGCTGTGACTTTGTTGTCACTCTCGCTTGTCTTCACTCCTTCCGTAATCATAGGTTGATCCGAGACTAATAATAAGGCTCCAGTAGGGATCTCATTTGCAAAACCCACAATGAAAATTGTTGCTGTCTCCATGTCAATAGCCATAGCGCGAACCTTTTGCAGGTAAGATTTGAACGCATCGTCATGCTCCCAAACTCTTCTGTTTGTAGTGTAACATGTACCTGTCCAGTAATCCTGGTTAAAATCACGAATGGTTGTTGAAATTGCTTTTTGTAAGGCGAAAGAGGGCAAAGCTGGTACTTCTGGAGGATAATAATCGTTACTTGTTCCCTCACCGCGTATTGCAGCAATTGGAAGTATCAAATCTCCGACTTCATTTTTCTTTTTAAGGCCACCACATTTTCCTAAAAATAGAACTGCTTTGGGCTTTATGCTTGAGAGTAAATCCATGCAAGTTGCTGCGGAAGCACTTCCCATTCCGAAGTTAATTATAGTAATGCCTTCTGCCGTAGCGCATTTCATTGGTTTCCCTTTTCCTTTAACTTCTACTTTATGCATTTCAGCGAAACGGTCTACATAGTTTTGAAAGTTACAAAGAAGGATGTATGATCCAAAGTTTTCTAAATCTTCTCCTGTGTATCTGGGTAGCCAATTTTCGACTATTTCTTGTTTTGTCTTCATCTTTTTCTATTCGTGTGTTCTAGAGGGTGCGAAATAAACGAACTCCCATCTTGATTATTGTAGTTCTATTTTTCCAATATACTATAAGTCTTCCCATAATAAAGCATTTTCTCTTCAAAAGACTCTGTATTTTCAATTTTTACAAAAGCAATGTTAACATTTTCATCTTTTATAGTCATGAATATGCTACTAACTAAAGTACGTTCAGATTACAAGTTTAAATGGAGATCCTCGATCTAATACTTTTTGGATTTAAGCTGGTTAAACTTTAAGACATAAATTACGGTTAAACTTCTTCTGGCCTCACAATCTCCTTTTGATTTGATCGGTTGAAGATTATCTGATATAAGGCTAAATAACTCCCTCAATTTGACGTAAATAGTAATTTAAAAAGCCTTGCTCACAAGAAGTACTATTTCAATTGTTTAGTTGTCAATTAATTCTCCATTTTTGATATGTACTTCCGATGATATGAGGTTAGTAAAAGAGCATTAGCAAATCATATTTATGTTTAACTTAACCTGCCGAAGTTTTGGCTTAATTGTATTGATGATTTAAAACGGATGAACTAATTTGTTTAATTTGAATTAGATGAAATTCAATTTTTGAAAATTCTTACCAAGAACTATAGTGTCATCGGCATCTAGCCATCTGTTAAGAACTGTTGCATAAATTGATCTGAAGTCAATGTCATAGATTAAATCACCATTGTTATCTAAGTTGGATAAGTCTGGGGCATTTCCGAGAACCCCAGGTTGTTTTAATTGACTCCCAATTATGAATAAGTTATTTGCTGTTCCATGGTCGGTCCCCCGACTTCCGTTTTCTTTTGCTCGTCTTCCAAACTCACTAAAAGTCAAGATTAATGTATCCTTAAATTTGCCTGTCTTTTTTAAATCTTTCACCAAGGCTGAAATGGATTCAGAATAGATTTTGAGCAGTTGATCTTGAGTTGCGTTTTGATTTACATGTGTGTCAAATCCTCCAAGAGTAGAGTAATAAACCCGTGTGTTGAGACCAGAGTTAATCATATCAGAAATTCCTTTTAAACTTTTACCGAATGAATTTCCAGGATAGTCTGTTTGTGAGGCGTATATTTTTGATCGCTCGTATATATAATCTGCCGAAGAATAGGTTTCCAAAAGTGTTTTATACAAGTAACCTTGATTGTCTTCGTTCAATAAATCTTGATCAGTATTTTTAACAATATTCTTAAAGTAAGTTTCTCGTGTTGCTTGAAATAATTGTTTTGGGTTGGTAACTGCGATACCTTTCGTTTTTTTACCTTTTAGAATAAGAGATAGTGATGAATCATGTTCAATTGCTTGATAGGCACCTTGGCAATATGAATCTAAATATCTTCCAGCCCAACCTGTTTTTAAGTATTCAGAGGAATCACTTCCTGAATGCCAGATGTCTCGACTTCTAAAATGAGAGCGGTTGGGGTTGGGGTAACCAACATTGTTAATGATAGTCATTTCGCCATTATCGAATAATTCTTTTAATCCGAGGCAAGCCTTATTAATGCCTAGATCATCAGTTAATTTTAAGGTTTCATTTAATGATTTAGAAATTGTAGGTCTTAAGTTGTGATAGCTATCGTTTCTATGGGGTATAATAGTGTTTAATCCATCATTACCTCCAGAAAGTTGGATGATAATGACATTTTTAAATCCTGAGATACTCTCTGGTTTGATAAACTCCATCCCTTTTAAGAAAGATGGGATTAACATCATTCCTGATGCGAAAGTCGATTTTTTTAAAAAGTCTCTTCTATCCATAATTCTTGTTTAGCATAATTGATATTCTGGTGTACTCATAATTGCAATGACGCGGTATTTCGTATCTTGATTATTAGTTTCAGCAATCATTTTTTGCGCACCGCTTGATATTTCTCCTTGAAGTAGGAATTCTGTTAGTCTTTCTTCTTGTGATGAAATCACTTGATTAAAACATTCCCAATTTGGGTAAGCCTGTACTTTCTTTTTTACTTGTTCTTGAACTTTCGATTTACCCTTTTTTATTTTGATTACCATGTTTTCAGATAATTCAGAGTCATCGCGCCATTCAATGACCCCAAAATTAAGCAGTAGGGAAGGAAGCTTCATCCTAAACATTAATGTTGAGCTATCAATCCATTCTCGCCCTTCTTGCCATCCAGAAACGTCAGGAGGAAAAAAAAGGACTTGATTCAATTTTCGTTGAATCTGTAAAACTGCTTTGGGTGACTTATATTCAATATCAAAAAGACGATTCATACCTACAATTAATTCCGTTGGAGTTTTGATGCGTGTTCCCATGTTGTGCGAGGCAAAGAAATCGTTATGTAAAAGAATTGTTTCCACCAAAATAGAAAGGCTGTAATTAGATTGATAGAACTCTTTTGAAATTTGACGTGCATTCTTTTTGCTAAATTCATCTCCAACTAGAAACTTACACAGCTTCTCTGTAATGTATAGAGCAGTTTGCTCTTGTTTGGTAATTATGTTTAAGATATCATTACCATCAAAGTTTCCTATTTCTCCAAGAAATGTTTTTGATCCGGAATCATGAACTTTTTGATTGAATGTAAATTGCAGACCTTTATTTGTTGTCCATCCAGTAAAAGCTCTAGCGGCTTCCTTAATGTCAAGTTCAGTATATCCATTATCACGTCCAAGAGTAAATAACTCTAAAACTTCTCTAGCAAAGTTTTCATTCGGAGAACTCTTTTTGTTCTGTTTATTATTCAAAAAGTGGATCATAGCTGGAGACTTAGAAACCTCTGATAATAGTTTCTTAAAATCTCCTAATGCATTTCTTCTAATAATATTATTTAATTCTAGGGCTTGTGCTGGATTCTTTATTCTTGTTGCGAAATGATCATGAAAAAAGAAGGTCATTTTCTCTCTTAGAATAGCTTTTGAATGAGACATTAAATCAATCCAATTAAGGTCAAGTTCAATCATTTTTTGATTGGCAACCTTTCTCAATTTCTTACGCTCCTCTTTTGAAAGTGATTTTAAGTCTCCATCAAATTCTGGAATCTCACAAGTTAGAGGGGCATAAACTTCACTTGATTTTAATAAGGATTTTACAATAGAAGATAAATCTTTACCATTTATTTCTTCTAGTTCATCAGGTAAAATTCCAAACCCCACTCTCCAATATAAATGTTGAATTTGCTTTCTACTTAATTTCATAATCTGCCTTTACTAATAGACAGATAACAATTAAAAAGGTTTAATTGTTACTTAAGTTCTTTCTTTGCTTTTGCGGTACCGATTTTCATTGTTATAAAGTCTATATCGGCTTTTGGAGAGCGAGAAGGAGAATATTCTCTTCCGTAAAAAATGATTTGAAGGTGAAGTTTATTCCACAGCCCTTCAGGGAAAATACGTTTCGCATCTTTCTCTGTTTGGTCAACATTTTTACCTTTGGTTATTCCCCATCGAATCAGTAAACGATGAATATGAGTGTCAACAGGAAATGCAGGAACACCAAATGCTTGTGCCATGACAACTGAGGCTGTTTTATGACCTACGCCTGGAAGCTCTTCTAATGCTTCAAAACTTTGAGGTACTTCACCATTGTATTTTGCGATTAACATCTCTGAAAGCGTAAAGATGGCTTGCGACTTTCTTGGTGAAAGACCACATGGTTTAATGATTTCCCGGATTTCTTCTACACTTAGCTTGATCATATCGAATGGGTTGTCAGCTAGTCTAAAAAGCTTTGGAGTTATTAAATTAACTCTTTTGTCGGTGCATTGAGCAGAGAGTAATACTGCGATCAATAAAGTGTATGAGTCCGTATGGTCCAATGGGACCGGAGTTTCAGGGTATAATCTTTCCAGTTCCTCAACAATATATGCTGCCTTTTCTTTTTTTGTCATTTAATCTTGAATCCATTTTTTATGAACTTGATGAATTCACCAAATTGTTTCTTGGAAGTAAATACTTTTTTCAACTCTTCACTTGTTGAACTGCTATCTTCTTCTTTTGTCATGTCCATTTGATTTTCCAATGGAACAATTTTCGGCATTTCAACTATATTTTTTTTCTTTTCGAATTCGATGTGAGGTGATGCGCCCTCTTCAAGGTTGTCGATAACATCTAGTAATCCATCTTCCATTTCAGAAAGTGAATCAGCACGTTTGAATCTGTCTTCAGCTTCTTTTTGATATCCCTTTTGCTCTAGTAATAAGCCTAAGTTATTATGCCCAACAGAATCTTCAGGATCCAGTTGTACTGCCTTTTCATAATCCGCTATAGCGCCATCGATGTCTCCAAAATTATTTTTTGCGAATGCTCTAGCTGCATATCTGAAACCATAGTTTGGTTGTAAATCAATTGCTTTGTTGAAGTCAGCTAAGCTTTTATCTTTCTTATTCGCATGTAAATAAGCAACGCCTCTATCTGAAAGTATATTACAATCGTTCGGTGACTCTTTTAATGCTTGAGAGAATAGTTGAATTGATTTATCAATTTCTCCTGCCTTAAGAGCTTCGTCAGCCAGTTTATGTGTGTTATTCGAGAACATTATCTAATTTCGTAATTATGTTCAACAAAGATACCGACTTTCCTCAGTTCAGAAAACTTTCCAACGAGAAGGTTTTTTATAAAATCATAAATGATCGTCTGTTCCACGAAATTCAAGTCATTGGAACATTTGCGCAACTTTACAAAGTTGAGGCTAAGCAATATCCTGAAATCCTAAAGATTCAAGATATGCTTAACTATTCAATTGAAGGTTTCGTTGCTTCTACTCATGAAGAGTTCGAACAATTACTGGATGCTAATTCTTTGCGTTGATTCGCTATTTGATCCAGATTTTATGATATAGATACCGTGTTGTAAATGTGTTAAATCTAATGTTGTTTCACCCGAGTTCAATTTTTCAGAATGAACTAGTTTTCCTGCCATTGTATAAATTGAAAATTCGTTTGAATATTCAGAAGTTACCTTGAATATACCTGTTGAAGGATTTGGACTAATAGAAAATTCAGTTGTATTTAAATCTTCAAGTCCAACGGCTGTGGGGTTTGAATGTGACCATTGACTGAAGAAAATCCAGATTTCAATGGATTCAGTAAAGTCATTCACTGGCTCATAGAAAAAAGAGTGATCTCCACCGTTAACTCTCCATAGTTCTACAGATGAAGTAGGGTTACAGTTTTGATAAACAAATCTATCAACAGTTAATCCATCAGGGGCTGTGTCTGCTAATTGAATAGAGTCCGCAGTTGTTGCACAACCGTGAACATTAATCCAGAAATTCATCGTCTCGTCAACCAAACTTAAAGAAGGTAATGCCGTTCCTTGGTATGGTACAGTTGGATCCACAGTTCCATGAACATGCATAACTGGCGTTTTATAAATCGGGACACAATTGTTGATATCGTCAGTTGACATTGTTCCAGACATTGCTCCAATTGCCGCAATTCGATCGTTCAAGGCGCAAGCTAAGTGATGACTCATTATACTTCCCATTGAGAAACCTGTGAAATAGATACGACTTATATCCGCATTATAGTTTAATATCATATCATCAATCATGCTGTTGAAGAATGTTATGTCATCTGCAACTGGAGCTAGTAAAGTTCCATTTGCCCAAGAATTGCTTCCAAACGCATTTGGCAATCCTTGGGGATATACAGAAATAAACCTTGCTGTATCTCCAATTTCTTTGAATCCAGCATTTGTCATATTCGAATTCACATCACCTAAACCGTGAAGAACAAAAACAACGGGTAAAGATTCAGTATTTGCGTCAAATCCAACAGGTAGGTATTGTATGTAATCTCTAGTTACACCGCCAATATTTATGGTATGACTGGTTTGTTGAGAAAAAGAAAATGACGTGATAGCAGCAGCCAATAGGCCAAGAAGTAGTTTCATGGTGTTGATTTTTTTGTGGCAAGATACTACATTTTAGAAATGTTTGGTCAATTCAGTTCGAGAACATCGAAAAAAAAGCTACTTTCATAAGGTGAAAATTTTATCAATAGTTCTTATTATAATACTTTCGGGATGTACATTAAATGCTGACCAAGAAGCATCCTTAAATGACGCAATGGTTTCATATGTTAATTCTAAGAATAATGGGGTGGTAATGTCTTATGTTGCCTTCACACATCCTAACTCAGTTGCTTATTATAAAGCTAAAGGTGATAGTGTATTTAAAGCTAAGTTTGACTTGTCAAATTCAGAATATGATCCCTTTTTACAAGACGGAAATATTCGAGAAATTCAAACGAAAGGTAATGTTATTGCCGTGAAATATAATTTCTTAAATGTTTCTGGTGGTTTTTTGGAAGAGCAAGTGGAAGAAGTTGCCATTTTTGCAATGTCTGAAGATGGCGGAGAAACTTGGTTCTTTATTGATGAAGGTGATTATTTTAATGACGATATTATATCTAGGGAGAATAGATTAATTACACAATGAAACGACTCTTAATCATATCATTCTTTTTATCTTCTGTCTTGAGCTATGGTCAAGGATGGGTTCCTGCTGGTGGGAGATCTATGTCGCTTGGGAATGCATCAACTACTATGAATGATGTTTGGGCTTTTCACAATAACCCAGGAGCTCTTGCGGATTTGAGTAAGCTAAGTGTAGGGGTTTCATATGAAAATAGGTTTTTGTTAAAGGAACTTCAAAGTCAAGCATTCGCAATCGCTATTCCGCTAAAGTTAGGAGTTCTTTCTGTAGGCGGTAATATGTATGGTTATACTCAATATAGATCCTTTAAAGCTGGATTGGGGTATGCTATGAAACTGTCTGACATGTTTTATGCCGGAGTACAATTGAATTATCAAGGTTTAAGGTTGGCAGATTATTATGGGGCGAAAAATTCAGTAACTGCAGAGGCAGGATTATACGCAAAGTTTACAGAGAAATGGAAATTAGGAATTAGTGTCTATAATTTAGGAAGAACAAAGCTTTCAGATTATGAAGATGATCGTTATTCAACAATTATGAGATTAGGAAGTTCATACGATTTCTCCGAAAAATTGATATTGGCCATAGAATTTGATAAAGATTTGGATAATCCAATAAGATTTAAAACGGGATTAGAATATGAAGTAATCAAAAGTTTTTACTTGAGAGGAGGGGTTAAAACAACACCACTTGAGTTAACCTTTGGATTAGGGTATCACTTGAAACAGGTTCATATCGATGTCGGTTCGGCATATCACCAAATATTGGGATGGGCTCCTCATTTTTCAATTGCATTTTTAGGTAAATGATCCAATTGAGTAATATATTATTAATTATTGTTACGCTTGTATCGATCTTCTCATTTTCTCAGGAAAAGAATGATATTATTCAACAGCGAATTGAGTTTATATCTGAGCAATCAGAATCAGAAAGTTTGGATTTAACTGATGTCGTAGATCAGTTGAATTTCTATTATGATAATCCAATGAATCTTAATTCTGTAGATACTGAGGAGCTGCGTGAATTGGGTCTGTTAACGGATATTCAAATTGCTGATTTACTTCTGCATCGCCGTCTTTTTGGAAAGTTTATTTCGATCTACGAGATTCAAGCATTACAATATTGGGATTTGAATAGCATTTATTTGGTGTTGCCCTTTGTTCGTGTAGATGATAAGCTAGATCAATTACATGTTGGTTTGAAAGAAGCAATTAAGCAGGGTAAATTTGAAGCTTTTTTGAGATATCAAACGATTATTGAGGATAGAGCCGGTTACGAAGATGTTCCTGATTCGGTTAAAGAGAGTAGTAACTCATATTATCATGGAAATGATGATCGTTACTATGCTAGACTTCGTTTTAGTTATCGAACCAATTTAAGTGTTGGTATTACAGCGGAAAAAGATCCTGGGGAGCAATTCTTTAAAGGGAATCAAAAGAATGGATTTGATTTTTATTCTGCTCACGCGTTTTACAAAGGAGGGAAATATTTCAAATCGCTTGCAATTGGTGATTATCAAGTTCAGATTGGTCAAGGATTAAATCTATGGTCCGGTTTTGCGTTTAGCAAGACAGCCGATGTGACGAATGTAAAAAGGTCTGCTAATTCCTTAAAGCCATATACATCTGTAGATGAAACTAGATTTTTGAGAGGAGCGGCTTTTGAAGTTGGGTATGGAGATTTTTCTTTGACTACTTTCGGATCTTACAAAGGTATTGATGCCTCAATTATTTCAGATTCCTTGTTAGAAGAGCAAGAGTTTGTATCCAGTATTAATTTAACTGGTTTTCATAGGACTAACTCCGAAGTTGCAAGAAAAAATGCCTTAAATGAAATCATTGCCGGTTCTAATTTACGATATGTAAAAAGGAATTTTCAAGCTGGTTTAGCTGCTGTTTATTATGGTTATGATCGTTCTTATGAAAAGGACACATTACCTTACAATCAATTTGATTTTAGAGGTAAGAGCACTATGGGGTTGTCTGCTGATTATAGTTGGGTATTCAGAAATTTTAATTTTTTCGGAGAAATGGCTGCTAGTAGTTACTCTTGGGGAATGGCTAATATTCATGGGGTGTTATTTTCAATGGACAGTAGAGCTTCAATGAGTTTGGTTTACCGGAATTATAACAAAAATTACCAAACCTTTTACAATGCTGGTTTCGCTGAGGGTGGAAAGACCCAGAATGAGAGTGGGTTATATGCTGGTTTGAAATTGAATTTAACAAGACAATTTACAGTAAACACTTACATCGACGTATTTAAATTCCCATGGTTGAAATATCAGGTAGATGGAACGTCAAATGGGCATGAGTTTATGTTTCAACCTTCATACAAACCAAGACGAGGTACTGAAGTTTATCTTCGATATAGAGAGCAAAGAAGACAAAAGAATAGTAGAAACTCAGATGGAACAATTACAGGCTTAGAGGATATCGTTCAAAGAAATTATAGATTCAACTTAAACTTTAAAGTTTCTGAAAGTGTAGTACTTAAGAGCAGAGTCGAGTATGTTACAATCAATAGGCCTAGTAGTAACCCCGAGGATGGGTTTATTATCACACAAGATATTCTTTTCAAACCAAAATCTTTCCCAGTTGACCTTTCGTTGAGGTATGCACTATTTGATACAGATAGTTATGACTCTAGAATATATACCTATGAGAACAATGCACTTTATGTATTCTCTGTGCCTTCCTATTACTATAGAGGAAGCAGAGCCTATGCCTTGGTTCGGTATAAATTTGCTCGTAAATTTGATTTATGGGTGAGATACGGTGTTAGTATTTTCGCAAATAGAAAGACACTGGGTTCTGGTTCGGAAGAAATTACAGGAAATACAAAGTCAGACTTGACTATTCAGTTAAGGATGAAGTTTTAATTCTACATGTCTTCTATCTATTGTAAAATAATCTTTTAGCTCTAATTAAATACGTTTTCTTACGATTCTAATTATTTAGTCAAACCACTTGTGGAAATGTTTTACTATTATCTCGATAAGATCTAATCAAAATGAGACACACTTTCTATGCATGAATCACTGCTTGATTGCAACACGATATCGAGTTTAAAGGTGGGCAAGAAATAGAGTCATGTTAATCTTTTCTTCTGATATAGATAAGTTTAGCTCTTCCTTTCTGACTATCTCTTTGGTCAATTTCGAATTTACCAGTGGATTTAATTAATGGAGTTAATTTTTCAAAACCGTAGTTTCTAGCATCAAAATTAGGTTGTTTCTTTTGAATCAGCCCTCCGACATCCCCTAAGAATGCCCATCCATCCTCATCGGCGCAATCATTAACGGTTTGCATGATAAGTTTAACAACTTTAGGAGTGATTGTATCAACGGTCTTTTTAGCTCGCTTGTTGGCAGGTTTAGAAGGGTTCTCTGGGTCGTTGTCTGTTTTATGAAGAATCTCTAAGTAAATGAATTTATCACAAGCAACGATGAAAGGATTCGGAGTTTTCTTTTCTCCAATTCCGATAACGCTCAATCCTGTTTCTCTAATTCTCATTGCTAAACGAGTGAAATCACTATCACTTGAAGCAATACAGAATCCGTCCACCTTTTCAGAGTATAAGATGTCCATAGCATCAATAATCATTGCAGAATCTGTAGCATTTTTCCCAGATGTATATCCATATTGTTGCATTGGAGTAATTGCATTCTCCAAAAGAATCTTCTTCCATTTAGAAAGTTGTGGTGTAGTCCAATCTCCATAAATTCTTTTGATAGTTGGATTACCATATTTAGCAATCTCTTCCATCATTTCTTTAATATATTTTGAAGGTATATTGTCACCGTCAATTAAGACAGCTAGTTTTTTATCTTTTTCCATGATTTTTTAATTAATAAGAACAAAAGGTCGAAGTGAATATCTCTGTTTAGTACTCAATATCTAAATTAAATTTGCTCTTAAGTGTATGTAAGTTCGGGTTTTTTCTTGCAAGAGAGGCAAATTTGTCCTTTCCAGTTTGAAACTTAACTTCCGCCTCTTGATTTTGAGTAATCTCCATTTTAATATCGATGAGGTAATTTTTAACCTCGGCTCTAATATATCCTATGAGTTCACCAGCATAAGGTTTGATGTAATCAATTTGAACTTGATTGTCTACAACCAAAACATATTCATGATCACTAATTTGTTTTGGTTCTCGTTTGATCAGCGCGTTGTATATTGTTTCTTTACGTTTGTCTTTCATTTCAAAAGCAAACCTTCTCCACGCCATCTTAAGGTCATCAATCGTATATGGGGTTTTAGGCATGTTATTGATGTCAAAACCTTTTTCCTCATTTACTTCTTCTGTTTTCTGAAGCATCTTCTTGATAGATATACCAGATGATTTGACTTGGCCAGATGGGGCCGTCATAACCTTTGGCGCTTCTTTTTGCATGAAGACTTTTTTAGATTCTTTTTTGGCGATTGGTTTTGGTGCCGCCTTTTTTAACTTATCTCGAAGGTTTTGATTTGGGAATGAAATGATGTTAACTGGATCCGTTAGGAGTTTTTTTTTTCAAGCTCCTGCTTAATGGAACACAATTGCATAAGAGCCATTTCTACAAGCAGTCGTTGATTTTTGGATGCCTTGTACTCAACATCAGTTTTACTTAGAACACCTAAGGCGCGAACTAATTCATTGGCTTCAATTTCTTTAGATTGCTCCACGTATTTCTGCTGAATAGATTCACTAACTTCTAATAGTTGAGCTGTTCTAACATCTTTACAGACTAATAAGTTTCTGTAATGATCTGCTAAGCCAACAATAAAATTGTGTGGATCAAAACCACGCTCAATAATATCATTCAATAAAAGAAGCCCGCTAGGAATATCTTCCTTTTGAGCACTTTCGACAATTCTGAAATAATAATCGTAATCGAGTATATTTAGGTTGTCAATTACATTATTGTAAGTAACCGTATTACCGGAAAAAGTAACAATTTGATCAAAAATCGATAGCGCATCTCTCAACGCACCGTCTGCCTTTTGAGCGATAATATGTAAAGCGTCAGCTTCAGCTGTAATACCTTCTTTTTCAGCGATACTAGCCAAATGATCAGCGATATCCTTTACTTTAATTCTTGAAAAATCAAAAATCTGGCAACGAGAAAGAATCGTTGGAATAATCTTATGCTTTTCTGTGGTCGCTAAAATGAAAATTGCGTGTTTTGGAGGCTCCTCTAATGTTTTCAAGAATGCGTTAAATGCAGAAGTCGATAACATATGTACCTCATCAATGATATATACTTTATGCGTTCCTAACTGCGGTGCTATGCGTACCTGATCAATTAGAGACCGTATATCTTCAACTGAATTATTCGATGCTGCATCCAGTTCATAAACATTTAAAGATGCTCCTGAGTTAAATGATTCGCACGATTCACATTTATCACATGCCTCAACTGTTTCAGATTTATCAAAACAGTTGATTGTTTTTGCAAGAATACGCGCAGTAGATGTTTTTCCAACACCGCGGGAACCACAAAATAAGAAAGCTTGGGCTAAGTGATCGCTTTTAATAGCATTACGTAAAGTAGAAGTAATCGACTTTTGACCAACAACTGTGTCGAAGGTTTGGGGACGATATTTTCTTGCGGATACTACAAAATCACTCATTGAAGCAAAGTTACTCTTTTGAAACAGAAAATGAAATGGTTTGATTCAATTGTTAATAACTGAATCAAATTGTAGACAAAAGTGATGGATTAATGGAATATCCGTAGTTGTTTTTGCAGAATTCTTAGTATGTTTGGGCCTATACAACTAATGAACATTATTATGAAAAAGACGATTTTAGCAATAGGAGTTTTAACATTTACTTTAGCTTCTTGCGGAGGGCCAGGAAAGGCAGAGTTTGATAAAGCAGCAACAACATTGTGTGACTGTATGGCTGAGAAAGATGCGGAGAATGAAGCTGATGATTCAGGAATGGATATTGATATGACAGATTTAGATTACTCTTTATGTGCTCTTGATGTTGTTTTTGATGTGGATATTTCTGATGAGCAAATGGCGACTTCAATTTCTGAAAAATGTCCAGATTTAGCAGATACTCATGCCGAGTATGTTAAAGGACTTTAAGATATATTCGAAAATTCGATTGAAATGCACGCTAGAAATAGTGTGCATTTTTTTATTCTCAAAGTTTAATGGATTTTAAAATCTTCATATAAGCATTCAGTAGCAATTTTAGAACTACTTAATGCTAATGGGATTCCACCACCAGGGTGAACAGAAACACCAACAAAGTATAATCCCTTAATTTGTTTACTGTAATTTGGGTGCCTATAAAATGCTGAGAACCTATTGTTCGAAGCGTTTCCATAGATAGAACCGAATTTACCGTTGTGCTTGTTTTCAATTGTTCTGGGATCTAGAATTTCTTCAAACTGTATGATTGATCGAATATCTCTATTGAACCTTTTACTTAATTTTTCAATTACAAACTCCCGTTTTAATTCAATTTCTTTATCCCAATCCTGTCCAATGTTAATTGGAGCATTGATTAATATAAACCAATTTTCACAACCTTCAGGCGCATCATCTTTGACAATTTTAGATGAAATGTAAATGTATATTGATGGTTCATCAAACACTTTCTTTTCTTTAAAAATAGTGTCAAACTCTTCTTCATCCTTATCTGAAAAAACCATGTTATGTACATCCAATTCAGGAAATGATTCTTTCATACCCCAGTGAAATACTATTGCTGAACTTGACCTTTCTTGTTCTAAGGTTTTCTTAGGGTGTTTAGCGTTAGGAAGTAATTTCTCGTAAGTCAAAGAAACATCCATATTGCTGATAATAAAATCGGTATTGTATTTACCTTTAGAAGTTCTTACGCCTTTAGTTTGACCTCCTTCTAATATAATTTCCTCTACTTTTTCGTTGAAATGAAAATTTACACCTTGCCTTTCAGCTAAACCAGTTAGAGATTCTGTCAATTGGATCATCCCTCGTTTTGGTAGGTATGGACCGACATTAATTTCTAAATGAGAAATCATATTCAACATAGCGGGGGCCATATATGGATGACTTCCGTTATAGATGGCAAATCGATTAAATACTTGTGCAGTGCGCTTGTTCTTGAAGAATCTTGAATTCTCCTGATCCATTGTGCTGAATAGTTTGTATTGTGGTAGTTTTAATAGAGCTTTAATTAGCTTTTTACCAAGTAATTGTCTCCATCGATGTAAAGACTTTTCGATAAATAATGGGGCAATTAGATTATAATTATCTTCGGCTTTATTTAGATAATTTTCAATTTGTTTTGGGTCCTCATGAAGTTTCGTAGAAATTTCCTCAATAACCTTTTCTCGGTCATGTTTTAATAATAGTTCAACACCATCATCAAAAAAATACTTGAAAGAAGATTCCAGTTTCGCCATTTCAAACGAACTGAAATCTTCTCCACAAATTGTATATAATTCTTCAATGTATTCAGGACAAGTTAAAATTGATGGTCCTTGATCAAATCGGTAACCTTCAATTGAACGACTGTTTATCTTTCCGCCAGGAAAAGGGTTGGATTCAAAAACATGAGTCTCAATTCCTTTGCTTGCTAATCGAATAGCAGCGGATAATCCTCCTAACCCTGAACCAATAACAATCGCCTTCTTTTTCATAGATGCTAATCAATAATTACAATAGAATCAATGCTGTCTCCTTCACGAATATCATCTACAGTATCCACCCCTTCAATTACTTTACCAAAACAAGTATGGTTTCCATCTAAATGAGCCGTGTTTTCGCGAGAGTGACAAACGAAGAACTGAGATCCACCAGTATTTCTTCCCGCATGCGCCATAGATAGAACTCCTCGGTCATGATGTTGGTTTCCTCCAGATAATTCACAATCAATTTCGTATCCTGGTCCACCTGTGCCAGGATGACCACTAGCTCCTGGCTTAGAGTTAGGGCATCCGCCTTGAATTACAAAGTTAGGAATGACACGGTGCCATTGCAAACCATCATAGTATCCTTTTTTTGCCAATTTAACGAAGTTAGCAACGGTATTGGGAGCATCGTTTTCAAAAAACTCCACTTTCATTTCTCCTTTATTCGTTTTAATTATTGCTTCCATAAAAATCAATTTCGGCAAAGATAAGTTCTGCCGATTATTTTTCCCATTTTTATGCAGCTTAATTACATTTGTACATGCAGGTTTTCAATTTTAACAGGGGTGACTTAAATCTTTTTAATAAACAACATATTAATTTGGTTTATAAACAGGATGTTTACACACCGTATATAAATCATGAATTTTCAATTAGAAATTTTGAGCGACAGCAATTAGAGAAAAGAAAAAATTATTCGGCTGTAACAAGATCGGTTTTAGTTAAGTCATTGGAGAAAAGCTACTCAATTATAGAGGATAAGGGCTTGACTTCTAAGAATATTGAATTGTTGAAGCGTGATAATACTCTCACGGTAACTACTGGGCACCAATTATCTTTATTTACTGGGCCATTGTTTTTTGTCATAAAAATTATCCATGTCATCAAGTTAGCTGAAAGGTTAAATCAAGAAGACCAAGAAATGAATGTTGTACCGGTTTTTTGGATGGCTACTGAAGATCATGATTTTGAGGAAATTCAAAGTGTAAATTTATTTGGTAAGCAAGTTACCTGGGAATCAGATCAAAAAGGGCCTGTCGGTAGATTCGATTTAGAGGGGTTTGATGCAGTAAAAAAGGAGATTATAGACTTTTTCGGAAATCATGCTGAAGCTCAAATTCATAGGTTAATGAACGTTTATGATGGTGCAAATCTAGCAGAAGCAACATTCAAGCTTGTTCACGAATTATTCAAGGGGTATGGATTAGTTATTATAGATGGTGATAAAACTGAATTGAAAAGTTTGTTTGTGCCAACAATGAAAAAGGAGCTGGAAGAACAATTTGCTTTTGAAGCTGTATCCAAAACAAATAAAGCATTAGAAAAGGATGGAGGCAAGATTCAAGTTTTTGCAAGAGAAATCAACTTATTCTACATCGAAAAAGGAATCCGTCAAAGAATTGAAAAGATAGACAAAGGATATAAAGTAGATGGCGTTGGAGAGTTCTCGAAAGAAGAAATGTTAGCAAAACTAAATGAACATCCAGAAGCATTCTCACCAAATGTCATTTTAAGACCGCTTTATCAAGAGACTATTCTTCCTAATCTTGCTTATGTAGGAGGGGGGGGAGAAATCTCATATTGGCTTCAATTGAAACGAGTTTTTGATGCTGTTGATGTGGTTTATCCATTAATTGGAGTTAGAAATTCTGTCATGTGGATTGAAGAAAATATTTCAAAAAAGATCGCGAAAATTGATTTACAACTGGAAGATTTATTCAAAAAGACGGATTTAATTAAGCGTGAATTTATTGAACAAAACGAAAGTGAAGATTTGAATTTTGAATCTATGGAGGCTATGTCTATTGAACTCGGAAAGCAAATTGAAGATGCTATTTTATTAGTGGAACCTAATATGTCAGGGTATGCGAAAGCGGAAATTGCTAAGCTGGAAAAACAATTAACTGGTGTTAAGTCAAAACTGATTAAGCTTTCAAAGTCAAAACATGAACGTTCGATGAAAATTATTGAGCAAGTTAGGGAAAAGCTATTTCCAAATGATGGCCTACAAGAAAGAACGACAAATATCATTTCGTTTTCACCAGAAGGAAATATTTCTGAGCGCATAGATACACTATATCGAGCAATTGATCCGGAAGAAAAAGATTTCATTGTTTTAAGAGAATTTTAATTCATTGAAATAATCAGACTTATTTTTCGTTTGTATAGCTACTTTTGTAAGATGCACAGATTACTTTTATTTCTTATTGGTATTACTTCATTTTTTTCTCGAGGGCAAGAGAGGATTGTGACTGGGTTCTGTGCTGATAAGAAAGGCACACCAATTGACAACGTTAAGGTTATATCGAAAAAGGCAATAACTCCAATAGTGTATACCAACAATAAAGGTGAGTATACGTTACTGTTTGATGGGGTAGATACAATCAATATTGAGTTTAGAACGTCCGATCTTGTTATTCAAAAATCAGTTGTTCTTAAAAAGTCTAAAACTAAAGTTGAGGAAGTGCGATTTTCTTTTCTGCAGCAAGGTGCGGTTGATGTTCAGGGGCGACAAAAGGATCCGTTTGAATTACCAAAGTTAGAAGTGATAGATTGGCAAAATCTTCCAATGGGAAGTCCTGAACGCTATTTAATTTATACAACACCGGCTACGTCAAATAATGAGTTGACTTCTAACTATAATGTGAGGGGTGGGAGTTATGATGAAAACCTAGTCTATGTAAATGGGTTTAATATTTATCGCCCTTTTCTAACTAGATCTGGCCAGCAAGAGGGAATGAGTTTCATTAACTCGGCTTTAGTGGAGTCATTGAGTTTCTCAGGTGGCGGTTTTGACGCTCAATATGGCGATAAATTAAGTTCGGTATTGGACATTAAGTATAAAACTCCTGAAAGTCTTAGAGGGTCTGTTATGGCATCATTACTTGGAGCAGAAGCGCATATTGAGCATAAAGTAAATTCAAGATTTAATTATTTGGTTGGTGGAAGATATCGTTCTAATGGATATTTATTGAATGCATTACCAACAAAAGGGGCTTATAACCCTGTCTTTTGGGATGCTCAGGTTTTAACGAATTATGCAATCACTGAGGATTTAACTTGGTCAGTTATTGGGCACTTTTCTTCGAATAATTATCGTTTTAAACCCCAAACATCGGAGACAGATTTCGGTACGGCTAATGAAGCCTATTCATTTAGGGTTTATTTCGAAGGGCAAGAACAAACACAGTTTACGACAATGATGGGAGGAACATCCTTGAAATGGAAAGTAAGTGAGAAAACGAATTTAGATTTATATGCAACTGTGTTTAATACTATAGAAGAGGAAAATTTTGATATCCTTGCTGAGTATTATATTAATGAATTAGAGACAGATCCTACGCAAGAAGAATTTGGAGATTCTATTGCAGTTCTTGGTGTGGGCTCATACTTATCTCATGCTCGAAATAAATTGAACGCAACAATTATTAATATTTATCATGATGGTTCTCATACGTTCAAGAAAGGGTATAATGATGACAATAGAACAAAATTTCAAAATCATGGAATGAAATGGGGGGTCAATTTCCAAATGGATGATTTTACAGATAAATTGAGCGAATGGAAATTGGTTGATTCAGCTGGATATTCATTACCGTACAACAATGATGGTCAATTGTCACTATCTGAATCTTTGAAGAGCAACCTTGATTTAGAATCACAACGATATACTGGGTTTTTACAATTCAATTCTATTTGGTCGAATAACCAAAGAAATAAAGTTATCTCTGTTACTAAGAAATACAAAAAGAAAGAGAATGGTGTAAAGTCTAAATACCAGAAGACTTTTTCAGATACTATAGTTGAGTCTCCCTCAAAATGGGCGTTAAGTATTGGGTCTAGAGCTGGATACACAAGTTCCAATGAAGAGTTTTTTATTACACCAAGAGCATCAGTGAAGTACTTCCCTAGAGCCTACATGGTTAAGGATGGTAGAGTAATCCGAAGGGATGTTAGTGTTTATTTTGCTACAGGCATGTATTACCAGCCTCCATTCTACAGAGAGTTTAGAACTTTTGATGGCGAACTAAATTTAGAGGTCAAAGCGCAAAAGTCAGCTCACTTTGTTTTGGGGTCTGATGTTTATTTTGGAATGTGGGGAAGAGAAACACCTTTCAAGTTTACAGCAGAAGCGTATTATAAGTATCTCTGGGATGTTAACCCTTATGAGATTGATAACGTCAGAACACGTTATTATGCGAATAATGATGCTGTTGCTTATGCCTATGGTTTAGATTTAAACTTACATGGTCAGTTTGTAGAAGGAATCGAATCTTTCTTTAAACTGGGGTTACTTTCAACGAAAGAGGATATAAAAGGCGATTACTACGATGAGTACTACAATGCTGCAGGAGAGAGAATTATATTCGGATATAGTGAAGATCAAACAGTGGTAGATACGATTAGGGTTAATCCTGGCTATGTTCCTAGACCAACAGATCAGTGGCTTAATTTGGGAGCGTTAATTCAAGATAGAATGCCTATTTATGAGAGCTTCACAGTTCAAATGGGGCTACAGTTTGGAACACCATTACCTTATGGGCCTCCCGATTTTCAGCGATTTAGAGATACGTTAAGATTAAAATCTTACTTCAGAGTAGATATAGGTATGTCTTATGATTTTTTATATAAAAAGAGAGATACAGAAACATTTTGGAATAAAAATTTTAGAGACTTAATTGTTTCTTTTGAAGTATTTAACTTGCTCGGGATTAATAATGTTTTATCTAAACAATGGATTCAAGATACAGAGGGCAAATATTATGCTATTCCTAATTATCTGACAGAGAGGAGGTTTAATTTGAAGTTGATTGCCCGATTTTAAACTGCAACTTCGTCTAACTCGTAATATTCACCACTTTTTAAGTCACCAAGATGTAATCTTCCAATTCTGACACGGACAAGTCTTAATGTTGGAAAACCTACAGCGGCCGTCATTTTGCGAACCTGTCTAAATTTACCTTCTGTAACGATAACAGAGACCCAACTTGATGGACCATGTCGCTCATCTCTTATTTTTCGAGAACGTTCAGGAAGGTTTGGGTTTTCAATTTTGAAGGCTTTGCAGGGAAGGGTATTGTATTTTTCACCTTTAACGCCAATTTCAACCCCTTGTTTCATTTTGTCAATGGCCTCTTGTGAGATTATTCCATCAACTTGCGCATAATATTCTTTCTCAATTCCTTTACTTCTTACAGCAAAGCTAGTCTTCCCATTTGTAGTGAGGATAAGCAATCCTTCAGAATGTTCATCCAATCTACCAACAGACATTGTACCTTCGGGAAAGTCACCTAACTCACCAAGCATCCTTTTTTTACGTTTACCATTGTATACGAATTGGCAGATGTACCCGTAAGGCTTATTTATAACAAAATTGCGATGGATTTTCATTAATTGTTGTTGGTTTTTAATGTAAAGTTAATCACAAAATTTAATAGCGAATCTGATTATTTTTGTAAATAAAATAGGGTGAAAACGTTCGAAAACACGTAATATTGAATATGGGAATTTTTATAATGAAAGATTTAACATCGAATTTATAAAGATTTGAAACAAAAAATTAAACTATGAAAATGAAGACGCTTACAATTGCACTTGTATTGTCCTCAGGTTTTTCGATGGCTCAAACGACTTCTGAGGCACCGCAAGAAATGAGTAAAAAAAGAGTGGAAACAAATGAATTAGGTCAACAAGTAACAACTTTCCAACCATCAGCTTTTATGCACACTATTCCTGCACGGGAATGGCCACAGCTTAAGGATTCTAATGTACCTTCTGCAGATAAGGTTAAAATTAGGAATAATTTTGATCGTGAAGGATATTTGGAAGCTCAAGAGGCTACAGATATTGACCCTGTTGTTCAATCTACAGCGGGTACGAAAACAAATCGCGCTCCTATTGTGAATTTGAACGGTCAAAGTGGAAGTGGATTACCACCAGACCCTTCTGGAGCAGCTGGTCCTGGATTTTATGTTCAAGGCGTAAATACAAGTGTTAGATGCTATACTAATACAGGGAGTGTAGTTCCTGGAGGAACTTTTAGTTTGAGCTCTTTATGGGCAGGTTCCTCAAATGCTGGAGATCCAATCGTAATGTATGATAGACATGCTGATCGCTGGTTTATTTCTCAGTTTAATCAAAGTCCTAACAGAATTTTAATTGCTATTTCTGAGACAAATGATCCTACTGGTTCATATTACGCATATAGTTATACTTTTGCACAATTTCCTGATTATCCAAAGTATTCAATTTGGTGGGATGGTTATTATATGACTTCAAACTCTACGCATACTGCGGTAGTGTTCGAAAGAGAAAAAATGTTAGCAGGTGATCCTACTGCACAAATGGTTTCTTTAAGCTTGCCAAGTTTAGGAAATGGAGGGTTTAGAAGTCCTCTCCCTGCAGATGCAGATGGTCCTTTACCTCCAGATGGAACCCCATGTTATTTCTTCAACTTAGAGGATAACGCGTTCTCTGGTGTGTCTCAAGATCAAATCGAGATTTATGAATTCAATACAGATTGGAATAATACAGGTAATTCTTCTGTTTCTTCTTCACAACAGTTATCAGTTCCTTCATTTGATGCTGTATTTACTGGAGGGTTTGCAAATATTGCTCAACCGGGAACATCGCAAAGAATTGATGCAATTCAAGGGGTATTGATGTACAGAGCACAGCATATGCGCTGGCAAGGTTATAATACGATTGTAATGTCTCATGCTGTTGATATGGGGGCGAATAGAGCTGCTGTTAGATGGTACGAGTTAAGAGATGCTAACGACGGTAACTGGTCTGTTCATCAATCTGGGACATATGATCCTACCAATGATTCTCGATTCATGAGTAGTGCTGCCATGGATAATTATGGTAACATAGCCTTAGCTTACAGTATTTGTAACTCTACTGATATTTATCCTGGCATTCGTTATACAGGTCGCTTAAGTACAGACCCTTTGGGACAAATGACTTTCGCTGAAGAAACTGCGATTGATGGATTGTCTTCTCAAACTTTTGCAGATCGTTTTGGAGATTACGGACATATGGCGTTAGATCCAGATGGTGGGACTTTTTGGCACACTGGCGAGTATATGGGGTCAGGTGGAAATGCAAGAACAAGAATTTTTTCTTTTAGATTAGCAGGAGAAGCTGGTATCGATATTCTGGATCCTTATTATGCTAATTTAGTTATGAATGTACACCAATCTAATTCTAATTTAGTGATTGATGTAGATGGTATTCATGGTGAGGCTTCTGTTGTAATGGAAGTTATTGCAATGAATGGTCAAGTAGTTAAGTCTTTGGGGTCAATGCATCCTCAAGACAAAAAAGTTACAGGTACAATTGATGTGAGCTCTCTAGAATCAGGTGTTTATTTTGTAAGAGTTGGGAATTCAAACTTCCAAACTACTGAAAGAGTAATGATTAAGTAAGACTAATTTGTGACATAAAAAAGGCAACTTTAATAAAGTTGCCTTTTTTATGTGTTACTATTTGCTACTTGATCTCTTTTAATGCATTGTCGATTAAAGTAATTATATGAGTTTTGTGAGCTTTGGATGAAATGTCTCCAGATGAGTTACTAGCCATTTTCTTAATTTCTTTCAAGAAATAAATTGCATGTGATTGAGCAATATTGTTATATCGTTCTTCAGTTTTCCCAACAACCATTGCAATTAGCATTTCTGTATACTTAATCTGAAGGTTTTGTCTGAATGTATTTACTGATCCAGCTATATCTTCCTTAAATATTGATTTATTTAAATCAGTCATGAAAGCAGAAAGATCATATTCATTACCATACATCTTTGTATCAACAATACGTTGAAGGGTTGTTGGATGTAATATGTGATTTAATACGTTCGACTGAATGTTTAATACTTGACTGTGTAATTTAGGATCTTCAGATCGCATAAAGAAATTAAACCCTCTACGTTGAGGTTGAATATAGCTATACATCTCATTAGAGAAATCAAATGCGTCCGGGGCGAATATATATTCAGATAATGAGTTTAAAGCTAATTTTTGCTTCTCTAATGCTACAGGTGTATAAGGCTTCGTGCCGCCTTCTTGACCAACAAAAGCTCTATCAACATAAACACCTCCAATATATCGAGACATTGTGTTCGCGGCATCTCTGTATTGACGCATCATTGACTGGTAAGCAATGAAATGATCATCGTATGATTGTCCTTCGTTATTGTGTTTATCCATCATTTCAGAGGCGAGAATTTTAACTAACTCCATTCTTTCAATGCCATATTCAATCGCATCACTGGTTAAGTCGTATATGTTTACTCTTGGATCGATTGCTTTACCCGGTGCACGCATGTCATCAGCATCATTACCAAACATCAATTGAGGTTCTGTAGATCGAGCTAAAAGAGTTTTACTTTCTTCTGCCGTTCTGCCTGTTTCATATGCAAATTGAATAGCCCATAAATCATATGGCCCTGGACGTTTAGTAAAGTACTGGCCTTGGTTTTCTCTGTCTTTCGATACATTGATAGAAGGGTAATCCATTACCGAAGCCATAACACCAACTTTAGAAGTAATCTCAATATTATGAACATCTTTTAAGTTGTGTAATTGACTTGCCTTCATATTATGATTGAGTCCTAATGTGTGACCAATTTCATGCAAAATTAAATAGTGCAAATAATCGTTAATCATTTGACTGTTTTCTATTTCTTGCCCATCAATGTATTGGAGGATTAGCCCTGCAAATGCGGTGTTAACTGAACCATATCCAGCTGCTTCACATGTATGTTGATCGCAGTTTGTAAACTGAATTTCACTTTCTGAATGATTGGAATTAGGAGCTTTGAAAAATGCCTCTGCTCTCAAGCGGCCTAGAACTGAGCGATATTCGAACATAATATCAGCTCCCATAATTTGACCTGTTCTAGGGTTAACAAAACTCGGTCCATATCCACCAAAAGGAGGATTCGGAGATGCCGTCCACCTCAATACATTGTATCTAATATCTCCCGCATCCCAGTCAGCATTATCAGGTTGCTGCTTAATCACCACTGCATTTTTAAAACCTGCTTCTTTAAAAGCAATGTTCCATTTTTCTGCAGCATTTTTAATTATAGGCCTTAAGTTTTCAGGAGTGGTATTTTCCATCCACCAAACGATTGGCTCCACAGGTTCTGATAGTTCAGCTTCAGGATCTTTTTTTACCAAATGCCACCTGTGCACTAAATCTCTATAGTTAGCACTTTTAGGACTTGTCATATCTGTAACTTGTGTTGTGAAATAACCGACTCTTGGGTCATCAAATAATGGTTGATAGTCATTGTCTGGCATCTCAATTAAGCTGTGATAAACTTTAATACTAACATTTCTCCCATCTGTAACAGCTCTTGACCCACCATTTAGAACAGAAGGCTTTGAATAGACATATTCAACAGCGATATCTGTATTAGCAGGGTAACTTCTAATAGCATTGATTTTTGTTTTATTTTTGTCTAGATTTCCAAGCGTGAAAGACATTGGAGATTGGCCTGGAAATCTAGGAGGTTTTACCTGAGAAAACGTTTCAGTCAGGAACAAGCTATTCCCATCAAGAAGGTAAATAGTTTCATCTTTGTTCGTTCCTTCAATTTCTAAACTCGCTATAATAGCATCTGGCATGTTCGCTTCGGCGGCTTTTGAAAGGGCATTTTCTGGGTCAAAATAGGATGACGTGTTTACTTGAATAAACTCAATTTTATTGTAGTATTTTTCAATTTTTATGACCTTAGAACCTTTGTAATTCCCTCTAAAGCCTCTAACTTCAGTAACACCATCGGCAATCTGACTGAAGTAAATGTATTCTTTGCCAATCTGATCTTTTGATACGGCAATTTTAATATCGCCACTCGTAGAGTCTTGATATACAGTAAAAAGACCTGGGAATTCTGAACTGTTTTTAGTTAACTCTGAGATTTTCTTAAAACCGTCTTTTTTTACTGCTGCTTCAGTTTTCTCTTTGTCTTTTTTCTTTGTTTTTTTTTGAGCGAAAGTGGAATGCGTATTTAAAATCAAAGAAAAAACTAATATTCCACGCAATAATATGCGAGAATGAGTTACTGTGTTTTTCATAATCAATTTAGTTTAGTAATACTAGTTGACTAAACTAACGAAAAAATGATGAGGTGTTACAGTATTATGTTGAATGACAATACATTTTAAAATTTTTAATGTAAAGTGACTGATATGGAATAGATTATACGAAAATATCAGTCTTTTCTTTAATCTCTTTAATTGCTTTTTTTAGATAATCGATATCTTCCTGATGTATATAAGCTTGAGTTGAAAGTCTCATGAAAATATGTTCTCTCAGTTTGAATACAGGAATTTCGATTTTATACTTCTCGAAAAGAATCGATTTTAATAAAGACGCATCATTGTTTTTGAGCGATACAGGGATGCTGCAAATTTGCCCTAAAAATTCGGAGGTAACAGGACAAATTGGCTTGCTTCCCGCGAGTTCACATAGCTCAACATAATTTTTTCGAAGCATCAATTTCGCCTCGTTAGAAACGTCTTTCCATTTATGTTTTGTCAGGAATTCAATTGATTTAGGAACGGTTAAGAATGCCGAGTAATCTCTAGTTCCCTGTTGCTGGTGGTAGTCTAGAAATAAAGACTTTCCAGGTGATTCTGCATTGTATCCCCAAGAAATAATTACAGGATCGAAATTATTTTGAATTTCTTTATTAACATATAAAAAAGAGCAACCTTTAGGTGTAAGCATCCATTTATGGCATGCACCGGTATAGATATCTGCTTTTAATTCGGATAAATCTAGTGGTATATGCCCCGGAACATGTGCGCCGTCTACAATAGTTATTAAACCAAGTTCCTTAGCTTTTGCACAAATCTCCTTTACCGGAAAAATTAGTGCTGTTATGCTTGTAATGTGACTGATGAAAATAGCTTTTGTGTTTGGTGTGTATCCCTTCCAAAAATATTCAATGAATTCTTCTTTAGAAGTTAAAGGAATAGGAATCTCTTGTTGAACGTACTTTGCTCCAACTTTATCACAATAGTAATTCCAAGTTCTGTCCAACGCACCATACTCGTGATTAGTCGCTAGAACTTCATCATCAGGGGATAGGCTCAAGCTTTTAGCGATTATGTTTATCGCATAAGTTGGATTTGTTGTATAAACAAGGTCATCAGTATCACAATTAATATATGATGCCAATGCGCGTTTAGAATCTTCGAGTTTATCTAAACCTGTCTTTGTGAAAAATTCAACTGGGTCTCGTTCTAATTGAAGTTGCCAATGTTGATAATCAGCAAAAATTTCTTTAGGACAAGCACCAAATGAACCGTGATTCAAGTGAGTGTACTCCTCACTTAATAGGAAATCAGATTTAGAAATACTCATCTATTTTTTCTCTTTAGTTAATGCTTCGTCCATTGCGATTTTCACTAAAGGAGCGTCTAACTTAATCTCTTTTGATTCAACGAAAGTATCATTCCAAAGAATTGTCATATCTGCGAATTGCATATCTACAATTTTACCAGGTATGTGAAATACAGCTGTAATTTTTACGGTCTCACCTTTATGTACGATAATTGGTTTTGATTTTTTATTGTCATTAGCATAAGTTACCATTTCATTTGACTTTTTGCGTTGAGCGGTTACGGAAAGATTCGCTGGATGCAGAATTCCAACATCATTTCCAGTATAAGTAACATCAAATATCGCTTTAGCCTCTTTGGTAGAGGCTGAATACTTTTTTAAAGTTACTTTAAAGCAGTCCATTTTCATGCTGTTTGTCGCAGCGGGTAATTTGAAATCTGGAGCAGCTATTGTTTTGCCGTCCATCGGAATTCTATAAAGTCCACCTAACTCAATCTCAAAAGCCCCCTGTAAATATTGCTCAGCTCCCTCTACTTGAAGCGTTTTCGTTTTCTTTTTTCCTGGCTCAACATAGAAAGGTTTTACTGTTGGATACTTTTCACCAAATGTATACTTGAATTTAGATTCATCCGATTTGTATAAGATAAAATCATTTGAATTGTTCGTAATAGTGAAGGCCGTTTTACAATGATCAAATTGGGCCACCGAATTTCTAAATGAATATTCAATATCATTTTGGTTAATGGATTCAGGTTCAGTATAGTAAATGCGCTCATATCCTTTTACTTCTTGAGCAAAAAGTGTTGTCGAATAAAGGAATAACCCTGTGATTATTAATTTTGTAGTACTTATTGACATAGTTGATGTTTCTTAAAATTTGTAATTTTTGTCGTTGTCATTTTGCAGATTTCATGCCATAATTATTGCTTGAACTTTACCACATCTCCAACAGTAATGCGTCCTTCTGAAATAATTTTACAACAAACACCTCCGCGCCAGTTAGTGGATAATATGTTTGTTAGTCCCATGTATTGTTCATCCATTCTGTTGCAAGGGACTAATTCTCCGGTTATTTCTAAAACAACGTTTCCAATGATTAGTTGAGATCCAGTTGAGTTTTGTAAATCTAAGCCAGAAATTAACAAATTGGCTCTTCGCGTAGTCCAAGGTATTTCTTGAGATAATAGGTTACATGTTTGATTCCAGGCTTCTTTTACTAAAACAGTTACTTGACGCTTTCCTTGTTTTTTTCCCCGGGAATCAGTTCCGACACCAGTATCAAATAATACAGTAGCATTAACTAATTCTTCCATTGGAGCTTTTGATTTTTCACGTTGAGCAATAGCTAATAATTTTCCCATGAGTTAAAAATAAGGAATTCTGTTGGAAAGATTAAATTGGTTTAGTATGCTTTTAACTATATTAGATCATATTGAAATATAATTGTTATAGAAGCTATGTTAATAATTCTAGTGCTGATAGGAGTGTCTTTAATTGTCGCAATTTTTATGTGGACAATTTATAACGGATTGGTTACTGCTAAAAATATTGTTGATGAGGCCTATAGTGGCATTGATGTTCAATTAAAGAAACGTTTTGAACTTATACCTAATCTTATTGAAGCCGTTAAAGGGTATAATTCTCATGAGGCTGATTTACTTGAGCAAATCTTGAAGCAAAGAATAACAGAGGGTGACATATTAAAAATTGCCGATAATGATAATTCCATTACAAATTCATTAAAGCAGTTTAGAATTAATGTTGAAGCGTATCCAGATTTGAAAGCGAATACACAATTTTTGAAATTGATGGATAATTTATCTATTGTTGAAAACGAGTTGGCCATGTCTAGGCGCTATTTCAACGGAGCAACCAGAGATTACAATATTAAAATAGAAGTATTTCCGACAGTTTTAGTGGCAAACAAATTTGGTTTCAAAAAGAATCCACTATATGTCTTAAGGGGTGCAGAAGAAACAGAGTTACCGTTGATTGATTTGAAATAGGTTAGAATGAAAAATTTAGTTTTTGGACTTGTTTTGATAGTATCGAGCTTAAGCTTTGCTTATGAGGAAGAACGGATCTTAAAATACCATTCCCATATTGAGGTACTCAAGTCATGTGATGTTATAGTTACTGAAACGATTATTGTTTATTCTAATAATGTTGATATTAGGAACGGGATTTTTCGTGAACTTCCATTGTCATATAATTATAGGGGAGGGGAAATTGAAGTAGGTTTTGAATTACTTGAAGTAAAACGAAATGGTAAAAATGAACCTTTTCATACAGAATCGATGCTTAATGGTATTCGAATTTATGCAGGAGACGATGCTCGTCTTGTACCAGTCGGTGTTCACAAATATGAAATAATATATAAAGTGAACCGAGTTTTGGGATTGTTCGGTGGTTTCGACGAGTTATATTGGAATATAAATGGAAATAAATGGAATTTTTCAATTGATGAAATATCGGCCGAAGTCCATCTTCCAAAAGGCGCTAGAGTAGAACAATTTGCCGCGTACTCGGGTTCTTATGGAGAGAATGATAAGAGGTTTACAATGAAGAAAACAGAGTACGGAGTTTCTTTTAATGGGACCTCGAAGTTTTTAAATGGTGAAAATTTAACTGTGGCCGTTGCCTGGGATAAGAACCACTTAGAGTATCCAACTGGAATAGATAATTTTCTTTATTGGTTGCGTTCATTTGCTTTATGGATTATTTCAGGGACAGGATTATTTTTTGGTTTTATCTTCAATTTTTGGACATGGAAGAAGCACGGTAAAGATCCAAAACCTGGTGTTATAATACCTCTTTTTTATGCTCCCGAAGGTTTTTCACCTGCTGAATGTGCCTACTTGGAAAATGAGGGAAGAAAAACAAATACCATGTTTGGTTCAACTTTAATGAGTTTAGCAACTAAGGAATACTTGAAGATTGAGTTTGAATCTAAGGGGGCTATTTATACACATTCTAAGTATACAATCACTAGATTGCCTAAAAATCCAAAACAAACATTAAATCATGTTGAATCTGTTTTTTTTAGAGGCCTTTTTAAAACTAGGGACGTCGTAATTATTGAAAATGGAAAGTATAATGCAGAAATAGCGGAAGTGTCAAGGCAATTGATCGCTTCAATTGACAAAAAGCAGAACAATATCTATTTCAAGAGGAATTTGAATTTAAAAGGAAGGCAATTTCTAGTTCCTTTAATTGTAGGTGTAATAGGAACAATTGTTTTTTTCATGTTTGGTGGATCTTTACCAATATTGATAGGAGGTTTTGTTACATTGATTATTATGAATATGATCTTTTCAAGGCTTTATGAGCAGCCAACAAAAAGAGGAAGAAAGAAAATGGATGAAATTTTAGGCTTTCGGATGTATATGAAATATGCCGATAAGGAGAGAATTAAAGTAATGAATCCGCCAACTATGAATTTCACTCATTTTGAAGAGAATTTGGCTTATGCAATTGCACTGGGTGTTGCCGAGGAATGGGCAGGACAGTTTGATCCATTGGACTTGAAAGAATTTAGAGGTGGAAATATGCCATATTACTATGGAATGTCGACACTTAATTTCAATGATTTTTCGCAAGATTTATCAAGTACAATTTCATCGGCCTCAACACCTCCAGGTTCTAATTCAGGTAGCAGCGGGGGCGGTTTCTCCGGCGGCGGCGGCGGTGGTGGTGGTGGTGGTGGTTGGTAGATCGTTACTTGTCTAGATTCGATAGTAATTTCCACATTAATTTCCTCATTTGTTTTAATTCATCAATAGACATTCCAAGGTTTTCAACTAACTTGATAGGAATGTCTTCTGCAGATCGACGAAGCTCCATACCTGAATTTGTTAACGAAATTAATACGGTGCGTTCATCCTTCTTAGAACGCACGCGCTTAATTAAACCCTTTGCTTCAAGCTTTTTCAATAGTGGGGTTAAGGTATTGGTATAAAGGAATAGTTCTTTCCCTAAATCACTGACTTTAACTCGATCTTTTTCCCATAATGAGAGCATGGTGATATATTGTGGATAGGTTAAATTAATCTCATCCAAGTATGGCTGATACAATCTTGTGACCATTCTAGATGAGGCATAGATAGGAAAACAAAGTTGTTCTTGAAGATGAAGATGATTGCTAGACATATCCATTAGTTTAATATTTTCTGAATGTCTTTTTCAATTCTAGCTGGCTTTGTGGTCGGTGCGTAACGCTTAAAAGGTTTGCCATCGGGTGTAATTAAGAACTTCGTAAAATTCCATTTGATTTTGTTATTTAAGAACCCTTTTAATTCGTCCTTCAAGTAGGCAAATATCGGGTGTGTATTTGGACCGTTAACATCAATTTTTTCAGTTAATTGAAATGTAACTCCATGATTAATTCTGCAGCTTTCTTCCATAGAGCTATTTGTTTCTGGTTCCTGATCTCTAAATTGATTACATGGAAACCCCAGAACAACTAGTCCTTGATCTTTATATTTCTGGTGAAGCTCTTCTAATCCATCGAATTGAGGTGCAAGCCCACATTTTGTAGCTGTATTAATAATAAGTACCGGCTTTCCTTTGAAATCGCTCATTTTCAATTCTTGTCCAATTGGTGTTTTTATACTTAAGTCGTAAAATGTCATCTGTTTAAATTTATATTCGTTTGCGATTATGTCGTGTGAGACAAAAATAGCTTTTTACTTTCAACTATCAATGGTTTTTACTTCATTATTTATCGATTATTAATATTTAGCTAATATGATTTCATTTGAATGTCCAGATTTTTGCAGAAAAAACGAATGGAATTATTCTTATTAGTATTTGGGGCATTGTTTTCAATTATGAATCCACTGGGCACCGTTCCAGTTTTTGTAGGATTGACGCATGATAATACTAGTATTGAACGAGCAAAGATTGCTTTCTGGACGTCTTTCAATGTTTTGATTATCCTATTTCTATCGTTCTTTGGAGGAAAGTACATTCTGTCTTTTTTCGGTATTAGTCTAACTTCCTTAAAAATTGCTGGTGGATTAATAATTACATCTTCAGGTTTCGCTCTATTAACAGGGAAATTTTCAGAGCATAAAGGAATGAAAAAGTCTAAGGTGAAAGAAGATATTGCGACTCGTTCAGAGGTTTCTCTAACTCCCTTAGCTATTCCGATGCTAGCCGGACCAGGGACGATTTCAATGTTGATTACCTATAATCAGGTTTACACTGATTTCGATCAAATAATCATTACTGTTTCTGCAATTGTATTTACTACAGTTGTAATCTATTTGATATTAAAAAGTTCACACTTTATAGCAAAATTTTTAGGTGCATCAGGAATAAATGCATTATCAAGAGTTATTGGATTTATTGTAATCGCAATAGGAGTGGAGTATATTTTAAGTTCTATTCTAGATGTAGTATTTAGAACATTCTTTTAGGCTTCCAAAATCATTATATTCACATCGGTATCTCCAAATGGCATAGTCTCAAGAAAAGAAAAACCTAGTTGCTTCATTAGTTTTGCTGAAACAATATGCTTTTTTTCATAAACGCCATGTATACTTTTTAAACCTCGAGTTTCAAATCCATAATTCAAAACAGCTTTCATTAATTCGAACCCATATCCTTTATTCCAAACATTACGTTTAAGATGACAGCCAATTTGAATTTTGCCCGTGTTTGCAAATTCATTGAGGTTAACAGTCCCTATAAATGTATTTTCATCCTTTGAAAACACGCACCAAAAACCAACCTCATTTTCATTTTGAATCATTTTTTTGTCAATGAAATTTGAGTACTCTTCAAGAGAAAGGCCTCGCAATGGCCTGATGAACTTGAACGAATCCTCTTCTTGATACATCTCTAAAATGGAGGGATAATCTTCTTTTGTCAACGGTCTAATATAAGTTCTTGCTGTTTGGAATGAAGTCATAATTATTGAATTAACTGGAAAAATGCGGCTTTGTAGGTGTCCGAAATAGGAATTGATTCCGAATCTATTTTTATTCGATTACGTTCTATACTTTCAATCTTATTGATGTTCACCATGTAAGATTTATGTACTCGAACAATTTCTTTAGAGTTCAACATACGTTCTAGTTCTGAAAACGTTTGAAGCGTCATGATTTTTTTATCATCCGTGTGGATTCTTCGATAGTCACGCATTCCTTCAATAAACTTGATTTCGCTTAAAACAATCTTTTCTAAACGATTTTCGGTCTTAATGAAGATGTTATCAGCATGACCTTTTTCATTAGATGTCATTTGCTCTTCAACTTTATCCACTGCTTTTAAGAAACGCTCAAATGTATAGGGTTTAAGCAGGAAGTCAGAGACGTTTAAGTCATATCCTTTCAAGGCATATTGATCGTAAGCCGTTGTAATAATAACCTTTGCATCAATGGTACTATTTTCAAGTAATTGTATACCCGTAAGACCATCCATGTTGATGTCTAAGAAGATTAAATCAACCCTATTTGACTTTAAGAATTCGTGACCTTCGATTGCATTGTCAAAACATCCAACTAAATTAAGAGAAGGTAATTTGTCGATATAACCTTTGGCACGCTCTTGTGCCAAAGGTTCATCTTCTATAATTATACAGTTAATGTTCATTTGTTCTTAAACTAAGTGAAACTTCGTATTGTGCCTTCGATTTCGAAACGTTTAAATTATGCGAATTAGGATAAAGAGTCAAAAGTCGTTTATTAATTAATTCCATACCCAAGCCATGGTCTGTTCCGATCGATTTCTTATTCACATCATATTTGTTTTTACAAGAAAAGAAAATTTCACTTCCTTTTGTCTTTATTTCAATTTGAATTGAATTATCAGATTTTTTATCAGAGCAATGCTTAAATGCGTTTTCTATGAATGGCATGAATAGCATGGGGGCAACAGTCAGGTTTGACTCACATCCTTTAAAATTGACAAACTTGCTATTTGAGCTTCTGATACGATGTAATTCGATGAATTTAGAGATGTAATCCACTTCCATATTTAAAGAGATTTGTTCTGCTTTCGTTTCAAAAAGCATAAAACGAAGTATTTCAGAAAGCTTATTTAAGTATTCTGAAGCAGCCTCTGGTTTCTTTTGAATCAATACATCGATATTGTTTATCGTATTGAATAAGAAGTGTGGGTCCAACTGTGCTTTAACCAAAGCCATTTCCATTTGATGGTTTTTCTCAGCCAATTCTTCTTTGACTTTCATATCTTTGAACCAAGTCAGGAAGCCTTTCATAATGAATCCCATAATTCCGCTGAGTGCCGCTATGATGATTATGCTAGAAAAGATTTCAATGAAAATTCCTGGTCCCATTCTAGTCATTAGATCTGCCTTGATACCAATCGTTAAATATAGAGAACCTTCAATAGCTCCAAGCACGGAAAATAAAAAACCTAGTCCAATTGTTCTTCCAAGCTTTTTCTTTTTAATGTATTCAGGGAATAAGAAGAAATAATATAGGTAGAAGGCAGTTAAAGCTGGAATCAATGCTGTACCTACAAATAATCGGAAAACATAACCATATGATGGACCATCGTCTGTTATCCCGACAAAGTTTATTGTACTCGCGCCTGACAAGAGACTGAGAATAATTAATACACAAGCCCAATAACCTGCGTGAAGTAAAATGACAATTGATTTTTTCATTGCATTAAAATTTAGTGATTAATAATGATTCAAAGGTGATTTCTTTCTTCTGATGATACAAAAGCGATATGTAAAACAGCTATATTCATCTGCGAAATCGATTTTTCACACATTCTGGTATTTGGGAATAATGCTTTTCCGTAAATTGCAGTACAATTTAGAAAGTAAATGGCACTTACAAACAATGACATAATTAAAAAGCTAAGAGTTGCTCTAAAGTTAAGAGATGACGATATCGTTAAGATCTTAGCATTAGTTGATTTTAAAATCACAAAAAGTGAATTGGGAGCATTCTTCAGATCGGAAGATCATCCTAAGTACATGGAACTTCAAGATCAAATTCTTAGAAACTTCTTGAATGGTCTTGTTATATACAAAAGAGGGCCAAGAGAGGATAAAAGACCTAATAAGAGGCCAAGGAAGTATTCAGACGACCAGCAAGTCTAGCCCCCATACTGAAACAAGCTTGAAGTAAATAACCGCCGGTTGGAGCATTCCAGTCGAGCATTTCCCCTATGCAATAAGTTGATTTTTTATCAATCAATTCGAAGTTATCATTTATTGCCTTTAATGCGATTCCACCAGTTGTTGAGATGGCTTCATCTAAATCAGCAGCTGCATTAACTACTAACGGGAATTCCTTGATGAAATGAGCAAGTTGTTTATTCGACATGTATTGCTCTTTAGTCAATCTAGTTTTCAATAACTCCAACTGTACTTTCGAAAGTTTTAATCCTCTTTTTAGAGTTTCTGTTCTGTTTTTGAAAGTTGAAACTTCAATTTTAGAAATGATTTCGCTCTCCGAAAAGACAGGCTTAAAATCAATGGTGATTTCGACTGAATTTCCTTTGTTCAATTCAGGTTGTATTTCAGGACTTAACGCATAAATCGCATTCCCTTCAACCCCAAAGCTCGTGATTACAAGCTCTCCTTTTTGAGTTTTACTACCAAAAGATACAGCTATGTTTTTTAAGGGGGTTCCTTCAAATCGTTGTTTGAATTTTTCGTTCCACTTGATTGCATAGGCACAATTAGCAGGAGAGAATGGAATAGTCTTAATTCCTTGTTGCTCGAAAGTGTCTAGCCAATTACCATCCGACCCTGTTACTTTCCAAGATCCGCCGCCCAACGCAAATATTACAATGTCTGCTTGAATGGGTTCTCCAGACTCAAAAGTTAGTTTATCATTATTCCAACCTGTCCAAACTTTATTCAATTCAAGCTTAATGCCTTTTGACTTAATATCATCAACAATAGCATTGATTACTTGAATCGGTTTTATGCCCTGAATGGGGTATATGCGTTTGCTGCTGCCAATAAATGTTTCAATTCCTAAACCTTTTAACCAAGTTCTTGTGTCAGTATTGCAGAAGTGTTTAAGTGAACTTACTAAAAAATCAGTTGGTGTATATCGTTCGACGAATTGTGGTAAATCTTCAGAATGAGTTAAGTTGAATCCACCGTCTCCTGCAACGAGAAATTTACGTCCAACTGCTTTATTTTTTTCGTAAATAGTTACATCATACTTTTCTGTGTCTATGCACGATGCAAAGGCTAATCCTGCAGGCCCACCGCCAATTAGAGCAATTGATTTCTTCATTAACTACAACTTTGTTTACCTGAATATTTATCGATTAGCTCTTCACAGAAGTTGTTCATAAAGGATTCACTTTTATAAACTTGATGCCCTTCATTTTGGATGATTTCGTGATCAATTTTAAGTTTTTCAAACCAATTTGTATCAGGTCCAAATTCTTCTTTTTGACCATAGAATAGTTTTGTTTCTTTAGTTAAAGCATTTGTTTCTTTTCTCAAACGGGTAGCTGAAATAGCAAAGAGTGAATCTATGTTTGCCCCGGATTGAATCGCTTTCCAGCCAATTGTTCCTCCAACACTGAACCCTACGATTGCATCAAAGCGAATCCTAGATTTAACGAGTCTTTCAGCTGCGATGTTAATCCCAGAGTCAATAAATTGAGCGTGTAATTCTTGTTCGCTATTACTTGGGTTGATATCGGCAAGGACTTGAGCATCCACTAGATCTAAATCAAAATGATTGTACAGTTTTTTAACGTAAGTATTGATGTACTGATCGTTCTTAAAACCCCAAAGGTCCGATATAATTGCAATTCTTGGATTCGACATTAATAACCTTGTAAATTGATTGAGTCCCCATCCTCATGATCAACCTGACATTTCATTTTCTTTTGAATAATCTTGAAGTGATGTTGATCATCTGGCGTAACTAGAGTTATGGCATCGCCTGCTGCTTCTGAACGTCCGGTTCTACCAATTCTGTGAATATAATCTTTTGGAGATCTAGGCAGTTCATAGTTTATCACATAGGGTAAAAATTCAATATCTATACCACGAGAAAGTAAGTCTGTTGCGACCAAAACGCGCATTTTACCATTTTTAAAGTTGGTCAATGCATCTCGTCTTGCCTTAGTACTTTTCTTACTGTGTGTAGCAATGGCTTGTATTCCATTCTTGTTTAACTTCTCGGCAACATTATCTGCCTTATATATAGATGATGTGAAAACCAAAACCTGCTCCATGTTCTGAGATTTTATGAGATACCGCAATAATGGTCCTTTCTTTTCTTCGCTCACATCGTAAGCTATTTGATTGATGAGGTCCAAATTAGCTTCACTAATATTAATTTTAACAACCTTAGGTTCTTTCAATAAGAATTGAGTGATCGCTTCAACATTGCTGCTCAACGTTGCGGAAAACAATAAGTTTTGACGTTTCTTCGGAAGCAGTTTGAAAATTTGATCCATTTCATCCTTAAACCCAAGATTTAACATCTTATCTGCTTCATCTAAAACAAGTGTTTCAATCGATGATAAATGAACAGCATTGGATTCTAAAAGTTCAATTAATCTACCTGGAGTAGCCACTAGGATATTTACGCCCCGCATCGCTTTCATTTGTGGATTGATTGAAGCTCCCCCAAATGCGGCCATTGTTTTAATCGGGCTTGGTAGACCAACGGAAAACGTATGAAAAACATCGCGAACCTGAGTTGCTAACTCTCTAGTTGGAACTAAAACTAAAGCATTGATATGTCTATTTTGAGTGATTTCAGAAGACTGAAGATTCGTCAAAATTGGTAGAACAAAACTTGCAGTTTTTCCTGAGCCTGTTCTTGCGATACCCAGCAAATCCTTTCCTTCGATAATAGAAGGGATAGAATCTTTTTGAATCGGATATGGTTTCTCGTATTCCTGATTCTTTAGAAGGTTAAGTAGGGCAGGTGCTAAACCTAATTCTGAAAAAGACATTCAATAATTTTTACTTGACGAAGTTGTTTTCGACGGAGCAAAGATACTTGAAATTATTTGTGGATTGGTGCAAAATCGAGATGGTAATGTTCGTCATGTAATGAGTTGATTAGTGGACTTAGGTTTCTAACGACATATATCTCACTTTCTTTTAGTTTCTTGCCATATTCAGTAGCGAAAAGTTCATCTTTAAACTCTATCTTGATAATAACTTTTGATACTTTATATCCTATCTCTTTTGCTTGTTCATTGAGCAATAGTATATGTTTTGCTATTAGATTAAAGTCTATTTCAATTGATGGGTCTTTTGCATATTTACCATTGTCATCAAATGTCAACCAGTAATGATCGCTGCCTAATTGATCTAAATCAGTGTAAGGTTTACCATTTTGTAATTTAGGCATCATAAAGTCGACACTAGTGCCGTTTTGATGGGTTCGATGTGGGTAGATTTTCCCTCCATGTTGATTTGCACATTCCATAATGTAGAAATGACGATTTGGTTGGCTTATTTCAAGTTGTAGGTATGATTCTAAAACAATATCACGAATAGATGAGTGAATAAAACCTCTTCCTGCTAAATAACTTTTTTCATCAAAATAAGTGTAATTCGGACCATAAAAAGGAAATAGTTTGCCATTGATTAGCCTACCATTTGAAACTGTACCTTGCGAGATACTTGGGGTATCATCTCCCTTATTTTTTAAGTAATATGCGGAAACCTCTTGGTTTATGTTGTATTCAACACGTTGTTTTTCTATTGTTTTGGCTTCATCTGATTGTGCATTGCAGTAGGCGAATAAAAAGACTGAAACAATTGGTGGAAGAGTTCTTTTCATGTTGAACGTATTCGCAAATTTTATGCCTTTTTCGAGTTAGGTGATTTCTCAAGTTCTATTAGACAAACATGTATGTCTAAATCTATTGGAAAAGTATTGATAAGTTTATTTTCAAAATAGGAATTTTTGTCCCGTTTTGAAATTTCAACTCTCACCTGTTTTTTAGTTAAATAACTGATTTACAGTTGTTTGTGTTGGTTTTGTTTGAGTGGTGTTATTCTTGATTGTGTATTGAAAATTCATTTTATGAAAACGATACTCGAATTTAACCACTGGTATATGAGGACTTTAATAATGGTCTCATTCATTGTAAATATGTTCTGCTTGAATGCTCAGTTAGATAGTATACATTATCTTCCGCCTCTTAGAAATGCGCATTCGTCGGCAGCGATAAACGAGCAACGAGTTTATTTTTCTACACCGGAATCAACTCCTTTTACTATTGAATTGTATCTTGGATCTTCTGCTACGCCTTTTCATACAATTACAGGGTTAGCCAAGGGATCACCCAAAACTTATAATCCGGGGAATGGTGATAATGACATTTTACTTCTTACTAAAAATAAAGTAGGTGTAGTACAAAGTAATGCGGGATTAAGAATAGAGTCAACGAATGGTGCCAAATTTTACGTTAATTATAGGGGACGATCCTCTTCTCAAGCCGGATCTCTAACATCTAAAGGGACTTCGGCAAAAGGGACTGATTTTAGATGGGGCGGGTTACCAAATAAAGCTCAAAAAAATGGTCATCTTAATTCTGTTTTAGGAATTCTGGCTACCGAAAATGGCACAACAGTTGAAATCTCTGGCTATAATACTTCCTGTGAATTTAGGCTTCAGAATAATGCTTCTGGAATTTTAGATAATAATCTGACAATTTCTTTAGACGCTGGGCAAAGTTTCGTCTTAGAGGCGCTCCCCGAGGCAAATGCTGCCAATATTGATGGATGGATTGGTGCCAGTGTAACTTCGAATTTACCAATTGTAGTTAGTTCTGGGGGGTTAAACTGTGGGGTTATTTTTGGTGCGCAGTCAAGAGATGTTGCTATAGATCAGTCTGTACCTATAGAAAAACTTGGCCGTGAATATGTTTTTGTTAGAGGAAAAGGAATTGATGCGCTAGAGTTTCCATTAATAATAGGAGTTGAGAATAATACTGATGTATTTGTTGGAGGGACTTATTTTACTACAATTAATGATGGTGATTATGTTGAAATACCTGGAAGTAATTATTCAACTTCTTCTGTTGGGGGTAATATGTACGTGGAGACTTCCAAGCCAGTTTATGCTTACCAATCCATCGCTGGGCAATCGGCTCAGAACACAGGTGGGATGAATTTTGTCGCACCTTTAAATTGTTTGTTACCTAGTTTATTAGACGAGATATCTGCCATTGATGATATAGCCGGTCTTGTTTCGGGTGTTTCTGGTATAACTATAATAGCGTCTAGTTCAACCTTAAACTCAAACATTGTGGTTAGTGATGATAATGGTGTTATCGCGCTTCCTTCTAGTTCTTCCGTTTTGGGAACATCAGATTGGAAAACATTCTATTTGAATAACCTGTCCGGAGAAGTAAGTGTTATTTCTACGGGAAATATAGCGGTGGGGGTTTTTATGAGTCATGGATCTGCTGCTGGATTAGGGGGGTATTTTTCAGGCTTTGATACGGCGCCCAATGTTGAGCTTGAAATTGTTGGTACAGGATGTTTTCCTGGAGGAACAATTCAAGAGCTATCAGGTACATTTGATGCCTATCAATGGGTGCACGATGGTAGTGATATTTCTGGAGCCAATAGTTTTAATTACACCCCTGCTTCCATTGGAGATTATTCTTTGTTGGTTACGAAAGGAACCTGCAGCTATTCTTCAGGAATAGAGTCTTTGTTTTATTGTGATTATGATTTACAAATTTCAAAAGTTGACGATAATGATCCGATCCATGTTGGAGAAAATACGACCTATACAGTAGAAGCTAAAAATAATAGTGTCCATGACTTAACAGGAGTAATTATTTCAGAAAATATTCCGCCGGGATTTTCAATTGTATCTGTTTCACTTAATAAAGGAGTCTGGAATTCAAATGAATGGAGCGTCGGAACTTTAAGCGCAGGGGAGATTGCAAAGTTAGAACTTACTTTAACTCCCGATAATTCGGCCGCTGGAGCTGATCATACCAATACTGTTTCAACTTTATTAAACGAAGTTGATGCTAATTTAACACTTGATGACCCAATTGAGGTTACGCATGTGATTTCAAACTTAGCTGTTGATGCACACAACCTAAGAGCTGAATGGGCTGAAGATATGGAGGGTGCTTTTTTGAGTTGGGAAACTTTTTCAGAACAGAATAATCTTGAGTTTGTTATATATCGGATGTCAAATGATTCTTCTTTTATTCCAATTGGAGTAATTCCAGGTAATGGAAATTCATCAGAGGTTTTACATTATGAGTTTTATGATAGTTCAGTGCGCCCTCACTTAAACCACTACTATCAATATGAGCAAATAGACTTTGATGGCAAATCTACATTCTCTGATGTTGTCTACTTAGAATCAAAATCAAGTTCACAATGGAAGATTTACCCGAATCCGGCTAATAACTATTTAACGATTAAAGGTGAAAATAAGTTTGGTCTAGTTTTGTCTAGTTTTGATGGTAAAAAAATAGATTTGAACGCTATTAATGTATTTGAAGATCAAAGTGTTTTAATTCTTGATGTCAGAAACCTTGAAAAAGGACTCTATTTTGTTCAGAATAATAATTGTGCTGAAAAAATTGTAATTCATTAAAGAAATTTTTTGAGTACAAATTATTACTGCCGTTATTACTTTTTGTAAAATGCGCAGTTTAATGATACCTTTCTTGATCAAAAGTTGAATTAGGTTAAAAAAGATCTTAAACTATTTGTACCGATTGGATTGATTTTGGTTTTTGCCTAAAGTAAATAAGCGATTATGATTCGTTGTACCTTTTGTTTTCTATTCCTTGGGTTTCAAATCTGGTTATGTCTTATCTATTCCAAAGAAAGAGGGATTTGAGGATTGTTATGTGATTTATTCAGTTTTTCTAACAAGTTTGAATAAATGGATTTGGATGGGGCCTATTTGGGACGTATATGTAAAAGATGCTTTCTTAAGCATTCAAGAAGTTCGTGAAAAATTATTTTCGGAGATAAATTATGCGCAAATGAGACTGCAAATTGAAACGGTATATTGATACTTGACAATTAGGTTTTTGTATGGTCAGATGGCTGATGGTTTATATCGAATCGAATCTCCTTTGTCAACTTAGTTTGATTTAGAACTTCCAAACGATTTAAGATAGATATATATATTCAATTTATTCCGAAAAATGAGTTCGATGATTAGCTAAAAGCAGCATAGTTTAAAAGTCGAAAAACGAGGGGTACAAGCAAAAATATTAGAACAAGCAATCCAAATCTGTTTTGGCGCATGAATCAATAAAGATTCAGCCGTATATTTCAGCTTCATTTTTATTAACTTCACATCAGAATGAATTCAATGTTAGAAGTAAGGAATATAAGTAAATCCTTTTTCAGGAAAGAGGCATTAAATGAGGTTTCTTTTAAGGTGAATAAAGGAGAAGTATTTGGTTTGCTTGGTCCAAATGGAGCGGGTAAAACAACTTTAATTAGAATTATTAATCGAATCGTAGAACAAGACTCCGGGTCAATTCGTTTTGATGGAGATTTGATGACGGAAGCGCATTTGACTCAAATTGGATATTTGCCAGAAGAGCGAGGGTTATATAAAAACATGACAGTTGAAGCTCATGCTATTTTCCTAGGAAGGCTGCGAGGGCTTTCGAAAAGAGATGTAATGACCAAGATTGATTATTGGTTTGATCGTTTTGAAATTAATAATTGGAGAAGGAAAAGGATTGAAGAGCTTTCTAAAGGAATGGCGCAGAAAGTACAGTTTGTTTGTACGGTTTTACATGAACCTAAGTTCTTGATTTTAGATGAGCCATTCAGCGGTTTTGATCCATTAAACGTCGAATTGATTAAGCATGAATTGCTTGAAATGAGAGCTGCAGGTAAAACAATAATGCTTTCAACTCATAATATGAAGAGTGTTGAGGAAATTTGCGATCGCGCAGCATTGATTCATAACTCTAAGAAAATTGCAGGAGGTTCAATTTCTGAACTTCAGAGCGATCGTAAAATGGGCTTATATGCTGTTCGATTTAAAGGAAATATGATTTCATTTGTAAATGCTCTTTGGACAGGATTTGAAGTTCATGATAAAGATGTTTTAGGTGATGACCGTTTTGTCGTTCGTGTTAAAATGAGAGGAGATAACTCATTTGAAGATTTACTCAGAGTATTAATAGGGCAAGTTCAAATTGAAGCAGCGTGGGAAGTTTTGCCAACTATGCAGGATGTATTTATTGATTTAGTTCAACCTAAAGAAGCCGAGTAAGATGAAGAATAGTATGTTAATTGCTGTTAGAGAATGGAAAGAAAGAATGGGAGCTCGTTCTTTTGTCTTGTTTTCATTTTTAGGACCTCTAATTATCTTAGGGTTAATTTATTTGATGTTTGCCTTCGGTGGCCAGTCAAAACAGCACTGGAACGTTCTCATTGCAGACCCAACAGGGATAATGAGTAATAAGATTATGTCGGGTGAAGATAAAGCTATATCATATGCATTCGCTGATGGGTACATTGAAATGGAAGAGTTTGCCGATGCTAAAAAGTATCAATCTTATGATGCTCTGTTGGAGGTAAATGAGAAAGTGCTTTCAAATAAGATTGGTTTTGTCTTTTTTAGAGAAAAGCCATCAATTAGAATGCAGACAAGGGTTCAGTATCATTTTGAACGAAGGTTGGAAGAGGTTATGGTAAAGGAGTTTACATCTTTATCATTGAAAGAATTTAGAAAGATAAAACAACCATTGACTGTTAATTTTAGGGATGTGTATGATCCAAATGAAGAGTCTTCAGATTTATCTGGTTGGGTAGGTTTCTTTTATGGAGTAGTTATTTTTACTTTTATTTTTCTATTCGGAATGACTATTATGAGGTCTGTTTCCAGAGAGAAGAGTAATCGAATTGTTGAAGTTTTGTTGGCATCTGTTTCTCCAAATGAATTAATGATTGGTAAGATCCTAGGTGTAGGGCTATCGGCTTTGGTCCAGTTCATAATCTGGATTATTATAATTGGAGTAGGTTTGTATTTCATGCGAGAGACTTTATTTCCCGATATGTTGGAAGCAGCAAACATGAATGTTAAAGAATTGACAATTCGAGCAGGTGATCAAACATATCAAGAGCAAATGTTTGCAGCGAGAGAGTATAATCAGTTTGTTGAATTGGTTTACAATAGAGTTCATTTTGTGAACATGACTACATTCTTTATTTTGTTCTTTATTGCTGGTTATGTATTTTATGGTGCTTTGTTCGCCGCAGTTGGCGCAACTATGGGGTCTGAAAGTGATGGGCAACAGTTTATACTTCCATTAATATTCTTACTTTGCTTTGCACTTTATGGTGGTTATTACGTACTAAATTTTCCTGAAAGTCCAATGGCTGATGTTCTGAGCTATATACCATTTACTTCTCCAGTTGTTGTTATGGTAAAGCTTGCACAAGGGTATTATGGGCCTGGACACGTTTATGAGATATACTTGACATTTATTATTCTAGTAATATCAGCATTTATGATGTTAGCAATAGCATCTCGATTGTATAAAAATGGAATCCTTCAATTTGGGCATAGAGTCCGATTGCGACATCTCTTTAAATGGTTAAGAAAATCATAGAATCATGCGTAAGGCAGTTATAGATCTGGGTACAAATACGTTTAACTTGTTAATCGCAGAAGTGAATAATGGCCAGTTGAATGTTATTTATTCGGATAAAGAGGCGGTTTTACTTGGCATGGGAGGGATCAATAAAGGTTTGATTGCGCCGGATGCACTTGCAAGGGCCAAAGAAACGCTCAGAACATTCAAGAATAAATGTGATAATCATAATGTTAAAATCATATTTGCTATTGGTACATCCGCTTTACGAGATTCGTCAAACAGTGGAGATTTATTGTACTTCACAAAGGCTGAACTCGGTTTTGAAATTAGTATTATTTCTGGTTACAAAGAAGCAGATTTTATATATAAAGGTGTAAAATGGGGCTATGACTTTAAAAAACCTTCCATTGTGATGGATATTGGAGGTGGAAGCACAGAGTTTATTGCAGCAGATGAAAATGGATTGCAAGAAAAAACAAGTTTAGATATTGGAGTATCTCGAATTTTTCAAGCTTTAAATCGTCCGGAAGAATTCTCAAATGATGGGATTAAAAGAATTGTTCAGTTTTTAGAAGATGAGAAAAATAGTTTTTTTTCCAATGTTTCTGCAAGTATTCTAGTTGGTTCATCTGGCAGTTTTGAGACCATATATGAGATGATTTATCAACGCTCTTTCCCAGAAGGCGCAGAAGCAATAGAATTGCCATTCGATGAGGTTATAAAAATACTGGAATGGATCATAACTTCTAGCCTAAAAGATCGATTAGATAATGACTGGATCGCTAAAATTCGTAAAAGAATGCTTCCAATTGCTGCTGTCAAAATGTTATGGGTAATTAATCACTTCGGAATTAAAACAATATATGTTTCATCTTTCTCATTGAAAGAGGGGGTTTTGAATGATTAAAAATTATTCTCAATGCTTAATTCTAGGCGGAGTTTTTATCAAATAATTATCTTTAACAAAAATAGATTCAAATGAGTAAAATATTAGTTGTTGACGACGAAAGAGCAATCCGAAGAGCTTTGCGCGAAATCCTTGAATTCGAAGAGTTTGAAGTGGATGAAGCCGAGAATGGGAAACAAGGATTGGACAAGGCGAAAGCTGAGACGTACGACATCATATTTTGTGATATAAAAATGCCTGAAATGGATGGAATGGAAGTTCTTGAAGGTTTGATCAAAGCAAAAGTGGAAACTCCGGTAATCATGATAAGTGGTCACGGAAATATTGAAACTGCTGTTCAAGCGATAAAGAAAGGCGCATTTGATTTTATTGAGAAGCCTCTGGATCTTAACCGAATTCTTGTAACAATTAGAAATGCTAAAGATAAGACAGTTCTTATTGAAGAAAAGAAAGTGCTTCGAAAGACTGTAAAGAAATTCAAAGGTTCTTCCATTATTGGTGAAACGGAAGGTATCATCAAGATTAAAGAAATGATAGAGAAGGTTGCGCCTTCAGATGCCCGTGTTTTAGTGACAGGAGAGAATGGAACAGGGAAGGAATTGGTGGCAAGATCGCTTCATGATTTAAGTGAACGGAAAGGTCAACCTTTCATTGAAGTTAATTGTGCTGCAATTCCAGCTGAATTAATCGAAAGTGAATTATTTGGGCATGAGAAAGGTGCATTTACGTCCGCTGTAAAGCAAAAGAAAGGGAAGTTTGAATTAGCTTCGGGTGGAACGTTGTTTTTAGATGAGATTGGTGATATGTCGGCCAGTGCTCAAGCGAAAGTATTACGAGCGCTCCAGGAAAATGTGATTCAACGTGTTGGTGGAGAAAAAGACATAAAAGTAAACGCACGAGTTATTGCAGCAACGAATAAAAACCTCAGGAATGAGATTGATGAAGGTAACTTTCGTGAAGATCTATATCATCGTTTGGCGGTTATTTTATTGCATGTTCCTTCGTTGAATGACAGAAGAGATGATATACCACTTTTGGCAAATCACTTTTTAACAATGGTGTGTGCAGAGCATGGTGTTGCACGAAAATCATTCGATGATGCAGCCCTCTTGGCTCTTCAGAAAACAAACTGGACCGGAAATATTCGCGAACTTAGAAATATTATTGAACGCCTAATTATCCTTGGAGGTGATGTAATTACTGCGGATGAGGTTGTGATGTTCGCGAACCCAGGAGCTAAAGCATAAATTTTTAGTTAAAATAATTGCGTTTATTTTAATTACTATCTATATATTTACCTCGGTAAATAATTAACAGGTAGATACAAGGAGGAAGATGAAAAAGTTTAAGGTTATACACTGGATATTCACAGGATTATTAGCTGCATTAATGTTGATGTCGGCGGGTATGTATTTGTTTAATACAGAAGAGATCAAAGGATTGTTCACAGGTTTCGGGTTTCCTAAATGGATTGTGATTCCTTTGGCAATAGCGAAAATTTTGGGAGTTGTAATGATACTTACAAAGTTCAACAAGACTATAACCACTTTCGCGTATGCTGGATTTTTATTCAATTTGTTGCTTGCTTTCGCGGCTCACTCGGCAATACGTGATGGTGAATCAGGAGGCGCAGTCATAGGATTGATTCTTTGGATTGGTTCATTTTCTATGTGGAAAATGGCATGGGGTAAAGAATAGTTCTTTTCCTATCTTAATTAAGGGCGTTCTTTTTAGAATACCCTTTTTAGCATTCCAAGATTTCTGAGTATTCCCGAGTTTAGTTTGACCTCTTATTTTGGGGGAATGGATACCTTAAGTAGAAATCAATTTGATGTATCATTCTAAATTATTTGTTTTTCTCTTCGCTGCATTAATTATCGGACTTTTCCTATTAAAATCAAACGGGCAAAATCAACTTTGGAAATTCCCAGAAGTTGAGTACCCTGTGGACAATCCATTAACGGATGCCTCTATCAATTTTGGAGGGAGTTTATTCTTTGAAACTTTACTTTCCAGAGATCGCTCCGTTAGTTGCCAATCTTGCCATTTGATCTCTCAAGCCTTTGCGGATCATTTAAAAGTCGGCGAGGGGATAGAAGGACTAAAAGTAACGAGAAATACTCCTTCTTTGTTTAACGTCGGTTTTCATCCATCATTAATGAAAGACGGTAAGTTTGCTACACTTGAAGATCAAGTTCTTGGTCCAATAAACGATCATAGAGAATTTGATTTAAACCCAGAAGAAGTCGCGAAAAGAATTGCTGCTATCCCCATGTATCAAGAGATGAGTCAGCAAGCATATGGTGAATCCGTTTCAATTGAGATTATTCAAAAAGCGCTCGCGAATTTTCAGCGTGCATTAATTAGTAAAAACTCAAGTTTCGATGATTACATGAAGGGTGGCGTTGACTCCATTTCAATGAGTGCCAAAAGAGGGTTTAATTTGTTCTCTTCTGATGAACTGAATTGCACTGCTTGCCATAGTGGCTTCGATTTTAGCAACTATTCATTTCAAAATAATGGATTGCACGAAGTGTATTTAGATTCTGGCAGAGCCTTGATTACTCATTCCAGTAAGGATATTGGTAAATTTAAAGTCCCTTCGCTCAGAAATATTGCGTTGACTTATCCATATATGCATGATGGATCAGTTCAAACGCTTGAAGAAGTGATTCTAAATTATGCGAAAGGAGGATCGAAACATGTAAATCAATCTAAAGAAATAAAAGGGTTTAATATCAATGGTGATGAAATGAAAGATCTAATCGAATTCCTAGGGTCATTGACCGAGAAAAGGTTGTTGATTAAGGAGACAGAATAGGGAAAGTTTCAAATTGCGTTAAGGATAGTAATGGTATCCTTTTTATTTATAAGACATAATGGATAGCCTGTTAAAACGCCCAATTATTCTTGGAAAGGAACTTGAACCATTTCTCCTACAGTACTGGCCGTTGGAATTTCATCCAGATACCAATCTAAACATGTTGTGTCTAAAAAAAGAGCGGTTTCAACATCACAGTTCATATCCATTTCATTTACTAACAGTGCCCGATAAGCATATACTTTAACTATCGGAGAATCGTGTAAAAGTAAACCGTTTAAGTCTTCTTCAGTAGCTAAATCCTTAAGTTTTTCATACGCAATAAATTCGCTGTTAATGGTGTCATTCTGACCAATATATCGTTCTTTAATTCCATTAGCCTGAGCCAACTGGTAAACGATACTATCAAGTTCGTTTTCAAGTATTAATGGAACAATTTGAGGAGCATATGGACTGGGAGGTATCGCGTTTACCATAATTCGAAGCTCGTGATAATCTTTCGCAGAAATCTCCATACTTTTGATAGAAAGCACAAGTATAATTGACAGTAAAGACAGCATTCTATATTTCATGATTCCAAGGTAATACTATGAGCTACAATTATTTAATCGGACGCAATATAAGGAAAAATCAATAAACGCTTTTGAGTATTAAATGTTTCTACTTTTTCTTAACGGCTGTTTGAATTCTTGACCTCCCCATTCAAGCACGCTAAATCCTATTCGTTTCATTCGAGGAATTACTTGATTTATTACTTTAATTGGAGCATTAGATTTTTGCCAAGACATGTAAATTCTATAAATTTCAGTTGGTTTTGGATTAATGTCAAGTTCTGCATATTGATTACATTCCTTATTGAATTCGAAGTGTATAAGGTTATATTCATTATTGATCATACGCGGCGCCCAATAGGTTATGAAGTCTGCCTTTTCTTTTGAGTTGAATCCCGCTTCCGAAAGTATTTCTTCCAGAAAAATTGTTGTTTCGGAACCTTTTACGCTAAATCCACGATCCGTTTTCATAGAAAACCTCCCTTTATTCTCTGATTCCCAAAACAAATAGTTGTAAGTGTCATTGCCAAATTGAAGCTCTCCTTCTGGTGTTGCTGTAAAGTCCCAGCCGTCATTGTAAGCAGGATATAAATAAAGAGGTTCTCCCTTTATGTCTAGTTTAACAGTCACATCTGTCTTTTGTTTTGGATATAGATATAAAACTGGTTTCTCAGACATAATCATCGTTTCAGCAGATTCGAAATGAACAGCATATGAATTAGCATGCATAGCTTTGATGGATAAAGTGTCTGTATAGATCTCATAGTGGTTCTCATCATAATAGAATTGAAATTTATGATTTCCAGGAGTGGTTAAAACTCGAAGTACATTATGCTTTGAAAGTTGTTGACGGTCTGCTTTTCCATCAATACTATAATCGATGTACCTTTCCATTTTTGAATCATAAATCCCTTTAAACTCAAAGATGTACAAAGCTTGGTTGTAACTTAAGTTTTGATCTTTTTGAGATTTAACTAACATAATCTGGGGCAAGGATTCCTCAGTTCTTGCTACGCTAATTAGGATAGAACAAATGAAGGTTATACTCAATAAATACCTCATAATTTTGATGTGTTTAATATCAATTACAACTGAATGTAAATTAGGTTCAGGAACGCGAGAATATAGTGCTTAGATAAGCAGAGATACTTAATTTGAGTAAACGTATTACTTTTCTAATAATGCTAACATTGCAGCATGAATTTTATCCCCAACACCATTTCCATAAAGAGGCGTAAAAAAGTCCAACGTTGATTTTTTATAGTTCGCATAAGTTTCAAGCATATCACGACTGCTACTTCCAATAATTTTGGCGTATCCGTGTTCTAAGAGTTCAATCCATTCAGTTTCCGTTCTAGCAATAATACAGTGCTTTTGATTGAAGAATGCTTCTTTCTGTAATCCACCGTTGTCCGAAACAAGCATTCAACAATTCTTCAAAATTTCTAAACCCTTCGTTGGCTAAATTATCCAGAGTATTTTGAGTTGGATATGAGAATAAATCATAAATGTGGTCCGTTATTATGTGGTTAATTTCTCCGGGAATTTGCATGTTGAAAGAACGCAATTCAGCTTCAATATGGATTATATTTTATGAGTCTGGCTACTTCCTATGAGGAATTTTAGCATTCGATTTCGTATTTGGACTGTGCTAAATTCAGTTAGGTTTATAAATCGAAGAGTTTATTGGGTTTGTTTTTCTTTAATCTTATCTTTGAATGGTTCTTTTTGGACCGTTTGAATTAAAGGTTCTAAATGAAGAAAGTTCTAATTATCACTTATTATTGGCCGCCAAGTGGTGGAGCAGGAGTACAACGATGGGTTAGATTCGTGAAGCATCTTAGGTCTTTTGGATGGGAGCCAGTTATATATGCTCCAGAAAGTCCAAGTTATGCACTTGAAGATATTTCATTAGTTAATGAAATTCCTTGTGATGTTAAAGTTTACAAGCGTAAAATTCGGGAAGTCAATAATTTATTCGCGAAGCTTTCACCTAAGAGAGTTCGGAAGGATAATAAGCTATACAACTTGCAACAGCAGAAAGGATCAAATAGATCATTTTTTCAAAAGTTAGTATGGTTTATTCGAGGAAACTTTTTTATTCCAGATGCCAGGTTTTTATGGATTAAGCCGTCTATCAGGTTTCTAAATCCGATATTAGAAAAGGAAGGTTTTGATGCTGTTGTTTCTACTGGTCCTCCTCATTCATTGCACCTGATTGCTGAAAACCTTAAGAAGAAACACGATATTCATTGGATTGCCGATTTCAGGGATCCGTGGACTTCCATGGATTATATGGATGATATGTTCTTAACAGAATTTGCTAAAAAGAAACATGCTCGATTAGAAAAAAAGGTTATCATGAACGCGGATGAAGTTGTTGTGGTCGGAAAAACGATGTTCAATGAATTCAAGGGTAATTATAATGTTGAAAGTAAGATTATCTATAATGGATATGAAAAGAAAGCGGATGATGCGAGCACTCCAATTGAATTAGATGAAAAGTTTACAATTGTGCATATCGGTAGTTTTCTAAAGAATCGAAATTGTAACGACTTATGGGAGCAACTTGCGACTCTTTGTAAAGATAATGTATTGTTTAAAGAGCGTCTTGAAATACGTTTAATTGGAAATGTGGCACCTAATGTCTTGGAATCCATTGTCAATTTTGGATTGAATAATAATTTGAATAAAATCGACTATATTCCTTTTGAAGAAACGCAAAAGTATCTTTTTGGGGCTCAAGTGTTGTTGCTTCCGATTGATAGAATAGAAAATGCAGCATTTGTATTGACAGGAAAATTATTCGAATACCTGAAGTCGAAAAGGCCAGTGTTATTATTAGCACCATCTTATGGAGATGCGGCGGATATTATTGAACAATGCAATGCTGGTTATTGCTGTGATTTTGATGATGGTAAGGCAATAAAGGATTCTTTGCTTACAATGTTCAATCTCTATTTAGAGAAAAAAAACAATGTGAACTCGGTGAATATTGAGCGTTTTTCAGGTTATGAATTAACGCGTAAAATGGCTGAAGTATTACAAGGAAATAAGAAAGACTAAAATGATTAAGTTAGTTACAGTTATTGGGGCAAGACCTCAATTTATTAAAGCGGCTGCAATTAGTAGAGCTGTTAATACATCCTTTAGTGATGAAATTGAAGAAATAATTGTTCATACTGGACAGCACTATGATTCTTCAATGTCTAATGTTTTCTTTAATGAACTGCAAATTCCAAAGGAAAAGTATAACCTCAATATTGGTTCAGGTTCTCATGCGCTACAAACTGCGAACATGATGATTGAAATTGAAAAGGTTGTCTTAGAGGAAAAGCCAGATGCTATACTATTATATGGTGATACTAATTCAACTTTATCTGCTTGTTTAGTTGCAATCAAATTACATATTCCAATTATTCATGTTGAGGCAGGAGTGAGAGGTTATAATAAACGCTTCCCCGAAGAGGTGAATCGTTTAGTTTGTGACCATATGTCTTCTTTACTTTTCGTTCCTTCTATCGCTGGGATTAAATCTTTAGAAATTGAAGGTTTGAAGCATAAGAAGAATGGAGATGTAATTAGTTTGGATAATCCAGGGGTTTTTCATTGCGGAGATATTATGTATGACAATACATTGTTTTATAAAGAAAAGATTAAGAATCGACTCGATTCAATTTTTAGTAAATATGATTTGCCAAAAGAGAATTATATTCTTACGACAATGCATAGACCAAGTAATGTTGATCAAAATGAGACACTTGAAAGCATTTTAAAAGCATTAAATCAGCTTATTGATAGTCATGGAAAGACAATTGTTTTACCGCTTCACCCAAGAACGAAAAATAGGCTAGATAATCAACCTGAATTAGGTCCTTTACTTAATAATGAACGACTAAGAATTATTCCGCCCGTTTCTTTTCTAGAAATGATAGAATTAGAAGAAAATTCTGATTTGGTAATTACTGATTCAGGTGGAGTTCAGAAAGAAGCATACTTCTTAAAGAAGCCTTGTTTAATTATGCTGGATGAAACTCCTTGGATTGAATTACTGGAGAGTGGTAATGCTATTTTGACAGGGTCAGATTACAATAAAATTGTCAATGGAGCAAATGAGTTCTTAAAAAAAGGAAGGCTCTATGAATTTATGGATATGTATGGAGACGGAAAAGCGTCAGAGTTTATCTGTCAAGAAATAATAAAGGCGTTCAATTAATTGAACGCCTTTATTATTTCTATATCAATCAAAATTTTAAAATTATAATTTCTCTAATACAGCTGCAATAGCTTCTTCCAATCCTGCTGGGTTTTTTCCACCTGCAGTTGCAAAGAATGGTTGTCCTCCACCGCCTCCTTGGATATGCTTAGACACTTCGCGAATGATATTTCCGGCGTGAATTTCTTTTTCTTTAACGAGGTTATCGGAAGCAATGATACTTAAAGTACATTTACCAGCGTCTTTCCCGCCTATTACGCCGAGAAAATTATCGTGTTCACCTTTCAATTGGTATAAAATATCTCTAATCGACCCACCATCTAATTCAACTATTTCAGATAAAAGGTTAATTCCATTGTAAGGCTTGATCGCATCTTTTAATCCAGCCTTAACCGTCTTTGTTTTTTCCTTTTGAAATTGTTCTAATTCCTTAATCAATGAGGTGTTTTTAGTCAGTAAATCATTTACCGCTTTGACAACATCTTTTGGGTTCTTCAGTGCAGCATTAACTTCATCTAATTTAGATGCTTTATTTGTATAATAGGCTATGGCTTTTTCTGAAGTGATTGCTTCAATTCTTCTTACGCCAGCCGCAACTGATCCTTCTGAAGTAATAATGAATAATCCGATTTCTCCTGTAGCTTGAACGTGTGTTCCTCCGCATAGCTCCACTGAGTCACCAAATTTAATTACACGGACAGTATCTCCATACTTTTCACCAAATAAAGCCATTGCTCCCATTTCTTGGGCAATTTCAATTGGTGTATTTCTCTTTTCCTCCAGTGCAATGTTTGCACGAATGCTAGATGAAACGAGTTCTTGAATTTGATCTAATTCCTCATCAGTTACCTTGGAGAAGTGGGAGAAATCAAATCTTAAGTAATCTGCGTTTACTAAAGATCCTTTCTGTTCAACATGGTCGCCAAGAACAGTCCTTAATGCATGATGCAAGAGATGTGTAGCAGAATGATTGTTAGCAGAGGCCTTACGTTTAGCCTTACTTACATTTGCAGTGAATGTTGCATTTACATCTGAAGGCATTTCTTTCATTAAATGAATGATAAGGTTGTTCTCTTTCTTTGTGTCGAATACAGATGTTTTTACTCCATTAACTTCGATAAATCCAGTATCTCCTACTTGTCCACCGCCTTCTGGGTAGAAAGGGGTTAAATTGAATACTACTTGAAAAAAATCTTTTTTCTTTTGGCTTACTTTTCTGTATTTAACAATCTTAACTGAAGTAGAAAGTAAATCGTAACCAACAAATTCTTCAACTGCATCTTCTCTTACTTCAATCCAATCATCCGTTTCAATTGCTGTTGCTGCTCTAGATTTGTTTTTTTGAATTTTTAGTTTTTCATCAAAACCATTCTTGTCAATTTTCAATCCGTTTTCGCGTGCAATCAATGATATTAAATCTAATGGGAAGCCAAAAGTATCATATAATTCAAAAGCTGTGGCTCCTTCAATCGTGTCTTTTTTCGCTTCTTTATTCTTAGCGATTACAAGATCCATTCTTCGGATTCCCTGTTCTAATGTTCTAAAAAAACTAATTTCTTCTTCATGAATTACTTTGTAAACTAGATCTTGCTGTTGTTTTATCTCTGGGAAAGTTTCTCCCATTAAATCAACAAGAACAATAAATAAGTCGCACAAAAACGGTTCTTTTAATCCTAATGTTTGGTAGCCGTAACGAACAGCTCTTCTCAATATTCTTCGGATTACATAACCAGCTCCAGTATTTGAAGGAAGTTGTCCATCAGCCGTAGAGAAAGCAATTGCACGAACGTGATCCGCAATAACGCGCAATGCAATGTCCGTTGCTTCCTGCTTACCATATTCAACACCTGAAACTTGCTCCATGTGTTTAATAAGCGTTTGGAATAAGTCCGTATCGTAGTTAGATTGTTTTCCTTGAAGTGCCATAGCCAAACGCTCAAGTCCCATTCCAGTATCCACATGTGTTTCTGGCAATGGCTCTAAAGATCCATTTGCTTTTCGATTGAATTGCATGAATACATTATTCCAAACTTCTATTACTTGAGGATGATCTTCGTTGACCAATGATTTACCATCAATACGTGCTCTTTCATCTTCAGATCTTAAATCAACATGGATTTCTGAACAAGGTCCACAAGGTCCAATATCCCCCATTTCCCAGAAGTTATCTTTTTTATCAGCTAAGATGATTCTGTCTTCACTAATGTATTTCTTCCAGATATCAATACTTTCTTGATCTACGGGTACGCCATCTTCCGTATCACCTTCAAATACGGTAACGTATATGCGATCTACCGGGATTTTATAAACATGCGTTAATAAGTCCCAAGACCAACCGATAGCTTCTTCCTTAAAGTAGTCGCCAAAAGACCAATTCCCTAGCATTTCAAACATGGTATGATGGTAGGTATCAACACCAACTTCTTCCAGGTCATTGTGTTTTCCAGAAACACGCAAACATTTTTGAGTATTGGCTACACGACGATTTTTAGGCACGGCATTACCTAAAAAGTAATCCTTGAATTGATTCATTCCTGCATTAATGAACATCAATGTAGGGTCATTCTTTACTACCATTGGTGCGCTAGGAACTATATCATGTCCTTTTGATTCGAAGTAATCGAAAAATGCCTGGCGTATCTCGGAAATAGTCATGGTCTATTGTTATGTTTGTTCTAAAAATCGTTGCACAAATTTAGTCTTTTTGTCTTTTTGTTTATGATTATCAGTCATTATATTTTGGATAGACTGAATGCTTATTTGAAGTCAAGTTGAGGTAAGAGCTAATATTGAAACTTAATTTTAACTTTGATGCTGAATCAATTGAAAGATTTGTACTATTCATTATGGCACAATTAGGAAGTCAAAAGTCAGTATCAAGCATTAACTTCTTAGTAATATTTGGGGTGTTCTTCTCCCTATGTTTAATTCTGAGATTACCCCATTTATTATCTAATATGAATTTTCTGGATGGAGATGAGGGGGTTGTTGGAATTATGGGGCAACAATTGTTAAAGGGGAAGTTCACTGTTTATTTTCTTGGTCAGAATTACGGTTTCGCTTTGCTTGAAAGCACAAGCGTGGCTTTATGGCTTAAGATCCTGGGTACAGGTGTTTGGGTATTAAGATTTGGAGGGCTGTTGTTATTTTCTTTTGGAGGGTCGTTAGTTTTAAAAACCTTCCAGAAAATCGGTACGCCTCGAAAGAAAATGGTCTTTGTTGGGTTGTTTATGGCCTCCTTTCCAGCTTGGTATTTATGGGGTATGTTCGCTAGGGGAGGTTATGTGACAGCTTTTTTTTGCATTTCAATCCTCTTTTACATTAGTCAAATAAAGGAATTTAACTATAAATGGGCTTTTATTGCAGGTGGGGTTGCGGGCCTTGCTTATGAGTCTCAAATATTAATTCTTCTTGGATTTCTTCCCGTTCTAACTTCTTGGTTGTTTTCTAACAGTAAACTGTGTAGGCAGCAGCTCGTTTTTGTTACTTCAGCTGTATTGATCATTGTAATATGTAGATTGTTTTTTATTGATAATCCAGTTTGGTTTAAGCCAGAATTAAATCTGGGTGTACAATCTCAATTTGATCAATTAACTTATCATCTTGGCGATTTGATAAGTGCTTTTTCGAATTATCATTTTTTTACTGTTGCATTTAAAAGCCCAATTTGGTTGATGTCTCTGATTCTTACAGCCTTAATTTCCTTTCTCGTATTATTGACTGTTGTTGTGATTAAATACTGGGATGATTCTAAAAAAGTCGCGTTCTTATTTATTGCTATGAGTGCTTTTTATTTATTTGTTGTGTCTGGAATGAGATTACCAGCGCCGCGATACTGGATTGGGTTATATACTGGCGGGATGTTTTTATTGTTGTATTTATTGATTAGAAAACCGTTAGGTCAAAAATACTGGTTAGTTGTATTTCTGTTCGTGAGTATGTCCATAGTTGGAGGTAATCATCGTCGAGATTGGTATAAGACTGACTTGAATGAAATGGAGTTAGTTGATAAACTATATAGCTTTTGTCGGGAAAGAAAGGTTCAGTATATTTATGCTGTTGAACCAGATTTTCAATGGAAATGGAATTTCATCTATGGATCAACTATTCCTGCAAGAAGTGTTTCTGAGATTGAAAGAACACAGGTGTTCATCGATAGAATTAAGTTACTTGAAAAGCAAGGTGGAAATAATTTTGCAGCGATTGGTTATAAAGGGATTTATAATGGATTAAATACGAGTGATTCGTTTTATTCAAAGATAAGGGAGGTTGGAGATAAATATTATATCTGCTTGAACCCGAATTCGGAAGAGTTAAAAGGTCTTAAAGATTTTGTTAAATAGACTGAATTACCTCAATTTCTTTGTAGTTTTGACTTATGTCTAAACAGAAGTATAGGTATAATCCAGAATCTTTGTCTTATGAAACGGTAAACGTTTCCTTAGGTAAAAAGATATTACGCGTGCTCTTTTGGATGGCTCCAAGTATAGTGTTTGGGTTGATTTTAGCCTTCTTTTTTACAAAAAGAATCAATTCTCCTAAAGAGAAGCAATTGCAGTCTGAACTTAAAGCAAATGCTAAAGAGCTCAAAAGAATTCAGGAAGATATTGCATTGGCAAATAAAGTGCTTGATGTAATTGAAAGTAGAGATGAAGATTTGTACCGCGCTGCTCTATATGCTGAGAAGTTTCCTGATGAATTAAGACAAATGGGAACTGGTGGTAGTGAGAAATATGCGTACTTATCGAGAATGACAAATGGTGAGTTAATTAAATCTACGTCTCAACAGATAGATAAACTCGAGAAAAGGTTGAATGCTCAAAGTATTTCGTTTAGAGAATTATTAGAATTAGCAAAAGGCAAAGAAAAGCTTTTAGCTTGCGTCCCAGCAATTCAGCCTGTTCGAAATACGGATTTAAAGAAAAGGATATCAGGATTTGGTTTTAGAATTGACCCGATATATAAAACAAGACGGATGCACACAGGGATGGATTTCACCGCTCCCCGCGGGACTGATGTGTATGCGACTGGTGATGGTGTTGTTGAGCTCGTTGAACGAAAGCGGTGGGGATATGGAAAGTCGATTGTAATTAATCATGGCTTCGGCTACAAAACAAGATATGCCCATTTAAGTGCTTTTAAAGTGAAGCAAGGACAAAAGGTTAAGCGTGGAGAATTAATCGGGTTAATAGGGTCTACAGGAAAGTCTACGGGGCCTCATTTGCATTATGAAGTTATTAAAAACGGTAAAAAAGTTAATCCAATTGGCTATTATCATTCGGATTTAACTCCTGAACAATACGAAACGCTGTTGGAAATGAGCGAGAATTCTTATCAATCAATGGATTAATTCATTAATTTGTCAGTTTTCTGACATTTTGACTGTCAAATCGACATCATACTCTGCCGCATGTATTAATGAAATGACAAAACTGTCATAAAAAACAACTAAAATTCTATTGGCACAGAGATTGACTAGAGCTTAGTATCAAAATTGAAATTAAAGTTTAATAGTTAATAATAGTCATGGGAAAAATAATCGGAATTGATTTAGGTACTACGAACTCTTGTGTTTCTGTAATGGAAGGAAATGAGCCAGTAGTTATCGCAAACTCAGAAGGAAAAAGAACAACGCCATCTATAGTGGCATTTGTAGAGGGTGGTGAGCGTAAGGTAGGTGATCCTGCAAAACGTCAAGCAATTACTAACCCAACAAAAACAATATACTCAATCAAGCGTTTTATGGGATCATCTTTTGATGATGTAAGTAAAGAGGTTGGAAGAGTGCCTTATGAAGTAGTTAAAGGAGATAACAATACGCCGCGTGTTTTAATCGAGGATAGAAAGTATACTCCTCAAGAAATTTCTGCAATGATCCTTCAAAAAATGAAGAAAACTGCAGAAGACTACCTTGGGCAAGAAGTTACAGAGGCTGTAGTTACAGTTCCTGCTTACTTTAATGATTCACAAAGACAGGCAACGAAAGAAGCTGGTGAAATTGCTGGATTAGCAATCAAAAGAATTATCAATGAGCCAACTGCTGCTGCATTAGCTTATGGATTAGATAAAAAGGGAGTTGACCAAAAAATAGTAGTATTTGATTTTGGTGGAGGAACACATGATGTTTCGATCCTTGAATTAGGAGACGGAGTATTTGAAGTATTAGCTACTGATGGTGATACGCACTTAGGTGGAGATGATGTAGATCAGGCAATTATCGAATGGTTAGCTGCTGAATTCAAAAATGACGAAGGTTTGGACTTAACAAAAGATCCAATGGCGTTACAACGTTTGAAAGAAGCTGCTGAGAAAGCAAAAATTGAACTTTCCTCTACGACTTCAACAGAAATCAACTTACCTTACATTATGCCAGTTGACGGTGTTCCTAAGCACCTTGTAAGGACTTTACAACGCTCTAAATTTGAGCAATTAATTGCTGATATCGTTGAAAGAACGATAGCACCTTGTCGTTCAGCTCTTAAGAATGCTGGATTGTCTACAAGTGATATTGACGAGGTAATCTTAGTTGGTGGTTCAACAAGAATCCCTGTTATTCAAGATGCAGTTAAGAACTTCTTCGGTAAAGATGCTTCTAAAGGAGTTAATCCGGATGAAGTGGTTGCTGTTGGTGCCGCTATTCAAGGTGGTGTTTTAACTGGTGAGGTTAAAGATGTGCTTCTTTTAGATGTTATTCCTTTATCACTAGGGATTGAAACAATGGGGGGGGTATTCACTAAATTAATTGATGCGAATACAACTATTCCTACTAAGAAATCTGAAGTGTTTTCTACAGCTTCTGATAATCAACCATCTGTTGATATTCACGTTTTGCAAGGGGAAAGAGCAATGGCTAACGATAATAAGTCATTAGGTAGATTCCAATTATCTGATATTCCACCAGCTCAAAGAGGAGTTCCTCAAATTGAGGTGACATTTGATATTGATGCAAATGGTATCATGAATATTTCTGCAAAAGATAAAGGAACTGGTAAAGAGCAATCAATTAAGATTGAAGCTTCTTCAGGATTATCTGATGAGGATATCGAAAGAATGAAGGCTGAAGCTGAAGCAAATGCTGATGCCGATGCTAAGTTAAAAGAGGATGTTGAAAAAGTAAACAAAGCTGATTCATTGATTTTCCAAACTGAAAGACAACTGAAAGAGTATGGAGATAAGATCCCAGCTGAGAAGAAACAACCAATCGAAGATGCTCTTGCTGAATTGAAGAAAGAGTTTGAAGCGAAGAACATGGATAATTTAGAGCCAGCAATGGAGAAATTAAATCAAGTATTCTCTGCTGCTTCTGAAGAAATGTACAACGCGTCTAATGAAGGTGGAAATGCCGGTCCTGATGCAGGTGCAGACGCTGGAGGAAATCCAGAGGATGAAGTAACTGACGTTGACTTCGAAGAAGTTGATGAAAAATAAACTTAGTTAAATACAATTATAAAAAGGGGAGTGTTATTTATCACTCCTCTTTTTTTGTCTGAAGATTTCCTTTTACCCATTATTTATTCTCTTAGAAGTCTTGTTTCCATTCATATATGTTTTATAAACTTTAAAGTAAAAGGAAAAAATATCTCAGAGATGTGTTACTAAGAATAAAAAATTCATTGTTGTTGTAACTAATTAGAAGGTATGCATGTCGTAGTAATGTAAAACCTTATTTAAGAATTTGACCAATGTGTATAAAATTAAATTTATCCATTCAATTATTATCATTTCTGATGTTGTCAATGAGCTTTGTTTCTTTAGGTCAAGTTGAGGCTTCAGGGCAAATTAAAGATGAAATATCAAAAGAAAGTATGCCATATTGTAAGGTGGTTGCTCTTACCATGAATGATAGTATTGTTACAGGGGGAATCACAGATGATAAAGGTTTTTTTAGATTGCCTCTAAATCCTGGTTCCTATAAGTTGGCTATCAGTTTTTATGGATACATTTCAGATACTAGTCATATTCAAGTTTCAGACAAAGATGTCTTTTTAGGAGTATATAAGCTTAAGGTGGATGCCATTAACTTGGAGCAAATGAATGTAGAAGCAAGTTCTAGAATCGATTACCTAGATAAAGATGTTCAAGTTGTTACGGATGTGCACAAAAAAGGAACTACAGCTGCTAAGGATGTTTTAAGAAAGTTGCCTGGGATTACCTTTGATGATTACTCTGGTCAGCTTAAAATTGATAGTGATGCGAATATCATGATTTTGGTGAATGGCGTTGAAAAGAGTCAAGAGTACGTTCAGAACTTAGATCCTGACAGGTTATTAAGAGTAGAAACTACTCGCGACCCGGGCGGAAGATACGGACTAGAAGGATACACGGCGATTTTAAATATTGTCTTAAAAGGAAATTATAAAGGAAGCGAAGTCTACATAGAACAAATGCAACTCGTTGATATTGATACGAAACGCTCTATGCTAGATTATATGATTGGATCTTTGGGAGGAACTTACAATTTCACTAGAGATAATTTAAATCTTTATGCAGGTGCTTGGTTCGAACGTAGAAGGTTTCAAATCTCTACGGATTCTAGAACTGATTATGATGACGGGTATCATGTACTTGAAATATCAGAAGGGGATGTACCCAATGGAATTATTTTAGAATATAATCTGGACTATAACTTAGGTTTTGATTATCGGATTAACCCTAAACACTTAATCAGTTTTGAAAGTAATATTTCTGGAATGCCTCGGTTAGAGTCAGACTATAATTTTGGTTATAACACAGAGGTTTATCAAGGTGACAGTTTGTTAAATTCATTCCGTTTCGATACCCAAACCAAGGATAGGACTTTTAATATGTACAATACGTTATTCTACATCGCTGATTTTAATGATCGCAACAAGTTAAATGTAAATTTCACATATTCAAATTATAATGAAGAATACGTTTCAATAACGGACCAAGAAGATAGATTCTATCGTAATGAAACAGGATTGAATAAGAAGCAGTATACTAGATTTTATGCTGAGTTTGATCATATTCTGACGCCTAAGGCGAGTATTCAAGTTGGTTATGGGAATACATGGAGAGATATTAAGAATAGTTTTGATGTCGTCCAAACGGATTTTATGTCAAATGATGAGATTGAGTTTTCGGATGCATTTAGTTTAACTGATACGCGACATAAGCTCTATTCAAATTATTCATGGAAAATTTCCAAGAAGTGGGGGATAAGAATTGGTATGGCAGGGGAATTGTCTTCACCGAGAGCAAATGGAGTGAAACGTGATTATTTCATTTATCAACCTTTGTTTGATTTGAGGTATGTGGCGGGTAAGCGCTTGAATTTTAAACTTAAGTACAGAACTGACGGCTCTTATCCAACGATAGATCAAACGAATCCATTTTTGAGTGTGGTTAATCCTAGAGTGACCTCTATAGGAAACCCAATGTTGAAGCCTGCAACAACCCATCGCTTTTCCTTAAGAATGAATGCACTTCAAGGAATGATTTCACTCGAACCTTATTTTCACTATTCTAATAATAGAGTGGCTCAGATTGGAGAATTAGATGAGAATAACATATTCAATTTTAGATTTGATAATATCAAGGATTACCAAAGAGTGGGGGGTAATTTCAACTTTAACAAGTACTTTAAGTTCAATTTGTTGATTCAAGCCAATTTTGAAATGTTCTATACACAGATGAATTCGGATGTTTCTTCAAATAGCTTCATGGATTGGACTGCTGATGCTGACTTAATCTACATTTTTGGGAAATCTCAGACGTTGTTAGGTCTTAAATATCAACGAGAGCAAGTGAAACATATTAGTGCGCTTGGATTTGATAAAGGTGATGTTGACTTTTGGATGATTTTCTATAAACAGCCTTTGTTCAAACAAAGAGCAAGCGTGATGTTTGGTTATTTTCTTCCAATTGATTTTGGCGCTAACTATAATCAAAATTCAAGTGTCGAGGCAAACGGCTTCTCAATGAAAACAGATAATGATGTGTCTTTAATTAAAAACATGTTCTTATTAGAGTTTAGTTTTAGATTCAACAAAGGTAAGTCGATTAAAAAGACGGAGAAGAATGTTGATCAAGAATCAGAAGGTGGAGGGGGAGGACTCTTTTAACTTTGAACTGTGTTTTCTTTTTATTCTGATTTCACCTGAGTAGTTGTTAAATTCAAGTGAATGGTAATAATTTCAATTTTATGTGTTTATACTGATTTATTCAAGGTTGATTTGACTCGTGTTGTTTGTGGGTTTATTGTTGTTTTATAGAACTTTTTTTAGGTTTTGATGATTAGGTTTATAATGAAAACTTAAAACCACTCTTATGAAAATACTCAATACAATTTTAATCGCTGCAATTGCTGGAAGTAGTTTATCGCAAGTCAGCACACAATCACTTGATTATAATAATGTTTCAGCAATGGTTACAGATGGAGGGTTCTTCTTTAATAATCCTGCTAACAATGCTCCTGGATATGAGGTCCCTTCTGGATCAGGTTTAAATACAATTTATTCCGGTGCATTTTGGTTTGGAGGGAAAGATGCAAACGGACAATTAAGACTTGCTGCTCCAGACATTAATGGAACTACGTCGGATATGTGGCCTGGGGCGCTCTCTTTGGGTACAGCGCTTCCTGTTTTACCAAATCCTCTCGGACAAACTTTATGGGCTGTGACTAAAGCAGAGGTTGATAATCATATTGCTAATTACAATCAACCAGGTTATGTTGTTCCTTCTTCCATCTTAAATTGGCCAGCTAATGGGGATATTTCTTTAGGACTAAGTTATTTTCTTGCTCCATTTGTTGATGTTAATTTTGATAATGTCTATAATCCACTGGATGGAGATTATCCATGTATTAAAGGTGATAAAGCCATATATACTATAATGAACGACAAACAGGACTTACACGGCTCGGGAGGAGCGCCAATTGGCCTAGAGGTACATTATATGTTCTATCAGTTTGAAACAAATGATTATTTAGACAATACAACCTTTATTGATGTCAACATCTATAATCGAGGCACGCAGACCTTATATGATTTTAAATCGTCATTTGTAATGGACGGTGATTTAGGTAATGCGACGGATGATTATATAGGTTGTGATACAACAAGAAATCTAATGTATATATATAATTCAGATAATATGGATGAATCAGCAGCTGGTAGCCAAGGATACGGTGTTAATCCTCCTGCTGCAGGCGTTGTTTGTCTGAGTCATGATATGACTAGTATGCTTAGTTTTTCAAATGGAGCTATGTTTCCACAAGGAGCGCCTTCGAATGCAATCGAATCATATAATGCAATGAACGGTTTATGGTCTGATCAATCACCAGTATTAAATGAAAATAATCAACCTACTAAGTTTCAGTACCCAGGAAATCCAAATAATAGTGGAGAATGGTCGGAGTATAGTTTTTCAAATATATCTGGTGATCGAAAAAGTATTATGTCTTCATTGCAACATGTGCTAACTCCTCAAGATCATATTTCGATGACTTATGCTGTTCTGTATGATCGTTCAGGGGTTAATAATTTGGATAATGTCAATGGATTGCTGAATACAGCTGATCTGGTTCAGGGTTTTTATGATTCAAATTTAGGCGGTGTTTGTGATCCTTCTGTTATGTCTATTGAAGACATAATTGGACTGGAATTTAGTTTATATCCAAACCCATCAATTGGATCGTTTTCGATTGATACGAAAGTAAGTGGAGCGTATGATATCTCAATCATCGATTTAGCGGGAAGAGAAATCTATAATGAAATTGATGCTGTTGGGAAAACGGTAGTGAGCTTAAATACTCCAGCAGGAGCATATTTTGTTAATGTTGTCTATGCTGGTGTTACGACAACTCAGAAATTAATTGTTGAATAGGAGAGTTCAAGTTATACAATGAAAAATAGTTTTTTATCCTCTTAAACAGAAAAGGCCTCAACAATTCGTTGAAGCCTTTTTCATTAATTGGGTAAATTTTATTTAATCTGAACAGAAGCAGTTGTAGAAGCTGTTTCGTTAGAAATACGCACAATATACTGACCAGCTTCTAAAGAAGAAAGGTCTAATTGGATAGCGTTTTCACCTGAGACTAACGCAGCATTAGAAGTGTAAACAACTTGTCCTAATAAATTGCTCACTTCGATAGTCGCATTATTTGCATCAACAGAACTCATAGAAACAGTAACAGATCCATTTGATGGGTTAGGGAAAATTGTAGCGTTAGCTAAACTTAGTTCATCAGTTGAAGCTACAGCTCCACTTTGAAAGAAGTCATCTATCACATCAACCATTGCGCTTAAAGAAGCAGGGGCATTACTTGGGTTCCAAGAATCATATAAATCTGCTTCAATGACTCCATTAATCGGGTTAATAACGTTAATTGTTGGGTATCCTAAAGGCCAATATTTAGCTCCACTTAGAGTTACAGGTGCTTCGTTGATTACTGGGTATTCAACGTCTGTTAACCAGTCACCTTGAGTGCTTCCACCAGTTCCTTGCAAAGCATTTAAACCAGTTGATTCATCAGCTTCGTAAAAAAGAACACGCACTTGATCCGTTCCATTTGGACCATAAGTATCATGAATGTCTTTCAAAAAATGGCCCTCATGGAACGCCCAGCAAGGTCCACACCAAGTAGCAGAGCAGTCTAATACCACAACTTTACCTGAGGCAAGAATAGCACTAAGTGTATGGGTATTACCATCAAGATCGGTCACTGTAAAATCATCGGCAACACTTCCAACCTGAGCAAATGATAATTGCACTAACATCACAAATGATGTAATAAAAGTAATTGTTCTTTTCATAGTTTTATGTTTTAAGATTTAGACCAATATAAAAACCTGAGCTTCGAAATTAAAACTTAAATATGTTCATTCTATGAATCTTAAGTAACAATTAATGCCTCTCTATGAATGTCTTAAATAAAAAAAGCGCTCATCGAGGATGAGCGCTTTTGCTATATAGAAGAATTAGTAATTACTTTTTGACAGCGTCAACAACCGCTTTAAAAGCGTCTGGGTGATTCATTGCTAAATCCGCAAGAACTTTACGGTTAAGCTCCATTTCACTCTTGTTAACTAGTCCCATGAATTGAGAATAGCTCATCCCGTGCTGGCGTGCACCTGCGTTAATACGCGTGATCCACAATGAACGGAAGTTTCTTTTCTTTTGTTTACGTCCGGTGTATGCATAAAGCATACCTTTTTCAACTGCATTTTTAGCTACAGTCCAAACATTTTTTCTTCTTCCAAAGTAACCTTTGGCGTGCTTCATTACGTTCTTACGACGCGCTTTTGAAGCAACATGATTTACCGATCTTGGCATAATTTTAAGTTTTTTGATAGGGAGTGCATCAATATTTCAGATGTCTTAGTTACTCATTATCGGGTTAACATTTTTAAATAAACCTGTATGAAACTATTTCATACATAATTGTTGCTTGATACTCGCTTCGTCAGACTTATGTACTAATCCCGCGTGAGTCAAGTTACGTTTTTGCTTTTTAGTCTTCTTTGTTAAGATGTGACTTTTAAAAGCGTGTTTTCTTTTGATTTTACCAGTTCCAGTGATTTTGAATCTCTTCTTAGCACTAGATTTAGTTTTCATTTTTGGCATCTCTATTCAATTTTAAGTTACCTCTATATAGCTTCTTGTAATAAACGAAGTTCGCTTATTCGTATTTACTGTTTTTTCTTAGAGTTGATCATCATAATCATTCTCTTACCTTCAAGTTTCGGCATCTGCTCAATTACTCCGTAATCGGCAAGCTCTTGTGCAAGTTTCAGAAGCAAAATCTCACCTCTATCTTTAAACACAATTGTACGTCCTCTGAAGAATACGTATGCCTTGACTTTATTTCCCTCTTCAAGGAATTTTTTAGCATGAGCAAGTTTGAATTCAAAATCATGATCATCCGTATTTGGACCAAATCTAATTTCTTTTAAAACAACTTTACTCTGCTTAGCTTTAAGTTCCTTTTGCTTTTTCTTTTGGTTGTATAAGAATTTTCTGTAATCTAAAATTTTACATACCGGTGGATCAGCTTTAGGTGAGATCTCAACTAAATCAAGGTCTTCTGCTTCCGCAAGTTTAAGAGCTTCTGATGTAGCAATGACAATTGGTTCAGCGCCTTCTCGCACCAAACGAATTGTTCTAGCATAAATCTTCTCGTTGATTTTGTGCTGGTCAGTTTCTTCTCTCTTTACAAACTTCCTTCTGTTGTTAGGTCTTCTCATTAATTAATTTAATCGTTTAAAGCTAATTCGTTTTCAATTGCATCGTTTACTATTTTGGCAAAGGCTTCAACGCTCATAGCGCCTAAATCTCCATGTCCTCTTTGTCGAACAGCCACCTGATTGTTCTCAGCTTCTTGTTCTCCAACGATTAACATAAAAGGTATTTTTCCAAGCTCCGATTCACGGATCTTTTTACCAATTTTCTCGTTACGATCGTCAACGAATCCGCGAATATCGTAATTATTTAGTAATTGTAAAAGGTTTTCACAGTATTCGTTGTATTTCTCACTGATCGGTAAAATCGCAATTTGATCTGTTGTTAACCATAATGGGAAGTCTCCAGCACAATGTTCTAGAAGTACAGCAACGAATCTTTCCATTGAACCGAATGGTGCACGATGAATCATTACTGGTCTGTGCTTTTGGTTATCCGAACCTGTGTATTCAAGTTCGAAACGCTCCGGTAAATTGTAATCTACTTGTATTGTTCCTAATTGCCATTCGCGTCCAAGCGCATCTTCAACCATAAAGTCGAGCTTTGGGCCGTAGAATGCTGCTTCACCATATTCAATTACTGTACTTAAATCTTTTTGAGCTGTAGCATTTATAATTGCTTGCTCAGCTTTGTCCCAGTTTTCATTAGAACCAATATACTTCTTAGGGTCATCAGGGTCTCTTAATGAAATCTGAGCCTTAAAGTTTTCGAATTTTAAAGTTTTGAAAATGTATAATACAAGATCAATTACTTTTTTGAATTCCTCCTCAACTTGATCTTGTGTGCAGAAAATATGTGCATCATCTTGAGTAAAACCTCTAACACGTGTAAGTCCATGTAGCTCGCCGGATTGTTCGTAACGATATACAGTTCCGAATTCAGCATAACGTATTGGTAAATCTTTATATGATTTAGGTCTTGCCTTAAAAATTTCACAATGGTGAGGACAATTCATAGGTTTTAATAAAAACTCTTCATTGTCATCCGGAGTGTTTATTGGTTGGAATGAATCTTCTCCGTATTTAGCATAGTGACCAGAACAAACGTAAAGTTCTTTACTTCCAATGTGAGGTGTAATGACTTGTTCGTATCCACCTTTCTTTTGAGCCTTCTTTAAGAAGTTCTCCAAACGTTCTCGCAATGCAGCTCCTTTTGGTAACCATAATGGTAAGCCTTGACCAACACGTTGTGAGAAAGTGAATAGGTCTAATTCTTTTCCAAGTTTTCTATGGTCTCTTGCTTTCGCGAGCTCAACTTTTTCTAAGTACTCTTTTAATTCAGTGTTTTTAGGGAACGTAATCCCATAAATACGTGTAAGTTGTTTTCGAGTTTCATCACCTCTCCAATAGGCGCCAGCAATCGAAGTTAATTTAATTGCCTTGATAAATCCTGTGTGAGGGATATGCGGACCGCGACATAAATCCGTAAATCCTCCTTGACTGTAAAATGTGATTTCACCATCATCCAAACCGTCAATTAGCTCTAACTTATACTCGTCTTCTTTTTTCGTGAAATATTCAATGGCTTCAGCTTTCGAAATATCTTGACGCACAAAAGTGTTCTTTTGTTTTGCCAATTCTTTCATTTTTTGCTCAACCTTTTCCAAGTCAGCTTCGGTAATTGTATGATCCATGAAGTCTACATCATAGTAGAAGCCATTTTTTATTGGAGGGCCAATTGCAAGCTTAACGCCAGGGAATAATGACTCTAACGCTTCAGCCATAAGGTGAGCTGATGAGTGCCACATGGTCGATTTTCCTTCGGTGTCTTTCCAGGTTAATAATTGCAACGTCGAGTCGTCTGAAATAGGACGATTTGCATCAATAACTTCGTTATTCACTTTGGCAGCGAGAACGTTTCTGGCAAGCCCTTCAGAGATACTTTTTGCAACATCCATTGCTGAAGTACCGCTTTCAACTTGTCTTACCGAACCATCTGGTAGCGTTATGTTAATCATTATATTTAATAAATTTAGAGTGCGAAGATAGTGAATAGTATCTATTTATTCGATTAAAAAATCAAAGAGTAATTGTGAATTTTTCAAGGCATCCATTTTCTTATGTAACCGCTGTATTTATTGCCGGAGTCATAGCTGCGAAGTTTTCTCCAATACCGAACCATGTTCTTTTAGTATCGTTAATTTTATCCACTACCTTTCTGCTTGTCCTTGGAAGGAAGTTCGACTTGAAAAGTATTTATAGTGCAATTTTACTCAATGCTTTTTTCTTTGTTGGAGCCTTTTCCCTTAATAATAAAAATCCAGAGCTTTTTCTAATTCCTTCTGAGAAAGTTGGATTGATTATGAATGTTGATGAGATTGAAGGTAGAGGTGAGTTTTGGCGGAAATCAATTTGCTCAGTTGTTGGTGTAGTTGATAGTGTAGAGCTAACGATGTATAACGAACGAATTTTAATGAATGTTTTGGACCCAACAATTGAAGTTGGTGATCAATTATATGTCAAGACTGAGTTAATTAATATTGAAAACAAGAATAATCCGGGTGAATTTAATGTAGAGTCATTTTGGAAGAATAAGGGGATTTATCGATCCTGTTTTGCTTTTGAGAATCAAATAAGAAAACTGGGTGAAATAGAAATTCCATGGTATAAACGTGTACCTAGCAAATTGAGAAATTATTTTGGAGGTATCCTGGAAAACCATTTGCAAGGAGATGCTTTAGCTTTGGCTAAAGCTTTGGTTTTAGGGGATAAGGAGTTGCTATCAGCAGATGTGAAAGCAAGTTTTAGTAATGCAGGTGCTATGCATGTATTGGCTGTTTCTGGTTTGCATGTAGGTATTCTTTTAATGATTATTCAATTTGTTTTGAAGCGTTTTAAATGGTTTGTTTCAAATCGTTGGGTCATTTATTTGTCATTAATTACTATTTGGATGTATGCCGGAATCACAAATTTTTCTCCATCAGTGGTTAGGGCTAGTTTTATGTTCTCATTGTTGAGTTTAGGTAGGTTGTATAGTAAACAGTACAGTTCTATCAATATTTTGTTTTTTACGGCCTTTATTCTTCTGCTTTTCGAGCCTAACTTTTTATTTGATATCGGGTTCCAACTTTCGTACTTGGCTATGATTGGAATATTTATGTTTTACGATTCTATTCTTAAATTAATTTATGTAAAGAATAAGTTCCTTTTGAAGATTTGGCAAGGCACTGTAGTTGGTATTTCCGCCCAATTATTAACATTGCCTTTAACCTTGTTTTTTTTTCATCAATTTCCGAATTATTTTGCATTTACGAATATTGGAATAATGGCTTTGGCTGGAATTGTGCTATCTGGGTCAATGCTGTTGTTTGTTGTTAGATGGGTACCCTATTTATCAAGTGTTATTGGGATCAGTTTAGGTTTTTGCTTTATGCTGCTATTGAGCTTTGTTCAGTTTGTAGAGGGAATGCCTGGAGCAGTTGCATCGGGGTTTTCTTTATCAGTAGTTGTAGTGATAATCTTGTATCTATTGATTCTATTGTATTTCTTGTTCGGAAAGAATCAGCAAGTTGTTTTAACAATTGGGTTAGTTGTATTTTTAGTTTTTGGTTATATTCAGTTTAATCGTTACCAAAACTTAACGAAGAATGAATTGGTCATTTTTAATTCGAATCAGTTTACAAGTATTATCAAAGTAGGGAATCAGGCCGTTTGCCTCTATTATTCACACAAATTAAGACCTAAGCATTTACGTTATATTGTCGGGGGATATTCCAAGGTTAGGCCCGCTTTAGTTTCTTATCAGAAGTTAGAACGAGGTATGACCACCGTAAGTGTAGGCGGAAAAGTAATCAAAATTGAAAAACATAAATATGGTGTCTTCTTTTACTTTAAAGGAAAGACTATACTTGTTCGCTTTAGAGGAATGTTAAATCCTCGAGATGAATGGACCATTGTTGATATGCCTAATCTATCTATAGAGGGAGATATGATGCTTTCTGATGGTGCGGTAGCCTTTGAAATTTAATTAAATTATTTTGCCTTTTATTGATTGAGACCTATATAATACAGTGGGTTAGAATTTTTTTTTTAAAAAAATAGAATTATGCGGTTAGGTTTTATTTCGATGCTATCACTAATCGATATAACTTAATTAAATTCATTATGAAAAAGAAAATTTTAATTGCTATGATGTTATTTACATCATTAGGAAATGCCTCGGCTCAAGCAGAATGTTATGGACCGAATGAAGCTGTAAACGGTGATTTTCAGTCTTACACCGGAACGATTTCATCGAACAACACTTGGATCAATAATAACCTGGATAATTGGACTGTTTCTCATGGTACTCCATCAGCTAGTGGGAACTTAGCTATTTGGATGTGGTCTTATAATGGTTCTGGAGAAGGGGTTTTTATGGGACATAATTTCGTTGCTGATCAAACTTATCGTTTAACCTATGATATTTCACTCTCCACAGATGCAAATCCATCCTCAACATTTTTAGTGGATATCACAAATGGTTTGACGGCCAGTAGTTCTACTGCTTACCCTTCACCTGTGTCTCAGTTCTCTGTTTCAAATCAATCCTGGAATTTTTCAGGAAGTGTAATGACGATAACAGAAACTTTTACTGTGCCAACGGGACAAAATTTCTCTCAGCTTTGGTTTCGTCCATTTTTAGCGGGTTCTCCAACGCCTAATCAGGCAGCAGTTTCTTTGGATAACATAACGATTGAACAATTGATTGAATGTCCTTGTGAGGTTACAGCAGCATTTGAATATGTTGAGGGAAGCTGTGAGTTCAACTTTTTTAATGCATCAGTTGCTGGAGCTAATGCGGCTAATCAAATTCTGGGATACTCTTGGGATTTTGGAGATGGATCTACAAGTACTGAAGAGAATCCGGTACATACCTATACTGCTCCTGGAACATATGATGTTTGTTTGACGACTTGGGCGGGTTCTGGAGCTGATTGTTGTACAGATGTAATGTGTCAAACCGTTGTTGTATCTGAGAGTTGTTCACCATGTGAAATTATTGCAGCTAATTTGGGAGCAACTGTTGATGTTGATGCTGCATCAGGTGTGAGTACTTTTACGGCAACAGAAATTCAGCAAGATTTTCCGGGAGCAATTGCTTATTACTGGAATTTTGGTGATGGTTCATATGGAACAGGTCAAGTGGCAGAACATACATATGCGACTGGAGGTAACTACATAGCTTGTTGCACTGTTTTTTATCAAGATCCTACATCAGGAGATTGCTGTAGCTATGAGGTTTGTATTGATGTTGTAGCGAACTTTAATAATATAAATGAGAATGAAATTGACTATGGGAAAATTGAATTATATCCAAACCCATCAACCGGAATATTTAATGTGAAAATTAAGAAGGATGAAGTTGAATCAATCGAAGTCTATTCTATGGATGGTTTGATCGTGAATGATGTTGAAGTTTCAATAAATAAAAAAGTAACTACAATTGACGCAACGGGCTTGTCATCAGGGATGTATATGGTTATTGTTTCTAGTGAGTTAGGAGGTCAATATTCTAAAAAATTAATAGTTAAATAGGAGAATAAGTTGAATTGTAATGAAAAAAGGTTTGTGGATTAAGTTTCACAGGCCTTTTTTTGTGGTGTTTTCCATTTCATCATTTATTTAGTCCTTTTGTACTTATTTAACATCTATAACGAGTCAACTATTTTATTTTTACACCAACTTTTTACAATTCTCAGAATGACTCTTTCGAAAGTCCTTGTGTTAATATCAATGTTATGGACATGTCAATTTGCTTTGACGCAAAAAATATATAACATAAAGTTTAATGAAAATCCAATTGTTGTCGATGGTGTTTTGAATGAGCCTCATTGGGGGCAAGCCGAAATAGCAACAGACTTTACAACCAACGCTCCTGTCTTTGGAGATATTTCAAGATTCAAATCGGAATTTAAACTATATTATGACACCGAAGCATTGTATGTTGGTGGGGTCATGAAAGATCCTGAGCCAGATTCGATCAGTTATACCTTGTCCCAAAGAGATCAAACTGGAAATGCTGATTGGGCTGGAATTACTATTGATCCATATGGAAATAGTACGAATGCCTTTACTTTTGCTATTACCGCTGCTGGGGTTGAAATTGATGGCCTAGAAAATGTAAATAATACTGATTACCTATGGAACGCAGTATGGAGAAGTGCAGTTTCTAGAACGGAATATGGATGGACTTTTGAAATGAAAATTCCGTTCTCTGCGATTCGCTTCCCGAATCAAGATGTGCAAAAATGGAAAGTTAATTTTTGGAGGTCTGTACGTCGGGTTAGAGAAATATCAACATGGAGTCCAATCGATCCGAATGTATTTGGAGAGATTACACAGTCAGGGAATTTAGAAGGAGTAAAGGGTATAAAATCTCCGATTAGACTTTCTTTTACGCCATATGCTACTTCCTATTTGGTTAATTCATATGATGATAGTAAGGGAGAACAAACTTGGAAAAGCAGATTGACGGGTGGAATGGATTTGAAGTATGGACTGAATGATGCATTTACATTAGACATGACTTTGATTCCTGATTTTGGACAGACAGCTTCTGATAATGAGGTGTTAAATCTTGGACCATTTGAAATACGTTATAATGAGAATCGTCCATTTTTTCTGGAGGGAACAGACTTGTTCAATATAGGTGGTGTTTTTTATACAAGACGGATAGGCGGGACACCGTATAATTATAATTCCACGGATGATTATGTTGATGGCAGTAAAGGAGAGCAGGTAGTAAGGAATGCGCAACAATCGCCACTAATTAATGGTACAAAGGTATCCGGTCGGACAAAAAGTGGATTGGGAATTGGCGTATTTAATGCCTTAGAAGGTAAAGTTGATGCAGTTATTGAGGATAGCATCGGTGTTCAGCGCTTCGTTGAAACCAATCCGCTAACAAACTATAATGTCTTTGTACTTTCTCAAAATTTAAAAAATAACAGTACTGTTTCGTTGGTGAATACAAACGTAATGAGAGAAGGTAAAGCGCATGATGCGAATGTAACTGTTGGTTCAGCAAACTTATATACTCCTGATGGTAAGTATAGGATTTCTTCTGAAATTAAAATTTCTTCAATCTTTGAGGATGAGCCTGAATACGGTCATGCTTTTTGGACGGGTATTCGTAAAGTTGCAGGAAAGTGGAGGTACTGCATTGGTTATGGTGAAGAAAGTGATAAATATAATCCAAATGATTTAGGGTTTCTCTACAACAATAATTCACGGTTTTATGATGCTGATTTAAGCTGGAATGATTTCGAGGCAACGAAATTTTTCTACAGAAGATCTGCTGCTGTTTCTGTAACTTATGAAGAGTTGTATAAACCGCAATTATTCAGTTATTTAAGGGTGAACTGGAATGTGGCAGGGTTGCATAAAAAACAGGTTTATACTCGATTGAGTGGTAATTTCGTTCCTTTAGGAAGTGTAGATCATTTCGAATCAAGAAAGTTCGGTAAGGAGGTTAGGTTTAACCCAGAAGCTCAAATCAACTGGTTTTTTACATCTGATTACAGTAAGAGGTTTGCGTTAGATGGAAGGTTCTGGTTTAAAAAGTTTTTTGGGCGTAAACAAAATGGCTCAGGTTTTTTTATTAGTCCTCGTTTAAGAGTTTCGGATAGAATGAATCTGGTTTGGGAAACATCAATGGACTTCATTCGTGGAGATTATGGTTATGTAAGTGTCTTGGAAGAAGAATATGAAGACCAAATTGTCTTAGGATTTAGGGATAGGAATATTGTTGTGAATACCTTGTCATCTGAGCTTTTATTTACAAAGCGCATGGGAATCGATTTGAGATTTAGGCATTATTGGCAGCAAGTAGATTATGATCGTTTCTCGACGCTTTATGGTGAAGGAGAAATGGTTGACAATGATTACAATCCATTAGAAGAAGATGGAGAATCATCGCACAATACAAGTTATAATGCGTTTACATTAGATATTAACTATACTTGGGTGTTTATGCCTGGAAGTGAATTAAGAATTGTTTACAAGAATAATATCTTCAATTCTAAAACAGATTTAGATGCAAATTACTTCAGAACTTTTGACTCTCTGTTTGATGAGCCCCAAGTGAATAGTATTTCAATGAAGCTTTTATTCTTCATCGATGCTGTTTACTTCAAGTCAAAAAAGAAAAAAAACGAGAATAAAAGTAAGGTTTAGTCAGCATATGATTTCCGTTTAAAAAAGAGTAGATTTTTCGTTATTAATTCGTCTCATTTTTATTGAATTAGCATAATTTCTTACGAAGGGAAGTTCGTTATTTTCGAAGGAAAGTTATGGGTTATTCGTTTAGATTTAAAAGGGGACATTGTCGCTAGAATTATAGTTTTAAAATAGTTATAGCTATTGAATGAATCCTAAAATTAAATAGTTTGAAAACCAAGATTAAAATTTTCATTGTTGGAAGTCATGGGGATATAGGAACGTTTATGCAATCTTCTTTAAAAAAGAGGTATGAAGACGTTAGTTATTTCCAAAAAGAAACGGATTGCTTGGAGGCGCTAGATCAAAAGCCAAATGTTTTAATTCTAAATGATAGTCAACAATTCAGTAGACCAGTTTCCTTCATAAGAAAAGTAAAAGAATATAATGGAGTCAACGTAATCTTCGTTTCGAAAAATACGCATTTGTTTAATATGCTCAAAGTAATTAAGGGGGGGGCAGCTGATTTTGTTCGAAAGGATTCATGTACAAATTATGCGGTTAATAAGTCAATTGAACGATTAATGAAGCTTACGGATAATTTCAGCGAGCATGTTTCAAGTAAGGAATTTTTTCAAACGAGCAGCTTTCAAATGAGTAATCCATTATATTTTAGATTATCCCGTTTTATGTTGTTTTAGACTAATCAGGATGACTCAATTTTATTTCTTTAAACCCTTGTTGTATTTCTGTTCATCATTTCTGATATCATTATGTACTTTAATAGTTGCCTCTTTTTCCATGATCGCTATTCAATAGATAGAGTTGCTTGGGGGTATTGAATAAGATATTTTAAACTGAAATAAATTAATGCAACCAAGTTGCTTTAGTGATTTTTAGTTATATTTGATTCAATTAGTATTTAGTATTAGTAAGGAACCTGAGGGCCATCTTTATTGGCAATGATTGAGTCATAAGATGTGCCTATTGGGTTTTATAAATCATTACAAACAATTTAAATGGTAACAGAACAGCAAGTAATAGATGCCCAAAATGAATGGGGTGCAGGAATAGTAAAAATTAGTTCGTTAAAGGACGAAAGAAAAGAATGCGAAGCATTTACAAGTGATTTTTTAGATAAGCTTTACGCATTCGAAATGGGTCAGGTTTTGTTTAAACCGACCAAGTGTAAATTTGAGCAATTCAGACCGACTAAACACGAGGCAATCTCTTATTTTATAGCTGGAGAAGATCGAGCATGTAATGAAGATGGAGGTTTTGCAATAAGTGGATGGACTAAGGTGAGATTTGAAAATACAGGATTCATTCTAGAAGAAAATCGCGCAATAGCTATGGGGAATTATTATTTCACGGACGCGGATGGTAACGAGGCAAAAGTTGAGTACACTTTTGGATATAAAATCTCTAACGGGGCATTAAAAATTGATCTGCATCATTCGTCTTTTCCGTATAACCCATAATGCAAAGTCATTTGTTCTTTATTTGCCCAACGGATCAAATAGAGTTTTTCATAAATAGGAAGTTTAGAGCGGATAATTTCTTCTACACTTCATTGGGAAACTCTGTATCTTTTGATGAAGAATTTATAAGGTATTTGAAGAGAATTATTCTAAAAAAGAAGATTCAGAGAGTAACTTTTGTGCTCACTGAAGATAATGCTATAGTTTTAGGTGCAATGAAAACAAAAAACTCTTCATCATTAAATAGGATGAAGAGTTTTTATTTGACTGTAGAAATTGAACAAGATATTTCTCATCATTTATGGCGAAGATGTGATGCTAGAATTGTTGTTTTATGTAAACTGTTAAATCGTAAAATCGAGGAGCTCAAAGCTTCTTTGGCCACAATGGATCTCGACTTTTTAGAAATTGATGGAAAAATTTATTCTAATCAGAGACGAAGTTTTAGAAACATTGCATCTATTCCCTTCAATAGAGAACTCTATCATTTGAATTGAGAATGTGAAGTATAAATATTGTACTTGGTTTATCATTTAAGAACAAAGCCTGAGTTTTTTCTAATTGCTTTTGAGGTATAGTAAACACAATTATCAATATTACTAATTTATATAACCAGTAGGTATTTCTTGATGCGGATTGTTATTAACTGCAGATTGAACAACAATAATCTCAGACCAAGAAGTGTTTAACTCTATCCAGCCATAATGATATGAGTCTCCTAATTTTTGTCTGTAGCCAATGTGGTTATCGTGATTAAAAAGGTCCCAAACCCCTATGTTTAAATATTGACCGGTAAAAATATTTGTGTGGAAATTATATTGAACTCCGTTTCCATACCAAGTAATATCGTTATTAATTAAATCATTCATTTTTAGGCAATCAAAATCGTTCTGAGCATGCTCTGTGCCAAATGAGAAGGAAAAGTTGTCGTTTATTGACATAATACTTGCCAGTTGATTCCAGAAAACACCAGTTTCGGTTTCGCCAGCGATGTAATCGTATAATTTTAATCTTAGGTCAGCAACCCCATCATTGTTAAGATCCAGTAACAATGAATCAGAAACAGTAGTGTTTGACCAGTCAGTGTATTCAACGGAGTAATATGCTTGTGGTTCGTGACTTGCTACCTTATCTTTCAAGCAACTTGCCAATAATAGTATAGTTATGACTAATATAAGTTGAAATTTCATAGTTAATTCTACGTTAAAGATATCAATTCCTTTCCCTTAAGTTGAAATAAATTTTGATCATTCGCAAATGATTGTTGTGATTTATAGAATGGTGTTCTGATACTACTAGAAATAATTTTTATTATGAGATAATTATTTTGTCATTGTCTAAAATTTAATTTCAGCGGTCAATGCCTTATTTATATAGGCTTTTAGGGTGATAGTAATTACTTTTGAATCCTATTTTGCAAACTTAGTTTTACTAATTGACGCATTCTATAAAAGAAAGTTGAAAGATTCATTAAATTCAAAACGAGATAATAATTTACAAGATGCTCAAGATTTCTAGGTATATTTTACTTTTCCTACTTTGTATTTACATTGATTCAATATCGGCACAGGAGCAGCTATTGGATAAAGTAATACTAAATAATCGAGAAAAGTACTTTAACGCGTGTAATGAAGATGAAGCTGTTGTGCACCATTCATGCTTTTCTTTAATGTATAATGACTCTCTTGAACAAGCTGAATGGGTATCATATAAGTTAACACTTGACCAGGTTGAGTCAGGTGTAAATCGAACGAATGATTTTCGAGAGGATACCATGATCCTTTCGGGATCGGCTACACTGCGAGATTATGCTAAATCAGGATACGATAGAGGGCATCTCGCACCGGCAGGTAGCATGAAGAACTCAAAAAGAAGTATGAGTGAAAGTTTTCTGTTGAGCAATATAAGTCCTCAAATACCTGCTTTTAATAGAGGTGTTTGGAAGCGCTTAGAAGAAAAGGTTAGATTTTGGGTAGAGAGGTATGATTCCTTGTTTGTAATTACGGGGCCGATATTAGATGATCCCATAGCCGTTATTGGTCCAAATAAGGTTGCCGTTCCTAGTGCTTTTTTCAAAACAATCATTGCCTATAAAGATGATCAAGTAACGGGGATAGCTTTTTTAATTCCTCATAGCGCCAGTTCAGAATCATTATACAGTTTTGCCACTTCAATAGATCAGATAGAAGAAATCAAAGGGATGGATTTTTACTGCAAATTGAACGCAGAAAATATGAAAGAGCTTGAAGCAAATGAAAGTATCAAAGCCTTTCTTTTTGGAATTTAGAGTCGGTTGAATTTTAGCTCTGTTACTAAATGTTTAACTCATTATTAGTAAATATGATTGAACTTGTAGTATTCTTTTCGCGATCGTAAATTTGTTGAATGATTCAAACTTGGAATACGTATTTTTTGTTCGTTTAATTGCATCCAATTCTATTACGAAAATACGTTTAAAAATTCCATCCAATACCATTGGTAATGACATAATCTGATGTGGGAATTTCAATTTGAGGGTTAGAATCAAAACTGTAAATTAATCTAGATTTTAGATAGAAGTTTTTTGGCAGTTTATATTTAAAGTAAAGTTCAGAGTCTGTTCTAAATCTATTTGTTTGAGACATTGATAAATAATTATGAGTAGATACTTCTACCGATAAATCTTTGTATTTAAGTATGGCTAAATGGATTCCTGAGTAAAGCTCGTAAGAGTTAAATAGGTTTAAGTTATAGTCGAAGCGTTCGTTGTTATAACTAACACCTATAGAGGCTCTTCCACTTATTTTTACATTAGAGACGAATCTGATTCCAATAGCATTAGAAAAGGAAAACCGACTTCTGAGGTTTTGTTCCGTACTTTCAAGAAATTTCAATTTTGACTCTGTATATAATCTCCGCGCCATAAAGTAATCAATTCCGGTTAGTAGGAATGATCTTTTTATGGGGGATTCATTTTGCTTAAAAACCCTATTAATCTGACATTTAAACCGTAGACTTATTTTTTCATTAACATACTTTACTTTCGTATGAAGTAGATATTGTTGGAATGAATTTTCCTTTTTGAATATGAATCCAAAATCGAAAGAGCTCGTAAAGCGATCAAGAAAGGGTTTTTTTATTATTCGAAAGTGAACCAAAAAAGAGCGTTCGTAGGTTTTTAACTCATCATTTGTCTGAATGCTTATATAATTTTCATTAAAGTGCTGTATGAAGCCTAAGTTTCTGCTCCCATCGGAAAAAACAAAAGTGAATTGCCTTGATGATTTAAGTTCTTTTATATCCAAAGCTTTTATCCAGAATGAACCTTTCGAATAAGAAGTATTTATTTTTATTTTATCATGGTTAAATTCTTCAATGTTGCAACGGATATAATTTCCATCTTTTAGATAGATTGTATCATTATGTAGAGCACCAAAAGCGTAGGTTTTAAAGAGTACAAGAAAAAGAATGGTAACTCTCATGGGGTAATTAAGTCTCAAAATTAATTATGCACTCAAGTTGAGTTGCTCTAAGTTATTTAATAAATCAATATACAAACCGAATGAAAGCGCCTAATCTCTCTGGTCATTGTATGAATTAGTTCGAACTGAAAAGAATAGTTCTTAATAAATCCTACAGAAGCTTCTGTAACAGAATTATTTTACTACATCTACAAGCCTAAAATGAACTCAACCTTACCATTTAGTGCGCGTCAGACTGCATTAATAGCGCATATTTAAGCTGTCACAAAACGGGTGAATTAAATAAAACAGAAAAGGTTTGAATGTAATCCATAACTAGTTTGATTTGATTTTATCCATCGGTACAATGGTGCCATTTAGGAGAAAGAAATAAGCTTCAAACATGTGATGATTCCATATCTGGTCTGTTTTTTCTGGAAAAATTTTGAAGTATTCTTCATTCGCATATAGTATTACCTGCCTTCCAGTTCTCACATAATTATTAGAATTGTAGAGTTCAGGCATTTCAAATCCTGGTAAAGCTTCTTGTATATTGTTTCCAATTATTTTGCCTAAATACTTTTGATACCTCTTATTTGCTTTTTTTGGAGGCGTTTCAAGGTTCTTATATATTCTTGATAGAACGATTCTTTGTTTAAATGGGAGTTGTTTTAATCCATCATCCACTAATTTGAATGGATTTGATGCGTTATAGTCATCAGTTGTTTGAATTGAAAATGGGCCTTCTGGAACCCAATCCGCAGTATTCACTACGTTAAAGGCCCACCCATTTTGAGTTAGTGCTTCAAAATCATAAGCAAAATATAGGTTTCCGGGTTTAGGGCCAGCACTCGAATAAGTTTTAAAATTAATGGAAGATGCGAGATCACCTTTTGACTTGAGGTTTTCAAGGTAGGCGGCGAGTAAAGTTGCAACAGAACCTCCCTGACTATGTCCAATTATGAGGAAATCTTCTATCCCTTTGGATCTTAATGAGTCAATTTTAGGTAATATATCCCGTCCTAAAAATCCAACTGCTGTAAGCCATCCTATATGAACGGCTGCATCTTTATCTGTTGCCAATTTATAATCAAAAAGAAAATCATCAGATAGTTTTATTTTACCCGTTGCAGGAACCATTGCACAGAAAAAGTTTTCTACCCAACTCAGTTGATTCGTCGTTGTTCCTCTGATACTAATAACACCAACGGAATCTTCAGATTCCCATAGCTCCCAACGATTGTCCAGGCCCATAACTGGTGAACGATATATACGTGAGTGTTTCTCAGGCAAGGGAAGGTCAGGGTTATATATACTGTCACCTTGTTGTGAAGAAATTTTCAAAAGTTCGAAGTATTCGTCAGAGTCAAATCCAGGGGTAAGTTTTTGACTGAAAACAATTTGAATTATAAATAAGTGGATTAATGTTAGTACGATTTTTTTCATCTTATCTTTTAAATACGGTTGAACCATTTTTGATGGTTTCTAATACGATTATGTCCTTTATTTCATCTCGATTCACTTTTAATGGGTTCTTATTTAAGAGAACTAAATTAACCATTGAAAGTGTTTCTTTTGATGCTGGTATGCAGACCAATCAGCTATTGCTTTTAGAGCTTCCTAGACAGTTAACCTTTCGTCCTTGCCTAAATTTCTCCTGATTTTAATACTCGAGTCGTTGCGGTCTATTTAACCTCACGTATTACAACATCTCCATTCTCTGACTTATCTAAAATGATAGCTATATTTGGTCTTGTAGAATAGGTCTGTTTTTCACCAGTTGCATAACTATAAGTAAAAACAACTTCTCCTGCTTCATTTTTTTTCAAACTTACAGGTTCAATGGTTGCACTTAAATCAGTCTCAGGTTTTACCACGGCAATCACATATTGCTTTGAAAAATCGATTTCCGTGGCCATCCCGTCTTTTCCCATAGTGGTTGCTATACCAAAAATTTCATTGAATTTTGTTTGAGTCTCAATCTTAGGATTATCCAGTTGTTGAATTGAATTTTTTACAAAATAATTTTTTGCAACAACAAACGGTATATCTATAGATTCTGAATTTACTTCAGTTTTGTTAGAAGTGTTTCTATTTTTGCTGTTGTTTTGACAAGATAAGAGGACGATAGAAGTCAAAATCAATATATTTATAACAAATCTCATAATTGTAAAGGTTTATATTCTTTTAGAATTTAGTTTTCAAATTACACCTAATGCTTCTACTAAAATACGAAAAAAAATACGGTCTACGCTGGCAGATATTTGATTTAGAGAATGAAAATTAATAAACATTTTTATGGGTATTATTTATTAGCAAATACCATCCGTTGAGCAGGATTTTCCATCAGAAGTATCTAGATCATTCTTTATTTTACTCATTGCGTTTGAAAGAATTGTTTCAAATTCTCCTATACTTCGATAACCTGAAAAAGTAATGTTTTTTCCTACAACAAAATGAGGTAAACCTCTTACACCTATGCTCTCGGATATCTCAATATCTTTAATTACATTTTCCCTGTAATCATTGCTGTTTATAACATTTTGGGCGATGTTGGGATCAAGTCCGATCTTTTGACAGAGATCCAAGATATTTTTCTCCACTGAAAGATCCGTTCCAAGACAAAAATATGCATTAAATAAAGCCTCTTCTAATTCAAAAGACTTATCTAGGGTTTTGGCCCAATATAATAGCCTATGAACATCCCATGTGTTGTAAATTAATATTTTTTTCAAATTGAAAATTAGTTCCCAATGATTTTCCAACTGGATCAAGACGATTACACATTTGTTTTACAGCGATTTCACCATAACCTTTTATGTCCGCTAAATGCTTCAAGGAACTCATGGATTTTCCCTTGGGAAATTGAGGGTCAAGTTGAAAGCTTCTCAAAATAATTTCTACGTCATCTTCTGATTCAAGGTTTTTAATGGCCTTGCCTAATTGTTTCATGGCGATATAACAGGATGGACAAACGACATCGCTCCAAATCTGAATCACTAATTTGTTCATCTATAAATCCTTTTTTATCAATTCATTTAAATAAGCCTTCAAAGCTAGATTGGAAGGTCTTATTTCATCTGCGTTTAGAACTTTTCCTTCTGGATCAATTAAAATAAAACGGGGAATTGCTCCAATGTCATAAAACTGGACAAATTCACTTGTTGCGCCCGTATAGAAATGCATATCATCAAGAAGTTCATGCTCATGGAGGTACTTTTTCCATGTATCCGCATCTTTGTCGATGCTTACAGATAAAATAACTAGATCCTCTACTGAGTAATCATTTGCCAATTTAGTCAAAAATGGATACTCTTCTTTACAAGGCTTACACCACGTAGCCCACACATCGATATATAGATACTTGCCTTTGAAATAAGTTAGCTTGACTGATTTGCCAGTTACATCTTGAAGCGTGAAATCAACACCAGTTGAACCAATAAGTTCTTTTTTGTAAACATACTTTTTATTTTTTTTTCGAAGTATGTCCGTAAATTTAATGAACTGATTCAAGCCATATTGGGCAATTGTATCTGGTGAAATTAAGCCTTCTCCCTTGTTTTTAATATTTTTATCTGCCAACTTAATCGAAGACTCAAGTGTTAAAGAGTCCAATCCAATTAAAATACTTTTTGATAGCTTGTTCTGCTGAAAACTGATGAAGGATAAGTAGTTGTTAGCGTCTTGATACTCACCAGTAAAATGTCTGGATTCAAATAGGTTTTTCGCGTCAATTTGCATTTTTATTGGTTTTTTATCGGAAGCGATAAATTCGCCAAAGCTTGCCTGTTTACCTTGGGTAAATGTATATATCTGTAGAATTTTAGATTGATCGATTTTCAAGGTGTCAGTGGCAATATTACCTTTTAAAAACTTCAATGTAGATATCACTTCCCAAGCATTTGTTTTATCATATAAAATAATACTATCTGGCTTACTTTTTCCATTAAGCTCCACCGTGAAGAGCGAGGTCTCATCTATTTCTTTTGTTTCTTGATTACTTTCACATGCCAAGAACGCCAGTATTATCGGTAAGATCAATATTCTTTTAATCATAATATTCTTTTTTAGATCTCTATCTAAACGGGAGAATTACTTAGCTCCTGTCCTTTTCTCGTTCACGAATTTGCCAAGCACAATTCCAGTAACAATAACCGAATAAAAATTTCCTGCTAACCCGATTAAGATAGTGAAATTTTTCGCAAGATTCGAAACAGGAACAATGTCTCCATACCCTATCGTAAGTGTAGTAATAAAGCTGAAATAGCGTATATTATGATATTTGACTACTCCTTCTCCTAAATTTGAAAAAGAATTAGGTGAAAACACTTCTACCGACAAAAAGATAAAACTACCAATGGTGCTTAGCATAATAAACCCTGAAAATACTGCTGAGATTACCTCTCTTCCAACGATTTTTGCAGCATAAATTTTATGGTAGACTTTCGTCGAAATTAGTATAAAGTATATAATGTAGGCAAAACCCACGGTTGGTCCTATTTCAGTTTCTAGGTTTGGGGTTAGGTAAAATCTTACAATTAAAAACAATAGGAAAAGTGCGAACATTATTGTCCACAATTTTTTTTTTGAGAAGATGAGTAAACTCACAGCAACATTTTGGATAAGAAAAATGGGTGTGAAATTTGCTAAAAGTGACTCAGGAACGATCAAATGTCCGAACAACAGAACCAAGAGACTTCCGAGAAGTATAGCGTGTTGATTATTCTCAAATACCGACCGAAGCTCAACCATTTTCTTTGATTTTGAAGAAGATTTTGAACATTACAGGCACAAAAATCAAAGTGATTACCGTTGCAAAAAGTAGTCCAAAAATGATTCCAATTGCCATCGGTTGCCACATGGCTCCTCCACCAATCCATAAGGGAATTAATCCCAGTGAGGTAGTGAATGTTGTTAGTAAAATAGGACGAAATCGCTCATTGCAAGCATGCATAATTGAATCCAGCTTGGACCTATTTTCATCCTTTAATTCGATTTCGATTCTATCAATGAGTACAATGGCATTATTTATAACAATTCCGGCAAGCGAGATAACCCCGAGAAATGCTGTGAAACTAAAATTCGATCCGGTTATGAGCAGACCGGCAACAATTCCAATAATACCTAATGGTATGGTTGACATGACGATGGTTGTTTTACGCATTGAGTTAAATTGAATGATAAGCAGAAGAATGATGATAAAGAACGCAATTGGCAATTTATCTCCTACAGCCCCCATTGCATCTGAGCTAGATTCGGACTCACCTCCTAATTCATAAGTGTATTCATCTCCCCATTGATCCGATTGTTGTTGAAGCCATCCGTATAATGGACCGGCTACTTCTCCCGCAGTGTAACCATCTTGAAGCGAGCAAAAAACGGTTATTGTTCTATTCATGTCGTACCTAAGTATACTCGCGTACTGCCAATCAGGTTGTATGGTAGCTATTTGCGTTAGCGAAGCACTTCTTCCTGAACTTTGACCAAAAACAGTAATTGATTCTAGGTTGCTGAATGAGAGCTCATCATTTCCCTTCGATTGCATAATAATTGGAATGGTGTTATCACCTTCACGAAAATCTCCAACAATTTGTCCAGACAAAGAAGTGTTGAGAGAGATAGCAACATCTTGATTAGAGAGTCCTGATTGACTCAATTTGTTTTGGTCAATTTCAACAACAAATTTTTTAATCTTTGGACCCCAATCATCATCTACATTTTTGGCTCCAGGTATTTGTCTTAATGTTGATTTTATTGTATTCATCTTAGCATATAACTCCGTGATATCAGGGCCTGAAACGCGCACTGCAACTGGAGTGGAAGCTCCCCCTCCAGAACCCAACCTTCCGATGCTTACATCTGCATCTGGTAAATTTTCTAGACAGAATTTTTCTAGTGAATCAATTACTAATTGATTTTCATCACCAGAAGATGTATTAATTAGTAAATGTGCATATCCCGAATTCGCCTCTTGTTGAGCATATCCTGCATCATACGAAGTTGGTCCCTGACCTATGAACGATGACCAATCACTAATACCTTTGGTTCTTTCTTTATTTGTAAGAAGTTCTTTCTTTATGTATTCTTCTACCTTTTCTACCTGCTCACTTGTGGTCTCAATACTCGTTCCTAGGGGTAAGTTCACATCCATGGTTACAAGGTTTCGCTCACTGTCAGGCATGAAAACGAAAGGTAATTTTCCAAATCCAACAAGGGATAGAATGAAAAGAGCGAAAATGGCTACTAAGGTAATTGTTGTATGTCGCAAGCTTACACGTAAGAATCGCTTGTAGTATACACCAAGTTTGTCAAAGATACTTTGCTTCTCTTCTTTTGATTTTTTTACTCGTATTATAGCAACTGCCAGTAGTGGAACTATAGTAAGTGCCATGAACCAAGAGGAAATAAGTGCGATTGTGATCACTACAAATAATTGTCCCATAATTTCCCCCATTACGGACTCTGCAAGGAAAAATGCTAGAAATGCAGCTGATGTTGTTAGGGATGAAATAAGTAATGGAATCATTAGTTCTTGACTCGATGAAATGGCTGCGTTTACAGCTGACATCTTATTTTCCATTTTGACCATCATGGATTCTGCCATTACAATTGCATTGTCCACAAGCATTCCTAATGCCATGATTAGCGCAGCTAATGACACTTGGTTTAATCCAACATTTAAAATTCCCATGGTCATCAATGTACATAGAATAGCAGCTGGAATTAACGAAGCAACAACGAGCCCAGTGCGCATACCTAAGAACATAAACATCACTAGTAGTACGATTATAATACTTTGCACGACGTTGGACACAAAACTGTTAATGTTAAGGGCAACGTCTAAATCTTGAGAAGCAATTCTTTTGGCATCTAGACCTAAGGGCAATGTTGAATTGTAGCTTAAGAGCACGCGATCGACATCTTCTCCGAGTTTTGTAATATTAGCTCCATCCTTTAACGATATTGAAACGGCAACGCCTGGTTTGCCATTTATTTTTACAATGCTTTCTTTTGGATTGATATAATCTCTTTTAATGGTAGTAACATCAGCGAGCTTCACACTCTCTCTTCCATTTGAAAGAGGGATGATTAGATTCTCTAAATCTGCCAAACTCTCTAGGTTTCCAGTAGGCTCCATTATAATTCGCTCATCACCAAGTTTTACTTCTCCTGCAGGGATAATAATATTTGTACTCGATAGAATGTTCTTTAGTTGCTGTCCAGAAATACCATAATTAGCGAGCTCAGCGTCGTTAAATTCTATGAAAATCCGTTCTTCAATTTCGCCAGAAACTACAACCTTTGAAGCATCATCTAGCGCCATTAGTCTATCTTTTAATTTATTGGCATAATCTACGATTTCAGTATTATCGAAACCATCGGATTCTAAGCCAACCATAATTCCATAAACAACACCTACATCTTCGTCTTTCACATCGGGCCCATAAATTCCGGAAGGCAAGTCACCTCGGATATTCTCAATTTTTCTACGTAGCTTATCCCATACAGGTTGAAGTTTAACTTGAGGAACATTTTCTTTTAAAATAACTGAGACAACGGATAACCCTGTTCTTGATTGGCTAGTGATCACATCCACCTCAGGAATTTCCTGAGCCACCGTTTCAATTTTTTCAGAAATCAATGATTCTACGCGCTCAGGCCCTGCACCAGGGAAAACTGTAACAACCGATGCTACTCGAATCGTATAAGGTGGCATGCTGTCTCGAGACAACGAATTATAAAGTATAAGTCCCGCAAACAGAATAAGTACTATTACCGTGTAGGTTACACGGTCTTTTGATAATGCGATTTTAGTTAAGTTCATCGGTTTATTTTAACAATTTCACACTCATTCCATCATGCAAGGTTCTCAAGCCTGCAATAGCGACTAAATCTCCTTTGTTCAACCCACTCTTCACGACAAAACCTCCTGATTTAAGTTCACCTAACTCTACGTACATCTTATGGACTTGGTAAGACTCCTGTTTGTCTTTCTTTAGTACGAAGACAAAATCACCATTAACATCGTTACTCACACCTTTCACAGGAATTAATATTTGCGATGAAGATGTCTTTTCACTATCCAATGCAAACAAAACTTCGGCAGGCATTCCTGGACGCAAATCTGAACTTGGATTAATTAACTTGACGATAACGGAGTAGGTGAGAGATCCTCCCGTAGAAAATGCAACTTCAGTGATTAATCCTTCTACAGAGGTGTTGTTAATGCTTACTTGAACAGATTTCCCTTCTTGAATTTTTGAAATATATGATTCGGGAACACCAACAGTGATCTCCAAATCATCGCCTTCGGAGTTCATAATGAAAATTGGACTTCCTGCCTGGGCAACTTCATTAACATCTGCGTTAACCTCTGTAATAATTCCATCCATAGGTGCTTTAATAACGGCATACTCAAATTGAGACGACTGAATATTCATGGATTTTACCGAGTTCTCATAATTTGCCTGAGCGCTAGAATAATTGTTTTTTGCTTGCTCATAATCCGATAGCGAAGCACTATTGGATTGATATAATTCCTTGATTCGATCTAGATTAGATTTACTTAGTTCTAATTGAGATTCAGCACTTCTAACAGATGCTTTAGCTTTGTCGTATGAAAGTGATATGTCTTTTTGGTCTAGTCGGGCTAGTACCTGACCTTTTCTGACTTTTTCTCCATTTTTTGCATCGAGTAAAACAATTAGACCGCTTGATCTAAAGCTAAGTTTTGTTTCTGATCCTGATTTAGATAATCCATTAAATGTCTTGGTTCCAGCATCATTGTTATTTCCAATAATTACATATTTGACTGGTTTAATTGGATCTTTTGTAGCTTTCTCGGTATCACTGCAAGCGGAGAAGGAAAAAAGTAAAATGATTAATGCGGCTTTGTATAATTTCATTATTTGTAGTTTTGTTTAAATTCTTCGAATCTTTGTTCAAAATCGGATTTCTCGATTGGTGTCATTAACAGACTGTAGGATCCAATAGAGTTTTCAAGGGTTAGAAATTGAACCATATAGTCAAAGACAGAAAGTGAGTAGGCCTGCTTTGCATTGATCATGGATAGCTGTGCATCAATTAATTGGGTGATGTTTACGACTCCCATTTTGTAATTTTCTTGGACGATTTTATAATTTTTTTCTGCATTTATAGCTACACTCTCAGAGTTTTCTATCTGAGTTTTACTAGTTAATACATTAATGGCATTTGATGTGATGTTTAGTTCGAGTCCTACATCAAGATTTTCAATTTGATATTCTAACCGCTCTTGTTGAATTTGGCTTCTGTTCAAATTAATTTTTCGCTGATATCGATCAAACAATGGATATGAAATAATTACTCCAGCATTCCAAGTTGTATTAAAGAATGATTGTCCTGGGAGTGGTTCTGAACCCAAACCTCCTCGATAAAAGTTTTGATCAATTTGCCCTGATAAGGCAATTGTTGGAGTAAAGAACAGTCGTTTATTCATAATAATTTGTCTATCTATAGCTGTTAGGTTGGATAGCAGTTGCTTTTTTGCTGGATAATTGGATTTTGCCTCATCGATCAAAAATGCTGTTAATAGAGTAAATGATTCCGGAGATGATATTGAACGAGATAAATTGCTTTCAGAAAATAAACGAAAAACTTCGTCGTCTAGCGAAACATCAAGAATATCAAATTCTCCTTGAATAGAATTATTTAAAAGCGCATTGAGTTGCAACTTTGAGATGATTAATTGTGCTTCAGCTTCAATAAGTGATTGTTTAGCTTTGACAACTTCGCTTTGCCATCTGTACACATCTGCATTGTTTTGAAGTCCCGTTCTAAATCGCACTTCCGCCAATTCTAAATTTGTTTGAAATGCACCTAGGTTTTCTTTTTGGATAGTAACATTCGTTTTGGCTTGAATGACGCCAAAATAAGCTTGAAAACAGCGGATTGTTTGATCTAAAATTTCTTGCTCAGAAGCTTGATTCTGAGCTTCCAAAAGAATTTTCTGAATTTTAATTTTCGCTATGGCAGATTCCGAGTAGATCAGTTGTTGTGCCTGTCCTGTTCCAAAAATAGAGCGTTGTGCCTGTCCGATAAGTGGATTGGGTCGATACTGATCAATTATCGTTCCTGTAAGATTAGCATCGATTTTTGGCAGGAACTGACTTTTTGCAAAGGAAATATCATTTGCACTCAGTTCGATATCTTTTAAAACAACCTTAATGTCAAGGTTTTCTTCGAGTGCTTTTCGAATGATCTGTTCTATTGAAAAAGTTGGCACAGAAGAAGTTTCCGATCGGATCAGTTTAGATGTGAACATCGTTTGGAAATCTGGGCTGTATCCTATAGTTTCAGCCGTATTCATATTTAGAAATATATTACTTTTCTTGAGTGTTTGTACATTAAACTCTCCCAAGTCCATTCCTTGAAGTGCATCATCTGCCATTATCGCCATTTTTCGAATGACGTAGTCCAGTTGAGTGCGTTCGGAAAGAGAAAGGAGCGCTCCAGTATAAACATAATCGCTATTCATTACGATTGTAGGAATTGATCTTTCGTTAATTTGCTTAAAGATTTCGATTGCCTGATCTTCGTCCCATTCGTAGGGTACAGCAGCGTAAATCGCGTCTGTATTTTTTGGTATGTTTGCAACGGATGATGTGATGGCATTCACATTTATTTCGGCGACATTGATTTCACATTCAAGTGCTTTCTCAAGTAATTCAATGCGTGAATTTAGGATTACTTTATCTAGAGACTTGCTTGTTCGACTATCAAACAGCATGCTGAGTTTCTTGAACTGAAATTTCTCTTTGAATGTAATTAGTTGTTCTTGGATATCCTGACCTGTCAATACGTATGAGAAATTTTTTGTTCCAGATGTCTTGCGATCTGTAATTGGAATAGTTTGTATTTCAGGATGAAAAACACCAACTCCGATTGTTGGAACTTTAAAAGGAGTATTTCGTTGACATCCCTGTAAACTGTTTACACCAATGGCAATGATCATGTCGCAACGATCAGTTAAAGCTTTATAATTTGATTCAGCTTCAACTGCATTCCAGTTTGCGCTCAACAAGTTGGAAGAATCTGCATTAACTTCAAACTTAAATCCAACAGTTTTTTTTATTTCATCAATAATTAACTGGTTAAGCAACGAAAAACGAGCGTCTGTAGTTTCAAAATCAGATATAACTCCTATAGAAATTGGCTTTTGTGTGACGCCCCAAGATGGATGTAAGCTAATTATAATAAGGAGGAATAAGTAGATTTTTTTCATCTTTGCTTTAGTTTTTAAAGGAAAAGTAAGAATTCTATTTGAATTGTTAATCGTTTGGTTGATCCATAATTTTGTAATTAGACTTTCACCATTGTAACCGATAGTAAATTATCATCGTTTAAAAAGGGTTTTATTTTTGAGTGTTAGAGGTTTTTAGAGGGGGAGGTACAATGAGCACTTAAGTTGGATAGCAATTTTAGGTGCGGGAGTAATTTTTCTTGCATGTGCTTTGGTCAAAGTTCCATTGAAAAGGCATTAGTATTTTGATTCTTTATATTTAGTGCGATAGTCTGGCCTAATATGTTTTATATTAGTGAAGTATATTGGACCGTTATACAATGACTATCACTTCTGATGAAATTTGTATCGGAAAAATATTTTACTTTTCAGTTTTTTTATAAACCCACTCAATTAGGAAACAAAAGCCAATAATTCCTATTGAGATCAAAACGCCAATGGTGTTTGAATTGTATTGTTGATTGATTAAAATGATTGAAGCAATAATAGATAAGATAAAACCTATCATTGGTATTGTTTTACTGCTACCCGTTTCTTTTGATAGTCGATATCCAACGAGGTTCACAATACCAAAAATGATTAAAAAACCAATGCTTCCTGCGGTTGATATACTTTCTAATTTAAGCAGGTTTACTAGTATTAGAGTTGCTACTGCTGTGATCATTAAGCCTATTGGTTGGCCCCATATTTTTGCTAAAAAGTGGTGTGGCAATTCATCATCCTGCGCTATTTCATAATTTACTTTGCTTCCTCCATAAAGTGATGCGTTGATAGCTGAAAAAGTTGAAATTAAAGCTGCAACAGTTATAATTGAAAAACCAATTTTACCTAAAATTGGTTTTGCTGCTTCTGCCAATACATAATCTTCAGCTTTTGCAATTTCAGAAAAAGGAATAGAGCCCACGGTTACTAAAGCAATAATGATGTAGAGTACAATAACGAAAATTACAGAGTAATAATAAGCCCTTGGGATATTCTTTTCTGGATTAGCTATATCTGGTGCTGCGTTTGCAATAAGTTCAAATCCTTCATAAGCTACAAAGATCACCATGCCCCCTGCAAATAATTTAATTGGAGCTTCCCAATTTGATACTGCAAGTTGAGCAACATTTGGATTTCCAATTAATCCGTAAGCTCCAACGAAAACAAAAGAAATCAAAATTACTAGTTTGATCACTACTGCATAAGACTCTATTTTGGCAACAGCAGCAATACTGTAATAATTTATTGCTGTTGCTAGAACAATTATTGCACTTGAATAAATATGAGAATCAATACTTTTACTCTGAGTTAGCGGAAGTAGATTTGGTGCGTAAGAACCAAATGCCGAAGCATAAAGGGAGAGCATAATTATATAACTTATCCATAGTAGATTGTTAACTGCACCGCTAAAGATTGTTTTTCCGAAACCTTGGTTGATAAATTTAACAGTTCCTCCTCTGTCAGGGTATTTTTGTGATAATTTAATGTAGCTGTATGAGGTTATTAATGCTAAAATACCAGCAAACAAAAATGCTATTGGTGTTCCTCCTTTTGCAAGCGATACAGCAAGTCCAAGAACTGCAAAAATTCCCCCGCCAACCATTCCACCAATTCCGATAGAAATAGCTTCTTTTAATCCGATTTTTTTATCCATACTGTATTTTTTTTAAGAATGCTCTATCAAATGAATTTGAGGGGGCATTTCTGACGATAGCTGTTTTTATTTTACCAAACATTCGAATTCTAATAGATTCAGTCTGAGGAACCCCTATTGTTGTTTTAGTTAGACACAAAGCATCATTTATATCTTTTTTTCATACTCATCTTGTTCTGCTACTTTAGTTATGAAATATATTAATGAGGAGACATCTTATTCGGTGAAATTTGCATCATCTCCTCTATTGAAAATCACTAAAGAGAAAACACTTTCCTTTTTTTTGGGCACCGTTATTCCTTTGATAATTGAAATGTCACTTTTATAGGTGATAGCATAAAATTTAAGATTATTTAAATGTTTGTAATTAGTCTTTAGTTAATAGTTTTCCATTTGGGACAATCCAAAATCAGAAACAATAATAAAAAAGCTTGTTAATAAAATTGCATACATCCATATTTTATATTAGAGGTTTTGCTTTGGGAGCATTAATGTTGTTAACCATATTTGTTTCTCGAAAAATAGGAATGTTTTATATTAATTAAGAATATTATCATTTAATATACTTCTATTGTATTTAGACCCTTGTAGGCCTTATTCTAAGGTCCACTTCTATTTCTTGCTCGGTTAGATAAATTGTTGAGTCTAATATTTAAAAATACCACAAAGGAGTGAAAATTACCCGAAGATTTAGTCATTGCCATCAATTTTCATGAATTAGACATTGAATTGGTAGCAAGGTTTAATTCAGGTATGACAATATTATTTGTGTTCATTTCCTATTCTGCAAATATAAGCTGAAAGATCCTCGGTTATTTTTAACCGTTTTTTTAACCTGTATTTCTTTGTTTGAATAGTCCTTTTTTGAAGATTTAGCAATGTTGAAATATCATTTGTATTCATTCTTAACTTGATGAACGTGCAAAGCTGAATGTCTTGATCGCTTAAACCAGGGTGTTTTATTTCCAACTCTTCAATGAATTTTGGGTACGCATTTTCCATTTGAATGCGAACACTTTTCCATGCACTATCAAAGCGTTCAATATTCTTTAAATCTCGCTTTATTTTGTCCACTTTTTCTGTTTCAGTTATTGTGGAAATAGAGTCAATACTTTCTTTTAACTCGTCAATGTATTTTGAGTTTCCTGCGATAGAAAGCATAGAAGAAAGTAATTTTTGTTCCTTTTCACTGAGCTTATCGCTCATTATTTTTTGTTCAAGAAGCAGTGCTTTTTGTTTGAGTTTTGATCGTTTTCTTAGTATTAATGCGCCCCATAGCACAATAACCAGTCCGAGAAGGGTAATGAGTAAATAGCGCATACGCTTAGCACTCACTAATTGCGCTTTGTGCAGTTGAGATTCTTTCTCCCGCTTTTCTGATAGTAGGTTATAACGTTCTTGCTCGAAATCTATTTTGTGCTCTATAGCTTGAAGTCTGCGTAAATCACCATCTAGACTGTCATTTAATTGATGTGTTAGATTGAGATAGAGATAAGCGGAATCCATTTGCTCATTTGACTTATAATGTTCATGAATATAATCAGCTGCTTCCTCCGCATAGTGATACCACTTCCTCTTAATGGTCATTCTGAATGCATCCTTGAAAATGTTGAGGTGTTCTTCTGTCGGATTCATGGCATGTTTTATCATTGCCATACTCATTGTAAGTGCGATATCATTTTGTGTATTACTAGATCTAGAATTTAGTTCTGTGGCATATAATAGCGTTGTTAATGCTGAATCCAATTCTCCCATTTCATAGTAACAGTTACCAATATTGTTGAGGTGTCCAATTACGTTTATTGTGTCTTTTTTCCTTTCCGCGTAATTCAATGATTTTTTAAGATATGGAAGCGCTTTTTCGAAATGTTCTAAGCCGAATAAAGCGCGACAAAGTGGATTATAGATTTCTTGTTTGTTTAATTCTGTTAGTGATCCCTTTTTTAACTCTTTTTCAAGCATTTTAACGGCCTTGGTATGATCCCCCCAAAATGAATGGATCTGAGCCATTCCCGATAATGCTGCTATCCGATGATTCTCATTGCTCGTTTGTTGATAAACCAAAGATCTATAGTAATAGGAAGAATCGAGATTGAATGTAAAGTAATAGGCATGTGCTTTTATCAACAAAAAATTGTCTTGATCTATATTGGGGCAGCGTTTTGGATTGTGCTCAATCTTCTTTATTTCCAAAAGTGATTTTTTAGGATTGTCAAAAGCTAGATCCCTTAGTTTTTCAAGATTACATTGGGAAAAAAATGAATTTTGGAATGCCAAAAATGAAAAGACGATAATGATTACTTTTTGGATCATGTGATGCGACTTAAGTTTCTATTCCTGCTAAAATAGGGAAATAGAAGCTATTGTATAAGGACTGTAGTGTCTTTTGTGTTGACTGTAGTAGGATTGTAGTAGTTTCAATTTAGAATGGATAGGAAGTATTTATGATCATTGTGTTAAGAAACGACAAAATGATACATACATGAATGGTTTTAATCGATTTGTAAACTTGACAGCGATGCTTATTATGAGTATCCAATTGACTGCTCAAGTAACTATAACTGTTCCAAATCCCTCTTTTGAGCGCACAATCGGTTGGGGAAACGGTTCGGTTCAAGGTGCGAACTACAATTATTGGCAATGGTATAGGTGTAACCCCCAAGGGACTGCTGATATGATGGCCGGGGATGGTCTGTGGGGGGTAAACAAACCTGCACAACATTTGGGCTATTATGGTTTTATGTTAGCAACCTTTCCAGATACCAATCAATTTGAAAGCATTGCTGCTGATTTATCCACCCCTTTTGTTCCTTGCAATACCTATCAATTTACGATCTATTTATCTAATATGAAAAGAGGATCGGGAGCTTGTGCTCTCAATGGGAATTCTTACGAACACAATTATTGGGATATTGAATTGGAGCTGTATGGAACAAATTCTTGTGGTTTTGAAGAGCTTTTGTGGGAATCTGGAAATATAGATCACTGCGATTGGCAGCAATATACTGTGACTTTTAGTCCAAGTGCTGCGTATTCACAAATTCATTGGAGACCCAAAATGGTTGACATTTATGCTTTAGGCCTGCCAATAGGTTGGCATAGAATGTTTGGCGTCGGGGTAGATAATATGAGTTCTATTGTTCCTTTAAATGCTTCAGTTCCTCTTGAAACGTTTGATGTTCAGTTGTGTGCTGGAGATAGTGTTTTTGCTGCGGGAGCTTACCAAACCCTTTCTGGAATTTATAATGATACTTTACAAACGGTAGCTGGGTGCGATAGTATAATTAGTACAATAGTTAATGTTTTGCCAGCATTCAACAGCAATACAACAGTAAATATATGTGCTGGAGATAGTGCATTGATTGGCGGTGCTTATCAAACAATAGCAGGAGTTTACAGCGATACCTTACAGTCTGTTGGCTCTTGTGATAGTATAATTAACGTAACACTTAATGTTTCAGCAGCATACAACAGCAATGCAACAGTAAATGTCTGTGCTGGAGATAGTGTATTGATTGGCGGTGTTTATCAAACAATAGCAGGAATTTATAATGATACGTTGCAATCAATTAGTGGATGTGATAGCATCATTAGTACAACACTTAATGTTTTGCCTGCATATTTAGCCATTACCTCTATGGATATTTGCGATGGAGATAGTGTGTTCTTAGGAGGAGCTTACCAAACAATAGCGGGCACTTATCATGATACCATCCAGCTTGCAGGTTCTTGTGATAGTGTTACGATAACAACGCTTAACTTCCTTTCAGCATTTATTAATAATGTAACAGTTGATCTTTGTGCTGGAGATAGTTTATTTGTGGCAGGAGCTTATCAAACACAGGCAGGTATTTATTATGATACAGTTCAATCTTTAAGCTCTTGTGATAGTGTTACGATAACAACACTTAACTTCCTTTCAGTATTTACTAATAATTTATCAGTTGATCTCTGTGCTGGAGATAGTTTATTTGTAGCAGGAGCTTATCAAACACAGGCAGGTATTTATTATGATACAGTCCAATCTTTAAGTTCTTGCGATAGTGTTACGATAACAACGCTTAGTTTATTATCACCATTTATTTATAATATGTCATTAATTATCTGTGAAGGAGATAGTGTGTTTCTAGAAGGGAATTACCAAACACAGGCAGGTACTTATTATGATACTTTGCAATCAACTAATAGCTGCGACAGCATTGTAGTGACTGTATTGAGCACCTCTTTAAATGGCAACGCTTCCATAGAATTAGTGCCTGTTTTATGTGAAAGTGATATTCCAATAAACTTATCCGCCGCCTCCGCAGGGGGAGAATGGAGTGGTTATGGAATAATAAATTCAATTAATGGAACGTTTGATCCAGGAGTTGTTGGGGTAGGTATATGGACTGTAACCTATACCATTGATGGTCCTTGTGGAGACTCCCAAAGCACAACTATTGAAGTTTTACCTGAATCGAATTTAAGTATTGATTTGGTGTCAGAATATTGTCCAGATGACCCTGGTTTCTATTTGTCGGCTCATCCTTCTGGTGGGTATTGGGCAGGTCCAGGTATTGATGAATACACAGGTTTTTTCTCTGTACAGGATGCAGGTCAGGGAACACATGTTATTACATATGATATGGATGGTGAATGTGTAGACAATGCATCGGTTGACGTTATTGTTTTAGAATCATGCCCGGAACCAGTTGAATTAATCTATTATGTTCCAAATTCTTTTACGCCAGATGGTGATAGCTATAACCAAATTTTTCAGCCTGTATTCTCATCTGGCTTTGATCCATTTGATTTTCACATGATGATTTTCAATAGGTGGGGAGAAGTCATATTTGAATCTCATAATGCCGAAGTTGGATGGGACGGTACTTATGCTAATAAAATAGTCCAAGGTGGCACTTATATATGGCGTATAGAGTTTAAACAACTTGATGTAGATAATAGGGTTGAATTGATGGGGCATGTTAATTTGCTACGTTAGGTAATGTTTAAATAGAGAATTAAAGAATTTTTATCAAGAGTGAAATTATATGTTCCATTTACTTTTTATCAGGCAGCCATAGGTTGAATTGCTTTAAACTTAGAGATTAAATTGGATTTTGTAAGAGGTGATATTAAACCTTGTTTTTCAAGACGGGTGTATAGTAAATATAGAATCTTTTTCGAGTTGTAGTAGGTTTGTAGTAAGTGCAAATTAGAACGTATAATATGCATTTATGATTATTGTATCGAGAAACGACAAAATGAAACAGATATGCATAGTTTTAATCGATTTGTAATCTTACTGGTGGTAATTTTAGTGGGTGTTCAATTGAATGCTCAAGTAACTATAACCGTTCCCAATCCTTCATTCGAACGGCTCAATGGAGGAACTGGTTCTGTTTCTGGAGCAACTTATAATTATTGGCAATGGTACAGATGCGGAACTGGTACACCAGACATTATGTATGGTGATGGTCTATGGGGAGTAAACAAAGCTTCTAATCATTTGGATTATTATGCATTTATGCTTTTTGCAACAAACAGTGTACCGGCCACAGAGTCGATTTCTGCCGATTTATCCACTCCATTTATTGCAGGGCAAGCTTATGATTTTAGTATTGATCTATCAAGTATGAAAAGAGGAAATGGGGCTTGTGCTATAAATGGAAACTCCTATGAAAAACAGTATTGTGATGTTGAATTGGAGTTATTTGGGACAAATGCTTGCGGAATGGATGAGCTATTATGGGATTCTGGCGCTATACCACATTGTGATTGGCAACAATACTCTGGAACAGTTACTCCTTCTTCAGCTTACACACAAATTCAATGGAGAATTAAATGGATAGATGTTTATGCTTTAGGTTTGCCGTCAGGATGGCAACGACTATATGCAGTTGGTTTAGATGATATGTCAGCTTTTGTGCCATCAAATCCTTTACCGGTTGAACTTTCTTCTTTTGAAGTGCAATGTAATCAGGATCGGCCAATATTAACATGGGCTACAGAAAGTGAACTGAATAACGATTATTTTGAAATAGAATTTACCGAAGACGGAATAAGTTATGAATCCATCGGAATTGTTGACGGCCTTGGGAATTCAACAGTTTTACAATCCTATCAGTTTACCGTTGATAACCGATATAATAAAGGTTACTTTCGTTTAAAACAGGTAGACTTTGACGGGGCTATTGAATATTCTAAAGTTATTATGGCACACTGTAATCTGAATGCAACTTTTGTGTATCTGAACGACGAAGATATCGTTATCTCTTCAGATGAAATGATTAGTGAAATTCAAGTGTTTGATATGAGTGGTAAAGTATTATACTGTGGCACTGAACATAATATTTCTACCACCGATTTTAGTAAAGGAGTCTATTTTGTTAATGTTTCAACCATTTCAGGTATTAAAAGTTTTCGAATAATGATTTGAATACAATATTTAGGTTTCAAGGTTAAAGAGAGATGGGGTATAGCGAAATAAGTTTAGTCCTAAAGTCGCTTCTTTCATTTCGAATTTAATGTTGTTTCGATTAATAATTGAGACAATTTTTATTCTTATGACGAAGGGTTAATCGAGCTAGAATATTTTGTCAGAAAAGTTAGATAGAAGAGCTAGTTTTAATATGGATACTTTATTAACGGCAGATCCATTTTAAGAATGAAATTTTTTAGTTTGACGGTCTATTAGAGAATAGTATATTGAATTTATCAAGCCTTATTTGACTGAAGTTAGAAATATATTATCAACGATAGTTTGCTTTACTGAGCATATACAGTTTTTAGTCTATGTAATTCCCTTTTTTTAGAGTAGCAACAATTTATTTCATAAGCCAAATTCAGTTCGTACTTTAGGAAATATTGTAAACTATAGGCAATACTAAATAAGTGCTTCAGTGTATTTATTCTTTTTACAGAGATCGTTCATCTCCTAAAAAGATGGTATTTTAGCTTCAAACTAATCTGGTATGAAAACGCTATTTACACTTACATTAATAATTCTAACCACTATTTCGTCTTTTTCGCAGAGTTTGAAATGGTCGGCATATTTGGATACATCAACCACTTTCTCTTCTCCTAGAGGGGTAGAATTAACAGGTGATGGCGTGATAGACATTGTTATTGGTGGTGGAGTTGATGGAGGACCAGAAACAAACGGAGTAAATGCATTGAATGGTGTTGATGGTTCTGTTTTATGGAATTTCCCCACGAATGAAGAAATATTCGGTTCAGCGAAGTTTCATGATATCACTGGAGACGGGATTAAAGATGTATTCATAGGTGGTCGATTTGCTGAATTTTATGCGATCAACGGTAGCACGGGGAATATGATTTGGGAATTCTTTCCCTATTCACCTTCGGTAGCTGCTGATAGTGGTTGGTTCAACTTTTATAACCCTCAATTTATACCTGATCAAAACGCTGATGGATATCCAGATATTCTAGTAGCAAATGGTGGGAATCATGCGCTCCCGGCTTGGGATACAACTAGGCAAGCAGGAATGCTAATGATCTTAGATATTCAAACCGGAAATGTACTTGCGAAGGATACGATGCCAGATGGAGAAGAGACATACTGCTCACCTACTGTCGTAGATTATGGCGGTCAATTACATATCATATATGGATCTGGTGGCGAGAATGACAAAGGATCATTATGGAGAACTACAGTTGCAGATCTAATGGCCGATAATCTTGAAAGTTCAATTCAGTTGGCTTCTGATCCATCACTTGGTTTCATCGCTCCATCCAGTATAGCCGACATGAATGATGATGGAATTCTTGATGTTGTAAATCAAGCGTATGATGGAACTATACGTTGCTTTGATGGATCGAATAACGCTTTGTTATGGGAAGTCCTTAATCCGGGAACAGAATCTAGTTCAGGGCCAACAATTGGAAATTTTATCGGTGATGCAACACCAGATGTTTTCAATGTAGTCTACAAAGGTGCGGCGCCTTCATTTACGGAGTTTTATCAAGTGTTAGTGGATGGAGCAACGGGAGATTTGGTATGGAAGGATAGTATTGGTGACATGCATTACGGTGCTTCTTCTGCTGTTGATTTGGATCTCAATGGAAGAGATGAAGCGTTAATATCTATCAATTACCACAATGGCGTTTCTTTCTCACATCAGATTTTGAGTATTGATTTTCAAAATAACTTAGTAAGCCCCATGTACATTGAAGAACCTGGTGTTAACTTGGCTGTTACTCCCATGATTGAAGATGTAGATGATAATGGCTATTTGGATTTTATTTTCGGATATCGTGCTGATAGTTTGAATCCTATGGGACAAAATGGATTCTATGTTAAGTGTATTGAAGGTACAAATACGATTCCCGGAGTTGGCACCGCTTGGGGCAATTATCAGGGAACCAATGCAGATGGTCACTATAACTATACAGGTATTAATTGTGGTTCTGTTGGTGTAACTTCAACATTCCAAAATATTTCGTGTAATCAATCGGCCGACGGTTCAGTTAGTGTTACACCAACCATGGGAATTACTCCATTTAATTATTTGTGGTCTAACGGAAATATCACAAATACTATTGATTCAATGGATGTTGGAACGTATACGGTAATCGTAACGGACTCATCTGGATGCTATACGGAAATGTCATATACAGCTTCCGACCCTTATTTTATCTCATTTGGCGGAATTAACTCCCCCACATGTCAGGGAGATTCGAATGGAGTTGCAGTAGTGGGAAGTTCTGGTTGTCCTTGCATGTTCAGTACATGTATTTTCGATTGGGAATCTGGCGACAGTACAAAAACAGCAAATATGTTAGTCGAAGGTTGGAATGTTGTTACAATCGTTCACATGGATGGCTGTATTGTTGTTGATTCAGTTTTAGTTCCCAGTGCAGCTCCAGTATTAGACAGTGTAATTATGAGTCCAATAGAATGTGCAACAGATCCATATGCTTCAAGTTCTATCAATCTTTATTTGAACAACCCACCAATTACAAATATTAGCTGGAGCACAGGGGATACAGTAACGTATATTGACAGTTTGGATGTGGGTTATTATTATTTTGATCTTTATGACACTATCAGAGGATGCTTACACTCAGATTCCATACTCATTACCTCTCCAGATACCTTAATAATTGACATAACAAAGACAAACCTTCAATGTTACAACGACAGTACTGGTATGATTATGGCGAATGTTTCAGGAGGAATTCCCGGTTATAATTATAGCTGGTCAACCGGTGATTCAACTATGATAATCAGCAATCTTGTTGAGGGGTATTATGACTTGTTTGTTTTAGATTCTTCCAATTGCGCGGCATCCATAGATAGTATTCTGATTACGGAACCTAATGAGATTTTTGTGGATGTTATCACTTATTGGAATGATTCCGTTGGTACTTGTGAAGGTGGAGCAGTAGCGAGCGTTTCAGGCGCCGTCCTGCCTTATTCGATCTTATGGAGCGATTTAAACTCAACTGCTAACGATACTGTTGTTGGACTTTGCGAAGGTTCATATACGGTAACAATAGTAGATAGTAATGGCTGTATGGTTTCGGACTCTATAACAATACTAAATACCCTTTCAATTGAAGAAATAATTCCTGGTAAAATTTCTGTATACCCTAATCCAACAAATGGACTGTTAATATTGTCATTGACAAATGGTGATATACTCGGATCTGAATTCATTATATTAGATAATTCAGGAAGAGTTGTTATTCATGACAGACTTAATGCTCTGAATACAAGTGTTGATCTATCTCCTTATGAAAGTGGAATTTATCTCATTCATTTTAATTCGGATAAAACAATATTTAAGATTGTAAAAGAGTAAAGCTAAATTTGAATTAAATTGATCATCAACTTGGCTTGCTGATTAATTAATTTTTTACTTGCGATAATGTAAACTTAAAACTTCTTGATTTAAAGTCGTTATTTGATAACAAATAATTAAATATTGTACTGTTAAAGTATCAATTTTGTCCTGATAAATAGGACGTATTATTAATGAAAGTAAAAAAAAACAGCGCTTTAGCGCTGTTTTTAAATGGTCTTCAATCTCTCTAAAGATTGCATCTAGTTACTATATAGTGTGATAGGGGGGTGTTTTCAGATTTTTAAAATTAATTATATACTCTGAATAAAAGAAGATTGAGCTTTTGAATCTGCTCGTTAATTCATATACATTATATAACAGTTCTTTGCTAATCTGAACCTAAAATTAATTAGAACTTTTGTGTCGTTTTGTTGGATTGTTAAAAACCAATTCTAACTCCTGCATTCCCATAAAAGGCATTACTTTTAGCATTGTTGCCACTTCTGTGTATTGGAGTTAAGCCTAACTGGTATCCTGCCTCTATATAGAAAATGAAAATATCAAGACCTAAACCAAAATCACCACTCAGAATTAAATTTGTATAGTCATCGGATGTAATCTCATCGAGATTGCCAGAAGTAGTTGAATGATTAACCTTAGTTACATGATGACCATCAATACCTCCAAATACTCTCACGTTAATTAAGTTTTCAGCATCAGGATTTATTAATCTAAATCCTACTTTAAGTGGCACAGAAATTACATTTAGCGTTGTTTTATCAGTGAAATCAGTACCTGTGATTGTGTTTTTGTTAACAATTTTTGTTGATAGTTTGGTCATTTGAAATCCAGGTTGTACATAAAATCTAGAGCCAAATGTTACTGCAGCACCAAATTGGTAACCAGGTCTTCCTGAAACAGTCTGATCATGCAATACGCCATCTATCAAGGACGATCCTTCATCACTCGTCAATTGTAAAATGTTCATGCCGCCATAAGCTCTTATATCAAAATGCTGACCAAAGCTTGTGCTTACTCCAAGTACAAGAATCAAAATAGCTAAATTCAAATTTTTCATTTCATTTTCATTTTATTATTCTTAAAGATTGTCGAATTCGACCATTCCATTCAAAATTAAAGCCAACCTTCAAGATTGATAAGTGGCAGAAACGATCTTATAAATTATAATCAAAGATAAGATTTTTTGCACTCAGACTTATGATTTGAAATAGAAACTATAAGCTTTTTTATGTGTTAGAGGCTACTGTCTGAATTAACAAGAATACCTTCGTTAGTATGCATTTCTTGCTCTTTAGATTATTTGACTATGAAAAGAGTGCCACGTAATTACATTGTGAATAAAATCGTTAGAATGGGGGGAGATTTTACCTGTTATTTTTTTTAGTTGCATTTGCTTAAGTTTCATAGGAAATAGTAAAGATCTTCTAATAGTTATTTAAATTGGTAGTGTCAGAATTTACCAGTTTCTCAAACACCTATGATAGTTTGGGCGAGGCTTATATGGTTATTCGAGATCGAGAGAATTCTATTTGGATTTATGAAGAGTCACTGAAAATCGATCCTGAAAACTTCAATGCTGAAGATCAGGTTGAACGAATAAAGTTTCCTATTCGATTTGTGGAAAGTTAATACCAAACTTATAATATGGAGTATCCAAAAGATCAATATATTGAGCATTTGGATCAATTGGGTAGAAGATTACATGATTTTCATCCCAATACTCCTAAGTTTATCTATAGGACTGATTTTTGGAATCTTATAAAGAAAGCTTCTATAAAAGAGAGTAGAACTTATGGTGAGTTTAATAATTGATCTTCTTTTTTATCTAGTTGATTGTGTATTTTCCGTTCAATTATTTTTTGACAGTAACTAATTCCTCCACTACTTCTTTCGTATACTGATCAATTGCATCTATAGTTGATGAAACATCATTTGCTTTAAACGTACCTACCCAAATTAAATTAGGGTCAGTAGTTGAAATATCATAAAGTGTGGATTCACAGATGTATGATTTATGTTGAATTTCAGTTATTTTAGAATTAGAGTAGAAATAGGGTTGATACGCTCCTATATAGCCGTATAAATTACCAGTATAATTATTGCCGTATGGATAACCATAATAGTCATTATAATAGGTGTTATTGTAACTCGGTGAAACTAAAGATACACCCGTTCTTTGAAATTCAGAATGTTGTTCTTTGTCAACTAGTACTGTTAATAATATTTTGTTGAAACCTTTATTTTTGAAGTTTCGAATATATTCTTCAACTTTTTCTTTTGGGATTTCTTTTCCTTCTCCAGTTCGGATAAAAGTATACAGACTTGTTTCGGATTTTATACCATATTCTGATAAATCAATGAGCATTTGAGTTTCAAAATGTCCTCTTATATTTTTATTCTTGAACATGGAGATAATCATTACTTTATCCTGTTTATCTAAAATAGTGAATTCATTAATTTTAGTTGAGTTTACTAAAAAAGTAGAAGCACACGAGCTCAATAAAAATAGAAGAATACTGATAGTTAGGAATTTCATTATTGGATTTTTTTGCAAAGGTAAACTATTTTATTCTTCCTTACGATTTTTTTCAAAATAGGATTGTGCAATTGAGGTCTAACAAATGCGAATAGAGAGAAAGAAATTTTTCTTAATTCAAGTTGGCGTCTAGTTATAAATAGATATCAAAGAATGGGGTGATATAGTTTTCCGTGTTTATCTTTTTAAGGGAATTAAAGAAATGAATGAAATATGTTTATTCTGTTCATCTAGTTTATCTTTCTAAGTCCACTTGAAAGAGATTGATCTATTTTCACCAAAATTAACTCAAGATGTGAATATTGGTAAATTTTATATTTTACTAGAAGTTCATCGTCTATTTTTATTCTAATGGTTTTACGTTTTTTAGACCATATAATATTTAAAGAAGGAAACATTTGAGTATAATATTTCCTGCGATTAATAATTTTTCCAGGCGCGGGGATTTGTAAAGAATATATCGCTAATTCATGATTTTCTCCAAAATAAATTTTCCAAGTGTCATATGGTGCAATATTAGTACTGTCGTAATAGTATTTATCTCCTGATCTCAATCCTTGCCTTAATGTTAAAGTGTCCTGGTTAAAAATTGTGTTCGAATCAATATTCACATTTGTAATGTGCCATATGTTCATATAAAGCACTTTGTTTGTGATCTTTTGAGCCTGCAGTGAAAAGGATGTGAAAAGAATAATTGGAAGCGTAAGAAGAGAGGGAATTTTCATGGTAATATAGAGTCGTTTTGTAAATAGTTAAGTCTATTGCAATTATACCAATCCTGTTGAATGTTCAATGTTTTGCAAGAACGCTTAGTATAAAATGTCACTCTTTTGCTTTTCGAATACATAAAGGGGAAGAATAGTTTAGATTTAATTTACACAAAATAGGGCATTGAGGTAAGGGGAATGCGCAAAAATCGATCTTTTCAAAGATTAAATAGTGTTTTTTATACAAAAAATGAACCATAGAAGCCATTCTAGACGGATGTAATGCGTTTTTCTCGCATACCTGCTCGGGCTATTTAATTTCCTAATAATGAGTGGGTGGTTTTTATTTGTGGAGCAAGCATTGTTTCCTCGAAAATCATTTTATCTCTTCATGACAGTGCTTCATCTTAAACTCGGTAAATATTAACTATATTGACTGAACAATTTGTTAGACTTATGAAATATCTTTTGTTTTTATTATTGGGAATAGCGCAATTGGCAGGTGCTCAGGATGCAAAACCGATTTTAGAGAATCAATTATCCAATTTAGCCGGATTGAACCAGCAGTTGACACGTGATGTATCAAAACTGGTCTCATTAGTGGAAAAACATCAATTGCAATTAACAAAACTGGATCAAACGTCTACTTTATTGGAAGAAAAATTGTCAGAATCAGCCTTAATGTTCGATGATAAACTGAAACAAATTGATGCGAGTACTGAACAAAAGATAGCTGTTTTGAAAGCTGACTTTTCATCAAAAATAGTTGAATATGAATTAGAAAATATTGCGTTGAAAGAGAACGTGTTTTTCTATTTCTCAGTTCTAATCGGAATCATTTTTCTAACAATTTTAATTGTACTCATAGGCTACTTTAAATTGAAAGTTAGTCATTCGAAAATCACACATTATGCTGAGGGGAAAGGGGCTGTAGAACCTAGCAAAGATCAAGTCAGGGCGAATGAAAACTATTTATCATCGATCAGAAATATTGAAGAAAGTATAGCGGATTTGTCAAAAAAACTAGTCATTATAATAGAGAAAGAAAAATTTTCGGAATTAGAAGATCCGAATGAGAATCTTGAGATAGTAAATAATAGAGATAAGCAAATACAAGAGAAGAAGGAGTTAAGACGTAAAGAGAAGAAGAGAAATAAGCAATTACAAGAAAAGAAGGAATTAAGACGTAAAGAGAAGAAGAGAAAGAGGCAAATACAAGAAAAGAAGGAATTAAGACGTAAAGAGAAGAAGAGAAAGAAGCAAATACAAGAAAAGAAGGAGTTAAGACACAAAGAGAAGAAAAGAAAGAAAAGTAAAAAATAAGACTGATCAATTCAGACCTATTTTGCTTATCTTTTTTGTGATTATCACTACTCAAAAGGTTGGCATGTCTTTATGTACAATGATAAATCGCTAGGTTGTGATGAGCGCATATAAACAGAGCTCTATTATTATAGTTTGTCATAAGTTTTCGAAAAAGAACACTTTTATTAAGTCTATGATAATGACCATAGATGATCTCGTTTCTCTTGTGATTTTAAAACTCGATTGCCATGGAATAAAATCTTCAAACCTGAAACTTAGAACTTTCCTAAATGATTTACTCAATTTTTTTCCAAGTGTCTATCCGACAGTTATGTTGTCAGCTAGCCCATCCCATTTAAACATTACATGTCTTCCGGTTAATTCGAGGTTTTCATACCTATCAAGGAATTCACTTGCCTGCTTCAGTACTTCTTTGTACTGTAAATCCAGTATTGGATGGGACCTTTTTATTATTATCTATTCTTTTTGATGAGAAGCGCTTTGGTTCCGGTCCGACTTATTTTGTTAGGCAAATGATAAAATAAACGGATGGTTTTATATTTTTGCAATTCAGTTGCATTAATAAGGTTTATATGATAGAAGTTCATAATCTTGTCAAGACATTCAAAGGAATTCCAGCCATTGAAAAATTGACTTTAGAGGTCCGAAAAGGTGAAATTATGGGGCTACTCGGATCTAATGGAGCAGGTAAATCCACAACAATTAACATGCTATTAGGGTTTCTTGAGCCGGATTCAGGTAGCATAAAGGTAAATGGTTTGAACGCATATGATCACTCTGTTGAAACTCGAAAAATCGTTGGGTACATTCCTGAGAATGTTAACTTATATCCATATTTAACAGGTATAGAGAATCTCAATTATTTCTGTCGTTTGGCAGATCTGAGATATTCTCAAAATGAACTCCGAGAATTTCTTTCGATATGCGGTTTGCACCAAGATGCTCAGGAAAAGAAAGTTTCTAATTATTCAAAAGGAATGCGACAAAAAGTAGGTATTGCTATCGCCTATGCTAAGAAGGCCCAAGTGTACTTGCTTGATGAACCTGCTAGCGGTTTAGATCCAATAGCAAGTAATGAATTGTCGGAGTTACTGAAGAAATTGGCGGAAGAAGGTGCGGCGATTCTAATGGCTTCACATGATATTTTTAGAGTAAGAGAGGTATGTCACCGAATAGGAATTTTGCGTCAAGGGAAATTGATAAAGGAAATTCAAAGCACAGAGGTAAGCGCAAATGAGCTGGAAGCACTGTATTTGAAATTTATGAATAACTAGGACCGAAGATGAAGCAAATCATAAAAAATGAATGGCATTACTTGATACGTAATCGAGCGATTCAGATCATTAGTCTAGGTTTTATTCTTGCGCTTGCATTGTCCGTTTATCTGGGTGAAATTCAAACCAAAAATCAAATACAGCAATATGAGCTTTCGAAAAAACAACTTAGAAAGCAATGGGAGAACCTTGATTCAATAAGTCCTCATGGAGCTGCACATTACGGCACTTATGTGTTTAAACCAACAAGTTTATTGAGTAGTCTAGATGAAGGCATAAATAGCGTAACAGGAAATGTACTTCGTGTTGAAGGACATGTTCAAAATGAAATTGTACATTCAGAATCTTCTCAGATGCAGGCGGCTTCTAAGTTTGGAAAGCTTAAAAGTTCCTTACTTCTTCAGTATGTTGTCCCCTTGTTCTTATTGTTTTTGGCTTTCAATAGTATTAGTAGTGAAAAGCAAAGCGGTCGTTTGAAATTACTTATTCTTCAAGGTGCTGACCCTGTAAAACTTATTTGGGGAAAAGTAATGTCTGTTTGGTTCTATGGTCTGATACTTATGATCATGACAGTATTAGTTTACTTTTGTTTTAACTATGCAAGTTTTAATGCTGAAGTTGGGAAAAGAATGTTGTTTTTCAGCCTTTCCTATGCGATGTACTATTTCATATTGAGTGGGATTACTATTTATTTTTCAGCGCGTTGGAAAAATGCATCAGTTGCGCTGACAACGATGCTTGGAATTTGGATCTTATGGACTATGTTTTTGCCCAATATAGTTTTGAGTTCTGTTGAGAAATGGCACAAGCTTCCTAGTCGAGATACGTTTCAAACTGCGATGAAAGAAGATAGATCTAAAGGGATAAATGGCCATAATCCTAAGGATGAACGTGGAGAAAAATTGAAAGAAGAAACCTTGAAGAAGTATGGTGTTGATAGTTTGTCTCAACTTCCAATAAATTTTGATGGTATTCGCATGCAGGCGGATGAAGCGTATGGGAATAAAGTCTGGGATAAGCATTTTGGAGACGTACGTAACGTGCTGTCTAAGCAAAAATCAAGCTATCAACTCGCTGGATTTGTGAATCCGTTTATTGCACTTCAGAATACAAGTATGGGATTTTCGGAAACGGATAATCTACATCATCAAGCATTTTTAGTTCAGGTAGAAAATTACCGCAGAAAGCTTATAAAATCATTGAATGATGAACATGCCTATGGAGGCTCGAAAACTGGTGATTGGAGCTGGCATGCGCATAATGATTTTTTCAAATCAATCCCTGATTATGAGCACCAATCAGTGCCTGTTAATAACGTGCTTCCCAACTACGCTATTGATCTAGCTGTATTGGGTATTTGGACTATCCTTGTTGGTATGCTATTAGTTTTTGGAGTTAAAAAAATGAGCGTTCTATGAAAAGCTTAAGTATATTCTTGTTTGAGTGGAAACACTTTGTTCGAAGTCCTTTCAAAGTAGCTGCTTTCTTGCTGTTTGTGGTTGCATCTGTTTATGGTTTGCATAATGGTGCAAGTTTATACGAGAGTCGAAAGGCGGAGATTGAAAAAATAAATCAAGTTATTGAGCAAGATAGGGAAGAGAACATTACTTTTTACGAAGCTGGAGAGAAAGGTCCCAAAGATAAGCCTTGGGTTAACCTAAATACACCTTTTTGGGCCACCTTGCTGAGTAAAACTTATAAATTCAAAACACCATCATCCGCACTCGTATATAGCACAGGTGAGTCTGAACAATATGGTTTTTATAAGCAGATTGATATTTGGGCAAGCACGATGGACTCTGATATGACAAAAGAAATTGCAAACCCTGAACGGTTGCAGGTTGGAACACTTGATTTCTCCTTTGCGTTGCTTTATTTATTACCCTTGTTGCTGATGATTTTACTGTATAACATAAGAAGTTCAGAGGCTGAGCAAAACTTTCTAACCCTTATTCAAGTTCAGACAGCATCAGTGAGTTTTTGGTTATTAAGTCGGGTAATTTTTTATCTCCTCTTGCTTAATTTTTCGATAGTCCTACTTCTCATATACGGAGCATTGCTTACAGATGTATTCTCAAATGAAGGTTCAGCTTTCTGGCAAATGCTCTTTTATAGTTTGCTGTACCTGTTTTTTTGGGGAATAATTTATTATTTAATCTTACGCAAGGGAGCGCGGATAATGAATAACACGCTAAAAATGGTTGGGATATGGCTACTTCTAACTATTATTGTTCCCGCCATTTCTCTTCAGTGGATCACAATTAAAAAACCTGTAAATCTCATGACGGATTTTATTAACGCATCTAGAGACGAGACACGTGATTTGTATGATCTTTCTGATAGTGTTTTATTAGGTAAATTGGATGTTTTATACCCAGAAGAATTGAAGGGATCTGAAGAAGAAAGAAAAGTGAAAATTGGGAAGATTAAAAGAGTCGCTTTTTCTGCACTTTCGAATGAAATACTGAAAGAGAGAATTGCTTCTATCGAAGCGAATAATGAAATTAAGAATCAAAAGGTTCGAGCGACATACTTATTTAATCCAGTGATTTTTTTTCAGAACAAATTCAATAAATTATCCTGTTCGCATTATGATAATTACCGGCAGTTCAGAGAAGAAATTCAATGCCTTATTGATAAACAGATACAATTAGTGTTGTTTGACACTTGGAAGGGGGTACACGTTGATAAAACTAAATATATTTATTATACTAAGGAGTTGGTCAAAAATAATTAAAGATTACGCTAAGATTGAAAAACATGGAGTATGCAATATGATAGAAGAAAATTCATTTCATTTCTTGGGAAAGCGGGTATTGGAATGATCTTTATGCCTCACTTACTTGCTAGTTGCAGAAGTGATCAAAAATCAAATCCAATAGTAAAGAAGTTGTCCAAAGAATTGCTGGAAAGATTGAAATATGTCGTATTGAAAAATTTGAATCCTTCCATCGAAGACGATTTAGTTCTAACAGAAAACCTTGAGTATAGTATTCTTTTAAAATGGGGAGATAGTATTAGTGATACCGATACATTTGGTTTCAATAATGATTTTATCTGTTTTATTCCGCTGAACAAGGACAACTTAAAAGATGGGTTACTTTGGGTGAATCATGAATATGCTGATCCCTTATTTGTTTCAGGTTTTAACTTTTCACAGTATGAAGCCCCATTGAATTATCGTACTAAAGATCAGATTGATAAGGAGATGTATAGCGTGGGCGGAACAATAGTGCGTGTGAAAGAGGTAAATGGCAAATGGACGATTGTGAAGAATGATCTGCATAACCGCAGAATTACTGGGAAGACGAAGATAAAATTCAACTGGGATACTCCAATAGCTGGAATGCACTACGCAATAGGAACTCATAGCAACTGCTCCGGAGGAATAACTCCTTGGAATACATTTCTTACTTGCGAGGAAAACTATCAAGATCAATATGGAGAAACAGTCTATGACGAGCATAATAATGCTACACGAATACCAAGTGAATATGGATGGGAACGATTTTATGATTATCCTCCAGAGCATTATGGTTGGGTTGTGGAAGTAGATCCTAAAGATGGAACTGCTCAAAAACATGTAGCTTTAGGTCGTTTTTCTCATGAATGTTGCACATTGATAGAACTGGAGGATGGGAGAGTTGTTGCGTATTCAGGGGACGATAAATCAGATGAGCATTTATACAAATTTGTTTCTTCTGAACCACAATCTTTAAAGAATGGCACACTGTATGTTGCGGATACGTTAAATGGCAAGTGGCTTGCTCTTGATTGGGATATACAGCCAGTTTTAAAGAAGAGATTTAAAGATCAAACGGAAGTTCTAATTAGGGCGCGCGAGGCAGCTAAATTGTTAATGGCAACTGAGTTAAATCGTCCTGAAGATATTGAAATTGATCCTGTTACTGGTAGTGTATTTATTTCCCTTACGAATAATAGTGGTAAAGGTGATTATCATGGTTCAATTCTAAAAATAGAAGAATTAAATGGAAGGCATGATTCTCTAACATTTGTTGCTTCGACGTATATGGCAGGAGGAGAAGAAAATGGGTTCTCTTGTCCCGACAACCTGGCATTTGACCATTCTGGTAATTTATGGTTTACCTCTGATATTTCTGGAAGTGCAATGAATAAAGAAGAAAAGCCATACATGGCGTTCAAGAATAATAGTTTGTTTGTTATTCCAAGATTTGGAGAGGATGCAGGGAAGGTTATGCGCGTAGCTTCTGCTCCAAGAGATGCAGAATTCACAGGTCCATGGTTCTCGCCCGATGGCGAAACGTTATTTTTGAGTGTTCAGCATCCAGGAGATCAAACAACAGACGTTGCGCATCCAACCAGTAAATGGCCTTTCGATGAGGATGGAATTCCCAAGCCATCAGTTGTTGCGATAAAAGGAGATTTAATTCTTAAAATGAATTTGCTCAATCAAATCGAAACTTAAGCTGCTCTTTTATTGATCAATAATACTTGTCCTATTTTTTCTTTTTCAAAGGATTTTAGAATTGGGTGCTAAGCTAACTGCGTTGGTTCGATCAATCAATGTCGCAAGTCTGCTTCATTTCCATTAGTGATTTTATGGAGCAGGAAAAATTTCAAAATAGACTTTGGATAATAAAATAAGTAATGCTTATTAAGCCGTTTAACCTGGACTTAATATCGGTTAGAAAATATATTTTCTATTGCTTTCTAATTTTTGCCATTGTATATTTTCTCAGTACTCTGTCGCCTGTCTTACTTTCGATTTCATCTGATTCACTTCTTGAGTCAATTATTCTCAAATTAGTGTTCTCTGTTAAGCTAAGTAAGTCCTCTTTCTCGAAAAGTCTAAATTTCTCTCCAACAAATGGTAAATGCTTCATGAAAGATTTGTCGGCAAAGGTCAGAACAATAGTACCATCAGCTTTTAAAACTCTTTCAATTTCCGTTATCAATATTTCTGGATTTGCCCAAAAATAGATCGTGTTTACAGTGAAAACTCGATCGAAATAGTTGTCAGGATAAGGTATAATTTGTCCGTCATAAAGTTTGAATTTAGCTTGTCCTTTTGTATCCATTTTTTGAGCCTCTTCCCACATTGCCTCAGAAATTTCGATTCCAAAGTACTTTATGCCTTGAGATTCTCTTAGTATTAACTCTAAATGTCCGCAATTACCATGTCCGAGTTCTAAAACACAATCATTATTTTCTAATTCAAGAAATTGAATTGTGTTTTTTGTCATACCAATATTTGATTCATTCATCTTATGACCAACCTCAATTCCATTTTCGCCTCTCGGGCAGCTTAATTGAGCCTCTAGCTCTCTAAGTTCTTGTTCCGTGTACTTTTGCTTCATTAGGAGGATTAGACTTGATAGTCATATTTTTATGTTATGCTTTCGCAACGATATATCGAATTTAGGTAATTATCAGAAATAAAGCTTGAGCCGGTTTTATGTATCTGATTTTTTAACATTTTAGGCTAATGTTGAAAGTTAATGTCGGTGTTTTAAATTACTGATATGTGCTAAAAAGTAAATGAATTAATGTGTTGAATTGTGGATAGATCACTATTTTTGCAGATTAATAGTTACCTAACTTATAAAACCTATTTAAATGATTGACCTACTCGATAAGGTGATTCAAGATGGTGTGGATCGCGGATTACTCCAAAAATCGACTTCTGATGATTCTTTGAGTTCTTCCGAATTATGCATTGATGGCCAAAAGCTAGTTAATTTCGGCTCCTGCAGCTATATGGGATTGGAATTTGATGAGCGCATAAAGGAAGCAACTAAAAAGACGGTTGATAAATTTGGAACTCAGTTCTCTACCTCTCGAACTTATTTGTCTATCGGACTTTATAACGCTTTAGAATCGGAACTTTCAACAATGTTCGGAAAGCCTGTAATAGTATCAGCAAGCACCACTTTAGGTCATTTAGCTGCGCTTCCGGTCCTTATTGAAAAAAATGATGTTGTAATTCTTGATTTACAAGTGCATTCTAGTGTTCAAATGAGCGCTCAAATTCTGAAGTCAAATAAAATTCCGATCCATTTAATTCCCCATAATGATATGGAAAGTTTAGAGACGAAGATTCAATCGCTTCAGTCTACTAAAGGCAAAATTTGGTACTTAGCCGATGGGGTTTATTCTATGTATGGAGATTGCGCTCCGCTTAAAGAACTCGAAGATCTTTTAAATAAATACGACAAATTTCATTTATACATCGATGATGCCCACGGAATGGGATGGACTGGACATAATGGTGTTGGATATGTGCGCAGTCAAATGGAGCATCATAACAAAATGGTTTTGGTTACATCTCTTAACAAGTCATTCGCGGCTTCAGGAGGTGTTCTTGTTTTCCCCGATGATGAAAGCTGGAGAAAAGTTAAAAACTGCGGAACATCCTTAATTTTTTCTGGACCTATTCAACCTCCAATGCTTGGGGCAGCAATCGCTTCGGCACAGCTGCATCAAACGAATGAATTTCGTGAAAGACAATTGTTGTTTCAGCAAAAAATAGAATATACAAATAAACGGATAAAGGAACTTGAATTACCACAGTATAAGGTTACGGATTCTCCTTTGTTCTTCATCCCTGTGGGCCTACCAAGGATAATTTTAACAATTATCAAGAGGATGAAAAAGCAGGGCTTTTTCTTAAATATTGCTGGATTTCCAGCAACGCCAATGAAACGAGGAGGTTTGAGGTTTATGATTAACAATAATTTAAGCCTCAAACAGATTGATTTCATGCTGACATCCTTAAAAAAAGAATATATTTTAGGCTTTTATGATGAAGGTAGTTCGATGGAAGAGGTTGCAAAATTATTTAAGCTAAAGCCTTTTCTGTTAAATCATGATATTGCCGTTAAAGAAAAAAGTAATCCAGCTAAATTAACAGAAGAGTTTCATACATCAATTAAGGGGGTTAGTTCGAAGGAATGGAATTTAATGTTCTCAAAGTTTGGCTCAAATGAACACCAGAGTTTATTAGAACTCGAACAGGTTTTTGTTGATAATTCCGAGGCTGAAAATAATTGGGACATTCAATATCATATAATTCGAGATAAACAAGGAAATGTTGTTTTGGCTTCGGTATATTCGATAGCTTTAATGATGGACGATTTGTTAAATGATCGCGATGTATCAGCAAAGATTAAACTCAAGCGAAAAGAGGATAAGTACTACTTAACTTCAGATATGCTCTTATCTGGAACGCCTTTTACTAAAGGAAAGAGTGTGCATGTTAATTATAATCATGATGATTGGAGGGAGGCTGTTAAGCTTCATGTGAATATGCTTCAAAATCTTGCTGAAACCAAGGAGGTTTCAAAGTTGATATTGCGTGATTTTAATACCAACCAGAAGGATAAACTCAAAAATGATTTATTTGAACTTGGATTGATAGATGTTCAATTGCCGAATAACTGTGTAATGCGGGATATGTCTTGGGAAGGTGAGGAGGGACTTGCTAAAAACTTATCTCAGAAATATAGGTATTCGTTAAGAAAAGAAATACTCAGAAGAGAAGAGGTGTTTCTAGTTAACTATGATAGGCCAGATTCTGAAGAAAAGAAAAAACATATTTTTAAATTATATCAACAAGTTCATAGCCGATCTTCAGATATATCTGTCTTTGAGTTACCATACTCTTTATTCGAACGTATGTACAGGTCTGAAAGCTATGATTTTATTAATCTTTATTTATTGGATGTAAGTGATAAGCCAATTGGCGTAATGATTAGTCAAATTATCAATGGAACGTATAATGCACAGCTCGTAGGGCTTGATTACGATTACGTGATTGAAAAAGGGACGTATAAACAGATTCTTTACCAGACAGTTAAGAGAGCTAAGCAGTTGAATTGTAGTATGGTTGACATGGCCTACACAGCGGAAATGGAAAAGAAAAAAGTGGGAGCGAATCCAGAAAGTACTTACGGGTTTGTAATGGCTTTAGATCATGACTCTTATGCTGAAATTGAACTAATGAAGTAGGAGACCTAAAATAAAAATAAGATTACATTATTGTGCTGATGATACTTTTGATTGAATAGCGTTTTAATTTAGTAGTTGCTAAAACTATTATACATGTTTTCATTTAGTAAAGTAATTCCTGCTTTTTGATAGCAAGTCAAAAATCCATTTGGTCTTTTTCTTTGATAGCCCAAAGCGTTTAATTTATTGTTTTCTTCCCTAGATATCCATGCAACTCCTGGATATTCTTTTATTTGTTCAATAATTTCTTCTTTGTTTACACATAGTAAAAGGTTTTCTCTAAACTCTCTAATTGGCAATGTATGCTCCCAAATTGCATATGACTGTTTTCGATTATTCATGATGATCTGTCCCATTGAATGTCTTTGTTCCCATTTTAAATTAAAAGGATTGAGTTCAAGTCTTTGCTCTTGAATTCTTTTCAATATCTCTTTAGAAATAAAGGTGACATGTGAACCTGTTAATATACGAAGCGCCATATCCAATCCACCTTTTAAAGGTCTTGATTGATCTTTACTAAGTTTTTCAATCGCATTTATATAGGCATAAATCACATCAATAAAAGCTTCTGAAATATGGTTGTTTTTATGCATATGTCTAGAATCTTGAATCAATAACATTTTTCTAAATAGTTCGTTTTAGCTGCATGAGTATTCTGAAAATGATGAGTTACTTCCACATTTATTACATATTGGTGTAAAACTTCCATCAACCTTCATTAAGACATAATTATGTCCGTGTTGTCTACCTTCACAATCATAACTTGACCATGAAGAATCTTTTCCGCAAAACTGACAAAACGTAATTCCTCTAGAAGTTTTGAATTTGTGTTTTTTTAGCTGTTCTAATGCTGCTTCTTCTTTAGCTAGATCTTTTTCTAAGGCTCTACGCTCTGCTTCCAACTGTTTCATGTTTGCGGCTTGTCTAGCCTTTTCTGCTTTTTCTTCTGCAACTTTCTGTTTCTTTACCAGTTTAACTTTTTGGATAGATTCTTTTACTAATAATATGCCTTCCTTGTTGCCTGCTTTTTTGTAATAAGCTGTTGCATCAGCAAGCATGTCGATATCCTCTTCATATTTTCCAAGGAAATTAGCAATGGATCCTGCTAGATCTAGAAATGGTTTGTATTCTGGATTGGCCTCAATGTATTCCTTTAATTTTTTCAAAGCCTTTATCTCATTGCTTTCTGAACTTCTATATAGCGCATTGCAATACTTAAAAGCAATGTCTAGATTGTTTTCAGAGACCGATAAGGATAGATTCTTCTCGAAATAGTCAATAGCCATTTCCCATCTTTCTTTTTCAATTAGATCCAAATAGTCTTTAAAAACTTTCTGTGTTCTTTCTAAATAAGAAAGAGAATTTGATTTTTCATATGCTTCTAGAGCATAATCATACCATTTGAAATTACTATAGCAATGCCCTTTCAGTTTTAGCCATCGATTTGACTTGAATTTTTGTTCGTAGTGCTGAATCATTTCATAGCATTTATGCACATTTCCATCACTTAGATATAATGACCAGAGATATTGATTAACAACTCCTTCATCTAATTCCAGTAGCTCTTTGTTGTCTTCAAATTTCTCAATCACTAATAGATAGCGGTCGACAACAATATATATACCATCACCTCCTAGTTGGATGATTCCGGCATCTTCTAATTCCTCTTTGATTCTCTTAGCTCTGTTGGACCCCAACTTGAGCTTGTCTTGAATAAGACTTGTACTGCATTTTTGCTCATTTATTACAAGTGCTTTAGCTTCGTTAAATAAGCTATCTCTTGAATCGTCGTCGTTATCATTGTATAGCTTGTTTATAGCTTCTTTTAGATGGTCGACTTTGTCCTTAACTTCATCAATAATTCTTTCGTTTTGAAAAGGGGGTTTATTATCTCTTTCAAGATTACTAGAAGAGGAATCTAGAATTTGTTCGCCATACCATTTACTTTTCATAGGACCTGGTTCTTTACCTTTTTTCCAGTTGCCTTCTAAAATACCGTCAGAAATAGTAAATGCTGCAATACCTTCAAGCCCCTTATTCTCCCATGTCCCGGAAAATTTTTGATTTTTAAAGACTCCAGAAAGTATACCTTTTTTTTGATATGTTCCGGATGCATTACCGTCTTTATCAACGGTAAATTCCATTAAACCAAAATTTCCTTTAAAATTATATTTCATTTATTGTTTATGTCGTTTACGGCTATAAATATCGCCGATATATCGAATATAACATTTTTTCGAATTTAAGTATAAGCAGTTTAAGTTAGCAATCTGTTAGTTATGTCAGAAACAGAACAGTTTCGTTAAAAGAGTTTGTCAGATGCCTTCTAAAACAGACCTAAAATAGTTATTCTCTATTCTTTAGTTAACAGAATAGTACTGGTTCCAAAGAACTTAATTCGTTATCTATTCTTAATCAGTTATTTCAATCTGCTTTAGATTTACTGTACCTCTAATTTGTAAGTCCAGTTTTTCCAATATTTATGCGTTATAATTCGCTTTAATTTTTTGTGAATTTCTTTACTCCAATTTTGTTGCCTTCTGAAATTGTTATGATGTATGTTCCAGAATCTAGAGTTGATACATCAATATGCTCAGAATACACTCCATTTAAAATCAATTTACCAGTTAAATCAGCAATAGAATAACGAACCTTATTATTTAAATTAGACAGGCCAAATTTAATGAGATTTTGACATGGATTAGGGTAGATGTCAAAATTTATAAGTGCAATATCATGAATAGATGATAGATTAGTTTGACCAGCAGTAATCTCATCATTTTCAGTGGTGTTATAACCTATATCATGTAAGATGATTGTATCGTTAGTGGCTGCAACTTCTATTGAAATCCAACCTAAATGATTTGTTCCAGAAATTTCTATGTTTAGCCCAAGGTACTTTATACCAGCTCCAGTGAATTGTCCGCCACCTCCAACGTCAGTGCCTAATACTGCATTTCCTGAGCTATATGGACCTGTTACATTATCACCAAAATTTAGGGTGTCAGGATAGCCAAAAGTTGAAATGTCCATTATTTGAGAATTTCCGAGTGAAACTACTCCGGCAGCGTTTGAACTAGGAGATAATGGCAGAATTTCGAAAGTGTAATCATCATTGCTATCATTGTTAATGTCAATAGTAAATGCACCTGAAGAAGTTGTAACTATTTGATTAACATTATAGGTGGTGATTTGCGCTGTAGCGTTTTTTTTACAGAGTATTAGTAAAGCAAAAAATAGGACTAGTGTAATTGTTTTTAGTTTCATAGGTTCTTTTTGTTTTAGCTTGTTGATAATTGAGTGTTGATTTTTTTAAGACTCTTTTTTCCAACGCTCTATAACAGTTTGCGTCATAACTAAAATATAGCGTACAACTAATATACGTTTCTTACAATTATATACGAAGCACTGTTACTGATTATCGATTTAATTAACTTCTCATTTTTTATTCCTTATGATTCTAGCTTCTTCGTTGAGTAGATCTTAAGATCTATGAATATGAACTCCAGGTTATTAAACACCTTTATATTTTTGCTGTCAGTGCTTACAAGAATCCATTATTATCTTCAATACCTATCTAAAATAGTATTCTGCTATGAACCTGATAATGTTCTGGCTTTCATTATTCCATTGGGTATTTCCAAAAGTGTATAACAGAATTTAAGGTGTTAGGATTTATTTCTTGACCTATTCTCAGTTTTTTTAGATCATTTGAAATTTGCAGAGGGAACTTATTAATAAGTTCAGTTTTGGAAACCAAACGTGCAGTAATTACTCTGATCAAATCGAAGTCTTCTTCTTTAATCGCTATTAAAATCTGACGAAGTAATGCGCGATGGCTAAATTTTTCCGTAATGGGTTTGTTGAGTATTATCTGATTCCATTTTCTTGCTTTATGGTATATTTCCTGCTCAATGAAATAATTCGCTATTTGTTCGATAATTCGCTGCTCATATTCCGTAGATATAGTTTTGCGAATCAACTGAAATTCCTGGATGGCAATGTTGTAATTGAAATTGTCTTTCTTTCCTAAAGATGCGCCCAGCCAATTCAGAAAGTGCAACCGTTCTTGTATTTTGGACTTAAGGTTGGAATGATTAATAGGTGTTGAAAGCACTTCCTTGTAGGCGTGATTGAATTCATCTCTTTGGTCTGATAAAAGATATGAGAGCGCTGCCATGAAGTAGACATCCATTTTCTGAAATGGATTCTTGTCAAATTCGTGTGAATGAGTTTCGATTAATTCAATAACCTTTTTTGCTGTATGTTTTGATTCGTCATACTTTCTATCTGTTAACTTTTGAATAAGTAAAGATCGCAGGTAGAAATAGTAACCTGATATATTTTCTGCAGGAGAAACACCAAACTGATCGGAGAGTGGTTCAGGTTTTTTTCCAGAATATAACCCGGTAAGATCATTATAGAAGCGTATTTTATATTTTTTAAATAATTCAGATTTCCTATTCAGGTTCTCATACTCATTTATAATTAATTGCAGTTTATGTTGAAACGCCTTTTCCGTTAGAAGAAATGAATAGATTTCCACTTCAATCATTAAAATCTCCTGCAAATACTGGAATCGTTCATGTTTGAGCAATTTTGGCTTGAGCGTTTTAATGCGCTTTAATGATTGTTCATATAGAAATCGATCCTTTAGAAATTCAATTTCGTTAATAGCATTCCTTAATTCATTTTCAACCGTATTGTATTGTCGGTTTTGTGTCAGTTTTGTCAGTATATTTTCTTTTAACTGATGCAATAGTACCGCACTTTGTTGTTTGGATTTACCTAACTCTGAACAGATATCAATTAGACTTCCTCCTCGATTAATAATTAGGAAAACAGAATACAACTGATTCTTTCCTTCTTGCTTGAGGACTTGGGTTATCAGTTTTTGTTCTCCTCGATTTAAGCTATTTGCTAATTCAAGAGTTTCATTCATGATAAATAAAAATACCCAAAATTTATCGTTAAATATGATTTATTGGTATTTAATACAGTATATAAATAAGTAAAATGAAGTTGTATTTCATACGGATGAACAATAATTTCAAATATGCTATGAAAATAATTATCTCTTTATTCCTTCTTCTCGCCTTAAAATTATGTTTTGCACAGCAAACAGCTAATTATGTGAATAATTGGTATCTAGGGACTGGTGCAGGAATAAGCTTTAATAGTGGTACCCCCGTCAACATTCCCTCTAATATTGCCTCTTATGAAGTCACAACTTCAATATCAGATGGAGATGGAAATACTCTTTTTTATGTTGGAGCGCCAGATGGAGCAACATCATTTGGTAATGGTTTTACAGTTTGGGATGGATCAAATATGTTGATGCCAAATGGGGATGTCGCTGTTGGATTCAGTCAATCATGTGGTTTGACTGCAGTTCCTGTACCTGGGAATTGTGATCAATATTACATTTTTGCTTTAACAGCTCTTGGTGGAACAGATTATGGTTTACGTTACTCAATAGTAGATATGTCGCTTCCTGGCAATGGAACTATTGCCTCGCCGCTTGGAGACATAGATCCAATAGAAAAAGATATCTTGGTTTTTGCATCTGATACTCTTGCTGAGAAAATTAAGGTGGTTCAAAAAGGGAATACGGAAAATTTTTGGGTGATCACACGGTCTGTAAATAATGATTTATTCTATTCTTTTGAAGTAACCGCAACAGGTGTAAATTCAATTCCAGTAGTATCTGTGATATCCCCTACGAACTGGCCTACATCAATTGGGTCGCCAGTATTTAGCTGGATTGCTGTTAACAAGAACAGAGATATGATTGCGGAAGCTAATGGTTTTGGGCCTGATGTTAAACTCTTCAATTTCGATAATCAAACTGGAATATTGAGTCTTGCAGAAGTCCTCATTCCAACTGGTACATTCGGATCTGATATCCCATATGGCATAGAGTTTTCCCCCTCAGGAAACGTTCTTTATGCAAGCTGGTTTACAGGTGGGAATACTACGTATATAAGCAGTTTTGATATTACTGCTGGAGCAGGATCGATTGCTGGGACAAGGCAAGATTTCTTGGTAGGTATTAATACTACGGCTGAATACTCGGGACTCACAAAAGCACCTGATGGAAAAATTTACGGTTCAAGAAATGGCTATACCCACATGATAACCCTTGAAACTCCAGAAAACTATCTAAACCCTAACCTTACGATCCCAGGTTATGATCCTTCCCCGGGTTCAGCAATTATTGGAATGCCCAACCTAACCTACTATTACCATCCTGACAATTTCATAGACACTTTGGCCGGAAACGATAAAGACATTTGTCCATCAGATCAAGCTATCATCGGAGTAGAAAATTATGATTCAATTTGGGCCACTTACTCGTGGGAGCCCGCGGCGATGGTTGTTAACGCATCTAATGCTGTTACTCAAACTGTACCATTAAATACCGACCAACAGTTTATTCTTTCTGCAATTACTGATTGCGGTGACACAATCAAGACAGATACTGTAGTGGTGACGGTTGATTGCGGACTACTTCCGGTTGAACTTACCAATTTCAATGCGCGAAAATCGAATGAATCTTCATTACTTACTTGGGAGACAATATCCGAAATTAACAACGATAAATTCATTATTCAGCATAGTTTGGATGCACATCATTTTACTGATGTTGGTGAGGTGAAAGGTTCTGGAAATAGCCAACAATTATTGGATTATTTATGGATTCATGATCGACCGTTTGATGGAACTAATTATTATCGCTTGAAACAAGTTGATTTTGATGGAGCATATGAGTATTCGGAAATTCGTATTGTCCAATTTGCTCCAAGTAAATTAAACGTTTACCCGAATCCTGTCATTGATAGGATTCAAGTTGCAGGGAACCTAAAGATTAAAAGTGTTGTAGTATATAACTCAATTGGTCAAATCGTAAAAGATAAAGATTTCAATGAAAGTTTTAAAGCGCAATTAGAAACGAAATCGTTGGCTTCTGGATATTATTTAATTGAAGTGAAAACAATTAAAGATGGAAATTACCAGTTTAGGATCTTTAAGAATTAGTGTAGGGCTACTTAGGACTTTGAATGAGTTTTGATTGATCTGTGATTGAACTCGCACTGCCGTTTTCCGTGATACTCAGACTAGAATATTTTTTAGCTTGCTTAAACTTCCATAGTAATGGGTATAGTGTGTTTCAATAAAACAAAAGTCTAAATTTTTCATGTAGCATATTTGCAATATTTTTATCTAATAGGGAAAACAAAAATAGATTAAACATTAAACCATGAAAATAAAGACGATTATTATTAATTCAATTATTCCTTTTATTTTTTCGATCATATTCATCGGTAATTTATTTTCACAAAGTACAATACTGAATGGAGGGTTTGAAAGTGGAACGGATATTTCAACTGCAAACTGGAGTACCCACATTGGTTCTGGAAGAACAAGTGATATTTCAAATAGTGGTAATTATTCTATGTTATGTCACAACTGGTACTCCTATGCTGAAGGGCAATGCGTAAATGGAATTGTTCAGACACCAAATTTTCAATGGTTAAAAGATGGCGGAACCCCATTTGTTCAAAAGCCTGCCTATATAGGGGGATATTATAAATATGATACAACCGATACTTTCAGCAATAATGATTCTGCAGTAGTTGAGGTTTATTTTAAAAAATATAACAATAGCTTACAATCTTATGATACGGTTGCTTTTGGCATAAAAAAATTGCCTGGAACTGATCCTGCTCAAGGATTTGTTGAATTTGATGTTCCTATTACTGATTTAATGTCTGGTACTAATCCTGATAGTATTGTTATTAGATTGAGTTCATCTATTAACGGTATGTGTGATAGCGAAACAACAATGGATTGCCTTTATTTTTACGTAGATGATTTGATCGCTGGCTTTCCTTTAGGTATTAAAACACCAATATTTGAGAATAATGCACATGTTTGGCCTAACCCAGTAGAGGATAATTTAAATATCTTATTAAATCAAAATATCAAAGCAATAGCTACAGTAATGGACATGAATGGTAAAGAAATACTTTCAAAAACAATTGGATCAGAGCATAGACTGGACCTTTCTTTTCTAAAACTTGGAAATTACTTAATTAACCTAAAAGGTGATAGTTTAAATCAAACGCACAAATTCGTTAAGAAATAAAAAAAAGTAGCAATTGATTGAAAGTCATTTTCAAAAAAAGTGATATGGTTTAATTGCGACATAGAATATGCTCAATTCAGCTATGGTGCTTTATCTAACGATCTCGGTTGGCTCACACGAAATAGTAATGGGCAGATACTTTCTATTGAAGAAATCAATGACGCAGACTATTGGTGCAATATGCATGTTCTAACCGATATTAATTCTCAGTATCATATCACTTTTGTTTCTTTGACTCTAATTAAGTTTAGCAGGTTTCGAATAAGGCGGAGGGGTCATATTATCTTCCTGAATACTTTCAAGTTGCTTTAATAATTCTTGAACCGCTCTTTCCAATTGGGGGTCTTTTCCTTCATTTATTGATTTTGCATCTTGTCTTACTTCAATGTCTGGAGCGATGCCTTTGTTTTCACCGATCCATACTTTTTCTATTGGGTCGTAAATGGCATTATCCGGAGCCGTCATTCTTCCACCATCAACAAATAGGTAGTGAGTAGATGATTTCACCAATCCTCCCCAAGTTGTTTGTCCTATTAATTTACCGGCATTTTGATGTCTGAATACCCATGGAAAGTAATCTCCACCCGATCCAGCAAGCTCATTGATTAGCAGTACTTTTGGTCCGTGAATTCCTGCAGGTAATTTAAATGGGGTACTATTGGGTACTTCATTCGTAGCTGCTGCGCGTAATTCACGTGTAAGTAAATCAACCATGTAATCATCAAGTAATCCACCACCGTTGAATCGTTCATCGATTACAGCACCCAATTTATCTTGTTGAGCAAATAAGTATCGATTAAAAGACCTAAATCCCGCTCCTGCTGTATTGGGTATCCATACATATGCAAGCTTTCCTCCTGATAATTCATCAACTTTTCTTCGGTTGTCTTCAATCCATGTTTTTTGTCTTAATGCATTCTCATTAGGTAATGGTTTTACAACTTCAGTCCATGATCCCTTAAATTTTGGAGATGAGTTGATGTGGAGTACAGTTTGCACACCGCTAGTTCCTTGTAATGCTTGGAATATATTGTCTTCAGCTTTTAATTCTTTTCCGTTAATTGCAACGATATAATTACCCGTTTCCACTTTCATTCCTGGCTTACTTAGTGGACTGGATAAATTCGGGTTCCATGATTCAGTGTTAAAAATACGGTCTATTTTCCATCTCCCTTTATCTGTTATCAGATTAGCGCCCAATAGACCTGTTGGATATTGGTCCGTTTCTGGATAATCTCCACCGCTAACAAAACTATGTCCAACAGATAATTCTCCATTCATTTGATCCAGCACATAATTCAATGATGAACGATGCTTAATATGCGGAACGAGTGGTGCATATCTTGCGTAAACTTTATCCCAGTTTCGACCATGCATTTCTGGATCATAAAAGTAATCACGCTGGTATCTCCATGCTTCTTCAAAGATTTGCTTCCACTCTTCTTGTCTGTCGAGATGCATGTTTAATTTCACATTCAGTGCCTCGCCTTTGCCTTGAGGAGCAGTAGCATCAAACACCTTCCAAGAAGATCCGATTCTTGCAATCGCTTTTTTACCGTTCGTTGAAACAGTAAAACGGTTTACTCCTTCCGTATATTTTTTCGATTCACGATCTTCCAATACAAATTTGTGAATGGTCGCACCTCGCGTATTATTAATATATTCTGCAATAAAGAAGGAGCCTTCTGGACCAGCAACGACGTAGCCATAATCACGCGTTTTCATTGGGATCGGTATTGTGCGGAATTGAATTCTATCAAAATCGATTTGGACGAGGCTTTCTTCTTCGTTTTCATCTTCCTTTTTACCTGCGTCTTTTTTGTCAACTTCTTCCTCATCGCTTCTTAATTCAAACGGAGAAGGATCTTCATTTCGAAGATTGATTACATAGGCTGTGAAGTTTGGATTAGACATCATTGAACTGGTATTTGCCCAACCTGAACCTAGTCCCACGTTTGTACTGGATATAAAATACAAATGTTTTCTGTCCAGATCCCATGCCGGGGAAATACTGTGCGCCATTTCGTTCGTAACAGCTATCGATTCTTTAGTATCGGATGACCAGATGTAAATGCGTTTGAAGTTGTTAGGGGAAGTCTTCGAATAGGCAATATATTTAGAATCAGGAGACCAAGTCAAGCCCAAATCACCACGCTCTATGTTTGTTCCACCAATGTCGATGGTTTCAATTTTTTCCGTTTCCAAATTTAATAGGCGTATGCGAACGTCGTCGTCATTGAACACAATGTACTTGCCATCTGGTGACCATGTTGGTTCCCAGCCTAATTTTGATTCTCCAATAGAAATATCTTTAATGTCAGACATTCCATCTTGAGAGGCTATTCTTAAGACATATCCTTTTCCACCAGCATCGGTAAACCAAGCAATTTTATCTCCAAGTGGCGACCAAATGGGTCTTCGATCAGCTTCATCAGAACTATTGGTTATGTTTCTAGTGTCTCCATGTTCAGTAGGTACGGTAAAAATTTCTCCGCGCGCTTGCATTATCGCTCTTTTTCCAGAGGAAGAAAGTGACACATATTGTACTGATTTACTAACATCTTCCCATGTTTTTTGAGCCCAAGGGAAATCACCAGTCGCTGTAATATTCAATTGTACTGATTTCTTTGTCGAAAGATCGAATAAATGAAAGGCTCCATCACGCTCGTAAACAATTTGAGTATTATTAGCAGCCATCGATTTAATATCTGATCCTCTGAGCATAGTCATTTGGGTTAATTCCTTTGAATCAATTGTGTAACACCAAATATTCATCGTAGAATCTCGATCCGAAAGGAAATAAATTTTATTATCAATCCAAAGTGGGTTTATATCTGTGGTTTGATTATTCGGGAGCAAAGTCTCGTTTAAACTTTTCATATTTAAGATGCTGAGTGGAGTATTTTGTCCTCCTCGATATACACGCCATTCTTTGTCCCATCTTCGAACTCTGTCAATAACCATTGATTTTCCGTCAGGAGAATATTCTGCGTCATTTGCCCATTGTGTTGTCAATTGATTTTCAGGTCCGCCATTTACGTTGACTTTCCACAATTTATTGTGTCGGGATGGTGCTGTTTCTCTTGAAGATGCATAGAAGATGAAGGTCCCATCATTTGACCATCCTCTAACGAATGAACCTGACGGATGAAACGTTAATCTTGTTGGATCTCCACCTTTAATATTAACAACATATACGCTAGGATCTCCCGTTCTATTTGACGTAAATGCAATTTGCTTTCCATCTGGAGAAAAATGGGGGTTGCTTTCTATAGCGCTAGTACTTGTGATTCTGCTAGCTTTCTTTTCTCCAATTTTCACTACCCACACATCACCTGCATAAACAAAAGTAATGTGAGTTTCATTCATGTCTGGTTGCTCTAACAAAAGGGTTGGCGTTGTTTGTGCATTGAGAGATAAACAATAAATGAACGAGGTAATTAGCAATGCAACTTTCATAATGGAATAAATTTTCGCGAAATATAAGATTAAATCGTGAAAGAGGTTTTATTGGTTTATAACGGTTTGAGTTAATTTTTCGAAAAGCCTCTTGAGGTTAATCTGAGTCCAAGAGTTTGTTGCAAGGTCGTATTCCCACCAATATGAAAATATGGTTTCGAATCCAGCTCCGTTATAATGTCCTAGCCCCATATGACCCTTGTTACCAATTGAAATACCTGTTGCTCTATGTCTGCCTGACGCTGGGAAATTTGCACGTTGGATCCAATCAGATGCAAAATTGAAATAATAGGAAAATACGAAAAGAATGGAAATTATGATTTTCATATGATTTGTGTTACTATTCTATTGAAATGTATAAAATTAAAATGCACTTTTTGAATGGAGATATAAGCATTTATTACTTTTGTTGTGTTTGCAATGTATTCATAATGATTTAATTGCTGAGGTGTGAGCTATGTTTGAAAGGGGAGAGATTTACGAATTCGTTTCCACTAGAAGGAATCCTATTAAAGGCGACCTTGCGCTTGACGCAAAAACCATCTAGTTCAAGAGTTTAATATAAATGTCGTATAGTTAAACAGTTCGTTCTAGTTCAAAGCGCATATTTTTCTGTAGCACTAAAGTTACAAATTAACAATTTATCGATGTAGGTAAATAGCTGTTAATCATCGAAAAGCATAGATTTTAAAGGGTGAAATAGACATTGTTATCAGATATTTTACGGTTTATATATATTCCATTTATTTTTTCTCTAATTCATAATGCCCTTTGTTTGGATGCTCTCCGTCTAAATCACCACACATAAAAGTATTACTCTGAATCCAAATTAAATTTGACTTATTTTCATTATACCAATTCAATATGCAGGTTTGATAATTGATTCTATTTTCTAAACTCTTGTTTAACCAATTGATATTAGCCATCCATTGAGAGTTATCGATCGGTTTAATCTTAAAAAAGTTGTTTGGATTGGGAAATGGTTGAATTATTTCTCCAAGAGCAATTATTGCTGCATCAGCAATTCTTATTTTCCCTCCATAATTTGGTGAATAGGCTCTTGTTTCAGTCGTATCGTTCAGTAATTCGATTAAACTTACAATTACATTCTTTTTTTGAAGAATGACTTCCCAAAATAAAGAGTCTCCGCAGCCAAATTTTCCTATTTTAAAGTCTCCTTCACAAATATATGGCATGTGTTCGATATTTTTAAGTTTCGCCTTTATATCACTCTTAATCAACTGCGCGTTTGCTGTTGTTGTGATAAACACCAATGAATAAATCAAAATTTTCAACTCAATATTGTTTGCTAAGGCTCTATACATCGATTGTGGTATTTTGAATCGTTAATCTTTAGAGTTGTAATATACTTAATTGAAATAACAAAACGGTTCAAGTGCAAACTTGAACCGCTATTGCTTTACGTCATATTAACCAATGGATTTTGTCATTCTTATTTATGCTATTCGCAGTTTTCCATTTCAATAATAAAGTACCCTTTGAGGTTAATTTTAGCCTCCCATTCAGGTTTTATTTTTTCTATATGGCAGAAGTTACACTCATTGGTGCTAAATCGAGAGTCTTCCTGCCCTTTTGTTTTTAAGTATTCCATACCATAGCTGTAAATCATGGTTTTGTCTTTAATTTCCTGTGGAACAATTATGTCGAAATGCATAATCTGTCCATCTGTCTTGGTTACATAAGTATCCTATACTGCAACTTTCATAGAACTTAGTTTAGAATCAGTTTTTTAGCCCCTTTAATTTCTCCTGAGTTTGTTTCTATAATATTCAAAATATATGTTCCTGAGGAGCCTATGTTAGTAACTGGTATGATCATAGATGATGAGTTAATTGTATTTTGATACACCAAAGAACTGCTCAAATCAAATATTTGGATTTCATATACTCCTAGATTTAACCCTATGCTCATGTCCAAATGAACTTCTGTGGAAGCAGGGTTTGGATAAATCGTAATACTTTCAGGGTTAATTAACCCAAGTCCCGATGTTGACGATACATCAATGATCAGTGTATCGCAGCTTTGATTTCCAACAGAGTATGGAAGGCTCAAATTTCCAGAAGCAACTTCGTATACCTCATATACTCCTAACATGGGAAGAAGAGGGTCTGATGTATTAACTTGCATTTTTACAGTAACACCATCGTAATTGAAACTATCCTGGTTATTCATTCTGTAAAGTGGAATAACGCAAGATATTTTATTCCCTGACCATATAACTTCAAATCCTGGACTGTCCATATACATTGGCATTCCAGGATTGGTAGGAGGAAGAGTAGTTGAGCCGCTAGTTGCTTTAACGGCTAACCCTCCGGGAACAGAGGCGTTGTTTTCTAATAACACCCAGTGTGAATGCCATACGACACCGTCATTATCAAAATTCGAATCCATATTTTCATCCCAAAGAGGTGTATCATCAAAATCAGGGTGTGAGGTTATAGCCATTGCTACGATTCCTGAAGTATTGTCAAACCCTACATCTTCTGGGGTAAGCGTTGTTGGGAAAATATATCCTAATACTGGCGCACCGTCAAGTGAGCCCGCCGCTGTTGGAACGGAATCTCCAGCTAATCCAGCTACTTCGATTGTGAAGATTAGTTGATTTAATTGTGCGTCTTTTTTGACATAAACATCTGTAATGTCGAAATCTTGAGCTAATGCCGTGGCACTAACAATAATTGCTGATACTAGTGTAAAAAATTGTGTTCTCATCGTTTTCTGTTTTAGAGTTAGGATTCACTAGACTTTAGGAATCCTAACTATTTAATTAAAGAATTAGCCTTTGACCTCTTCTATAGAGGCTCCGAAGTTGATATGTAAAATATTTCCATTAGGCGTGAGAAGGGCTGGTACAGATTTAACTCCTGCATTTTCAGCTTCAACGATTCGTGCCTTATCATCACCTAAATGAATAATTTCGACATTGTTGGATCCAATTAAATTGATAATGTCGTGCTCTGCACTTATACAAACTGGACATCCTGCGTGATAAAAAATTGATTTGCTCATAATTACATTTTATTTGTTTATAAATGAACAGACAAGTCTGTCTTATTTGGTGCAAATTTTTTTATGATATGATTTGCGAACATATCTCTTTTGCTTCTTTGATTGGCCAATCTTTTTGATGCAAATGACTTTCCACAACTGCACTTTCGTACATTAAGTATATACGTCTTGCAATTGTTGTTATTTCTTCTTCATTATCCGTTCTTAAGTTTGTTTTAACCAACACAATTATTAATTCTAAGAATTCGACTTTTTGTCCTTGAATTACCTTTCTAATCTTTAGGTTGTCTTGAGGTATTTCAGCAACAGTTTTGATTCCCCAACAGCCATTGAATTCCTTATCCTGAAAGAATAGCCTTAGATAGTCAAATAATGCCAGGATTTGAGTTCTTCCTTTTTCTTTTTCTCGTGTAAATTCTTTAATGTCATTGATAAAAAGAGCATGCTTGAAGTCAAGAAAGGCAATACATATATCTTCTTTCGATTTAAAATGATTATATAGGGTTGCTTTAGCAATTCCAGATTCCGAAATAATTTCGTTAATACCTGTTGAGTTATAGCCATTTTTATAGAAAAGACTAGACGCTGTACTTATAATTCTATTTCGAACTTCTGAATGTTTCACAAGCCAAATATAAATAATTTTAGAAAAAAACAGACAGGTCTGTATGTTTTTTTTTCAATGCTCTGAATTTTTTGGTCCAAAGTAGCGGTAAGTTTATTTTTTAGAAGATGGTTACTCATAAATGTATTATTAGAGGTAATTCAGGACGTAAATCGTATGTTTCGCCTTGCTTGTTATCATCAAAATAGAATTCCATTAAATGTGATTCACCTTTTCTTACCGCAAGATTTTCAATACTATTTAAAGCTTTTATGGTTTCTGAATTAACATCTAAATCGTTAGATGTAATCACAATTTTTGTAAGATTTTTTGCTCCGTTGCTAAAAAATGTTTTCCAAAAGTTGTCTTCAGAAGGAAATTTTTCCAATTTATCAAATGATTCAACTATTGGAGCATCAATCTCAGGATAGACCATAAAAATTTAAGGTTCTTTTTAGCTTGTTTTATAAATATATGTAAGTCCTCTGAACCAATCATCATCCATAAAGAGTTCGTAACCAGCTGTGTTGTCTATCATTTGTCGACAAAGAACACTACTATCCTCTATTTCTTGGAGTTCGATTAAATCTGCGCTAAGGGATTCTATTATTTTATTATCGGAATCAACAGTAGTTACTCCATTTTTTGTAAACCATTCAATATTCCATGTGATGATATCAAAAGTTGAATCATTGCCAAAGCTTATATCAGTTAGGTTTTGACCAAATACTTGTCCGTAGAGTATTAAAGCAAAAATGAGTAGTTGTATTTTACACTATAAATATCTCATAATTGATCATTTGTATCCCTTTTTTTGACGTGGTCTTTTGCCTATAACTCTTTCAGTTTTCAATTGCCTATACGTTGTGTTGTATATTTCGTTTTTTACCTTAAGATCCTATTAACTATACAACTTGCTAATCCATGAATTATAATTTAATTATTTTATATTCAATGGTTTAACAATGAGTCCTTGTTGTTTTAATTGCTCCAATAAGCCACATTTCCATCTTAAATGATCATATCCCACTACAATAAAGCATTTATGATTTCTAGTCAAGTCTCCTAATTTTATCATCCATTCTGCATTTCTTTTTTTGATTAATATATTGCTTGGACATTCTATATCGAATTGATAAGGTATTTTAAAACTTTTATAATTCTTTGCATTGGCACATTTTTCTTGGTTTATCTTTGGACTTAAATGTAAATTGGTTAAATATTTGATTCGTTTATTTTGCTTTTTCCAATTAGGGGTTTGATAGTTTTCACTAATTAACTCTACTTGCTCTTCATAAGTTTCAAAACTACTTACTGGTATTCCTTTTTCGTCAGCAAGAAACTCAATATAACTATCCATATGATCCCAATTGTCACTCTTTTTGACGGTATTGCATTTGTTTTTAACATATTCTTGTTCTAGCTTCCAACTTAGCTCAATTGGTCTTAGTTTGTTTAGATTGACATCCCATTCTTTTGATAAATCTAATAGCTGGTAATATGTTTTTTTACGGATATATCTTTTGATATCTGTATCTTTTCGATCGTTTATCATATTAATCGTTTTTCCATTGTCATTAAGAGCCTCAAAAATTGCAATTTCAGAAGAGTTTAAATAATCCGCAATGATTGGAATAGAGTCAATAAATGAATTCCCATACTGATGAAAACTACCAAGAATAACGGAAGTTTTTTTATTGATAGTATCAGTGATTTCCCATAGTATTGTATTTTGACTATGTGCCTGATAATTGATTAAGGCTAAAAGAAAGGTTATCGGTATTAAATAAATTTGTTTTTTCATTAGTTCATTTTCAAATCAGTCCTCATTTATTTTTATAATTTCCCTTATTTGATTAATCTATTTCATTTACTTCCTTCAAGTTTGAAATGAGTCAAATCGTTGTACTCTTATTCTTTTTTTATTTCTGTTCTAAAATACCTGTAAATTTTAACAGATGGTTTTGTACCAATTTCGTTATATACTTTTTCCTGTACAATTTGATAAGGAATTAGATCCTTGATATATTCTGTTTTGAATATTTGCTTTTCATTATCAAAGTATTCTCTTCTCCATGAATTGTCTTGAAGTCTATATGCTCTCCAATAGTTACGTTTTTTAAATTGCCCGTTTTTGTGAGTAGGATATATTCTGCAGTCGCAAAGATTAATTGAATCTAGGATTTTTGTTATAAAGTAACCCTTTTTAAAACACATTATCCTATAGAGTTCATATTGGTTAGGAATATTGAAATTGTTAACATAAAAATCAGGGAGATAATATATAAGCGTATCTGGTCGATAACTCATATTTTCTCCAAGTGAAATAAACTGTTTTTTTTTCTTTAATAGATCATTTACTGCAACTAAAAATCTATCTAAATTTTCAATGTAGTAATTCTCTAACTTGATTACTTTTTTATAACCATCATAGTTGAAAGAAAAAGTATGACTTATTCCATCTAATATCGGTTTTGAGTAAAAATCATTCAAGGTATCAATTCTTACAGAGTTAAAAGCAGTGCCAAGTCGATTGATTTCTTCCTTATTAAGATTAATTCTTCCCTGTTTTTTTCCATTTTCTGTTACACTTAATACATCACCATCAAATTGATATTTCGAAAAGTTTCCGCCTGGAAGCAGTAATTGCGTAATTTCAAAAGATATTAGGTTTTGTCCCAAGCAGATTTGAGTGAAAATTAACAATACTAATATTGGGGTAATGTTTTTCATTAAATTAACCGATAACGTTTAGGTTAAACTTTATTTTAATCCATTTTAAGTTTTGTTGTAGACCGTTTTTCTAGTTTATAACTGGCAATATAAGGAACAATATCACCTCCGATATATAAAAATCCATTATTTTCTTTTACCGATCCAGCTTCTGGAATAATTGCTCCTGTTGTATCAAATAGAGAGGATAGAATCTTTCCTTCTTTAGATATGTTTAAAATCATGCCATATTCCTCTTGTTTGGGCTGGATAAAATCAGGAAGACCATAAACAAGTTTCTTCATTCCTTTTTTGGGGTGAATTTTATCTAAGGCATCATTTCTTCTTGTTGAAAAAACCAACCAAAAACTACCATCTTCTCTTATTGAAATTCCATTTGGAAAGCCTGGAAGATTATCCATAAATATTTCGGTTTCTCCTTTCTTTGGCCCTTTTAACCAATATTTAATGATTCGATATTTGGTTGTTTCTGTCATTAAAATGAAATCTTCATTTTGTGAAAGCACAACACCATTACCGAAATAAGTTCCGTCTATAAGCGTGGTTACCTTTTTTGTTAATGGATTGTATTGATATAACCCACCATTAGGTTTTAGTTCTATTATTAATTTTCTTCCATATTTTATATCGTAGGAAGAATCATGGGAAGTATTTGAAAAATAGATGTTACCATCCGAGGCAATATCCAGTCCATTAGGAATTAGGAAAGGTCTGTTATTATTATCCTTATTGGCTAATGAAGTTATTTCTTTATCAGGGGAAATACTAATAAGCCCTTGTTTATGACTTAATACAATGAGGTTATTACGCGAATCAAAATGTAATCCGGAAACCCAAGAGCCTGCATCATAAAAATCCTGAATAACTCCATCCGGCGAAATCTTGAGAATTTTACCATCACTAAAATCTTGCTTTCCAATGTGCACACCGCAATATAAATTTCCTTGTTTGTCAAAAATAATATCCTCGGGACCGAACCATCCATCTAAATCAATTTTTCGAGACACTTGTAATTTATCATTGAGCTCTAGAGCATTTTCATGAACTGGTTTAATGGGAGGTTGCCATGATACTGGATGCAAGGCGCAAGATTGAATTGTGATTATTGATAAGAACGTTCCTAATTTAAGTGTTGGATTTGAGATTCTTTTTTTTGCCATTTTATTTTTTTTTGCAAAAATCTGGGAAATCATTTCAAAACCCGTTTACATATGTAAAGAAAAGGAGATTATCTTTTTTTTGTAAGCTCTTTTCTAAGCCTGCTGAGTTGAGTTGGAGAAATGCTGAGGTATGAGGCAATATGGTATTGTGGAATTAGTTGCTCTAAAGTGGGGAACTGTTCCCTGAAGAGTAAATAACGTTCTGTTGCGTTCATTAAAGCCATTTCTAACTCTTTTTTTTCCTTTTCTAAGAAATAAAATTCGGCCACTTTTCTCCCCAGTCTTTCAAAGTCATGAAATTTTAAGAATAATTTTTCAAGTTCAAAATAATTAGCAACCCAGATTTTACAATCAGTTAAAGCCTGTTGGGGTATAATATTTCTTTCTTTTGTCAAGAGTGAGGTATAGGCTACAATTAAACTTGGGCCAACAAAAAACTGCTTATTATATTCTTTCGCTTGATTATTGGTGAAAAAAGCCCTTAAAATGCCTTCTTCTAGAAAAGCAATTTCTTCGGCATATTTCCTTTCTTCGATAAAATATTCTCTTGTAGATAAAGACTTTTGCGTAAAGAGTAAAGCAACTTCTTGCCATGTCTCTTCAGATATAGGTTATATCGAGTTAAAATATTGTTTTAGTATTTCCATCGAATTGTTTCCGACTTTAGTATATGGTAATTAGAGGACTAGAAATGAATAAGCTTTTAATTTCGCGCGGAGCCAAAACGTTGTGTTTTAGTTTTAATTATTCGAACAATTGAATATAAATGATTTAATTAGATTTTGATTTCTTACCTGAGTTCCATGTTGCTTTCGAGTTTGAATCAATTTTGTTCAGGATTCTGGACTGTATATATTGCAATTTACCTGATCAACTCCAACATAAGCCGCGTATATATTTTTTGTTCTTCTCAATCTGAAAGAGCCCCTGCTTAAGAGGAGCTCTTTATTAATTTTGATTTTTTTAATGCTATTTTAGGTTAACTCTTTTCGAAACGATATTTCCATGAATGTCTTCGATAATAATAAAGTAGCTACCCGAATTCAAGTGTCCTATATCTAAGTCTGTTGTTTCAAAATTGGCAAGTTCTTTTCCAGTTATAGTAAACAAACGTGCTTGCTTGAACCCTTCCATCTCAATGAAAATTGCTCCATTGCTTGGATTTGGATACATACTAACATTAGATGATAGATGTGCGCCATTTAAAGACAATGTACTTGGGTTGATATAATCTATAATTTGAAAAACCTTCTGACCCGTTGCTTTTAACCCACAATACAAGGTTAGAGAAAACAAATTATTACCATTTGAAGTAAAGTTACAACTCACGGTATCTGCAGCCTGAACTAAGGTGCCTGATTGCCAAATATCCATTTCAAAATAGATTGTATTGATGTCTATTTCTTCAAAATATGTCATGCTTACTGAATCGACAGACTGGTTATAATCAAACGAACAATTTTGCGTGTTAAAGGAAATTGTGTCAATAATTGGGCTATTGCCAATTCCAGGCGGATTTTGGTAAAATTGGGTTGAATCTACTACTCCAAAGTTCATCCCCAAGGTGTCATTCGCACTGTCTACAATTTGCAGTACATGCATGCCTGGACAAACCGAAGAAAGTGTATCTACTGATGTAAAGGGGCCACCGTCCCAAGAATACTGGTATGGAGGTGTAGTTCCATTTACAATAGCTGCCGAAACAGCAGTGCAATTCGAATTGTCCGAAATTGTGGAAAATACACTTGCCGAATAAGAAGGGTTACTTTGATTAGGAGTCAACGATTCTATGTCCACTTGTATTTCAATCAATGGATTCGAATTCAACGATATGCCAGACACATATTGCCCAGGACACAAGTTATTCCAGGCAGGGTTTGAATAGGGCGTTGTTGTTGAAGGAGTTATTCCAATCGGGGCTATATAATAATCATAATCGCTCACCACACCTTGATTGAATGTATGGCCAATAGAGAAGCTTCCATCGCAAGAAGTGGATGTAGCCGACGCCAATACAGAATTAAAGTCCAGCTCTGCTAGTGCATCAGATAAACCATAAATCACCAAAGACGAGACTGTATCTCCTGTTACTGCATCAGAGGCATGAACCAAGAGCAATGGAATCGTTCCTGATCCTCCTAAATTACCCATAGAGTCTGAATATACCACCGCTCCAGTTCCAAACGGATCATTTATCTCATAATTAACACTTCCTGAATATCCCATGATTTCCACTTTCAATGCGCCATCGGAATTACCGGGAGTTGGCAAATAGATCGTAGGTTCAAGATAAATTTGAGAAGTGCCCCAAAAAGGAACACTCAGTAAAAAGCAGAGCAATAACTTTTTCATGTGTGTTAGTGTTAAATAAAAATAAAATCCGTGATCAAATTACACTATTTTTTTATGCTGGACTATATTCTGTTAATTTAATTTTTTTGTTTTTCGATCCTTCAGTTTTAGCTTTTAATTACGGGGCCGCTATAATGCAGATAAGCTGCGAGGTTGACCAGTCTATATTTTTAGTAATTCTTAGCGTTTCGATTTTTTTATTTTTCTCAGAACCTTTTGCTTTCTTTTACTCCTATGCTCTAATTCCTTTAGCGACTGTTTCATTTTTGAAATATTTGTATTCTCTGCAAAATCGCCAAGTTGTAATGTGAAAGTGAAAAACTCAGAATCATTCATTCTATCGATAAAAGCAACAAATTCACCAGGGGATTCAAGAATAATAAGTTCTAAAGTTTTTAAGTCAGTCTCGCATACGTCGTATGTTTCAAAAAATAATTTTATTGATTCTGAGTCAATAGACTCTGGTGTTTCTTTGAGTTGTGTATATCGTTGATATTTATCTTCTTTTATACGATTAATCTCTTCTATAAATTTGGCCTTTAGTTCAGCAATTTCGATTCTAAATTCATTTCGACATTTTTTAGATAAGTCATTTAGATTATATTTTTCTGAATATTTAAACTTGTTAAACTGATCATTGTTATCTCCTATTTCTTTTCGTGCGATTTCGCTTGTTTCATTATACATTTTCCAATAATCAGCACTATTCCTGATTTGGTTAATTATTGAATCACAAGCTCCCAATTTCTCGTAAATAATTTCTTTATTTTTTGACTTTTCAGTTTGATTTTCATTTATTAAAGTCATTGAAACGGTATCAATTTCACCTAACCAATAACGAGCTTTGAAGTAGGTGTAATTTTCTATGGTACCGTTTTGATCATCGGGAGTAATTATCTGAATTTCACTGATCAGCTTTGAATCAATTGAAAGAAATACAGAATCTGCTTGGGCATATAAAGCTTGTAGAAAGAAATAAGTGAATGTGGTTATTATAATTTGCTTCATTGTTTAAATATTAACTTCTTACTATAAATTTAACTTATATAATGTAGATTATACTGCGGTAGCTCACGTTTTTTTATCTAGTGTCCTAAATTATTGTTGTTATATCAAAACTAATGCTGTTTAGTGCAGTGTTTATTAAGTCTAATTTTACTTAAAATTAGACTTAGTTTTTGATCACTGATGTATTGTTAAAATGTTTTTTGAACGAAATACTTAGCGTTCAGCCAGTCAGGTTTTTCTTTCTGTTTTGATTTCGGAAAAAATACAACTATTATTTCACATATAGGCAAATCTCCTAAAGGGTAAATTTATCATGCTTATTTGGAAGTCAGTCATATATAGACGAGTATCTTTTTGTAATTTCGATTGACTAATTCTATCAGATAATGATGACTAAAAAATATTTAAGCCTTCTATTATTTACTGTACTTTTAATAGTTCCGGCAATTCATAAAGTTACTAACCCAATGCCGCCAGATTGGTTTGTCGAAAAATTTAGTGACAGCTTTATTGGCATTGTTCCAGGCGGAATTTCAATGTCTTACTTTGTAATCTTGGCCTTGGAAATAGTTGGGCCAGTTCTGTTAGTTACTTCTTTGTTTCTCATGATAACTAAGAGACAATATCATAAAATGTTATCGGCGGGATTTATTACTTGTTATTTGCTCTTTATAGTACTCACTTTTGGAAGCTTCTTGGTCGAAGATTATGAGAATGGATTTAGGGACTTTATTTACTTCGTTGGAATACTGTATGTCGATAACTCTTTATTTTCAATAGAGAAGAACAAGGGGAACTAATTACGACAATCATTTTTTTCAGATATCACAGTGCTGTTATATTTTCAAATTATAGAAAAAGCGACAAAGGATTTAAATTCCAATCGCTGAAGCACGCTCTTCAGGCATCAAGTTTATTTAACGTTTGGACTTTACTTTCCATAGATTTTTGTTAAACCTTTTACCAAAGAGAAGCGTATCTTAAGGAATATAGTACGGTTTAAAATTAGTTTATGATTCGAAGCGAGATTTGATGAGAGGACTACATTTGCCGTTATGCACATCAAAAGAGTCCCGCATTTCTGACAGGTTATTCTTCCAGATTTATTACTCGCTCTCGGGTTCCATCACTGTAGATATAAATAAGGGGAATATTTGGTTTAAATGCTGTTTCCCTGCCCATAAAATCTATTATTCTTACCAGATGTTTTTCTTTTTGCTCAACAAGAGCATTGATTCCAGCTGTTGTATTGCAGTCAGGAGCAATACTATTGTTCACTGTCATATTCAAGGCATGATCGTATAAATGGTCACAAATGTATAAACCGTCTCCTTCTCCATTGGTTAATACGCATAGACCTATATCGTTTTGAGCATCTATAAATAGATGTGTATTAACGCCTTTTTCTCCTCCACTATGACCCCATAACATTTCTTCCTGACCCGAACTATGGTAAAGAAGTGTTTGATACCAATTCAATCCTTGAGCACTATTTAATGAAGGAATTTGAAATGATAGCATTTCGTTTACTGAACTTGGGTTTAATATTGTATTTCCTTCAAAAGTCCCTCCATTCAAAACAGCAATCATAAAGTTTCCTAAATCCAAGACAGTACTTCTTAGCTGACCATCTGGATAGTCGGCAAAACCGTACTGATCATATGGGGTATAGCTTCCGCCTTGGTATGAATAGGGGGTAGCAACCTGATTAGGATCAAAATCTGAATAATGCCAAGCCGTATTTTTCATGCAAAGAGGATTAAAAATTTCGCTGTCACAATAATCATCGAAAGGTACACCTGAACTAACCTCTACCAAATAACCATTTAGGGCTGAGGCCATATTAGAGTAGTTGTATTCCGTTCCTGGAGAAACACCATAAAAATTTCCAGAAGCACTGTAATCTGATCCACCAAAAGGGAAGTAATTTTCCATGCAATTAGCTAATGAGAGGGTTGGATCTGGATAGCCATAATAAGTGCCCATTGTTCCCCAATTGTCTTTTATAGAAGAAGTGTGTGTCATTAATTGTCTAGCAGTAATGGAGTCATTATTAAAATTAGGGATATCAACATACCATGGCAGATACTGGTTAATATCAGTATCAATTTCTATTAAGCCAGATTCACTAAGTTGCATTGCTGCAGTTCCAGTAAATAGTTTTGAAACAGAAGCCAATAGAAATACTGTTGTATCTTCTACCTCAATAGCATTAGCGATATCAGCATACCCATACGATTCTACCCATACAATTTCTCCATTTTTTACAATTATTGTCGAAACACCCGGAAAATGATGAGTGATCATTTCATTTTGAATTTGTGCATCCAGAGTTGCACTTGGGTTGGGATTTTGAGCAAAACTCAAAAAAGGAAGGACTGTAATAACGATTAGTTCAGCTAACTTCATACTTATAATTTGTTATCTATTCTAATGTATACGTAGAATTGTTTTTTGTTGAACTAAGTTACTAATTTAGTTTAATCTATGTTGGGTAAGTTTTTACACCTTCCCATTAAGCTTTTTATTATCAGGGAATGGCTTAATCAATTTTCGGTTTTCATATGTAAAATCAAATCTTGTCTTGCTCTAATGCTGTATGTTGAGTAATGCCCATAGTCTTTGGAACTCCGCATTAGGTCGGTTCTTTGATCAATTTTTTTAAAGGCGCTAAATAGTTTTTAGTGGTATTAAATATTTCGAAGAATTAATCCACATTGGGTATAAGGGATGCTATTCGTGTATAGCTATAATTTTGAAACTCGTTTAGAATATATTCGACCATTCAAATTTACTTTCAAAATATACTCGCCTTTGCTAATCTGGCTGAGGTTAACGGATCGATTATTCTCAATCTCAACTAAACTTAAGTACCTTCCATCTATTTGATATAAATCAATAAATAAAATATCATTTTCGTTCAAACCATTGATTGTTAATTCATCATTAAATGGATTCGGGAATACATTTAAAGGTGATTCGTTCAGTTCATATAGGGATACATCGTAATCGCAATTAGGGCATTGATCAACAGCAGTGAACATCGTTCCAGTGGTATCATATATTCCAGTGCAAGAGACATTAACAAAATCAAAGTATTGGATGTCAGATGTCCACAGCCCCCATTGAGACGAACCTATTCCTTCTTTCCATATACCATAAGGCGATGCGGTGTTTCCATAATCAACATAAACGGTATGAATACCAGAGTCATATCCCTGACTTGATACTGTTACTGTATCTACTTCAAAAGGTGAAGAAAATCCATCTATTGATTTCCATATGATTATACTATCACCAGCACTAACATTATGTTTAAATAGGTAGTGCTCTTCTATACTTCCAGAAGGAATAAAGAATGTCTCTCCATTGGAAAGACTTCGGTAGGCTCCAACGTACGCCCCAAGGCTCCAGTCGCAGTTTGATTTATATACTTTTGAATAATTATTTGATTCAATCAATGTGTCGTAATTAAAGCTAGGAACAAAATGATGAGTTCTTGTGACAAATCCAAAGTCAGACCAAGTAGATTGCCAAGTGACGTTTGAATCAGGAATAGGTTCATATTGCGAAAATGATAAATTGTGTATCATAAGAACAGTACTAATCATTAAAATTCGAATCATAATTTTCAGGTTTGGTTTATGATGCAATAGCGATTTTTTTAATGTCCAGTTTAATTTTCATTATCACTAATGTTCTAGTTATGCAACGCTGCTTGCTTATTAAAGATAAGCGTAATGAATAGAATTTAGGTAGGTTTACGAATGATTTTTCCTTTCTAAGAAAGTATAAACATTAGGGCAGATAGGTTGGCAATCATCCCAATTAATGCGCCTAAGAAGACGACACGAAGGTTTCCGTAAATGAAAAACTATAGACCAAAAATTAGAAATTTAAAGATTGACAGGTACTTTTATCAATCCTCATTTGCAAAACTTGAATTCCATTCTACGGTCTCTAGTTTATTTTAATAATTCAAAGCGGTTGTCCTAAGCACTTCTGTATATCAATGTTCTCTTACTTTTCTTGTATTAGAAAAGTAATCTTGTTACCTCAATATCAAGTGTGGCCTCATAACAGCGAGTGATATCAAAAGTTTGATTATGAAATCATAGAATCTTTACCCCTAACAGTTTAAATAAATGCGTGTTTTATTCACTTTTATTTTGTGTTTTCTTTAGTTCACTCATTGCAATATTTTCCTTTGCGGTTTTATTGATATAACTAAGTTTTGACCTAACCAAAAAATTGAAAACAAGCGCAACTCGTTTTTTTCCATCTTCTTGAGCTAATCCTCTGTGAATGCCATTTTGGCTCGATAGAAATAAATCTCCTTTTTCTCCAATCGCATTTACGACTCTTTCTTTTGGATATACCGACATATCTGTACTGCGGTACTTTTTAGAAAATACATTTTTGAATAAATTTAAAAATGTATAAAATGAGAATCGATGCGTTCTTCTTATAAACGAATATGGCCCATAGCTAATGTCCGATACATCTGTAAGATAAAGAAAGGCTTTATAAATTACAGGTTGAGTATTGTCTATATGATACATCCTAGTACCTTTAACACTGTCGTTCACGTATGCATTGGCTCTTAGATAAATAACTTCTTGTCCGGTAACATTTTCGAGTAGCTGTATTATTTTTTCTATATCTATACTAGAGATTTTTTTTACTGTGTTGTCTATATGGAAAATGTCTAACATTCCCGAGTCGGGGCCATTCGGGTTATGTTCGCTTCTATAGTTGAATTTCGTACCGTTTTCTAATTCCACAGAAACTGGATTAGCAATAACCAGATCTTCAATTTCTTCTCTTAACTCATCAGCTAATGCAGGAGAAATATATTCCTTAATTTTAATTAACCCTTCTTTTTGTAATTCTTTGGATGATTTAATGATTTCATTGTTTCCAGTTTTATTCGGATTTATATGTATAAGATTGATGAAATCTTGCAGACATAGACTTGAAATATTTTTTATCCCTTCTAACATATTGTTTTGTGTTTACTGCTCTAACTTAATCTTTTTGATTCATGCTAGCGGCGCGGCTGCATTGTGGTATGGTAATAATTTAACCAGTTTTTTTATCAAAGTTAGGAAAACTTGTTTTAGTCCGATTAATTAATTCGAATTGATTGTCGGACATGTTCTATGTTTACAATTTATTCTGTGTTATTATCTCTACAAACGTACACAAATTTTAAAGAGTCATATTGCAATTGTGACAAAATAGCCCCGTTCTTAATCTTTTATCTTTAATGTTTTTTTTAAAACTAAAATCCTCAAAATCAGTTTTCATTTGGATTTTGAACCCGTAAAAGAATCTATCTGATATGAGTGAAAATCAACTTTTCAAAAATCACATAGAGTCAATCGTTGACCATAAATAACTTTCCATTCTTTATATTCATCTGCTTTGTAGAGTTTTAATTCAGAAGCTATGCGACACAGAGTCCATACAAGGTGTTAACTCTTTTCTAATCACGGGTTCAAAACAAATAGGGCAGTTCGGGATATCTTTAATATTTCAATTGCCTCTGCAAACTTTCTATTTGATCGTAAAAAAATCCTTTTTCAACAAAGAGTTTTATAATTCTCAGGTTCAGTTGATATCCGTTCACTGTATTCGTCTAATTTTTTTTAAGACTGCTTCCTTTGCTTTTTCCATGACAGCGCTTGAAGGAGTAATAATGTCTAACCTTCTATCATTATTTTCAAAGAATCTTACGTTTAGCATAGAATACGTTTTTATTCATTTTTCATTTCTTGATTATAGTCAATGAATAAGAAAGAATGCGCATTTAAATTTGGATCAAAAATATATAACTATGAATTTAAAATTAAAAACATCAGTAATTTTTATCCTCGTCGCTACATTATCTTCATTTGGTCAAGATGCCTCATTCACAGAAAGTATATCAGACAAAACAGAAAATAGTAATGTTATACACAGACATTCTGTTGGAGCATCTTTTTTTATGTTAGGCAATTTTCTTTCCGATTCTCCCGATTACTATTTATTAACTTATGGATATCGATTAACTAAGAAAGATAGAATATTTGCAGAGTTTAATACGTGGAAATATTCTGAGCCTCTGGGAACCTATGGGAAATCAGAAGAATTTTACCCCGGATATGTTAGAGCTTGGGGAGTTGGATTTGGTTATCAAAGGTTTTATTGGAAAGGATTATTTACAACTGTACAAGCAACACCTTTTGTAAAGCAGTATCACGACATTAATAATCATAAAATCCAAAAAGGTTTTCAGCTTTATCTTCAACTGGTAGCAGGATATCGTTTTGAATTCTTTAAGAAACGCTGGTATTTGGAACCTGCACTTGCTCTAAAATATTGGCCCGTTGACACCAATTATCCAATTGAATTTGCGGAAATTGAAAAGGATGCTCCGAAATATATATTTGAGCCAAGTTTAAATTTCGGGTTTAAATTTTAATCAATAATGGAAATTTTTTTGCGTATTCGGCTAAGCGTTTCTGGTTTTACTCCAATATAACTGGCTAATTGGTATTGTGGAACTCTATTTATCAAGTTTGGTCTTTCCTTTAATAAATTTAAGTATCGCTCTTTTGGGGTTGAATTTTTAAAAGCTAAAAATTGCTCATGGCTTGCTCCAAGCATTTTTTCCATTTCTACTCGACATACTTCTGCAAAACGTGGAAACTTTTTATACAAGGCATTTTCTTTTTCTGAATTCATAATTGCCACAGTAGTATCTTCAGAACAGATGAGGTAATATTTTGACGGTTTCTGATTTACCATACTTTCAACATTTGAAGCAGATTGAAATTCAGTATAAAACTCAGAAGTTATTTCCTCACCTTCTTGCAGGTAATATTTTCTTATACAGCCTTTTATCACAATAAAGGCATCTTTAGAGATTTGTCCCTCTTTCAATAGAAATGATTCTTTTGAAATTTTTTTAATAGGAAAAGCTTCTAAAATGCCTTGTTTTTCATCATCTGTAAGGTCAATAAAGTTTGACATCATTTCTACTAAAGTGTTTTCCATAAACGCCTAATAATTCAATTTTTTAATGACATATAACTGTCGGGTCTAGTCAACAGTGTTGCTTTTGATCAATATTTTGTTTAAAATAAATAGAAATATTATAAGGATTAAATATTTCGAAGAATTAATCCGATTTGGGCCTAGGTATGTTAGCAACATAATTTGGCTATGATTATAGCTAATAGTGCAATTTAACTGATCAATAATCTGATCACCATATGCAAGGGGAATAATTCTTGATTTTATTTAAATATCTCGTATTCTAAAGTTATTGATCGTTTTGTAAGCCCAGGTCTATGATTTGTATAGTTTTTATAAGTGCATTATTGTTCCCTTATGCATTTCTACTTTTGTAAATCTTCATTAACTTTGCGCGTTCATATCTGAGAGATTAAATAATTTCACAGAAAATGTGACATTTTAAAATTTCTATTGTTTGAAAGAACTTCTTTATTATGAAAAATTTTTTCACAAAATTTCTTGTTGTTTTATCGGTATTCTCCTGTGTTGATATCCAAGCTCAAGAAGAAAATAAGCCAAAAATTGCTGTAGTTTTGAGTGGAGGAGGAGCGAAAGGAGTTGCGCATATACCTCTTCTCCAGACTTTAGATTCTCTAGGAATTGTTCCAGATTTAATCGTTGGGACTAGTATGGGGAGTTTGGTTGGTGGATTTTATGCTATGGGCTATTCTGGGGATACTATAGCTGATATTGCCCTCGAAATAGATTGGGATAAGTTACTGGGAGGTAAAACACGCTTAAAAGATGTAGGAGTAGAGGAAAAGGGGGAGTTCGATCGTTATTTGTTGACTTTAGATGTTAAGAATAGAAAGCCTCAAATTAATTCTGCTATTATCAATGATCAATACTTGAGGGAGTTTTTTGCCAAGCTTACCTACCCTGCATATTCAATAAGGGATTTTGATGATTTACCCATTGCTTATCGTGCAGTTACAACTGATATCGTTAATGGTGAAGAGTTTGTGTTGAAAGATGGTAGTTTGGCTTTGGCTATGCGTGCAAGTATGTCTATGCCTAGTATTTTTCAACCAGTAGAATATAAGGATGTTTTACTTGTTGATGGAGGAATTGTAAATAACTTTCCTGTCGATATTGCAAAGGCTTGGGGTGCGGATATCATTATTGGAAGTGACGTAATAGGAGGGATGAAACCTAAAGAGAAGTTAGACGAAATAACTAGTGTTTTAATCCAGTCGACCATGATAGTGAGTAACAATAAAAATGCAGAAAGTCAGGCGATGTGTGATATTTTATTCGATCACTATACGCATCTTACGTATTCGACTGGAGACTTTAAAAAGACTCCAGAAATTTATCAGCAAGGAAAGATTGCTACCGCTGCTAAGCTGGATAAACTCGTGGAACTCGCGAAAACATTGGAGCCATACAAACAAAAAAACGTTGAGCTGCCTTCTTTCTCGAATAGAATTATTTTGGATACTATAGTATATAGTGGAATTAGCGAGGATAATTTGGAGTTAGTAAAGGCACGAATGAATGTAAAAACAAATACAGTTTATACCCTTGATGAATTAGAGGGTGCTGTAGAGCGTGCGATGGGGACAAATCTATTTTCTCAAGTAGATGCCACTCCAATTTTAGAAGAGGGGCTCGTTGGAATGCGGGTAACTGCAACTGAAAATTCACCGCATCAATTGAAATTTGCTCTTCATTTCGACAATGATGTTGGGGTTGGTGTTTTAGCAAACTATACTGGTAGAAATGTAATCGGGAAGTCGTCGCGTATTTTGGTTACTGGTGATATATCCAATGAGCCGAGCTACAGGGTTCAATATCAAAAACAATTTGGAAAGAACAAATCTTTGTGGATGCGAAATGAAATATTTCAAAATTGGGCCACTCAAAAATTCGATGTTTTTGGTATCGAGTTGAATGATGAGTTCTCTTTGAGGTATTCGATTTTGTCTAATGAGATAAACAAGAATATAAAACCGCTAGAGAGTTATGTTGGAATTGGTGCAGATTTGTATAATCATCGTATGACCCCAAAAGTAGATCCCGAGTTGGATCTTAATGCACAGAATATAGAGAGATTTGATATGCGAAGTGCCGAGCTGTATCTTCATTATTCTCAAAATAACCTTAACGAGGTATTTTTTCCGACTAAAGGAAGTAGAATGAATATAAGACTAGCGAGAACCTTATGGAATAAAACCGATTATGTCACATTGAATCCAGAAGGGATAGAGGATCCAACCCTTATCAGTTATCAGGACATTACCGTCGGCAATTATACACGAATTTTATTTCAGTATGAGAAAAGGTTTTCAATTCATCCAAAAGTAACCTGGACTATCAATCCAGAATTTGGCTTTACGTTTGGCGATAATCGAGATTCTTCTTCAAATTACGATAAAACTGTAGGGTTTGAGTATCACTTTGGTGGAGATTTACCAAACTTTAAGAGGTATTTCTTTTCTTTTTATGGTTTAAATAGAAATCAGGTAAATGCTTTTCAATTCATGCATTTAGGTACAAGTATTCAGGTTAGTCCATTTCCGAAATTTTATGTTATACCACATGCTGATTATCTTTCAGCTGGTCGTAGCTATTTTGATGATTATATCAAAAGTGCTTTTTTTGCAAAACACAAGTGGTCTGAGGAGAATCCAACCGAGGCAAGCTACCTCTTTTCTATCGGGACTACTTTTTCCTATAATTCCATTATCGGGCCGATTAATATAGATTTAACTGGTTTAGGAGGTACAGGAAGCAAAAAAGTACATTTTTATCTTGGCTTAGGGTTGTTTATGCCTATATCTAAGTGATCAACCATCCTTGCCCTTGAGAGAGTATGACTGTTTTTTTGCGTTTAGCTATTGTTTTGGGTAATAGGATAAGTGCCTTGGTTTATCTGATATACTTGACTTTAGATTAGAGGTGTAAACTCTATTGTTTTGATTTCTGTCACCATATATTACGACTAACTTTTTTGCTAAACTGTTCAATAACGGTTTGGGTTAATCTGCAGTATCAGCTTTGCCAATCTTTTACTAAGAAAGAGTTTTTGGATAAGATTAGTTATTTGGAATCATTAATCATTATTGCTTGCAGCATATGATATCCAAATCATTTATTCATGCGATATTTCAACCAGTTATTATGTGCACTGTGATAAAAATTATAAGTTCTAGTAATATCCGCATCTACATAAACGTTGAAATTACTTCCGTCTGTTTTAAATATTGTTAAGTAAGAACTGTAAGTAGGGTTACTTGTTAAATCTGTCAAGGTGATAGAGTCAATTTCATTCATGAAAAGTGCCGATTTAATATCTTTTTGATCTTCTTCAATCCAATAACTTACTATTCGATTAGGTGTTATAAGATTCCCAGATTGTTCAAGTCCTTTAAGTCCGCCATTTGATTCAAATAATTCTATAGTTTCATTTTTGTTTAGATCTACTAGCTTTTGGATGAATTTAATTTCATTTGAATTCAAGTTTGATTCATTCTTACTTGATGAGCATGACAAAAGTGTCAAAGGACCTATTAGAGCCAATAATATAGAGATAATATTATTCATTGGAGATAACGTTCTGTTGCATATATAATGCTGCCGCATTTCTATAAAACTTATGATAATTTGAAAACAAGAACATGGCGAGGGAGTTTTTTCCAACAAAGCTGTAATTTGTTCTTCAGTCAATGCGTTACCTTCACTGCATAGAGGAGAATACATTGTTTTAATTCTATTTTCCGTTCTCAACCTTGGTAAGTATTTATTTTGTTAGTTCTTTTAGTATTTTCCTTGAATGTTCTGAAGCCCAATTTTGATTGTCAGTGCAATATTTTATTGTTTTATTGCAATACTCAATTGCTTTTTCAATGTTTTTTTCTTTTTCATAAATTACAGCGCTACCGTAATATCCGCCAAAATAGTTTGGGTAATCAATTTCTAAACATGAAAAAAGTCTCAATGCTTCAGAATTTCTATTTGTGTTAATAAAACCAATGCCAAAATAAAACAGTGCTTCTTTGGATATTGAATAATTCATGGTATCCGTTTTAATTTGATCATATAGTTCAATGCCATTTTCTATTCCGTTTTGATCAATTTCTTTTTCTAATAAAATTTGAAAAGGCATTGGGAACTTTCCATTTGTATAGTGACTGATTAAAGCGTTAGCTCTATTGGCTAATTCAGGTCCTTTTTTACTTCTATTTGTAAAAATGACAACAGAAATTTTCTCGCTTGGTATCCTAATTACATGGCTTCCAAACCCAGTTGAAGATCCTCCATGTTGCAATATTTTAATGCCCTTATAATAATCAACTATCCAACCATATCCATATCCTTGTTTATTAGATTTTCCGTTTTCATCATAATTGTAAAAAGCGACATCTAATTTGTTTAATGGTAACAGTTTGCTAGCATATAGCGCTTGGTCCCATTTGTAATAATCCATAACAGAAGAATATATACCTCCATCACCTTGAATTGCACTATACAAACTTTGGTCTTTCAGAGTTATTAAAGTATCCTTAACAAGATAACCATAGGCTCTGTTCTTTATCTCATTTTCTATTTCAAAAACAGTGGAATTATTCATTTCTAATGGGGCAAATATTTCTTTTTGCATAAAATCTGAAAAGGAAATGCCGGATAATTTTTCTACTATTTGAGCCATCACGGCATAGCTTGTATTACAATAAGCATATTCTGTGTTTGGCTTAAAATAAGTGCTGTCGGTGGTTAAAAGACCTTCATAAACATCATTGTCAAGCATCTGATTTGTTTGTCCTTCTTTCAGAAAACGATTGTATTTTACGAGACCCGACCTATGCGTTAAAAGTTGCTCAATAGTAATGTCTTTACCATACGCAGGAAATTCTGGGAAAATTTCAGTTAAATTTGTTTGGTATGTAAGCTTTCCTTGATTCTCTAAAAGCATTATTGCCATTGCTGTAAATTGTTTTGTTACAGATGCAATTCGATAATTCGTTTGTGGTGTTGCCTTTATATTATTTTCTAAATCTGCATAACCATAACTTTTTACAAGCTCAATGTTTCCATTTTTGATTATGATAATACTCGCGCCTGGCTTATTGCCATTATAATCTTTAAAAAGGTAGTCTATAAACTCTGTGTCAAAATCGGATTGACATTTTTCTTTACTATGATTTTTTGTAACACTACACCCGAAACATAGGATTGCGAAAACTAAAATTAATTGGGTGTACTTCATTTTTTTTATGTGCTTAATTTAACAACTAAAATACACAGAAACCAATTTGTTTAGAGTGTGCATAGATTTTAGACATTGCGACAAGTATCTCTAATTTTTATATAAAAGTATCAAACTACTTCTAGAATCTATGCTAAAGTTAACCTTCTCAATTGAATACTCACTAAATAAATGAAACTTAGATTGTTTCAGATATATCGTAATTCCCAATGTGCGTTTAGTTTTATTTTTTTTAAAATCTACTCGTTACTCTTGGTTTTCAATGTTCCAATTTATGCCATCCAAATTATCCGAATACTGTCCTAAATAAAGCTCTATATTGTCAAAAGCGGCTAGATTCGAATCTAACTCAAGAGTTGTCTTGAAACATTCATCGTAGAAAATTTCTGGATATCTGCTGGATATAGAGCTTTCCCAATTTTGCCCCCTTTCCATTTAAATAAAATGACTCGAATATATCATCATTGAATATGTCATTACGATGGGTATTGAATCTTAATCTAGTCAGAGTGTCTATATTGGGCGGCTCACCAAAATCATTTAGTATTCGTAAGCTCTCTGACCCAATATCATACTCTTGACAATTTGAGTTTTTTTATTTAAAAATTTAGATTCGTTTCCAGATAATTGATAATTAACAAAACACCTTCTTTTCAAATCAGTACTTTTTTAGCCTTATCGCCTCCTCATTGGAGTAGATTTTATTCTGGGATAATTGACTTCCAATCGTATTTATTTATTGTTATCAATAGATTTTTTATTTTTCACATGTTTTTCAAGCCATTGATCTTGCTCCCATAATAAATGAAAAATACTTTCTTTAGAACGATAGCCATGACTTTCTTTTGGTAAAATTACTAACCGTACGGTAGCTCCTAAACCTTTAAGTGCATTAAAATATCGCTCGCTTTGCATCGGGTATGTACCAGAATTGTTGTCAGCTTCTCCATGAACAAGCAATAATGGTTGATTCATTTTTTCGGCGTGCATAAACGGAGACATCGTGTAATAGACTTCTGGAGCTTCCCAATAACTTCTTTGTTCACTTTGAAATCCGAAAGGCGTTAATGTTCTATTGTATGCGCCACTTCTTGCTATTCCAGCAGCAAATAAATTAGAGTGTGAAAGAAGATTTGCAACCATAAAAGCACCATAACTATGTCCCCCAACAGCAACTCTTTCTCTGTCAATGTATCCTAATTCATCTACAGCATCAATCGCAGCTTTTGCGTTTGCAACAAGTTGTGCTCTAAAAGAGTCATTGGGTTCTTCATCTCCTTCTCCCACAATTGGAAACGAAGCGTCATCTAATACGACATAACCTCGAGTAACCCAATAAATCATAGAACCATAGTATGGGTAAGTAAATTCGTTTGGATTTTTTGTGCTTTGCCCAGCACTAGCTTTATCTTTAAACTCTGTAGGATAAGCCCATAAAATCATTGGCATTTTTTCCTTTTTCTCTTTATCATATCCCATTGGCAGGTATAAAGTAGCGGAAAGTTCTAAACCGTCTTCACGTTTATATTTAATAACCTCCTTGTGTACGTTTTGAATACTTTTAAACGGGTTTTCAAAATGAGTGATCTGGTCAAGTTTATCATTTTTAACATTCCTGAAATAGTAATTTGGATATTCTTTAGGCGATTCAATTCTTGTTAATAATTCATTTTTTTTTGGGTCATAATTTCTAATGTCTTCTACCTTACCCTTGCATTCAGATTGGTAAATTCTATTCTTTTTTTGTGTTTTCAGGTTTAGCTGATCAATAAATGGAAATTGACCATTTTCTGTAAACCCTTCACCAATTGAAAATACTGACCCTTCATAAATGGTCAATACTCGGTTGCCCATCGCATTTCTTTCCGTTACAAAACTTCCAGGGTCACTATATCTGTCTTGATAATTCCTATCTGAAATTAAAATGGCAGGTTGTGAAGAATCTGATGGGTTAAATATATAAGATTTTGTATTCCTTGTATTCCACCAATAATCATGTGCTATGGCAATATTATTATTACCCCATTCTATATAACTAAATCGATTAATGGTTTTTAGTATGCTTTTTCCATTTGAATTAAATGGGGCTTCGAGTTGAAATATTTCATCACGATATTCTACTTTATTTTCTGGATCACCTCCATCTAAAGCCGTTGCATAAATTAAAGTAGAGGGTTTATCATTTCGCCAGCCGAAATTTCGCTTACCTGCTCTTACTGCCATAAAACCTTTTGGGAGATCTTCGATAAGGGGGACTTCAATTAATGTTTCAATTTTCTTTCCTTCTTTCGAGTAAATAGTTGTTTTAGAAGGGAAGCGTCTATACGGGACTAAATACGAAAACGGTTTTTCGATAGTCACAACAAGGACATAATTACCGTCGGGCGAAAAATCTATGTTAGTATAAAGGTCTTCATCTAGCCATATCTCTTTTGAACCATCCAGTGATATTTTGTATAATTCGGATAATGCTAGTTGTTCAAAATTATACTCGTCATTTTTGTTTTTAAGCAAATCTTGATATGTTCTGTTTTGAGCCTTTTTTCCATCATTAACAGAAATAGTCGGCCCTATTGGTACCGCAGTTTTGGTGTTAATGAGTGGCTTCCTATTTTTTGAAACCATTTTGACCAACAAAGACTTTTCATCTTCAAACCAATTAATAACATCACCAATATTCGCATTTAAGTTAGCTTCTGTAATTTTTGATACAGAAGCCGAGTTAATATCGAGTACCCAAACCTCTACGCCGTCTGAACTAGTGTTAGTTAAGGCAATTTTACTTTGACTAGGTGACCAACTAAAATTGGTAAGTTTAGCATTTTTGGGTAATCCATTCACCTGAATGATATCAGCATTTTTTTTATTGAGTCTCTTTATTTTAATATTATTGAAATAAGTGACTCTACTTCCAATATTTGTTTGCGAATCAATTCGTAACCCTCCTAAACGCAGTTCTTCTTTGGATAATTCTTCGATAGATTTATATGAATTCCTGTAAAGTAATATCATATTTTCTTTGTTCTCATCCAAGAGTACACTAGGTGCTCTTTGAACATCCACTAGTTCCAATATCTCCTTTGGAGGTTCCTGATAAATTGAATTATTCTGTGCATAAGCGTAAGCTGCTAATAAATAAAAGGAGATGCAAAAAAAGTATTTCATAATAGTGATTTATATTTATTGGTATTGTTTAATGTCTTACAATTAGGGCTATTGAAAGCAATAAACTTTCAAGTGTGACCTGACCGAAAGTGTTTTATTTTTAACTTATTCATGCTTTTAAGTCAATTCAGTTATTTGGCTGTATTGCTATGTAAAACTGCACGTTTAGTAGATCACTGAACACTCTATTTGCTATATAAGTTATGCCCCAACTTTTTTAATTCTGTTTTTTGTTTTATGTTTTGTTTGTAGTATTCATCGCCGAAGCCATATTTTCTAACAACAGATTTTCTAAAGTCATAAAATTCAATTAATCTGTCGTCCAAAATTAAAGCATGAAATGATTTTTTTTCTTTATTATTTACTTTCGTTAGCATTCTAAATAATAACTCAAAGTCATTCTTTTTATATGCTCCAAAGGAGTGTTCACCATCGGTTAAATAGAAAAATGTATTCGGATTGAATGTTTTCTGCATTGAATATGCAGAAAGTGAAAATTCATATTGGATTTGCTTGTCTTGTTTGGTACAAAAAAACACGATTTTTTTATTGGTTACTGCACTATAGTCAAGATTTGAAGCAAAATTCTTATGGTACGGATAACCATTAAATACGACTAGGCCATTAAAAAAATATGGATTATTGTAGAATAGTTTAAAACTACCTGTTCCGCCATCTGAAAATCCACTAATCCAAATTTCCTTATAATTTTTATTGAGAGAGTTGATGTAATTTTGAAATTCTTTAAAGCAGTATTCTGTGTTGTAGAGCCAGTTTAAACTGTCATTTGTTATTGGAATAATGATGTCAAAATTATTTTTATTTAATGCATTAATAAATTCAACATTATCTTCTAGCAAAAAATTCAAGCTAACATCTTCATTTTCTTTGAAGTATGGATTATTGACTCCGCCATGCAAAAAAAATATGACCCTTTTGTTAATAGAGTCCGAAATATTGAAATAGGAATTGCCGTTGTGATTAACCTGTAAAGTGTCAACCTTCGAAAATGCTATTTGAATGTTCAGTTGGATAAATATGAAAATTATAATGTACTTCATTGCGTATTTTTCATGTTGGCTAGCGTTCGAGGGCTACACAGAGGTGCGACTTTGGACCAAAAAATTTGTTTAAAATACTAAATAGTTGTTTTAGTATGATTAATTATATGATAAAATACTTTTAATTTAGTGGCAGGCATGTAAGTAACTGAGCAATCTACAATTTGATGAATTCAGGAACGTATACTGAATAACCTTTTAGATTTATAATTTCGATAAAGTAATCTCCTTTACCATAATTTTCCGTGTCAAGCAAAATGCTAGTATTTGAAGTTTTCAGTCGATCAATCTCAGTTTCCAATTAGATGTTTTTAAGGTTGTCTGCGGTTTCCATACTTGTCACTAATATCAGGTACTGTTATATGGCGCTTATTTTTCGAAAGAAAGTTTATTGAATTCCTCTTCTGATATAGGAATACCATTTTTATTGTAGTGATTTCTTATACCACGCCAATCTGAATTTTCTGTTCGAATAATTATTCTTGCAATTTTTCCATTAAGCCAATAAGAATATTCTTGACCAATAAATTTATTCTCCTTGATGTATCCTGATTTTTTGATTTTACCTGTATATGAATATTTAGTAATTCCACCTTCTTTCTTCCCTTCTACATAGTTTTCAATTATTTTAATTTTTCCATCTTCATAATAAAGGATATACTGACCATTCAATTTTGAATTTTTAAGGCTGAAATGTTCCCAGATTAACCCAGTTATTGATTTAACTATATAAATCCCATTCGCAAGTGAATCCTTTCTAATATGTCCGTATTTATTAACAATGCAGAAAACTGTATCATTAATTCTACTAACTTCTATTGGAGTTATTTCTTCATAAGGTATATTGACAGTATTATATCCTTCTAGTTGAGCAGTAGAATTAAACTGATAAATCAGCATTTGAATTGAAATTAATAGTATACTTTTCATATTATGCTACATAAACTGTTCTTGGCAATGGTTTCTTTCCGGTTCTCGAATATAGGGAATTTAAGACATCAATTATGAGGTGGTTTTATACGTAACTAATTTGATCATCGATCAATTCAAAAAATCATCAATACTAGGAATAGAATTATAATGTTCTCGTTTATAGAGTAATTATTTTATTTAAATCGTCATATTTCAAAGTGAAATATAATTTATATCTTCCATAAAATTCCATTCTATGAAAACGTTTGTATTGGTCTTTATAGTCAACTTGATTTTATTCCAGTCTCACGGGCAATACACTATGATACCCGATTCTAATTTTGAACAAAAGCTGATCAGTTTGGGGCATGATAGTAGTCTGGACGGACAAGTACTTACTTCCAATATTAGCGGACTTACAAGCATTTTTCTTGGTTGGTCGGATATTCAGGATCTAACAGGAATTGAAGATTTTGTTTCGCTTCAAGAATTGAGATGTAATAGTAATGATTTAACGAGTTTAGACCTTTCTCAAAATGTCAATCTCATATACATAGACTGTAACAGTAATGATCTAACGAGTTTAGACCTTTCTCAAAATGTGTTGGTAGAGCATCTGAACTGCAGTGACAATGATCTGCTCAACATAGATGTTTCCAGTTTGCAGAATTTGGATTATTTCATTGTATTGAGAAATCAACTTCAGGTATTGGACGTTAGCCAAAATATCCATCTGCAAACATTAGCTTGCGAAGGCAATATGCTAGCTAATCTTGATGTTTCGCCACTCCTAAACCTTAAAGAATTAATTGTAGGAAATAATGAGCAGTTAAATTATATCGATGTCTCCGCTAATCTTCTTCTGGAAAAGTTGTCCTGCTATAATTGTGGAATGCCAACATTGGATGTAAGTTCTAACCCAATTCTTGATAGACTATCCTGTTCATCAAATGCTCTTACGAACCTCGATATTTCTCAAAACCCTCAATTGACAATTCTTGACTGTAGCTTTAATGAGCTCAGTTCTATTGATTTATCTAACCAGCCAAATCTTCGTGAGTTGAGATGTGATGTGAATTATGATATGAATGAACTAGATGTCACTACAAACCAGAAACTTGTAGAAATAGGTTGTAGTTTTACAAAAATAGAGATACTTGATGTCTCTATGTGTGATTCGCTAATACAACTTGATTGTTCACATAATTTCAGTTTACAATGTCTGAACATGAAGAATGGAAATAATATTAATTTAGACTTTGAAGGAGATCAAATTCCAAATGTAACCTGCGCAGAAGTGGATGATGTGGCTTACGCTATGTCAACATGGACAGTTGCCAATGGAAGTATTACTTCCCCAATCCCATTCAGCACGAATTGTTTTGGCAATTGTTCGGTAAATCTTAATGTTATTTATTACAACCTGTTCGGTCAGCAAGTACCTTTTTCTCCCTACACCATCCTGATTCAGGTAAATGAAGATGGAACAACTCAGAAAGTTTTTCAGTTGGGCCAATAATTATTTATCCATCTATACCACTCATTTATCCATTTTTGACTAGAGGTTTTACAAGAATTCGATGATTAGTCAATTAAACTCAAGTGTTTTATCTCAAAACAATTTCATTCATGTGCGTTTTTGGTCAGTTTCTATCGGGAGACAGGGAGATTGTATATAGCCGTCTGAATCTATGCTTTGGTTAAGATTATATAATATAATCATTTTCGCCATCAAGCATGATATTCTGTTATTTTCTTTCCAATGGAGTTTAAGTAGGTCGTTCTTTTTCTAATTGCAATTTTTCATAGCAGTCAAGTATAAGCGACCGTTTAAATGCCGCTTATACATTTTTGGCATTATTGATTACCAGCAAGCTTGCCAAATAGTGCCATCATAAACCATTAGTTTGTTAGTAGTATCATCCATATATATATCTCCTTTTGAAGGATTGGCAGGTGCAGTTACTCTAGGTTCTAATCGCATAACATCATTTATATGAAGTTTTCGAGCAGGTGAGGCGGTTCCAATACCCACATTACCTATTTCACTACCAGGAAAATATGGCATGTGCATAACATCTACATATTCGCCAAGATCATCTGTTACTTGAAAGATCAGATTGTTTGTAGTGGTACCATCAACGAATATTCTCGCTCCGCGAGCTCCACCTAATTCGCTCATTATCAAACCAGCTTCATTATTTCCTGACGTTTCAATATTTATAAAGGAAGAATCTGGGTGATAAACGTTAAATACTTGTTTAAAGTTAACTCCATTTCCAACAGAAACTCTTCCAGCCGTATCGATACTGAAAGGGTCAAGATTCAATCCAGACCAAGTCGTACCACCAAATTCTGAGTAATTATTCCAAGGGCGTATTGAAAGGATGTTGTCTCTAGACTGATCATTATGAATCCTCCATGTAATTGAAGAATCAACATCTCTTAGCCATAAGCTTGGATCACCAACAGCATTATTTGAAATAATTAAATCAGTAAAGTTTGAACCCTCTAGGTGCATTCGCGGTGAATTTACATCAATATAATGATCAGTATAGGTTGTATCTCCATTCAAGTACCAACTATCTGAATTCATTGCATGCAAAGCATAAGGCACACTCAATAATTGACTAGTACCGGTTATGGTATAATTAGTTCCTCCAGTTGGATCTGTCTCGGTCTTAATGAAATAGGGTCCGTTTTCCCAATCAATAGTGGGGAAATCACCGCTGACTATTGTTCCACTTCCTATTTCAATGGAAACCAAACCGTTTTGATTGGATGTTGGAGTATGTATTTCCACATAGGAAGCAGTACCACCTAATGATCCTTGTAGTATACTTATTTGCATCCCAACCGAAGAAGAAGTAACAAGATTGTTAGACGCATCTCTGACAACTGCTTGGTAGCTCATCAGTTTTGGTGCTTGAGCAATAGTGCTCATGGATATTAGACTGGCGACAATAAAAGTGTATATTTTCTTCATGATTTTATTTTTTAATGATTTTGAAAGTTTTAATGTTTTTAGAATCTGCATTTATCCTTAGGAAGTAGATACCCGAAACTTCTTTCGATAAATCCAGCGAAGTGGATACATTCGATATCTTTTTTTCTTGAATTATTTTTCCAGCCTGATTTGCTAATTGAAAAGAAGCATTTTGAGAGTTAAACTCATCAAATTTTAGTGTAAGGATATCTGTGGTAGGATTTGGAAAAGCTGCGAGCGAAATTGCTATGTCTTCCTCGTTAATACCAACCGCATATATTTCATAAGGTTGTTGAACTCCTTGATTGGAATTTCCATTAGGACCACTTTCATAAGTGTATGCAACTTGACCAATACTATAGGTAACTGTTCCGCCACTTCCCGCGGCACTTCCCCCAACCGTGTTGGATGATTCCTGACCATAAATATTACCTGCACTAATACAGAGCGAGAAAATTAATGTCAGTTTTGCTTTATTTTTCATTTGTACTTTATATTTCGTCAATTAACGCTAATTATTTTTAATTATTAAATAATTTTGGAGGCAAATATAGTTATTTAGTAATGGTCAGTTTTGCGAAGAATTAGTAGAGTATAGGCTTTGTTAGGAACTGTTCATTCATTTAGCCTGATTGCCCAAGAAACAATATACTGATCAGTGTGTTCTGAATCTTTGTAAGTTTGACCTTAGTAAAAGTCTAATTACCAACCAAAGTTTAACTTCTCAAAAGTCTTTAGGTATTTATAGGGAAATGGAATTTGAAAATCTTCCCTTTTCTTTCCAAGCACATCATTATCAATGGTGTACACAATTTATAAACTTTATTTTACTGTTCAATTTTTCGCTTGTTGCTAGGGTGTATGCTTTTGAATAGCCTCTGAAATTTAATACTTTTATGGTCAAGTATTGGGCGCGTTAGTAACCGATCTTAACGAGTTGTTCTATCTTACTATAACCTTCATGATCAAATCGAATAAAATAAATACCACTGGGAAAATCAGTTAGGTCGATGTTGACAGATTTCTGTTCGATCAATTTTTTAACTAAGATACTTTTTCCTAGATGATCTTGAATATTGATTGAACCAAATATTAATTTTTCAGGTATTTCAACCGTAATTGAATGGGCTGAAGTATTTGGCTAGATAAAAAAATGAGGTAATTCATCGTGTATTTGAAGTCCAACTTGAGATGTTGGAAGTGTAAAAAGATAGTATTCATATTCTGGATATCCCCATTGTGCAGAACTAACATCATCAAGTTCAATAGTAGGCATATTTACATTGGCACCAATGGATAATATTTCACATTTATAGGTTGAAGAATTCAAATACACTGTGTCTACAAAACCACTGCTAACCACGACCACAGCAAGTGTGTCATACCAGATTTGATTTGTTAATGTATCTGTAATCTTCAAATGAATCCATTCATCTTGATTTCCAAAAAATAGATCAGTGGAAACGGGGATTGCAATAGAGCCTTGTGCTTTAACTGATAAGCTACAGTATAATAATATACTAAATAAAATGGATTTTATTTTCTCCTTTTTAAATCGAATATACAACAGTTTTTGATAATTTATTCTTTGGTCACTGACGGTCTGTGCACGGACAGTAGATCAGATTCAAATCACTTCACTTTCCGATTACTATTAAGCCAAAACAAACGTTTTTACTTTTAATTTTCTTTTTTAGTAAACGTCAAAACTTTGTTTTGGTGTTACCTACTCAAAGCACAGGGCTCTCATTTTATCTTTAAATTCACGATTAACAGCACCTGGTTCGCCGAAGTTTTTATTTCAAACTTTTCGCTTACTTATTATTACTGTTGTTATTCGTTTTTAATGGTAATTGTCTGGTAATCTTGTACTTTATTTATGTCAAGATATCTTCGTAATAATTTTTCCCCATTGAAGTCTAATGTTTTTAAATCTATTACACGAATTCTATGGTTATTCATAGTACGGTAATAATATTTTAGAGATTTTGTGTCTGCTGCCACTGTATATTGAGTATCACCTAAGATAGATGGATCATGTTTGGCTCCTAACGTACCTATTGGGATATCAAAATTATTCAAGATTCGAAAGGCTTCTGAAATTGCTCTTTCTCCATTTTCGAGAGGCACGGCTGAATTACGCATTGCGGTAGCTCTAACAAATCGAGACGGAGGTGTATAATCTCCTGGCAAACCTAACATGCCGCTTCCTGCTCCTGTTGGAGAAATTTCAATTTCACCTACCTTTAAAGGTTCTATTTCGTCTACTCCAATTGAGATGTAATTTTTGAGGTTGGTTAAATGCCAGGGATAAGAAGGGCTGTTTGTTAAAACTCCAACCGCATTATTATAAATGTTTAATTGTTGATCGGTATATTCAACAATTATGCTATTTCCATTTTTGTCTGAAATTAAATAGTGCAAAGGTGCAGTTATTCCACCTATCTCTTTTTCTGGTTTTGGTACTACTTTTACTTTCGAAAGTAAATCACGGACATCTTGAGTCGATTCACAGCTAGAAAGCAATAATAGAGCTACTTCAGCTGGACTTATAGATGAGCGATTTTTATCTTTTTCAAATGGTTGATAAGAAGCATATCCAGGCAAATAAAGGGCTGAAACAGCAAGCCCTTTTTCATTAAGACCATCTGCAACACGAGGGTCTTGAAGTGCATTAATACCTACGAATCCATATTTGCCTTCCCATTTCATTCCTATGATTTCATCCTGTAATTCTACTTGAAAAGAATAGTTTCGAGGAAAGACTAATAACTCAGGTTGCATATCGAAAGCTCCCCATTCCATAGTCCGTGCTTGAATAAATGACTCATTCGTACTTTTCAAAGTTATTCCCGTACAATCAGTACTTTCAGATATATCAATAGGTGGTTCTTTCGTAAACCCCAATAATAACAGGCAACTGAATAATGCAGATAATTTGAAAACGGTTTTCATATTGCTTTTGATTAAAGTTAATGTCAACGGTCGAGGTTGTGCAATAGCACGGTTTTGACCAATATTTTTCTTTAAATTAACAAATACAAATGTTCTAATGATTGTTTTTTGAAGAAAATACTCGACATTGGATGCAAAGTATGTTATATACAGAACATATTTAGCCTAAATTTCAATTAAACTATTTTAATAAGCAATAGGCGATATTTGTTGAGTTGTTAACCTATTGTGGGTACATTTTTCGAATCTAGCGTTTAACAGATAGCGATAGGTGTGGAGGGAAATTTTAACATGTGATTGTAAAATCATCGATAACCAATGTTACTAATAGAACGCAAAAATTCCAGATAAATTTAAATAAATCGCATAGTTTGGGACGAAGCTTTTAGCGCAAATAATATAAAATTCTGGATGTTTATTCTTTTTTGTTCGCTAAAATAGTCTTGTATATCGTATAGATCTCCTCCAAATCAGGTTCATTTTTCATTGCATTTTTTCTTGCATTAGGATTCTTGATCCAACGATAAAACCAAGAAATACCCCACTTTTCGAAGTATATGTCATCTTGCTTGTATATGTCATCTTCCATAGCTTCATTGAGAGAAATAAACGTATACTGTCGAGTCTTTAGTTCATTTATAAGTTGCGCTAAGTAGTCTCGATTAATTCTGTTGTCATGACAAAGATAAATTTGATCTGAATGCTTTTGATAATGAGTTATGGAAAGTGAATCGTAGAACTCGAACAATTTTAAAGTTTCAGTAATATATAACTGACCGATTTCACGAGCTCTTATTGAGTCTCCAGAATTTAAATAATGGGAATACACATAATTAAACATCCAATCGGAACTTTCTATTGTAAACGGCGCTACGATGAAGTTGTTCTGCTTCAGATAAGAGCTAATTATCATATGCTGCAATGAATCTTTACCAAGATCATTGTAGGGAAAGCGAAAGTAGGATACATCTTTATTATATATTTCTGTAATAGAGTCTGATAAAAGTAATCCCTTGCTAATGTCCTTTGTGAAATCTTCAAAACTTGCTTCAGAGTATCTTGAATGTCCGTAAGTATGGTTTCCACACGTAACAAAATCTTTTGAGATCCATGATTCCAGTAACTCTTTGTGTGCTATTGTATCTCCTTTAAAAATCAACCCTTCATTGATGAAAATAGCAACAGGAACGCTGATTGAATCGAGTTTGTATAGTAATCGTGAGTTCTTCTCGGAATCAAAAAGTTTTGAATTGGGAACATCATCTATGGTGATTGCTACTCTCATGTTTGAAGAATCTTTCAATTTGCTGTCGAGCCATTTTATTATTGAACGATTCAATTCTTCTTTCTTTCCTCTAAAACTGTGATCGGTATCAAAAAGTGATAATTTATTTTCATAACCAATGGAATCTAATTTTTGAGCCATTCCAACAGATTGGTGGTAATCTACAAAACGATCTTGCTTACCTGAGATTAAATAAATGCTACTCGTTTTATTTAGTTGTTCCGGCCAAAAGAATGGGGATCTTTCAATTAAGGCATTTTCTCTATTCGTTGCGTAATTTGGAATATACTTCATGAACACTGACTCTTCCAATGCAGGTCGTCGATCAAGAATTTTGAAAAGATTAGGAGCTCCATTTATCATGATTGCTGTCGTTATTCTTTTTGATTTTTTCAGTGCAAGAAAATTCATCATAGCACCTCTCGACCAACCAATCATACCTATGCGACTTGTATCAACTTTATCAAACTCATTGCTAACACTAATTAGGTTCAGTACATCATTAATTTCAGTACCACCATACTCATCGTTTTCCCGATAGTTTGATGCAAATATTGAGTAGCCACTGTGAGCTACTTTGGAGGTCGCTGTAATTACAGTCATTACATCTAGCTTTGCCCAATCTCTGTTTCCACCTCGATTAAATATAACCAGCGGGAATTCACCCTCTCGTTTAGGTTCAACAACCAATCCACTTACAATATTTGAATCACTTTGATAGGTCACCGCATAGAAACTTAAATCTTCCAAATGGAGATAATCATCTGTTAGTTTATTCCATCGAGAAATGTGCGGCCAAGCTTCAGAGCTTTCTAATAAAATGAGTTCTTTTGTAAGTAATTTAACAGATTGAGAATGACATTGAATATTAATAAGAATAAAGAAAAATAGCAGAGGTAATTTCATGCTATAAACCTAATGAGATTCCTTTTATTCCAATTGTTGCTCTTGAGAATAATTGTTAATTATACATAACTTTTAGTATCTACAGCATTAACGTCTAAATGAGAGTTATGATTTCATCTGAATTGCTAGTAGCTGGTCTTATGGATTTTCTTTCGGCAATAGTCATTTATTCCTTGTACATTTTTACATCTCTATATTGCCAGATTAAATTCATTATTTCCCAATTACCGTCTAATTTTATTAATTGTAAATATTCAACCCAGTTATCAGAAATTAGTTTAATTGTTGCTATTCTATTGTAGATATCTAAAATTTTAATTTGGTTTTCTGGGTTAAAAGGAAATCTTGTGCCAGTTTTATTCCAGTTTTTTGCAAATTCTATCATTTGCGCTTTAGTAGTTGCTCTTCCAATTTCCTTCATTTCTTTTCTATCATATCCAATAGTTATTTTGTTTAAACTATCATTTAAAACCTGGTCCATTAATTCTGGTTTAAGTTGCTGTAAGGCCTCAAGATAGCCAAGAGATATTTTCTTTATATCTAAAGAATCTTTTTTAGTAGCAATTGGACTTTCTTTTATCGAAACATTAGAATATCTATGCTGAATATCAAGGATTTTATTTTTCGTGTCATAAAGATTGAGTTGAATGTTATTGCCTAGTTTATCATATATCTTTTCACCAATAGCATAATTCCATTGATTCATGACAAGTTCATTATTCTTGTTGTGATAGGTGTATTTTATATGATTTCCTGAGGCATCATAAGTGTCTTGATAGGAAGCAGTACCATAATGATTATTAATTACTTCTAATTTTTCGTTCAAGTTATAATGTCCCTTTGGTATTCCATTTGTGTCAATTATAATTCCTGTAATACCAAACTTAAAATAAGGTGATAAGTTCACTAACTCTTTTTGTAAATTATATCTTTTTTCTACAATATATTTTTCTGTTTGTTGCCATTTATATTCTGCGATTTCCCAATTAGATTCTATAGGCTTATCATTTAAATCATAAAAGTTAAGTTGTTTTTTTACATTGTTATTATCCATTAGATAGATTTCTTTATATACATCTCGATCATTTGTAATTCTTTTATCATTTGGATCATAAAACGTTCTAATTTCTTTGTTTTCTATATAGGTAAAAACAACCTTATAAGTGCCTAGCGAAGCTAATGGATGTACTTTTTCTGTATGATAATGATTATTTATTATTTCAGATATTCTACTGAAAGTATCATACTTAAAAATATAGTGAGAAGTCTTACTTGCAGTAGTGCTATCTATAGGGTGAACTCCCCTAATTTCTATAAACGGTGAAACATGATTGTATCTTAATTGCCTATAATATTTAGTGTTTTGAGCAAAGGACGAAATACTAATCCCAAGACATAGCAGTAACGTTACTAATTTCATTGTTTTTGTTTTATATTCCATTCAATGTTTATTGATTTTGCAAATTCTTGTATTGAATTTAATCCCAATTCTTTTCTTCTTTTATTGATTAGTTCAGGTTCTTCTATTTCAAAGAAGATAGGTGGATTGTCATAAGTATATTGTGTTCCGTATAATTGTGGTTTGTCAGAATTAATGAGCATTCTATCAATTAATCTGGCATAATGTATCGCTTGAGATTCTCCTTTTAGAGCGGAAGCTTTTAATAAAGGGGCATATTTTTCTTTTGTAGTATCACTTCCGTGTTGTATAACAACCCATAGAGTTGTATTGGCTAATCTTCCAATTTGAGAAATTCCTAACCAACCGTATTTATCTATAATGTTAGCAACTTCTTTTTCAAGAATTTTATCTTGGGCTTCAACCACTTCCCAAAAGTACTCATAGGATTCCGAATCTTGTCCAAGTTTTTCTTCTGCCTCTTTATAGATACATCTGAAAGTTTGGTCTTTCATAAATATCGTCTCTAATTCGGTTTTTAGAGAATCTAATTGGTATTTGGGGATTGTTTTATATTGTGTTTTTGTTTGAGAAAACAAGTTAGTTGAAAGTAAAAAATAAAGTAATAAGCTTAAGAATTTCATGTTTAATTTGATTGAATAAACTCAAGTATAACTAAAAAATTAGTTTAAACTATATTTTTAGTTGTGCTTTTTCAATCTCACCAATACATGGTGGAGCAGTTGATAATTATTGCCAATTGTTTCAACGTACATTTTAGTGTGGTTTCTCGAATATAGGGAATGTTCTACATAAAGAATGAGGATGTAGTATCTGTACTTTTTTAAATGACAGAAACCTTTGATGTTCTCCATATGATTATTGATCATTCAACTAGCGTTTACTCACAATAGTTTTCAGTTTATGAATCGACTCAGTGAAACACTCGTTTTTGACCAGTCTACTGCACAAAATGTGAGCAATGAAAATTCGTCAAGGTCACATCTTTATTCAAAAAGATAATTTAATTACCTAGTTTTATGGTGTGAATATAATACGCTTTATTAACAGGAAGTCAGTATTATTAACTATCATGACCTTACTATTATAAATGCTAAGCAACTAGCAAAGTATCCATTGTATTATAACTTAAAGACAATTATGAAGCAACGCATTCTTTTATTATTGATCATTTTTTATTTTGCAAATACTGCTTTTACCCAACAATGGATTCAAAAAGGAGGAGATATTCAAGGTGTAAATACCCATGAGGCTTCGGGAGCATCAGTAGCACTTAGTGCTGATGGAAATTCAATAGCCGTGGGTTCTGATTATGAATTTGGTGGAATATATGTTCCTGGTTTCGTTAAGGTGTATGATTGGAACGGAACGTCCTGGGTGCAGCGTGGTGATAGTATTGTCAGTGGTGCAACATTTATTGATGATTGGTTTGGAGAAACCATTAGTCTGAGTGCTGATGGAAACACCATTGCTATTGGCGCACCTAATATCAACCTTGCACAAGTTTATAATTGGAACGGTGTTAATTGGGTTCAAATGGGAGGCAATATATCTTCAAATCCTTGGTCGATTGATCTCGATAACTCAGGAACAATACTCTCCGTTCGACATGATACACCGGCTATTACAGGAGAAGATGTTATCAGAGTATACATGTTTGATGGCTTCGGGTGGATACAAATAATCCCTGACATAATAGGAGAAGAAATTGGTGAACAGAGTGGAATGAGTATTTCAGTTAGTGGAGATGGAAGCATGCTCGCATATGGCGCACCATTAAATATTGGAGGAGGAGCTCATTCAGGAAGCGTCCGCACATATGCTACTGGAGGATTTCAGATTGGGTCAGATATTGATGGCCTTCCGCCACTGGCTTTTTTGGGGACTTCAGCTTCCGGGAGTGCGATTAGTTTGAATTACAATGGATCAAGAATGGCAATTGGAAGTAGACATGCCTTTCCAGGTGTTGCTCGTGTCTATCAGTTCACAACAGATTGGGCTCAGATGGGATCGGATATTCTCGGCAGTTCACAAAATGGTGAATCTGTAGAGTTGAACTCTAATGGAGACAGACTGATTGTTGGTGATCATTCTGCACTTTGGGGTGGCAGTTTGAGAACATTTGAATGGAATGGTGTTGATTGGGTTCAGTACGGACAGGAAATCTTTGCAGATAATGTTGGTGACGGAATTGGAAACAGTGTCTCTATGAGTCATGATGGTTTAACCATTGCTGGTGGGGCACACGGAGGAGATGTAGGTGGAACGAATACAGGTTACGTCAGAGTCTACGAATATTGTGTTGCAACTGCGAGCTCCATTACTGAATTGACCTGTTCAAGTTATACAGTTCCATCTGGGGATGAAACTTATTTTTCTTCTGGATTATACACGGATACAATCATAAATATAAATGGATGCGATTCCATCATAACAATTGATCTGACAGTCAATTATTCGAATACAGTAACAGATGTTCAAACGGCTTGTGATTCGTTTACTTGGATAGACGGAATTACGTATACTTCAAGTACGAATTCTCCTACTTGGACACTAAGCAATGCGCAAGGATGCGACTCTATCGTAAACCTTGATCTGACAATCAATTATTCGAATACAGTAACGGATGTTCAAACGGCTTGTGATTCGTATACTTGGATAGACGGAAATGCGTATACTTCAAGTACGAATTCTCCTACTTGGACATTAAGCAATGCGCAAGGATGCGACTCTATTGTAAACCTTGATCTGACAATCAATTATTCAAATACAGGAACAGACGTTCAAACGGCTTGTGATTCGTTTACATGGATAGACGGAATTACGTATACTTCAAGTACGAATTCTCCTACTTGGACACTAAGCAATGCGCAAGGATGCGATTCTGTTGTAAATCTTGATCTGACAGTCAATTATTCGAATGCAGGAACGGATGTTCAAACGGCTTGTGATTCGTATACATGGATAGACGGAAATACGTATACTTCAACTACAAACTCTCCTACTTGGACACTAGCTAACGCACAAGGGTGTGATTCCATCATAAGCCTTGACTTAGTTATTAGCAATGTTGATGTATCCATAATTCAATTAGATGATTTCACTATTCAATCGACTGCTTCAGGAGTAAGTTACCAATGGTTAGATTGTAACAACAATTATGCACCGATCCTTGGAGAAACAAATCAAAGCTATACAACTACAATTAATGGAAGCTATGCTGCACAGGTGACGGGCAACGGTTGTGTTGATACATCAGCATGCATTACGATTGCTAATGTTGGAATAATAGAAAATGATTTTGGAAAAATGTTTGTTGTGTACCCGAATCCAACAGAAGGGCTCATTAATGTTTCTCTTGGTGCTAAATACAATACGATTAAAGTAGAGGTCCGAGATGTAAGCGGCAAAATTCTATCTGTAAAAGGTTTTTCTAACGTAAGTAGTTTTGATGTAAGTGTAGAAGGAGAAACAGGACAATACATATTGAACATTTCTTCTGATGAAGAAAGGGCGTTGGTGAAAATAATAAAGAAATAATTTTGCTGACAAAACCTAAACTGTTTTAAATTATAGTTTAGCTAAAATGTTACTATTTTTTCCTACCAAACAGTAACTCCTTAATATCAACGAAAACTAAGTAATTTCAGTAATCGCTTCTAAGAACGGTTGTATTTTAATTCCGAACCAGCGAGACATGGCCCGAGTATTCGTGCCTAATTGTTCAGCTAATCCATTGTCGGTTCTAGCTTGCTGTTAGAGAACAACTTTAAGTCTATTTATTACCTTTTTAGTCATTTTTAAGTGCGAATCCGTTAAATCGATCGATTATTTAGCTAAACATAAGCCCTTTATATAGTTATAAAGTAAAGGTTAGTTTCGCGAAGAATCAGCGGACTATGGAGTTTAGGATTCCTAACCTAAATTACTGGTTTTGTTGGTAGTAGTTTTTATTTCATTTCTGCTTTAATTATTCCTTGCCCGCTTTCTCCTAAATATTTCAGTACAACTTGCTGAAAAGCTTCGGTTCCATTGTCGCTATTGGTGAAAATTATAAGGCCCTGTTCTGTCTTTGGAAGCATAAACGCAATTGTGTGCACTCCAATGTCATCACCCCCATGCACTATAGCTAAATCGCCATTATCATTAATGTTTTCATCAATCCAGAAACCTAAGCCCCAATATTTAGAAGAATTCATTCTTATTTGTTCAGTTAACATTTCTTTTTGAAGCGATTTTGAAAGTTCGGCACCATTTAGTACATACAATATAAACTGACAGTAATCTTCTATTGTAGTCAATAAATCGTCCGCTGCAGAGGCATCATTATTTTTGTGGGTATCATATAGCGCGCCATCCGAAGTGTGCCATTTCGCAAATCTAGATTCGTCTGATTTTTTGTCCCAATAAAACCGTGTGTCTTTCATTTTCAGAGGTTTGAAAATTAAGGAGTCAGCTAATTTCTCAAGCGGAATTTTGAACTTATTTTCAAGGGCTTTTTTTAGATATTCATACCCTTTTCCTGAATATTGATAATTTGTGCCAGGGTCAAAATGGAATGTTAATTTGTTTTGTGATTCTTCATCAAGCCAACGCCAATTTGAAAATCCTGTTTGATGGCTTAATATGTGCCTAGTGGTGAGAGTTTTGTTCCTATCATCATTTTTTACATCTGGATCAATCCAATAATGATAAATAGGCTCGTCCAAATTCCAGGTCCCATTACTTACTAATTTCAGAGTGATTAAAGTAACAATGGGCTTTGTAAGTGAGGCAACATTCCAAATGGTATTTTGGGGGGCTTGTTTTCCATTTTCTAATTCTCCAAAAACACTAATCTGTTCAATTTTTCCGTTCTCAATGTACCCAATTCCTAAAGCAGGAATACTTTTTTGTTTTAACCATTTTTCAGTTTCTCTCTGTTCTTTAAACAGCAGTTCGTTGTTGATTGGTTTATAAAAATCTTTATGGTCATAGCTTAATGCTTTGTTTAACTTCCAATTTCCATTCTCAAGAATCCATAGATGACTAAATTTTGCAATACTTGTTAAGTGTTCTGTACTATCTTTTTCCATTGCATAAAAATGATGTATTCCATTTTCCATAGCACCATACAGTATTCCATTATTTTTTAATGGATAAACTTCCACAGAGTTTTCAATTAACATTCTTTTTGGTTTGTAATTTAATTTGCAAAGCTCATTTTGTATGTTGTTGATAAAAGCAGATTTTGAATCCGTAATTCCTAATTGGTCGTGATAGAATTCAAAATTTTCGCTTACTAAATTTTCAAATTGACTTAAATCACAATTGTTAAATCCTAGATTAAAAAGCAGACTATCCTTTGTTTTTATTGTTTTATATAATTCAGCCGACTTTTCAGTTTGAGCAGAGACTACTATGGAAAGTAATACTATGTGAAATAAAAAGAAATATTTTTTCATTGTCAGGGGGTATTGTTTGATGTAAAATTCAATAATTACTATCAAAACAATGGTTTAAATAACACGACAAAGACCCGACAATAAGTTGGCGTGTTTATAAAAAGCTGAAATTCAACTTTAAGTGAAGTCTATCGTTTCTTTCTATCTCCGCCGTATTACGCAGAATGATATACAAGTTCACTACTAATAAGATAAGTATTGTGAACGTAGTTACTTGATTACTTAAAGAAAGCCAATTTTTTAAAAATGAACTTGCAATAACTACAAGAATTGAAGCTAATGTCCATAATATTTGAATGGAAATAATTTGTTTTGTAATTGCATTAATTTGTTTTTTCCAAAACATAATTATTAATGGTAAAACAATGTTCCCAAGAGGGACTATTATCAGTATTATTGAAGATAGATTAATATATTTAATGAGTTTTTTATTGCTTTCAATTTCCTCAATTTTATCCTCTAACAAAACATTTTTTTCTACTTCTAATGCTTTAGATAGAGCTTCCAATGTAAACCCTTTTGGTTTTGTTCCAGCTTCAATTCTTTGAATTGTTCTTACTGAAATATTTGCTTTTTCAGCCAATTCTTCTTGGGTCAAATTTAATTTACCTCGAAGCTCAAAGACTATTGACATTGTATAAATTTTATTTTAAAGTCTGTTGCGCGTTTAAATTACTGAAAAAGTAGTTTGGACTGCGCAAAAGCAAGGTTTTCGATTAATTTTTTAATTAAAGTAATAAATTGAAATGTTCCAATGATGTTTTTGAATAAATACTACTTATTGGGTACTGCATATTCTATTAGCGGGGCATATTGAGCTAAACTCCAACACAGATTTTATTTAAAATAATGGGGTAAGTTTTTGAGTTGTTCACTTGTTTCTAGTCTTTGTTTTATTGAAATTAATTATCTTTTCCAAAATGAAAGATATCGACTTAATACAGGAGCTAAATTCTATATCTCAAACGCATACTCTACAGAGAAATGATATCGATGATATAATGATCGAATTTGCTGGAAGAATCATCCAATCTCTTAAGATTGAAAGAATGAGTGTATGGTTATTTCGGGAAAGTTCAAAGGATATTGTATCGATGGGAGAATACGACTCTCGGGTGGCTAAATTTGATAAAGACACCGTTGTTCCTGCCTCTGAATATTCGAAGTATTTAAAAGTCCTAAGAAAAAGTAGTATCCTATACATTGAGAACATGCTAGAAGATCCTGTTGTTTCTGAATTCAAAGAAGGATATACGATTCCCAACGAAATTATTTCTCGGCTTGATGTGCCTCTCAAATTTGAAGGAAAAGTAATAGGTTATATGTCTTTTGAGAAAACAGGTGACATTCCAAAAACTTTCGATACGAAAGAAATATTCTACATTCACTCTTTATCCTTAGTTTTTGCCTCAAACCTGGAAGCAAGAAAAAGAAGGGCGTTGCAAAGCCATTTGGATCATGAATTGAAAGAAAAGGAGATTTTGCTCAAAGAAATACATCACAGAGTAAAGAATAATCTTTCAGTTGTCTCAAGTTTAATTCGACTCCAAAGCTCCAAAGCAAAAGACTCATATCATAAACATTTACTTGAAGATTGTTGGGGGAAGATACAATCCATAGGAGATATACACGACATCGTTTATCAATCAAAAAGTTTTTCTTCAGTTAATGTTAAAGTCTATTTTCAACGTTTAATCAATGAGATACTTGAGTTCTATGATGAGACAAGACCGAATGTAAAATTACACCTAGATATTTCAGAGTTCAATCTCGCGATGAAGAATTTAATACCACTCGGCTTAATCGTAAACGAGATAATTACAAATTCTCTGAAACATGCTTTCGATGAGAAATCAAAGGGAGAAATATTCTTTACCCTCATGGGGTATCAGAAAGAGTTCAAACTTAACATCCGCGATAACGGATGCGGTTTTCATCAAGAAAATCAAACTGATGGTCTTGGGTTAGAAATTTTGAGCGGTCTTGCAGAACAAATAGATGCTAAGTATAACTTCGATAATATCGAAAACGGCGTCTCATTTAACCTTCAGGCTCCAATTAATTAATTATAAAGATTCATTTCGTCGAAAGTCTTGTAAATAGTTTCTTTGAACAAGTGATGAACATCTCTTTTCTTGGAAAACATGAAGATATCTTCATAACTGGAATCTCATTAGACATATGAACATACTTTGTAAAGGCCTTTCACTTCCGTCATAGATTATTTCATATTTTTCCTGAATGTCGAGAATTTCAATACCATCAAGTTTCAATATTTGTTCTTCAAATTGAGATTAAGGTTTTAAGAAGTTAAATAATTTCATTAAAACTTGATTTTTATTGCCAGTAACGTTTCGGCTAAACTGTGTTTTAAATTCAGTTTAGGTTTTATTCTATGCATTTAAATATTTGAGAAGTACCAGAAGATAGATGCTATGTGCATGGGGCACTTAGAATATTTTTTATTACTTAAATTGCTGAAACTATGAAACCACACTTACTACTTATTTGCTTATTGTTTGCGTTCAAAAGTTCGTTAGCGCAAGATTCTGACAGTATAACAGTTATTCTTAAAATTTCTGATGAAATTGGATTGGATGTAGAGGAAGCTTTTGTTAGAATAACTCAAAGTGATGACAATTATGAAGTTACCTCCAATCAAAACGGTGAGGCAATTTGCAGACTAGAGCGCTTTGGAGAAATAAAAGCTACGATTAAGCATCCCCTATTTGTTAAGAGAAGTATCACAGAGGAAATTTATGAAAACACTAGGTTAGATACGATTTATTACAAAGTAGTTTTAACTTCAATTAGAAGTTTAAACCTTGAAGAGGTGAGGGTTTCAGCACCAGGGATGCCCGAAGTTATTTTTGGTTCAAAACTTAAAAGTGTACAAGACTTTGAGATACTAGACAATGGAGATGTAATACTGTTAGCTTACCCGAAACAATTGAAAAAAGGTAGCCAACTCTTACTTTATAATATGGTAGACCTGGTTAAAGATTCCATTGAATTAGAACTGGAAGCAATTGAGCTTACTAGAGATTATGAAGGGCACGTATATCTCATTCATACGAGTGGCTGTAAGCAAATAGTTGTGAATGAAAACGCGATTGAAACAACTGACATAAACCTTTTCTATTATAACAGATATATCAAGCCAATTATTGGGGTATCCGAACAAAAAATGTTCTTTTCGACATATGATGCTTTATATCCTGAATTCGATTATTACTTTTTTGATGTTAAAGACTCAATATATGAGAAGTTTGCTACTGTGAAGGACGCCGAAATGTTGGAAGAATACAGGGCAGAATATCGTTTTGCTGATATGTATGATCCAATTGAAGTAAGGCGCAAACTAAATGCGAAAAATTATGAATTAGCCACAGGAATTGATGCCGAAATATATTACGGTAGGAAGTATTTTACCAGAACAGTTTATTATGAATCTCCATTCGCACCAATGTTTAAGGTGGATAATTCGTTGTACTTATTCGACTACCATTGCGACTCTTTAAAAAATTACAATCTGGATGGTGAACTGTTCTCTTCCGTGTCAATTTCGCACGATCATCAAAGACGAAAATTAGGTTGGCAAAAAGTGTTAGTGCAAGATCGATTGAAAAGGGTAATTTATGTCTTGTATGAGCGAGGTGGGTTTTGCTATGTGAACAAAGTGAATTTAATCACTGGAAAGCTGCAAGAGCCAATTAAATTAAATCATAGGTACGTCGAGGGTGTTCAAATTCATAATGGTTTTGTCTACTATATCTACCGCCCTTTTGAATCATATCAGAAGAAGCACTTCTGGAGGGAGAAACTTCCTAATTGATTGCTGTTTTTGCGAAGCTGGGCATTGCTATAGGTTTTGTTATCTGCTCTTTATTTTTTTATAAATTAGGTTTCTTTTGTCCACTGTTTATTTAAAATGTTATTGATTAAAATCACAACCAACAAAACTGTATAGAATAATTGTTCCAGTTTGGAATGCAAATTTTTGCACTGTCATAGTTGGTGTTGAATAGTATCGATAATCAGCTGGTATTTAAAATATTATTTTGTTTACTATCCAATAAGTAATCATTAGAAAAGCAATTTCTATAACGAGCAATTTTGTTTTTAAAAGGAATTCTCGTCCGGTATCTAATGAATAAAGTATTCGTAGAAAAAATGTATTTGGAATCCCAAAAGAAACGAGCGTTAGCATCAATGATAAGAAAAAACAGCTTGGTGACTTTGTGTCATTCATTAAGTATGATTGCCAAGGGACAAAATACTGTTGTTAAAAGAACTACCAATAAAGAAGAAATGTTTTTATTCATTATTTAAGTTTTAGAATATTTGGTAACGTTAGGCGCTAAGCATAATACATATCTTTAGATATTCAGTAATTACCAGTTACAACTTCACACAAAACCAACCCTTCAATCAAATTAGACGTAATATATACAAAATACCTATTATGAAAATTAAACTACTACTAATGCTGCCCATCTTTGGGCTTTTGTCCTTCACGTCAACATTTGCTCAAGACACTCTAAAAACATACATTTTTGGTCATAGTCTAATCAATCACGAACTTCAAGTAAATCAAACTCCGAGTCAAGAAACATCTGTACCTCACTGGTTTCATTTTTTAGCCGAAGAAGATGGGAATCCATATGCAGTTAGTGGACAGTACGGTTTTATTCCCCAACATGCTAACCTGCCTCCATCAGCCCAATGGGTCTTTGACAGTGTTGCACCAGCATGGGATTCTAACAATTACCCGTTTTCGTATCCAGATTTTGATAATATTCTCATTACACCGGGTAATTTTATTCAATGGCAGCCACCATCAGTTCCTTATTGGCAGGATACACTATCTCCCTTGGATTATACCAACACGATTTTCGATTGGGTGAATCAGCAGGAAGATTCCCTGATACTCTACGTTTATGAAAATTGGCCAGATATGGGAGGGTTCTTAAGTCAAGGATTTCCGCCAACTTCCAGTGAATGGACAGCATATAACAATTACCTTCAGGGACCATTTCATGATTGGTTTATTGAGTATCATGATTCTTTAATAATAGCACATCCTGATCACTGCGTTCGAATGATTCCAACAGGTCCAGTTATTGGAAATTTATTGATGCAATCACCTTTCGATCAAATTGCGATTGATATGCTATATGAAGATGATGCTCCACATGGAAGACCTACAATTTATTTTTTAGCAGCCCTTGTAACTTACATGGCGATGTATGAAACTCCTGCTCCGGATACTTATCAAGTGCCCGTAATAATTGACCCCATTGTTGCCAATAACTATCAGCAAGCCGTCGATTTTATATGGAATGAATTATTGAATTTTAATTTGTTAAGCGGAGAGAGTCGTGTTTTTTGTTCAGGAAGCGCATCACTTCAAGACGAAGATTATATCGAACTTCAGGTTTATCCAAATCCAACGGAAAATCAATTAGAAGTATTAGCCGATCAACCTATCAAATCACTAGAGTTTCTGGATATGTCAGGTAGATTATTGATTGTACAATCAGAGAATAAAATAGATTTATCAAACTTTAAGACTGGAACATATCATCTGAAAGTTATTTTTGAGAATGGACAAGTCGTTTTAAAGCGAGTGATAAAAAATTAAATCTTGCATGAAATTATCATCAATTATTTGATTAAATTCTGCACTTTTCGTTATTGGGAATGACGTTTAGTGTAAAATACATTTTACACAGTGCTATGCTCTTTTTTCATTATTTAAAATCTGATAAACTCAGACCATTTTCAACTATCTCTTTTTCATTAATGATTCTCGCAAAAGGAACAATACCTCTTTGGGTTAAATCTGTTTTTAGCTCATTGGCATATGAATGAGCAAACACTTCTTTTTCAGAAGTTGGTAAACTATGGTAATAATCAGATCTCTTTCCCCATTCTTCGAACTCTTCCTTATCATCACCTGATCGTTCAACTACTTCTAAATAATGAACATAATGTCCAAACTCGTGAGGAATTGTTCTATAAAGTTGAGTTGACCTGATATTATCAATCTCATATTCTGCCTCATAAAATCTTTCACCCATTTTTATTTTATGTCCTTCTTCCTTTAGACGTTCTAATTCTTTTTGAGAATCAACACTTAGTTTTTTAGTCCATTTAAAGCTTCTATCTAAATTAACGGCCTCAATTATAATAGCAGGCAAATAATCACCCTCAAATTCATAAGAGTAGATTAACCTGCCCCAAACAGATTTTAAATTTTCCTCTTTTCTTGTCGGCTGTCTTAAAATGATTAATTCTAATTCCCCGTAATCTTTTTTAGGTATTTGACTAATTATTATTTCAATATCCTCAATGGTACAGGCGTGAAAAGAATTCTGACGAGTTTTTTCTACAACAAATCTAAATTTATGTCCATTGATAATTTTCTCAACCGTTTTGTATTCCCCTAATCTCTCGTAAAAAGATTTCATCTCAACAGCAGGATAAGGAACAACTAATTTGTTGTCATGACCATAGCCCTGTTTAGCTGTTCCAATATTTCTATTTCTTCGAGTTGGATTTATCATTTCAGTTTAATTGAGCATAACATCTAGTATTTGTTAGTGTTGGTAAATAGTACTGAACTTTAGTAAACCACTGAAGGCCCTATTTGCGATATACTTTGTTAGCACACGTGATTTTTTAATCAATTAATTTCCCATCTAGATATTTCTCTGTTTTTGTCACATTACCATTCTCATCATAATACTTCCACAGTCCTTCTTTTCTTGAGCAATATCCTCTATTCCATAAATCGTTCCAATTATCCGAATTGTTTTCTTTGAAATGGCCAATTGTTTTGATTTCTCCATTGGAATAGTATTCAGTCCAAATGCCCACACCACAGTCGGTATATTGAAAGCCTTCTTTTATTAACTTATCGTTTTCGTCATATGTCTTTAAGTAACAAGGTTTACATTTATGAATATTATCCCAAACACTTTTATACTTCAAGTAAATAATTTTGTCTACGCGTTTGTTATTCACCCAATACTTTTCCGATTTGTTAGAAGATTCCGCTCTTAATCCAACACTATAAAAGTTCAAAGTATCAAGGTTCTTATACATTGTGGATGTATCTAAGGTGTATTTGGTCGAATCAGTCTGAGCTAGGCTTGAGATTGACAAAGTCAAAAATGTAATCAATATGCATATTGTTCTAGTCATGTTTTATATGTCCACTAATGGTTCGGGTATGATGCTTGTACCAAGGGGCATGCGCTGCATCCATTGTTCTGAGTTTAATTATAGATTAGCCCATCGGAAATCGAATTGTAATTGGTTTAATTTAGAATCGATTGGCTATCGATTAAAGGTTAATTCTTTCTTCATTGTTTTAACCACCATTTTGTTATTAGTAAGCTCTTTGATTTCCATCAAACCTGCGAAGGAGCTACCTCCCATTCCTCCAATACGAGAGGTAGATATGAAGAGTTTACCATCACTAATAGTCCATTTTGCATCAAAACCAAAGTACTTACAGTTTTCAGGAGCAACTGCTTTTAACTTTTGCACTTCTGTCCCATCATCAAGCGCCTCAGCAGGTTCTAGAGTGAAACTCCAAGTAGTCTTCTCGTCACAATCTGTGAGTTCAACAACTTCTCCATCATTACTGAATGATGATAAAGTCCATTCACCGGTAACTTGATTTTTTTGATTGCCATTTCCGCAAGATGTCATTAGAACAGTGGTCAAAATGACAAGGGTAATAATAGTTAGCTGTTTCATGATTTTTTTTTTTTTGAAAAATACTTCTTTTTTTTCAGAAAGTTAGAATCGTGCATAACCCTTAGGAAATATCAAGTAGAGCAGGGGAAAGGTAGGGGGGGGCTGTGAGCCAATTTTTTATATTTTGGTTTTAATTTATTCATTATTAAAAGACAAATAAAAAATTTGACGGTGTTTGAAATTAGCACAACACTCTCACGAATCATTGAGCGGCCTATTTGCTATATAAAGTTTTAGCATTTCGGTTTATTTATTTCGTAAATGACTGCCGATTTACCCTCAAAATTATAATCTTTCACATAGACTAACCCAATTTTTTCGAATACTCTTATTGAGTCCACGTTTTCAGTCATAGCACGTCCAACAATTCGAGTGAGTCCAATTTTAATAAATCCATAGTCAATGCAGGCTTTGGCTGCTTCAGTAGCTATACCTTTATTCCAGTGTTCTTTAAATAATCTAAATCCAATATCATATTCATCTAATTCAGGAGTGTACTTAAGACCACACCAGCCTACAAATTCATTCGAATATTTTTCAATTACTGCCCATCTTCCGAATCCATAATTTTTATAGTGGTTATAATTTAATAAAAACTCTTTTGCTTCTTGTATACTTTCAAATGGTTTGTCTCCAGTATATTTTATGTTTTCCCAATCCAAATTTAAACGATAAGCATTTTCAGCATCATCCGTTTCCATTTCTCTTAAATATAATCTTTCAGTTTCAAGAATTTTCATTTCAACTGTTTCGGTTACTGAATGCTAACGTTCCGTGTATGGTGTCGTAGCATCCCGCAAGGTGCTATGCACTATACACATTGTTGTATGCCGTTTTTATTTTATTTATTTCGTTTTTCAGCGTTGGGGCAAACATACTCTTTGACAAGTTTTGGCTTGTGCGGTTGGCTTTTGAGCGACTTGGCAATGTGTATGGTTGCTGTGGGGTGGTCATTCTATATAATTCAATTCTCTTGCCACATCAATTACGAATGGCTCTATCCATTCTTCAGCAGAACCCTTGAGTCTGTGAAGAATCATCATTGTAAATTCACTTTCTGGATTTAGCATTTCTACCAAGAACGAAACTGGTCTGTCAAACTTTGAAAAGTCAGAAGCTTGATAATATTTTTCAGCCTCAATAATATAGTTATGACACTTCTGTAAAAGTCGTCTTCTTAATCTGTCTAACAATGAGTGTTCTAAATCATAAGCCATTATTGAAATAGCTGCTCGATGATAATTGTGAGCATTGTCTACTTCATCAAAGACTGGTTTGGGATTATTGTAACTGTATAACAAAAGGCTAACATCATTTTCAATACAGGGATCTAAAAGCATTGTGTTATTATCTTCAATAGCCTCATTTCCTGTATGAATATCACACGAGCTAGTTCCACTTTGCAAAGGAAAATAACCTCCTTTGCGTTTATTTGACTTGTCGTTCGCTACTCTGAAATTACTATAGTCATATGCTTTCCAGTAATATCCATTAGCATTTGGACGAGTTCCGCCTTCAGGATAATTGTAGCTACCTGAAACCTTTGTGACTTTTAATTTAGGTCTAAAATGGTCTATGTATAAATTAACTTCAGATTTTACTTCAGCATACCAGCATTTGCGGTGTCCTAAATCTTTTATAGAATTGACGAAACCATCTTCATTCCAAATCTTGTTTTCAGGTGTGTTTAAGTATGTGCTTCTATCCGCTGGTGCACAACCATTGATATGAGCAGTCCTTTCAGTTGCATCATCTAACCAAGCCTGGCTAGGGAAGAAATTATCCAAATCTATTCGTCTCATAATTTCCCTTGCTCTTTTAATTTTTCAATGATGAGACTCGCAGTTTGCTTTCTTTTCTCCTCGGATTCTGCATCAGCATATTTTTCATAATATACAGATGTGTCTTCTTTGCTCAGTTCTTCAATGAAATCACGATAAATTGGATCATCTATTGGGTTTAAACCATCTATTTCAGATAATTCTGTCGTAAGTCCCTCAAGCTTCTCACGTTCTCCTTCTTCAAATTGAATACCTCTAAGTTGTTTTGAAAGAAGAATCCTTCTGTCAATCATCTTTTCATGAGTCGGAAAATCAATAGCTGAATTTAGGCCAAAAATTGGACTAGTAAGTAAGTTGTCTACGCCAATTCCTTTCAAATCCTTCTCAGGAAAACTCCAGCGATTCTGACCTTCTGCCGTGTTAGTTTTGCTATGGAATAGGATGACATCTTCTTTTCTTAATCCCGAAATGAAGATCGGGTCATGAGTCGTTGTAATAACCTGACTTTTGTAGTTCTTTTGAATATCATTTAACGTATCAATGAAGCCATATTTCCATTTTGGATTTAAATGAGTTTCAGGTTCATCTAATAAACAAAGTACTCCTTCTTCATCAATCATGTTAAATAAGCCAAGTATTGTTAATGCTTGATGTTCACCATCAGAAATGGTCTTGTAGGCAATTGGTTCTTCAATGCCTTCCATGTTTATCATCAATTCTTCAATGATAAATGGCATTTTTTCATTTGGTGGCCTGTACAGATTTGAATAGGCATAAAAAGGGTCATCACCATTTTTAATTTTTTCTCTTCTGTGTTTTGCTATGGTATGTGTATTGAGTAAAGTTAAACTCTCGAAATATTGATACAAGCCACTGGCTCCTGAGGCTACATTTTGAAATGGTTCAACTTGATCTGTTTCCTCCAAATTAATCGTGAACATCATATCACCATTATCTGAAACCTGAAGGCAGCTATCTGGGAGGTTCACTGTTAACGAATCAATGAAACGGTCAATTTCATAAGGAAGCTTTAGCTCCTTTTTCATCCAATAATTCTGTCTAATGGTGAATTTGAATGAGCTCAATTTGTTGATTCCAAACCTCTCTTTAAAGATTACTAGTTTATGCTTTTCATTTTCATTTGAAAGCATAATAAAGTTCGATAAAAGGATAGAAGCACAAGTATCATAATCTATATAATGAAGCCTGTTAGATTCAATTATGAGGTTTTCTTGATTGTCTCTGTTTGTTTCAAGTTGTTCAAAATAATTAAGATCCATTCTTAAAAATGGAAGACTCAAAATTTCATTCTCTCCTGAAGAGTATGCCCATATTTTTTTTGGTAATAGATATTTATTTGGAACAGGAATACTTGTTTCTCCATCCAGAGAATCAATTACTGGTAGGAAACCTGCTCTCTTTTTAATTTTGACTAGACAAAACTCATTCTCCCATCTGTGCTGTGGATTATAAACCCCAGGAATACTGTTGGGTAAATAATAATCTATTTCAAAATCTTTAATTGGAATTACATAATTATCATCCGCAGTATATCCAAGTAGAAAACTATCCAAATAATAAAAAATATCTGCTAAAGCTTCTAGAACGTTTGATTTACCACTACCATTTGGACCGACAAAACAAATAGGGTCTAGTTTTTCTGACCTTAAATTGGGCTCTAAGTTGATTTCAAAACCTTGCTCAAGACTTCTGTAGGATTGGTTTATTTTTAATCGCTTTAGCTTCATGCTTCAACATCGTTTGATTCAACTCTGTTCAAATTCAATTCTCCATTAAAAGCGCTTTGACTTAGACTATCATATAAATTTTCAATCTCATTAAGACTCGTTTGCATGGTGGATTTAACTTGATCAACTGTATTTACAACAAAATCAAATTCTAATTGAAGTGAATAATCCGGTATTGAGAGCTTGATTTTTTTTAAATCACTGATGTTTACTCTGGGTGCTGCTCCACCTTTAGACATTTTTTTAAATAATCTCTGCATACGTTCGGAACTAATAAGAGCCCAAATAAAATTATTCGTGGATAGACCTTCTTTGGCTCTGAATAACATCATTCTTTGACCTAAACAAATCCTCTCTTCGGTGGGAATGCGGCCAGCATTTCCAAATCGACCGCCTTCTCTTGTAAATACTACTTCTCCTACATTTGGAATATGCCTTTTAGTTCTTTCTTGGTATACTGCTTTGGAAACATTACGTATCGCACTCAAAACTATTTCCCCATTTTGGATATCACTTGATCTAACACAATAATATCCAGTTTTCTGTTCAGAATATGTTGGTGTATCATGTGGACAGTCAACTATTTTTTCACAAATTGATTCAAGAGTTTTAATTGGCCACGTATTTTCTTTTGAAGTCAGTTCACCAAACATTTCAAAGAATTTCGACTTCAAGTAGTTATCTAACAAGTCAATGCTTTCTTTCCTTTTTTGTATTACATTTTCGCAATCGGATAGAATTTTAGCAATTGAATTTTGAACAATAAGGGCTGGTAATGGGATTTTGATTTTTTTCAATCCAGTATTCGTGATAGCGGGCTGAATTGCTCCCGTACAATATTTATCTTTTTGTCTTAAAAAAATATTATGCTCTAGAAGGTGTTTAAAATAAACTGGATTCAAATTTTTGCCACACTTATGGACCGAGAATCCCGAGGAAACAATAATACCAGATAATGATTCATCAACAAGAAGAACCTTATTAGTGTCTTTCATCTTTGCAAAAATGATATCACCTTGGGAGACTTCAATGGAAGCTCTTGAAGGTTTATTCTGATAGGTCACTTCCTCAAAATTGATATCATCACCTACCAAAGATCCTGTGGCTAAATACTTTTTATGTCCATCAAAAGGTTTTACCTTTTGACCTGAAAATGGTGCCGCCTTCAGTAATTCAATCCAATTCATTATTTAAGCATCTCATTTAAATCGTTAAGTCCTTTGGTTATCTGATACTCCAAACCGTTTTGGCCAATTAACTTGTCCAAAATTACATTGGGCTTTTCGTATTCAATTTCTTCAAACACTTCCTCTTTGTATTTGGAATAGCTTAAATCATAACCTTCCTCAATAATTTCAGATACTTTCACACTGAAAGATTTAGATTTTCTGTCATTATCAGCTGTCTTCAATCTAGAGTTGTACTTAGAAATAATTTCTTGCAGGTCACCATGACCTTTTTCGTCTTTGACTCTCTTATCATCTAGGCTGTAACCGTCTGATTCCATGTCGTAAAACCAAACATTTTCTGTTTCGCCACCTTTTGTAAAAATGAGGAGGGCAGTACTCACACCAGCATAAGGTTTAAAAACACCACTTGGCATACTAATAACAGCTTTCAATTCAGAATCTTCAATCATTAATTTTCGTGCGTCTTTAAATGCCTTACTTGAACTGAAAAGAACACCTTGAGGAATAACAATTCCAGCAGTACCACCCATTTTTAGCATGTTGTAGATACGTTCAATAAAAAGCAATTCTGTTTTTGTTGTTTTTAGCTTTAGCTCTTCATTGATGTCTCCTTTATCAATATTACCAGTAAAAGGAGGGTTGGCTAAAACAATATCATATTCAGAGGTTTCATGATAGCCTTTACTCAAAGTATCTTTATAATCTACTTTAGGACTTTCAATTCCATGCATCATTAAGTTCATTAAACCCAAGCGCACCATCGTTTGGTCTATATCGTAGCCTTGTAAGCTATCACCTAAAATTTCTTTTACATCTTCCGTTAAAAGAGCACTTCTGCTACTTCTGATAAAACCATCTTCATCTGGTTCTTTGTTGGTCTTATCTTTATCAAGTTGAGTTACCATGTATTGATAGGCTCCTAAAAGGAATCCACCGGTACCACAAGCTGGATCGGCAACTTTTTGACCCAATTTTGGATCAACTAACTCGACTAGAAGCTTGATAATATGTCTTGGTGTTCTAAATTGTCCATTCTTACCAGCAGCAGCAATTTCACTCAATAACATTTCGTAAACATCCCCCTGTATGTCTTGAAAGTCTTGACCGTTTTCACTGGCGTCCTTATCCATATCGACATAGATTTCGTCTATGCTTTTAATCGCTTCAATTAGAAGAGACGGTTTAGGGATTATGAAAACCGCATTTGCCATGTGTTTTGTAAAAGGCGAATCATCTTTATCCAATTGCTTTAAAAAAGGAAATACAAAACGTTGAATATGGCTAAGCATTTCATCTGATGGCATGCGTTTAAACTCGCTCCATCTCAACTTTTGCTTATCGATACCATTCTGTTGTTTCTCTTCATCTTCTTTACTCAAATAAAAAGTGCCTGAAAACATAGATGTAAAATCATCACCTGTAAATTCAGCGTTAGCCAAAGACTCTAAATCATTTTCATCTAGCTTTTTCATAAAAAGCAGATATGTGATTTGTTCAATAGCAGTAAGTGGATTTGAAATGCCACCACTCCAGAATTTGTTCCAGAGGTCGTCTATTTTTGATTTTATATTTGAATTGCTACTTAATAAGCTCATGTTATGCTGCGAATTTTTCCGTTAATGCTAATATTTCTTTAATCTCAGAATGAGAGAAAACTCCACGTATCCCTTTAGGGTGGATAATCGTGAATGGTGACGAGATTAAATCTCGTTTCTCAATTTCTCCTCTTTCTATGATGTAATCTTTTAATAAATTCAAGAACTCAATTTGTCGTGTAGATAAATTGCTGTGTTCTATTATAAAGTCTTGCACCAATCTGCTCACTTCTTCATCAAAACTTTCTAAAATTTCTATTCCTAGAATATGCTTAATGAATTGAATAAACTTGGCTTTTTGGTGATTGTAAACTTTACGAAGTAATTGTTCTGTGATATGCGGATCTTCTTCATGAAGTTCCTCGGCAAGTTGTTCAGCTTCTCCTTCAGTAACCTGTTCACCAGATTTAATTTTTTGAAGTATTGGATTATTTTCAATCAATTCCGAAATTTTCGCTTCAACCATTTCGCGGTATTTAGAAATACTTACTGCTTCATTTTGTGGACCAAATTCAACCATTTCTTTGGTTTGAATCACATCTTGTAAGTTCAACTTTGAAGGCCCTTCAATAGGTCCTTTTTGTTCTCTATATTTTACAAGTGGAGCTAAAGTTTCTGATAAAACATCAAAGCCTTCATCTTCAATTGTTGACCAGAAATTGTTGGTTAATACCTTTTTGATGTACTCTTGATGCTTTGCGACTATATTAATAGTTATAGGCAATTCACTTATTACAGTAATGATGTTCTCCTTAAGCGTATCAAACTTGTCTGCTTCTTCAGATAATTGAGCCAAAGAGATTTCCAAAACGTCTTTGTTAAAGCGCATTGCTTTGAAATCAGATTGAGAAACGGTTCTGAACAGTGGTTTAATGGTGTTACGTAAAAACTCAATTTTGTCAGTGGTCAAATGATTCCAAAAAGCATCATCTTCAACTTTAGCCAATTCAGGTTTTGAGTCTTGAATCACCACAGATTTTTTCGGTAACTCTGCTATTTGAATTCTTAATTTTTCAATTTCTTTTTGAGCGATTTCGGACTCTTCTTTTTCAAGAGCTGTTTCAATCTTGTCAATTCGAAATCCAACAAATCGAACTGGTAGTGGAATTTGCCCTTTCAGCTCTTTTCCTTTTGGATTAAGTTTAAAGTATTCGAAATTATCCCAACAATCCATTATTAGGAAAGTGTCTTTTTCTGAACACCAAGGCTTCATCTTGGTTGGTTCAAGAAGTCGAGTACCACGACCTATCATTTGCCAGAATTTGGTGTATGAGTAAACAGGTTTAGCAAAGACTAGGTTAACTAATTCTCGAACATCAATACCTGTGTCAAGCATATCTACACTGACAGCAATTCGAGGCATATCATTATGCGTGAATTGATGTAATAATCCACCTTTACCATATACACGTGGATCATCAGATACAATCACTTTTGCTAGTTCACCTGCATACTCAGGATAAAGAGAATCAAAAATCTTTTCAATTCTTCTTGCATGTGCTTTTGTAGAGCAGAAGAAAATAGTTTTACCAGGAAGAACACCATTAGGGTCTTTTATGGATTCTTCCATAAACTCCTTTACAATGGTCACATTGGTTCCTTTGTTAATCACTGATTTTTCAAGATCGGTACCTTCAAAGTTTATTTCAGCAACTTCTTTTCCTTCAAGAATTAAGTCTTTTTGATCTTCAAGGCTTATGGTTCGTTTGCTGATTCCTTCCTCTTGAAATTTGGTCTGAATTTTCATTACCTGAAAATCACAGAGGTAAGGAGGTATATTATTTACAGCTTCTTCATACGAATATGCAAAAGAAGGTAAACCGTCTTCACACTCAAAAAGCTTGAAAGTATTATGGTCAATAACATCTGTAGGAGTGGCGGTTAAACCAAGTGTAGTTGTATTAAAATAGTCTAAAACTTCTTGATAAGTGTTGTAGATAGAGCGGTGACTTTCATCAATCACAATCAAATCAAAAAAGTGAGGAGACAAAGAATGTTCTTCATCTCTGATGATGTTCAACATTGTTGGATATGTAGAAGTGTAAATCCTTCTATCCTTTGCTATTTCTTTTTCACCAATCTTAGGCCATCTAGGTTCATTTGGTAGAAACTCTTTAAACGCTTCTAAGGCTTGGTTTCTTAGTGCGATTCTATCAACTAAGAAAAGAACTCGTTCTGCCCATCCAGCTCTCATTAGAGCATCAACCATAGCAATTGTAGTTCTAGTTTTTCCAGTTCCAGTTGCCATTACCAAAAGAAACTTCTGTCTCTTTTTTTCAATTCCTTCCATTACAGAACGAATAGCGTGAATTTGATAATCACGGCCTGCTATGTCTGTATTTATTAGCTCTTGAGCTAATGGTTTTCTGTTTCTTCTGATATAGGAATATCGTTCAAGGTCATCTCTTGTTGGAAATCCAATCACTTTCTTGGGAGGATAGTTTCCTAAATCCCAATAGAAAATTTCATGTCCGTTGGTGTAAAAACAAAAAGGTAATTCACCACCAGATTCTTTTTGAATATTTTGACAATACTGTTTTGCTTGCTCTCTTCCTAACTCTGCATTGGCAGATGTTTTCTTTGCTTCAACAACAGCAAGTACTTTCCCGTCTTTACCATACAAAACATAATCTGAATATTGATGTCCTTGATAAGGTGTTTGAGGTTCGCTAACTCCATCAGGTAAACCTACATTGATATCGTATTCAATGCCAACTTGAGTTTGATCATTAATATTCCATCCAGCTTCTTGAAGCTGCTTGTCTATTAGTTCCTTTCTTGTTTTTGCCTCATTCATATTATTCCTTATTTGAGACAATTAAGTCTTTAACATCAATATCAAGTATTTCGGCTATGGACATTAACACTTCCAGTCTTGGTTGCTGTCTGTTTTGTACATAGGCGTTTACCATATTGTAGCTCTTACCAAGTTTGCCAGCCAGCCATTTCTGACTTCTGCCTTGATCTTCCAGTACCTCTTTGATTCGATTCATGTTGTCCATTTTATCAAAGCTATAAATGTAATAAATTTGTGTAAATTATCACTGAAAAACGAGATGAATATTCACGTAATAATGAGCGTGGGGAGATTTTAGCTCTTTTGGTTTTAGCGTTGGGAAAGTGCGTTGGCAAAAACCAAATGTGCTAAAATGTGCGGCTGGCTTTTCCTTTTTGCAATGGCATACAACGGTCCGCGGCTACGCAACAGTGCGGCTTTGGATCAAAATTTTTGTTTAAAGTAATAAATAGTTGTTTTAGAAAGATTAGTTTTTGAATAAAATACTCCGCATTGAGTGTAGGCGGTGTTATTAGCAGGTCATATTGAGCCAAACTTCCACATAAATTTTATTTAAAACAATGGGCGTAAGTTTTTGAGTTGTTAACCTGTTTTGGGCATGTTTTCGAATCTAGCGTTTTACACACAGTAACAGGAGTTGGTGCGAAGCTTCAAGATGATGGTTGTAAAATTATCTATTGCCCACTTAATTTACACAACCTAAAAATTCCAAATGCATTTAAACAAATAGCATAATTTGGGGCGAAACATATAAGGCAAAACTTAACAGACTCTGGGCATATTTTGAGCCTTATTTCTCATTGCTAATAACGATCGGGGCTACGCAACAGTGCGGCTTTGGATCAAAATTTTTGTTTAAAGTAATAAATAGTTGTTTTAGAAAGATTAGTTTTTGAATAAAATACTCCGCATTGAGTGTAGGCGGTGTTATTAGCAGGTCATATTGAGCCAAACTTC